>JAIYBW010000008.1 GCA_027488375.1 Pseudomonadota bacterium
AGCTGCGACACCAGCAGGTGGGACACCAGCAGGTGGGACACCAGCAGGTGGGACACCAGCAGGTGGGACACCAGCAGGTGGGACACCAGCAGGTGGGACACCAGCAAGTGGAACACCAGCAGGTGGAACACCAGCAAGTGGAACACCAGCAGGTGGTACAACACCAGGTGGAACAACACCAGGTGGAACACCACCAGGTGGAACGACTTACATAAAAAATAAAGGATTTGATAACACTATTTGGTCATACAGTACTAATGATGTATTTCATCTATCAAAAGCCAGAGAAATTCAAAAAGCTAAGTCGATTGCTGCTAATAATATTTCATCCGCTGAGAATGTAGGAGATCTTCTTGAACTGATTCAAGAGTTTGAATCAATAGAGTTTGAGAACTATTCCAAGACCTCATACTTTGAGGAAGATCATACGCAATTTAAAAATATAAAAATTGATTCTCAGTCTACAGATATTATTTCCAGCATGTTGTTTGATGATACTCTAAGAAATCCAAATCCTCTAAGTTCTATCATTTCAAATCTATTCATTAAAGAAGCTCATGCCGATCAAAGTTCAGTACAACCAATTAAACCAAAATTAACCAAATTGCCAGAAGGTATGCCTGGTGTAGAAAAAAAACTGCCTCCTGCAGCTCAGAACTCGGGAGACATAAGTGGGCTAATGAAGCTCGTTCAAAAGACTCTCAAATTAAAAGATGGTAAGCCAATACCGATTGAAGAACTAGATAAAATTAGTACTGAGATGGAGGGTAAATTTAATAAATTTATCTACAGTCCTATCACTCGTCTTGGTTTTAATACCCTACTCGGCACGTGGATGGGAATTATGACCTATCATATGAAGGATCAACAAAAAATTTCTGAAGCGAGGGCCGCTAAACTTCGAGAGATGAAAACAGAATTTGAATCGGCCAATGGTTTATTATTTTGTAAGTCTGAAGATCGAAATGATCCGGGTAAACCAAAGTGTTACTGCTTCACTGCAGATAACAAGCCGAATCCGGCGAGAAATAACTCGAAAATTTGTCAAACCTCACTGGCAGAACTTAATTACAATAAAAATAATGATGTCAGTACACTCAAAACCTGTGTTGACGAGAATTTACATACTGATCCTAAATGTAATTGTAAGTCTAAGAAGTCTAGCAACGGTGGGAATAGCTGCTTAAAAAGTACAAGTGGAATCAATTTTAAAGGCTTCAATCCAGGTATGTTTAAAATGCTTTCTGCTGGAGCAGGACCTGGTAATGACATATTAAATGGAAATATGGCCGGTGGTTCTATGGATGAGGCAGCTATGAGTTCTAATGCTGCTAAAATTAGAGCTGCTGCAAAAGATTTAGTGAGTAAGGCTGACCCAAATGCAGCAAAAGAAGCTGAGAAAATGGTCAGCGGCATGCAAAATTCTTTAATGGCCGGAACTTCTGGATTAAGCATGAGTGGAATGGGTTCATCAAGTCCACTTCCAATGAACCCGAAAGAAGCAGTAAAAGCCTTGGAGGAGGAAGTTAAAGAAGACGATACGCCAGAGGTGACAAAAGCTGGAGATTCAGGATCAGCCAGTCCAATATCCTCTCCTGTGGAAGAGCAACCTGAATTTGGTTTAACCGAGGACCAACAAACAGCACAGGAATCTGAAATCGCTGAAGTCATGGGCCAAGAAATGGATATGGGTAATAATGATATTAACTCTGGTGAAAACACCAACCTCTTTGATGTTCTAAGTAATCGCTACAAGCGAAGTGGAATGCGAAGACTTTTTGATGAGGATGGAAAAACCAAAGCGGACGCTCCTTCTAATTCGGACATTGCCCCATAATGAATATTGATCTTATTTTTGGAAAAACAACTGAACACCTGGTGCACCTCGAAGGCACCAGGTTTTTTATTCATCAACAAATGCTCCATGATTATCTTAAGCTTCAAAAGGCTGCTAGAGAAGCTGGCTTTGATCTTCAAATTGTGAGTGCATTCCGGGATTATGATCGACAACTCTCCATTTGGAATGCCAAGGCCCGCGGTGAGCGCCCTCTTCTCGATGATCTGGAGCGAGTCCTAGACTATTCAAAACTCTCACCTACAGAACTGCTTTTTGCTATTTTAAGATGGTCTGCGATTCCTGGTTGCTCTCGGCACCACTGGGGCTCAGATGTTGATATCTTTGATGCGAAAACTCAGACTGTTGACCAAGTTAAGCTCATTCCTTCTGAATGCATCGGCAGTGGCCCAGCGGCTCCCCTCCATGAATGGCTTGATCAAAAGATGGCCCAGAACGAGGCTTTCGGATTTTTTAGACCCTACAGTACAGATCAAGGTGGGGTTGCCCCAGAGCGATGGCACCTCAGCTATTACCCTATTTCACGACGAGTGGTAGATGTCTTCACCTTCTCTCTTTTCAAAAAACATATTGAAACGAGTGACATGGAATTAAAAGAAATCATTCTGGAAAATGCTTCAGAAATTTTTGAACGTTTTTTAATGAGGTTTGATTTACCTTGAGATGATTCCCACGGCTTCAAGCCATTTCTGGGGAGCTTCAATTAACTTTCGCTCTTTCATATCAAAGAAGCCAACTGTAAAAAGGGCCTCTGAAGCGATTTTCCCCTCAGCATTAATCATTTTTTGTTCAAGGATCATGATTTTAGAACTTACTAGTTCTTTTGATTGAGATTGAATGAGAATTCCTTCTCTATTTTTTATCTCTCTTTTAAATCTAACTTGTAGATCTAAAATCACTGGGCCGGTTTTCTCCTTTAGTATGACATCAAGACCAAATCCATGTGCAGTGATAAAATCCCAACGGGCCTCTTCATAGAGTTGCAAATAGGCTGCATTGTTGACATGACCGAAGGAGTCCAAATGGGACTCCTTGATCATAACGTGGTAATCAAAAATTTTATTCGGATTCATTTTTATCTATTCTAGTTTCTGTCCTTCAATTCTTTTGTCCTGCTGAATCTGCCCATATCGTTTTGATATTTTTTGAAACAATTCAGAACCTGCTCCATCAATATCACTGGCAATTGATCTATCCTCCTCGATTCCACCCACAGCATCTTTAGCACCAAAAATACTCGCATACGGATCCTTGTCTTCACGCATTTTTGCTGCGGCCTGAAATCCACCACCACCACCTGATCCGCCTTTCGTAGAAATTTTTGTCGATGTAATTTCTGATTCTTTATTAGCATTTTCATCAACACCTTGGAGATCATCATCAAGTCCACCTGCACCACCGCCGCCACCTCCACCGCCACCACCTCCGCCTACGGGAGAATTTTGTGACCCAGCAGAAACTGAAGCAGCAGAAGAAGGATTTAAAATACCTGAAGCCTCCTTCGCTTGCTTTTCAAATGGAGAAGCAATACTGGCGACACTCTCGCCTCCACTATTGGCAGCAGAATCAACTGGCCCAGTTAAATCAGTTCCTGAATTATTACCCATATCAAAAGCTTGAGATCCACCTAGTGAACCAAAATCCATTGTTCCCCCTGCAACATTAGGGCCTGTAGGTTTTCTTGGTCCTGGAGTTTTACATTCAGGGCGTGAGGGGTCCACCACACATGGGTCTAAGGCAATCGTTTGTTCTTCATCTGGATCCGGTAGAGGAGTCTTCTCTGCGATCGTATCGTTAATACCGGCCAGTCTCATGGCTTCAGCTGCTTTTTGAGCAAATTGTCCATTGGTTAACCAAAATTGAGTTCTAGCATCATCATTGCTGAAAAGAGAACTTTTTCGATTTGCTACAAGCTCCTCACAATCCTTACCCGTAGCCTTGAAAGTATCAGTTGTGACTTCAAGTCGATCCATTTCTTTCTTAAAAATTTCTAAGTTTCCAGAATTAGATTGTTCTGCTTGACCATCTGCTTTAAGGCCATTTGTGGTAGTAGAAGAAGATGACTTTTCTTTTTTAGTATTTCCAGTTCCACATAAAGCTTTTATTTTTTTAGGACCTTTGACCGGCCACCCCGAGAGAGCAAGCGTAAAGGAAGCAACCACACTATTGTAGGTCCAGGCTTGCTCTTTTAACATTGCTGAGTTTTGTTCAGCTCTTTCTTTACTGACTTTGAGGGCCGCGCCCTGCAAGTCTCCCTCAGCTTGGGCCTTAGCAACTTCAGCATTTTGTTTATTATTGCTTTCAGTTACGCGAATTTTTTGTTGAGCAAACATGGCTTGCTCGGCCATGATAACGGCATTATATAGACCTCTCACTTTCACGCAATAATCATAATCAAGAGTGTAGCCACCTTTTGAGACGCAAGTGACTTTGTTATCCATAGTACGTTTTGGTGGATCTATTTCTTCATAGGTTTTTTTATTCAGGGAACTTATGACAATTAACTGCTCGCATGGTTGGAGAGCAGTAACTTTCTCGTTCTTACTTTTTTCATCTTTTCTCGTTTGAGTCTTCTCTTCACAGGCAGCTTGATTTACAGCTCCAGTCGAAGTTGCATCCGTCGAGGCCCATGAGGGACAACTCAAGCTAATAGCGAGGGCATTCAACAAAAGCTTTTTTGCCATCTTTTTTTTCATAGTCTTCTCACCTAAATAAAGTCTACTTTTCTTATCGGCTTATTCTTGAGAAATCTTGATCTTATGTTAACCCTCCGCCTGCCATAGGTGATAATTCATTTCAAGTGGATCATTAAATTCAATGACATAGAAATAAAAAGGGCCCATCGTGGGCCCTTAAACTGAGAATTTTTTCTGGCATTACTTCTTCGGAGGCTCCTGATTCACTTCAGGATCTTTTTTACGTTCAAAAATTTTGGTGTAATTGAGAATGTAACGATTAGAAAGTTGTTTAAAAAGTGAGACATCATTTTTCTTCGAGATGTCCTGCTCATTGGTTTCAAAGTCTGAAAGATTTTGCTCTGGATTCGACTCAATACCTGCAGCAACTGGAGTTTCCACAGTCGAGCTAATTCCTGCCAAAGGATCGACAGCTGGTGCAGAACCACTATCTTCAGAAGTTACTTTAGAAGCTTTTATGGAATCATCTGTCTTCTTATCATCGGCCGGTAGTGGTTCACCAAGATTAGCAAGATTCATATTCTTACTAGCAGCAGCCTTATTCAATTCAGCTTGTAGAGAAGCCACTTGTTTATTCACATCAGAATCGAAATCTTTGGTCGGTTTCTTATTTTTCTTCTGCATTTCATTATAGGCAGCTTGAAGTTTTTTCGTCTCCTCTCTCACTCTTGCAGCGTAAGCTCCAATTTCGCCAGAAATTTTCCCTGCCTTACCCATGTCACCATCTGCAACAGCTTGGGCCATATCAGCAGATAATCCAGATACACTTGCTAGGGCCGGGAAATTAACACCTTTTAAATTAGGTTTAGGAACTTTAAATGTATTTGCACAAGATTTCTCAGAATAATTCCACTGACTCCCTGATTTAGAAAAACAAGTTTTTGGAGTATTGATTGTTTGCAATTTTTTCAGGTCATATTTTTTCGATTCATTTCCATTTGGATCTTTTTGATTATAGTCTAGCTTATCACTTTCAAGTCCTAAATCATCTCCTGCAGCTTGGAGTTTAAATTCACGAAGCACTTTTTCAAGCTTTCCTATATTTTCTTCTGCTTTATTTTCTCTAGTTGCGAGTCCCGTTGTCAAAACTCCACTTAAGGCAGCAGAAGCTCCAAAAGTAATAGAGCGAGGAATTGGGAAGTTATAAGCCGCTGAAACAGTTTTACTAATCGCAGGCACAATCATCGACAATAAACCAATCACCATAGATCCATATTGAGATATGGCCCCTCCACTAGATCCCAACTGGCCAGTACCAAAACCATAGGCAATAGTTAAAAGATTATTCCAGCTAATAAAGGATGCACCACCATCCACTGGAACCAGTTTACAAGCACCATAAACAAGAGCTAACTGAGCTTCACCAGCAGCCTTGCAACAAGGCAAATTAATTCCAGCACAATGTGTGACAAGAGCAGCTCTCGCCTCAGAATGAGTCATTACATTAGCTTTCACTCCTTCAGCAGCGAGCTTAGCATTGGCAATACAGATTGGAGCATTAGCAGTAACATAACTAGCAATACAAGCCGCAGCCCCAACAGTGGCTCCAGCACATAACGGTGCAGCTTCAGTTGCTTTAACTGAAGGACAACATGCTGCTTCGGTGGAAATCTGAATAGCTTGTCCTTGAAATTCCTCAGCAATAGCTAAGCCCATAGCTGCAGTATAAATAGCTGTTATAGCAATCATCCAATTCTTTCGGTTATTAAGAAAGTCTCTCGTATCTTTTTCCTCTTGAAGGGCGTGCTCTAGCGCAGCTTTCTGAGAAGAATCCCCTTCTTTCTTTAATTTATCTTCTTCAATTTCAAGATCCTTCCTTTTCTTTTTGTGTCTTTCGTTCTTACTTTTTGCTCCCGCAATTTCTGACATGATATGGACTAGAGAACCCGCCATATAAGTTGCAATAGATGGTGTTTTAAGACCCTCCAAACACTGTGTAAAAATACTAGAACCAATCGCACTAGTCCCAAGCACTAGAACCTGATTGACATAGAAGTCGTAACCCCCCTGACTACCAGTGCCAGTTTCAAGATAGGCATCTTTGAGACCAGCATTATGGTCTTGGGCATAGACCACTGGAGAGAGAATGAGTTGAAAACTAAAAAGTAGTGCGAATAGATTTTTCATAAGTTTTATTTTACCCGAATAAAAAAAAATCCCGCCAATTCGTGACGGGATTAATCTAAGTTATTTATTTTTATTAAATTTCTTCATATTAAGATGCCAATTATTTGTTGCTATTTTTTCTTAGGTCCCTTCTTATTTTTTTTCTTCGATACAATAACAGCGACTGCAACGACACCAGCGAGTCCAAGAAGCAAGAGATTTGAACTATCATCGCTACCTTCAGCACCTCTTGATTTAGTTTTATTGGCCTGAAGATCCATCGCTGCATTTGGAACGAAAGCAGTATCTGCATAATTTGAATCTTCTGATTTACCAGTTCTTAGGTCAGCAAGTTCAGCTTTTTTCTGACGGAAGACTCGCAGAGTAGAAGCTAGTTTATCCATCACAGGCTTGTAAGCCGAGTACTGATCTTTTCCAACAGAGAAAGTAACAGCTACACCTAGGTCTTCTTTTACAGTTGCAAGATAGCGAGTATAAAAACCTGGAACTTCTGAGGCTAAGTGAAGAGCATCAACCCATTGATGGTCATTAATACGAGTCATGCTTGTACTTTTAGGTTCTGAAATTTGTTTCTTACCGCCAGGTAGAGCGTACTCTTTAGATTTTTTTAAATAGGCCATGTACTCATCAAGATTATCTTGTTCACCACGAATCTTTGCAGCGAGGATAATGATCGATTCTTTTTTTCTGTCCGCATTTTCACTCTGGCAGACATACTCTGTTCCCTCGAGGGCACATTCCCAACCCGGTGGAAGTTCAAATTGGCAGTACTTACTGGAAAAACTCTTCCCTTGGGCCTGACCTAGGCCAAGTGAGAGGGTTAAAACGAGTAAAAACTTCAAATGCATAGGCTTCATGAGCTTTATTCCTTGTCAGTATAAACAGAATTCTTTATATGATTCTAACCTGATCTCAACTGGTTACAAGCAAACAAAAATTGCCCTTTATGCAAAATAAGAATGATTCTCTTTATATTTTCGGACCTTGCTCACTTGAATCACTTGAGCAGATCACTCCAGTGGCTGCCTTACTTAAAAGGCATGGCCTGGTTTATCTTCGAACCCAACTCTTCAAACCACGAACAAATCCTGACTCCTTCCAAGGTTTGGGCCCGGCCGGAGTTAGCATCTTAGAAGAGTTGAGAAAAATATACTCAACTTCTGAACTCAAATTTGTTTGTGAAGCCTGTTCAACAGCTCAACTCAAAATCATTAAGCCTTGGGCTTCAATAATTCAAATAGGTGCCCGTAATATGCAAAATTTTGAACTCCTCAAGGCCATTGGCCAGGAGTTCAGCGCTCACCATGACTATGTTCTTTTAAAACGTGGGTTCGCTAATACGGTTGATGAATGGATCGAAGCGGCCCGCTATCTTATGCAAGGTGGAGTCCCTAAAGAAAAAATCGTTCTTTGCGAAAGAGGAACGCGTTCTGTGACTTCTCCTACAGGTGTTCAGCTCGATTTTATTGCTGCTCTTGAGGCAAAAAAACATGGTTTTAAAGTTATTATCGACCCAAGTCATGGCTCGAAAAGAAGTGAGTTTGTTATTCCACTTGCCCGAGCAAGCTTACACTTAGGATTAGATGGACTGATGGTCGAGTGTCACCCAAAACCAGCAGAATCAGTGAGTGATGCCAAACAGGCGATCTCCCTTGAAGTAACCGAAGAGTTTATCAAAACTTCACTTAAGTGAAGCTCGTGCGATTAAACCTTCTTTAATCTCTTTTTGCTGATTATATTTTTGGGAAATTTTGACAATACATGAATCAGACTGAGTTTTTACGACAACTCCTGTTGCAATCAGAGTATTTCCTCCAACGTAGTCAAATTCAAAGAGATCAACTTTCATCCCTTTCTCAAAATTGTCAGCAAGTCCTTTATCCAATACTACATATTCTTTCTGAGGAGAGACTTTAGTTACAGAAGCTTCTAAATCATAAGTTTTAAATTTATTATCTAGTAGCTTTGTTTGACTCTTATCGACTCTCCTGATTAAGTTAACTCCAAAGGCCGTTCCTAAATCTGTCGACCGACCACTTACGACCTGGGCCCCTCGCAATTCTAACCGCCAGGATTTCCCCATGGCAAAGTTGATCCCTGCATAAGGCATAATCCATTCACGATTTTTTGAGCCATACAGTTCACTCGATCCTGTATTGAGAATAGGCCTATCAATCTCTGAGTTTTCATAAGGATCATTATTCAGCGACGTCACACCGTCGACTCCAGCGACAAGGGCCACATACTTCCACGCCAAAGCAGCTTCACCTTGCCAGTAGATCTCATGAGATAAATCACTCCCCGGTCGTCGATAACCAGCTCGAAGAGACATGAAATTTTGATTCTTCGCTAAAAATGTCATGCCTCCGCCGACCGAAATTTCATTCCCGGTATCACCGAGGGCCAGGATCTCATCATCAACACCAACGGTGTAATCTTCATTGGTATATGGCGTATAACGAAATGTTGTTTCGACCATGTATTTCATACGGTCAACATCAGGGAAAGCATACATGATGTTAAAGTAAGTAGATTGCAGCCCTGTGCTCGAACCACTAACTTGATCACCACTTATTTCTTTGACTGAATTGTTTTGCCTAAATCTGGCCCCAAGTCCAAATTGTAAATCACTCGTGGCGCCATAATATCCTCTTATTTCAGATTGAATTCGAGAAAAAGACTCTCCATCAAGAAAATCTTGAGAAGCTCCATCTTTATCAATCTTCTTAGAAGTGACAAAGCTCTCACCATAAATGCCAATCTGGTAGCCCTTTTTGGTTAAAACTTGAGTGGGGGCAACATAGGAATTAAGAAAATCTTGAGCAGAGGCTGCCTGAAAAATGATAAAAAATATAAAAATTAATTTCATAAAGAGATTATACGTTCTGGCCGTTCGTTTGTAAAAAAGAGACATCAGGTTTTTCAAATGTCACCAGATCAGCTTCACGGTACCAGATGCCATTGTTTTTAGAAAATAGACATATTGATTGATAGGCCAGTGACGTGAATTCCTGAAATTCTTTTTTGGCCAGATCTATCGAACTATGGAGGTGTAAGGGATCTTGAAATCTTCCGATTGTGAGAAAAGTTTTTTTTGAATCCTTCATTTTCTTTTCTCTATCATGAATATAAGACTGACAAATAGCAAAGACCGATTCTTGGCAAAGGGCCAATTCTTCTTCAATGATGGGATTGAGGTAAAGAATTTTATTTTTCTTATACTCATGAACATCTAAACCAGAGAATTTTAGATTGTGGTTTGAGGTATTTTCAAAATAGAAAGACTCGAGCTCCTCAACAAGCTCCTGCTGGAGTTTTTTAACTTCTGTGGCCTCAACTTCAAAGGGAGGCACGATGGGTAGATGCAAATAAGGATTCGTCTGATACTTTTCATCAAAGCGCGCACGAAAACTTTCAATAATCTTTGAGAATGAATTATCTGGATAAAAAGTAAGTCCAAGGAAAAACTTGGTATTCATAAAAGTATTTTAGGCGTGATTCAAATTCAAGACAAATAAAAAAAAGGGAGAACTCTTGTCCTCCCTCATTTTGTTAAACCTTACTTTACTGGGGTGAAAACCGCAGCTGCTCCTAACTCTTCCTCGATGCGGAGAAGTTGATTATATTTCTCGATTCTATCTGATCGAGAGGCTGATCCTGTTTTTATGTGACCTGCTCCAGATGCAACCGCTAAATCAGCGATGAAGGCATCGGCCGTTTCTCCTGAGCGATGAGAGATAATCGCCTTGAAACCATGATCGTAAGCGAGTTTGAGAGTATCAAATGTTTCTGTCAGAGAACCAATCTGGTTTACTTTCACTAAAATAGCATTCGCCTCTTTATTTTCAATTCCACGCTTAAGAATTTTTGCGTTGGTCACAAAAAGATCATCACCAACGTTTGTTATTTTACTTCCTAGAGCGGCTTGGAATTTCATAAATCCATCTCTATCACTTTCATCGAAACCATCTTCTATTGAATAAATAGGGGCCAACTTAGTAAGTGATTCATAGTAGGAAATCATTTGATCGTTTGTGTACTCGGCTCCACCCATTTCATATTTTTTACTTTTTTCATTGTAAAATTCAGAGGCAGCACAATCGAGAGAAATGGAAATATCGACACCTGGTTGATAGCCAGCATTTTTTATCGCCTTTAAAATGGACTCAATGGCTTCTCCGTGATCTTTCAAATTTGGAGCAAATCCGCCCTCATCTCCCACATTGGTAGAATGGCCCGCATCGTGAAGGACTTTTTTCAAATGATGAAAGACCTCTACTCCTGCTCTAAAATTTTCAGAAAAAGATTTTTTCATATGAGGCACAATCATGAATTCTTGAATATCAAGATTGTTAGAAGCATGGGCCCCACCATTAATAATATTCATCAGGGGAGTAGGAAGTCGCATTTGCCCCACTGGGTTTGGCACTTTCAAATCTTCATATAAATACTTATACAGGGGCTTATTTTTCGCCAAAGCAGCTGCTCGGCAAATGGCCATCGAGACACCAAGGATAGCATTCGCACCAAGTTTTTCTTTATTTTCTGTGTCATCAAGTTCCAGCATGAGGTGGTCAAGAGCTCTTTGCTCAAAAACATTTTTACCAACGAGTTTAGGTGCAATCAATTTATTTACATTCTCAACTGCTTTTAAAACACCCTTGCCCATATAGTGAGATTTATCACCATCACGAAGTTCTAAAGCTTCACGACTACCAGTCGAAGCACCAGAAGGAACAGAAGCTCGACCTAAAAGACCATTATCCAAAGTAACATCAACTTCAACCGTTGGATTTCCACGGGAATCTAAGACCTGACGTGCATGAATAATTTTTATTAAACTCATAGGTACTCCTTTTAAGTGACATCAAAAGTAACCTAATTTCTAACCGAAGGGAAAATAAAAGAGAATTTAGCGATGCGAAATTCTAACCATCTGCACGTTTTTTGAGGAGTTTGGCTGCGACTAATAAAAAAAGAGTTACGGCCCCTAACCATTTTGGAAAACTCACAAATGGTAAGAGGACATGGAACGAATTAAACTCACCAGATATCAAAAAGATGATAATCATTGTCGTTTCGATGAGATCTAAAAAACCTGGGATAAAAACTCTTTTTTTTGGGATGATGAGATAAAAAATCCAGGAGTAGTTGATCATAAACCAGTAATCAACAATCTCTCCCCAAAAATAACGATCTCGCTCAATTATGCTGAGATTAATCAGATAATCCCTGGCTTCACCGATGGTATAAAAAAATCTGCCATCAAGTTTCCCTGGTGGCCCAAAGTATTTCATGAGGACACCAGATAAAATTAAGCTGACATGAAGCCAGAAAAGTTTTGTTTTTAAGAAGCTTTTTTGAGAATCGGCAGGGCCCATTCTGGTGCCTTAAAATTAGTGCGTGGGAAAGGAAGTTTATTCGCAATAAATTCCTCAAAGAAAGTTGGAACGTACCCGGTTGGTACCATCTCACCAATGAATTTATGAGTCTCTGGATCCTTGCCTGTTTGAACCCAACGAAAAATGTCTTTTACGATATAGCGGCCATGCTCATCTACTCCTAAAACTTCAGAGATATGAGATGTTCTTCTTCCTCCATCGTGATAACGGGAACACTGAACAATCAATTGGAGAGCACTTCCCACCATTTTTCGTATGGCATCAGGTGGAATTCTTGTTTCACCCATGAGGCACAAAGTCTCAAGTCGCGTACAAGCATCGAGCGGCGTATTGGCGTGAACAGTTCCCATAGAACCTTCGTGACCCGTACTCATGGCATTCAAAAGATCCAGGGCCTCAGGTCCCCTGACCTCTCCTACAATAATACGATCTGGTCTTAGCCTTAAAGCTGACTCCACGAGATCTCTTATTGTGACTTCTTTAATTCCACGTTCTTTATTTTCTTTTCTCGTTTCAAAGCGCACAACGTGCTCAGCTTTGATCTGAAGCTCTGCTGCATCTTCAATAATGAGGAGTCGTTGTGTTTTTGGCATTCTCCCACCAAGGACATTGAGCATGGTGGTTTTACCAGATCCAGTCCCCCCACTTACGAGAGTATTTTTACCTAAATACATACAACAATCTAAAAATCTTGCGCCATCAGGGGATAAAGATCCAAAATTAATCAGATCTTTTAAGCCTAATTTATCTTCAGAAAATTTTCGAATGGCGACAGTGACACCAGCTTTGGCCATGGGTGGAATCACCACAGCAATACGCGAGCCATCAGGAAGTCGGGCATCAAGTCGAGGATTATCAGCATCAATAACTCGACCTACAGATTGAGCAATTGCACGCATAGAGGCCATCAGGGCTTCATTATCTGAAAATTGATTTGGAACCCGATACACGAGTCCTTTTCTTTCCACAAATATTTCATGAGGGCCATTAATCATGACCTCAGAGACCGAAGGGTCTTTGAGCAGATCTCCTATGGGTGATAGGAGATTGGCGATGGCGTCTTGAAAAACGCTACTCATGGATATTTACTCCTAGTACTCTTTTGGTTTCCAAACGGAAGGCTCACTTCCTTCAGAAGCGACTTCTCTTTTTGGAACAAATTTTTTTAAAACGACAAGTTTTCCGTCGTTCTTTGAACTCGGGCAATAAAATGAAAATTCACCGGCCTTATCAAAAACCACTTCGGCTTCAGTCACTTTCCCTTTATTGGCCGCCATAAAAACTTTATGAGATTCAACAATCAGGCAATGAGGTTCTTCAACTGTTGATGTGACAAAAAACTTAACTTTCTCTCCTTCAAAAACGGAAAGACTTTTTGGATAGTAACCTTCTTTCGTGACAATAATGGCAACTTCTCTTGTTGGGTGCTCTAACTTTTTTGCCTCTTCAGCAAAAGCTAATTGAGAAAAAAGAAGAGAAAATAAGAGGACTCGTTTCATTTGAACCTCGCTGTTCAAATGTCTATTCGGTATAAAGCTATCAAGTTTTAAGTTTTTAATTTTTTATCTCAATTACCCGACTGTTTTAATGGCGTAATAAGCAGGAGTCTCGTAAGGATGAGAGGATTTTATGGCCTCAACAACCTCAGGATAAAAAGCCTCCTCACAGATCATTTCAATTCTTACCTCTTGAACAAATTCAATTTCCCCCTGGGTCCCAATGAATGGCCGACTTTCACTGAGAGGTCTAAACTGCCCAACACCAGGGTGTTCAAAACAGCAGGAATCATAATTCCCCCATTTTCCTGCCCCAGCAGAAAACATCGCCGCCTTCACTTTGTCTTTATGAGTTTCTGGAACAAATACGATGACTTGAAACATAAGAATCTTCCCTACCCAATGCGTTAATTACTTACTTACTTATCTGACATTTCCAACAAATTCTTACAAATTTCTTACAACTAAAAATCAGACTAGACAGCTCTATCAATGAAAAGAAACAATGATCAACACTGAAAACTAACAGAATCCTAACACGGTAGTGTTTAGATCATGGAGGATATTAATGAAAGCACTTAAAGCGACATCAGCACTTGTAGGACTTACTCTTGCTGGTTCAATTTTCGCCTGTTCAATGGATGGACAAGGTGGATTCTTACCTGAGAACGATCTCTATATTCCAGCTGGTATCAAAGGTATCAACACTGGAATCACTGAGGCTCAATTCAACTCTGCTATCGACAAGGTTGAAACAATTTATGCTCCTATCATTTCTAGCATGGGCGCGAAGTTGAACATTCAACGTAAATGGGATGATGGAACAGTAAATGCTTACGCTTCTCAATCTGGTAAAACTTGGACAGTTGCCATGTTTGGTGGTTTAGCTCGTCATAAAACAATTACTGAAGATGGTATGGCCCTTGTTGTTTGTCACGAAATCGGTCACCACATCGGTGGAGCACCTAAGAAAGGTGGATCAGCTTCTGGTGGTGGATGGTGGGGCGGTTCTAGCGGTGGAGTTAGCAGCTGGGCATCAAACGAAGGTCAAGCAGATTACTTCGCAACTCTTAAATGTCTTAGAAAAGCTTTCTTGAACGATAACAATACTGCCATCGTTGCAGCTATGAATGTTCCTAAATCACTTACAGATGCTTGTAAAAAAACAACTAAAGGTGACAAAGAAGATTCTGCACTTTGTATCAGAACAAGCATGGCCGGAAAATCTGTGGCCAATCTTTTCTCTGATCTAAGCAAATTACCTGAAGCAAAATTTGAAACTCCTGATGCAAAAGTTGTTTCTTCAACTGATGACAATCACCCTAAAGCTCAGTGTCGTCTTGATACTTACTTCCAAGGATCTCTTTGTGATGTCAGCATGAATGAAGATGTTTCTCAAAAAGAAGAAGTTAAAGGTACATGTCACGGTACTCTTGGACACAAAATTGGAACTCGTCCACTTTGTTGGTTCAAACCTTCTAAGTAATTTTCTTAATTATTTAATAAAAAAAGGCAGCGCAAGCTGCCTTTTTTTTTGCCCGAAAGTATTCCTTCATACCAATTCCAGATCATCTTAATTCTTTCTATTGAAACTGCTAAGACTATGACCAATCTAACTCTAGGATGAAGAAAGGTTGGAGTAATTAAACGACAAAAAAAAGGGCCAGACTTTCGTCCGACCCTCTTTTTATTAAGAATTTTAAATCTTAAATTACTTTTTCTTAGGAGCTGGAGCAGCAGCTTTTGCAGCATCAGCAGCTTTTGTGACCTTGAAAAGCTCAACTTCGAAAACGAGAGTTGCGCCACCAGGAATTTTTGGAGGAGCACCAGCTTCACCATAAGCAAGATCAGAAGGAATAACAAATTTAGTTTTTCCGCCCTCTTTCATTGTTTGAAGACCTTCAGTCCAGCCTTTGATTACGCGGTTAAGTGGGAAAGAGATTGTTTTTCCGCGCTCAACTGAAGAATCAAATACAGTTCCGTCAGTAAGGGTCCCGTGGTAGTGAACTTCAACAACATCTTCAGCAGATGGAGTTGCACCAGTTCCTTCTTTGATAACTTTATAACTTAGACCAGATTCAGTCTTCGTAGCAGACTCATCTTTAATGAACTTTTCGATGAAAGCTTTACCAGCATCTTTTTCTTTTGCTGCAACTTTATCCATACGGGCCTTGAAAACTTCCTGAATTCTATTTTGGAACTTGGCCATATCAACTTCAGATTTTTCATTTTTTGCGGCCATAGAAATACCTTTATAAAGAGCAGAGATCTCTTTATCAGATAAGCTCAAACGCTGAAGATTTCCACCTAGCATATATCCCATAGCGTAGAACGTCTTATCATCATCAGACTCAAGACTGATCTTCTTTGGATCATTTGAATTACAAGAGACAAGCATAAGTGAAGAGAGAGAGAGGCCTAAGAGCCATTGTTTTTTCATAACGTACAATCCTTTGTTGATTAAAACATGAAAAGAATAACTTTATTTTTTCGGCTTTGCTAGAGTTTCTGATGCTTTGGCTTTCAACCAAAGTATAACAATAAGACTCAGTGCGCCTATTGCCGTTATAATTATGCCCACTGGTAGTTCTGCACCATAGATGGGGAACTGATAACAAAGATAATCGGCACCCATGAGAAGTAAACCGTTTAAGATTGCTCCATAGAGAAACTCTCCCAACAAGTCTAATCGGTTAAACCAAATTTTTCGGGCGAGAATAGGAAAAATAAGGGCAAGAAATGAGAAAGCTCCAAAATAATAAGTTGTAATGAAGGTAATAATTCCAACAGAAATAAAAATGAAGCGAAAAATAACTGATTCATTCAATTCCCAATTTTGGGCCATGATTGAACCAATGGAGTATTTTTTTAATTCCTTAAAGTAAATTTTTAGGCCAATAAACAGCAAGAACTGGGTCAGGAGAAGAAAAATGAGGGCTTCTGTTGAAGCATATCGAAAATGACCAAACCATAGCTCTAAAGGAAAAGGTAGATTAAAGGCCATGAAGACAAATTGACCTAGTGAAAAAACAGCTCCAATCATAAGATTGAACGTCATACCCAAAAGTATGATTCTTTCGTACTTAGTTTTGCCTTTTAAGTTAATAGAAAATAGCCATCCCATTAAAATAAAAAAAACAAGCCCACTACCTAAGGCAAGAGGGTTGCTAAAAAGTTGAGGATTCAAAATTTTGAGGAAGTGAAAAATCATTAACCAGAAGATGGCAAGTCCATCCATTCCTAAAGTTGAAGGGCTCGTGAGGATATTTCGAGTACCCCATTGAACAAGGCTCCCCGACTGAGAAAGCAGGCAGCCAACCAAGAAACTGCATCCCAAGCGAAGAACTAAATAGTCCATTTCTGCCTCAATCTTAGTACGCCCTCATCATTAGTGATTTCTCCAATTTGCCAATTTTTATCAGATAAAACGAAGTGATGTTCAATTAAAACAACAGTCTTTGAATTATGAGGGAGTTCTGTAATAAATTTTAAAAGTGTTTCTCTTCTCGCCTTATCTAAAAACTGAAAAGGCTCATCAAGTAAAAAGTATTCAGCTTTTTTCGAAAGAGTTAAACAAATCTTGAGGGCTTGGCCTTCACCGCCAGATAACTGTGAA
Organism: Pseudomonadota bacterium; assembly: GCA_027488375.1. Taxonomy (GTDB): domain Bacteria; phylum Bdellovibrionota; class Bacteriovoracia; order Bacteriovoracales; family Bacteriovoracaceae; genus Peredibacter. Next base: position 17,193 of record JAIYBW010000008.1, read on the forward strand.
AGATTTCTATCTTCTCTTGAAGATAATTTAAAATCCGACCATAGTTTTTGAAACATCTCAATATCAAGCTGAGGCGGTAGAGACTCAAGAAAGATTTTTTTTAATGTTCCTAATTTACGATCAGAAAAAAACTCAAGCTCTTTTTGAGGTAAGAAAGCTGTGATCTCTGTCCCTAAGATTTGATGCACGTTGAATAATAAAGTTGATTTCCCAATTCCATTTTCCCCCACTAATAAAAGACCTTGACCTGGGACTAAATCCAGGGCGATTTCACAGCCGCAGTGAGGTAGAAATACGGGATTGTTCAACTCAATTTTCATAAATCTTGGAGAATTCTCACTCTTCACATAAAATGTGAGGGTTCATTTATCTTATTAGAGGAATTATATGATTGGATCAAAGACTCTGTCTCTTTTGCTTTTAAGCTTTTTTCTTGCATCTTGTTCCACCACAAAAACATCCGATCGCTACCGCGAGGGGGATAACAAGGGACAAGTCGCTGACCTCACAGTTGAACAAGAAAAACAGCTGACAAAAGAAGCTCTTGTGGAAATGAAAAAAGATTTCCCACCTGTACGGAGCCAGGAACTTCAAAACTATATCGAAAGATTAGGACAAAAAATTGTTCAGGCGAATAAACTTCATAATGCCCCATATACCTACCAATTCACTGCCGTTGACTCAGCTCAAGTCAATGCATTCGCCCTCCCGGCCGGAAGTATTTTTATTACAGCTCCAATTATTGCGATGGCAGATACAGAAGCTGAAATCGCAGGAGTCTTAGGACATGAAATCGGCCACGTTGTCGCTCGTCATACGGCAGAGAGAATGTATGTTGCTAAAAAAGAGCAAAAAAAATCTATTCTTTTTGGTGGACTTGGAGCCGCTCTTGGCGGAACGGCCGGCTACTTTCTTGGAAAAAAACTTTGCCCACCGGAAGATAAAGAGTGTCTGGCCAAAGTGACTCTCTATGGAGCTGGAGGCGGAGCTGTCGCTGGCCTCATGGCCCAGAAATATGGCTTCATGAAGAACTCACAAGAAGATGAACTTGAGTCAGATCGCGTTGGTTTTAGATATGCCGTAAAAGCAGGCTATGATAAAAAATATGTTGGTGATTTTTACACGAAATTACTCGCTCTTGAAAAACAATCTAAGAAAAATCAGAACGCCATGATGTCAAGCTTAGCCGATGCGATGTCCTCTCACCCCCCCTCAAATTCAAGAGTTGAGCAAGCTGAAGAAATGAAACAGATCATTAAGGAGAATGGAAACCTTTCTACGACTGATGAGTTTTTAAAGATGAAAAAAATCGCTCAATCGATTGTCAACAGTCACTCAAAACCTAAAAATTAATTTTTATATTTTCAAATAAGTAAACAAGCCCATTTACCTGACCGAACCCTGGATTTAAAGCTCCGGGGTAGGTCAACTTAAGACCATCACTCACTTTCTCCACTTTCATTTCATACGAGCGACCAGAATCTTTAATCCCCAACTTGAGGTGAGTTTTAGGAATCTCATTCATTAATTTAGCTGACCATTGGACATATGATAGAGTCGATGGAAAAGTTTGAATGGATTGATTTTCCTGCAACCATTTCATCACACCATCATTCACCATGAGAGTCCCTGGCCATTTTGAATCGATAGGATGACCGAGGAAGAAAAGGATGAATGGTTTAGCGCCCACTAATTTTCTGAGAAGTTCAAGTCGTGTTTCCATTTCTTGATGAACTTTGCGCCAAATGCAGCCTTTCAAAAAAGGTGATAACTTTTTTTCTAATTCAATCAAGACCATAGGTGGAGTTAGATTTCTTGTTTTGATTTCAACTGCAGTGATAGATGGACTCAGTTTGAGCATTTTTTTCAAATCGATACTTTCATCATAAAAGACGACACCCTCTTTCATCATTCGTAATTTTTCATGACCGACAAAAATTCCTCCAGGGAGTATGTCTCCCGAAAAATCTTGTTCACGAACAGGATGATAAATAGAAATAGCTTTAAGTGATGTGTTTTTGAGTAAACCAAAACGATAAAAGATATCAGTCACAGGGCCAGAAAGTGAATAATAAGACTTAAATTGAGAATTTAATTCACAGGCCTTAAGTGGGTTAACCAGTAGAAAAAAATTAAAGAGAAGAGCGATCATCCATAAGCTCATTGGCCTTTCGATCACAATATTCATTCTGAGGATGCCCATCATGACCTCTCACCCACATCCAATCAATGTGTAAAAAATTATCTCTCACTTTATCTAGGGCCTGCCAGAGATCTATATTTTCTGGAACTTTGTTATCAGCCTTTTTCCAGCCACGAGCTTTCCATCCCTGGACCCAAGTTTTCATCCCCTCTACGACATACTTTGAATCAGTAATAACTTTAACTTTTGTCAGTAAAGGCTCTTTGCCTTGAGCAGGTAAAACACTAAGAAGTTCATGAAGTCCTTTTAAGGCCCCAGAGAGTTCCATTTTGTTATTGGTCGTGTGAGATTCAAATTCCACACCCTCTGCGATGACTTCCCCAAGATAATCTTGGATGACAAAAGCAAAGGCACCTGGCCCTGGATTGCCTCGACAACCTCCATCAGAAAAAAGAGCAAGAGCTTGAGGGTCATCAGCAATTTCTTGAGGGGGCGGAAGCTGTCCAATATGCTTTTCAGTTGGAGCTTCATTTTTTTCATTAATCTTTAATTTAATCAGGCGAAAAGCAGCGTTCAAATCCCCATCTTTATTGAGTTCTTCAGCGAGCCACTTTTCAATGGAATCAAGAGACTTTAAATATTTTTTTTTCATGAACAGGCCTTATAACGCATCGCTTGAGCGACTCTTTCCCTTTGCCAATATTGCAACGGGGAAGTATGTTTTTAAAACGGTAAAACTTATAACCAGGATTATCCTGTGACTCCAAGCTTTTCGATTAAAGTCTATAAGCAATACTTTAATTTTGCATCCTCACATTTCATGATTTTTGAAAATGGATCACGTGAACCGTTACATGGTCATAATTATCGTGTTCAAGTTAAAGGGGAAGCTCCAGAGCTTGCTGATGACATGGTCTTTGATTTTCTAAATATTAAGCCTATTGTTCGTGAGATATGCGATTCTCTTGACCATAAATTACTTATTCCTAAAGATAATAAGTTCTTAAAAATTTATTCTGAAAAGAAAAATTATGTGATCGAAACTCCGGATGAATCTTACTTTTCTGTTCCTATGACAGATACCCTACTCCTACCAATCTTAAATACCAGCGCTGAAAGAATTGCTGTCTATATATGTGATCAGATCAGGTCGTTAGTTTGGGATAAGTATAAATATGCATTTACCAGCCTTGAAGTGGAGGTTGAAGAAACGCCTGGCCAAGCCGCCGTTTATCTTCATAGAGAAAAATTATGATCTTTTCTGAACTTGAAAGTGGCCAGTCTTTAGAAGGTCACCCTATTTCTATTTTTAAGACTGATATTAAAGCGGATAAGCATCTTTTCTTACTCGCCGGTGTGCATGGAGATGAAGTTGAAGGCGTCTATGTCTTAAAAGAACTCTTTAATTGGCTTAAAAATGAACATTCACTTAAAGATATGCCGATTGTTGTTATTCCTATTCTTAATGTAGATGGGTATAGAGCGCAGACGAGAGTTAATTCTCACCTTGTTGATCTAAATCGAAATTTACCAACGGCAGATTGGACAGCAGAAAAAACTCAGGCCAAATACAACCCAGGCCCCAAGCCTCTTTCTGAACCAGAGAACCAATTTTTGGTCAAGATGCTTGATAAGTATGAACCTGGAATGATCATCTCCTTTCATACATGGAAACCAATACTCAATTTTAATGGAAATTGTAAGGATATTGCTGAGTATCTCCACAGCTTTAATAAATATGAAATGGCCGGAGATATCGGTTACCCAACTCCTGGATCACTTGGAACTTTTGGAGTTGAAAAATACAACTGCCCAGTTCTCACTTTTGAATGTCCGGAACTAAAAACTCATAAAGAGTCTTTAAAAGATATTTGGAAAGAGAATGAGGAAGGTCTAAAGAAAGTCTTTCAAACAGATCTCATCTGGGAAAAACTAAGAAATTAAAAATAAAAAAGCCCTCTTTCGAGGGCTTTTTTTTTAACCAGCTTTGGTAAATTTAATGACTTCAACAGGGCATGCCTCAGCAGCTTCTTGGATTCTTAATCCATCATCTAGAGGTGCATTAGGGCGGATGATACAAGTATCAGCTAAAACCTCAAACACATCTTTGTAGATATCTTCGCAAGCATTACAAACAATACAGCCTGGCTCAATCCAAACTTTGGCGATACCAAAATTAGCAACAGCAGGTCCAGCAGCTGCAGCACCACCTGCTGCAGGAGCAGATGAAAAATCCCCAGCAAAAGAAGGATTTGTGGCAATTTTTAATTGAGGACCTCTTCCAGGAACTGTATCAGCGATAAAGCTACGAGTTGGGATATCAATTGGAGGAGCTGATTTCTTTTTAACATCAAGATTATTTTTGGCTACAAATTCTGCAACAGTTTCATTTGCATCAAAAACTAATTTTTTAAATTTAGTTCCTTTCATATCAAATTGAAAAACAACTCCATCTTTAGAAGAGCAGATTTCAACTTGAATTGTGGCCTGATCAAATCCTTTAGCTCCAAGGAGCTCGATTAGTCCTGGCCCCATATCGACCTCAGCACCAAAACTAGAATTTTTTGAGGCAAAAGGTTTACTGACTTCAACTTGTGTCGGTGAACCAAAAGGATTAAAGAGACGTAACCTGATCGTATCAAGAGAGGCAGGCTCTTTAGATGAGTTCCACTTCAAACCAAAAGCAAAAATATTTCCATTTTGCGAGGAACGAAGAAATGTAAGCTTAGGTTTACCAAAAAGAGTTTCAAAAGTTCCGAATAATAAACTTAAAGCAGCTAAACCTACGACTAAATTGATAACCATAAATGCAGCAACACCCATGGCAATTAAACTCGTTGACACGATATACCCCTCATCACAAGTCTTAATAATTATCGATATTATAGCTTAAATGCTGGAAAATTAGAACAAAAAGATCAGCCTCTTCCTTGCGAGGGAGGTTGAAATAAAAGTACAATAGTCGCCTATGTGGATACTAATTCAAATAAAAGCTATTGTCGTTGCAGTGGGTGTCTTAATCTTCGTCCTGCTTCCACCTTGCATCCTGGCCATCCCCTTCCCGCTGAATTTGAGACTTAAGATTGTTTCTGGGGCATGGGCCTTTGGGTCAAAATTGATGCTCAGGTTCGGCTGTCAAAGCTTTGTTGATGTTAAACAAGATCATCGCTCAACAAACTTTAAAGGAACACCTCCTTATGGCCTTTATGTGGCCAACCACCAAAGCTTCATAGACATCCCCCTGATTACAACAATGTTTCAGGCCCCTCCCATTATGAAGAAAGAAATACTCCATATTCCCATCTTTGGTTGGTTAGGTTGGATTAGTGGGGCAATGCCCGTCTCGCGAAGCAAAGTTCATTCACGCAAAAAAGTTTTTGAGCAGGCCAAAAATAGAATTATTAATCAACGAATCGGAATCCAGGTTTATCCGGAAGGGACTCGCTCAAAAGAGGCCCATCCAAAACCTTATGATCAAATCAAGAGGACACTTCTCGTTTTTGCTTTTAATGAAAAAATTCCAGTCATTCCAACAAGTCTATATGGAACTCGTGGTGTCTTAGATTCAAAAGGATTTATTAGGCCAGGACGCCATCTTGGAGTCATTGTTCATAAAGAACTTCTGCCTGAAGATTTTAAAAATTCAGATGAATTTTGTCGTGCCATTTGGGGAAAAGTCATTGAGGGCTACGAGGAACTTATGACTCAGCTTGGGCCTCTGAATGAAAATTAATCTTTGGCCTTATTTCATGAGTATCAATTTTTGTGGCAAGCCCTAGCAGCTGATCTGAATCATTCTTCATCCAAATATAGGGCGATTTCATCTTAAGACTTTCTTTTAAATTCAAATCTTTCTCTTTTAAAAAGGCACCATTCTTAAAAGCCCCCACTTGTTGTTCTGAAAGTTGGGCTTCTCCAAAAGGAAGTAATTGATCAATTCGTAGACCTTTATCAATAATGTGCATCTCGCGATCTTTAGGCCACTCCTTCATTCGAAGAGAATGATTGTGATGGGCAGGGCCAATACTTTCTCTCACTAAAGAAATGAGAGAACCAATAGTCCCTAGCTCTTGGGCCATATGACTAAAGAGTGTACGAACATAAGTTCCAGAGCTCACCGTCACTCTGATACTAAGATAAGGAAATTTATATTTTACAACTTCAATATGATGAACAGTTCTTAAGACCTGATCTTTTTTTATTTCAATCCCCTCTCTTGCCCACTCGTGGAGATTTTTCCCCATAAATTTTGCTGCAGAATATTGATGGGGCGATTGCCAATAATCACCCAGAAATTTTTTCTGTAAACAATCCTGAATAAAAGCAGCTGAAAAACTGCCAATATGATCTTTGAGATAAGCCGAATCATCTCTTTGAGAAATTTCAGATTGCCAGTCACCTGTAGGTGTCTCTATTCCTAGTTTACCAACAGCGAGATAAGTCTTAGGCAAAAACTCATGGACGTAATCATTTAGGCGAGCAGCTCCTCCAATACCAATAAGCATAACCCCACAGGCAAAAGGATCTAGAGTTCCAAAATGACCAATTTTTCCAAAACCAGAGGGAAGATGTCGCTTGAAGTGTCTCACAACATCATAAGAAGTTAGTCTTGCAGGTTTAAAAACGTTAAAGACGAGAGGAGGAAATTGAGAAAGAGACCTATTCTTCGCCATCCGATGGGCCATCACTCTTTAACAGTTTGGTGATTTTTGACTCATCTTCAAACTGTGAATTATAAATGTAGTGTATTTGAGGAGTATGCTTAACTTCCATTTTGGAAGCGAGGAGAGAGCGCATACGGCTGGCCGTGCTTTCAATAGCGTCTTTAGCATCTCCCCTGGTCGCAGCATTGAAAGTATCCCAGTAAACTTTAGCGTGGGAATAATCTTGAGTGAGCTCAACATGAGTGACAGACACATTCATGAGTCGAGGATCCGCAAACTCTCTTCTGAGAGCGAGATTGATCTCATCGCGGACCCTTTCTTCATATTTTATTTTTGCAAACTTATTACCACGTCCAGCCACGTTACTTCCTTAGAGTGTGAGGTCTGATGAAAGAGTTCTTTTCTTTTCTTCCATCACATAAGCTTCAATGAGATCTTCGCTACGAATATCATTAAAGTTTTCGAGGGCCATACCACACTCATAACCATTCTTAACTTCTTTAACTTCATCTTTGAAACGCTTCAGAGTTGAAAGACGACCGTCGTAAATGATCTTACCATCACGAAGAAGTCTAATGTTACATCCTCTTTCAATCTTACCATCAATCACTGAAGTACCAGCAATTGTACCGACTTTTGGAATAGAGAAAGTTTCTTTAACTTGAGCACGTCCAATATACTTCTCAATTCTCTCAGGAGTTAACATACCTTCAAGAGCGAGAGTGACATCATTAATAAGCTCATAAATGATTGAATAAGTTTTAATATCAACACCTTTCTCTTCAGCAATTCTTCTCGCTGTCGTGACGGGTCTCATATTAAAACCAAGGATAAAGCCTTTAGAAGAGGCAGCAAGATTTACATCGTTATCAGTGATTGCACCAACTCCGCCCCCAATAACTTCAACTGAAACTTCTGAATTACCAAGTTGCTCAACAGCACTTCTGATAGCTTCATATGATCCTTGTACATCTGAACGAACAATCAATTTAAGAATTTTCTTCTCAGCTTCAGAATTATTCTGAGCAGTGGAAAAGAAGTCCTCAAGACTAACTTTCTTATCTTCAACAGATGCACTGGCCATCGCTTTACGCTCATTAATTCTGTTATCAACGATTTTTTGAGCTTCACGTTCATTCTTCACAACGTTCAAAATATCACCTGGAGATGGAACTGTTTCAAGTCCAAGAATTTGAACTGGCATAGAGGGGCCGGCAGAATTTAACATTTTCCCAGAGAAATCCATTAATGAACGAGCTCGACCAGAAGTCTCACCCACAACAATGGCATCACCTTTATTAAGTGTACCTTTCTGAACAAGCACTGTCGCAACTGGTCCACGACCAACTTCGATCTTGGATTCAATAACCACACCTTCTGCAGCTCCCTTAGGGTTCTCACGAAGCTCCATAATTTCAGCTTGAAGTTGAATCGACTCTAAGAGGTTATCAACTCCAGCACCAGTTAAAGCAGAAACATGCACGTACTGAGTCTCTCCTCCCCAATCTTCAGGCAGAAGACCAAACTCCATAAGACCTTGCTTCACTTTATCAGGGTTCGCAGCTGGCTTATCAATTTTGTTCACAGCTACGATCACTGGAACATTGGCATTCTTACAAAATTTTATCGACTCTACAGTTTGAGGCATAACACCATCATCTGCAGCAACAACTAGCACGACAATGTCAGTAACGTTTGCCCCACGTTGTCTCATGGCCCCGAAAGCGGCGTGACCAGGAGTATCTAAGAATGTAAGCATTGAGTTTTTGACTGGTACGGAATACGCACCAATGTGCTGTGTAATACCACCAGCTTCACCAGAGGCGACCTTCGCTTTACGGATATAGTCGAGAAGCGAAGTTTTACCATGATCTACGTGTCCCATAATCGTAATAATTGGGTTACGAACAGGGAAAGCAGATTTATCTTCAACGTCTTCATTTTGGAGAACTGCTTCTTCATTGAAAGCCGTATCTTCAACACGGTAGTTGTAAAGATTAGCAATCTGATTAGCGAGTTTAAGACCAATATAATCATTTGGTCTTACAAGGAGATTGATTTCTAGTAATTTATTCGCAAAAGCTTCAAATCTCTGACTCAATTTATGAGCAAGTTCTTCTGCCGTCGTGACACCTGAAATAGTCACAATACGTTTTGATTCTTTAACTTCTGTAATAAGAGTTTTTTGAGTTGGACCAGAGTAAATTTTCTTTTTCTTTGGAGGAGAATAGATCGCTTTACCAACTAAGCCGGAAGCAAACTTAAGTTCCTCCTCAGCTCTAAGCATCGTGATATCTTTTTTCCCGCCGCCAGCCTTTTTGCCCATGGCTGCTGCGAGGTCACCCATTCTCTTTCTATCTTTCTCTTCATCAGTTAACTCAACTCCTTCATCCATAGGACGTCTTGGCATAAGACGAGCATCTTGTTGCTTTTTTTCAGGAGTCTCTTCTTTTTTCTTCTCTTCAGGAATGAATACAGGAGTAAAAGTATGTCTTTTCTCCTCATAATATTCTTTTTTAGGCGCAGTATTTTTTGAAGTATTATATGAAGAAGCAGGAGCAGGACCTTCGTCTCTTAAGGCAGCAGCCTCAGATTGAGCGGCAGCAATTGCAGCAGCTTCCTCTTTTGCTTCTTGGGCTTTTTTATCTTCTTCTTCTTTTTGTGCCTTCGTCTTACGTTTAACTATCATCAATCCGCGTGGACGATCATCAATATACTGCTTTTCTGTGGCAGCTGGAGCAACAGGGGCAGCTGGAGTCGGTGCAGAGGCAACAACTGGGGCCTGTACCACTGCAGTCGCAAGTTCCTCTTTTGGAGCTTCAACCACAGGTGCAGCTTCTTCCAGAGGTGCTTCTTTTTTTATGACCTTTCTCACGACTGCTTTTTTGACTGGTGCAGATGACTTTTGAGTTGATTCATAAGCAGCTTTAGCTTTTGCAACTTCCTCATCAGTTAAAGAAGCCATGTGATTTCTCACATTAAAACCCATCGTTTTGAGCTTTTCGACTAGATCAATTGCTCCGACACCAATTTCAGTGGCAAGTTCGTAAACTTTTTTTGCCATTCTTTTCTCCGATTCTTAAGAATCTGTTAATTATTTTAATTTAAAAGCAGCTAATTCTTCACGAAGTCTTCTTTCTGCTTCTGAAAACTTATCTGCAGCAACTTCTTTCTTCGGCCCAGATGACTCAGCTCTTTCTGAGCGCTTGAAACCTGTTTGATTAGGAACCGCTGAAGCTGAAACAATTTCAGCATTTTCATCAAGATCAGATTTAATATTCTCATCTTCAAGAGCAGCAGCAGCGACCTCAACCATGGCCTTCGCATCGGCAACTGATTTACCTAAGTAGCGAGCAACATCCTCTGGAGCTGCAGCACTAAGATCAACAATTGACATAATACCTTTCTGAACAAGAACTTGAGCTGTTGCTTCAGAAACATTCGAAAGCTGAACAAGATTTTCAACTGCAAGTTTAACTCTTTCTTGAAGCTTGGCTTTTGAAATGATGTTAATTTTCCAACCTGTTAACATGGCAGCTAAACGAACGTTTTGGCCTCTCTTACCAATGGCGAGTGAAAGTTGATCATCTTCAACAATCACATCAAGAGTATGATCACCATGGTTAAGTGAAATTGATTGAATATCAGCAGGAGCAAGTGCAGCTCTTGCAAATGTTTCAGTATCTTCATTCCAACGAACGATATCGATTTTTTCGCCTTGAAGTTCATTAACAATATTTTGGACTCTTGAACCTTTCATCCCAACGCAAGCGCCAACAGGATCAACATCTCTATCTTGAGTTGTCACAGCAATTTTCGCTCTATGTCCTGGCTCTCTGGCAGCAGCTTTAACTTCGATTGTGCCTTCTGCGATCTCAGGAACTTCAACTTCAAACAACTTCACAAGAAACATTGGAGAAGTTCTAGTTAAACGAATTTCTGGACCTCTATTTGTCATCACAACATCTGATAAGTAAGCTTGGATTCTGTCGCCCGGCTTAAATGACTCACCGAAAATGATTTCCTTTTTTGGTAAAATGGCATCCGATTTACCAAGATCAATAACCACATTCCCCTTCTCAAAACGACGCGCGATTCCTGTCACAAGATCACCTTCACGGTGCTTGAATTCAGAGAAAAGTATGTCTCTTTCTGCATCACGAACTTTTTGGAAAATGATTTGTTTTGCTGTTTGGATATCAACTCTTGAGAAACCAGGATTCTCAATTTTAAGTCCAAGTTGATCACCAACTTCACAATCTTCATCTAATTTTTTAGCAGCACCAAAATCAATTTCAACAATTGGATCTCTGACTTTATCAACAACGTTTTTATATTGATAGATTTCAACTTCGCCATCACCCTCATTATAACGGGCTTCATACTCACCTTGAATTCCAAATTTTTTACGAGCAGTAACTAAGAATGCCTGCTCTATCGCACCAACGATGAATTCTTTTTTTATTCCACGGTCTTTACCAAGCTGTTCAATCACTCGTCCTAGTTCTGAAAAGTTCACGATGCTTCTCCTTACTCTTGGGCCGATTTTAAATCGGGATCTAAATTTATTTTTTTTGTCTGTTTATAGTTTAGTTTCAATTTGAAACCTTTATATTCAATTACATATTCATCTTCATGTATCTCAAGCAGCTTACCTCTAAATTTCTTTTCACCTTTAAGACCCTTTGGGGCCCCAAGGAGTTGCTCTTCAGAGAGTTGTCCCATAATCACCACAGCCACTATTTCGCCAAGGCTCATTTTAAAGTGTTCAAGATTTGCAATATGCCGATAAACACCTGGTGAAGACACTTCAAGAGTTACTTCTTCAGGAATCCAGTCTTCTTTTTCAAAAGGCTCAGAAAGAGCATGATCAACTTTCACACAATCCTCAATCAAGGCAGAACCAGTTCGCGGATCTTGAATGAAAAGTCTGAGGAGTTTTTGTCCCGTTATATATTCAAGATCGTAAAGACGATAGCCAGCCTCCTGAACAACAGGATCGCAAAGTAGAAAAAATTTTTTCTCAAGACCAATTCTTTCTTGATGGATATCCATAAAAAGTACCCGTAAAAATAAAAAAGGATGGAATTACCCACCCTAACCGCACAATCGAACTTCTAAGACAGGTGTAATATGTAGCAAAAGAGGATCAAAAGATCAATTTTAAAGAATTTAGACTACAAGCGTTAAATTCATCGTGAGAGCATCTCCGCCATTTGAATAAAAGCTTTTAATGACCCTAAGTTGCTCAAAATTGTTTTTTTTATAAAACTTAATGGCCCTTAGATTAGTAGACTCAACCTCTAGATAGACTGAACTCATGCCAAGTTGCTTTAATTCATTCAAGAGACTGATCCAAAAGCCCTTTGAGATTTCTGTTCCTCGGTAAGGTGGGCAAAGACAAATCTTAAGAAGATGCACCACATTATCACCGGTCACAATCGAAAAAAGGGCGAATCCCAAAATCTCGTCCTCTAAAGTAAAAATATAAAGATAATGATGGCCCCAGTTTAAGGTCATCCATTCAGAATAAGACCATGGATTTGGAAAATGTTTCTGATCAATTTCTTTAACTTTCTCAATGATGACTTCCTGTGAATCAACTCTAAGGAGTTTACCAATAGAATTCATGAGAAAACTGCTTATTTAAAGATTCAATGAATAAATCAAATGATGATCTAATCTGTTCAATATTTTTTTTATTATCTTGAAGTTGCCCCTCGTAACGAGCGCGAAGATAAAGCTCGATTTCAAGCAAGCTTTTAAAATTTGTTTTAAGAGTATCTTTATAGAGGACATCTAAATTACATCTATTGGCCTTAGCACTTTCTTGAATAAGCTTTGATAGATCCTTAGAAACATTTTTATTCTGATCTTGTGCATATCGAAGCAATTTAAAGAGAAGACTAGTCTTTTTTAAGATTTCTTCATGAGCATGCAAATAACGAATAACGTCTTCGTCTTTTGTCGGGAACTTATTCAGAAAGTTGTCGAATTCAGAAATAAATTTCTTATCAAAAAATTGAATCACAATGGCATCGGAGTAGATACAATTCAAAGCTTTAAGATTTCTTGATTGGTACCTAATGTCTTGGAGAGAGACTGCCTGGTCGACAATCTTGAATAAAAAACGATCGGAGGAAACGAGCTCAGTTGAAGCCCCGAGTCCTCCGATCAACAAATTAAACAGGAGAAGATATTTCAATATTGGCGATATTCTTTTGCTTAACAACTTCATTCTCTTTATGGAAACGTGCATTGACTCTAGGGTTAAACGTATAACCATCTTTCCCGCGGAGAATGTACTGACGTTTAATACCTTTTGGCTCAATCAATTTCCTTAAGCGGCTAATACTTGTATAAATTAATTTGTCGTGGATAAGAGGATTATACTCATCTTTCCAAATCATCTTAGCGAGATCCTCTTTATTATAATAAGTTCCAGGAGTTTGCGCCAAGAGGAAAAGAATCTCGAGAAGAACGAAGCGATGTTTAAAATCAATCACTCCGAGAGCTTTCTCATGGATCACTCGATTATGGCGATCAAGATAAAGATCAACACTTGAATCGTTCACATCTTCAACTTCCATCATGATTAGTTGCTGAAGTCTTTTAAAATAATCATCATCACAAGAATTCTGAGCGATACCAAAAAGGATAAGAGCTTTGGAGAACTCTCCCATTTTCTTGAGAGCAACACCCTTATTAAGGAGCACATAATTGTGCATATTCCAACAACGTTTCGAGTGAAGTAGCTTCATCGCCAAATCATATTGAGGTAGAGACTCAGCATTCTGACCAAGTTCTCTAAGAGCGTTCCCCCAAAGAAGGTGCATACTACCTTTGAGATATCCTTTTTTAAGGATGTTCAACAATTCATTAAGTTGGCCAAGATGAGCAATCGTATCTTGGAAATTTTTCATCTGAAAAGCATTAGTCGCCATCGCATAAAGCGACTTGGCCATAAGCTCTGGTTCATTCTCAGTTTGAGCTTTTCTGTAAGCCTGATGAAAATTCTTGTTCGCTTCGTTGAAATCACCTTTATAAGTATTCACGACAGCAGCATTGTAGAAATATTCTGCTGTAAGAGAAGGCATCATTGAAACAATTTGATCTAGGAGATCTGATGAAAGTGAAATGTACTTATTGGCTTCTTTTTCATTTAAACTTTCAGAGTAAATTCTGATCAGAAATCCATATATTTTAAACATGGCAAAAGCATCTTGAGGGAGCTCTGTGGTTTTCAGAGCAAGAAGAAAAAACTCTTCAGCTTTTTCAAAATCAGCTTTGTCGTAATATATTTTCGCTAGACGGTAATTCCCTTGACCTTCAATTCTTGCAGAATCAGTCGGTAAATGAGCGAGAAATTTATCATCTTTCGCAAGATCCACCACAGCTCGGCTCATCAATGTTTCAACTGATGGGGTTTGAATGGTGTCCATAAGGGCCTCCTAAACGAAGTAAGAAATCTTTCTTACAGTTTGATAGTGGGCTACTTAAACCCCATTGGGCCCGAAAAAGCAAGATTCTTGTAAAGTTTGCTCATGTATTAAGTGAAACTTTAATCATATCAATGTTTTATAGCATGTAAGACTTAGTCTTTGGTCGCCAGCTGGCCCCACAAAATTTACTTAAATGTAAGAATATCATCGCCTCAATTCTTACAACCACTTTTAGCCACGAAGTTACATTCTAACTCATTGATAAAACGGGACCTCATTGATAAAGTAAAATCCTATTTCAATTGTAATTTATGCTCTTTTAAGGAGACCCATGGCCAAGTATGAATTAGATACGCTTAGACACTCCACCGCCCACCTCATGGCCCAGGCTATTATGGAGCTTTTTCCTGGAGATTCAGTTCAGCTGGGTATAGGCCCCACAATTGAGAATGGCTTTTACTACGACATCGATATGAAATCAAAACTCTCTGATGATCACCTCAAGCAAATTGAGGAAAAGATGAAAGAGATTATTAAGCGCAATCTCCCCGTTGTTCGTCATGAAGTTTCTAGAGCTGAAGCACTCAAACTATTCTCTGAGCGCGGGCAAGATTTAAAATGTGAACTCATAAAAGATATTCCCGATGGTGAAGTCATTAGTTACTACACTCAAGGAGAGGCTTTTTTTGATCTTTGTACAGGTCCTCACGTTGAGAAAACTTCAGAGCTTACTTTTTGGTTTAAACTCCTTCATACAGCAGGGGCATACTGGAGAGGTGACCAAACCCGACCAATGCTTCAACGAATTTATGCGGCTTGCTTTGATTCAAAAGAGGAACTCAAAGAACATTTGACTCAACTTGAAGAGGCGAAAAAAAGAGATCACCGCAAACTGGGTAAGGAGCTCGAACTTTTCATCTTTGATCCAGTAGCTCCAGCATCACCTTTCTTTATGCCTAAAGGTGCTCTTGTCTACAATGGTCTCGTTGAATTTATGCGAAGAATTTATAAACAATTTGACTATCAAGAAGTCATCACACCACAGATTCTTGATGTAGATCTCTGGCACACTTCAGGTCACTACGAAAAATACAAAGAAAACATGTATTTTACTCATATTGATGAAAGAGAGTTCGCTCTTAAACCTATGAACTGCCCTTGTCATATGCTCATGTTTTCTCATCATCGTTACTCCTATAGAGATTTACCACTCCGCTTTGCAGACTTTGGAAGACTCCATCGCTATGAGAAGTCAGGAGTTGTGGCCGGTCTAACAAGAGTTCGTACTTTCTGTCAGGATGATGCCCATATCTTTATCCAAATGAATGGCATTCAAGACGAGATTAAAACTCTGATGAATATGTTCTTCATTGGCTATGAACATTTTGGATTTAAAAAAATTAAAATAGGACTGTCCACTCGTCCAGAAATGAGAGTGGGAAGTGACGAAACTTGGGATACAGCAGAAGCAGCCCTCAAAGCAGCTCTTGATGCCTCTGGAAAAGATTATTTTGTGAATGAAGGTGATGGTGCCTTCTACGGTCCAAAAATTGATATCCAAGTGGCAGATGCTCTAGGCCGCTACCATCAATTAGGAACCATTCAACTAGATTTCCAACTCCCAGACAGATTTGATCTCAAGTTTACGAATCAAAACGGAGAAATGGAGCGTCCAGTGGTGATTCATAGAGCTCTACTTGGATCTCTAGAGAGATTTATAGGAGTTTATCTTGAGCACGTCGCAGGTGCCTTCCCTTTTTGGCTTGCTCCTGAACAGGCCGTGATCATTCCTATTAAAAATGAACTCCACCTCGAGGCAGCACAAAAATTAGAAAAAGAATTGAAGGCGAAAGGTTTTAGAGTTCGAGTCGATGATAGAAATGAATCAATGGGACTTAAAACGCGCCAAGCTCAGACGGGAAAAATACCTTACATGCTCGTCCTAGGTGATCAAGAGATTCAGGCTGGCTCTGTGGCCGTCAGAAAATATGGAGAAATGAAGTCGGAGGTCATGCCACAGCTTCAACTCGTTGAGAATTTCAAATCATTAGATCTTGAAAAAATCCCTGCCCCATTAAGAGAGGTCTAGATGAAATCTAAAAATATCCTTCTTGTTTGTGGTGGTGGCAGTACTGAGCATGACGTTTCTCTTGTGTCAGTTAAGCACATCAAAGACTGTCTAACGAAGCTCCCTTTCATCAATCTCACCACAGTTGAGATCACAAAAAGTGGTGAATGGCTGGATGATAAAGGTCAAACTTTTAGTCTTGAGGCAAAAAAATTTGATTTTGCTATTCCATGTATCCATGGTTACCCAGGTGAAACCGGAGATATTCAATCCTATTTTGAAATGCTAGGAATTCCTTATCTTGGCTGCAACTCAGAAACAAGCAAGATGTGCTTCAATAAAATAACGACGAAATTATGGGCGACAGCTTTGGGTGTCGCGAATACTCCTTACATCTTCCTTTCTGATTTTTCTGAAATCAGCCTTCAAAAGGCTAAAGATTTTTGTCAAAAGAATGGAGACGTGGTTGTTAAAGCCTCTAATCAAGGATCATCAGTTGGCTGTTTTCTTGTTCAGAAAGATCACGATCCTGTAGAGACGATTAAGAAAGCTTTTCTTTACTCACCATTTGTTCTGATTGAAAAAAGACTCCATCCAAGAGAATTAGAAATATCTGTTTATGAGTTCAATGGACAGCTGCAACTCTCTTACCCTGGAGAAATTATTTGTCCTTCAAAGTTTTATTCTTATGAGGAGAAATATTCCCAAGTGAGTCAGACAACGACTGAAACCCGGGCCAGCAATCTGACAGCAGAGCAAGTCAAAACGATGACCGACTATGCAACTAAGCTTTACCATGGACTAAAAATTCGTCACCTCTCTAGAATTGATTTCTTTTTAGATAATGAAAACATTTACTTAAATGAAATTAATACCTTTCCTGGGCTTACCCCTATCTCCATGTTTCCAAAGATGATGGAGGCCAATGGACACTCTTTCACTGACTTTCTAGCGCAAATTATTAAGCAACATTAATATTTTCAATTTCCTGACTCTAATTGATGGTACAATTCCATTAATGGAGTCAGGTTATGTCTCTGAATATCAACTCTTATAGTCATCACCACCGCCTACAGTTAAAACTTAAGCCTATTATGGTGGGTGAACTCTTTCTCGCGAGAAAGCTCAATCATCCTGTTTATATTTATTTTGAAGGTCTTTTTACTCCCGTTATTGAACAGGGCTCAATTCCAACCAAAGACCAAATCAGTCAACTCATAAAGAACTCTCACCGAGAGGTCTATGTTTATGGGAAAGACGAGGAAGAGATTAAGGGGAATCTAGAGGATGCTCTCGTAAAAATAACTCGTTCGCTATCTATTGGTGACCCTATTGATAACGGAACAAAGGGAATGAAGCTTCTCACCTTAAATTTAAATAACCTTTATCAAAATCCGCATAATGATATGCTCTTGATGCTTCAATTTCAGAGTTCTCAAAATTTGGGCAAATTTTTAATTGATCAAAAAAAACATCAGTCCCAATTTTATAGCAATCTCAACCAAGAAAATTTTCATTATACTCTTTCTCAGCCTTTACTTTCCTCTGTTTTACTTCTTTCTTTTCTTCAATCGACTCACTTATTCCATGATAAGGAGATTCAAAATCTTTTCCTTACTAGTTATTTTAAGGATATTGGTCTTGCGATGATTCCTAATCACAAATATGAAATTAAAAATTTACCTGATCAAGATAGAGACCTCTTTGCGAATCATTCTGATTTTTCTTTCGATCTTTTAGATGGCCGAATCCCTCTGGCAAAAAACTATTTGAACCTCATAAAGAATCACCATTTTTTAAATGATAAAATGAAGTCTATTATCACTGGTGAAACAAAGTCATTACATGATGATGATATGATCATGGGACTTGAGAGTACCTTAGTAGCCGTGTTCGATATTATTGTGGCCATGACCCATGATCGCCCCTACAGGCGAAGTCTTTCACTCTATCAATCACTTGAAGTCATCAAGAAGATGATGGCTGATGATTACCCTCAAGAATTTAAAGCACTCGTTTCATTTCTCAGACAATTTTTTAAAAACTAAGCTTTTCAAAGTGTTCATAAATCAATCAAAATAAAAACATAAGACATTTAAAACTTGTCCAAGTATTCCAAGGAGGGAATCATGGCCCAGGAGCAAAGTCCACTAACTGGTATCATTGAAGAAGATCGTGTTGTTATTGATTTTGGTGAATTCGAAGGTAAATCGGTTTTAGAAATTGCTGATACTCGCCCTGAATATTACCAGTTCCTTGTTGAGCAAAAAGAAAGTGGAAACTTTTCAATTCGTCGTACTAAGGACAAAGTTTTTCGTCTCTATATTCATCAAACACATTTGAACTAAATTTAAAAAGCCCCTGCTGGGGCTTTTTTTATAACATCTTTTCTTTATTTAATTTTTCTATATGCTTTTGAATATTTTTTCGAGCATATGGCCAAAGACGTTCATCTACTTTTTCATAAATTTTCTCTAGCATCTGATCTATGGTTAAACCCTCTTGGTAAAAATGCAAGACTTGCTTCTCTCGTAACTTTCTATGCTCTAGGGTGTTTTCAAGTATGTTAACTCCACCAAGGCCAATACCATGGGAGGGAAAAAGAACTTTGGGATTTAAGGCTATAACTCTTTCAAGAGTAGAAAAATATTTGGCCATATCTCCTTCATCATCACCGATGACAACAGTGCCGACTCCTTGAAAGAGGTCTCCAGCGATAAACCAACTCATATCATCTGGGGCCAGGGCTAACTGACCTTCATCATGTCCTGGAATTTCAAAGATGCTGACCTGTCTACCTAACCAATCAGTGAGGGTGTCACCTTCCTTAATGATTTTAATTTCTATGCCTCTAAAGTAATCAGGAATTTTATGACTTAGTCTGCGATGAGTATCTTCACTCATGAGCATAGGAACTTGATAGTCACGAGCAAGATCAACAGAGTGCTCATGATGATCAGGATGATGATGAGTTAATAAAATTTGATCCATACCAAAAAGATTAATGGTGTTCTTAAGTTTGAGGTACTCTTCTTGATCTTTAGGAGAAGGATCAATGAGTGTTTTGGGCCCCTTATCCCCAATTAAAAAAGCATTTGTCCTCTGGGCAGGGGGCAAAGTGTTTGAAAGAGGCATGAGCTGCCTGAGGGATTTAAGAGATTCAATCATCGGGACGAATTTAGTCTTATCATATTCAAAATTCAGATCTGAAATATGAGTCAATTGAGGATTCTCACCTAAAGACTGAATGACTTTAATCACCGGCGGAACAGCAAGAATATGACCCGTCGAATAAAGATGGAGCAATTCTGAAGCTTTCATCCACTCAGCTATTTTTGCTTCATTATGATCAACGACAAAATTAAATTTCTCTTTAAGATGAAAACGAAAAAAAGTCGTGGCAAATCGAAAAGGATTAAAATCGGGAGTGACTGCTAATCCTAAATGATCAATGCGCTCGATATGCCCTTTAAGTATTTCCTGGGCCAGATCAATACCGAGCTCCTCTTTTCCCTCTCTCACGGCCGCCCCAAACAGTCGAGGATCAATCCCTTGAGTTAAAGCATGGTGTTGATAAAAATTTTCATCATGGAGCTCTACTTTTCCACCAGGAAAAGCCCAATAACCTGGAAAAGCTTTAAGGAAATTTTGTCGTTGAATCGCAAAAATTTCATCACCACAAGTGATGACGATTGAAACGGCATCAATAATTTTGCTCATGACTTAAATCCCAAATATTTTTCGGCCATCTTATAGCGGACTTCTCTATAGCCTTTGATACTATCAAGTTCTTTTAGCTTCTTGGTCGTTTGTTTATCAGATAAGAGAAGTTGGCGAACAGAAAGTGAAATAGCTTTTTCTTTTTTATGCCAATCAGGCATGAGGAGACGTAAAAGACGCATATGCCTCATGATTTTTAACATCCAAGGGCGTGGTGAAAAATCAAATTCAATTTTTTTACCCATCACTTCAAAGGCCGGACGATTAATATGGATCACTTCATAGCTTGATCCAAGTTCAAGGTAATTGGTCTCATCAACAGATGTCTTCATTGGAGAAATCATCAGGTGAGAGACAAAGACTTCATCCTTAATCCAATATGTTTTCACCAACGTTCTTAAAGCAATCGCAAGATCTTCACCTTGATAGAGTTTTTTTAAATCAATCGCCTGTTGATAGAAGCTGCCAAAATTAAGGCCTTGATCAAAAACGAGGAGATCATGAACATATTGGGCAAGAAAATGACGAGGAATATCTTTAAATTGTTCCTCAAGTTGTCGTGTATAACTTTTATGAAGATTAATAAATTTATCTTTAGACTGCCAAGGATAGGCCACAAGAGCGGCACTTTGACTGATGAGTTCAAGTGAGGGGCCCACTTGTTTTTGACTTATTTCGATCGGATTAGACTTATTTTTAGTAAACCAGTCTCGTCCCATATTAAAGGCTTCCCAGTTAGGAGCGAATTCTGCTTTAGGAACAGAGTTTTTAACCGCCACTTCAAGATCAGCTATTGCAAAAGGCAATTTCCCGGCCTGATAAGCAATCCCTAAAACCATGGCCGAAGCATAAACCGGGCGTTGAAACTTTTCAAAACACATGGACTTCATGGGCGCCATGATCAGGCGATGTTGAAGTTTTGATTTTAGCTCAGCTTGCAGAACTTCAGGAGTCACGACTTCATGATCAAGTCCACGATCAAGTAAGATAGAGAGCGGGACTTGATAATCGGAGTCCACAATCAAAAGGCCTTTCTCAGATAAAAACTCTACGGCACGGGCCCCTTCTAAAAGATCGGGAGAGACCACTAAATCGGCCGAGGCCAAAGGTACAACCTGACCTTGAGATTTACCTTTTTTAAAGAGACTTAAGTGACTGATGACTGATCCATTCCTTTGGGCCAGTCCTTTTTGATCGACGAATTTAAATTCTAAATCACTTCTTCCGCCCATGGAGCTTGCTGCTTCAGCAATCACTCTCGAGATCGTTGTCACCCCTGATCCACCAACACCAATCACAATGGCCCGGTAATCATCACCTTGAGCAACAGTTTCAAGATTTTTAGTCACATCTGGTAGAGATATTGACCAATCACCTTGAGTCAGATTTTCTTTTTTATATTTTATCGGATGGTAGTCGTAAACTTTGACAAGTTCAAAACTTGGGCAGGCCTTAATCTTGGTGCAATAAGAATCTGAGACACAAATTTGAGGATCAATCATAACTTTTGTGCCGTAGGCATCATTCGTTTGAGACAGCCCCGGACATCCAGTCATCTCAACACAGGCCCGACAATCCTCGCAGGCCAAAGTATTGATCTGATAAAATTCCCGCACCTCTTGAGTTTTTCCAGTATTAAAAATTTTCCGGTCTTCTCGCTTTTTACGCCCATGAAAAGTCAGACCACACTCTTTATTCGAAACAATAACCTTAACACCTGGACGTTGAACCATCTCAAGCAAAAGATTTTTATAAAAATAGCGATCGGAAGGATTAACTTCAATGGCCTCAGTCACTTGCAGGGACTTTGCAACATCCAGCATATTCTGACGTGGGCGAGCGAGCCCTTCAACCGACTCCCCAGTTCGAGGAGTCACCTGATGCCCAGTCATGGCCGTATTATCATTATCTAAAAGGATATAAGTGATGTTGTGGCCCATTTGAACGGAGTTCGAAATGGAAGTCATCCCAGAGTGGAAAAAAGTTGAATCCCCCATGAGGACGACAGAGGGATTGGTGGTAAAGAGATCAGTCCCTGCACCCAACGATCCACCTTGCCCCATGGCCGATAAATCATGCATTTCTTTAAAGGGCTCAAGAAAGGATAATGAATAACAACCAACATCTCCATGAGAAATAAGCTGAATATCTTTTTCAGAAAGAGCGGCCCGAACATCTTTCATCACACTTAAAGTTTCTCGATGTGGGCATCCTGGACAAAAAGTAGGAAGTCGCTTGGGCGTAACAAGATCTAAACGAAGGGGCGCCGGTAGACTTTGCATGCAACTCTGACCAGATTTTTCCCACTCTAATTGATCAAGGAAAAGATTAAGTTTGGAATAGATGATTTCATAACTTAAACCACCAAAGGCAGGAAAGCCTTCTTTGAAACCATGGTCTGTTTTTATTTCTTTACCTTGTATGGTGAGACTCAATGAATGCCGATAGGCCAGTTCTTTGAGTTCGCCTTCGAGAAAGCCGCGCTTCTCTTCAACAACAATTAAATGTTTCAGATTTTTTAAATAAGGAACCAGAGTCGATTCATTAAATGGATAAGAAGTGGCAGCTTTATAAAGTGAGACTGTCTCCATCAACTGAGATTCTTCTAAGACTTGTTTTAAAGTTTCAAAAACTGCACCAGACGAAATGAGACCAACCTCAGAATTTAAATTTCCATAAATTTGATCGAGATTTAACTCTTCAACCACTTTTTTAACCTGAGGAAAACGACGCAGGATCATATCTTTGTCGGCCAAAAGAGAATTAGGCGGCACCATCACATGGGCCGATAAATTAAATTCTTGAGGGACAAGGGTCATTGGCTTTTGATCAATCGCTTTCTCTTCTCCCAGCTCAACTCGTCCCCCACCTTCGGCCATGTAGGTTGTGAGTAGGATTCCTGAATAAACTGAACTTCTCTGTGAGAGTTCGAGGGAGACTTTCATCCAATCTTTCAACTCCTGAGGAGTTGAAGGTTCTAGGAAAGGTATGTGAAGATGCTTAAAAAGGTAACGTGAATCTGCAGGCGTTGACGTTGAAATAGACCAAGGATCATCCCCTACGGCCACCACCACTCCGGATTTTTTTTCAGAACTAGGATTCGCAAAATTTCCTACAGAAAGAGCGTCAGAGGCCACATGGAGCCCCATGGATTTCATGGCGACTAAAACATTTTGCCCCGCCATTTTTGCTCCTGAAGCCATGGCAGCAGCATTAGCTTCGGAATTGGCAATCACAACGCGAATGCCTTTGGCGTGAAACTCATCTTTTTGTTCGTAAAGAATATTGAAAAAATCAGCTAAGGGAGAACCAGGATATCCTGTATACAGTTGAAATCCTGCCTCCAAAGCACCTTGAATGAGAAGCTCGTTTCCGTTGAGTATTTTATGGCCCATCGTTCAATCCCAAATGTTATATTTCTAGGTTATACTCCGCTCTCAACATATGTTCAATGAACAAAAAGTAAATTCAAGGACTTAAAAATGGAAGAAAAAAACACCATCCATATCGCCCAGACTGTGGCGGTTTTAGTGGATGGAAACAATATTGAGCGCTCGCTTGAAAATGAATACCGCAATAGCAGCCTGATGATTAATTTTGATGTCTTAATTCCACGACTTCTCAATGGTCGAGGACTTAATCGCCTCATTTACTTTAGAGAAGGTAAAAACATTTCCTCCAAGCTAGCGGAAAGATTACACAGTAAGTATTTTGGTTCAGTCAGGCCTTGCCACAAATCTGCTGACATCCCTCTCACGATTAATGCGACTCAACTTGCGAGTAAAGTTGACGCTATTATTATTCTCTCTGGGGATTCAGATTATGTTGAACTGGTGCGCCACCTTAAATCAGAGGGGGTCCGAGTCGAGATATGTGCCGTTGAATCGACAACAGCGGGCGTCTTAGTTGAAGAGGCCGATTATTTTCAGCCTATTACGAAAGATGACTGCTTTACCTTACCTCAGGTTTCTCATCAAAAGAAAAAACCAAGAGGTCATCGTTCAAACTGAAAATGTCATGACAATTTTGATCAGAAAAAGGTAATTTTTTAAAATCTTTTATAAATAGTTTCATGTGGAGTTTTTTATGACACAAAATCCTGCGGGTCTCAAAGGGATTGATCACTTAGAATTTACAGTGGATAGTTTCAATTCACCTACGGTCAAGCTTTTCAGCACCATGGGATTTATTCAAACGGCAGAATCCTCAAACTCAAAACTTTATACTCAGGGCCAGGTTCGATTTCTAGTGAAGGCAGACACTGATCAAGAAGCTCTTTCAAGGAAATATTTTAATCATCATGGAGAGGGAGTGAGTAAAATTTCTTTCCAAGTTGAAAACGTTGAAAAAGCTCTCGATATTACTCTTAAAAATGGGGCTAAACTCATTGGGAATTTTAAAGTTGAACAGACTGAAAACGGTCCTATAAAAACGGCATCTATCCAAGGTTTTGGGGATGTGGTGAATGAATTTGTGGAGCGTCCAACGACTGAATTTAGACCGGGTTTTAAGACGATTGCCCATGATGCTTTTGCTCAGCCTCTCAAGACAAGAGTCTCACGGATTGATCATCTCACGAATAATGTTCCTAAAGGGCAAATGGATCATTGGGTAGATTTTTATAAACGCACTTATGGTTTTGTTGAGACAAGATATTTTGATATTAAAGGAACTAAAACAGGACTCAACTCTAAAGTTGTTCAGCTTGCTGATAATTCCATTATCATCCCTATTAACGAGCCTGAAAGAGAGGGTGGTAAATCCCAAATTCAAGAATTTTTAGATGTTCATAAAGGACCAGGCGTTCAACATATTGCTCTTATGACACCAGATATTATCTCAACCGTTGGGGAGCTAAGAGAAAGAGATGTAAAATTTTTGAATGTTCCTTCCACTTATTATGAAGACATACCTAAGCGCCCTTTTAAGGTCACTGAGGATCTCAAAATTTTAGAAAAAATTAATCTTCTGGCCGATGGAGATGCTGAAGGTTACCTGCTTCAGATCTTTTCTGATACTTATATCGGACCTTTATTTTTTGAATATATTCAAAGAAAAAATCATTGGGGATTTGGAAATGGAAATTTCCAAGCGCTCTTCGATGCTATCGAGCGAGATCAAATCAAACGCGGCTACCTATAAATTCTCAAGATAAATTTGATGGCCCAACTTAAGAATGGTTAAAAGAATAATCATTCTTAAGAGGCCTCGAATAAAGGTGTTGCCCTTAAGGAGGGCAAGCCTTACTCCAAGCATTGACCCCAAAACATTAAACACAATCATAGGCAGAGCATAGGCAAATAAAAAACTTCCCTTGAGAGAGAAAAGGAGAAGAGCAGCGAGATTGGTGGTGAGGTTAATCACCTTCGCATAGGCCGAACCTTGAACAAACGTCATACCCAAGAGACCTACAAAAGCGATGATGAGAAAAGTGCCTGTTCCCGGGCCAAAAAAGCCATCATAAAATCCTAAAAGTGAGCCAATCAAAATGGGTTTCCACATTTGAACGTGATGAACTCTTTGATGATCAATCAAACCAAAGCTTTTAAATTTAAGAGTGAAAATAAAAACCACCAGCATGAGCCCCATGAAAAGTGGTCTTAAAAAATGACTACTTAAAATTGAGACTGTCCAGGCCCCAATAAAAGAAAAAAGAAAAGCACTGATCACAGCTGGCAAAAGAAGGTGTTTCTTAAAAGGAATTTCACGAGAAAATCGATAAGCAGAAAAAGCGGTTCCCGTCATCGAAACGAGTTTATTTGTTCCAAGTATGGTGACCACCGGATACTGGGGCAGAATCATCATAAGGGCCGGAAGTTGAATCAGCCCCCCTCCTCCGACAATAGAATCCACAAAACCGGCGCCCAGTGAGGCCAAACAAAGAATGATTAATTCAGTCGTTAACATATTGAAAACACTTTAGACTTTAGAAGCCACGATTGTAAAGTTTTTCCCTCTTGGTTAAGAGTAGGTTAAGAAATAAAAACTCTACTCCCTTTTGCCTTTCACTCAGTCTATGATGGGCGAAAATCGGAGTTTTCTATATGCGCCTAGCTTGTCTCATGCTCGGCCTCCTTCTATGGGGCTGTTCAGATAAAACGAACGTTCTTATTATCCAAAATAAGGGTTCGGATACACTTGTGAATCTTGCCCAGGCCTGGGCCGAAGAATACAAGAAGGTTCAACCAAAGGTGGCGATTGCAGTTTCCGGTGGTGGATCAGGAACTGGTATTGCGGCCCTCATTAATGGAACTGTTGATATCGCGAACTCTTCTCGAGCGATGAAGGATGAAGAGAGAGAAGATGCTTTAAAAAATAATGGTAAACAAGTTCAAGAATTCGTTGTTGGTATGGATGCTCTGGCCGTTTTTGTCCATCCAAAAAATCCTTTAAGCGGTCTTAGTCTCGAGGAAGTGGCCTGTATTTATGGTGAGGGTGGTAAATGTGTTCTTTGGAGTGATATCCGTGGCACGATCGTCCCTGGATGTCAGGGAAATAAAATCATCCGCGTTTCTCGTCAGTCAAATTCTGGAACTTATCAGTATTTTAGAGAAGCTATTTTAGGCAAAAAAAGAGATTTAAAATTAGGCTCTATGGACTTGAATGGTTCTAGAGAATCAATTGACCTCGTGGAGAAAACTCCTTGTGCTATCGGCTATTCAGGAATGGGGTACCTTTCTAAACACGTTAAAGCTGTTTGTATTTCTCAAGATGCCAAGGGGAAATGTATCTTCCCGACGCTTGAAACGGCGATGAATAAAAGCTACCCCATTTCTCGAGAACTCTACATGTACACCTCTGGTGACCCGTCTCAAGAAGTGAAGACCTATATGGAATGGACTCAAAGTGAAGAGGCCCAAAAAATTACCATCAATTCAGGCTACGTGCCTGCTCCAAAGAGATAATTATGGAAAAAAAGCTTGAAACAACCGCCCCACTGGCCATGGAGTGGCGGCAGAAAAAAAGTAACAAACCTCTCTCGGAAAGAGTAATCGAGTTTATAATTAAAGCGGCTGGCCTAAGTTCTATTGTTCTCATTATTGCCATCTTATTTTTTATTCTCAAAGAATCGGCACCTTTTCTTGTAAGTAAATTTGATTTCAAAGAATTTTTCCTTTCAACAGAATGGTATCCAGCCTCAGTTGTTAAGGTCAGATATGGGATCCTCGCCTTGCTTGTAGGAACAATCCTCGTGACTTTCATTTCCATGCTGATCGCTGTTCCCCTTGGACTGGCCTGTGCTTTTTATATTTCTGAATTTTGTCATCCTCAGCTTAGAGAAATTTATAAAATCCTCATTGAGTTTCTAGCGGCGATTCCGTCCGTGGTTTGGGGATTTATTGCCATCATGATGATCAATCCACTTATCATTTATTCATTTAATGTTCCCATTGGACTCAATATCCTCAATGCCTCTATCATCCTTGCTCTCATGTCTCTCCCTCTTATCGTTTCAGTTGGTGAAGATGCTCTGAGAGCGGTACCAGAAACTTATCGTGAAGCGGCCGAAGGAATGGGGGCCACGAAATGGGAAGTGGCGACACGAGTGCTTTTACCTGCTGCTAAAAATGGTCTCATGGCCGCAGCACTCCTCGGAGTTGGTCGCGCCCTAGGTGAAACCATGGCCGTGCTTATGGCCACTGGACACTCTATCCAAATTCCAGAAAGTATATTTGATCCAGGCAGAACTCTGACGGCCACGATCGCTGCGGAACTAGGAGAATCTCCGAAGGGTGGCGAACACTATCAATCACTCTTTGCGATTGGGCTTGTGCTTTTTATTCTTTCTTTTATTGTGAACCTCACGGCCGATTATCTCATCCGTGGGAAAAAGAAGTAATTTATGTTTAATCCAAGTCTTCATCTTTTAAATAAAGAAATTAAAGAAAAGAATTTTAAAAATCTTTTAAGTCTTATTACTTTTTTTCTTTTCTTGCCGGCCCTCGGGATTATTTTTTGGCTCTTTATTAAGGGCTCACCTGTCCTCAGTTGGGATTTCTTAACACAAGATCCAATCAAAGGAATGACGGCGGGAGGAATTTTTCCAACCATCATCGGAACATTTTGGCTCGTGATCATTAGTGTTTTAGTTTCTTGCCCACTGGGTGTGATTGCGGCCATTTATCTTTCTGAATATGCCAAAGATGGCAAACTGACTCGTATCATAAGACTTGCTATTCTCAATCTTGCCGGAGTCCCAAGTATTGTTCATGCCCTTTTTGGACTTGGTGCTTTTGTGCTTTTCATGAAAATGGGGACAAGTATTCTGGCCGCTTCTTTCACTCTTGCCGTGATGAATTTGCCAGTGATTATCACTTCGACCTTGGAATCACTCAAGGCCGTGCCCCAATCCTATCGAGAAGCTTCATGGAATGTAGGGGCCAGTAAATTGCAAACAATTCGTCATATTGTTCTTCCAAATTCTATTCCTGGTATTTTAACTGGAGTGGTATTTTCTGTCGGACGCTCAGCTGGTGAAACTGCAGCTATTCTCTTTACTGGAGTTGCTTTTTATCTCCCGTTCCTTCCGAAGTCTGTTTTTGATCAGTGTATGTCTCTTTCAATGCATCTCTTTACGATATCGACTCAAGTCGTAGGTGTTCCAGAGGCCTATCCATTTGCAACGGCCCTTGTTCTCATACTCCTTATCTTATCCGTGAATAGTATTGCGGTGATCTTGCGAACATATTTCCGCACAAAAAGGAAATGGTAAGATGAAAAAGAAAATTGAAATTAAAAATTTAGGCGTAAGCTACGGCGCTAAGAATATCATTAACAATTTAAATCTTGATATTTATCAGAATGAAGTCTTAGCGATTATTGGTCCTGCGAATTCTGGTAAAAGCTCTCTTCTTCGGTGCCTGAACCGCATGACAGATTTTAATAATGAAGTCTCTCTTAAGGGAGATATTTTATTAGATGGTGTGAGTATTTACGAAGATGAGGATTCAACTTTTTTAAGACGTCGAATTGGAATGGTTTCTCCCCTTCCAGTTGGTCTTCCGATGACAATTAAAGAAAATGTCACTTATGCTCCTCGTATGGCCGGCTGTAAAGATCAAGCTGAACTCGATTTTATTCTTGAAGATTGTCTTAAAAAAGCTGCTCTATGGGATGAAGTCAAAGACCGCCTTGATACACTGGCGACTAAACTCTCTGGGGGCCAACAACAGCGCCTCACCATCGCCAGGGCCCTTTCCCATCATCCGGAAGTTTTATGCCTGGATGAGTTTTCAATCGCCATTGATCCAGTGACCACAATGAAAATTGAAGCTGTTCTCCACGAACTTAAAGAACACATCACGATTGTCATGGTAACGAATGTCATTAATCAGGCCAAGCGCCTTGGTGATCGAACGGCTATGATGCTTCATGGAGAAATTTTAGATTTAGACAGCAATAAAAATCTTTTTAGCGGTGTCATTCAAGATGAAAGAACAAAAAATTATATTGAAGGTTTATTCGGGTGATTTATGCCTAGTACACATTACGTCGTTAATACCAATGAATTTAGTTTTTGGTATGGAAATTTTCAGGCCCTAAAAGACTTATCTTTTAATATTTCGTCTTACAAAATTACGGCCCTCATAGGCCCAAGTGGCTGTGGAAAAAGTACATTTTTAAA
This sequence comes from Pseudomonadota bacterium, assembly GCA_027488375.1. Taxonomy (GTDB): domain Bacteria; phylum Bdellovibrionota; class Bacteriovoracia; order Bacteriovoracales; family Bacteriovoracaceae; genus Peredibacter. The sequence continues at coordinate 46,855 of JAIYBW010000008.1, forward strand.
GTGTCTTAATCGAATTAATGAACGATCCGGCGTGGTGGCCCATAATGGAAGTATTCAGGTCTTTGGCCACGATATTTACCACCCTTCAGTTGCCCTCCCGGAACTGCGCCGCCAAGTGGGCATGGTGTTTCAAAAACCAAATCCTCTTCCTCTTTCTATTTACGAGAATGTGATTTTTGGTGCCAGAACTCATATGAGAAAGGTCACTTCAAAAGACCTGGATGCTATGGTGGAAAGTGCACTCAGGCGTGTCGGACTCTGGGATGACCTTAAGAATCAACTTCATCGTTCGGCCCTAAGCTTAAGTTTAGAAAAACAACAAAGACTCTGTATCGCTCGGCTCCTCCCGCTCAAACCCAAATTGCTTCTTTTAGATGAGCCCTGCTCCGCCTTAGATCCTGCAGGGATTGAGGCTATTGAAACGCTGATTAAGGATCTAAAAAAAGATTATTCCATTATTATTGTGACTCACTCCATGAGCCAGGCCAAAAGAGTCTCAGATGAGACTATTTTTATGTACATGGGGGAACTCGTGGAAATGGGCCCAACTCAGGAACTTTTCACTCAGCCAAAAGAAGAAAGAACAGCAGCCTACATTGAGGGGCGTTTTGGCTAAAAGCCACTCATTTTTGTCCTGCTTTTTTTGACATCTTTACCTCTCTCTCGCTATGGTAGTGTCACAATTATTGTGACCCTAACGCGAGAGGCAAATTATGTTTAAAGTTATTGCTGTTTATAAAGTTCCAGCTGACGATGCGGCAAAAGCAGCATTCGAAGATCACTATAAAAATATTCACACTCCTATCTGTTTAAAAATTCCTGGAATTAAAGAACTTAGAACGAACAAAATTTTTGGTGGGCCAACAGGTGCTTCACACCTTCACATGGTCGCCGAAATGGTTTTTGAAAATAAAGATAGCTGGAAAGCTGCCATGAAAACTCCTGAGATGATGGAGTCAGGTAAAGATGCAATGAAGTTTGCGGGTGATTTAGTGTCAGTTCACTTTGCAGAAGAGACAATTGTAAAAGCATGAAAAACTACGAAAATATTTTGGTCACAAAAAACTATCGTGACCATGCCCATATTGCTCTCATTCAGCTCAATCGACCGAAAGTGCTTAATGCTCTATCGACTGATCTCATGAAAGATCTCGTTGATGCCTTATTTGCACTTGAGGATGATAAGGAAGTGCGCGTGATTATCCTTACAGGAAATGAGCGTGCCTTTGCTGCGGGAGCGGATATTGGACAAATGGCCGAAGCGACACCTATCGATCAAATAAATGACAATCGTTTCCGGACTTGGAAACAACTTCCTCTTATCACAAAACCGATTATCGCTGCTGTGAATGGTTTTGCTCTCGGTGGAGGATGTGAATTGGCCATGTCTTGTGATTTCATCGTTGCCGGTGATAAAGCCCAATTTGGACAACCGGAAATAAAAATTGGAACAATTCCTGGGGCCGGTGGAACTCAGCGCCTCACCCGCGCCATTGGAAAATCCAAGGCGATGCTCGCTGTTCTCACTGGTGATATGATGGATGCCTATCAAGCTGAGCGAGACGGACTCGTGGCCAAAGTTGTTCCTGCTGAAACACTTATTCAGGAAACTTTTGAAATCGCCAAAACTATTTCGAACAGAGCACCTGTTGCTGTGAGACTCGCCAAAGAAGCTGTGAATATGGCCTTTGAAAGTAGTCTTAAAGATGGCATGGAGTATGAGAGAAGAAATTTCTATCTTACTTTTGCCTCTAAAGATCAGAAAGAAGGCATGAAAGCCTTTATAGAAAAAAGAGAACCGAAGTATGAAGGTTTTTAGTTATTCAGTTCTTTTTTTATTCACGCTCGCTTGCTCCTCTCATCATGATGTGGATCCTAAAAAAGATCCGATTCGCTATGGGCTTCTTTCCCGTCAGCGCCAATACACTCAATGCTTTTTAGAAAGTGATTCCTATATGGGAAAAAACCATAAAAAAATTGGCTCCATGAAAGTGCGTTTTTTTATTGATGGGAAGGGCCAAGTTCAGGATGAAAAAATTGAAACATCCGATTTTAAAGACCCTAATTTTCATGCCTGTGTGCTGGGCCAAATTCGCTCGATTACTTTTTTGACCACTCATCAACAAGGCCTAATTGAGGTTTCTCAACCTATTAACTTTACCCCGTGAGCATTGAATGAAAAGTTTTGAAACGATTAAATATGATATCCAAAACATGACAGCAGTCATTACGATCAATCGTCCTCAAGTTTACAATGCCCTCAATATTCAAGGTAAGCTTGATATTATCTCTGCGATAAAAGAAGCGAACAAGGATGCAAATGTTCGCTCCATCGTTCTTGCAGCAGAAGGGAAAGCTTTCTGTTCTGGACAAGATTTAAATGATCGAACCGTGGACGCGACGAAAGGTCCAGTTGATATCGGTCACACACTGGAAACAGAATGGAACCCCCTAATTGATGCGATCAAAAGTTCTGAAAAAATCGTGATCGCTGCCATTCAAGGTGTTGCTGCAGGTGCGGGTCTGTCTGTGGCCCTGGCCTGTGACCTCAAGGTTGCGGCTCCCGGTGTCCGCTTTATCAGTGGTTTTAGCCAGATTGGGCTGGCTCCCGATGCGGGAATGAGTTTTATGCTAGTTAGACAAATGGGGAACACCAAGGCTTTGGAATTCGCCTTGTTAGGTAAGCCTCTTCACTCAGAGGAGATGCTGGAGTATAATCTGCTTAATAGAATCGCTGAAAATCCACTGGAGGAAGCTGTAAAACTTGCAGGGGAAATCAATAACTTGCCTCCTTTGTCAGTAAAAATGGTAAAGAAGAACTTCCAGTTTGCGGCGGAAAAAGAGTTAGGCGAAGTACTGGCCAGAGAAAAATATGTCCAACGCTTTTTGGGCTTTTCTGAAGACTATAAAGAAGGCGTTGGTGCTTTTTTAGGAAAAAGAAAACCGATATTTAAGGGAAACTAATAAGGAGAAATCCATGAACCAATATACAGCTGAAGAATTAAAACTTTTTGACGACATTAAAAATGGTAAAACATTTGATTCACAATCAGAAATGCCAGAAATTTACCGTAAGAATCTTCTCAATCTTTTATGGATGCAGGCAGATTCGGAGTATGCTGGCGGTCTAGGTTATATGCCATGGATTGCGAAAGCTCCAAACGCCCACGAGCGAGTTTTGGTTGCTCAAATTGTAAAAGATGAAATGAGACATGCTCATGTTATCTATAAAATCCTAGATGACCTTGGCGAAAAAACTCATGATCACATGCTTAAGCATGAATTTGATTGGAGACTTCCAGATGATCTTGCCAACATCGGTTTTTCTCGTGCCAAAAAAGATAAGCGAGTGAATATTTTCTACTATCAAATCACTCATTGGGAAGATTTCTGTCTTTTCAATTTCTTGATGGATAGAGCTGCTGGACACGTGCTTGAAGATACTTTGAATTCATCATACATCCCTTGGAAGAATGCTATCGGCACTATCTGTAAGGAAGAGAGCATGCATCTCGCTCATGGAGATAAAACAGTTAAAGAAATGGCGAAAGATCCTGTGAAAAGAGCCTTCCTTCAAGAGCGACTTAACCTTTGGTGGCCGAGAGTGATGAATACTTTTGGAAAATCAACAGGCCAAGGTAATGACATCTATCAAAGACTAGGTCTAAAAAATCGCTCAAATGCCGATGTACGAGCAGCCTTTGTTAAAGAAATAAACGACAAATGTGCGGAATGGGGATTAAAAGTGCCTGAGTATATTGAGGCCGTTCAACCTCTCGAATACGTTCATTAGTCGATCATGAATCTTCAAAGAATTGTTGTTATAGGTGCCGGAACCATGGGTTCTGGCATCGCTCAGTGGTTTGCTCAAAAAATGTGCTTCGTCGAACTCGTGGATAATTCTTCCGAGCAATTACAAAAGGCCCTCCATTCCATTCATGCCTCTTGGGATAAACTGGTAGAGAAAGAAAAACTTTCAAGCTGCCAAGTTAATCAAATGAAAAAGCTTCTTGAAGTTAAACATTTGGAGCAAGTTTCAAAGAGTGCTGATCTTGTCATTGAAGCCATTATTGAAAATCTTGAAATAAAAAAAGAACTTTTCCACAAACTTGATCACTACTTTTCGCCTCAAACAATTATTTCTTCCAACACTTCGAGTTTTCCCATCACGCTCATGAGTGAAGCTGTTTCAAATGAAAGGAAATCACGTTTTGTCGGGCTTCACTTTTTTAATCCTGCAACGATGATGAAACTGGTTGAAGTGATTAAAGGTGAAAAGACGGATTCAAAGCTGTGCCAAGACCTTTATGCGTGGTTTGAATCAAAAGATAAAAAACCAGCACTTTGTAAGGATTCACCCGGTTTTATTGTGAACCGAGTTGCTCGAAATTTTTACGGAGAACCTCTGAGAATTGTGGAAAGTGACGATGAAAATAAAATGAAAGAAGTCGATAAAATCCTCAAGGAAGTTGGTGGATTTAAGATGGGGCCTTTTGAACTGATGGATCTCATTGGAATTGATGTGAACTACTCTGTCACTTGCTCCGTATGGGATGCTTATCAAAAAGAAGCACGCTTTGCTCCTCATAAGCTTCAAAAACAAATGGTTGATGAAAAACGCTTTGGTCGAAAATCCAAGCGAGGATTTTATAAGTATGACTAACGTATCATTTGATAATATTCTGATTAATTTTGGCTTTGGACTCAAGGAAGAGAAAAAAGAAATCCTCAAGCAAAATCCAGAAAAATTAATATTTATGGATCTCACATGTTTTGATCCAGCTGAGTTTTATGCTGAATTTCCTCAGCTCAAAGGTTCTTTTGCGGCACTTTTTTGTGATGAAGAGAAAAAAATTGAAGTTCACTTGAGGGATAAGAATCAAGCTTTCCTCGATAAGATGAAAGAGCTTGGATTTATCACTCTTGAAACAACGATTGTCTCCTGTGGCTTTATTTTCCCAAGAACGATTGTGCAAATTATTAATGAAGCTTATTTTGCTTTGGAAGAGGAAGTGGCCTCAAAAGAAGACATTAATAGAGCGATGAAATTCGGGGTGAATTATCCTAAAGGGCCTTTCGAATGGAGTCAGGGAAAAGAAAAATTTGCGATGGCACTCTTAAATGAACTCTATCAAAAAACCCAAGATAAGCGCTACCTCGCGGCTTCTTTACTAAAGAAAGCTGCAGTCTAACGACCGCAGCTGAGCTTATTTAATTTCAAATAGAATCTTTTTTTCGCAAGTGGCTTAAGGGCCCCACTATTATAAACCTGAATATAAGCATAATCCTTACAGCTTCCATCTGGTTGATTAACTGTTTCACATTCCATCGAAGCTTTAAGATTTATATTGAGAAGCTGATCTTCAGAATTTACAACATAAACGAGGGGATTATTCTCTTCTCCTTCCCAGCGAATAGCACCTTGAAGGGCCCCTTTCTTAAACTCAACTTTGACGATGGCAGGGTATTTAATAAAATCAGAATCTCCCGAAGTCAGAGAGACTTTTAATTGATGAGAAATCATCCCATCTGGTGAACACTCGGCCAGAGGTCGCTCGCGGCTACCTGGAGATTCGTTTGTTAATTCACCTTGCTCAAAACTAATCTTTAATGAAGCAGGCCTAAATGAAGACTCAAAAGAGAAATTTCTTTTTTCTAAAGCTGAGAGGATAATATTTTTAAATTGTTCAGGCTCTCTCACTTCGCTCCCTAATTCATCAGCATAGAGCATGTGCTCAAACCATAATCTCGCACTGAGGGCCGGATGGTTTCGTGTTAGTCTCATGGCTTCAAGAGTCAGGTCCGTAAAATCAAAAAGTCCTTCACGTCCAAAATTCTTAATGGCCTCATCAAGCATATCATTCATCGCCCCACCGTAAGACTCCCCTTCATCATGGAATTCATTAGTGAGGTAAAAACCGGTGTTATTCACGATTCGAAAATCATTTTTGCCTGAAAAGTCAGATCCATTGGTTTGGTGCTCAACAATGATCTTCGCTAGAAAGTCGGCCATACCTTCTGAAAGTCCACCATAGCCGCCTTTTGAATCAGCAAAGCCTAAGTGCGCCCCCATAAGGCGGTCCATCACTCCATGACCAAGTTCGTGCCAGATGGTTGGATTATCTCTCGCAAGATTTGGCTGATTCGAGTTATAGGTCGTGAAGTTAATCGTATTATCGTAATAGTACGCATTATCTTTCATACCGATGTCTGGATCAAATAAGAAAGCATGGAAAGGCTTCACTGAGAGCTCAGGGTCTTCAAACCCCATTTCTGAAAGCGCATCCATGAGAACGGTCACACCATAATAAACCTGAACCTCATCAAAACCAGAGTTGATATAGGCCACAGGATCATGATCAGGTAGCCTCATGGGAACTCGATTCACTAACTCTTCATGAGAATGAATATCCTTACCATAGAAACCAGTGATCGGCTTGGCCTCGTATTCTCCATTTAACTGCTGCCAATTTAAAAGATGATTGACCGAAGGCTTGAGGGAAAAATTAATATCTTTAAATTCTTTAACACCAGGATGAAGATTAATTGTGGCGTACTTTCCTTGAAGGAGCATGCCATTTTCAAAATCATTCGTTTTTAGAGGAAAAAGTCCAATTAGTTCATCGATTTTTTGGCGCAGAGAAGCCTCAGACCATAGTCCGTACATCTCCCCTAAAGCTGTTTGCGCTAGAAGAGGGTGATAACGATTTTCTGGGAATTTTTGATTTTCAAATACAGAAAGAGGATTTTCTCCACCATCTGGAATATTGGTCGATATGAATTTTAAATCCTTTACTTCGAAAGGGAGTTTTTCTCCCGTGGATTCAACCTCTTCATAAATAGGAAAGACATTGGCCTTCAAGGTTTGAAACTTTTCGACTTGAGGAAATTCGGTGTAACTCTTCTCTACAACTTTATTTTTGAGGAGCGAGATACTGATGTGATGGACACCTCGACGAGCGCGAACTTCAACCTTCCTCACAAGATCTGATCCAACCCACTGATCAGTGAACTTAAGTCCAAGGATGCGAGCATCTGTATCGTGAGAAGCGACTGTCGATTCTACGATTTTAGCAATCGCTGCTGAAAGTTGCTTTGATTTTAAAGCGCGAGGTGAAAATCTCGCTTTGGCGTATCGAGAGGCAAGTAGAGATTCATTGGATTTTGATTCTTCATTCAAATGCATTTCAGCGAGAATCAAGTTTTGATTTTCTTTATCACTCCAAATACGAATGGCCGTCCCGGCCACAGGAATTTCCTGAGACTGTTGAACAAACATTTGAAAGCGGCTCGTTGCGAGCATTCTATCTTCGATCAAATAAAAATCTGAATTCTTAAAATTGAGCTGAGTTTCTTGATTGGCCTTTGTGATGAGGGCCTCAAGCGAAGGAGGCATCTGACCTTTAAGAACTTTTGCCTCATAGGCATGGGCCAGCTGGAGGACAAAAAAAGGAAAAAGGAGGAGACCTATTTTCATAAAATTCCTAGGATGAAAAATGACGCCTAGTTTTAGAATAAAAACTGACCCAAAGCAATTGATTTTAAATGAATGGATCCCCTTTATACTTGTCATTTTTACACACTTGGCCGTGGGATTCCTTTTTCCCAATGCTTAGTTTTCTTGCTAGGATGGGCCATTCAATTTTTAAGGATGCATTATGAAGAAAATCTCATACTTAATTCATGCAAAAAGAACTCCTATCGGGAGCTTTGGCGGAACTCTGTCTTCCCTCAGAGTAGATGATATGCTGGCGGAACTTTTTAAGGATTTTGCTTCATCAACAAATTTTGATTTAAAAGAAATCGCCGACACGATCATTGGTTGCGCAAATCAGGCCGGGGAGGACAATAGAAACCTCGCCCGCATGTCCTTACTTTTGGCCGGCTATCCATTTGAAGTTCCAGGAACAACCATCAACAGACTTTGTGGATCTTCCTTGGATGCTGTGATCGATGCCCATGCCCGCATTCAAGCTGGCATTGGAGATTGTTTTATTGCAGGCGGGGCCGAAAGTATGTCCCGGGCCCCTTACGTTCTTTCTAAGGCCAACTCAAGTTTTGAGCGGACTCAAAAAATGTGGGATACATCCATTGGCTGGAGATTTGAAAATCCTAAGATGGCCCAACTTTTTCCACTTCTTGGTATGGGCGAAACTGCTGAGGAAGTTCAAAAAGTTCATGGCATCTCAAGAGAAGATCAGGATCGTTTTGCCCTCGCCTCTCACCAAAAGGCTTTGGCCGCTCAACAAAGTGGAGCTTTTAAAAATGAGATTCTTCCGCTCACAATAGAAAATAAGAAAGGAACTCAAGTTGTAGAAAATGATGAAGGGCCAAGGGCCGATTCATCCCTTGAAAAACTGGCCAAACTTAAACCGGCCTTTAAAAAAGACGGAACAGTCACAGCGGGGAATAGCTCTTCCATCAATGACGGGGCCAGTATGGTGGTGGTATGTTCAGAAGAATTTTTAAAACGCCATAAGCTTAAACCACTGGCCATGATCACAGGAGGAGCCGTTCATGGACTTCACCCTAATGTCATGGGACTTGGACCTGTGGGGGCCATCAATAAACTTTGCAAAAATTTTGGATATAAAGTCTCCGATTTTGATCTGGTGGAATTGAATGAAGCTTTTGCCGTTCAGGCCCTCGGTTGCCTCAAGGAACTGGAGTTAGATCCCTCTCTTGTCAATCGCCTAGGCGGTTCGATTGCTCTGGGACATCCTTTGGGTTGCTCTGGCACACGGATCCTCACGACGCTCGTTCATCAAATGCAAAAAGACAAATCAATCAAAAAAGGTCTGGCCTCAATGTGTATTGGCGTGGGCCAGGGAATCGCTGTTTCTGTGGAGAATTGCCTGTGAAAATTCTTGGACTCCTCTTTATACTTTTTTCATCATCAGCTTGGGCCTGTTGGTCTCTGGATTTAAAACTTGCGATTGATGGAGACGTTTTTAAAATTCAACACAAGACTGATCATGACAAAGATTATACTCAGGCCCTTGGGCCCTATATTTTAAATTTCAAATTAAAAAAAGACCAAAACAAATCGATCAATTTCATCTATCGCCTTGATGAGAAGAAGAATCAAAAGCTTGTCCTCATCACTCAAGGGGAAGAAGAGATCTCTCTTGGTGTAAATAAAGAAATCTATGCTAAAGGTGAGGAAAATCAACCTCACTCCATTATAACTTTAAAACTTAATTCCATCTAAGGATTTACAATGAAAGAAATTAAACTCTTTATTAACGGTGAATTCAAAACAAGTTCTCAAGATTTTATCTCCACCAATCCGGCCAATGGTGAAGCTGTGGCCAAAGTCTACATCCCCACTGAAAAAGATATTAATGAGGCGGTTGATGCAGCAGAAGCAGCTTTCTACTCTACAGAATGGCGCTCTATGGATCAAATCAAGAGAGCAGAAATTCTTGAAGCCATTTCAGAAAAAATGAAAGAGCGCAGAAATGAACTGACTGAGCTTGAAATTGCGGACTCTGGAAGCTGTGTAAGAAAGGCCAAAGCAGATGTTCATAATGCGGCTTCATATTTTAAAGTTTTAGCGGGTCAACTTCGTAAATTTCAATTTGAAATTAAAGATGAATCAGCTTCAAGAGCTGGCTTTTCAAATAACTATAAAATTTACGAACCAGTTGGTGTCTGCGCTCAAATCATCCCATGGAATTTTCCCCTCGTGATGGCAGCCTGGAAGATTGGTCCCGTGATTGCTTCTGGCTGTACAACAGTTTTGAAAACGGCCCAAGAAACTCCTGTCACGGCGAATATCCTGGCCGAAATTTTAAGGGATGTTGGTCTTCCTAAGGGTGTGGTGAATATCATCACTGGTGGAGCAACCGAAGGAGAACTCCTTCTTAAAAATCCAAAGGTGAGAAAAGTCGCCTTTACGGGCTCAACTCAAGTTGGAAAAAAAATCATGCAATCTGCTGGTGCCAGACTTCAAAACCTCTCTTTAGAACTTGGTGGAAAATCGGCCAATATCGTTCTTGATGATGCCGATTTAAGTCTTGCTGTTGATGGAGCTCTCTACGCTTTCCTTTATCACTCAGGACAGGCCTGCGATTCTGGGACTCGACTTTTTGTGGAAGAAAAAATTTATCCGACTTTCAAAGAAGCTCTTTTAAAAAGAGTTGCTGAAGTTAAAGTTGGTCTTCCGCAAGATCCGGCTGCGGGTTACGGGCCAGTTATTAATAAAAAACAATTCGATACCATCATGGGCTATATTGAAACTTCTAAAAAAGAAGGGGCCAAATTAATTTTTGGTGGAGAAAGAGTCACTGGTGGAGAATTTGATAAAGGCTATTACATCAAGCCTACTCTCTTTGAAGTGACACCGGATCATACCATTTTCAGAGAGGAAATTTTTGGACCTGTTTTAGCGATTACACCTGTAAAAAACGAAGCCGAAGCCATCAAGCTTGCGAATCAATCTCATTATGGTCTGGCCGGAGCTGTTTGGTCTAAAAATCCTGAACGCGCCCACAAAGTGGCCCGTCAGTTAGAAACTGGAACGGTTTGGATAAATGAGTACCATCTTTTAAATCCTGGAATGCCATTTGGTGGTCATAAACAATCTGGTATTGGACGTGAGATGGGCGAAGAAGGTCTTAAGGCCTACTTGGAAGTTAAGCATCTTTGGGTTTCTGATTGTGATGAAAGAGCTAAGAAACCTTGGTTCGATGTTCTCTTCTAATTTTCTAAAATAAAAAAGGACCCACCATACGGTGGGTCCCAGATCTTAAATCATTCTTGCAGGAATTAGCCGATCAACTTTAGAGCACCTTGGCTAGACATATTCGCTTGAGCAAGCACCGAAGTACCAGCAGCAGAAAGAATATCGTTCTTCGCTTTAGCAGCTGTTGCTTCAGCATAATCCACATCACGGATTCGAGAATTCGCAGCAGATAAGTTCTCAACGTTAACTTGTAAGTTATTCGAAGTAGATACTAATCTGTTTTGAATCGCACCGAGGAAAGAACGGAAGCCCGACACTTTCTCAATCGCAGAGTCAAGAGAAGCTAGTGACTGTTGCGAACCATCTTTTGATGAAACTTCTAGTTCATCAATCCCCAGGTTTTCCATTTTTGAATTCACCTGACGGGCGTCGTAGCTGATTCTGTCATTGAAACCATCATTGTTGGCCCCAATTTGGAAGTCGTACTTATCGCCTTCACCATTCAGTAGTTTTTTACCGTTAAACTCTGTCACTGAAGAAATACGTTCAAGCTCGAGTTTAAGGTTTTGGTACTCCATATTTGTCATGGCGCGCTCTGAATCACCCACTGTATCAGAAGATGTTTGCATTGCAAGTTCACGCATACGAGTAAGGATTGAAGACACTTCATTCAAACCACCCTCAGCTGTTTGAACCATCGAGATACCGTCGTTAGCGTTTCGGTCAGCTTGTTTTAATGAACGAATATTCGCTTTCATTTTTTCAGAGATCGCAAGTCCAGCAGCATCGTCTGCAGCTTTTGTAATTCTTGTTCCTGATGAAAGTTTTGAGAGATTGCTTTCTGTTTCTCTACCACTTACTGAAAGGGCTCTTTGTGCAGCGATTGAAGAAACGTTTGTGTTGATACGAAAACCCATGAAATCCTCCTTGGTTAATCTTCCTCATCTTTTCCTTGATGATCAGTTCCCAACCTTGAGAGACTTGATAAGCTTCCATGCTTAAGTAGTAATTTTGTTTTTTGCCATCACTCTTGTGATAGACTGCACATCTCATCGGCGCATCAAAATGCAACTTAAGAGAAAAAATGTGTTAAAAAAAACTTTTTTTCACCGACTTTTTCAATCAGAGATGAGGCTTTTTTATGCATATTCAGTGACTTATTCCTATTCACTTCAATCTCTGACTGATATGATTAAGGAATGAACCTCGCTCTTCCCTTCCTAATTTGTGATGAAAATGAAGAAGTAAGACTTCTTATTAAGACTATGCTCTCAAAACATGGCTATTTTCATTTATTAGAGGCACAAAATACTCTTGAAGCTCTTCAATCTTTGACTGAAAAACAGTTTCTACTCATTCATAAAAAACTTATTAATGATGAAATGAAGATCGTTCTAGCAAAGAGAAAAAATTTTATCATTTTTTCTCCCTCTCAAGAGCAGGAAACGATTGATATGGCCGCCCATTTTGGAGTCAAGCACGTTGTAAGCTTTCCCTACTCGTCAAAGAGCCTGGTTGAAAAGATTAATTCTCTTGTTGATTAGTGATACTCTGAATAAGGCAAGTTATTAATCCCCATCCAATACTTAAGATCCACCTCAACTGATTTTTCAAAATCTGCCATCTGATAATCAGGACGTGAAACTAAAATTTTTGCATAGGTTAAGACATTACCATAATTCCACTGGCCCAAATCAAGGTTCACCATACGAGTCCATGTACCAGTATTGATGAAAGTTGTTCCATCAGAAAATATTCGTAGGGCCGGATTATGAGTATGGCCAACAATAAGCACTCGACTCTCAGGATTTTTCTCAAAGAACTGTCTTGTCAGAGATTCATAATCCTGAAAGAGCTCAAGTTCACGATAAAGGTCTTGGAAAACCTGACGTAAACTTTTCTTCATCATGTAGAAATGCCAGAATCTCACCATAATAAAGTAGTAAATATTAGAAAGAATAAAACGTAGAGTGAAATATGTGTCGAAAAGAAATCCGTGAATAAGAAAATGCTTAATCGGTCTCACAGCGTTAATATAACTTCTTTCCTGCTTATACTTATTAATCACATTCGTGACATAATAAGAGCCCCAAGGCGGATTAAAGTATTTTTCTCCAGTTACGGTTTCAATCACTGCATTCATCTGATCAAAATCATGGGCACGCTCATACTGATGGCCATGGAGAATAGTTACACCAGGAGTCGGGGTATGCTCAGTCACTTGATTAGAAAGTTTAATTTTATGTGAGAACTCACCAAAGCGAGATAAGAACTCTTCCTTAAGTGAATCAAAAACAAACTCAGCATCATGGTTGCCTATAATATAAACAATATTTTTATCAGGGCATGACAAGAATTTCTTCAAGGCTTCCATGACACCTTTGTGAGCCTCTAGAATCATCTTGAGTTTTGCTAAAGAAGCTTTTTCACTCCAAAACTCATCATCATAAAACTCAACAAAGGGAACAGCGAGGAAATCAAGGAAATCACCGTTTATCACAAGTTCAACAGGAATATCTTGATAATCACCATGGGAATAATAATGTAAAAAGTCGATCAACTCATTATCGTAATGAAAATCCTCAAGAAGATTTCTTTTCCCTTTGATCATTTTCCCTGCACTTAAATGCAAGTCAGAAATTACAAGAATAACTTTTTGAACGTTATTTTTTTGATGGGATTTCATAAACCTTCTTGCCAAAAATGAGTTCAACTTCTTGAAAGGCAGGACTTACAGGAACAAAAAAGACATTGGCCGAAGATTTATTTTCAATCTCAACAGCTTCACTCAGTCCAGACTTAATAGAAACAAATTTTAAAATTTTACCTTGAACAATTATTTTTCCAATCTGATCAGAAAGAGATTTATTCTCAATAAGAACAGAAAAAGTGTCTCGCTTCTTATCAGGTGAGAGCACCGTCATGCTCCGGTCAGCAATCTGAACAACAAAAGTCTCTGGTTTAGGCTGGGCCCAAACCTGAACACTCTCGAGCATTAAAAATAACAGGAATAACTTCATAACATAAACCTTAAATCAGAAAGCTTTTTTACTTCGTCACGAAGCTTGGCCGCTTCCTCAAAGCGAAGCTCTTTGGCCGCCTCTTTCATTAAACGCTTCAACTCTCCTATTTTAGCATCAATTGCTTCTGGAGATAATTTTTGATCAGTAATTTCTTTATTCCGCCCTTTCTTGTCGGTTTTCTTTACTCCGCGCAAGACTTCGATCACTCCACCACTCACCTTTTTGGCCACAGTTTGAGGGGAAAGCCCATGCTCTAGGTTGTAGGCATGTTGCTTCTCTCGGCGATCGGCCGTGAGTTTCATGGACTCAATAATACTGGGAGTCTTCTTAAAGCCATATAAAATGACTCTCCCCTCAGCATTCCGGGCCGCTCGACCGATGGTTTGAATGAGGGAGCGGGTTGAGCGTAAGAAGCCTTCTTTATCTGCATCTAAAATGCCCACCAAGGCGACCTCAGGTATATCAAGACCCTCTCTTAAAAGATTAATTCCAACTAAAATATCAAATTCACCAAGCCTCAGATCGCGCAAGATTTCCATACGCTCAAGCGTATCAATTTCTGAGTGGAGGTAGCGGATCCGAAGCCCTATTCCCCGGTAATAGCTCGTCAACTCCTCGGCCAGACGCTTCGTTAGTGTGGTGACGAGAACTCGATAACCTTGAGCGATGACTTTTTTTGCTTCAATCAGAAGATCGTCCACCTGATTTTTTGCATCTTTAAATTCAATCACGGGATCAAGCAGTCCTGTTGGTCGAATGATTTGTTCAACATATTCACCATGACATTTTTCTAGCTCATAATTTGCTGGAGTGGCCGAAACAAAAAGAACTTGATCAATCTTCGTTTCAAACTCTGAAAAATTAAGAGGACGATTATCGAGAGCACTTGGAAGCCTGAAGCCGTAATCAACGAGAGTTTGCTTTCGCGCTCGATCTCCCTTGTACATGCCACCGACTTGAGGAATCGTGACGTGAGACTCATCAATGATCATGAGAAAATCTTTTTTAAAGTAATCAATGAGAGTTGGTGGAGCCTCTCCAGACCTAGCACCTGACATATGACGTGAATAATTTTCAATTCCTGGACAAAAGCCCATTTCTTCTAGCATCTCTAAATCTAAAAGTGTTCTTTGTTGAAGTCGCTGCTTCTCAACCAACTTATTTTGGGCTTCAAGTTCATTAAGTCTCTCTCGCAGCTCAACTTTAATTTCTCCCACCGCAGTTTTAAGACGGTCTTTTCCTACCACGTAATGACTTTTGGGATAAATATCGATGCGATTAAGAGACTCAAGGACTTTACCGCGCAGAGGATCCACCAGAAAAATTCCATCGATAATATCATCAAAGAACTCTATTCTCACGACTTGAGATTCTTCATAGGCGGGAAAAACTTCCACCACATCCCCGCGCACCCGAAAAGTTCCACGGTGAAAATCCATATCGTTTCGTTGATACTGAACTTCCACGAGTTTACGCAAAAATTCATCTCGATCCATTTTATCTTGAGCGAATAAAATAATTCTTTGATTAAAATATTCTTCAGGGGCCCCGATCCCGTAAATGCAACTCACTGAGGCCACAACAATCACATCTTCTCGATCTAAAAGTGAGCGCGTAGCGGAGTGCCGGAGTTTTTCAATTTCATCATTGATGGCCGCATCTTTTTCTATGTAGGTATCAGATCCCGGAACATAGGCCTCAGGTTGATAGTAATCATAATAAGAAACAAAATACTCCACAGCGTTATGAGGAAAAAATTCTTTAAACTCTGCAAAGAGTTGCGCAGCGAGAGTTTTATTAGGCGCAAGGATTAAAGTTTTTTTGCCTAATTTCTGAATAATATTGGCCATGGTAAAGGTTTTACCTGAGCCAGTCACCCCTAAGAGGGTTTGAACTGAAGCTTTGTCTTGAAAGGCCTGGGCCACTTTTTCAATGGCGTGTGGCTGGTCTCCCCTTGGAGAAAAAGCTGATTCTAATTGGAATTGAGCTGTCATTTTATTTACTCTTGCCAAACGGTTTCGCATGAATGAAATTATTCTAAAGTTTCATTCTAGGATTGTCTTATGGGTATGATGCTTCCTTGCATCAAATTTAATTATCACGCCTACATCCCTTTCGTACATCCTATTCTTTTTTGTTCAAATTTAAATTTATCATTTCATCAGGAGGACAATGGTCAAGCATTTCTTGTCACTCGCTAGTTTTACCCAACATGAACTTATGGACCTCGTTGAGAAGGCCCAATCTTTTTCCCATCTGCTTCAAACACCCGAAAAAATTCCACCTCTCTTGCAACACAAAATCATCGCTAATGTTTTCTATGAGCCAAGTACGAGAACTCGATGTTCTTTTGAAGTGGCGGCCAAGAGACTGGGTGGAGAAGTGATTAATTTTAATCCAGAAAACTCAAGTGTTAAAAAGGGTGAAACTGTTTATGACACACTTAAAACACTTGAGAGCTTGGGTGTGGAGTCCCTTGTTTTTAGGCACTCAGATGATCATATTCTAGAGGACCTCAAATCGGCATTTCATCTTCCGCTGATTAATGCGGGTGCTGGAAAACATGAACATCCGACGCAAGGTCTTTTGGATCTTCTGACTCTCTATCAAGAGTTTGGAAAACTCCAAGGACTTAAAGTCGCCGTTTGCGGCGATATTAAGCATTCTCGAGTGGCGGGATCTTTGATGGTGGCCGCAAAAATTTTCGGAATAAAAATTTATCTTTGTGGACCTGACTCGCTTCGCCCATTATCAACTGATTCCATGATTGAGGCTGCAGATTTTGATTCCACCCTGCCAGAAGTTGATGCAGTGATGATGCTCAGGATTCAAATTGAGCGCCATGAAGGGTTAGAGCTTGATGCAAAAACTTATCATCATCAATTTGGGATGAATCAGCGAAGACAAAAAATGATGCAACCTCATGCCATTATTATGCATCCAGGTCCTTTTAATCGAGGGCTTGAAATTTCTGATGATATGGTTGAGCACCCTCAATCAAGAATTTTTAAACAAATGCACAACGGAGTAGCGGCCAGAATGGCGATTCTAGATTGGGCGATTAATCGGAAGGGTCTATGAAAAAAATCAAACTCGTCCTCGAAACTGGTGAGCACTACATTGGTGAATCTGTGGGTTATGATCTTGATCATGCCTTTTCTCTAGGTGAACTCGTTTTTAATACCAGCATGACGGGTTATCAGGAAATCCTCTCTGATCCCTCGTACTGTGATCAAATGGTCGTGATGACGTATCCCTTGATCGGTAATTATGGTGTTAATAAAGATGACTTTGAATCCCTCACTCCGGCCCTTAAGGGGATGGTGATGAAAGAATGCGCTGAGGAGGGCTCGAACTGGCGCAATGAGTACTCACTTAGAGAACTCCTTAAACGTTTTAAAATTCCTGCGATTGCGGGAGTGGATACTCGAGAGCTCACGAAAAAAATTCGTGATCGAGGAGTAATGAAAGCTCTTCTTGTCCCCATAGATTACCCTACTCATAACCTTGAACTTCTTCTCTCGCGCAATCTTGGGAAAGATCAAATTGCGAGAGTCTCTAGTAAAAACCCTATTCATTTCCCAGGATCTGGCAAAAGAATTGTGCTGATGGATTTTGGTTATAAAAAAAATATTCTCAGTTCTCTTTTAAGACGAAATTGTGATGTGGTGGTGGTTCCCTGGAATGCAAGTCTTGAAATGATTGAAAGCTACAGACCTCAAGGAATTTTACTCTCCAATGGCCCAGGGGATCCCAAAGATGTTCCCGAAGTCTTGCCTGTCATTAGAGGTCTCCAAAAGTCCTACCCACTTTTTTGTATCTGCATGGGTCACCAACTTTTTGCTCTGGCCAATGGCGCTGATACAGAGAAATTAAAATTTGGTCATCGCGGAGGCAATCACCCCGTGAAAGACCTCCTTAAAGATAAGGTCTTCATGAGTTCACAAAACCACGGTTACGCCGTGACCATGAATTCAATCAAACAATCAGACTTAGAAGTGACTCAAGTTAATCTGAATGATGAAACTATTGAAGGTCTCAAACATAAAAATTTTCCGGCCTTCTCAGTTCAGTACCACCCAGAAGCGGCCCCTGGCCCCGAAGATACCGCATGGCTCTTTGATGATTTTTTAAAAAGTATAAGGAATTAACATGGCAAAAAATCCAAAGTTAAAAAAAGTTCTTGTGATTGGCTCTGGACCCATTGTCATAGGCCAAGCCGCAGAGTTTGATTACTCAGGAACTCAGGCCGTAAAATCTCTCATTGAGGAAGGGATTGAAGTGGTTTTAGTGAACTCTAATCCGGCCACTATTATGACGGATAAAGAGACGGCCCATAAAGTTTACATTGAGCCCCTCACAAAAGAGTTTCTTTTAAAAATCATTCATAAAGAAAAACCAGATGGACTCCTCCCAACTCTCGGTGGACAAACGGCCCTTAACTTGGCCGTTAAACTTGAAGAGGAAGGTTATCTAAAAAAATTGGGTGTAGAGCTCTTGGGCTGTAAAGTGGAGACCATCCAAAAAGCGGAAGATCGAAAACTGTTTAAAGAACTCATGATCGAGATTGGGGAACCTGTTCCTGAAAGCCGCATTGTTCACAATCTGGAAGAGTCTCTGGATTTTGCCAAAAAAATTGGCTATCCCCTCATAGTCAGACCGGCCTTCACTCTTGGGGGAACAGGTGGTGGGATTGCCAAAGATGAGCAAGAACTCATCTTGATCACAAACTCTGGTCTAGCTGCTTCTCCTATCGAGCAGTGTTTAATTGAAAGATCCATCGCAGGTTGTAAAGAGATTGAATACGAAGTGATCAGAGATTCAAAAGATAACTGTATCATTGTTTGTAACATGGAAAATATTGATCCCGTGGGCGTTCATACGGGGGATTCCATTGTTGTGGCCCCGAGTCAGACCTTGAGTGATAAAGAGTATCAACTCTTGAGATCTTCGGCCCTGAAGATTATTCGTTCGTTAAAGATCGAAGGCGGATGTAATGTTCAGTATGCCCTTGATCCTGACTCCTTTCAGTATTATGTGATTGAAGTGAATCCTCGAGTTTCTCGTTCATCGGCCCTAGCTTCAAAAGCCACGGGCTACCCTATTGCTAAAATTGCGGCGAAAATTGCGATTGGTCTAGGTCTAGATGAAATTATTAATCCCGTAACGAAAAAAACATATGCTTGCTTTGAGCCAGCACTTGATTATGTGGTGACAAAAATTCCTCGCTGGCCCTTTGATAAATTCGTCACGGCCAATCGAAGACTTGGAACACAGATGAAAGCAACGGGTGAAGTGATGGCCCTAGGACGCTCTTTTGAGGAGTCTCTTCTAAAGGCCGTGCGCTCTCTAGAGGTTGGTCTTTATCATCTCGAACTTCCAAGCATGAAAAATAAATCTCTTGAGGAAATTAAGAACAAGATTCTTGAGCAAGATGATGAACGCCTCTTTGCCATTTCAGAAGGTATACGCCAAGGGATGAGTTTAGAGGAGATTCATAGTCTTACAAAAATTGATTTCTTTTTTCTCAGAAAGATTCAAGGTTTGATTCAAACGGAAAAAGAACTGAGTCAAACGGGAAAAAATCCAGACCTGATTTTTAAGGCCAAGCGCCAAGGTTTTTCAGATAAATATCTGGCAAGTCAATTTAAAGAAAGTGAGCTTGAGTTCAGTCTGTGGAGAAAAAAACATAAGATCAATCCCGTGTTTAAAATGGTTGATACCTGTGCTGCTGAATTTGAATCATCAACTCCCTACTACTACTCAAGTTATGAATCTCAAGATGAAGTCCTAGACTCAAGCCGTAAGAAAGTCGTGGTGCTAGGTTCTGGCCCCATTCGAATTGGCCAGGGGATTGAATTTGACTACGCCACAGTTCATGCTATTGAGGCCTTAAGAGAGCTTGGGTATGAAGCCATTGTGATTAATAATAATCCAGAGACCGTTTCAACGGATTTTAATATTTCTGATCGCCTCTACTTTGAACCTCTCACGGTTGAAGATGTCATGCATGTGATTGAGCGAGAAAATCCCTTGGGAGTTATCGTTCAGTTTGGAGGACAAACGGCCATCAATCTCGCAAAGCCCTTGAGTGAGCGAGGAGTAAAAATTCTTGGAACATCCGTTGATGATATCGATCGGGCCGAAGATCGCCGGCGTTTTGAGCAACTTCTTAAAGATTTAAAAATTGCGCAACCTCTAGGTTGTACTGTGACTTCCATCCACGAAGCGGTTGAAAAATCGGCCCACCTGGGCTTTCCTGTGATCGTGCGTCCTTCCTATGTCTTAGGGGGAAGGGCGATGGAAATTGTGTATAATGAACAAGAGCTCGAAAATTATATGAAGCGGGCCGTGCAAGTGAATCCAGAGCATCCAGTTCTTATTGACCGCTATATGATTGGGCGAGAAATGGAAGTCGATGCGATCTGTGATGGTGAAACCGTTTTTATTCCGGGAATCATGGAGCATATTGAGAAGGCCGGAGTTCATTCTGGAGACTCTATCGCCGTTTATCCTCCACAAACAGTGAGTCAGGATATTTTAAATAAACTTTCTGAAACGACTCTCTCTATTACGAAGGCCCTTAATATTAAAGGGCTGATTAATCTTCAGTTTGTGATTTATCACGGAGAAGTTTTTGTTCTAGAAGTGAACCCTCGCTCCTCTCGAACTGTTCCCTTTCTTTCTAAGGTGACAGGTGTTCAGATGGCCAAGATCGCCACTCGCGCACTGATGGGAGAAAGTCTCCTTAAGCAAGGATACTTTCATGGAACTCTAAAACCAAAGTCGGACATTGCCGTGAAAGCTCCAGTCTTTTCATTCGCTAAACTCTCTGATGTGGAAATCGCACTGGGGCCAGAAATGAAATCCACAGGAGAAGTGATGGGCAAAGATAAGGTCTTTGAGAAAGCTCTGCAAAAGGCTTTCATCGCAGCGGGAGTTAAAATTCCAGAATCAGGTACGATCCTTGCGACCATTAATGATATGGATAAAGAGGAAGCCCTCAAACTTTTTAAACGCTTTCATCACATCGGTTTTGATTTTATGGCCACATCGGGAACGGCGAAACTTCTTTCTAATGCCGGGATTCCGGTCAAGGTGGTGGATAGGATTGGGCAATCTCAAAATGACATCTTAAGTGCGATTAAATCCGGCCGCGTTTCACTCATTGTGAACACGATATCAAAAAGTAAAAACGTTGAATCAGATGGTTTTAAGATGAGACGTTCGGCCGTTGAGCGTGGGCTTCTTTGCCTGACCTCTCTTGATACCACAGAAGCTCTCTTAAAAACCATTGAGCGAACCACTTTTTTGATGGAGCCCCTTTCATGATGGCAGCCGAAAAAATTATTGTGGCCCTTGATACCCAAGATCCACAAAAATGCCGCAAACTTCTTCACGATCTCTCAAGCACAAAAGTTTGGGTAAAAATTGGGATGGAGCTTTTTTATGCCGAAGGCCCACGAGTCATTGAAGAAGCTAAAGATCTTGGTCTCAACGTTTTTCTGGATCTCAAGCTTCATGACATTCCTCAAACTGTGGCCAGTGCCCTTAAGGCCTTAAGCCGCTTACCCGTAGACATGATCAATGTGCATGCGGCCGGTGGGCTTGAGATGATGGAAAAATCTTATGAGGTTTTTTCAGGCATGAAGCAGAGACCTCTGCTCATCGCCGTTACTCAACTGACGAGCACCTCCCAAGTTCAAATGAACCAAGAGCAGAGAATTCTGGGTTCAGTGGAAGATTCAGTTCTTCATTACGCTCAACTCGCTCAAAAGGCGCGCTTTGATGGCGTGGTCTGCTCTCCCCATGAAGTAAAACTCATAAAAAATAATTTAGGATCAAGCTTTCTCACTGTCACACCTGGCATACGCCCACAAGGTAGTGAGACTCATGATCAAAAACGCATCACCACACCTCAAGAGGCTTTAGATCTTGGCACAGACTACATGGTGATTGGTCGCCCGATTACGGCCGCATCTGATCCCCGTGAGGCGCTCCAGACTATTCTTAAAGGACTCAACCATGCTTAAGGCCCAAGACATTGCTAAAATCCTGCTTCAAGAAAAAGCGGTTTTCCTAAGACCCCAAGAGCCCTTCACCTGGGCCTCAGGCATCAAGTCGCCAGTTTATTGTGATAATAGACTCCTTATTTCTAGCGTTGAAGCGAGAGAAAAAATTATTATAGCCTTTGCTGAACAAATTCGATCACTCAATGTTGACGGTATTGCCGGTACGGCCACGGCCGGTATCCCTTGGGCCGCTTGGATTGCGCATGAACTGAAACTTCCCCTCATCTATGTCAGAAGCTCCAGCAAAGATCACGGACGTCAGAACGCCATTGAAGGGCAACTTGCGGCCCGAAAAAAATGTGTGCTGATTGAAGATCTTATTTCCACCGGCAAGAGCTCCATTGCTGCCGCTAAAAAACTTCAAGAGGCCGAACTGCAAGTGATTCAGGTAAAAAGTATTTTTACCTATGGTTTTCCCCAAGTGGAGGGACTTTTTAAAGAGGCAAACTTAAGTTTTAGCGCCCTCTCGGACTTTGAGACCTTGGCGCAAGTGGCCTATAATGATAAAGTTTTAGACTCAGAAACTTTAACCCATGTTCTCAATTGGAGAAAAAGTGTTGTGTTCCCATGAATGAATTAACTTATAAAAATAAAAAACTTCAATTTGCTGGGCAGGACATTAGTACTCTCACCAAAAAATTTAAAACGCCTTTTTTTATCTACTCAGAAGAAATGCTGACAGAAAATTATGAGCAATTTTCTCAAGGAGCACAAAAAGCAGGACTGATTGATCCCCTTATCTGCTTTGCGATGAAATCTAATCCGAATAAAGAGCTCGTTAAAATTCTTGCGAAGCTCGGATCGGGTGCTGATATCGTTTCTGGTGGAGAATTAAAACGTGCCATTGAAGCTGGTATCCCTGCTGAAAAAATTGTCTTCTCTGGTGTCGGAAAAACTCAGGAAGAAATTGAGTATGCCCTTAAACTCAAAGGTCAGGGTCTTAATTCCTTTAATGTGGAATCCCTTGAGGAGCTTGAGCTCATCAATCAATGCGCGAAGAAATTAAAAAAGCAGGCCCGCATTTGTTTTCGCTTGAACCCTGTGGTTCAACCTAAAACTCATAAGTACATCTCGACTGGAAATAAAACCCACAAGTTTGGTCTCCTCGAACATGATATTCTCCTGAGCCTCAAAGAGAAAAAATATTGGTCTCACTCAAAACTTGTAGGTCTCTCAGTTCATATTGGAAGTCAGCTTCTCGATCTTAAAGCGACTAAGAAAGCTTTGGTGCGTTTATCTGAAGTGGCCCTGAAGACTGAATGCCCTTTAGAGTTTCTTGATGTGGGAGGTGGTCTCGGCGTGGATTATCACCCGGATGAAACCCATAAACTCCCTCATATTGAAACTTATATGAATCTTATCGCTGAAACACTTGAGAAAGCTTTTTATGCGAAAACAGATCTTCGCCCTCGCATCGTCTTTGAGCCAGGAAGAAGAATTGTGGCGAAGGCCGGACTTTTTGTGATGAAAGTACTTCGAAACAAAGTCTCAGAAGATAATCATTTTGTGATTGTAGATGGAGGCATGAATGATTTCATGCGCCCTTCTCTTTATGGCGCTTATCACGCTCTCCTGCCTGTGAAAGATGCTCCTAAGACGCAGAAGTGTCATGTAGTGGGCCCGATTTGTGAAACCTCGGATTGCTTTGGCTCTGATCGCCCATTGCCGCCTCTTAAAAGTGGAGACCTGCTTGTCTTAAAAGACACAGGGGCCTACGGTTACAGCATGGGATCGAATTACAATCTCAGAGGAAGACCTTTAGAACTGTTACTGGAAAAGAAGAAAAAGATAAGAGTGATTAATAAGGCCCAAGATTATTCAGAATTAACATAAAAAAAAAGGGCCCTTTCGGGCCCTTCATCATTTAGCGGATCTTGTAGACAAGAGTCTTAGAAGCTTCTAAATCATCACCATACTGAGAAGCATTTAATAAACTTCCCTTGGCCTTAAAGTAAGCTTTAGCAGTGAGGCTATACTTTCCATCTTCAAGGCTTACACCTAAACGGTCAATATTAACGTCTGCAGCTGAACCTGTGTTGCTCGCCTTGATGACAATTTCAGTCGCTGTGAGTTCACGGTCAAAAAGCACTTCATCTGAACCAAAAAGCTTTTTCTTTTCGATATTAAGAGAGAAAGCAATATTTGGATTATTATTCACGGGACCTAATCCAAAAGTCAGAACATCATTTGCAAGAGAAATATCAGTCATCTTAAGAGCTTTAAGAACTGGAACAGACTCAATCAGTTCAACTGAATAAAGAGCGTCCATGAACTTCATCGTGCCATTCATACGAGAACGGATAGCTTGTTTATTAAGCACAAGGAAGAATTTCTTAGAGCCATTTGCCGTAAGAGAAAGTGTGTCACCAAGAAGTGATACTGTAAAAGACTCACCTGGAGTAGCTTCCATTGAGATCTTAGAAACATCAAGGATCACGCGAGCATCAACATCAAAGTCTTTAACTTCGTATGGAATTTGAACAGTCTGCTGACATGGATAAGCCACTTGACGGTAAACTGGCTCTCTCCAACAGTTTCTTCCGCCGCCTGGATATGGGCGAGGGCCTGGTCCTGGATAACCGCCGCCATTACAAATAGTACGGTAACCAACAATTTCTGTTCTAAAACAAGTCGTCGTGCGAACTTCAGTGCGATATTCCGTGTGAGTTTTCTCACCACGAAGGATAAGTTCTACTGAATCTTGAGAACCATCATACGTAAATGTTTTAGATTCACCACTTGAAGCAAGTGTGGAAAATGAAAGAGCCAGAGACAATAGTCCGACAACCAATTTCATAGTTAACTCCTAGTTATTAAAACGTGACCGGTCATTACCATTAAAAAGTATCATGGAGCAATGATTGTGAGGAGGTTCGGTTAGTCTTTGTAATTTTTACAGCAGAAACTAGGGCCAAAATGACCCTAGCCTTGAATTTTCCAATTTGTGGAACCATCAGGATTATCTTTGAGCACAATATTTTTTGCTGTGAGCTCTTTTCTGATTTCATCGGCCCGGGCCCAATTTTTCTCAAGCTTGGCCGCCTTTCTTTCTTCAATGAGTTTCTCAATCCAGGCCGCATCAACTCCAGAGCTCGATGTATCTTGTTCAAGCTCTTTAAGTTTATGAAGGACCATTTCAGGATTTTCTGCCACAAGTCCTAGGGCAATAGAGACAAATTTATTGGTTTTAAAAACCTGCGCCAAGGATTCATTACTTAAATGATCCTTCTGACCTTTCACATATCTTAAGAATGAAAAATAATGCCCCATCGCTCCGGCCGAATTAAAATCATTAGAAAGCTCTTCAAACATTTTATCCAAACATTTTTCAATCTCTGGATCACACTCTCCAAGTGAACTTGCCTTCATGGTCTGGCACTCCAGCACAAATTCATGGATTCTTTTCACTTCATCTAGAGCGCGCTGGATCACTTCATCACTCCACTCTAAGCGAGCACGGTAGTGCACAGATAAAAGCACATGGCGTAGAACCTGCCCGCCATATTTTTCCACGAAGTCGCGGATCTTCACCACATTCCCTAGAGACTTACTCATTTTTTCAGAGCCAAAATTCAAAAATTCATTATGGGCCCAATTTCTGCAAAAGGGACACTGATTGGCCGCTTCGGATTGAGCAATTTCATTTTCATGATGCGGGAACATGAGATCCACACCACCATGATGAAGATCAAGGGTTTTACCAAGAAACTTTTTGGCCATGGCCGAGCACTCAATGTGCCAACCTGGTCGCCCTTTTCCCCACGGAGAATCCCAACTTGGCTCACCAGGTTTCGCCGGTTTCCAGAGCACAAAATCCGCCGGATTTTTTTTCTTCTGATCAACCTCAACACGAATACCATGCTGAAGAGTCTCGAGATCTTTTTTAGATAATTTTCCGTACTCAGCAAAACTTGGCACATGGAAAAGAACTTCTCCATCCACCACATAACCAGAACCATTTTTAATAATATCTTGAATCATCTCGATGATTTCAGGCATGGTCTCAGAGACTTTGGGTGTATGAGTGGCCGGCATCATACCGAGTGAATTCATGTCCTGCTCACACTCTTTCACAAACAGGGCCGCATGCTCCAACGCATCTCTTTTAAGTTCACGAGCGCGGTCAATGATCTTGTCATCCACATCAGTGTAGTTTCTGACAAAAGTCACATCATAACCAAAGGCCTTAAGCACGCGGTTAAAAAGATCTCCCACCACAAGTGCGCGAGCGTTCCCGATATGAAGAAAATCATAGGTCGTCGGTCCACAAGAGTAGAACTTCACTTTGCCCGGTTCAATGGGCTCAAATGTTTCTTTTTTTCGAGTCAGGTTATTATGAATTTTAATTTCACGAGGCATACTTATCCTTTCAAATGCTCAACTCTTTTTTTCAGCACAGTCACTGGTGTAAGCGGAATAAGAAATTTCAAATCCGGGCCATGGTCATGACCAGTAAGAGCGGCACGCACTCCTTGAAAAAGGGGCTTACCCTTTACTCCCATTTCTTTTTTCACATGCTCCATCCAACCATTGAGTTCAGCTTCAGTCAGAAATTCACTTTTAGCCTTCTCTACTTCTGCACTAATGAAGGCCACAATCTTTGGTGTCGTTTCCCAACTCATGATCTCTTTGAGAGGTTCAGTCATTTCTGGTTTTTCTTTAAGAATGAGTTCATTCACCAGTTTTGGAAAATCAGTCACAAACTGAGCGTATTTTTTTAAGAGTTCCACACAAGAGTTTTTCCACTCAGGAGTTTGCTTCTTAAAGAACTCACTTTCAGGTTCTTGTTCAATAAGTGAAATGAGATCTGGGATCGCCATTTTTTTAACATGCTCACCATTCACCCATTTGAGTTTTTCAATATCATACATGGCCGCATGGGCCGAGAAGCGATCAAGACTAAAAACTTTAAAGAGATCAGTCTTATCAAAAATATCTTTCTCATCTGGGTGAGACCAGCCTAAGAGACAAAGATAATTACACATGGCCTCTGGAAGATAGTGCTCATTTCTATAAAGATTCACTGACGTCGCCCCATGGCGCTTAGAAAGTTTCTGACGATCATGACCAATGAGAAGTGAAACGTGAGCAAACTCTGGAAGTTTGGCCCCAAGAGCTTCATAGATCATAAGCTGGCGAACAGTATTGTTAAGGTGGTCTTCACCGCGGATAACGTGAGTGATCTCCATCAGCATATCATCAATCACGCAGCAGTAATTATAAACCGGAAGTCCATTGGATCTCACAATCACAAAGTCTCCCACCATCCCTTCTGGATACGTCACATGCCCTTTCACTTTATCATTGAGGGTATAAGACTTTTTGTAGGCGCGAAAACGAATGGCCGCTTTCTCACCTTTCTTCACGCGCTCAAGCGCTTCGGCCGCAAACTGAGGCTCTTTCCATTTTCCTTCATAATGAGGATCTCGTCCCTCGGCTTCGGCTTTCGCCTTCATCGCTTCGAGTTCTTCTTCCGTACAAAAATCATAATAAGCGAGACCCTTCTCAATCAACACTTGAGCATATTTCTGATAAATCTCAGAACGCTCAGATTGGCGGTAAGGAGCATATTTTGGATTTGGTTTATCGGGACCTTCATCGTGGTGAATACCGAGCCACTTCAAATCATCAATTTGCAATCTCTCATATTCGGCTTGAGAGCGCTCAAGGTCAGTATCTTCAATTCGTAAAATAAAAGTTCCGCCAACGGCCTTGGCGTAGAGGTAATTATAGAGAGCAGTTCGAGCGCCCCCAATGTGGAGGTACCCAGTTGGTGATGGGGCAAAACGGACACGTACAGTCATAGCAATAGCTCCTCAATAATGAATGAGGAACATCCTACACTTAAACGAGGGCTTTTGAGAATTTTTAGGTATAAAGAGAGTCAATTTTCTCTGAAACTGAGCCTTCTGGGCTACCTGTTGAAAGAGCAATCTCCTTCACAATCAGCTCTTTACACTGATCAAGCATCTTGCGCTCCCCGAAAGACAACTTTTTCGTCATCTTAAGGAGCAATAATTGGCGCAGGACATCGGCGATTTCTATCAATGAGCCAGTCTTCACTTTCAGGGTATATTCGCGGTGGCGACGGTTCCACGTAGACTGATCGACCTTAACATTGTGATCTTGAAGAAGTTCGAAAACACCATTAATTTCAGTGTTTCCCATGAGTCCTCTCACACCATCTTTGCTATCTACCGGAATCATGACTTTCATGCCGTTAGAGACAATCTTGATGATATAGAAGCTTTTCATCTCACCATTCAATTCTTTGGTTTCAACGCTGAAAACCTGGCCTACACCGTGACCTGGACAAACAACGTGATCGCCTAAATTAAACATAGGGACTCCTTAAAAATTCCTTGAACCATCGCATCATAACGCATACGCGTCAAAAACTCTAGGCTCTTGAAATTTTTACAGAGTCCCGTCTAAGTCATGAACATTATTTAAAACAGGACGGAAAACTGCAAGAACCGAAACTGCATGGACTGGGAATGGTCTAAGGCCTTACCAGTGGTGGAGGAAACATTTTTAAGGGCCACTTCTGGTGAGTAGCTTAGGTGTTTAATCCCAAAAGCTTCAAGAGGAAACCGTCGCCCCACGGCCAGTGTCGCAAACTGGAGCTCATCTCGGGTATTAGGTCCAAATTCTTCCGCCCAACCGGCACCTAAATAAAGTGAAACAAAGGTGGCGCGGGAAAAGTCCTCTTCACTATTTAAAATACCACCGACAGAGAAATCAAAATTTTCATAATCGTTCGCGCCAGACTTTCCACTAAAATAATTCATCCGCGCTCCCAACTGAAACAATTTCGCTACCCCATAGGCATAATTCAGGGAAAGATCACTGCGGGCATCATTAGTGGCATCCTCACCTCTCACTTTGGAATTATCAAAAGCAAAGGCACCTCTCAGTGCTGAGTCCACATTAAACTCAAACATGTGCCGAACACCTTCCATGGCCGCAGGCATTCGCTCCATCTCCATCCTCTGCCACTTTGTATAACGATGATCATGATGATAATCGGCCAAGGCAGAAAAACTCAAACTTGCTAAAGCCAAAACGAAGAATTTTTTCATAAGCTCCCCTTTCTAATAATTAGGACATCGATCCTATGGAAGAATGAGAGAGAAAAAATTATTTGTCTTAAAAAGAATCAAAAGAGTGGACTATAATTTGGCCAGAGTTGCGATTATGAGAATTCTGTGAAGAAGTGAGCACCCACTTCTCCACAGAATTTAGAAAAGATTAAGGAACTGTTGAACAATTAATTCTTCTTACAAATGTTCGCTCGAGATCATCATCGGCTTGAACATAAAAAGAGCGATGATCAATCACTAAACCAGATAAGTCCGATTCAAAATTAGGACTGAATGTCGTTTGATTTACATCCTCACTTTCGTCACTATGGAAATCCAATTCATCGCTGGCAGGAGTCCAAGATCCATAAGACCCATTATGAAGTCCATAGTAAATCGATGCAAAGCTCAAATCACCAATAGGACTAGTTAAGTTAAACTGAAGTCCTGGATTGCTTGTGTTCTGACAGAAGGCTTGGGCCGATACTCCGATTTGAGGAATGTATTGAGCTGCATTGAATTGATTAATAACAAGAGGTTTTTTAATGACAAATTCATCAGTAACCCCCAACTTAGTCATGGAAATGCGCTCAAACTTACTCATGTTTGAAACCTGCTCTTCACTAAGAACGAGGCGAGTCGATTCAAAATCAAAATTTATTCCAGGGCAATCACACACATTGGTCGGTGTACCTGGACAAGCTTCAGAATAACTCAGAGCTGTCGTCGTCCCATTATCCCAGCTCTGATAGGGCTTATCTGTAACAGAAAGAGCAAATTTTTCATCACATGAAATTTGCCCATCAACGAACTCACGATGTGGATACTTTACGACATAAAGTGACATCGTAGCAGAGTTACTAGAGACTCCAGGAAAGATAGGATTTCCGCTTAAAGCAGTAAGGGTAAAAACTTCAGTGCCATTAAAACTGTAATCACTTCTATCATCTAACCCAAAGTTAAGATTAACTTGGTATTTATTAACTAATTGAACTTGTCCATTTACAAGCTTTGATTCTGTAAGATGTTCTGATGAAGATTGAATCCAATAGCGGAATGATTTTTTATTCCCAAGTACTTTAAAGACATCTCCTTCTTTTTTAAGCAGAATCTCCTCACTCGATTTCAATTTATTATTAAAATAAATGTTGAAACTAATTAAAGCTTCTTGAGTGACATCATTAAATTTAACAAGGGTGATATCTTTTAACTGAACAGGAGAAAACTCAATTTCAGTACAGGTTTCTTTGCTTGAGGCATCGTCTTCACAAATCCAACCCCAAACACTCGAACTCCCCTCTTGCTGGAACTCAGAATGAAAATATGGGGCTATCGTAGAATAAATAGTATCAATGTCGCAATGACTTCCATCATCAACAGGAGTTTCCGCGCAACCAGCGAAACTTGAATAACTAGCAGCAAGAGCATTCATTCGAATTCTAATCGCTTCAATAACTGAAATCTGGGCCAGAGCTGAAGTCACATTAACTTGAGTTAGATCAATATCTCCATCATCAGTTCCATCAATTTTATCCACTACAAATGGCACATCCTGACCTTTGAGTTTAATTTCAAAGCCGTCTGAATCACCTTCAATATCTAAAATATCAAGGAGCCCATCTAATCCATCTGAGCTTCCCGCGACTAAAGTACCATTCAAAAGATCAATATTTGAACCAGCGACACCATTGTCCCCTAGAAGACCCGCCTGAATAAATTTATCTAGGAGTTCACCTTTCTCCAGCTCGAGCTTTTCTTCTGAAAAATCATCGGAAATAGTATCAAAGCCCTCAAAAACTTCATCCACATTGGACTTACCAAGGACATTTGCAAGAATCAAATTTGAGATAGGAGTGATGTTAATTTTTTTTCCCTCTGCCAGGGCACTTTGGGTCGCGACAGAAATATACTTCTCACCACTAGGAGCAACGACTCTCACGAGGTAAGGCTCCTCAAGTGAAGAAATGTTGGCCGAATAAGAACCATCTGAAGATGTTGTTGTTTCAACAGGATCGGCAGATCCCTTTCCCCGGATTTCAACTTTTCCGCTTGGAATAGGTGCACCAGTAGCTGCAACCCCACTGATGATATTGGAATTGATCGACAAACCACCGCCTCCACCACCCCCATTACAGGCCACGAGAAGAGAGAAAGAAGAGCAGAGTGCAAGATGCTTTGCTCGAAACAACATAAGGCCCCCTTTGAGACATAAAAATTAAATTTCAATCAACTGAGTATCGGAAAATTTTGAAATGAACTGATAGGTAAAAAGGAACTTCATTAAAAGGACTCAAATGCTTAAAATCACAATTAAAGTCTATTGTTATGAAATGTAATTCTCATAGGATGCCACAAATTATTGGCAAAAAAAAAAGCCCCGCAAAAGCGGGGCTTCGTATTCTAAACGACTAAGTCGAGATTAGAAAAGAACGTCGAACTTAACGAAGTTAAGAGTTAAAGATGTAGAAGAAAGATCATCTTTAGCATCGTCGCCATGAGTAGTTTTTGAAACTTGAACTGAAGCAGATGGAGAATAGTTGAAGTTCATACCCCAAACTGTTCCCATGCTGAAACGGTGACCAAAATCAACACTCCAAGTATTAGTTTTAACATCATCTTCAACTGTCGCAGCACCAGCATCAGAATCTTCAGCATTGTAAACTGAGTAACCAAGCGCTAAGTAATTTGTATCAGAAAGTTGACCAGCAAAGTTATAGATCGCATAAAGACCCATAGTTGTTGACTTGTCACCAGCTGCACCGATATCACCGTTTGTTTGCTTATTATAGTTCTTATAAACAGCACCAACTTGGTAAGTGTCATTAATAGCGTAAGCGTAGTTAAGAGCAAGATTACGAGTTTCAACGCGATCATTAACAGTGTTGTACTCTCCACCTGCAGAGTTAGTGAAATCAAGAGAACGATCTGTAGTGTTTCCACCTTCGTAACCGTAAAGAGAAACCATGTGCTTAGCTGCGAAAGCATTCATTGAAAGAGCAGCAACTGCTAGAACGATAAACTTTTTCATATTCATTCCTTTGTAGAATTTTACTTTCTCGTAAGAGAAAGCGGTTTATAAAACTAGTT
Source organism: Pseudomonadota bacterium (assembly GCA_027488375.1). GTDB lineage: Bacteria > Bdellovibrionota > Bacteriovoracia > Bacteriovoracales > Bacteriovoracaceae > Peredibacter. The sequence continues at coordinate 78,806 of JAIYBW010000008.1, forward strand.
CTATTAAGTTAAGTCTAAAAACAGTTTTTCAAAAAGTCCAAGCAAAAAATTTTGAACAAAATCAAATTATGTAGGGGCAAAGGTAAAAAAAAAGCCTCACATGAAGTGAGGCTTAAGAAAAATTTATTTAATTTTTTCTAAATTAAAAACGATTTACGATTTCATTTCTTTCGAAGAAATACGCAATTTCCCTCTCAGCAGCAGCTGGAGAATCAGATCCGTGAACAGAATTTTCGCCAACAGATTTTGCATATAATTTTCTGATTGTGCCTTCAGCAGCGTTCGCAGGATTTGTTGCCCCCATGAGTTCACGATTTTTTGCAACGGCATTTTCGCCTTCAAGAACCATAAGCATAACAGGTCCAGATGTCATAAAATTGACGAGTTCGCCGAAAAAAGGACGCTCTTTGTGCTCAATATAGAAGCCTTCAGCTTTCTCTTTAGAAAGTTTTGCGAATTTAGCAGCAGCTAGACGAAGACCATTCTTTTCAAAATGAGCAATGATATTCCCCATATTGTTATCAAGAGTTGAGTTCGGTTTAATGATTGAAAATGTTTTTTCGATGGCCATAAAGTCTCCTTATAGATCTTTAATGATATTTTACTTTTGTTTTACTTCTTTAATACTTCAGCAACTTTTTGTCCAAGCTCAGCTGGTGAACGAGCAATAGTAACTCCACATTCCTGAAGGATTTTGAATTTTGCATCTGCAGAATCATCAGCTCCAGAAATGATCGCCCCAGCGTGACCCATGCGCTTGCCCTTAGGAGCAGCAGCACCGGCGATAAAACTCACCACAGGCTTTGTCATATGCTTTTTAATCCAACGAGCAGCATCTGTCTCTGCTGTACCACCGATCTCACCGATCATGATGACAGCTTTTGTGTCTGGATCTTTTTCGAACATCTCAAGCACATCAATAAAGTTCGTGCCATTGACTGGATCTCCACCGATACCTACACAAGTTGATTGTCCAATTTCTCTTTGAGTAAGCTGGAAAACCGCTTCATAAGTAAGAGTTCCTGAACGTGAAATAACACCTACGTTACCAGGCATGTGAATGTGACCTGGCATAATCCCGATCTTACACTCTCCCGGAGTGATCACTCCTGGACAGTTCGGACCGATAAGGCGTGATTTAGAGCCTTGAAGGGCCGCTTTCACCTTAATCATGTCTTGAACAGGAATACCCTCTGTAATAGCGATGATAAGAGGAATCTCAGCATCGATACATTCAAGGATAGAGTCTGCTGCATAAGCAGGCGGAACAAAAACCATGGCCGCATTGGCCCCTGTTTCTTGAACAGCTTCATAAGTTGTATTGAAAACAGGAATCCCTTCGTGAATTGTTCCACCTTTACCAGGAGTCACACCACCAACCACATTTGTGCCATAGTCACGAGACTGAAGCGTGTGGAAAGTTCCTTGTTTACCAGTTAAACCGATTGTAATGAGTTTTGTATTTCTATTAATTAAAATGGCCATATTACTTAGCTCCTTTAGCGGCAGCGACGGCTTTTTGAGCAGCATCAGCAAGATCATTAGCGGCAGTAATCTTAAGTCCAGATTCACTTAGGATTTTCTTACCAAGAGCAACGTTTGTTCCTTCAAGACGTACGACGAGAGGAACTGTTAATCCCATTTCCTTGGCCGCATCAACTACACCATTAGCAATGATGTCACACTTCATGATCCCACCAAAGATGTTCACAAGAATGGCTTTTACATTTGAGTCTTGAAGAATAATTGAAAATGCTTTTTGAACAGTTTCCTTCGTCGCCCCACCCCCTACATCAAGGAAGTTAGCGGGAGCTCCACCATGAAGCTTTAAAATATCCAGTGTTCCCATAGCAAGACCAGCACCGTTTACAAGGCAGCCGATGTTACCATCTAAAGAGATATAAGAAAGACCGTACTTACCAGCTTCAAGTTCTTGAGCTGATTCTTCAGTCATGTCTCTCATCGCTTCAATTTCTGGATGTCTGAAAAGAGCGTTATCATCAAAATTAAGTTTTCCATCAAGAGCAAGAACATCACCCTGCTTTGTTGTCACAAGCGGGTTAATTTCAGCAATCGAGCAATCTTTAGAAACATAAAGCTTATAAAGACCTTCAAAAAACTTAATCGCCTTATTCAGGGTTTCGCCTTTAAGACCAAGAGCGAATCCAAGTTTTCTTCCTACAGCTGGAGTAAATCCAGTGGCCGGACAAATATGAGCTTTAATAATTTTTTCTGGAGTTTCGTGGGCCACTTTTTCAATGTCCATTCCACCTTCAGTTGAAACCATGAAAGCTAGTTTTCCAACTGAACGATCAAGAACGATACCACAGTAGTACTCATGATCGATATCACAGCCTTGCTCAATCAAAACTTTAAGAACCTTTTTACCTTCAGGTCCTGTTTGATGAGTCACAAGTTGCATGCCTAAAATTTCTTTAGAAAGTTTTTCAACTTCCTCAAGGGACTTTGCGAGCTTGACTCCGCCGCCTTTACCACGTCCACCAGCATGAATCTGGGCCTTCACGACCCATACTTTTGTCTCAAGTTTCTTTGCCACTTCCACAGCTTCCGCCGGAGTTGAGGCCACACCGCCTTGTAGAACACTAATGCCAAATTGGCGCATTAGGTCTTTGGCCTGATACTCATGAACGTTCATAGGCTCTCCTTAAAAAAAAACCATCATAAAAGATATGTGGGACATTATAGTCATTTTGCATCCCCTATCAATCAAAAGGTCTTGAAAAACTTGGGCCTCTAAGAGCATCATAGAGGCGCGAGGTGTTATGAAAAAATATTATGTGCTTCATCCGGCGGTTTTTAAACTTGATGGCGGTGCCATGTTCGGCATTATCCCTAAACCCCTCTGGTCTAAGGCGATTGCGGCCGATGAACTAAATAGAATTCAGCTAAGTTTAAGAGTCATGCTGATTCAAACGCCTCATCGCAACATTTTAATCGACACGGGTATTGGAGATTATCATGGGGAAAAATTTGATGAACGCTTTGGCGTTGTGGGCCAAAAAAATCCTCTCATTGATTTGCTCCAATCAAAACTTCATCTTGGCCCGGAAGATATTACGGATCTCATTATTTCTCACCTGCACTTTGATCACATCGGTGGTCTCGGTGGTGAACTCGAGCATAAGGCTTTATTCCCAAAAGCGACCTTGCATCTGCATAAAGAGCATTATGCTTATGCTTTAAATCCTACCCAGCGAGATGCGGGCTCCTTTCATACGCAATATTTTCGCCCACTCATTGAGGAAGCCACTCAAAAAGGACTCATCCACTGGCTTGAAGGAAAAGAAGGTGAAATCCTCAGCGATGGTGAAGATAAAATTTATTTTAAATGCTCCTATGGGCATACTCCGCATCTCGTTCATGCCTATGATGAGAAGTTTATCTATATGGCCGATCTCGTTCCCACCTCACACCACGTCCCTATTCCTTGGGTGATGGGGTATGACATCGCTCCTGGGCAAACCACCGTTGATAAAGCTGAATTTTATGAGTTCATTCACTCCACTAAGAAGACCATGGTCTTTGAGCACGATATAGAATCTTGGGGAGCGACTTTGAAGTCTGGTCAACACGGACTAGAAGTGGATCAAAAACTTAAGGCCAGTGAGGAAAAAGTTCTTCAGGTTTTTTCTTGAGCTCGATCTTCCGTTAGCTGAATCAGGCGTTTATTGAGGCCTTCTTTAAGCACCTGAAACTTCTTTTTTACCTTTTTACTGGTTTCACGCATGAGCTCAGGACTTGGTTTTTTAACTGTTTGCAGATCTTCGATCATTTTCATGCTCTCATAACCAATATTTTTGGTCGCTGTTCTGATCAGAGCTTCGTAGCCTCTCTTTTGACTCATATTTTTAAGGCCTGATTTTTCTAAATCTTGAAAATACTTTTCATTGGCCCTCACAAATTCGGTCAGAAGATGACCATAATTACGCGTGTATTTTTCTACCATGCGCTTTAAATTCTGAGAAAACTGAGGGACGGGAGTTTGAGAAAAATCAATCAAGAGTTGCTCAATTTGAATGGAAATGGCGACTAACGTTTGAAGCTTTTGCTGCAGATCCTGCCAAAACAGCTCCTCTTCATTTTGCTTTTTTTCTTGGGCCTCTAATTTTTTCTGAATGAGCTTATCTAAAACTTGATTAAACTCTACGGCCCCTTGATGAAAAAGAACAAGTTTCATGCGAGTGGTATAGCTTGCTTCAGGAGCTTGAAAAGAGTTTCCAATTTTCGCTGTCAAACTATCCCATTCACAATGAGTCGCCTTAAGATCTATGTCATAAAGACCTGGAATAATCTTAGAGCCTTTTAAAAATTCAAAGCGAGAAAACTCAACGAGATGGTGACGAAGTTGTCCCTTCGTCTTAAAACTGACCTCTTGATCTTCCATGGAAAGAAGTTTGCCTTCTACTGATTGAAAACTCGCCTCCACTTCACAGCGCTGAAAACTAGAAGTGACGAGCCAAATTGAAGACATACTCGAGGGTGTATACTCTTTGAAAAAAAGTTTCTTCTTCCAGCCCTCAAATTTAAAATCCTGACTTATTCTTCTATAAAGTTCAGTGGACATTCCCTGTGGACGAGAAATTTCGAAGGTCTCAAGCCCCTGCATCCATTCTCGGGCCCCCCAAAAAATAACACTTATAACAATAAAGCTTATAAAAATGATTTTATGCTTGGAACCATCTTTTGAGGTCACTTCTGCCCGAGGCACCTCTTCTATTTCTTCTTCAGGTAAAGGTGGTAGCGGGGGTGGAATTTCATCATCAGAGACGACTTCAATCGGGGCCAGTCCCTTCGCTTGAGTCATGGCTTCTTTAAGTGTCACAGCTTCAGCTAAGCCTTCGGCCCAAACTTTGATTTCTGGAGACGTTTCATTTTGAATCAAGGCACTAAGTGAATATGGACCCTCATGCCCAGTGGGCAAAAGGATAAACCAGCGCACAGAAGTCTTGTCAGTCCAATCAAAATTTGACAACGTCATGAATAAACCTAGAGGAATTTTTAAATATTTTATGACGAACCCAACCATCTCTCAATCACAAAAACGCTTTGAAGAATCATTAGCAAGTCTTTTTTGCCCTTCTCTTGATTCAAAGGCCAGTTTTCTCTTCCTCAAGAGCTCCTCGGATGTGGGAGTTGAAAGAAATGGTGGCCGCAATGGAGCACGACTCGGCCCTCAATCACTTTTATCTTCTTTTAGAAAACTCAATATCAATAAGGCCTGGTCCAAAGAAAAAATTTTTGAACTAGAAGTGGCCAGTGAGCAATTGGAGCGCAAGGATTTTAAACAGGCGCAAACTCATGAGAGTGAAAATATTCTTGAGGCGTTAAAGTCTCAGCCTCATGCCAAAATTTGTCACCTTGGTGGAGGGCATGACCACATTTATCCTCTTTTAATGGCCCTAGATCAGCTTTATAAGAAAATTATCGTTATCAATATAGATGCCCATGCTGACACGAGGATGGATACAGATCCACATTCAGGTAATCCTTTTCGTTTATTTGATTCAAGCCATAAAAGTGAATTCAAGCTCTATCAAATTGGTCTACACGCTTTTGCCAATTCCAGCTCAACTCTCTCACCGATGGCCAAGTCTGCGATGAAAGTAATATGGAGAGATGAAATTAATGAGGTGAAATTGCAAAACCTCTTTAAAGAAATTGAGCAAGAGATAACAGAGCACACGGCCGTCATCTTTAGTCTCGATGCAGATGCCCTCGCGGGCCAGGAAGTTCCAGGCGTAAGTGCCGTGAACCCTCAAGGTCTTTCAGTAGATGAATTAAAAATGATTTGGAAAAAATATTCTGATCTTAAACTTACTCACCCACCATTTCTTGGATTGTATGAGCTTAATCCAGTCTACGACTCTCTATCCATGCTCAGTATGAGAGTATTGAGTTCTTTTCTTTATCAGACGATTTAAAGGCAAAAAAAAAGCCCATCCTGCAGATGGGCTTTTTTTACGAGAGACACAAGGAGAAGTTAAAAAAATCCTATTTTTAACTCCAACACACACACATGAACTTAATTAGCAAAGCTTGTGCCAACATCAAGATTTCAAAACTGAAATACAAATCATGCACTTGACGCAGATCTGAATTGATTTCACCGTCACGCCTTTGACGTTTCTTCATTTTTTGCGTCAACGTCGTGACATAAAAAAAGATGAAATCATAGTTTATTAATCAGTTTTCTCTTCAAAAAGCAGTGCAGTGACGGCATAATGGCGAAATTAAATATGTCTTTTATTTTGCTATTACTTCAAAAGGAGAAGTTCCATGTTCACACGTGCTTTTTTCACAACTCTTATGGTGGCGTTTCTTGCAGTAGGTTGTTCTTCTAATAAACCAAAAAATGCTCAAGATGGTGCAGGAGCTGACGGCTCTAATGCTGGTATGACTCTTGAACTTAATGGTGATTCTGATTCAAACAAAGCCGGCGGTCTTCAAACTGTTTTCTTTGGTTTTGATTCATCTGATCTTGATTCAGCTGCTAAAAGCACAATGAAATCAAATGCTGATTTCCTTAAATCAAATACAAAAGTTGATATCCAAGTTGAAGGTCACTGCGATGAGCGCGGTGGACGTCAGTATAACCTTGCTCTAGGTGAGCGTCGTGCAAAAGCTGTTCGTGAGTACCTCGTTGCTCTTGGTGTAGAAGCTAAAAGAATCTCTACAATTTCTTACGGAAATGAGCGTCCAGTTTCAGAAGGTCACGACGAGTCTGCATGGTCTAAAAACCGTCGCGGAAATTTCGTTGTTACAGCTAAATAAGGCTAGATGAAGTTAACTCTCCTTCTTTGTATTTTTATAACGGCGTGTGGTTTAACCACCACACGCCCTAAAGTTGAAATGAGTTACGCTCAGGCAGCCTTTATGGCCGCCAAAGAATCCGGGGCCGATGTTCATGCCTCAAGTCTTTTTAGAAAAGCCGAAGACTACTACCTCAAGGCCAAATCCGCTTACCGTCGAAAGTATTTTAACAAGGCCAAAGAATTTGCTCTTCTTTCAAAAAAATATTCTGAACAGGCCGAATACGCAGCCGTTAGAAAAAAAGCCCTTGAAGGAAATGCAGAATAGAAAAATCCTGCCCACTCTGTAATCTTTAAGCTATGATGACTTTATCTCATTTAAAAAGGTGATAAGGACCATGAAATTCTTAATTTTCTTTTCAATGCTTGCCCTCACATTCTCTTGTATTAAAACGGCTGAACAAGTCGAAAGAGAAAAACGCATGGAAACCATGAGCGAACAGATGAAAGACTCGCAAGGTCTTGTGGCCGATATGGTTTCTGATCTCAAAGAGCTTAAAAATCAAATTAATAAACTCAATGGGCGTCTTGAAGAACTTGAGCACAAAAATGGTCAAATGAGTCCTGAGACTCTGACAAAAATGAATGAAACAGTGACTATGCTTAAGGCCCAACAAGAAACGAGCACAACTCAATTAAATCAAATCCAGAATGAACTTAAAGAGCAACGTGCTTTCATTGAAAAAGTCACAACATCATTAAGCTCTCAATCATCTGGAGCTAGTAAGTCTCAAAAAAAAAGCGCAAAAAATGAATTAAATCATGCCCTAGAGCTGATTAAAAAAGATGCTTTTGCAGATGCACGAGCAGAACTCGAGCCCCTGATTGATCACTCTGATCTCACTCCTGGTGAAAAAAACAAAGTGCTCTTTGGACTTGGAAAAGTCGAGTACTTCACAAAGAACCACGAGAAGTCGATGGTCTACTTTAGTAAAATTTTTACTCGCTTTCCTAAAGCTTCTCTGGCCCCGGCCTGCTTACTCTTCATAGGACGCAATCTTGAGAAGATGAATAAAAAAGATGAAGCCAAAGAAGCCTTCACAAAAGTGATCGAAGATTATCCGGGAACAACGGAAGCCAAAGAGGCGAAAAAAGAATTGTAGGTCACTTGAAGTTAAATTCACGTCAAATTATTTTAGGCATTGAGACAAGTTGTGATGACACTTCAGTATGTCTTTTTGAAAAATCACCAGAGGGAAGTAAAATTCTGTCTCTCAATAGTTATAATCAAGATTTCCTTCTCGAAAAATGGGGTGGAGTTGTTCCAGAACTCGCGGCCCGCAGTCATTTAAAGGCTATTCCCCCTTTGCTCGAAGTTTCTTTTAAAGAAGCTTCACTTCGAGCTGATGAAGTCACTCATGTGGCGGTGACCACACATCCTGGTCTGGTGGGCTCCCTTCTCACAGGAATTAATCTGGCGAAAACTTTTGCCCTTATTCATCACTTACCTATTATTCCTGTGAATCATCTCTTTGCTCATCTTGAGGCCATTCACCTGACTGAAAAAATTTCTTACCCCTATCTTGGTTTACTTGTGAGTGGGGGCCACTCAGCTTTTTTCTGGGTGAAAAGTCCAACTGATATGGAAGTCCTTGGCACCACACTTGATGATGCCGCAGGGGAAGCTTTTGATAAGGGTGGAAAGATTCTTGGCGTTGGATATCCCGCTGGACGAATTATTGATGAGCTAGCCTCTCAAGGTGATGCGAAAAAATTTCAATTCCCTATCAGCTATTTGAGAGATCGACCTGGCAAAATGAGTTTTTCAGGGCTTAAAACAGCTCTCAGAGTAAAACTTGAAAAGATGGCCCCTGAAGAAATAAAAATTGAACTTCCCCACTTGTGTGCAAGTTATCAAGAAGCGATTGTTCAGAGTTTGAGAATTAAAACAGAAGAAGTTATCGAGAAAATTCTCCAGCAAAATTTAAAGACATTTCAGACACCAATTGTTTTGGGTGGCGGAGTTGCTTGTAACTCTCGCTTAAGAGCAGTCATGCAGAAACATTTTAAAAATGTCTCTTTTGTAAAACCGACTTATTGCACGGATAATGCCGCCATGATTGCCAATTGGGCTTCTCTTGTTCCTGAGCGCGAGATTGCTTTTCCAGATTGTCTTGAACTTGAAGCTCAGGCCCGCTACGTGGAGAAGAAGTAATGTCAAAATTTCCTGTTGCTAATAAAAGTTTTGGGCAGCACTTTCTCAATAGCCCTACAGTGATTCAAAAGATTACGTCTCCTCTTCCTGAAAATTGTGAGGCGATTGTTGAAGTCGGACCTGGCCCGGCCGTTCTGACCCCTCATTTGGCCAGTTATGGAAAACCTCTCTTTGTGATAGAAATGGATGAGCGTTTTGTTGAACTCCTCTCTCCCGTGGTTGGCCCTCTTAATATCTTTAGGCAAGATGCTCTTGAATTTAATTGGCCACAATTTTTAGAACAGCATCAATTTAAATCTATTTGGCTTGTTTCTAATTTGCCTTATAACGTGAGTGTGCCACTGACTTTGAATTTTTTGAGAATTCCCCAAATAAAAAACATGACTCTCATGTATCAAAAAGAAGTGGCGGAAAAAATTCTGCCAAAAGATCTTAGAAATTCCATGGGCTCTCTCCATGTGCTGATGAAAACTCAATTTGAACTTAAGCATGTGGTTTATGCTCCTCCTGGAGCTTTTGTTCCACCTCCCAAAGTTGACTCTCAAGTGCTGCACTTTTCTCGAAAAGATCAACCTCTCATACCACTTGAAAAGTTAGATGATTTTGAAGCCTTCTTACGGCTTATCTTTGGAAATCGAAGAAAACAACTTGGTGGAATTTTACGCAAAGAATGGGGAGTAGAAAAAACGACTCATGTTCTTGCCACCCTTCCTCTTAATCCGGAAATCCGCTCAGAGGCTCTCTCTTTTGAGCAGGTATTAAAACTTTATGAAACTGCTGATCATTTTCCTTCTTAGCTTCTCCCAGATAAAGGCTTCGGTCCCAGAGCTTTTTGGGCAATCAGCTGGAGGTCTGGCCATTGGCCAGCAGGCCCAGAAAGAATCTGCGGCCAATAACTATGAGGCGCCGGCCCTGCAAGGTTTTTCAGATACTACTCAATTTAGTTTTGATGTTTTTTATATTTCGACTCATTTTACAGATATCAATAATGTTCTGATTAAAAATGAAACGAATACTGTAGGAACAAACGAGATCGGTGACGTCAAAGTGAATGCGACTCCATCGATGATGTTTGGCGCCCATCTCTCGACACCACTTTTTTCTCCTCAAGGGCCGAAACTAAATTTTTCTGCTTTCGCTCCTTTTGATAGAATGATGGAGGCCGATACTGGTGATCCGTATCAGCCTCGCTACGTGATGTACCAAGGGCGCTTCATGCGACCCGTTCTCATGGTGAGTGGGGCCCAAAGTTTTGGACTTTGGAGTTACTCCCTCGGGGCCCAAACAGGTTTTCAATCTAATGGGGAAGCCTACTTTATCACCCGCACTACTCCCGGAAGCCCTAGTCTTTCAAAACTTAGCTTTAATGCAAAACCTTCACTCGGTTTAAATTTTTCAGTGGCAAGAAAGTATGAAAATAAGGTGAGCTATTTTTCTTTTCAACAAGAAATGAAATCTAAACTTTATAATCATGCCACTGGTGAAACAGAAGTTGCGGGGGCCGGAGTTGGTCAATTTGATTTTGATTTAAGCTCTCTTCTTTACTATGACCCCATGACTCTCAGACTAGGTCACCAAATCCATCAGGCAGAAAACAGTTACTATTTTTCTCTCGAATTTCAACGATGGGATCAGTACGAAAGTTCTATTCTAAAAATAAAAAAGCTGGGCGGAACCATTAATGGCTCGGATCAACTTGAGAATATCAAAACTAGAAACATCTTTATTCCTAAAATCGGCATAGAGCACTCCATGAATTCCAAATGGATGCTGAAGGCCGGCTACTTTTATAGACCAACTCCTTTTGATCCAAGCAACTTAAAAAATCCTGGAAATTCCATAGATGTAAGTAAACACGTGAGCTCAGTGGGCGTTGCTCACCTTTTCAATTTTTATCAAAAGATTCTCACTCTTGATTTTGCCTATCAGGCCCACTGGCTTGATCATCACAGCGTGACAAAAACTCCAAACCGCGAAGACGGTGATCCCTCTGAACAAAAGATCGGTTCGCCAGGTTATAAGGTTGGTGGTATGATCCATGTTCTGAGCATGGGTCTCAACTGGAAGTACTAATGGGCATAAAAATCATTTCTAAAAATCAACGGGCCGGTTACGATTACTTCATTGAAGATAAATTTGAGTGCGGAATCGTGCTGCAGGGTACCGAAGTTAAGTCCCTAAGATTAGGTAAAGCCATTATTAATGAAGCTTTTATCGTGATTGATAATCAAGGCGAAGCCTGGCTTCAAAACGCCACTATTCCCCACTATGATTTTGGGAATATTAACAATCATCCTGAGACAAGAAAGCGTAAGTTATTGTTAAAGCGTGAAGAAATCCATCAAATTGAAAAAAAAATGGCCATCAAAGGCATGACCCTGATTCCTCTGGCCCTGTATTTTAAAGACTCCCTGGTAAAATGTGAAATTGCGTTAGCAAAAGGTAAAAAACTCTTTGATAAGCGTGACACATCGGCTAAAAAGGACGTCGAACGCAAAATCAGACAAGGGCAGTACGAATAATGGAAACGACTTTAGATAATGTCCGCACCATCTATCCACTTAACAAGACCAAGGTCTTCACCACTGAAGAGGCCCAAGATCTTGTTCCGCTCCTTATGCTCATTTCTTCAAAAACGAAGCGAGAACTTAATACACTTAATTCTCAATTAGGTTTTTGCAAAAATAATTCTGAAAAAGCGATTCTCATTCAAGACAAAATCAACGTCACGCTTGGGGCCTGGTCAGATAAAATCAGAAGACTCGGTGCCATTCCTGTTTCACTTTGCAAAGTTAGAATTCCTGCTGAAGACGGGCAATATCTTTGGGAATACCCAGAGAAACGCCTTCTCATGCAATAAGAAATTATTTTAACAGCTCTAAAATTCCCTCACTCAATACTTTGAGAGAAATGGCGACCAATAAAATATTAACGATAAGATTAAAATTCTTATCAGTAATTTTTTTTGAAAGTGGTATTGAAATTCCCACCCCCAGAAGAGTCCCGATAATTAACAACAAGATATTTTCTTTGAGAAGATCAAAATTAACTTCAGCGGCTCCCCAGAAAGCAAAGATTTTTGATAACTGAAGCAGGGCCTGACCTGCGCTTTTCGTTGAGAGCATGCCTTGGCGAGGTAAATTCAGTCGATTAAAAAATGGCGTCACAAGAGGACCCACTGCACCTACAAAGACACTTAAAAATCCAGACACGCCTCCCAACCAGAAAAAAATCCAGGAGGTTGGTGCTTTCTGGGTTTTTAGCTTCCAAGGCAAAAGGGAAATCAAGATGAGCAGTCCCACTAATATTTTGAGCCAACTCGGATTAATCAAATGAAAAATCATCGCCCCTAACCAGGTCGATGGAATCATTAAAAGAAAATAATAAAAGACCGTTTTCCAATCCACATGTTTAAAAAAAAGACCAGATCGTAAAGCGTTCGATGAGAGTTGAGTAAAGCTATGTAAGGGAAGAGCAAGGGCCGGAGAAAAGAAGAGAAGGAGTCCGGCCAAAATGAGTGTGCCACCAGCAAGTCCAGTTAAACTTGAAACAAGTGAACCAAGAGTCACCAAAATAAAAAGGAGAATAGACTCCATCACCAGCCTTTATAATCCTGGTAAAGTTGAATTTTTCTTCTCATGGCCTCAAAGGCCAGAGAAATTTCAAAGGTAAATAATTTTGAAATTTTAAGGTAGCGATCAAAATTGGCCTGAAAATCTTTTTCAATAAGTTCCGCCATTTTAGGATCCTTGAGACCCTTTCTATGTCCTTTACCTAATTCAGATCCCACAGATGTTGCAAAGTCACACAACTCATCTTTATCTAAAAACTTTTTGACTTTCACAGCGAAGGAGGGAATTTGTCTCCCCCAGTACTGCTTATTATGAAATGTGCAATAACCTAATCGCTCCTCCATCCCATCAGCAAAAATTTTACTCGCCTCGATCATGCGAAGACCATGATGCTCATATGGAGAATAAAAGAAGCGATTATTTTTCTCCTCATAAACTTCTTTGATATCCAAAAGGATAGCATCTTTATGGGAGTCTGGATTTTTTGGGAAGAGAGAAAGAATATAGTGCTTTTTCCCTAAACTTCCTGGAGTGAGTCCGGCCTCATCAACATAAAATTCATTCATCAACTGGAGCTCATTTCTTGATTCAAGGTATTTAGTCAAAAGCTGAGTCACTGTTTCGCTGCGAGAATTTATTCTGAAGGCGCGCATTTTTCTCGCCCATTTTTTATTGGCCCGCAAATACTCTCTCGTATTCATTTGCCAGCGCTCAGGAGTTGCCTCTTTCAGCATTTTGAGTTGCTTGTGAGGAATGTCTGGGTAAAGAAAATGAATAAAGTAAGCATCAATAAAATGCTCCACCACTCTATGGTCTAAAAATTCATCGTTGTCTTCCTGACGTAGAGAAAGGGAGCTCAGAAATCGAATGATATCCCAACAGTAAGGACCCATCCGGGAGCGATCAAAATCCATCATCGCTGATCCGTGGGAGGTTCGAACATAGTTATCCACATGGGGATTTCCATGAATAAATGTCGTGGGAACTTTTGTCAGATCTACAAAACGCTGAAGCTTGGCCTGCATGATCGGGCCCGCCATCCGGAAAAAAAGATACCTTGCTTCCTTACGAGGGGGCGGGTTAATACTTAAGCGTTTTTGAAAGATTTGGGCCTGTCGTAAATACTCTTCCATATATAGACTATTCCGCTCTTTGACCTTCAGGTCAATATGAGAATTCCCTTCCACTCTGAATTGGGCTAATATTGTAGGATGAAAGATAAATTAAGACAGCATTTCCTTAAAATTGGCCCCCGCCGTTTTGTCCTAATCACAGTTTTTTCTCTGCTTATTTTAGATCTTCTCACTGGTCACACTTTTAGAATGTCTCTCATCCAAAATGGCTTTTCAGAAAAACTAGTCCAGCTTTCAATTAAGCAGGCCAATCTTCAAGCAAGTGACCTCTCCAATGAAACACTTTCTGAAGTTCACAATCTCATGAACATGAGTCTAGATTTTATGCTGGGCCTGATTCTTGTGAACAATATCTTTTTTTATTTTTTCTATTTCAAAAAAAAGTTATGGGCCTATTCTTATGTGGCTTTCTATACTCTCACGGCCGGATTCTTATCCTTGTCGATGATTTTTGATAAACATATCAACACAGGATGGCTTATTTTTAATATCGCCACGATCCCGATGTATCTTTATCTTTTTCTTGGTGTGAAGCTCTTAAAAGCTGAAACTACCCTTGCGCCAAAAAAGAAGGGACAATAAAGTTGGCGCCGTCAGATGTTCCCCAATCTGGAATCTCTCTAAGACCATTCATCAGCATTCTTTGTCCTACCACTGAGAGAATAAATGAATCAAAGGCCTGTTCATTTTTTATAATGGTCTCAAGGTCATTTTCGTAGATAAAAATATCCATGTGTTTTTCAATCTGCTGAACAATCATCTCTCGGGCCGCACTGGCCAGTTCAAGATCAAAAAGTTGCAACAAGGTAGACTTAGAAATAACTTTGGCGCGATAGAGTTCAATGAGAGAGATCTCTATACTAGACTCGAACATCTGAAGGTCTCGAGGTAAGTGACGCACGAGATATTTTAGTCGAGCAAGTAACATGACAGACACATTTCCAAAAGAGTCATAGGACATTTTGAAAACTTCTAGGAGTTGATCGTAGTAATTTTTCCAGACCCAAAAATCAATCGGACGATGCCAGTAAGGAACAAACCCCTTTCTCAATTTTCTTTTAAAAGAACGTGAAAGCATGTGCTCATCAGCGTTTTTCTTGGTGAGATTTTTTGAATAATCAATCTCGAGAGAAGCGACTCGGTCTTGTTCGTATTTTTTAGGATTATTTTTTTCGGCCTCTGCATCTTCATCTAGAAGCTTTTGCATCTCCTCTCGCACTTCAACAACTTCACGGCGAGGGCAAGCGTGAGCACCAGTACAATTTGTTAAACAGGCTTCTTCGCAAGGTGGGCGAGAGAGAGGAAAATCAACAATCAGTTGCCTCAGTTCATACTGCTCAACCCAAGAAGCAATGATTTCATCACGATCACGAATCTCCTCATCTTTAACTTGATGAAGAGATTTTAAAAACCAGCGCTTTTTTTCGGGATAATATTCAAGGAGAGAAAGAAAAAAGTTTTCCCTTCTTCCTCCTCCTAAACTCATGCCTGCGACGTTTTTTGGTCTATTTCCCAAGCTTATTCCTCTTAAAGAGGCGACTCCACTTTGAAAGGAAGGATCTCCATACCATGGGCCCTCACTTTGGTCTCGATCAAGTTTGGATCAAGTCCTTTGTGAACCAGGATAAAGCAGCCTCCCCCACCGGCGCCGCACATCTTTAATCCTAACACATTTCCTTCATTTTTTAATTCAGAGGTGAATTGACGAATTTTCTCTGTTGTAATGCCTGGAAATAACTTCTCGCGCTCAAGTCCCTCTTGGGCAATATTTTCTAGCATCTGGTCCCATTTGCGCTCTTTAAGGGCAAGATAGGTCGCATGAGAAATTTGGGCAATCCGGTTTAACCCTTCTACCACTTCAGGTTTCTTATCAAAAAAACCTTTATAAACTTCCCAATTATTGATGCCTGAAGCTCGAGACTGACCAGATGAAATAAGAGTGAGGTGAGTTTCTAATATATGCTTGAGTTCATCCGAGTAAAGTTGCTCGACTTTAATTTCTCCTTCAACACCTTTAACGGCGAGAACTCCACCCGTTAGAGCAGGGAAATAATCTTGATAGCCGGCCATCCCTTGATTCAGAATTCGGCTCTCAACTGCCTTCACTCGAAGAACAGCATTGTGACGGTCATAATTATGTCCCGTGAAATTACACAGGGCCCGATAAAGAGTCACTCCCATGGCCGAAGAACCACCAAGACCTGAACCGGCCGGAGCTCCTGATGAAAGTTCTAATTTGAGACCAGAATTAATATTAAAAAGTCTCAAAATCTGTAGCACAAAAGACATTTCAGCAAATTCTTTTGAATACACCACTCGATCTTCAGTAAGATCTTTGGCCTCATATTTATAGGTCTTATTATAGTCTTTAGAATGGATTTCAATCCCATCAAAAGCGATTTTTGAGAGGGTGACTGTTGCCTTAAGACCTGTGGCTACATTCAATGTCACCACATTTTTGATAATGAGATTGATGGGCTCAATATCTAGAGTTCCACCCACAAGATCAACACGAACACTTCCTTGATTAGTTACCTGCATTTAATATTCCTATGTAAGGGAGTTCACGATAGCGGCCGGCATAGTCTAGGCCGTATCCAATGACAAATTTATCTTCAATTTCAAATCCAAGATAATCAATGGCCACATTATGCTTTAGCTTGACTGGCTTAAATAGAAGCGAAGCCAGCTTAACACTCTTTGGTTTTCGCACAGAAATCATTTCCATCAATGTTTTAATTGTTAATCCTGTATCAACAATATCTTCAACGATCAGGACATTTTTCCCTTCAATATTGGCCGTGATATCCATCTCAAGGCGAACATTTCCAGAGCTATTTGTGGAGTCACCGTATGATGAAAGAGATATAAATTCTAAAGAAACTGGGCGATTGATTTTTTTGATAAGGTCAGAACAAAAAACAAAAGCACCTTTCAAAACACAGATCACAATCAGATCTTCAGTGCCATAATCTTGCGTAATGGCTTTTCCTAAAGCCTCAAGCCTCAAAGCAATTTCTTCTTCTGTAATAAGCGCTTCCGGGGTGTACATTTCCATATGATCTCCTAGCAGTATGAGTTGTTCAGGATTTCTCCAAGGCCACCCGCGCCCGGTACAATATATTGAGTTGAATTAAGACCTTTTTCCTCTGGCCAGTGCTTGCCTGGGGTCTCATTTAAAATATTTTTTTCCGAAAGACCTCGATCCAATCTTAAAGCAACGATCACGAGGTCAGGACAAGCTTTAGTCACTCTCGCCAAATATTCAGGTGTCACAATCAAATGCATGGCGACCATTTTTTGAGCGCGCCCACCTGGGAGATTTTGATAATGCCTTACGGCCTCTACCATCGTGCCACCAGTGGCTCCCATGGGATCAGGAAAAAGCACCATCGCCTTATCAACTCCTCCCCCAATTTTAGAACCCGCCACACTCACTCCTGTCACTTCGCCTTTTTCATTGCTCACTCGAGCAATATAAAAATGATCTTGGCGAACGTTATCCGGGTTTAAAAGATAATTTAATTTAGTGTAGCAAACTTGGGAAGGAAGTGTGCCTGCCCGGGCCAAATCAACACAAACCGCAGCGACATCAGGATCAATCACTTGCCCCTCATAACTCGCCTCGGGATGAAAAGCCTTCATCCGAGTTTCTTGACTCACAAGTTTACGCGGAAATAATAAATCCACCACGTGATCAATCATATGACCATAAAGCATGCTCACGAGATCATTGATGAGAGGTTGTTTGGTTTCAGGAGAACCGAGTTTTGCCAAAAGAGAAAGGCAAACTGGAGATGCAACAAGATGAACATTATCCCCATATAAATGTGGAAATTGGCTTAATGAATAAGGTAAATCTTGATGTTGAATATCTCTGGCCATGGTGATCTAGATTACCATGGGCCAGATTGAAATGTCTCTAATTTGAAAGTTGAGAAAGAGGCTTAATCTCTTCATCAAGAGGAAGCAATGCTTGTTCTTCATTTTCATCATACTGATAGTGGCCACGGCATCGTGCTTCATAAGCATCAGTTTCGCCAAGAAGAACGCGATCCTTACTGGCGCTGAGGCGTTGAGAACGAGTCGCCGGAGCTCCGCATACTGTACAGATAGAGTGAATTTTCATCACTTCATCGGCCAAGGCCAGAAGTGTAGGCATCGGCCCAAAGGGTTGGGCCCGGTAATCAAGATCAAGACCTGCACAAATAACTCTGAAACCACGGGCAGCAAGCTTAGTCACAACAGTGATAATATTTTCATCAAAAAATTGCACTTCATCAATGGCCACAACACGAGTTGAATCTTTAAGGCGAATCAGAATATCAACGGCATTTTCAACTGGTTCAGACTTGATGGCCTGAGAAGAGTGAGAAACCACATCTTCTTTATCATAGCGAACATCAATGGCCGGCTTAAAAATTTGAACTCTTTGTTTGGCAATTTGAGCACGCTTTACTCGACGAATAAGTTCCTCAGTTTTACCAGAAAACATGGGCCCACAAACAACTTCAATTGAACCGTGAAAGTACTGGTGCGTCACTAGGTCTCTCCTGTAAAAAATCTCTAAGTTCGGTGTGTGAGATTATACTTTCAAACTCCATGAAAGATGACAACGAAGCTCGGTTATACAAGGTTATGAATTTTCGTGGCCGTAAGAAAATATCAGGGCCTAAACCAATGAAACTAAATAAAAAAAGATGAAAAACAAAAGCATGAGGAGCATAAAAATAAAAGTTGAAGGGGCCAGAAGAATGACCCAGGCAAGAGATCTTGAAGCCCCAAGATTAGACCTTAAACCAGCATAAAGAAGAAAAAAGTGCAGACCAGATTGAATGATGTCACCTAAAAAGGGAATCATTGAAAAAAGGTTCGAGCTCAAAGCATGCGTGGTGATTTGATCAGCAATTTCTTCATGGGGAAGTTCAGGATTTAACCACTTACTGAATCGACGAATCACCCAATTCCAAACTTCAGTTGTGACCAAAGAACTAATAGGAAAAAAAATAATATCGAGAGAAGCAGAGAAGAGAATGAAGTAATAAGTCGAAAGCCCGGAACTATAAATAATGTCTTGAAGGACTGGAAAATTCTCACTCTGCAATCTAAGAAAACTCTCTAAAAAAATATTTAAAAGAAGAATTTTTCCAAGACCTCGGATAATAGCAAAGATCCAAGAGATGCCCAAAGCTTCAGACAGTTTTAAGGGGGCATAGAGTTGATCATGACCAGGTAGACTTACATGGTAACGAAACTGGTGGTGGATCCTAAAAGGATGAACCAGGACCATGATATAAGTCTCCAAAAGGGGCATGATATTTTTCATATTTTTATTTTAGCATATCTCGAAAATGGGTGGGAAAAGTTTCATCTTTCAGAAGAAAATGGGCCTTAAATCCCTGAGTAAGATTAACGACTATCAATTCTTCTGCTTTACGCCACAGGAGAAGATCTTGACCAAAGATTTCGAGCCTTAAATGTGACTCAGTTAAAAGCTGTTTTTTTTCAGAACTCGCCAGCTGTGAAATCCTATCGGCCTGATCTTTTTCGGCCAGATTAAAAAGATACATGAACAGTGTATTTAATTTATTTATATCAACTTTAAAATTTGAACATTCAAAATCCAGAGGCTGACGATTGATCACGGTGACTTTGGCTTCAAGGTCATCCTGAAAAAATCTCACATCCATGCGATCAAAAGTTTTGAAGTCATCCTGAGGAATGACTTTCTTATCCCAGTAATCTTGAAAATGAAGAAAGAAAATTTTTAAAGTGCCTCCAACCATTAGCCAGGCCTTCTTGAGTTTTGTATCAAGGATATAAGAATCGGCAGATCCAGAACTCCCCAACCAAAGCTCCCAAGTCACTTGATCTTTATCATCGCTAAAAATAATTTTTCCAAGTGGTGAGGCTTTCAACTTTTCCGAATAGGGAACTTCTTTTTTAAGGTTAACTTGGGTCAAGATAGAATTAAATTTTTCTTTTAAATGATCATGAACATTGATCCCCTTAAGAGGCGCAGGATTTATTTTATTCCTTTTAAGATCAAGTTCATAACCAGGTCTTCCTTCTGCTTCAATTAAAACTTTTCCAAAAGGTAAAGAGGGATAAAAACGAAATAATTGATTTTCATAAATGTCGTCTGCTTTTTTAAGCAGGACAGTTTTTAAATCTTCAAGTTTTATTTCTTCAATTTTAGATTCATCGTCCGTAATTTCTCCACTTGCTCCCTCTATCACTGCAACGATAATTTTATCCCCTTGTGAAAGATAAAATCCCTGACGATCAAGAGTCATATCCCCTAATTGCCAATTGATACCGTTAATTTTAAATGAAAGAGGACTAGAGAAATAATTTTTAATCTCACCATCGACTGTCTTAATCATTTTAAGTGAAGTCAATTTCTTTAAGAACTGAGTCATGAGGTTATGAGAGACTAATTTCTCTCCCATCAACCACTGATCATTCTTTTTAACAATCTCAACTTCTCCCCATGCTAGGCTTGCGATATCACTCTCTTTAATTAATTGATGTTTGGCATGCTCTTCCTCTCTGTGCTGAAGGGTCCTTTTCTCCTGAAAGAAATAAGTGGCCGTCAGCAAAATGATAAGGAAGCCAAAAAGAGTGAGATTTTTTTTCATAGTAGTCGACGTCTACGGTAGATAAAAATCCCCGCTCCAAAGAAAACAATCGGGACAATCAGAATAGCAATCACAAATATCATTTGAATGTGTTGGGCACTTAAAATAACGGGAAATTCTTCTAGGCCCGGTCGATTAAAGGAGATAATTCCTTCATCTTTGACAAGCCAAGAAATGCTATTTAAAAGAAGTGTCGTGTTGCCTGATTGATTTTGATAAGCGTTGATCAAAAAAGAACTTGAGCCCAAAAGAATAAATCTTGAATCCTTGTTGGCACCGGCCCCTACTCGCTCACCTACACCCAAGAGCCCCACTGGCCCTTTTTGGTCTTTACCCTCTTGGTAATGGGCCTTACCCGTTGTAATACCTTTAAGATCAGTTTCGGCCCAACTTCCTGGGAAAGGAGAAGTCGAAGCGAGTATAACAGCTGCATCATTACCTTCGATCGTACTGACGGATGAACTCAAAGGAAAAACAGTTCTCTGATTAAAGGCAGAGGTAATGGGATGATTCTCTTCATATTTACTGATGATAGGAATTGTCGCCTCAGCTCCTTGAATGGTTGAAAGCCGATCAATCACAACGTCTTTACCAAGCTTAAGTCCAAAAGGTTTTGCAAGACGCGTGAGATTTTCATAAACTTCAGATTTAAAAGCGGGGGCAAGAGCAAGAAATAAACTTCCCCCTTGATTTAAGTAATCTTCTACCATTTTAGCTTCAGCATCAAAAAAACCCGCAATTGGCCCAAGAATTAAAAGTCCGGAAGCATCAGCAGGAATTTTATCAATCTTAGTCAGGTCAAGATTTTTAACCTCATAATTCTGCTCTCTTAATTTACGACAAATTTCAGAAATCCCCTCTTGAGAAGTCTGCTCACAAGATAATTCCTCATGTCCTGTGACAACATAAAGATTTACTTTTTCTTCTTTCACAATTTTGAGGATGGCATTCGTAATAGCGAGCTCATCACCTATTTGAAAACGTGACTCACGACCTTGATAAGTCATGAGAACCGTACCGTTTTGAGTAATATTTTTCTCTTTTACAAGATCTGGTCTGACATCCGTATCAATGGCAGAAATTTTAATCGACTTATTTTGAGCTTCATAAAGTTTAAGCACATCAATCATCGGCTTCCATTCTTCTCGTCGAGCAAAAATTGTTAACGATAATGGCGTTTTAATGAGAGATAAAATCTTCTTAGATTGATCGGTGAGAGAATTTCTTTGTTCACGGGACAAATCAAATTCTCGGTAATTTTTATTACCTAAGTAGTTCACAACACCAAGGATAGATAAGATAAGGATTAAATTTAAGACATGGTAAATGACATGTTTAAAATACTGACTTCGGACAAAAATGCCGATTTCTTTCCATCTAATGAAACAGAGAAGAAGCGCAAGCGAAACAGTAAAAACACTCATGCCAATATTTAAGGCTTTGTATTCCGGGGCAGCAATCCAAAGACTTAAAGTTGAAAGTCCAACAAGAATATTTATAATGACCCAAAGTGGGTAAAGCCACATTTTCATTACCAATTCCTCCGGCCAAGACTTTTCACGGTGAGGAGTGAAAAAATAAAAATAAAACTGAAATAATAAATGAGATCTTGAGTTCCTAAAACTCCCCGAAGAAGTCGTTCAAAATGAGAGGTAATCCCAATATAAGTAAAAATTTCAGCAACAAGATAATTTGAATTAAGATGCCCTCCCCAAGTAATCATCCACAAAAACATAATTCCTAAAATAGAAAGAAGTCCTGCAATGACTTGATTGGATGAAATAGATGAGCAAAACATACCTAAGGAAATATAGGCTCCTGCATTCATGAGAACTGCTAAGTAAGAAGTTCCAATAAGTTTGAAATCTTTGATTCCAACTCCCCAAATCACTAAAGGGAAAATAATGGTGACTGCAAGAAAACATAGAACAAGAGTTAAAGCTGCAAGGCCTTTAGATAGGACTAATTCCCAATCTTTAACGGGAGAGGCCCAGTAAAGATCGAGGGTTTCAAGTCTTCGTTCTTCCGAGAAGAGCTTCATCGTCATGAGAGGAATAAAAACAAGAAAGAGAAAATTAACATTGGCAAAGAACTTCAGGACAACTTCTTCGACAAAAGATATTTGCTCTGTGTACTCAGGAGGTAAGCTTTGAATCCCATCAGAATAAGTAACAAGAAGATTAAAAAAAACAATTCCACTAATAAGTGAAAAAAGTCCGATGAGTACATACGCCAAAGGGGCGCTAAAGTAAGATTCAACTTCTTTTTTCCAGATTGTAAAAATCATCGATTCTCCGTCATGTGTAAGAAAATATCTTCTAGTTCTGGTGACTCCATTTGTAGAGTCATAAGATGCAATCCCCGATCAATAAGAAACTTACCTAGATCGGCCCGTTGGTCTTTTTCAGATGAAAAATTAACTAAGTACACTTCTTCATTAGAAAGTTGTGAATGGTGCTGGATCTCAAATGAACCAAATGAGGAGAGATCAGGTAGCGACTCTCCAGTTCCAAGACCAATTTTAAGCACTAAACCTTGTCTAAATTTTCGATGAATCTCAGCCAAGTCTCCAGAGGCCCGAATTCGACCTTTATGAATAATTGTAATTTGATCGCACAGTTGCTCCACTTCACTCAAAACATGAGAGGAGAATAGGATTGTTTTTTTGGCCGAAAGCTTTTTAATAAAATCTCTTAATTCAACCACGGCTTGAGGATCGAGCCCATTTGTCGGCTCATCTAAAATTAAAAATGGAGCATCATAAACAAGGGCCTGAGCAAGTCCTACTCTTTGTTTAAAACCTTTAGAAAGATTTCCAATCAATCTTCCTTTGACTTCAGTGAGCTTAAGCTCTTCCATCACATGATCAACTTGCTCTCGAATATTTTTTACTCCGTGAAGTTTGGCAATAAATTGGAGGAATTTTTCAACCTTCATATCTAAATACAAAGGTGCATTTTCTGGAAGTAACCCAATTTTATTTTTAAGTTCCTGGCCCTCTGGAGTCACCTTCTGCCCGAATAAGCTGATAGTTCCGGAAGATACGGGCAAAAGGCCCGCAATCATTTTCATGGTGGTTGATTTCCCGGCCCCATTGGGCCCCAAGAACCCATGGATCGAACCGGATTCCACGGAAAAGCTCACGTTTGAAACCGCTACTCTCCCAGGATATTCTCTAGTAACTCCGTCAACTAACAATATTTTGTCCATAAATGATCCAAATCAGATTAATATAAAATGAATTCTCTAGTTCCCCAATTAAGTGCCGAGAAGCTCATTAACAATATGACTATTTTAGATACTTTTAAGTCAAGAATACAAGCCGCAGATAAGATTCTTATCACCACTCATGAATTTCCTGATGCAGATGGTATTGGGAGTGAAATTTCCCTCTGCCTTGCCCTTCGGGAACTTGGGAAAGAATCCTATTGTGTTAATGAAGAACCCTTACTTGAGCGGTATCAGTATCTTGACCCTGACAAAACAGTTTCAGGGTTAAATAATTTTCATTCTAATCACCCGCATTTTAAACCAGACCTCATTATTGTCGTCGATACAAATACCAAGGCAAGGATCGGTCAGCATTTGGCTGCTTCTCTCAACGAAGCAACCCCTATTCTTTTTATTGATCATCACCCTTGTCGCGGGCGTGATTTATCCACTCACTGTATTGATGTAGCGGCTGCAGCAACAGGTCAACTTATTGGGGAAATGATTGAATACCTGGGGGTGCCTTTTACAAAAAAAATGGCCCTTCCCATTTATACGGCCATCATTATTGATACGAGCTCATTTCGCTATCCCACAGTTTCTGCTGCCACTCATCACTTAATTGCGAAGTTGATGGCCACAGGAATTAATCCTCCTGAAGCCTATAATGGGATCTACGGAACAAAAAAAATTATCCACATGCATCTTCTTTCAAAGATTCTGAAATCTGCAGCGACTAATAAGTCTGAGACGATTGCCTGGATGCTGCTAAAAAAAGATGACATTGATCAATTCAAATCCGATGTAGAGGATACTCACGCTTTCATTAATCATTTACTCGTTCTCAATAACATCAAAATAGCTATCATGTTTCGAGATGATGGTGACCAGGTTAAAATGAGTCTTCGCTCTTCTGGAGATATTGATGTTGGACTCGTCGCCCAAGCACTTGGTGGTGGTGGCCATAATCACTCTGCCGCAACGATCCTGCTTAGGAGTCAAGGGGACTCAACTGAAGAACTCATTTCAAAAACAGTTCAAAAGATCGAAGAAATTTTAGAAAATCTGGATTAACTTAGAAGCTTGATTGGTAAATAAAACCTAAGACCATCAAAATCATTATCGCGAGCATTAAAACCTTTTCTAGCTTTTTAAATTTATTGCGCACCTGAGTGGCATCACTCGGCTTATAATGAACGGATTCAGCTTCAGTAAAGTCTGGCATTTCCATTTCTGGATATATCCCCAGGGCTTCTAATTTTTGCTTGGCCGAAATCGGAAGTTTTTCAAACTCAGAACTAGGAATTTCAATTTGATAAAAAGACGTATCCCCTCGACCGGCCCTTACTTTAACTTCATCTGCAGATCCACCGGCCGCATCAACATGATAGGTCGCTGAATGTGCATCTAAAATTTGAGTAATAAGTTTTATTTCGTGTTGTGATAGTCCAATCGTAATCATTCGTTTTTATCCAAAAATTTTGCCATTCGAGATTTAAAAAGCCTTTCATTCCAGCGTAGACCTTGTCTTCTAAGGACCCGTCGATCGTGTGATAGGAAACTTCCTTCAATCTCTTGGCATAGTTCAATTAAATGTTGTTTTTCAAAAGAGTTTAAAAAATATGTCCCAGAACTTAAATACTCTCTATTTATTTTATTATCTCTCACAACCGCCGGACGCCCCGTACAAAAACTTCCAAAGGCTTTAGCAGGGAAATAATGTTGAGAGAAATCCCAAATGGCTTTCGCCTTATGGGAATAAAGGGCCGCCGTCGCTTCACAATGATCCCCTACAAAATCAATTTGAGGAAAATCTTTTTTAATATTAGGCCATTGCTCAAAAGGCCCCATCACCCTCACCACTTCACCTTGAGAAAGAAGGACTGAAGCCAGTGCTTTAAATTCTTCCAATTTAAGGCCGTGAGTATAGAGCAGATGATGATCAAACATAAAATCATGATCTTCGTCTTTTACAAAAGGATACTCTTCAGTTCTAAAAGTAGGTCGAATCACTTCAGCATTCGGAAGATGCATTTTTTCTTTAAGGAATTCAGAACTTACGGAAATTTTTTTAAAATGAGTAAATGCCTTTTCTCTCCATTCATTAACATAAGGAGTGAAAAGTTTTTGCCAACCTAAAGATTTCTGATCAACAAGATTCCAATCAACAAGATAGAGATAACTCTGAACGTGCTTAGGGAAATTTAATCCGTGGATATATCCCAGACTAATAACAATCACCTTTTCAATACTCGGGTGAAACGGAATTCCTTTCACCGCCGATGGTAAAATCCAAAAGTTTTTTTTCAAAACATCAGATTTCCCCACTTTATGAGAGAGAAAACTAGAAACAATGGGACGAGTTTCAACTTGCCCCAAAATCCCGCCTCGCTTATGAGCGATGGTGTAAATTTCTGAATTTGGGAATAGATTCAGGATAAGCTCAAACAAAAAAGTCGAGTCATCTCTAAAAAGTAATGAATCAATACATAAGGCAACTTTCATTAAAACTTCTTTAGTTGAATAACAAGTGAACCTAAAATTAAAATAACGCCCCCTAGGAGCTGAAGATCAGTCAACTGCTTGCCTAGGAAGAACCAATTCACCATGACTGCAAAGAAAGGAAAAAACATCTCTGCAATCGCCGTTGTTTTGGCCGAAAGTCGTTTAAGTCCCTGGTAGTAAAACCACATGGCTATTGCTCCAGAAATGAGCACCATGATTAAAATTCGTAAATAATCTTCTCCCTCAGGAAGAATAAGTGATTGATCCCATTTCACGAAAGGCATAAGAGCGACAAGGCCACATAAGAATCGGCCGGCCATAATAGACTTGGTGTCAAATCCAACAGTCGTGAGTCGCTTCCCAAAAACAGTCGAAGAACCCCAACCCAGGATAGAAATCCCCACTAACCCATACCCCTTAAGGGCCTGATCTGAAGTCACAAGCGAAAGATCAGACTTTAATAAATGATAAAACCGGACAATATCGGGAGAACTAATCAATAATCCACCAATAAGACAAAACATGGCCCAAAAGATAAAAGGTTTTTGAATTTCTTCTTTTAGAATGAGCGAGGATAACAAAATGGCGACGACGGGCTGAAATTTTTGGAGCAAAATAACTAAAGTAGGATTAAGAGTCTGAAAAGCCTCAGTAAAAGCCACTGTTGCCACCGCTGAACCAAGTCCTCCTACAATGAGAAAGCTAAAAACATCTGCAATCTTAAGTTCGCCAATTCTCTTCAATGATCCGATCACACCTAAAGAGAAAATAGCAACAAGCACTATATGCTCATAAAAAACAATTGTTATAGGGTGAATACCACGCTCAACGAGAGGGTAACGGATAAGTGTATCCATTCCCCAAAATAAGCACGCCAGGATAACTAGAAAGGTGCCTGCCACAAGAAATTCCTCTTTATTAAATCTAGCTTAGTCTAACTTGGAATAAAAGCTTTGAAAAACATCTTGTGCACGTCTTGCGACGAGGTCTTTTTTTATTTTCTTACGATCCTTCTTCATTTGATCTTTCGTCAGCTCAATTGTTGGCAAAAGACCAAAATTAATATTTGAAGGGCATGGTTTTTCTATGGTCATAATATAATTAACCAAGGCCCCCATCGCCGTCTCAACTGGGAATGAAATGGGTTCCAACCCATTTATTCGTCGCAACACTTGAAAGGCGACATAGAGACCCATGGATGCTGACTCGGTATAACCTTCAACTCCTGTGATCTGGCCTGCAAAGTAGAGGTCAGAGTATTTCTTGCTCTTAAGGTCAAAATCAAGCAACTTTCTGGCATTTAAAAATGAATTTCGGTGGCATGAACCTAGATGGATAAAGCTTGCGTCCTGAAAACCAGGAATCATTCGGAATACACGCACCTGTTCTTTATAAGTCAGTCGAGTTTGAAAACCGACGAGGTTATAAGCTGACCCTAATAAATTCTCTTTTCTGAGCTGAACGACAGCGTAAGGCCATTTTCCATTGATATCTGGTTCTAGTCCTACAGGCTTCATACATGAAAAACGGGCAGTGTCCTTCCCTCTTTCGGCCATCAAGTCTATCGGGAGGCAGGATTCAAAAAATTTCCAATCTTCAAACTCTTTAGGGGCCACTTTCTCTGCTTTGGCCAGCTCCTCAACAAATGCGTAGTACTCATCTTTTGTCATTGGGGCATTGAGATAATCTCCACCTTCTTCAATATCTTTGTGCCGATCTTTAAAATACATTTTTGAAAGATCTAAACTATCGGCATCGACCACTGGAGCAATAGCATCATAAAAATAAAAATCGTCTCCGGAAACTTCTTTTAAAATCCAGTCCTCTAATGATTTTGTGGTGAGTGGGCCCGTCGCCACAATCACATAGTCACACTCAAATTCTTTTTTTAACTCGATTGGATTAGATGCCTCAGCCTCAACAACTCTAATCAAAGGATGAGATTTTATTCCCTCTGTGACAGCTTGAGAGAACAGTTCACGATCAACGGCCAGAGCATCTCCGGCCGGAACTGCATGCTCCATCGCCTTTTCAATGATGAAAGATCCCATCGACTTCATTTCATTTTTTAATAATCCATGGGCCGAATTTGGGTCTAAAGATTTAAGAGAATTCGTGCAAACGAGTTCAGCATAATTTTTAATTTTTTGGGCCGGGTTAAGTTTGAGTGACTTACTTTCAACCAACACAACAGGTATGTTATGACGGGCCAAAAACATGGCGGCTTCTGATCCGGCCAGACCAGCACCAATAACAAGAACACGAGATGTCATTGAGTTTTGCATATTCTCTCTCAAGATAGGCTTTTTTAGGCTATAGTTTATATGGCCGTATTACCCTTTTTTAAAGCAGAGTGTCAAGCAAATGGGACTGTTTATATGAAAACATTGATACACCTTCACCAAACTCATCATACTATTGCGGACTTTAAGTCCATTTTTGAGACTCTTACCACTGTTTTAGAGCAGGATGGACTTCATTTATTTCCAGAGCTCTACCTCTCAGGCTACCCCTTGCAAGACCTGGTTCTTCAGCGACCTTTTATTGAAGCCTATCAAAAATGGGAAATTAAAATTGATAAATGGGCCAAAAATCAAAAGGGTCAATGGAAGGCCCTCTTAGGGGGACTTCAATACGATTTAGAGGATGATGGGATTCCTCGCAAAATTCATAATGTGATTCTCGAACTTTCTCCAGGATCAGGCCTTAAAGTTCTTTACGCTAAAAGATTACTTCCTAATTACGATATTTTTGATGAACAAAAATACTTTTCTGCGGGGAAAACGAATTGCTTCTATGAATTCAACCAAGAAGTGTTTGGACTTCAGATTTGTGAAGATATGTGGGCTTCTAGCTTTCATGAAATTGACCCCTGCCAACTCATGTTACAGGAAGCTCAAGAAAAAAAATTAAAGATAAGTGCTATTATTAATCTTAGTGCCTCTCCTTTTGAAGCTTCAAAAAAAGCTAAGCGACTTGATAGGGCACGCTCCATTTCGGACATGTTTCAGTCACCATTTATCTATGTCAATCGAGTTGGCGGAGAGGATGAAATCCTCTTTGATGGTACAAGTTTTGTCCTCAACGGTAGAAACATTGAACTAGAACTTAAATCATTCCAGGCCGATCACGCGAGTTTTGAAATTCCCCAATTTCAATCTTCAAGTGCATCAACCGTTTATGAAAAAAAAGAGAATACCTGGGAGGGTCTGTTCTCACCCAGAATTAATAGTCTTACGAGACCGGCCGTTCTTAGATCTTGGTCTGATGAAGAATGCCTCGAGGTCCTAAAAGCCTTACAATTTGGATTGCAAGAATATGCCAAGAAAAGTGGTTTTAAAAAATTTCTTATCGCCCTTTCTGGGGGAATGGATTCAGCCTTAGTTTTGGCCATTACCAAACTATGCCTAAAGGACGATCAAAAGGTTGAAGCGATTTATATGCCAAGCATTCACTCGGCGAGCTTAAGCACAGAGCTGTGTGAAGAAATGTGCCGCCGCTTGCAGATTCCCTTATCCTATTTCCCCATAAAATTTCTCCATTCAACCGTTAAGAATGCCTTCACTCAAAACTTCTCTGAAAGTTTTACAGGCCTAACGGATGAGAATATCCAAAGCCGCTTAAGAGGAACATTGCTCTATACTCGCTCAAATCAAACAGGGGCGATGGTCATCAATACGTCAAATAAATCTGAGCTTGCCGTTGGTTACTCGACTCAATATGGTGATTCAGTGGGTGCACTCTCGCTCCTTGGAGATCTTTATAAAACAGAGGTTTACCAGCTCGCGGAGTTCATTAATAGGCATTTCAATTCTCCAATTCCCCAAGAAATTATCGACCGAGGCCCCTCTGCAGAACTTCGAGATAATCAACTTGATCAAGACTCTCTCCCCCCTTACTCCATCCTGGATACCATCCTTGAGGGAGTCTTAAGTTACCGGCTTGGTGCCAATGAGCTGATGGAATTAGGTCTCCCCGAAAAAGACATTAGAAAAGTTCTGGAGCTCTACTCAAAATCGGAGTATAAAAGAGCTCAGTTTTGCCCGATCTTAAAAGTGAAGGCAAAAAGCTTTGGCTTCGGTTACAGAGTGCCGATAAGTAAAAGCTATAAATATCAACTTGATTTTTAGAGGGAGGAATCATGAGTGAGCAACAACCACAAGGTCAGAAAGAAAAAGTAATGGGCAAAATCAATGAGATCAAAAAGAATGTTGAAACATTCATTGCTGATGTCAATGTGAATGAGCTCAAAGAAAGTCTTAATACTATGGTGAAAGACGCTCAAAAAGATTTCAACAAACTCGTTGATAAAGATCTTGGTAATTTAAAATCAAAATTTCAAAAAGAAAAATCTGTTCTCGAGAAGAAAGCTAAGAAATTTTACGATAACCATAAGAAAGAAATTTCAGCACTCCAGAACAAGTTTGATAAGCTTGTCAAAAAAGCAGAGAAAAAGCCTGCTGCTAAAGCAGCTGCTCCTGCCGCCAAAGCGACGAAAAAAAAAGTGAATAAGAAAGTTGCAGCAGTTAAAAAAGCGACAAAAAAAGTTTCAAAAAAATAGTTTTATGGGCCCGGGCAACCGGGCCTTTTTTTAGGCAACGACTTCAGAAATATGAAAGACTTTTCCTCTTCCCGATTTTTTAGATAAATACATCATCTTATCCGCAAACTCGATCATGGACTTCGCATTCTGACCATCATGAGGAAACTCTGCAATACCAATAGACAAAGACAGCTTATAAGGGATTGTGCCTTCAATTGTAAAATCAGCTCCCTTTACGGCTTCTGAAATTCTCATGGCAATATTTTTTGATTCTGTAAGATTTGATTTTGGAAGAAGAACAATAAACTCATCTCCTCCGTATCGGTAAACAAGGTCATGAGAGCGGAGCTGTTTTTTTAGGACTTGCGCCATATCTATAAGTAATTGGCTTCCAACAACATGACCATACTGATCGTTCACATTTTTAAAATAATCAATATCGATAAAAAGAAGGGTAAAATGATCTTTTTGGGTCTGATATTTTGAAATATGAAAATCGAGATCCTCAAGAAGTTTTCTTTGGTTAAATAGACCTGTCACTTCATCAGTTAAAGAAAGCAAACGAGTCTGTTCTCTTTTTTTTGAGTCAGACAAAATAGAAAGTGATGTCTTTAACACATTATTGAGATAATCACTTAATATGTCATGAGTTTCAAAATCAGACAGATTATTAGCAACGACATATGAAAATTTCTCGTCGCCCGTTTTGATCAAAAAATGAAATTCATTTTTGATAAAACGCAATCCAAAGAAAAGACCAAGAGGATCTTTTAAGAAACGTTTAATTCTTTTTTCTTGGTGAGGAGTGAATTTAAATTTAGTTCTAAAATCTCCCATCATTTCAAATTCTGATGAGTAAAGAATATGTTTTTCTAGATTAAAAAAAAGATTCAGATATTGATTCAGAGTGACTGAAATATCCTCTATTGATGAGAAGCTTTCAGGTCTTGAAAAAAGGTGCAAGACCGCCCTTTCTGGATTCCACTGGCCACCTTGAATAACTTCATGAAGTTGCAGTCTGTAAATAATTGTCCGAAGTTCAACTTCCTCTATAGGAAGAGATAAAAAATCAAAAAGACCCGCCCTGAAAGACCCAACGAGTCCATGATAATCTATTCTTGATGATAGGAGGATAATCGCCGATTGAGGACATTCTATCGAAATTTTTCTTATCTCTTGAATGGTTTTTTGAGATTGGCGATTTGAATAAAAAAAGACTGCATCAATTTTATTTTTCTCAATCCCCTTTATTTCCGTAATGTCATTCAAGAAAGTAAGTCTAAATGTGGGACCAATTTCTTGAAGAAACGTTCTAATGGTTTCAATACTGAAAGTATCAAGACCAACAAGGAGGATTTCAAGACCTTGACTTTTTTTATTCATTTATCACTACATATCGATATTTTTTTTCAAGGCTTCAATAGCGCTCGTTTTATCTGACTCTTCCTCTAGTGTCGAGATAGCACTTCGCAACGTTTTAATAGCCTTATCGAGTTTATCTTCAAGTTCAAATCGACTTTCAACAGATCGTTTCTCTTGAACCGTAATAGATTCCATATCAAATTCCATAGAATCAATTTTTCTTTTTAATTCAAGGATTTTGAGATCTCTATGACGGATCTGTGTTTCAGAATCAGCTTTCAGAAGTTCAAGTCTTTGCTCAAGCTCTCTTTCTCTCATCTGGACTCTTTTAAGATCAATCTTATTCTTCTGTGCGACTTTTTCCATCTCAGACATGAGAATTTTATTTTTCTCTTCAATAATTAATTTCTTTTCATCATAAACTTTTAAACGATCCTTTAACTCATTGATCTCGTCGTTTAGTTTTTTACGAATAATAGAGAGCTCAATCTTCTTCTCATCAAGTTCGGCCCTCAAATTAAGAACATGTCTATTTTGAGATAGTTTATCTTCTTCAAGCTTATCAATTTTACTGAGTAATTCTTCTCTATCGGTCCTCAGGTTTGATAAGGTGGCCTGCATCCTTTCCATTTCCGCAGAGTAAGCAACTTTTATATCATTTAAATCTCTTCCAATGTTTCCTTGATAAGGTGCACTCGTTTGGACGATTGTCGTTTCTCGTTCTGAAGCGATTGGAGTTGGTTCTTTAGGTTCTTTAGCTTCCTTAACTTCTTTGACTTTTTTCTTTGTCTTCTCTTCCTTAATTTCTGGCTCATCAGCACTAAAATTCAGGCTATCAAGATTTAAATCATCAGACACGAGAGGTGTGTCTAAATCATTTGAAAATTCCGACTCAAGAGATAAACCATCCTCTTCAATTTCTTTCGATGGACTTTCACTGACTGCTAATTCATCATGTTCAAAACTTAGATCGTCGCTAGCAAGAGCGAGCTCATCGCCACCAAGAGCGAGATCATCGCCACCAAGAGCGAGATCATCGCCACCAAGAGCGAGATCATCGCCACCAAGAG
>JAIYBW010000005.1 GCA_027488375.1 Pseudomonadota bacterium
ACTTACGTCTCTATGCCGTCTTCCTGTACCGAAGTACTAAAACTTACGGAAGACTAGGCAATTGAACGGGTTCCATTCTCATCTCATCTTGAAACCCGAAGGTTTCAAAACTTTTAATCGTTATTCAGTTGTCAAAGAGCTTAGCGTTTTATCACTCGTATTTCACATGATCAAGATATTTTTTTAAAAAATCTTTCACATTTAATTTTAAGAGTTGGTGGAGATGACAAGGATCGAACTTGCGACATCCAGCTTGCAAAGCTGGCGCTCTCCCAACTGAGCTACACCCCCACTCATAAAATCGCGAGTTGCCAATTTAGTGGATGCACCTATCTTATGTCAATGGGGGGAAAAAAATATTTTGATATTTTTTTAAGTTTTTCAGGAAATAAAAAAGGGCCCCTAAGGACCCTTTTTTATTGGATTAATTATTCAGAGGAAATGGTTTGGGACTTGTGTCATACCCAAATTCTTGAACAAGTTTTCGAACGGCCCTGATTTGCCTTTTCGGATCATTATCAAGAACACCTTCAACTGCAGGGATTAATTTACCACTTCCATCATCCCAAAATGCAGGCATGCTCGTGTAAGGTAAAAATGATTGAGGATTAGCAATCCAAGCTTCCATCCAAGAGTCACGTAATCTCTTCTTAGCATAGTGTAAGTTTGGTGCTTGAGGAGCATCGTTCGTGAACCCTAGAGAGTGACAAGAAGTACAAGCGAGATCATTCCAGATCTTTTGAGCTGCTTCTTTTTCACCTGGTTCCCATTCAACTTTTACTGGCGCATCAAATGTATTCTGGGCAGCTCCAGCGGTAAATCCATTTACAAGTTTATTCAACTCTTCTGTCGTGAAATTAAACGATGGCATTCTCACGTTCACATACGTACGGATTGGATGAACATTTTTTAAGAAGTCATAGAGCCAATCAGTTTTAACTCTCCATCCTTCTTTTGAAAGGTATGGTGGACCATAGTTTTGGTCTTCAAAACCTTCTGAAAGTTTGCCACCAATACCATCTATCTTGTGACAACCATAACAGTTGTAATGATTGGCCACTTTCATGCCTTCTTCATAGAATTTTTCGTTGGCATTAAGGATTTTTTGGCCAGAAAGAGGAACCTTGTCACTCACTTGGCCCATAAGAACAAGAACAATAGACTCGATTTCTTTATCATTAAGATAAAAATTCGGCATTTTGTTCAGGTCTTTAAATGGTTTTGGAACTCCAATATCCCAAATACTAGGTTGCTTCAGATGTTGAGTTAACCAACCTTGGCGAGTATGAGGAACTTGCTTTTGCTGGCCAAATCCAAACTGCTCAACAGGCTTAGATCCTTCTTTAGTTAGTTCTGGGCCAATTTGAGGAAGATCCCCCTCGAATCCATTAATATTGTGACAAGAGTAACAACCGTATTTACTTATTGAGCGCTTCGCTAGCTCCATCGTTCTCTCATCATCAGACATCTTCTCTAACTTCTTCTTAGCAGCATCAACTGTTTCAAAAGCAGAGAAGTAATCCGATACAAGGATTTCATCTCTAATTTTTTTATCCAATTCAGGGAATTCTAGTCCAGCGAACTGAGGGTTTTTTAAATTCAAGAGATAAGCAGCAATATCATTGGCTTCTTTATCCGATAAACGGAAAGAAGGCATAATAGTGTCTTCTTGGTAATGTGAAGGTTTCTTTAACCAAGAGACTAGCCAATCTGGATCAACCTTTGAGCCAGTTCCAGTTAAATAAGTTCCTCGTTTCTGATTGAGGTTATTCCATTTATCATCAATACCTTCCACCATGTGACAGCCTACACAGCCAACTGTCTCGATGAGTCCCTTACCAGCTTCTGGACTTCCACCGGTGTACTTCTGGAAAGGTTTATATTCTCTAGATGTGCGATAGATATATTCAGCCATCGCATTCACTTCAGTCATATTTTTCTTCTTAAACTCAGGAGCTGAGTTATTGGCCTGATTAAAATATGAAGGCATCTTAGATTTTGGATTGAAAGCTTTAGGAGACCAAATCCAATTTTTGATGAACTCTTTAGATACTTTACCAGTAATTTTCTGAAGAGAAGGACCTGGTTTTTTATGGTGCTGCCAGCCCTCAATTTTGTGACATCCGTAACAGCCATATTGCTCAATTGTCTGACGACCATGATTAAGCTTGTCCGCCATAGGGATACGATCAACCCCTTGGTGACACTTCATACACATGCCCTCTGCATACTGAAGCGGAAGCATTGGTTGAGGAATCTTATGTGGCTCATGCCAGTGGTATTTCTCTTTCCACTCAGCAGCCTGTTCAGCATTTTGCGGGATATGTGCAGGAGCATTGAAATCATTCACACGGTCACCAACACCACCGTGGCATGATGTACAACCAAAATCTTTTATTGGGTGAGCTGAGTTCACACCCACGGCAAGAGTATCTAACTTCGGGTGAGTTTTATAAGGATTTGGTTGATCCTCATACCCAGGTTTGTCAGCAAAAACGTGACAAGTCGTACATCGATCAATTTTAGGAACCTGCTGGAAGTAAAAATCATTCGTTGCATTTTCAATCACGTACTGACGGATCTTAATAGTAGGATCTAAATAATCAATGAAAGGAGCATTTCTTAATGCCCAGATTGGATTTTTATCTACAGTTGCCATGGCCTGAAGCATGCGCTCTTTATCGGCCATTAAATCTTTCAATTCTTTTTCGGAAGCTGTTTTGTCAGTCAGAATAGCCTTAACTTCGGCTTGAGCTGCAAGTTCTTCGGCCAACAAACCTTTGAGAGCATCCTTTCCCGCGACTTCTTTAGACTTATAGTCATCAAATTTAACTTTTATTTCTTTAGCATGATCCAAATGTTTCTCTATCATCGCATGCTCATACTTGAACTGGTAAGCAGCAGCTTGGGAGCCGTTAATACCATTCGTCATGTTTTGGACGTAGATTTTGCGTTGAACCTCAGCAACTTTATCATTGGCCTTATCTAATTTTGCCTGTTGAGATTTAAGCGCTTTCTCAGCAGTCTCGATTTTAGCTTTAGCCTCTTTGAGTTTCTTCCCGTCTACAGATCCATCGATTTCTTTGATTTTTTCTTGAATCTTTTGTTTCTCAATATCCAAAGCTTTGACTTGAACAGCTTTCCATGGGCGGATGTAGTCATCAAAAACCATCCAAATGGTCACAAGCAAGAAAGAGACGGATAGGACAGCAAAAATCTTATTAAGAACTTTGGTGTCGTAGGCCATTCCAGGTTCACGTTTCATTTTATTACCTTATAAAAAAACGATTAGAGGTTAAATTCAAATTCAGGCATTGCGATGATGTACTTTAAATTAATAAACCAGCGCAAATACATTTTAATTGGCAAACTCATCATACTTAGAACCAGAAAAATCATTAAGTAGTAACGAATCGTTCCCATTCTCTCTAAGTAACTCTTCCCCCATTTCTTATTAATAAGAGGAATAAAACCTACGAGATAAGCAAGAGTTGCAATGATTCCAAAAATTTCTCTGACAAAAATATTTTTAGGGAGACCAGTATTGAAAAGCTTAATCCAGAAGATTTCAGATAAATTGATGTTATTTTCTGCAACAACTTTATGGAAATCCCAAAACTCAAAAGGACCATAGAAAGTCCAGTTTGGACCACGGAGGAAGGTCCCTACTTGAATGAGGTATACCCAAAGGATCAACCATCCAAAGAGAAAACTTGTAATGGCAAATTTTCTTTCTTTGAAAGTAAAGTAACCATTTCCTTTCGGATTAATATCAATAAATGGAATTGCAATAAGACCCACAATAATAATTCCAGGTAAAACAACCCCGGCCATCCATGGATCGAAATAAACAAGCATTTCTTGAAGACCCAAAAAGTACCATGGAGCTTTAGCAGGGTTTGGTGCCCATGTCGGGTTTGCAGGCTCTTCTAGTGGAGCTTTGAAAAAGATCGCCCAGACAATCAAAAAAACAGTACAAATAATTCCACAAAATAACTCGGTATAAACAAGGTTAGGCCATGCCCAAACTTTTTCTCTATTTTCAGGAGTTCCTTCAAGAGGACTTCCACCAGCTTCAATTCTTAAATCGTTTTGGTGACCTTTATAAAGAGCAAACCAAGTTGACCAAAAAACGAGTGCATTTAGAATGATAATAGGAATGTTATCTGGGAGCGAGATAATCGAGAAGAAGATAGGATCCGCTACCATCCATCCGAAAGTTACAAGCGTAAAAACAAGTAATCCAATACCAAACTTCTTAGTTCCTACGATATCAATTCTCTTTAGAGAAAGATAAAAAAGAATCATTAATCCAGTAAAGGAATAGAGAGGGTCGGATAGGTAATTTATTGCTTCTTTAATCATATTATTTCCATTCCTTCCTTAAAGTGGAGCCGAAATTCCGCCATCTTTACGTACTCGCCAAAAGTGAACAGCAATCAGAACTGCTACAACAAGTGGAATGAACACGCAGTGAAGAATGTAGAATCGAAGCAAGGCTGCCTCACCTACAAAACGTCCACCTAAGAGTTGGAAACGAACGTCGTTTTTATCAGACACCATCACGAAATCACCAATCTTCGCAAGTGCAGCTCCGGGACCTCCATGACCAGCAAATGGAGTAGCTTTGGCCATGTTAGAACCCACCGTAATCGCCCAAATAGCAAGCTGATCCCAAGGGAGTAAGTATCCAGTGAACGAAAGCAACATTGTAAGGATAAGAAGAACAACGCCTACTCCCCAGTTAAATTCACGAGGTGGCTTATAAGATCCAGTCATGAATACACGGAACATGTGAATCCAAACTGTAATAACCATTAAGTGAGCTCCCCAGCGGTGAAGCTCTCGCATAATTCCCAAAGGAACGTGCTCTCTTAAACCAATAATATCTGTGAATGCGTACTCAGCAGTTGGGCGATAATAGAACATTAAAAGAACGCCAGTAACTGTGAGGGCCAGGAATACAAAAAATGTGAGTCCACCCATACACCATGTGTAACCAAGCTGAACCCCAGACTTTTTTAATTTGATTGGGTGAAGGTGAAGAAATACGTTTCCGGCCACTACAGCAGCACGGTTACGAGCATTATTAGGAGGTCCATGACGGAAAATAGCCTTCCAAACTTGGGTATTAGCAACTTTTTTAGCAAAACCTTCTGACATATGTCTTTCCTCTGGAAATTAAACTTCTATAAACGCACCATCAGCTGTCCATTCACCTTTTTCGTAACGGAAAACTTTGGTTTTATCGACAATAATCTTACCTTCAGTGTTTCTATAAATCTTGAAACGCTCCAATGGTCTAGGAGCTGGACCTTCAAAATTTATTCCATTTGGATAGTAACCAGATCCATGACAAGGGCACTTAAACTTTGATTCTGCTGGCAACCAAGTTGGAATACATCCCAAGTGAGTACAGATGTTGGACATAGCCACTAATTTTCCGTCTTTCTTGTAAATCCAAACACCAAATCCATTTTTCCATCTCTCATCCACGCCTTCAGGATAATCGTCAGGAAAACCAGCTACAAAATCCATTGCTGGTTCAAAAACAACGTTTGGATAAAGGAATCTAAAAATGAGACTGGCCATTCCAGCAGTTGCAGCACCGAAAGTAATCCAACCAACAGCTAGAAATGAAAAAAACTCGCGTCGATTTAAACTGGTTTTTGTCTCTTCACTCATGAGAGATCTCCAAAATATATGTCTAGACCAAAAAATTTGGGGTTCTAAACTAGGCTTAAGGTTTAGCCCCCATTATGGGTGTAAACTTCTAATTTTTCAATAGTTTTAGCACTTGTTTTGCTTTTGTTTGAATGCGGATATTCGGATCATCATTTTGTAATTTTTCTAAAAGGCCTAACATTTCTGGCCATCTTGATTTCTCGATATTTTCCAGAAGATTCATTTTCAGTCCTTCCACCTGGGCACCATTTAAAGAGTCGGGAGAGCGATCATCATAGCGAAGCGCAGCAACTTCTTGAATAACTGGAACAGCTTGTGAATTTTTATAATAAATCAAGATATTTGACGCAGCATACCTCAATGTTTTATCTTGAGATGTTAAAAAACCAAGCGCAAAGTTTTCGGCTTTTGGATGTTTATGTGACGCAAGAGCAAACAATGCAACTTGTTTAAGGCCAGGATCTTGATCCTGTTGAAGCATTGCTTCAATTTTCTCCCATTGAATTTCTTGCACTGCAGGCATATTTCCCAAAGAAACAACTGCATTAAATTTTACTTGAGGGTCTTGGTCATCAAGGGCTTTATTTAGGAGGCTAAGGGCCAATGGATTTTTTAAACTCCCTAAGGCCAGAACCACAAAATTTCTGGTTCGGGCATCAACAGATTCAAAGTAAACTCGAGACAAATTCTCGATAACCCATGGCATATCTTCTTTTGGAATTTTAGAGGCTGCTAAAAATTTTGAAAGTTCATAGGCAGCGACCCAACGATTTCCAAATGTTTTTGAATTCATTTCTTCAATAAGATCTTTGTGATCTTTGCCAGAAGATAGCATTTTCGTGACTCCGAAAATGATCATTCCTCCAACTAAAACGATCGCTATAGGCACAGCTAT
The DNA here is from genome assembly GCA_027488375.1 of Pseudomonadota bacterium. Lineage (GTDB taxonomy): Bacteria > Bdellovibrionota > Bacteriovoracia > Bacteriovoracales > Bacteriovoracaceae > Peredibacter. The sequence continues at coordinate 6,581 of JAIYBW010000005.1, forward strand.
TCCAGATAAAGGAGAACTTTCAAGAATTTTTTTTGACGGTGATGGAGTGTCCTGATTTTGTGCGGACATTTGATTTCCTTATGGTAAAAAAGAGGGTAAATACTCTTTGGAAAGTAGCAAATTGACCCCTAAATTGGAAGTGCTTATGGCGTATCTCCTAAGATTTTTATTGATCATCATGCTGGCCGGAATTTCTTTGACCGCTGGGGTTGCTCTAGGCTGGATTTCATTAAGTTATGGGCACATTCAATTGGCCATTCCAACATTTATGTTTACGATTTTCATTCAAGCTTTTGTGATGTTTTATTTTATCGGAGTCGCCAGACTAGTTGAAAATGTTTGGAATGCCCTCAATAGCCAGGGCAATCTCAACGAACTTTTTGAAGCTATTCCAGATGATCTAGAGCCTTACAAGAAAAAAGTGGCCCGCTATGTTCACGAATCACAGCTTTCCAAACGCCAAACGATCCCTTGGACAATGCTCATGCTCATCCTAGGCACTATAGCCTTTTTACTAGGTGGGGCCCACGATACAGGTATGGTGAGAAAGGTGGTTCACTCTGGAGTCGCCTACGGTTTTTTTGTGGCCATGGGGATTGGATTTGTCCGGCAGTGGCATTACCTTGGAAAAAGCCACAAATTATTGGGAGAAATGAAAGCTCTCTTTGGTATATCAAGGGATGCAATGTAAGGATAAGTATCTGAAATAAATAGGATTAAAATCCTTATCTCATATTCATTCTTCGCCTTAAGCTCTCTGCCCTATTCTTCCGATAAAATAAGTATATGAAGATTATCTCATTTACTATTTTAATTCTCACCTTCTCTGCTTTCGCCCAGGAAATTACTGATGAAGAAATTAGTAAAAAACACCTAAGCTTCATTAAGGATGCAGAAGTTGAGAAGATGCTAGACCAGACACCAGAATTTAATGACTGTAAAAAAGATTATAAATTTGAAACAAAAGATGGTGAACAGGAAAAGAGTAAAAAGCTAAAAGATGCGACTGATTGTTTTCAAAAGAAATTAACCAATCAAGGGGCAGATGCATTAAAAAAGATGGCGGACAATCTCAACCTGGAAAGTTATGGTCTCATTAAAAGTAAAACCTCAGCTGATATAACTGAATACCTATCAAAAAAAATTACAAAATCTCTTACTGGCGTTGATCCTGACGAAAAAAATCCCAAAAAAATTTTGGCTTCACTTAAGTGGGAAAATCAAAAAATAGTCGATCAAAAAGTCTTTCTAGATTTATACAAAAACCAATTGGTTAAAAGTGCCTTGTTTGAGGTTTCTCGGTTTTGTTATGAGGATTTAGAGATAGCCGGAAAAACAAAAGATAATGAAAATTTTCAAGACTACTGGAAGAATAGTCTTAATTTTAAATCAGACCCTAATGATGCAACCAAGAAAATAGCTAACATTTCTAATATAAGCGACACTGGTAGTTCACGTTTTATTAATGTTGCTCAAGTTAAAGATATCAACGACAAGAAAGAAGTCTACGACTCGATTTTAAAGGGGATCACGGCTTCCCAAATTAGTACTCAGACCCATCAAGATTTTTTGAAATTTTGTCAGTCCTCGATAAAACAGTTATGTGATGTTTTTAAAAATAATACAAACCAAACTCCAGCAAATATTAATGATCCAATTACCGCAGACACTCAAAGTAGAGCTAAAAATTCATCCACGAATATAAGTAAAGGCGCTAATGCTTGCCTCACAATGGGTCGGCTTGAGTCTATAAAATCGGCGCTAAAGAAATCTGATCTAGTTGCCAAACAATTTGAGGAAATGGGACCAGGAAAGAGTGATCTTGCCCTAGAAATGGTTACAAATCCGAAAATGTATGAGCGCGGTAAAGGAAAAGATGAAGAGTCACTTGATGACATTTCCAATATGACTTCAGCCGATATGCTTATCACGCAGGAGCAAAATAATTTACAAGACTTAGAAAAAAAATGCTCCGTGCCTGGTGCAAATGACCCTGCCTGCGAAGAATTTCTAGTTAAGGGCGATGGACTTGATAAGGCAATTCACAATCTTGAATATAATATGAATTTAAAACGAGAGGTTGAGGTCGCAAGAGTTATCGACCTTAAAAAAAACAAATCCATTAAGGAGCTAGAAGAGTATCTCAAAGAGAACAACATGTTTGAGCTCTTAGAAAAAATAACAACTCTCAGTCCAACTGATCTTGAGTTAGAAATTCGTCGAATTTATGATGCTAGAAAAATTGCCGAAATCGAATCATTAAAACAAAAAGTCGGTAAACGGCAAATTTCGGATGATGAATTCAATAAATTGAGTGATTCAGATAAAGCAGCAAAAATGAAAAATAATATTACTGATGCCAAAGGAGAAAGAGCTCGCTTAGCTCAAGTGGTACTTTTTAATAACATTATTACTAGTCAGCTTGAGCTCCAGGATAAAGACAAAAACAGCCTGGGACGAAATGTTGGAGGCTGGAATAAAGAAAAAAGAGATCTGGATAACAATTTCGATTCGAGTAAGGTTGAAAACTTCTTTGGTGATGTTATAAGTGATGCTGAAAAAAATGGTTCCAAAAGCGAAGACACATCAATTGGCGGAAGTGGTATCATCGATATGATTCTGGGAAAAAAAGATTAAATCCCTTTAATCCAAATGAAGACTCTATTTTTACCTGCAACATCCCCTCCTTGAGATCGACTTTCAAATATAGTCGCTTCCGAAAAAGTAGTCACCTTGGTCATAAATTCTTTCAAATATTGAGAGGGAACATTAAGGTTAAAATAAAGGCCGCCTGGAATTTTTGTCCCAGGTTTAACGTTATCGACTTGTGAAACTTTGTACTTTTGAAGCAAAGGCAAGATATTGGACTTAATCTCACTTGGATCAACAGAGGCCATTAGGATTCGATAGGCTTTTTTATTGCTTACTGCATATGAACTATCTCGATAGCCACCCTTTTTATTTTCTTCATACGAAGATTGTTCGGTTTCAGCTTCACCAAATGTTTTAGGAACATTTTCAACAGAATCGAGTACGACAACATCAGATTCAGGATCAAAACGAGACTGAAGTTTTTCATCAGCAAAAACTTGTTGTGCCTCAATTTTTTCTAATTCATCAAGTTCCTTATTTGATAAATCTATTGTCTGTTGAGCAAGTAAATCTTGCTCTTGATAAGTTAAGGATTTATCAAGCCAGAAAAAATTTGGTTCAAAGAGAGTTATCTTATTGATCAAATAGTCTTCGTACCATTTGTTGGTATTTTTTAAGGCGAAAATAACCACACTTAAAATGAGTAAAAGAAGAATGACTTCTTGGATAAATCTCATTTGCTTTTTAAAGGCTACTTTCTTTTGTAAATTTTCAAAATCTAGCTTAAGCAGTAAAATATCTTTTCTGAGTTCTTTTACAAGATTTGGCCAATCAGGATAAAGAGTGACCTCCATATGGGCCAGAACATCATCCTCAAAAGTGCCTCTTTGACGGGCCTCTTGTCCAATGATCACTTCAATGTCACTAAATTTCAGGAAGAGATTTTCAGAGCTAACATTAGATATTTGAAACCGCTCATTAATTAAATCCTCATATAGAGGATAAACTTTAATCAAATGATCTCTCACAACTGTGGCAACAACTCTTTCAGTGAGGTCAAAAACTATCGAAAGCTCTCTAATTGATAAATTTTTAGTGATAAATATATAGGTAATAAATTTTTCAAAGAGCCAGTTGAGCCATGAAATTAAAGGGCCTGATTTCGCAATCTTTTTAGCGTACTCAAACCTCTCACCTAATTCTAAGGGGCCGATCTCATCTTTAAAAAATGAATCCCAAAATCCACTGAAAGAATCAGCGTATTTTCCTCCCCAGGCAATTGAGTTGAGGTCTAGATCCAACCATTTTTTAAAATCATTAAAATCAAGTTTATTTAAAATCATACTTTCTTTATAAGGAGCGCGATTCCCTGGCCACCACCGATACAAGCACTGGCAATACCCCACTCTTTTTTAAGATGCTTCAATTGACGAGATAATGTAAGTGAGATTTTTATGCCTGTCGCACCTAAGGGGTGTCCAAGAGCAATGGCGCCCCCCCAAATGTTTAGTTTATCATCAGGAATTTTTAAAGCCTTTTGACAGGCCATGACCTGTGGAGCAAAAGCTTCGTTAATTTCAAAAAGATCAATTTCCTCAAGTTTTTTATTTTGTCGTGCTAAAAGAATTTCAATCGCAGGAACGGGACCAATTCCCATGATTTTTGGATCAACTCCAACAACATGACCATCAATAATTTCGGCCATTGGAGATAGCCCTTGTGCCATGACAAAATCCTCACTGGCAATCAACATGGAAGCAGCACCATCTACAATTCCTGATGCTGATCCAGCTGTCACACAACCATCTTTTTTAAATGTTGGTTTTAACTTTTGAATTTCATCCATGGAAACATCTAATCTAAGATGCTCATCCTTTTCACAATGAACTTTATCCTTTTTTATGAAGGCAAGTTCAGGTTGTATCAATCCTTGGTCATAGGCTTGGGCAGCTTTTTGATGTGATAAAAATGCGTAATGGTCGGAATCCAATTTTGAGATGTTAAAATCAGTGGCCAACTGTTCCGCCGTGATGCCCATTGGAGTTTGAACGTATTGGTCAGTCAAAGTATCTAAGAGTAGATCTTGTGTCTTTAGGCCCCCATATTTTGTACCAAATCGTCCACCATAAACAAGATGAGGAGCCAGACTCATTGTTTCAGCACCGGCAACTAAGACAGAGGAAGCTTCACCCATTTTTATGAGCCGAGTAGCATCTAAAATGACCTGAATACCTGAGCCACAGAGCCTATTAATGACCGCACCTGGTGTTGAGACCTTAAGTCCACATTTGAGGGCGAGATGTCTTCCAGCATAAAGTGTATCGGGAGTCGAAGGGATAACATTGGCGAAAAGAACTTGATCAATGAGTTCAGGATTAAGCGAAATATCTGAAAAGAGTGCTTGAGTGGCATAAACCGCTAAATCGACAGGCGAAAAACCTCCTAATTGACCACCAAATTTAGAAAAGGGTGTTCTTTTAGCATGAACAATAAAGACTCTTTTTTGTTTGGCCATCACTTTTTGCCTGCCTTGTGAGGATTGATCTTTAAAAAGTATCATAATCAATAATGCCTTGATTGGCATTAGCTTAATAAAGGATCTGCTTTATGTCCGAAATAGCAAATGTAGTCAGAATGAATCAAGCTAAAGAAGCCATCAATAAGAGGGAATCTTTTGAATTGCGCAGGATTGAGGAAAATAAACAAAAGCAAATCAACCTGGCAAAGTCAAAAAGCGGTGAACAGATAGAAAAAATTGAAAAGGATTATCAGGTCGCTGTAAAAAAAGAAATGAATGAAGCTGAAATCAAACTGACTAAAGTAAGAAACAGTTGGACAAAAAGAATAGATGAAGAAAATAGTCGCTATGAAAAAATGCTAGAGGATTTAAAAACTGAGCATCATCAGAGGATGGAAGAAAATAAGTTAAATAATGAGCAAGTTATAGCCAAACAAGAAAATAAACTTAAAGAATACCTCGATAACGCTCGCGAGAAATACGAAGAAGAAAAAGCAAAACTTGAGGCTTAAATCATTCAAAATCCAGGAAGGAGTTTAAATGGAAAAGAATAATGCTGAAAACAATGGTGTTTACATCAACGGTAAACGTCAAGTCATTGAACTCTTACAAAGAATGGATGCCACAGACAAATCAAAACTTCTCAAGAATTTAAGGATGAGAAATCCTTCTCTTGCAAAAGAATTAACAGAGTCATGTATATCTTTTGAAAGCATATGGGATCTAAATGATGAATCATTGAAGACTTTACTTTCTCAAATCCAACCAACAATTTTAGGGCTTGCGTTGAATATTGTTCATGTCAAAAATCAGAGACGTGCTCTTTCATTAATATCAAGAGAAATGGCCCTTAGAGCATTCGATATTATGCAAAAAGATTTATCATCAAATAGAACAGAGTGCCATAAAGCCCAACAAAAAATTCTAGATTTGGCTTTGAATCTAAACAGAAACAGAATCATTCAGTTCTACTGAGCAATTAATTTTTTAAATTCAATTTCTCTTTGAGGTGGAAAGTCTTCATCGCTCAATATCGAGGGATGAATGACTCGATTCTCAGCTATTAATCCTGCGGTATTTTGAAATCTAGAGATCATAGTTATCGTCAAATCGATTAACCACTGTGGTGCCCCATTCAAAACTGCTCTAAATTTAGAATTCTCAACTTCATCAAGTTCAACTTGAGTGAGAGCAATTGCAGAATAAGTATAGGGAGCATCTGAGAGCATAGAACTTTCCCCAATAATATCTCCTGACTTGGCCAGATAAACAGGGATGAGTCTCTCTTTTGAAGCCTTTAAACAAAGGACTTGACCCGTTTTAACAATAAATAATTTTTCAGCAGGATCACCCTCTCTGAAAAGTACTTTATGAGTTTGAAAAAAATTAGACTGAACTGACATGTAAATGTTCCTTTTTAATTTGTCCCTCTAGAAGAGTTCCATACCTTAATCCATAGGTCGAAATTGTCATTTCTTTAACAATCAGACGATGAATAATGTGGTAAACAAGATGCAAACCTCCTTTAATACTGTTTGATCTTTTACCAAGGAACGGGAAATTTGCTAAAAAAATCTCTGGTTCCGATTCAAAGAATTTTTTAAAAAGTGTCTCTATATCTTCAGATTTTAGTTTGAGCCCATGAACGTCATCCTCAATAAAATCTTTGCGACCAAGATGCATGTTGCCAAGTGATGTCATCGTTCCGGCCACACAATATAAATCAGTTGTTACAAAACGATCAAGATCAACTCTAAAATCAGTAAAAATCTTTTGTAAATTTTGAACAAACAAATTCTCTTCAAGCCATTGACTCGCTCTTACAGCTCCAATTGGTAAACTAATGCTTTCAAAAATTTCAAATGTTTGAGTATTTACTTTTATAAACTCAGTTGAAGCTCCCCCGATATCCATTATAATGATTTCTTCTTTTTCAAATTTCGAATTAAAAAGAATACCTTTCGTAGAAAAATAGGCTTCCGCTGAAGAGTTTATTGTTTTAATAGAGAGACCATATTGAGCTTCAATATCGGTGAAAAAATCCTTTGCATTTTTAGCAACTCTTGAGGCTTCAGTGGCCGTTGCAATGATTGAATTACGTGGTATTTCAAATTTATCCGTTTCCATTAAATAATCTTGGAGTGCCTCTAAGGTGAGCGCCATGGATTCAGGGTGGAAAGATTTTGTTTTATCTAAGTCTCGACCGAGGGATGTAATAAAACTTCTTCTTGAAATTTCTTTTAAATTTCTACCATCAACTTCGGCAATGAGAAGTAGTACACTATTGGAACCAATATCAATAGATGCTTTAAATTTTTTACTCATGATTCCATAATCCTTAAAAGTTCGCCTTCAATGGCCGGATTAATAAATCCTTTTTCACAGATGATTCCAGTAATAAATTTATGATCAGTAACATCAAAACTTGGATTAATGGACTTTGCCCCTTCAGGCGCAAGTTGAATGCCTTTTATGTGTGTTAATTCGTTGGTAGCGCGCATTTCAATTTCAATATGAGAACCATCTTTAATATTAGCATCAAATGAACTTAAGGGAGCGACAACATAGAATGGGACCCCGTAATTTTTTGCGACAATCGCCAGCGTAGATGTACCAACTTTATTGGCCGTATCACCATTGGCCGCAATTCGATCTGCTCCGACAAAAATGGCATCAACCATTCCGTTGGACATTAAGTATGAAGCTGCACCTTCAACAACAAGACTGAATGGAATATTCTCTTTTGTTAATTCAAAAGCAGTGAGACGAGTCCCTTGCATGTAAGGCCTCGTTTCATCAGCATACACATGGGAAACTAATCCGTGAGAATGAGCTACTGAAATCACACCAAGTGCAGTTCCAAGACTGCCACAGGCCAAAAATCCAGTATTACAATGAGTCATCAAATTCCATTTTCTTGCACCTAACTTATTCTTAAGTTCGCTTATCCCAAGCTCGGCCATCTTCATATTTTTTACTTGTGATAATGTTATTTGCTCATGACCAAAAGATACGATTAAGGCATAGATTGCTTTGAGATCTTTTTTCTCTGAAATTGATTTTTGTAAAAGATCAAAACATCTATTAACTTCAAAAGAAAGATTAACTGCTGTTGGCCTTGCAGAAATCATTTTATTGCAAGCCTCTCGAGATGAATCTATATCAATGTGTTGTCTATTTTTAATCCAAAGAGCAAGACCAAAGATAGCACTAAAGCCTATGCAAGGAGCTCCACGGACAACCATATCTCGAATAGCTTCAACAACACCCTCAAGGGAATCGATATGAACAAACTTCTCTTCAGTTGGTAGTAATCTTTGATCTAATAAATAAAGTGAATCATCTTTCCAAATAATTGGGCTATAGGACTGCATGGACTAACCTTCCATCAAAAAAGGGTTCAGAACCTCTTTTCTCATTTGTTTTTTTGTTTTAATTTTATTTTTTTTATCTCGAACATCAAAGAAGGACTTTTGGGAATTTAAGAAAGATAGGTTTCCATCGAATATATGAGTATTAATACCGGATAAAGTTGATGAATTAAACTTTAGATTATTATTTTCTAGCTTAAAGTTAAGCCCCATCTGATGGGAATTTTCGATATCTAGTCCCACACCTATAAATGTATCTTTCAAGCGATCAAAAAAATTGCCGGACAATTGCTCGTATTTATCAAACTTAAGTGAACTTTCCCATTTTCCATCGTTCCAGCTATCTAACCAAACCCCTGTCAATTTGCCATCAACAGTCCCACTCTCCATTTTAAAAAAGGGTTGTAAGAAACTATAGTTTGATCGCCATTCAAAATTAGTTGCTTGAATCGAAATTTGGTTCTGACTATTTTTACTGAGATAGTTTAGAAGGAATTTTTTATCTTTCAGTGAAATATCTGATTGATAAAAATGTTCGAATGGAGAAATGCTATATTTAAAGAAGCCATTAATGTAGTCCTCATTCAATTTGCAATTTTTGAAGGAGATTAATGTCGATGTGAAAATATTTTTTTCTGATTTAAGGAATAGGTCAAAATTTTCAACCAGTGAGATCGCCTGACTGAAGTCTATTTCAGTAAGGCCTAATTCTTGAGTAGCTTGTCGAATTTGTCCTTTATCGAAATCTATGACTGATCTTCTGAAAAAGCTCACCTCGCCTTTTGGTGATATAAAATTTGTCTCCCACTTATCGTTTTGAATTGAAAGTGACCATTGACCTCTAACTTTGTCTGTATCTGTTAGTACAAAATCTCCAGGGAAAATAATTTTAGAATATATGGAGGAATGACCATCATTTTTCAAACTTCTTACAAATTTGAGTTTGCCATCTCCGCGACCAGATTTAATATTTAAATAAGGGTTTTGTATTTCATCACCCATGAGATTCAAATAAGAGATTGGAAAATTCTTGAAACTTAAATCGAAAGACATTTTATCATTTCTGGCCAAGATACTTCCATGTCCTACAGACTTTTGATTTACTTTGAGGTCAAGTTCAGATTCCAGGTCGACTTCCAAAGGATTAAATCGAGACTTGCCTTGCAGAACAAGATCATCAAGTTGAAGACCCTCATTAGAGTCTTTAGTTCGAAATTCTCCTCGATAGTTAAAACTCCAAAGATCAACTCCAGGAGTCAGATCTCCAAAAAGCCACAAATCAGACGAGAATTGCTTCTGCTTATGAGAAATACTTATTGGAATATTAATTTCAAATGCTGAATTTTTTCCATATTGAAAATCTTTGATTAAGAGCTTTGAGAGTGTGAAAAACCGCCTTTCTCCATTTTGTTCTTTTATCGTTATATTTTTTCCACGCAGTGTATAAATAGCGTCTTTTAAATAAGTTGGTAGATTTAATTTAATGGATTTTATTTTTTCTTTTTGAATTGTTGAAAGCTGTAACTGACTCAGTGACTCTTCGCTTGGAGATTGAACAAAAATTATTAAATCATTAATGATAATTTGAGCACTTCCCCTATCTAATAGTATTAGCCACCAAGGTACTTTGAGCTGAACTTCACCTACTGAAGCCATTAAACTATCTGATCTTTTGAGTTCAAGCTGACTCATTGTGAGATCAAAGTCTAAAGAGAATTTATACTTAACATGACCTACACTTAGTTTTGAACCTGGATAATTACTTTCAATTTGATTATTAAGTAATGAAACAAGTGAATCAGGTCTTAATTTTGAGTAAGCACTATAGATTAAAGAACCAATAGTTATAATCAATAATAACCAGGACCAAATAATAATTTTTGTTGATAGTCTCATGCACTTCCAGTTGGTCTTATATCTTTTGCAATGGAGCAAACTTAACCATAAATTTCTTTCTCATACCGTCGCGAAACAAAATCGTGACCTTTTCATCGGCCCCAGTTCCTTCAGAATCCAAAACAGTTCCTTCTCCATATAAAGTATGCAGAAGCTTAGAACCAGATGGAAAATTGGCCAGGGGTTTTACTTTCTTTGTTTGATATGTTTTTTCTGAACCAAAACTATCATCATGATAATTTTTCGTCTGATCAAAATCATCAAACTGTGAATCATCAAAATGACTTTTTTTCATAGTCGTTTGAAAAGTAATCCACTTATAATATGAATCTGGTATTTCGTAAATAAACTGGCTAGGCCCATTAAATTTTAAACTACCCCACAACATACGGCCTTGAGCAAATGAAATTGTTAATTGTCTCATCGCTCTTGTCATGGCGACATAAAATAGCCTTCTTTCTTCTTCTATAGCGACTGGTCCATTTTCTAAGCTTTTGTATGATGGGAATATATTCTCTTCCACGCCAACAAGAAAAACATAAGGATACTCTAAGCCTTTTGAGCCATGAACTGTCATAAGGGATACCGAATCTCCTGATTCCTGCTCAGTTGTAGTATCTAATGTAATACTTTCTAAAAACTTTACTAAACTTGGCGCTTCTTCATTTTCCTCAAACTGCTTAAGAGCACTCATCAATTCTTCTAAGTTTTCTATCCTCGCAGCTCCCTCATAAGTCTTATCTGCACGGAGTAGTTCTAAATAGCCTGACTCGTTAAGTAGTTTTTCATAGCTTTGAGATGGTGGCGCTTCTGAGCTCTCCAAAACAAGCACTTCATGGATGAGATGAGTTAGTTGAGAGAGGGCGCTCATGACCTTGGCGGACAAAGTCAAATGCTTAAAATCTGCAGGTTGTTCGACAATTTTTTCAACTAATTCGAACATTGAAAGTTGTAATCGAACAGCTTCATCTTCAATTTTACGGAGTGAAGTCGCCCCTAATCCTCTGGCCGGAGTATTGATAATTCGGGTTAAGGCAAGTGAGTCTTTCTTATTAACGACGACTCTCATGTAGGAAATCATATCTTTGATCTCTTTTCGATCGTAGAATTTGATCCCTGCAATGACTCTGTATGGAAATTTTTCTTTTCTTAATGAATCCTCAATAACTCGAGAATGAGCATTATTACGATAAAAAACGGCAACATCCTTGAGTGAAACACCTTTATTGACTAAATTTCGGATTTGCTGGCCAACATATTCAGCTTCAGCTCTATCATCTTTACATTCAACAATCTTAATTTCATCTCCGTCAGGATTATCAGTCCACATTTGCTTACCCTTGCGGGCGATATTTTTTGATATAACCTGAGAGGCGGCTTCAATAATGGTCTTCGAGGATCGATAATTCTGCTCTAATTTAATAAGTGTTGAGTCAGGAAATACTTTTTCATATTCAAGAATATTTCTGATGTCAGCACCTCTCCATGAATAGATCGATTGATCCTCATCTCCAACGACACAAATATTCCGAGTTAATGAGCTTAAAAGTTGAATAAGATTAAATTGCGCCCTATTTGTATCTTGATACTCATCAACTAATACATACTTAAATTTTTGTTGATATTTCAAAAGGACTTCTGGGAAACGATGAAATAAATTTAAGACACCCGTAATAAGCCCACCAAAATCAACCGCATTACTTCTAAGTAGCTCTGATTCATACTCTAAGTATAAACCCCAGAGCAAGCGGTCTTCAGAAATCTTCTCCACATCCATTGAAAGAGGTATTCCAGTAAAGTGACCCAGATTTTTTATACTATCAACATAAGAAGCAACTGTGTAAGGAGAGAGTTCTTTTTGACTAATCCCTCTTTTTGCCAATAGTGCTTTAATAATTGATTGAGATTCACCATCATCATAGATAGTAAAATTTTTAGAGAGCCCTAAATAGGTAGCCTCCATTCTTAAGACTTTTGCACAAAAAGCATGGAAGGTCGTGACTTGCAAAGCACCTATATTTATCTCGGTATTACTTGCTAACCTCTCTCTCATTTCCCTTGCTGCTTTATTGGAAAATGTAACGGCCAGAACCTGAAAGGGACTTACGTTTTTTTCTTCAAGGAGAAATTGAATTCTAGCAACCAAAGTTCTCGTTTTGCCAGAACCTGCTCCCGCAAGAATCATAACTGGGCCATCAGTTTGAAGCACGGCCTGTTTCTGTGATTCATTTAAGTAATCAAAGTTCATTATTCTACCGTCACCGATTTAGCTAAATTTCTAGGTTTATCAATGTCTGTACCTTTTAAATAAGCAATATGATAAGAGAGGAACTGTAGAGCCACGTTTACATAAAGTGGACTTAAATCATTGAGCCCATGAAAATTAAGGCCCAAGTAGAAATCTGATAGATGCTCAAGTTCTTCACTTTTTTCAGGACCAATCACAACAACTTTACCTCGACGTGCTTTAACTTCCTCAACATTTGAAATCGTTTTTTCAAATAATTCTGGGCCCACAACCGCAATGTTAACAATTTCCTCATCAATCAGTGCAATTGGACCATGCTTCAACTCTCCCGCAGCATAGCCTTCAGCATGGACATAGGCTATTTCCTTGAGCTTCAAAGCTCCTTCCAGAGCGATTGGAAAATATTTTCCTCTACCAGTAAAAATGAACCCTTTTTGAGTATAAATTTTCTCCGCTATTTTTTTAATTTTTTCAGAGTCTGCACAAAGTTCTGAAACTCTATTGGATAATAATTTAAGTTCTACAAAAAGATTTGGATCATCCAAAGTTCCACTCATGGCGCGACTCATCAGGTAACCAGTTAGAACTTGTAATGTAAATGCTTTAGTTGAAGCCACTCCAATCTCAACACCTGCATGAATAAGAAAATTCTTATCTGCATTTCTAAAGAGAGTTGAGCCTTCAACGTTCACAATAGCAAAAGATGAAATCCCTTTCTCTCTACATAATTCTTGGCATGCAAGAGTATCGGCAGTCTCTCCAGACTGCGAAATAAATAGGCCAATTTCATTTTCATTAATTATGGGATTTTTGTACCTAAATTCAGAGGCAATCTCAACTGATGCTCGCTGGCGATTAATTTGTTCAAAATAGTTTTTGATCACTAAACCTGCATGCCAGGCAGTACCACAAGCAGTTAAATGCCAACATGAAGTCTTAAAGTTTTTGATTTGATCTAAAATCTTTCGCCCTTCATTTTTAATATAATAAGCTGCAATTTTTTCAATTAACGATGGTTGCTCATGGATTTCTTTAAGCATGAAATGCTCATAAATTCCCTTGTTCGTCGTATCTACACTCATAGCATTGCTTTGAATTTTATACCTATCAGATGGAGTTAAATCTAATTCGTAAAAATTAATCTTTACTCCATTTTCACTCACTGAACTTTCGCAAATGATACTATCTTCTGGAAAATAAATTCTTGGAGCAAAACCAACTAAGGCGAAAGGATCAGATGAGACAAAAGCCTCGCGAGTCTGTTGATTGTCTCCGACGACTAAGGGAGCAGATCTTTTTAGGCAGTAGAGTTTGTCAGTATTCTTTTCAATGATCACAAACGCTGAATTACCAGTAATCGTTGAAAATGATTTGGATATTGATAAGAGGACATTCTTCGTTTCAAGATAAAACTTGGTGAGGAGAACAAGGAAAACCTCTGAATCTGTTTGCGATTTAAACTCAAAGCCTTCTGCTTGAAGTTCTTTTTTCAAAACACCAGCATTTTCAATAATGCCATTATGGACAACGGCAAATAAATCGTTTCCATGTGGGTGAGCGTTGTCAGCAGTCACAGCACCATGAGTGGCCCAACGAGTATGGCCGATCCCCGTATGTGAAAAGGGCTTTTTTTCTTGGATGAGGGATTTGAGGTTATCTAACTTCCCTTCTTTTTTTAGAATCTGAAGTTCATTATTAATTTTTAGACAAATTCCTGCGGAGTCATATCCTCGGTACTCCAATCTTGAAAGACCTTCTATGATTGGGCCTACTGAATTATTTGGACCAGAATAACCGACAATTCCACACATGGATGACTCCCACAATTTGGCTTAAATAGAGGTGATCAATTTAGCATTTTGAGGAGGAACTTACTAGCGTTGCGCGAAGCAGCTTAGCCCTTTTTGCTCTTTAGAAATCTCTTGGCCGATCCTTCCTTAGTGGTCTGTTGAGATCGGGCAATCCCAAACCCACCATCTGGGATATTTTTTGTAATTGTTGATCCTGCGGCAACAAATGCGTCATTCCCAATTTCAATTGGCGCCACGGCCTGGCAATCGGATCCAATAAAGGTATTTGAGCCAATTTTAGTTTTATGTTTGTTGGCCCCATCATAATTACAGGTAATAAAACCACATCCGATATTTGAGTTTTCACCTATTTCCGCATCACCTATATAACTAAGGTGTGAAACTTTCACCCCACGAGATAATTTTGATTTTTTCACTTCCACAAAGTTACCTACCTTTGCATCAGGTCCAATATCAGCACCGGGTCTTAGCCTCGCCATAGGTCCAATTGTTGCCTCATCATGAACGATAGCATCTTCTAAATAACTTGAAGCCAGTATTTCAGCTCCTGATTTAACAATTGAATTTTTAATAAAGGTGTTCGACTCAATTAAAACATTTTGTTCGATTGTCGTTTTCCCAAGAAGTGTGCATCCTGGATAAATAATAGTTCCAGCACCTATCTGAACATCAAAATCTATGTAGCACTGATCAGGATCTAAGAATCTCACACCTTCAATCATAAGATTTGTTATTTTTTTTGAGCGGATCACTTTGTCGACCTTGGCCAACTGTTCAAGTGTATTAACTCCAAGGAAAGGAAGCTCTGATTCAAATTTGACGGCTCTCACATTAAAATTTTGTTTAAAGAGATCGGTAAGATAGAATTCTCCGGATTTATTTTTATTATCAATTTGATTTAAAAGGTTTTTGACATGGGATGTTTTTAGAATATAAAAACCAGAATTAACTTCTCTAATTAAACGCTCAGACTCTGTTGCATCTTTTTCTTCAACAATATTAAATCCAGATTTGCCATGAACTATTCTTCCATAGCCTTTAGGTTGAGCCGTTTCAAAGCTCGCAGCAACTCCTAGGAGTTCATTATCTGATTTTAAGATATCAAAAAGCTGATTAAATTCTTGTGAAGTGATGAGAGGAGTATCTGCACAAGCAACAAGAGTGTAATCATAGTTCCAAAAATGTGGCAGATCTTCAAAGCAAGCCTTTAGGGCATCGGCAGTACCTTTCTGTTCTCTCTGCCAAGCAAGCTTCATATTTACTTTTTGAGAATGATTTTGCCACCAGTTTTCAAGTAATTCCTTGCGATGACCTATGACAACACCAACCTCAGCTTTCAAGCTAGATTCACGAGCAAAACTTAGTGCAGCTTCGACAACAAAATCTAATAAAGGCTTACCTGCACACAATGAAAGGGCCTTTGGAACATCTGTTTTCATTCTTGTTCCCTTACCAGCAGCAAGTATTACTATACCAATAGACTTTACCATAAACTTGAACCTTTTTATCAGTAACTCTCAAGTCACTGTTTTTTGTATTTCTAGACTTAATTCGTCTCTCAAATAATACCTCACAAAAATAGGTTTCTCAGCTTTTTTTAATGAAAAAAAAATTAAGAAAAAGTGAAAAAAGTTTAAAGAACACTCGTAATTATCCCGATTTAGATTTTGTACACAGTTCTTCATGGAAGAGACTTACGAGCTAGAGGAGATAAAGTATGGTGACAAATTACGAGGGAGAAGCGATTGAATTCAAGGAAACGCTCCCTTTACTACCAGTCCGCGATCTTGTTGTATACCCGTTCATGATTTTGCCGTTATTTGTTGGTCGCGACACATCCATTAAAGCAGTGGAAGAGTCTCTCAATAATACAGACCGCTTAATCCTATTGGCATCTCAGAAAGACATTACCGCTGAAACTCCTTCTCCATCTGAAATTTATGAGATGGGAACAGTGGCTATGATCATGAGAATGAGAAAGCTACCTGACGGAAGAGTTAAAATTCTTATCCAAGGTCTTGCAAAGGCCCGTATTAAAGAATTCGTCGGCACAGATCCTTTTTACAAAGTAAAAGTTGAAAAGGTTGAAAACCTATCTGTAACTGCAGCTCCAGCAACAATTGAAGCGTTAGCAAGAACAGTTAAAGAAAATCTTGAAAAAGTTATTTCTCAAGGTAAGGTCTTATCACCCGATATCTTAATGGTTCTAGAGGATATCCAAGATCCAGGTCGACTTGCTGATCTTGTGGCTTCAAATCTCAACCTAAAAGTTACTGAAGCTCAAAAAGTTTTAGAAATTCTAGATCCTGCTGAAAGACTCTCGCATATTAATCAAGTTCTTATGAATGAGCTTGAAGTCCTAGGACAACAAGCAAAATTAAAATCTAATCATAAAGATGATCACGCGAAGAATCAGAAAGAATTCTTTTTACGTGAACAAATTAAGGCCATGAAACAAGAGCTCCAAGATGATTCATCTGATAAAAACGATGAGTTTGCCGAGATTCGAGAAAAAATCATGGCAAAATCTTTACCGACCGATAGTGAAAAAGAAGCTCTTAAGCAACTCGGTAGACTTGAAAGAATGCATCCAGACTCATCCGAGGCAAGTATTCTAAGAAGTTATCTTGAATGGGTTGTGGATCTACCATGGTCTGAAGAATCTAAAGAAGTGACGGATCTTCAATATGCCAAAGATATTTTAGATGAGGATCACTTTGATTTAGAAAAAGTTAAAGAGCGTATTCTTGAATATCTAGCAGTACGAACTTTAAAAGGGGCAACGGCGAAAGGACCTATCCTTTGTTTCTCTGGTCCTCCAGGAGTAGGTAAAACATCTCTTGGAAAATCAATTGCGAAAGCAACTGGTCGAGAGTTTGTTCGCATTTCACTTGGTGGAGTCAAAGATGAATCTGAAATTCGAGGTCATCGTAGAACCTACGTAGGTGCGATGCCAGGAAGATTCATCCAAGCGATGAAACAATGTAAGACGACCAACCCTATCATTCTTCTTGATGAGATTGATAAACTTGGCTCAGACTTTAAGGGAGATCCTGCTTCCGCGATGCTTGAGGTCCTAGACCCAGAACAAAATTGCAGCTTTAGAGATAATTATCTGAACATGAATTATGATCTTTCTAAGGTTATGTTCATCGCGACAGCAAATATGCTTGATCAAATTCCTGGCCCGTTAAGAGACAGAATGGAGATCATCAATCTTGCTGGTTACAGCCAAGAAGAGAAGGTTCAAATCTCTAAAAAATATCTCATTCCTAAACAAATGGATGAGCATGGAATTACTAATGATCATATAGAATTTCATGATGAAGGTGTGGAGTTTGTTATCGCAGGCTACACTAGAGAAGCAGGATTGAGAAATCTTGAAAGACAGGTGGGTGCACTTTGTAGAAAAGTGGCAAAGAAAATTGCCTCTGGTCATCATGGTAAGACTCATATTATTTCATCGACTGCTGAAGAGCTTCTTGGGCCTCCTGTCTACTCTCGTGAAGACTCTAATGAATTTGATGAGATTGGAGTTGCAACAGGACTTGCTTGGACTGCTGGAGGAGGAGAAATTCTTCACATCGAAGCTACTAAGATGAAAGGGCGTGGAATTACCCTCACTGGACAACTTGGTGATGTGATGAAGGAATCTGCTCATGCAGCCATGGGCTTTATCCGAAGTCATGCCAAAGAACTTGGAATAGATGAAAAGTTTTTTGAAGAGTATGAAGTCCATATCCACTTACCTGCAGGAGCGATCCCTAAAGATGGGCCATCAGCTGGGATCACTTTAGCAACTGTGATAACTTCACTTCTTACTGGTAGCTATATCTCAAAAGATATTGCTATGACTGGTGAGATTACACTCACAGGAAAAGTTCTACCAGTAGGCGGAATAAAAGAGAAAGCCCTTGCAGCGATGAGAGCTGGAATTGAAACAATCATCATCCCATGGAAAAACCAGAAGGATGTTCTCGAAATTCCTGCTCATTATCGCAAGAAACTGAACTTCATTCCGGTGAAAAATATCCAAGAAGTTTTAACAATTGCCTTGGTTGACTGGAAAGGTCAGTTAGATCTCGATCAACATAAGAGAAAAACTGAAGAGCCTAAAAAGCCTCAACCTAAAACTGATCAGTTCGCTGCTTAATAAAAATGGGCCCGAAAGGGCCCTTTTTTTTTTAGTTTTACTTCAATTATCTCCTAAATTTGTTATTCTTTTCACATGGAAGAAAATAATAAACACAACTCACTTAAAGTTGTTGTTGTCGATGACTCAGATTTTTCACGATCAATTGTCATTAAAATGCTCAAAGCTGAAAATTTTAACGTGGTTGGTGAAGCTGCTTCTGCAGCCTCAGCTTTACAGGTCATTAAAGATAAAAAGCCTCATGTTGTCATAACAGATATTGTGATGCCAGAAATTAGTGGGATAGAACTCACAGAAAGAATTAATCAAGATTTCGATGATATATATGTGATTGTGATTTCATCTCTCTCACAAGAACACGTGGTTTTAGAGGCAATAGGCGCTGGAGCTGCAGATTTTATTGCCAAACCAATTAATCAACAGCAATTAGTTGATTCTTTAGATAAAATCATATCTCAGATCAAGAAAGATTCATTGTAGTCAGGAGGACTCATGGATATTACACAAAATTTATCAATCTCAAACATAGAAGAATTAAAGATACTTTCAGATGTTCGATTAATTGAACGTAGAGACTTAAATCCTATTTATTCCAAAGAAAATCTTCAGGTGCAATTAATAATCCAGGGAGATTTACAAGGTCTCATTAATTGCCATCTTTGTTTAGACGGTTTTGAGTTATCAACCTCAGAAAGAAATTATATTTTTCCTCTTTTCGTGGAAACGATGAATATCCTCATTGGTAAGCAAATATCAGAATCTTCATCACTTTCTCAATTCAAACTCACTATTTCTCCTCCAAAATTATCAATGGTTTCCAGAGAATTAAATACGACTTATAAATTAGGCATGCAGGCCTATGAGTTAGAAGTAGATGGCCTAAGTTTCTGTGTCTTAACTGAATACATTCTCAAGGCGTTAAACTAATGAAAACATTATTACAGTTTTTTGGTGTTTTTTTATCGACCGTTTTTTTTCTCTCAATTGAAATTAATGATAAAACTATTTTTAATCACATCTATTCAGTTATATCCCCAACAACTCGAATGGCCCAAAAATCTACTGAGAACTTTTTTGATAGATCAATGAATAAGACTCAGCATTTCTCGAAAAAATTCTTTGATAATTCAGTACCTAAAATCAAAGATTCAGTTAAATCAAAGATGTCTGCAGCTTCAAAAAATAAAGACATTAAAGTATTCGATGACATCCGACCTGAAGATCGACAAGAGCTTGATGCACTTATAAAAAATCATCATTAAATTTCTTTATTGAGCCGATGTCCTGGTTCTTGTGCCCATTTTTTTTGAGCTCGTCATTTTTACTGTTTTAACATTTTCCCTCTGATTAGATTCTCTCATCATTGGGCAATCAGTATTTGTCTCTAATGCCAAAACTTGGAAACTCATTATTGAAATTAATATCACTAAAAATATCTTCATCTGTGACTCCTTTATTTTAGATATTAATATCCAATAATGGTGCCAATTTTTAGATTTGATAGTATTTGAAAATTCATCTAGTTAAGATTTGAAATAGGTTGAGTCATTATACGATTGTATATTTTTTGATCAATTTAAAGGGCCCCTTATAAGGGGCCCATATTGAGATTAAACGCTTGTAGCTTTGTGACCTTTTAAATGCGCAGGTTTTTTTACATCGTTGGATAAGTTTGCCTTGGTGTTCACTCTTTTATTCATTTCTCTCATCATTGGACATTCAGTTTCTGTCTGTCCTTCAGCAAAAGCTGAAATTGAATATAAAGATGCTAAAACAGCTAAGAATAAAAAATGTTTCATAGTTCCCCCTTATTCATACTCTTGTTGATATACAAGCAAGCATAATGCCAAGAATTAAGGGCCTAAGTATCTAAAATATCACATTGTTAATGTCGAATTCTTTTACATCACAGGAAAGTGTCAAATTTGTAGACAGTCAGAATGGGAGATAAAAAAAACCCTCTTATATGAAGAGGGTTTAAAGAAAAATCTCATAAACACTTTGATTACATGCTCGAGGCTTTACTTGAACGACGCCCTCGATTTGTAAGCTTTTGATTGACCTCTCTTCGCTCAGGATTTCTGCTCACACCAGGACAAAGTGGTATATCAGTTTTACATAATCCTGTATGGCAACAATCAATATTTCGGGACGCCTTTTCACCTTCAGCAAATGAAGAAGAAGAGCTTATTGTGAGGGCAAGAGTTAAAATAAAAGTTTTCATAGGGTCCTCCCATTTACATGTTCAAATTCACGCCGGCCGGTTTAACAATTGATAATAAATTTTGAAAAGCTTGAGTCACTTGAAGCGCCATCTTATGGCCAGCGCTTGACTCTACCTTTTTAATTTCACCATAGTTATCATAGGCGACATTGATTTTACCTATTTGCTCCATCTCAATTTCAACAGGCTTGCCAAGAGCATTGTACTTGAAAGCAAGAACTCTTTTTTGTGTTGGCGAATCTTGATCAACCATCTTTGAAATTTTACCTTTGGTATCATAAATAAGGAAAACAACCTTTCCCGCATTATTTGATGCTTTGATGAGATTTCCTTTGGCATCATATTCAAATGAAGTGGTGCCTTCATTATTAACAACTTTCTTAATTTTATTTAAGACGTCATCATATTCAATGTTAACAAATTCACCCTTTGAAGATGTCTTTTTAACTAATAAGCCATTTTGGTTATATTCAAAATTTGTAATGTGATTACCTCTGGCTATTTTACTTGGAAGAGAGTTTTCATTGTAAATTGTCTCTGTTTTGATTCCGTTGATTTCAGTCAAAACTCTGTGGGTGTATTGAGCACCGTCTGGCTTAGATTTAATTTCATATTCATAACGATTAGCAACTGGCTTACCATCAAAACCAGGCTTAGTCACAATCGTCCAATAATGATTTTCAGGATTCTTTGGATTTGAACCATATTGGTACTTTGTAGACTCTCCATTACGATCAACAATTTGAGACACGAAGAATGTCTGAGGATCATAGCTGATCAAGAGCTTTGTTTTGTCAGAATAATTGATGCTCGTTAAATTATGAGATTTATCAAAAGTATATTCGTAAACATTATCAGCGACATCTTTTGAGTAAATAAGATCTGAATCTTGGTACTTAAATAAGGCTTTTTTGTCTCCAGCAGACCAAATTTCTTTAACAAGACCATCTGGATACCAAGAGAAGAAAATTTGTTTTGCCTGAGAATCCTTTATAGATTCAAGTTGTCCATTTTTATAAGTGAAAGACACAAAATAACCTGATTTATCAGAAATTTTTGTAATCTGACCTTCAGGACTAAAAAAATCTTGGCGACCATCAGAATGATCTCGTCGATAACCTTCTTTTGTCACCATAACTGTTTGAGGCCCAAGGTCAAAAGAATAAAGGACCGTGCCAGGTGCCACTGAAGATTGAATTCCAAAATTCATGGCATATGTATGTCTAAGTTCAGCATTCGCAGAGAGCTTCTGAATTAAGTCAGCTGAGGATTTTTCAGAGAGTGCTGTCTTTTTTTTCATTTCATTAACAATTTTTGTCGAAGCAATGACTGGATCAATGGCGGTTTTAGGAGTAAATCTCGTTTTTGCTCCTACGCCATGCTCATGAATCACAACAGATCCGTCCGCAGAAGTTTCGAGTCTTGTTTCGAACTCACTTCCCCAACCGAAACCGAACCATCCTATTTCAGTAGCTTTTGAATTATAGGTTCTGGTGATTTCTAATTTCTTTCCGCCACCTGGCACGACGATGTCTGTATAGGAAATATAAAAATTTCCATTTTTAAGATTAACCCCAGCGAGGGCAAGATTACTTAGAAATAGGGACGTTAAAATTACCCAAATGAACTTCGTAAAAGTCATAAAAATCCACCTTCTATCAAACAGTTATAACAAATATTTTATCGGTCTTACTAAGATCAAACTTTAATGTCGATAATCTTCAAAATAACAAACATTCCCAGGGCAACCATGCCGCAAATAACGATCAAGGCTACAATTCCAAGGAATGTCCCGAATAGCATTGGAAAATAGTCGGGGTCTCCACTTCCAAAGAGAGCAATCATAGCAAACGGCATGGCTCCAATAATATAGGCCTGCATTTTTCCTGATGCTACATAAGTCTCTATTTTTAGTTGGAGTCTTACTCTTTCACGAATAACGAGAGTAATAGTGTCAAAAACTTCAGCAAGATTACCACCGGTTTCGCGTAAAATATTGACACTTGTAACGAACATTTCATTATCTTCTGTATAAACTCTTTTCTTTAGATTTTCTAAAGCCTCATCTAGGGGAACACCAATTTTAGCTTGTTGAAGAACAAGATTAAATTCCTGACTGACAGGCGCAGGTAGTTCATCAACAACCATACCAATCGCTTGAGGCATCGTTAATCCGGCCCTTATACCATTGGCCAAAAGATTTAAGGCATCTACCATCTGTAACTGATACTTTTTAACTCTTTTGAGCTCAAAATAATCGACGAGAGGACGTGGTATTTTCCACCCTACAATAGTCGCAGCGATCCCAGCGACAATACCAAGAGTCATTTTTCCAATGAGGGCCAATATACAAAAAACTAAAATTCCAGATCCAAAAGAAATGAAAAGTAGCGCCCAGGTAAGTTTCTGAGGATCAACTTCAATAAAAAGAATCTCAAACTTTTTTAAAATATAATCTCTAGTTCCTGAAGTCTGTTCATCTATCCATGCAAAAATCTTGATACTGTTGATATAGCAGAAAATAAAAAAACCAAGCCCAATAACAATGATTACACCGTTACGTCCTAGTATATCTAGCATAAAACTAGGATCTCGTTTGAGCTTTACGTCTTGTGACAAAGCTGAAAGAGAGTAAGCAAAAAATAAAATAAAATAAATTATTTTTCTCATTATTGATTTGTAAAAAGACCGCGAGGAATTTTGTATCCCTTTTGTTCAAGTTTTTCGATAAACTTTGGAATGAAACCTGTCGCCATGAATTTTCCAATAATTTTACCGTCTTTACCCATTCCTTCTTGTTTAAAAACAAAAATATCTTGAAGGGTTACCACTTCCCCTTGCATCCCTCCAATCTCAGTAATGTAAAGAACCTTACGAGAACCATCATCTAATCTAGATTGCTGAACAATCATATGAACTGCAGAAGCAATCATCTCTTTAATCGCTTTCTGTGGAAGACCAGCTCCCGCATATTGAACGAGTGTTTCAAGTCGAGATATAGCATCTCGAGGAGTATTGGAGTGAACCGTTGTCATGGAACCATCGTGACCAGTATTCATCGCCTGGAGCATATCTAAAGTTTCGCCACCTCGACACTCACCTACGACAATTCTATCAGGTCTCATCCTCAGGGTTTGTTTAACCAAACATCTAATATCAATTTCTCCATCACCCTCAAGTGAAGGAGGACGAGTTTCTAATCTCACAACGTGATCTTGAGGAAAATTTAATTCAGCAGAATCTTCACAAGTAATGATCCTTTCATTTGATTGAATAAATCCACCGAGCATATTTATGAGTGTTGTCTTACCTGATCCAGTACCACCCGATACAACCATATTTCGATGGGCCTCAACTGATATTCTCAAAAAATCGGCCATTCCCTCGGTCATTGAGCCAAATTTGACGAGGTCTTTATAATCTAATCTTTTATCTGGAAATTTTCTGATAGTAATAACACAACCATCAATCGCACATGGTGGAATAATGGCATGAACTCGAGAACCATCTGCTAGTCGTGCATCTACATAAGGAGTTTTCTCATCAATTCTTCGCCCTATTGGGGCTACAATTCTTTCAATTACATTCATCACTTGTCGATCATTGGTGAATGTAACTTCTGATTTTCTAACTTTTCCTTTTTGCTCAAAGTAGATCTTTTTAGGACCTACGACCATGATTTCTGAAATACTTTTATCAGATAGCATATCTTCAAGAGGCCCGAGACCTAAGGCCTCATCTAAAATTTCCTTCACAATTCGATTCATATCTTCTCGGGTTGCAAGGATCGCCTTCGTGTCCTCTTTCCCTAAAAGTTCAACCACCATTTTTTTGGTTTGTTCTCGTAAAATAATTTTTGCTTTCGGATCATTATCGTCTTGTTTTTTAAGATCCATTTCTTCGACAAGTGATTTGTGAATACGGCTCTTAAGCTCGGTCCACATATCCTTCTTTTTATCGTCGGATGGACCCTCTTTATTAGCACTGCCCTGATTTCCAACATCTTGGGGCTTGGCAATTTTCTCAAGCGTTTTTAAGACATTTTTTTGAATTAATTTTCGAACACAATCAGTTACTCCAGATGAAAAAGGACCTTTCCCTGCCACAATTGCTGGTATCGATCTCGAAAGTGCAGCAACACAATTTGCATCATCACGGGGGATTGCATGAAAGACTGGTTTACCTATCTGGTTACCTATCACTTCAGGACTTACAGGATGTCCATTTACGGCCTGATTGACTACAAGCTGGATCATATCTTTTGGAAAAAGCATGGTAACAAGCTCAGTATATAATCGCTTACTTTGATTAACGGCAAGGAGATCCGGAGAAACAACAATAAAGATTAACGTTGAAAATTCTAACGCTTTTAAAGTTAGAGGAGTTAATTCACTTCCACCATCAATAATGGTCACAGGATAAATATTTGTAATGGCTTTTAAAACTTTACCTAATGACTCGACGTTGACTTGATTGGCCGCAATTGGCTCTGTTGGCATACCAATGAATGAAACACCATTTTTATGATCAGTTGTAAAAAGTTGAATTGATTTTGGATCTATGGCGCCTGAAAAATCAGCAAGCTCCTTTAAATTTTTCTTCGACTTAATACCGGTAATAATATTTTGATCACCACAAGCACGCTGATCAAAATCAAGAAGTAGTGTTTTTGCTCGCAATTCAGCGGCATAAGCAAAGGCGAGATTGGCCGCGACCTGAGATTTCCCCACGCCTCCTTTGCCTCCAATAATGGTGATAATATTTCCGGCCATACTATTCTCTTCTCCTGAATTTTTTTCTGATTTCCTCGGTTCCCGTTGAGGCAGATTCAATGACTTCAGGTGTGACAAACATGACGAATTGAGTTTTCGACGTTGTATAATTTTTTGATCTTAATAAGCGAAATAATGGAGACGCTACTTGTCCACCAGCATTTGCATTAATGGGTGCTGGATCAGTTTTATCATAATCAGTGACTGATTGATTTTGAACCACTCCCCCCATCGCTGCAGATTCTTTTGACTTAACTACAATATTGGTATTGATATCATTGCCTGTTCTTATACTTGCATCACTTCCAACCTGCAAAGTCACATTAAAACTCAACTGCAACTCCACCTTTTCCTGTTCTAGAATTCTCGGCGTTACCGATAATGTTAGACCAACAGTTGCCTCAGCTGCTTTGGTGAATTCACCAGTACCAACAGCATATGGAGTGGATGTCTGTTTATTGATTGAGGCTTGTTTTTGATCGCGAGTGATAACCATTCCCGATTGAATAATCCTTGCATATCCTGCTGTTTTAGCAGCGTTCAATTTAGGAAAAAGATTTGAAATTGTTGCACTCAAAGTACCTGATGACGAGGAGGTGACATTACCTTGAGCCGTCTGGCCAATTTGAATTTGGCTGTTATCCTGACCCATTAATGGGGCCCATTTGAAGGCAAAAACCTTACCATAATTTTTTGTAAGCTCAACAAACTGAGCTGTGATCTTCACCATCTTAGGAGCGGGCTGTGGCTCTTTTTTTTCATTCACAGCAATAAAATCTAAAATCTCTCCTGGCTTATCTTTGCCATCATAGCGACCAGACTGAGAAGAAAGTGATGAAATAGTGGGTGGAAGAAAAGCTTTTGCAATATCAACCGCAAGCTTCTTTTTACCATCAGAGCTTACGACCCCCTCAAGCCAGTAGTCTTTGTTAACAATTCGAACAGTCACATCCTTTAAATTATTTTTTGCCAGTTCATCAGTCATTTTTCGAGCAATAACCCTCTGGGTTTGGGGGCTAAGTTCTATGATGGCGAGAACTTCTTTATAGTTTTCTAGAACTAATTGAACTCGTCCGATATCATCAGGCACAACAATTTCACCACCAACAAAAACTTTTCCACCCTTGATGCCGATCTCTAACCCTTCAACATCACCAATTAGTTCTCTTAACTCAGCAACGATGTTTGATTTTCCAGAAGCTGTTACAGACACTGTATATTTCAATCTCACATCACCTAAATTATCGCGAATCAAAATTGTTGTCTTACCAGGCTTTAATCCTTTAACAATAATTTCCCTTTTTTGAGGGACTAAAATTAAGCGAAGTAAATTTTCATTACCAATAGTCATCTTTGGATTAAAATCAAATTCCACCTTCTCTATAACATCAATTCCCATTGCGACTTCAATTTCTTTTTCAACGACAGGGGAAGGACCAGTTGAAGAAACAGTTGTATCCTGAGCAGGTGTATGACCTATTCCAAAAGAGATAAATAAAATGAGTAGAAGGAGTCTAACGACCACCACTCGCAGCTCCTCGTCTTGTATTTTGCGCTGCTTGTTCAGCAAAATAGGTTTTTGCCTCTGCAGCATCTTCTCCCAAGACATCAAAAAGTCTTGTTGCTTTTATACGCTCAATATTTTTATCGTCATTATTTCTTAGAGAGAGATAAATACCATTTCCTGCCGACATCATGAAAACCATATTTTGAACTTCAAAAGGAGTCAGCTCAAGAGTGATTGTATTGTAGTTTGTGTAGTTATTTAATTTAACCTGTCTTGAATCATTTTCACTTCTCATATTTACAAGAGGAATTGAATTTGTGACATAAAGACCAGTCGAAAGAATGAGAACATCCTGTAAAACAGTTTTTACCTTCAACTTTTCTTTTTTCCCAGCTGCATAGTCAACAAGAGCAAGAACATCGACGCGATCACCAGGCTTTAAGAGACGACTCACAGATTGTCCTTCAGTGACTTGAATAGAGAGGGCCCTTTTACCAATTGAAATTTGTCTTGAAAGACCTGACTGAGACCCTGGATATGTCACTCTCGGAGCAGTGATTTGTTCGCCAGCTTTAATAGGAACCGCAGCAATAGTGTTATAGAGTTCTTCTACACTTTTAAAGTGACCCGGCATCTGAAACGACTTCGGAATATTTTTTAATTGTATTTTTCTATCATCAATAACTTCTAATTCTTTGATATCTTCTTTAGCTACTACAACGGGGGTGGACTCGCCGTAATCATTAATCAACTCTGATTCTCTACTTGAGATGTAAGACAAAACCATCATCACCGCTAAACCGGCAAGAATTAATGACGTGGTAAAGGCCTTTGTATTCATAGTTCTTCCTAAACTTTAATGAAGTTTCGATAACTTAATTATATCAGAAAATTAAATGCAAGGAGTAAAAATGGAGTTCTTTACCTACTGAGAGATGAGGCAACTAGCTTCACTTATGAGAATAGGATAATCCCCACCATTAAAGTCAGGAACACTTACAGGGTAATTTCCTAAGTTCTGATAAGTGGCCCCACAAGCGCCATACACCGTTTGGACTCTAATGAATAAACTTGAGGGTGTTGAGTATTTGGTTTTACATGTGTCAGTTTCATTGGCCTTAAGTGGGATCGTCAATTGATAACATGGGGCCACTGGTTTTTCGCTTTCAAAATAATCCTTCCAACCAATAAAAAACATACCAAATGTTGACCAGTTTTTATAGACACCATCAGCATCAGGCTTAGGAATAGTAGAGTTATTTTGAAGCCTATAATAGAAATAAGATCGGGCAATCTTTTGTTGGTTGATTGATCCATTAATGGCATTCGCAAATCCAGAAATCATGGAATAAAACATGAACATTAAGGGTAAAAATATAATGAGTTCAATGAGGGCCTGACCCTTTTCATTATTTTTTTTCATCAGCATCCATCATCAAATAAAGTAATATCCATATTCTCTGAACACTCATCTTCTCCAGTGATCGCCTTACAAACGCGGCTTGCACAAACACCACGTGATGGTTCTCTCCCAAGATAAGATTCAGTAATAAGATCAAGCCTTGATTGCCCAGCTATTTGTCCTACAAGATCCATTTTTTTTTCAAACTTTGTAAAAACACCAACCGTAAGATATTCATCAGCAGTTAGTTCTGCTCTTCTGCCTGTTTCACTGACTGAAAATCCATCCTCTTTAATCCCAAAAACACCTAAAGAGTAATTTTTAAATGCTTCTCTTGATTTTGTTTCTGCTATCGTAATTGTATTTCCAGGCCCCCATGTATTTTGGTTCGAGCTTTGTGTGAGATAGACCCGACTTGCCATGAAAGTTGCATAATGGGCCACATATCCAGAAACATAATTTAATGATGTATTAAAAACAAGCAGGATAAAACTCACCGCAAAAACAAAACAAAAAATGAACTCTATGGTCGATTGACCAGACTGATTATTTTTCATTGGGCTGGATAAGGGTCACTTGGACCAAAAAATCGAGTACGTCCCTCAGAGTTATTAAAGTAGGAAGGATGCTCTCGAGCAGAAGTGTAAGGGAGAGAATGCCCCCCTTCTTTTGAACCAGATATATAGGCATGCCTATAGCCCCATTCAGATTCTTTTTTGTAGACCTGACCAACAACTCCTTGTTCTCCAAAAAGTTTTTTAAAAGTTGCACTCCTATAAAAAGTCATAATCAATGAAGCAGAGACTGCAAGAAGCAGTATGTATTCTACAACTGTTTGACCATGTTGATTTTTTAAAACCAAAGTTGAACTCCTAAAAGAATCCATGCCATCATTATAACTGGGGCAAAGCTGAAACTTGACTTCATCTTTTTCCATAAACCCTGCCAGTAAGCACTTAAAGCATAAGCTTTAATTGATTTAAAGTCCTTGGTGATTTTTAAGCAAAAATTCATAAATCCGATGACAATAGTTGAGATTACTATTTTTTCAAGCATCACATGGTGAAGACTTAATGGAATAAGAAGATACAAGCTCGTTATCAGCTTACTATCCCCGGCCCCCATAATACCCAGCAAGAATAGACCAAACCCTACTACAAACCAAATGATGGGATAGATAAGAACTGTCCAACTCCATTGGTAAGAGTCCATACTGAAATAAAATAAAATGGCAGCAGCAACTTGTGCAAAAGACCAAAGATTAGAAATTTTTTTGGTTTTAATATCAATAAAAGAAATGATAGCAAGTTCAAAAAGAATAAGAGAATAAATCCAGGGACTCATTGACCCTCGTAGCCGTTCACGTATCCAGAGAAAAAACAGGCCCGTGGACAAACACCTACCGTGAGGTTCATAGAAAGCACGTGACCTACATTACCCATTGAATCTCTGAAAAAGTTTGTAAATAAATTGGAGATTTTAAAGCCGAGGATCAAGGCAAAAGCGAGAATAAAAATGTACTCAACAGTCGCTTGACCGATTTGAAAATATCTCATCCCGAAAGTTTATCATGATCAAGTAACTAGGCAAGTACTGAAGACTTGCCTGTTACTGACCAAACTCTTTTGAAATGTTTGAGTTCACACCTTTCATCACGTTACCAAGTACACCACCTTCACCGTTTTCACCCATCAATTGATTGGTGATGGCTCCTTTGAACTTAATAACAATGGCTGCTGCCACCGCCACAAGCAGAATATACTCAGTTGAAGTTTGCCCACTTTCATCTTTAAAGTAAGCAATGAGTTTATGCTTCATACTTATCCCCCCTTAAAGGATTCTATCTTTCAGCTTTATCGTCTTTACCACCCAAAAACTTTAGAGGTCTTCTCTAATTTAATTATTATAACACTAAGCACAATTATGACTCATTTATTTAAGTTAAATGACATAAGCACTTGAAATTGCAAAAACTCAATAGAGCTAAGCTGCCAACAATTGTTGAATCTTGCCTATGAACAGATTTCTAAAAATGATTTATAATAAGATTGGGTTCGGGCCGAAGCCATAAAGTTTCGCCCCTACGATTTTTTTTTCGGGAGCGGTCCCTGGTCACGGTGTGCAAGCTTGCCTGGTTTAGTATTAAGCCAGAATGTGAGAAGCCTAAAGTGATTACTAATTGCGCCCACCTAGTTATCTAGGGGCGCGAAACCGTTTTAAGACTTCACTCGAACCCTTCATCACATCTCGCCTTGTTTTATCTTGACGTTATAAGTTAGAACTCAAACAATCATTATATGGAATATATTAATGTAAATGATTATCAAAATATCTCATGGATTGAATCCCTAGCACTTGAAGAAGTGAATATGGAAGAATCCGGAATAATCAGATTTAATGATCACTTAAATACACAAGCACTTCTTGAAGAATCATCACTCAATTTTGTTAATAAACTTAAAGATCGTTTTGAATTTTATGTCTCTCTATTTAATCAGTATCGCACCCAAAGAGATCAATCGCGTGGAATAAAAGTTTTTAGAATTTCTAATACAGTAAATGATTTTATTCTTTTTAGAAACTCACTTAAATTGATTGTCGCTCGTCGTGCTCCAGATGTTATCAGCATTGGTTTTCTTTCAAATAATGGCGGTTTATTTGCGGCCCGCCTAGCGAATGAAAATCAATCGGCCCATGCCATTCATGAAATTAAGGCCCATGTAGGACCTTTCAATACTATTTCTTGGAGATTCCAAGGAGAACCTGTTGAGGTTGAAGCCTTAGTTAAGTATTACCTCACAGAATTTATAAAAAATTCCTCACGTTAAAATTTCAGAGGTTAATCTTTTTTGAGTTAATGTTAAAGATTCCTCGACTGTAGGCATTTTCAAACCTAAAAAATTTTCTGTATTTTGAGTATCAAGCTTATAAAAAAATTGATTTGAACCACTTGAACTAGGGGCATCAGCAGGAAATAAAGAAGTCGCCTTTTGAATAAAATTATCATCTTTTTTAAATGTTTTTGCCACTAACTTTGCAAACTCATAACGAGTCATAAAATCTGATGAAGAAATTTGAAAGAGCCTATTTGTAACTCCAGATTCACATAACGATTTCAAAATTCGCCCAAGAACTAGTACATCTAAGAAACCTGTCACAACATTATCGTCAGCTAAAAAAGATTCTCCTTTCACAAAAGAAGCCTGTAAAAGTTCAAACCAATTAGGATGTTTCGGGCCATAAGACCTTCCATAAAGAGGGGCACAACGTAAAACAAGATAATTTAAACAGGATCTTTGAACGTAGTATTCACTTGATGATAAACTTGATCCAAATACTGTATTCGGGAAAGGAGTATCACTCTCCTTATAAATAGTATTCTCTCCTCCCATCACGAAACAGGAAGAGATCAAAATAAATTTTGCACCATATCTCTCAGATGCAGAACAAACATTCACTGCTCCAACAGAGTTTAAAGCATCGGCTTGTTTTGGGTTAAGCTTACACTCCGTAAGGGAACTCATCCCAACAGCATAGATTGTATAATCTGGCTTCAAGACACCAATCAAACTAGAAACATAGTCTTTTTTAAAAACATCACAGGGATAACAAGTGACGCCTGGTATCTCCATAGGCGTTTTATGATAGGTGCCAATTACTCTAAAATGATCTTTTAAATAAAGAGCTAAATTAGAACCAACAAAGGAGGAAGCTCCTACAATTAAGACTGTTTTCTTCATGAATTGATTTTAGCATTAAATTTGATTTGAAAAGAAATAGAAAAACCTTCCCCCATTCGGGGGAAGGTAAGTGGGTGTGTAATTAGCCAATCAACTTTAGGGCCATATTTGTTGCCTGATTCGCCTGAGCTAGTACCGAAACACCTGCCTGGGTTAGAATGTTATTCTTGGCCAGGTCCGCTGTTTCAGATGCTACGTCTACATCACGAATCCTAGAGTTTGCGGCACTAAAATTCTCTTCTGTGATCGCCAAGCTGTTGCTGGCAGATTGCAGTCGATTTTGTAGCGCTCCAAGGTTGGCACGATTAGAGTTAATCCGTACCAACGCTTCGTCAAGCTTTGCGAGTGATAACTGTGCGCCTTCCTTGTTACTAATGGTTTCGCCATTAATCCCAAGTGTTTCAAGTGTAGAGTCAACTTCAACAGCGTCATATTTGAGTCTGTCATTGGTCGGATCATTGTGGATACCGACTTGAATTTCAACCACTCCACCTGTGCCATCGAGAAGGCTTCTTCCATTGAATTCTGAACTCTTTGAGATCCGCTGAATCTCGTCTTTAAGATTCTGGAATTCAATATCTGAAAACTTTCTTTCAGTGTCGCCCACAGTATCAGAGGCTGCTTGAACGGCAAGCTCCCTGAGACGAATAACGATGTTGGATACTTCGTTGAGGCCACCTTCTGCTGTCTGAATAAGTGAGATACCATCATCTGAGTTCCTTTTAGCTTGTCTGAGTCCTCGGATGTGACTTTTCAGTTTTTCACTGATCGCCAATCCAGCCGCATCGTCAGCCGCGCGAGTAATCCTTTCACCGCTGGACATTTTTCTTAAATTACTGTCCAAGTTAAACTTTGTAACACCTAAAGCCCGTTGAGCTGCTAAGCTCGAAACGTTCGTATTTATTCTTAATCCCATGTTTTAATCTCCTGTTAGCATTGTGAACCTCCATGTTCAGTTGGGGACTTTCTGTCCACCGGTTGTTTGTTTTTAAAAAAACCACTACCCTTTAAATCAACTCGCTAGTACACACACCCACTATCAAGTTTTGCAGGATTCGTTTTACATCAGTTTTCTTAAGGCCTAAGCCTCTGGGATATTACTATCCCTGAGAAGCGGCATTAATAAGGCTAAGAGCGTTCGAAGTCGATTGATTCGCCTGAGCCAATACTGAAGTACCTGCTTGCATTAAGATATTCGTTCTTGTCATCTCTGAAGTTGCAGAAGCAATATCAGTGTCACGGATTCGAGAATTTGCAGCAGCCAAGTTTTCGTTAGAAATCTGGATGTTATTAATCGTCGATTGAAGACGGTTTTGGAGAGCACCAAAGTCTGCTCTGATTCCAGAAACGTTTTGAATCGCCTGATCAATAGCGGCCAGCGAGTTCTGAGCCGAAATTTTGTCTGATACGGAAGCTAAGTTTAGTCCTAGTGCTGCTACGTTAACATCTGCTGAAGAAGCATCGAATGTTAATCTGTCAGCGAGAGGATCATTTCTTGTACCAATTTGGATATCAAAAACTGAACCTGTACCATTTAGAAGAGGAACTCGGTTGAACTCTGTAGAGTTTGCAATACGATCGACCTCTGACATCAATTGTTCGAATTCAACGTTAAGGAATTTTCTTTCTGTTGGCCCGATAGTATCAGAAGCTGCTTGCACTGCTAGTTCGCGAAGACGAATCATAATGTTTCCGACTTCAGCTAAAGCACCTTCAGCGATTTGCACTAAAGAGATACCGTCTTGAGCATTTCTTTCTGCCTGACCCAAACCACGAATTTGAGCTTTTAAATTTTCAGAGATTGCTAAACCTGCAGCATCGTCACCAGCACGGTTGATTCTGCTACCTGAAGATAATTGCTCTAACACTTTCTGTTGAGCATTCTTTGTTTGACCTAAGTTCCTTTGCGCGTTCAGCGAAGAAACGTTTGTGTTGATACGCAAACCCATAAATCCTCCTTGATCGGGTTTCTCTAATCTCGCTCCTTGAGAAAAGAGTTGAAAGCCTCAATGGCCTTCATGTTCAACTTTTCGACGATGCACAAAAGAACTTTAGTTTTTTGTAAAAACTTTTTACACTCACTAAAAAAACCTATAAGCAATTGATATTACAGGGTTTAATATCTAGGCAAAAATTTCCGGGGCAAATAGGCTTAAAGTTTAGATAATGAATTATGACTATAACTAATCTTAAAAATGCACCTCATCTCTATTCCGAAACACTTTCCCTCATTGAAAAGGCCTTCAACTATCAAAAACCACATCAATTTGAAGTAGATTTTGCTCCTTTAATAAGTCCGAGTAATCATCAAAACTCCTTTCTGAAGCTTAATTCAGAGGGAAATGTGATCGCACATATTGGATTCTGTAAACGCTCTCTTTTAAATTACCCCATTGGGATGTTAGGTGGTATCGCAGTAGATGAGAAGTATCGAGGAGAAGGACATTTTAACGATCTCATGCAAGAAATAATTTCTGAATTCAAGAGTGATGTAGCCATTTTTATGCTCTGGAGTGATCAAGAAAAACTCTATAACAAATTTGGTTTTTATCTCTGTGGAAGTCAGTTTGAACGAGAACAACTTCATCAAACGAAGAATTATAAAAAAACATTGATTCAATCTCTAACTCCTTTGGAAAAAGAAGATATTAAAAATTTATACAATAATTCTTTTTGCAAAAACTATCTCAGTCTTTCTCGAAAAAATGAGGATTGGGAGAATTTAGAAAAAATTGTTTCGAGTGATTTATACATAAAACAAAAAAATAATAAAATTTCAGACTATTTTTTCATGAATAAAGGCCAGGACCTTCATGACGTTATATTTGAATACGGAACTTCTGGTCATGTGGCGGATCTTCTCAATGAAATAAGGGCCTATGGCAAAGTATGGAGTGCAAATCCTTCAGATTCAGATGCGGAAGCCCAGTATCAATTTTTTATTTCACCAGGGGACACTCGTCTATTTTCTAGTTTTATAAAAGAATACACCCATCATCAAATCTCTATTAGAGAAGTTAATCAGATCAAACAAGAGGTTTATTTTGACTTTAAAGAGGAGCTCCTGAGCTTAGATATAGAGGAGTTTTTAAGAGGAATTTTAGGTCCGGCGCCCTTTGAAGAACTTGGCGATTTGCCACCCATCTTTATTAGTGGACTAGATAGTATTTGAAATTAGTACTTTCGAAGTGTCGTAATTCTTATGAGTAAATAGGCTGCAAAAGTCCAGAAAATCCAAGAGAGTGGTGGAACATCATAAAGAGTGACGACTTGAATATCTTTTACAAAGAGCACTCCTCCAAGGATAAAAACGGAAGCGAGAAGTGAAACACCCAGTAAGTAAAAAGACCTATTAATGCTTTTTGAAAGATGATCAATCTCTTTAATTTTTAATTCTAATGCATAGTTATTCTTAGAAGTTTCTTTTAAAAACCATTTTAAGTGCTTAGGAACGATTCGAAGGGAAGTCACAACATCTTTGGCAACCCACATCAACTCTTCTTGAGCATTTTTTGTCGAAAGTATTTCCTGCACCAAATGGTCTAAATCTTTCTCTAGGATTTGAAATATATTGAGATCTAGTCCTATTGATTTTCCGACTCCATCGAGAGTTATAAGGGCCCTAAAAATAATAAACCATTCTCGGGGCAAATAGAGTTCATGCTTACTTAAGGTTTTTATTAAGTTGCGTACGAGCTCCGACATATTGGTCTCTTTAACACTTAAACCAACAAAGGGAGATATGGCATCCTTTATGTCACGAATGAGTTCTTCATGATCCGGAATCTTTTCATATTCTGCGACTTCAAGAAATTCATAAACAAGATTGTCATAATTATGAGACAGCAATGAATACATGATCGCGATTAAGTTGGCCCGGTTCTTTTTGCTTAATGTCCCCATGAGCCCAAAATCGATAATTCCAATTTTGTTTTCGGGAAGAACAAAGAAATTTCCTCCATGGAGATCAGCATGAAAAAAACCATCTGCTAACAAGGTATGAGTAAAGAGCTCAACACTCCTCAATAGTCTCTGAACAGTGATCTCTCCAAGTTGCTCAAGAGAATTGAATTCATTGAAGGGCTTCCCCTCGAGGAACTCTAAGACGAGGACTTCTTGAGAGCTAAATTCTTTATACACTTTGGGAACAACAAGGAATCCATCTTTATCAATGCTTTCTAAGTTTTTCTTAAGTCGTTCGCAATTCTGGGCTTCAGTTTGAAAGTTCAGTTCAGTTTGGGTACTTTTAAAAAAGTCTTTAATCACTTTCGAAAGCCCCAAAAACTTAATGTCTGATGAAGCTCGCTCTAATCTTTCAACAATAAAGAGTAGAATTTCAAAGTCCGTATTAATGGTCTTAGCGATATGAGGACGCTTGACTTTGACGACTACTTTTTCACCATTTAAGAGAACAGCTTTATAAACAACACCAATTGAAGCTGTACCAATCGCTTCCTGATCGAAACTGGTAAAAACCGTCTCTATCTTTCGACCTAGATTCGTTTCGATTACTTGGCGGGCAACATCAAAAGGTATGCCCTTTACTTTGTTTTGAAGTAATTTGAGTTCCTTAATGAGAGCAGGATCAAAAATGTCTTCACGCGTTGCAAGCAATTGACCTAGCTTAATAAAACTTGGCCCTAACTCTTCAAAACTTTGTCTTAATTGAGATCCAAAAATTTGCCACCACTCATCAGGAGACAAATCCTCCCTCTTAAGCTGAGAAACTCTCGCAGGCAAAACAAAACCAGGAATAACTTTATCGAGACCAGATTTAACGATCAGTTCAGAAAAACCATGTCGACTCAACACGGTCAAGATCTCTCTAAAGCGAGCGACATTTTTAATTGTCTTACTTATACCTATGCCGGTTTTTATCAAATCCATAAATTTCGCTCTCGATTGATATATTTATGGTAAGATAGTTTTCAGTATTAGCAAAAACCATAGCTTAAAAGAATTTTTTACCGCTTATGCTCAAGCGAACCTTATTAATCTTGTCAGTTATTTATTCAACCCTCGCTACCGGTGTAGAAACCTGTAGTCGATTAGCGACTATCAATTACCAAGATGTCCTGGTAGATGCGAGCAGCTCAAATCGTGGTGAGGGACTGCGCTTTTATCTTTCCAAGGACCCTGTCTCAAAAGAACTTCTTAATCAGTATCAACTGAATAACCGCCCAACCTGGAAAAGTGCTGCCGCAAGTACATTTGGAACGGCCATGCTTTTAGTCGGTTTATTACGAAATGATTCAGGCGAGGATGAAGCCTTTACCAATAAAAACTTTCTCATTTTAGGAGGAATGTCATTAATTGGTTTTAGTTATCTTGTTTCAAAAACTAATCAATATCGAAACGAATATTTACTTTTGAATGCAATTGAAGAGTATAACAAACGAAATAATCCCAAAATTTACTTCTCTCCTACGATCGATGGCAAAGGTGCTGGTGTTGGTATAGGAAAGGAATTTTAATGAGCTTAAAATGTCATCGATGCTCTAAAGAACTCTCTGCAACATTTAGCATCATGGTCAGTCGCAGTGACACCTGTTCAAGCTGTATGGCCGACATCAGATGTTGCAAAATGTGCACCTTTTATGACCCTAGATCATATAACGAGTGCCGAGAATCAAATGCAGACCGCATCACAGAGAAGGAAAAAGCAAATTTTTGTGATTATTTTAAGATTGGCACTGGAACAGATGATGCAGAAAAGGCAAGATTAGATGCCCTGGCCAAAGCTGCTGCCCTATTTAAAAAGTAATTAAGGATCTTTATTATGAGCGACTGCCCTATGACTCTTTTTGGAAAAAAATTACTTGAGACAGAACTCAATCAACTCATTCGAGTAGAACGAGAAGACATTAAGCAGGCCATTGCTGAAGCCAGAGAACTTGGTGATTTAAAGGAAAATGCGGAATATGCAGCAGCTAAGGAAAGACAATCTATTATAGAGGGTCGAATAATGGATCTCCAAAGTAAGCTCGCCCGTGCAAGAGTTATTGATGTAAACAGTCTTAATTCAAATAAAATTGTCTTTGGTGCAACGGTAAAAATTTTTGATCAACAAAAAGAAATTGAACTCACTTACCAGATTGTTGGAGAAGATGAAGCGATCCATGATCCTAAAAAAATTTCCTATAACTCTCCTTTGGGTAAATCTCTAATAGGGAGAGAAGTGGGAGATGAAATAACTGTAAAGGCACCTAAAGGTGACCTCATTTATGAAGTCCTCGACCTCAACTATAACTGAGTACAGCTGGGACTCTCCACTTCTCAGTCTTTCTCCACAAAAAAAACCATCTCCTCTTTTGGAAAAAGTTTCTCAAGCAGGCTTTCAAAAGTTATCAGATTTGCTTTGGTATCTCCCCCTTCGAATTGATAAAACACCGCAACTTCTTCCTTTTAGAGAGGCAAAGCTTAATAGCTATTTTAGAGGCTCTGGTAAAATAATTCATGCCGAGATCAGGCCAGCCTTTGGCCGACGTGGTAAGGGAAATATTCTTCTTTATAATGGCTTCGTTGTAGTGAAGGATGATAGATCCCAGGAAACACTTAGTCTCAGGTGGTTTAATCTTTATCCCAATCAAAAAAAACAGATTGAAAGTCTTGATCAAATTGTTTTTCTCGGGATCGCTCAGGAATATAAAGCGCAAAAACAAATTATTAATCCACAAATTATCCAAGATAAAGATACGGGACCTTTTATCATCGAATATCCGACTATAAATAAAATATCAGGCACACAGATAAAAAAGATTCTTGATCTTATTCCTAACTTTCTGTGGCAAAACATTCCAGTTACTATTCCTGAGCTTAAGTACGATAAAAAGATGAGCTTGAATGAAGCTTTCAAGATTATACATGGGAAAATCTCACCTGAATTATTTACGGAAAGTTTAAAGAGTGATGCCGAAAATAGACTCATTTATGAAGAATTCTTAATTGATCAATTAAAAATTCAAACCCGAAGAAAATTCATTAAAAGAAAACCGGCGCCATTGATAAAAACCACACCAGCTAAATTCAATCATTACTCAAAACTCCTACCTTTTGAATTAACCCAAGATCAAATTAAAGTTTTTAAAGATATTGAAAATGATTTGATGAGTGGCCACCCCATGATGAGAATGATTCAGGGTGATGTTGGATGTGGAAAAACTATTGTTGCTCTATTGGCCTCAGCTGTGACCACCGATGTGGGATTACAAGTCGCCCTCATGTGCCCAACTGAAACACTCGCCAAACAACATTTCACGAGCTTCAAACAACTCCTACCGAATTTAAATATCGAACTCCTCTTAGGATCAACAAAACAAAAAGATAAAAAGATTTTGCTTGCTCATCTTAAGAGTGGTGAGATTCAGATTGTGATTGGAACTCACTCCTTATTTCAAGAAACTGTTCAGTTTAAAAATCTTGGTCTGGCCATTATTGATGAACAACATAAGTTTGGAGTTGAACAACGTTTAAAATTAGTAAGCAAGGGACAAGGAGCTCATTGTTTAATTATGACGGCCACTCCAATTCCTCGAACTCTAAGCCTTGCCCAATATGGTGATTTAGATATTTCCTCGATAAAAATGCTTCCCTTAGGTAGAAAAGGCATAAAGACCCGGATTACAGAGAAAGGAAACTATCAAAAATATATTGAATTCATCAGATCACGACTCATCATGCGAGAGCAGGCCTATTTTGTCTTCCCTGCAATTGAAGAATCTGAAACGACTGATATTCAAAATGTGAAAGAGAGCTGTCGTAAATATAAAGAAATGTTTAGAGGATATAGGGTGGAAATGCTTCATGGACAAATGAAGACCGAGGAAAAGGAAGCTATCGTAGAAGATTTTAGAGCACAAAAAATCCATGTTCTTATTTCAACCAGTGTCATTGAAGTAGGAATAAATGTGCCTAATGCGACAATCATGAGCATTTATAATCCAGAAAGATTTGGACTCAGTTCACTCCATCAGTTGAGAGGGCGAGTAGGACGTGGTGAAAAACCAGGATTTTGCTTTCTAGTACTGGATAAAGAATTACCTCCTGAAAGTGTCCAGCGTCTCGAAGTTGTCGAGAAAAATATTGATGGATTTGTGATTGCCGAGGAGGATCTTAAATTCAGAGGTGAGGGTGACCTGTTTGGAGTCGACCAGTCTGGAAGTGTGACTCAAAAAAGACTGGCCAACTATCTAGTTCACTCGGCCATTCTCGAAGAGGTGGTTAGGGATATTCAGAACTTACAATTAGAGTCACCACAACTCATTGAACCCATTCTTGAAAATCTCGCAAAAAACCAGAAAATACTAGATACTATCTGAGAGGATTTTCTATGATCGAATTTGAAATTATCAGAAGCCCTGATCTAGATATTCAGCAAAAATACTCCCTCTACTATAACCAGATTATAATCGGTCGTAATAGAGGTCATGCGCTCATTAAAGATAATCAACTCTTAGATTCACACCTGATGTTGGAAGTTATTGAAAATGATCTCATATTACATCCCCAGCCTGGAGTCTCACATTATTTGCTTGATGGAAAGAGGGCGACGAATGTTCGTAAGATCAAAGTCGGTCAAAAGATCACAATCGGTGATACTGAATTTGTCATCAAAGATTTTAAAGAAACAGTTTTTAAAACAAAAAAAATGATACTAGATGAAAAGCTTGCCCATCTCATGGAAATAGATTCACCTCAATTAGCAATCATTGAAGAGATTGCAGAAATGATGAAAGACGATGTTTAAATTTAATCAAGCAAATTTTTTTCAGACAGACGATAACGAGCAGATTTTCTATCTAAAAAACTTTTCCTCCCATGATGCTTCAAAACCGACTCTTGTTTTTAATTATGGACTGGTCTGCAGTAACCATCACTGGAAATATCAGGTTGAATATTTTGATGAGCTTGGATTTCAAATTCTCCTTCATGATTATAGAGGGCATTTCCAATCATCGGGCGCCCAGAATATTAAAAAACTCACTTTTCAACAAATGGCGAAAGACATCAAAGGGATTTGTGATTTCTTAGAAATAAAAAAAGCTTTTATGCTCGGGCACAGCATGGGGGTCAACATAACTCTGCAGATTGCAAAAGACTACCCTGAGCTTGTCCAAGGAATGGTTCTCATTTCTGGAACATTCATGGCGGTTAATGATGTGATGTTTGATTCTAACGTAATGGAGTTCATCACTCCTTTCTGCATTTCTGGACTTGAAAAATATCCTGATATCTTTAAGGCTATTTGGACTTCAACTGGCATGAATCCCCTCGTAAAAAATATTATTCACTCGACTGGGTTTAATAAAGCCATGGTTTCAAAGGAATTCATTGAAATTTACATCAATAGACTTGGACAATTGGGACCGGAGGTATTTTTTCAACTTTTCTCAGAAATGATGAAAATCAATATCTCCTCAAATCTTGATAGGATGCAGATTCCATCTCTTGTCATAGGTGGCCTAAAAGATAATGTCATTCCAAATCACTTACAAAGAACTTTGGCGAACCTTCTCCCTCAATCACAAAGTTACTTTTTACCAACTGGATCCCACGTGCCTCAGGCAGATTTTCCTGAATTGATTAACAAAAGAATTGAATTATTTGTAAGTTAATTTCTAAGAATCGATTTTAATTTCTTTGAGATCTAGGAGGGGCTTAAAAATCCTTTTCATCGCCGATCTTAACTGTGAGCGTTTGTATTCCTGGTGAGAAGCTTCCCCTTGAGTATTTTTAAGGTGGCTTTCATAATCTGTTATCTGAACTTCAAAAGGATAAAAAAAACGAACATCTCGCGAAATAGCTGAGGTATCTAAACCTAGTAAACTTTGTGAGATCGGATTTGTTTTATCTTTTAAGGCCATTTTTCGAACTTCATTAAAAGATGCCATGAATGGATTTCTATATTTAATAAGTTGTCGACCAGTGAAATGAATCGCTCTATATTCGTCTGAAGAGTGGATATTTTTATCGTTTTTGATCATTGACTGAGGAATGGATTCCCCAATAATGTTATTAAGTCTTTGATAAAAATTATCCTCATCAAGCTCAGATCTGATTGAGGACTTATAGAGCGTAAAAACTTTTGTTCTCAAAAGACCAAGATCAATTAATGTATTCTGAG
Source organism: Pseudomonadota bacterium (assembly GCA_027488375.1). Lineage (GTDB taxonomy): Bacteria > Bdellovibrionota > Bacteriovoracia > Bacteriovoracales > Bacteriovoracaceae > Peredibacter. Next base: position 48,938 of record JAIYBW010000005.1, read on the forward strand.
ATCGACTTGGCTTAATATTATTAATCATGATGACATAGTTTGTGTGCAAAAACTTTATCACTCTTAAAGCATCTAGCTTATTGTAAGTAATAATTCTTACACCAATTCTATCAAAGAGTTCCTCCGCCACATTTTCCTGCTTGTGCAGAAGTTTAATAATGATGGAGTCTCGAGTCTTTTTCGCCTTGGTTTGAAAATCATAAAGTGGAATAGAGACACCAGACTCATTTTTTAAAAATAGTCTATTCTCATCGTCTCTATGAATGAATTTATAAAAGCGATCAAAAATTTGTTGCTGGACAGTTGAAAAATACCGGGCCCTTAGATCCTTGTCTGTGTGCAAAATAGTATGCATGACTTTTAGGATGACGCCGGCCCAAAGCGCCTCTTCTGTTTTTAGCTTAAATTGAGAATTGCCAGTCGCCGCAAGAAAGAGATCAGAAATGTTCGTGATAGTATAAAGATAATTAGGAACCTTTAGATCAAGCCCCTCAGGGTTACCTTCAATGAGAAAATAGCGCTTTATAAATTGAACGGCTTCCTGAAAAATTCCAAAAAGCTCGGCTCCTTCAACAGGATCTTGAATATTAAAACCATAACCATTTAGAAAATTTGCGACCTGATTTTTATCGTAAAGCTCTGTAAGATAGTTTTTGGCATCTAATGAAGATTTTCCACTGCAAACCACATCTAAGGTTTCCCAGTTGAATACATATTCATTAAGATAACTCGGGCGATGGGTCATATCTTTGCCAATCTCACCAATGATGTTTAAAGTAAGTGGGAGGCAAACTAACGTAAATTCTATGAAAGATCAAAAAATTCAAGGCCCTTCTTTTTTAGCGATGCTTTTTTTATCCTGGTTTTTTACGGGCAAATCCCCTAAAGCACCGGGAACTGTTGGTAGTTTGGCCACGATTCCTCTTTTTTATCTCCTGCATTATCTCCATTTCAATATTTATAGTTTATTGGCCTTTATCGCAACATTGTACATTGCAGCTATTTTAGTCACTCAGAGTGTTCAGCAAAAATATCACCTTCATGATCCGCAATGGATCGTGATTGATGAAGTCATCGGAATGCTCATCACTTGGGCCTTTGTCTTGGACACTGTTCCCCATCACCTATTCTTAGTTTTTGCTGTGTTTAGATTTTTTGATATTGTAAAAATTTGGCCCGCTTCTTACTTTGATAAATTACATCACGGAGTCGGGACTATTACTGATGATGTGATCAGTGCTGTTTATTCAGGACTCATTGTAAAGATCATCATTACCTATTTTCCCTAACAAAATTTCAACGTTTCCAAGTCCTTTAAAGACAGTCAGAAACACCTTGCGCAGCACAAATCGTCTAAATATTTCAAAGTATTAGTTATCCGTAAATTTTCCGTAAAAATTGCATAAAAGCCGTTGTCGAAAACGAAGGTCAATGTTAGCGTCAATGTATAACACACACCTTCATAACATTTATTTACGAGAGAAGGAGATTCCTCATGTCACTAAATCACGCGAACACGGCCGACAACGCCAACAAGAAAAAGGCACTTGATCTTGCTCTTTCAACAATTGAGAAACAATTTGGTAAAGGCGCCATCATGCGTCTGGATTCAGCAGAAGCTGCTGAAAAAATTCCGGCTATCTCAACTGGATCATTAGGAATTGATCTTGCTCTAGGTGTTGGTGGAATTCCTCAAGGCCGTATCATTGAAATCTATGGTCCTGAATCTTCTGGTAAAACAACACTTACTCTCCATATCGCAGCTGAATGTCAAAAAGCGGGTGGTACAGTGGCCTTCATCGATGCTGAGCATGCTCTTGATACTGTTTATGCTGCTAAGCTTGGCGTTGATATTCCAAACACACTTATCTCTCAACCTGATTCTGGTGAACAAGCTCTTGAAATTACCGATATGCTTGTCCGCTCTGGTGCTGTGAATCTTCTTATCGTTGACTCAGTAGCTGCTCTTACTCCAAAAGCAGAACTTGAAGGCGATATGGGTGACTCTCACATGGGTCTTCAAGCAAGACTTATGTCTCAAGCACTTCGTAAACTAACAGGCTCTATTGCTCGCTCAAATTGTACTGTTATTTTCATTAACCAACTTCGTATGAAAATTGGTGTGATGTTCGGTAACCCTGAAACAACAACTGGCGGGAATGCTCTTAAGTTCTACGCTTCTGTTCGTATGGATATTCGTCGTACTGGAGCTTTAAAAGACGGAGAAGAAGTGATTGGAAACCGTACGAAAGTTAAAATCGTAAAAAACAAAGTTGCTCCTCCTTTCCGTGAAGTTGAATTTGACATCATGTACGGTGCAGGAATTTCTAAAGAAGGCGATCTTCTAGATGTTGCGGCTAACGAAGGCATCATCGAGAAAGCTGGTGCTTGGTACTCTTACAACAATCAAAAAGTTGGTCAGGGTCGTGAAGCTTCAAAAGAATTCTTGAAGAACAATCATGAAATGATGAATGAAATCCGTCAAAAAGTTTTAGCAAAGCACGGAATTACGAAAGCTGATACATCAAATGTCGATATGACGACTGGTGAAATCAAAGAAGAAAAAACAGCTAAGACAAAAAAGATCCAATAAGACCTTAAGGGCCACTTCGGTGGCCCTTTTAATTTCCTATGAATCAACGAATCTATAACTATTCAATTCACCTTTTGGCCCGCCAGGATTATTCCGAGTTTAAACTTCGACAAAAATTACGATCTAAAAAAGATAACCTGCCCCAGGAAGTAGATGAAGTCATTGAAGCCCTGAAATCAAGAGGACTTCTGAGAGAGGAAAATTATCGTCGCCTTTTTATTCGTAAATGGATGATTAAAGGTGAATCAGAAAATAAAATTAGACAACGCGGAGCTCAAGAGAAACTGGAATTCTCAGAGGATGATTTTCAAAATGCTGGCCTTGAACTTGGTTTTGAGGATCAGGACTCACTCAAGAAGCTCATTGATAAAAAATTAAGATCCAAAGTTATTCCCCAGGAATTTGAAGAACGTCTTAAACTTAAAAATAAAGTGATGAGATTTTTGATTTCTAAAGGTCATCCCTACGAAGATTGTAAAAAAGCCCTTCAATATTACTTTGTCTGACAATCCTGTGCATTAGAGAACTAATTATTTTACACAGGTATTTTTCTATTGTTATGCTCATTCTCTGTTTTATTTTTTGGTTCACAGATTGGGCCAATCATAGCATCAACAAGGAAGTCATCATGAAGTCACTGTTACTCGTTTTATCATTAGCCTTTTCAATGAACATCTGGGCATGTAGCGAAGATGGAAAAACTGGTTTTGTTGAAGAAAACAATCTCAACATTCCCGCCAACGTCAAACGCATGGGTGGACTTTCTCAAGAGCAATTTAATGCTGTTATTGAAAAGATCGAAACCATCTATTCACCTATTGTTTCTAACCTCGGTGGAAAACTGACTATTAATCGCAAATGGGAAGATGGAACTGTAAATGCAAATGCAACCAGATCTTTTGGAGGTTGGGTTGTTAACATGTACGGTGGTTTAGCTCGTCATGAAACAATCACAGAAGATGGTTTTGCCCTTGTTCTTTGTCACGAACTTGGTCACCAACTTGGTGGGGCCCCAAAAGTTGCGATGTTTTTAAATCGTTGGGCATCAAATGAAGGTCAGTCAGATTATTTCGCTGCACTTAAATGTCTAAGAAAAGCTTTCTTAAGTGATGACAATGCAACAATTGTTTCTAATTTAAACGCTCCAGAACTTCTCATCAGTTCTTGTTCTAAGCAACATCCTAATAAAGAAGATAAGAATATCTGTATTCGTATCGGAATGGCCGGCGTATCAGTTTCAAACCTTTTTGCATCTATGAGAAATGCAACTCCTGCAAAATTTGAAACACCAGATCGTAATGTTGTTTCATCAACGAATGATGCTCATCCTGCTTACCAGTGTCGTTTAGATACTTACTTCCAAGGTGCTCTTTGTGATGTTGATTTCAACTTAGATGTTTCTCAAAAAGATGAAGTGACTGGGACTTGCCATAAATCAAATGGTCACAAGACAGGTCTTCGTCCACTTTGCTGGTTTAAACCAAAATCAATTTAAGTTTTGAATTTGAATAAGTTTGAAAAGGGCGCAGGAAACTGCGCCCTTTTTTTTATTTAAGAACCTGAATCATTTGATCTTTTGAAAATCTCACTTTTTTGACTTCTGCGTACTTATCATTTGGATCTCTATAACCTAAAGCGACGGCAGCGACAGTTCCATAATCACTATCAGATAATCCTAAAATACTATCGTAAGCTTTTGGATCAATGCCTTCCATAGGGACTGTATCAATTTCAAGAAGTGCAGCCGTTTCCAATAAAAATCCCATGGCAATATAGGCCTGTCTTTGGTTCCAATGAAAAACATAATCTTTATTCATGCCCTCTACGATGTTTTTTTTCATCATGTTTTCATATCCCACAAGACTTTCCTTCGTCTGTCCTCTTACCTCAGAGATACGAGAAATATAATCATCTACAAATGAAGATTTGATTTCTTTGAGTGTCGTAAAAACAATAAAGTGAGAGGCATCAGTGACTTGAGATTGACCCCAAGAAACTGGCTTAAGCTTTTCCCTTAGCTCTTGATTTTCAACCACTATAAATTTCCAGGGCTGAAGGCCATAAGATGAAGGTGAAAGAACAAGAGATTGAATTAAAATTTCCAAATTCTCTTTTGATATTTTCTTATTTTTATCAAAAATTTTAGTCGCATAACGCCAGTTGAGTTTTTCAAGTAATTCTAAATGATTAATGGCCATGGATTTTCCTCGCTTGATGTTTTGAGACAACTTAGAACGCCACCCATGAAAAGGCCAGATTCAAGCTCAGGCCCGGCAATTGTCTAAAAACTAGACAGTGCCTGAAAAGACTACAATCCCAAGCTTTAATACCATGTATATTCAAGCACTTAAGCTTTCAAAGGCTGGCACTCACCTTGCTTCATATCAAGCACAGGGGAAATATATGAAAAAGAATCAAAAGAAAACTTACGCACTTCTTACCACCGCTCTCCTAGCGATTGTTGGAAGCTACAATGCTATTATGATTCACTCCGATTCAAAATTAAGTCTCTCTGAATCGGCGAACATTAAAAGAATTGATGAAATTTACGGATCAGTTAAAGTTGGTAGAAAGCTTGCTGTTGCAACAGATTGGCGCAAAATTTCTAAATCTGAAGTCGCTGCTCAGGTTGCAAAAATTGAAGATAAAAATATCTCTACTTCAACGACTCAAGAAAATTCTGCTGCAGTTGAAGCAACTCTAAATATGAATCTCGTAGAAGTGATCAATCCGAAAAAATGGCAAAATGGTGTCAAAGATGCTGAGTTTACAGGATCAATTGCCACTAACAATGGAATTATTGAATCATTAAAAGCATCACTTCCTGAAGGCTTAAGTGTTGATATCGCTTTTTCAGAAATGACGGGAAATACATTTGAATATGATCTCAATGGAGAAGTTTTTTCGGGCCTTATGTACCAAGTCGATCAAAACTCTTACATGGTCACTTTAACTAATGGACCACTTGAAGGAACACGACTTCGTTTTGAAGGTCAGGAGTCTTCGACTTCTTCTGAAAATTTCTTAGCTGAAAATCACAGCATTGAAATCGGTGAATTTGGCTCAGAATCTGAACCTGAAAACTCTAACCAAGCTGAATCACAAACAACTGAGACGGCGCAAACATTTGACTTCTCAACGACGCAATCTATATAGGAATTTACATGAAAAAGTTCTTACTCACATTCTTTTTATTAGTTGCTGCTCAGGGAGCTTTTTCACAGCATTATTTTAAAGTCCCAGCAAGCACCAACAGAGTTGAATTTAATTTTTGTCACGACAATCAAAATGTTATTTATGATGAATATCTAAAAGTTCTTGATTCTCAAATAGCTCGACTAACCTACGGACTAGATTTTGAGATTTCAATTAAAAGTCCTGATTATAAGATTAGATCTTATACCAAATCACTTCTTGATCTTGTCGTAAAAAGAATCTTTGTAGATGAACTAAAAAGACAGTTTAATTTGATCCATCTAAATAGTCGTTTTGGAGATGGAGTAAAACCAAATATTAAATTAACAAGTCCTAAAGTATTTAATCTTGATGATCTAAAAATAGATATCCACACTTCATTTAAAAGTGTTTTAAACAACGCTATACGTGAGCATAAAAAACAAACTATTCCTCGTCACATTTTAGAAGAATTTAAAAAGGAACTCGTCCAAGAACTCGTCACAGAATTTGCAAAATCTGCTTACAAGGCTATTGGCAGTGGTCTCGTGGCCAAAATAATTGCTGGAACTTTACTGACAGAACTCGCTAAAGGAGTGGGCAAAGCTGCTCTCATGAGTTTTGGTGCAGCCGTCATCAAAGGTGCTGTTAAAGGGACTATTCTCTCAATTTTGACAGCTCCACTTTACGGCGCAAGAAAACCACCTGAAACAATTTGGAGAAAAATTTATACCAAACATCCGGAACTTATTTTAAATCCTGAGTGGATGAAAGAAGCTGGAAGTCCAGATCATCCTTGGTGGACTCATTGTGCATCACTTCTCAGACATACTGAAAGCTTAGAGAAAACGTTAGAAAAAATTCTTACTCACGAGGAGTCCGAATTTATCAGAAATATGACAGAAATTAATGAAATGCGTGACCCAGAGGTTGTACGCCAAGAAGAACTTTATCGTTATCAGAATTGGGCAACTCCTAGAGATAACACTTATGTAAGACCAGTCATCATAAATGTACCTAAAACGATCAATACACCGGCCTGGGCCTTTAAATAGGCCCTTTCGCCCCCTGTCAAAACTAGCCTTTTTCAACTTACAGTCATAGATAAATGACCCCCTCTCATGCTAAATTGAGTCACTCATTTTAACTGCAAAGGGAATCTATGCGCGCGCAAGAAATTAGAAATGCTTTTTCTCAGTACTTCATCCGCCAAGGTCATGAAAAACATAAATCATCTAGTCTCGTCCCCCATAATGATCCCACGATCCTGTTTGCTAATGCGGGAATGAATCAGTTCAAAGATTTTTTTACGGGGAAAGCAACTCCCTCAAATAGAAGAGCTGTGACCATTCAAAAATGTGTACGCGCAGGTGGAAAACATAATGATTTAGAAAATGTTGGTTTTACGGCCCGTCACCATACATTTTTTGAAATGCTAGGTAACTTTTCGTTTGGAGATTACTTTAAAAAAGATGCTATTAAATTTGCCTGGGAACTCTTAACTGTTGATCTTAAAATTCCAAAAGAAAAACTACGTGTCACAGTCCATGAGTCAGATGATGAAGCGCTCATGATTTGGCACAAAGATATGGGTGTGCCGCTTGAGTGGATTTATAAGCTTGGAGATAAATCAAATTTCTGGGAAATGGGTGACGTTGGTCCTTGTGGCCCGTGTACGGAAATCTTTTTTGATCATGGAGCAGAAAAATCTACGGGAACACCTGCCGGATGCCAAGAAATTGATGATGAAGGTCGTTTTGTCGAAATTTGGAACCTCGTTTTCATGCAATTTGAAAAATACTATGAAGGAAACGAAATTAAACGCAAGCCATTACCAAAACCATCGGTTGATACTGGAGCGGGCATAGAGCGTATCGCCGCTGCACTCCAGGGAAAATACTACAACTATGATTCAGATATTTTTGAACCGATTATGAAGGCGATCGGTGGCATGTCTGGAAAAAATTATTATGCTGAAAATTCAGAATCTATAAAATCATCATTCCGAGTGGTGGCCGATCATATCAGATCCTCTACTATGCTTATTACAGATGGAGTGATCCCTTCAAATGAGGGACGGGGTTATGTTTTACGAAGAATTATTAGAAGGGCCGTACGCCATCTGTCTCTTTTAGGTTTGAAAGATATTTCCTTTTATAAATTAGTACCGGCCGTTTTTGAATCTCTTGGTCAGGAATATCCTGATAATGCGGCCAATGCCTCACTTGCAGAAAAGCTCTTAAAGCTTGAGGAAGACAAATTTAGAAAGACACTTGATACTGGTCTCTCCCTCATCAATGAAGAACTCACAAAAGTAAAAATGGGGACAAAGTTTTCAGGAGAAATTGCTTTCAAACTTTATGATACATTTGGATTTCCACTTGATCTGACTGAAGTTATTTTACGTGAAAAAAATCTTGAGCTTGATTCACAAGCCTTTGAAGACGCCATGAAAAGACAAAAAGAGCAGTCTAAGAAAGGCGGCAAGTTTAAAGTTCAAGAAGATAACTTGAAACTTTTTTATTCTCTTAAAGAAAATTTTGGAGAAACAAACTTTACTGGCTATTTAGAAACGTCATCAAAAGCAAAATTAATTGCAAAAGAAGAAATTGATGAAAAATTCTATCTTCTCTTCGATAAAACACCTTTTTATGGAGAAGGTGGTGGTCAGGTTGGAGATCAGGGAGAAATATTTTCAGCAGAAGGAAAACTAGCAACAATTATAGATACTCAAAAACCTGTTGATGGACTACATGTCCATCTTTCAAGTGATGCTGATGCACTTATTGTAGGCGAAACTTATACCCTCAATGTAAACAATAGAGAAAGGGAACTCACGAAGAGGAACCACTCCGCCACTCACCTTTTACAATCAGCTCTCATCAAGGTTCTTGGCAATCATGTCAAGCAGGCGGGATCATCTGTAGGGCCGGACCGTTTACGTTTTGACTTCACTCATTCAGAGGCCCTCTCGCCAGAAGAAATTGCAAATGTTGAAGAACTTGTGAATAACTCTATTTTAAAATCACTGCCTGTTTCAGCTGATATCATGACTAAAGATGAAGCAACCAAAAAAGGGGCGATGGCACTTTTTGGAGAGAAATATGGAGACAAGGTAAGAGTCTTAACTATGGGTGATTTTTCTTGTGAGCTTTGTGGGGGAACACATGTTAAAAACACTAATGAAATTGGTTTATTCAAAATTATTGTTGAAACATCTCTTGCATCTGGTGTCCGTCGAATTGAAGCCATAACTTCAACAAATGCGACAGACTACTTACTTAATCGTTCAAAAATTTTAACAGAAGTTGAAAAAAGCTTTTCTGTAAAAGAAGAAAAAGTCTTAATCAAAATAAATGCACTCTTCAATGATTTAAAAGATAAAAATAAGATGATTGAAACACTTAATGATCGAGTTCAGAGTTTTGAGTCTCAAAACCTCTTTAACTCTCATCGCTCATTATCGAATGGTCTTACATTCACGTTGGCAAAGGCTCCTACCGCTGATCAAGGTAATATGAGAAAACTTGGTGATATCTTTGTGGAGAAATTTCCAAAAGGTGTCCTTTTCCTCTACGCTCTCGAGGGCGATAAAGTCTCATTTATTTTGAAAACTCAAAAAGCAAATTCAAATATTGATTGCTCAGGATTGCTCAAACAGGTCATGCCTATCGTAAATGGAAGAGGGGGCGGAAAACCTGATAATGCCCAAGGCTCAGGAGAAGCATCAAAAACTCAAGAGCTCTTAAAAGCGATTGAAGGAGTTATGCTGTGAAAGGGATCATTTTTTTAATCACAATATTTTTTGTCCTTAGTTGTACAAAAAACCAACAAAAAAATGATGTGATTGAGATTTCTCTTACAGGTGAGATTTCATCTATTGATCCAGCGGCTTGCTATGATACCGTTTGTTATGTTCCTGTGACTCAAGTTTATGAATCACTTTATGAATTTAACTACCTCAAGCGTCCCTATAGCTTGCGCCCCCTTCTCGCCATTGGGATGCCTGAAATATCAAAAGATCGTTTAACCTACACTTTTAAATTAAAGAAAGGGATTAAGTATCACGATTCCCCTTTGATACCAAAAGGTAGAGAAGTTAAGGCGATTGATATCATCAATCAAATTAAAAGGATTTCATTTCTAGGGACAACGACATCAAAAGGTTTTTGGCTTTTTGATGGAAAAATTAAAGGTTTGAATGAATGGCGAAATAAAGTTCAAACTGATCTCAATCTTTTTTTCTCTGAAGGAATTGATGGACTTTCATCAATTGATGATCAAACACTTGTGATTAAATTGAACTCTGCTTATCCACAACTTCTTTACGCCTTGTCGATGAGTTTTACATCACCTATTCCAGAAGAGGCCATTAAAGCTACTAAAAATGATTTTACTCGTGAAGCCGTTGGTACTGGCGCTTACTATATAACGTCCTACAATCCATCCCAAGGTGTTGAGCTTAAGAAAAACGATCAGTATGCGACGAGTACTTACCCAACAGAGGGTGATCACTGGGCACGAGAAAATGGCTTACTTAAAGATGCAGGGGCGAAACTCCCTTTCATGAATAAGGTGAAATTAACTGTCATAAAAGAAGCCCAAACTGATTGGCTAAATTTCATGAAGAAAAAGATTGATCTTATTAATTTAACAAAAGATCACTATCATGTGGCCCTGACTCAAGATGGTAAACTCAAGCCTGAAATTATTAAGGATGGAATTCAACTTCAGACTTCACCAACTTTGATTTACTGGTGGATTCAATTTAATTTAAAAGATCCTGTCGTTGGAAAAAATCTCAATTTGAGAAAAGCCATCGCTCATGCTGTTAATTATGACAAATATATTGAGCTCTTTACTTATAATGTAGCCCAAAAAGCGAATTCAATATTCCCACCAGGGATTCCAGGCTATAGCCCTTCTCAAGAGCTTCCTTATAAATATGATGTCAATGCAGCCAAAGAATTCCTTAAAAAGGCAGGCTACCCAGATGGCAAAGGTCTCCCAACTTTAAAGTTTGATATAAGAGGCTCTGATACGAGACGTCGTCAAATGGGTGAATTTGTCCAACAGGAACTTCGACAAATTGGGATTAATGTTGAAATCATTATTAATACTTTCCCTGGATTTTTAGATAAGGCCCGCAAAGGCGAACTCCAATTTTGGCAGGGCGGCTGGGTTATGGATTATCCTGACTCTGAGAACGTGCTTCAACTTCTATCGACTCAAAACCTACCTCCAGGTTCTAATTACTCTAACTACAGTAATCCAGAATTTGATCGACTCTTTAAAGAGGCCCGAGAGATTGAAGATGGAAAAAGAAAATTTGAACTTATGAAAAAAATGGAAGATATGGTGAATGCTGAATTGCCTTGGGCCATGCAGTATTACTCTAGAAACTATATTCTCTCTCATAAGTATCTTAAGAACTTTATGTACTCGGATATCATCTATAATCATATTAAATACCTGAAAATTAGTCATCAATAAGCCTTTAACGGACTCTGTTTATCAACTAACAGAGTCCCCTCAACTTCCCATTTGATTCACCGATAAGACGGCAAGACCTTCCCCCTGCGAGGCCCTCATGAAAGTCTTAATCCTGCTGTCTCTTTTCATTTATTCCCAAACTTTATGGGCAAGATCCTATGTTATTTTTTCTTTGGCCCAAGATCTCTCCATGGGTAAAGAAGGCGAACTCATGAGAAAAAATTATTATGTGAATATGGGGAGTGGCCAAGGAGTGAAGAAGGATAGCGTTCTGGATGTTCATCGTATCATCTCTGTCCAAAATCCATACGACAATAAGAAGCGAGTGAACTACAAAGTAAAAATTGGCGAATTAAAAATTCTCCACTCTTCAGATGAAGCTTCCATTGCTATGGTCAATGAATATGAAAAGGAAGACGAAACTCCGATCTTTGAATTACCTCAATTCATGGTTGGAGATCATGTATCCATCAATGTTGATTAAGATTGATCTCGACAATCTTCTAAATTTTTAATTTTGATGATTTGACCTTTCAGTGTTCCATCACAAAGTGAAATAATTGAAACATAAATGAGATATTCTTCATTTTTGCAAATCTGAAAATTATTTTCTGATCTTAACATGATTTTACTCAACCTTTCTCCTGCGCAAACGCCCTTAAAATGAAATTCATACCATCTTTCATCAGTTGTAAGCTTGATTACACGAGTACATTTTGAAATGATAATTACTGTTTTCATATCTGCCGATAAAGCAATATCGAGGACAAAATTGATTTTTATAACTTATGATAGAATCTGATTTGTTTTTGCAAAACGTTGTGTTTTTTCCCGTTACTGTTGAAGAGAAGGATATGTTTTATGATTAATGGTGCCAGAACAATTGGAAGAATTTTCAAATTCAGAAGTGAAAGATCTCCTGATAGGAAAGCGATTGGCTGGATCGAAAATGGAGAAATAAAAAGCTTCACTTTCAAAGAATATAGAAAACAAGTTGAAATTCTTGCTTCCGCTCTTCATAAAATCGGCCTCACGGTTGGAGACAAGCTGGCCATCCTCGCTCAAACTTCAAAAGAATGGCATCTCTTAGATATGGCCGGTCTTTGTTCAAGAATCTGTATTGTTCCTATTTATCCAAGCTACTTAGGCCATGAGATCGACTTTATTTTTTGTCACTCCGATAGTGGTATTATCGTTGTTGAAAATGACAAACAAATTGAAAAAATACTGCCTCATATTGGAAATTGGAAAAACTTAAAGGCGATAATTTCTATTCAGGAACTCTCTGAGGAGAATGTTAAAAAGTTTAGAAATACCTATGCTTATTTTAATTATAAAGATCTCATTCGAATTGGTACTGAGGAATTAAAAACACATCCTGATATCTTAGATAATCACATTCAGAACCAGCTTCCAGAAGAAATGGCTTCTATTATTTATACTTCTGGAACAACTGGTAACCCAAAAGGAGCAGTTATTACTCACCATGCTTTTGCGAGCATGTTGATGAACATTGAAAAAAGTGTTCAGGGTGGTTTCACTCACCTTGATAGATCACTTGTCTTTTTACCCCTTTCACATGTTATGGGTCGATGTGATTCTCTGCTCCCATTGGTTTTCAGCTGGCAAGCCGTTTACGCTGAATCAATGGAAAAGTTGATGGAAAATATCCAAGTTGTTCAACCAACTGTGATGTTAGCGGTTCCTCGAATTTTTGAAAAAATATATGAAAAAACGTTATCTAAAGTTGAAGAAAGTAACATGGTCGAACGTCATACTTTTAAGTGGGCGCTCCATGTGGCCAAGAACTATTTTCATAAAATTGATCAGGATCTCTCTCCATCAGCTTCAGAATTAATTGAATTCAAACTAGCGCAGAAATTAGTTCTCAAAAAAATTTACAACCACCTGGGTGGGAAAATTCGTTACTTTATTTCAGGTGGCGCTCCTCTTTCTGTCGATATTATCCAGTTCTTACGATACGCAAATTTAACTGTTCTTGAAGGTTATGGTCTAACTGAGACCATAGCTCCTTGTTGCTTAAATCCTATGGCAAAACAATTACCTGGTTCCGTTGGGAGACCTCTTGGTGATGTTCAATTTTCATTTGCAGAAGATGGAGAAATTTTAATCAAGTCCCAGGCCCTTTTTAAAGAATATTACAAGAATCCTGAAGCCACTCACGAGGCCCTCAAGGATGGCTGGTTTCATACAGGTGATATTGGTGAATTTAGTGCAGAAGGTTACTTAAAGATAACAGACCGTAAAAAAGACCTTATTAAGACTAGTGGTGGGAAGTATATTGCCCCTCAAAAAATTGAAAACATGGCCAAAACTCATGCCTATATTGCCCATATTGTTCTCATTGGAGATAAACGAAAGTTCCTCACGGCCTTAGTGGGAATTGAAAAGGAAGCCTTTTTACCGCTTTTGGACGAGTTCGGGCTGACAACAGATTGCTCAATGGCCGAACTTGCCAAGCATGAATCCGTTCAAAAATTAATATCTGAGGAAATCGACAAGATTAATCAGGGACTTGCCCAATTTGAAAGTATTAAAAAGTTTAAAATCGTCCCTGAAGAATTCAGTTTAGAGAATTTTTTAACTCCATCACTTAAAGTGAAGAGAAAACTCGTTGCAGAACGTTATGCAGACCTCATTGAAGCGATGTATCAATAGTCTTTCTTTGACAAAAAGAGGGATCTCTTTTACAAATGGAGATTCTATTTATCCCCTTAAGAGGTAGCTATGGCCCGAGTCACAGTTGAAGATTGTTTAGAACATGTAGAAAACAGATATGAGTTAGTTCATTTAACAGCGAAACGTGTGAAACAACTTCGTGAAGGTGATGATTCAACTGTTAAAAGTAAAAATAAAGAAGTTGTTACTGCTTTAAGAGAAATTGCTGCTGGAAATGTTAAGCACACTCTTAAAAGCGAATACGATTCAGACGAATTTTAATTTAATTAAATTCTTTATCAAAAAAAAGGGAGCTTTAAGCTCCCTTTTTTTATTTCTTTTTAAGTGCAATTTTTAAGACTTCATCGAAATGTTTTACAGGGAAAAACTGCATTCCTTTGCGATGACGTTCAGGAACTTCCTTTAAATCCTTTTCATTCTGCCATGGTAAAATAATTGTTTTAATTCCAGCTCTTTTAGCAGCAAGAACTTTTTCTTTTATTCCACCAACTGGAAGAACTTTACCAGTTAAACTCAATTCACCAGTCATGGCCACATCACCTCTGACCATTTGATTTGTCGCAAGTGAGTAAAGAGCAAGGGCCATCGTAATACCGGCCGATGGACCATCTTTTGGAGTCGCTCCAGCAGGTAAATGAAGATGGATCTCATGAGTCGCAAGAAAGTCTGTAGCCTCTTCACCATTTGGAGCTGGCATGATTGGTGCTACAGTAGCTGGAGCAGACTTAGAAGATTTCACCTTTTTAACAGTGGCCGTTTGTTTTTTCTTTTCCAAATCAATTTGATGCTGAAGAAGTCCTTTAATATAGCTATAAGCGAGATTAGCCGATTCCCCCATCACCTCACCTAATTGTCCGGTAAGCTTAAAGCCTTTACCTTTAAGAGGGATAGACTCTACAAATAAAATATCTCCACCAAAAGCTGTCCAAGCAAGACCTGTCACAATTCCAGGCATGAGTGGTTTTTGGGCCTTATCAGTCTCAAATCTTTTAGGGCCTAAATACTTTTCAAGATCTGTCACAGTGGGAGCGAATTTTTTGAATTTTTTAGAAGAAACTTTTTCTAAAGCTGCTCGACGACAGAGTTTTGCTACAAGTTGCTCCATTACCCTTACACCAGGTTCCCGGGCATAGTCTGCAACAAGGGCCTTAAGCACTAGAGCAGAAAGGGTAAATTCTTTAGAGGCAAGACCATGTTTCTTCAACTGCTTTGGGATAACCCATTTAATCGCAATTGAAAGTTTTTCCTCGATTGTGTATCCAGAAAGTTCAATCAATTCCATTCGATCTAATAAAGCTTCTGGAATTTCTCCAATATAGTTGGCCGTAGCAATAAAAAGAACTTTTGAAAGATCGAAAGGAACATCCAAATAGTTATCTATAAATGTTTTATTTTGTTCAGGATCAAGAACTTCTAATAGAGAAGAAGCCGGGTCCCCTTGATAGGATTTTCCAATTTTATCAATCTCATCCAGCATAATCACAGGATTATTGACTTCCACTCTTTTTAACGCCTGAACAATTTTTCCTGGCATGGCACCAACATAAGTTCTTCTGTGACCTTTGATCTCAGCTTCATCTTTCATTCCACCAAGTGAGAATCGATAAAACTTTCGACCTAAAGCCTTCGCAATCGAGTGACCAAGTGAAGTTTTACCAACTCCTGGAGGACCCGCAAGGCAAAGAATTGTCCCATCATATTCTGGCTTTAATTTTCTAACCGCCAAAAATTCCATGATACGCTCTTTAGGTTTTTCTAAACCATAATGATCTTTTTCAAGTAACTTTTTCGCCGCTTCAATATCAACCTTGTCTTCAGTTGCTTTATTCCAAGGAAGCTGAATCATCCAATTAAGATATGTTCTCGTGACATTATACTCAGGTGATGAATCAGGTATCGACTCAAGTCTTTCAAGTTCTTCAAGTGCAGCTTTTTTAGCTTCTTCTGGTAAGTTACCCTGCTCAATACCTTCTTGAATTTTTTTCATGTCCTTGGCCTTATCATCTTCATCCATGCCAAGTTCATTACGAATAACTTTTAATTGCTCTCTTAAAAAATACTCACGCTGGTATTTATTAACCTTATCATTAACTTCATCAGTAATTTTCTTTTGAATATCAGCAACATCTTTTTCACGCTTTAAATAAACAAGAAGTTTCGCAAATCGTTTTTTTACAACGAGTGTTTCTAAAAAATCCTGAGCTTCAGGTACATCAAGAGAAAGTGCAAATGCAACAAGATCGGCCAATGATCCAGGAGAGGGCGAATTCAGCATCGCCAGCTTCATCTCTTCATTGAAATAAGGATTTATTTCAGAAAGTTTTTTTACTTGATTGATAACTGAGCGAGTATAAGCATCTAGTTCTTCGTCTGGCTCATGGATATCGTTAAAGACCTCTGTTTTTGCGATCAAGAGTGGAGCATCAACAACGTATTCAACCGCACGATATCTTCTCATTCCGTGAACAAGTAAATTAACTGATCCGTCTGGTAATTTTAGTTTTTTAATGACCTTGCAAAGGACCCCTACTTTATAAATATCCTTTGGGGTGATTCCTTTTGGAGTTATATCATCTACTGATCTAAGACTAACTCTTTCAGGTTGTTCTTGCTCTTCTTCATAATCAACCTCATCCTCTCCCATTTCCTGAAGAACTTCCTGACCATCACCAAAATCTTTAAATTTAACTAGATTTAAAGCGACATAATTATTTTTTGCTAAATAGCTATCAAGCTCTGGAGTGTATTTATCCTCAGAAAGAATGATTGGCGCAATCATTCCTGGAAAAATAGGACTATTAACAATAGGAATAATAACAACTTCTTTAGGTAGTTCTGGAGCTAGACCTGATTCTGAATTTGCTTTTGCTGTTTTATCTTTAGGTGCCATATATTTATCCTTCTTAATTAACGTATATCAATAACAAGTCGACCAGGATTCTCGAGATAAAAAATATCAAATGAAGATTTACCCTTCATGAGAACATTCATCGTTATTGATTTTCCATCGACATTTAAAAATTCAATATTTGCGACATTCTTTGAGTTTTTCAACTGGGGCTGAGTTGTTGCCATACCAGAATCAAAGAAATCAACTGATAACTTTTGCTCCTTTCCAGACACATGTCCATAAATTTTAGGAATACTTATTGAATTAAAATCAATCACGACTCTTTCATAGCCTTGTCCAGGAGTTGCTGAACTTCTCACCCCTGTAATGGAAGAATTTTTCAAATCAGAATTATGATGAAAAACCCCAGAATCTAAGAAAATAGATTTTTTACGGGCAGATACTTTCCATATTCTTTCCTCCATCAGATTTTGTGCCATAAGTGGTGTCGAAATGAAGAGAGAAAGAAAAAGAAGTCGCAACATGTAACAGCTCCCTATTGTTGTGGATTTAGACATCTTTATTCTAGACAAAAGCTAAGGTTAAGACAAAAAATTCTTCGCTCTTTTGACTAAAGATAAAGCCAAGAGTGAGAAAAGAAATCCCATAGATAAGAGCATCATAAAACTACCCGGGCCTGGTCCATCACCAAGATCAATCGTAGCGCAAGCAGCAGCAAGGGCCACATCAGAATCAGGGGTTATAGTAGAATCGAGCGATTGATCATTTGTCTTCTTCACAGCATAGGTAAAAGGCGCATCCAGACAAGAAGAATTGTCCGACAATACCGATCCAGTATCTAGAATGGGAGTGAGTCCCTGTTTTAGACTGGCAATAATCAAATAGGGATAATGGGTTTTCGAGGCAAAATTCTGAAAATCAGGGATAGCAAAACCTGCTTCATCATAAGCATAGTCATAACTCAATTTTCTCGCTTTAATTTTTATCTCAAAAATATTTTGACTTGGGTTAACAGAAAGAGCTTTTGAAGCATTAAGATCTAATCTTAATATTCCAGCAGGTGAGATTGTTTCCATCTTAAATGGGCTGCCAGAAATTTCTGTTCCCGATTGGTAAACTTCCATCTCATATTCAATAGGATGACCTAAAGGTTGTGATACAAGCTTGAGATCAAGCATCTTTCCAGTCGGAAGCGTAACACCACTCAGATCAAGAATAAAATGATCCTCTTCGGTAAATGAAGTTTCTGTGAGTTCATCACTTCTAAAAAAACCCACATATGACTTTTCATTTTTTTGCTCTTTTGCGTAATCAAAAATTGTTATTGGATTAAAACTTGATTGTAACTTTTCAAAAGTATAGTCAGCTTGTGTTCTTAATGAGCAATTTATTGTTATCACCCCTAAATCTATTTCAGGCACATTTGAAGAGAGATTAATTCCTTGCGGTAATCCGTCACTCTGTCTTCCACATGAACTAAAAAAAGAACCGACATAAGGTGAAGGACAAAATTCGCTTTGAACATTTGAATAATGAGTTGAAATCGCTTCTGTCTTTTTAAGCGGAGAGGTATAGAGATAATAGGTCTCATTCAGATTCAGCCCCCCAATTTCAAAATAGCCTGTTTCATCACTAATACCAGACACGATCTTTCCTGAGGTTCTTGAAATTAATTGGACGTGAACACCCAGCACGCCAATCTTATGACCACCTTGAATGTGGCCAGACACTTTTCCCAGACCAGATGAATATTTATGGCGAATTCCGGCCACGTCATCATCACTCAAATCTGATTGGCCTGGAAAATTAGCATAAAACATTGAAGCATCTAATACCTCTGAATGCCCTAAACCTAGCAGATGGCCTAACTCATGTGTGACGACATCTTTGAGATAAACTCTATTTCCAAACGCTATTCCAGGGGTATCTTTAAAATTATAATGATCTTCATTTAGAATAATTTTAGCGGTGTTAATAACTCCTGTTGTCCCATAACTGACTTCTGTGATGCCAATAACCGCAGAACCATAAATTGAAAAATCATTTGAAAACGTAATAAGATTACTAGCGTTTGAACTGGGGCTAATTTCTAAGACTGAAGCATTATTCCATTCTTGAATTGATTCCTGAATTATCTGATTAGCATTTATTCCAGAAGTATTAGTGTCTTCAATTCTGATCGGAATAATTGAATAATTCCATTTGAGATCTTTATCCGTAACCGTTTTTGAACTCTGATGAGACCAGGCAAAATTTAAAATTAAAAAGATGAGAAATCCGAAGTAACTCATTTCAATCCATTGAAATTAAGCGCCGGTTTATTTGGTCGATGTATTGACTGAAAATCGGAAGATACCTCCAGCAATTCCCAGTATCATAACCAACCAGAAAATATTTAAGATTGGCGCCTCATGTTTATTTTGGGCTTCCTCTGAAACTGATGCAAGAGAGCGATTTTGCCCCTCAGAAGCAGGTAATCGATTCGGGACAATTTGCTCACTTTCCAAAGAATCAATCGTTCTTAAATTAAGACCCTTAACTGATTTAACGGCCAATTCAAATTCTCCCCACTTAACTTGACCAATTTTAGGGAGGTCAGGAAAGATTGTATTGACCAAAACGGTTTCTTTCCCAAAATTCACCATCTTGTAAGATCCAAAACCTAAGTTCATCCCCCAGTATCGCTGATTGATATTTTTAATAAATAAAACAACTTTTTCGCCTGGAACAAACTTAGGAACTCCTTCGACATGAATATGCTGATCACCTAATTTCCCGCCCGGGTAATGCACGATGATTTCATCAAGACCGAAAAATTCAGACTGAAGACCGACTTCTTTAGTCATTTTAAAATACATTTGAGTGGCCAGACTTCCATTCTCTAGCTTAACAGTTTTCTTCTTAAGATAATGACCCAGAAAAAGCCCATCAGATTCTTTAATTTGCTGTTCTATCGGCTGGGGCCTGAAACTAGTAGCCGAAACAGTCTGAATAAAAAGCAGAAAAAGAATAAGTTTAAGCACAATGAATCCCTTGAATTAACCTATAAGACTTATCGGTTAATAAGAGGAAAACTTGAGCCTACTTATCCAGCTTTAAAAGTGTGGTTTGATCCTTATTAAATCGGAGTTCATGGGAAGCCAAGTACTTAAAAAATGGTGATGAATCAATAATAATCACACTATTGTTGAGCTGAATGAGATCATGGAGAAATAAACCTAGCATTTTAAGTTCTTTTTCTGACAAACCAAAAGAAAGATTTTCAAAAACAAGAAGTGAATTTTGAATTGATTTCATAAGCTTTGAGAGAAGATAGATTCGTTGTTTTTCCCCTCCCGACAATGTGTTAAGTCCTCTATCAAGTGACAAGTAATCAAGATTAAGAATTTTAAGGTAGTCCCAAATTCGTCTAAATTTAGGAGTTAGTTCGATTCGCTCCAAGACCTGACTTAAAGGTAAATTATAGGCTTCCGCCACGGTCATTTTTCCATCAGAAATATGAGCATAAAGGGGTTTGATTTTTAAACCTTTGCAATCTTCGCACTCTAATACTATGTCCTCTAGATATTGCATTTCAATTGTAAGAGATCCCTTACCTTCACACTTAGAGCACATACCTAAATCAGAATTGGCAGAGAAATGACCCTCCTTAAGATCCATACTCTTTGAAATAGGGAGTTTAAGAAAATGTTTTCTGATGATACTCGCAAGTTCGGTGATCGTTCCCACTGAGGATCTCGATGTAAATCGGTTAAGTTCAGATGAAATAATAAGTACATCCTCAAACTTAAAACTAGATTTAACATTTTTCACTTTAAAATCTATCTCATCCAGCCACTCGTGATGGATCTTATGAAAAAGAGAATTGGCCATAATTTTAATGATATTTGCCGTTTTCCCACTGCCAGAAGCTCCAGTCACCCAAACCATTTCCTGAAGAGGAATTTTAAAATCAGAATATTTTTTCCCAAATATCTCAGGAGCAACAACTTCTATTGAATGAGTGGATTTATTTTTTCGAACTTTATTTTCCCAATTACTCTTTTCCTTTTTCGAGAAATATAAAGAAGGTTTTCCCTGATAAACAATTTCCCCGCCGCCCTTCCCAGAATTTGGACCCATCACAATCAAATGATCTGAGTTTTTTTGAAGAAATTCAGAATGATCGATCAGGATAACAGTATTACCCTGCTGAATTATATTTCTTAAACTTTCCAATAATTTTTTAAGCTCTGCCTCACCTAGACCAAGACTAGGCTCATCGAGGACAAAAAGGCTATCAACTCCTTTAAAACTTAAATACTTAATGAGAAGGAGTCGCTGATATTCTCCAGCAGAAAGAGTCTTAGCCTTTCTTAAAAGTGATAAATGATTGAGTCCCATTTCAGAGGCAATTTTTAATTTTTCAACCAGGTCTAAATAAAGACGAGACTCATGAGAATTTTGCTTAACATTTTTATGCTTAAATAAATCAAGAGCTTCTGCAACACTCAAATTCATAATCTGGTTGAGACCCCAGAATTTTCCACCAAGGCTTATTTTATAATGATGAACATCTCGATTAATTCTTGATGATGAGCAAATGGAACACGGAACTTCTTTCTGGAGATTTCTTATATAGATACGAACAGATGGTTTATACTTTTTACTCTCTAAGTATCTTTTAAGTTCGCTATATCCAGGGTACTGACCTTGGCCATCTTCAACTAACTCAAAAAAATCACTGGGAAGTTTTTTGATTGGAACATCAGACGAATACTTCTTTTTCTTCACGATTTTCAAGAGCTCTTCGTAAGCAAATTGAAAAGGAGCATAGTTTAAAAGAAGTAATCCCCCTTCAGAAATTGAGAGATCCTTATTAATGATTTTTTTTTCATCATAAATGAGATTTGCACCATAACCCTGACAACTTGAACAGGCCCCTAAGGCACTGTAGGGAGAAAAAGCAGCAAGAACAGTTGCTGGGCGAGACTCAAAATCACAATCGGGACAAGATTTTTTAAAGACTAATTTGAGGACTTGAGGTTTTTTCATGTCCGCTGAAAAAACCTTATAATCAAGAAGGAGCTGAGATAGCTTTAGTTCGTCCCATTTTTTTTCAAGAGAATCTAAGTTTTCAAATTTGAATCTCAAAACTTCCCAAAGCTCATCTTCTGAATTGAAGACATCTATCGTTTTCCTTTTGAGATTATATGAACGGGCCGGTAAAAAACCTTCCCCAAAAACACGCATAAATTCATGAGGAGAAAGAAGTATATGGTAAACTTCAGACTTCATCCTATCAGGGAAAAGAGACTTAAGCTGATCACCAATCGTTCTTGTTAAAAGTTCTTTTTCATGGACTGGGCAAAGTTCTTTAGACTGGGAAAAATATAAATTTTGAAGCGTATCAGTAAGTCTCATAATATCAGCTACGACAGAACGAGACCCCATTACTGGGTTAATTTGTGGAAGTCCAAATACCGGCAACACAGGATAGATGCGATCGACATCAACAGCTGCTGGTCTTTCTGTAAAAAACTTCATCGAATTTGGGAATGAATTCACAAAACGGCGCTTGGATTCTGTCAGGAGTGTATGAAAGGCCAGTGATGTTTTACCGGAACCTGAAGGGCCTGCAAAACACATGAGCTGACCTAACGGAAGATTGAGATCCAGATTTTTTAAATTATGAACTCTTGCCCCACGAATCTCGATATGATCAACATCAATTTTATTCATAGGTAGTTATAAAATAAAAAGGGCCCCTTGCGGAGCCCTTTCCAACAAATGTTGAAGTCTTAAGATTAACGTTTAGAGAATTGGTAAGACTTACGAGCACCAGATTTACCTGGTTTTTTACGCTCAACTTTTCTTGCATCACGAGTAAGGAAACCTGCAAGTTTAAGCTCTGCACGGCTATTTGGAGCAAGCTTTAAAAGTGCACGAGAAATTCCAAGACGGATAGCTCCTGCCTGACCTGTTACCCCACCGCCCTTAACATTAATTTTGAAATCATAATTTTCATTAACTTTCAAAAGATTAAGTGGTTGGTAAACAATGTATCGGCTTGTTGCTTTTGGAAAATAATTAGCAACATCGCGGTCATTAATTGTGATCTTTCCGTTTCCACGAGAAACGTAAATACGTGCTACAGAAGTTTTACGACGACCAATTGTGTGAACATCATAAGATTTAGCTTTTGACATAACTCTGATCCTTTAAATTAAATTTTGAATGTTAGAGGTTCAGGCTTCTGAGCTTCGTGGCCATGAGTTGGACCAACGACAACTTTAAGCTTTGTGAACTGCTTACGGCCAAGAGTGTTTTTACCAAGCATCCCTTTAACAGCTTCTTCAAGAATAAGCTCTGGATGTTTAGCAAGTTGCTCCTTAGCAGTACGAGCTTTAATCCCACCGATGTGATTTGTGTGCCAGTTATAAACTTTAGCATCCCACTTTTTACCAGTGAATTTAACTTTTTCTGCATTAACGATAATAACGTAATCGCCAGCATCATTATTTGTACAGAAAGTAGGTTTGTTCTTTCCACGAAGAACTTTTGCTACTTCTGAAGCTAGACGACCAACAACCATATCTGTTGCATCTACTACGTACCACTTTTTGTTGGCCATTTCAGCCTTAGTGATCGCATACGAACTTTGCTTGATCATAATCAACCTTCCATTAATAAAAAAATTTTAACCCTTATAAATAACGCTGGGCCGTACGTCAAGAGAACTCACTAAGCCAACTTGCTAAGGGTCAGCGGGAATTCATCAGCCTTCTTCTAAAATTCGGGGGATTAAAAGAAGCCAATTGACACATGGAAGCGTCCGGGGTCCTCTAAGGTACCATTCTTATTACGTTCTCTCAAGAGTTTTATCCCATAATCAAAATCTAAGGATCCAACAGGTGTTAAAACCTTGAAGGTAAGACCCACAGAGTCCCGTAGTTGCCCCATGTCAACTTGGTTAACAAAAACTCGGCCTGCGTCATAAAAAACACCGGCCATCAATGAATCATTAATAAAATAGCGGGGTTCAATTTTAAAGTTGGCTAGATAAGCTCTCTGATCAACCTTCACTTCACTGATGTCGTCTCTTGAATCGCCTGGAACCCGGTTAATCTCCTCATCATTGAAACCTCGTACGATATCCATACCAGTCAAACGGAAAACTTTAATATTGGGGATATACCCATCGGTTGTCGTGACGCCATTCACCGTAGATTTCTCGTTCGCAAGGTTTTCTTGAACCCCGGCCACCATGGATAAAGCAAGTGTTCCATTTTTAAAAGGGATGTAAAATCTATTTCGCGTCACAAGTTTATAATAGTTGATGGTTAAATCACTCTCTCTTTGCGAAAGGAAATAGGGATTAGCGAATTCGCAGGAAAGATTTAAAAAGGAGCCCTTTACAGGATTTACCGGACTATTTCTAAGATCATAAGTCAAACTTGGAGTAAACGCACCCACCTTAAAACTTCCATTATCTTTTTCTTCTGTTGCATCAGATTGAGTAATGGCTTCATATTGGTAACGAAGTGAAGTTGAAAAGCGGCTCGAGAAATCTCGTGAGAATGTATTATTAAGTCGCAAAATTTCAGCATCAAATGAATAGAATCTTTTAATTTGGTAAGCAGCCCCTGTTGATGATGAAATCTGAGTGTTGAAAATATCACCTTGTGTATAAGTCAGCGTTTCATTGTGCTCTACAATTTGCCTGCGCTCCTTTCTTCTTCTCGGATCGAAAGTTTGGTAATTAAGACGTTGGTTAACCTGGCTTCTTAGAGTTAGTGATCTATTTAATCCGCCAATGTTGACATAGGAGGCAGTCGTTGTAACTTTCGCTCCCAAGTCAGTACGAAAACCAGGCGCAAATTCAACAAGACCGTAATCTCTTTCTGAAACCTTCACAATAAGATCAGTCGAAGCTCTAGATAAAAGATTAGTTCGCATTGGAGTCACAGATACCGAATTAAAAAGTCCAGTCGATGATAAACTAGTTTCAAAATCCTTCGTTTGAGAGGGAGTTATGATATCACCTCTATCGATGAGAATCTTTTTAGAGAGCACCTCTTTGCGAGTTTTAATATTACCAAGATAGATAACTCGATTTAGTCTTAAAAGTGGTCCAGTTTGCACAGTAAAACGAATATCAACATCTGAGGCATTTTTTGAGAAAAGGACCAAAGTCTCATTGTTGGCATTGGTTACCTCTGCAAAATAGTAACCTCGTTCCTGCAACTCATTCGTGACTTTCTTTAAATCATCCAAAAGTAAAACAGGATTAAAAGGTTGCCCAACCTTATTACTAATCGCTTGAGAAATAACTTGCTCCAACTCAGGCGGCATTCCTTCAAAAACTATCGATCTTACAAAAGTACGCTGCCCCTCTTGGATAAAATAGTCAACATTGACTGATTTTTTTTCTTGATCCAATTTCAATGTAGGACCTATTACCTTCGCCTGGACGAAGCCATTTTCGTAATATTTTGATTTCAGATAACCAGAAAAATAATTGAAATACTCAAGATCATAATAACCTGCTTTCGACAGTTCAAATCCCTCAGAATGAAAAAAGTTATCTAATTTCTTTCGACTAAAAAAATTGAATCCCGAAAAATTTACTTGAGATATCCTCGTCTTATTTTTTTCATTCAGGAAAATCTTATAAGAGGTCACATTCTCATTAAAATTATTTTTATAATTAATGGTTTCAATTTTAATATCAGCATTAAGAAGAGCCTTCGCTTGGTAATACTCTTCAAGTGATGATTTGATCAGGGCCTCTGAAAGAGATCGCTTATACTTTCTGAATAGATCTTTCATGAGATTGTGCAAATTTAATCGATGATCAGATTGAAGATTTTTAAAATCAAAAGTAAATGATCGATCCTGAGTAACTTTTATATCAAGCAAAACTCTTCTTTTCGTTATTCGTGGGTATGATTCAAGTGAAATAAGGTAATAGCCGTAATTAAATAGTTCCTTTTGGGCTTCATCGAGGTAAAGTTTAAATTTGGAGGAATCAAATGGTCGATTATAGAGGACCAGAAACTTACGTCTTAAATAATCATTTATAAAACGCGATTTTGAGTCCGGGTTAATTTTTTTAAATATAATTGGATCGCCTAATTTGATGCTTATATAAATTGAGGCAGATTCATTAATTTCTCTCACATTCATTTCAAACGTATTCTCAGGATATCCAAGCAGTTCAATCTTTTCTTGAAGAATTTGAAGGTCTTGCTTGAGCTTTTGAGCATCAAAAAAATCACCTTCACGTAGAGATAAAAACTGAGCCAAATCGGTATCAACATTTCTATCAATTGTCCCAATATTAATCTCTTTTATAGTTGGTTTAAGGATCATCTTCAAAAAGAGTTTGAAATGATCATCCTCTTTCATAAGATCATAAGTGATTTGCCTATACCCACCATCGGCAGACAGGATTCGCAGAATTTCTTTAAAATGATTTAGACTTCGGTACTCACCAATTAAATTAGTAAACCGTTGCCTCTTTTCATTACAAGCTTCTGTTTCGCCACAATCAACTAAAACTTGTGTAATATTAATTCGTGAAGAATCTGCGAATAAATAGGTCGAGAATAAAAATAAATATAAAATGAAGGCTTTCATTTGAATGTCCACCTAAACTTTAAATCTCCACCGATCGAATTATCAATAATATCTTCTTCACCCTCAGCATTTGTCCTTAGCTCATAAACACCTTCAACTTGTACCTTTTTGCTAAGACTATAATTGAGATTCATACTTTGCCTTTGGCCAATACTCCCCCCCATAGTGCTTGAAACGGATAAATTTAAGGCATCATCTAATCTTTTCTTAAGCTCAATCTTGGTAGCGGTACGAGTCCTTCCAAGAGTTCCTTGTCCATCTTGATTTCTTCCAGTCAATAAACTTGTTGTTTGTGATTGTTCAAAAACAGTACCCAAATTCACCTGAAGTCCAAATTGTTTATTTAAAATATCACTAATTTTAAATCGATCGAAGACAAAAGAACCGACGCCAACTTGGGTTAAGTTCTGCTGCTGGGATTGAGTCAAACTTGAGCGAATTTCATCCGAATAACCAAAAGCAATTAATGAGAGTATTGAATTACGAGGTAATGATGGATCTGAAGTTAAATCGAAATTAAATCTTTCTAGATTACCATAGGCCTTAGCTGTTACTTTATAATTTGAAATAGTAGTTAAGGCATGGATATCAAAATCAGGATTTCTTATTTCTTTTTTTGGATCAAAATTAATATCTGCTTGTGAAATAATATATTCGTTATTTTTAAAGAATATTTTAGATTGGCCTGGCACAGAGTTAAGCCTTCCTTGACCTCTCAAGCGATCAAGATTTCCATCAATTGTCACATCACCTTTAAAATTAACATCCATTAACGAATTTGCAATCCGAATTGGATTTTCTGTTTTAACCCTAAGGTTAAAATTAAATAATTTACTAATAAAAGATTCCTGCCCTCTAGGGAGAAAGCGAGAGGGAGCCGAAACTGGTGTCTTCGTCGTAAAGTCGTTTAATTCATTTAAGACCTGACATTTATTAAGAAAAATCTCACCTGTTACAGAATAAGGGATTGAGTCACCTAAGATAAGACCCTGACCTGTTATATTTACAAAAGATTTACCCATAAAGGGAAATTCCGCCTTATCTATAACATACTTCAAATTAATATCTGGATGAAAATCATCAAAGAAAACTTCCCCATTTATTGAAGCTGACCCATTTTCAATACTTGTTGTTAACTCTTTGATGAGTAATTTATTTTTATAAAACTCAAACTGATAATTAATATCATTCAATGGTATAGGAAGATGCTCTAGCGTTAAGTTTAAATTATTAGAACTACTTTTGGCCAATATATCGTAATCTGACTTACCACTATCTATAATCAAAGAAAAGTTTATCACCCCTTGTGCCGACAAAACGGGTTTTAAAAAAATTTCAAGTAATTTAGCATTCAGCTGTATTTGATTTGAAAGTAAAACATCACGACCAAATTCCCCGCGCCCCTTTGACTTAATTGATAAATCTGGATTGTCTAATTCAAGGTTCCATTTTTTGACCACATCTCTCTCAATGATAAACTGCGGCGAAGGTGAAAGATAATTAACGTTAAAATTTTCATGAAAAAGCTTCATCTGTTTTATAAAGCCATTAAAATTTACATCTTTAAAATTCTCTCTAAATGAAGTTTCAATGTTAGCGACAAGGCTTCCAGTAAAATCTTCATTCTTTAAATGGTCTCCAAAGAATGCCACTGCAAATGATTTTACATCGGGTAAATCCACATTTACCTTTAAAGAGGATGGAATATCTTTTTTATGAGAATGATTTACATTAATATTCAAACTATCATTAAAAATCGAGATATCACCTGAAACCTTATCTTGATTTAGATAAAAACTCATTAGACTATCTGGGTACTGATAGTCTTGATTAAATGTTTTCAATAATTTATTTTCTAACTTCAATTCATAATCTGGTAATCGACCTTTTCCACTAATATTGCCAAAAAGCAAACCATCTAAATTAAGATTGAACTTTTTAAGAATTCTAATTTTCTGCAAACTCAACTCATCCCAATCAAATTGAAAATCCATTTTCTTATTATTAAGATTAATCAGAAATTCGCCGTTGATTTGGCCTTGACCAGACTGAGCAAAAAAATCCTGAATTTCAAAAACTTGATTACTTAAAGAAATTTTAAATTCTCCAAAATTCAAATTTTCGCCGTAGGCATTCAAATCTTTAAAATTTATATCTGATTTTACCTTTAAGTCTTGAAAAGATGTTTTTCCAAAAATCTGAGCATCAATTCGAGCATCAAAATCAAGATCTGATGGTAGGAAATCCAATTTCCCAAGTATCGGTTTTAAAATTTCTCTTAAATCAGTAAACTTCGCCTTTGCTGAATCTATACCAATGGCAATATCTGCATTTTTATAATTAACTGAACCGGTTCCACTAATTGGAGTCGATCTATAGACTGATTCCAAGGAATCAATATTCACCACCGAATCTGCAAGGTGAATACTTATATCTTCAACTGAATTACCTAGCTGATAGCCCAGGATTTCAAAATTATCGGTTTTACCCCTTAATTGTATAATAACATCATCAATTGGGCCCTTTACGTTAATATCAAGAGGTCCATGACCTTTTATATCTAAATTTGAAATATTTCCGAAATCCTCAAAACTTACTATTGAGTCTTTGGTCTTAAACTCTACTGACTTGTCAGTAATCTTACCATTGAGATTTAAAAATGATTTCTTCATCTGAATCATTGACTCAAGCGTAAAAACATTATCGAGATAATTAAATTTAGTTTTCGAAATTGTTGCTTTTTTTACTTCAAGAATTTTGAATGGTGATTTATCTCCGACTTCAAAAATCAAGTCACTTACACCAAAATTTTCGCTAAGAGAAATCTCAAATCCATTTTCAAAAACACCAATGGTGGCACTTCCAGTAAGTTTTGAGTTCAAAATATTTAAAGATGGCAACGATTTGAGAATATTTCTTAATTCCGCATTTGTAAGTTCTAATTCAATTTCGCTCTTAATTGGCTTCTTTTGCCTCAAATTAAAAACTTCAACAGGCCTCTTTAGACTTAAACTTTCATCATTGTTTTTAAGGTTGAATTTATTAATTTGAACTTTTTCATCCTTAATTTCTATTGCAGCAATAATTTCCTCTGCTTGAATCAGGGATGAGTCAACATCTTTTAAAAGTAAATCTAGTTTCCCATTAATATTTTTATCTTCTGTATCAACCTTAAAACTGAGATGAGTTGATCCAGAGATGAAAGAAAGTTTTCCGGGTAAATCTATCAGTTGACTTAATTGTGAAAAATATAAATATCCTTCACCATTAAAAGAAGCCTGGGCCTCTAGAAGCTTTGAGTAATCTTTGATTTCGCCTTTTATGATTGCATTATGAACATAGTGCTGTATTTTCAGGCGATGAATTTTTATATTTTTCCTATCAAGTGAAACATCTCCCCATAATTCATCAATCGACATTTTTGATGTTTTTTTCGGTACTAAATTCGATACATGAAATCGAATTTTCAACTTATCTTTATTTTTTGTAACTTTTATTCTTTTCCCATCTAATATCTCATGAGAAGTTATAAGTTTTATATTTTCAATTAAAACAGAGCTTAACCAAATGGGACTTTTGTTAAATGCATCAAAGACCTTATCAATATTTTCTTGAGGTATCTCCTTCATTTCATCATTATTTTCAGGTGAGACAAACTCAACGACTGAATCTTTCAATCTTATCTGACCAAGATTAAAGCTATTATCCTCAAAGTGAAATGTAGCAAAAGAAAAACCTAACTCACCAAACTCCGCAAGAAGTATTTTGCTTTCATCTATTTTCTTTTTAATGTTTACTTTTTCTAAATATATACCGGGTGGGAAGATGTCTATCTTGACTGAATTAAATCTAATCTTTGTATCTGCTTTTTTCTGTGCAAGATCTGATATAACTTTTGAGAAAACTCTTCCAAAACTTTCCGACTGAATAAACACAACCATTGATAACAAGCTGGCCAAAACAAAAAAAGTAAATGCTCCCAGAATACTTTTATAGCGCATTTAAATTATCCAATTTTAATTTTGCTAATCGGTATTTCTCGTCAATACTTACAATTTCTATAAGCATTTTTTTTGCTTGCGCTTTATCTCCTAATTTTAAGTAAGCCTCCGATAAAGAATAAAGAAATGACAAAATATCGTTTTGTGTTTCACATATTTGCAATGCCTTAAGAGACTCATCGACTACAGCGCGATAGTCACCTAGTCTTAACAAAGAACATGTTTTAAGATAAGTCGCTTTTAATTTTTGAACGTTTGAATTTTCCAATTCGAAAGCAATTTTGGCGACCTCGCAAGATGCATAATAGAATTCAGATTGGTAAAGACTTACTGAAAGATCTAACAACTGTGGACTTTCATAATTCTGTAATTTAACCAAATAAGGAATCATTTTTTCCTCATTTGAAATTTCTCCAATGACATCCAAATCAATTGTTTCTTGTTTTTTATCTTGAAGATTTAAGTCGACATCTATTCTTTCATTTTTGTTTAATAACTCTCTTTCATTTTCTCTTTTTGAAAAATATTTTATTAAATTTGGATGATATTTTGAGATGTAAACAAATTTGAATTTATTGTTCTCACTTATCGCACCCGAGTAGTTCTGTGCGACCGAATTTAATTTATTTTGATCTAAGACCCATAAGATAATTACCTGAAATTTCACTTCATTAAAATAAATAATGACTTCGATTAACTTTTTAATATCCTTTTTTGATTTTATTCCTTCAGATATAAGGTAACAAAATATTTTATAAATCTCTAAATGATATACTTTCCCTGCATTAATCAAGACATTATTTAACTTATTTATTTTCTCGATCCTTCCTCTCTGGGTTGAAGATTCGAAGCATGATAAAATCAGGTCCTTTATTTTGTTTTCTATTCCTTCGAGATTATAAGCATGGAAATCATTTGATAACTCTAGGATTTTGAAATTAAAATCATCAGGAAAATATTTAGTTATTAAGTTTTCAATATGATCTGGTGTATCTGTTTGTTTATTTTCAAACTGTAAGACTAAAAATTTTTGTAGTAGTTTAAAGAGTTCCTGATTTAAACCCTGTTTTTCTGAAATTAAAATTTTTAAATTTAATAAAGACCTTTCAAATTTTTTATTATTTGAATCTACGTAAGGTATCCATTTCTGGACCAAGTCTAAATCTTGATCCATTTTAGAATTAAGAAATTTGATGAGGAGTTGATCAGGAATTTTTTTTTCTTGAGCGATTAAAATTTCAAAGTAATGCAGCTGAAGTTCATGAACTCCATCATATTTTTTATCAATTAAATAAACTTCTGCCAGTTTTTCTGCTTCAACAAATCTGGACTCCGCCATCAGTTGTTGTAGCTTTACAAGACTCTCCACCATGCCCCTTCCTGTGGCACATTAAACTCTTAATTTTATTATACTTTTAAATAAGTTTTTTGGATAAATAATTGGTTGAAAACTTACTTTCTACGAAGGCTGGGTCCTCGAGAATTTCTTTGTGGAGATTGATATTAGTTTGAATACCACTTACAACAGTTTCCTCAAGCACTCTTTTTGCTCTAGTAATGCAATTTGATCTGTTATCGGCCTGAACGATAATTTTTGAGACCATTGAATCATAGTATGGTGGTACAGTATAACCGGTATAAATATAGTCATCTGTTCTTACGCCAATACCGCCAGGTCTGTGATAATGCGTAATATGTCCAGGGGAAGGCATACCTGTTTTAGGATCTTCCGCATTGATTCTGAATTCAATAACATGGTTTCTGAAAATAATGTCAGACTGTTTAAATCTATTAATTTCACCCTGAGCGTGACGAATTTGCTCGCTAATAAGATCTACACCAGTTCTTCCCTCGGTAACAGGATGTTCAACCTGTATACGAGTATTCATTTCCATGAAGTAAAATTTTTCCGTATCCTGATCGTAGAGAAACTCTACTGTTCCCACAGAGTCATAATTTACAAACTTAGCTAGTCTAACAGCGGCCTGACAAATTTCTTCCCGAACTGAAGCTGTTAAAACTGGAGAAGGTGCCTCTTCTAGTATCTTTTGAAATCGTCTTTGAATAGTACAGTCTCTTTCTCCTAGATGGATCACATTACCGTGATGATCAGCGAGAATTTGAATTTCAATATGACGAGGATTTTCAATATATTTTTCGATGAATAGTGTCCCATCACCAAAAGCAGCTTTCGCTTCTTCTTGCAATCGTGTGAGTGCTGGCCAAAGCTCATCAAAATTTTCAATACGCTTCATTCCTCGTCCACCACCACCTGCAGAAGCCTTAATGAGAACTGGGAAGCCCATTTTTTCAACAGCTTTTTTAATCACATCATCTGAAGTTTCTTTAACGTAGATTGGTTCTAGAGTAGGAACATTTGCTTTCTTCGCAGTAATTTTTGATTCAATTTTATCACCCATCGCCTGAATACATTTTACACTTGGGCCAATAAAGGTGAGTCCCCATTTTTCACATAGTTCTGCAAATTCATCATTTTCAGAAAGAAATCCATAACCAGGATGAATAGCATCTGCCCCAGTAATATCTGCAGCGGAAAGAATCTGAGGTATATTCAGGTAAGATAGTGATGATTTAGCCGGGCCAATACAAACTGATTCATCGGCCATCTTTACATGGAGTGAATCTTCATCAGCAGTTGAATGTACTGCGACTGTTTCAATTCCAAGTTCTTTGCATGAACGAATAACTCTAATCGCGATTTCACCACGGTTAGCAATCAGTACTTTTTTAAATTTCTTGGCAGGCTTATTCATTAGTTTGGTTTGATTTTAAAGAGTGGTTGCCCGAATTCAACAAGACTCTCATTTTCGACGCAGATTTCAACCACTTCACCGTTAATATCAGCATCAATTTCATTCATAATCTTCATCGCTTCTAGGACACATAAAGCTTGACCAGCCTTAACTTTATCACCAACTTTAGCGTAAACCGGTTTGCCTGGACCTGGAGAAGAATAAAAAGTCCCCACAAAAGGAGACTTTATAATATGAAATTTTGAATCAGTGACTTGTGTTTTTACTGCAGTCGTAGCTGGAGTTGTCGTATGAGTTACAGGAGCTAAATGAGTGATAGGTTGGTGATGAACCACTGGAGAAACAACTCCAGTAGAAAAACGAACCTCAATCTTGAAATCCTTAGATTCAACCTTGAGTTCGGCAACGCCTTCATCTTTAGCAACTTTTACAACATGCTTTAAAGTTTCTATATTCATCATTAAACCTTTGCACGCTCAATATACTCACCTGTACGAGTATCAATTTTTAAAACCTCTCCTTCCTTGATAAAAAGAGGGACGTTGACTTGAAGTCCAGTCTCAAGAACCGCTTTTTTATTACCACCAGAAGCAGTATCACCTTTTAAACCAGGATCCGTCTCTACAACTTTAAGATTAATAAAATTTGGTAACTCTATAGAGATAGGGCGCCCATTATAATAAAGGATGTAAACTTTAATGTTCTCTTGAAGATAGAATTTATTATCACCAACTTGATCATGCGAGAGATGAACCATTTCAAATGTTGTCTGATCCATGAAATTATAACCATCAACATCTGAGTAGTTATATTCCATTTCTTTTTCTTCCATATCTGGTTTTCCAACAGTCTCTACACCAGCTTTAAAAGTTCTTTCAATTGTCTGGTTTGTTTCAAGATTTCTGATTCGAGTTCTAACAAACGCAGATCCTTTACCAGGATTCACGTGTTGAAAATCAACAATGATCCATGGCTTCCCTTCGATTTCAATTTTTAAACCTTTTCTAAAGTCAGTAGTTTGGTACATGAAATGTTCCTTTACGGCAGCTGCGATAAAATCGCTAAGTAATAACTCTGTTTTCCAAGTCCGCCCATTATGGCCGTAGCAGCTTTTGCCGTCAATAATGTATGCCTGAACTCTTCACGACGATAAATTTGGCTTAAATGAACTTCAATTACTGGAATTTTCAGGATTTTCAGAGCGTCATGAATGGCCACACTTGTATGAGCATAGCCGCCAGGATTTATGACAAGAGCGTCAACCTGGCCCAAAGCGGCTGATTGAATCTTGCTCACAATTTCTCCCTCAACATTTGATTGATACCATTCCAACACCGCTCGCCCATTGGTTTTATGTTCAGTGAATTGAATAATATCGTCGAGACTTTCATGGCCATAAACCTCAGGTTCCCTGAGGCCTAACATATTTAGGTTTGGTCCATTGATGATTAGAATTTTTTTCATTTAAGACCTATGAAGAAATGATTCTTCCTTGATATTACTTAGGAAGAGCTCGAGGGCATTTTGTAGCTTAACATCTTTAGGAGATTTGGCTTTCACTTTTGTTTCGATGATTGAAATCAATTCGTCATGACCTTTATCCTCTGATAGATTTTCAATTGAAGATTGGGCTTCTGACATCAGCTTAAGAATGACGCCTCTTTTCTCGTGGGATGGTTTATCATTTGGATTAAGCTCAAGGATTTTATCGACAAGTTCAAGCGCTTTATCAAAATACTTTTGACCAATATAGAGATCAATAAGTGTATGTGAAACTATTGGGGCTTCTGATTGTGTATGGGGCTCAATTTCTTCAACGGACCCTAATTCTTCAAATTCATCAGCAAAAAAATCATCTTCCAAATCACGAGTTTTAATTTCCTCTTCTTTTAGAATGGGATGAAGATTCATGGAAGGTTTTTGCATAACCCATTCAGCTTCATTTACTTCAATTTTTTTCTCGGAAAGGGCCTGAGGGACTGAATCTACCGGACGATTAAAATCAACTTGAACCCAATCATCATCCAAGGTTGTTGAAGCAGGAATTTTTTCAAGGTCAGGAGCCTTCATCAATTGATCAAGACTAAGCTTCTTATGACCCACTTGGAGATCATCCTCAAGCTTTTTAACTTGATCAATAAAGAATTTATCTCTTGGATTCATGAAGAGTAGATATTTGTAGATATCAAGAGCCTCATCTAAATAACCAAGATTCATACATGCCTGGGCAAATATTTTTTGCAGAGAAATATTATCGGCATTTTGGGAAATAATCGGTCTCAGTGTGTTATAGGTAAGTTCAAATTTACCCTGGTCGAAATAACAATGAGCAAGGACGATATAGCCAAGGGTATAGTTTGGGTGATAGCGAATTCCATCTTTTAAAATTTTAAAGGCATCATCTAGTAGACCTAGCTTGCGAAAAGATTCAGCAAGAGGGGCAAAGACCTTCGAGCGAGGATTCTTTTTATACATGCTAAAATATTTTGCCAGTACTGCTGACTGATTCTTTTTTCCTAGCATGATTTCAACTTCCTAGAGGGGAGCGTTTTCAGAATTAGTTTTGGCCGATTGACCAGAACCAAGTCCAGCTTCCTCTTGGTTAATAATTCTTGGTGTCATGAAAATAATAAGTTCATTTTTTTGATTAACATTATTATTTGGAGTCCTAAATAACCATCCCACTAAAGGAAGATTCCTCAGGAATGGAATACCACTTCGAGTCTCCAATGTATCTGTTTGATAAAGACCACCAATGACAACCGTCGAGCCATTATCTACAAGAACATTGGTATTAATATTTCGAGTATTCAAATTTGGTGGGGCGTCTGCACTTGGTCTTAGTCCGAATGAACCTTTAGAAAGGTTAATCATCATTGAAATAGCCCCGTCATTTGTGACCTGCGGAGTGACACTTAGATTAAGCGTTGCCGAAATATTGGAAAATGTAGCGACAGCTGGGGCGGTTCCTGTGGCCAATTGCTGCACTCTAAAACTGGTTTGGTTAGTACTTGTAATCGTTGCCGCTTTTTTATTTTGGGTCATAATACGTGGGGTTGATATGACTCGTCCTTTTGATTCTGACTCAAGCAACTGGAGTTTGAAATCTAAACCAAGCAATCTTTTGTAAACAGCAATAGTTGCTCCGACAGCATTTGCTCCCGCAGTATTAAAAGAAAATCCTGGACCAGTAGTGACACCTGTTGATGTATCTCTAACTGGATCATAACCGAGTGAAACACCATTCGTAAGACCAATATTTTTTTGATAACTTTCATTCACTTCAACAATTTTTGCTTCGATTAAAATTTGGGGCGTCTGAGTATCAAGTGTCTCAACAATTTTTTTAATCCTCTCTATTGAATCAACAGTATCCTTGATAATAAGACTATTTGTTCTCTCATCCAATTGCATACTGGCGCGAGTAGGAGTGAGATAGTCTCTAATAATGATCGAAATTTCAGCGAGAGTGGCATAATTGATCATAAAAACTCTTGTCACGAGAGGCTCTAAGCCCTCTTTTAACTTTTCCGTTTTAAGCTCCTCCTCTTTTTGTTTTGAAGCTTGAGCCAGGGTTTTCATAATCAAAATATTTGCATTTTTATCAGCAACTAGCTTTGAGAGACTCATGATAGTATCAAGGGCCTGATCCCATGGAACATTTGTAAGAGTCAGAGAAAGTGGAGGTAATCTAGAAATTTCTTGATCAATGATGATGTTGAAACCAGATGTATCAGCAATCATATTCAATAAATCAGGTACAGGAATCTCTTTTACATTAATAGATATTCTTTTACCGATATATTTTTTAGGTCCAGAGAGAGTGAGATTTTCTAAAATATCCTCAACACTATTTGACTTAGGAATATTAAGACCGACAGAGTCTTCTGCTTTTTCCCCATCTTTCAATGATGTTGATTCACTCGAGCGAATTTTATTCTGAGAAAAAACACCAAAACGATTTTCAATATTAAGGATGATTTTATTTTCTTTATTTTCAAGAATTGATCTTACGTTGTCTCTTAATTGAATCGCAAACCGAATATCTTGAGGAGAGCCAGGTTTTTTATAACCAGAAACGAAGACAGTACTTCCAGGAAATTCTGATGTATCAATACCACGCAGTAATTTCGGAGAAACTTTTACATTTTTGAGATCAAGAATAATTTGCTTATCTTCAGCGACATGAAATCTTTCAGCAAAAACATCTTTATCAACTTCAATGACAAGCTTACTAATCTCACCTTCTTGGGTGAAATTTACGTTTTTAATTTCCTGGGAAAATAATTGCCCAGAAACTAATAAGCTTAATAGAAAAAATCCTTTCTTCATGCTTTCTCTTCCTTAAGATGAGCCCTTACAATAATTGTAAGAAGATTATTTCGAAATGGGTATGACTGTTTCTAAATATTCTTCCTGCCCATATACATTAATAATCTTCTCAACTAATATGACTCCGCCGGGCATGATGGCCTTTAACTCAGCACCATCTTCTCCAATCTTTGTCCCTTCTCTTAGAATAACAATAGATCTACCCGTATTAACCAGGGCCCTACGCTCTTTACCGATTAACACGCCTACAAGTTTTAATTCAGCTAAATTTTTAACTGAATCCTCCTGGATATTCGTATAATTTCCCTTACCAGATGAAGTAAACCCCTTACCTGCCTGTGATTTTTCAGACTTCATTTGAGGTGCCTTGAAAGGATCTCTTAGCTCAAAGGGCTTATCAATTTTAGTTTTGTTTTTAAAAAAATTATTTAATGGATCCACAGGGGCAGCCAGTGCCCCCACAGACACTAAAAAGATAAAACTAAGGATTAGGAGTTTGATCATTTTGAAACCCCCTATCAACTTTAAAGGCTGGATTAAATCTAAACGCTTCCACAATGAACTCACTATCTATCATCTGAAAACGACCTCTCTGGCTCGCATTTCCGTTACTCAGTTTTACTTTCTTGATGTTGTAAATTCTGTCCGCCCCACCGATTCTTTCGAATAAAACAAGGAACTGAAGGAAAGTTCCTCGAGATTTAACAGAATATTCTTTTGATATAAAATAGACCGAAGGTACTTCAGCGCCCGGCAGGATATTGGGATCTTTAATATTGAGAGTGTTAATTTCTTGATTAAAAAAAGTTAGGATCTGGTTATCATTAATTTCGGCAGGAAGCTGCCGTTGAGCTGCTTCAATATTTTTTGCGACTTGCTCAACTCTAATCTTTGATTCTTCAGTTTTTTTAACGAACTCCTGAATCTCTTTGACCTTTTTTTTATTGGTCACAATCTCAGCTTCAACGGAAGGAAACTGATTATTTAAATCTTCCATTCTAAGACTATGCCCATCGAAAACACCCCAGGCCCCCCATAGGCCATAAGCGATAATAAAAAAATGAATATTGCTTATTAATTTATTAACTAAATCTATCATTACTCCAACCTCGCTAGAGAAAAGTGAACTTCAAATTTTTCAATTCTCTTCTTATCTGAAGCGCGAACTTCGCTGGTTGTACTTTTGATGCTGGCATCTCTGATGAAAACAGAGGATCTTAAATTGCTCAAAAAAGTTCCCACACTACCATAATTCAGGGCTTCTCCCTTAATTATCATGATATTGTTATCTATGCTTAAATCAAGGAGCCATAAATCGGTAGGAATATTTTTGGAGATATAAATTAAAAGACTTGATGGATTTCTTTTCTCAGAAATAGCTTGCTTTACGGCAGTTAATTTCTTCATGAGATTTTCTTCCTGAGCCTTCAGTTCTCTAATTTGTTTTTCAAGTTGCGCGGATTGACTGACTTTTCTCTTGAGGGACGAAAGTGTACCCTGAAGGGTAGTAAGCTCATTTGATCGAGAATTAAACTCTTCTTCCCACATCGGCACGACTGTAATATCTGGAACATACAAAAACACAATAGAAATTGCGGCCCAAACGAACTTAATTTTGGTTAAGTCAACACCACCTAAGTTAGAATAATTGACTTGTTTTTTTGCGGTGGAGAGATTTATCTTAATCATGTTTAATTAATCTTCCTCATCGCAAGACCTACAGCAATCGCAGAAACGGCTGACAATTGTTCTAACCCTGCCTCCGCTTTTTTCTGATCAATTTTAATTGAAGGAAATATTGAAAGACTTTTAACTTCAAGTCCTGTGAGAGCGGCGAGTTTTTCTACTAATCCAGGAGAAAGTGAAGCTCCACCGGTAACAAAGCAATAACTCACTTTCTCAGCACTCCCTTGAGAAATATAGAAATTGATATTCTTTTTTACTTCAGCAAGAGTCTGATCTACTTGATTATTAATGATCGTAAGGATTTCGTCCGGAAGATTTCCATTCTCATCAGTGGTGGTTTTTAAATCTTCGGCTTCTTCATAGCTGACACCCATTTGACGCTGTATTTCTTCTGTAATGAGTCCCCCGCCGATAGGGAGTTCTTTGGTGAAAATCGGGCCATTTCGTTTATAGACCAAAATTTTTGTTGTCTGAGCACCAAAATCTAAAAGCAAAGTTCCCTGAGAGTATTCATCAAGCTCATCTCTATAAACTTCTTCAAAGACGTTTGAAAGAGAGAGGATATTTAAGTCTACAATTTTTGGGTTTATCTTCGCCTCAGTCAAAATTTTAGAAAAATTCTCAATGAGTTCATTTCTAGCAGCGGCAACAAGAGCATCCTTACCACCACCTTCATTATCACCAATTATATGGAAACCGACCTGAGACTCATCGGCCCCAAAAGTAATATACTGTTCAGCTTCCCACATAATGTGATCTTCAATTTCTTCATTCGTTCCTTCAGGAACATTAAGTCTTTTAGTCATCGTATTTGGTCCATACAAACCTATGCAGGCAACCTTAGATTTGATACCGGCCCTTTTCATGGCTTCCAAAACACCCTCAATTAACTCCTCTGGCTTCTGAATTTGATCTTCAATAATCGCGGCTTCAGAAAGAACATAAGTTCCAAATTTATCAACTTTAAACTTCCCAGGAGTACCACTGATTTCACAGACCTTAATACTATGAGCACCAATATCAATTCCAAAAACCCCACCAGGGTTTAATTTTGCCAGAAGATCATCTAATTGTTCTTTAAGAGAAGCTGCCAAAGATTATTCCTTCACCAAAGTTAAAAAGAATCTTATTTAATTATAGGCAGACCGTTTATGGAGTATCAAGCATTTAGTGCATCTTGCTATTTAGAAGAACCACGCTTGAACTCTATGGGACAGTTCAGGAAAAAAAATTTGAAAACTAGCGACTAAAATGATGAAGGGACCGAAAGCGATAGGACGATTTTTATCTAAAGCTTTGACCAAAATAAGTATTGAACCTAGAACTGCCCCGACAAGACAACTTAGGAATATTGTAAAGAAGACCCCCGTAGGACCAAGGTACAAACCAATTATACCAAAAAGTTTAATATCTCCTCCCCCCATTCCAATCTGCCCCCTTAATTTATAAAAAAGCCA
Organism: Pseudomonadota bacterium; assembly: GCA_027488375.1. Classification (GTDB taxonomy): domain Bacteria; phylum Bdellovibrionota; class Bacteriovoracia; order Bacteriovoracales; family Bacteriovoracaceae; genus Peredibacter. The sequence continues at coordinate 89,620 of JAIYBW010000005.1, forward strand.
AGTCACGATAAGAGGAATCCCAAACCCAAAGAGTCCACCTACGACCCAAAAGTACCACTGATAGGTTATGAGAACAAAAGGCAAAATAAGAGCGAGTAAATAAAGATTTAACTTATCGAGGAGGAGTTGATGATCTAAATCTATAAAAAAATGGCAGATAAAAATACAGGCTACACCAAAATGAAAGAAGTAAAGACCCAAGCTATAAGCATTCGAAGAATTCGGAAAAAGCCAAAATGAAATAAGTCCGGTCGAGATCTCAATTAATGGATATCGCAAAGAAATCTTTTCATGACAAAAACCGCATCGTCCTCGCAAGAAGATAAAACTCAAGACAGGTATATTATGGAACCATTTTAATTGACTAAGACATTTGGGACAAAAAGAACGCTGAAAGACGACAGACTTTTCCTTGGGTAGTCTCAAAATAACAACATTAAGAAAACTCCCAATTAATAATCCAAAAATTAAGGCATATATTTCAAAAAGTAAGTTCATTAATCTAGATTTTTTCTATTAAAAATGAGGATGATTAAAATTCCAAGGAACAAGGAGTAAAGCAATCCATAAGATAGATTCAAAAAGAGATAATCACTATTCAAATTATTTTTATAGATTAAAAAATCTTTTATATTTAACTTGTAAAATGCTGGTAGAAAATAGTGATAAAACTCTAGTAAATATTCAAAAAACGGGTTTCTTTTCACAAAATTAATGTTTTGAGTTTCCTTTACAGCATGACCTAGAATTAAAATAATTATTGAGAATAAAGTGGTTAATATATTATTGGCAAAAAGTGAAACAAGCAAAACGACAAGTAAAAGCAAAATACTTTCTAGAAAAATAAATCCCACACACCAGAAGATGAGTGGAGAAAGATTTCCGCCCAAAATATTGACCACTAAAATGGTCATCCCCCCAAGCAAGATAACATTTACCAATTGAACACCTAATAATCCAAAAATTTTACCTATGATAAAAGCATAACGGGGCACTGGTCTAGAAATCACCATATAGACGGTACGAGAATCAATTTCTTTTGAAAGTAGCGTGACACCTAAAAAAAGAGAAATCGCAAGACTTGAAAGAGAGAGCATTCCAATCCCAAAATCCAACGCAACTTTTTCAGGAACGCCATAAGTAAACTCTGTGGCCACATAAGTGACAAGCATTAAGCCTAGCCCAACAAAGAAGACGTTTATTAGAACTTTACTCTTAAATATTTCCTTAAAAGTAAAATAGGCTATTGTCCACATTTTACTCATGACAAATCTCCCATTGATTTTGTCTTATAAAATATTTCTTCGAGTGATGGTTTTTTCATCTCAAGAGATATTATATCCCCTTTTTTATCTATTACATCTCGAATAAACGCTTCTTTCAAAGCTGCATCAACAATGTATCGTCGTAAATTATCTGGTAGTAGAGTCAATTGCTTGAATGGAGTAACAAGATTTACTCCATCAGCAATCTTAACAGTTAAGAGATACTCTGAATCATTAGAATTGCTTATAAGCTCACCAACGGCACCATTGTAAATGAGCTTTCCATCTTTTAGGAAAATGACTCGATCACATATTTCTTCCACATCAGGTACTATGTGGCTACTAAAGAATATTGTCTTACCTTGCTTATGGACCTCAATGATCACATCCTTTAACTCTTTTCTTCCAATTGGATCGAGGCCGGATAATGGCTCATCAAGAATAACCAACTTGGGATGATGTATGATTGTTGCTAAAAATCCAATCCGTTGGAGCATCCCTTTTGAATACGTCTTAATTTCTCGTTTTAAGGCATGATCAATTTTAAATCTTGGCGCCCACTCACCAACTTCACTCAAGATCTGAGACCTATTCATACCTGAAAGCTTACCCATAAATAACAAAAAATCTTCCCCGGACAAGCTGGGATAAAAATAGGGACGTTCTGGAAGAAATCCAATATTTTGAAAAACCTCCTCTTTGGTTGATCCAAGACTTGGTTCAAAGTTCACAATCCCAGAGGTTGGACGAATAAAGTCCATGATTATTTTTAAGGATGTAGTTTTACCGGCACCGTTTGCACCTAGGAAACCAACCATTGAAGCCTCTGGAATATTAAAAGAAACATCATCCAAGGCTATAAAAGGTTGCGTTAATAAGTCAGATTTAAAAACTTTTGTCACATTTTTCAATTCTATCATAATCTATATAGTATGAAGTCTTTCAAGAATGTAAAATCATTTTCAACGCCTGAGTTCGTATTAATCTTTGCGGCCTCAATAATCCTGACAATTTCTTGCCTCATCAACAAAAATAACCCTAAGCCTAATATTGAAATCTTCAAACAAGACTCTGCTATCACACTTAATAGAAACCTTCTTTTACTATTCAACCTTGGAAATAAAAGACTTATTGCTGATCTAATATGGATTCAAACTCTTATCGAAGGAGATGAAGAACATTATTCAAAAAACGATTTAAATTCTTGGATGTATCATCGATTCATGAGTATTGCAGACCTTGATCCAAATTTCTATGAAAACTATCTACATGGCGGCATGTACCTTTCTATTGTTAAAGATGATCCAGTAGGTGCCTCAGAGGTCTTCGAAAGAGGTTTAAAATTATATCCAAATGACTACAGCTTAAACTACAACCTAGGCTATTGTTTGATTTTTGAACTCGGTGAAAAAGAGAGAGGTTTAATTAATTTTGAAAAAATACTTAACCACAAGAATCTTCCATCATTTTTTCCCTCAATTGTTAATAAAATACGCTTTGAAATATCCGGAGACTATGATGCCGCCATGTTTTTTTTGCAAAACAGATTACATCAATCAAAAGACGCATCTATTAGAGATAAGCTGAAGTCAGAAATTTACTCATTAAAAGCTGAAAGAGATCTTAATTGTTTAAACAATAATAAAATTAAATGTGAACTACTAGATTACGACGGAGTTCCATACAAGCAAGACATTTATAAAAAATGGATCTCCGCCAAGAATGTTCGTAAGTACAGACTGAAATATAAAAACAAAAACTAAAATTAGTCCTTAGAGCCACCCCTTCCTTTCATGTTTGGCAAATCGATTTAACGTATTGAAACAGTTTAAAAGTTGATGTTTTTCACAGTATGGGTATGAGTATCTAGTAATTATTTTTTCATAATCACCAGGAATTTCTCTTATGTAAGGGGATAGCTCATCAATAGTCTTTTTAAAACTTTCAAGATCATCCTCCTGTGCGTAGATTGCAAGAATATAAAAAAACGCTAAATATGAAGCTTTCTTCATATTACCAATGGCCTTAAGTTTTTTTTCAACACTAATATTTTGATCGTAAAATATGACCTGTGAGTTTAATCTAACGATTGTGTGTAATTGCGTACTCGTCATTTTTTTATAAATTTTCACACAATTATAACTCCCTAAGAATGAATTTAATTTTTCATTTATTTTTTCATTTTCATCAAATTCAATAACAGCAGCATTAATAGCTGTTGTACAATTAGGTCTTCTTTCAAATGATTTCTGAGTAAATGCCTGCAAAGAAGACCATCTCTGACTTTCAAAAATATCTAAAACAATAAAAACAAAAACAATTCCAGATAAAATGTAATTTAAACTTATCCTTGGAATGGTTTGCAAACTAATCAATTTCGTCATCAGCAACAAAAAAGAAAATGCAGTAAAAAGCAAGTATGAATCAATCATCATTTGTGGAGTATTTGTTACAATAATCAAGGGAGAAACCCCTAATACAAACCATGGTAAAAAAAATTTAAAATCATTTATTTTTTTAAAAATTATATAAGTCATAAGAACGCCTAGCGGAATACCGGCCAAGCTTTGCCATTCTCCTGGACCATACATATAGTCTAAATTTATCGGTAATATCAATTGAAATGCATAATGCCCAAATGCAAGAATTTTATCTGAAACAATAAAGATAGAATCTAATTTTGATTGATAAAAAGTTTTATAAAGTGGGCTATAATTATAGTAAATCCAATTTACGACAAACCCAAACAGAAAGATAGGTATGACTGATCCGAAAAACTTCTTATAACTTTCTCGGTTATTGAAAAACATCCAAACGGTTGCTCCCACTGGCCATAATAAGTTAATCGGTTGTGAGAATATTGATAAAAAATAAAAAAAATATATTTTTAAATAGTTTCGACGCAACTTTTTCTTTTTTAATAACTCATTCGTAGCTAATAAAATAAAGAAAAAAGATAAAATATGCTTCCTGGCAACCCCCCATAAAATTGTGGTAGAAAAAAGTGGGTGTACCGCAAATAACAACACTAAAAGATTTACAGTCTTTATATTTAAATCTGGGAATAATTTAATAATAATTTCTCGAACTACTATTATGCAAAAAAACCAAATTATTATATTTTGAAAGATTGAGATATTCGTATCCAAATACCGCAAAGCAAGGATGTCAAAATACAGTGTTAAATCCCGTATGGGTTGTATGTCAACCGTGAGTAAATTTAAGAGATCTAAAATATAGCGAGTCAATGAGTTAACTTGATATAAGTACTCCATTACGACATGTGAATCAGGATTAACCAACACCGGGGAGCTGATACCAGATAAATAAGCAATAATTATAACGAGTAGGAGGATAAATTTAAATTTAAGAGAAATTATAATTTGTCTTCCTGCTTAGTCTTAGTATCCGTTTCTTCTAACTTCTATTCTCTTATTGCTGTCAATTGTGAGTAAAGATGCGCTACTTGCACCGTCAGCAGGGCTAGAAAAGTTTCCATCAATAACCCCACCAGCAGCTGCTCTAAAGTACATTCCCGTAAGAGTATTCTCTCCGGCTTCAGTAGATGCCGGGAGTGCTGAAGCATTATCCGCCTGGGTGCCAATAAGGGTCCAGTCCAAAAAAGTTGAAGCTGAGGCGATATTACCACCAATACCTTTCCCCGCAGAGAAAAAGGAAGTCCCGTCAGTTACTGCTTCAGTTCTACTACACAAACTCCCTCCACCAGCCGTTTGAAGGCCAGAGTTTACGGCAGCATTGAAGGCACTGGTGTGGGTAGCAGCAGCGACATTGAATCCTGTGGCATAGTATCTTTGTGACCTCTCGGGAGTGGGATTATAACCCATATAAGAGAGGCATGTTGAATACATATTGAAATCCGAAAAAAATGCAGACTCAGCTGTATATAGCGAAGATAACTGAAGCTTAGCTTCAGACATCTTCGCTTTCGCCTGATACTTTCTAAAATTAGGGATAGCTACCGAAGAGAGCAAGCCGATTATAGCAACAACCACCATCAACTCTACTAAAGTAAAACCTGAGACTGAATTTTTAAACGGCTTCATTTTACACCAAAAGTGTTTTTAAAAGACTCATTAAAAATCAATAACCGTTTCTTCTAACTTCTACTCTCTTATTGTTATCAATAGTCAATAAAGAGGCACTACTGTTTCCGTCAGCAGGATTAATAAAGTTACCGTCGATCACACCACTAGCAGCGGCCCTGAAAAGCATTCCTGTAGCAGTGTTAACTCCAGCTTCACTTCCCGCGGGCACAACAGAGCTGTTATCCTCTTGAGTGCCAATTAATGTCCAGTCTAAGAAAGTATTTGCTGAGGCGATTGAGTTACCAGTACCCTTACCAGCAGTGAAGTGGGAAGCACCATCAGTAACCGCTTCAGTTCTACTACAAACATCACCACTGCCAGCCGTTTGAAGACCAGAATTCACGGCCGCATTAAAAGCACTTGTGTGAGTCGCTGCTGCCACATTAAAACCAATCGCATAATATCTTTGAGCTCTTTCAGGGCTAGGGTTGTAACCCATGTAAGAAAGACACGTTGAATACATGTTGAAATCCGAGAAAAATGCAGACTCGGCAGTATAAAGTGATGATAACTGAAGTTTAGCTTCAGACATCTTTGACTTTGCCTGGTACTTTCTAAAATTTGGGATAGCAACGGCGGATAATAGACCAATAATAGCCACAACAACCATGAGTTCCACTAATGTAAAACCAGTTTGTCGCTTAAGCGACGTTAAAAAAGACTTCATAAGACCTCCATAAACCAAATCATTGAGAGATTTAGCGTTTGTATAATGATTTCACCATTGATTGGAATATTAAGAATACCAATTTTTGATGATCTCAAACTTATTATAACCCTAAACTCAAGTATGTTACAAAAATAATATCAATTTTAATCACTAGTTCATATTACGGCAAGTTATGCCGAAAACCTTGAACTACTCTCCCCCGGCACTTGCCCCACCAGCGGCCATGAAAATTGGCAGGTACATCGCAATCAAAACAAACCCGATCATCCCCCCTAGGACCACTAGGATTAAAGGCTCAATCAATTTTGTTAAATTCCCTACGAGCTCCTCAACCTCTTCTTGAAACACATCGGCTACCTTCACTAACATATTGTCTAAGTTACCCGTGGACTCCCCCACCTTCATCATCTGGGTAACAAGAGGCGGGAAGTAAGTTATCCGTGCTAGGGGCTCTGTTATGGATTTACCCTCAATCACGGCCTGCCTGACCTTAGTTAAGTCCTTGGCAATTTGAGTGTTATCCAAAGTATCAATACAAATTTCTAGAGAATCAATAATGGGAACCCCAGCGCTTAACATTGTGGCCAGAGTTCTAGTGAAAGCACCTAAATTTCCTTTAATAATGAGCATGCCAAATAGGGGCGCCCTCATGGTGATCCGATCCCACTGAATTTTACCTTCTTTAGTTTTAATAAAATTCACAAAAAACCATCCACACGCTAAAAATCCGAGGATCAATAAAATAGTGTAGTTACGAAAAAAATCTGAAATATCTATTACGGTTTGTGTGACCCAAGGGATTTCCTGATTAGACTCTTTAAGCATTCCCACAAAGGTTGGAACCACAAAGGTCATAAGACCAAAAATAACAAGTATCCCAACGAAGACTACGATCACTGGATAGGTGAGGGCCCCTTTTACTTGTTTTTTTAACTTCTCTTGCTTTTCAAGAAACTCAGCGAGTTTATTTAAGATAGAGTCTAAAATACCTGCGGCTTCACCGGCCTTAACAAGTGAACAATAGAGTTTGTTAAAACCTTGCTGAGAGGAAAGAGCATCAAAAAGAGTTTTACCTTCTTCTACTTGCAAAGATACGTTTTTTACTACGCGCTTTAAAACCATATTTTGTTCTTGCTTATGGAGAATTTCTAGACATTCCATAATGGGAACACCAGCATTAATGAGGATGGCCAGCTGGCGCGTAAAACGCATGAGTTCCGCTTGTCCAAAAGGCTTAGCGATCCCTTTATCCACCATCCACTGACCAAGATCCACTTCTAATATTGAGGGCGCAATCACTTTAGTGGCACGAATATTCTGACGCCTCAGCATCTTTTTAGCGTCACGCGCATTTTCGGCCTCAATGGTATTCTCAACCTTCTTACCTTGAGACGTGAATCCTACGTATTTAAATTTTGGCATAAGATCTCACTATTTCTTTTTCCTTACGGCCGTATCTAATCCCAGCATTCTCGCCAATTCTTCAGGATTATTAGAAAAAGTCATGGCCGTCTCGGGAGTGATTAAACCTGAATCGAGAATTTTTTTAATATTTTGATTCATAGTAAACATACCTGTCTGATCCTGGCCGATCTGCATCTGTGAATAAATCTGATGCACTTTATCCTCACGGATAAGGTTTCGTATCGCCGGGGTAATTCTTAAAATTTCTTGAACAGCAACTCGTCCTTTGGGAACTTTAGGTAAGAGTTGTTGGGCTACTACACCTTGAAGAACGAATGAAAGCAAAGTTCGAATTTGCTCCTGCTGCTCATGAGGGAAAACGTTAATAATCCTGTTGATTGTTTGAATCGTTGAGTTGGTATGTAGAGTTCCGAAAACCACGTGACCCGTTTCTGCAATGGTCAAAGCGGCTTCAATTGTCTCTGGATCTCGAAGCTCACCCACTAGAACGATATCTGGGTCTTGTCGTAGAAGAGATTTAATACCCTTTGTAAAACTCAAAGTATCGGCACCGACTTCACGTTGGTTGACTAGACACATCTTATGTTGATGAACAAATTCAATAGGGTCTTCAAGTGTAATTATATGACAAGCGGAATTAGTATTTAATTTATCAATAATAGAAGCGAGAGTGGTAGATTTTCCCGAGCCGGTAGGTCCTGTGACAAGGAATAACCCCGAGGACACATCCACCATTTCAAGTAAAACTGGTGGTAATCCCAAGGCTTCAAAATCTGGAATCAAACTTGGGATCTGTCTAAAGACAGCGGCTACAGCTCCCTTTGAATAAAAAACATTCGCGCGAAATCGAGCAAGCCCTTTTATCCCGAAAGAAAAGTCTAGTTCTAGATTTTTTTCAAGCTCTGCCTTTTGTTTCTCAGTCAGGATTTGATAGATAAGTCGCTTTGTATCTTCAGGGAGGAGACTTCCCACTTTGACTCGGACAATATCACCACTGATCCTCATACCAGGAGCACTACCCACAGTTAAATGAAGATCGGAGGCCCCATTATCAACCATCACTTTAAAAAGCTGCTGAATCTGGAGATTTCCAATTCCTTGCTCAACTGCTGTTTTTGTTTGGGTTTGGGTATTATCAGAACCCGCCATACATTACTCCTATAATTGATCTGAAGCTGAATTCGAAACAGCTTCCTCAAGTGTGGTTAAACCTTGGGCCACTTTTGTTAAAGCGCACATTCTTAGAGTTTTCATGCCATCTTTAATTGCTTGTCGCTTGAGATCGTCCGCAGAGGCATTTCTTAAAATAAGCTCACGAACTTTTGGTGTTACTGAAAGAACTTCATAGATCGCCACTCGTCCCTTATAGCCAGTGTTATTGCAAATTTCACAACCCTTGCCATGATAAACTTTTATTTTCTCAGCAGAGGCCGGTGCAAAACCACAGGCAATAAGCTCATCAAGCGAAATCTTTTTTTCTTCACGACAATTAATACATATCTTTCGACATAAGCGCTGAGCAACGATCACGTTTAATGCAGCAACGACTAGAAAAGGTTCAATACCCATATTCAAAAGACGAGTCACAGTTGCTGGAGCATCATTCGTATGTAGTGTTGAAAGAACTAAGTGACCAGTTAGGGCCGCTTCAACAGCGATTTCTCCAACCTCTAAATCTCGAATCTCACCCACCATGATAATATCTGGATCTTGTCGCAAGAATGCTTTAAGGGCAGTGGCAAAAGTCAAACCCACTTCTTTTTTTACATTCACCTGATTACATCCCTCGAGGTTAAACTCACAGGGATCTTCGGCGGTGGAAATATTACTATCAGGAGTATTTAAATCAGCAAGGGCGGAGTAAAGTGTCGTCGTTTTACCAGAACCTGTTGGGCCAGTAACGAGACACATACCGTAAGGACGATGAATCCCTTCCTTAAAAACTTCCAGTTGCTTTTGCTCAAACCCAAGTTTGGTCATATCTAGCTGGAGGTTACTCGAATCAAGTAATCGTAGGACTATTTTTTCACCAAAGAGTGTTGGTAAGGATGAAACCCGGTAATCGATTGGATTTCCCCCAATCAAAAGCTTAATCCTTCCGTCCTGAGGCTTTCTTTTTTCAGAAATATCCATCTGAGACATGATTTTTAATCTTGAGAGGACAGAAGGCATCATACTTTTCGGAGGTTGAGCAATCTCAACTAAGTTTCCATCAATACGCAGTCGTATGCGAAAAATTTTTTCATATGGTTCAACATGGATATCAGAGGCTTTCTTCACAAAAGCTTCGGCCAGAAGCCTGTTCACAAATGTCACCACGTCATCAGAAATATCTTCCGCTTTGACGTTGGCGTCGGCTGCTGCAGATGCTGAAGTGACCTCTTGAATATTATTAATTAGGTCATCTACTGATTCTTTAATACCAGCAAATAATTTTTTCCATGAAGAAATATTGGTTAAAATAAATTCAACATGCTTTTTATTTAAGTCAGACAACTCCTTAGTAGCACCTTCAATAACACTAGGATCAAATGTAGCAAGGGTAATTTTAGTATTTGTTTTTTGAATTGGAATCGCACGCCATTTAACAACATACTTCTTTTTGAGGGTCTGAAGAGTATCTGTTGGCACTTTAGCGTTTCTCAAGTCAATAAATGTTAAAGAGAATCTTTCAGAACACATCTTTGCAAATTTATTTTCATCAAAATGGGGCATTGATAAAAGTTCAAACTCATTCACCTCATCTTCTTTACCAATAGAAATTCTTTTCAACTCCCTTTGGTTGGCCATCCCTGAATCAGTGACAATCTTGATGAACTCATTTCGAATCATAGAACTGATAACCCTTTAATTGTATGTCATCCCTTTCGGATTATTCAGCACTTAAGTTTAGGGCCAGTGTTCTCTCCAAAAATTCGCCGCATGATAGGCTTGAAGATAAAGCATCTCTTGACCATCCCAATAAGACTTTACCTTGAAAGGCAGAGTGTTTTGATGTGGTAAAAATTTATAATTATAATCCCAGAAAAACTCATCTCCACTCGCTTCACCTTCAAAGATAAAATCTCTAGAGCAAGCATTAATGACGAGAAGCTGATTTCCTACTTGGTGGAATTTTTTTAGGTTCAGCTGAGCAAGATCGGGCGAGGTCTTTCGTGAAACGACCAAGAATCTAAGGGATAAATTTTCGCAGAGTAATTTAGTCAAATTCGCCATAACTCCCGAGCCCAAGATTAAGATAAATAACGATGGATAATCTTCTCGAAATCGACGCAATATAGTTTCAGTGGCCAGATAATCTGTATTCACTCCAAGAAAATCATTTGGCTTAAGAGAAATTGTATTTGTAGCACCTAATTTTAGAACTTCTTCACTTTGGTGGTTTAACTGATCAAGATAAAACTTCTTATATGGTGAAGTAAGATTGATGCCATGATAATTTTTTGCCAGTTCAGATAAAGGTGGCAAATCAGATTCTTTTTGAATATCAATCAAGTCATAATGGATTTGTGGCCCGATAATTCTTTTATATAAATGTGGAGAAGTCGAATGAGAAATGGATTTACCTATTAAGGCGAGTCTCATCGACTACCAAGCCTTTTTTTAGCCAAATCAACGTCATTTCTTATTTGCTCAATCAGTTCATTTACTGTTTGGAATTTCTTCTCATCACGAATTTTAGATAAAAATTCTATTTCAATATTTTCACCATAGATATCAAGATTAAAATCAAAAATATTTGTCTCAATATGCACCATCTTAGTGTCTTTAAAAGTAGGATTGTGCCCAATATTTGTAACAGAATTATAAATCATTCCATTATAATGTGTTTTTGTCACGTAAACACCATTCTGAGGGATGATGAGATCTTGTGAGCATTGAATATTCGCCGTAGGAAAACCAATTTTTTTTCCTCTACCTTCTCCTTTAACAACCACTCCCTCAAGTTGAAAAGAACGAGTTAAGAGTTGAGAAACATCCTCGACAAGGCCCTTCTTCAAGAGATCGCGGATCGAAGTCGATGAAATAATATTTCCACCTTGCTCGAACTTGGGCTGAATTTCAACTTGAACATTACGGGGCAAACATAAACTTTGTACTAGATCAAATCCGCCTTTTTTATTAGCTCCAAAAGCAAAATCGTATCCAAGATAAAAATTATTCAATTGAGGATATGTTAAAAGATGGGATTTCAAAAAATCTTCGGCAGAAAGCGTGCTGAAATCTCGTGTAAAATTTATCTCGACTAAATAATCTACCCCCGCAGTTAGTAAAAGTCGTCTTCGGTGCTCATAACTTGTGATTAAAAATCTCTCTTTATCAGGTTGAATAATCTTTTGAGGATGTGGAATAAAGGTTAAAACAACAAATGTATTTTTTTTAGACTTGCAATCTGAACGAATTTTAGTCAAAAGCTCCCTATGACCTAAATGGACTCCATCAAAATTCCCAATCGTTAAACCTATTGTTGGAAATTCATCATTTTCATTTTTAATGTCTAAAAGGCTAGATACTATTTTCATTGTTCTCACTTCTCATGTAATGATCAAGTTCCTTAAACATTTTTGAATTGTAGACATATTTAAAATTATCTTTCAAATGAGAATATTCTCTGGCCCCATGGGCTTCTAGAAGTTCTAAAAAATATCTCTTTGCCTCTGGTGAAAGAGGTGAATCTTTTATTAATGAAGATGGGGATTTTCCAGTTCTAAGTATAAGTGGCTCTAGCCATCTCGTAAACTCGCTCAAACTAAAAGGTTCCCTACTTAAAGCACGCGGAATCGATGATTTATTAAATAATGAAACAAGCCTTAATTTCAGACTCAAGACGAGTCCAATAATAAGTGTAGATAGTATTAAAATAATATTGAGATAGCTCAAGCCGATTTTCCACCATGGAAGTCCTTCAATAATAGGGCCAGCCAGCTCCGGAGCAATGATCTTATTTTCATTTTTTTTTCTATTTTCTTTTTTATCTACTTTTTGAGTTCTTTTATTTTCTGAAGCTGAACCACCTGCAACGACTATTTCAGTGACAGGTAATTGAACAGGAATATATTTCATCGAATTTGGATCAAAATAGCTTAGAGAGATCGTACTGGCCGGAATATTGAGATTCGCCTTGGGGAGTAAAGTGTACTCAAAGACCTTTGTCGCCATTTCTGCATTTTGAATTTTCAGATCTCCATTTGACTCAAATTCTTCGAGGTCTGGATGCTTAATTAATGTAGGGGCTTCCATATTTTCTAAAGCACCACCACCCGTCACACTCAATTTAAACTCAAGTGGTTCATTGACAATAAGTCGAGTGCTATTTTTTTGAAGTTCAAATTCATGTTTTCCAACCAGGCCCGTAAAATTGTCTGGACGACCTTCTTCAGGAAGAGGCCGAACGGTTATTTTCACGATTTCACTCGATAGTGATTTTTGTCGACTTTCTCGACTCATCCCGAATGAACTAAAAGGATCACCTGGTCGTGAGACGATAACAGCAGCAGACAATTGAAGAGGATCAATTTTTAACTCCCCTACTTTTTCAGGAAAAAGTTTGACTCCATAGATCTGAGTTCTCATGTAGAGCTGCCCATCCACAGTAACTCTCTCTGTTCTTTCAGGCTCCTGCAAAAATCTCTTTAAAAAATTATTTAATTTTGGATATTTTTTTATATCTAAGTTGCTGACACCAACCTTGCTATACAAGAAGTATCGAACAACAATCCCTTCTCCTACAAAAAGCTCCTTCTTAGGTACATCGGCCATAACAAATACATCTGGCGTAACTTCTGGTTCCTTGAGAACATTAAATGTTAAACTTGGATGCCTTAAAGTTGCCGTTCCCAGCTTGACATTAATGTCCCGAAGACCAGCGACCCCAACATCATTGGCCGCAAGCTCATAAACAATAGTCACCTCTCTCGTGGTGCTAAATTTTCCATTAACCCAGAGGGTACTTGTTTTTACTCCATAATTACTTTTACCAACAACCTCTAACCTAAACGGGTTAAAGTTGATCATGGGCTGTTCATTAGAATTTGTGTAAATGTGAAATACGGCCTGAAAAACTTCTCCGATGACCGGTCTTGGAGGATTGAGCTCAATTTTAATTTCATCAGCATAAGCAATCTGTGAAAAAAACAAACAAAAACTTATTAACATTTTGAGAATCATTTACCAGTCCTTATTTTCACGATTTTTTCGACGATTCATTTCACGTGTCCCCTGCTCAATCATTTTAAGTTGAAGCTGTCTATCGTCTGACATAAGTTGCTTTAGTTTTGGCTCAAGTTTCGGTGGTGGAAGTTTCTTTTTTTCAGGCTCTTTTTCCTGACCTGATTCTTTATTTTCTTCATTTTTATTTTCTTCTTCTTTTTTATCTTCTTGTGATTCTTTTTTCTTCTGATCTTTTTGCTGACTATCTTCTGGCTTGGGTTGTCCCTGCTTATCACCTTTTGAGTTCTTATCTTGTTGCTGCCCACTCTGCTGACCAGATTGATCCTGCCCCTTATCTTTTTTGTCTTTATCTTCTTTTTTTTGCTGTTCCTTTTGCTGTTTCTTCTTTTCTTGAGTCTTAAAAAAAGTAGAGACATTTTTATTCATCATATCTTTTATTTCAGTACTCAGATTTTTCTTTTTACTTAATGATTCGTAAATGGCTAACCCTTTGGCAACATCTCCCTTTTCTAAAAGACCTGTGCCATAGTTTAAAAAAGCTTCATTTGGAATATCATCAGACTTATTCAAAGAAAGATTTTCCTCAAATAAAGCAAGACCCTCCTCCTTAGCACCAGCTTTAAGAAGTTCGTCAGCAAGTTTTATTTTTTCTAATTTATTTAACTTTCCAGATTGTAGATTAAGCATCTTTTGCTGGATCTCAGGTGTTAACTTTATTTCCTCAGAAGCTTTTACTGGCATGATCAAAAAGACGAGGCTTAGTGTAAAAACTCTGATTGTTTTGAATAAATAGGAAAGAGCAAGTAAGAGAAGCGCCGGTAAGACCATGTATTCCATCATAACCGGCTTGATAACCATATCTTGTTGCTTTTCAGCATTAAGTTTCTCACCTTTAAAGAACTCAAGTATTTCGTCTGTGGGGAAATTATAACTATTAGCAAGCCAGTACTCTCCGGATGGTAAATCAGAGGCGACTTTCTTAAAGAAGCCCTCATTTAATTTTGTAATAACATCCTGACCTCTTGTTTTCTTATAGCCGAATCGAAAACCTTGCCCATCATCCAGCGGAATTCGCCCCCCTTGAGTTGTTCCCACCCCGACTAAGGCAACATGAATTTCTTTTGAAACATTGAGATCAATTTCTTCTGCTGTTTCTTCACCATCAGTTAAAACCAGAATATTCCCACGGGCCTCTCCGGTCTCCTTAAAATATTGAATACTCTCTTGTATGGCAGCTGAAAGTGCAGATGAACCGTTCTGATTGCGCAGATTCTTAATACTTTCAAGCCTGGCATCAATAAGATCTAAATCGTTAGTAAAAGGAACAATTTTCTTTTGAATTTCTGCAAAAGCAACAATCGCCATTTGTTGGCCGGCAGCCTTCCTCGCAAAATGCTTGGCAATTAAAACAGCCTTTTGCAGTCGACTTGGTTTTACATCCTCAGCTAACATACTTGCTGAAGTATCTATTAAAATAATCGTTTTCTCGGTAGGAACACCGGCCTTAATCTTTTCCTCAGGCCCTCTTAAATCAAGAAGAGAAAGGAAAAGAAAAGTCATTCCAATAAGAAAAAAGAGTGAAGAAATGACACTAAAAAAACTTCTCTTGTAAAACCAATAAAGTCTAACCATTTTAAAAAATTTATGTTCTAAATATAACGTGGAGATAATAAGCACGAGAACACTAATAATTAAGAGAGGTAAATAATTAAGATGTTCAAAATTCATGCAACATCCTTTATCAAGACTCTTCGACTTATTTCAACTAGCCCAATGAGACACACTCCCCAGAATAAATAGAAATAGAATTTTTCATCATAAACTATTTTATGACTAACTTTAATTTCTGTTTTTTCAAGTCTTTGAATATCATCCAAGATCTCTTTAAGGGCATTATTGCTTTTGGCGGGATAAAATTTCCCTCCCGTTAGGTCACTCATTTCTTTTAAAGTCTTGTAATCAATAGACCCACCAGGAATGAGTTGATACTGAGTACCAAAAACTCCATTACCAACAGGTATTCTGGCTTCTTCATCTGTCCCGAGACCAATAGTATAAACTTTTATTCCGTATTTTTTTGCTTCTTCGGCTGCTTGAATTGGTGTCATTGTGCCTACATTCGCAACTCCATCAGTCAGAAGTACAATTACTTTATTCTTTGTTTCTGAGTTAACTGCCCTCGCTACCGAAAGAGCAAGGCCATCACCAATATTTGTTCCGCTTCCAAGATACCCAATGGATATTTCTGATAAAACTTGATCCACCAGCGCAGGATCAGTTGTGAGGGGGAGTAATGTGAAAACTTTCTCTGAAAATATGACGACAGAAATACGATCAGTGGGCCTCATTTTGACAAACTCACGAATTCTGTCTTTTGCGACTTCTAAGCGATTTGGTTTAATGTCTTCAGCGAGCATTGAACGTGAAACATCAATACAAAGTATAATGTCATTAACTTCAATATTCGAAGGAGTAAATTTTTGTGCTTTTCTTGGTTGCATCAGGGAATAACTTAAGAATGCCCAACCAGCTACTCCAACAAAAAACAATAAAAATCTAAAACTTATTTTGAACCAATTCTTTTTAGGAGATTGAACTGGGTAAAAAATTGGAGTTTTTATAAAAATTTTTAAATAATCCAAAACCCAGAGTAGGCCTACAATAACGCCAAACCATAAAAAAATAGGAGTTCTAAATTCCATTAAGAACTCCTTTTAAAGTCGCTTTATATTTTTCATAAGCTTCTTGAATTTCAGAGATTTCTTTCAGGTTTCGGTTTGGTTTGAACTGATGCCGATTTAAGACTATTTCAAATTTTTTAAATTCTTCCGTTATTGAAGGGAATGCCTTTTGGTATTTATCTCTTTGCAGCCAAATACTAACGATCTCATCATAAGTTGATGCTGATTCCATTTCAGCTAAACATTTTTTGATAAATATTTTATGTAACTCTCTATTTTTTCTCTTCGCTAACCATCTTTTTATAGGCAACGCCAGGGTCATTAACAATATGAGAAGAATAACGAGGCTAAAAACTGGCCATGTCTTAGGAATTTCAAAATTACCAAATTTAAAACCTTCAGCTTCTGCTGTAGGCGTAACAGTCAAATCAGACCACTTTATGATGTAAGAACTCCCCTCAATTTCCTCCTGAAGGTAATCTACTTTAGGTATCTTAGAAAATATCACCTTGGCATTAGATTCAAGCTGACCACTCTTTAAAACAAATGGATCTAGAGAATAAATATACAAAGATTCTGCAAAGTGTTTACCAGAAAGTCCTTTAAGGCTGGCCACTCCGTTAGATTGCTGCACAAATAGGACCACATCAAAAAGCTCACCTTGGGCTACAGACCGACTCAAGGGCTCCATCCGAAGCTCAATATTTGAAAAGGCTTGAAAACTAAATAGAGAAACAATTAAAAATACTAATTTCACACTAAAACCCGCACAAAACGTTCGAGATACCTCTCATGAACGCCTATTTCCTGATAGCGCTCTTTTTTAAAAAGGACATCATTTTCTTGGTTTTTAATTTCAGTTACCATTTTTTTACCAGAAGCCGGATTTACCGTTTTGAAGAGAAATGGCTCATGTGAATTTTTATCGACTGGTGAAAATATTCTAAAGCAATGCATATGTTTTTTATCTAACAACTTATTCCAAGTTTCTTTTTCCTTGATGAGGCTCAGATCACCAAGATAAATAACTTCCTTCCTTCTTGCTAAATAAGATTTTACTTGAGAAATCTTAGAGTTCTCGAAAATGGTATCCATAATTTTCTTTTGCCTAATGACAACCTTTCCGTTTTGATCAATAAGGCCTAACTTTTCAAGTGTGGAAATGAAAATGGTTAAGCCCTCTTTGCCTTTTTTGGGTGGCAAACTATAGGTTTTATCCCCCCATATAATGACGCGGATAACATCATGAGTTTCACCGGCAAGGAGGTAGAGTAAGGCAACAATTTCAATCATGGCCTGAAGTTTCGAGGTATTTTCAAATCCATAAAAAAGGGTCTGACTCAAATCAAAGAAAACAACAATCTCTACATTCCTCTCTTCTTCAAAAGTTTTAATATAGGTATTGGTTGATCGGGCCGATAATTTCCAATCAATGAACCTTACATCATCTCCAGGAACATAAACTTGATGTTCTCTAAATTGTAATCCTGAGCCCCGAAAATGAGACTTCAGCATGCCTGTTGCATAGGCATTTGAATTTTTAAAAATATGAGTTTGGATCATTCTTACGACCCGCTCAATTTCTTTTAAATTCATAAACTAGATTACACTCGCTGCAATTGAAACCACCAAATTTTTTGTATTCAACTTATCAATCTGCGCTTCATATGAAGCAATCACTCGATGCCCTAAAACAGACGGCACAATGGATAGTATATGCTCTGGTGAAACATAATCTTTTCCATCCATGAACGCTTTAAACTTTGCAATTTTATATAACCAGATTGAAGCTCGAGGTGAAGCTCCTGCCACTAAAGCACCTTCATATTTCTTCAAGAAATACTTATTGCCGGGACGAGTTGCATGTACAATTCGAATAATCATGTCTTTTATTTTTTCATCTACATAAGTCATTTCAACTTTTTCTTTAAGTGACATGAGATCTGCTTGCGTAATAATTGCCTTCAAATCGAAATGGTTTGATTTTAAGCTAAGTACACTTTTTTCAGCTTCAAAATCAGGGTAATCCACTGAAATTTTCATCATAAATCGATCAAGCTGGGCTTCCGGTAGATTATAGGTTCCTTCTTGTTCGATTGGGTTTTGAGTTGCTAGCACCACAAATGGTGTCGGAAGTTTATGAGTTTTATCACCGATCGTGACCTGCTTCTCGGCCATGGCTTCAAGTAGAGCAGCTTGAACTTTGGCAGGTGAGCGATTTATCTCATCTGCGAGAACGAGTTGTGTGAAGATTGGTCCAAACTTAGTTGAAAATTCTTGCTTTTGCTGATTGTACATCATTGTACCTATCAAATCTGATGGGAGTAAGTCTGGCGTAAATTGAATACGCTGAAACTGCAAATCACAGATCTTACTCATAACCGAAACACTGAGTGTTTTCCCAAGGCCTGGCAGACCCTCGATGAGTAAATGCCCTTCACACACCAGAGCAGCAACTATTGACTCTAATAATTCATCTTGTCCAAAAACAATTGTTTTTGCTTGCTTTAAAACGCTATGAACCTTTTCTTGTAAGATCATTTAAAACTCCACGAGATAAAAATAACTTTTAATATAATTTGATTTTTCTAATTGAGATTTGATCGGATGATCCCAGCCCTGTATTCCTGTATAGATGAGCTGGACTGCTTTATTTTCTTTATAAGCAGCATCCAAAATATTTTTTTGAAATTCTTCATGAGATACATAATGAGTACAAGATGAGAAAGCAATAAGACTTCCTGGAGCAGCCAATTTTAATACTTTTCGATGAAGCTTACTATAACCATCCAAAGCTTGATCTTTATGTTGCAGACTTTTTGCAAAAGCTGGGGGATCACAAAGAATGACATCAAATCGAGCATCGATTAAAATTGAATCATCTAAAAACTTAAAAACATCTGACCTTCTAAAGAATCCACGATCATGAAAATGATTCGTTTTTAAACCTTGAGAAATCTCAAAATCAAAGTCACCTTGATCCACAAAAGTCATCTTTTCAACTCCTGCAGATAGGGCCGACATCCCCCAAGCTCCAATATAGGAGAAGAGATCGACACCTGTTTTGAATTCATGATTCAATTCCGCTAAGACCCTGATCAACTGTGAACGATTCTCTCGATGATCATAATAAAAGCCAACCTTTTGCATCACTTCTGACCTGAGATGAAAATTTAGATTATTTTCTTTAATTTCGATATCCGGTAAGACCGCATTCTCATAAAAAGGCAGAGATTCTTTTTCTCGATATTTTTTTTGATCAAGAAAGTAAGCCTCACCTTTATTTAAAGACAAAATTTGATCTTTAATTTCTTGGCGGTAACGATCAAGCCCAGCAGTATTAATTTGTATAATTGAAATATCTTTAAATTTATCAACTATGAGCCCAGGCAAATAATCTGAACTACCATAAATAAGTCGTGCACCTTCATGATAATTTTTAAATCTTAATCTTTTACTAATCGCTCTTTTAATATGGTTTTTAAGATAATCAACTGGATTAAAGTTATCATTCAACATACCTTGATCTGAATTTAATACATGCACTGATATTTGCTTTTCATCGACAAGAGGATTTATAAAACAAACATAGCGTTGATTTAACGTTGGATGATGTAGCCAACACCATTCTCCGGGAGTAAGTGACTTTAAGGAATCTTCAAGATCGGATTGCTTTAATTCAAATTGATGAGAGCGAATTTTTGCTGATCCGGACTTGCTTAAAAGCAATGATTTCAAATGCTATCCTCGTTGATAAACTATTGAAATATTATAGCATCGAAGTCTTGCGACTCAACGGGGAGGAATTGTAAAAAGTGATAAAAAGAATTTTAGTCAGGCTTTAATTCAAGGTAGATGAAAGTCTTATCCATAAAATCTTGAAGTTCCTTGCGATGATTGAGAAATAATTCATCCATCATGCTCTTCCAACGTGAAGACGATCCATTTCTTTCTCCTAAATACTTAACTAAAAGCGAAAAACTCAACTTTTTATGGCTTAAGTTTTCGCCCTTTGAGTATGCTAACCAATTAACAATTGGTTCCCAGGACATTTCTTCATTGGCAAGGATGACTTTAAAAGTTTCAAACCAATTAAGATCAGAATTTATATTTTTCAGGCCTGAAGATGAGCTTAAAAAATGGGTCAACTGAATTATAAAATCTTTTTCATGAAGCAAATTTCCAAATTCTAGTGGATTTATAAAACGAGAAAACTCTTTAATCGTAGAATTAAACGCCACCGGATTTGCAATAATCTGATCTAGGAGTTTATTTAAATCACCTATCCAATTTGCCTTAAGATTCATTTCATAAATTGATGATCTCAAGGTTGGCCATTGAAGGATTATTTGCTCCATATATGATGCAAATTGATATAATTGCTGATTTTCAATCTCTGGGGCAGAAAGAATCATCATCATTTTAGTAAATATTTCTAAAATTTGAGATTCATCCTCAGGATTAATTTTCGAAGTATAATAAAAAATATCTTTTATTATTAAATTCAGTTCCTGATTTGGACTATCTAGATACTTATCTAAAATATATTGTGAAACTTCTTGAAGCTTCTTCAGGTCATGTCGAGCAATTAAATTGGAGTTAACTTTTTTAAACTCATTTGAATCAAGAAATGACAGGGAATCATTTGAAACATCTCTCAGTATATGGGCCATATGCCGTAGACCGGACATTTGAACGACGTTTGTTAAAAAAACACCATTATGACCATCAACTGCACTTTCTTCTGGAACTCTATAAGGATTAAAATCTTGAGTTCTCAACAAAGAGCTACTTTGTATTGTGGATAAAAGACCTTGAATAAATAAACCATAAGAACGGTATGTTCCATTTTTCTGAGGGTAAAGATCCGCCACTTCGGCCAGGGATGAATAAGTAGAACGGATATTCTTTAATTTTGATTTGGTTATTTTTGGAAAAACACGCGCCCCTCTTAAAAGAGGACCCGACTTTTCCATAAGAGTTAATAACTTTCTTGAATCATTAATCTCTTTTTTATAATCCTGAGCCTCGGCTACAGTATTTTTAAAAAATGCACCGTAAAAATTATTTAAAAAGCTAATATCTCTTATGACAATTTCTAGTCTATCTAAAATAGTCCCGAATTCCTTTCTTGAACTCTCTTTTTCATAAAAAATAAATTCTTTTTTAGTTTTTTCACCAGACAAATCAAAGAGAAAAGTTAAGACCTCTTCTATACTGGTGGTTAATTTTCTCTGGCCTCCCACACCACCCTTTGGGTGTAGCCAACTCAAAATCTCTTTGATTAGACTTTGGTCCGTTTCATTCTTTCTTTTTAAAAGTCTGAGGAGTTCAATAGTATTGTCCGCTTCATCGCTCCCTCTAAGGCAGGGATCCACACCAAGTCGTGGGTTTAAATCTTGGCAATTACCGGTTTTATTTAATGTAAGATTGGAACTCACAGGGCCCAGAATTTTGAAAATATCTTGAGTTATTTTCTTTAACTCCTGATCATTCTTAAGCGAGACATAATCAATAAATTTCTGGTCTAGGTTGAGAATCTTGTGGGCCTGACCGAAAAGAAGTGAAAAATCATGAATAAAATCTAGCAGGAACGGATCAGTCAGAACACGATGAATCTCATCTATATGAGGAGGAATGCCACGTCTTCCCTCAGATGAGCTAAGATTTAAATTGGCCTGAACGGCTGCTGTAAAAATAAAATGCAACATACCAGGGGACCAAACACTCTGCGCGGAATGAAAATCATCCACTCCAAAACGATCAATAAAATCTTGATGAGATTGATTCATCCAAAGATATATCTGGCCTACAAATCCTGCATTACCCAAAACAGCACGACATGCCTGGGGTAATTCATTAACAAGTTGATAATAACTTGAATTGATTTCATAGGAAGCGTTCAATTGATTAAAGCAGATTCTAGTTTGACTTGGAGCTCTTATTTCTGGCTTCTCAATATAAGTCGAATCTATCGGCTTTATTGAACTTACCTTTCTGGATTCTGAATCCGATTGACCTTCAGTTTGAGTTAGCACCCTCACCAGTTCAAATAATCCCTCATCAGATAAGAAGATTGAAAGATCTTTTATCGTAGCCTCATCATCAAAATGAAATAAAACTTTAGTAAGCGCTTTTAATAATTTTTCATTTTCTAAATTTAAACTCAAATCTGATGATGCGTCAGGAAATGAAATCATTATTTTTTTAAAAAATTCAAAAATATGTACTAAACTTACTTCCTCATCAAGAGATGTAGAGAGAATATCTAAAAGCTGTTTTTTTTCATCCTGATTTTTTGTCTGCCAAAAGATTCGAGCAATACTAAGCCACTCAGTTTCTTGAGGATCAACCGATGATAAATCTTTTAATTTTTTTGAAACAATTTGCAAATCACTTGCGTCTATCGAACTAAATGATTGAAACATAAGTTCAACAAACTCATCAGATAATTTTTCTTGCTCTAGATCACTCAAGTGATTCAAGATACTTTCAAAGCTTTTTGTTGTTAAAAAATCTATGAACTTGAAACGATCATTTCCAAAACTTATATGAAGATCACGAATAAAATCATAATCGGGATCAGATTCCAATAACGCCATGGCGTAGGTTAAAACCTTTTGAAATGAATCTAATCCTTGTTTTTGAGTTCTTTCCTGGCAAAACTCTTGGAAGGCCAAATATTTTGTTAAACCGTGTAATAGAACCTCTTCCATTCTTTTTTGTTCGTCTTCCTTAAGCGAATCAATAACTTGCTTTAACTCTCCAGCAACATCGACCTTGAACATGGATGAATGGGCACCATTACTGCATACAACACCATCTTCTATGGCGACATTTAATATCTTTATATTCTTCATAAAATCAGGCCGGAGCAGAATATTTAATAAAATTCTCGGATCTCCCTGTAGAGAAGATTTTGTCCAATTGGATAGGGATGATATATTTCTCTCATCTAAAAAAATCTTAGAAAGATTATTCCAATCTTGGGCTTCCATGTGATCAAAGGCTTCATCTATAATTGTGATGAGACGCTCTTGATTTTTCTGACTTCCTGTTACGAGCAAGATTTTATTTAAGTCCATCTTGTTTTTATCTAGAATCCTAAGAATTCTGATAAGGCTCTCAATATTTTTGATATTTTCTGTATTTGAAGCTGAGAAAATCTTGAGCAACTTGCCCTTTTCTTTTAAGCCAATCTCAGGCTGACCCATTAATTTTGAAGTCATATCAAGAATTGAGCGCTCGCCAATTAACTTTTCTAAAATTTTTCCGACTTCTCTTGCTTCTCCGTTTCTTTGAGATTCTCCCAAGACATCCATTAATTTTTTGCGTTGAGATTTAGTTTTAAAAAATATTTCATTCACTGGAGACAATAAAACATTAAGCTCATTTTCATCGATCTCGTGCAAAGTTTTATTCAAATGGGGATAGTTTTTTTTCCAGCTGGTACAATCAAAAATATTAATGAGGTTATTTTTATTAAGGATCTTGCCGTCCCAGACAATTTTCGAACATGATTCATTGATCTTTTGTCTGAATGTTTGTGGGGATTTTAATTCAGCAGGCTTCTGACCTGTACAGGCCACAATTCCTAGAAAGGCGAAGGTATAGATTAAGGACTTTAAACTGAACATGAGCGAACTTTATCACTCTCAGAAGCTCAGGAAAGGCGACGAATTATAACTCTGTAGAAATAACAGGGTATGCCCAAAAATTTTCTATTTTGAACCTTCACCAAGAAAATACTTAAGACCTTCACCGGCGTTGATTTTATAGTTTTTAAACTCAAAGCGCTCATCAAAATTCAATGACTTAGCACCATCTTTTGACGAGGACTGCTCTGTTTCAATATCTAAACGAGTAACGACTGCTATTCCCTGGGTCGTTCCATAGCTAAAGTCTTTTTTAACAGTTACGACTTGACCATTTTCAGACTGAATAGTTTTGAGGTTTTTTAAAACCCATTTTCCATCAGAAAAGCCCTCTTTGGTATAAACCGGGGTAATACTAAGTTCACCCACTGCTTTTTTCCCCTCTACGGCCACAAGCTTTGCCGAAGGGTCAAACTTAAAAATGTACGTCTGAACATGGGCAAGACCTGTCGTATCTCTAGCTTCAAATTCTTGAGCCGTTTTACCAGGTGCGAATTTATAACCTGCAAAACGTTGTTGAGTCGTTGGCGGCAATATTGAATCAATTATAGCGAGGATAGAAAGCTTAAGCTCTTCCTTAATCTCTTTAAAACCATCTGGTAAACCTAAAATCTCAATGGCGACTCTTTCAGGATTTGAAGTCCAATAGGTTCTGAAGACGACTTCTTCGACTCTACCAAAAATTAATTGTTCATTGAGCTGTTTTGTTATTTTTGGACTCACGATATCCACAACAAAATCTTTAACGCCACGATTTTTTAATGAATAAACTTTATTATCAAAATTATTTAAATAAACTACGGGATCTTGAGCACTCGCAAGAAGTGAGAAAAAAAATAGACTTAAAAATATAATTTTCATGAATCTTCCTTTAACCATGAAGAGGAATCAATCCTCGGACAACGCAAATGCTTTTCTTTTTTATATATTACCATACCGGCCGATCCGCTCACACCTTTTAAATTTTTAACGGCCGTATAAATGATGGGAATCCAATCTCCTGAAAAATGAGAGAAATAGGCAAGTATTGTGCTCGCCATATTAATCATCTCAGATTCTAAGTGATGACCTTGCTGAATTTTTACAATCACATGGGAGCTCTTAACACCATCAAGGTGAAACCAGAAATCTTCTTTTTTTGCCCATTTGTTTCTCAATTGATCATTACCTTGAGCACTTAGACCAACCCCAACAGAAAAATCATCAAACTTAAAAACTTTATAGTCCTCTTTTTCAGGCATTTTCAGTTGTTGATTTTGTTTTATTTCCTCACGGCCCCAAACAGGCTTCACCATTGGGAGCTGGGATGATGATTTGATCGTCTGAACTTGACCCGCAAGTTGATCTTGGGCACTGGATAGTCTTTCAGTCAGAATTGACTCACCTTTTTTAAGTTTTTTTATTTTTTCAAATAAAAGATTTCTTCTTTCAAATGGATTAAGTTCACCTTCAAATTTTATTTTATGGTCTCCGACTTTCAATTCATAACCTTCGAGACTACTTCCTTTGTCTAAAATTTTTTGTAACTGACCCCATTGGCGAGTCTTCTCTAGGTCAGATTCAATATTAGAAATTTTCCTCTGTAAAAAAGTTGGAGAAGAAGATAAGCCTTTGAGTTTTGCCGCGCTTAGTTCATCTTTTAAAAGATCCTCAATAGTTGAGGCATGTGGTGACTGGAGGTCATGCTTAATATCACTTCTGCGACCAACCTCGTTGAAAAGCTCAAAATGATTATCCAAGTCAGTGTTGGCGAGTATGGCCTTACCATGCCAGCTTAAAAGGATCCTGAAAGGCTCATCAGGACCATCCTGAAAATGATGGATAAAATAGAGCTTTCTACCTCTCCAGAAAAAGAGCAGTGATTGCTTTTGTCCAAATTTTTGATAAACAAATTTAATAATCCGATCGTAAGGATCTAGTTCGATTTCTAAAAAACTACATGATGAGACATGACGACGAAGATATTCAAGAAAAGCATCCTTGCGCCTTAATTCTGAAGTAGGAGGATGGTTGCCAATCCAAAGCCCTTCTTGCCCACCACCACGTCCGAGATAAAGATGCCAGGTTTTGCCTGGAGAACGAATTGAAAATGAAATAAAATAAGCTGTACTATAAATTTTCTGAATTTGAGCATGGGCCAGTTGAAAAGACTGAATAGTTTTGACCTGCTTTTGCAAATCTAGATAATATTGGATCATATGAATATCAATCTACTTTCTCTAAATAAAACTGTTCACCACTCACAAGTGGAATGGGATATCTTATCAGGTATTATATCTCAATTTGCCTATTTTGAGCGAAATAAGGAAAAACTACTTTCAACTATTTTTACTCACCAATTAGAGGAGTTACGCCAGGAACTGGCCATAACCCAGAGTTATTTAAAACTGGTAAATGATGACCACCGTCAGATCCTCAAACAAGTCTTAAGTCGAATAGCCCCAGATAACTCCGTTGAGAAATTAAAACAACATTTAAGCAAAAAAGGAGTTTTAAGTTTTTCTGAGTTAAATAAGCTCACTCGCGTTATTGAAACAGGAATCTTTTTAAAAAAAGATTTTCCCAAGCTTGAGATCCAAGAATTTAAGACAATTCATGAAATAGAATATATCTCTATCCAGAGAAATTTCCTTAAAGAATTTAGACACCTCGTTGATGAAAGTGGAGATCTGCACCTAGATCGTCACCCTGAACTCTCTGCACTTAATTTGCGCTTAAGAGAACTTGAAGAAAAAATAAGAAGAGTGATTCAGGATTGGATGATTGAACCTCAACACAGTAAGATTCTTCAATTTTCTAGTTATGATATTCACTATGATAGGTATGTGGTCCCTATCCGTTCTGATTCTTATCGATCAGATATTGGTCTGATCGTTTCACGCTCTGAGACGGGTCAGACCCTTTTCGTTGAGCCGTTTGAGGTAAGAGACTATTGTAATAAGCGAATGGAAGTCGTTGCAAAGATTGATGAAATTATCAATCAACTTGCCATGAAATTTTCTTTTACCCTTTATGAATACCATCACATTTTAAATGAAACTTACAATCAGCTTCTTAGGGTCGATTTTTATCTCGCGAAATCTGATTTTGCTACTGAGTACTCTCTAGAGTGTCCTAGAATCAGAACGACTCCAGGTTTTAGACTCACAAAGCTTTTTCATCCACTTATAAAAAATCCCATTAAGAACAATGCCGATTGCTCTCAAGGCGATTCAGGGATTGTCATTTCTGGGCCCAACACTGGAGGAAAAACTGTCTTCCTTAAATCTCTCAGTCTTGCCTATCTCCTTTTTTATCATGGTTTTTTTGTTCCTGCAGCAGAAGCAGAAATGTATCCATATGAAGGTCTTTTTTACTTTGGTAATGACTTACAAAATCTCCAATCTGGACTGAGTTCTTTTTCTGGAGAAGTAAAAAATTATATCGAACTCTTAGAGCAAATCTCTCCATCGAATTTGATCCTCATTGATGAGATATTTAATTCCACTTCCTCTGATGAAGCCTCTGCTTTATCGCTGGCCTACTTTAATGAACTTCACAAAAAAGCTATTTGCCATATTGTTGTCTCCACTCACCATCAGATGTTTAAAACTTTTATTCACCAAAACCAAAGGTACATCTCCTGTCATGTGGGTTTTGATACTGAGAGAATGAAACCAACCTATAAAATCCAATGGGGGACCCCAGGTGCCTCGATGGCAATTGATATTTTTAGGATATTAAGTCGAAATCACCCAGATTTAGGATGCATACCTGACGAGGCGATCAAACATCTCAATAATAAAAATATTAGTTATGAAACTTTACTTCAGAGAGTTTCTCAAAAACAAATTGAATTGGATCAATTACTCACGGCCAATCGTCAACTAGAGGTAGAACTTAAAAATCAAAAAGGCTCAATGGAAGGAATACTCAATCTAAAACTTAATGAAGAGCTCAATAAAGCTCGACGAGAAGTTGATAAGATTTTCCATGAAGCCCGACAAATCGTTGAAGAGGCGAGGCGCCAAGAAAATTTCAAAATTAAAAAAATAGAAGAGAAAAGTCATGAACTGCATTCAAAAATTCGCTCTCTCAATAAAACAGAAGAAAAAGAAGAGCTGTCTCCCCCTGCTCCGATTGGAGACTTAGATATTAAACAATTAAAAATAGGTGATATTGTTTTTTCCCAGGTCTTAAAAAAAGAATTTACCGTCCTTTCGATTGATCTTAGAAAAAACGAAGTCCAAATAGGAAAAGGTCCCATAAAACTGACTGTCCCTTCATCGACACTTTCATCGACTAAAAAAGCCCCTTTACGGGCCAAGGTTAGCGTTTCCTTTGAGAAAAATTCAAATGCTCGGTTTGAGTATGATGTGCGGGGTTTACGTCTTTCAGAGTGCCAATCGACCATTGAAAGGGCCCTCGGAGATCTCCTCACTGGTGATATACCTTTCGTGCATATTATTCATGGACATGGTGATGGGATACTCAAAAACTGGCTTAGAGATTATGTAAAGAAATCAAAAGATTTTGCTATCGACTCATCAGAATCTGGAAATGATGGAGAAACACGAATTATCATCAAATAAAAAAAAAGGGGCCCATAAGGGCCCCTTTTGGATTAATCAATAATTGTTCCAATTCTCCACGGCCTAAATTTAAAGGATTCTTGCTCATCCTCACTGCCTGGCCAAGGGACAGAGAGAGAAAACCATATCGCGATAGCTTTACCTTTAATATGACCAAAAGGAACTGTTCCCCATCGGCGTGAATCTGCAGAAAAATCTCTATTATCACCCATTACAAAATAGTTATCTTTAGGGACTGTGAATTTATAATAATTGGCAAAATAATCATTTCCTTGATCGACCTGAGTAACGTGAGTCGCCTCCCCAGTCTTCGTTTCCATAAACTTAAACTGATAGGATTTATAACGATCATCCATATCTTCTAAAATCTTTTTTCCATCAATTTCTTTTGTTTCAATAGGCTTATTATTTACGTATACAACTTTATCGATCACCTCAATCGTATCCCCAGGAAGACCTACCACTCTTTTAATATAATTAAGGTTTGTGTCTTTTGGATATTTAAAGACAACCACATCTCCTCGCTTAGGCTGTTGCGGGCCAGTTAAATATATAGGATCAGAAAACCAGTCACTGAAAGGAACTTTAAAACCATAAGAAAATTTATTCACAAGTATGAAGTCCCCGATTAGTAATGTAGGAATCATTGAACCAGATGGTATTTTGAATGGTTCAAAGAGAACTGATCTGAAAACAAGAACAGAGAGTATGATCAGGGTAAAAGACTTTACCTCTTTTATAAATTTTTCTCTTCTTGTTGGGCCAGGAATGGAAACAGCCTCTACTTCAACGGGATTTACAGCTTCAGTTGATTGATTTTCTTGCATAGGAGGCGCCTTTTATTTTTTCTTTGAATAGATGCTGGAGTAGTAATACTCCATTATATTTTTAGCTAAGAGTGGAGATTTAACATACCACTTTTTCTGATTCACTATCATGACACAAATTGAAATTCCTTTATCGGATTTTTCTTCAAGAGATTTGGCATAACTCACAAACCAATCCCTCTTACCATAAGGCTCACCACCAGTTATGCTTCCAGTCTTTCCACCTATTTCTAGTTTTCCAAGAAGGTATTGGCTTCTTCTAAAAGAAGAACGAGCTGTCCCGTCAGTGATCGTGGCCATAAATAAAGTTCTTAAGTCCTCAGCTGACTGTGGAGTTAAAACCTGTTCCTCTTTTTTAATGGGAGGAAAAATGACTTTTTTCTCTTGAATTCCATCAAGAGATTTAATGACGATGGGAAAACGTAAAAGACCACCATTAGCAACAACAGACCCAATAACTGCTCCATGGACTGGACTCATCAGAGTTTGAGTATTAAGTCCTGATGAGAATTCAGCTAAGTTGTATTGATCTTGGGCCATGTTGAAAACAGATGGAGCAAGATTAACCCCATCCAGTATTCGTCGATTGAATCCAAATTTTTCTGCCATTTTTTTAAGGCCTGCAGGCGTTAAATTTTCAATGGCCGTTCTACCAAATATAACGTTATTAGAAGTTGCAAAAGCTTTCTGCAAATCCAAGCTTCTTATCCAGCGTCTACTGGCCGGCTCTTTCAATTGAGAGCGATACAAAGTTGTAGAGCGTCCCGTGAAATTAAATTCTGTGTCCGTTTTGATATGAGTATTTTCTAGGAGATCTGAAGCGGTAATAATTTTAAAAATACTTGCTGCAGGGTGAGTCGTTGTAAACGCCAGATCTCTGCCAAACATATTTTTATTTCTGGCATAGTCCACTGCTGCTAAAATGTGCCCGCTTTCATTATCTAAAACCACTACTGATGTGTAATCAGATCGATAAAGAGAAAGTTGTCTTTTGATGAAATCCTCTAAATCTTCATTAAAAGTATAGCTAGGCTTATACTTTGAAGAATCGTAATCAATCAATTGATCCCAACTCTGATGCTTTCCAATTATATTTTTCCACTCACTCGGAGCTTCAGTTGGAGCAGACTTCATGGCCTGAATATCAGCAGGTCCTTGAAAAAGAGTATTGTCTTTAATGAAATTCAAGTTCGCCCAAACGATGGAGGACGAGCTTAAAAAACTCACAAAAGAAATGAGGAGAATGCGGTTTAAATCCTTGAAAACCATAGAAAGACATTATGCCTTAAACTGCTTTCCAATGACAAAAAATTCTTTGCTTACACTACGCGTGGATTTGGGTTTTAAGTAACTGAAATCACTAAATCGTTTTTTTTGATCTTTGAGATAATTCTGAGCATCGTGAGAGTCAAAGACCTTGATCACAAAATTTCCGCCAACTTTGAGGAACTGCGGTAAAAGTCCAAAAACTGACTCTACTAAATTGAGAGAGCGAATTTGATCAAGAGATTGAACTCCAGTTGTGCTAGGTGCCATATCTGATAGAACCACATCAAATTTATCTTCTACATCGAGTTGTGATAAATCAGAAATATTAAAAATATCTTTCTGATAGACTCGGACATTGCTCACTCCAGAAAGTTTTTTATTCACTTCCTGAATATCAATTCCTACGACTCTCCCATTGTCGCCAATGACCTTACTTGTGTACTGAATCCAGGATCCAGGGTAATAGCCAAAATCAACAACCAGGTCGCCTTTTTTAAGGACCTTATATTTTTGATCTATTTCTTCGAGCTTATAAATAGAGCGAGCCAAGTAATTTTCTTGTTTGGCCTTGTTAAAATAATGATCTTTAACTTTAAAGTTTCCCATGCCTCTTTTTAGCAAGCTTTGATAACATCAGGCCATGAAAAAAATTGACCTTGCCCTTGAAGTTTATCAGCGTCTTAAAAAGCTCTACCCTGATGCTCACTGTGAACTAAATCACTCTAATCCCTTTGAATTGTTAATTGCTACCATCCTATCGGCCCAATGTACGGATGTGCGTGTAAATATGGTCACTCCAGGCCTATTCAAGCTTTTTCCTACTCCTAAGGCCCTCGCTGAAGCTCCGTTGGAAGACATTGAGGAAGCCATTAAATCTATCAATTTTTTTCGTAATAAAAGTAAATCTCTCATCGGCTGTGCTCAAAAACTTATAGAAAATCATCGAGGAGAAGTTCCAAAATCAGTTGAGGAATTAAGTGATTTACCTGGAGTGGGAAGGAAAACGGCTAATGTTGTCCTTGGAAATGCATTTAATATAAATACCGGTATTGTCGTTGATACCCATGTAAAGAGAACATCTCATCTTTTAGGCTTAACAAAACATACTGATCCAGAAAAAGTAGAAATGGATTTGATGAAACTCTTTCCTAATGAAAACTGGACTGAAATTTCTCATCTGCTTATTTTTTTAGGACGCAGAACCTGTATCGCAAGAAGGCCACAATGTGATCTTTGTGTCCTCAAGGATGTTTGTCCGGCGAGCAAAAAATTGACAAAAGCTCCTCTGAAAGCTCGCTAAAACACCATATCAGTGGTGGGTGATAAATTTGCTTAACCTCTGTAACTTTTTTTCCTTCAGAGTAAAAGTTAATCCCATTCTTATTACACAATAATGTGCCCCCAGCTATATCCCATATATTTTTCGGAGTTAAACTGACGACAAAATCTGATTGGCCGGCCACGAGTCGCCCTAACTTATAAGCAATACTTCCCTTCGGTGAAATTTGAAATATATCACTCTTAATATTTTTATATAATCCCTTCTCCCACTCTGAATGGGAAACCTCACCAGAGTATTTTCTTTTTTGAAGAAATTGTCTTGAATCTATCTGATCATCAAAAACTTCATTCGTGAGTGGATTAAAAATCCAACCTTCCCCAAACCAGTTATTTTGTGGAAAAAATCCAATTGAGATGGCCCATTCAGGCCTTTGGTTAATGTACTCTTTAGTTCCATCCAAAGGGTCAATAGCAAGTAATGGAAAATTAAATTCTGAATAATTCTCCTCTGAATAAACGCACGCTGATGGAAATTTCTCGTGTCCTATTTGCTCTAAGAGAGAGGAAAGGGCGAGGTCTAACTTAGTCACTGGACTTCCATCTGGCTTTTGTTCAACTTCAGGATCAGGGTGTTGAGAGACAATTTTTTTTATTTGATTATTAAAATCAAGCATAATTTTGCTTAATTTTATGCTCAATAACTCTTTTTTATCCACAAATTGTCCCCAGTTTTCCACAATGTTATTTGTTTGACATCTCCTGACACCTGACATGTGCAAAGCAATATTTTAAATACTTTCAATAACATAAAGAGGGGAGCCCCTGCTCCCCTCTTACATCTATTTCATTAACAAATGTTGATTAAATAAGTTTTCCCCAATTCTTATTAACTTGCCTCATGAAGAGTGAGCATCTGCACAAATCCATCTTGGGCCATGGAAAGGGCAAAAACACCATCATCTCCTTGATGATCCTCATCCACGACATTAGTAATAAGTTTGACTCCAAAAGAATCAACATACACAAATGCTTGGTCGGGATTTTTACTTTTTTGAGAAGTGAAGTGTTGATAACAAGATGAAAAATCTTTAAACACAGTGGCCGTTAAGTGAGTCTTGTACAAAAGTCCTCCTTGATGCCGAAGAAGAGATCCATTCTCTTCTCACTCTTAAGATTATTTTAGCAAAAGCAGTGAATGTGGTGCAAAAGAAAACTTTAAAAAGTGAGAAAAAATAAGAACTTATGGTCTATTTTCACGATTTAAAAACTCAACTATGTCCGGTGGTGATTGATAAAAATTGTAGAGCATTCTGATTCGACCTTCGAAATGAGAGTCTAAAAGACAGACAAGAACGTAAATCATATAGATAAAATTTCGACGTGAACGTAGTCGACTTATCGTCTGAAAAATCCATTCAAGTGGTAAGAGAGCAAGAAAGACCACAAACCATAAAAGTCCAAACGATCTAATCATATCTTTTTCAGCGATAAGACCAAGAATTAAAACACAAGCAACTAAAAGAGCGAAGTCTCTGAGTCTTCGACGATCCATATTGAGAGCATGAAATAATTTATTCTTGGGTGAAAAAATAATAAAAATATAAGTTATCAGCCCAATTATAGAGAGTGTGTAAAAAGCTTTTCTTTTTAAAAGGGAAGTTAAATAAAATCCCAATTGATGGGTCGACATCCCAAATTCAAAAAAACGTAAATCGATATGAGTCAACATGGTCACAAGAATCAGAAATGTCCCCAAGCTTGTGTAGCGAACAAACTGACTTCTAAACCAACTCGTTGTTTCATCTAAAAAAATAAAATAAAGTCCGGCCAGACCAAGGGGGAAGAAAAGCATGTTATTGTAATTGAAGACTGCTCCGACATAACAAAGAAGCCCATACATTAAACCAGATCTATAAGTAGAACTTTTCACACACCACAAAATTGACCAAACCCAAAGCACTGAGAAAGTTGTAGAGGCACAAGTGAAAGTATCCTTCTTAAGAAAAATCGAAAAACTCCAGGTCGATATAAGGGCAAACAAACCTAGAATGGATAAACGCCTTGAAATGAAAAAACGTAAGATTCCATAAAAGGCAAGAAGGTAAACAATAAAACTAACAAAATAGAAGTGCATGCTCCAACCCAAATTCATGAGATGGGGAAATCGCTTGAAGGGGAAAAAGTTCATGTGCAGATAATTCCACAACTGAGCATTCATTTTTTCTTCAGGATCAACAATCATTTTGAAGGTTTCAAGATTGTTTAAGAATGGAAAACTTGGCATCGAGGTAAAAAACATGGCAATAGTGAGAAAT
The DNA here is from genome assembly GCA_027488375.1 of Pseudomonadota bacterium. GTDB lineage: Bacteria > Bdellovibrionota > Bacteriovoracia > Bacteriovoracales > Bacteriovoracaceae > Peredibacter. The sequence goes on from JAIYBW010000005.1 coordinate 123,856, forward strand.
AAAACTGTTTTCTCAAAGGCATCAAGATACTTATACTCAGTAAACTGAGTTGAAACAGAATCTTGAATAATTTTACCTCGAGTGGGCCAGGAATAAAAAAGACCAACAACGACGAAAAAGCCCCAAAAGAAATGCCTCACAATAGATTCTGGAATAAAGGTCATGAGATTAAAAATAATCATCATAACCGCCTGGCCCATCACAAGTCGGTACAGGATTCGATCAATCGTTGAATTTGCTCTGAAATATATTTTTAATCGATGATCAATTTCTTTTCCTAATAAATACCACTGCCCACCCATAAACATGAGATAGGCCAGCATCATGAGTGATTGAACAAAGAGGTTAATCTCTAGAGATTTTGGGATCCAGACTGGTAAAAGGAGAAAAGAGAAGTAGATAAATGCCCGATTTAAGAAGAATTTTGATTTTTCCCAAAAAATACCAGACTCTTTCACTAAAGTTTTTTCCATATTACCCGACAAGAATAGTGGACTATATCCAAAAGTCCAAACCCTAGACCTTATGTGAAAAGGAGAAGTGGACTGTTCAACCATTTCTCCTTTTTCTCAATGATCGTAGCTCACTTTCTTCCCACTTGCATCAACTATGTCCCATGATAAATTAAGATGTGGTTTAGTGTCTAAACCCAACCGCCCCAATCCGTCTTTCATGGAGGAAAGAATTTGGGAATCTCCTTTGGATCCATCAATTCAGGTCTACCTAAAGATATCGTTCAGCAAATTGTTGAAGCGGAGAAAATTCCCGTTAAACAAATGGAAGCCCGTAAAGGCAAAATTGAAGATAAAAAAGCTCTCGTTGGTCAGCTCACTTCTCTCGTAGAAAATATGCGAGGAGAAATTCTTAAAAACAAGGGTGCTAGATCTCTGAGGGAAATGAAAGTTAATACAGGTGAAAATACCAGTGTCACCGTTTCGACTGATAAAAATGTTGCCGACCCTGGAAAATACAGCCTTGAAGTCCTTCAACTGGCCGGCAAATCATCGGCCATTACAAATGGTGTAGAGGACAAGGATAAAACCTATCTAGGCGTTGGATATATAAAAGCGATGCTTCCCAATGGAGATTCAAAAGAGATCTACGTCGATGAAGAGCACGCGAATCTAACTGGTATAGCAAAACTTATCAATGCAGATCCATCGCTTGGACTAAAAGCGAACGTGGTCAATGATGGAAAAGATAAAGATGAACCTTATCGCCTCATCCTGGCCATGCAAGAAACTGGTGATGGCAACAAGGCAGAATTCCCTTACCTCTACCTTGTAGATGGTGAGGTGGATCTCTATTTTGATGAAGAAAAACCTGCTCAAGATGCAAAACTTAAATTAGATGGATTTGAACTTGAAGTTCCTACCAATAAAGTCACCGATCTTATTCCTGGTGTAACCATTGATCTTAAAAAAGCTAAACCAGGCGAAGAAATCAGTATTGAAATCACCGAGGACGTCCAAAAGATTGGGGGCAAGATCACAGGTCTCGTGGATAATATCAATAACGTTCTCAAGTTTATTAAAGAACAAAACAGTCTTGATGAGAAAACTGATACATCTCGGACACTAGGTGGAGATCTCACTTTAACTCAAATTGAGAGCCGTATTAGAACAGCTGTATTTACACCAATTATCACAGATAAAGGCCCGAGAAGAATTGGTGATTTCGGGATCACCTTCGAGCGAAGTGGTCTCTTAAAATTTGACCAGGAAAAGTTTGAAGCTGCTTTGGCCAAAGATTATAAAACGGTTTCACAAACAGTCACTGGTTCTTACAGCCCAGAGGGCGGTAAAGTGAACGGATTTATTGACATGCTTGAAGATGCTGCCAAAACCATGCTGGCCAACCCCAATGGGGCCCTACAAACGAGAAAAACCGGGCTCCAAAGTCAGATAACTCAAATTGATCGTCAGATTACAAATAAACAGAGGGCCATTGCCTCAAAAGAAGAAATTTTGAAAGCTAAGTTTGCAAGACTTGAAGAAACCATGTCCAAAATACGTGGACAAGGGGCAGGACTTGCCGGTTTAGCAGGACCAGTAAACCCAGTTCAACAATTAGGTTAATATAGTGCTGAGATAGTTAGGAGGAGGATTCCATGAGCTACGGATTAGGTGCATACAAAAAAACTTCAGTGGAAACTGCTAGTAAAGAACAAATTCTTCTGATGCTTTATCAAGCGGCCATCAAAAATTGTAAAAAAGGTATTGAAGCCATTGAGCAAAAAAATCTTGCTAAAAAAGGTGAATACATCGGAAAGATGCAAGACATTGTCGTTGAACTTTCTAACAGCTTGGACTTTGAAGTTGGCGGAGATGTCGCTAAAGAACTTGCTTCACTCTACGATTACATTCTGTACTCAAGTACACAGGCCAATATCAAGATAGACAAATCTCACCTTGAAGGATGCTTGAGAGTTCTCAACACTCTTTACGATGGATGGACTGAAGCTATAAAGCAACTTAAATCACAACCAACAAAGAGTGCTTAATGAATAAGATGGTAGAGCTTTTTGATGATTTCATCACCAAGGCTATAGTCATGACCGAAAACATTATGGTTGAGGACTATAAAGACTCAAATCGCTTATCAGAGTTTACTCAAAACCGTGAAAGACTTATGGCCATTATCGAGCAAATTTCAATGCAAATCCAATGGGATGAAGTCAGTCTCGAGAATCGTCACGAGATTGATAGAAAAATTGAATTTATCAAAAAGATTGATGTCCAACTTTTGACTTTATTACAAGAACATAAAGATGAAATAAGAACTGAAATCGAACAAACATTTAAGCAAAAAGAGAACATCAAAGGTTATAACCTCACTGATGTGAAATAGTTTGAAGAAGCTACTGATCATTCAGCTGGATGAAGCCTATTTCCTTTTTGAGACCCTGCTCGTTCTAGATCATTACAGAGATGATCTTAAAAATTACTCCCTCACTCTCCTCGTGAGGGAAGAAGCTCTGAAGCAAGTTCAAGATGGTTCTTGCCCAGTTCCCCCTTCAATTACAAGTTCTATTGATCATGTTTTAAATGAAAACTTTGATATATCTGTAAATTTATCTTTGAGTGAAAATTCATGGGCAATTCATAACGAAGTTACTTCAAGTAAAAAACTAGGAGCCTTTAAAAATGATGGGCAGCTTGTTATTCCTGATCACTGGTCATCTTTTCTTTTGACTTTAAAATCAGGAAGTCCATTTTTAACTTTCCACCTACAAGATATTTATAAAAACATTCTAGGCTTCAGAAGTTTTCCTCATCCAAAAGAAGAAAAGAAGCAGATACAAAAGATATCGATGACTCTTTGTAATACTCAATTTTTCTCAGCTAGCGAGCAGGAAGCTTTTATTAAAGGCATAGCTCACCGATATCCTAGAATTCAAATTATTGACCCTTCGGAAGTTGACTTTGTAGAAGACCTTAACCACTTGCTCTATATTGGGCCCGCGACACTGACCTCATTAAAACTTTGTGAGGGTGGTGCTCAAGGACTGTTTTTAAGTAAGCAATTTCAGGGTCTAAATTTACTCCCTCATGGAGAAGGTCACTTTCTTATTAGCGCACAATCAAAACATCTACTGGCGAAAGATCTACTCAGCTTCCTTGATCATGTCATTATGAATAAAGGTGAATCAGGACTATTACCTTTTTCAGCTTATCAACTTACAGAAGAAAATCTTTTCGGTTGCTACTTAAAGAGCTTAAACGGGAGTGATGAGCAGTATCCTATTTATCAATCTCAAGTGGTCCTTTGGAACTATGTTCTTAATCTTTTTGACGTGACGTTAGATGTAATCAAATGCTCACCCCAACAAGAAAAAATCCTTGCAGAACAAAGTGACGTTTTAAATAAAATTATAAGACTTTATGATTATGCACTGACCTCAATTGAGACGATTCATCAAGAAGCGAAAGCACAGACAACGAATTCACAAGTGTTAATAGGCCACATGAATAATCTAGAAGATATTGAAAAAGTATCCGACCAAATCTCTCGATCACATATTTATTTGCGCCCAATACTAGACTATTATCGTATTAGAAGGGGTCAAAATAATGGTTCCAATCTTTTAGAACAGGCCCAGCATTCACTCATTGCCTATTCTGAAGAACAACAAGCACTTAAAGCACTCTTAGAATTATTTACTGTGACTTTAAATAAAAAGGAGGCTAATATTTAATTATCAACGAGAGGATTTGAAGATGTCAGGGATGACAACTCAGACAAATATTGACTCAAGTCATTTTATAAATGATAGCCTTCACCTTGCGCTTGAACTTGTTAACGATCTCTTAGTCCAAATTAATGAAATAGATTTATTAACTAATCACAACAATCATTTCTCAAACATGAATCTAACAAAGATTTCACTAAATCTTACTCAGTTTGTTGAACTCACGACACTAACATCAAAACTCATTTCTATAAAAAAGAATATCATCCTCGACGAAGTCAAGAAATCGCACATCCATCTTCTTTTTATCCTCAAGGGCATTAATCAATCACAATTAAAAGGTGACACAATTGTTCTAGAGGATTTGATAAAGTATGAATTAAAAGATAATTTAACTCAGTGGAAAATAAACATAATTCCGAAAATCAAAAAATCAATCAATCCCTAACTGTTCATTTAGATGATTCAATTATTGAATTTCTTAAACAGAGGGAAGTAGATATCTCGCACCTTAAAATCAATCCTCAAGAATCATCTCAACTTATATTCCTCAAGAAAAAAGACCGGCTTTGGATTCAGTTTCCAGACGGTCAATTTTGTGATTTTGCATTTTACCTTAAGAATATCATTTATTTTTTAAGCCATTATGGGTTACAAGCGGGCCCAGTCAAAACACCTGAAGATACTTTCCTGAACTTCAATCGCTCTGTAGAAACATTCCAAAAGAAAATTTATTCAAGTGTTTCACTTAATCCAAATGATAATTTCAAAGACCTTTGGGATGAAATTATAAAAAAAACAAATCTCATTTCCAATGAATCCCATAGTCTCAGAAGCCTCGTTGAAAAGATCCTTGAAGTGCCCTTCCTACAAAAATTTGAAAGTTCTATCATCTATTTTCATCTAAAGGGTCAGACTAAAGCTGAAATGATTGGGACAAGATGGCGAAGTGAAAACGTAAATAATTTCATGGAAGTAAAAGATTTTAATATCTTTTTCAATTCGATTAAAAAATCAAAAATAAAAACTTTTAATTCTGAAGATTTTCAAAAGATAAAACTTCCATTTAACGGAAGCTTTCTGGCAAAAGAAATTATTTCAAAAAAATTTAGCTTAATCGCTATTGTTTCTCGACACGACTTTCTTGACTACAGCGATGAAGAAATCAGTCTTTTTGAAACATGTATTGATTTATTACAACCACACTTCGATAGACTTATTGACCAAGAATTTTCTGATCAAAAAATATCAGACCTTAGAATTTGCCTTAAGGATTTTCCACTTCCTTTGAGAGTAAAAGATACCCAGACAGGAACAATGTTTTCCAATGACTTATATCGTAATGATCTTCAAGACAAAGATATATTCTTTAATAAAAAAATATTAGATCCTTTTTCACTTGATCTTTATGACAGTGACGAACTCAGGCATTATGCTTTTGATCTTTTTCATTTTCAAAGAATTTCACTTTTAGGAGAACTACTCAATACTCTCCGGCATGAACTTAGTAATCCACTTTTTGGACTAAAACTAGGATCTCAAATTTTCACCTCACTCGACATAAATGAAGACGATCGCTTAATCATGATTGAAATCGAAAAAAACGTGAATCGCTGCCAACAGATTATTGAAAACTTTTCAAATCTCTATCAGATTCAGACTGAAAAAAAACTAAATGGTCTTCAGAAAATGATTGATGAATCACTTATGCTTTCCAAAAGTGAAACGAGACAAGTTTTGAAACATGTTTATTATTCCGATGACTCTGAAAAATTACAGCTAAATCTCCCCCAAATTTTTGTTGTCCAAATTCTTTTTAACCTGATCGTGAATGCAGCCCAGGCGATGCGTGATCAAATCGTTAGACCAGAGATATGGATTAATGTAAAAAAAGAAAATGCATTTGCGACTATTGAAGTTAAAGATAATGGTGAAGGTATACCAGATGAAAAGGTATCCCAGCTTTTCAAACCATTTTTTACAACAAAATCCCAGGGAACTGGTCTCGGACTTGTTTTGTCTCGTAATTTAGCGATAAAAATGGATGGAAATCTTGAGTATATAAAAGATATGACAGGAGGAGCGACATTTAAACTTTCGCTTCCAATAAAATGAATAAAATACTTGTTATTGAAGATGAGATTCTGATCCAGCAATCATTAAAAAAACTTCTTGAGAGAAGAGGCTTTTCCATAGATGTTTCTGCTAGTGGTAAACAAGCGATAAACATGATTCTTAATAACCATTACGACAGGATTGTTTGTGATTTAATGTTGCAGGACATATCTGGCTTTGACGTTATTGAGGAATCAAAGAAAAAATTCAGTGCCGATGAAATCAGCACTAAATTTGTCATCATGACTGCCTACAATTCGCCACAAGTTTTATCAAAGGCGAATTCTTATCAATGTAAACTTCTTAACAAACCCTTCGATAATCTCGAAGAGGCTATCCGAATAATGACGGTGTAATATGAAAAAGAAAAACTTTGAAAAAATTGGAATCACTCTTAAGCCAAATTCAACACCAGATTTCTATCATATTTTACCCACTTTATGCTCATGGCTCTTAAGGCGAAACAAGCAAGTTATTTTTAAAGCAGAAGATAAAGAAAGAGTGCTTAAGTTTTTTAAAAATAAAACTACCTCATCTCTCACTTTTTGGGAAACAGCGGATTTTCATAACAAAATCGATCTTATGCTTTCTCTTGGTGGAGATGGTACGTTAATTGGAGTTTGTCGCCGAATCAAATCTACAATTCCAGTACTTGGCATTAATTTAGGACGCCTTGGTTTTATTACTGAATTCAACAAAAATGAATACTTTGAACGACTTGAAAGTATTCTCAACGGGAAATATATCACCACAACAAAACCACTTTTTCATGTTTCAGTTGAGAGAAAAGGTAAAATCATTTTTAAAGATTTTTTCTTCAATGATGCTGTTGTAGCTAAGAATGATATTGCAAGAATGATATCCCTAAGGGCCGAATTGGGTCATGAACACATTTATAATATTTCAGGAGATGGAATTATCATATCCTCACCTCTTGGATCTACTGCATACTCAATGGCAGCAGGTGGGCCTATTGTTCATCCAGAGGTGAGAGCACTGATACTAACACCAATTTGCCCTCATTCCCTCATTAACAGACCTTTTGTTGTTCCAGACCAATCGTCTATCATTTTAAAGATTCTCCCACCCCACCATTCACTCACATTAACTCTTGATGGGCAGGTGGCCCTGAGCGTTGATGAACAGGATATTATTAAAATAAATTCATCAAAAGTTAAAAAAGTTGTCCTCATAACAAATCCAGAAAAAAGCTATTTTGAAACAATAAGAGATAAATTTATTCTAGCCAAAAGAGACTAATACGTAAAAGTTACGTTTTCCTTGACATCCGTACATTTTCCGCAATAATAATAGTTGCGAGGTAATTTATGGAGCCGAATTTCTATCTAAAACAATTAATCATTCAGAATTTTGCTACGTTTAAAAATCAGACCATACAATTTCATCCAGGACTCAATACAATTGTAGGTGAAACTGGTTCTGGAAAAAGTCTTGTTCTTGACGCACTTCAACTTATATTTGGGGCCAGAGCAGACAAGAGAATCGTTAGGAAGAATTGCGAATTTGCTCTCGTTGAAGCGAGATTTTCCTGCAAAGATGCTAACGTCAAAGAATTTCTTACCGACTTGGGTTATCCACTAGAAGAGGACGAGTTAACAATAAAACGAGTCATCAGTGCAAATGGCGCAACAAAAAATTATCTCAATCACCTGAATACAACACTGCTTGCCCTTGGTGAATTTTCAAAAAAATTTATCGATCTCGTTGGCCAGTTTGAAAATCAAAAATTACTTTCAGCCTTTTATCAAATGCAACTCTTAGATCAGTTCGGAAATATTAATACGGAGCTTGAAAATTATCAGGAAAAGTTTCAAAAGCTAAGAAAATTAACAAAAGAGTTAAATCATCTTATCGAATCAAAATCATCGAGAAGTCATAGGCTAGATTATCTTCACTATCAATTAAATGAGATTCAACTTTTATCACCAACCTCCCAGGATGAAGAAGAGTTATTAGAAAAAAAATCTCAAATAATAAATTTTGAAAAAAATCAAAGAATGAATTCTACGATGGATGATATTTTTATTGGTGAGGAGTCCTCAAGTGGGCTCCTTAATCAATTAAAAACGCTGCAATCACTTTATACAAAGAACCAAGATCTATTTAGTGAGGATTTAAGCAAACTTTGTGTTGCAGATGATTTACTCAACCAACTTTATGACTCATTTAAGAAAAAACTAAATTCTGAATTTGACCCACGTGAACTAGATGGAGTTATCGAAAGATTGGATCATTACACACGACTAAAGAAAAAATTTGGAGGTACGGTTTTTGATATAATTAAAACACAAGATGACTTCCTGAGAGAAAAGGAAGAACTCGAGTCTGTCGAAATCACACTTGATGACAAAGAGGGTGAAATAAACTCACTCAAAAAAAATCTTGAAACAATGGCGAACACCCTTCACCGCAAAAGATTAGTCGCCGCAAAGAAGCTATCACAAGAACTGACGAATAGAATTCGTGACTTGAAGATGGCCGGAGCTACCATTGAATTCAATATTGAACAGAACGAAGAACTTAATGAAAGTGGATGCTCAAAAATTGAATTTATGGCACAAACTAACCCTGGCGAAGGATTTTATAGAGTTAAAGATATTGCCTCCGGAGGTGAACTTTCTCGAATATTATTAGGTCTGAGACAAATCTTATCCTCACAAGATTCAATCAGTATTTTTCTTTTCGATGAAATTGATACGGGAATTGGTGGAGAAACGGCCACGAGTCTAGGAAAAGCTCTTCGAGATGTTTCAAAAAATGGGCAAGTCATTGCAATCACCCATTTGCCCCAAGTGGCCCAATTCTGTGATTCTCTCATCCTGGTTGAAAAAGACATTCAAGGGAACACTAAAGAAATCAGAACTGAATCTCGAGCAAAAGAATTTAGAGGACAAATGATTAAGACTAAAATTTTATCAATGGCGCAATTAGCTTAAAACTGGAAATGTTACTGTATGGTTATCAATGTGTATAAAAGTTTGAGACTTCAGAGCGTAGCCATTATTAATGTAAACTGAATCTTGTCCAAATTGATGAATATCTTTCACGTGGCTATGACCACCTAAGATAAATTGATATTTCCCCTCAGTTACAGACTCAACTCCATTTCGAAATCTAGTGCGGACTAATTCCTCATTATATTCTTTCGCCCCACGCTTTCGGGACATTTTTGAAGCTCTTTCACCCAAAAAATTAAGAACCTGATAGGGCATCAGATAATTAGCGACTATAGTTAAGGGTTTGGATGTTATGAGCGACTTATATTTTTGGTATTCAATATTATCAATTTCGTGCTCATCACCATGAGAAAAATAATAAATCTTTCCATCTATTAATTCTATTTTAGGAATTGGAAGGAGTTTTACTTCCTCTAGAGGCCATCTCATCAAAAATAATTTTTTAAGATGAATGTCATGGTTCCCTTCAAAAAAATAAATCTGTTTTCCTTTCTTGGCGAGTTTGTCAATGAGGTCAAATAAATGCTCAAATTTTTCTAAATAAGCTTTATGCGGCCCGCACATGAGATCAAAAATATCCCCAAGAAGAATAATAAAGTCAGATGATTGGACTTTTTCATTGTTTAAAAATTTCTGTAGAAGCTTGTCAGCTTCGTCATTGGGAACTTTTACATGAACATCTGAAATAGCAGAAATCTTCATCTTACTGATTATATAGCATTTAGTTTTTCTTTTATCTTCTCTAAAATAAAGACTTCTAGAAATTTTTTAGCATTTAAATCAATTTGACTGAAGCGACAACAAACTCTCCAGACCTTGTAAGTTAGTCCATTAAATTCGTCAGGCTCAATTTCTTTGATAAGTGCAACTTCAGCATTCACATAAAATTTTTTATTATCCACCTCGAACTCGATGGTTCTTATTGGATCATTAATTTTAAAAAACTTTGATTCCATCCGAGATGCCATGAAAGAAAAACCACCAGAAGAAATATCAAAACATGATTTATGAAATTGTTGAGTCAACGGTCTAATCGCCATCATCATTTTAGAGAAATTAATTTTTATCTCATCACTTTCATAAACCTGTAATCTTAAGTTCTTTCTTCTTTCAACTTGGGCGACGAAATCCGGAAAACCCAAATAGTATCTCTGAGGTGCATCTGTCTGACGAATTTGGGCCCGAAATAAAAGAGCAGATTCTGGTATATAGAGATCAATTGAGTTTTGCCCGACGAGCATCTCTTGAACCATTTCACTTTGCCCATCAAGCGGTGAAATCATAAAATCAGAACGCTGCTTTCTAATCGCCTCCACTCTAACCTTAGCAAGGTATTTTGATCCTCCGACGAGTCTCCAAACAAAAACTTCAAGTTGAGATTCTTTTGCACCCATGAGTAATTTCAAAATGACAGCATGATCATGAATTTTTTGTAACTGCTGATCACTCATGAAACGAAACTCCTAAAAGGCCCCCCAAGTTTTAAACTTGAGGGGTCTCGGGCTTTAAGAAAATCAAACACCTTGTAAAACAATTAACCGATCAATCTCAGTGCACCCTGACCAATTTGGTTGGCCTGAGCTAGAGTTGAAGTACCAGCAGCATTTTTGATCTGCGCTGATGCAACTTTGGCAGTCGAGTCGGCAACGTCCACATCCTCAATTCGAGAACGGGCAGCTTCCTGGTTAACAACTGCAACATCGAGGTTATTAATACTAGTTTGTAAGCGGGACTGAATAGAACCGAAGTTCGCTCTGAATCCACTTACTTTAGCAATGGCCTCATCGATAATTTGTAAGTTATCAAGAGCGCCAGATTTGTCTCTTAAATTGGTACCACCAATTCCCAAATTTTCTGCAGATGCATCTGTTGCACCTGCATCTAGTTCAATTCGGTTGTGCTCATTACCCTGGGCACCAACTTGGAATTGTAGAATGGAGCCTTCACCTCTTAGGAGAGAGCGTCCGTTGAAGTTTGTCGTATTTGAAATACGATCAGCTTCCTGTACAAGTTGTTCGTACTCCAGTGATAGATAGCCTCTTTCAGCATCTCCCACTGTGTCCGATCCAGCTTGAATGGATAGTTCACGTAAACGCGTCAGGATGTTAGATGTTTCGTTCAGTCCACCCTCGGCAACCTGAACGAGCGAAATAGCATCGTTGGCATTTCTAGAAGCCATGCGAAGACCCTTCGTCTCAGCTTCCAGTTTTTTGGCGATTGCTAAACCCGCAGCATCGTCGGCAGATTTTGTAATCCGCTTACCTGATGAGAGTTTAGCAAACTCTGCTTCCTGTTGGGCGCTTGAGGCCCTCAGGTTTTTTTGCACCTCTTGCGAGGCGATGTTGGTGTTGATTCTTAAGCCCATCAACGTACTCCTTGAATAAGAACCGGTGTTTTCGGTCAAAATTGTAACCGACCAATAGGGTCGATCATTTTCCTTATCGAAAGACTCGGGTAATATTTGAGTACAATTTTAGTTTAGCTTTAAAAAAAATTAAAAATATGCGCAATTTCGGTCACTTGGACTTTAAAAGATGAGACTTCACAAGAGCGTAACCGCCTGAATATTCGTGGACTGCCTTATTAAGGACACTAAGGGCATGAGGGGCCATCCAAAGAAAATCTGGCCCACCTAGGATTCTCTGACGCTCATTAATGTCCGGTTCATGAGTCATAAAGGATTCAAGAATAAGAATATTTTTTTTGAGTCGTAGAGAGGCGGAAACTGCTCTACTCCACTCTTTTTCAGGAACAAAAATATTATTTTTTACAGAGAAAAAACAAAATATATCAGTATTTCTAAGAGAGAAATTAAGCTCTCTCTCACTTGATTGCTGAAACGAAAAGATCATGGAGCTTGAATTTTATGAATGATAGATGTCGTCGAGTAACCATCGACAAAATTAAGAGAAAAAACTTCTCCGCCTGAAGCTAAAACTTCCTTGGCGCCTACGATTTGCTCAATCTTCCAGTCACCACCCTTAACAAGAATAGATGGTTTAACTTTAAGAATGAGTTCAAGAGGTGTGTCTTGATCAAAAATTTCTACAAAATCTACGGCTTTCAACTGAGACAAAACAAATTGACGGTCGAGTTCATTATTTATTGGTCGCTCAGGACCCTTAAGTCTTTTAACACTCGCATCCGAGTTCAGACCAACTAAGAGAAGATCTCCTAGCTTTCTTGCTTCATTTAAATAAGTGACGTGTCCTTTATGAAGTATATCAAAACAGCCATTTGTAAAAACAATCTTTTTACCATGGTTTTGATCCAAAAATGTCTCAAGAGATTTTGAAAACATTAGAGGGTCCTGACCACTTTTGTCTTTGAAACTTTATTTTGCAAATCGAAATAAGAAAAAAGTCCTAAACTGATAAAATTTGCCAAAGTTAAAAATGATCTCAAAACCAAAAGTAGAAATGATTGAGGTTTATTGTTCACGCTCAATACAGTTATTCCAATCATTGATTTTCCAAGAGTGGATTGCTGAGTCTTTTCAAAAATCGAAAAGTAGATGAGATAAAAACCCACAAATAGAGTCACTACCAGTGGAGTTATTTCATTAGGGTAGGTTGACCAGGCCTCCATTAAATCCATATGGATTAAGCGCGCCATGACAGTCAGAACTAGCCCTAAGAATGAAAGAACAGTCGAAAGATCCAAAATATAAGCAATAATTCTCTGAGAGGCTGAAGCCAGATGATAAGTTTTTTCTACGATTTTTTCTTCGGCCGGAACTTCTTTTTTAAGCTCATGACCATAGAAAAGTGAAAGATCGTTTTGATAAACAGGAGCGGCATTAGTATAAGTGCGCACTTCTCTCTTTACCTGAACCTGGTTTGTATTCGCTTTTGGCAAATCCATTTCCGGAAAAGCTGGCTTAACTTCTGTTGTTTTTTGATGATGAAATCCTAATCCAGAGGTAATCGGCTTAAAATCAAAGTCCAAATCATCAACAACATTGATGGGCTGATTTTTTTTCGAAGGATTAATTTCTAAATTCATATTTTTTACCTCTAATTCCTTTCAATCTAAGCTTGGCATAATTGTCTTAATTGAGCAATCTTCCAAAGAGAAATCCCACTCCTGCACTCATAGCAGTTGGCGTTCTTAATATGGGAGTTGGCAGAAAAATGGTTTGTAAATTTTCGAGCTTACTTATTAGGTGCACCTCATTGGGGGAAAATCCTCCCTCCGGTCCCACCATTAAAAGCTGTCTGCCTTTTGTAGAGGAAAGAGAAAGGCTTGCCGTTGGTTGAGAGTTCATCCAATTAATTTGAGCATAGTCACCAAAAGGAAGATTCTCCCAATCAGAACTCGATAATTTGGGTAAATGAGTGGAATTCGACTGCTCGAGTGCATTTATGAGAAGAGCTTCTAACCTTTCAAGGTCAGGAATTTTAATCTGAGAATAGTCACCTCTCACTAAAAATATTCGCCCCACTCCCAGTTCAACCGCCTGTTTTAAGCTCAACTCGAGGGCCTCTTTTTTAGGAATTCCTAGGGCCAGGTCAATCATAGAAGAGTCAGCTCTCTCCTCATGGCGGATATATTTCAAAACGAGTTCTTTACGAGAGACAAACTCAACTGCTGTAAAGACCATCAGGCCTTGACCGTTGAGAAGAAGCAATTCTTCAGAGACTTGCAGGCGCACCACATTAATTAAATGATGGGCCTCATCACCTTTAAGGCTATACACATCCTGCCTGGAAAGATCTTTTAAGTAAAAAGCCCTCAAGCCAATTCCCTTTTAAAACTAAGAGCTGACCAATCACCCTTGGATAAATGATTGATGAGTTTCATACCTAAGCCTTCATAAGTTTTAACTATGCCTTCTACTTGATGATTGAGAAGACCAGAAAGAATTAAAAGACCACCCGGGCGAGTGACACTCACCAAATATTTCTGCTCCAAAAGCAAGATACTTTCTAAAATATTTGCAAACACGAGATCATATTCATTTTTTAAGACATCTCGAACTTCGGGTAAGACTAAGCGAAAGGACATCTTTTCAAGTCCATTTAGCTCAGCATTTTGAAAACAATTTTTATTCGCCTCTGGATCGATGTCATAAAAATCAATCTCTGCATCCGGAAAAAACTTCAAGCTAGCTAATCCTAAGATTCCAGACCCAGACCCAAAATCTAATATCGAAGTCATTTTATTTTGAGTCGCTTCAGTTAAAAGTCTTAGACATAAAAAAGTTGTCTCATGGCTTCCAGTTCCAAATCCCATTCCGGGATTAATAAAAAGTGATTTTTTTGCTTTAGATTTATAGTCCTGCATCCATGACGGAATAACTTCAAACTGATCATTCACCAAAATGGGAGCATAATGTTTCTTCCATTCTGCATTCCAATCTTGTGAGTTCTGTTCCTCTAATTGGAGTTCTGCTAAAATTTCTTTCTCACAAAAAGATTTAAAACTTTGAGCATTTTCAATTGAATCAAAAAAGAAACGATAGTGGGCCGGTTGACTTAAAACAGATTCTTCAACCTCATCTAAAACTGTTTCTGGAACATCTCCCCCCGAGTAGGCCCTATCACCTAAAATTTCATCGACCTGGGCTTCTGTCAGAGAAAATTCTTCAATGCCTAAGGCACTAAACTGCTCCATACTTTTCTGTTCAATTCTATGCCTCGTCTCTTCATCTGGGCGAAAATGAAACAGTGTTACAATCCAAAACTTTTCCATAAAAATCCTTTAATTTTGGCTTTATAGCCCAATAAATCAGTTCTGTGAGGATAAAAATTTTACACTCGATCATCTTTTCTTCGCCTTAGAAGTCTTTTTCTGTTAAAAACGCGTCCCGTATGGAAAAAATATTTATTATTGGCGTAGCGGGCGGTTCTGGTTCCGGTAAGACGACTTTTGCAAAAAAAGTACTTAAAGGTATTAAGAATCTAGAATCAACTCTTCTTCACATGGATTCTTATTATCTCGATACTCAGCCCTCGGAAAATTATACTTCATCTGGAAAACCAAATTTTGATCATCCCCAAGCTTTTGACTGGAATCTCCTTAGAGAGCATCTCAGGGAATTAAAAAATGGAAATGGGATTAAATGTCCTATTTATGATTTTAAAAATTCTGCACGCACTGAAGAGTTCGAAGAAATCGGTCCCTGTCGTGTCGTTCTTTTTGAAGGTATTTTTTCTCTTTATGATCAAGAAATTAGAAACCTTTTAGATATCAAATGCTTCCTTCATGTTGATTCTGACATTAGATTTACGAGACGATTGCACAGAGATGTTAAAGAGCGCGGTCGCTCTCTAGAATCAGTTATTTCTCAATATTATGATACTGTTCGCCCCATGTATCAAAAATATCTAGACCCACAAAGACAGTATGCAGACTTTACTGTGGGTGAAGAAACTGATGTAGCCTCCCTTATCCTGGCCGCAAGAATCAAAGAACTGCTTACAACTCAGCAAAAAATGAAGCCGGCAACAGCTTTTGAGGCGATCTAGTTGAAAAATAAATATTTCTCCATCTTACCGATTGGAGGCGTCGACGAAATTGGCTCCAATATGACTCTCATTCGCACAGAGAATGAAGATATTGTCATTGATTGTGGGTTACTTTTTCCCTACGAAGAATGTTTTGATATCAACTACCTCGTTCCAGATTTTAGTTTGTTAGATTTGAATAAACTAAAAAATATAATCATTACACATGGTCATGAGGATCATATTGGTGGACTGGCGCAACTTCTTGCCAAAATCCCGGATATCAAAATTTGGGTGACTCCTTTTACCTTACATCTCATTAAAAAGAAGCTTGAAGAGTTTAAGCTAACTTTTAATTATCAAGTCTATGAACCTGAGCAAGAAATATCTTTTGAAAGCATTGATATAACCCCAGTCCATGTCAATCACTCCATTCCTGAGACGAATGGGATCATCATCAGAACTAAAGAGAGACATTGGGGAGCACTTTATATTTCTGATTTTAAAGTTGATCTTAATTCTAAACATGAAGCTCCTATCAGATTAGATTTTATTAAGAATAAACTCTCCGAGTGTCAAAAAACGGCTTACTTTATTGATAGTACGAATGTTATTTTTGATGGAAAAACGACTTCTGAAAATGAACTCATTCCAGATTTAGAAAACTTAATTAATCGAAAAGAAGACCGAGTTTTCATCACACTTTTTGCTTCCAACGTTCATCGTATGAATGCCATTTGCCATATGGCCAAAGCTAGTGGAAGAAAATTAGTCGTTATGGGTCGCTCCCTCTGGAATTATATGGAGGCGGCGAGAGAGTCCGGACATTCTGATTTATTACTTGAAGATTTTCACACCCCTGATCAAGTTAAAGGTCAAAATGGGCGGATGCTGATTTTTTTATCTGGCTGCCAAGGTGATTTCCTTAGTGCACTTAGACGTTTTAGCTATGGTGAAGATGGAAATTTTAAGCCTCAGAAAGGGGACCTTGTCATTTTTAGTTCTAAAGTGATTCCAGGAAATGAAAAAAAGATTTTCAGGATCTACAATAAACTGACTCAGTTTGGCGCAGAAATTATTACGGCCTATGATCATCTGATACATGCCTCTGGCCATCCAGGTAAAGAAGATCTCAGGATACTATTAAACTCTTTCTCTCCTAATTTTTACTTTCCTATACATGGGGAAAGTTACATGCTGAGAAAACATCAAGAATTTATCCAAGAATGTTTTCCAAGTATTAAGTCTACTGTCATACATAACTATAATGAAATCATTCTAAGTGAGAACGAATTTAAAGTTGAAAGTCATGAAGTGAAGGAACCTGTTCTTATCCATGGCAAAAACCTTGTTATAGAAAAATCTCAAATTTCTCAACGCAGAAAAATGGCGACTCAAGGAACTGTTTTTATCACTTATCAGCGTAAGACTAAGACTTTTGATATTTCTCTTTTAGGACTGCCTCTGATGGCCCAGGACCATAACGAACAATTGATCAAGAGACTTACTCATCAGATCGAGAATGATCTTGCTAACCGGGATGCAACCTACTTCAAAGATCAATTAAAAATTTCAACTCGCCAATTTTTTAATAATTTACTCGGTTATAAGCCTGTGACTGAGATCCATCTTATTTAGTGTTCATTCTGAGCTAATTCAGATTAAAATATTTTGCATGGAACAATGGGCCTATCTTCTTATCGCATTAAGTTTATTTATGTTGGTCATTATCATTGGCCTGCTCAGTGTTCTTATTTATAAATTATTTAAAAATCAATCCACCTCACCAACTCCACAAAATCTCAATACAGATTCAGGTCAACAGCAATTGGCCAAAGATTTTCATCCGGCCATCATTGAACGGATGAATGATATGAAAAAACTCAAACAAAAGCGGGCCGATCTTTACTGCCCCAACCATACAGAAGAACCTGGCGAAACTGTTTGTGCTATTTGTGACAAACTTTTTTGTAACTCTTGTGTTAAAGATTTTAAATCACTCCATTTTTGCAAAGAACATCTTCCGCTCATTATGAATTTTGAATGGGATGAGGTTTTTACTTTTAAAACATCGACAGAAGATCCAGAGCAAGGTGTAAGGCTTTATGACTTAAAAAAAGAAATCTTTGAAAAAGAGGAACTTGCAACCTATATAGAAACTCACTACAAAATAAATGTTGATCAAGATTTTATTGAAACTTATCTTGTCGTTTATTCTCAAAAAGAAAATATCCAAAGAGTAAAAGATATCATTCAAAAGCAATTACAAGCTTAAAAAAAAAAGCCCTCTTGCGAGGGCTTTTTTTTAGATCTGAGAATCGTGATTTCTGTCATTCTTCTTCATGAAAGAAGGAGTATCAAACTCATCTTCATCAAAATTAAAAAATCCAAGCTTTTCAGCGATAGATTTAATTCTGCTTTCACGATTTTGGTTTGAATTTTCATTTTTTAATTCAAGCGGAGCCGAATTATCAACATGATTAAATTCTTGTCTATTTTCAAAATTTGAAGCTTGAGTAACAGTACGGTTTGAGTTTGTTACATTAGGTTCAAAATTTTTCTGAGACTCATACTTGTTAGCTGCATTTTGTAATTTTTCTGCCCAATTAATTTTTGCTTTCTGGGCCTGATTGTTTCCATTTTCATTAAGATTCAATTTTGGCTCATCAAAATCAAAAGTCATCTCAGATTTTACGGCGTAATCAGTGTTCTTTGCTATAGGAGCTTCGTATTTAGGCTCTGGGCGAACTTCAACTCTAGGTGGATTTGGATTAATCGGAGCAGCGATAGGCTGAACGATTTGAGCTGCAGGCTGATTCATTTCATTTGAGTAAGTCTGAGCATTATTTTGATAATTTTGTGTCTGGCGAGTATTAAAATTAACAGCTTCTTTACGGGCCACTTGAAGACCTGTAGCAATCACAGTTACTTTTACATTTTCACCCATTGAATCATCAATCACAGTACCAAAAATGATTTCTGCATCCTCATCAGCTGCTTCCATAATAAGTGTTACAGCTTGGTTTGTTTCATGAGTGGTTAGAGATGAATTACCAGTGATATTAATGATAATACCAGTAGCACCATCAATCGAAACGTCCTCTAAAAGTGGAGAACTGATAGCTTGCTTGGCAGCCTTAAGAGCACGCTCAGGGCCAGTTGCAGTTCCTGTCCCCATAAGTGCAAGACCTTTATTCGTCATAACTGTTGAGACGTCAGCAAAGTCAGCATTAATTAGACCGGTATTATTGATAAGATCAGAAATACCTTGAACAGCATTGAGAAGAACTTCATCAGCAGCTTTAAAAGTATCAACAAGTGATAAGTTTTCTCCAGCTAATTGAAGAAGACGTTGATTAGGAATGCAAATTAAGGAATCAACTGATTCTTCTAAGTAATGAATTCCTTCATCAGCTTGACGAGCACGCTTCTTACCCTCGAAGGCGAATGGTTTTGTTACCACACCAACAGTCAGAGCACCCATCTCACGAGCAAGCTTTGCAATCACTGGAGCAGCACCTGTTCCAGTCCCACCGCCCATTCCGGCAGTGACAAAAACCATATCTGCACCCTGTAGGGCTTCAGATAATCTTTCATAATCTTCAATAGCCGATTTTCTTCCGACTTCTGGATTAGCTCCTGCACCAAGACCTTTAGTGACATTGCCACCAAGTTGGATTTTAGTAGAAGCCATATTTGCATGGAGGGCCTGAGAATCAGTATTGGCCACAATATATTCAACACCAGTTAAACCAGCACGAATCATGGTGTTAACAGCATTACAGCCTCCACCACCTACACCAATAACTTTAATTCTAGCGCCGTTGCTATTTTGAGAATTGTCGGCGATATCAAACATAGAGTCCTCCGAAATTAAAATATCTCTTTAAATACATTTTTAATTGATTTACCTAGTCTATCAAACATATCTGATTCGTCTTCAGATTTCTCATCTCTTGCAACGGCCTCAGAAAACTTATCAGATTCCTGAAGCAATCCAAGCACAGTAGAAAACTTAGGATGTTGCATGGCCGTGGTCATGCCACCAAAAGCCTGTGGATAACCCACCTTGACTGGCTTTTCTAAAATATATTCGGCCATCTCAGGCATATGTCGAATAAGAGCACCACCTCCGGTCAGCACAAAGCCTCCCGTTATTTGATCCTGCAAATTCTTTTCCACAATAATTTCTTTAACAACTTGAAACAATTCTTCTGCTCTAGCACCAAGAACTTCAGCCACATAGCCTAAAGACACTTCTCTTCCCCTAGTGCCAGAAAGGCCCTGAACAGTGAGATAAGTTTCATGGAGGTGGTTCTGATTTAGCACTGATCCATGAGAAAGCTTAATTCTTTCAGCTTCGTTATGAGGGATCTTGAGGGCCACAGCTAAATCATTCGTAAAATGATGGCCACCTAAAGGAACAATTTGAGAATGAATAAGACTGCCTTCTTTCCAAACAGCAATGTCAGTTGTTCCTCCACCAATATCAATTAAAACGACTCCCAATTCTTTTTCTTCCATGGAAAGAACTGATCGAGATGAGGCTATTGGTTGAAGTATCACTGAGTTTGCATTGAGTCCGGCCTGCTCAACACACTTGATAAGATTATGAATGAGAGGCGTCTTTCCTGTCACAATATGAACATTTACTTCAAGACGTGAGCCACACATACCAATTGGATTTTTAATTCCGCAAGTATTATCAACTTTAAACTCTTGGGGAATCACATGAAGGATTTCGCGGTCAGAAGGAATTAGAACTGCCTTAGCAGCCTCTACGACTCGATCAACGTCGGCCTGGTTGATTTCTTTGTTCTTAACAGGAACCACACCAGAAGAATTAAAGCAGTAAATATGATTACCAGCAATCCCAACACTCGCGGATTCAAGTTCTTCGATTCCAGCCATGAGTTTAGCTTCTTCAACTGAAGCTCGTATTGATTCAACAGTTTTTTCAATGTTCACCACCGAGCCTTTTTTCAGGCCATGACTCGGATGAGATCCCACTCCGAGAATTTCAATATTTTTTGAGGTTTTTTGTGCAATCAGAGTACAGACTTTTGTAGTTCCGATGTCTAATGCGACGATAACAGTTTTGGTAGTCATGAGAGATTCCCTTCTCAAAAATAAGGCTTCATGCCTCAAATCAATTTTAGATATTGTCAGAAAACTTGACAACAACCTTTTTCACATTCACCAGATTTATACTACCTGGGTATCTTTTATTCTTATGAACGTAGTCTATAATCTTGGTTAACTTCACCAGTTTATCTTCCCACAAATCCGCCCCTAAAAAAACACTTGTAGCACGACCAGAGAAAGCAAAAACGATGGTTAAATCACTGGTTTTACTCAAAATTATTTCAGAAATTTGAGAACGATGCTCTTTATCCATCTGGGCAATAAATTTTGCTAACCTCGAGGGAACTTCCCCCTCTAATTGCTTGGTAGAAATAGCAAGAAGTGGAAGTGAATGATTGAGCCTTTTTTCAGCTTTCATCAAATTTTCATAACCAGGATCGTAAAGTTTGGCATTATCACCCATGACTGCCGAATAGTGTTCTTCACCATTGCTTTTATAGACCTGAACTTTAAGCAGGGGTTGAGGACAATCAAGATTCACACGAACTGTTTTTATAACAGGGTTATAGCCAATTCTATAATCAGACAAAAAATGCTTTTCATCTAATTTCTCTTTGAGAATTTTTTCTTTCACTAATTTTAGTGAATGATTTTTTTCAAATTCCTTCATCACGAGCATAGCAAAGCTGGCCGAGGATTTTTGCGGACACTCTCCAATAAAAGTTTTGTAACGAATATTATTCTGACTAAAAGAGTGAGGTACTCCCGCCCAAAGGTGAGATTGACCAAAGCTTAAGATTGATACTAAAAAAACTGACCACATGAATTAATGATAGGGGATTTTTACTTCCAATTCAAACTCTATTCCATAGAAGTGATCCATTTCAAAATTTATGAGCTCCACTAAGGATCTGAATTGATCCCAATCCGCCTTTCCACGATTTTCCATAAAGTTACCATGTTTAGGGCTAATTCTTAGATCACCAAAACCAACACCTTTGAGCTGGAGTAAATCGATCAGCTTTCCTGCGGGAAGATCCTTGGCAGGATTTTTAAAGACACATCCACAATTCTTCGTCGCTAGTGGTTGGGTGGACTTACGATATTCTAAATATTCTTTAATCTTTTGGGGAATATAGGTATCCACGCCATGGTGACCAATGACTGCAGCAACAATCACTTCACCCTTTTTAACAAAATGGTTTTTGCGATATGAGAAACTTGATGGAGTGATCAATTCCTCTCTTAATTCACCTTCAGGAGTCACTAATTTAACTTTTTTTATCAAACTACCTATCTCGCCAAGGTTTGTTCCGGCATTCATAAAAATGGCCCCACCTAAAGAAGCAGGAATGCCCGTGAAAACTTCCCAGCCTTTAAGACCCAACTTAACTGCACAAGCTGTGAGGTGATTTAAACCAACTGAAGCTGGTAACTCGTACTCATCTTTTAATTCATTAAACTCTTGGAGATTAAAAGCGAAATCTAAGAGGATAATAAAATCCTCACACTCAGAGGGCAGAATCTGATTGGCACCCCAACCTATGACCAAATAACCCGTCTTTGCCTCAGTGAGAAGCTTAAGGAGTTTTTGTAATCCCGAAACCGATTTAACTTCAATAAGATCGCCTTTAGAGGCCAGCTTAAAAGTGGTAAAACTCGTCAGATCATGACCTAATGACAATTCACAGTCGGGTATTTGTCTTATCTTTTTAACGATTTCTTCCATAAATTGAGACTACCACTACTTCGGTATCATGTAAAAATTACCCGCTCCAAGGCTTAAGATTCTTTTTTTTTCCAATCCCATCTCAGTTCATTTAAGATCCAGAAAAATTCAGCAAAGGATTAAGCATGAAAAGCATCTTGGCCGTTTTATTTACTTTGTTTTCTCTTTCAGCATTGGCCGGTGATCTTTATCTTGTTTGTGAAGATGCTTCAAATGATGATTTTTTGTCATCAACGATAGAGAACGGCCGCGCGAGCCTCCTCTTAACCACCGCCAACAATGAACCTCTCCTTTTAAAGGTCCGTGAGGTAAAGTCTGCTCAAACAAAATATGAACTTACTTTAACTCAACCGAGAGTTAATCAATCTGAGAAAATTGAGCTCGATCTTTTTGAAGAAATTAAGCTTGGAAACTATACTTGCTTAATTAGAGATTAGATTTTTTTAACAATCTCTCTAATTTTTTTTGAAATTGATCCTGCACCGAGAGTGACAACAACACAATTTTTAGATTTTTTATCTTTTATAATATGATCCATTTCATCAAGGGAAGAAAGGTAATGAACTTTTTTCCCTTTCTGTTTCATTTCATTCACCATCGCCTCTGAAGTAATCCCAGGTATAGGATTTTCTGAAGCAGGGTAAATGGGTCCTAGATAGAGCTCATCCACTCCTTCGAAGCATTCTTGAAATTCCTTCCAAAAATTTTGAGTTCGAGAAAAGCGATGAGGTTCAAAAATAACACAAAGGGGTCTTTGATCAACGCTTCTTAAAGATGAAACTGTTGCCTTAACTTCCGTAGGATGATGACCATAATCATCGATGATAAGAAATTGGTCTTTTTCATATAACTTCTCTAATCTTCTCCCTACACCTTTAAACTTCAATAGGCCTGATTGGATGGTCTGAAGGGGTATGCCAACTTCTAAAGAAATACTGATGGCCGCTAGAGTATTAGAGACATTATGCCGCCCCCAAAGTGGAGTTTTAAATGTCGTCATCTTTTGGTGATGCTCAAACAAATCAAAGGTTGTGCCTGAAGCATTGATCACAATATTCTTGGCGATATATCTTGTTTCGTCAGGATCTGTATCAATGCCGTACCAAATGGCCGGTCTTTTGACTTTGGTTTTAATCATCAAGGAAGTTTCATCATTCGCATTGAGGGCGACTCTTCCGTAAAATGGAAGTTTATTAACAAATTCAATAAACGCATCCACAATCCGCTCTTTCGATCCATAGTGATCTAGATGATCGTCATCAATATTTGTGACAGCGGCCATAATCGGATTTAACAAAAGAAATGAACCATCAGACTCATCAGCTTCAGCAATTAAGTATTCACCATCACCCTTCTTGGCATTACCACCTAAGTTGCTGACGATTCCACCTATGATGTGAGTCGCATCCTGATTCGCTTCATGAAAAATAGTGGCAATTAAACTCGTAGTTGTCGTCTTCCCGTGTGAACCGGCGACAGCAATTCCAAATTTTAAACGCATTAATTCCGCCAACATTTCTGCTCGACGGATCATAGGAATTTTTAATTCTTGAGCGCGTTTAAATTCAGGGTTTTTTGGATCAATCGCAGAACTGTAAACAATTAAATTAGCTTCTTCTACATTCTCGGCTTGATGACCTAGAAAGATGAGGGCCCCTTTCTTTTTTAAATTTTCAGTCACACTTGAAGATGAGAGGTCCGAGCCGGATATAGCATAACCAAGATCAAGCAGAACCTCGGCAATTCCACTCATGCCGATTCCACCAATACCTATAAAATGCAATTTTGTGGTTTTAAGCCATCCCAACATGTCTTTGTATCTCTCTAATAATTTCTGCACAGGTTCGATGACCTGGATGAGGTCGATCTGAATATGTTAATTCTTGGTTAGCAGCTTTGATTAAAAATTCCCTCGCACGAACAACACATTCAGCATGAGGTAATTTGGGATCTAAGACTTCGACCGTGAAGTCGGATTCTTCCTTAAAAATTTGAGCATTATAAAACTGATGATTATCTGTCGCCTGAGGGTAAGGAAAAATAAGGACTGGTTTTTTGATAATGGCGAGTTCAGAAACAGTACTCGCACCGGCCCTTGAAATGATCACATCACACCACTCATATTGTGCTTGGATGTTATCTATATATTCCATTGGACTATATTCAATATTAGTTTGAATATCTGGCGTCTTCTGGCCAGATCCAAGTTGATGATGAATCGCCAGAGACTTTACAGGAGAATCTTTGAGCAAATCAAAAATCACATTATTGATTTGAGTTGCTCCTAGGCTCCCTCCAAAAACAAGAACTCTTAACTGACCATCGAATTCTCGAGGAGCGACAGCACAGATTGATTTACGAGTAGGGTTGCCCACAACTCTAACCTTGCGGAGAAGATTATTAGATAGACCTTTTGTTCGTGAGAAATGAACAAAAATTCTGGTTGAGATCCAACCTAAAATTTTATTCGTGAGACCCATCACTGCATTTTGCTCAATAATAAAAACTGGAATAAATTGTAAGAATCCCGCAAGTAAGGCCGGCCCACAAACATAACCACCAGCACCGACAATAAATTTTGGACGGCGATTTAAATAAAGGAAAAAAATTTTAAAAAAACTAAAAATATTTTTAATAATATTAGAAATAAGTGTGAGTGGATTATTTGTTCGTAAAGGTTTTGAATCGAGGTTGATGACTTTTTCGCCTTGGAAAAGCTTATAATCTAAGGGTCGCTTCCCCGTGAGATACAAAATATCAAAATCTTTTTCTTTTAAGGCCTCGCCAATAGCAAGAGCTGCATTAATGTGACCACCGGTACCACCAGCAACGAGAACAGCATATTTCATAATCAATTAAAAGCACTCTTAAGGGCACCGACTGGGCCTTGCTTTCCTTTACTTTTGATTTCTTTCACATCACTTGGCTGAATCTTTAAACAAGCAAATACAAGCCCAAGAGCAGCGAGATTCGCCACCATAGAGGATCCTCCATAGCTAATGAAAGGCAAGTTTAATCCTTTGGTAGGTAAAACACCTAAGACTACACCCATATTAAGAAAGGCTTGAAAGCCGATGGCAAAAATAATAGCAGAGACCATGATGCTTCCCACTCTCGACTTAAGTGCAATCGCCATTTTAAAACCAATAAAAATGAAACTCATAAACATAATTATAGTCGCAACAACTCCAATGAAACCTAGTTCTTCACCAACCACAGAAAAAATAAAGTCATTGTAGGCTTCTGGAAGATAAAAAAGTTTTTCATTACTATTGCCCAAACCTTGACCGAAAAATGAACCATTAGCAAAGGCAAGGAATGATTGAATAACCTGAAATCCACTACCTCTTGGATCTTTCCATGGATCTAAAAATGTTAGAAGACGTTTTACTCTGTAGGGAGCAGAAATCAGAATCCCACACGCTCCGATAAAACCCATCACTAAAGTGGCATAAAAATATTTTCGAGGAAAAGAGCTTAAGAAAGCAATAAAGGCAATGATCATAGCTGAAATAAAAAATGTTCCAAAATCTGGCTGAACAACAAAAATGGCCAGTGGGTAGACAAGTCCTGAGAGATAAAACAATCTCTGCTTTGGAGTATAATTATTGAAATTTTCAAAATACCTGATGGCGGCCAACATAAGAGTGTATTTTAAAAACTCTCCCGGTTGTAGATTCATAAAGCCTAAGTTTAACCAACGTTTTGACCCCTTCATCATAACTCCAATTCCTGGAATTAAAGTTAAAGTCAAAAGAAATCCAAAGGCAGCATTGATACGGTAGGCCTGCTTGTAAAGATAAAGGATTTTTAGTTTTGAAAAAACAAAAGCCACTAACAAACCAAGAACGATAAAAATAAGTTGTTTTGAAAGAAAGAAATAACTATTACCCATATTTTCCGTGGCATACATATAGCTAGCGGAAAAAACCATGATCACGCCAAATAGGGTGATAAAAAAAACATTGATGAGAAAGTAATTAGTTAATTTTTCTAGTCGGTTATTTGATTCTTGCATAGGTTACACCGGAAATTGTTAGTACATTTCCAGTGTAACATAGGACATTAAAGTTGGAAGATGAGTTTCTTGTAGTAATTACCTTTTTCTTCATAATCTCTAAAAACGTCACTACCATCATTGCCCGGACAAAGAAGAATAGTATCGCCAGTTCGGGATTTTTGGTAAGCAAGAAGCACAGATTCATCAAATGAACCTACAAGATAGGTTTGGGTCGCATCTCCAAGAACTCTATTCATTGTTTCTTTAACTTCACCAACAAGAACGAGGACTCGAACTTTTTCTTTGATGATATTTGCGTATTTATCAAAAGGAATACCCTCAATTTCTTTACCACCAGCAATCAAAATCACAGGTTCCTTGAAAGCCTCAAGAGAAACTTTTAATTCATCCATCGTTTCTGATTTGGAATCGTTGTAAAAACGAACACCATTTTTTTCAACAACAAATTCTAGACGATGAGGAATCCCTGGAAATTTTTCAATACAGTTCTGAATAGCTGAATCAGATACCTTGAGCGCCTTACAAGCCGTGATAGCCGCCATCAAGTTTTCTCTATTATTAACACCAACAATTCTCATGTCAGTGACTTTAAACTCAGAGTGATAGTGAATATTTGAATGAATTCTCTTGTCATGAAAATGCGTGCCTTGAATTTCAGCAATCACACCCATCGTGACAAAAGATTTTCTCGAGTACCAAAATGTTTGAGCTTGAGAATTTCTTAATACTGAGTTGGAGGCTAACTTATCAAAATTCACAACGAGATAACTTTCAGGTCCAATATTTCTAGCAACCTTTAGTGCAGAATCAAGGTACTCAGCAGAGGTTTTGAAACGACCCATGAGATTTTTTTCTTCAAGATTAGGATAAATCGCCATGACAGGCTTGAAATTATCCATCGTCTGAAGTTGGGCCGGAGAAACTTCAACCACACAATAGTCAATTTCATCTTTATTTGGCAAAGATAAGAAGTTAATGAATGGCTCTTCTGAAGTTCCACCTACAAAAACGTTTTTCTTATCAACTTTGAGTGTGTAACCAATCATATGTGCTGTGATTGTTCTTCCAAAACTTCCGCAAACAGCGATCACAGGCTTGTGACAATTTTCATAAGCAAAAGCAAAGTCAGAATAAACTGCACGGCCATGCTCTTTAGCGACTTTTAATTGAGGGAGATTTGAATCTACAGATGATGAATAAACAACAAGATCTGCATCTATAAAATCCTCATCCTTATGTTCACCGAGTGTCATACTTGGAGTCGGATTAATCTTTTTTAATCTTTTAACCTGCTTATTAAGATCAAAAATAGGCTTAATATCTGTAACCTTTATTTCACAACCCCATTGATTAAATAAATTAATGAGGGCAAAACCCGTCTTACCAAGACCAACAACTAAGACTTTTTTGCCTTTATATTTTTCCATAAGAGCTCCTTAAATAATTATCTTAACTTCAGTGTTGAAAGTGCCAAAATGGCGAAAATTAAACTTACTATCCAAAAACGGACAATCACTTTTGTTTCAGGCCATCCCGATAATTCAAAGTGATGATGAATAGGTGCCATTTTAAAAATTCTCTTTCCCCGAGTTTTAAAAGATGCAACTTGAAGAATCACAGAAACTGCTTCAATAACAAAGATTCCGCCAATAAGAACGAATAAAAATTCATTTTTCGTTAAGACAGCAATTGTCCCCAGACATCCGCCTAAAGAGAGTGATCCAACATCTCCCATAAAAATTTCTGCAGGATAGGCATTATACCAAAGGAATCCAACTCCCGCTCCAATGACGGCAGAGACGAGAACAAGAAGCTCTCCAACATCTGGAACATGAGGGATGTAGAGATAGTTAGCTAATTCAGAGTGACCGGCAAGATAGGCCAGTAAACCTAAAGTAGCTGCTGAAGTAATAGTTGGGCCAATAGCAAGTCCATCAAGTCCATCAGTTAAATTTAGAGCATTTGAAGAACCTACAATGACAAAAGCGGCAAAGGGAACATACCACCAACCAATATCAATAACGGCTTCTTTTAAAAAGGGCAGATATATTTTGGAGTCTGTCACTCCATACTTAATCATGACAAAACTCGCCAAAAGCGCCGTTGAAAACTGCCATAGAAGTTTTTGTCTTGCACTCACACCCTTAGAATTTTTTTTCAAAACTTTCAGGTAATCATCTAGGCCACCTAAAAAGAAATAAGAGATTGTCACAAAAAGGGCTATTAAAAATGGGAATGAATAAAAATTACCACTTAATAAACAAGCAATAACAGCACTGCCTAAAATGAAAACTCCACCAAAGGTTGGTGTTCCTTTTTTCTTTTTATGAGATTCAGGTCCCTCTTCCCTAATGCTTTGACCGAATTGTTTTAGTTTCATCAGAGCTATAAATCTTTTCCCCCATAAAATGGAAACAATCGTGGCCGTGATAAATGCAATAAATGATCTAAAAGTGATGTACTTAAAGATATTAAATAGATGAGAAGAATGACTCAGCGGGTAAAGCCAATGATACAGCATGTTTATCCCTTTAAAAAAGATAAACTTAAGTTATATCGAAGAGTGATTCCAATTGTAAAGAGCGTGAGCCTTTAATAAAGTGAATTCTATATTTCTTCAAGACTTCTGCCCGGTATTCAGGTCTAAATAATGCTGCAGAAGCACGGCCATGCCCCTCGGGAAAGCCCTCTAAATAAGAAGATGAATAACGACCTATGAAATAAACATTTTTAAAGCCTAGAGTTTTTATATATTGCCCTATGTCTCGATGATAGATCTGGCCTGACTCTCCGAGCTCATTCATATCCCCAAGAATTATACATGCGTCATCAAGATTTAGTTTTTTTTCTAAAACTGACTCTTTAAATCCCTCGAGGGCAGCTTTCATCGATGATGGATTGGCATTATAGGCATCTAAATAGACCGGTCTATTTTCAAACTCAATCCACTCTGATCTATTTTTTGTCGGCCTAAAACTTTTAGCTGCACTGATAATATTATTTTTTTCTGTCGGATAAAAATGATGGGCTATAAAAGCGCACGTAATAAGATTTAATTTATTATGCCGGCCCGTAATAAAATCATTCGTTACACTTATGGAATCTTTATTGAATTTTATTTCTGCGCCATTTTCAAAAAAAGTTATTTTTGCCATAGCCTCATTTTTTTCACCGTATGTAACGGCTGACTTAAAGGGCTCAAGTTGTGAAAGATAAGGGTCATCAAGATTAATAAGATAAAATCCCTCTCCTTGAGTGACACTTTTCACAGCATGATAAAGATACCCTTCTTCGAGAAAGACTTCTTTTTCTGTTCCAAAAAACTCAAGATGAGTGGCGCCAATATTTGTTGTTAATCCAGCATTAGGGTCAGCAATATCACAAAGAACTTTAATCTCACCTGGGTGATTACTTCCAAGCTCCAAAACAACCATTTCAGTATCTTTTTTTACATTCAAAAGGGTTAAAGGAACACCTAAATGGTTATTATTATTTTTTTCAGTCGCGACAATTTTTCCAGGACGGATTGTTCTTAAAATGTGAGACAACATTTCTTTATGTGTGGTTTTTCCATTTGATCCCGAAATAGCAAAAACAGTATTTCTTGGATTAGCTAATTTCCATTCTTTAATATGCAAATGTGTGACTTCCTGTAGAAAACTTACAGAATCTTTTACGGCCACAAAATGGGTACGCGGATATGTTTTCTCTAAATGACTGATTCTTTCATCATTTTCATTATTCTTTTGATAGATAACCAAGGGACAATGTTGATTTAGAATTTCACCAATAAGATCGATTGGGTTCACTTTTACACCAGGTATCGCAACGAATACGCCTGGATGAACATAAGAACGAGAGTCGGTATAGAATTTTAACGTTTGGTTTAAATCTAATTTTGAAACCGAACTTAAAATTGTTGAACAATTTGGTAAATGCTTAAGAGAAATCATAACTATTTCCTATTAATAAAATCTTCTACTTCTTGAATATCACTATAGGGATGCTTAACACCATTAATTAAGATGTAATTTTCATGACCTTTGCCTGCGATGAGCAAAATCTCTTTACTCTTGAGTTCAGCAAAAGCTTGTTTAACAGCAAGGGGTCTTTCTGTCACAATTTTTATGGGATGATTGTGAATACCTTTAATTATGTCTTGGATTATTTGTTCAGGATTTTCAGATCGAGGATTATCACTTGTGACATAAATCTCATCCGCAAATCGATCTACAACCTGACCCATGATTGGTCTTTTTGAGCGATCCCGATCTCCCCCGCAGCCAAAGAGTACTTTCAATTTGTATTGAGAAAATGTTTCCCGAAGACTCCGGCAAATATTCTCTAAAGCATCAGGCGTATGAGCAAAATCCACCACGATATAATTATCATTAATTTTTTTTATATAAAAACGTCCATCAGGGGGAACTAACTTATTAAAATCAATTTCTATCTCTTCATTGAAAACATCTTCAATAAGGGCCACTGCGACTTCTAAATTATTTTTATTAAACTGCGGTTTAAAAAATAGAGGGAGATCTTGTTTTAAAGTAGGCGCTTTAATTATATTTTTATAATGAGCTCCTATCTTCTGAAAGAGCTCTCCTTGCTCTGAGGGTAAATAAAGTGAAACCTGTGGTTTTAAATAATCGAATATTAAACACTTGCTCTTAAAATAGTTTTCTAGGTTTTGATGGTAGTCGAGGTGATCTTGAGAGAAAGATAACCATCCGCCCCCATCAAACCTAAGTCCATACAGTCTTTGCTGAACGAGCGCATGGGAACTGACCTCCATCACACAGAAATCTTTATCCTTACCATAACGATTTAGGTACTTTCTTAGGTCAATGAAACTTGGGGAGGTGAGTCCAAAATCCTCAATGGTTTTTCCTCTGGTGCGTACACCAAGAGTTCCAATACTTATTCCCTTTTTCCCAATTTCATCTCCTAATTGGAGAATCAAATCTGTCGTCGTGGTTTTTCCATTTGTCCCCGTAATACCGAATAATTTCAACTGAGGAAGTGGATAAAGAATATCTAAAATGTCTTTTTGTAGTTCAGGCCACTTCACCTCTTCTAAAATCTGACAATTTTGAGGTAATGGTTCAATTTTACGGTTAATGACGAGCCAAGAGTATTTGGCATCACTTATTCTCTCTAAAAATGTTTTTTCATCTTGCTGATGGGGACCAATTTTATAAAAGAGAATACTTCCCAAGGAAGAATCACTTGTCTTCCAGTGAACATCATTGAGATCTATTTCTGGATGATTTATTTTTAAAATTTTTTGGAGCTGAATATTAATCTGCATAAGTAGGAGCTTCAAACTGTAATCTAACCACCAATTCCTCCGTTTGAGGAGTACCTGGCTCGATTGATTGTTTAATCACAACTCCGAATCCATTCGTCGATAATTTTATATTTCTATTTTCGGCCAGGCGTTGAGCGCTCGATTTATCAAGTCCAATAAAACTTGGAATAAGTCCATGAGCATAAACTCTTTGAGTCGCTGCTTGCTGAGACTGGACCGTATCCATATTGACCTTATTAGACTTCTCATCATATTTGGCAAATTGAGCAAAATCTTTTTTCTTATATAAAATATATTGTGTGATTTTTTTTACAATAGGGGCTGCCACAGCATTTCCATAATAACCATTGGCGCGAGGATGATCGACATAAGCAAGGACTACAAACTTTTTATTCACATTAACAGGAAAACCTACAAAACTTGCAATATAACCTTCATAACCACCTCTTGGTGAAACTCTTTGGGCCGTACCAGTTTTTCCGGCAATTTCATAATGGGGAATAATCGCATTCGTACCAGTCCCATCACTCACTGCCCTGGTCAGCATTTTAGTTACACTTTCAGCAGTCGCCGCAGAAAGGATTCTGTTTTCTTTTTTAAGTTGAGATTCTTCATTTTTTAGGAGCGTCGGTTTAACTAAATACCCTCCATTAGCGAAAACAGCATAGGCACGGAGCATTTGTATTGCAGTTGTGGCCACACCTTGACCAAAACTAATATTACTTAGACTTAGTGGTCTAACTTTATCCGTTGCCTTAAAAGGAAGAATTCCTTTTGACTCTCCACGAACTTCAATTCCTGTTTTTTGAGCAAATTTAAATTTATCCAAAGTCTGGCGAAGTTTTGGATACTTAAGTGCAAAAGCAATTTTTGTAGTCCCTACATTTGAACTAAATTTAAGAATGTCTCCAACAGTAAGCCATTCAAATTTTTCATGAGACTCAGCTTCAGAAACCCAATGATTCTGAACCCGCATTTTACCATTTTCGCAAAAAAACTTTGTTTCTGGTCTTGCAACTTTTTGCTCAAGTGCAGATGCAATTGTAATCGTTTTGAAAATTGAACCGGGTTCAAAAGGATCTGTAACAAAGGCTAACTTTCTATTTTCTAGTGGATAGCCAGCCGCTTTATTTGGATCAAAAGTTGGATAGTTTGCAATAGCGACAATTTCACCAGTTTCGGCATCCATCACAGCAGCACCGCCGCGATAGGCTTGATGATAATCAACTGATTCTTTGAGATAACTTTCTAAGGCACCTTGAACATCTTTATCTAAAGATAAATAAACATCATCAGCAACAAGATCAGTTGATTTTGTTTCATACTTTATAGGTCTTCCCTTAGCATCTCTTATGTACTTAACGACTTGTGGTTTCCCTTTAAGTTCTTTATTTAATCCAAATTCAATTCCTGCGAGTCCAGTATTATCAACTCCAACAAAGCCTAGTGTCTGGGCCATTAAATCACGATTGGGATAAACTCTTTCCGAGTGAGATTCAACAAAAATGCCTTCAAGCTTCTTAATTTTTTGAAGCTGAGATTCACTTAAAGTTACTTTTCTCGCGAGCCAAGTATACTTATTTCTTTTTTGGACTAAACCCTTGAGCTTACCATAAGTTAATTCAGGAACAATTTTCGATAAATTATTCAACTGACGATAAAATTCAGCATCTTTTCTCTTTGGTATTGTAAAAAGATTGTAGACATGAACATTGATAGCAAGCGGACTTCCATTCCGATCTAAAATATTACCACGATTAGGGTATTCTTTTACTTCTCGGATAAACTGGCTTTTAGCGTAGGCCAATAGCTTCGTTTTATTTACAACTTGAATATAGAAAGCTTTGCTGACGACAACAGCAAACAAAAGACAAAATATAACAAAACTAAAAAATATTCTATTCTTCAATCAATGTCCTTAAGGGATAAGAATAATCTGCTCAGGTCCTGGTTCTTTTAGACCATACTTAACTGCGTATTCTCTTAATTTAGGCACTGACATCTCTCGTGCTCTTTGGGCTTTTAATTCTTTATTATTAATAACGGCTCGATCGATTTGTTGATTAAGATTATTAAGTGAATAGGCCTGCTCAATTCCCTTCATACGAAAGGCGACGAAGAGGACAGCAAGAGTGGTAAAAGTAAGAGTAAAAGGCAAAGCCTTAGGATTAAAGAGAAACTCTATGAGACGATTATTGAATTTAAGTTTTGAACCTTTTTTTCTTAACGCCATCAACCCTCCCTAGTTGAGTCTCTCGTTTTAATAAACGAAGTTTTGCGCTTCGCGAACGAGAATTTTCAGACAGCTCTTCTTCCGTGGCTGTGAGTGGCTTCTTAGTTAAAATTGTAGCAGGAAAATCTTCTTTCTCCACTAATTCTTTAAAAGTATGTTTTACAATCCTATCTTCGAGGGAATGAAAACTTATTATCGCTAAGACTCCACCTTCTGCAAGGTAGGGCAACAATTTTGGTATAGTATTTTCTAGAACACGTAATTCATCGTTCACAGCGATTCGAAGGGCCTGAAAAGTACGAGTGGCCGGATGAGTTTTTCCGTGACGATCCTTTATAGGATAGGCATGAAAACAAATATTCTCGATTTCACCAGTCGTTTCTATTTTCTTCGTTTCTCTTAACTCACAAATCTTTGCTGCAATTTTACGAGAGAGACGTTCCTCTCCATAATTAAAAAGAATATCAGCTATTTCTTTTTCTGAGAGGGAATTGAGTAAATCTGCAGCAGTAGAAGTCCCAGTGTCACCATAATTCATTCGCATATCAAGTGGAACATCTGCACGAAAACTAAAACCACGCTCCATTTTATCGAACTGATGAGATGAAACTCCCAAGTCCATCAGAATGCCTGCAAATTTTCCCTGCATCTGATTTTTTTCACACCAATCAGGAAATTCCTGAAAATTCATCGGGAGCAAATTTATCGAACCAGTTTTGCCCCTACGCTGAATATTCTCATAACCATTTTTTAAAGCATCGGGATCTTGATCAGTTGAGTAAACGGTAGAACCACTGACGTGGTCCGATAGAGCAAAGGTATGTCCTCCAGCTCCAAATGTAAGATCTGCGAAAATAACTGACCCAGACTCCTGGGAGCCGGTGGCGAGAGCTTCGAGACACTCTTTAAGCATTACTGAATAATGGGATAAGTAATCACTCATTACTTAAGGATAACTTCTAAAATCTCTTTGTGGGAATTTTTTAATAACTGAGGATCAGTAATAACTGCGTACTGATTTTCAGCAATGTACTGAACTGGATTTTTAATGAGATCAGGAATCGCCTCAAGAACAAACTTTTGCGCTGATACGTAATTTGACTTCATCACATCCATAATTTCTTGCACAGTACAGTGCTCTTCTTTCCAACAGTCATAATCAGTAACCATGGCCACTGTGGCATAGGCCATGCCGGCTTCTTTGGCCAGAAAAGCCTCTGGAACATTGGTCATCCCAATAACAGAGGCTCCAAAACTGCGATAAATTTGAGACTCAGCTCGAGTAGAAAATTGTGGACCTTCTATACAAATATAACTTCCACCAAGATGAGATGTGACCCCTGCACGCTGGCAAGCCTCATACAATTTTTTCTGTAAACCTGCTTCAACTGGATTGGCAGCCGAAACGTGGCCAACCATACCTTCATCAAAGAAAGTTCTTTTTCTTAGTCCTTTAGTCCAATCAATGAATTGATCAACTAAAACAAAATGCTTAGGAGCGTACTGTTCTTGAAGTGAGCCAACAGCTGAGATACTCACAATTGTGTTCACTCCAAGCTTTTTTAAGGCATAAATGTTAGCTCGGTAGTTAACTTCTGAAGGGGTGAATTTATGTCCAACCCCATGACGTGGTAAAAAATAAAAAGGTGCACCGGAAACTTCACACTCCATTACCTCAGCACTTGGATCACCAAATGGAGTTTCAACCTTGTGTTGTTTCTTTACACTGATAGCATCTAACTTATAAATCCCAGACCCACCAATGACTGCAACCTTAATATCTGTCATAAATTAGGCCATCATTCCAGTTAGATCAACAACCTTACCAAGTGATTTTGATTGTCTACCAGTAAAACTGCTTGATTCATCACGCTCAGACTCTTCCTTACACTGAATACAAAGTTCAGCAGTAGGTCGAGCAAGTAAACGTTCAAAACGAATCCAATCTCCACAATCAGAGCAAAGACCGAATTCATCTTTATCAAATTTCTTCAGAGCTTTTTCAATTTTCTTTGCGTAGAAAACTTCACGATTTCTGAAACGAAGTAAGTGTGAATTTGTATAATCTGTTATTGATTGCTCGACCTCATCACTCCCTTCAGGGATGGCCAATTCAAGATTCGTTGTGCTGGCCTGATCGTTAAAAACAAGACTATTTTTTTCTTCCATTAATTTGTTCTTTAATGTTTCTAATTGTTTTTTAGTAAGTGCTCTAATTTTTTCGGCCACGGAAAAACTCCTCTGTAAAAAACTATTCAAGTCCACCCTTAATATTAAGGAGAACTGATTTTGATATCATTTTTAATGTCTCAAATACTCCATGTCCTTGAGATGCGATAGCCTCAAATGCAGGATTTTTTCTTAAATTTAATTGCATTTGAAGATCCTCAACTGGCACGATATTTGGAAGATCTCTCTTGTTCCACTGCATTACTAGAGGAACTTTATTTAAATCGTAACCTTGATCAAGTAAATTTCTCTCAAGCCCTTGCAAGGACTCTCGGTTCGAATCCATTCTTTCAACTTGAGAATCGGCCACAAAAACGAGTCCATCTACGCCACGTAAAATTAATTTACGACTCGCTTCATAGAAAACTTGACCCGGCACCGTGTAGAGATGAAAACGTGTTTTAAAGCCTCGAATTTCACCTAAATCAAGAGGTAAAAAATCAAAAAAAAGTGTCCTCTCATTTTCAGTATTGAGAGTAATCATCTGCCCTTTATTTTGAGAACTCGTTTTTTGATAGATGTACTGTATATTTGTTGTTTTTCCACCAAGACCTGGTCCGTAATAAACAATTTTACAATTAATTTCTTTCGTATGGTAATTAACAAACGACATATTAAATTCCGCCTAAAGCAAATAAACGATCCATTTCAGCATCGGTAATATCACTAAATAAATAGCCTTGCCGAACAAGAGTTGGAGTATGACCCAATTTTTCTGGCACAAAATTTTTCTCTAAATTTTGTTTGGTTAGATTTAATTGATATTTCAACTGCGCAGGATTAATCGAGTCCTGATAAATGCAACCTAAAAAATATTTTTTACCAGATAACGTAAATGGAAAAAGCATCAAACCATTAGAGGAGTTATCAAAACCTAAACGATAATCTAAAACCTTCTCCTGAGGATGAACAAGGGCCATCAAGGCTTCGGAGGCTTGCCAAAGACCACTTACCAAAGCTGAAACTGAGTTTGTTGTTTTATTTTGAATAGAATCGTAGATGGTAATTCCATCTTCTCTTGTGACGAAAAGCCTGACTCCAAGAGTTTGAGCTTTAGGGCCTAGTGATTGTTTAATATTTTCGATTAAACTCATGTTCTTCCTTAAAACCTTTTTTTATTTTCTAGTGCTTTAGTAATTGTCATTGGATCCAAATATTCTAAACTTCCACCAATCGGAACACCAAATCCAATTCTTTCAATATTAACAGATTGAGGAAAAATGGATTTAAGATACGAACAAGTGGCATCTCCTTCAACAGAGGGATTAAGTGCAAGTATAATCTCTTGAATATTTTTAGTAACAACTTTGAGTTTTAATTCATCAAGTTTAAGTTCGTCTGGGCCAACACCAAGGAGTGGATTGAGAACTCCACCCAAAATATGATAGAGGCCTTTGAAATGACCGCTTTTCTCAATCGCCATCAAATCAGATGCATTTTCGACGATACATAGAATACCAGCAGACTGTCGCTGCTCCTCAAGACAAATTGAACATAAATCAGCATCTGAAAACATTCCGCATTCGCGACAAAGTTTTAAATGCTGTAAAGAAGCCAGTGCTGAACCAACACTAACAAGCTCTGAGTTTTTCCAATTGGTCATACTCATCACCATTCTAAATGCGGTCTTTTCACCCACACCAGGCAGACGAGTAAGAGCTTCTACTGCATTTTTTATCACTTCTGGAAGTTGAATCACTTAGAAAAGTCCCGGGATATTCATTCCACCAGTAACTTTAGACATGGCCTGCTGAACCATATCTTGTGACTCTTTCATGGCCTGATTCACGGCCGTAAAAACGAGCTCTTCAAGTGTCGCAACATCATTAGGATCTACGCATTCTTTATTAATTGAAACGCTAAGTAATTGCTGTTTACCGTTAACCTTTACCTTAACCATACCTCCACCTGCTGAGGCTTCAACTTCTCTTTCCGCTAATTCATTTTGAAGTGTGGCAAGCTTGGCTTGCATTTGTTGCGCTTGTTTCATTAGATTATTCATATTCATAAAAACTCCTAATCATTAAGTATAATTTTATCAATCTTTGAATTAAAAATTTTCTCGGCTTCTTTGACATACGGGTCGTTAATAATACTTAAGCGTCTCTGTTCTTCACGGTTTTTTCTTTCTTCATCACCTAGCTCAACTTTTGTTTTGAAGTTCTTGTCTTTCTTTTCTTCATCACTCAGTAATTGAGACTTAACTTCAATCGCATCTATTTCCATTTCAAAAAAATCGGCTAAATGATTCTTAAGTCTCGCATATGTTTCTTTTTCATCTAAAAAATCTTTAAAAACAGCCGCATTTTCAGGAAAGGCAATTTTGATGAGTAATGGTTTTACATCCACCCTGATGGCCTCAATCAGATTCCCATGCTCTAAATTAGCTGCAGTCGCCGGAGAAACATTTCTTAGATACACCAAAAAATCATCCCAATTTTTTGAGATTTTTTTAGGTGCAACTTTGATTTCAGGCTCCCCGGCCTCAGACTTTCCCAGTTGAGGCACCTCTCCTAATCTAGGATCATCGCCTTTCAAGATCGTTCTTCTGAGACAGATCTTTTGGAGCAACACCTGCACGACTTTTTCTGGACTTAAACTCGTAAGGGCCCAACTAAAATCTTTTACTAACGATTCATAAATCCAAAATAATTCCGCAATAGAAATGTCATGTAGAGTGTTTGGTTTTAAGATTTCCTGATCATAAATAAGATTTTGCTGATCAATAGAATTAATCATTTGGTAAAAGTTATCTAGTATTTGATCACATAACTTCTTGAGATCTATATTTTCATCAATCAATTCTTTAAAAACTTTAGAACATATAGATGTTTGGCCTAGTAAAATACTTGTTAAGAGTTCTCTCATGGCATTAGTGCCGGCCATACCAAGTGCTGCAGTGAGATTGTCTTCGCTGATTTCCTTTGATCCAGCGAGACCTAAGACCTGATCAAAAATTGAAAGCATATCTCGAACTGAGCCTCTACCAAGCTCAGCAATCTTTTGAGATGTTTTAGTGGAAGTAAAACTTATGCCTTCAGCCTGAGCAATCTTCAGAAGATGTTGCTTCAATATATCAACTGCTACATTCTTAAAATCATAGCGCTGGCATCGAGAAATTACCGTACCTAACAACTTATGCGGATCAGTTGTGGCAAGAATAAAAAGAGCATGGGCGGGTGGTTCTTCAAGTGTTTTTAAAAGTGCATTAAAGGCACTGACAGAAAGCATGTGAACTTCATCAATGACATAAATCTTGTACTGACCTCTTGTCGGTAAGTAGTTTACATTTTCAATGAGGGCCCTGACATCATCCACACTATTATTTGAAGCACCATCAATTTCAATATAGTCCATAGAGTGACCAGCATCTATGTCTTTGCAACTTACACACTCTAAGCAAGGATTGAAATCAGGTTTTCGATTTTCGCAACGAATGGCCTTTGCAAAAAGGCGAGCGATTGAGGTTTTCCCAACTCCACGAGTCCCTGTAAAAAGATAAGCATGAGCTAGTTTGTTCTGCTTAATAGCGTTTTGTAAGGTTCTTGTGACATGACTCTGCCCAACAACTTCTTCGAATTGTTTTGGTCGCCATTTCCTGGCCAGTACTTGATAGGCCATAACACTCCAAAAATTTTAGGTTTTTCGAGTCGCAAAATAGGAGAGATACTAGCTTAAGTCATGGCGCATATGCTTTGAATTGTAGAATTAATAGTGAATGTAAGAAAATTTAAGAACGTCATCTTTAATAATGTAAAACAGGTCGTTTGGAAGCTGTTTTAGTTCTTAATTTATTTACTAAATAAAAGATTAAAAATTGAAATAGATGAATTGTATTTAGAATTTTTTAGCAGCAGCCTGAAATAAACACAACACTCCAATCCGCTACCGTTGCTCCATTCCTGGCCTGGCGGGGTTGACGGCGAAATGCTCATCTAAGTCAGACTGCCGTTCGTGATACTAAAACCGAAATAAAATTATGTAAAGGATTTAGAAATATCCGTTTATTGTCCACCCGCGTGACCGCTCTGCACAGAATTTGACTTAGGTTTATAAGGTGCGAGTTTATTAGATGTAAGGTCTTTATTATACCATTCACGATCTTCGTGATTTTTCCTCATATTCTGAGCACAAGAAGCTTCCATCTCGCCTTGCATTTTATTTAAGGCCTGATCCATTGGTAATTGTTTACCGTCGTAAGACAAATCATATTCAAAACGGTCGTAAGGAAAAAAATATTTCACACTGACTTTGGTATCTAGCTTGTTTAAAACTTCTTTTGGAAAAAAATCCAATTCATCCTTGGATAAGTTTTTCATTTCAATTGAAAGACTCCCTGATTCTGCTTTTAATTTTGATTGAGTTCCCTGGACTGGAAAATGTTCAATCTCATCTGAACGTTGGTTATTTTCTATGATTTCTTCAAATTTATTTTTTGAATCCTCGAGTATCGATTCTCGTTGAGACCTAAACTGAGCAAACTTAAAACGACGGTCTAGAGTCCGTAGTTCATGACGGGCCTGGGAATTTTTAGGATGTTGGACCCATTCTTTTAACTCTTGCTCGCCTTTATCTATGTGAAAAGCTTCTTTAATTTTAACTGCAAGAAAGTCCTGTCCAGGAGCCAGGCAATTGGCAAGACTTTGAGTAGGAACAATGAGTAAAAATAAAACAGGGAGGACTATTTGCATGAAAAGAATAGTAATCGAGAAAAAGAATTTTAAGGCCTAAATACAATAAGACTTTAATTTTATGTAATTTTTTTGAAAAAAGATGCCAATTAATTTTGGCAAAAAAAGATGGCGGAGATGGTGGGATTCGAACCCACGAACGGATTTCTCCGTTACACGCTTTCCAAGCGTGCTCCTTCAACCGCTCGGACACATCTCCGCTTAAAATTCTTAAAATTATTTTTAACACAACGGTATATTCTGTAGCAAGGTCATTATCTTACTGCGGTTTAGTTGAATTTAAGGTATTCAGTCATAGTGCAACGCAAACCATTCAAAAATAAAACATGAATTTAACATCGTTTAAAGAGCACATTGAAAGTAAATTACCACTTTTCGTAATTTTAATCCTGGGCTTATTTATTCAATTTCAACTCATAAAGTCAGATCCTATATTAGGTTATGATGACAAAATAATTCTAAAACCAATTATGGATGGGCATTATCCATGGGATCTAAATTACTATAAAGGGATCCTGAGCGGTATAATATGGGATTTTCAACCGATAAGGGATCTAACATTTTCAATTGATTTCATTTTATCAAAATACACTGGATTCAAATTTTATCACCTTCAAAATTTTTTTTGGTGGCTATGCATATCTTATTTTCTTGATAAAACATTTCAAGTTTTAAATTTAAGTTTTAAGTTTAGATTAGGTCTTTTGCTTGTTTTTAGTTTTTATCCTATATTCTGGATTTCAGTTAGTTGGATTAGTGCTAGAAAACATCTTTTGGCAGCATTTTTTATTTTATTACCAACATTTTTAATCATTAAAAATAAATTTTTGAAAAAAGACCTAAGCTTATCTAATCAAATTTTAATATATCTGAGTTACATTTTATCAATCCTATCTCAACCCATAAATATACTTTGGCCAATCTTTTTCATATATTTTCAAAAGTCCAATATTAAAAAATATGCAACTTTGGTTACAGGAATAAATATTTCAGGACTCTTAATTATATTAGTGAACTTCTATTATTATAAATATGTTTACAGCCTGTTTTCTATTTTACCAAAGTTTGCAAGCAATATAGATCATTTTGAACTTTTTTCTCTAAAGATATTATCAATTGGTAGAAGTTTTTTTCAGATTTTCATTCCAATATGGCCAACACCAACACCCTACTCTCAAGGGAGTATACTAAATATTATTGGGATTATACTATTGGTCCTTTTTATATTTTTAATCTATAAACTTAAAAGAAATGATTTTAGACTTTTTTTACTTTTCATCTCACTGCCCTTTATTTTGGTCTTTACTGTTTCAACAAATATTTTTGGTTCAGATACATATCTAATTACTCCAGGCATTGGATTCTTCATCATCCTAGCATTATGCCTCAGAGACTATTTTAGTAAAATTGAAACCCCTATTTTTATCATCCTTCTTTTAATTTCATTTTTTTGTTTTTACAAATCATCGGAAATTTCAAAAACTTTTCAATCTCAAGGAAAATTATTTTCATATGCATACAAAATAGAACCCACACCATTTAATTTAAGAACTCACTTAACAGAAACTCATAACAACAAAGAATACAATGAGTCTCTTAAGCTAGCTTTGAGACTTATCGAGTGGGATCCTTATGGACCTCATGTCGATAAAACTTTTTCATCCATTATTTATTCTCTTCCACAAATAAGCATTCTTGAAAAAATTAAAATTTACCAGGCTGTTTTATCAGAAAAAAGAGATTTAAATTGGACTAAATATCACTTGTCAGCATCACTTGCTCAGCAAAATAATTTTTTACAAAGCTACAACCTATTAAACGAACTAAAGACAGAAGAATATTTTGAGTTCGAGGATAATATGTCTGTGGTCTTAGCAGAGAAATTTTATTTTTGTAAAATGTCAGAAGTCGATTGTAATAAAACTGTTATGGAAATTAACTCCCTCAGGAATCATCAATTATGGAATCAATCAAGCTTTGAAAAAAGATTACAACAACTTAAAATTCATTTTAATTGATAGTTTTTTCTTCTTTCTCTAAAAAACTGAGAAAGGAGACGTGAGCATTCAAAATGTTTTAACCCACCAATAACAGAAAGCTGATGGTTAAAACGTTTATCTTGATGGTGATAAAAACCCAAACTTAAGGCCCCACCTTTTGAATCATAAGCACCAAAAAAACACTGCTTAATTCTTGCTTGAACCATCGCACTTAGACACATAGGACAAGGCTCGAGAGTTACATAGAGAGAACAATCTGTTAATCGCCAACTTTGATTTTTCTTACCAGCTTCACTTAAACAAAGTAACTCAGCATGGGCGGTTGGGTTAAAGTGGGATTCTTTAAGATTGTACTGTTTTGAGATGATAGTTCCATCTGGTGAAACAAGAACGGCGCCTACAGGAACTTCACCCGCTTTATAGGCCAATTCAGCCTCTTCAAGTGCGATGTTCATAAACCATAAATGATCTTGGAGGGTGGAACGAATCATGACT
The DNA here is from genome assembly GCA_027488375.1 of Pseudomonadota bacterium. GTDB lineage: Bacteria > Bdellovibrionota > Bacteriovoracia > Bacteriovoracales > Bacteriovoracaceae > Peredibacter. Next base: position 167,384 of record JAIYBW010000005.1, read on the forward strand.
ATTTGAAGGAAGCAAATTTATTTCTGATTTTAATTTTTTTGCTTTCCTTCCAGTAGTTTGAGAGAAGCTTAAGGCGTTGTCTTTGCTCAAGATCAATATTGAGAAACTTGATACCATAAATAATTGATCGACCCATAATAGGTTCTCTTTTCGATTTAACCTCTGCAAATAAAGTAAAATTTTGATTCAAAATTTCGATGTTTATTTGAATATGTTGACCGACTTGAGTATGACAAAAAAGTTCTAAACAGGCGGCTCCTCGACGCAAATCCGAAATTCTTCCACGATATTGTCGACCATCTACCTCAGCATAACAGCGCAAATCAGATCGAAAACGAAAATCATATTCCCACCAGTGAACTCTTGGAAAATAAACAGGTGAAGAAATAATGTAGCAAGCGATACCAAGAAAGATGAAGCTCAGAAAATATAGAAATCCAATAAATCCATGATCAAGAACAAATACATTTCTCGTCATCGATATAAAATAATAACTCGCCAGAATAAATGAAATATTCCAATAAGAATAAAAAAGATGCGTTAGGGCTTTGAAATAAAAATTAAAAGTAAAAATGAGAAGTAAGAATTCAAATAAAAAAGAAATGTAAACGACTGATCCAGTGACGAGGGCTTCGGACATAAAAGCAATAAAAACCACCAAAAACTGAATCAAAGTTAAAAACTTAACTTTATCGTAAGAATTTTGGAGGTTGAGATTGAAAATCATTATTTTACTTAACGGTAATCTGCTGAAATTTTCAAGGCTTATTACCTAAAATTTCAGTAGGATTGAAGTTTCTGACAATTTTCATCTGTTTATTTTCAGGAGTTATTATTTCCTCACCTATAAATTCTCTTTTGTCGGTCACATAACAGACACTAGAACTCAGATAATAGGAAGAATCTGGCTTCCAGATATCAAATTGGTTTTTTCTTGAATGATAATTTAAGGCATGAACTGGTTGATCAAGATAAAATGAAAGCTTTGAAGAAACTTGATACGTATTCGCTAAGATAGGTTGCTGGCATTTGGCCTGAACCGTATTGGCCCACTTTTCCCACCCATGAAATTCATTTAATCGTTTAACTGAAGTCGTCACAAAAAGCATCCGTAAGATAAAAACAAAAACTGCTGTAATGATTAAAGTTCTTTTTAAAATAACTTTATCCCATATTGAATTTTGCAGCGTTAAGAGGATGAGGGGGATTGTTAAAAAGATAGTCCAATTCGCTTCAAATTTTTTTGAAAAACTTGAAATAAAAAAGAAAAGTACCACTCCAATCGAAATAAACTTTAAGGCCCGCTCAAAATCAGTTTGAAATTTATTTTTTAGAATTGTCCACCAGATCACTGGACCTAAGAAAACTCCGGGTAAAAATACCTGCGCCCCCAGATATTCAAGCAATCTTTTCCATTGAAAATCAGCCTTAGGTCTCTCAATAAAATGATACCTGAGAGTGGCAAAATCATGATCAATTTGCCAAAAAACGTGAGGAAGAAAAAGTAAAACGGAGATAAATGTAATGAGATAGAAATCTTTTCTCAATAAAAGTTTAGGCAGAGCAAGAAGAGTAAAAAAAATAAGAAGAATTCCGTGATACTTTGCATAAAGTAAAATTGGAATTGAAAGAGAAAGACCTATAATAGATAAAATATCTGATTTTTCTAAGTATCTTTTTAAAAATAAACAATAAACGGCAGTCATAAAAAGCAAGGGAAGATCTGGGAGGGCCAATAAACCAGATAAGGATGCTAAAGGAAAAGCAAGGAAGAGAAGAAGGGTTTGCCAGTGACGTTTAGGTTCTACCAATTTCAATAATAAATAAATTGTCGCAGTCTGAAGTATGATAAAACCCGATCTAACAGCAAGTTCGCTTTTGGGTAAAAACGAAAAGAATCTTATTAAGACTGCAACAAACGGCGGATGATCAAAATATCCCCAAGCAAGATTCTTTGAGAAAAGCCAATAATAAGCTTCATCATGAGACAGCTCAAAGAGTGTCGCCAGACAAAAATGAAAGAGTATCAGGCTAAGGAGGCTTAATTTTAAAGTTTTCGTCATATCATTTTATGGTATAAATAAAGCTAAATATAGGCCAAGGAATTTCTGTGATTAGCTTAGATAAAACTGTTGTTATTATACCCACTTATAATGAGATTTCTAATATTCAAAACATGCTTGAAACTCTTGAACGTTTACATCCCTCATTACATGTTTTGATCATTGATGATGGCTCTCCAGATGGGACTGCTGACGTCATCAAAAAGTATCAACAGATGAAAAAAAATCTTCATCTACTCGAGCGCAAGGGAAAGCTTGGTCTTGGTACAGCTTATATCAAAGGTTTTAAGTGGGCCCTGGAAAATAACTTTGAAGCCGTAGTTACGATGGACTGTGATTTCTCTCATGAACCTGAAGCGATTCCTAGTTTTACTGAGAAAATTGGACAATACGATCTCGTTATTGGCTCGCGCTATACTGGTGGCATTCGCATTATGAATTGGCCTATGCAAAGACTACTCCTATCCTACTTTGCTTCCATATATGCCCGTATTATTACCGGTATTCCATTTTTTGATTCCACCGGAGGGTTTAATTGTTATAGCCGCAAAGCTTTGAGTTCTCTCAATCTCGATAAAATTTTCTCTATTGGATACGCTTTTCAAATTGAGCTCAAATATAAGGTCTGGTCGATGGGTCTCCCTTGTATAGAAGTGCCGATTACTTTTTTTGAACGCACTGAGGGTAAATCTAAGATGAGTAGAAAAATAATTGTTGAAGCCGTAGTGAATGTCTTTAGGCTCCGCTTTAAAAAAATCTTTGGTACATTATAGTGACGGATCAATTCCAGGCCCTGGATCAAAAAATATTATTATTTATCAATGCTTGGAATCATCCCGTTCTCGATTCTTTAATGCAGTTTTTTTCAGGTCAAATCATCTGGTTACCATTTTTGTTTATCTTTTTTGGACTTGCTTATAAAACATTCTCAAAAAATCAATTTTATCTTTTCCTCCTGTTTTTGGTTCTTGCCTTGATCGCTTCAGATGTTACTTCGTCGTACATTTTGAAAAATATATTTACTCGTCTTCGCCCTTGCAGAGTTAGTGAAATAAAAGAATTGATGTATTATTTTGGACAGAGGTGTGGAGGTAAATACGGGTTTGTTTCATCTCACGCCGCTAATTCAATCTGCCTTGTCTTATTTTCGTTTCTAACTATGCCTACTCAACTCAAAAAATTTAAATGGATTTGGTTTCTTCCTCTTATCGTAAGTTATAGTCGTATATATTTAGGAGCTCACTATCCTGGAGATATTTTAGGTGGACTCGTAGTTGGAATCTTTTGGGCCTATTTACTGGCAAAAATTTTTAACTCTACTTCCTTAGGGAGCAAGGCGTGATCTATTCCATAGATCATTATTTTTTTCATAGATGATACGATCATGCATACGACTTTCTCTTCCTTGCCAAAATTCAAAATAATTTGCCTCAACTGCATAACCACCCCAGTGAGGAGGACGAATAAGGTTTTCATCCTGTGCAAATTTGCTATCTGTTTCTTTAAAAAGTCTTTCTAATTCTTCGCGAGACTTAACTTTTTGGCTCTGAGGTGAAGCGATCGCTCCTAATTGATTATCTCTTGGTCTTTTTTGAAAGTAATCATCTGAGATTTTTCCCTCTACTTTCGATACTCTCCCTTCAATTCTAATTTGCCGCTGCAATGGGAGCCATAAAAATGTTAGGCAAACATAAGGGTTGTCATCTATCTGAAGTCCTTTAGCACTTAGATAGTTTGTATAGAAAATAAACTTATTATCAATCATGCCTTTAAGCAGAACAGTTCGGGCATGAGGGCGATTATTTTTAATCGTCGAAAGGATAAGAGCATTTGGTTCATCACATTCACTTTTAACCGCTTCTTCAAGCCAACGGTTAAATTGTTGATGTGGATCAAGGTGGCAATCATTTATGTCTAAAGTATGTTTTTTATAAGAGACTCTTAAATTTTCTAGAGTTTCAGTCAAATTCATAAAAACCTTTTATTCACCTGTCAAAATATAGTTTCTTAAATCATCAACTAACTTAAAGGCACGATCATGAGGATCGGTCACGCCTTCAAAAAACTTATCGATCGCATTTCCGGAATCATCTAAGACAATTTTCTTAAGGCTGTCGAGCTGATTTAACTCTTCAGGATTTTCAATTTCTTTTTTAACTTCATCAATAAAGCGAATGATAAATGATTGTAATGTTTTAAAAATAATTTTAGCAACGATGGCGCGAGAATATGTGACTTTAGATCTACCGAAACCTAATAATTTGATATCGCCCAGACCAACATCATAGGCGGTTGAAAGTGCAAATTTACTTAGGCCCGCCATCACTTTCATACAAAAAACTGTTCTCTCTTTTGGATCTGATAGTTGCTCAAGCTCAGCGATAAACGATTGAAAAAATATTTTCATCCCCTCATTCGTTCTTTGTGGAATAACTTTTACAAGCAAAGCTGTGCCATAAATTGAGCTTTTAACTTCACTCAAAGACTCTTTAACGCTGAAACGTCGGATAGCTCGATTACTGTACTTCGTGAATGCAGCAATATTACTCGGTATCTCTTTGATGGAGTTTTTTAAATCCTCTTTCACCATGACTTGAAAGATATTTTGCGCTTTATTCTTTAAGACAAACTTAACTGATTCAGAAAGATTCATTTCTTCCTACATTTTTTTATATTTTGATCTTAAGTTTAACTCAATATTACCGTTTTAACGTCAGGGAATTACTCTAAATCTTTATCTATAATATCAATAACTTATATCTTTAATCGTCTTGCCACTGGGACCTTTTGCCACTATAGTTCGCCCCAATCTCTCTCCTAACAAGGAATTTGACCCCGTGAAAAATAAATCTTCGGCCAATATTGTCCTGATTGATGATGACTTTGATCTCTTAGAGTTGCTTTCAAGTTACTTTAAGCAAAGAGGTTTCAATGTACAGACCTTTCATCAGGCAGAAGAGGCATTAATTGAAATTGAAAATCAGCGTCTTGAAGCTCATGTTGTCATCTCTGATTTAAGATTGCCGGCCATGTCTGGAATGGAATTTATTAAAAGAACCAAGAAAAGTCGTCCTGATCTCCCCATTATTCTCATGACTGCAGAGGGTAATCTAGAGTTAGCACTTGAAGCAATTGAAACTGGTGCTTATGATTTTGTCCTTAAACCGCTTCAAATTCCACAGCTCTTAATTTCAGTTCAACGTGCCCTCCATCTGAATGAACTCAAACAAGAAAATTTAGAATTTAAAAATATTTTTCAATCTCAAGACTATCTTGGACTTAAAGGAGTTATTGGTAAAAGTGCTGGATTTAAAAAAGCTTTAGATCTAGCGAGACGTGTTTCTTCAAGCCAGGCAAACATACTTATCACTGGTGAGAGTGGGTCAGGGAAAGAAGTCATAGCAAAAGCAGTTCATGAATTAGGTGACAAAAAGGATGGCCCTTTTATTGCTATCAATTGTTCCGCAATCCCAGAGAACCTACTTGAATCAGAACTTTTTGGTCATGCTAAAGGATCTTTTACAGGGGCCAATGATAAAAAAATTGGTCTTTTTGAAGAAGCAAATAAGGGAACTTTATTTTTAGATGAAATAGGAGATCTTGGATTGCCTCTTCAAGCAAAACTTTTGAGGGTTCTTCAAGAAAGGAAAATCAAAAGAATTGGTGAAAATCAATTTAGAGAAATTTCTGCCAGAATTATTTGCGCCACTCATAAGGATTTAAAAAAAGAAGTAACTGAGGGACGATTTCGGGAAGATCTTTATTTCAGGTTAAATGTTATTCCCATAACTATGCCCCCATTACGGGAAAGAAAAGATGATGTTCTGCCGCTTAGTGAATTTTTTCTTAAGAAATTCGCTCTGATGAATAATGTTTCTGTTAAGGGTTTTACTAAAGAAGCAATTTTACATCTTGAAAACTACCCATGGAAGGGTAATGTGAGAGAATTAGAAAATGCTATCGAGCGGGCCGTGGTGCTAGCCGACTCTGACCAAATTGACATGAACGATCTCCCCCAGCTTGAATATTCAGAGCAGGCGCCATCATATCCCAAATCGATCACCCAAATTGATCTTTTACCTTCAACCTCTCAACCGGCCTCATTAGATGAAATTGCAAGACGCTATATTCAGCATGTCTTTGATTTAAATCAGGGGGCAAAAGAGCAAACGGCAAAAGATCTTGGTATCGACCGAAAAACCCTTTATCGAAAACTAAAGGAAATGAATCTTAATTAGTGGCATGGTTTATGCTGCATAAGATGTGCTGGCAGGCCATGATCAGAATTGATCGGCTTTAAATTAGACCCACAATACCCTGCAATGTTTTGAAGTCAGCTTTTGATTCAAAAAGATAACCAACTTGTTTTTTCAAGGTGGTTATCTTTTTATTTCATGCTAAATTAGATTCATGACATTAATCCCAGAAATACGTCCAGGTCAATCTTTAGAGCTCCTTAAAGAACTCCATATTCTAACAAGAGATGGAAAGTTAAACCAAGATAGTCGCCGCAAACTTAAACAAGTCTATCACCTCTATCAATTCATTGAACCGTTGCTTAAAAATCTTCAGGAAAATACCGATTCCTCACTTGTTGTAGATCACGGTGCGGGAAAATCTTATCTGGGCTTTATCCTTTATGATCTTTTTTTTAAAAGCCTTTCAAGCGGAAGTATTTTTGGTATCGAAACAAGAAATGAACTTATTCAGAAATCTCAAGTTTTAGCTGAAAATTTGAAATTCGATAGAATGAAATTTCTCAACCTCTCAGTTCAAGAGTCGATGACTTCAACAGAAATCCCCAAGGATGTTGGCATGGTCACGGCCCTTCACGCCTGTGACACGGCAACAGATGACGCTATTGATTTTGGTCTCAAGAAAAATGCTAAATATTTTGTCCTTGTTCCTTGTTGTCAGGCGGAAGTTGCCTCAGAACTAAGAAAGAATAAAGGAAAGATGATTGGAAAAAACTTTCTCACTGAAATATGGAGGCATCCTATCCATACAAGAGAATTTGGAAGCCATATCACCAATATTCTTAGATGCCTTAAACTCGAAGCTCACGGCTACCAAGTCACAGTGACTGAACTCGTAGGCTGGGAACATTCCATGAAAAATGAACTCATCATCGCAGAATATAAAGATCTACCTCGCAGGAGTGCTGAGGATAAACTCAAACTCCTGCTGAGTGAAATTGGTCTGAGTGGTCTAGAGAAAAGATTTCTAAGTTAAGGCCGATTAATCGCTTTTCGTCCTGTCACCATACTCGCCACAAAACTAATGACTGAAAGTATAAGAAAAACGAAGAGTAAAGTTCGCCCTAAATCTAAAGAGAGCCCTCCAATTCCATTTGACCCTAAGAGAATTGCGACAACGCCTATAATAAAAAATGCGATGGCTGCCCTCAACATAAAAGACTCCTTTGATTAGTTTGGTTTTGTTGCTTTAGACTTCATGCTCGATTCAACTAAATTTCTGAGCATTTCATAACCATGCTCTAAGTCATGCCTAAGCTTAAGCACATCTTTTCTCAATAACTTATACTGATCTTGGATTTTTGAATGACCGGCTTTTTTGCCATGTTTTTTCTTATTGTTTACTTTTTTCATGTGGCCTCCCCTTTTAAGTTTTCTAAGCAAAGCCGGTACCAAATAACTTCTCAAGCCTCTTTTCTGTGTTTAAAATGCTCTAAATTGATTTACGCAGGATTAACGATGCTCCACCCACATACAGAATTACGTTTTGTCTCACCAGAAATTGGTTATGGGATTTTTGCCACGGCTTTTATCCCCAAGGGAACGATCACATGGGTTAAAGATGAACTTGATAGAATCATTCCAAAAGAAAAAATAAATGAATTTAGTCCGGCGAATTTAGAGAACTTACTCAAATATACTTATCGCACATCTACAGGGGATTATTTTTTCTGCTGGGATCTAACTCGATTTGTTAATCACAGTTTTACACCAAACTCTATGCTCACTTCACTTGGTTTTGAAATTGCCATCAGAGACATCCAAATTGGTGATGAGATGACTAATGATTATGGCACGCTTAATATCATTGAGAAATTTCAGTGCGCTTATACACCTTCAACAAACCATAGAGAGTTTGTTTGTCCTGATGATCTTCTAAATTTTCATGAAAAATGGGATCCAATGATTGATTCGGCTTTTTCTTTTCTTAACAAGGTTACACAACCATTAGAAAACTTTTTAAATGGTAATCAAGTAAAAGACATAGAAGATATTACCAAAGGAACGAAGCAAATACCCTCTATATTAAACAACTATTTCAAGGGATGATATTTTCCATCTAAAAAAATAAATTCAACTTTTAAATTTTTGATAGAGGATTTTTTCAAATAACCAGTAAGATAAGTAACCAACTATAAGCAACACTAGAAAATAAATTGTGACCTTTGAAATAGGCATTACTCCCTCAAGATACGGTGTTAATTTTTCCAATATATAAATATGCCACATATATAAAGAAAAAGAAATAAGGCCTATTGAATCTAGTATTTTTGAAGTAATCGTTTTCTGAATCCATCCAAAATTTCCAAAAACTGCAACAATCAGTAGTCCAAAAGCAAAAGTAAGAGTTTCAAACCAAAGAATCTTAAATAAAAAATAAATTAAGAAGCATGATAACCAAAAAATAAATTTATTACTTATGATCTTTTGAAACCATTTATAGTCCAATAATAAAGCAAGAGCGACGCCAATAAAAAATGCTTTTAAATCTTCATCAATTAAGTACACCCTGAAAATTCCAATATTATTTAAAGGGAAAAAGTTGAGATAGGTAATGGAGGTGATTAAAAAATATAATAAAATCTTTTTATTAATAAATTCTTTCTTTTTGAGAAATACAATTAAACTAAAAACTATATATAAAAACCACTCAGAGCTCAGTGTCCAGGCCGGATAGTTCCATGTTAGTCCATATCTAGGGAACCAACTTTGAGTTAAAAAGATTTGATGCACTAAAGATTCACCACTAAATCGATTGAGATCTATACTAATATGTAAGCAATAAAGGATCAGAATAAGCCAGTGGAGAGGAAAAATTCTTAGGAATCTATTTTTTAAATAACTAAATGGATTCCCTGAAAGATAACCCAAGGTGAAAACAAACCCACTTAGCACAAAAAACATATGAACCCATCTATACCCATATTCTATAAATGGTGGAGATCTTAAAAAAGAAATTAAGCCTAAAAAGGGGTAGTTTTTTATGGTTGGAGGATCAGTGAGGTGAAACAATATTACACAGAGACAAGCAAATCCTCTAACCCCTAGGAACAATCTTATATTTTCATGTGACAATTTTTGAATCATGACAGGATATGAATTAAATGGCGCAATCGGTACGATTCGAACGTACGACCTCTTGATTCGTAGTCAAGTGCTCTATCCAACTAAGCTACGACTGCGCTGATGAGTGGGTAGTTTTAAACGAAAAGACGCCAGTTATCAAGATTGTTTTTATTTAAAAAATAGCCAGTAATTTTAACAACTTATGTTATTTAAAAAAATTGTCCTAAGGGAAAGCCAACGGAAAGTCCATACATAGAGGCCTGCATCCCGGCATATTCCCAATTTATATAGTTAAATTCTAAAAAAACCTTGGCCCCAAATCGGGCCCAAAAATTTTGGTAAGTCACATCTCTTTGGGGGCTCAAGAATCCACCGACACTGAATCTATAATTTTCAAGGCCCCATGGATGATGCATCAAGAGTTCTATTCCCTGAGGGAAAATGATTTGAGTAAAAACTCGAGTTTCAGTTTGATCAAAGCGATAGGAAAGCTCCTGCAATCCAAGTAAAGATGAAATAACCAAGCGATCATCATAGAATTTACCGAGTTCTGATCCTACATAAAGCCCAGCATGGTTAAAAATCGATTCTTTCATCACCAGAGCTTCAAAAAATTTCAATGAATGAATGTTATTTAAATAATAATTTCCATAGAGCATGAGAGAGGGAAGTGTTTGGGTTTCTTTTTCTGCCCCATCCTTTGAATTTTTATAGAAGTACGGGCCAATTCCTCCAGCGATTCTTAACTTATGGAGACGTTGGGGGAAATTAACTTTAATCGAAATTGTTTTCTCTTCTCCATCTTCATTTACAACTCGTACTTTTGCTTCTCGGCCATTAGAAAATGAAACGAGATAGGGTCCAGGTGATTGGTTCAAAATTCGATATTCATTTGAAATCCAGTACACTTTCAGAGCTGGAATAATATTCCCTTCTCGCTCCTCACGTTGCATCTCACAGCCGATACTTAAGAACTCCCCATCAAATCCTGAAACTTGAAGATTGTAGCTAGAACATGAGTAATCCATGAGGATTGTTTTAGCTTTTGCTTGATTAGGTATCCCCTTTATACTCACCTCGCCTATTTTGACTTTTTCCTTAATCACCTCAACTTTTTCTGTATCAAAGAGAGAGTAATCAATATCGGTGAATTCATCATCTTCAAGAAATTGAGGAAGGTACGTGACACCTTTATAACGGTAGTAATAGTGGACATTATTTTTGGTTGAAACTTTGAGCCTGACTTTAATGAAAGGAAGGATTAAGTTTTGTCCCGTTCTTTCCCACATTAAATCACTTGAGTATGATACATTTAAATTTTTAATTTCATTCTGGATCAAAAAATTATCTTTACTAATATTCAGCAGCTTATCGTTTCGATTAATGAGAGGAAGTGGCAAAAAATTTTGATCCGCTAGTGCAACACAAGTATAAAAAATTAGCAAAAGAAGTAGCATTTTAAATTGCAATCTCAGCCTTCCCATAAAAATCAAACACTCATCTTCTTCAATTTTGAAGCAACAGCAATGATCGCGAGGTGAAATGGAGTTAAACTTAATTTTTTAATTTCAAATGCTCCCAGCAAGAGATGTTCCTCTAAAAGATTTATATCATACTTAGTAGGGTGTATATTTTTTCTTGAAAAGCCTGAGAACTTTGCAATTACTTCTAAAATTGTTCTCTCTATGAGGGGTAGAAGGAAGAACCCATAGTTTGGTGTACTCAACCAAAACTTACCACCGTCTTTCAAGATCCTATTTATTTCTTTAATAAATAATACAGGGCTTGTGAAATGCTCAACGACTTCCTTCGCATATACATAATGGAAGCTTTCACAGGGAGGATAACCATTAAAGTACTCATCCACTAAATAATAATTTTTAATTCTATCGCTGTACTTTGATTTTAGATTAATTAACACTCTTTCATCTATATCCAATACCGACACATTAAAACTTCCCTTGAAAAGAGTTTCAATTTCCTGAAAATCTCCGGGACCTATAACTAAAATATTTTTCTGACTACTTTCACCGAGTTCAGATATAAAAGCTTCAAGCGATCTTATTAATGGTTTATGATAAATAGACCATGGAAACTTTAAAGCTCTTGAATGATTAACCAGGTAATCCTGATTATTGGCCATTTATTTTTTCCTCGCTACTATCATATACTCAAACGAATCTTCTTTATCAGGGGGTCCTATACACAAGTTCATTTCCTGATTTATTTTTTTAGCCAATACTCTTCTTAATGATTTAGGATTAACCAATCTAATCCAATAATTCAAATACTTTCCTGTAACTAGCTTTACTACAAATGCCACAAATGAAGCTGGTAAAAACAATCTAAAATAAAAATCCAATTTTTTTGTTCCAATCCCTTTTACGTCTTCTACATAAAACCCATTATTATTTAATATATGCCCCCAAACAGTATGATGGTACAAATGCCAGTGCTGAAAAAATCCGTTTAATAAACCTGAAAATGACATGGATAAGCGGGGAGAGATTCTGTCTAAGATAGCGATAGAGCTACCCTTCAATGCCCAATATGGGGTAGGAACGTAGAGAATAAATAATCCATCTTTTTTTAACAATGAATTTATATTTTTAAGAGCCTTATCAATTTGCGGAACATGTTCAAGGGAACAATTCCCGACGGCAATATCAAATTCTTTTTCATAACTCATAACCTTTAATTCGTCAGTTATGTCAACGCACCGAGCATCTATTTCTTTTTTTGCGAGATCAATTTCTGATTGCTTAATATCAATACCATATACACTGAGTGATCTTATTTTCTTTAAATGCTGCCACCAGTGTCCGTCGCCACAACCAACATCAAGAACTTTAAAACTCCTATTTTCATCTAAATTAGATAAAAACTTTGAAAATGAATAAATCCGACACCCTTCTCTTATCACAAGAGACAAGGGAGACCATTCTAAATATTCGACGATTATTTCTTTATTATTTATTGTCATCACTTCAAATAGGTTATTTTATATTTAGTATGAGTACAACATTAAAAAACTTATCCTTACCAATTCTCATTTTTGTTTTTTTATTTTTTCTTGCCCTAATAGTTGATGATCTGACTATATGGGGATCTGATGGTACTCTGTTATGGCTACCAATTTTATCTGAATACATAAAAAATAATTATTATTTTTCTGACGTTGTTTTTGGTGGTCAGAATTTATTATCTCTCTACGGAGAGATTCCTTTTTGGAAGATTTTACGATTTTTTAATGCGACACCAGTTCAGATTTTGAACTTAACTTATGTTTTTCTTTTTATTATGTTTTATATTCCTGTTCTTAATATTTACCAGGGTCTTAAAGAAAGTTTTTGCAAATCAGACTATCTAATTGTGTTTTTTTTCATCCTACTGTCCCCATTGATAGCAAATCGATTGTATTCCGGTCATTTCAACTTACTTTTTGGTTTACTCCCTCTGATTATTTCAATCTCATTAATTTATAAATCAAACATAATACTTTTAATTTTTTACACATTATCAATTTCTTGTACCTTTAGTACTCAGTCATATCAAATACTCTCCTACCATTTTTTTTATATACCTATTTTACTCGTTTGGTTGAACGAAGAGAAAAAAATTAAAGATCCTGTTTTTTGGTTTAAACTTTTATCCATTACTGCCCTAGCCTTTTTATTTAGTTTTCAAGTTTTCAAAGAACTTCTGAATCATTCCCAAAGTGACCAAAATCTTAGGGCCCATGCAGGTAATATTGTTTATAGCTATATAACAAGCGATTGGAGTGACATTCCTTTTCTTTTTTTCTCTTCTTATAATAACCTTTTATTCAAGAATCATTTCTTCCTTTTTCATGAGATGAATTATCCTTTAGGTTTGTCTTTTCTCATATTTTTTCTGACTAAAAAAAAACACCGCTCAATTTTTATCATTCTTTTAATAACTATCTTTTTTTTGTTTCTAGTATCTTCAAATATCATCGGATTTAATATTTTTTCTGAACTTCCAGTTATAAGGTTATTCCGAGTTCCACAAAGAAGTTTAATTTTACCTGTCTTCCTTTTCACACTTCTTGCCTTGGGAAAACTAAGTAAGTATTTTAATTTTATTAGTATAGCAATGTTGCTAATTTTGGTTTTGATCGGAAACTGGATTGATTATTTTGAAGTTGTTTTATCTCTTTTAGTGCTTTTCTTGTTCCTTTTTTATCGAAAAAATAAAAATTATATGTATTATTTCTCAATTTTAATTACTAGTTCTTTTTTGCTTGGACTCCCACCAAAGATAGAGAAAATTATTAAAACTAACAGTACCTTTTTTTCACAAGTTAATTTTTTAAATGAACTAAATAAAAAATTAAATTTTACAAAAAATAACATAGTTCATTTTGAAAGTTTTAATTCAATTGAAACTACTGCTGCTGCAAATTACGTTGGTATAAGAACGGTAGAAGGCTATGGACATCCTCCTAGAGGCTATCTTTTGCTATTTAATAAAATAACTGGAATTGTATTTGACCCTATGACAAATATTTTTAATTTCAAAATTAAGAATCATCCCGAAAAGTATAAAGACTTAATTAAGGATTTTAAAATTACAGATACTGTTCTAATTAGTTTAGATGGAAAAGTAATTCATCAGAGACATAAGACGCTTACCCCTTAGGACGTGAATCTTTAATACTCTTAAAATTTAATAAAAAAACCCAGCCTAAAGCTGGGTTAAATTTTTTGATTGTAAAAAAGTGGCGGAGACGATGAGATTCGAACTCATGGATCCAGTTACGGATCGCACCCTTAGCAAGGGTGTGGTTTCAGCCAACTCACCCACGTCTCCGTTTATATGGCCGATAACTAACTTACCAAGAAAAAAAGTGGCGGAGGACTAGGGATTCGAACCCCAGGTAGGCGTTAACCCACGACAGTTTTCAAAACTGTTGCCTTAAACCGCTCGGCCAGTCCTCCACTACAGGAAAATAACTATAAAGAAATCTGAGAAAAAAGACAATCGCTATTTACGTATCTCTTTTAAACCACCCATATATGGCCAAAGGACCTCAGGAATAGAGACTGATCCATCCTGCTGTTGATAATTTTCAAGAATGGCCACGACTGTACGCCCTACAGCAAGCCCTGAACCATTTAAAGTATGAGCGAACTCAACCTTGCCCTCTTTGTTTCTCAGACGAATATTGGCCCTTCTGGCCTGAAAATCGCCACAATTAGAGATTGAAGAGATCTCACGGTACTTATTCTGGCTAGGAACCCAAACTTCTAGATCAATTGTCTTTTGCGACGCAAAACCCATATCTCCAGTGCAGAGAGTAATTGCTCGGTATGGGAGATTTAATTTTTCAAGAATCTCGCAAGCGCTAGAAATCATTTTCTGATGAATTTCCTCAGATTGAGCTGGTGCACATATAGCGACCATTTCAACTTTATTGAACTGATGCATTCGAATAAGCCCTTTCACATCTTTACCGTGTGAGCCTGCTTCCGATCTAAAACATGGAGAATAAGCAGCATAAAGATAAGGAAGCTCATTCTCTTCCATAATCATTTCACGTTTAATATTGGTGAGTGTGACCTCTGAAGTTGGAATCAGGTACCAAGGCTGTTCAGAATTTAATTTAAATAATTGATCTTCGAATTTAGGAAGATTACCAGTTCCAATGAGAGATCTTTCGTGGGCAATAAAAGGAGTCATCATTTCTGTGAATCCCTTTGAGGCCTGATGATCCAACATGAAATTGATCAAGGCCCTTTCAAGACGAGCAATACCGGCCTTATAAATAACAAATCTGGCCCCTGTAATTTTTGCTGCCGTTTCAAAATCTAACATGCCTAATTTTTCGCCTAAATCAGCATGATCTACTGGTGTGAAATCAAATGCACGCGGATGTCCCCATTTTTTTACTTCAACATTTTCCTCTTCAGATTTACCAACAGGGACTGAAGAGTGAGGTAGATTAGGAATATTGAGAAGAAGTGAATTTTGATTGGCCTGAACTTCATCAAGTTCTTTGGCTTCACTTTCCATTTCACTTTTAAGATTTGCCACCTGACTCATCGGTACAGCAGCGTCCTGCTTATTTTTCTTCAACTCACCTATTTCTCTTGAGAGTTTATTGATTTCAGCTTTTTTTGTTTCTGAAGCAAGTGTGAGTGCTTTTCTTTTTTTATTTAAATCAACAATTTGATTGAGGACAGAGGTGTCCATGTTTCTTTTAGAGAGAGCTGCCTGAACTGATTCGAAATCACTTTCGATTTTTTTAATGTCTAACATAAAATGCACCTATTGCATGAGATTAATATACGACTCAACTTGAGGTTTATCTGGGGCTTCCGGATTCATTTCAAGATATAATTTGTAGGATTCTACAGCAAGGGCCCCCTGGCCGAGAAGACGGTAAACATCACCAATTTTTTTATGGATGACTGGTTCATCACCCTTTTCCTTCATCGCCTTTTTATAAAGATCTAGGGCCAGATCAAAATTATTTCGTTTGGTGCTGATATCGGCCAATCCAACTAAAGATTCAAAAGCTTTCGGATTAATTTTTTGAGATCTTTTAAATAGGTTTTCAGCTTGTACTAGATCGCCTTTCTCCACATATATTTGCGCCATTAAAGTGAGATCAGCGTCATTATCTCCATTGGCCTTAAGATCGACTTCAATATCTTTAAGAGCAGCATCATAATCCTTACTTAAAAATTTTATTTTTGCGATGTAGTACTGAACTTTTGGATAAGTTTCTAATTTTTCTTGAAGGCGCTTAAACCACTTGGCCGCATCAACAAGTTTTCCATTTTCAAATAAAACCCGACCAGCAGTCATCATCGCCTCAAGTTCACCAGGTTCAATTCTTAAAAGATTTTCAACCAGATCAGGAATTTCATTAAAGCGTTCATCCAATAGAGCTGCCTTAATTAAAAACTCATAAAGTGATTTGTCACGAGTTGGTAGTTTCTCTAATTTTTCACGGTAAGCTTGAAAATCTTTTACTTTACCTGCTCGATAGTAAAAAACTGCTATCTCCGCCATGATTTTAGGATTTTCACCAAATTCATTCATAAGCCCTAGAAGGTATCCAATGGCGGCGAGATCATCCTGTTGTTCATATACAATTTTAGAATAAGCAATCCTATAGTCAGGATTAATCGGATCAAGCTCCATACATTTATTAAGTAATATACGAGCGGCATCAAAATTAGCACGCTTAATGAGCATATTCGCCAGATTAAAAATATCTTCATCATTGAGTGGATTCATATTAATGGAATTTCTCAACCAAGCTATCGCCTGAAGTGTATCACCCATTTGCATGTAAAGCCTTCCATTGGCCGAAGCAAATTCATAACTATGCTTAAAATCTGAACCTGAAAGAACCCCTATTCTATTTTTAGCATCATTAAATTTATAGGTTGTGATGTAGGCATCGACCAGGGCAAGGTTTATGGTTTTATCATCAGGATATTTTTTTATTAAATCTTCAAGTGTTTTGAGTCCTTGTTTTGCCAAACCTAATTTCAACTGTACTTTTGCCAAAAATAATTCTGCGGGTATATAACCACTAAGTGCATCAGTCGCTTTGGCAGCAGAACTAAAAGCTAATTCATAATTTCTTTTGTCATAAAAATCTCGTGCCTGCATAAGTAACTTTATCGCTTTAGACTCTGCAATAAGATGATCTGTTTCATTTTGAATCTGGTCGCTTGCCTCAAGGTCAGCAAGCTTCATTCTCATTTCTGTTGAATCTTGGATCTCGAGTGATTTCTTGAAAAAAGTTGTGGCACGCTTTGCATCACCTTGGGAAGCAATAATTAAACCTTTAAGGATTAAATAACTTGCTCTATTCAAATCATTATTCTCAAGTCCTAAATCTTCACACTTTTGAAGTAATGTTTCGGCCTCTTTAAATTTTTTGTTTTTAATTAGAAGATCTGTTTTCTTAAGATAGAAACCAACAAGAAGCGGAAATTTTTTTATCCCCTCATTGATATACTCCATAGCCTTTTCACTTTCTTGATTCAAAAGACTTAATTCTATGAGGGCATCAAGTGTATAACGATTTTTTTCTTTAGCCTCAATTAATGCGTCACTAATTTGGCGGGCCATATCTAATTTACCAAGCTTCAATAGACTTTTGAGATAAACGGCAAATAAATCTTCGGTTACATTTTTTGGATAAAGTTTTAAGTACTTTGAAACAACATCTGCTGCAGCTTCAGGTTTATTGATCGCCATGTAAAAGAGATTAAGCCCAATGACACCGTTAGGTTCTTTACTTAAAAAAGGACGTTTTGCCTGAATAAGATTAAATATGATCTGGGCATTCGCCTGTTTATCCTCTCTTGAATAAGGTAACTGTTCTGCATAGGATCTTACAAGGAGACTGACTATTTCATCACTCTCAATATTGTTCTCATAACTTGATTTGAGTAATTTACCGGCCATGATGATATTTTTATAATCACCTTTGGCAAAATGCTCTCTTGCCTTATCATATTCAACTTTAGCTTTTCGAGTGTCTGCTTTATCAAAAGGTACTGGAAACTCAATGATAGGCTCAATATGGACAAAGCTCGGTTTTTTTGATTTTTCATCTTCACTTGGAAATAAAATCGCATAAAGAATCGCTGCGGCGGCTGCGAAAATGATTAGTTTTTTCTTCTTCTTCTTTTCTTCAGCGTCCCCTTCAGATTCTTCAATTATTTCTTCTCGTTCTTCTTTTTTTTTCTTTTTTTTAATTTCTTTTTCAATCTTTGCGATATTTTTCTCTTCATCTTCGGCCAATAAAATGAGATCCGATTTAATCTGATCCATTTTTATCATTTGCGTAGATTCATCATAGATCGCAACTTGCTTGGCTTCTCTTTTTTTCTCCTCATCCTCTTGAGCTAAGCGTGCCTTCTCCTCTTCAATCACTTTTAATTTCTGTTCTTCCTCTTTTTTCCTTTTACGCATCAATTCAATTTCTTTTTGAGCAATTGGATTGATTTGAGTTTTATCAAATCTTTCTTCTTTTTCTTGATCTTCAATTTCTAGAGGGTGATCATTTTTTTGAATTTCTAATTCGGCTTCCTTCTGATGATCTAATTCTAAATCAAAGCCCTCTTCTAAATTTGTTATATTTTTGATGGGAGATGTGATTCTAATTGTTTCAGTTAGGCTTTCATGAGGGACATGATCTTCAATATTGATTTCATCAATCTCTTGTTCTTTTTTTTCATTTCTTAGATTGGTAAGGTTAATAACAAAAGTTTCTTCTTTTGTTTCTTGTTCTATTTTTTCATTAATTTTTTGTTCTTGAAGCTTTTTGTAAAATGGAAAATTTTGTATGGCCTGCCAATCACCTGTTGGAAAAACTTGGGCTTCTTCTCCCCCTGAGATGTGACCTTTCTGCTTCAACTCAAACAGTTGATCTTCAATAAATGGACCTATGACCCGACCATTCCTTAGTCGGATGCGATACTTTGTCATACTTTATTATATGTGATTTTGATGATTTAGGGTGAAACAAAAAAGGGGCCATAGGGCCCCTCTTTTTTAAAACTTTTCGATTTTATTTTATGTAGATAACTGCATTACCAGAAATCACCATCACCTTTTCCCAGAATATACCTAGAAAAAGAACAGGGATAAAAAGACCGATGATGACGGCCTGATTCATAGGTGTGAAACCAGCAACTTTTACTTCCCCATCTGCTTGACCAAAAATCATCGTTTTAGCGAGTTTTACATAATAGTAAAGTGAAATAACTGAGTTAATTGCTGCAACAATAGCTATGCCATAGAGTTTTTTCTCGATGACGACGGAAAAGATATTAAATTTAGCAATAAAACCACTAAATGGTGGCATACCAGCAAGTGAGAAAAGAACAGCTGCCATAATGATCGCCATCACAGGATGCTTATAGATAAGCCCTCTGAAAACATCATAGGAATCAGTCCCATACATGTCTGAAAGATGTGAAGTAATATAAAAAGCAATTAGAGTCATAAACATGTAAACGATTCCATAAAAAAGAATCGCTCTTATACCCACATCATTCAAAACGACAACACCTAAAATCATCAACCCAACATGGCCAATTGATGAAAAGGCGAGAAGTCTTTTAACAGAGTTTTGTCCAATGGCCGTCACATTACCAACCGTCATAGTCATGGCGGAGATAACAATCATGAGCCCGACCCAAGAAACAGTTAAAACCTGAACCTCTGAAAAGAAGATCATTGAAATTCGAATAAGGGCTGCAAGGCCTGCCATTTTTGGAACGATCGCAAAAAAAGCTGTCACCGGGATAGGGGAGCCCTGATAAACATCAGGTGTCCACATATGGAATGGGAAGAGTGAAATTTTGTAACCGATTCCGACAAAGAAAAGTACAAATGAGACGAGAACAATCGCGAGACTTGTTCCTTGAAGAGATGGAAGTTTCGCAACCATTTCAACAAACTGGATTGAACCAAGAGCACCATAAAGGTGACTGATACCATAAAGAGCAACCCCAGCAGATAGACCGCCATAGAGTGCATACTTCATCCCTGCTTCTGTTGAACTTGCTTCATCTCTTTTAAATGAACTCATTACATAAGAAAGGATTGATAGTGTTTCAATACCTAGATAAAGTGTGAGCATATTATTGGCAGAAGCAAGTAACATCCCACCAATAAGAACACCTACGGCCATAATTGAAAATTCAGACTTCAAATTTGGATAAATATCTTTTGAAGAATAACTTAGAAAAATAGCACCCATCGTTCCAACGACCATCACAATTTTAATCAATGTACTGAACGGATCAATCGTAATGGCATTATGGAAAATATGTTCCGGAGCCTCTCCAAGATTGGAGAAAAGAAAACCTAAAGTAACAAGAAGAACGGCCAAGGCATAACCAATAATTTTACCACGGCTTGCATTTTCATCTTTTACAGTAGATTCAGCTACCAAAAGTGTGGTCATAAGAATCACACAAATGACCTCTGGAATATATAAGCTTAGATAACCAAAAAGCTGTTGAATCACAAAAAACCTCTCTTAGAATTTGGCCATCAAATCAACAAGCTGCCCAACTGATGCTTTCATCACATTCAGAAGAGGGCTTGGGAAGATACCAAAAACAATCACAGCGATACAAAGTGGTAACATGTAAAAAACTTCACGAGCATTCATGTCATCATAGTCTTCAATCTCAGGATTAACTTCACCAAAGAACATACGCTTAAACATCCAAAGAAGGTAAGCAGCACCAATCAAAAGACCAACAACGGCAATAATCGTTATGGTTGTAAATTTTTGATAGATCCCTAGGAAAATAAGGGCTTCAGAAATAAAGCCTGAAAGTCCCGGAAGACCTAAAGAGGCAAACATACCAATAATGAATACAGTCGTGTACTTCGGAAGTTTTGTTGAAAGACCGCCGTAACCCTTTGAACCATCTGGTTTCATAATCCAACGGTGGTGAGAGCGCTCATAAAGAATACCGATAAGAAGGAACATCATGGCCGTAGAAGTACCATGGTTAAACATTTGAAGAACGGCACCGTTCATTCCTTGAGTTGTCATAGCAGACAATCCAAGCATCACAAAACCCATGTGTGAAACTGAAGAATAGGCGACAAGTTTTTTTACATCATCTTGGGCCATAGCACAGAAAGCACCATAAATAACTGAGATAAGACCTAGAACAGCAATGATCGTTGAAGACTGAACCGCTGCTTGAGGAAAAATTGGGAATGCAATTCTTAAGAATCCATAAGTTCCCATTTTTAAGAGAACGCCGGCGAGAATAACTGAAACTGCTGTCGGAGCTTGTACGTGAGCATGAGGAAGCCATGTATGAAACGGGAAAACTGGAACTTTAATGGCAAAACCGAGGAACATAAACCAGAAGAAGATATGTTCAAACGAAAAGTTGTGACCAAAGATAGTTACTGTTTCATTGATAAATTTACCACCTTGGTGGGCCAAGATATTAAATGAATCAGGACCTTTTCCAGTTGCGTAGTAAAGAGCAATGATACCCACAAGCATGAAGATTGAGCCGAAGAATGTATAGAGGAAGAATTTAATAGCAGCATACTCTCTATTTTCTCCACCCCAAATTCCGATAAGGAAAAACATTGGAAGGAGCATAACTTCCCAATAAACATAAAACAGGAAGAAATCGAGAGCGAAGAAAACTCCAAACACTGTTGATTGAAGCATAAGAAGTAATGAGAAATAGGCTTTCACATTCTTTTCAACTGTCCATGAAGAAAGCGTACAGATGAAGAAGAGGAGGGCGTTGAGGAAAGTCATGAGCATCGTGATTCCATCAATTCCTAAAAAGTAATTAATGTGGAATTGCTCAATCCATGGAACTTTAACCACAAATTGCATAGCTGCTGTCGTTGTATCAAACTTTAAATAAAGTAGAACAGACAGAACTAAGGTAATTGATGTTGTCACCAGGGTTAGTAAGCGAATGACATTATCCTTCGCCTTAGGTGTTAGAATAACTGCCACCATCCCGATGATTGGTAACCATAAAATCCAATTTAAAATTCCGTTCACAACGAACCTCTCTATAAAAAGAAACAAAAATTATATATTTAATGACCAAATGTAACTTGCAAGCACCATAATCAGCATGATGAAGTAAAACTGAATTTTCCCTGACTGAACAATTCTTAAGACCAGGTTAAAAAGATTTACCGCAACACCAGTTCCATCAACACCAATGGCATCAACCACCACATTATCAAACCACTTAGAGGCTTTGAATAACCAACGGTTGACCGTAGCCCATCCATCAACTGCAAAGCGATCGTAGACACCCATATCAAACCAAGAAAGAGCGCGGTTTAATCCGAGTAGGCCTTTTTTGATAAGAACATCGATATAAAAATCATCAAAATAATATTTATTCTGAAGCACTTTTGTAAAACCTGGAAACTTAGAAGCCCAAGGTTTTACAGATCCTTTGATGTACATAAGGAAGGCCAAAAAGACTCCCGAGAAAGCAATAATGATTGAGGCAATGGCACCAATCGTGTGAGCTGAGTGAAGTTTATGTTCATCAGGGTTTGGTCCAGCATAACCAGTTTGGTGATGATAATGAGCTTTCTCATGGTAAGCTTCAGGTTTTAAATCAACTTTTCCAAAAGCTTCACGAGGACTATTTACAAATTTTTCAACTTTTGGAGCTTCAACTAAAATTTTAAACC
The DNA here is from genome assembly GCA_027488375.1 of Pseudomonadota bacterium. Lineage (GTDB taxonomy): Bacteria > Bdellovibrionota > Bacteriovoracia > Bacteriovoracales > Bacteriovoracaceae > Peredibacter. Next base: position 189,981 of record JAIYBW010000005.1, read on the forward strand.
ATTCTGTTTTTCCACCAAAAACTTTACCAAAACCTTGACCTGTAAGAGTTCCACAAAACCAGAATCCTAATGTGAAAACTGAAAGGATAAGGAGAGGTACGTTCTGTCTGGCATCTAAATGTTCATGGTGAATTTCATGCCCATGACCATGATTGCCGTGATGACCGTGTCCATGTCCATGATCATCATGGTGAGCTTTATTTTCACCGTAGAAAGTTAGGAACATCATACGGAACATATAGAAAGCTGTAAGACCAGCACCTGCAAAACCAAGAATAGGAACGATAGCCAGGAGTGGGTTTTGACCGGCCATGAAGCCATAGTAAAGGGCATCACCTAGGATTCTATCTTTTGAAACAAATCCTGAGAAGAATGGAATTCCGGCGATGGCCAGTGTACAGCACATCATCGCAAAGTGAGTGTAAGGAAGATACTTACGAAGCCCACCAAGTTTTGGCATCTCTTGCTCATGAACTGAGTGAATAATTGAACCAGCAGATAAGAACAAACAAGCTTTAAACATCGCATGGGTAATAACATGCATGAAAGCAGCATTGTATGAGCCTACACCCACACCTAAAATCATATAACCAAGTTGAGAGAGCGTTGAATAAGCAAGTACGGCCTTAATATCAGTTTGAACTGTTGCAATTGTCGCTGCTCCGAAAGCAGTGATGGCACCAATAACAGCAATAAACCAAGTGATATCACCTAGAACCATAAGAGGATACATACGAAGTGAAACCCATACGCCAGCCGTCACCATTGTAGCAGCGTGGATCAGAGCAGAACCTGGAGTTGGCCCCATCATCGCATCTGGTAACCAAACTTGAAGTGGGAACTGAGCTGATTTCCCCATGGCCCCAAGGAAAATACAGAGAGCAGAAAAAGTAGCAAAAGAAATTCCTAATACAGAAAGACCTGTAAATTTACCTTCAGCAATCGCTGCATAAATATCAACGTAAGCTACACTTCCAAGTACCATCCAAATGGCGACAATACCGAGGAGGAGGAATACATCTCCTACACGTGTTGTCATGAAGGCTTTTAAAGAAGCATCTCCGGCCTTCTCTTTTTTTACATAAATTCCAATGAGGGAGTATGAACAGAAACCCATGATTTCCCAAAAAATAAACATTGAGAAAAGATTGTCTGAAAGAACAAGTCCGAGCATCGCTGAAGTAAACAAAGGAAGGAACACAAAGAAACGACCATGCTTTTCATCGTGATCCATATACCAAGTTGAAAAGAGGTGAATAAGTGTCGCTACACCTGACACCATAAGCAACATAATGGCTGCCATGTTATCGATATAGATCCCCATATCAACTTTCCAGATTTGAGTTCCGTAAGAGAGATCAAACCATGTGAAAACTTTGTGGATATAATAATCAGTCGCAAATTTTCCAAAGACGAAATCTCCAAAAATTCGAGCTGAAAAAATAAATGAGATAAAAATACTCAAAGTCGCTAACCAGTCACCTTGTCTTGGTAGCTTTCTTCCAAAAAACGCATTGATCACAAATGCGATCACTGGTGCTAGAAAAATCGGGGCAATACTTCCAACTGTATATTCCATATCCGTATCCTTAGTTTCTTAACTGAGTCGCTTCATCAATATGAATTGTTTCTTTTATCTGGAAGAAACGAATCACAATAGCGAGACCAACGGCTGCTTCAGCTGCAGCTACAACAATAATAAATAGACTAAAAATATGACCATCAAGATTATTGGTCACATAGCGTGAGTAAGCGACAAAGTTCAAAGCAGCCGCATTGAGAATTAATTCAATTCCAAGCAGAATAGCCACAATGTTTTTTCTCGCTATCATGACCACAAGGCCAACCACAAAGAGAACCAGTGAAATAATTAAATAGGAAGCTAAACTCATCATATGTATTTTCTCTCTTAATTATGTTTTCTAGGACGTGCGATAATCGCAGCTCCAACCAGGGCCCCTAACAATAGAACAGAAGATATTTCAAAGGCCAAAACATGATCTTTGACAAGGAGGTGACCCAACCGAGAAACAGTCGATGGAAAATCATTATTAATTTCTGCAGTTGGAAGTGTTGTAATGATATTCGATAAAAGCTTTACATTTGTGAGAAGGAAAACAACCCCTACAAGAAGTCCTAAGCCGTATGTCCACTTATTTCCCATGGTTGCTGGAAGACCAAGAAGAGTTTGAGCACGAGAAACAAAATCTTTTCCGCCTGTTAACATCACGGCAAAAAGCATCAATATTACAACTCCACCCATGTAAACCATGATTTGAGTCACAGCTACAAAGTCAGCGCCTAGAGTTGCATAAAGTCCAGCAACGCCTATTAATGTGCCTAATAAAAAGACACACGAATGCATGAGATTTTTTGTGACTAAGACGGCTATAGTGCAGGCCAGAGTCAAAAAAGCCGAGGCAATAAAAAGAAATTGTAAAAACATGATCGTTCCTTAATTAGTGTCCACCAAAAATTATATCGGCTATTGATTTCCCATTAAAGGCCACCATCCAAATAGCACAACCAACAAGATTAAAAATTGAAATCGGTGTTAAGTACTTCCAGCAAATGGACATTAACTGATCTACGCGTAGACGAGGGAATGTCCAACGAACCCAGATCACCACATAGTAAAGGGCCAATGTTTTTGTCATAAATACTGTGAACTGAACGGCCTGAAGTGGAAGAAGATCTAGTTTTAGTCCAGGGATATTGTAACCACCTAGGAATAAAGCGGCAGCGACTCCACACACAACGAAAACTTCAATATACTCAGCAAGAGCAAAAAAGCCGAAGCGCATACCAGTGTATTCAGTGTGATAACCAGAAACAAGTTCAGACTCAGCTTCAGGCAAGTCAAATGGAGCACGGTTTGTTTCAGCAAGAGCTCCTACAAAATAAACAAAGAATGCAATGAAAGCAAAAGGGTTGTGTAAAAGGAACCATTGATGAGGTAGACCACCCTGACTTCCAACAATTGTTCCAAAGCCCATTCCACCAGCAAGTAATGTAATGGCCAGAATTGAGATAGTTACAGGTATTTCATAAGAAATAATTTGGCTGGCCCCTCTCATTCCACCTAGCATTGACCATTTTGAATTTGAAGCATATCCACCTAAGAACACACCTACACCAACGAGAGAAGAAATTGCGACAAGGTAGAAAATACCAACGTTTAAATCTGTCATGATAAATCCACCAGCAAATGGCAGAACAGCAAGTGTGGCAAAGACACCGACAAGGCATAAAATAGGAGCAAGATAGAAGAGCATTTTATCAGCACTGAAAGGCATAACGTCTTCTTTGACGATCATCTTCACACCATCAGCTAAAAACTGAAGAAGACCATAAGGACCAACTCTGTTAGGTCCAATACGGGCCTGGATATCAGCTGAGATTTTTCTCTCTGCGTATGTTCCAAGTCCACCAATCGTGGCGCACATGCCGACAATCAATAGAGCAAAGATAAGATAAATTAAGAATGAGAGTAAACTCTGATTTTTCCCAAATAGGTTTACTAAAAAATCAAAAAACTCATATTGGGCAAGATAACTTACAACTGTTTGATTCATAAATATTAGACCTTATTTAGTTTCTTTTTTTAATGAAGCCTGGAAAGATTTAACCCAATCAAGGTCACCTTTTCTCCAGCAGTAGGCAATTCCTTCAATAAGAACAGAGATGAAACTTAAAAAGATAAGAAGAGCATAAGTGCCTTGACCCATCTGATTAAGTTCTTTAAAGATGCTCGCTACAGGAAACATGAGAACTGATTCAACATCGAATATAATAAAAATTAATCCAACAACGTAGAAACGTACGTTAAACATTGACCAAGCAGATCCCACCGGTTGCTCACCACACTCGTATGGAGTAGATTTGAGCAGCGAAGGTTTTTTTGGTGCTAGTAAAACAGAGAGAAAATGTCCTCCCACAAAAAGAAGAATGGCCAAGGCCATAAAGATAACAACAGGCATCAAGCCATCAAATTGAGCTGGTAACATGGACGTCTCCACTGCATTAAGTTCTCAAGAAAAAGTAGTTTTAAGATACAAAAGATGTTGAAAATAGGAAAGATGTTATTTTATTTGTCCAAGTGTAAACCGATGTTTCTTAAACACTCAACTCTTTTAATCGGGATTAAAAAGTATGTTATTTAGTGGTCTACAAAGCAAACTCCATAATTGGAAAGAGCAACAACAAATCCTCGAGTTAAAGGGAATTTCCCCTCAAGAATGGTGTCTTCTTGCAGGAAGTTATTTTAAAAATCTAGTTTTTGATGGGGCCCATGTCCTTATTTGTTCTGATCTTGATGAGGCCGAAGAAGTTTATGAGGCACTGAAGCATTTAAAAAATGTTCATCTTTACCCAGGGCACAATCACTCCTTGTACAGCAGCATTATAAGTTCAGAAAGTGCCCTTCTGGCCCGTTGGTCAGTGCTTCAAAAGCTCGTAGGGGCAGAAAAAATTGTCATCGTCACTACACTTGAGGGGTTTCTTTTAAAGGGACCAACCACAAGTTTTTTCCGTGAAAACAGTTTTAAAATAAAAAAAGAAGACATTATTTCGCCTTTTGATCTCTCTAAAAAACTAACTGAAATGGGATATTTTCCTTCGAGTACAGTCGAAGAGCCTGGAACTTTTTCAAAAAGAGGTGAAATTTTTGATATCTACCCTATCTCCCACCCACCAGTTCGAATTCACTATTTCGATGATCTTATAGAGGAGATTCTTGGCATTGATTTAGAAACACAAAAAACTAATAGAGATTTATCTTACCAAGAATTTAGTCTAATTCCGGGCCCGGGTTATCTCACTCAAGATAAATACGTAAATCAGCTTCGTTCTAAAATTCCCCAGGCCCAACCACGATTTAAAAACAAGTACGAGCAAAGGAAACAAATTTTTCAAAAACTCTCTGAAGGGCAACTTTTTGAAAATTATCCTCTATTTATTCCTCTTTTTTTCGAAACACCCCACACTCTTATAGATTTTCTTCCTCAGAAAACACAAATAACCTTTTTTAACTCTGAAAATGGCCAAAAAAACTTTGACCTCTATCTCGCTCAACAACAAGAGGATTATGAACATCTTATTGATGATGCAGAGACCTCTTCATTGGCCCCTTCTCCAGATGAATTTTATGTGGCGAACTCTAACCTTGAAAATTTTAGAACATTAAAAATTGAAAAACTTGATATAAGTGTAGATCTCAGCGACAAACTTTCTCACTCACTCCATTTAAATCTTGAAAAATTGAAAGCATTTTTACAAACAAAGCTTAAAGTTCAGGGTTTAAGCACAGAAAGCAAATACGACTACATTAAAAACTCACTTAAAGTTTTAAAAAATGAGTTCAAAAGTTACGGCTATCTGATTATTACCTACCGATCTGAAAATGCTCGTCAGGAACTTCAATATCTGATTGAAGAAAATGGACTTAGTGATTTAGGTGAGAGGCTTCATTTTGTTCATGGGTCATTAGATGAGGGCTTTTACTATAAATCTGAACATATAGCCGTTTTATCTGAAAGTGATTTTTTCTCGATTAAAAAGAAGAAAGCTAAGCAGGTTAAAACCACCAATAAAGATCTTTTTGCTGAACAACTCGCGACCTTAAAAATCAATGATTATGTTATCCATCGTGACTTTGGAATAGGTGTTTATAAAGGTTTAGAAACCATCGAGGCGATGGATCAAAAAAATGACTACCTCGTTATCCACTATGAGGATAATGATAAAGTCTATGTGCCAGTTTATAAGCTCAATTTGGTTCAAAAACATGCTGATTCTAGCTCTGGATTAAAAGTCGCTTCACTTAAATCAAAAAAATTCAGTGAACTTAAAGCTAAGGCCAGAGGTTCAGTTAAAAAACTGGCCTTCGATCTCATTCGTCTTCAGGCCGAAAGAAAATTACGGGGAGGTTTTCCTTACTCCGCCCCTGATCATCTTTTTAAAGAATTTGAGCTTTCCTTTGCTTTTGAAGAAACACCTGATCAGCAAAAAGCGATTAATGATGTTCTCGAAGACATGCAAAACCAATATCCAATGGATCGTCTCGTTTGTGGAGATGTAGGATTTGGGAAAACAGAAGTGGCGATGCGGGCCGCAATGAAGGCCGTTCTCGATAAAAAGCAGGTGGTCATTCTTGTTCCGACCACAGTCCTCGCTTTACAGCACTATCATTCATTCAAAAAACGTTTTGAAAATTTTCCTGTCAATATTGATTTCATTTCTCGTTTTAAAAGTGCCAAAGAAAAAACTGAAGTTATCCACAAAATCGGTGAAGGCAAAGTTGATATTGTGATTGGGACCCATGCCGTTCTTTCAGATAAGCTCGAATTTCATGATTTAGGATTAGTGATTATTGATGAAGAGCACCGTTTTGGTGTGGCCCACAAAGAAAAATTAAAAGTTCTAAAAACGGGTATTGATGTTTTAACCATGACGGCAACACCTATACCTAGAACTCTTCAACTCTCCTTTCTTGGGATTAGAGATTTATCTTTGATTCAAACCGCTCCTCCTAGAAGACAAGCGATCAAAACTTACATTATTAAAGAAGATGATCTCACTTTAAAATCGGCCATTGAAAAAGAATTATCACGGGGTGGGCAAGTCTATTATGTTCACAATCGTGTTCATGACATAGAAGAACATGAACTTTATTTGAAAAAGCTCGTCCCTAAAGCACGAATCACGGTCACTCATGGGCAAATGAATGAGCGTGAACTCGAAAAAAGAATCAATGATTTTTATGATCATAAATCAGACATCTTACTTTCAACGACCATCATCGAATCTGGGATTGATATTCCTAATGCTAACACTATGATTATAGATCGAGCCGATACATATGGTCTTGCCCAACTTCACCAGTTAAGAGGTCGAATTGGTCGATCTGATCGTAAGGCCTATGCGTACTTCATGGTTCCTGATAACCGCATCCTGACTGAAACCTCTCAAAGACGGCTTCAGGCCCTACAAACCTATGCAGAAATGGGCGGCGGTTTTTCACTCGCTTCTTCAGACATGGAAATTAGAGGAGCTGGAGATATATTAGGGGCCGAACAATCAGGTCATATTGAAGGAATTGGTCTTGAATTTTATATGGATCTCCTGCAAGAGGCAGTTCAAGAAATTAGGGGAGAGCAAAAAGTTTCTGCGAAGAATATAGAAATTCAGGCGCCATTTTCTGCTTTCATTCCCAACTCATACATTCAAGACCATGCCTTAAGATTAAAGTATTATAAGCGCCTCTCAAATTCTAACGATCTTGGACGCCTAGAGGAAATCATCACCGAAATGACAGATTCATTTGGTTTGACGCCTAAAGAATTAGAGGCACTTTATTCCATCCTTCGTTCAAGAATTCATTTTCAATCTCTTGGCCTAAGACTGGTTAAAGTTTCCGGATCTCAAGTTCATCTGTATTTTGATCAAGAAATACTTAACCACAACTCTCAACTAAGAGACAAAATGTTGAATTTTTTCATGAATAAACCAAAACTGTACAAATTAAATCCGGATTCGTCCGTCACTTGTTTATTTAAAGATACGATGACTCACCAGATGTTCTTAGAATTTGCGAAACATATTGCACCAGAAATAGGAGTATGTTAGCGTTTTTATTAGATTCAATTAACTAGGGATGTTTATGAAAAAACTCGCTGTCTTTTCTCTTGCGACCATGATGGTCCTTCCGGCCTTTGCTCAAAAAGATGTTGTGGCCACCGTTAACGGACGTGTGATTACAAAAAAACAATTTGAAGAATATCACCTTCAGAATTTGAAGTTCGTTGGACAACGTCAAATTACAAAAGAAATTTCACTTCAAGATCTTATCAATCGTGAATTAGGAATTATTAAAGCTAAAAAAACAGGTACTGATAAAGAAGCTGCTATTGTTGCCAAACAAGAAGACATCCTCTTTCATGCACAAATTTCAAAAGATCTTGAAGGGCAATTTAAAAAAATTACCGTTTCAGATGATGATGTAAAAAAATATTACGAAGATAATAAGGAATACCGCACGGCCCATATTCTTTATCGTCTTAGAGCTGAACCAACTCCTGATGAAGTTAAGGCAGCATATGAGCAAACGATGGCGATTTATGCTCAACTTCAAAAAACACCTGACGACTTTGCAAAAATGGCCAATAAATATTCACAAACTTCAGCGGCACCTGTTGGTGGAGATCTAGGTTTTCAACCTCCAACTCGACTTGCGCCAGAATATTTTGAAGCGATTAAAGGCCAAAAAGCTGGCTTCATTTCAAAACCAACTCGTTCTCAAATGGGTTACCACATCATTAAGGTGCTTGGTGTTAAGAGCTTTGAGCAAATCGACAAAAACTTGTATAAGAAAATCATTTACGATAAAAAAAGAGACGCTCTGATGGATGAGTACTTTAAAGGACTTGCTCAGGGTGTTGTGATAAAGAAAAACATCTAACACTGTAGATTCGTGAAACAAAAACTTTTCTCTTTCTTCGGCGTTGCTCTTATTTCGTTTGGAATAGCTCACGCCGAAGATAAACTTCTTGATAAGCTTGTTGCCGTGGTGAATACCAGGGTTGTTTCTTTGTCTGAAATCAAAAGAATTGAAGACACGCTCCTGGCCCGTAAAGAAGTTTCACCTATGATTTACAGTGAAAAAAAATACGCACCCAAACAGCTTCTCGACATCATCATTAAATCCTACATCATCCGCGACAAAATTAATGGTCAAGGTTATGTGATTAATGATGATGCAGTTGAATCTCGTATTAAAATGACGGAAGAAAGGCTGGGTTTGAGACGTGCAGACTTGCTAACGTTTCTTAAAACAAAGAATCTCACTTTTGAGGAGTACTTTGAAATTATCCGCGAAACAATGGAATACAATGTCTTTGCTTCGAAAATAATTGCCCCATTAATTTCTGTTACTGAACAAGAAATTAAAAATGAGTATTACCGCCGAAACTCATCTAATAAAACTCTTTCTTTTAAATACAATCTCGTTGATTTTTATATTAAAGAGTCATTATTGATTGATAAAGACCAAGAAAAATTTCTGACGATTCTTAAGGATTATCAGCTCACAGGAAAATTACCTGAGGAGTACCGTGATCTTGAAACTAATAATTTAGAAAACCTCAATGAGGATGCACTTTCTAAAGAACTGGCCAGCACCCTCAAAACCACTGGTGAAGGATCTTTTTCAAAAGCTTCTGTTATTAATGGTTATATGCATATTTTCTATGTTCAAAAGAAAGATCTCGTTGAGTCTCAAGAGTTCTCAAAAATCAAAGAGCAAATTCAAAATGATATCTTTATGGATAAAGGTAAATCAGTAACTCAAAACTGGTTTGACCGCGAATTTTCTAACTATTACATCAAAAATCTTCTTTAATTTATGAAAGTCTATGTCACTCAAGGACATGAAGAGGGAATAGGCCTAGAAGTCTTTTTAAAAACATGTCTCTTATTAACTGATGATGATTTAAATAAAATAACTCTCATTGGTTTCAAATCTGCTCTTCAAGAAACTTTAATTAGCCTAGAACTCCCCTTTGAAATACATGAAGATTTCATCCAGCTTATTCATAAAAAGATTCATGTTTTATGGCTTGATGAGATCAATGTTTCACCTTCTTTCAGTGCCCTAGAAATGGGAATGAAACTTGCGGAAACTGGTGGTGTCCTTTTTACCTTGCCCACTTCAAAAGATCAGTTCCCTGGACAGGCCGGTCACACCGAATACTTTAGGCACTTTTACCGCAAACCTGATATTGGTATGTTCTTTTCTTCACCCTTAATGCAAGTCCTCCTTATAACTGATCATGTCGCAATAAAAGATTTATCTGAAATCCTTTCAGAAGAGCGGCTTTATAAGAGCCTTGAAACTTTTTGTCGCACATTAAAAAGTTGGAATTGGAAAACTGGAAAAATTCTTGTCGCTGGACTTAATCCCCATGCGGGAGAAAGTGGACTTATTGGATCTGAGGATGAAAGAGTAAAAAAATCCATTAAACGAATTCAAGACAAATTTAAAATTGATATTACTGGCCCCTACCCAGGTGATACAATCCTCCGGGAAAGGAAGTCCCCTGAAGATGTTCTCGTTTACCTCTATCATGACCAAGGGCTTGCCCTTTTTAAGGGGTTGAGTGGTCTTATTGGATCGAACATATCTCTAGGTCTACCTTATCCTCGTTTTAGTCCAGACCACGGAACTTCATTTGCTTTGTTTGGAAAAAACAAAGCCGATTATCGAGGTTGCCAATACTCTCTGGAACAAGCATTAAAGCAACTCAAGAGGTTAGAGCATGATGGACAAAATTCAGGTCACTAAAGCTAAAGTTCATAATCTCAAAAATATTGATGTCTCTATCCCAAGACATTCTCTCACTGTGATCACAGGCCCTTCAGGCTCTGGAAAATCATCACTCGCTTTTGATACCATCTATGCTGAAGGTCAACGAAGATATATTGAATCACTCTCAAGTTATGCTCGGCAATTTATTGGGCAAGTAGAAGCGCCTGAAGTTGAAAGTATCACGGGTCTTTCACCGGCGATCGCAATTGACCAAAAATCCACCACAAAAAATCCCCGATCCACTGTGGGAACTATAACGGAAATTTATGATTATCTTCGCCTTCTCTATGCACGACTCGGAGAGGCCCACTGTCCTGAGACAGGGGAAAAAGTGGCCAAGCAAAGTCCCCAACAAATCATTGAACAGGTTTTAAATTTTAAAGATGGAAGTAAACTCCAATTACTCTCTCCAGTTATTCGAAATAAAAAAGGAGAGCACAAGGAAGAATTAGCAAAATTTCTGAGTATGGGATTTTCCCGTATTCGTTTGAATGGTGAAATCCTTACACTCGATGAAAAAATAAATGTTCAAAAAACCAAATTTAATACAATTGATATCGTTGTCGATCGCCTCGTCATGAAAGAAGGTATAAGAACTCGCTTATCTGACTCTGTTGAACATGCTCTTAAATTGTCTGATGGTTACTTAATTGTCCTTAGTGATGAAAAAGAGTTTTTCTTCTCCGAAAAAAATTATTCCTTCAAATCTAATAAAAGTTATCCAGATCTAGAGCCACGTCTCTTTTCCTTTAATTCTCCTTTGGGTGCATGTCCAGAATGTAATGGGCTTGGACTTTCCAAGAATTTTGATATTGAGAGCCTTTTACTCGATGAAAATATGTCACTTGAGGATGGAGCGATACCAATATTAAAGAAAAATACCTTTCTCATGCAAATGGTCCGCTCAATCGCTCAAGTTGAAAAAATTGATCTGGAAAAACCATTTAGCAAGCTGAGTGAAAAATTCAGAACTCTTCTCTATGACGGCAGTGGGGATAAGATTTATAACTATAAATTCGAATCAGAAAATTCATCATGGAATTTTAAAAAAGAATTTCCAGGAATTGTTTCATGGCTTGAAAAAAAATACCATGAGTCTGAATCAGAGAAAACACGGGCCGATCTTGAAGAGTATATGATTATAAAAAAGTGCAGCGGATGTAAGGGGAAAAAATTAAATCCCTTCGCCTTGGCAGCCAAAATCCAAGATCAATCCATCATGGATATCTGTGATCTTTCTATTGCTGAGGCAGCTCAATTTTTTGGAAAATTAAAATTTGAAGGATCCCAGGCCATCATCGCCCAAAAAGTTTTAAAAGAAATTAATGACCGCCTTCGCTTTTTACTTAATGTTGGTCTTAATTATTTGACTCTTAATCGCGATGCCATGACTCTTTCTGGTGGTGAATCCCAAAGAATTCGTCTTGCGACTCAAATAGGTTCTGCCCTCTCAGGTGTTCTTTATGTCTTAGATGAGCCAAGTATTGGTTTACACCAAAGAGATAATGAAAAACTCATCCAGACACTTATTGATCTGCGAGATATTGGGAATACTGTTCTCGTGGTTGAGCACGATGAAGATACTATGCTAGCAGCTGACTACCTTATTGATATGGGACCTCAGGCCGGTCTTCATGGGGGAGATGTTGTTGCGGCCGGAACCCCTCAAGAAGTTAAACTTCAAAAAAATTCTATTACAGGCCAGTACCTTTCCGGAAAACTTAAAATAGAAGTTCCTCAAAAAAGACGAGATCTTACGCAAAAAATTGTTTTAAACAAGGCGAGAGAACACAATCTTAAAGAAGTTACTCTGCATCTTCCTCTTGGAGGACTGGTTTGTCTTACTGGTGTATCCGGATCTGGAAAATCGACACTGGTCCATAAAGTGCTTATACCGGCGATTAAAAATTATCTTTCTCGAGGAAGAAAATCCTCTGCGGCCAATTATCATTCCATCTCTGGTGTGGATAAAATCCAAGGCATTATTGAGCTTGATCAATCACCCATAGGTCGTACACCTCATTCAAATCCTGCCACTTACACTGGTCTATTTGATGATATCAGAAATATTTTTTCTCAAACTAATGAAGCCAAAGTCAGAGGTTATAAACCAGGAAGATTCTCCTTTAACGTTAAGGGAGGTCGCTGTGAAACCTGTGAAGGTAACGGTGTTTTAAAAATAGAAATGCATTTTCTCCCAGATGTTTATGTTACTTGCTCTGACTGCCAAGGCTCTCGCTACAATAAAGAAACTCTTTCCATTCTTTACCGAGGTAAAACTATTTCTGATGTCCTCAATATGAGTATTGAAGAAGCCGCTCCTTTTTTTGAAAATCATCCCAAAGTGAATCGTGCCCTTAAAGTTCTCAATGATGTGGGCCTTGGCTATATAAAACTTGGACAACCGGCGACGACACTTTCTGGAGGTGAGGCCCAAAGATTGAAACTCTCTCGTGAACTTTCAAAATCCACTAAGGGCTCAACTCTTTATGTCTTAGATGAACCGACCACTGGACTCCACTTTGAGGATATTAAAATTCTTCTTAAGGCCCTTAATAAGCTCATCGATCAAGGTCATTCCCTTTTGATTATTGAACATAATCTAGACGTGATCAAAACCGCGGATTGGGTGATTGATCTTGGTCCAGAGGGTGGTGAGGCCGGTGGTCTCATTGTCGCTGAAGGAACCCCTGAGACAGTGGCGAAAGTCCGATCATCTCACACGGCTAAATACTTGGCCAAATCACTTTAAAATCCCTTATTTCATCAGAAGTGGCAATTTCTGCACTTCTGCCGAGTTCGCCGATTAAACGCTAAAATAATGAGTGAAGTCTTAAAAAAGGGACTCATTATGCGGTTTATAGATTTAATTTCTCTCCTCTTATTATTAGGGCTCATGAGTTGCGCAAGCACTAGTCGTGTGAAAATTACCTCTTCACCAGATAAAGCGGAAGTCAAAGTCACAACGAATGATGGTGAGACAAAATCTCTCGGAGTCACACCATTAGATATTGAAGGAAGAGAAATTTATGCCAATGCTTCTCGCATGAGCATGCTCCATGTTTCTAAAGAAGGTTTTGAGACGCAAAATATTTTTATCGCTCAAGATTCACAGCAAGAAAATTACAATATTAATGTGAAATTAAAGACACGCACCGAAGATGCTAAAAGTCTTGATATCAAAGCAAGACAAGAAAAACTGGCTAAGAATATAGCCATGTCAAACAACCTCATTAATAAAAAGCGTTTTGAAGAAGCAGAAAGAATCCTGACTGCTATCACTCAAGACTTTCCTTATGTAAGTGTTTCTTATGATCTTCTAGGTAACATCTCTTATTTACAGCGAGATTTTAGAGCGGCCTTAAATTATTACCAAAAGTCTTATCAGATCAATCCTGAGAATGCAGAAACAAAGATGATGATTGATAGACTTAAAACGATGACGAACTAGGAACGACAATGAAATACAGTATTGGATTATTTATTGCGATTACAGGGTTCTATTTGGCCAGTGAACACCTTGGTCAAAAAATCAATGAATACTGGGATTTCGTCGCTTTCTTCGTGGTTGTCTTTGGTACCACTGCAGTTATGGTTATTTCTCGACCGGCCACACCTTTTAAGCACATTTTTCTTAGATTTTTTCAGAAATTTTTTATCGGTTCACAAAGTCATAAAAAATCAGCCGAGCAATGTTGGGAAGTTTGTTTAAAAAGAGAATCCATAAAAGAACCAAAAGCCATTGAGGAACAAATCCTGAATGATGGTCTCGAGCTTATCTCCCTTGGTTTTGATAAAGAAAAAACTATCGATATCCTAAGCCAGCGCTACCATCAATATGAAAATCAGATGATGCTTCTTTCGGCGTGGTTGAAAAGAAATGCAAAGTACCCTCCGGCCTTCGGTCTGGCAGGAACAGTTTTAGGTCTAATTCACCTCATGCGTGGTATTTCGGCGGGTATTGATTCTAAAGAAACAGGTCTTAGAATGGCCGTGGCCCTGGTTGCGACTTTTTATGGACTCTTACTCTCAAACCTCGTTTTAAACCCTTTGGGTGAGTGGCTGATAGAAGAAGCCAAGAAAGATCAGCAAAAAGCTGAGATGGCGATTGAGGCCATTGGTCTTATGATGGAAAACGTCAATATTGTTGAAATTCAAGAGAGGATTAATTCATTCCTCGATCCTTCAGACCGCTTAAGTGGTCTGAATTTTCAAGCTGAGGCCGAAGCCACATGAGTTACATGAAAAAGCATCGACCTTTAGAAATGGAAGAAGACTCAGAAGGAACCTGGGCAATCTCCTATGGAGATATGATCACGTTGCTTTTAAGTTTTTTTGTGATTTTCTATAACGCTGATTTTGAAAAGCAAAAACAAGTGAAGCTCAATCATCATTTGAGTTTTGATATTGAGAATTTAAAACCCCACCTCGCAACGATTCAAAATACAAATACCAAAAAAATTGAATCCAAAGGTGAAACCCAAGACGGCGAATCGACAGATTCATCCATCTCTGTTTCAGGCCTCTCTGATTTCAATATCAAAGTCCATGAGGTAGGAGAAAATCTCGTGGTCACTTTTGGTAAAGTTTCTTTCTTTGATTCAGGATCAACTGAAGTTAAAAAAGAGACGATCGCCTTTCTCAAGCTTTTCACTGAAAAATATCTTCCTTACGCTGGAAAGTATCAACTTAGTATCAAAGGTTTTACGGATAAAAAGCCTGTGCGCAAAGAACGCAGGAAATACAAGGACAACCTTGAGCTTTCAGTTCTTCGGGCCGTTTCGGCCATGAGACAACTTCAGAAAGCAGGTATTCCTCTTAACCGCATGGAAATTGCGGGAGTAGGGGAACTTAGAACCATTGAAAAAATTATTCCAAAATCAACTCAATTAGACCCTAAAGAGTTGGATGCCCTTTCAAGAACGGTCATGCTTGTGATCAAACCTGAAAAAGAGAGTCAGTTATGAAATGGATTTTAGTACTTTTATCACTTTTAACATCAAGCCTCACGGTGATGGCCCAAGGAGTTCCGGCCAAGCATCCTCGAGTGATGGAATTAGAAGATAAATTAACTGAAGAGGCTTCACTCTACTTTTCTCGCCGCCATCCTAATGAGCCCTTCTTTGTTAAAATCGATGTGACTCCTCTTCGCCGCAATATTGCTCAAGGGGCCAGCAGTGAAAGTCTCCCTTACTTTGATCAAGAATCAGAAGAGATGGTTGATGAGTGGGATGATCCAACAACACCTCTTAGTTTTTTAAGAAATAGAATCGTACGCGTGAAGGTTTCAGTTTCTGTTCCAGAAAAATTTGATGACCTTAAAATTTCTGAAATCAAGCAAGAGCTTCCGATTTATCTGAATCTCTTACCAAGCCGAGATGACATTTCTGTAGAAAGAAAATTCAAGCATATTGAACCTGAAACACCTAAGTATGTTTATTATGCTCTTGGCTCAATTCTCGCTTCAGCTCTTCTCATTGGATTCATGTTCCGTTGGAGTATTGCGAAGATGAAGGCCCCAGTAGCCTCTTCGGCTCCGGGCCCAGTGATGGGAGCCGCCGGGTCTTCAACCAGTAGTTCTAAACCGAAAAGTGGATCAAATTTTGGAAAAACGGCTGTCAGTGGGGAAGTCACTTTCCACGATCCGATCCGCACCCTTGAAGTGGTTCAAAATAAGATTAAGCAGATTCAAGATTCAGGAACTTTCCCTACTCTTAAAGATCTTATGCTCATGAGTGATATGTGCCATAAAAATCCAAGAGTCCTTGGATCAGTCATTTGTGAACTTCCGGCCGATTGGCAGAAGACGGTACTCTGGATGGGTCGAGATAAAGAGTGGTTTGAAGCCTTTTCAAGCCCTGCCTCTATAGGACCAGAAGGCATGGTTCTTTTAGATCAAATGAGCCGAAGCCGCAGTTATGTCGCCGGTAACCGTCAATGGGAAGACCTTATGATTCAGGTTTGGCGTCTAGGTGATAAAACGACCAATTTTATTAAAACTATTAATCAAGAGCATGCCTTCCTTATACTAGGGATGATGCCACGTTCTTTCTCCCTTGGAGTCGCTAAAAAGTGTTTTCCAGGGTCTTGGGCACGCCTCTTAGACAATAAGCCAATAAATGTTGTCATGGACAGTGAGACGATAGCTAAATACCTCAACCAGGCCCTTGAAATGATGCCTGCGTTTGAATGGAAAATGCTTGAAGAATACAATAAAGATAAGGAAATCCTGAGCTATCTCAACCTCATTTCTATTGAGGAAGAAAGAGATATTTACGAGACCTTAAACAAGGAGTCGTTTATCTTTAGTGTGAGACCACCTTTTTATAAAATTTTTGAAATGCCAGCTGCTCAATTTAGTCAGCTCATCCAGGCCTATACGTTAGAGCAATGGGCCTTGTCTGTGGTGAATTCATCAAGGAACTATATCCGCTCCATTTCTGATCAGCTTGATGAAAAGAGAAAAGTTATTTTCTCAAGTCACCTTAAACAGTTTGATCAAAACCCGCCACAGGTTTCAGACCAGGCGGCGATAAGACAAGACATTGCACAATTCGCTGAAGTGAATTTTTTTAGCAAAGCTCATGAAGAAGAAATTCCTTCACAGAAAAAAGAGGAAACAGCAGTTAATGAAAAATCTGCTTAGTTTATTTTTAATTTTATTTTCTTTTAAGGCACTGGCTGTAGGTCGGTTAGATCTGTCTTTTGGTTATTTCAGTATTAACTCAAAGACCCAAGAAAAATCAGCTACCATCTCATCACCAACAGCGGCAAATATTGGTTATCAATTACCTATTTCAGAAAAATTACAATTTTTAATTGGTTATTCATTACTCCTGGCCGATGTCAGTGCCAGTGATAAAGGTTATGGCTTGAATGTAGGTGTGAACTACTTTCCAGTTAGCTCTAGCAAGAACGAAGAATTTAAATCAGATGTGATTCATGTCATAAGACATGAGATTTGGAAACCTTTTGTCGGTCTTGGTTTTTACCAACGAGAGTTTCAGTCCATCAAAAATTCTTATGCTGGCTTCGGAGTCAATGCTGGAGTTGAAAGATTTCTAAATAAAAGTATTAGTCTAAAAGGTGAGTTACGGGCAATAGCTTTGGCCGGCTCGAATGAAGCTGAAGCTTCAGAATTTAATTCATTTTTAGGAGTTATTTTTAAAATTTAATTATGAGTTTAATTAAACTATTTTCATTATTCATCCTTCTGCTTGTAACTGCTGCTTGTAATAACAGCGCAGGGGATAAATTTGGTGCCCTTGATGGAAAAGTTGATGATGGCTCTAGTGATGAGTTCGACACTGTCTCAATCACATCATGGACACCAGAAACAACGCCTGATTCTCCGCTTGTCATGACAAATAATAGCTCAGCTGTTTTCGGTGTTTTAGTTCCTGGTAATGTGGGAACTATGAGTTATGATTTTATTAATTATGAAGTAGAAAATTACGATGTTATTGATAGTGAGCCTGAGTATCTTTTTAATGATGTTTCAACGGCGTTTAAGAATATAACTGGAACTAGTTTTTCTGCAGGAAAGCATGTATTAAAAATTGCCGCCACAAATGGAAAAACGACGGCAGATAAAACATTCTATATCAGAAAAAATTATTCACCTGGTATTTTCCAAAGCTCAATACCATACACAAATACGATTAATTGCGCTGAAGAAGCGATTGAATTTACGGCGGCTGTCAGTGACATGGACAACAATGATCCAAAAACTATAACCTGGGAATTGAATACTGAGGATGTTATAACAGAAGGGCCTGATGCAACTCCTTTCGTTACTATTTCTGAGCCTGTGCCTAATTTCCTTTATAAATTCACTTATGAGCCAGACTGTTCTAAAGCAGGGACTCACGTTTTAAAAGTTAAGGCCAGTGATGGTTATGATACAACTGAAGCCACTTGGAATTTCACGGTAAATGATCCACCACCAGAGCCAAATGTCGTCGACATAATTTCCTGGATTCCAACACAGTCCCCAGAAGTTGTGATGACTGGTACAGCGAGTACAACCTTTGGTGTTACTGTAGCTGATGGTTCTGGAGCTATCACCTATACTTGGGTACTAGATAATGATGAAGATAGCGCTGTTACTGGTTCAACATCTTTTTATAGCCTAAACGGAGCAGACCTTTCCATCGGCATTCACTTTCTTGAAGTGACAGCCACTAATGGATCAACATCCGATAAAAAAACGTTTAAAATCAGAAAGAATACACCACCAAATATTTTAAACGATTTCATACCAGCACTGACTGGAAATACTCTTCAGTGTTCTGATAACTTGTCTATGGTCATTCAAGCAAATGTCACAGATGCTAATAATGATAATGTGACAGTTAAATGGTATCTGGATGAATCTCTTGTGACTGGCGGCACAGCATTCGTTTCAACCGCTATAACTGGAAGCGCAACGGATGTAGAGCAAACAACTCTTACTTATAATCCAGATTGTTCTAAAGTTGGATTTCACAGCTTTAAGCTTGTTCTTAATGACGGCTATGAAAACTATACTCAAACTTGGACTGTTAACGTAACTAATCCTCCGGCTCCACCGGGTGATGTGATGATTACAAATGTTTTACCTCAAGATTCAGTCGTAGTTGTTACAGGAACAAGTACAACAACTTTTGCTGTTTCCATTCAAGATGGAGCTGGAGCTGTAAAATACAAATTTTTCATCGATGGAAATCCTAATCCTGTTGCAGATAGTTCAAACGCATTCCTAATACGTTCAGGATCAACTTTTACTCCAGGAGATCACAACATCCGAGTTGTGGCTTACAGCACGATTGATCCAACAAATAACGATGAACATACTTTCTTTGTTCGTAGAAACAAAGCACCAACCATCGGCCAAACTCCCGCTTCGGATTATTATAGCCCGAGCGATGAAGAAGTTTCTGCTGGTGCAGATCCCGCACCATCTTGCGGTAGCACTATTACCTTTGATGCCTACATTGACGATGACGATGATGAATCTGCCGATATTCAAACTAGCTGGCAATTCGATAACGCCACCGTAACAACCAATTCTCCTAATATCGATATCAATCCAATTTTTGGTTTGAGTGAACGTCTCACTTACACCACAAGCTGTAATAATACTGGGCCTCACCAAGTCACTGTACGAACAAATGATGGGCACGAAACAACTGAGAAGAGCTGGCTCATTAACGTGGTTAATCCAGCTAAAGAATCTCTTGGCTCAACCACTCCTTCGGGTTCAACTGTTGTGGTCTTATCTACTGATCCAAGTAAAACATTCACGGCTTCTGCAGCGACTGGTATTGCGCCTTTTACCTTCACATGGACGAAGGGTGGATTGGTAGTTAAAACAGAAACTGGAAACTCCAGTTCTTATGAAGTTACCAGAGGAGAACTCATTGATGGTAATCAAACTATCAAGGTTGCACTCAGTGATAGCTCAAGCACCAATAATCCGGCCCTACCTGCAGAAAGAAGCTGGACGGTTTATAAAAACAAAAAGCCGAGCATCGCTGGTTTCTATAAGGTTGTTGATGAGGATAATACGATTGAACAGTTGTCAAACAATCCTATTGCAATAAACACTAATACAGAGATTCAATTAATTGGTGACATAGATGATACTGCAGATGAAACTGCTCTTCAGGTTACAATTTCTCGAGGTACTTCATCTTGTCCTACATCTGGTACTTGTGGACTAACCTTAAATTCTGTTCCTACTTCTGATGGAATTTTTAATGCATCCTTTATTTCCGGAACTACTTATCTTGGAGATAATACTTTTACGCTATCAGTTCGCGACCAGCATGGTGAAACCGATTCAGAATCCTTTAATATCTCTTCAAACTTTTTTTCAAAAAAATGTAATGAACTTACTGCAAAACAAATCTGTACACTATCAGGAATGCCTGGTCTTGGTGAAGATTTGGATCTTACAATTCCGGCGAACACTGTAAGACCCAAAATACATCCTTTTCTGATAACAACCCATGATGTTCAGCTACCAAATAAAAATTTTGTCTTTACGGATGAAACTCTTGATGTGGTTTGGTACTGGAACAGAAATTCAACTGACATCAGCCTTGGACCTTTAACTATTAAAAAAAATTCTGTTCAAGCTATCTTTGGTAATCCAAACTACGGCTCCTCTTCGCCGGCAGCCAAAATGGGGAATATCTCTGTTACTGATTTAAGAAACTTTCACCTCAGCAATCCGTATGGTGTTGCCGTTTCCTCAACTGGCTCAGGATCTAGTATGGTCACAGACATCTATGTCGCTGAGTACACTAATACATATACTATTGGCAATTTCTGGTCCGGTCGCGTGTTCCGACTACGTTTTGATAACTCAAATACTAACACAGTTAGTGTTTTAAGAAGCCGAGTTAAACAATCCGCCACCTCAGGTTGCAATCCTTATGGACTAGCCCTTAATTCATCATCAAGTCCAACGAGGTTGTATGTTAGTTGTTATGATCAGCAACAAATTAGACATATCAATCTATCTCTCTCAAGTGCATTTACACTAGATAACACAGATGCTACCGCCACCAATATTGTATCAACTCCAGGAACCGTTGCAGACGGTTTAACTCCAGGAACAGCTAGTACTCGATATCCAACGGCTATGTTTTTTGATGAAAACAACCAGCTACTCTATTTTACAGAAAGGGCTAATCCCTATAGTTTGCGTGTTTACAACCCAGGAGCAACGAAAAATCTAGGTGTTTCTGGACCTGAAGCAACAGGTGGTTGGATTAAAACTATTTCTGGAGGAGTTCTAGGCAATACACCTGGGCCATACAATACTGCGACATATGGTAACTCGATTTCTATAACTCCTTATTGGTCTTCAGGAACACCCAAGACTTTAAAAGGTATTTTCTATTCTGATTATACCTACCACAGAATTGCTTTTATTAATTTAAGTGGCTCAACATTAACATTAGGGAATCAGTCTGTTCTAGATACAAACGTACAGCCAATCTTCGGTATCCCTGGAATTACGGGATCAACTAATAATAACTCATTAAGCGGTGGTGGTAAAAAATCTACTCTTAATACACCATATGGTTTAGTTATCGACAATGATGTCTTATTTGTAGCGGACGGATCAAATAATAAAATCCGTTCATTAGTCTTAAATGATCCAGATGGAAATGGCCTTGTTTCCACTTCTTTAGGACTATTACCAAAATCTGGATTTAATGAATCGGCAACTCTTCAATCAGAGCAAGTTATTTATAATCGGCCAAGATCATTAAAATATGATCGTACAAATAATAGATTATTAATTGTGGATTCTCCATTAATACAGCCCCGAATAAGAGCATTAAATTTAAACACAGGGATTGTTGATACTGTTATTGGTGGTCTAAACGCATCACTACTTAATAATCAAGCTACTCCTCTTCAAACTTCAATGAGAGATCCCAGAGATATAGAAATACATGAGCAATCAAGCGATGAATTTCTTGTTTATACAGATAACCAAAACCATATAAAAGCTCTTAATATGTATGGAGAAATTCTCAGTATTTTAGGTAGCGATATTGATCCCGGTAAAACTGGCCTAATTGCTGGAACAAATGCAAATGGATCTTGGTCACCCATAAATGATGGTGACCTTGCAATAAATGTTTCTCTAAGAGACCCATATGGTATTGGTTCAGATCCAATCACTGGATCACTTTATCACACTGACTTTACAGAGCATTGTATTAAAAAAGTTGATCAATCAGGCCTAATAACTCAATTCATTGGATCCTGTGGAACAGGAGGAAATATACCTGGGGCTTTTTCTAGTGCCAGACTAACCTCTCCAGGTGATATAGCAATGGATACATTGCATGAAGGTAATTTTTATTTTCTCGATAATATCAACGTGGCAGCTTCAAAATTAAAATATGCAAATATTGGATTAATTAGAAATATCTTTGGATCACAGGTTGCTGCTAATTTTGTTATTGATATTCCCCTAACTATTTCCCCAAATTTTGCTTCAGCAGTCGCTGTAACTGATGATAAAATATGTATTGCTAGTGGCTCATTTACAACCTTGAATAATGAACAAACTCTTCTAACGGCCTTAAATTATGCTAATCAAAGCGTCATCTGTTACACCAAGTCAGGATCTGAATGTCTTTTCATTGGAAAAAAATATAACCCTCTTTATTCTGATGCTTCATTTTTTAGAGGTCGAATGCCTAAATATGATCAGCAAGAGGGAATTGGTGCAGGAGGACTTGAAGCCAATAATGACACTAAGAACATTCCTGTAACTCTCTCTGGACCGCAAGGTCTTGCCTTCGACGACGAGGGAAATCTCTACATAAGTGAATTCTACGGAAATACCATTAGAAAAGTGAAAGCTTGGACTTGTAACTAAATTTCAAATAAAAAAAGCCCTCTTTCGAGGGCTTCTTTTTTCAACCTATCTTAATTTAAAAATTAAGCAGCTTTTTGAAGGATAAGGAATGCGATACCAAATCCGAAAAGAACTAGAGACTCGATAAGTGCAAGAGCAAGAATCATTGGAGTCTGAAGTTTTTCAGCAGCAGCTGGGTTACGAGCGATACCTTCAAGAGCTACAGAAGCAGCTTTACCTTGAGCAGCAGTTCCACCGATAACGGCAGAAGCGAAAGCGATAGCAGCAGAAAGAACAACCCATGAATTAACGTGATCCATTTTAATTTCCTTTGTTGGATTCGATCCTATTAGTGATGGTGATCATGCTCACCATGATCGTGATGAGCAGTGGCCATACCAATATAGATCATTGTTAAAAGTGTAAATACGAATGCTTGTAAGAATGAAACGAAAAGACCCATACCGTAGAATGGAATTGGAACGATGTACGGAACGAGGTCAGAGAAAATTCCCAAAATCAAATGGTCTCCGTCCATGTTTCCACGAAGACGAAGAGCGAGTGAAAGTGGGCGAACTGAAACTGAAATAATTTCGATAGGGAAGATAAGAAGCGCAAGGGCCGGCATTGGACCAGCAAAGTGCTTCATATAATTTACAAAACCAACGGCCTTAATACCCTGATAGTTAAAATAGAGGAAAGTAAAAATACCAAGAGCAAGTGTCGTATTTAAATTTTGGTTCGGAGACATTGAACCAGGAAAAATTCCAATAACGTTGGTGAGAAGAATGAAGCAAAAAACAAAAATGATATAAGGGAAATAGCGTTTTGCACTTTCTTCACCCATAACAGTTTTTGCTGTTGAGTACATGGCCTGGCCAAGTGATTCGATAATATTTCTTAAACTGATTCCTTTGTCGGGAATCGTAGCGTTTTTAACAGATGAAACACTCGCTCTATAAACTAATCCTATGACAAGAAAAAGAATGGAGCCAAAAATAAGAGCAATCGTGTGGGCCGGAAGATGAAATGTATGTGAAGCATTGGTGAAGAAATTGTATCCACCACTGGCAAAAACATTATGAGAAAATAACAATGCAATTAAATACAAGTATTTCATGAAAATCCTGGCAAAATTTAATAGTTGTTTTTAATACTAACGACCTGAATTATCAATTGGAAAATCATAAGTAACAGGGCCTTAGGCGTTAGACTTTTATCATAAAAATAGATCATCACCATGACACTTACTAGGAGCGTCATTTTAAGCACTAAAAAAAACAATACCTTCCGCATTGCCTGCTTTGCATCATCACCCGTTAAGGTCATGGTCTTAGTCAGATTGGAAACCATGTTTAATAGTGTGGTGTGATTAAAAATGAGCACGATTAAGACCCCCAAAAGGGCCAGGGTGTTCTGAGGATGGCCTCCTGTCATGATCAAAATAGCTACGACACTAATGAGGGAGAGAAGATAAAATTTCTTTGTTACTTTTTTTTCCATGTGACCAATATCATCTTTATTAAAATAGAGACCACCGCCAGAATGAGAATAAGTTGGGCCATGCCTTGAGAGACAATATTTCTCTTCACTAATTCTTGAAACGTAAAAAAGATTCCAAGAATCGTTGAAGGAAGTCCTAAAGCAAGAGCGAGAGCTTTTTGCCAGCTTTTCATTTAATCCTATCGGCTAAAATTTAAGTTAAGATAAAAAATCTACCGCTTTCTGGCAACCCGACGATCAAATAAAGATTTTAAACGGGCCCGTAAAACATCAGGATTTGGGTAAGAGGGGAGAAGAGAGTAATAAATATTATAGGCCTCTTTTAATTTCTCATTGGATTCATAAGCATTGGCGATAAGAAACTTCACTTTAACAATTTGGTCCTTGCGTCGCTCACGCTTAAGATACTCAAGCCAGTAATCGACCGCCTTATCCCAATTTTGATTGTAAAACTCAATCAGCCCCATTTGATTATAAGCTTCAACATAATAAGGATTGGTTGGTTGGGAAATGATTTGATTAAAAATTTCACGGGCCTTTGTATACTGACCCATTTCAAAATAGGATTCACCCACTCGCAAAAAGTAGTAATCGTAATTTTTTAATCTCGGTTTTACATTCATGAGAATGTGATAGGCGCGAATAGCTTCAGTAAAATTTTTAGCAAAACTAAAATTAATATCTGCAATCTTTTCTAAAGACTTCACCTGCCAAAGAGGATCATCCACATTATCCACAATGAACTGATAATACTTCAACGCCTTCACTTGCTCATCGAGGTAAAGATAATAGATTTCTGCCAGCTGATAATTGATTTTCGTCTTAATGACTTTTGAAGGGTTTTTCTTTAAGACTCGCTCATAAAGACCAACGGCCTTAGCAAAATCTTGCTGATCAACAAATTTTTGGGCCGAAAGAATGTCTTGATTGAGTCCTGAGGTAAAGTCACAAGAACTTAACCCCAGGATAAAAAATAAAATGAGGAGATTATTGAACAGGTGTCTCAGATGGTTCACCTTCAGTTGAATCATCATCTGGATCAACAATTTTTTCAACTGCTACAACTTTTTCGTCTGGTTTAACATTAATGAGTCTCACACCTTGAGTGTTTCGACCTAAGAGTGAAATACCAGAAATTTTTGTTCTGATGACCTGACCTTTATCTGTGATGATCATGAGATCATCTTTATCAGAAACAGGAAGGATTCCCATAATTTCACCAGTTTTCTCAGTGAGCTTCATGGCCAGAATACCTTTACCACCACGAGACTGCTGACGGTATTCCTCAGCTGCAGAACGTTTACCATAGCCGCGTGAAGTGACAGTTAGGATTTCTGATTTATCATCAATCACTTCCATTCCAATCACTTCTTCACCATCATCAAGGCTCATCCCTTTCACACCTTGAGAAACGCGTCCCTGAGCACGGCAATCATCTTCGTGGAAGCGAATTGATTTACCGGCAGAAGAAGCAAGAAGCACATCTTTTTTACCGTCCGTGATACGAACAGCAAGGATAGCATCGCCATCAACAACTTTAATCGCCTTAAGACCATTTTGGCGCATGTTTTTATATTCAGAAAGTTCTGATTTTTTCACGATACCTTGTTTCGTAGCGAAGATAAGGAAGTGACCTTCAGCTTCTTTAGGAACAGTGATGATCTCTTGAACTTTCTCATCGGCCGGAACGTTGATGATATTCACCACATTTCGTCCCTTACTCGTTCTTAGACCTTCTGGGATCTGATAAACCTTAATTGAAAAGACCGTTCCCTTATCCGTAAAAATCATCAACGTATCATGAGTATCGGCGGTGAAAATTGAGGTGTAGAAATCTTCATCAAGATCTGCACCTTTCACACCTTTACCACCACGTTTTTGAGAGCGGTAAGTATCTATCGCCATACGCTTCAAGTAACCTTTTTGCGTAATGGTCACGATCACTTCTTCATTCTTAATGAGGTCTTCCATGTGAATTTCGTCAGCTTGAGCTATGATCTCAGTCTTACGAGAATCTCCGTAATTTTCACGGATTTCAACAAATTCGCCACGGATAATATCTTTAATTTCTTCTTCAGAACCTAAAATGCCTTCTAAGCGCAAAATCTCTTTCATGATGGCTTCATAGTCGGCAATGATCTTATCTCTTTCAAGACCCGTTAAGCGTTGGAGACGCATATCCAAGACGGCTTGGGCCTGGATGGCCGAAAGAGTGAATCTCGCCATCAACTGATCTTTGGCCTGAGCTGGACCTTCAGCTTTTTTGATCAATTCAACAATCGCATCGATATTTTCTACGGCGATTTTTAAACCTTCTAAAATATGAGCGCGTTCTTTGGCTTTCTTTAATTCATAAGTGGTACGACGGATAACGATTTCACGACGGTGTTCAATGAAGCACTCAAGTTGTTCCTTGAGGTCCATGACCTTCGGTTGACCATTATAAATCGAAAGGAAAATGATACCGAAGGAAACTTGCATCTGAGTTTGTTTATACAAACGATTTAAGATCACAGCACCTTGCTCACCTTTTTTAATATCAATCACTACGCGGATACCTTCACGTGAAGATTCATCGCGGATATCTGAAATTCCTTCGATCGCCTTATCTGTCACAAGCTCAGCAATTTTTTCAATAAGTTTCGCTTTATTAACTTGGTAAGGAAGCTCTGTGATCACAATTTGTTCACGATCATTTTTCTTCACTTCAATATCGGCCTTAGCACGAATTTGAATAACACCTTTACCAGTGTGATAAGCTTGCTGAATTCCTGCAGTTCCATGAATCGCCCCAGCAGTTGGGAAATCTGGACCTGGAATTATTTTAATGAGGTCATGAACTGTTAGATTTGAATTATCAATGAGGGCCAATAATCCATTCATGATTTCAGTTAAGTTATGCGGAGGAATATTTGTGGCCATCCCCACTGCAATACCAGCTGAACCGTTAATCAAAAGATTTGGAACTTTTGTCGGAAGAACTGTTGGCTCTTGGAGTGAACCATCATAGTTATCTTGCCAATCAACTGTTTCTTTATCGATGTCACCCAACATATCGTTGGTGAGTTTTTGCATTCTGACTTCGGTGTATCGCATGGCCGCAGCGTTATCACCATCAATAGAACCGAAGTTCCCTTGACCATCAATGATGGTATATCTCATAGAGAAATCTTGAGCGAGACGAACCATAGCTCCGTAAACGGCTGAGTCACCATGGGGGTGATATTTACCGATAACGTCACCCACAACACGTGCTGACTTTAAGTAAGGTCTGTTGTGATAGTTATTAAGCATATGCATGGCATAGAGCACACGACGGTGAACTGGCTTAAGCCCATCACGCACATCAGGAAGCGCACGGCCCACAATAACTGACATGGCATAATCAAGGTAACAGTTCTTCATCTCATCTTGGATAAGAAGAGGAGATATGTTTCCGTGGTTTGGTTTATCGTTGTTGTTTTCTTCGCTCATAATTCAATCGTCCTTAAATTAAATATCGAGGTTACGCACATTCAGAGCATTTGTTTCCACAAATTCTCTTCTTGGATCAACCTGGTCACCCATGAGAACTGAGAAGACTTGGTCAGCATCGATCGTGTCTTCAATTTTTACTTGAAGTAGAGTTCGGTTGGCCGGACTCATCGTTGTTTCCCAAAGTTGCTCAGGATTCATTTCTCCAAGACCCTTATAACGTTGGATATAAGCACCCTGACGACCTTCTTGCGAAACAAAAGTTGAAAACTCTAAAAGACCTGTGTGCTTTGAAGAAGTTCCCTGATGCTTGATCACAAAATTAGAATTGAGGTAGCGCTTAATTCCATCATGCTGATTAATAAGATCTGCAAATTCAGCAGAATCAGCAAAATTAAGACCAAGGCGGAAATTCTTAGATTTTAGAGCAGAAGTGACTTGAACACGAAGCTGGTAGCCAAGATTCTTAACGTCTTCTTCAATTTTTAGTTCATATTTTTTAAGATCCACATGATCCACAGCTTTTAATTTTGCCATAATAGATTGAGCATAAGCTTCTAGCTTTGCTTTATCTTTCATCATGTCGGCCTTAAGTGTTCCGTCTTCAACAATAGCTTTTAAGAAATAAGCATCATAGTGACGGTCATAGGAATCAAGAGTGTGATTGAAATTTCTGAATTTATTGACCAGCGCTTTAACGGTTTCTAGCTCAATTTTTTGACCATCAATATCCACTTCACAATCAGAAAGTGAACTTGAAACGAGGTAAGACTCAAGCTCACCACCGTCTTTTAGATAACGCTCATTTTTACCTTTCTTATATTTATAGAGAGGTGGTTGAGCGATATAAAGATGTCCACGTTCAACAATTTCTGGAAATTGGCGGTAGAAAAGAGTGAGAAGAAGTGTACGAATGTGCGATCCATCCACATCCGCATCTGTCATGATCACGATTTTGTAATAACGAAGTCTTGAGATATCAAAAGAATCTTTACCAATACTTGTTCCGATGGCCTGAACAAGCATTTTGATTTCATCATTAGAAAGCATTTTATCGTAACGAGCTTTTTCAACGTTAAGGATCTTACCCTTAAGAGGAAGAACCGCTTGAGTTCGACGGTCACGTCCTTGCTTCGCTGATCCACCCGCAGAGTCACCCTCAACGATGTAAATTTCACAAAGCTCTGGGTTCTTTTCCTGACAATCGGCCATCTTTCCTGGAAGACCGGAAAAATCGAGGGCCGTTTTACGACGTGTTAATTCTCGCGCTTTACGAGCAGCTTCACGGGCCGCAGCTGCATCAATAGATTTTTTAAGAATTGTTTTACCGACGTTTGGATTTTCTTCAAGATAAATCTTAAAACGATCACCCACAAGTGAGTTCACAATTCCTTCAACTTCAGAGTTACCAAGTTTAGACTTCGTCTGCCCTTCAAATTGTGGATTTGTAAGTTTAACTGAAACAATTGCGGTTAAACCTTCACGCATATCATCGCCCGTAAGAGCAATTTTGATATTTTTGAGAAGGTTATTATCTTTAGCGTAGTTATTAAGAACTCGAGTGAGAGCTGTTTTGAAACCAGAAACGTGAACACCACCCTCTGGAGTGTTGATGTTGTTAGCGTAAGACGTCATGGTTTCTGAGTAACCATCGGTCCATTGCATGGCCACTTCAACTTCATAATTATCTCTAGACTGGAAAAAGTAGATCGGATCTTTATGAATAGGAGTCTTAGCACGATTTAAGTACTGAACGAATTCTCCGAGACCACCTTCATAGTGAAAAGTTTCACCTTTATCAGTGCGCTCATCAAAAATAGAAATTTTTAAGCCTTTATTTAAGAAGGCCATCTCGCGGAAACGGTTAGCGAGTGTATCGTAATTATATTCAACAACTTCAAATATTTCGTTATCAGATTTAAAAGTAACAGTTGTGCCTGTGTCTTTTGGATCACAATCTCCAATAACTTTTAAAGGTTCTTTAGCTGCCCCATGAGCAAACTCAAGGCGGTGAACTTTACCATGTTTTTTAATTTCTAGGCGTACCCACTTTGAAAGTGCATTCACAACCGAAGCACCTACACCGTGAAGACCACCAGAAACTTTATAAGCTCCACCTTCTTCATTAAATTTTCCACCAGCGTGAAGTTTCGTATACACGATTTCAGCAGCAGAAATTTTTTCAGTCGGATGGATATCAGTAGGAATGCCTCGTCCGTTATCCACAACTGTTAAAGAGTTATCAACGTGGATGATGACTTTGATGTCAGTACAATAACCGGCCAAAGCTTCATCGACAGCATTATCAACGATTTCATACACACAGTGGTGGAATCCGCGAAATCCGGTGTCACCAATGTACATACCAGGTCTCTTTCTAACGGCCTCAAGACCTTCTAGAATTTTAATCTGATTTGCATTGTATTCTGTGTTTACTTTTGAAATAGAATCAGGAGTTTGATTCATCCATGGGCTCCTATCCGGGGTTAATTAAAAGGCCGTTTTCAATTAAAAATTTTCTGGAATTTGAAATTCTTTCCAGCTCTTTCCTAAAATTCTCATTGGCCGTTGTGATCATGACTTGGAATTGTTTTGTTTCCAAATATTGGATCAAATTTTTCCATCTCTGGCCATCCAATTCGCCTGAAACGTCGTCAATGAGGACTATAGGATAAGAGGTAAATTTATACCGAAAAAGCTCAATATAAGCAAATATAAGGCTTAGAAACGCCATTTTTTGTTGCCCTAAAGAACAGAATTCGAACGCGTTGAGTCCATCAAATGAAAAAATCGTGTCATCTCGGTGAATTCCGATCTTAGTCATTTGGGCCTTTAAATCAGTTATTTCTTGATGACGATAAAAGTCATAAATCTTTTTTGCATCCCAAAGAGAAAAAATACTATCTAACTCGAGTTCGAGTTGATGATCTTCAGAAAAAATAGCTTTAAACGTGGGAGTGATAAATTGGTTCAGATCTTTGATAAAATCCAGTCTCGCTTGGGTGATAAAAGCCGAATACTCTGAAACTTGCTCATCAATGGCCTGGAGCTGGATAGAGGCACTTTTTCCACCTAGACCAAGGACACTATTTCTAAATCTCATCGCCTTCTGAAAGCGCCCGAGAACTTGCTTATATTCTTTATTAATTAAAGACAGATGCGAATCAATCCACTGTCTTCTAAAAGTAGAACTCGTATGAAAATTATAAGAGTCAAAAGGATTGATAAAAACTGAAGCTGAGGGAGTTTTACTTTTTTCAAATTGATTATTGAGGTAGCGCTCTTCAATTTGGTCCGTCATCCGGAGTGAATAAGAAATGAGCTCTTGGTTATTCTCAAAAACAGATTGAAGAATAATTTCTGAATTTCCCCCCTCAATGTTAATCATTTGTGAATAACTGGTATTTTTACGGAAGGATTTTTTATTTGTGATGAGATAAATGGCTTCTAAGAGATTTGTTTTACCATTTCCATTTTGCCCAAAAATGCAGTTAATTCCAGGTGAGAAATCAAAGATCATTTTATCTAGATTTCTAAAATTTTGGGCCTGTAATTTTTTAACTTTCCAACAATTCATCCACTATTAGAGTTTTAAAGGCATGATGATTCCTAAAAATTCAGGAAGATCATCAGCTTTAATAACTACTGGGCTTAATTCATTGTTAAATTCAAAACTCACATCATTCTCATTAAACACTGAGAGGCTATCGATAAGGTATTTGGCATTAAATCCAATTTCAGTGGTTTTACCCTCATAACTTATAGCGAGAGTTTCATTGGCCTGACCAAGGGCCGGATGGTTAGTTGAAATTGTTAAAAGGCCAGGAGCTATATTTAATTTAATACCATTTGTTTTTTCATTAGAAAGAATTTTAATTCTTTTAACGGCATTCATAATGGCATTTCTATCAATGTAAAACTTATTCGTAGTTTTGGCCGGAATCACTGTTTGATACTTAGGGTACTCACGAGCAATTAAACGGATAGAAAGAAAATATTCATCACGAGCATTAACAAACATGAATGAATCATCTAGAGAGATAGCGACATCTTCATCTGGATATGTTTCAGCAATTTTCTTTAACTCTGAAATCCCTTTACGAGGAACGATGACTCCATCAACCAGGAATTTATTCTCACCAATAAACTCATGTGTATCGAGAAGAGCAAGTCTGTGACCATCAATCGCTACTGATCTGAGTTTAGAATCTGTTAACTGAAAATAGATACCATTAAGGTACAATCTTGTTTCATCCGTTGAAATCGCATGAGATGTTTTATTAATGATATGAGCAATCTGTTTTGTTTTAAGTCTAAATTCAGAATTCTTATTATGAAAATTCAATTGAGGAAATTCATCTGCATTAGTGACTAAAAGTGAATAATTGATATTTTTACAATTGAGATTCAATAAATTATTTGTGTCTACACTTAACACAACTTCCTCATTAGGAAGTTCTCTTAAGATATCTGCAATATTTTTGCTGTTAATACAAAAGCTTCCTTGAGTTTCAATCTTGGCTTTTAAGTAAAGTTTTGCTGAAACTTCTAAGTCAGTTGCAATGAGCTCTAAAGTTTGTTCATGAGTTTTGATTAAGCAGTTTGTAAGAATCGGTCGTGAGTTTTTCTTATCTACGACAGATAGTACTTTATTAATAGCATCTCTTAAAAGATGGGCCTGAATCGTAAGTTTCATATGTAGTCCTTGAATTCGGTAGATAGGTTTTAACTTTTGCTAAGCGTTTTATCAAGTCTTGCCTCTCATAGCTTTTTTCCATCTCCCTTTATTATTCTTTATATATATTCTTAATACTAATAAGCGCGGATGGTGTGGATGATTTCACAGAGAATGAATAATTTAGACTAGTTAGGTCTTCTTTTCACTTTAACTTTCCACGGCCCTTCGTATTCAATAATTTTTAACATACGTATATCTGATATTTTTTTGGGATAAAAACCTGTTCATCCACTGAAGTTTTTCTCAGTTTGTTAAATATGCATCATGTTATAAATAAGTTTCATCTCATGAGCATTTTTTTATTCGGATTTTTCCCCAAAATTTTCCACATTGTGGATGGATGGGCCGTTTATAAACATTTATTCACATTTAGTTCTGTTGATACGTAGAATAGATAAAAAAAGCCCCGCATTTGCAGGGCTTTTTATTTAGAGTTGTTTTTCTATATCTAAGACTTGTTGGGCCAGCAGAGATTCGACCTTTATCCGGTCTTTAATCGTGTTGACTGCGTGAAGAACGGTCGAGTGATCACGACCTCCAAAATACACGCCATTTTCTTTTAAAGTGGGTTTAATGAGCTTATTTATGAGATACATCGCCACTTGCCTAGGAAGGGCCACTTCTTTAGTTTTGGCCTTTCCTCTTAAATCACCAAGTGTAATTTTATAATAACCGCAGACAGTTTTAGCGATGGTTTCGATGGTAATGTGCTTTTGATTTTCAAGCTCATCATTGAGGTTTAAATGTTCTTTAGCGACCTCAATATCAATATCAACTTTGAGAATTGAAGTGACGGCCCCAAGCTTAATGAGACATCCTTCCAGCTCTCTAATATTACTTTTCACACATTTAGCAATCAAAGTGACGACATCATCCGTGAGATAGATATCTTTTTCAACGGCTTTCTTTTTAAGAATAGCAATTCTTGTTTCAAGATCTGGTTGTTGGACCTCTACTGGAAGGGCAGAGGAGAGGCGAGTGCGAATTCTATCTTCGATCCCATCAATTTCTTTGGGTGGTTTATCAGAGGTAAAAACGAGCTGTTTACCTTTTTCCATAAGTTCATTAAAAATATGAAAAAATTGATCTTGGGTTCCTGAACGATTTTTTAATTCATGAACATCATCAATAATGAGGACATCTGTTTTCTCAACATATTTTTGTCTAAATTCAGGAAACTTTGTGGCCTGCATGGCCTGAATCATCTCATTCATAAATTTATTCGCAGAAGTCATACTAATACGTGTACTAGGTCTCTGCTGAATAATGCTATTTGCAATAGCGTGAACGAGGTGGGTTTTACCTAATCCTGAGTTTCCATAAACATACAGGGCCGGATAAACTTTTCCTGGATCTTTTGCTACGGCCATAGAGAGGGCATGAGCAATATTATTAGAAGGACCAACAATAAAATTTTCAAAAGTCTTCTGTTGATCAATCTGTGAAATGACAGGCGGCTGGAAATGTTCAATGACTTGAGAATCTACAGCTTTTATTAAGTCATCTTTTGTAGGTGTTAAATCTTGGATAAAAAATGAATTCATCTTTCCTGATTCAACTTTAGGAGTCTTTAAAGTGTTAAGGATATTACTATCATTAGAGGAAAGTGATTGTGCTGATCCAAGAACTTGAATATCTAATTGATAGTCCTTTCCTAAGATTTCTTTAAGGGCCTGCTTAATTGAATCGAGATAATGAGTCTCGATCATCTTTTTAATAAAACTAGTTGTGACTAAAAACTCAACATTTTCTTGAGTAATACCAGAGACAGTAAATGTATTAGCAAAATAGGTGTGGAATTTATTGGGATTAATTAAATTCTTTAAATGCTCCAAAAGAGCATCAGTAATAGTTTTAAGCTCTTCATTTGAAAACTCTGGAGTAATAGCAGGCTGAACGGGATTTAGGTTTTTCATCGCCTGTTCAACGATAACTGGTGAAACCTCTTTTTCTGAGATTTTTGCAGCGGGTCTATTATCATTAAAACTATCAAGCTTTAAAAAATGATCAAAAGGAAACTTTTGTGTCATTGTTCCTACAAATTTGGTTGAGTATTATTAAAAAAGTTCGAATGAAGTAGCATTGGCTTACATGAAATTCAATCTCGGGCCTCTTACAAGACCTTACTCTGACGCTTTGATTTATAAATATTATTGACTCCAATGAGTTTTTACCGTAGATAAATGTTTCCCATTTTTAGAAAATCCCCTTTTCGAGGAATAACGATATGAGTATGCAAAAAAGAACATGGCAACCTAAGAAAACTAAAAGACTTCGTGATCACGGCTTTCTTAAAAGAATGTCTACTGCTGGTGGAAAGAAAGTTATTAGCCGTCGTCGTGCTAAAGGCCGTAAGAGCTTAACTGTTTCAACTGGTACTAAGTAAGAGATGCCTGAGACTGCTTCATTTTGTTTGCCCAAGTCTCTAAAGTTAACTCAAAAAAAAGATTTCGAATATTTACGTGAGCAAAGCCAACGTGGTTTTGCTCACCCTTTAGTTTGTTTTTACAAAACATCTCACGATTCACTCTCTCACTCTAGATTTGCTCTAAGTGTTTCAAGAAAAATTGGTAAATCCCACGATAGAAATCGCTACAAAAGACTCCTTAAGGAATCTTTTCGCTTACACCCTCAACTTAAGTTGCTTTCCTTAGACATGCTGTTTGTGATTATTAAGACTCCAGATTCTGAATCTCAGCTTCTTTCGGCCTTTGATAAGATTGCCAAAAATCTTTGCACCGCAAAATGAAATTCATCATTGATATTTTAATTAGGTCTTACCAAGTTTTTATCTCGCCGATTTTGGGGCCCAAGTGTCGCTTCTATCCCTCATGCTCACAATATGCACGAGAGTGTTTTAAGAAGTTTTCTTTCTCTAGAGCTTTGTGGTATTCAAGTCGCCGTATTTGTAAATGTCATCCTTTTCATCCTGGCGGGGTCGATCCAGTACCCTAAGCCATAGTTTTTATTGGAGAAACAATGGGTTCTGAACAAAAAAATGCCTTTTTGGCCATCGGACTTTCGGCTTTAATTCTTTTTGGTTGGCAATACTTTTTTGCTCCTCAAAAACCTGCAGTTGCTCCTGCCCCTATAGAGGCAGCACAAACTACAAAAACTACTGAGGTTGCTACTGCTTCAACTCCTCAGGCTTCTGGTCCTATAGAACCAGCTCCAGCTGTTTTAGAGGATTTTACTCTTACTACTGGTTCAAGTTCAGTTTCTTTTAGCAGTGATCTAGTTTTTAAAAATTTCAATCAGTCCCAAGCAGCTTTTGCTTTTACTGATACAGTTGGTTCAAAAAAACCACTGAAAATTGAGTTTGATTTCGGTCAAGGGTTTCAATCGATTCTTGTTACTAAACAATCTGAAAATAAATTCTACGACAGTGTTCATGATCTCACTTTAGCGGCCCAGTTAAATGACAAAGGTGTGGCCAACATTACTGTTACATCCTCTAAGCCTTTCCGTTACCGTTTTGTTTATGCTTCAGAAGCGAAGAAGCTTGAAAATGGTCAACAACGCTATTTCTCAATCTACACTGATGAACTCACTCATTATGATATCGCAGAGGATGAATCTAAAGACCAGGCCATTAAATGGGCCGGAATTGATTTTAACTACCATTTATTTGCCCTCTATTTTGAGAAAGAAACAAATCTATTAGTAAAAAGCGCACCAGATTCAACTCTTTCGATTTTTTCTAATAAAGCTGAAAATGCTCTCAACTTTAATCTAGTCTTTGTTAAAAAAGATTATGATTACTTAGCTAGTCTTGGTCACAAACTCCAAAACTCTGTTGATTTTGGTATGTGGGGTGTATTTGCTGTCTGGATTCTAAAAGGACTTCAATATTTCTATACCTGGTTTCCAAACTATGGTGTTTCTATCCTTCTCTTAACTTTCTTAATCCGCCTTATCACTTTCCCTCTTCAGTATAAGTCTATTGTTTCCATGAAAAAGCTTCAGCTTGTTCAGCCTGAGCTCACTAAACTTCGCGAGAAATTTAAAGATGATCCTCAAAGAATGCAAAAAGAGAGCATGGAGCTTTTCAAAAGATCTGGGGCCAATCCTCTCGGCGGATGTTTACCACTTCTTCTTCAGATGCCAGTCTTTTTTGCCTTTTATAAAGTCTTAAACCATGCGGTTGAACTCGTTGGTGCACCTTTCATGTTCTGGATCACGGACCTTTCAAATAAAGATCCTTATTATGTGTTACCAGTCCTTATGACAGGGGCCATGTTCCTTCAACAGAAGCTAACTCCAAATACAATTACTGATCCTGTTCAACAGAAGATGATGCTTTTCATGCCTCTTCTTTTTGGTTTCATTATGAAGGATCTTCCATCTGGATTAAGCCTTTACATTTTTGTTTCGACACTTCTTGGAATACTCCAACAGGTATTCGTTTTTAACGCGAAGAAGACTGCTCAACCTGTTGTTGTATGAAGTTTCTTTATTCGGATGACTTGATCATTGCTTGCAGCACCTGTACTCAGGCCCATGCAGCTTTGGCGGTCATTCGAATATCTGGTTTCAAGGACTTAGCTGTATTTCAAGGCCTTTTTCGCTTTTCTGGTCCTATAGAACCACGCCGAGTTTATTACACCCAACTTATTCACCAAAATGAAGTTATCGATGACATCTGCCTGACCTTTTTTAAAGGACCACACTCATTTAATGGTGAAAATATTTTGGAGCTTTCTATTCATGGAAATACTCTGAATGTTGAAAGAATTCTCAATCTATTTATTCAACAGGGATGTAGGTTAGCTTCACCAGGTGAGTTTACTTACCGTGCTTTAAAAAATAAAAAACTTTCACTTTCTCAAGTTGAAGGTCTAGATCTTTTTTTAAATGCAAATTCTGGCTTTGCTCTTGATCAGGGTCTTTCTTTGCTCTCTGGTCAACTTCATCAAATTTATGATGAACTTTATGACTTATTTCTCAAACATAAATCAGCACTAGAGCTTTCCATTGATTTCATTGATGATATAGGTGAGGAGACGGCCCATTCTTATTTTCATTCTTCTCTGCAAGATTTCAAAAAAAAATTTGAGCAACTCCATCGCCGTGTCCTTCCCCTAGATATTAATTTGATCCAACCAGAAATAGTCATTGCTGGATTACCTAATTCAGGAAAAAGTTCTCTCTTTAATTTATTACTCCGAGATGACCGTGCAATCGTTTCTTCCCAGGCCGGAACCACGAGAGATTTTCTCTCTGAGATCGTAGTCATCAGTGGTGTTAAATATAAAATTTTTGATACGGCCGGAATTCGCTCTTCTGAGGATTTTATTGAAGCAGAAGGCATTAAGCGCTCCCGTGCAAAAATGGCGAATAGTTTTTTTAAGATCCTATTGATTAATCCCTTCGAGATGGACCCAGAGTTTAACACTTTTGCTCATCAATCTTTCGACGCCGTTTTTTTTACTCATTCAGATCTTGATGGTTTTAACGAAGCTCGGTCCAAAGTTTTAACTCAATACCCTTTTCTTGGTCCTATGGGGGCATTTGATCTTAAAAACTTTACGGACCTTCATGAAAATGAGCTTTTTGGGTTAGTAAATAAAAAGTATTTAAATCTAACTAAAGATAAACCAATTTTATTGGATCGCCACAAAACTCTCATTAATCAGGTTCATCTTCAATTAGAAAACTATGTAAATTTAACAAGTTACGAGACTGACGTCGCTGTCATTTCCCATGAATTAAATACCTTAGCCTCTTGCCTAACAGAACTCCTCGGTATAGTTTCCCCGGATCAAGTTCTACATTCTATTTTCTCTAATTTTTGTATTGGAAAATAGTTTTGAAATGTTCCACGTGGAACAATTTAGAGGATCCATATGAAATTTGATATTGTCATTATTGGTGGTGGTCACGCTGGTATCGAAGCTGCTTATATTGCTTCACAATTCAAATTGAAAATTGGTCTCATCACAATGCCGGGAATTCCACTCGGATCTGCCCCTTGTAATCCATCCGTTGGTGGTGTGGGTAAGGGACAGGTTGTGAGGGAGTTGGATGCATTGGGTGGACTTATGGGGATTTTAGCAGACCATGCGGGGATTCAATTTAGAACACTGAATGATTCAAAAGGTTTTGCTGTTCAATCTACGAGAGTCCAAATTGATAAGGACCTTTATGCTAAAAAAGCTGAAGAAATAATTGTTGAAAATTCATTTATTAAAGTTATTAGAGAAAAAGTCATTAGTATTGATAAGAAAAATGATATTTTTTCGATCACGACTTCAGAGACTGAATATTCGGCCAGTAAATTAATCCTCACAGTCGGAACATTTCTAAATGGAAAGATGCATACTGGTTCTGTGCAGACCTTGGGTGGTCGAATTGGTTGTGAGGCTTCCAACGGATTGGATGGATTACTAAGTAATGTTAAGACTCGCCAGCAAAGATTTAAGACGGGAACTCCACCAAGACTAGACAAGAACACTATTGATTATTCAAAACTCGAAGAGCAGCCCTCAGATTCTACGGTTAGAAACTTTCACTGCTTACATAAACCTAATCAACGTTATGTGGCGCAAGTTTCTTGTTATTTGGCGAAGACAAATCCTGATACCATGGGAATTATTCGGGATAATAAAGAAAAAAGTCCCATGTTCAATGGCCAAATCAAAGGTGTGGGTGCTCGTTATTGTCCATCCATTGAAGATAAAGCTTTTAGATATCCAGATAAGAATATTCACCATGTTTTCATTGAACCAGAGGGCCTAGACTTAGAGACAATGTACCCATCTGGTATATCTTCATCTCTCCCGGCCGAAGTTCAACTCTCTTATGTTCGCTCAATTGAAGGTTTAGAGAAGGCTGAAATTAAGGTTTATGGCTACGCAGTTGAATATGATGTCGTCGATACAACTCAATTAAATTTAACTCTCGAACATAATGAACTCGCAGGTCTTTACTTCGCTGGTCAAGTCAATGGAACCTCAGGCTATGAAGAAGCTGCAGGTCAGGGTTTTATTGCTGGAGTCAATGCGGCCTTGTCTTTTCTAAACCTGGAACCACTTATTCTTAATCGACATGAGTCTTATATAGGTGTCATGATTGAGGATTTGACCTCAAATTTACGAGATGAGCCTTATAGACTATTCACTGCTCGTT
This sequence comes from Pseudomonadota bacterium, assembly GCA_027488375.1. Classification (GTDB taxonomy): domain Bacteria; phylum Bdellovibrionota; class Bacteriovoracia; order Bacteriovoracales; family Bacteriovoracaceae; genus Peredibacter. The sequence continues at coordinate 229,557 of JAIYBW010000005.1, forward strand.
CAGAAAATAGATTATATATAAGAGAAGATAATACTCTTCAGCGGATGAATCCTTATAGGACGCAGCTTTTACTTCATGAAGAAATTGACCAGTATCAAGTAAGATTTTTAGCAAAATATAAAAATCTTATGGATTTTTGTGATGAAACAATGATCCCAGAAACCTCTGAATTATTAGTTCAGTTTTCCGGTCCAACTGAGCTTCAGAAACTGGTTCGTCGCTTGAGTGTTAGTGAACTTTTAAGACAGGGTTGGCTGAATCCGATCACAACCTTGGAAAAGACTCTTCAGCACTATGGCCTTCAAGTTGATGGGGATCTCATCAAAACTGTCGCTATTTCCAAAAAATACGATGGCTATATTAAGCGTTCCGAAGATCAAAATGAGCGACTTAAAAAAATGGACTCTATGAAGATTGATTGGCAAAAGATCATTTCTTCGGGAAATGTCTCATTTGAATGTAAACAGAGAATAGAAAGAATTCGTCCTGAAACATTTGGTCAGCTCAAACTTATAGAAGGTATTAGGCCTGCTACATTAGTAGTAGTGGCTTCAAAGGCTTTATAATGTTGGACTTCTCAATTCGATATTTGAATGTTTTAAAAACTCAATTGTCCGGATTAAATCTCACCAATATATTGGACCCAGATGAGTTTTATCAGAAGCAAATATTAGATTCAATTTTGCCTTATCAAGAATCAGAACTATTTAAAAAATCCGTCAAAGAAACTGGAGTAGTAGTAGATGTAGGTTTCGGTGGTGGTTTTCCCATATTGCCCCTGGCGAAGTTACTCCCTGAAGTTAAATTTGTCGGTGTTGAATCCAGAAGAAAAAAAGCTGAAGCCGTAACCTTGATTGCGAAAGAATTGGGATTGAATAATGTAAAACTTATTCATTCACGCTTAGAGGATTTCAACTTTGATAGGCCTGCGACTATTACTTTCAAAGCGGTTGGGACAATTGGAGATTATCTTCCCATTATCCATCATAAATTTCCGGCAAAAGTTTTCTTTTATAAGGGCCCAAGCTTTTTACAGCTTGAAGGCGAACAAATAAAAAAAGTTGAAAAGAACTGGCGGCTTTTAGAAAATCAAGAGATTAAAGTACCAGGAACTCAACAAAGATTTTTGGTCTCTTTTGAAAGTGTAAATGTTCCACGTGGAACAGCTAAAACCCTTGTCAAACTCTCGGACTTTCTCTAAAACTATGGCTCTCAAACATTTCCCATGCGAGGACTAAATGGCTAAAATCATTGCGATTGCAAATCAAAAAGGTGGAGTAGGAAAGACAACTACTTCTGTAAATTTGAGCGCTTGCCTCGCCGCAGCAGAAAAAAGAACTCTACTTATTGATTTAGACCCTCAAGGAAATGCCTCTTCTTGTCTCGGTCTTGATAAAGAGAGTTTTTCAAAGGCCAATATTTATCACGCTCTCATTAATGAAGAAGGTATTGAAGCCTGTATCCATCAGACTGAATTGCCTTCACTTGATATTTGTCCTTCAAATAATGATCTTGTTGGAGCCGAGCTTGAACTTGTTCATATGTTTGCTCGTGAATCAAAATTAAAAGTCGCCCTTGAATCCGTCATGGATAAGTATGACTACATCATTATTGATTGCGCTCCTTCACTTAATCTTTTAACTGTGAATGCTTTTACAGCTGCTCATTCTTACCTTGTGCCAATGCAGACAGAATATTTGGCCATGGAGGGTTTAACACAACTCTTGAATACGGTGAGATTGATCCGCGCCTCACTCAATCCAAAGTTGAGCCTCGAAGGTATTCTTTTAACAATGTACGACTCAAGAAATAATCTCTGTAAGCTTGTGGCCAATGATCTTATGGAGCATTTCAAAGAGGATATTCTCAAAACGATAATTCCACGAAACGTTAAGCTCTCTGAGTGCACGAGTTTTGGAAAGCCCATTATTCTGTACGACATTACTTCGAAGGGAAGTGAAGCCTATCTTTCACTTGCTCGAGAGATCATTTTAAAATCAGAAAAAAAACCTGAAACAGCTTCAAATAAAACCACTGTGATTTCTCAACAGATTCCAAAATTTGAAGATTACCAAATTCAATCCTAAGGAGAAAAATATATGCAAAAAAAACCAATTCAACTTGGCAAAGGTATGGCAGCACTTCTTGGGAATTCACCAATAGGTTATAAAGAAACTGAACATGCCCCTATAGAACCAAAAAAAGAAATCCAAATTGAAACACAGCCTATGCTTGTGGACGTTGAAAGAATCGTCGCTAATAAGGGACAGCCGAGAAAAATATTTAAAGAAAAAGACTTACTAGAATTGTCAGAATCTATAAAAGAGAATGGGATTATCCAGCCCCTCATCGTCCATGAAAAAGATGGTCTGTTTGAAATTGTTGCTGGGGAAAGAAGATTCAGAGCTTCAAAATTAGCGGGCCTTTCAAAAGTTCCAGTTGTTGTGAAGCGGGCAACTAAAAAAGATGTTCTCGTGATGTCGATCATTGAGAACGTTCAGCGCTCTGATTTAAATTGTGTAGAAGAAGCTTTGGCCTATTTTCAACTCATGAATGAGTTTGAACTTACTCAAGAAGAAGTAGCGAAAAAAATTGGCAAAGAAAGATCAACCATTGCTAATTTTCTTCGAATTTTAAAACTCCCTAAAGATGTGATTGTTTCTCTTCAAAAAGAACTTCTTTCTTTTGGTCACGCTAAAATTCTTGTGAGTCTTAATGATGATGATTTAACAAAGAGACTGGCCAATGAGGTTATTACAAAAAACCTCTCTGTTCGTGAGCTAGAAGAATTGGCGAAAAATGCCAAAAAGAAAATTAAGCCAACAACTACAGGAAATAAATTTATAGCTGAGCAGTATGGGCAGTTAAAAAATAAGCTTGAACAAAAAACAGGCTATCATTTTGACGTGAAGGGCAAAAAGAATGGAGCTGGGGAAATTGTCATTAAATTTTCCAATGAGGCCGAATTCAATGATATATTTAGCTATCTCATGAAATAAAGGGAGAGCTCTTGGCCAGAAAAAATGAAATTTGCGCCATCATTGAAGAAGGCTGCAAATTTGAAGGTAACCTTTCATTTAGCGGCATCGTTCGTATCGCTGGTTACGTAAACGGCAGTATATTTTCAAATGACACCCTCGTTATCTCCGAGGGTGCCGTCATTAACGCAGATATCAATGCAAATATTGTCATTATTTCAGGCTCAGTTAAAGGCACAGTTAAAGCTTCTTCCCGTGTAGAAATTAGACGCCCTGCACGATTTGAAGGGACTGTGACTTCACCAAGTCTTATTGTTGAAGAAGGTGTTATTTTTCATGGTATTACAAAGATGAAAGATAAAAAATAGGCCCCTATTTTCTTGACTGAAGACCCACCTGAGCTTAAAAAAATACTGCAAAATTTAAATTCATTTCTTTAAGGTTGGCTCATGGAAACGTTTGTCGCGATTTTCTCCCAGTTGGGTGTAGACTCATCTCTTAAGTATCAATTTGTTATTCTAGTTGTTGTCTTTATTGCTGCTCAATTTATCTTCTTAGGTAAACTCCAAAACGTTTTGGAAGTGAGAGAAGAAAAAACAATTAAACTTGAAAATTCTGCAGATGACGTTCTTGAAAAAGCAACAGCTATGCAAATTGATTACAAAGCAAAAATCGATGAAGCTCATCGCGTAGCTTTGAAAACATCGACTGAGAAAAAACAAAAAATTACTCAGCAATATACTGAGCAATACAAACAATCAGAGAAAGAACTTGGTCAATTAGTTGATCAATCACGCTCAGCTTTTGGTAAAGAGATTGAAACCAATAAAGAAAAATATTTGGCAGAATCTGAAACTTTATCAAACTCACTTGTTCAAAAAATTCTTCAATAAGGAAAAATATGCGTTTCTGGACTGCTTATGCATTTTTTGCTCTAGGTTTAGTAAGTAAAGCTTGGTCTTCAGGTGGTGGAGATCACCATGCTTCGATCACAGATTTGATTGCTCCTGCAGTCAATGTGGGAATTCTTCTTGCTGCTCTTATCTTTTTAACGAAAGACAAATTAAAAAGCTATTTTGTGGCAAAATCTGAAGAAGTCGCAAACACGATTGAAAGAGCTGATATTAAATCTAAAGAAGCACAAATTATGTTTGAAAATCAAAAACGTAAAATGGCTTCACTAGAAAATGAATTAAAAAATATTCATTCTCAAGCCGAAGCTGAAGTTAAATCCTTTGAAAATCATACCTCAAAAGAAACAACTGATAAAATTTCAAAAATGAAGAATGATTCTCAGGCCAAGATAGATGCTGATAAGAAACAAATGTTAGATGAGCTTAATACTGAACTTCTTCAACAGGTTATTTCAAAGACAAAAAATACAATTAAGAATAATAAAGATTATCAAAGCAAAGTCTCTACTAATATGTTGCAAGGATTAAGATAATGAAAGATCAATCAATTGCGAAAGTTTATGCGAAGTCTTTTCTTGAGCTTGGCGACGACAAAAAAATAAAAATTGCCGACGAAATGATCAAGTTCACAGAAGTCATTAATAAATCGAACGATTTAGAAAACGTTCTTTTTTTGGATGTTTTTACGTCTGAAGAAAAAAAGGCAATTTTTTCTGAAGTAGCAAAGAAACTCAATCTTTCAGATCTTTCTACACAGGCCGTTCAGTATCTTATCGATGAAAAGAGGATTGGCCTTTTACCTTTGATCATCAAGGAAATCATCGTTATTGATGATGAAAGAAAAGGCTTCATGAGAGGTACGATTGAAGGGAGCGAGATCCAAATAGATCCTGCTTTTAAATCAAAAATTGAATCATTTTTGAAAACCAAACTGGGCCGTGAACCTCATTTAGATTACGTACAAAATAATAAAATTAGTGCTGGCTATAAAGTGACAGTGGAAGACCTTCAGTTGGATGCTTCACTTGATAATCAGTTAGAACAATTTAAACAATCAATTCTTACAGAATAAATAAACCCAAAAAGGGAAGGGATTTTCGATGACTACATCAATTAGACCTGAAGAAATTACAGGAATCATTAAAGAGCGAATTGCAAACTTTGAATCTCGCTTACAAATGAACGAAATCGGAACAGTTCTCACTATCGGTGATGGTGTGGCACGAGTTTTCGGATTAAAAAACGTTCTTGCTGGAGAGCTTGTTGAGTTCGATGGCGGAGTAAAAGGAATGGTTCTTAACCTTGAAGCCAACAACGTTGGTATCGTGGTTTTGGGCGATGACGCTTCTATTAAAGAAGGATCAACTGTAAAACGTACTGAAAAAATTGTTTCAGTTCCAGTTGGTAACGCTCTTTTAGGCCGCGTGGTTAATGCCATTGGTGAGCCTATTGATGGTGCAGGTGAATTAAATACAAAAGAATTCCGTAACGTTGAAATTAAAGCTCCAGGAATTATTGCTCGTAAATCAGTTCACGAGCCTATGCAAACTGGTATTAAAGCTATCGATGCGATGATTCCAATCGGCCGTGGTCAGCGCGAGCTTATCATTGGTGACCGTAAGACTGGTAAAACAGCTGTTGCTATCGACACCATCATCAACCAAAAAGGTAAAGATGTTGTTTGTATTTACGTAGCTATCGGTCAGAAGCAATCAACTGTACGTCAAGTTTACCAAAAGCTTCTTGAAGCTGGTGCTCTTGAATATACAATCATCGTTTCGGCTACTGCTTCTCACTCGGCTCCACTTCAATATCTTGCTCCGTACACAGGCTGTACAATGGGTGAGTATTATCGTGACCAAGGTAAGCATGCTCTTATCGTTTATGATGATTTAACAAAACAATCTCAAGCTTACCGTCAGCTTTCACTTCTTCTTCGTCGTCCACCAGGCCGTGAGGCATTCCCTGGAGACGTTTTCTACATTCACTCAAGACTTCTTGAGCGTGCATGTAAAGTGAATGATTCTTTGGGTGCAGGTTCTCTAACTGCTCTTCCAATTATTGAAACTCAAGAGGGTGACGTTTCGGCGTACATTCCTACAAACGTTATTTCTATTACTGATGGTCAGATCTATCTTGAGTCAGATCTTTTCAACTCTGGTATCCGTCCTGCCGTTAACGTGGGTCTATCAGTTTCACGAGTTGGTGGTTCTGCCCAAGTTAAAGCGATGAAAAAAGTAGCTGGTACTCTTCGTCTCGATCTTGCTCAGTATCGTGAACTTGCAGCTTTTGCTCAGTTCGGATCTGACCTTGATGAAGCGACTCAAAGACAGCTTAACCGTGGAGCTCGTCTGGTTGAACTATTAAAACAAGGTCAGTATTCACCGATGGATGTGATTGATCAGTCTGTTTCAATATTTGCAGCCACTAAGGGTTATTTTGACTCTTACCCGGTTAATAAAATTCGTCAGGTTGAATCAGATATGTTGGCAGCTTTTCACTCTCGTCATGGTGATATGATGAATAGCATGAAAGCTGAAAACGCTATTTCTCCAGAAAATGAATCAAAACTGGTTGCGGCTATTAAAGCATTCATAGCTAGCTATAAGGTTTAATTTAAGGATTAAAAACCATGGCAAATATTAAAGACCTAAAGAAGAAGATCAAAAGTACCAAAGGTACTTTAAAGATCACGAAAGCGATGAAGCTTGTTTCAGCTGCAAAGTTGAATAAAGCCCAAATTCGCATCTTAGGTCTTCGTCCTTACTCAACTGAGCTCGAGGGCACAGTGAGAACTGTTTCAGCGTTGGCACAGAATTATAGCAATGAATATTTTCTTCCAAAGATGAATAATCAGGCCATCGTTCTCGTGATCTCTTCTGATAAAGGCTTGTGTGGTGGGTATAACTCCCAGCTGGCCAAGACAGTAAGAAAATTCAAGGCTGAGCACAAAGATGAAGATCTAAAATTTGTTTGGATTGGAAAGAAAGTTAGAGAACTTCTTTCGAAAGAAGTTAACTCTGGCAAAACTTATACTTTCGCGAAAATTGATCCTACTTATGAAGAGGTAAGAAAAATCGCGGATGAGTTAGGACAATTATTTATTACGGGAGAAGTAGGCAAAGTTTATGTTGCTTATAACTCTTTCGTATCTGCAATTGCCTTTGACTCAAAAGTAAGACAAATCTTACCAATGCAAGTTGCAGAAAAAGTTAAGGAAGAGATTAAAACTCAGTATCCTTATGACTTTAAGTATGACCCAAGTGCAGAGACCATTTTAGATACGCTAGTACCTGAGGTCTATCTGACGACGGTTTATACTTGTATGCTTGATGCCATTGCATCAGAGCATGGAAGTCGTATGAATGCGATGGAAAATGCTTCCAAAAATTCAAGAGAAATGGTTAAGAAGTTATCATTAAAAATGAATAAGTTGAGACAAGCGAAGATTACAACTGAATTAATTGAAGTTGTATCTGGTGCTGAGTCTCTCAACGGTTAAGGAGTTACTAAATGGAAAATACAGGTGTTATTCGCCAGGTGTTGGGTCCAGTAATCGATGTTGAGTTTTCTCATGGAAAACTTCCAGCGCTTTACAATGCCCTCAAGATTACAAACAAAACGCTTACAGGCGGAGAAGGAAACTTAACTGTTGAAGTTGCTGCCCACCTTGGGAACAACGTCGTTCGTTGTATTGCAATGGACGCAACAGAGGGTCTTGCTCGTGGTCTAGTTGTGACAGATACAGGCGCTCCAATTCAGGCCCCAGTAGGTCGTGAATGTTTAGGCCGTATTATTAACGTTATCGGCGAAGCTGTGGATGAAGCAGGTCCTCTTAATAATAAAAAGAGCTACCCAATTCACCGTCCAGCTCCAAAATTCGCTAATCAATCTACTAAGAAAGAGCCATTCTTCACTGGTATTAAAGTTATCGATCTTCTTGCTCCTTATCTTAAGGGTGGAAAAATCGGTCTCTTCGGTGGTGCTGGTGTAGGTAAGACAGTTCTCATTATGGAACTTATTAACAACATCGCTACTCAACACGGGGGCTTCTCAGTTTTCGCTGGTGTGGGTGAGCGTACTCGTGAAGGTAACGATCTTTGGCACGAAATGAAGGACTCAGGAGTTCTTGAGAAAACTGCCCTTTGTTACGGTCAGATGAACGAGCCACCTGGAGCACGTGCACGTGTTGCTCTAACAGGTCTTTCTCTTGCGGAATATTTCCGTGATGAAGAAAAACAAGACGTTCTTTTCTTCGTTGATAACATTTTCCGTTTTACTCAAGCGGGATCTGAGGTTTCGGCCCTTCTTGGTCGTATTCCTTCAGCGGTGGGATATCAGCCAACTCTTTCAACAGAGATGGGGGCGATGCAAGAGCGTATTACTTCAACTAAAGATGGGTCAATTACATCTATTCAGGCCGTTTACGTTCCTGCGGATGACTATACCGATCCAGCTCCTGCAACAACATTTGCTCACTTGGATGCAACAACTGAATTGTCTCGTCAAATCGCTGAGCTTGGAATTTACCCTGCGGTAGATCCACTTTCTTCATCTTCAACAATTCTAACTCCAGATGTTGTTGGTGATGAACATTATGCAATTGCACGTCAGGTTCAATCTGTTCTTCAAAAGTATAAAGAACTTCAAGATATCATCGCTATTCTTGGTATGGATGAACTTTCTGAAGAAGATAAGCAACTTGTTGCTCGTGCACGTAAAGTTCAAAAATTCTTGTCTCAGCCATTCTTTGTTGCTGAACAGTTTACAGGTAACCCTGGTAAATTTGTGAAGATCGAAGAAACAATTGCAGGCTTTAAAGCGATTCTTGCTGGTGAAGTTGATCACCTTCCAGAGCAAGCTTTCTACCTCGTTGGTAACTTAGACATGGTTTTCGAGAAGGCCAAGAAGCTTTCTGAAGGGAAATAATTATGTCAGCTTATAAACTCAATCTTTTCACGCCTAAGGGCTCAGTTGTAAAAGATCTTGAGTGCAATGACATTGTTATTCCAACCTGTAGAGGGGAGATTAATATTCTCCCTGATCACACTCATATTTTAACCGAATTGAGCACAGGGTTGATGACAGTGAAGACGCCCATGGGTCTTCGCCATTTCTCAGTAACAGCGGGTCTTTGCCGTGTTTTAAAAGATACTGTAACGATCCTTTCTTTTACCTCTGAGAAAGCTGAAGATATCGATTTGGACAGGGCCAAAGCGGCTAAGGCCAAGGCGATTGATCGTCTTTCTGGTAAAGAATCATTGAGCGATGTAGATCTCATTAAATTTAGAAGAAAGCTTGAAAGAGCGGAGCTTCGAGTTCGCCTAGCAAATTTAAAGTAATGAAAAGGCCTGCGAAAGCGGGCCTTTTTTTTGGTCCTATAGAACCAATTTTCATGGCCAGTCATGACTACTCACTAAAATTTCATCCAAAAAATATCTGAATAGGCACTAAATAGACCACTGTTACAAATTAAGAATGAGATTATTTGAAATTAGCTTATGATTATATTTAAGTATGTCTCAAATGCTAACACGGATGTTTGCTTATTTTACTGTTGTTACCTACCTGGTTGTAGGAACTGTCGTCGTTCGTGTTCTTCAAACTGAATCTCAAAGTTTTGAATTCTCTCATTCATATCTTAATTTTCTTAGTGAATCAAAAATTGAAAGTGTAACAGAGCTTACAGCTGTAAAAACTCCAGAGATGAAATTTGAATTCACGAAAAAAGCTACTAATGTGGCCATGACTTATGAGACGCGAAAAGTGAGAAGAGCCGTTCATAGAATTCATAGAAAAGTGGTCCATCAAATTAAATGGGAAAAAATTAAGACTCTTGAGAAAAATGAACTTCCGTTTGCATCACCGATATCATTAAAGCCTGTTATTAAAGAAACCTTTCTTGCTGCAAATTTGGTGTCTTCCTTTGAAGCTTTTTCTTATTCCGAAAAGAAGATCCAAGTAGCAGAGAAATCAGAAGAAATCATCGATGAAGTAAAAGTGACTCAAGCCGTATCTCAGGAAGTTGAACCGGAATTCTTCGAATATGAAGCGAAATCTGAAAAGGTGGAAGCCCCTTCAATCGCTCAAAATACAGATTCTAAAAATGAAACTCAAGATATACTTGATCTCATGACTCCACCTCAAGCCGTGACTACTCGGCCAGTTGAAGTTAAAAAATCAGAACCCGTCCAATTCGTTAACGTGGCCCAAACGGTGACTACTCAAGAACCAGTTGTATCAAATCCAATTCCTCAAGCGCCAAAAATACCTTCACAGCGTAAGCCCCAAACTGTGAGTGAAAATTCCTTCGTGAATAGTCACGCCCTTCAGGCACCTACGACATTCTCAACTTCCGTGACTATTCATGCCGTTGGAATGAACTTAAAGGGAAGTGAAAAGCTGCAGGGTTTTGAATTGAGGTTTCAGGATCAGAATGGTGGAACCCTTGAAGATTTTGGAGCGGGAAGTGTGACATTTGATGGAACATTAGCAGCTACTAAAATGACGAGATCAGTAGTGATGTTAAAGAAGGGATTTGTGCCTACTTCTACAGAACTTATTTTAGAAGAGGGATCAAGTGAATTAGCGATTCCGCTTATTGAAGAAGATGTCCTTTATAATCTCAATGAAACATTTGAGCAGAGGGGCGCAGTCGGCTCACTTTTAGTTGAATTAGATGATGAAACAGAAATTGCAAAATTAGATGTTCCTTTTGGCAAAGTCATTAAGCTTAACGGTGATTTTAAACCAACTGAAAATGAAGATTTTCGATACGAATTATTTCTGGGTGTAAAATCTGGAAATGCCATGATCAGCTACCAAAAAGGATCTGGAGAGATTGTGAATCGTATTGTTCATATTCATGAGAATGAATTAACTTATGATGCTAATTTTTATGAAGACGTGATGAATGAAAAAGTAAAACTTCTTGAAGAGGATTTGCTCGCTAAAGAAACATCACCCTTAATTTTAACTGAGGATCAAATTAGTGTGTTTGCCAAAGAAACATCAATTAAGAAGATCAATCAAAATACTTATCATCTTAATTTTGATGTTCAAAATCTAGGTGGAAGAAGATATTTAGAATTAAAACATCAAAAAGAAAGTGTCTTCGTAGGTTTGAGAGACAATAATAGATTAACCATACCTTCTGAAAGTTTTATGCGTTATATCCTGTCTAATTTTGAAGACTCAAAACTTGGTCAAAGATGTCTAGTTCAAGTCAATCTTTCTAAAAAGATTTCAAGTTATGAAGTACAGGCAGAATCCTCATCTTCAACTCTTCAAGCTTTTCATCAAGTTTTAGATCGTGATGGTAAATTTTATGAGAGTGTTTCAGATAAAACTCGAAAAATAGTCATTTTGGGTGAAAGTCATGCCACAGGAGAGACTTCCCGAGATGCTAAAATCAATATTAAGATTGATTATCAAGATGGCAGTCAACAATTTCTAAATTCTTATTGCTCGCCGAATACTTATCTTGTTGAACAGCTTTGACGTCCTAAAAGCTTTTCCCATTCTATTGGTTTAAATTTTTTCATGTCATTCAAGCTTAGTTGAAAAAACTTCTCTCGAGGAAGTCCCTCTTTAGAGGTAACGATAGTTAATTTGGGATAGGATAATTCTTTAGACACTATATGATGATTATGGAAAAGGACATCATCTAATTGCTTACTTGATAACGACTTATCAAAACGGAGTGAGCATTTTGTGAGATGGAACTTGAGATCAGCTTCAACATTATAACGATCATGTTGATGTAATTCATCGAACAGCTCTTCTTCATAGGCCAGGGCATGAACAAGCGCCAAAAATTCACCATAAAAATTTTTAGAAGCAAATCCAAAATGATTTGAATCACTATGTCGTATGACGTGCTCAAGGTTAATTTTTGGAAATCTTCCATTAAGTTGTCGTTTGGTTTGAATTAAATGTTTTGTCCCTGAGTTGTACGCCGTCACAGCAAGGTCCCATGATTTCATCAGCTGAATATTTTCTTTCATTAAATAAGCCGCAGCTATTGAGATGACACCTATATTTGATCTGTAATCAAACTCAGGTCTTTTTGATTTTTTAGGGACATAGTAGCTCGCAATAAGTGGCATAAATTGCCAAACACCGAGTGCCCCGACTTTGGACTCAGCTTTAGGATTAAAACTAGACTCAAGAAAAGGGATCGCTAAAAGTTCGGAGGGAAGTTCCATTTGTTTAAAAAAGTTATGGATAAATGTTTTATAGGGAAGGGATCGAACAATACCATCTTTTATAAAATTTCGTTGCCCGGTCTGAGTTCGAATATTTTCTCTTAAACTTTGAAAGAATAATTTTCTTTGAACCTTATTTATAGGAATCTTAATTTTATTATCATCCAGAATCTTGTGAATAAATTTAGCTTCTCTTCCAAGACTAAAAGGAGATTTCTCTAAGATGGCGAGATGTCTTTTGATTTCTGAAATTTTTTCTTGAGTTATTTTGTTTTGCAAAATGTATATTGAGTTCGCCGAAAGACCTTGAGCTTTTAATTGTGAAAAATCTAAGACCTTATAAATGAGCGAGAGATTATTCTTATCATGGAGAACAACATGATTCGAAGTGAATTGAGTATAAATAAGAAACCAAAAATTAACTGTCGGATAAAAATAATCACTAACTATAAATTCATTGGCAACACGATCATCGTGATCCTTTAGATATTTTTCAAAAGCATTAACAGACATCCAAGGAAGTTCTTTAACCTGTGAAGATAATTTATCTTTGTTCCTTGAGGAATTGCCAAAATGGGGATCTGAAGCTGTAAAACAGAAAAGAATAATGGGGAAGATAAGTAAGTACCGAACTATCATCGAGGGCTCAAAATTTGCATAGTTCGTTTGTAACCTGCTTCAACAGCGTGAGCAGAAACTTTTGAGTTTAATGAAAAAGAATTAGCGAAAAATAATTTATAGTCATGATGATCTGGGAAAATATCGATTAATTGGACTTTAGGATTAATATTTAATTTTCGTTCCAGAATCGCCATGATTTCTCGGCGATGTGTTTGTGAAAATTTTTCTTTTTTCATATAGTCATTAACTGTATCCATGATATCGATCGCCTTTGCTCGATCAGCCCTTGATGCGACAATTTTTTTCTGAATCATAAGATAGATGGATTGGATCGCAATGGGTGGTAAACCATAATTCACAAGAGAGCCCACTTCATCATGGAAGTGGTAGGGCGTATGTGTCCAGGAACTTATGATAACATCACATCCATTATCTTCAGCGACGTGAGTAGAAAGTGTCTCTCTGATCTCACCATCAATATAATAATCAACTTCTTTAGTTATTGGATTCTTAATAGGGTATGGGCAATAAAATGGTGGAACACTCATACTTGCAGCAGCAGCATGTGAAACATTTGTTCCTGTATAGTAAGTCGAAGTTGAATCATGTCCAGGGTTTGGATAATTATACTTTGAAAATATCACTTTTCTTGAGTGATCGAGCTGAGTGGCGACAATAAAAAGATCTGCGGCGAAATCCTCAAAGGTGTCTTTTTCAATGACGTGTTCAACAAGATATTTACGGACACCCTCAGTAGAAAAAAAACCAGGCAGTGAAACCACAGGTTTTATCATATTTTTGAGAAAGGTAGGGAATCCTTCCAAGGGATGGTAAAGACCTGGCATAGGAGCCTTCACAGGTGGTCTTTTAATCGTGAACATATCTTTATAATTGATTCCCCGTATTTTTGAACCTTTGATACCAAGAGTGGCCTGAATAATATCCTGAGGTGTATAGCCTGAAGCAAGATAGACACAAATCATAGCACCGGCAGATGATCCAACGTAGGTACCAATCTCTAAGCTTCTGGGATTGAGATTTGTTGAAGGATTAGAATTAGAATTACTTTTTAATGAAAATCCTAATTCTTCGAGGGCATGAGTGACACCAAGATGCCAGGCCGCTGCTTTGACCACGCCACCGGATAAAACCAGGGCAATTTTTTTATTTTTAATGGCGTTCAAATCAATTGACTTCATTGCTCAACTTTATATTAGATTTTGCACTTATCTATCGGATTATTTATCATAAAGATTAATCCATAGGAGGATGAATGCATACCACGGAAGGGGTTTGGCTCAATATTACTGACTACTCGGCCTATAAAAAGGTTTCAATCTCAACTATTCGCCGTCATTTGAAGTCAAAAGTGCTTCAGTCACGTGTTGAGGATGGAAAATATCTTATTTATATTCCTCATTCTGAAAAAATTAAATTAAAGGAAGAAGAAGAAATTCTAAAACTAAAATTAGAAATAGAATTTTTAAAAATTCAGTTGCGAGAAGTTAAAGATGAAGCTGCTGAGCTCAGAATGCTAGTTGATATCTACGAAGATCAAGGAAAAAATTCGACCCAACTTGAACTTCCTCCTGAGGTTCCTACTCATTTATGAAAATATTATTTCTGATATTAATTTTTTCATTCAATTCATTTGCTCAGTCATCTATGCGACGATGTACTCTCTTACCTATTACAGATAGTGTTGGTGGTGCCATTGGTTTTAAAGTTTTTGAACAATTAGAAAAAAATTTAAAGCAAAGTCATTGGTGCACTTATGTTTCAAATTCGGGCCTGATAGGGATCTTTAGTAAGTATCGTGAAAATCTGAATCAGCATCTTAAAGAGAAAGACGTTTTAAAGACGGTAGCTGAAAAATTAAAAGTGGGATCACTTTTAAGGATTAATATTATATCAGAATTAAATGGTGTCGAAGTTCAACTTGAAGTGAACGGTGAAGATGGCGAAGATCTTTATTTTAGTGAGAAAACGCTTCTTGCCTCAGATGATGTTGATCTCATAAGTCAGACCGTCATCAATTGGCTTGAAATCTACTCAAAAATGATCCCTTACGATGCCAAGATCAATGGGATCTTAGGTGATCAAATCACCCTCGATGTGGGAAAGGGTTATCCAATAAAAGTGGGACAAGAATTTGTCGTCAAAAGACCAATTCAAAAAAGAAAACATCCCCTTCTAAAAAAGATAGTAGATTGGGATTCAGATGTTCTCGCCGAAGGTAAAATATTTAATATTTCAGAAAATCAGGCCCTGGGCATGGTTAAAGTCTATAAAACTGACCGCAAGTTAACTGCGGGTGACTGGGTAAGACTAACACCAGTCAAACAAGACTTTATTGAAGTGGATAAAATTGAAGAAAAGATGGAAGAAAATCCAGGGAGTCTTGGCATTGTTTCTTTAGCGCTTTTTACCTCCTCAGCGAGTGTAGATAACAGTACGCCAACTGGATCAAACCGGATGAGTGGCTATTTATTTGGATTTGATTTTCGTGGAGAAGGCTGGCTTACAAGGCAATACTTTGGAATTCTTGAAGTCTCTAGGAGTATTGGAAAATTAACTAAGGCCTCCGGGAGTCCAGATAAATCCTCAATCAACTCAAGCTTTGGAAAGTTTAAATTAATGGGTGGTTATAAGTATTTACCAATTGGTTTTTTCTATGGGCCCCAGGTTGATATTTATGGTGGATGGGCCAATTATCTTTTTGATTTAGATTATTCGGCCAATGATGGATTTGGACAGGCCAACATATCTGGAGTTGTTTTAGGAGTGGCCGCCAATGTCCCTATAAATAGAGAATATCGTTTCTCTGTGAGGGCAGATTTTATTCCTTTTCCAACATTTAAAGATAGTGACTCGATTTATAGTTCATCTGAAACAACATCGGCGATGAATCTTGAGGTTGGTTTAAAGTATCAATATACTCCTCGGATGACTTTAGATGGTGGACTTGAAACATTGTCCGCCAAAGGACGATTTAACTCTTCATTTAAAGAGATTTCATATCACGACAATTTAAAACTAAAATTTGGGGCGAGTTTTAACTATTAAGCCTCGCCTGCCTTTCCAGTGTGAATCTTGATGAATATAATAAATCATCATGAAATTAAACCGCATACAAGAACTAGAAAAGCTCATCTTAAAACATAAAGATCTTTATTATCGAGGCTTCGCTGAAATATCAGATGAAGCCTTTGATCAATTAGAAGATGAATTAAAAAAATTAGATCCCCTGAATCCAGTCCTCAATATCGTTGGATCGGCTACCCAGGAAACTAGCGAGAAAGTTCAGCATAAAAAGAAAATGCTCAGCTTGGATAAAACTTATAATGAAGTTGATTTAGTTAAATGGATGGAGAAAAAATCAGTTTTAAGTGTTTATAAAATTGATGGATCAAGTTGTTCGCTTATCTTTCAAAATGGACACCTCGTGACCGCCAAAACCAGAGGTGATGGTTCATTTGGTGAGAATATAACATCTAAGGCAATTTATATCTCTAATCTCCCCAAATCAATCCCAAATCAAGGTGAGGTTGAAATTAGAGGTGAAATTTTTTGTAGAGAAAAAAACTTTTTTCAACTATCTCAAGAGATGGAAAGTCTTAAATTAGAAAGACCGAGTTCACAAAGAAATATTGTGGCCGGGCTTTTAGGACGGAAAGAGAATATTCAGCTGGCAAAACACCTAAGCTTTAAAGCTTTTGATATAATAAGTGATGAAAAAATGCAGTATGAACATCAGAAGATGGAAAAACTGCAAATGCTTGGTTTTGAAATTCCAGAATATGAAATTCACAAAAATGAATCTGACCTCAAGAAAAGAATTAATGAGGCGAAAGATTTCATGTTAAAAGGTGATTATCTTATCGATGGTCTAGTCTTTGTTATGGATGATCTTAAGCTTCATGCAGAACTAGGTGAAACCGCTCATCATCCTCGCTATAAAATAGCCTTTAAATTTGCGGGAGATACCAAGAATACAGTGATTCAAAATATTGAATGGGGTGTTTCAAGAAATGGAATCCTAACTCCTGTGGCCAATGTTGAACCTGTGGAATTATCTGGGGCAATGATTTCAAGAGTAACCTTACATAATTTTGGTCTTGTAAAAAACTTCAACCTTAAATCAGGTGATGAAATTGAAATCATAAGATCCGGTGAAGTTATTCCAAAATTTTTAGGAGTTAAAAAAGCCAAAACAGGGGGATTTGAATTTCCTACAAATTGCCCAAGTTGTGGATCTAGGCTCACTATTCAAGACATCTGGCTCAGTTGTGACAATGAAATATGTCCGGCTAAAATAAAAGAAGAAATACTCAATTACGTCCATAAATCTGGTATTGATGATCTCTCTGACAAAAGACTTGATGAGATGATCAATAGGGGAATCATTTCAAATATTGAAGATCTCTATAAGATTAATATAGAAACCTTACTTAAACTTGATAAGGTCAAAGATAAACTCGCCACGAAAATCTATGAAAATATACAAAAAACGAAGCAACAAAATCTTATTCAATTTATATCTGCCATAGGACTGGAAGGAGTTTCGGCTGCCAAAACCGAAAAGATTATTTCCCATGGATTTAATAGTCTAGAAAAAATATTGTCGTTAGATGTTGAGAAATTAAAAAATATTGATGGATTTGCTGATAAGTCATCTCAAGCTTTTATTGAGTCTCTCTTTAAAAAGAAGAAGATGATTTCTAATCTTATTCAACTTGGTGTTGAGGTCAAGAGTGATGAACTTATCAGTGGTGAGGGGCCCTTAAAAAATATGAAGTTCTGTATCACTGGGGAATTGACCATGCCACGAAACGAGTTTGAAAAAATAATTAAGAAAAACGGTGGCATTATGGTGAGTTCAGTTTCGAAAAATACTAATTACCTTATCACAAATGAAATAGAGAGTAGCTCGAGCAAGTTTACTAAGGCCAAGGATCTTGGAATTCCGATAATGACGGAAAATGAACTTTTATCCATGATCGGAGAATAAAATGGCGAAAATTAAAACGGTTTTTACTTGCCAAGAATGTGGTCACCAATCCCCTAAGTGGCTTGGGAAGTGTCCTGATTGTCAGAACTGGAATTCATTTACGGAAGAAGAATTTGTCAAACCTTCTAAGGTTGCTGCTGCAAAATCAATTCATGGTAAGGAAAGTCGTCCTAAGACAATTAATGAAGTCGAAATGGAGAGAGTTGATCGTTACCAAACAAGTATTGGAGAATTTGATCGAGTTATGGGCGGCGGAGTCACGATTGGTTCACTAACACTCATTGGCGGAGAGCCAGGAATAGGTAAATCAACTTTACTGATGGAAGTCTGTGGAAAATTACTCAAGACATATTCAGATGAAAAAATCCTCTATGTTAGTGGTGAAGAATCTGAATCTCAGGTGGCCGGCCGCTCAAAGCGGCTAGGTGTGGAGAATTCTAGTTTTTACATTTATCATGAAACCAATTGGCAAAAAATAATTGAACAAGTCAAAATTTTAAAACCAAAGTTTCTTGTTTTAGATTCAATTCAAACCACACATTCAAGTCAAATCGAATCAGCTGCAGGGACTCTCTCTCAAATTAGAGAAGTTACCTATGAATTAATGAACTATGCCAAGGCTTTTAATCTCACCTGCTTTATCATTGGTCATGTGACCAAAGAAGGCCAAATTGCTGGACCAAAAATCCTAGAACACATGGTTGATACCGTCATTTATTTCGAAGGAGATCAATTTGGCCAATATAGAATGTTAAGAGTCATGAAGAATAGATTTGGAAATACCAACGAGGTTGGTATTTTTGAGATGCAAGAAAGTGGTCTTTTAGAAATTAAAAATCCTTCACAATATTTTTTAGATCAATCACTACCAGGATCCTATGGACGTTCTCTAACTTGTATACTTGAAGGGAGCCGATCCTTATTTGTCGAGATTCAGGCCTTGGTGGTTGAAAATAAATTCGCCGTGGGCAGAAGAACAACACAAGGTTTAGATTCAAATCGGGTGGCCCTATTGGTTGCTGTTATTGATAAATATTTGGGGATACCACTTTCGTATAATGATATTTATGTGAACGTCGTCGGTGGGATAAAGTTAAGCACGCGAGAAAATGATCTTTCGGTTATTGCATCACTCTTGAGTTCATATCATGGAAAGGCTATCCCAGGAGATACCATTTTTCTTGGGGAAGTAGGTCTCACGGGAGAAGTAAGATCAGTGCCCATGATGGAAATGCGGCTCAAAGAAATCTCTCAAATGAATTATAAGAGAGTGATTACTTCTAAGCGGGCGGCGGAAGATTTTAAGGGAAAATATAAAATTGAGCTCACTGGGATTACAAAGGCCAGTGAGCTTAATGCACTTCTTTTTAAAAAATCATAAAAACATTCTTTGAATCGTTTTATTCCAAAGATTTTTTTTATCAGAAAAGTAGTTGTTTTTTTCTGGGTTAAATTCTTTTTCAAGTTTCCAAAGCTTATGTAAATCTTGGATTTCAACTTCTTTTTTTCCAATGAGTGCACCTAAGGCTACACCGAAAGCTGTTGTATCGATGACTTGTGGTCTTAAAATTTTATTTTCAGAAAAATTCGATTGGATCTGAAGCAGTAAATTATTAGCAGCGGCACCACCATCAACTCTTATGTCATTAAGCTTCGAGAAATCTTTCTTAAAGCTTTCTACAGAATCATTGACTGAAAGTGCAATACCTTCGAGACAGGCGCGGGCAATATGAGACTTACTCGTTCCTCTTGTTAATCCTACAATGGCCGCTTTGGCCTCTGAATTCCAGTAGGGAGTTCCGATACCCGTAAAAAATGGCATAAAGAGGACATCCCGCATTTGATTGAGGTCGTGAACTTCTCTCGCTAGTGTTTCTACCTCTGGTGATTGATGGATCATGTTCAAATTATCTCGGAGCCACTGAACGGCCGCACCTGCGATATAAGCAGCTCCTTCAAGGGCATATATTTTTTTTCCAGCATGATAAAAAGCAGCTGTGGTCAAAAGACCCTGACGGGAGTGAATAATAGATTCCCCAGTGTTGAGAAGTAAAAAAGCACCTGTTCCATAAGTGCACTTTAAATCTCCAGGTCGAACACAGGTTTGTCCAAAAAGTGCTGCTTGTTGATCACCAAGAATGGAAAGAATAGGTATTCCATCTGGTAAAAAATCACAGCCCAGTGTTGTGCCGAAATGGCTAAAGGACTCTTTTATTTCTGGTAAAAAATCTTTTGAAAGACCAAAAAAATTAATGAGCTCATCATCCCATTGAAATGTTTCAAGTCCCATGAGCATGGTTCGAGAGGCATTAGAAGGCTCGGTCGCAAAGCTTTTACCTTGAGTAAGCTTATAAAGGAGAAAAGTATCAACCGTAGATAAGTTCAAATCTTTTTTATCTGCAGCAGTTTTAACAGCAGGAACATGATCGAGAAGCCATCTCATCTTAGAGGCAGAAAAATAAGGATCTAGAGGCAGCCCTGTTCGTGTTTTATATGGCCCATAACTGGCCTTTTTATCTTCACAAAAATTAAATGTCCGTCGATCTTGCCAGACAATAGCGTTGGCGAGTGGTTCACCTTTTTTATTATAGGCACAGGTGGTTTCTCTTTGGTTTGTAATCCCAATTGCTAAAATATCTTTAGCAGAAATATTTTGCCTAGAGACAATAGAGAGTACTGAGGCCTTAACTGAAGCCCAGATATCATTGAGGTCATGTTCAACCCAACCTGGTTGAGGATAGATTTGTCGGTAATCGATTTTTTCTTTATCTAAAATACGGAGTGACTTAGCATCAATTAAAAGTGAAGTTGAGCCAGTCGTTCCTTGATCAATGGCGAGTAAATAATTCATGAATCATCCTTGGTTCATCTTAAAGATAAAAAAATTAATCTAGAGTTGCGGTTTGCACACCTGGTTTGTCGTTAATGATGAGATTAACGGCATATTGCCAATAATTACCGATATTACGGTTCATGACGGAGACAAATCCGTAGGAAAGCATGGAGATAACGGCCAGGAGAAGGACAAACTCAACCAACGATTGTCCGCGTTGATTCAAACGTTTAATGGACCTACGAATCTTATGAGGTAATCTCTTCCAATGCTTCATAATGTTTCTTACTTAGGGTAGAATGCAGGTCATGAAGATCCAGCTTCCTTTCAAAAAGTTTATTCCTTTTCTTATCTTTATTATCGCTTTTAGTGGCTTTCTTTCCACTCAAATTCTTTGGGACACTTTCCATCTTAACGCCGAACAGGTCAGTGAAGATAAACAAAAATACTCCGTTTACGAGCAAGCGTTCCAAGGGCTTAAATTAACGACAACTAAAAGTACGACAATAGAACTCAAGAATCAAAAAGAGCCCCTTATTCTGCTTAATTTCTGGGCATCTTGGTGTTTACCTTGCTTGAAAGAATTTCCGAGTTTAGTGCAATTCCAGGACCGTTATAAAAACCAAGTAAAAGTTATTGGCATTAATGGGGATGAGGAAAAGATTCTAGAAGAAATTAAAAAAGTTGAGACTAAATATAAACTTAATTTTGAGTCGGCCAGTGATGCAAATAGCCTCATCTCAAATAAATTTTTAATCTCCACATACCCTGTTTCTATTTTATTCTTTAAAGGCAAAGTCATTTTCGTGAGTAAAAAAATTCATAATTTTATGGATAAGAATTTTTTAAAAATCATCGAGGCTGAACTTAAATCAAACTAACCGAAAGATTTTTACCCCAGTTATAAGTGATGTGGGCGAGGCTTGGTGCTTTAAAAAGACTAAATCTTGATGCCATACCTTTTGCAATCACCCCTTGATTTTTAAGCCCTAGAGCAGCAGCTGCATTTAAACTTATAGCGGCCCAAAGTTCGGCCTGATTCAATTTAAGAGCAGCAGCCGATATTGAGGCAATAAGTATTAAATTATCAACATGACATGAGCCAGGATTAAAATCAGAAGCCAGGGCAACTTTAACTCCTGAGTCTAGCATTTCGCGGGCCGGTGCTAGTGGTTTTCCTAGAAAAAAAGCAGTACCAGGTAGGAGAGTTGCAACGGTGTTGGTCTTCGCAAGTTTTGAGATACCAGGTTTTGAAATTTTTAGCAAATGATCGGCCGAAAGTGCGCCAAATTCGCAGGCGATTTCAGCACCTTGATTATCATTCAATTCGTCTGCATGAATCTTGCAAGGAAGGTTTAGACTCTTGGCCGCTGTAAATAATTTCCTCACATCATCAGAAGAGAAGTAATTTTTTTCATGGAAAATATCTACCGCATCGATAATCTTTTTTTCACTCAGTTCTTTCATAAGTGGTAAAACAACTTGTTCTAGATAAGCTTTTGAATTTTTAAAATTCTTAGGTATGTCGTGGGCAGCAAGATAGGTGTTAAAAATTCGAAATTTTGGTGAAAAATGAATTTTTAGTTCATATATAATTTCACTTAGTTCTTTTTCTTTCTCATAAGTTAAACCATAGCCAGATTTAACCTCGACAGTACCAACACCATAACTGAAGATTTTTTCAAGTCGTTTACGAGCAAGTTCAAAAAGTTCAGACTTTGAAAGTTTATGAGTTTCACTCATGGTAAAAAGAATTCCACCACCGCGTTTAGCAATGTCTTCATAACTGAGACCGTTAAGTCTGTCTGCGTACTCACTCGCACGATCACCACCAAAAACCGCATGGGTATGGGAATCAATTATTTCTGGAACAAGGACATGCCCCCTTAGGTTTTCTGAAGGGAGACCTTGAAATCCTTGTGGCAAGTTTGAGGTTTCACCAACCCAATGAATAATATCATCATCAAAGACCACGGCACCATCTTCAATCACACTCAAATCCTGTGGAACTAGATAACGTCCATCTTTGGTGTGAGCGGATTGGAGTGTAACGAGTTGTGAGAGGTGCCGATAAACTTTCATAAATTTCTAAATTGAGGGAAACTTAATTTTAGTTTCTGGTTGTTTGGCAATATTAAGAGAAATATCGTAGCCAGCATCCGCATGTCTCACGATCCCCATGCCAGAGTCAGAATTTAGCACACGAGATAATCGGACATCCATCTCCTGTGTTCCATCACAAACAATCACCATGCCCGAATGTTGTGAGAATCCCATTCCGACACCACCACCATGGTGAAGTGAAATCCAGCTCGCGCCATTATTAATATTGATCATGGCATTTAAAAGTGGCCAGTCAGAAACAGCATCAGATCCATCTTTCATACTTTCAGTTTCTCGATTAGGAGAGGCCACTGAGCCACAATCTAAATGATCACGGCCAATAACGATGGGAGCTTTAACTTTTTTCTCGCGAACGAGTTGATTAAAAAGGAGTGCTGCTTTTTCTCTGTCACCATATTTTAACCAACAGATTCTCGCTGGAAGTCCTTGGAATTGGATCATGCTTGAAGCTTTATCAAGCCAGTTAATCATTGATTTATTTTCAGGAAATAATTTCTTAAGGGCTTCATCTGTAACTCTGATATCGTCAGGATCTCCAGATAAAGCAATCCATCTGAAAGGGCCTGAACCTTCACAAAACAGAGGTCTTATATACGCCGGTACAAATCCTGGGAAACTAAAGGCGTCCTTTACCCCAACTTTTTGAGCACCAGCTCGAAGATTGTTACCATAATCAAAAACATGAGAACCTTTCTTTTTGAAGGCAACCATGACTCGAACATGTTGACCCATTGATTCGTATGCATACTCAGCATACTTAGATGGATCCTTATGTTTTAATTCCATGGCCTCTTCAAAATTCATTCCTGCAGGTACATAACCGTTTAGAGGATCATGGGCAGATGTTTGATCCGTTACTAAATCAGGCACGATGCCTTTATCTAGAACGAACTCAAAGAAATCAACCGCATTACCGACAACGCCCACTGAAAGGGCCTCTCCCTTATTTTTTGCATTGAGGGAAATTTCAAGAGCTTCTTCAAAAGTATTGGCCAGTACATCGAGATATTTAGTTTTTAGTCTTTTTTCAATTCTTGTCCTATCCACATCACAACAAAGACAAACACCTTCGGCCATTTTAACAGCTAAAGGTTGGGCTCCACCCATACCGCCAATACCGGCAGTCAGGACGAGTTTGCCTTTTAGTGTTGCCTGCTCACCGTAATGTTTTCTGGCCGCGGCCATAAAGGTTTCATAAGTGCCCTGAAGAATTCCTTGAGATCCTATGTAGATCCATGATCCAGCGGTCATCTGACCGTACATCATAAGACCTTCATCTTTTAATTTATTAAAATGATCCCATGTGGCCCACTTAGGAACAAGATTTGAGTTCGCAATCAAAACTCTAGGCCCTTGAGGATTTGAGGGAAAAACAGCTACTGGCTTTCCCGATTGAACGATAAGAGTTTCATTATTTTCTAGATTTTTAAGGGCAGCAATTAAATCCGCTAGGGCCTTGGGATTTCTGGCTGCCTGTCCATTTCCACCGTAGACAATAAGATTATCCCTATCTTCAGCGACTTCTGGGTGCAAATTATTTAGTAAACAACGAAGGGCGGCTTCTTGATGCCAGCCTTTACATGTTAATTCTGAACCTGTTGGGGGAAGAGGTATTTGGCTCATTTTAAGGCTCCTGTAAGAGATTCAACTTCTTTAATAATTTCATCGTTTTGAATAAGGCGAGTAAGATTATCGATATCTTTATGAAAAATACGATCTTCGCCAATTGGTGAAACGTGCTTTCTCACTAATGTGTAAACTTTTTCTAAGGCCGGTGACGTTTTCAAAGGTCTTAAGAACTCTAGTCCTTGAGTGTTGCAAAGAAGTTCAATCGCTAATCCATGTTGAACGTTGGAGACCACTTCATGCAATTTTCGGCCGGCAGTTACCCCCATCGAAACATGGTCTTCTTTGTCAGTGGAAGTAGGAATTGAATCTACTGAAGCTGGATGGCAGAGATATTTATTTTCAGACGCTAAGGCAGCCATGGTTACATGAGCAATCATGAGGCCTGAATTAAGACCAGAGTTTGCCGTGAGAAAAGCTGGCAAATCTGAAAAATGGGGATTCATCATTTTTTCAACACGTCTCTCAGCTATGTTGCATATTTCAGATAATCCCATGGCGAGATAATCCATACAGAGTGCCAGAGCTTCTCCATGAAAATTTCCTCCTGAGATCACATCGCCAGTGTCAGCAAAAACGAGGGGATTATCTGTCACAGAATTTAATTCGGTATCTAAAACTTCATGGGCATGACGTAAAGTCTGTCGGCAGGCCCCATGAACTTGAGGAATACATCTTAGGGAATAAGGGTCTTGAACTTTACCATCCTCTTTATGGGAGTGAATGATTTCAGAACCAGAGATAATTTTGAGAAGATTATGAGATACATCAACTTGTCCAGGTTGTGGTTTAAGCTGAGATATTCTTAAATCAAAGGCACTGGCCGTTCCGCGAACAGCATCCAAAGTGAGACAAGCGACAATATCAGCTTGCTTCATAATTCTTTCAGTGTCTACGAAGGCAAGACACCCAAGAGCTAGCATCACTGAAGTTCCGTTGATGAGAGCAAGACCATCTTTAGGGCCCAAGGCTGCCGGTGTTTTTCCAATCTGATGAAGTGCAAAATCAGACTTAATAATTTTACCCTGATAATCAACTTCACCTTCACCAATAAGGGCCAGAGCAATATGTGAAAGAGGGGCAAGATCCCCGGAAGCTCCAACCGATCCTTTTTCAGGTATAACAGGGTTAATATTGAAATTGATGAAATCAAGCAGGAGTTCAATGGTCTCTGGACTGACACCAGAAAATCCTTGGATAAGACAATTAGCACGAACAAGCATGATGGCCCGAGTAATCTCTCGTGAAAAAGGCTTACCGACTCCCGTACAGTGTGAACGAATAAGATTATATTGAAGTTGGGCAAGATCTTCTTCAGCTATTTGTTTTGAAGCGAGTGCACCAAATCCAGTATTAATACCGTAAACTGGTTTTCCTTTCTTCACGATGTCGAGAACGACTTGACGAGATTTTTTCATTTTTTCAAGCGCGTGAGGATCAATAATAAGTTGAATGTCTCCAGCTTTTGCACGTGCGATGTAGGCCACATCGTGGATTGAAAGATTATTCCCATTAAGATGAAAAATTTTAGTCATATTAAGCCTTAGCGAATTTTTTGAATGCGTTCAGAATAGTTTTTATTTGGTTCAGAAAAGATAAATGATCCAGCAACGAGATTATTAGCGCCGGCCTGGATAAGGTAGCCCGCATTTTGTTCATTGATGCCACCATCCACTTGAATCTGAAAATTAAATTGATTGGCGTGACGAATCTGATCGAGCTCAATCACTTTATCTACAATTTCTGGAATAAATTTTTGTCCACCAAAACCTGGATTAACACTCATAAGGAGAACGAGATCAACCTTGCTCCAGATGTAGTGAGGGACCGCAGATAGTGGAGTTGAAGGATTTAATGAGATACCAACGGATGGATAAAATTCTTTTATTTTTTGGATGAGCCGATCATGATGAGTGACCGCTTCCCAGTGGAAAGTGAAATTGTGGAGACCAACATTTTTAAAATTCTCAATAAAAAAATCTGGATTGGTCACCATGAAGTGAGCATCTAGTTTATGCTTGCTTACCGTTTTAATTTTATTCAGGACGGGCTCTCCAAAAGTGAGATTGGGTACAAAATGTGAGTCCATTACATCAAGGTGGAGCCAGAGATCATCGACTTGATTAAGTCTTTCTAATTCAATTTTGAGTTCAAGAAAATCTACTGAGAGAAGGCTTGGCGAGATGATGATAGACATAAATGATTCCTAATTTTCAGAAATATTAATTTCAGATTTTAAGCCATTCAGAAGTTCTTTATCTGAACAAGGTTTTTTTCCCTCAAGCTGAATATCACAAAGTCTTAGACTTCCATCTAGGCATCCAACGATAAGGCTTCCCATATCATTTTTCGCCATGCCGGGAGAAATTTTATGATGATAAGGCTCTGCGAGAAGGACCTTAAGGCGTTTGCCATTGAGGAAGCAATATGTTCCGGGCCAAGGATCAAGGGCGCGGATAAGATTGAGGATTTCATTTACGGTTTTAGATTTAAATTTTAAAAGCCCATCTTCCTTTTTAAGAGTCGGAGCAAAACTGACTTGAGAATCATCTTGGGGTGTGTAGGTAATTTTTTGAGAAATGATTTTTGTTAAGAAATCATTCATCGCTAAAGCAGCTTGATATTTTAGTCTTGTATAAAGCTGACCACCATTTTCAGTTGGAGCGATTTGAACTGTATGAAAATGAACGAGGTCACCGGCATCCATTTTCTTAACCATTTTTTGAATGGATACACCTGTTTCATGATCGCCATGGAGAAGAGCATATTGAATGGGAGCAGCACCTCGGTACTTAGGTAAGACAGAGGTGTGGATATTAAAGCACCCTAGCTTGGCGATATTAAGCATATCTGAACCTAGAAATTGAGCGAAAGCTAAAACAACAATAAAATCTAAATCTTCATTTTTGAGTTTAGTTAAAAATTCAGGCTCACGATTTATATTTTCAGTTTGAAAGAAAGGGATTTTTTTATTTTTGGCGTACTCAATCACCTCGGGAGACTTAAGCTCCATACCTCTTCCCGCCGGCCGGTCAGGCATGGAAATAACAATACGCAGGTCTACGTGGGGATGATTGGCCAGTAGATCAAGAGTAGGAACTGAAAAATCAGGCGTCCCACAGAAGGCTATTTTGAATTTTTTCATTTAACCTTCTCTTTGATCATCTTTTTCTTATAAAAATTCTTTTTTAAATTACTAAGCCTTTCAATAAAAACAACTCCATCAAGGTGGTCATTTTCATGTTGAATGCAGATCGCTAACATATCTCCTGCATCTAATTCATGAAAATTTCCTTGTAAGTCTTGGTATTTCACATGAACTGATTTGTGGCGCTTAACTTCCTCATAAACTCCAGGCACAGAAAGGCACCCTTCTTCATAAGTCGTTGAACCATTTTTTCCAGTGATGACTGGATTAATAAAAACCATGGGCCGAAAGCCTGAAAGCCGCACTTCTTCTTTTCCAGAGGCAGCGGTGACAGTTTCTCTCTCATAATCAACATCAAGCACAAAAAGTCTAATGCCTTCACCAACTTGAGGCGCGGCGAGTCCAATCCCTGGGGCATGATACATGGTAAAAAGCATGTTCTTCACTAACTCTTCGAGATTCTTATCAAAAACTGTCACAGCTTTTGCCACCTGAGACAATACAGGCTCAGGATAAGTTAAAATGTCTAACGATTTTCCATGGAGTTCATAATTTTCTAAATTCATGCTGATTTTATAGCACAAGAAAGAGTGAAATTAAATTGAGAGTTTTCGATGACGAAAGTAAGTTAAAACGACGAAACCAAAGAAAGAAAAGGGGACAATTCCAGTCGCAAGCCAAGGAGGTAGAGTTCCGGAATTTCCAAAGGCAACGGCCGAACTATAAAGGACCCAAAAACTAACCGTAATGAGTAGTGTTTGCACAACACTTTTCCCAAATGAGTCCGAACGCCGATTTGGATTAAAGATTGTGGAAACTGGGAGAAGCGCAAAAACAAGACAGATGAAACTGAGAAAAATTTTATTCATCAGAATAATCTGATACTCACTCACATTAATTCCGGTTTTAGATAATCTTTGAACAAATTGATTTAATTTGAAGAAAGTGAGAGTTGTTAAGTCAGATTCAAATTCACCAAAATCCTCAGGCACTTCAAGCAGGGCGAGGTTAATAAATTCTTTAGTTGTTTCAGTTGGAAAAAGTCCTTCATTCAGCTCGGAGAGTTCTTTTACATTACTAAGTCGCCAATTTTTATCACTCAGATACTGCGCTCCCTTTGATTTTATAATGCGCTTACTTTTGTGATCTGGGCTAAAATAGTAAATTTCAAAATCTTTCAACGTGAGATTTTTTCGATCGAAAAAACTAAAAGAAGCAAAATAATTTTGTGATTTATACCAAAACTTTCCCCCTTCAAGGGAGCTGCGTGTAAGGTAGCGACCTTCTGATTTTTGACTCTTAGTAATTTCTTGTCGCTTATAAGAATTGGCCAGAGGCTCAAGAAATCCTAAATTAAGAAATTGCACGGTGACCATCATGAGTGCACAAGTGCCAATTAATAAATAAATTCGTAAATAAGAATATCCTGCGGCCAAAATAGAAATCAGTTCTGCATGGGATTTAAGGCGATTAAGTGAGAATAAGGTCGCAACTAAACAACAGATGGGCATCATCTTGCCCATGAGGTCAGGCATCTTAAAAGAATATTCAAGTAAGACTCTACTGGCCTCTTTACCCTGGAGAAAACCATTAATGAGATCTGTCGTTGTGATGAGTAAAAAGAGGACAATAAGCGCTCCGAAAAGGCTTTTGAACCATTCTTTTACTATTAAACTCGACAAAATATTCATTTTTTAATTATCGCCCTTAAAAGGGTTTTTGAAAATAAGACTAAACATGGTTTGATAAAAACATTTGTTAGGAACTTAAAACCAATATGATTTTCATATCGAACAACGATTTGAGATGAAAATCGATAATAGTGTTGGACAAATTGTTGACCTAAATAAGAGCTCAAAAGAAAATCTTTAAACTCCCTAAAGTCTTGAGTGAGGGGATGTTTATCACCATAGCAAAAAGTCACAATGTAACATTTTTTTGATTGAACAAAAATTTGCTGATAGGCGCCTCTGAAAAAATCAGGATTTTTGAAAACAGATTTTTTTAAATATTTTCTAACCATCTCTGAGTTTACAACTTGGTAGGGTTGATTGGCCGAGAAATGGACAAATTGGTCGAGGCATTTTTTAGAATCTTCTTGAAACTTTGGTACTGCATCATACATTCGTGCCATTTCAAAAAAGATATGACTAATCATAAGTAATTCAGTGAGATCTTTTTTGGGATCGAACATATGAACTTTAAGTTCATAAATATCTTTGACCTCTTTGAGTTCTACTAAGATCAAAAAATAATCAATAAATTTTTTTAAGGCATTTCCATAGTCGCCAGCGTCCAAACATTCTTTTCCGTGTTTAGCGACAGTGATACGATTCTCATATTTATGCTTAAGCCGGAGAATTTTCTCCCGCTCATCTCGCGTGACTTTTTTTTGCTTTGATAAGGAAGCCATAAAAAGTTATCGGAATTATAAGCTTAAATTTTAGAATTTAATGATGGCCGACAAAGATGTATCGATTAATCCTTCATCTTTGTACAGGTAGCCTTCTTTTCTAAATTGATCAGAAATTTTTTGAGCAAATTCAACACCCAAACGGGGACCAATCCAACTTACGCCCCAACCGTGACCCTTTTCTCCCCTGATATGGTCATGAAATTGGCCCACTCTAAAAAAGAAATCATCAAATAGTTGAAGTTGGGCGGCTGCCCTCCAAAGGTGCTTTTCTTTTACGTCTTGAGTAAATTTAGTACCAATGTCGGCCAATAGTGTTAGCCGTGAAGCGAGTGAATATTGAAAACCACCGATAAGCCGCTCCTCACCAGAAGTTGTAAGGGTCGGATCATTCAAAACCAATCCTAATGTTGAATCATTATCAATAATGTAAGTCATACCCAAATTCATCACATGATTAATACGATGACGCTGACGGGTGCCTGCGGGGAGAGTATCGGTCAAGTATTTATAACTCACACCAAAAGCAGCTTGGGAGCCTACGGTAGCGGCCGTATGACCAATAAGTTGTTTTCGGTCATAGTCATTTTCATGTTGAGTCAGATAAGCAAAGCCACCCTTAAGTGGACCATCATTGTCAGATACAAAAAAACCCTGAGAGCGATTGCTGCGAGGAAAATCATCGTTAAGATTTTTTCGCTCCTCGCTCTCGTTTCGCAGCGAGGTTGAATAAGATTGATAAGATAGCGTTGAGCCAGAAAAAAAAGCACAAGAGGCTGGATTTAAGAGAGCTGCTTCGGTACAAAGGATGCTAGCTGCTCCGGTCCCGGCCGCTGAGTTAAGTCTCGAGGTTTGAAAATCTCTGATTTGGGCCCATGATGTCTGGCCCAATAAGAGGAGAAAAGCTAAAATAATAATCTTATTCATATCAAAAAATGTAGAGAAATTTTTTTTCTAATACAAGAGGAATTATGAAAATTAAAAAGGCAATTATTCCTATCGCGGGTAAAGGGACAAGATTTTTACCGGCCACAAAAGAAATTGCAAAAGAAATCATCCCAATTATCAATGTTCCTATGATTCATTATGTGGTTCAGGAAGCAGTTGATGCAGGGATAGAACAAATCATCTTTGTGACGTCTTCCGGAAAGTTTTCTGTTGAAGATTACTTTGATCGTAATCAAGAGCTAGAGGCGTTTTTAGAAAGAAATAACAAAACGAAAGAACTTGAGCTGATTAAAAAAATTGGGTCAATGGTCGATGTGACCGCTGTTCGCCAAAAAGAACAACTAGGACTTGGGCATGCCGTTTTAATGGCCAAGAGTATGATTGGTCATGAACCATTTGCCGTCCTTTTAGGGGATGATATTGTGATTAATCACCAACCTGCAATAAAGCAACTAATGGATGTGTCACTTTCAAATCAAGGGGCGGCCGTCATTGGTGTCATGGAAGTGCCTCAAGAAGACACTTCTAAATATGGAATCGTTAAAGGCGAAAGAATCAATCCAAAAACATTGAAAATGAATGGAATGGTTGAAAAGCCAAAGCCTCATGAGGCTCCCACAAATCTTGCGACGCCTGGAAGATATATTCTTACACCTGAAATTTTTGAAATATTAGAAAAAATTCCTCGTGGAGCGGGCAATGAATATCAATTAACGGATGCAATCAATGTTCTTTGCCAGCAAAAAAATGTATTTGCCTATCAGTTTGAAGGCGAACGATTTGATACTGGGAATATCCACGGTTACTTGGATGCAACGATTGATTTTGCTCTTAAAGATCCTGAAACGAGAGAAAAATTTATTACTTCACTTCAATATAGAATAAAAAAATACGGAATATCGTTATGAAATTTTTTTTAGTTCTGCTCACTCTTATTAGCTTTAATTCAAATGCCTACGTACCCACAGTGGAATCACTTTTAAGGCATGGATCAAATCCTGATGTCACCGCCAATGGTGTCGCCTTAACTCTTGAGATAAAAAAAATAGGGGCTTCGCAAGGCGATAGTAAAGATTCAGGTTTATTTGTTGATCAAAAAAACGAGGACTTCTTTAAGCTCTATTTCACAAAAGTTTCATCTGATTTGATGAAAGTGGCCCAGGCCAGATTTGCCAATAATTCTTTCGGTGATTCTGCACTGATTGATAGGCAGTTCTATTCAAATTTTTCAGCTCATGCCCTTAAAGCCGGAGGAGAAGAAGCGGAAAAAGGTCTTTTCTTTGGTATGTTAAGATCTATGATTTTTAATGATGGTGTCTTTCTCATTAATTATCTCAAAACTCTGAATGTCCCGGTTAAACTCAATAATGAGATCATCAATCGTCAAAAAGTAGAATATCTCGCAAGCTACAAGCAGTACCTGATTGCTATTAATAAAGACCGGACAAATAAGAGAAGTATGCCTAATCCTCTTAAGCCTGCAGACGCTGCTTTAAGAGAAAAAATTGAAGCAGTCATGAATGAGCCCATGTATGTAGATCAAAAAATGGTTTCATTAATAAGTGAAGAGGGGCAAATGGGCTGGCTTATCAGTGCCTCAGGCTTTGAAGCCATTGTATCACAAAAAGAAAGAGATATTACGCGTATAAAATTTAAATCAACTCTTGGTGAGTTTGAAATCCATTGTAAAGAGTATTGGCTCGCGAATGGAACTCATCGTATGCCTCGTAGTCTGATCGTAAAAGATTTTAAAGGTGAGACTTACCAAGTTGAAATTATGAATATGAAGCACTATCTTGAGAAAGAAGCTGATTTGATAGGACGCTTAAAAAAATGGGATTCGATACTGAAGGGTAAGAATGCCTTAGAGCCTCGTCCACCATTTCTTTTATAATGAAAGTTGCTCGAGTTGCAGTTAATTTCCCGCTGAAAAAATCCGGATTACTTTATTTTTATGAAGGTGAAATTCAGCGTGGTCAAATTGTTGAAGTTCCACTCGGTAAGAGAAAAGAGTTTGGATGTGTAGTTTCAACTGATGAATCCTCATCAGAAGAATATCGAATTACTCCTCAGGATAAAATAAAAGCCATCTCTCAACTGACCTCAGAAAAACTTAACGAAAGTGAATTGCAACTCTTTGAATGGATGTCCAATTATTATCACTATAGTTTAGGACAATTGATTTTTGATTGCTTGCCTCATCAACTTAAGAGGCCTCGTCCTTTAGATTTAGAAATAGGGGAAGGTAAGGATTTAGAATTTCAATTAAATCTGAAGCAACGTTCAACAGTGGAAGAGATTCGTCGAGGGCTAGGAAAGTTTTCACGCAATCTTGTTCATGGAGTCACGGGAAGTGGTAAGACTGCCATTTACCTGGATCTTATCAAAGAAACTCTTGATGCCGGTAAAAGTGTCTTATTTTTACTACCAGAAATTAATTTAACACCTCAGTTTACTTCAACCTTTTCAAAATACATTAAGGCGAAAATCCTAAGTTATCATTCGGAGCTTTCAGATTCTCAAAAATATCAAATCTGGAAAGTCGCCCGAGAGGCCACTGAACCCTATCTTATCTTAGGAGTCAGAAGTTCAGTTTTTATACCTCTTAAGAACTTAGGTCTAATTGTCATAGATGAAGAGCATGATACATCATTTAAGCAAGATGATAGATGCCCTTATAATGCTCGCGATGTGGCTTCCAAAAAAGCTCAGCTTTTAAATATTCCCATCGTCATGGGCTCCGCGACACCAAGTTTAGAAACCTATTATACTTTTCATTCCGAAGCCCAGAAAAATAATTTACATCAGTTAAAAGAGCGTGCTGGAGAAGCTTTTCTCCCTCAGGTTGAATTGATTGATGCTCGTGAAAAGTCTGAGGGCTCTCAAAATCATTGGCCTTTAGTTCCGCGAGCTATTGAAGCCATATCGATGGCGCTCTCACGTAAAGAACAAGTCCTCGTTTTTGTTAACAGATTGGGTTTTGCCAATTACATCCAATGCCGCTCTTGTGGACATCAATTCAGTTGTCCGAATTGTTCAGTGAGTTTGCGTTATTTTAGATTAAAAAATATTCTTGCCTGCAATCATTGTGACTATAAAGATGTTCTTCCTTCCCAGTGCCCTCAATGTGCTTGCTTAACCCTTATTCATAAAGGCTTTGGCACTGAAAAAGTTCAAGATGTTTTGAAGGAATATTTTCCCGAAGCAAGAATAGAGCGCTTTGATCGTGAAGAGATTAAAACATTTACTCAGTTAGAAAATCGCCTAGATGAATTCCATCAAGGTGAAGTGGATATCATGGTTGGAACTCAAATGCTTTCCAAGGGCCATAATTTTGAACGCGTGAAACTCGTTCTCATTCTGGGAATTGATAGCCAATTGAATTTTCCAGACTTCAGATCGTCGGAAAGAGTTTATCAAACATTGACTCAGGTTGCTGGTAGAGCAGGACGATATTCCCAAGATGGGAAAGTTTTGATTCAGACTCTCAATCCAGATAATAGAGTTTTTCAAATTGTGAAGGCCCATGAATTTGATGGGTTCTATGAAGATGAAATTAAAATGAGGGAATTGTGTGATTGCCCTCCTTTTAAAAGATTGGCCATGATTCATTTCACTTCACGTTTTCAGGATAAACTTATCTCCCATGTGTCAGACCAAGTGGGACCGATGTTCCGCCAACTTATTTCTACCCATTTCCCTGAAGTTATTCTTCTGGGACCTCGACCTGCCTCCATTGAAAAGAAATTAAACCAATTCACTTGGTCAATTTTACTGAAGTCCAGTGAAACCTCACAATTACATAACCTCTTAAAAACATTTGAAAATAATTACAAATCCCTGAGTTCTGTCTCCTATAAGATAGATATTGACCCTTATACCATGGTGTAAAGACTTAAGTTTTATGACCTTGGGCCCGAAAAGATGGTGGGTTAACTCAACTTTTTGAGGCATTTATGAAAATGTTTACGGTCGCTATGCTTTCTCTTTTAGCACTTCCTACTTATGCACAGGATTTGCTTGGGCCTCTTTTGGATTATCAAAAAGAATTAAATAAGAGCTCTCAATCTCAGGATAATAGTAAGAATGGTGAAGTAACGAAGGTCGAAAAAACCAAAACGAGTGGTAGCTGTACGGAACAAGATCAAGCTTCTCTGCCACTTGCTTACGTCACAGGCTTAATTTTAGAGAAAGATGGAAAACTTGAGCTCGGCCATGATCCTCGAAGTGGGCAATTAAGTTTAAAGTCGCCTGATATGATTAGTAACTGTTCTTCAATGATTGAGTGGGTTTCCGAAACAAAAGTGGTAGATGGTAAAAAAACATATTGGATTGAAGCGAGAATTAGAAAAAGTGATAAGTGTCAAAATGATGCTTGTGAATATCCAGTAGCCCAAGTTGAGGGAAAATCTTTTAAGGGCTTTAAGTCCCTGAGCTTTAAACCAACGATGGCCGGCTTTGAGCAATGCCTGAAAGACTCTGGTGTCATTAAAGATGGTAAAGTCAATGCGGATGCTATTTATCCGGGTGCTTTAGATGAAAAATTTGGAGACTACAAAGAGAGTGGTGACTTGGTTTTTTTATCAAGTGGACCTGCTTCAAAATTAGCGAAAGCGAAATATGATAAGTTTGTCGAAGTCGATGGCTGTAAGCATTTTGAAAAAATTCTACCAGAGGGATTTGTCGTGAGGTCACTAGATGATCAAGAAAAAGATCGTATGGCCCTCGAGAGAAAAACGGTAGAATCTTGTGGCGATTATGACAAAATTTCAGATTTTATGCAAAAATACCAAGGTTATGCGGACGATCTGAATTTGATTCGAGACAATCTCATTTTAGAAGCGGTTAAAAAAGCTTCAAAAGCAATTACCGATGGAAAATATACAGAAGATGATTTGAAGGCCATTGCTGATTTTGAAAAATACATTGTTCAACCCAAAATAGATAAGGCAACGGCTCTTTATGAAGAGGCTCAAAAACTTGAGGGTGATGAAAGAAAAGCCCTTCTTGAGGAAATGAAAAAAATTATTGAAGAAATTAAGCCGTACAATCAATCTCCTTATGTGACAGCGGCCATAGTCCAGAAACTTGAAGCCGATGGTCGTTTTGATGATGCTGAAAAAGCAAATGGAATCAAAGCCCTTATCGTTGCTCATGCGAGATTAGGCGCAACTGAAAATGGAGTTGTCATCACACCTGACGTTGCTAAAACTAGAGCTATCAATTCCAAGATGGCGTACTCAGCTGAAATTGAAGTTAAAAAAGAAAATTACCAAATCAAAACTGGTCAAGTTACAGGTTACGCACAAACTTATTATGATCTCGCATCAAGCATGAGACAGAATATCCAAGTGAGAACTCAAAATTTCACTGCAGAAATTCAGCGGGAGTATGCTCGCATGCAACCTGGTGGACATTGTTATAGACCCTATAGAAATGCCCAACGTTGTATTCAAGATTCACAACTACGTATTCAAGAACTTCAAGCTGAACTTCAGCACTTTAATAAAGTGGATGCTGAAAGGGCCCTAGAATATGAACAGAAAGCAAAACAATATGCCGAACTTGAAAGACAAGGGCGTGAGTATGTTGCTGGCCAAACTGGAGAACCAGCTCCGGAAGTGACCTATAACAACACATCTCCAACACCAAGATCAAGTGAAGGAGGCTATGATTTCCAATTCCAGGGTTATCAACAGCAGCAGCAACAACAAAACTACAACCCTTACCAACAACAACAGCAACAATACTATAATCCTTACCAACAGCAGGGATTTGGTGGCCAATTCTATGCTGGTGGGCAATTTGGATCAAATATGGGTAATCAATACGGTTACAATAACCAAAGCTATAACCCATACCAACAGCAGCAACAAGGTGGCTACAATTTTAATTACCAAGGTTATCAACAACCCGGTATGTTTGGTGGCCAGACCAACCCATTCCAGCAGCAAGGCTATGGGATGCAACAGCAACAAGGTTACTGGGGGACCCCTTATCAAGCCTATGGAAATTATAATATGTACGGTGGTGGATATAGATAATAAATGGCCCTCGCAAGAGGGCCTTTTAATTTGTTGAGAAAAAATGAAAAAGATCTCTCTTTCGCTAATGCTTGTTATAACCAGTTTGAATTTATTCGCCAATTCTGGAGATCTTCAAAAAAGAATGGATGATATTCAACGCAAAAAAGATGCCCTTGAACTCAAGGAAAAAGAACTCAATCAATTCAGGAATGAAATTCAAAATTACAAAAGTCCCAATCTGATAGAAGAAGAGAATTTAGTTCTTAAGAAATCACAAGATAAGATAGAGGCTTTAATAACCGAAAATTCTTCTGTTAAAGATATTCTTAAAACTGATTATCTTTCAAAAAAAATGAATGAGTTGAAAGAAAATGAAAATCTCTTAAAAGAATTTTTGGACAAAAAAGATAAATTAAAAAATCTTGAGCAAAGTGCTGAATCGAAGTTATTAAAAAACTACATTAAGCTCACCAATGAAAGAAAATCTAATTTAGCGAAGGGTGTTTTTTTTACTTTGAAAGAGCAAGATAAAAAAGATGCAGAAGAATATGAAAAGATTCATGACTTCCTTGATTATAATTCGAATATGCCTCCTAGTTGGGAAAAAGAGATAAAAATCTTAGAAAAAAATATATCCGATGATCTCCTCACACTCGAAAATGCTGAAAAAGAACTTCAAGAAAAATTAAAAGGACTCAAAACTGAAAAAGAAGCTTTTGCAAATATTCAAAAAGAACATGAGAAAGAACAATTTAAATTAGATTTCACATCATCTCCACAGTTAAATATTTTCGAATGTAAGAATAATGCTCAATATATAATGCCAAAGCATGTGCCTGGAGTGATGTTCCTTAAAAGCGCAGGCAATCTTAAAGCCGCGATTAAAGTTAATGCCAATCATCCTGGTGGGTTTGAGGTTCTTGATGTGAAGATGAATTTCAACGAAGAAAGACTCTTATGTAAGGTCGATCCGATTTGTGAAGCGAATCTCAAAAAATCGGAGGAGGCCTATAAGAGAGATGAGTTTTTTTCTGCTGTTAAATCTCAACTCATTTCACAAGAGCTTCTGAACATAAAAGAGGGTTTTTTAGGAACTGATAAAAATGAGCTTCTTATTTTTGAAGAAATGAAGATGCTTGGGCATTACACTAAAGAAGAATACATTCAAATGCTTAATCCCTTAATCGATTACACGAAAGATTTAAGCGGTTGCTCAGTTCCAGCAGATTGCCAGACAAAAGTTTTAGCGAAAATCGCTGACGTAAAAAAACAATGGATCGCGAAGGCGACTGAAAAAAATAATAAATATCCAGACCCTGAAAAAAAACGCAAAACTGAAAATGTTATAGCTTATATTTTTAATTCAAAGGCCGAGTCCGAGATCAATACACTTTTTAAGAGTAAAAATTCTGATTACCCCATTCAGGACAGGGCCTATGAACAATGTCCTCAAAAAGGACTTGAGTGGAAGGATTTCTGTGAGGCTTCAAGGGCCTGGAGAGATCGCTTAAAGCTTTTTAAAGATGCTGATGAAGTGAGCAATTTAAATTCCAAAAATTGTAATCAGGGAATTTTTAGAATTCAGCCCAAAGATCAAAGTGATCAAAAAGTCTGTGCGCCAGATGGGGTCATTGAGAATTTGCAACAAGATATGGATAAGATAGAAAAGAAAATCAAACCGTAAAAAAAAAAGGCCCTCTTGCGAGGGCCCTTAGATTAGAATTCTAAAGTTGCCTTGACTCCGCCCCCGTGCATGTTGCTGAGAGAAAGAGTGTCCGTGTCATTGGTGTAAGAGTAGTAGTCTCCAACTTTCCAGTAACCATAGTAACCAGAGATCGTGACATTTGGATTCCAACGGTAATCAAATCCAAAATCTAATTCCCAGCCAAGATTGTCTGATTGAGATTGATTTGAGGTAAATTTATAACCCTCTTCGTGATGGTAAGCACCTTTGCCACCACCTTGAGCTGTTTCCATGGCCTTGGCGATAATAAGCGCTGATTTCCATGTCCATTTATCAGCTTTATAATTGGCGTGAAATTTATAAAAACGTGTGTTCATAATCGAAGCATCAAAGATGCTTTTTCCACCTTCAGAGAAGGCCGCATAATTATAACGGAACATGAAGTCAGCTACATGAAAATTCGGGTGAAGGTATGAAGCTTCAAATTCGTCACTTGAGCCATCATCCCCACTCACTTGACCAGCGACAAATCCCACTTCCCATTTTGGATTGAGTTCATATTTCGCATCTAAGATAAAAGCTTGAGAGGAGAGAGTTGATGTCGTGGCATTATCATAAACTTTTCCATAATCACCAGACTGAAGAGAGGCTTCTGCTGCCACTTTGAGTTTATTCCATTTCTTAGAAATAAAAGGCTCAATCACTGTGATTTCAGTTTTGCCGCGATTTAAAGTAGATGCTGGTACGTTGTCTGGTTCTTCAGAATTATAAAGCGCATTCTTCGTTTCCGACGAGCGCTTGGCATAAAGCACACTGACCACGAGGTCTTGATTCTTATTATCATACTTCGCCGTCACACCAGCTTCACGGACATCAAAGCTTCCATTTGGTTCAGCTTTAGTAGATGTTTCACTGTAACTTGAAATTTTTGCCCAATAAGGAATAAGGCTAAAATTCCCCACTTTCATTTCAGCATCAATCCCGTCATACATAGTGAGGAAACGGTCCCAAGGATCATTGCCATCATCAAAAACAATTCCGAGTCCATAGTGCTTACTCATACGCCCAATTTTAACCAAGGCCGTATCAGCATAAAGTTCCATGTACATTTGATTTACATTCAAAGAACTGCGTTGAGCTGGTGTGGTGAAAAAATATGAATTATTCCCTGAGCCATCTTGGTTATTGGCCGAGTTATCACCAGAGAATCCACCGCGGATATGACCTGTAGAGAATTCACCTTTAAGTGTCACTCCATCATTGACGATCATTTGAGGATTAAGTTTGAAGACATAAGTTTGAAAGCTAGCGTTACAATCCCCAGTAATGCCTTGTGTTCCATCTCTTGGATCTGGTTTAGTATCAATCCCTTCACTCTTACAGGTGTTATTAATGAGATGGGTATCTGCACCAAAAACGCCGGACCAGTCGATAGGCAGGGCCTGGGCCGAATTGATGCTTAGAGTAGAAAAAATAAACAATAAAAATAAAGCAAACCTAGTCACGGTCACGGAAGCTCCCTGTTAGAACAAAATATCTTCACAAAACTCTATAAAATCCCTCGGGATGTGGAAAGACCTGATCCATAAAAAAGCTTGAAATGATCAACGGGATGACTTGCAAAAAAGTTTTGGGTAATCTATATTTGTTGGACGTTTAAAAGTTCCTTTGTAGGGGTGTCGACAAGTGGTAAGTCAGCAGATTTTGATTCTGCCATACGCAGGTTCGAACCCTGCCACCCCTACCACCTTTTATCTCTAAGGAGTTCTGAGTGAGACGAATCGTTCTAGTCTCTGGTACCTCAAATCCAACTCTTTCCAAGAAAATCTCTGAATTTTTAGATGTTCCTCTCGTAAATCCTCAACTTAGACGCTTTGCTAATGGCGAAGTCTACTGTGAAATTGAAAAAAATGTTCGCGGTGCGGATGTTTTTGTTCTTCAGTCTACTTGTGCTCCTGTGAATGAAAATCTCATGGAGCTTTTGATTATTATCGATGCTCTCAAACGTGCCTCCGCCAATTCAATTACTGCTGTCATGCCTCATTATGGATATTCTCGTCAGGATAGAAAATCAGCTCCGCGAACTCCTATTACGGCCAAACTTGTGGCGGATATGTTGACAGTGGCCGGGGCTTCTCGAGTTGTGACGATGGATCTTCATGCAGGGCAGATTCAGGGATTTTTTAATATTCCCTTTGATAATATTTTCGCTTCTCCAGTTTTATTGGACTACATCCAAAAGAACCTTAATCGCGAGAATCTCATTTGTATTTCACCAGATGCTGGTGGGGTTGAGAGAGTTCGTCATTTTGCGAAAAAACTTTCCACTGAACTTGCCCTTATTGATAAACGCAGAATTGGTCCTAATGTAGCTGAAGCGATGAATGTTATTGGTGATGTTAAAGGTAAAGACTGTATTATCATTGATGATATGATCGACACCGCAGGAACTCTTGTTCAAGCGGCGATTGCTCTTAAGAAAAATGGCGCTAATCGTATCTATGCAGCGGCCACTCACCCTGTTTTCTCAGATCCTGCAGTCACTCGCATTGCTGAATGCTCAGAGCTTGAGCAGGTGATTGTGACAGATACAATTCCCTTAAGTGCAGAAGCAAAGAAAATCGAAAAAATTAAAGTGATTTCAACCGCCGATATTTTGGCCAAAGCGATTCATCGGACTTTTAATCACGATTCAGTCAGTTCACTCTTCATTTAGTATGTTTGATCTTGTCGTTGGCGTCGGAAATCCTGGTTCAGACTATGCAACAACAAGGCATAATATTGCGTGGCTTTTTCTCGATCATACCCCGAGTTTTCAAGGGGCCAATTGGAAATCAAAATTTAAAGGACTCTACGCTGAGTCTTCTCATAAGGGCCATAAATTCTATGCCGTAAAACCTCAGACTTTTATGAATCTTTCAGGAGAGTCGGTTCAACCCTTGGCTGCCTTTTTTAAAATTTCTCCAGAAAAAATTTTAGTCATTCATGATGAGCTCGATATTCCCTTTGGACAGGTCCATTTTAAAATGGGCGGAGGCCTGGCGGGCCATAATGGCTTAAAATCTATAGCTCAATGTTTAGGGACTGATCAGTTTGGGCGCATGCGGGTAGGAATTGGCCGTCCTGTCCATGGATCTGTTGCAAATTACGTACTTAGCCCGTTTAGTAAGGAGGAGCAGGTGCAACTTCCTCTTCTTCTTGAGAAATTACATGACCCGATGCTTTCCTGTGTGGTAGAGGGAATAAATAAAGTTGGAATTTATAATAAAAAGAATCTTTTAGCCTAGGAGAATGGATATGGGTATGAACTGTGGAATTGTAGGATTACCAAATGTGGGTAAATCAACTATTTTTTCGGCCCTTACTTCCGCTCCAGCTGAAGCTGCTAACTATCCCTTCTGTACGATTGAACCCAATGTTGGTGTGGTTCATGTTCCCGATGACCGCTTAGAAAAAATTGCTAAAATTGTGGGCCCAGAAAAAGTGATTCCTGCGATTACTGAATTCGTCGATATTGCAGGTCTCGTAAAGGGCGCTTCAAAAGGTGAAGGATTAGGTAACCAATTTTTGGGACATATCCGCCAGGTGGGAGCTATCTGTCACGTGGTTCGTTGTTTTGAGGATAATGATATTATCCACGTTGCTGGTAAAGTGGATCCCGTTTCAGATATTGAAGTGATCAATATTGAGCTCGCTCTTGCCGATCTTGAATCTGTGACAAAAAGAATTCAAACACTCGATAAATATCTTAAGTCTCAAGATAAAAAAGTTCAGGAAAAAGCAAAAATTTCAAAACCGATTCTTGAACGTTTGGTAAAAACTCTTGAGGAAGGCTTGCCTGCACGCTCACTTGCTCTTGATGCAGACGAAATTGATGCAATTTCTGATATCCATCTCATTACGATGAAAAAAATGCTTTATGTTTGTAATGTGGATGAGGGAAATCTTTTAGAAGAAAATGAGCACGTTAAAAAAGTTCGTGAAATTGCTGCGAAAGAAGGCTCAAAAGTTATTACCATCTGTGGAAAAATTGAATCTGAAATTGCTGCCCTTGAATCAAAAGAAGAAAAAGATGCTTTCCTGAAAGATATTGGGATTGAAGAATCTGGTCTTTCTAAAATGATCAGAGCTGGTTATGAAATGCTCGACATGTACACTTACTTCACTGCTGGTGTAAAAGAAGTTCGTGCTTGGACGTTTCCAAAAGGTGCTAAGGCCCCACAAGCTGCTGGTGTCATTCACTCTGATTTTGAGCGTGGATTTATCAAAGCAGAAATTTATCACTGCAATGATCTCTTCAACCTTGGTTCAGAATCAAAAGTTAAAGAAGCCGGAAAATTCCGGATGGAAGGTAAAGAATACGAAGTGAAAGATGGCGATGTCATTCACTTTAAATTCAACGTTTAGGCCTACTGCTTAAAACCTAATTTTACATTGTAGATAACATTGTGATCTGAGGGATCAGAGAGGTCTCTGTTTCCCTCAAGTAACTTGTAGAAAAAGATATTTCTGAAAATGAGTTTCACATAATTTCGAGTTTCTAAAAATGGAATAGATTCTATATTCCTTAAGATGCTTTCATCTGAATCAAAGAGTGTCCCTTTCCATCGATCAACTCGGCCCTCTCCCGCATTATAAGCCGCTAAAACATAGACTAAGTTTTCATCATAGCGCTTCATGAGGCCTTTAAAATAACTCGTTCCAATTTCCATGTTAGTCTGAGGAGTGACAAGATGTTTATCTTTGGCCCCGCGACGAATTCTTTTAGCTGTCATGGGCATAATTTGCATCAGGCCACGGGCACCAACAGGTGATTTTGCAAGTGGATTAAAGACTGATTCTTGTCTAATTAGAGAAAGGACGACAAGAGGGTCTAAATTATGGCGCTTAACGATGGGCTTAAGCTCTTTTAAGTAAGGATCTGGGTAGAGGACTTCAAGTAAAGATCTATTGAAGCGGATTTCTTTTTTATCCAAAGCTTCATAAAGATATTTAAAGGTAGGTAAAAAGTTTTTCGAATCAATCATTATTTTCGCATTAAGCAGATGAAGCTCAGACTTGACCGATGCTTGCTTCTCCGTTGGTTGATTCACAACAAAATGAGGAATGCTATGAAGTCGTAATCTCTTAATTTCAAGTCGCATAATCCGCTGAGAATCGATGGAAGCC
Source organism: Pseudomonadota bacterium (assembly GCA_027488375.1). Taxonomy (GTDB): domain Bacteria; phylum Bdellovibrionota; class Bacteriovoracia; order Bacteriovoracales; family Bacteriovoracaceae; genus Peredibacter. The sequence continues at coordinate 273,259 of JAIYBW010000005.1, forward strand.
CACGCTTTGAGGCGAATTAGTGATGAGGTAAAATCGGCATCTAATATTTGAGGATCTAAATGATAGGTTTCTTGATCTAAACTGATGCTTTGTTGGTAAAAATTCACAAGAGGTGATTGCGGTTTTAAAACCTGTATTTTTTTGACGGACATAATAGCATAAAAACTTAATGGATTATGAGTCACAATATCTTCATAGAAACGAAGAGCTTCTTTTTGATCACCTAATTGCTCAAAAGTATAGCCTAGCCAGTACTTTAGTCTTGGGTCAATAATTTTGGTCCTGGATGATGTGAGGTCAAATCTTTTTGCTTCTTTGAGAGCCTCTTTGTAGTTATTCTGACTTATATAAGTCCATAAATAGAAATAGAGAGCATCCTCATGGATCTCTTTATTATTTTTTTTGATGATATATTTAAGAACATCTCTTGAAAGCTCATCAAATTTTGCTCGAAAAACCGCCTTAGAAAAATCATTCAATCTTGTAAGGCAAAGACCGATTGGAAGATGATCTTGATTGAGTTCGAGATAGTTTTTTAAATAACTTAGTTGTTCTTTGACTTTTTCTGGATCTGAATTTAAATCTAATGACTTATAACTTTGCTCAATTAGTTTTCCAAACTCACCATAAAAAACGTTTTTATTCTGGACGAGGTTATAACCTTTTTCCTGGATAAGTTTCGTAATCTCTTCGTTGATAACTAAATCTTTAAGAACTTCTTGATGAGGAACGATTTCATGTTGAACACTGTAAGTTGTTATATCTTGAGATAGTTTTTTTAGAACATCAGGGTTGTCTGTTTGTGCCTGGATAAACTTCGCGAAATGTTTCTTATTTTTTTTAGTTAAGAAGTATTTCAAATTTTCTTCTATAAAAAGAGTGGCATCGTCTGAGATTTTTTTATTTGTCTCAATATCTTTTGTGATGAACTCTAATGATTTTTCTCGACAATAGTTTCCTGCAATTCGGTCTAGAATTTTTTCTAGTGGGTAGAGTTGGTTCTGATGAGTAAATTGTTTGCAGTATGGGATGAGATCTTGGGATCTCTTAATTCTTGAAATTTGGAAAATTGATTTTATCCAAGGATGAAATGGTTGAAAATTTTTCGAGACTTCAATTTCTTTTTTGAGCTTTTCAACAAAGTCAGTTTTTATTTCATTACGTCCAATCATTCCAAGGAGCTTGGCAATTTTTTCAGCAATGATAATATCAATTTTTTGAGGCTTGAGGGCATCGATAGGCGTTACTCCTGGCTTGGCTTTTTGTGGGGAGTTTGGCCAGGCAACAGTTGTAATCAAAAGGGAAATTAATATGAAATATTTTTTCATGATCTCAATTTTTAGTTTCCTTCATGGAAACTAAAGAAGATTATACCAAATTTTTAAGATCATTTCGAAAAATTAGGGACTATTTTTATAACGCGATTTAATTTCAATTAGCCGACGGGATATCTCGCTCAATACTGGCTTTTTATCGTCTGGGACTACGGGAGTCAGATTTTCGATGTAGGTGGAAATTTCATCTAAGTACATAAAGTCATTTTCTTGATTATAAGTCAGTGTCTCAAGGAAAAGAGTAACTTCCTCTGCAACGTCATGGAAATGATCTCCACTTCTAAAAGTGAGTGGGGTTATGGGTTCACCCTGACGAATTTTTGAGAGATGCATCTTAAGTTTATGCATGGGCCCTGCAATGCGGTGAGTGAAAAAGATAAAGATGATAAACACTAAGATAATAACAAAAATCTGGATCATCCCCATGTAAAGAATCAGGTCAGACTGGGCTAATTTCATGTTGGCAGCAATTTCTGGATAACGGGAGCCAATTTCATTCAAAAAATCAATCAAGATGATGGGATAGATCACTGATGAAATGATAATAAATGAGCAAACAATCAAACTAAAAGTGATCTGAAAAGAAGGGTTAATGATGTAAACAGCACGTTTATAAAAAGCCAAAGCTTTATTCCTATTCAAGTTTATTCAACAATCATAAAATGAACTTGAGATTTCAGCTAGTCAGAAATGATAAATGAAATGGCTTACCAACATAATCAGGTTTATGGAGATGAAGATGATAGATGAAATAAAGAAAAGATTAAGTCAGATAACAAACCCTGTATCAGGTAAAAGTTTTGAAGTTGAGCAACGTTGGCAACATATTTCCATGCAAGAAGATAAGCTCGTCCTTGAATACAATCGTGATGGAATCTCTCCTACAGAGAAAAGATTGGTTGAACAAGAGATCATTAAAACATTAAGTGATCTTGTTGGTGTAGATAACATCATGGTTAAGACAGTCTCAAGTCAGTCCCAAGATGTTTTTAAGGCCCTCGATAAGGTGACTCCAGCTCCATCATCAACTAAGGAAGCTTCAGCTCCTGCTCAACTAAAAGTAGGGCATGGAACGATTGATAAGAAGAAACCAGTTCCCGGAGTCGGAAAAATTATTGCTATCGGATCAGGTAAAGGAGGAGTTGGTAAATCCACATTTACATCAAATCTTGCCCTTACTCTTGCTCAGCAAGGTCATAAGGTTGGCGTGATTGATGCTGATATCTACGGGCCATCTCTTCCTATGATTTTTGGAAAACGAAATGAAAAACCACGTTCTAACTCAGAGAAAAAGATAATTCCTATTGAAGCCTATGGAATCAAATTTATGAGCTTTGGATTCTTTATCAATGAAGAAGATCCAGTCATTTGGCGTGGTCCTATGCTTGGGGGAGTCCTAAATCAGTTTCTTTTTGATGTGGACTGGAACGGACTCGACTATCTCCTTATTGATCTTCCTCCTGGCACAGGGGATATTCAGCTTTCTATGATCCAAAATGCACAAGTTGATGGCGCTATTATTATTTCAACCCCACAAGATATTGCCCTTTTAGATGCAAAGAAGGGAGCCGAGATGTTTAAAAAACTCAATTTGCCAATTATTGGTATGGTTGAAAATATGAGTTCATTTGTTTGTGGTGATTGTGGAAAAGAGCATTTTATATTTGGTCACGGTGGAGTTCATAAAGCTGTTGAGCAATTAGAAATTCCTTTCCTTGGTAAAATACCTCTAGAAATGGAACTCAGAACTGGATCAGATCAAGGTGTTCCTTATATGACTCAGGAATCTCTTAAGGACAGAGCAGTTTGGAGTTCATTTTTAGAAATTGGGAAAAAGGTTGATGATTTTTTTAATCCCACAGTAGATAAACCTAAAGCGGGTTTATTTTCAAAAATATTAGGATTAAATAAATAATGGACGCTGAACTTAAAATATTAGGGATCATAGAAGAGCAATTAGCTGTTCAGTTCACTGGTAAAATTAATATTTTAGCCTCATTTAATCGTCAGTATTTAGGACATATCTTATTTAAAAATGGCGAAATCTTTGAAGTTCTTTTCAATGGCCACAAAAGTTTAAAAGCCTTTTATCAGCTTATTATTCAAGAGTATTCGTTACAGTCTTTTTACTATGTGGTTGAGCCTGAGGTCGTTGAAGAAAATCAGCGCCAAATTCACTATCCTTATGCGGTCATAAAAAACAAGATGACGGATGTGATTAAGCAATATCAAGAAGCCTCGAAATATCGACCACCTGAGAATGTTAAGATTTTAATAGAAAGCAGTTTTTTACACGAAAAACATGAAGTCACACCGCAAGAGTATGAAGTTTTAGAGGTCATGACTGAGTGGAGTAAGCCTTTTGACATCTATCAGCATTGTGATTTGCTCGACCATGAAGTCACTTGGGCCCTAGTAAGTTTGCGGAAAAAAAAGGCTTTAAAGATTTTGGCCCAAAAAAACAATGCCGATGACAGTCTCTAAAAAAAAGGTAAAATAGCTCAAAAAATTAGAGGTGTTTATGAAATCACAAAAACAAAATCAGGGTGAACTTAAAGAAATTAAAGTTAAAATTGAAAAAGATGTTGCTGAAGATTTTGAAAAAATGGTCAAGAATACTAATATCTCCCTAGATGATTTAGTTGTTATCGCGATGAAGAGATTTCGTTCATCTCATGCAGATTACCTTAAGCAAGTTCCAGTTACTGAATAAATTGAAAAGGCTCCTTTGGGAGCCTTTTTTTTTTGACACTTTTCTAAAAGCGAGTGTCTAAAAAATAAACACCCCTATAAATTTTTGTCATTTGATTGATCACTTCCACACGAAATTCATCATTTAGTGCCTAAATTCTTGGCATTCCCCTTGCTTTATTCAAGTGAAAACGTACAAGGGGCAATTTATGAAATCAGGCAAAAACTCCAAAAAAGTTTTAACAACTTTGGCGATGGGCTTTTTTGCTATGATCGGAACCTACAATGCCGTTGTGATTAATTCAGATTCAATCATAGATGGGAACCAAGTTCAGTTCGCTAAACGAATTGATGAGCTTTATGGAGTTGTGGTCTCAAAACGTGAGGTTGCGGCTTCCTTAAATTGGCAAAAAGTTTCTGTTAAGCAAGCAGCAGTTTACCGACAATTTAAGAATGAAATGGCTTCACCACAAGTTTCTCCGGATGCTGGTAATCAAGCTGATGCTCCTCAAGTCGTTTCAGAAGCAGCCGTTCAGGATAGCCTTAATTTAAATCTTACTCAGGTGATGAATCCAAAAAAGTGGCAACAAGGTTTAAAAGATGATCAATTTAGCGGTAGTTTAAATACTAATAATGGTGTGATTGAAAGTTTAAGCGTTTCCCTCCCTGGTGGTGAAGGTGTATCTGTTTCTTTTTCAGAGATGACGGGAAATGTTTTTGAATACGATCTCGGTGGTGAACTTTATAGTGGAATGATGTACCAAGAATCACAAAATTCTTATGTTATCACTTTAACCAATGGTCCCCTAGAAGGCACAAGACTGACTTTTACTGGCGAGGCTTCGGTTGAGCAAGTTCAACAAAATGAAGAGGCCCAAAGAATGCTGGCCGAAAATTCAGAATCAGAAGCTGGTCAACAAATACCGCAAGAGCAGCAAGCACCTGAAGCCAATAATAATGGTGAAGTGGCAATGATGGGAGCTCAAGAGCAAGAGCTGAGTTATGATCAACAACTTCAGCAACAAGATATTCTGGCCCAAGAGCAAGGTGTACAAATGCAAGATGGTTCAGAAACTCAAGGCTTAATTCCACAAGATCAGCAGACATAAAAAAAGCCGGCCTAGGGCCGGCTTTTTTATTACTTACCTAATAATTTTTTAAATTCTTCAGTCAGTATTGGAACGATGGTGAATAGGTCACCAACGATACCATAATCTGCTTTAGTGAAAATAGGAGCATCTGGATCAGTGTTGATCGCCACGATAACTTTAGAAGTTCTCATACCGGCCAAATGTTGAATAGCACCAGAAACACCGCAAGCAATATAGAGAGAAGGGGCCACTGTTTTACCAGTTTGACCCACCTGCATAGCATGAGGAGCAAAACCAGAATCAACCGCTGCACGACTTGCACCTACTGTTGCTCCAATTACATCGGCCATTTCATTGAGAATTTTAAAATTCTCAGCATTCTTCATCGCACGTCCACCCGTTACGATGATATTGGCTTCAGTTAAATCCACTTTAGCTGAAGCTGCTTTAATAATTTCTTTGATGACAGCTCGAATTTCACCAGCATTAGCGGCTACGTCGGCAGCATTTCCAGCACCAGCGGCCACTCCTTCAGTCATTCCAAGCGCATTGGGACGAATTGAAACAAAGTGTGGTTTCGGTCCAGTGAGTTCCACTTTTGCTAAGCATTTGCCAGCAAAAAGAGGACGTGTCCCAGCAAAAGCTCCACCATCCATAGCGAAATTAACAACATCTGAAGCTAGGCCCGCATTGAATTTAGTGGCCAGTCTTGGAAGGAGATCCTTACCCATAGATGTGGCACCTGCAAAAACATAGTCGTAACTTTTTGTCTTAATGAAATCGGCCAGTGCGTTGGCGTAGCCTTCTGGAGAGTACTTATCAAGTTGAGCACTTTTTAGTTTGTGAACATTTTGAGCACCACATTTTGCTAAAACAGCAACTTGATCAGCACCAATATCACCAATCACAGCGACATCTGCTGATTGGCCAGCTAATTTACCAAGAATTTCGAGAGTCACTGGCTTAACATGACCATCATGAAGCTCAGTAAAAACAAGTACGTTTGCCATAATATTTTCCTTTCAATTTATTAGATAACTTTTGCTTCTGTTCTAAGAAGGCCAACAACTTGGGCCACAACATCTTTTTGTTTGGCTGCATCTGTGGCATCGAATTTCTTTCCAGCTGGTTTTTCAGGAGGAAGACGAAAGCCAGAATATTTCACACGTCGATCAGCGTCTGAAACACCAACGTCAGAAAGTGAGTAAGTCGCCATTGGTTTCTTCTTCGCTTTCATAAGACCAGGTAAAGAAGGGTAGCGAGGAGTATTAAGACCTTTATTACAGGCAAGAACAACTGGTGCGTTCACTTCATAAACTTCTAGAGCTCCACCTTCAACTTCGCGCTTAACTTTAATTGTTGTTCCATTCATTTCAAAACCCACAATAACTGAAACAGAAGGAAGACCCATCATCTCAGCTAAAATTTGGGGAACTTGAAGACAGTCATCATCAATAGCTTGCTTACCAGCAAGAATGATATCTGGTTTTTTACCAGTCTTTTCAATGGCACCCTTGAGGGCTTTTGCAATTGAGTAAGAATCTAAATTATCAGCAGCTTCAACGAGAGCAGCTTCATCAGCTCCCATCGCAAGAGCTGGAATCAGGGCTTCTGTGTCTTTTTTAGAACCCACTCTCACAACTGTAACAGTTGCAGCTGGATTGGCCTGCTTGACGAGTAAGGCTTGTTCAACAGCAAATTCATCATAAGGATTCATAATCCATTTGATAGAGGCTGTTTCAATAAAACTACCATCACCTGTAGGAGTGATTTTAGTTTCTGTGTCGGGAACCTGCTTAACACACACAAAAATATTCATAGAGTCTCCTTTAAAACAAAAAAATTATTTTAATAATTCACGGGCCATCACCAATCGTTGGATTTGAGAAGTCCCTTCATAGATTTGGATTAATTTAGCATCACGCATGAGTTTTTCCACTGGGTATTCTTTAGAATAACCATAGCCACCATAAATTTGTACTGCATCAGTGGTAATTTGCATACATGAGTCAGAGGCAAAAGCTTTGGCATAAGAAGCTACTTCAGTATTACGAACTCCCTGATCACAAAGCCAAGCGGATTTATAAACGAGTAAGCGGGCCGCCTCAATTTTCATCCCCATTTCAGCAATCATGAATTGAATCGCTTGATGTTTGGCCAGAGGAACACCGAATTGATTTCTTTCTTTGGCATAATGAACTGAAAGATCCATCGCCCGTTGAGCTCCACCGAGAGCTGATGAAGCCACAAGAGGTCTTGAGTGATCGAGAGTGCTCATAGCAATATTCCAACCATCTCCGGGGTTCCCTAGCATATTTTCTTTAGGAACTTTGACATTATTAAAGCGAATTCCCCGAGTATCAGACGAGCGATGACCCATCTTATCTTCTTTCTTTCCAATTTCGATGCCAGAGGTTTTTGGATCTACCACAACAGCAGAAATACCTTTGTGCTTGAGATTTGGATCAATTGTTCCGTACACAACAAAAAGATCGGCATATCCTGCATTGGTGATCCACATTTTCTCACCATTTACTATCCAGTGATCACCACCATCTTTAATTTGAGTTTTAATTCCTCCAGCATCAGAACCATTTCCTGGTTCTGTTAAGCAGAATGAGGCAATTTTGAATTCTTGAGTGAATGGTGTGAGGAAGCGCTTTTTCTGTTCATCACTACCACCAATAACGATAGGGAGAAGAGCAAGGTCATTGGCCATAAAAGAAGTATTCATGCCCATACAACCATAGGCGAGAGCTTCACCAATAATAACCCCATCAATAGAGCTAAAACCTGCTCCACCGTACTCAGCAGGAATACAGGCATTAATAAGACCAAGTTCCCAGGCCTTCTTAAAAATTTCAGTTGGAAATTTTCCATGCTCATCATATTCCTGAGCATGAGGAATCATTTCGTTCTTAGCAAATTTGAGGGCGAGTTCGCGGATCTCTCTTTGTTCCGCACTTAATGAAAAATCCATTTTCCAAATCCTTGGTCAATTTTAGACAGGGTAAGCTTCCACATGGAATGACCTAGGAATTGTAAAACATTTTTCAATTGTTTTAAAGAACGGCAACTCTTGAAGGGGGCGAATGACGAAACTTCGTTCAACCCAGCGGGGGTGGGGAATGATGACTAGTTTTGTGTGATGCGTTTCAAGATCCCAGAAAATGATATCCATATCAATAGTCCTTGGACCTCGTGAAATAGTTCTCAGGCGACCCATTTCCTTTTCTGCCTGAAGAAGCCAAAGCATGACTTCATCAGGTTGAATGGTCGGGATTTTAAACTCTAAAACTTGATTAAAAAAATCAGGCTGGTTTTCATAATCAACGGCCTGAGACCTATAAATGCGACTGGCCGCTATAAGCTCAAACTTTGCAGAGAGGACATCTTTTGCCTGTTTTAAGTTTTCAAGGGGGGAATCTAGATTAGAACCTGTCGCAATTATCAGTGACATTATTTTTTTATTTTCGTGTCGTCTAAAGGTTGCTGAGTCTTTATACCAGGGTAGTTATCAAGAACGCTGGGAAGATTTTGATCTTTTGGGGAGGATGGATCACCTTTAATTCCACAAGCGCTAATAAAGAAAATGAGAACTATGAATTTAAAATTCAATTGAAAATCCTAGGTTAATTACATCTGAACCAATATCAGTTTTTATAAACCAACCTGGCACGAGACGTCGCATGAGAGTCACGCCAAAAACAGCGCCAGATTTTTTTAGATCGTTGATCGCCGTTAACTCTTCCTCGTTCTGGCTGGCACTTGTGCCTTTTCCCGCATCGGGACTGGAAACGTTATAAGTTTGAAAGCCAATATAGGGCATAATAAAAGTGTAAGCAGGTCCCTTTAAATTATATTTTAATCGCCCTACTATATGATTAACCAAAGTTTGCGCCTGTTCTGCTGGGTAATTATCTAAGAGGGCGCGACCGTAAACACCTTCAAGAAAATAATTATCAGTAAATTGATAGGCCCAAGAAACTCCAAACATCGTTTGCCTCATTTTGCCGCCACGAGATTGAATTTCATTAGCATCAAAATACGCTGCCGAAATTGAAACAACGTTATCTGGTTTAATGTGCCGATTTTTATTCTCTTCAATAATGCCCGCGCTATCATCAACGACATCACCACTATAGAGATCTTCCTCCGACTTGATTCGATTCACAGCGGCTTCTTCTGATTTAACTTCTGGTTTTTTGCCAAAACTTGAATCATCCCCACGGATGATTTGGACCTCTTGATTACGACGGAGTTTGGTCCATTGAGACATAGAATAGATTTTTAAGATTTTAATACCAACTTGACCTTGATGGACTTTTCCTACGACGGCCCTGGCCGCAAGTTTATTTTCGAGGGCAAGAGAAATAAAATCACCCGGTCCAAGCAGCTGGTTATTATTTGTAAGAATAAAAATTTTCTTAGAGTTGGAAATAATTTTTATTGTTTCTTGAAAAGAATTGCCCTCAGAATTGGCGCCCATAGAAAGGTTCGCATCATCAACTAAGGACTGCGCCCAAATTTGATTGGATAATCCAAGACATAGGAAGAGGTAAATAATTTTAAATTGAAGTAATTTCATCTTTTAAATCATTCTAAGTAATTAACCCAATAACTTCAATCGACTGAAGAAAAATAAAAAATTGATCAATTGAGTCAAGATTTGTGGCATGATTCATAATAACATTTTCCCATGCAAATTCAGGAGAAACCCATGTCAGATATGGCCTACCAGCGCCTCACAAGTTCAACTAACCCCATGTTTGTTGTGGTGGCCGGAAATATTGGAAGTGGTAAAACAACTCTCACTAAAAAACTTTCTGAAAAATTAGGCTGGAAGCCTCACTATGAGTCTGTCCAAGATAACCCTTACCTTGCTGATTTTTACAAAGATATGGATCGTTGGTCATTTCCTTTGCAAGTCTATTTCCTTACTCACAGGTTTAATACTCATAAGTATATTGAAACGGCTCCAGCTTCATCAGTTCAGGACCGCTCAATTTATGAGGATGCAAATATTTTTGCTCGCGCCCTATTTGAGCAAGGCAAACTGGACGCAAGAGATTATGAAAACTACCGAACTCTTTATGAGTCGATGATTCAATACTTGAATCCGCCAACCCTAATGATCTTTTTAAGACGATCAGTTCCGAAACTTATTGAGCGGATTCAACTTCGTGGTAGAGATTATGAGCAGGCCATTCCCGTGGACTATCTCACCAGCCTCAATAACTACTATGATGATTGGTACGCTAATTATAATTTAGGGAAGTCCTTAATTGTGGATACCGATGAGTTAGATTTCTTAGATAATGAAGAGCATTTTGATCGGCTAGTTAAACGTATCTGGGATTCAATTGACCAAAAAGATATGTTTTTTTATTTTTAACTAGTTAGCGCAATTTTTTCCACCTCCCAAAAAATTCCAAGTGTATAATACACTCTAGATACGTGTCATTATCAGGGAGTGATTATGAAGCTAATACCAATGATGGTTTTTTTGCTCTTGGGCCTTGTCGGTTGCTCAGGTTCAAAATCAGCACAAGATGTGAGTCAAGAGACTCCACAAGTTGAATTATCCGACGCCGATGAATTTGTAGAAAATCCAAATGAATCACCATCGACTGAGCCAACTGAGATGGCTGCCTCAGAAGGAGCTCCGGCCGAAGCACCAGTTATGAGTGATGCTCCAGTGGTTGAAGAAGTAAATAATATTTCAAATGAATCAACTCCAGTCATATCTGAAGTGTCTGCTGGTGGTGAAAAAACTTACCAGGTTCAAAAAAATGAAACACTCATGATGGTAGCTTTTAAACTTTATGGGGATTACTCAAAGTGGAAAGAGCTCGCTAGTCAAAATAGTAATGTGCTGAATGGGTCAACGACTGTGAGAGCAGGTACGACTCTAAAATATACAGCGCCTGCACAAGATTTTGTTTGGAATCCAGAAGGATTACCATATCTGATCAGAACTGGTGATACATTAGGTACGATTTCGACTTCAGTTTATCAAACATCTAAAAAATGGAAGATTATCTGGAATAATAACAAACCACTTATTCGTGATCCAAATAAGATCTTTGCTGGATTTACCCTCTATTATTTAGAAAATGGTCGTGACGTCGCTTCTGAAATATAAAATTTTTAATCATACCCCTTTGAAACCCTCGCTTATGGCGGGGGTTTTATATTTTGGATTAGTCCTTGTTTATTCTTCGTGCTCAAGTTTTACGATACCCTTTACGGGACAATCAAAAAAATCCCTAGATAATGGTTATCGCTCAATGAGTCCCGATGATTTTCAAGACCAATTCTATGCCCTCAAGGAAGTTTTGCTTCAAAACTCAGACGTTAAAGTTTTAAGACTCGAAAAAGCGAACACAACTTATCTTGAAAAGCTTATTGCAGACATTATTAATAATAATGAGATATTTTTTAAAAAATTAAAGAATGGGAAAATAACAGTATTAAATACCGAAACACCTATTCATTTTTCACTTCCGAGAGGAGAGGTATTTCTTTCTCGGGGATTGATCACAAAATATTTAAAAAATGAAAGTATGCTTGCGAGTGTGATAAGTTTTGAGTTGGTAAAAAGCGAGAGAATACTTTATCCAAAGCAAACAATCATACCGACTGGTCACATGACGATAGAAAGGATTATGAGTCTTAATAGGTTAGGACTGGCCGAAAAGATGGAGGTTCATAAATGGGCCCATCATATCTCAATGAGAAGTGGCTTTAGTGGAGAATACTATCTTTCTTGGTTACAAGTCCAGAATAGAAATACGGCAGATTTTCTATTTCAAGTGGCCGATCCTAATCAATTAACGAGAGAAGAATCACTTTTTAAAAGCTTTATTATTAAGAATGGCACTGAAGAACAAGTGATCTCGAGAAAAACATCTACAAAAAACTTTTATTCATTAATAAATCGGTTAAGGGAAAATATATGAAGCCAGAGCAGTCTGAGCGTTTTTACATTGAAGAGCTTTTTAATAAAACACAGGATAAGAATATTCTTGCCACAGAAAAGCTTGAAGAGGTGGATAAATTAACTGGTGATGCCTCTACTCGGCGATACTATCGTATTTTTACCGATAAAAAAAGTTACGTGGTTTGCCTTGATAATCCTTTTAACGAAGACGTGGATAAGCATCCTTTTCTTGGTGTTCAGCAATTTTTGGAGAAAAATAATATCCGAGTGCCATCCATTTTGGATCATAATTTATCTCGTGGTTATCTGCTAGAAGAGGATCTAGGAAATGAAACACTCCTGCAGTACCTCTCAGGATTGAAAACAAAAGAAGAAGAGTTTCAAGTTTATAAAGTTGTGATCGACCAGCTTTTAGAGCTTCACCGTATATCGCCTCAAAATGTTCACAACTCTCACCTTTTTCAATTAAAGTTTGACCATACTAAATTCATGGATGAAACAAGGTTTACTTTTAAATACTTTTTTAATTTTTTTAATAAATGTCAGGATGAGGTTTTAATTAAAAATTTAGAAGATCTCTTTGACCCTATTATGCAAAGACTTGCCTCACAAAAAATGGTGATCACGCATCGTGATTTTCACTCACGAAATGTCATGGTCAAAGATGGACAGTTCATTTTTATTGATTTTCAGGATGCCCGCTGGGGTGTTCCTCAATATGACCTCGTTTCTCTTCTAGAAGATTGTTATTACGATATTCATGAAGAAAATAGGCAAAGATTGAAGCGTTACTATTTTGAAAACCTAGATCCCGCGATTCATGGACAAAAAAATTATGAGCAATTTGAAGCTCTCTATGATGACATGACAATTCAAAGAGTTTTCAAAGCCGTCGGAAGTTTTTGTTATATTTATAATTGGCGAAAAGATGATCGTTATTTGAAATATATTGGGTTTGCCATGGAAAAAATCCGCCGAGTGATGATGGATAAACCTGTATATGCAGAACTCAAAATTAAGCTTTTTCAAAATTACTATGCAAATTGATCATTGTTTAATTCTGGCCGCTGGATTTGGCACCAGAATGGGGGTCATTGGGCAGCAGTTGCCAAAAGTTTTATGGCCTGTTTTTGAAAAAAGTCTGCTGGAGCTCCAAGTTGCTTACGCCCGTTCATTGGGAGTAAAAAAAATCTACATCAATCTTCATTACATGGGCGAAGTCATTGAGGAATATTGCAAAAATAAAACTGCTTTCGAGGACGTAATATTTCTTTGGGAAAAACCTGAGATTTTAGATATTGGTGGAGCAATCCATCAGCTCGCCTCGAGACCTGATGTTAAGTATAAAGGAAAACTTTTAGTCCTTAACGCTGACCAATTCTTTTATCTTTCAAAAGATCAAATATTTAAACTTATTCAAAATTATCAGAATCCTAAATGTCTTCTTTTTAATTATTGGGTTAATAGTGACCATGGTTACAATGCCATCGAAGTTGATGAAAAAAGACACATGAAATCAATTATTAAAAATAAAGATATACCCAAAGGGACTCGTATAGAGACCTACACGGGAATTTCCTATATTGATCTGAATCAATTAGTGCCCGTTCCTGGAGTAAGCTCTTTTTTTGAAAGTGTTTGCCTCTATAAGAAAGATTCGATACCAACTGTTCTCTTAGAAAATGTGGATTATTGGGATTTTGGAACGCTTCAGAGATATTGGGATACATGTTTCAGTATTCTAAAAACCTACCGTGATTTTTCTAATCATCCTTTTTTGCGTTTTTTGGTTTCTAATTATTCGCTTAAGACATGGAAAATTGACTTGAATAAATTGTCCTATCATTCCGCCACGCCTTCGGTCATTAATTTAGGCTCAGAAAAATTAGTGGATGATCTCAATGAATGTATCGTTCTGAATGATTTAACTGAGAAAATTCATAAACGTGCTGGAAAATCAGTATGGTGGAGAGGTATTTGTGAAGATCTTAAGTGACAGCTACTTCTTTAATACAATCAACGGGACAGATTTCAATACAAAGACCACAATTGGTGCAACTCCAATGATCGATGAAATACTCTTTACCATCCGTGATAACAGCATGCTCAGGGCAGATAAGTCTACAGCTATCGCAGCTGATACAAAGAGAAGATATTTCAAGTTGGATGTTTCCCATAAACATATTATAGGCAATAACTAAAATGGAACAATTAAAAGTCATTAAGAAAGATGTTCTTGTCCTTAATATTATAATCTACCTTCTCCTCTCCTTTGCCTTTCTTTATCTGCAGTATGCCTATCGTTATCACATTTCTCCTTTCTCGGTGGTCTATCTCAAAAAGAGTTTTGAATTATTTTGGTATGTTATTTTACCCCTGATTATTTCTGGGTGGATGATTTGGAAGTTAAATGAGAAGGCAGTCTATTTTTTTAATTTTTGTATTTTTCTTGTGAGCTTCAAGGTTATTGAGGGCGTTTTTATAGAATTTAATAAAATTATTGTGATAGCTCTCTTCTTTTATTTAGTTATTTCATACTTTCTTTATCAGTTATTAAAAGAGTATCGGGGCCTTGCTAGTTTAAATGCTGGCTATTCCCAAGATGATTTGTTTGATCCCATTTTGAAACAAATTCCCTGTTCTTATAGAACAGATCAAGCCGAAGTTTCTGGTTTTTTAACCAATTGGGATGAGGAAGGGTGTTTTATTTACATAAACTCACCTTTAGCTGTCATTCCCAAAGAGGGCAAAATATTGGTCCAATTTAAGGGGAGAGATTTCACTCAAGATGGGGAAGTTGTTGCTCACTCTAGGGATTTGCAAGGTCTTGGCATAAAATTTAGCAAGAGCTCGAAATCTCTTAATTCGTTTAATTGGACAGAATTTAATGAGCTTGTGGATGAACTGGGATTTAAACCGGAAAGATTGAAATGAAATTTTTAAAACTATTTCTTTTTTTGAGTCTTGCAGCTTGCTTAAATAAGGACATGGGGCCTGAAGCTGCCTTGAGAGATTTTGTTGAATCTCGTCTAGGCGCCATTGTTTCACGAGATTTCCTTCTCGAGAGATTAACAGGGAAGATGTACCAAAGTGTTCAGAACATGTCAGATGAGGACTTTCAAAAATTTTCAGATCTTAAGAATGTAAAGTCAGATAGTTTTAAGATTCATTCGAAATCCTGCCAAGAAAAAAAGTGCTTTATCACTTACTCAATTGGTTACATGACAAAAGATGGTGAGAAGACCAACTATCAATCAGAAGTTAAAAAAATTGCTGAGATCGTTCAAGTTGATAATAAATGGCTTATAGCTGATGTCAGCAATATTAAAACTTATCATGAAAGCATGGAGCCCATAAATCCTTTAGAGTAAGATCAAAGGTTATTGGAGATTATTATGTCATCTAAGGACTTCGTAACTTTTTTAGTTGATGAAACTTTTAAGCTTCAGAAGGGTGGAGAAGTAGAACTCTCTCGTCTGGAGTTAAAATTAAAAGATTATGATCTCTCCTTCCTTAAAGGTGAATTTATACCTCAGACTCAAATATTGAGATTTAAGACACCTTTTGGTCCCTTAGATGTGCCTGTTAACTGGTCAATTTTTTCAATTGAAAATTCAATGGCGCAATACACGCTTCTTGATGAAAAAAATGATGTTGATAGTTTTTTTCAAATACTCAAAATGGCCTGGAAACAGCCCATTGAAAAACTTTTAATTACTCATGATGATGGTTTTTGTTACATCGTAGGCTTAAAAAAATCAGAGCTTACTCATCTTCACGATCTTGTTAATCCCCAAGAATGGCTTAAAGTCGCATAAAAAAAGCCTCCGTAAGGAGGCTTTTTTATTTTAGATTTTTTAGATGATTAAAGTGCAGCGTAGTACTGCTTAAGCATTGAAGCATCAACTTCAAGGTTTGGAGAGTTACAGACAACGTATCCTCTACAATCCATATCTTTAAGGGCCTTCATTAAGTCTTTCCAGTTAAACTTAGACTTCTCAAGATTAAGATGTTTTAAGTCACCTTTCGAGTTTGAGCTAATACCAGAGATATGGATATGCATTTCTTTTAGAGCATTGGCACCAAGTTCTGACTTAAGTGTTTCCAAAGTTTCGCAGAAGCCTTTGTAGTCATTTACTGAACCAGTACGAGCATAAAGATGAGAGAAATCCATACATGGTTTACAGCTGTTAACAGACTTAGAAAGACTGATTAACTCTTCGAGTGAGCCGAATTGAGACGTCTTACCAGTTAATTCTGGTCTTAATTCAATTTCAATATCTAGTCTTGAAAGTCTTTCTTCGATGACGTTTAGTGACTTCTCAACGAGATCAAAAACATCATAAGGAGAGTCTTTCATATAGAAAGCTGCGTGGAAAGTCATAGATTCAGCTCCACAGAGATCTGAAATCTTGGCCGTCTGAATAATTCTTTCAACAGAAGAATCAATCTTATCCTGCTCGCGGGCATTCAAATTGATATAGTAAGGACCATGGGAAGTAAGAGGAACACCAAGTTCATAAGAAGCTTTTCTTAATGCAGAAGAAACTTCTTCTTTCATCCTTACACCATGAGCAAACTCAAGTTGCATACAATCAAGACCAAGCTCGCTGATGCGTTTAACGCCTTCAACAGGATTGTTCTTTTTTACCGTGCTGTTTGGAACGCCTGCAGTACCAAATAATAAGCGGTCAAAAGCCATGCAATACTCCTCAGAGAATTAGACTAAAAAATATTATTTATCCAAGTATCAGTTCTTTTTAAGCAAGATTGGCAGCCCGTTCCTAGTCCAAATTGGGACTCTAGTTTGGGCACATCTACAATCTTTTCGTTTCCACATGTTGATTTGATATCAGCAACACTTACGCAGAAACATTCACAAATCAAAACCTCATCCTGAAGGCGGTCTTCCGGTATTAAATCCTTAAGCCGGTCAATTTGACTCAGAAATTCCTTGTCCATTTCCTTCCCTGCTTCATTGCAAAAAAAGTCAAAGTGTCTTTTTAAAAAAGAGTCTGCTGGTTTATATCCTTGGACCTAATTTATGTCCATGGGAAAGGACTTAGAGTGTAATAAAGTAATGCAAATAGGATTTGTGAAGTGATAAACTAGCTGTAACTCCCTTAATTTTGAAGGCTGTTTCATGCGTATTAATTTTCTTATTCTGATTTTTGTAAGCCTCATGGTTTTAGCATCGCTGCTATGGTTAGAAGGGTTTTGGGTAGGTTTAAGTTTCGTAATTATTGGATTTTTACTAGTTATTACAATGTTTTACACTGATGCCGCCTTACTTTTTTTCTTGGGTGCCCGTGGAATAAAGCGAGCAGATGAAGCTAAGTTTCACCTTGCATCGGCCCAGGAAGCCTATAAGTTGGCCCTGCCTGTACCTCGTTTGTACTTTTATAATGGAAGCTTTGATCGGGCCTTTGTTTTTGAAGCCAGAGGCGACATCAGTTTAGTTCTCAGTAAAGATCTTTTAGATAACTGCACCTCAGAAGAAATTGCTGCCATATGTTTTTCTTTACTTCTCCAGGTCAAAAAAAATCTCGTTAAAAAAAGAAATAAAACAATTTTTATCATGACTTTTATTGCTTGGATTTCAAATGGGTTGATTGAAATGATTGGTCAGTTGTTGAAAATCAAATATGTGAGGCTTTCCCTTAATTGGCTCAGTAACTTTTTATTGAAACCGTGGTTAGATTTTTTCTATAAGATCAGCTTGGGTGAGCGCTACTTTCTTCAGATTAAAAAAGCTCTTATGGACTATCCAATCGAAGCTGAAATGCTGAAACAAGTTGCTGGCAAAATAAATCGTCCTGATGAAATTGACTCTTTTTCATCAAGAAAGTTATTAGAGTATTCCGCCATTGGAAAAAATAGACATTTTCAGAGGATCATTAATATCGAATTGTTACCTCATGAATGGGATTATATTTTTAAACCGTAATTTGGAAGAAAGTGATAAAGAAATTAACATCCATAGAATTTTCTAAATTTGCGCCATTGCTAGTGACTTTGGCTTTTGTTCTCATTCTTATTCAATATTCTTTCCATCCCCTCGATTCCATCTTTTTGGATAGTTGGATGAGAAATGATTTTTCATCAAAAACTATTCAGAGTCCTATTGTCGTCGTGGTCATGGATGATGAGAGTGATCAATTCTTAGGCGAAACTTATCCTTACTCGTATGCCTCTCATCATCGTTTGATGACAAGATTGATCCAAGATGATCCTGCATTAATAAATTATTTTGTGTCTCTACTAGAACCGGATTCTGAAGTTGAACAAAGGTATCAGATTGAGTTTCATGATTCACTCAGTAAATTTTCACCATCGGGACAAAAATTTCGCTTTGGAACCGAAATTGATAATTTGGGTGAGCAGATTCCTCCTGAGAGCTCAAGAGATCTTGGCTATAATTTAGGTCAAATTTATAAAGATCAAATGATCTTCTCTAAAGATGAGGTTGTGAGAAGGGCGATCCTGAATATTTCCGGTGAAGATTCAATCCATCTTTGGTCGGCCAAAAAATATAGAGAAATTTCAAATCGACCACCGATTGATGCTACCGCCTATAAAGGTGTTAAATATGTTTCGGATGCTGATGCAAATTTTGCTATGTTTAAGTATTCCGAGAATCCATTCAACTCAAAACTCCAGGTCATACCTTTTCATCGAGTTGTCGTAGGTAATTTCCCGAAAGGATATTTTAAAAATAAAATTGTTCTAGTTGGACCTCAATATATTGCCAACATGAATGATTTTGTTCTCACTCCTTATGACAAAGAAAATGCTTCAACATCTAAGCTCAATCTTCATGCCCAAATTATTGAAGCCCTTATCAATGAAAAAACGATTCTTGATATCAAAGAGATTTATACCCAGATTGCAGCCGTCTTGCTGGCCCTGATTTTATCTTTCATCATCTCTCGGGTACAGCCGGTAAAGGGTCTCATCATCACCATTCTCATGATTTTTGGTCTTTTGCTTGTGAGTTATGGCTTGTTTGTGGGTCTTGGTTGGTGGATTAGATTGTCTCACATGGTCCTAAGTATTTTTGTTGTTTATTATATTTGGGTCCCTTTTAGAGCGATTGAAGAATACCAAACTCGTTATGCCATTCAGGAAGAAGCTAAGCTCGTTAAACAAGTTGATAATCTTAAACAAAATTTTATCTCACTTATGAGTCATGACCTTAAAACACCTGTCGCAAAGATTTCAGGTATCGCTGATATTTTAAAAATCAAATTTAATAATAATCCTGAGCAGGTTGAACTCTTAGATAATGTCATGACGTCCACTCAAGAGCTGAATGATTTTATAAATTCAATTCTAGATTTAACAAAAATTGAATCTCAAAACCTAACATTACGAAAAGAATCAAAAGACATAAACAAGATCATTGAGAATATCGTCAATAAGTTAGAGTTCCAGGTCAGCTCTAAGCAGATGATTTTGGAATCTGATCTTTCGCCCCTGTATCCCATCCAAGTAGATACCGTACTGATGAACAGGGTTATTTCAAATTTAATTGAAAACGCTATTAAATATGCAGGAAAAGGGAAGAAGATCTTAGTTAAAACCTGGGATGATCCTGATTGGGTATATGTGGAAGTTCGGGATAACGGTTTAGGGATTGGTCCTGAGGATCTTGCCCATATTTTTGATAAATTTTATCGGGTGAAGAATGATTCGACCCATGCAATTAAAGGCTCAGGTTTAGGGCTTTATCTGGTAAAATATTTTATCGAATTACATCACGGGGTTATTACGGCGACCTCAACTCTTGGTGAAGGAACATCCTTTATCATTAAATTGAAAAATGAATAATAGGGAGTGATTTATGCATAAGGTATTAGTTGTTGATGATGATAAGGTTCTTCAACAATCTGTTAAGCAAGCATTGGAATACCATCACTTTGTCGTAGACGTTGCAGATAATGGTAAAGAAGCTGTCACGAAAGTTTATGGCCAGAAGTATGACCTGGTGGTGATGGATGTTAACATGCCTGAGATGGATGGGATTCAGGCCCTGACTGAAATCAAAAAGCATGATCCTTCAGTGATCGTTCTCATTTTAACCGCCTATTCAAATGTGACTGATGCTGTTAAGGCCGTTAAAGAAGGTGCCTATAACTATCTAGAGAAACCAATCTCCTCTGAGAATTTAGTTGCTCTCATTAAACGTGCTCTCAAAGCACGTTCAATGGTTGAAACTTTAACTTTTTCTTCACCAACATTATCTTTAGGGGAAGGATCTTCAAAAGATAAATTTGTTGGCGAATCAAATGCGATGAAAAAAGTATTTGATGTTATTTCAAAACTCGCCAAAGTGACAACTCCAGTTCTGATCCGTGGAGAATCGGGAACAGGTAAGGAACTAGTGGCGAAAGCTATTCATTACAACTCACCAAGAAAAGATGAAAAATTTGTCACTATAAACTGTGGGGCAATTTCAGAAAACCTCATTGAGTCTGAACTTTTTGGTCATGAGAAAGGTGCCTTTACCGGTGCTGACCAAAGAAAAATTGGAAAGTTTCAATTCGCTGAGGGTGGCACTATATTTCTGGATGAAATCGGGGATATTTCGGCAGCGATGCAGGTGAAATTGTTGCGCGTTCTTCAAGAAAAAACATTCATGCCGGTTGGTTCAAACCGTGAAATTAAAGTCGATGTACGTATCATCGCAGCTTCTCATAAGCCTTTTGAAGAAATGATTAAAGATGGATCTTTCAGAGAAGATTTATTTTATCGTTTGAACGTTTTACCAGTTTACCTCCCTCCTCTCAGAGAAAGAAAAACCGATATTCCACATCTTGTGAATCATTATATTAATTACTTTAATAATGTTCATAATTTAAAAGTGATTGGAGCAGAGCCTGATGCCCTTGAGGTTTTAACTAATTATTCTTGGCCAGGAAATATCAGAGAGTTAAGAAATATCATTGAGCACTGTTTTATTATGGAATCATCAGACATGATTCATGCTCAATCTCTTCCAGCTGTTGTGTTTAAAGACCAGAAAAAAGCTGAAGCCAAAGACCCTGTCACAACTGATAGCGTGATTGATATTGCTGATATTCAAAACTCTGTTTTGGATAATCCAACCCAGAAAACAACTGGTACAAATGAGGTTCAATTTTCTTTTGGAACAAAAGTTGGAGAGGGTGGCAAACTTGACTTCGCCCTGGCAAAGGATCTTTTTGAAAAGGAATTTATTGTACAGGCGCTTAAATTAAATCGTGGTCGAATTAATCAGACAGCCTTAAATGCAAATATTCCTAAGAAGACACTTTTGCGAAAAATTGAAAAATATGAAATAAATCCTAAGGATTATTACTAGGAAATTCTATGGCACGTTTTTGGTCTCTTTGTCTTCTCATGGCAACTCTCATTATTTTGGATCAGCTGACAAAGGGTGCGATTCAATCCAGTCTTTATTATGGTCAGTCGATACCAGTGATTGATGGCTTTTTTAGCATCGCTTATGTGAAAAATACGGGTGCAGCTTTTGGTTTTGGTGCTGGGGCTCATGAACTTTTTAGACAGATCATGTTCCTTGCTCTCCCTGTCGTTTTTTGTGGTTGGGTTTTTTATATGCTGATCAAAACGATTAAAGGCGTTTTTTATCTTTCTCTTGCTTATGCCCTCATTCTTGCCGGAGCCATTGGAAATCTTATTGACCGTTTTTCACTTGGTTATGTGGTAGATTTCCTTCTTTTTTATTGGAAAGATGAGGCCAATCATTTTCCTGCTTTTAATGTCGCCGACAGTTGTATAACGATCGCGGCTGGCCTGTTGATGATAGATTTCTTTGCCCAATTAAAGGCGAAGAAAAAAGCTGAAGTGACAGATCATGTTTCCGATTCTTTACCAAAATCATAATTTTATTCTCTATTCCTATCCCCTTTTTATGGGGCTAGGGTGGGGAGTCGGTTATCAGATTTTTTTTCATCAGACTGATCTTAGCTATATAAGATCCCAGTTTCTTTTCTGGGGATTGTTTTTAAGTGCCTGGATAGGCTCAAAACTTTTTTTTATTCTGACTTCTCAATCTTATAGTCCAGAGCTTCTTCAAAACTTATCTTTTTGGACGGGTGGAGGATTTGTCTTTTATGGTGGCCTCCTCACCGCACTTTTATTTTTGCTCATCTGTAAGGGTCTCAAGTTTAAAATGACTCAGGTTACGGTTTGGAACTTACTTCTTTCTTTAAGTGTGGGTCATGCTTTAGGCCGCCTTGGTTGTTTTCTGGCAGGCTGCTGTTATGGACACAAAACGAGCTTGCCTTGGGGAGTCTGGATGCATGGTGAGCACCGACATCCGACTCAGCTCATAGAGGCGTTGGGACTTTTTGGACTCGCATGGTTTTTAAAGCAGAAAGGCCCAGGAGCTAAATCACTTATTATTTACTTTCTTTTCTATGGGACTCTTAGACTTCTCGTTGAAAGCCTTAGGGCCGATACAATTCGAGGGCAATGGGGGTTCTTGACACCCTCTCAGTGGATATCAAGTTTGTTGATTTTATTGGGGTCAATCCTCTGGATCAGATCTCGCCGAAAATTATTTATATAAAAACAGTCAAGTTTTAGTAAAGAATGCCGATAAGCTCCTGGATCTTGTAACAGGAGTATCAATTGGAAAAGTCATTCAAGTTTGACGGTCTCCAACCTCGTCAGCTTCGCTATCGAAGTCATTACAAAATATATCTCGTCAGCTTGCTGACCTTTTCCGGATTCATTCTATTTTATTGGGGATATGCACTCACCAGTCACCAGTGGTGGAGTCTTTATCAAGAATCTAAAGAAGAGGCTTGGCTAAGTTTAGCTTTTTTTGTTTTTTTTGGTCTCTACTATACTTTTTGGCTCCGCTACAGACTTCAAAGCTCCTTGCAAGTTTTCTCCGATAAATTAGTTTTGAATGATCATGGTAAAAAAATGGATCTCATTTTTTGTGAAATCGAATCGATCGGTATTGTCATGAGATCTGTGTTTTATTTAAAAATGAAAGACGGGAAAAAGTACTATTTTAGTTCAAGTTTAGAAAGAATTGATTATGTTTGGGAAGGTCTCTTTGAAGCGAGAAAAGATCTTTTTGATGGTCTTGATTATGAATCTTTTCGTCTTAAATTAGTCCAACATGATCACCATCAAAAAAGAAAAGAGTGGTTTTTCAAACATCGCCTCATCGATCTTTGCCACTGGGTTATTGCACCTGTAAGTTTTTTATTTATTGCCTATATAATTCAATCAAAAGAAGTGACGATCCACCAACAGGGTCTGTATTTTTTTAGACTTACAATGTATGCAGCACTTGTTCTTCTCGTGACTTCATTTATCTTTTCAATCGTCTTAAAGAATTTTATTTTTGATAAAAAAATCAAACTTCAAATGGGATCACACACTGATGATAAGTTAAGAGATCTCGAGTTTGAAGGATTGGTTCTTCAACGCTCTAAGGTCATGCAAGTGGCGACTGCATTTTTTGTCTTCACACTTATCCTTAAATCAGGCCTCAATCTTTATTCTGTGACAAAAATAAAACAAGACCTTGCTGATTTTAATCTAAAGGCGGGTCAAACCAAACTTATCGACAACCGTTTTAACTGTATTGCTTGTAAGTACCCTATCCGTGATGGAGACCTCGTTGTTTTTGGCAGAGGAACGATTGGGCAAATTATGGCCACTCAAGGTGATATGGTAGGACAAATTTCTCAGGATCAGACGGGCCGTATGATTGCGAGTGAAAATATTGCCGAAGTCCCAGCAGGACATGTGGCCATCAAAATCGCGAATCAAAAGGAAATCCTAATGGTTAAAGTAGACGACTTAATTGGTAAAATACAAAAATAATGCAAGTTTTCTGAAAACTTCTAGAATGGAGAGAGTATGTTCTTCATCTAGGAGTTTTTTTCATGAAAAAAATCATTCAACTTACGCTTCTTGTGACACTCGCCTTCGTTTTTACAACTGAATCTAAGGCTGCCTTATTGATTGAGCCTGTGGTGGGTTACAATATTGGAAGTAAGTTTGATTTTGAAAGTGGTGAAAATTATACAGGTGGCAGAGGGACTGCATTTGGGGGCAGACTTGGTTACCAAAACTTAGGTCTTCAATTAGGTCTTGATTATCTTAATAGCTCCATCAATATGGATGATGCTGATATTAATGAGAATGTTTCACTTTCTGAGTGGGGTGGTTTTGTAGGATTTGAATTTCCTGTCCTTCTTCGCGTTTATGCTGGTTACATTTTTTCTGCAACCGGTGGTGCTGATTCTGACGCTGGAAAAGTTGATTTAATAGAAGGAAGCGGAACTAAATTGGGTGTCGGATTCACGGGACTTCCATTGATTGATATTAATGTTGAATACCGAACTGGTAGCTTTGGTAATTTTGAACTTGATGGAGTTAAAGTTGGTAAAGAAGTGAACTACCAATCGATCATGCTAGGTCTCTCATTACCTTTTACTATTTAAAGGTTTAATAAAGATAGCCTTTCATCCCGCTCACCTTGGATGAAAGGTAAAAAAAAAGGCTCCAGAGGAGCCTTTTTTTTATTCAGCCGTAGCTTCTTCTTTAATTTTTTCTAACTCGGTTTCACTGATGTAGAGCTTGGAGGTGAGGGTCTCATTTCCCCATGCTGTGAAAGCATCGTCATGTTGGTACATGGTGATTGTTTCCCAAGGACAATCTTGGGAACAGTTTTGGCAACCGATACAACGGGCAATATCGATTTCGACCATTTGTTGATAAGTAGGATTTTTAGGATCTGGTCCAGGCACGAGCTCGATCGAGTCTACCGGACATCCAGCAATACATACCTCACAGCCTGTACATCCAGATTGATGAACAACTGCTATCAGCTTAGGTGGTTTTTTACCTTTTCGAGAAGGCTTAAACCTTGCTGCATGAAAAGGATTTTCAACTTTAATTTCTTCGCTCATGGCCATTTCCTTAAGGGACAAGTCAGCCTTATTATACACTTCCTAGGCAAAGCAATAAAGCATTTCCTTATACAATTTGCCTAAGGCATGGTTGAATCAGCTTAGACAAAATTGACCTTGTTAACGCACTGAAAAAATAATTTATATTGAGATCCAAGGACCCTTGTATGACACCAAGAAAACTTCGCTTCGTGACAGCGGCCAGCCTGTTTGATGGGCATGACGCTTCAATTAATATCATGCGCCGACTCCTTCAATCTAAGGGAGTTGAAGTGATTCATTTGGGCCACAATCGCTCTGCCCTTGAGGTTGTTGAGGCTGCTCTGTCTGAAGATGCCCATGCTATAGCCCTAAGTTCTTATCAGGGTGGGCATATGGAATACTTCACTTATGTCAGAGAACTCTTAGATAAAAATGGTGGTCAAGCGGTCAGAATTTTTGGCGGCGGTGGCGGTGTGATCACTCCACCAGAAATTCAAGAGCTCCATAAGCGAGGCATTACAAGAATTTATCATCCCAATGATGGAACCTCTTTAGGTTTGAATGGAATTATTGATGATATGATTCAAAAATGTGATTACTCGACTCTTGAAGGAATTAATTTTAAAGACTGGGCGAATAAAAAGCTAGCTTCCTATGATATGGCGAAAGTCATTACCTATATTGAAGATAAACGAGAGCTTCCCTTTGAATTAAATCCTAAAAATATTCCGGTGCTTGGAATTACAGGTACTGGTGGTGCGGGAAAATCATCTTTAATTGACGAACTTCTTCTTCGGTTTCACAGGTATTACACGGATAAAAAAATTGCTCTCGTGTCTGTTGATCCAACCAAGAAAAAAAATCAAGGGGCCTTGCTGGGAGATAGAATTCGTCTTGGCTCAGCTTCCTATAAAAATTTTTACATTCGATCCCTAGCAACGCGTGATTCTGCCAATGAGCTTTCTCCTGAAATTAAAAAGGTGGTGGAATTTTTAAAAACTCAGGATTTTGATCTTATCTTGGTTGAAACTTCTGGTATTGGTCAGGCTTCAGATGAAATTACAAAAGTCGCCAATCAAACTCTTTACGTGATGACGCCTGAATTCGGAGCTGCCACTCAATTAGAAAAAATTGAAATGCTTGAGGCTGCTGATTTTATCGCCGTTAACAAATATGAAAAGCCCCGAAGCGAAGATGCTTTAAGGGATGTGAGAAAACAATACCGACGGAATAAACAACTATTTGCAAATCATCCAGGTTCTCCAACAGATGAAGAATTACCAGTCTTTGGAACCATGGCCTCAAAATTTAATGATCTCGGAGTAAATGCCCTCTTTAAGAGTTTGATCGAATCATTAAAATTTCCTCATAATTTAGAACTCGACAAGATTGAATCTCAGAAGGCTTGTGAGAAAAAACAAGCGATTATTCCTGCTTCAAGAATTAATTATCTTAGAGATATTTCTGATGTGGTGAGAAGTTACAATAAAAAGACACAAGAATTCATCCAGCAGCTGAGAAGTTATGAATCTCTTCAGGAAGTCTCAAAAATTATCAAAGATAATAAAGATATTATTGAGAAAAAAGAGAATCTTGCAAAGGAACTCAAGGATCAGCTCAAAGTTATTTCTGATTATGATGGGATCATTGAGCAATATAGACAGGGTGAATATACTTATGTCGTTAGAGGAAAAGACATCAAAGTCCCAACGAAGTACACTTCATTATCTCAATCTTCCGTTTCTCGCATTGGCTTCCCTCAATTTTACTATGCATCGGAAAAAATAAAGTTTATTCGATCGCAAAATCTTCCAGGCTTTTATCCTTTTGCAGCTGGAGTGTTTCCCTTTAAGAGAGCAGATGAGGAACCAAAACGCCAATTTGCAGGAGAGGGGGGACCTTCGCGCACTAATGCTCGATTTCATTACCTCTCAAAAAATGATCCGGCCAAAAGACTATCAACAGCCTTTGATTCCGTAACACTTTACGGTGAGGATCCAGATAAAAGACCAGATATTTATGGTAAGGTGGGTGAGTCAGGTGTTTCCATTTGTACACTTGATGACATGATGGAGCTTTATAAGGGCTTTGATCTGACATCTCCTTCAACATCTGTTTCTATGACCATCAATGGTCCGGCCCCTATTATTCTTGCCATGTTCATGAATACAGCGATTAATAGAGCATTGCCTCAATCTGATCAGGAACATAAAGATAAGATCGTTGAGGTCATGAAACAAGTCAGAGGAACTGTTCAGGCCGATATATTAAAAGAAGATCAGGCCCAGAATACTTGTATTTTCTCCCTCGAATTTTCGCTTAAGATGATGGGAGATGTTCAAGAATTTTTCTGCCGCCATAAAATTAAAAATTATTATACAGTCTCTATTTCTGGCTATCATATTGCGGAAGCTGGGGCGAATCCCATCACTCAACTGGCCCTCACTCTTTCAAATGGTTTTACTTATGTTGAGTATTACTTAAGTCGTGGGATGTCGATTGATGATTTTTGTGAAAACTTATCTTTCTTTTTCTCTAATGGTCTAGATCCTGAGTATAGTGTTCTTGGACGTGTTGCCCGAAAAATTTGGGCAGTTGCCATGAAAGAAAAATATGGTGCTTCAGAAAAATCACAAAAATTAAAATACCACATTCAAACTTCTGGTCGATCTCTACATGCTCAAGAGATTGATTTCAATGATATCAGAACGACATTACAGGCGTTCCTGGCGCTTTCTGATAACTGTAATTCACTTCATACAAATGCTTATGATGAAGCTATTACCACTCCAACGGAAGAATCAGTTCGTCGGGCCATGGCGATTCAACTTATCATCAATAGAGAATACGGTCTTAATAAGACTGATAATCCACTTCAAGGTTCTTACATAATTGACGAGCTGTCCGACATAGTTGAAGAAGCTGTGCTTTCTGAATTTGAAAGGATATCTGACAAGGGTGGTGTTCTAGGTTCCATGGAATCGATGTACCAGAGAGGGAAAATTCAGGAAGAATCTCTTTATTATGAAATGCAAAAAGACTCTGGAGAATTTCCTATTATCGGAGTGAATACTTATCTCTCGGATAAAAAAGAAGAATGGAAGCCCATCGAGTTATCACGGGCCTCAACTGATGAAAAAAATGATCAGATAAATCGTCTTGAGAACTTTAAATCTCATCATGAAAGTATTTCAGCACAACGACTCAAGCGTCTTAGAGATGTTGCCCTTACTGGTGGAAATATTTTCGAGGAGTTATTAACAACTGTTCGTTATTGTAGCCTTGGTCAAATTACTTCAGTGCTTTATGAAGTAGGTGGTCGCTATAGAAGGAATATGTAATGAAAAAATCTAAGATATACACCAAGACTGGCGATGAGGGAAAAACTTCACTTGTGAGTGGGAACAGAACTTATAAGTCAGATCTGAGAATTGATCTTTATGGAGAACTTGATGAATTAAATTCTCGAATGGGGTATAGCGATGCTCTTCTTCCGGATGAATTTTCAAAGATCAAAAACTTTTTACAAATCCTTCAGTCAGCCTTGTTTGATCTTGGTTCTAATATGGCCTGCGAATTTGAAAATAGAGAAAAATATAATCTTCCTCAGTTAACAGAAGAGTTAATTACACAGATTGAAAAAGAGATTGATGAAATGGATCAAGAGCTTGAGCCTCTCAAAAATTTCATACTCCCAGGTGGTTCTCTTGTTTCTGCTTCACTTCATCTCGTTCGAACGGGGTCACGAAATGTCGAAAGAAAGCTTGTTCACTATGAGCATGTGACTAAGGAAACACTTCCGCCACTCAGTATAATTTTTTTAAATCGTCTCTCTGATTATTTTTTTGTACTTGCAAGATATGTTAATAAGAAAATGCAGGGACCAGAAATATTATGGAAGCCGAGACAGAATTCTTAATCAGAATTGAGGTCTTGGTTTTGGTAAATTTCTTCTATTCCAGCGAACTTCTCACCCAGAGAAAACTTAAGCCATTTAAAATTTATTAAATAGAATAAACCAGAAAAGGTGAGGCTTATCATAAAGAGGATAGGGAACTTTAATGGGCCTAGGAATATTGAAAAACGAATTAACAAATAATTAATAAAAATAAGAGGAAGCAAAAAACTAACAAGGATTAATAATGTATCAAGCCCAGAGGCAAGATTAGATTTTAGTTTATCTGCTAACTTAATTTCATGTTTGGTTAATTTGATTTTGCTATTAGCTCTTTTTCTAAGAAATATTTCTTTTTCAAATGAAGAAAGCGACTGAGGGTTTCTCCTCTTAGTTTTTTTGTGGATTTGATTCATTTCTCTTGCACCAGTGAAATCAGGTCTTAGCTCATGATGAGCGCGTTCATTATTCGCACCGGGAAAGGTTAGAGCACTGAGTGCAATTTTCTCCATTTTTTCTGTGGCTATTGTTATTTTCGTACTTCCAACTTTGATTTCATCTCCCACAAAGATGTCAGATTGCTCAATTCTAATTCCATTAAGGTACGTACCATTTTTTGAGTCTAAATCCTCTACAATAAATCGAGGGAAATTAAGTTGAAGTTTTAAATGTATACCACTGAGTAGCTCGTCAGGTATTTTAACATCGGACTTGCTACTTCTCCCCAAGGTAACAGTTTTGAGATTTTCTAACTTATATTCGCTACTACTTGTATGGTTTTGAATTTTTAGAATAACTTTCAAGCTAGCTCCAAAAGTCTTGGTGATAATTAAAACGACAATCTTTTTTAATTCTCTGCAGATACTGGTGAACTTTATCAGTAAATTGAAATTCTGGTACTACATAGAGTCCCCATAAGTGAGCGGCCAAAAGAATGTCATAAAGTCCCATGGATTTCGATATATAGTAAGGAGTTAATTTTTTTTCAATTTCACTGAGTAAAGGATTGATTTCAGCAATAAAGTCCTCACTACGGTGAACGAGCTCTTTAAATGGACCTCTTTTCATTTCTTTTTTAGTCTGAAAATACGTTCGAGATTTTTCATCGAACTCTGGCGTGTAAATCCAATAGGGCATGGCCAAAGAGTGGATAGGCTTTCCTATTTTATCTAGAAGATTTTCGAACGATACGAATTCTTCACTTATTCTCGTTTCCGAAATTTTAAGTTTATTTTCTTTATCAAGAAGCCCCATGATGTCTAAACTCTCATTGATGGTTCGTTCATCATTGCGCAAAATAGGTAGCATTTTCTTTCCAGTTAATTGCACCGGAGTTAATTCATCATCATACCTAAGAACTTGAGAAGAATAGGGTATATTCAAGTAACCTAAGGTAAGTCTTACACGTATACAGAAAGGACAATGGACATAATGGTAGAGGGTTATAGGCATGTCTAACTCTTTTATAAGACACTATTATAGGCCTGGGCCCTAAAATCTCCTATATCTTAAGTTGTTTGTGCGCCGCTTAATTGAAAATATGCTATAATTTAACTATATTCCGGTTCATCAAGGATTCACCATGGAAGAAATGATTTCAATTACTGATAAAGCAATAGAGCAAATTAAGATAATATCTAAAACAGATAATCCAGATGGCTCTAAGGGCCTTCGACTTGCCGTCACAGGTGGAGGCTGCTCCGGTCTATCCTATAAAATTGAATTCTCGGATAAAAAAGAGCGAGATAATGTTCTAAATTTTAATGGAGTGAACGTTTTCATTGATCCAAAATCACTTATTTATTTGAAAGGCATTGTTCTCGATTTTAAAGATGGCCTTAATGGTAAAGGATTCAGTTTTGACAATCCTAATGCCAAAAATACATGCGGGTGTGGAGAGTCTTTCTCTATCTAATTTATGCTTGAAAAATACCGATTTGATGTTGGTCATTTCTGCCTAAACTTCTGGGTATTTAGTCTTACTGGTTCTGATACACAGGATTTCCTTCAAAAGCAGTCTACCTTCAATATGACTCTCATGAGAGAGATGGAATTTCATCTGGTCAGTTTTCTTGATCCCCAAGGACGAATTGATTTCTACTGTTGGCTTTGTAGGGCCAAGGATGAATATAAGGTTCTAGTTCCACTTACTCTTAAAGATAAGGCCATTATCAGACTTGAAAAATTCCTCATTTCTGAGGATGTCATCATTAATGATCAAGGTGCCCAAGAGTGGACTGTTATTATGGGGCCTTCTGCACTTAAATCCCAATCTGCACTTCACTTTTCAGGAACATTTTTTGAAGAACAAGCTCTCTTAACTCAAGAATCGCCTCATCAGGATATACATCAGTTATCTCAGGTTGAGGTTGAAAATTGGCGTCGTCTCAATGGTTGGCCTGATCTCAAGGGGACTAACTTTAAGCATGAAATAATAAATAATACGCGACTTTTTGAACTGAGTGTTTCAGGACAAAAGGGCTGTTATCCTGGTCAAGAGACTGTTTCAAAAATTGCCGTTAATAGAGGTGCTGCCTATGCGCCAGTTTTGATTCAAACTTCGAAGGCCCTTGATATTGGAGATCTCTTTATTATTGATAAGAAAGTGGGTGAAGTCGAATTCACTCTACCGATAGATGATTATTTTATCTCAGGATCAAAAATTCTTAGAGATTTTCGAGTCTCGGGTTTAGAGTTGAGTCTTGAGCAATCTGGTCAAAATCACCAAGCTAAAGTCATGTATTTCCCTTTTTATTCAGGTGATCCTAAAGAAAAGTCGTTAGAAAATTTTTATCTTGGTGCTGAATCTTTTAAAAATAATCAGCTCCATTTAGCAGAGAGTTATTTTAAAAAATCTGTTGAACTAGATCCCGGTAATGCAGACGCTTTTGAAAGTCTCGGTGTGATGTTAGGTAGACAAGAGCGTTTCTCCGAAGCTATTGAACTGATGGATAAATTATCCGCCGTGGATCCATCTTCAGTCCTGGCCCATACGAATAAGTCTCTCTATCTTATGAGACAGGGCAAAATTGACGAAGCTGAGCAGGAAAAGTCTCTGGCGACAATAAAGTCATTTCAGAAATTTGGTGATGAAGCCAAATTAAAAGAAAAGATCGAGCAGGAAAAAATTCGACAGGAAGCTGAGTGGAGCAAACGTGAGCAGATGTTTAAGCAAGTTTTAGAAATAGATCTTGAAGATACCCTGGCAAATTATGGAATGGGTTCTATTGAGGTTGAAAGGAAAAATTGGGAATCTGCAAAAAATTATTTAGAGAAAGTCTTATTGGTTGATACTCAATATTCTGTCGCCTATCTAGCTTTAGGAAAGGCCTATAAAGGTCTAGGTTTGAAAGATAAGGCTAGAGAGATATGGCAAAAGGGTCTAGAGGTTGCTGCGAAAAAAGGTGATTTAATGCCGGCCAATCAAATGCAGATGGAATTAACTCAAATCTAGTTTTTACGAAATTTTTTCTCAGCAGTATTTAATGTTTTCTTAAGAGCTAGATAGTCTTTTTTATGGTGAGTGAGAAGCCCTTCTAATTTTTTTATCTTGAGGGCAAATTTTTTCAAATAGGCTTGTTGTTGTTCAATCAGTTCCCAACCATCAGGAGAAATGAGTTCTTTCTTTCTGGCCCATTTCAAATCCTTATAAGCATAACTGAGCATCAGATATTCTTCTAAGGTTCTCCAAACCATTTTTTCTTTTTCTATTGGTGAAAATTCATAAAGTGGAGATTCATTTTGAACTGAAAAAGCAAAATCTGAAAAAAGTTTGAACGCCCAGAAAAAAGTGAAATACGCATGATAAATCCCCCTTAATGGACGAAGAGTCGTGCGCCAGGGACTGTAATAGATACAATCAATAGGTTCGTCGATGAGTTTTTCAAGATTTAAAAAATAATTCAAATGATGATGGCCATTTTCATGAATGAGATCATCTAAGAGATCTACAAAATCTCTATCATAGAGATTGATCATCGATGTTCCAGGCAACTCTTGATGAGAGTAACTAACAAATTCAACCTGTTTAATGGGGATAATGACATCTGTGAAAGCTGCAAATCGATCCCAAGATGAAGGAGAATGAATTTTAATCAGTTTAAGTGCAAGCTCAATCCTCTGAGAGAAAGTTTTCATTTCCTTCATAGAGGTTGTCATTAGCTTAAGCTCTTTCCCTTCAAGATGAAGGGTTGTTCCTAGCTTGAGCCCAATCCCGTTTTTCTTCTTTTGATCACCCAGAGAAGGCTGAATCCGATAATTTTTATTCGGATGACTTTTCTTCAGGATATGAAAATTGCCGAAAGCGATCAGATGTTCATCATAGACGCTAGATGCTTTCTTATTTGCAATATAAATTGAATTTCCTTGATTGAGTAGCTTTAAGAAAACATCCACAAATTCACTTTTGTTCCATCGCTCGAATAATTCATTATCAACATCAGAAAAGGAATCATCAGTGGAGAGATTTTCCTGCGCGCTTAAATAGATGGTTAACGTTTCAATTTGTTCAAGAAAATACCAATTGAGCGGAGAAAAATCTGATATGTCTCTCGAATTGAGTTTTAACCAAATTGCTGTTTTTGATTTTGGAAGAACTTTTAAATTTTGATTTAATTTTTTTAAACGATTTTGATAACGACGCTGAAGTCGATTTTTTAAAAGTACGTAAGATTTAGTGGAAAAAAGCATAAAAAAGTGGCTGGGAAGGAGAGACTCGAACTCTCGACCAACAGATTAACAGTCTGCTGCGCTAACCAACTGCGCCACTTCCCAACTCATAGTCAAAATGTTCGTAATTTATAAACTTCCAAAAATTATTTGTCCAGACATCTTTTTAGGATGTTAGGCATTAAAAAAGCCGATTAAAGCACTCAAGTTTTTTTCATTCTTGACCGAAAAGGTTAATTAAGGGGAATTCTGTGCCTAAATCCTATGTTTTAAAAGCTTTAAAGTTACTGAGCTTGGATGAAATCCTTAAGCTAGCAACGGCGGTAAAAGTGAAGTCAGGTCTTTTAAAAAAGGCTGCAGGGCAAGAACTTGTCTCCTGGGAGGATTCCTCGTCACCCCATGAAGCCTTGGCCGAGAAAAATTCACCCCCACAGACATCAGATTTTAAGGGCCCTGCCGATATTTTGCCTTTTAAAAGGCCAGAAAAAAAAGAAGAGTCCCTCTCTGAGGATTGTGAAGGAGCCAAAGAGCATGCAAGCCTTGTTTCAAGTGAGTTTATTCTTTGGCATAGAGAATTGAATAAAGATGCAGCTGTTGGGCCCTCTCAAACAAAAGAAGCCATCAAGGGCTATATGAAATCAACTGAGATGTATGTGGTTAAAACACCCTCAAGCGATGGTAAGGATAAAATCAGATTTGCCTCAACTCAGGGAGTTTTAATTAACAAAAAACAGGCCTAATAAAAGGGAATCGCCGTAACTTCTTGAGGCGTTTCAAGTCTTAAAGATTTTATTATTTTTGGATCAATAGCAACCTGTCCATCTTCAAGCACTTTAACAGCTGTTTTAAAAGCAAGAAAGTCATAATCTGAGTGAGTAACAGTCACAAGATAGTCCTCAGTGCCTTCTAGATCAAAATGATCTGTTGCCATGAGTTTCCCACTGATTTTATTTTTTATTAGATTAATATCTTTTAGAGGACAACGGAAATGAGGTCCGCCATCAAAGGGATCAACTTCATGAGTATATTTAAAGCCGATACTCTCTAGCATTCTTTTCACTGGTTCAGTTTCTTTACCCACTTTTCCAATAGATTCACGGGCCTCCATCGGTAAAAGTGTTTGATAAATATTTTCAGATGGAAAAAGACTGAGAATGAATTCTTTATTGTTCCGGCTCAGAACATCCGCTTCGTGATAATTCATGTTTAAAAATCTTCTCCCAACCGCTTCCCAGAGTGGAGAGTTTCCAAATTTATCGAGTGGTGGCATCAATTCTGAATGAATCATCGGCTTGAATCGACTTGGATTTTTTGCCATATAAAGAAAACGAACAAAGGATAACTGCTTTCCAAGTTTATCTTGGTGACCCCGGTGGTTAGGATCAAGAATGAGTCCACCGATTTCAGTAGGGCCATTTGTATCAAGTCCTAGCTTGAGAGTTCCATGAACAAAACCAGTATTAATGGTTTGAGAAAATTTTGATTCCTGGCCAACAGAAAGAAAGAAATGTGGTTCATGATCAGTTCCATGTTGAGCATGAATCATTGATACGCCCAACACTTCACCCGATTCAAGTTCCTCTAAAACAAAAATGTAATAATTTTCCCAAAGTCGTTTACTTGGATGATGAAAACTTTTAATGGAACTATCAATTTTCATACTGATGATATCTTCATCAGCAGGCAAGTTGATAAAAGTCATCACCTGGCTCAACTTGAAGAGATCTTTTAAATCATTATGTTGGACTGATCTCAAAATGAACATGTATGTCTCCGAGACAAAACTTCTTCTAATTTTTTTAAACCACTCAAAGGAAAATCCCAGCCTGGGATAAAGAGAAAAGCATTTTCAGTTTTTCTTCCCAGAAATCCTTCCTCTTCTAAAAAGGAAGCTCGAGGCTC
The DNA here is from genome assembly GCA_027488375.1 of Pseudomonadota bacterium. GTDB lineage: Bacteria > Bdellovibrionota > Bacteriovoracia > Bacteriovoracales > Bacteriovoracaceae > Peredibacter. Next base: position 308,706 of record JAIYBW010000005.1, read on the forward strand.
AAGGGGATAATAACCAGGTGAATCTTCTTCTATCAATAAACCAAATTTTTCAAAAAGTGTATGAAACTGCTCATGAAAACGAGTCCACTTTCCAGATTGACCCCATAATTCAGGGCTTAACGCATAATCCAACCAAACTGGGATGAGAAAATCCTGTAAAGTCGAGGCTTCCTCTTTAGATTGAGGGGATAAGCTCCGTGATAGATGCACAGGGCCTAATTCCTCAAAATGTAGAACTGCTTCTTGAGGACTGATTTTTAAAAAATTGAAGATATCCTTCGGCCATCCACCAAATTGAGGTAGATGAATAAAAGGGGGCTGTATCACAGTCTCTTTATTTATCGATGTTATGGACCAATCCTGCCATTTTGCATTGAATACAAGAACCTCTGGAGAGTTTTGGTAGAGATAATAGATCTTGAGAAGAGCAGGATGGGTAATGGCGCAAGAGGGACCTTCGCCTGAAACATTAAATTGGAATTGTTTTGTTGAGGCCTGGGATAATAACTGCTTTGAAATCCAATTGGATAATTCTGGGCTTTCAGGAAATATGTTACGAGGTGTCATCTTGTTGTTATCCTTGATTTCTCTCAAGACGCTGAGAGATAATAAGATTTATCAGAGGATATGACCATCGAAAATGCCCTAAAAATATTTCAAGAAAATTATCAAATGAAGAATTTCACACAGGCGATAGAAATTCTTGAAAAACATTCAAATGAAATTGATCCCGTTATTTGGCACTATAACATGGGTTCTTGCTTAGCCGAATTAGGAGAAATGCCTAGGGCAAGATACCATTTCTTGAAAGCCGAAGATGGAGGACTGCAGACTGAGGCCTTAAGACAGAATCAAAAATTTGTAGAAAAAAAGCTGGATGTAGAAAAGTGGGAGAAATCTTTAAGTGCGAGTGATTATATCATTACTGGTGCTCGATTTCTGGGTGATGGCCCACTGCTGACTTTGTCATTACTCGGCTTACTTATATTTTTTATTTTGTATAAAAAAATACAAAAAACAAAAAATCTTTTTTTAATGATTACGATCGTCGGCCTATTTCTAGCAACAAATTGGGCGATAAAAAATATGCCTCTAAAATTAACGATGGAAAAACTAGCAATATATGAAGGTCCTTCAAAAATTTTCGTTCCAAGATCAGAAATTCCTCCTGGAGTCATTATTTTAAGTCTAGGACAAGATGATTGGGAACACGTGATTTATCCCTCACGCTTTGAAGGGTGGATAAAAAAATCAAATGCATTAAAAGAGTTGGGAGAGTAAATGAGTTACGAAAAAGAGATCATGAATAAAGTTCAAAATGGTGAGAGTCTCCCTGATAAACTTGATTTACCGGTTCTAAAATATCTTTGGGAAGCAAGCCCTCTCTACTTTGGTAAAAAAGAAAATTATCATGAATTTTTTAAAAAAATTTCTGTTTTAAGTTCCTTTAGTGACAATGAAATCAGAATTTTTACGAAGTTTCTTCATCGTCGGGAATTTATTGCGGATGAAGTTATTTTTAATCAGGGTGATTCTGGCTATGGATTTTATTTTATCTTTGAAGGTTCAGTAGATATTTACGCTAACCATCTCAATTCAAATATTGAAGAAAAAGGCGAGTTTATTATTCGTCTTGATCGCAGGCAGTATTTTGGTGAGATGGGTTTATTAGAGGATTTTAATCGAAGAAGTGCTACGGTTGTTGCCCATGAAAACACAGTCCTTCTTGGCATCTTTAAACCAGATTTAGAAAATATGTTAGAAATTTATCCTGTCATTGGGGCTAAATTTTTAAGGGAAACAGCTCTCATTATGGCCAATCGAATGGGCCAGCTTACTAAAGAAATTATGGCCCTCAAAAGAAAACTTAAAGAAGTAGAACAACGGATTTAAATATGCACCGACATTTAAAAATAAAATTTATACTCTTCTTTGTTTTCATTTTATCCATCATTGGATTTGCATTGCTTTTTCCTCGCCTCACAATGCCTTTTGGCTTTTCCTACATTGTTTTCCTCATGACGAGACCTTTGACTATACTGTTAACGACTGGACCAGCTAAACAAAGGGTTTTTTACTTTTCATTCTTAATCCTTGGGATCTCATTTGCCTTATTTCCTCTGTTTGCTGCTTTTTATAATATTGATACAGATTTTGGTCGCCTCACGAGTCAGTTACCTGAGTTAGAGAAAAAATTACAAGATAAGTTTTTTATTTTTAAAGTCTATGTCTTTGAACGTTTTGGTTATCGTTTAAATATTGAGCCAGTATCATTTTTCATAAAAAAGATTGAATCGAGCGGAATCTTTTTACTGGGCATGATTCCAAATTTCTTATCATCATTTTTTGAGTGGCTACTTCTCGTTCCGATGTTCCTGTATTTTTTCTTTTTTCAAAGCCAGAAATTTGGAGCCACTTTTTTGAGTGCCATTCCAAACTCAATTTTTGAAAAAGCTTACGTTTTATTTTCACAGTTCAATACTAAATTTGGTGAGTACATCATCGCGAAATTCATTGAAGCAACGATTCTGGGAACATTTGTCACCATAGGGCTTCTCTTCTTAGATTATCCTTATCCTTTTGTTCTCGGTTTTATCGCCGGAATCACCAATATTTTACCTTATATTGGCCCTCTCATAGGTTTAATACCCGCTTTAGGTGTGGGACTTATGTCGAATGATCCTAATATTTCACTTTTGGGCATGTCGATGGTCTTTCTGATCGCTAATTTGGTAGACATGGTCCTAGTCTTTCCTTTACTTGTTTCTAAAGTCGTAAATCTAAATCCTATGATTGTTGTGATGAGCGTTATTGTGGGTGGTCAGTTAGGTGGTGTTGTCGGTATGATCTTCATCATCCCGTTTATCGCTTTTTTTAAATTACTCTTTCAAGAGATCTATAAAGATCTTTCGGTGCAAATATGATTCAAAAATTCATTATTTTATTAATACCACTTTTTATGGCCGCTTGTTCCTCGGATAAACCGAAGGGAAGAACTGAGGCTGAGGTTTTATTTAAAGAAGCAGAAGATCTTGTGAAATCAGAAAGATATATTCTTGCGACTGAAAAATTAAACACGATTAAAACTCAACATCCTTATTCTTTTTATGCAACACCGGCCGAGTTACTCCAGGCCGATGTTCTTTATATGCAGGAGAGTTTTGTAGAGTCGGCCGCTGCGTATCTCTTATTTAGAGATTTTCACCCAAAGCATGAAAAAATAGCTTACGTGATTTTTAAAATAGCCGAATCTTTTTATAAACAAATTCCAGATACAATTGATAGAGATCTTGAACCGGCGATCGAGGCGATTAAATACTATGATGAGGTTATTCAGAAGTATTCTGACTCGAGTTATAAAAAAGATGCTGAGAAAAAAATCAATAAGGCCAAGGACATGTTGAGGGACAAGGATCTGTATATTGCTGATTTTTACTTTAAAACCAAACAATATTCACCGGCCCGTTATTGGTATTTGGATATTTTAGAAAATCATAAAGATGAAAAAACGAGAAAACATGCTATGGCCAGGACGATTATGGCCACTTTTCAGCTAAAAGAATGGCAACCTTGTCTAGATTACATAGAAAAGTTTTACCAATTAGTTGATAAAGAATCCCACTCCGAAATAAAATCAATTAAAAATGACTGCAAGAGCAAAATATAACGGGGGTAGGCTTTGGAAAACATCAAGATGAGTGATTTGATGAAAAAAGCGAAAGAGGCTTTTCAAAAAAATGACCTCAAAACAGCAAGTCTCCTCCTCAATGAAGTCATTGAACAAAACCCTCAATCTACAGAAGCCTTCTTTTATCTGGCGAATGTGTTTCACCTTAGAGGGGAACTTGGCAAGGCCGTAAAAGGATTTCAGAGAGTTTTAGAGCTTGATTCTCATCACACAGATGCAGCGATCTCTCTCTCAGTGATTTATAACGATATCGGCAAATACGAAGAAGCCAAGGCGATCTTTGAAAAGGCCAATAACCAAGTTAAAAATACTCAAGGGCAAGGTTTAAGCGATCCTCACTTAAATAGAAAATTTTCTCTCAAGCACTACGAAATAGGTGAGATGTATGCATCTTATAGTCGCTATGAAGAGGCTTTGTTTGAGTACAATAAAGCAGTTAATTTAGATCCAGATAACCTAGAGCTTAGAATTAAAATCGCAAAGACTTATACCAAAAAAGGTTTTACTTCTAAGGCGTTTGAAGAATTAAAGAGACTTAAAAATGAACAACCTGGCTATATGCCGGCCCGTATTGCATTAGGTCTCTTGTACTATGGAAATGGAAACATAATTGAAGCTCAAGCCGAGTGGCAAAATGCCTTAAGCCGTGATCCAGATCATGCGGAAGCTCAAATGTATCTATCTCTGTCTCGTGGTGCCACAGAAACAAATTTAACTCTCTAGAAAATGATAAAAAAAAAAGCCCTCGAAAGAGGGCTTTTTTTTTTAAATATTTTTTAAATTTTATTGAGCTTCAAGTGTTCTTGTATTGTTTTTAACAGTTTTAAGATCACCAGCTTCAAGTGCGATACTAGGCTCAAAATTTGTTCTACGTGAATCATCAGAAGAAAAATTTACGATATAAGTTTTAAGCTCTTTGTACATTTCATGCTTCACTGAAAGCTTAGAATCTTGAAGAACAATCTGTTTACCAATTTTTCTAGAAGAATTGATAACAATTGGAGCTTTAAGATTAGCAGACATTTCAGTTACGTTTGCTGGGATCGTAAGGATGCTGTAAAGCTTAGCTGTATTAAGCGTTTCGAGCTCTAATCCATTTAAATCAGCAGGTAATAATTTTGCTATATAATCTGGCTTAAAGATTTTTGGCTCGATAATAGGAAATGCAACTTTCTCATCTTCAGTTGATTGTAACCAAAGAATCAGCGTGCTATCTCCTGGATCAACAACGAAGTACTTTTTCAGGTTTTCAAAACCGAAGAGGCCCTCTGAGAACGTTATGATATCAGATGGGTTCAAATCAAGTTCCCCAAATCTGGTGGTTTTGACTTTCACGGGATGTCCTCCAAAATAAAATGGTAAGGTATTCTTACCATAGCACTTTGATGGTACCAGTCAACAGATTAAATGATCAAGGAGGAAATTATTTCTTCTTCAATTCTTCGCCGAGGCGCGCAATGTCGCTCATGCTAGCTTGAACAGCTTCAGTGTTTTGGTCTTGGATCGCTTGATATACTTCTTCGCGATGAATTTTAGTTTCCTTTGGGGCCTTAATCCCCAAACGAACTTGCTTGCCTTTAATTTGAACAACAACAATTTTTATATTGTCGTCGATGGCAATGCTTTCTCCTAGCTTCCGTGTCAGAACGAGCATGGTGGATCCTTGTCTATCGTGTCAAGAATATGACTTCACTCAATAAAGTTACTGTTGCGCAGGTTTATTACATATTATGAGGCAAATCAAGAAAATTTGAGAAAAAAAATAAGATTTTGTAAGATTTTCTTATTTAAGGAAGTCCATAAGGCTTGTATTCATCAAATTTGAGCTGGCCCGGTAGGTGGCCTGAAGCACGGCCTGCTCTTTTTGTAGATCGCTCATCAGTTCAGCTACATCAGCATCTTCAATACGGCTTTTATGGGCCTCATTAAGCAGCTTAGTCTTCTCAATATTTGTTTCTGCGTTGGTAATAGTGTTCGTCAGAGCACCGATTTCTGTCCTGTAGGTGATCATACGCTCAATACTTTGATCTAGCCGCTCGAGGAGCCCTTGGATGACCTCTGGATTGTCCGTAAGAAGGGCATTCTCTAAGCCACGAAGTTCATCAAAAACGCTGACTGCGACTTCTTCACCAGCAGTTTCTGTGGAGGCAGGAGTTCTCGCCAGATTATCTAAGTTCACTTCAATTCCAGGAGGCGTAAGTTGGGTATCTTCTTTTTGAGGTATTTTTTTACCTTTGCTAAAAAAGAGATCTGAGCCATTGAGATTAACAGGAATAAAAACATCTTTATTAATTTCAATATTGATCTTGTTTTGATCTCCCTGATATTTACCCTGCTCATCAAATGGTCGAGTCAGAATTTTTTGACCAGAAAAAAGATAGCGATTTCCCATTCTCTTGTTAGCGATGCCCAGCATTTGCTGGCGCATTTGATGAATCTCTTTTGAAACACCCACGCGAATTTCTGGGCTATAAATTGAAGAAGCTTGACCAATGGCCAGCTCTTTAGCCTTCACAAGAATATCAGTCATCTCTTCTAAAATGTTTTCAGTATAGGAGAGTTGAGTTTTGGCAAAATTGAGGTTTCTTAAATACTGTTCAGCATCCACGTTCTGGGATCTCAGGGCCATGACCTCTACATTCCCAATAGGATCATCTGAAGGTTTGCTGACCCTCTTAAGATTAGAGCCTTTGATTTGTAAATCTTCAACTTTGCCTTTGCTTTTACCAACGGCGTAGTTGATTGAATTTACTGCTGAATTTTCAGTCACTCTACTCATAAGTTATTCTCACGACATTAATCCGAGGACAGCTTTAAACATTTCATCAGATGCTCGTATAACTTTAGCCGAAGCTTCGTAAGCATTTTGGTAGCGAACCATATTGGCAGCCTCTTCATCTAAAGACACGCCTGAAAGTCGCTCTTTAAATGATTTTGCCTGGGCCAAAATTCCTGCAGATTGCTCCCCATCAATTTTTGACTTTCCAGTCTGTAGCCCGACATGACCAACTGATTTAAGGTACTGCTCTTCAAAAGTAGTGTTTCCACCACCTAAAACTTTTTCATGTTGGAGTTTGGAAATTGCCAAGGCCACTCGGTTATCACCGGGCTTATTGGCCTCAAGGGCAGTCGCGATATTATTAACATCTTCTTTAACTTCATCAGAGAGATCTATGTATTCTGCTGCTCGCTTTAAATCTAAAGGTTCTTTAAAAAAATTCAGTCCAGTGACAACTCTTCCTGCAGCATTGGGAATTGGATTTCCTTGAGCATCATTCGGAACGGGATGATTGGCAAAACCACGTCTGTGGATAGCATTGGTAGAAAGAACAAGACCATGAGCAAGCTCATCAAGTTGCTTTTCTAATCCATCCAACTCTTCATTTCTCGTTCTTAAAAGAGCACCAAGTGTTCCATTTTTTAATTTATCACTAAAAGGGATTCCAGGTCTGTTGGTAAAAAATATTTCAGCATCACCCTTATCAACGGAATTTGCACCTTCTTTAACGGTACTACCAACTGATAGTTCTTGAGAAAGACCACCAGAAACAATTGATCCTACACCATCGATGCTAACAACAAATTGTCCTTCACTATCAGAGTAGGATTGAAGGGGAAAATACTCGGCTAAGCTTCTGAGGGCCCGATCTCGCTGATCTCTTAGATCATTGGCCATTCCATCTGAAACTTCCTGAATATTAATTTCTTTGTTAAGTTTTGCGATCGTTTTTGTCAGACCATTAATATCTTCAATCGCAAGATTCATTTTCCGGTTGATGCCCGTTCTCACCATATCCAAATTTTCTTGAACACGGTGAAAATCACCAACGACAATTTTAGCATTCTCACGGACCACATTTCTAATGGTCTCATTTTCTGGTTGGTTAGAAAGTTCTCTCATGGAATTGAAAAATCGGTTAAGGATCTTATTCATCCCTTCAGAATTCATCTCATTAAAGATCTCTTCAACTTGACCGAGCTGAACAGAGCGCTCTTCATTAAATTTATGATGAGTAATCGAATTGTTAAGTTTTTTATCAACCATTTCATCGTGAGCGCGTCGAATACTTTGAATCTCAACACCACGGCCAATAACATAGCCACCTTCACCGACAGGTATACCCGTTTCAGTCCGGACCTCCTGACGTGAAAAGCCTTCAGTATTAGCGTTAGCAATGTTATGGGATGTCGTAGACATCGATTGCTTCGCTGTGAAGAGGCCTGATTTACCAATATTTAACAAATCGCCAGACAATCCTAGTCCTTTGGCCTGTTATCGCCCAAAAGCGCGAGTCATTCCATCCGCGCCATAAGTTGTATAAGTTTTTTTACCACTAAAGCCCTGCTTCACTTCTTTGAGTGAGTGCATGGCCTTGTTTAAAAATTGCTGATTCTTTTTATTTTGTTCCTGAATCTTTTGAATGATATCAATCAAAAGAGAATTTAAATTTTTTAGGGCAGGGAGACCTGCCTGTGATTCTAAACTCGAAAATGCATTGATGAGTTCACTGGCCTTAGAAATTTTTACTTGAAAAATTTGATGGGCATTTAAATTCAAAATAAGCTCTGATCTTTCTTTTTCAATTTCAGCGATCTTGGCGATGATTTCTTCTTTCTCAATAAGCATCGTCTCAAGTTTATCAATATCACTTTCTAAAAGGGTGAGGTACTCATCACAAGTGAGATCATAAAGTTCTTTATGAAGCTGGCAAAAACTCTCCCAAACACTCAAGGTGCGTTGGTAGTAAAGTTTGATTTCTGCTTGGTTGGAGTTCATCACGGATTACTCCTAGAATTCCGAAGTTAAAATTTTGTCAGCAAGTCCATCGTAATCGACTTCGTATGTGCCGGCCGCAATTTGTGCCTTTAGACGTGCAATTTTTTCTGAATTATCAGGTTCAGGTGCATTCATGGCAGCTTTCTTAATACGAGAGAAATCTTTAACACCATCACCAATACTTACATTTGCATCACCAGAAGTGCGGTTCATGATTTCAGATGCTCTTTCTGTTGTATTGCGATTAGCGCCACCAACCTGTCCACCAGCTTTAGCTGATTCTGTTTGAGCAGAACGGCTTTTTGGGAAAAAGGCTGAACGTGTGTCGATACTACTCATGGTTATTCTCCTTCATGGCAACCTTCGTCAATCCTTGACTTAGCTCCGTAGCTGGCGTTTTTTTAAGATAATGTTTCATATTCTGAGGAACAATCTGATCTAGGATAACTTTTTTTACTCCTAAACCACTATCTGATTTTGCCATAAGTTGGGCCCTTTCGAAATCGAGTAAGGAATTATAATATTCCATCGCCGAAGAATCTGGACCTTCCTTAGGTATAGTTTTTCTCATCTCTGCTAGCATGTGGGATGTAAAATTAGCTTCCATTCCTTCAGCAATATCCTCAAAAGGCTTAACAGGATTGCTAGCTTTATTTTGGGCCGGGAATGTTTTGAAATCTGCGCTAACTTTCAATTGAACCATCCTGGTGTTTTAGGTCTCATCATCCTGATGAGATTCTATTTACAGTGTAGCATTTTTCAGAGAGGGGGTGTTAGTAAAAAACACCCCTAGGTAAATTTGACCTAGTGATCAAATGAGCTCAATATCAGCAAGTAGTGAACCATTTTGCTTGAGTGCTTGAAAAATTGAAATCAAATCTTCTGGTGAGGTTCCTAAGGCATTCAAAGCCTTAACTAAGTCATTAATTGTTGTGGATTGTTCGAGGGCCTGAATAGACCTCTTACCCGAGCCTTCGTCTCCACCTTTTACTTCTAAGACCATATCACGATGACTAACTGCTGCTTTTTTGAGAACAATATCACCACCGGCCACAAGAGTGCCTGTTCGTTCATTGATAACAATTTTGGCCGACACATCTGCTATAACTTTATAATTCTCAATATTCGCAATCAGCTCAACAACTTTTCTCTCATAATAGGTCGGGATGATAACATCAATCGTTGTGGCATCAGCTGCCGTTGCATATTTACCACCTAACTCTTGGTTGATTGTTCTTTCAACTCGAGCTGCTGTGGTAAAGTCCGGATTATTGAGGGCCATACGGATAGCTTTTTTGTCGTTAAAAGCAAGTTCTAATTCTTTTTCGATAATTCCACCGTCTGGAATTCGTCCAGTCGTGGCCATTTTTTTTCCTTTATCAAGACCACCAATTGAAATCGCTCCATTGGCCACAGCATAGATTTGTCCATCACCACCTTTAAGAGGTGTAACAAGCAACGTTCCCCCTGCTAAAGAGGAGGCATCTCCAATGGAGGAAATAGTTACATCCATTTTTTGACCAACACGACCAAATGCCGGAAGTTTCGCTGTCACAATAACGGCTGCGACATTTTTTGAAGTCACTTCTTTTTGGGGATTTAAACCGAGAGTTTGGAACATTTTCTTTAAAGAGGTATTCGTAATTTCTCCACCACCATCGCCAGTTCCATTAAGTCCAATGACAAGTCCATAACCAACTAAAGGATTCTCACGAACTCCTTTAACTGTAACGAGATCTTTAAGGCGACTTGAGTTTGCCTCGGCAGCAAGAGAAAGAAGGCAAAATGAGAGAGCAAAAATTTTTTTCATGTTTTACCTTAAGATAAAGACTCGGGCATCTAGCATTTTATCCGAGTTCACATAATCATTTTCCATGATGTCTTTTCTTGACACAAGACCTTGGACTTCAATGGATTTTTTTTCCTTCTTATAGATGACATCTTTGCGACCGCTGAGCAGGATGTAATCTTTACTGATTTCCTCTACGACTGTTCCAGAGATCTTGTCATAAATTTTCATATCCATTTCTTGGTCTGCTGCAGCAGCACCAGTAGAAGCCGGAGCATTGGCACCCGCCTTAGGATCACCCTTGGCGCCATCAGCAGTTCTTTTAGGTTTATCAGGAAAAACTCTTTTCAGTTCAGCAGAAATTTGATTTCGAAGATTTTCCAAAACATTGATGATGACCATATCACCTGTGTGTTTATCATTTTGGTATGTAAAAAGAGATGAGCTTGATCCCTGATTGGCCCATAAACTTCCACCACTGTCTTGATCTGTAAAATCTTGGGCTTTCATCCGTTGAGGTCGGTACTCACGTTTGACAGGAGGTCTAACTTGAGTCGAGGGGCCTCCATCGCTTAGTGAAAACGTTCTTGGGTCATTAATTGGTCTTTTATCATGTTCACGATTAAATCGATTTTTGTAAGGGGCATAGTGTTCTTTCATCGAATCACGAGTGTCACCTCTGGCCATTTTTTCTTCACGGTCAATTTGTCGGTGAATGTTGTTCACATAACCCGCACACGATGTCATAAAAAAAAGAAAAATAAGAGAAAGTGCTTTCATAGCTCAACCATTATTTTATTATTATCTATTACTTTACCTTGATACTTTTTATTTTTTTGAGGTTGATAGACCTCAACAAATTCTCCAATAGAACCGTTTTGGCGAGAGATCCCTTGAGTTTTTATTCGAATCATCTTGTTTTCTATAATCACTTCAGTCTTTAGTCCTGCTCGTACTAAGTTAATAGCTGTTAAATCGGATTGTCTGACAAGTTCTCCCGCTTTAAGCGGCTTGTTTGTCTTATAAAATTTTAAGTCATTTTTATTAAGTATAAAATCCGTATGAGGAATCGCTTCCGTTAGAACTTCTTGAATATGTTCACTGTTTTCAAAACCCGCAAAGGCATTCATCGGTGTAAGCAATTTAAAAGCTTTGACCATTTTCACAAAATCAGCTGACACAACAAATGAATTATTTACACCATCAAAACCTTTAATAGTGAGGTTAAGAGGTTGTCTGTTGCCATAGAGACAAGACGTGCAAGATACTTCAATTTGATCTCCAGGATTGAGGACAAGAGAGTTTTTTAAATTTTGAAGTTGTGCATTTTTTAGGTGAATACCCTGAGGTAAAATTAATTGATCACGAAGTATTGTTTTAAATTGCTGGACTTGAAGAGATTGTGGGTTGATGGAGACTCTGTGACCCTTTGATGACATCATTTCTTGGATTTGAAATGAAGCGACTCTTCCATCAAAGCTACTGATAAGTTTAGTGAGGTCACTTATAGCATCTTCACCACAGTCCTTTGAGTTCATGATATTTTGATCTACGCCATTGTCGTTAAAAACAATAAAACTATGAGGCAAGTTAAACTCACAGGCAAAAGCTGTAGCAAAAGAAATAATGAGAGTTAAGATGAGAACCATTTTCTACCTGATGTTATTGACTGTTTGTAGCATTTGATCGGCGACACCCATTACCTTAGAATTCATTTCGTAAGCTCTTTGGGCCTTAATAAGATCCGTCATTTCATTCATGACGTTGACGTTTGAGGCTTCGATCGCTCCTTGCATGAGTACGCCAGAACTATTTTCACCCGGGACATTTTGAATCGCTTGACCACTTCCCGAAGTTGCCGCCATGAGATTCCCACCTTCTGAACGCAGTCCAGTTGGGTTAACGAAAGTAAAAACTGGAATCTGACCTAGATTAATAGGTTCAATTGATTCACGGGTAAAGGCTTCAACAGTCCCATTCTCTGCAATTGAGATTTTCATAATGTTTGGAGGGACTACGATCCCTGGAAAAACCTTGTGGCCAGCTCTTGTGACGAGATTCCCTTGGGCATCAACATTGAAGCTGCCATCTCTCGTATATTTAAGCTCTCCGTTGGGAGCAACAATACCCATAAAACCTTCACCATTAATCATTAAGTCATAAGGGTTGTTGGTCATTTGAGGTGAACCTTGGGAGTGAATTTTTCGAGTTGCTGAAACTTTTGCACCTGATCCAACTTGGAGACCAACGTTATATTCAGAATTGGCCGATGATTTGGCCCCTGCTTCTTGAACAGTCTCATAAAGTAAATCATCAAACTCTGTTCTAGCTTTTTTAAAACCAGTTGTGTTGACGTTAGCAATATTATTCGAAATCGTATTTACATTAGATTCTTGGGCGGCCATACCGGTCGCAGATGTATGAAGTGCTCTGATCATTTTAATTCTCCTTCATTAAAACTTACCAATATCATTGGCCGCTTTACCTGAAATGCTGTCATAGGCATTAATCGCTTTTTGGATAGATTCAAAATGACGATGGGCCTTAATAAGTTCAGACATTTCTTCAATAGCATTAACATTTGAACCTTCGAGAAATCCTTGGTTCACAGTGGTTTTGATATCAGTGCGATTAATATTATTTTCATCTGGGGTAATAAAAAGTGAATTACCCTCTTTCTTTAAGGCATGTTTATCACTGAATTCAACAATAGAAAGTTTCGCCACAGTTCCTTCACGACTAAGAACTTCACCATCAAGTGAGATAGTGATTTTGGCATTGGCCGGAAGCTTGATGACTCTTTCCTCGGCTGTTGGAACTGAGCTCGCTGAAGCGGGCTCCCTGAGAGAAGAATTCGTCATGTTAAGATGACTAAGCACCTTATGACCTTGATCAGTGACGAGCTCACCCTCCCGGTTCATGGAAAGGTTACCTTTTCGAGTGAATCTTACTCCTGTAGGAGTCAGGACTTCTAGAAAACCATCACCTTTGAGGGCAATATCGAGCGGATTACTTGTAGGAATAAACTGACCCTGCTCATGAATAGTGTAGCTACCATCAACTGAAACCATGGCATTCTCTGCACCTTGAGTATGATAAAAATCAGCAGGAGAAAATTCTTTCCTCGGAATATGAATGTCATCCGCCCCTTTTGTCAGAGCAGTGAGATGTTCTTTAAAAACTAATTGATCTTTTTTAAATCCAACAGTGTTAGCGTTAGCTACGTTATTAGCTATCGTTTCTACTTTTCTTTGTTGGGCCACTTGTCCAGACAATGGCACCCAAATGTTTTTCAAATCAAACCCCTTCATCCTGATGGAGTGGGAGAAAAATGCCCCCGTAGGCAAATTTTAGCAACCCTCCTGCCAGAAACCTAGCATGGGCAATTTCCTCCTCTTTTAGATAAGTACCTGATAACTTGTCGAACCGTTTTGAATTGTGGGAGACTTTCGGTGTCAAAACGATAACGGAGAAAGACTATGACCGGCAATTCTGACAAAGATTTTGAAGCCTCATTAAAAAAACTTGAGAATATTGTCCGAGAACTTGAGTCAGGAGACGTTGGTTTGAGTGAAAGTTTGAACCGTTTTGAAGAAGGCGTGACTCTTTATCGTTCATGTCGAGAAACACTCGAAAAAGCCGAAAAAAAAATCAAAATCCTGACTGATAGTCTCAAAGAAGCTGATTATCAGGAGTAATCCTTTAATTCTTTTCAAAATCAATTAAAATAGAAGCATTGCCGTTCTTAACGAAGGAATGTTTCTGAAACGATTGATTAAAACACTGGCCGTGCTTATCGCACTTGGTTTTATAGGTATAGCCTCTGTTCTAGGCTTATTTTTTTATATTTCAATAGATCTTCCGCAGATCAATTCTCTTAAAGACTATAATCCTCCCATGAATTCACGAATTCTTTCTCGAGATAATGAAATTCTCTTAGAGATTGGAGCTGAAACTCGTGATGTTGTCCCGTTTAATAAAATACCAAAAAAAGTAGTCGATGCTTTTCTAGCCGCTGAAGATGATAATTTTTATCAGCATGAGGGAATTGATTACTATGGTATAGCGCGAGCTTTTATCGTTAATCTTAAAGAAGGTCGCTTGGTGCAAGGTGGTTCCACCATCACCCAACAAGTCGCAAAATCATTTCTTTTATCTAAAGAAAGAACCATCTCAAGAAAAGTAAAAGACTTACTCCTGGCCCGAAAAATTGAGCAAAAGTTCTCAAAAGAAGAAATTTTATTTCTTTACCTTAACCAGGTTTATCTTGGCGGTGGTTACTATGGTGTAAAAGCTGCGTTTAAAGGTTATTTTGATAAATCTTTGGAAACTGCCTCAGCTGCTGAGTGCGCCCTCGTGGCAGGTCTTCTCGTGGCCCCTGGACGTTATTCACCCTATGTAAATCCTCAGTATGCCAAAGTACGACAGAACTATGTTCTCAAGAGAATGTTTGAAACAAAAAAAATAAATGAAGAGGAGTATCGGGCCGCACTAAAAGAAAATATTAAAATGCGGATTAGAATAGCCAATGATTTAAAAGGTGGCCATTTTACTGACTGGGTAAGGCAAGAGGTCATGAAGTCGGTTGGAACAGATGAGTTTCTTACTAATGGCTTTACAGTGGTGACAACACTTGATTGGAGTCTTCAGAAAAAAGCTGAAAAAGCAGTTAACGATCGAATTAAAGAGCTTGATAAAAGGCAAGGTTTTAAAGGTCCTGTTCGACATCTCTCTAGCACAGAGGAATTGACAAATTTTATTAAAGACCAGAGAACAAAAATTCTTCGGGAACAATCTAGTTTTTTTACTTTCAATACAGAAGGTAAAAATATTTATGAATTTCATGAGAATCAAGATGCTCTTGAAAAAAATCTATCTTATTTTGAAGATGAGAAATCAAAACTTAATGAGAGATTTAAAAGTGTTATAAATATTGGCAATCCTCAAAATGATCCCTTTGTCACTTTTCTTCAACTTGATAAATCTTATCCAGCAGTGGTGAGAGAAGTGGATGATCTGAAAAGAATTATTCTTGCTGAAATTGCAGGTTCTAGGGTTATTATCCCAGAATCGGGATTTGAATGGGCCCATGAGAGAAAGTTTAGTGAAAACCCTGTTTACTTTAATAGCATAAAAACTCCGACTAAGATTTTAAAGTCGGGCGATGTCATCCAAGTCACAATAAAGAAAAAATTAGTTCCAGCAGACCAACTTTTTCATTCTGATTTTTTTAAAAAATTCAAAGACCCTGCCATTAGAAACCTTTTTTCAAAACAAAAGTTTTTTGAAGCAAGTTTAGATCAAGAGCCTGAAGTCGAAGGAGCCTTAATAGCCCTTAATGCGACAAATGGTGAAATCATTACGATGGTGGGTGGGGTTGATTTTAAAAAGTCACAATTTAATCGCGCCCTTCAATCTTCAAGGCAGCCCGGGTCTTCTTTTAAACCATTTATTTATGCTGCTAGTATTGAGAATGGTTATAATCCATCATCTATTCTGATGGATACTCCTCAGGCCCTTGGTGGCGTTGATGATTCTTTAAGTTGGAAGCCAAGAAATTATGATGGTGATTTCAAAGGACCTATGACCCTAAGAAATGCCTTAGAGGTCAGCAGAAATATCCCTACGGTTCGTCTTGTTCAGGATTTAGGAGTCGAAAAGATTCATCAGTTTGTTAACAGACTCCATATCCAAACTGAATTGCCTAAAGACATGAGCCTTTCATTAGGTTCGTTTGGTATTAGTTTAGCTGAGTTGACGAAGGCCTATGCTGTCTTTCCTAATGGAGGCCGCGCTGTACGTCTTCACCATATTACCTCTATTAAAGATCGTAATGGAAAATCTTATACTATACCAGCAGCGGATCCTGCATGGCCAGTTCAAGAAGTTGAACCAGCACCAAAAGATGAAGCGACAAATGAAGGAGAAGTCTCAAAATTAACTGGTAATCCATTCTTAGCTAATTTAAATCCAACTCAAGTTCTTGATCCACGTGTCGCCTATATTATGACAAATCTCCTCAGAGGCGTAACCTTGTATGGAACTGCGGCCGCTGCAGGTAAAGCTTTGGGTGCAAATATTGGTGGTAAAACAGGTACGACTAATAACTATGTAGATGCTTTGTTTGTTGGTTTTACATCTAATCTTGCTATTGGTGCCTGGGCAGGTTTTGATGACAATAGGCCTTTAGGCTACGGTGAAACAGGTGGTAAGTCTGCTCTACCTATTTGGATTGATTTTGTGGGATCTGCATCGACAAAATATGGAACACCTGAATTTAAAGTCCCTGAAGGTATAGTTAATAAATCAATTAATAAAGAAACGGGAAAACCAATTGAAGTTGGTGGTGGAGATGGTTTCTTAGAGGCGTTTATTGAAGGATTTGATACTCAATCGGCTACTGCAATATTAGATAAATCAAGTCAACAAAATGGACAAGCGGCTCCGGCCATGAATGATGATGATTATTTTATCAATCAGTAAGGATTTAATTCATTTTTGCCGATAAGACCTCTATGGAGGCAGGAATGGATTCTCTTGCTCATTATTCAAAACGTCCGTTTTATATTCTGCTTGGGATCATAGCTCTCATTCATATGTTCTTGCTCGTGTCCAAGCTTCAAAAAAGTATCGCAGTCTATAAAGCTCCATCATCTCAAGCTATTAAATTAAAATTAATTCAAGAAGCCGTTAAAGATCTTGCTACATCTGAAAAAAAACAAATTGTTCAATCCGAGGATTCTGAGTCTGATGAAAAGAAAAAAGATTCTTTTCTGAGTGATAAGGACCGAAGCTTTGAAAGAGAAACTGTTTCAAAAAATATTGATTCTTTTAATCGAGCAGCTCAAGGTAATGCTACGGTAACTCAGAAAGCCCAATCCAAATCTCAAAAAAAAGCTCATATCAAAGATTTAAAACTTTCTGATATCGGTGTGGCCATGGGGAGTCCCTTTAATGATCGAACTCAAAGGTCTCCGGCCAGTGAATCCGTGAAGGGTGCTAAAAATGGTGATCCACTTTCAAATGGTCTTTCAGCAACGAATGATTATGTAGAGGAAGTGGCACTTGGTGACTTCACCCATTTAAATACGACTGAATATAAATTTTATGGTTTTTTTCATCGTATTCGCCAGAAATTAGAGCAGTTCTGGGGAAAGAGTATTCAGGAAAAAGCAGAGGCACTTTTTAGATCAGGTCGAAGACTTCCGGCCAGTGAAAATCTCATTACTAATCTTCAAGTCACCTTGAATGAGAGAGGCGAAATTATTAATGTAAAAATTTTGGGGGCTTCGGGTGTTAAAGAACTAGATGATGCAGCAATTGAATCATTTAATCAGGCCGGACCGTTTCCAAATCCTCCTAAAGAACTTCTTGTAAATGGCAAAGCAACAATTGACTGGGGATTTGTTATAAAATCCTAGTGTGGATTCCTTAAAATAGACTTTAAGCGATCAATTCCTTCCATTACAACATAATCAGACCAAATTGAATCTAACTCTCTGATGGCTTCAACAACTTGGAGAGCAGCTTGATCTCTAGATATTTTTTGGTTCTCTGCGTACTGAGCAATTGTTTTATTTAATATTTCTATAACCGGTGAATTACAAACTTGATTAAGTCTTTCTTCAAATGATTGATTGAGTTTTTTTTCTTTGCTTTTAATTATCGCTGTATTTAGTAACTGAATAGATTCCATTTAAAAGTTTCCTCAAAATCATCAGTAGAATTGGAGATGCAGTATCTATAAAGACTCATCTTTCGTAAAGTTTGTTTTAATATTTGTGCAAATTTTTTAGGTTGAAAATATGGGGCCAGTTTAATTTGCAGGAAGGCCAAATAAAAAAATTAATTAATTATTTTTGCCTTCCCGCGTTTAAGTTAGTGCGAAGAATTACAAAACTCTTGATATTGCTCTGCTGTTAAAAGATTCTGAGTTTCAGAGGTATTATTCATCTTGACTTTGATAAGCCATGATCCGTACGCATCTTGGTTGATTTTTTCTGGAGAACCTTCAACGTCGTTATTTTTGGCCAAAACTTCACCAGATACTGGTGAATAGAGATCACTCACGGATTTGATTGATTCTACAACTCCAAATGTTGAACCAATTTTTAAGTCTGATCCAACTTCCGGTACTTCAACGAATACGATATCACCGAGGGCCGATTGAGCAAAATCAGTAATTCCCACGGTAACGGTATCACCCTCTACTAGGGCCCATTCATGCTCTTTAGTGTATTTTAAATTTCCAGGTATTTGAGTTGCCATTATTTATGTCCTCCGGTTACGAACGGTTTTTTAAGGATTTGAGCAGGATAAAGCTTATTTCTTATATCAATTGAAAATACTTCATCTGTTGGAACTTTATCAATTTCAATACGAGCTAAACAAACACCTTTATTGAGAACGACTGACATGGTTCCGCTGGTGACTTCACCAATTTTCTCACCTAGGGAGTTCATCACAGGGTAACCCTCGCGAGGTATGCCTTTGTCTAGTAGAAGTTTAATTAATTTATGTTTAGAGAGTTTTTTATTGAGTTCCAGATTGCCAATAAAATTTGTTTTATTGAGCTTGACCGTCCAGCCTAGGCCCGCATCGAAGGGATTCAGGTCATCATTTAGTTCGTGCCCATAGAGTGGATAGCAAACTTCGAGGCGCAAAACATCTCGAGCAGCAAGACCGCAGGGAGTGACTCCTAACTCCATCAGCTTTTTCCACATATCTTTTATCGTTTGATGGTGCCCAAAAATTTCAAACCCATCCTCACCTGTGTAACCAGTTCTTGCAATAATGATGGGTTGTTGTCCCCCAGCAGATTCAAAAACAGAGTAGTACTCTAAATCTGGAAGTTGAGGAATGATTGATTTTAAAATTTTAAAAGACTCTGGGCCCTGAAGGGCGAGCAATGAAAATATAGAGGAAAGATTTGTAAGGCTACAATCATAGCCGTGATGTTTTGATTTCATCCAACTAAAATCTTTTTCAATATTAGAGGCGTTGACACAAATCATCACTCGTCCGGGAGCGAGCTTATAAACGATGAGGTCATCGATAACGGTCCCATTTTCTCGGCACAGAGGAGAGTAAATGGCTTTTCCAACTGGGGCCGAGAGAATATCGTTAGTCACTAAATGGTCTACGAATTTTTCAGCATCCTGGCCCTCGACAAAAAATTCACCCATATGGGAAACGTCAAAAACCCCAACTTTAGATCTTACGGCCAGAACTTCGTCTTTAACGGAACTGTACTGAACAGGCATATCCCAACCTGCAAAAGGAACAATTTTAGCACCTAGTTTTACATGTTCATCATAAAGATGAGTTTTTAACATTTGAGACATAATGATTATCCTTTCACTTGATTTTCAGTTGCTGTAATTAGATTTTCGATGAGAGAAATCACTGTCATGGGGCCCACCCCACCTGGAACTGGTGTATAGGCGAGAGCTTTTTCTTGAGCTTCTTTTGAAACATCTCCCGTTAGTTTTCCATCGAGATTATTAATTCCTACATCGATAAGAATTTGTTGGGAATGGCCTAAATAATCAGGCGTGATAAATTCACTTTTTCCAATAGCTGAAACGATAACATCTGCAGTCTGAGTGATCTGTTTTAAATTCTTTGTTTTTGAGTGAGCGAGAGTCACAGTCGCATTCAAATTTGAAAGTAACATGGACAGAGGTTTTCCTACAATTAAGCTCCGGCCAATCACAACAACATGTTTTCCATCCAAAGTAATGCCATAATAATTTAATAAATTAATGATCCCTTTTGGTGTGCAGGGTATAAGTAGCTGTAAATTTGTCGTTCCAGTATAAATAGCTTGAGTATTCGCACCATTAAAGCCATCGATATCTTTTTCCGGTGTGACTAAATTTGGAATATTTAAATTTTTTAAACTCTCAGTGACTGGAAGTTGAATGATAATTCCATGAACTGAATGATCATGATTGAGTTGATGAAGTTGATTTAAAAAATCTTGAGCTTTAACACTCGCAGGCATTTGAACAAGTTTAAAATGAGCACCAATTTCTTCACAAACTTTTTGTTTATTTTTGATGTAAGTTAAACTTGCAGGATTATCACCTACAAGGACGACACACATTGAGGGAATTATTCCTCTATTTTTAAGTTTCTCACAACGAAGGCGTAAATCTTTTTTAAGTTCTACAACCAAGGGGTGAGCAGCAAGTATTTTTGGGTACATAAAATTTAATTAACTATAGACTTTATGACATAAAAAGTCCTTTCTTATTTATTTTGAGTGCTGTATCTGTGGGTGATATGAAAATTAAATTTTATCTAGGTCTTGGCATGCAACTCTTTGGTTTGACTGCTGTTGGACTTTGTTTTTTTTCTGGAATTAAAAATGGGGACTACGGTCATTTTGAACTGGCCCAGTTAGTAGTGGGCTCATTTGTTTTTTATGTGGGAAATTATCTTAAAGGTCAATCTATCAACTAGACGGCAGCGTTTCCCTTCCTGTAAAATTTCCGTAACATGATTGTACTTGCCATTGATCCGGGTTCTGTCACAGCTGGTTATGCCCTTCTGCAACAAGAAGGACGTAAAATAAAATATCTTGAATCTGGTATTTTGAAATTTAATTCAAAAGATGAGTTTTTGCATAGAGTTAGTGATATTTACCAGCAAACACTTACCTTAATCGAATGTCATAATCCCGATGAAATTGCCCTTGAGTCTCTGATATTTGTTAAGAGTCCAACCGCGCTCATAAAGTTGGCCCAGTCTCGTGGAGTCATGTTAGCGGCGTTGGCTCAAAAATTTGATCAAAGAATTTATGAGTATTCTCCTAATCTCGTTAAATCCTCTGTCACAGGCCATGGGCATGCTGATAAGGAAGGGATTCAAAAAGTCTTGCAACAGTATTTGGGGCTCACAGATTTTAAATCTCATGATGAGAGTGATGCAGTGGCCATAGCTCTTTGTCATTTGCTCAATAAAAATAAAAGTCCGGTCAATCTCACTAAAAAAAGAAGCTCATCTAAGAAAATGGGCAACGGACTGGCCAACTCTCTGGCCCATAAAATTAAGGAAAAAAATCTATGATTGGTTTTTTGTCTGGTACTGTCGTTTACTCAGACTCAAATAAGTGCATTGTTCTTACGGCGCAAGGAGTAGGGTATGAGGTGAGCACATCAACACCCCTTGTTCCTAATCGAGATGTTTCCCTTTTTATTTCTCACATTATTAGAGAGCAATCCCAAGATCTATATGGATTTGAAACGGTAGAGGATAAAAAGTTTTTTGAAATGCTTCTCGATGTAAATGGAATAGGTCCAAAGTCTGCATTCTCTCTTGTTACTCATCTTGGTGTTGAGCAAATACTGAGTGCTATAACATTTGAAAATATAGATATATTGAAGTCTGCTCCTGGAGTTGGGAAAAAGAGTGCGGAACAAATTGTTTTATCCCTAAAAGATAAAATTTCTAAATTAGAAATTGGACTAACGACCAAAGAAAAACCTCAAAAAGCAGGATTGAAACCGAATCTTGAAAACAAGCATGAGGCTCAAATCATTAAAGAGACTCTCGCTGCATGCCAGGGGTTGGGCTTTAAGGATCAAGAAGTTCTCCCGATGCTTCAAAAGCATTTACAGGCCGGAGGCGCCAATCGTCCTGAAGATTTAGTCAAACTCATTCTTAAAGAACTAAGGTAAATCCATGAGTGATAGATTAGTGACTGGGGATCTGACATCAAATGATCGGGAACAGGAAGCTCAGCTTCGCCCGCAGAATTTTTCTGAATTTATTGGTCAAACTAAAGTTGTAGATAATATCGATCTGATGGTGAAATCAGCTCTCATGCGAAAATCAGCCATGGATCATGTGCTTCTTTCTGGTCCTCCAGGACTAGGAAAAACATCACTGGCGATGCTTATAGCAAAAGCTCTAGGGTCCGAGCTTCATCTCGTTTCTGGTCCAGCGATTGAAAAGAAAGGTGATATTGCTGCAGTTTTAACAAATCTCAAGCCCCGAGATGTGCTTTTTATTGATGAGATTCATCGGATGCACATTACCGTTGAGGAAATTCTTTACTCTGCGATGGAAGATTTTAGGTTAGATATTTTGATTGGCCAGGGGGCTTCGGCCCGAACCATGCAAATCGATCTAGCCCCTTTTACATTAATTGGGGCCACGACACGATCTGGGCTTTTATCTAATCCTCTTCGAGATAGATTTATGGCCCATCTCAATTTTGATTTTTATGAGCCTAAGATGTTGGCGAAAATACTTTTGAATAATGCCCATAAAATGGGCATCGATCTTTCGGAAAATGCCAAGATGCAAATTGCTCAACGCTCTCGGGGGACACCAAGAATTGCCAATAGAATTCTTCGTCGCGTGAGGGATTTTGCTCTTGTGAACAAGTCCAAAGTCATAGAACTCAAGGAAGTTGAGGCTGCCCTCAGTCTGCTTGATATTGATAATCTGGGATTAGATTCAATGGATCGAAAAATTCTTTCTGTGATGAAGAACTACTATCAGGGCGGTCCAGTGGGAATTGAAGCTTTGTCGGCGACTCTGGGTGAGGATAAGCAGACGATTGAAGAAGTCTATGAGCCCTATCTTTTGAAGGAAGGTCTTATTTTAAGAACACCGAGAGGGCGTGCCCTCTCAGAAAAAGCGATGAGTCATATCAGTTGATTTTGATCAGTGATTTTTACATACCAAATTGACAGTAATTGTCAGGTTTTGTACATAGAGCACAATTTTCTTCCATACAAACTCATAAAATTCGTTTATACTCATAAGAAGGACGACTTTTTACAAGGTTAGAAATGGTTTACCAGCGGACAATTGCAAAAGAAGTTAAAGTTACAGGTATTGGACTTCACTCAGGTAAGAAAGTGACCATGAAGCTCATTCCTCAGGATTCTGATTTTGGAATTCAGTTTTTGCGCGTTGATCTGCCCCAATCCCGTCCCATGCAGGCCAATGCCCTGACAGTGGGAACAACTGAAAATGCTACAACTCTTGGTTCTGGCCTAGAAGCTATTCATACTGTGGAACACCTCCTAGGGACTCTTTATGGTCTAGGAATCAATAACGTTCTTATTGAGATTGATGGTCCAGAAGTCCCAATTATGGATGGTTCTGGGGCTTCATTTGTCTTTTTATTAAAAGAAACGGGTATAAAAAATCTTAATAAATCTAAAAAATTCTTAGTTATTTTAGATACAGTAAGAGTTGAGAAAGATGGAAAGTGGGCCCAATTTGAGCCCCATTCAAATCTAGCTATTGAATCAACAATTGTTTTTGCTCATCCCATTATTAAAACGCAAAAATTTAATTTCGAATTTTCATGCGAATCTTTCATTCAAGATATTGCTCGTGCTCGAACATTCGGTTTCGCTCGTGATGTGGATATGCTTAAGCGCAAAGGACTGATTAAGGGCGGATCTTTAGATAACGCGATCGTGCTCGATGATTACAAGGTTCTTAACCCTGAAGGTCTTCGTTTTAATAATGAATTCGTTCGTCATAAAATCCTCGATACAATTGGTGATGTGAGTCTTCTTGGTTTTGAAATCGCTGGTAAGATTACCACCTACAAGTCTGGTCATAATTTACATAATTTATTGTGCCGCAAGTTACTTGAAACACCTTCAGCTTACGAAATAGTTGCCGCTTCTTCTCTGAAAGCAGAGGCCCGTGAAGCTCATAAATTGCCTCAATTTATCTCAGTTTCTCACTGATTTTTTCCCATTCTTTTAGGTTTAAGTTAACATGGAATGACCACCCAAGGAGGGAGTGTATGCGTC
Organism: Pseudomonadota bacterium; assembly: GCA_027488375.1. GTDB lineage: Bacteria > Bdellovibrionota > Bacteriovoracia > Bacteriovoracales > Bacteriovoracaceae > Peredibacter. Next base: position 332,750 of record JAIYBW010000005.1, read on the forward strand.
TATTTCTAGGCTTATGCCTTTTAAGTTTCCAATTACAGGCCGTGAGTTGGAATGATTTAGAAATTTCAAATCAATATAAAATAAATCAGCAGCTTCAATTGCGACAAATTGAAAGAAGTGGTTCTATGCTTGAAATCTCTGCTCAAGAGAGTTTCATTCTTAAAGAAGTCATTGGCTTAGATATGATCAATGTTTCGCTTTATCGACTTCAATACAAAAATTGTCCTGGCCCGGCCATGAAAACAGAGATGGAAATCATCGCTGTTAAGAATACAGCTCCCGTGGTAGAAGTGGGCGCTCAATTAGAAGAGAATTGTATGCTTGAGATTTTTATTGAGAGCAGAGATCTCATGTCTGACAGCTTATTTGAATAAGAGGATCTATGCGACTTTCACAGGGCTACTGGCAAACATTAAAAGAAACTCCATCCGATGCTGATATCGTTTCTCAGCAACTCATGATGAGAGCTGGGCTGATGTATAAAACGGGTGCGGGCCTTTACACTTATCTCCCGATGGCTTTTAAGTCTCTTAAGAAGATTGAAAAAATCATTCGTGAGGAGTTGGATAAAATTAATTGTTTTGAAATTCAAATGCCTGTGATGACTCCAGCTGAACTATGGCAAGAAACTGGCCGTTTAGAAGCGATGGGCGGACAAATGCTCAAAGTGAAAGACAGAGCTGAAAGAGAAATTTGTTTTTCACCAACGAATGAAGAAACTGTTACAGATCTTTTTCGAAGGACTGTAAATTCTTACAAACAACTCCCTGTTTGTTTGTATCAAATTAATACAAAATTTCGTGATGAAATCAGACCTCGTTTTGGCCTTATGCGGGCCCGTGAATTTACCATGAAAGATGGCTATTCCTTTCATATGGATAAAGCTTCATTAGATAAGTTTTATGATGAAATTTATGTCGCTTACGAGAATATCTTTAAGCGTTTAGGCCTTGATTTTATTATTGTCGAAGCTGACGGGGGTGCTATGGCCGCCGGTGGGGCCAAGACCCACGAGTTTCAAGTGGTAGCCGATAATGGTGAGGATTATGTGGTCTCTGTTCCAAAAACTGGATTTGCTGCCAATATTGAAAAGGCGATGACCGTTCGTAAGAATCTTCAATTTGCTCCGGCCAGTGAATTAGCGAAGTTTTCTACCCCTAATCAGAAAACATGCGATGAAGTCTGTGCCGCCCACGGTTTCCTTATCACTCAAAGTTTAAAATCAATTGTTATGAATGCGGTTATTAACGGCAAAGATCAATTTTTTATGGTGATGCTTCTTGGGGATGATTCTCTAAATGAAGTGAAATTTAAAAATAAAGTCGCCGCCGAACATATCCGTCCTGCTCAACAAGCTGAACTTGAAAGACTAGGTTTGGTGAAAGGTTTCATGGGGCCAACGACAGATGCCCAAGGCTTTAAAGTTATTTTTGATGAAGCTATAGATATGAATGCTGCTTATATAGTTGGGGCCAATGAGCCAGATCACCACTTGAAAGGTTTTGTGCCAAGTCGTGATACTAAGCCCAAGAATTTTAGGGCCGATATGAGACTCGCTAAAGAAGGTGACTTCATTGGAGAGGATCAAATTGTTCTAAAAAAAGGGATTGAAGTAGGGCACATTTTTCAGTTGGGTGATAAGTATACGAAATCCATGAAAGTAACTGTTCTCAATGACCAAGGAAAAGCCGTGACTCCTATTATGGGTTGTTATGGTATTGGTGTAACTCGAGTTCTAGCTTCTGCTATTGAACAAAGTAATGATAAGGACGGAATTATTTTTCCGGCCTCTATATCTCCTTATGATCTTTATCTCGGCTATATTGGAAAAACGCCTGAAACGAAAGCCGTGGTGGAGAGTCTTTATTCAGAGCTTAAAAATCAAGGCTTTGAGATACTCTTTGATGACCGTCAACTAGGCCCTGGCCAGATGTTTAAGGATGCAGATTTGATTGGACTTCCAGTGAGGGTGATCTTGGGCGAGCGAGATTTCCTGGCCACGGGTGAAATTGAAGTGAAGATTCGTAAAACGGGTGAGACTCTTAAAGTTAAGAAAGATGAGTTAAAAACTGTTATTCAAAAGAAACTCGAAGAGCTGGGCAAATGGAATTAGATTTTGAATTAATTTTTGGTCTTCATAGTATCGCTGCTGCCTTGAAGAATACTTCACGTGTTCACCAAAAGCTTGTGGCCACTGATGAGGGATTAAGTGAGCTTCAAAAAAAGCATCAGATTAACCCCAAGGGCCTCAATATTAAAGTTGAGCTTATGTCGAGTCATCAGTTGCAAGAAGCTGGTAAGAGGCTGTGCATGGAGATGGATGTAGAGTTCACTCGCGTGCCTTCTCAGATATTCTTGGTAACCTCTCCATTACAGACTTATACGATTCAGGAATTTTTAAGACGACCGGATACCAGGCTTCTGGCCTTAGATCAGATTACTGATGTTCACAACGGAGCTGCTATTTTGAGATCGGCTTGTTTTTATGGGGTAAATGGGGTTTTAATTCCTTCCTCAAAATCATTTGGTCTTACCCCCTCATTTTATAGAATTGCCTCTGGTGCTACTGAATATGTTAATCTCATTCGTGTAAGTTCATTGAGTAAGGCCGTCTCTCAACTTAATGAAGCTGGTTATTTAACTGTCGGTCTTTCTGAGCATTCATCGGAAAATCTCACCCAGTCTGATCTTCGGGCCCAAAAGAAGATTTGTTTGCTGCTGGGTGCTGAAGAAACCGGACTTTCCCATGCGGTATCCCGTTTAGTTCAAAAAAATCTAAGTCTTCCCTCTCAGGGCCAGATAAAATCTTTAAATGTCGCATCTGCTGCAGCCATTGCCATGGAAAAATGTTTTGGGAACTAGCTTAAAAAGCTTGATTTCGTAACGTCCAGACATTATAAATTTGAACTCATCGATGTTTAGTTGATGTTTTGGGCTGCTCTAGCTCAGTTGGTAGAGCAACGGTTTTGTAAACCGTAGGTCGCAGGTTCGATTCCTGTGAGCAGCTCCATTTAATGGCGTGGTTCCCGAGTGGCCAAAGGGAGCAGACTGTAAATCTGCCGGCGTCAGCCTTCGGTGGTTCGAATCCACCCCGCGCCACCATTATAGTTTTTGTTTGCGGGCGTAGCTCAGTTGGTAGAGCGCCACCCTTCCAAGGTGGATGTCGAGAGTTCGAATCTCTTCGCCCGCTCCATCTTTTATGATGGAATTCTTAACTTTTCATCCCTGGATTTATCGCTCGCGTGGCTCAGTGGTAGAGTACTTCCTTGGTAAGGAAGGGGTCGCGAGTTCAATTCTCGCCGCGAGCTCCACTCACTCGTGAAGTGGTAGGTTTTTTTTATTGTCAGGATGAACGAGCTGGAGCATACTCTAGCAGTCAAAAAAATAGTGATAACGGGTATTCAATAATCTTTCTTAAGGAGAGTTTCATGGCTAAGGAAAAATTTGACCGTAGTAAGCCGCACGTCAACATCGGTACTATTGGTCACGTAGACCACGGTAAAACAACATTAACAGCAGCAATTACAATGACCATGGCGAAAGTTTA
>JAIYBW010000011.1 GCA_027488375.1 Pseudomonadota bacterium
ACTTACGTCTCTATGCCGTCTTCCTGTACCGAAGTACTAAAACTTACGGAAGACTAGGCAATTGAACGGGTTCCATTCTCATCTCATCTTGAAACCCGAAGGTTTCAAAACTTTTAATCATATTCGAATTTCAAAGAGCGAACTTCACTGTCTGAGTAAGAACTCAGTTTTAAACTACTTAATTTCGCCTGAAGTGTTTTGGGATAATATTTATTCTCCAAAACTTCGTCAAGAGATTTAAGAAGAAATATTTTTATTTTTTAATTACACTCCGCAACAAAAAAATCTTTTTCATTATCCTTTTAATGGGAATCCCGATTTTTCAAGGGTTTGAACTATCTTCTGTTCTAATTCCTTGATCATTTCAGACGACAAAGTCTTCTCAGAATCCTCAAAAACCGTACGGATTGTGACGGCTTTTTGTGTCTCATTCATCACATAGATATCCACGATGCTCTTTGATTTTAATTCTTTTTGCTTAATTGAATTAAGAGCAGTGATGACAGCAGCGGCCGGTGCATGCTTTTCCATGACCACAGTTAAATCAAAAGAAGATGAAGGAAATTTTGAGAGAGAACTGTACTTTGTTTTATCCTTAGTCTCTCTTCCTTCAATATCAGTGATATCGATCACCGCCAGAGAGAGAAAGCCCTTCATTTTAAAATTCTTAAGCACGAGTGGATGAATCGTAGTTAATGCTCCAGTAAATTTGCCCATCACTTGAATATTCAAAAACTCATGAGGATGAACACCGGCCCAGTTTGTTGGAACAACCGGGTTAGGAAACTTGTCGTTCTTTGGCGTAAGACTGGCCGATACATTGAGAGTCGAAAATAATTTTTCTACCGTATTCACGAGTTCTAAAAAGCGAGTTTCTTTTTTTGAGTAAAAACCAATGACCAATTGAGATCTTTCTTTTTCAAAATCAAGATAACTGCGACCTAATTCATAAAAAGCAAAAGCATCAAAATTCTTTTGATTCTGAGAGGAAATTTCAATTGCGGATGGAATAATCGATGGTCTCATTCGATCATGCTCAACTGAAATTGAATTGACGAGGACAAGATGGTCATTCATCACTGGCCACATCGCCTGTTTTAAAAGTGTTGGCCCTGTAAGAGGGTAAGTCATCACTTGCAGTGCTTTGGCCTGAAGAACCATAAAATCTTGAATTTTTCTTTGAAACTGCTTCGTAGTAGAAAGTCTCACTGGCTTTACAGGCAACATTGGAGAGACAGGAGTTATATTGTCGTAACCAATCATCCGCCCAATTTCTTCAATAAGGTCGGCTTTGCAACTTATATCTTTTGTTGTTCGATATGAAGGAATAATAACCTCGAATAAATTATCTTTTTCACTTACTTGAAAATCAAGGCGAGAGAAAATATCAATAATTCTTTCTTTGGAAATTGCCATACCTAATGATGAATTAATCTGCTCTTGAGAGATATTTAATTTCAGTGACTTTGAGAGCTTAGACTCATTTACATAGGATTCTACTTTACCAACAATTTTTGCCTCAGGACAAAGCTCCGTAATAAGATCAATCAATCTTAACATTGTCCGGTAGCAAAGATTGCTATCTAGAGTCTTTTCATATCTTTGAGAAGAGTCAGTACGAAGTCCCAAGCGGACTGATGTTTTGCGAACTTCTGGAGCTTCCCAATTCGCAACTTCGATAAATATATTTTTTGTTTTATCAGTAACACCACTTTCTACTCCCCCCATGAGACCGGCAAGAACGAGAGGCTTAGCGGAATCTGAAATTAAAGTGTCAGTTGGTATGACCTCGCGTTTATTTTCATCTAGTGTAACAAATGTTTTGGAATCTCCAGATCTTTTAATGATAACTTTATCCCCAGAGATCTTCTCACGATCAAAAATATGATTCGGTATCCCCAATTCCACCATGACGTAGTTTGAGATATCTACAATTAAATTAATAGATCTCAGACCGGCAGCTTCCAAGCGATTCTTTATCCATTCAGGAGTCGGGCCAACATTTATGTTGTCCACAGCAAGGCCATGATAGGCCAAGCAAGAAGAATCTTGATCGACTTCAATTTTGAGAGGAGAATTTCCGCCAGTGATCTTGGCTTCATTTTTTTTAACCCAGGCATCTGTGAATGGATTAATTAAAGGAACCTTGTGAGCTGCTGCAAACTCTCTTGCAAGCCCAAAATATCCCCACAGATCTGGTCGGTGGGTCAAAGACTTATTATCAACATCCAAGATAACATCTGCTTTAATTTTAAGATAATCTACAATCGGTGTGCCTGGTGTGACATCATTTCTTAATTCCATAAGACCAGACTTGCCTTCTCCAATACCCAATTCAGTTTCAGAGCAAAGCATTCCATCTGAAAGGATTCCACGTATTTTCTTTGGCTCTAAAGTCATACCGTTTGGCAAAGTGGTTCCAATCGGTGCGTAAGGCACTTTTAATCCCACCTTCACATTGGGTGCACCACAGACAACTTCTTTAAGTTGACCATTTCCATGATCAAAAGTGACAAGGTTTAATTTATCAGCTTCAGGGTGTGGTTTGAGAGACTTAATCTCCACACAGAGAATTGGTTTGAGCGCTTCTCCTAAAATCTTAATATCCTCAACTTCGGCCGTGGCCAAAGTGAACATAGACCCCAATTCTTTTGGAGGGAGAGCAGGAAGTTCAACAAAATCTTTGATCCAATTAAGAGAAATAAGCATATATATCCTAGAATGTTTTAAATTGAGAGTTAAAGCGTAGGTCACCAGAGTGGATGTGACGAATATCATCAATTCCATACCTCATCATGACAAGTCGATCTAATCCAAGACCAAAGGCAAAACCATTATGTTTCTCTGGATCAATACCGCCGGCCTTAAGCACATTGGGATGAACCATTCCACAAGGAAGAAGCTCTACCCAGCCCACATGCTTACAAACTGAGCAACCTTTACCAGAGCATATGAGACATTTTATATCCAACTCAAAACCAGGCTCAACAAATGGGAAAAATCCTGGGCGTAGTCTCACCTCAACTTCTTTTTTAAATATTTCTGTTAAGAGGGTTTTCATAAAATAAATCAGATTTCCAACGGAAACATTTTCACCAACCATCATGCCTTCAAGCTGATGAAAGACCATCTCATGTGAAGCATCAGTCCTTTCGCATCGAAAAACTTTACCTGGCCCAACAAATCTAAATGGTGGCTTTCGCTCTTTCATCCCTCTCACTTGGATTGTCGAGGTATGAGTTCTGAGTAAGTGCTTTTTATCAGCAAACCAGAAGGTATCTTGCATATCTCGGGCCGGATGAGTGGCCGGGATATTAAGAGCTTCGAAATTATGAAAATCATCTTCGATATGTGGCCCATCTAAGACTTCAAACCCCATTGAAATGAAAATATCTTCAATTTCTTGTTGAATAATGGCTACCGGATGTAGACCAGCGGCCTGGAGTCCCTTATCGAGGACAGAATCGGTGAGAGAAAAATCAATCTTATCTTTTTCAAGATTTTCGTTAATTTCTGCCACTTCAAGCTCAACCATTTTGGTTGAAACAAGATCTTCAATAGTATTTTTTAATTCATTGGCCTTAGCACCTAAGGTTCGCTTTTCATCCGGAGTTGCGTCCTTCAAGCCTTTCATAACCTCAGCAAGTGGGCCTTGCTTCCCAATATATTTTGCTTTTAAATTTAAAAGATCAGCGACTTTGTGGACACTGCCTATTTCTGCTTTAAAATTTTCGAGCAGGTTCTCGAGCACTTGCATGGTATTCCTTTGAAATTGTTCGATAAAAGATTAGCAAGGACCTAGCTAATTGAAAAGGAAGGGTTTTGACGCAGACAAAATGAAATCCAGTTATTTATTCTTTTGAAGGATAAAAGAGCGACACCAGTTGAAAAAATCAATTTTCTCCTGATCCTTATAATCAGGATAAGTCCAAGGTAAAACATTGAATGTTCCGTCTTGAGCAACATAGGTCAGGTCAGCATAGATCGATTGACCCAAGTAAACTCGGTGACTAAAGTTCTTCGTGGTGGCGAGGATTAAATTTTCTAAAGAAATGAACCCCACATCAATATTAACTAGGCGCTTTTGATCTACACTCCAATCCCTTTCCCAGTTTAGACTCAGTAACTTAGTCGATAGTAAAAACTCTCTTGGTTTTGGATCAGGTGATACAAAAAAATAACGCTCTAAGGGAGAACCGATCCCCATTTCTTTTTCATAGTAGGACACCAGAGGATTGAATTTAGGTTTAAACCTGATTGGCTCGCCATAAAGTTGCGCGATACGGTCTTCAATTGTGTTAAACGAAAATAAATCAGAGCGAAATAAAACGCTAAAAAATAAAAGCCCGTGACTTGGTGGTGAGGGATTAAGCATTAATGAACTAAGTTTCGCAGATTAGTAAAATAATCAGAGAGTTCATCCATGGTACATAAAGCAGTTCCGCGCTTACGAACGACAACACCGGCCGCACAATTGCCTACCCAAGCAGCCTCTTCAAGAGATGCTCCCGACAAAAGAGAAGCTGTGATTGCAGCAATCGCTGTATCTCCGGCCCCTGACACATCAAAAACTTCATTGGCCGCTGTCGGTATAAATTTAAGTTTACCATCAGTTGCCGTGTCCAGCATCGCCATACCTTCGGCTCCTAAGGTAATGATGACCTTGCTGAGCTCCAGTTTATCAACCAAAATCTTGGCAATATTTTCAAGATTTCTCTCTTTAAAGTAACCAAGAGCCTCTACCATCATTTGGGATTCAATCTTATTAGGCTTTAATAAAGTTGCTCCCTTGTACCAAACCGGGGGCGTAGAGCGAGAAGGATCAACAGCTAAAAATATTTTCTTATCATGGCAAAGACCAATTATCTTCTGACAAAGCTCCTGCGTAAAAAGACCTTTACCATAATCTTCTATAATCACTCCTGAGTGATTTAGAGAAAATTCCTGAATTCGAGTAAAAACTCTTTTACTGGTTTCTTCATCAATCTGGTCTTTTGTCTCATAATCAACTCTACAGATTTGTTGAGTCGCCGTCGTGACTCTTTCCTTATAGGTCGTCATTCGAGAACGATCTCTTACGATTCCCCAAGTTTTAAGTCCTCTTTCTTCAAGTAAATGCTCCACAAGATTGGCCCTCGAATCCTCGCCAACAATCCCGCAAATAGTAGAAGGAACATTTAAACTTTTTAAATTATCAGACACATTCGCTGCAAGACCTAACTTATCCCATTCCTTACTCACTTCTAAAATAGGCACAGGGGCCTCTGGGGAAATTCTTTTCACTTCACCAAATGTATATTTATCTACCCCAAGATCACCTATGACCAGAACAGGTTGAAGCTGAGCAAATTGAGATGTTATCTGATTAAATTTATCTTGAGTTAAAATCATAATTATTCCCTACGGCGAAGCCATAAATTCACAATAGCCTCTACTATTTCTTGAATACTCTTTCCTGTTGTATCAAGTTCAACTGAGTCTTGAGCTTTTTTAAGTGGTGCTAACTCACGAGTCATGTCTTCATGATCACGCTCTTTGATGTCCTTTAATATTTCTTCATAACCATGATCAAGCTGTCCTCTGGCCTGCAACTCTTCAAAACGTCGCTTAGCTCTCTCATCTGGAGAAGCAGTTAGAAAAATTTTAAGAGCGGCTTCCGGAAAAATGACTGTCCCGATATCACGCCCATCTAGAATAGCAGCTCTATTTTGCACAATACTTCGTTGCCAATGAGCTAAAAAATCTCTGATGACTTTATGTTTTGAGATCTGAGAAGCCAGTTTTGAAACATGATGTTCACGGATCACATCTGTGAGATTTAAATTATCGAGCTGAACTAAAACTCCCTTTGCAGGAGAGAACTGAAAACGATGATCATGAAAAAAATTTTCAATAAGCTTAACTTCGCTTTCTTCTAATTTTGGTTTTGAAAAATTTATACCTGTGTGCTGTAACGCATAGGCAACAGCACGAAACATGGCACCCGTATCAATATAGACGAGGTGTAATTTTTCCGCGACTAACTTTGCCACCGTTGACTTGCCGCTTCCGGATGGACCATCCAGAGCTATAACTTGATCTAATTTCATAGGACTTGATGATAAAGAGACAAGCAGGGTTAGGCAATCATAAGTCTTTTAAAAAACCAAATTCCTCAGTGAAGAACAAACGAGAAAAGAGATCAGAATGAGTGATTTTAAGAAGGATCGGATTTAATTGATGAGTAGCATCTAATTTAGGTTCAACAAGGTGAATGCCCCTAGACCACTGGGGATAAGAACCTGGGGCCAATGCCATCGCCTGATCTTCCATAATTAAAGAGAAGGCCAAAAGTTCTTTGAGGGATAATGGTCTTAATTCATCTTTCAGCAAATTAAAAACATGGACTTCACGCTCAGGATCAAAGTGCGAGAAACGCCCGCTTCCCTTTTTCATTTCTTGAATTTTTAGGCTTAGATTTCTTCTCTCAGCCACAATCATGCAAAACTGAGTATTGAGATGAATCAAAGCTTCGCGTAACTGAATCAGGTTAGATTCTTGGGATGAAAGCGACATTAGTTGTTTGGCTCAAAGTTTTTGTAATATGATAATAATTTTTTAGGACCTTATCGAGATAGTGATTATCTTGTCCTACCGGTAAATTATTTCTTAATTGTCCCTTAGTCCAGAAAGGTCCCATATTGTAGGCGACAGTGGCATGATGGTGATTGTTGTTGAAGGCAACCAGTAAATTTTTAAGATAGAAAATCCCCACTTCAAGATTTCTCAAACGAGAAACAAGCCTAGAATAACCTAAATCATTAAAAGCTTGGCCATACTGATAACGAAAATATTCTTCACCTCGATCAGACTCCAAATTCATATTATTTTCTTTCATGTAAGCTAAAGTTTCCATGTAAGTTGAAGGCATAATCTGCATCAGACCCTTTGCCCCCTTCTTAGAAGTCACCTCTTGCTTGAAATGGCTTTCTGTCCACATCACTGAGAGAACCCAAAAAGGATCAAGCTGGTGTTTTTCACAGAGTACCAAAACCGGTCGGATGACACTTTTCACTTTGACTTGAATTTTATCAGGAAACAATTTGACGATTTTTGCTTCAGCTTCATCATAAGTGTTATTAGCAAAAAAACTTATGTCTCCAATAAAGAAACCAAGAGAATCACTTTTGAAGCGGTAAGTCTTCTGCCTCTTAAAACCAAAATTAAAAGTTTGAGGATAGAGCGCGTGCAAGGAGAATGACCCGAAAAGCACAAGCGAGAAAAGAGGAATTTTGTAAGTGGAGAAGAAAGAGCCAAAAAGAGACTTTTTAGACTTTTCCTCCGCCGAGGCAACTTGTGCTTCTGTTAAAGCACCAGGCCCGCCGGTCGTTTTTTCCATACTCCCTCTCTTATAACGTGCTCAAGTTTAAAAGGCAAATTCCCTTGACCATGCTACCTAAAGCATTGAAGATTAAGCCCAAAGTAATTTAGCACCATTCAATCATTCACCAAATTTCGGGGTTTTATGTCTGAAAATAAATTGAACTTAGAAAAATCTCTCTATCTGCAGCAACATGCTGAAAATCCGATCCATTGGTGGGCCTACGGTGAGGAAGCCCTTAAAAAAGCAAGAGAGCTCAATAAACTTATATTTCTATCAATTGGCTACTCTTCTTGCCACTGGTGCCATGTGATGGCCCATGAGTCCTTTGAAGATCAGGCCACTGCGGACTATCTCAATAAACATTTCATTTCAATTAAAGTGGATCGTGAAGAGTATCCTGACTTGGATCACTATTATCAAAATGTTTGCTCTCTCATGACAGGAAGAGGTGGATGGCCACTTAATATATTGTTAACCTCCGATGCTCTCCCCTTTCTGGCCGGCACATATTTTCCAAAAAATGCTAAAGAAGGTATGCCTAGCTTTATGGATCTTCTTAAGCACTTTCAAGGTCTTCACCAATCAGAAAACAAAATGCTTCGCGAGAATGGTCTCAAGATAAAAGAAGAGCTCAAGAAGCCACTGAAACTTGAAAAGCCGATTGAGTTTCCAGGACACTTCCCGGCACCTTCAGCAGTTATGAATGCATTGAAAGATTATGCAGATGAAAAAAATGGAGGCTACGGCAAGGCCCCTAAATTTCCGCATTTTGCCTTTTATGAATGGGCCTGTGAGCAAATCCTTGAAGGCATGATACCGCAGGAGCAAGGTCAGCATATTGTCCAGACAATTGAAAAAATGCTTTTGGGTGGTATCTACGATCACGCCAAAGGTGGAATTCACCGCTACTCTGTCGATGACAAATTTATTGTTCCTCACTTTGAAAAAATGCTTTATGACCAAGCAGGACTATTGAAAGTTTTGGCCAAGATGTCCCAATTTTATCCTTCGCCACTCATCTTTGATGGGATTCTTCAAACTCTTGATTATCTTAAAACAGAAATGATGTCAGAAGAAGGTTACTTTTTTAGTGCACAAGATGCTGACTCTGAAGGGCACGAGGGGCTGTATTTTACATTTTCTAAAGATGAATTTATTGCCAGTTTTGATGATGCTCCGATCGAGCAAAAAAATGACATCGAAAAATATCTCCAAATCTTCAATATTACCGAAGAAGGAAATTTTGAAAACAAACTTAATGTTGTTTCACTCAATGAAACCTTTAAGAACGAATTTTATTCTCAGGATGGATGGCAAATTATAAGAGATATTCGCCGCAGACTTTTAGAGCAACGAAAATTAAGAATTCCACCAGCGACTGACCGAAAGGGAATAGCAAGCTGGAACTATCTTCTCCAATCCGCACTCTGTGATGTCATTCAGTATTGTCCTGTAGACATTATCCAGAATCAGGCCATCCTGATGATTAAAGAATCAATCGAGGGCTGTCTTGCTCAATTTATAAAACATGATCATAGCTCCCAAAAGCATTTTATTAAACATGTCACAACCCTCGATCAATCCTCTTTATTCTTGGAGGATTATGTGCAATTTGCAGATTCCCAACTAAGACTTTATGAAGTTTTTGGAAATGAAATTTTCAAAAAGAATGCATTAGATACAACCGATTATATTCTACAAAACTTCTTGGTTGAGAATGAGCTTTTACAAACATCAAAAGAGAAATCGACTCCTGGTTTTGATAATGTTCCAGCAGCTCTCTATGACCAATCCTATCGATCATCTCCTATGACATTTGTCCTTTTACTTAAAAGACTTTCGGTATTTGATTCAAAATTCAACCCTAAGGATATTTTTAAAGAAAAATTTGATCATTTTTCGCAGATGACACTTTCCAACCCTTTTGGTCATGGGGAAGCACTTAGAGCTCTCACATATCCTCAGGACATTTTTAGAAAAGTTGAAGTTCCTTTTCATTGGTTACAGAATGCTGGATTCCTCGAAATTAGAAGTCACTTTTTCTCTCGATTTGTTGTGAGTTATCAACAGCAAGATCAAGAAAGTTTTCAAATCTGTACGAGTCATAATTGTGAAATGGCAGGGAAAGGTTTTGAACAGTTTAAGTCATTGTTCCAGGTTCAGGAGGCTTCAGATGAATAAAAAACTCAAATTTATTGATCTCACTCATCGCTTACCTGGGCCTCTAGCGGGAAAGATTCTCTGTGATCTGGGTTATGAGGTTATAAAAATAGAGGATGAAAAACACAAAGATCCATTCCTCGCCGGGATGTTTTCAGCTTTTGATGATAGTTTTGAAGATTGGTATAAAGAACTCAATCAACAAAAAAAAATTATAAGACTCGATTTCAAAGCTCTTAACATTAAGCAATTGATTAAAAAATACTTAGAAGAAGCTGATGGAGTACTGCTCTCCCTGTCTCCTAAATTAAAAGAGACTCTTGGTGTAGATGATGAGTCATTAAAAGCGCTGAATCGCTCAATTGCGGTGGTGGAATTAGAAGCTTCAAAATCTCATCTCAAGGCCATGCATGATTTAAATGCCCTCGCCTTAAGTGGTTTTCTCTCCCTCCATGTTGCTCAAACAAATGATCCAATTGTTGCGCCTCCATTTTTACCAGTTGCAGGGATTGCTTTTGGTCAGCAAGTTGCGACTCAAATGCTCGCTAATCTTCTCAGCGCGAAAGAAGAGGAAAAGCTAGTTAAATCAGCAAGTTATCTCTATGAGTCGTCTGAGTCTATTTTGCGGCCTTTTTGGTCGCCAAATTTACAGCAACAGCGAAAGACTAAATTTTTACATAATGGGGCCTATCCTTGTTACTCTCTCTATCGTCTAAAGGATGGAAATTATGTTGCCCTGGCCGCCGTCGAAGATAAGTTCTGGCAGGATTTTATAGAGCTTTTTGCGATTGATCTCCCACTCGGCCAAAGATTTGATAAAAATGCCTCATCATTTCAAAAAGTTGCTGATGCGTTTGCCAAACTGGATGCAAGCGAGATAGAAACAATGACCCGAAATAAAGAATTATGTATATCAATTGTTAGGAAAATTACCTGACTTTTTAATGGGAGATATTATGAAAAGAGTTATCGGCTTCCACTACACCCTCACAGATAAGTCAGGGACAGTTTTAGACTCATCAATTGGTGATGAGCCTCTTTATTTTTTAGAAAATAGCCAACAAATCATTCCTGGTCTTGAGAAAGTTATCGCTCTCATGAATACTGGGGATAAGAAAAAAATTGAAGTTCTTGCTGCAGATGCATACGGCGATGTGAATCCTGAACTCGTTGTTAAAGTTAAGAAAACTCAATTTCCACCAGACGCTCAACTTACAGTTGGTGATCAATTTCAAGTGAACAACGATCAACACTCACCTGTTTTCACAATCATGTCTATTGAAAGTGATGAAGTGACTGTTGATGGTAATCATCCTATGGCCGGAAAAGATCTATTCTTTGATGTTGAAATCATCGGCATGAGAGAAGCGACAACTGAAGAAATGAGTCATGGTCACGCCCATGGAGCTCATGGACACGGTCATCACTAAGTCTTAAATTCAAAAGGGCCCTCGGGCCCTTTTTTTTTGCCTAAAATTTAATTTTCTTTTTTAAGTCTAAAGCCTTCACCTTAACATCTTCAACCGTACAATCTTTTTTTCCATTGATCATAGGGCAAGCTTTTACTTTTAAATCTTCTAAGCTTTTTTTATCAAACTTAGGGAAAGCATGGGCCGTTGCATAGAAGCAAAAACAAAAGATTAAAAACTTCATATTAACTCCTTAAACTATTTTTAGGATTCCATTATCTTCATTAACTAATTTAAAAGGCTCATCTTTAATTAAAAGAAAACCATCAAGATCAACATAGTTTACTAATGAATTAAAAAGCATCCCATAAGAGATGCCAACTGTTGTTTCAATCATACAGCCCATCATGGCTTCCATCTGATGCTTTTTAGCTGCCAGTAGGAGCTCACGGGCCTTAAGAAGCGAGCCTGTTTTCATGAGCTTTATATTCACCGCATGAAATTGTTTTGCAAGCTCTGAAAAATCTCCAACATCTTCTATCGATTCATCGGCCAGCAATTTAAATGAAGTCGTTTTTTTTAACTCTCTATATTCTTCATTCATTGAAGACGGAAAGGGTTGCTCAACAAGTTCGATGTTCATATGTTTAATTTGTTCTTCAAATCTCATGAAGGCATCAAAATCCTTCCAGCCTTCATTCGCATCGACTCTTAATTTTACCGAGGTATGGCGACTTATTTCTTTGAGCATGTCTTCTGCAATCTGGGCGTCGACTTTAATTTTGAGAGATTGGAAACGTGAGATTGGTCTTAAGTAGTCTTCAATCTCTCCCACTGGAATAATGGGCATTGAAAATGAGGTTGCGGCCGGGACCAAAGGAGGCAAACTTAAAAAATCGACCAGTGATTTTCCCTCGCGGGCAGCAAGAGACGAAATAAAAGCAGACTCAATCCCAAATCTTAATGAATGATGAAGAGCGGTCTTCCCTAGGGCCTCATTTAATTTCTCAATGGACAGTATTCCGGCCACATCCGTGTTTTTTTCCCAGGTTTCAAATTGAAAGTAAATACTTTCAGGGGTTTCTCCGTAACGAATATTTGGAGCAACTTCAGAGCGAAAGACACCTTGAGGAGTTTCCAAAAAAACCAAATAATTTTCTTTAAATGTAGTTTGGTTGCGAGAAAGTTTCCAATTAACTTTTAGATCCAAATGAATTTTCTCGAGCCAGATTCTCACAGCTCACCTACTTCGTAGAAAAGATCGGAGCGATGAATATCAGCGGGAGAATTCCCCCACATTTGATCAGGAATATTTCCTCTAAAATAAGTCATCCAACTTTCACGATTCTTCTCAAAGTGCATTTTCTTGATAGGGAGCTCGATCCCGACAAAAGCTTGGAAAAGTTTTGAAACAAGTTCAGAGCAGTATAACTTTTCATTTCCCATCTCATCAAAATTGTTCCAGCGAAAATCATGATCATAAAATAAGCCTTCAAAATCTCGACTAAACAAATTCATCAACTCAATTTGAGATTTTTGAAACTCTTCAACAAGATCATCACGTCTAAATCTTAGAACCATAAGTTTTTGCCCTGGTTCTGTTTTTTGATCAAATTCAGTTAAAGAAATTTTTCTCACTTTTGAAAAGGCTTCGGCCACTAACACCTCAGGTACTGTGGCCACCACCACTCCAACGTGAGAGTAAATTGTTTCTTCTTCGGCTTCAATGAGTGAACAGGCCCAACATTTTAAGGGCTGAAGTAAAACATCCCCAACCTCGAGGTCTGCGACCCCTGCCTGGGAAATATGACTTGAAATTAAAAAACCTAAGAGAATCAGAATTTTCATAATTGCCAACTTTTTGAGTCAAGATTGTACCTAAATTATTGAGATTATTAAATCCCTTTATCTATTGCAACATATTGAAATCATATTAATAAAGTCGTGATTTATGGATCTAGGAGAATCGGCAAAGACTCACCTCTGAATAAAAACTTCACCAGCGATTATAATAGGTTGAATGTCTTTATTGCTTAAGGGGCCTCTCAATGAAAAATTTCATGAAATTGCTATCACTCTTATTGTGCTTTGAGCTCATCATTGGGCCACTCAATCTTTCGCTCATCACCTCAGAATTAGCTGAAGCCCAAACTCAAACCTGTCCCACAGGGCAAACATTTAACACCTCAGTGAATAGATGTCTCACCAGTGCGGAAGTGGTTCGAGTCAATAATGCCACTCAAAGTTGTGGAACAGATAAAAATTGTTATAAAAAAAATGCAGAAGACGAACTTGCAGATAGTCTTAATGACAAAGAAATAGAATCCAAGGGAGCTTTCTCTAGAGACGATAAGGGGAGGATGAAAAAAGGTCTCCAGTTTGCGAATGCTGCTGCCCTCTCAATTCCACTTTTTTTCCTTATTAAAACAATGGTTAATAGTGCAAAAGCCAAAAAAGCTAGCCCTGACTTTAGATGTAGACCTGCTTCACTCATGCTGATGTTTGGTGGGGCTGCTGTACTTGGAACGGGAGAAATCGTAACCCACTTCACTCATAAATCTGCTTTGAAAAAGATGGAGGAAAGATGGAATGAGCTTGTTGTTCCAAAATCGGATGCAGGAACTGACGATAAGCGGGTGCAGGCAACTGAAGCTCAATCTCAGGCGTTTGAATTCTTAGCACAAAATGAAGACTCAGTTGCAAAAGTAGCAAAGACAAAAAAAGGTTTTTATGGTGCTGCCACAGGATTATTTGCGGCCGGATCCTTAATGGCCGGTTGGGAAATTATTCAGCTCGCAGCTGCGAAAAAGGTTCCACCTGTACTTCCTCCAAATGGGACTCCAAACCCAGCTTATCCAGACGCCGTGACTAAAATTCAAAGGCTGACGTGTGGAACGCAAAATGATAAGACCAAAAATAAGGAATACTCCGATGCGGAAGCAGATCAAAAAGCAAAAGATGCTGCGACACAGACCTCTACAAATCCGAATGGCTCAGCTGCGACACCAGCAGCTGCGACACCAGCAGGTGGGACACCAGCAGGTGGGACACCAGCAGGTGGGACACCAGCAGGTGGGACACCAGC
>JAIYBW010000009.1 GCA_027488375.1 Pseudomonadota bacterium
CCTTTTTTTTAAAGAAATACTCTCTTCCATCAAGTTCTACTTTCCCATCTCGTTTTGTATTGTAAACAAATGTTTCTTTAAACATTTGAGTTAGTCCTAAGTCCAAACGGTTAAAGTCAGACAAACTTCTTAAAAGGAAGTGATTTGTTTTTAGGAATTTTTCAACTAATTCTTTTGTACGAGCTGGTACTGCGATATTACCCAATTTGTCGGGCACGTAATATAGTCCCTTTCCCGCTGTTTTAAGCCTTTGGCTTTCAACAAGTAATCTTAAATCTCTACCAAGGGAGTTTGTGTATTTACTCAGCTCGCATGCACGGTAAACCCTGCCTTCCTTAAGACTGTTGGAAAATTTATCGAGTCTTCGTTTAAGATTTTCGTTTTTCATACAACGATATTATAACACACAAATCGGATTTTTGTCATTTATTTAGAATCCAATATTTGTGCAAAAACACTTCTATACTTTTGTAATTACAACAATATATATGATAAAAAAACATAATACTCGAAGATCTAATGATCTGGAATGTCTAAAATGGGTAGATTGTTTTAGTATAAATAATTAAGACCATGTTGCAAAAATACCAAAAAGATTGATTTGCAACATGGTCTAATAGAGATTTTAGATTGCCTTCGAATTAACGGTTAATTGATTTTTTAAACTCTTGAGTTATTTCATTTTTAAGAGCTTCATCCATGCTCGCTGGGAGTGAGGATCTTAAGTTCACCTTTCCGTTATAAATTTCAATGTTGATGAAGTAGCGCTCATTTCGAGCAACTGGAGCTTCGGTAACTTCACCCTTAAGAGCATTTCTAAGATCCTTACGAGTAACCTTGCCGGCCTTAATAAGCACTTCCTGGGTCTTCGAAGGGATATTTTCATAAAAGTTAAGGCACTCTGAAATTCTACTCATTGAAATGCCGAGATTATCAGCGAGGTCTTTTTGAGTCTCAAAAACTTTTGTATTTAAAAGTTTCCAGTAATCTCTCCCCTCTTCTATTAAATTAAGATTTTCCCTTTGAAGGTTTTCAATAACACTTTCAAGGATTCCTCTTTTTTCATCTATGATGATACATGGAAGATGTGAAAGACCGGCCATTCTAGCGGCCCTAAGTCTGCGCTCACCACTTGCCACTTCATAGAGGCTTCCCTTTCGCACAACCTTTAGTGGAGTTGTCACCCCATTTGATTTGATAGAATTTGCTAATTCAGAAAGTTGAGTTTGGTCAAAAACTCTTCTCGACTGATGCTCATGAGCATGAAGTTGCTCAATATTGATTTGAACAATTCCTGCTGTTTCAATGACAGTCTTTACTTCAACTTGATGAACAACAGGTGTCTCTTCGATTTTTACCTCATTATTAATTGGCAAATTACCGGAGAAAAATGACTTTCTTTTTGTTTCAGTTTTAGGAAGTGAATTAAGCGATGCCATGGTTATCCTCCGTAGTGCTTTCTTGAGTCGTTTTATTTGAGCTGATTTCTATGAATTCTACTAATAGCTCTGCATAATCTTTAAGGGCGTTTGATGTATTTCCTGAGAAGCTGAAAAACGGCTGCCTAGTAAGTGTAGAATTTACGAAGTCAGATGATTTTTTAACGTAATTATTAAAAAGATATTTTCCGTACTTTTCAATGATCATATCCACACTAATTTTTTGCGCTCTAATAGTTGGATCAAAGTTATTTAAAAGGACATTGAAGCGGATGTCTTTATTAAGTGTTGATGATAGATCTTGAACTGCACTGAGAACAGGCTCAAGTCCATTGTAAGTGTATCTATCAGGACAGCCTACAGAGATAATTGAATCACTGACAATGAAGGCATTGTTTGAAGCCTTAGAAACTGATGAGTGGTTATCAAAAAAGATAAAATCATATCTTTCTTTGATTTTCTCATCTTTCATCTTTTTATCGAGGATGAAGTCACTTGCCGCTTTATTCTTTAAGAACTCATCGGCCTCACTAATAACTTCTGATCCTTTAATGAGATCAACATTTCTGATAATTGGTACAATACACTCAGTGATTGTTTTTTTACCTTTTAAAATATCAAGGATGTCATCCCCTACTCCAAGCTCATCGTACTCAACTCCACACTGAGTTGTTAGATTACATTGAGGATCTAGATCGATGAGAAGAACCTTGTAACCAAGAAGTGCTAGGTAGTGACCCATATTGTAGCAAGTTAGAGTCTTGCCTGTTCCACCCTTCATAATAAAGAATGAATGAACTTTTCTCTTAATTTCTTCCTTATTAATATGTGGTTCAATGGCCTCAATCGCTTGATTGATATCAAATTCACCCTTCCCTAGCGTTTTAACTTTTTTATGTTCCATCAATTTCAATACGTCTGACTTCTCTACTCCAATGATGGAGGCGTATTTAACAGCACTGATCGTGATGTCATTTCGTTTGTAATTCATCTCATCCCCTTCTGAATTTTTCGCCACGGCGAAAATCTTTTATCTAAAAATAATTTTCACATAAAAAAATTTTTTATCAAATAAAAAGAAACAAAAATAAAAATGAAATTCAATTTGTGAATACTCATTTTTCACTCTTAAAAACCAATACTGTTGCCCCTATAAGCGAATAAAATCATTATCAAAATCAAAGTTTTTGAAAATTGTGAATGAAAAGTTCGCCGTGGCGAAATGAATTCATTTATTCAAAGGAAGTTTTTTTAATAGGACCATGCTGATTATTTCAAGACCAACAAAGAAAAAATTAAAATTGAAATAATGAGTTTCGCCGTGGCGAAAAAAGATAAGAAAAAAAATGGAGCTAAAAAAAGTTACAACATCAAAATCTTTAAGATTTATAAAATTCCAAAAATCCCTTATTGCTTAAAAAAATTTAAAAAAATGAAATTAAAAAAATGAGGGCAGGGGATTTTCGCCGTGGCGAAACTTTTAAAAAATCTTATCCATATCAAAAAGAGGGAAGTCACATAGAAAAATTTTTCACCTAAATCTTTCAGGCTTGGAGTTCCGATCTGAATCTTATGGTGATAAAAAAATTAATAAATAGTTCGAATGGTTTCGCCGTGGCGAAAAATGATATTCAAACTTTTGAAGACGAAAATTTCTTAGAATTTAGGTCGAAAAAACCTGCGAAAGAGGGGATTTTTCGAGTGATGCAGCGTCCTGCGCGGCGCAAAATTTGGACCTAGAGGCCTGTATTCAATTTCGCCACGGCGAAATTATTTCATGAATGATTATTGAACCTTATTCGTCGGGGCACTTGCCCCTATGTGAATCTCTTTGCACTTATGCTTTAAAAAATATTTTCAAAAGTAGGGGAGTGATCTCAGTGGGGTGAAGCTCGTTCATCATCAAAAATTTTTTTGATGATGAAGCTTTCATAAAAATCATTTCATATCAAAAACTTAGAAGCGATTTTTCTTTCAATTTTCTGCAAGGCCTTTTACACTAATTAAAAGTGTCCTACATTTCTGCACTGTTTGTAGGACATACATTTGGTTCATATAATTAGAGTTATATGTACTGATTCGTTTTATCAGATTTGATTCTGTAAAAAGTGGGCGTACAAGATACGCTCATTTTTTGCTGAATTTGTGAATTTAGCGAAGAATTAGTTTTCTCATGGATGAGGAAGGGTATGTTTGAGGATAATTTAGGAAGTCCAAAAAAGAGCCTGATGGCACTGGCCATGCGTGATGTGATTAATTCATCCAGGCCCAAAATGGTTCAGGCAGAGGCTCCTTCAGAGAAAAAGCCCATCATGCCAATTGAGCAAGCTGAACAAAAGACGACACATAATAAAGAAACAAAAAATGCCCTAGACCATCTACGGGCACCAAGGCCAAGGCCTCATCAACAAATCATCCGGTTAGTTGACCTTTCTAATGAGACCTTGGCCCATATTCCAAATGTAGCTGAGAAAAGCCCCGATAAAATAAGTGCAAGACTCGATAAAAAGTTTCGATTGTTCCTTGATGCATTTAAGCCTTTAACCTTGAAGTCAAAATCAAGCGCCGGTCTTGGAAGAAATATTGAATACCTTATTCAGGACTACTGCTCCTTATTATCTGAGCAAAAAGAGCATTTAAAAGAGGCCATGGATTTTCTCAGACAAACTCAAAATGCTGAAATTGAGTACGGAAGACTTTTTCAAAGCTCTGGCCCGGAAGAAGTTCAAGCAAAGAAAAAATTCCAGGATGCCATTAATACCCTGAGGCTCGTTTTAAATCTTAAAAAACTCACCGACAATAAGCTCATTCAATTTATGGATGCCGGTGTTTTACCCCGCACTCATTATCTTGAGATTCACTATTATCTAAACTTTCAAGTTTATGAGAAATGGGAAGAGAGGGGAGTCTAATGGATCTAATGAATCTTGGGGAGCTTATTCCTGGAGATTGGGAAACCCTTCGTGAAGAGGTGAACTCCTTTCTTTTAAATAAGCCCAAAAATACCCAAATCTCCTATAAAAGTGATCTCACAAAGTTTTTTAAATTCCTAACCCTCATTAATGTTCATCCCTTAAGCTGCAAGCAGATTCATATTGAAGAGTATATGAAGTTTGTCTCGCTCAAAGGTGGCAAGATCATTAATAATGAGGGCACTCCGGCCAAAGATCGCACCTTTAATAGAAAACTTGCCTCAATTAAGAGCTTTTATAATTTCTTAGGTGAAAAAAGAGTCATTGCTCTTGATCCTTCAGCGTTTGTTTCCTTTAGATCCATGCCTTTTAGGGTAGAGACAAATGATCTATCAAATAAAAATGTCGCTGAGCTTTTAAATCTCATTCCAAGTGATAACTTTAAGCACGCTCGAGACAAGGCCCTCATGGCAACTTTCTTCTACACGGGTCTTAGAAAAAGCGAGATCCAGAATCTTAAGGTCTCTGATTACAAAAACTATAAAGATAAAAAGATTTTCCGAGTCAAAGTTAAGGGTGGGTACGAAAAAGACATCCCTGTAAATCCTGAGCTCGTGAAGCATCTTGAACACTATCTAAAGGTCGCCAAAAAAGAAGAGAGAGTGCTCAGTCCAGACTCGTCACTCTTTATTGCGCTTAATGGGGGAGGCGAAGGGATTTCAGGTGAAGGGATTCACAAGATCTTCATGAAGTGGGTCAGAAAGCTTCGCCTTGGTTATAAGGTTTCTCCCCATTCTGCTCGAGCAACCTTCATCGGTGCTCTAAGTGATATGGGTGTCTCGCTTGAGTCTTCGGCAGATATCGTAGGACATAAAGATCCCAAGATGACGAAGGCATATATTAAAAGAAGAAAAGAGTTAAGCGAGAGTCCGGTTTTTGAGATGAGGTTTTAGGGACTACTTAAAAAATTTCTTTGAGTAGGATTGCATTCCTTTATTGAAGCCTAGTTTTTCAAAGAATTCTTCATTTCCCTTTTGGGCACCAAAATAAAGAATTGTATGTCCAAAATCTTTTTTGATTTCTTCCATGATGATTTTTCCAAGGCCCTTCTTTTGATGATTTGGATGAACTAGGATTTCTGGTATTGTTGAAAAGAGATAGTTGTCACTAAGAACTCTCGCCATAGCGATTAGCTGATTCTCACTATCTCTAAGGCCATACATTTGTGTTGAGGACTTGATAGCCATTTCTAGTCCATCTAATGAAATTGTTTGTCTTGTCGCCCAGCCTACTGATTCAATTAGACTCATAAACTCTTCAGCATTAAATGAATTTGGACCTTTTTGAATCATTGCGTATCTCTTTGTTGGTTTTTTAATTCTTTATTTAAGCGCAAACTTCTCTCAAATGATTATATAAAAAGTTACTAAACATCATAGAAAACATTTAATGAGATTAGACCGTTCAATCCGATCTTTGGAATTTCTTCGCCTACCCAAGGCAGATAACCGCGGGTATTTGTGGCAGTCCAAGGGACATTTTTTGTCTTGATCCTGGATAATACAGGGTTTAAATCCAATGGGTTGGATCGCATTTCACAAGTTTCACCAAATAGAGGCGATATTTAATTAAGAGCTTAAAAAGTAGACGTTGATTTACCGATAAGTGAAACAATCATGATGCCGAGGTTTGAATGAAATCAACAATGATTCTAGCTATGTTTTTCTTTGTTTCTTGTGCCAGCTATGCTCCAAAAACATATAAACAAAATTGTGCTCAAAAAGGTATGGTTTTAGTTGGCGTTACAGAGGCTTCATCAAGTACTTCCTTTTATAATTTTAATACAAATAGTACCGCTTATGCCGACAGTTCAGGTGAGGCAGTTTCCTGTATCGTTCCAAAAAATGAAGTTGAAAAATGCGAAATTGAAGTTGAGAACAAAGTTGCCGCACCAATAAATGAATATAATAAGACAATAGGCACGAAGAGGATTTTAAATGGAGCAGCTTATGGGCTTTTTATAGTACCGGGCATCCTTTCTAAATTTTATTATGATGGAGTTAGAGAAAAAGCGATCGTTGAAAGCAATGAAATAAGAGATTCCTTTCAAGATTATTGCTCTGATTCTGCAAGACAGCCCGCAAACTTTAAGGACAAGAACCCTGGCGGCCCTTTGAGTCAGGTTGAAAAAATATTAAATGATAAGTAATTTTGTAGCTAACACTTCAATCTAACCCTCAATCCAATCCTTAAACTTCTGAAACATCTCCTCGTTGAGGTCTTCGAGGGATGCTTTTCCCTCAAGGACAAGCTTTTCGAATTCTTCGTATTTACCGTCTTCAATCATTTGGTCGTATTTATTCATATAATCTCCTTTAAATTTGCCTAGGCCTGCAGTCCTAGGCTTATACTAAAATGGAATCTCTTCAGTTGTAATTCTACCCGTTGATTCTTTATAAGGCATGAGCTCTACTTCATCGGCTGTGAAGCGAGTTTTATACACCTTCACGCCATCCTTCTCATAGGTCCCATCTTGAATACGCACCTTCGCAATCATCTTTTGCCCTTTTTGGGAGTAGTTTGCGATGTATTTAGCAAGTTCATCCCAGGCCTCAATTTGATGCCAACCTGTTTTTTCAACTCTTTCACCGTTTTTTGTATAACCCTCATCAACGGCAAGACCAAAGCGGCAAACAGCTTTACCGTTGATCTCTATCATCTCAGGCTTAGCGCCTAATCGCCCAATAATATAACCAAAACTTTTCATATTTTCCTCCTTTGAAAAATTGGTTCATAATTTTTAAATTCCTAAAAAACTTCATAAAATCTTCTTCTCCTCTAGGTGTAGTGACTTAGTCTTTATGTTTTATTTCTTTTTAATATTCCTAATAATTCGTTCTTACAGTTCATCAAAACCATGTGGTTACTCCTCATTGAGATCCCAAATGTGGTCTTATTTCCCTTTTTTAAAAAATAGCTCATCAAAATCAAGAGATTCTAGGCGGGGAGAGGTTTTAGGGAGTGAGCATACGAAGTATGTATGTGACATGATCTAAAATCCTTTTTCCAACAACGAAGATCGACGCGTTTTCATGAGCTACTCAATAACTGAAGATATGAAGGTCGAGCTCATACTCCGTCTCCCTCTCCTCAACCCCAAACCCCGCACTCAAATTCATGGACTTATTATTCCCCCCTCCACCGTAGCCACCACTGCCGCCCCTTTCAGGGTCAGCCTTTTCCCGTTGGCAATCCTCTTTTACTTTTGTGATGAGATCTTTTCTGATTGGGTAGGTTTTTGGCTCAAGAAAAATTTCGATGCTATTAATCTTTCGGCCCGAAATGAGTTCTCTTTTAAGTTTTGGTGAAAGACTTATGTCTAACTCAGTTGAAGGCGAGGAGGAGTTTAGGATTAAAAGCCCCTCATTAACTAGACGCTGAATGTTTCCTGAAAGAAGACTTCCATTTGATGATTTAAGATTTATAAAAGCATCTCGAAGGATGAGCTCTGAAGCTAAATGAGTTTCATCTTTGTAATCAAGTTTAATTTGATCATAGGTGACTTCATTTGTTCTCCAATAACCGCGTCCACAATCAGATCTCACAAAACGAACCTTCTTTTCATAAGGAGTGATTAGTTTTTGAGCAATGATCTTAATCTTTAAATCCTTGGTGGTGGAGGGAAGAAATCCTGATGATGCTAAATGATCATTAACTACAATCGTTCGTGAGACAAAAAGAGGTGTATTTGTAGTTGTTTTATCTGAAAGATAAGAAAGACCAATGCCTTGATTTGGAGAGAATTTATATGAATAGATATTATTATTGATTTCACTGGAGCCGACATACCATCTAAGGGTTTCATTTTCATGACTTTCACCAAATGATCTTTGCCTATTTGATAAGTTTCTTACCTGATCAATGCTCGTTTCACTCATAAGAATTGAGCCTTTGAGTCCCTTTTGAAGGATTGATTTAAGAAGCTCAGGCGTGCCTCCTGTTCCAATATAAATAGTCTCAACTTTTGATTTAGATGATTTTTCAGATTCAGGATAAGAAATCGTCACAGGTACTGAAACAGATAGGACCTTTTCAAGTATTGAACTAAAACTTTCTTCTGTGTCATAGATTGTAAAATCTCTTATTTTTAGAAAAAATCTTGCTCCTCCACTTAAAAGCCCCTCATTAATAATAGAGGCATCAAAATTTTCAAAAGAGATATTAATCTCATTTTCCTCATTGAATGCGTATGTTCCATCAAGATGCTTCGATTCAATGAAAATGAGTCCCTCTCTTTCAATGGATTTATAATACAAATCAAAAACGGGATTCTTAAAGTGTGTATATTTATTTGAATTTATTTTAAAGACACTTCTTATAAT
Source organism: Pseudomonadota bacterium (assembly GCA_027488375.1). GTDB lineage: Bacteria > Bdellovibrionota > Bacteriovoracia > Bacteriovoracales > Bacteriovoracaceae > Peredibacter. Next base: position 8,734 of record JAIYBW010000009.1, read on the forward strand.
GGCCTCTGCTCGCTCAATCTCAAAGCCTTGCTTTTGAAGTGATAGGATCTTACTTGAAATGGAGAGGAGTGTAGGAGTGCTTAAAATAGGGGAGGAATGGGAATAGATTCCCTCGTTATAATCAAAAAACTTAAAATTATTCTTTTTAAAATCTGAGCTCGCTGCGTAGCTTTTTAAAAGTGAATCCATATAAAGACTACCTGGAAGGACTTCTTTCTCCTCTTCTTCCCATGAGAGCTTGATTTTATCATTTTTAATGATCCAATTAAGGGAATCGCTCAAGCTGGATTTACGATTATAAAAATTTATCCTGACATTCATTCCATCAAAAAAAGAGCCCTCAAATGTGGGTATATCAGCAATAAATGGATCACTTCCGTCCTCGACTTCCTTTATATCTAAAGTGCCATCACCATCTGTGTCGCCCCGTGCCTCTTGATAAGGTGATTTAACTGCTTCTTTTGTAGCATCTTTTTTTTCTTGAGGCTTAAAGGAGCATGATGAGAGGAAGATTATTAAAGCGAGTAATTTCATATTTATTCCTTAAATATATTCAATAGAAATAAAGGCATCACCTGCGAGATTGAGGCTTGATTTTTTGGTTTTATCGATGATTTTAAAATCATCTCCATTTAAAGGGTTGCTGCAAGAGGGAGGATTACTTAGAAAATTTTCACAAGCATTTGTATGGGACTCACAGATCATGACTCCCTCGCACACTTGATGAGCTCTGGGTCTTGTGAAAATTGAAATTGTTAAAGCATTTGATTCTGGAATTTTTAAAAGAATTGAATCTTTAAATTTTATTTCTATAATTTCTGAGTTTTTGAGTCTAAAGATCGCATCCTTTGAGGCTAGAAGATCCTCGAGGTTAAAATCTATGCCATTAATGTTTAAATTGATAATTCCAGCGATTGCGAGAGCTTGAATTCCCTTTCTTGTTACATTCTCTTTACTATAAGACCAGCATAGTTTTGAAGTCGCTGAATCACTGCAAGGAAGATGAAGCTTAGAGGTTGAGATGCCAAAACTTACCTCCTCAGGTCTGAGATTAATCCTAAGATCTAAGAGGTTTGATTTTTGGATCTTGAAAGTTTTAAGATCTCTTGCCTCGTTGGACGAAATTTTTGTGCCAAAGTATGAGGGGGCAAAACCAAAGGGGGCTTCACTTGATTGATAGGATAAAACAATGAGGTCCCCAGGGATAAAGGTATAGCTAAATGGAGAATTTGGGATTTCATTTGTAAGAAGTTGAAACTTAAAATGACCTAAATGGTTTTCTCCAAAAGGATCTCGAAGGAGCTCAGATTTCTCTGTTTTTTGCCCAATTCTTACGATCTTTGACTGATGAATTTGAAAATCTGACTTTAGGGCAAGACCCAAGATTTCATTAAGGCCCATTCCTAGTCCATTTCTTCCAATATAGCTCTGATGCTCAATCTCCCCATCAAAGTAAATAAAGGGAATAGATTTTGATTTTACGGATGCTAGGATCTGGTTATAAAAGCGATCAAGCTCAATGATTTTAAAGTCTCTAAGCTTTATGTATAAGTGCCTTCCGCCAGATAAGGCGATCTTTCGAACAAGCTCTTTATTTGTTGATTTAAACTTTAATCCAACAGTGGAATCAGTGTTGAATTGATAAATTCCAGATAAGAAGTCAGTCCCTATGAGTTTAAATTCATGACTAACTTCATCATACCAATAGAGGTCAAAGACGAGATCCGTATAGGTTTTTGCCTTGCTAAAGCGATAATTAAGCCTATTTGAGCTAAATATCTCTATTTCTTCAAATTGATGAGTCTTTGATAATTCATATAATGATTTTGAAAAAGGAAAGATTTTTAAATCATTTAAGCGGGCCGGAGCATAATGTCCCACATCATCAGTGGTGTAGCTTCCAACTTGATGAGAGACCCTAAATTGTGATTTCTTTGAAGCAAGATAGCTTTGCTCCAATATAAATTGAGAGCTTTTTGTTAAAAAGTCTCTTTCTTCAACTGGAGTCCCATTTTCCCTAACGATATTTTTTCTGACATGAAAAGAAACGCTATCAGTTTTATTTATTTTTTGATTATAAAGAAATGTGGTGAGTTTCATTTCTTCAAAGAACTCACCATCAAAAGTAGGAATATCAGCAATAAAGGGATTTCTTCCGTTTTTTATCTCTTCTTCATCCTTTTCAAGGTCCCCGTCTGAATCAAGAGTTAAGCTTGATTCAAGACGAGAGCTTTGACCTTCTTTTTTATCTTGAGAGGGTTTAAAGGAGCAAGAGGGCCCAACTAGGGATAAACCTAGAAAAAATAAAAGAAAGGATCTTTTATTTTGAGCTTTCACCGGATCCACCCAATACCTAAGCGATTAATACTTACGATAGTGCAAGAGCGATTGGACTCCTTAAATTTTACGACATAGATTTTTTGTGTGCAGGAGCGATATCCTCCAATAGGATCAACAGTGACATGCATCGTATTTGGGCCAACTCTTTCAGTTAAACTCACATGCCCATAACAGCCATATTCAGGGTCTCTGAATTTTTCAGTTGCCGCAGTTCCGGCCCAATCCTCGCAAGTACTTGCGAGGACAGTTGATGTCATAGAGATAATACTGATTATTGAAATTAAAATTTTTTTCATAAGGGTTATTCTCGCTCAAAGATTAGTCTTCAATGCTGTTAACGACTTCAAGATTTGTAAGATCAATTGATGCTGGATCAGTGAAGCTTCTTTTGAGTAGCTGAACGCTATATGTATTCCATTTCCCATCAACTAAAGAGAAGAACTGAGACTTAGAGACATCTAAATCAACTTTTAAATTTTCCTTGGCCCCATCGCTATGGTACGTGATGAACCCTTCAAGAGTAATGATGTTGTTGTTCTTTGAGATTTTGCTATAAGTAATTGTTCTATTTTCAAATTTTCCAGTTACTTCCCCTGATTCAATCTTTCTCCATGAAAGATACTCATCAACATCTCCCTTACTCTCACTTCCACAATTGTAAACGGCAGTACTTTTCGTATAAACAAGGTATTTATCTTGGAAATCAGTGCTTACAACTACGCGCTTGATATTATGGCGACACTCTTCGATATCTCCATTTTCGTTTTCAATAGTAGATTCTTCTTGATATAAGCTAGTCATACCTGGACTGACTTGTTCAAAGACTGATTTGTTATCCTGTAAAATCTGATTGTACTCATTTAGAGTGATCTCTTGAGCAAAACTGATGCTTGAAATCATGAGTACTAAAAGTGCGATTGTTGTTTTCATAAATTAATTCTCCTTTTTTGTTGTTATTGTTTAAATTTGCATTCAGTGATGATTTGAATATTGTTCTCAGAGATTTTTAAAATAGTGTTTTCTACTTGACCTTCAACTATTTCTGAAATTTTCCAGCTTCCATAAAGACTATCAGGGTTTCCATTAATTCTCTTATAGATGACTGGCTCCTCATTTATTCTCATTTTGATATAGAGATTTTCCTCATCATATTGGAAATGAAAGCCCATAATGTCATTTGTAGAAACTTCGCATCTTCTATAGACTCCATTAATAGTTTCTTCATTAAAGTTTGTGTTTCTTTCTTTAATTTCAAGAAAATCATCAAAGATCATTATTTTTGAACTTACCTCTGCATAAAGTGAAATAGATCCAGAGCCTTGTTGTTGATTTGTTTCTGAGCACTCAACAGGTGCATCATTAAAGGTACATTTTTTTGAACTAGTGCTCTGTTTGGAGTCACAGGCCACAAGACTTAGGGCAAGAGTAACTAGAGCGAGCAATTTCATAACAATCCTTTTTTTAAGTTTCGTGATTACTCTTTAGGCAATGAGCGTGCCAAAACTGTAAAACTTTCATGAATACCGGTGGGGGATGTGTTTTCGAATATATACCTGATTAATTTGTTAAGAATTTTGTTTACGGCCAAAAAGCTTAGGGGTAAAACGTTTCAAAGACTGAAAGTAGGCGTTTCAAAGTTTAAAACAGGAAACTTATGAAGATTTTAATCGTTGATGACCAAAAACTGGCCCGAATGAATATCATGAAGCAACTTGATGAGAGCTTCACGATCCTTGAGTCACCGACATTTGAAGATGCTCAACGAAAGATTACTAATCACACCTTTGATATCTGCTATATTGATTTAAGACTTGATGAATCTAAAGAGCTTAAGGGTCTTGAGCTTCTTCCAGAGGCCGTTAAGAAAGGTATCTATACAGTTGTAATGACCTCTGTTGAAGACGAGAAGGCCGCAGAGATGGCCTATGAGCTTGGATGTCAGGACGTTTATATTAAAGGAAATGAAAAAGAGCATATTGCTGATACCATCAACCGCTTTTTACTTTCAAAAGAAAGTTTCACTGAAGATCATCTCTTAAAAGATATTATTCAAACTCAGAACAAGAAATACAAAGATGATCTCAAGAAATTAGTAAGAATAATACCAACGGATATTCCAGTTTGTCTTTTAGGTGAGTCTGGAACAGGAAAATCCTATCTCGCTCGTGCGATTCATGACCTTTCAAAAAGAAAAGGGAAGTTTGTTGAAATCAATTGCGCCACTCTAAGTGGCGATACCCTTAAATCTGAGCTCTTTGGACATACTAAGGGATCATTTACTGGTGCCGTTGCTGATAAGGCGGGAAAACTCCTTGAAGCAAACAATGGAACTCTTTTTCTTGATGAAATCGGCTCTATGTCGCTTGAGATGCAAGAGGGACTTCTTAAGGCCATTGAAGAGAAAGTCTTTTATCCTGTGGGCTCAAATAAGATGGTGAAATCTGATTTTAGAGTGGTCTGTGCGACTCTTGATGATCTTGAAGTTCTTATTAAGTCTGGAAAATTCAGATTCGATCTTTTTCAGAGAATTTCAGGCTACACATTTGTTCAGCCGGCCCTTAGAAATAGAAAAGAGGATATCCAGCAAATTCTTAAAACAAAACTCTCTGGATCACGAAAAATTATCTTCAAGGAAGATGCAAAAAAGATCCTGGAAAACTATAGCTGGCCAGGAAATATTCGTGAATTATTCAAATTTGCCGAAATTATCTCGCTCTCAAATGCTGGGATCATTAAGGCCGAAGATGTTGAAGAATTCACAAAGACATCTAGTTTTAATGAAAAAAAAGGCATTCTCTATCAAGATCAGTATGATCTTATTAAAAAAGTAGGGCTCAAGGAGTTTCTTGATACTCTCACACGAGAAATCATGCTGAAGTCCCTTGAGGAAAACGAGCATAAAGTCAGAACGGCGATTAGAGAGCTTCAAATCTCTTCGGCCACATTTTATAAGTATTACGATAAAGATCAGGCAGTAAGAATGAATATGCCTCTTAAAGGTCAGGAGTACATAAATGAACTCCACTGAATTAATGCTTAAGTATAAGCATGACACCCTAGGGCAGTTTAGAGATCTAAAAGATGCGATTGAGTCTCTGGATGCAGCTGATTTTCAAGGCACAGATAAAATAGAAGTTTTTGAGGCCGTTCATGAGGTGCTTTTAAAGATGGTGAAGACCTCTGGGGCGACGATTGAGGCTGTTGCGGGAAAAAGAAATTAAAAATAAAAAATAAAATGAGAGTAGGTAATTATGAATCATGAATTTAAGGGTAAAGTGTTTTTTAATGATGTAGACAAGGGTGGAGTAGTCTATTTTGCAAACTATTTAAAGATTCTTGATAATGCCCGAACAACAATGTTCAACGAGATTGGTTTCGGATATTTGCATCAAGAGAAAGAGAATAAATTATTCGCCGTTGTTAATCTTGATATCAGTTATAAAAAGTCACTCTACCTTGATGAAGAATATGTTGTAAAAACAAGAGTGGAAGAAATAACTAATGTTTCAATGGATCTAATTCAAGAAATCCTAAGAAATGATGTGGTGATTACATCTTCAAAAATGAAAATTGCATACCTTGATTTCAATAATAAACAGCGCCCAACTCGCATCCCTGAATCATTAAAAGAAAAACTGTGCTCTCATTAAAACTATTTCTTTTATTTATAATCTCACTTGCTTCACTTGGTTGCTTTGGGAGTATTAACTCTAGCCTTTTCCAAGGCGAACCAATAGAACTTTCTGAAAACCAAGTTGAGTTCTTAGAAGCAGAAAAGTTGCCTGAAATCGGAGATGTTCTTAAAATTACATCAGATTCATTGTATCAATGGAAAAAAACCGAAACTTTAAACTTTGGATATGGCCCTAAGCCGAAATGGTTTCGATTCGAAGTTAACAATACACATGATGATTTCACTGTAAAATACCTATTTCCAATGATGCAAACTGCGAAACTGTATCTTGTTCAAGATGGAAAAGTTATTGATTATAAATTTGGCGGTAAAAAATTTAATTTTGATGTTTATAGAGGGCTTACGATTGAGTCTAGATTAAAAGGAACTCAAAGCTTTTATATTTATCTTGAATCCTCAGGCCCGTATCAAGTTCCAATTACTATTGGCCGAAATGATTTGATTCACAAAGAAATAACATCTGAATATCTTCTCCTTGGTACTTGGCTTGGATTAATTGCCGCTTTAATGATCTATTATTTTATAATTTATCTGAAGCTCCACGATCCTATCTACCTTTACTTCTCATTGTATGGTGTACCTTTAATCCTGATAAATCTTTCTTTTAGCGGGGTTTTCTACCAATACTTTCCAGACTTTCACCCTTATCTGAAGTCAAGGCTTGTCATAGTAAGCATCGGGCTCATGCTAGTATTCCTCTCACTTTTTACAAAATCATTCTTTGAAATATCTAAAGAAAACAGATTACCGAAATTTCTTACAAGAACTATGAGTGCATGTATTTTTGTACCTCTAGCTCTCGCACTTATAAATCTTATTAACTATACAACTTTTACCATATCCATGACTGGTCTCTTAGGTATTGTTGTGCCGCTTTTACTTATTACCATTGCTTTCTACATGATAATTAAGCGTCGAAGTGGTTCTTATCTTTATGTCGTTGCAACTGGATCTTTTTTGGTTGGCTTTATAGTTTACTGCTTAAAAGATTTTGCGATTCTTCCAAACAATCATTTCACGTCATATTCAATTTTTTATACTTCTGCTCTAGAAATGATGCTTTTATCTTTTGCTATCGCAAATAAGTTTCGTGATATCCAAATTAAGAATGAGGGCTTAATTAAAACAGTGATTTTGAAAGAGAAGTCATCAGAGCTTGCTTCTCTGGCAAACCAAGTCGCTCATGATATCCGCTCACCACTAGAAATGCTAAAAGGGATTAAAGAGGATACAGCACTTCTTCCTGAGGGCTCAAGAAGGCGTATCCAGCTAGGGATCAATCGGATTGAAGAGATCGCCTTTAATCTTTTGAAAGCAAACAAGGAAGAAAAAGTCACAAGTGATCAAAATGAATCCCAGGAGCTTTTGGGTCTTGTGGTAAGTATTGTGACTGAAAAGAAAATTGAGTATCGAAATAATGAAAATGTTGAGATCCAAGATCTTCTTAATTCGGAATCTTTTGGATTATTTTCTCGCCTTAATAGGGGGAAAATTAAAAGCATTATCTCAAACCTCATTAATAACAGTATCGAATCATTTCAATCAAACCCTGGAACCGTTGAGATAAGGCTTTTTGGAGATGGTCATTTTAATCATATAGAAATTAAAGACAATGGCCCTGGAATACCAAGTGATGTTGCATCGAAGCTCTTCACTAAAGGCTTCACCACAAAAAAACTAGGTAACGGTCTCGGGCTTTTTAATGCCAAAAAAGATATTGAAGCAGCTGGGGGAAGTCTGACTTTCTCAACCAAGGAAGGCGAGGGGACAACATTTAGAATCTCAATTCCTGGCTCAGAGGCACCGGCCACATTTGTATCATCAATTGATTCAACCAAATATGAGCGAATTATTGTCTTAGATGATGATCCTGCCTTTCATGAAGTCTGGTCAAAGCGTCTTGAGGGTCTAGAGAGCAAGGTTGAGCATATTTACTCGGTTGAGGAGATGAACTCTAAGTATCATGCCCTACACCCCAAAATCCTTCTATTAAGCGATTTTGAGCTTATGGATAAGGAAGATGATGGGATCGATACGATCATTAAGCTTAACCATGCCGCACATAGTGTCCTTGTCACCGCTAGGAATGAAGAGCTTGAGATCCAGGATCGCTGCCTCAAGGCGGGAATTAAGCTTCTTCCAAAGTCTTTAGTGAATTACGTAAGGGTCATTAAGGATCACTCCGTGTCTTCGCAAGCTCAGCTTAAATCTGCTGGTATGGTGGGTGATTCTGCTGGTTTTACTTTAAAGTCTGATTCTTCGAGTTCTTCTTCCTCACTAAAGGCTAAGTTGGAGCAAGTTGAAGGATCTCAAGATGATAAAGGCGAGGCGTACGCTGGTAAGTACGTCGCAGACGAGAGCAGTCGCAGTAGTGACGCCCAAATTGTTTCAAATCAGCCTTTAGTAATATTGATTGATGATGACAAGTTAGTCCGCTACAACTGGTCCTCACACTGCGAAAAGAAAGGTATTCCCTTTAAGGCTTTCGTATCAATAGACTCTTTTCTTGATGAAGCTGTTTCGATTCCTAAAGAAGCAAAAATTTATATTGATTCTAATTTAGGGAATGATGTTAAAGGCGAGATTGAATCTGAAAAGATCTTCAATCTAGGATTCAAAAATCTTTATCTCGCTACTGGTTATGGCAAAGAATACATAAAAAAGCCGGACTGGATTATTGAGATTTTTTCGAAGAGTCCGGAAATCGCCAGCAAAGCCTTGGAAAAAACCTAAAAAATTCGTCACTATCAATTTCTCTTGTAAAAAACTATCATAATTTTTTTGGGAAAGTCGCCGAATAATATTTCCATAAAGATCTTAAAATGAAGGGCAATGAAACGACCATGACCGATGGAATAAGATTACTAATAAAGAAAACGAATTTCGTAAGTGCCGGTACAGTGTAAGTATCGATTGCTGTTCTATAAGTAATTTGTGTAAGAGCCCAAACGATGGACAAAAATATAAAAGATATAATAAATATAAAGTTGCTTTTGGCGGATTTGTAATTTGACTCGATGCCGCCTTCAGTAATTATTCTAAAAAAAAACTCAACTATAAATGTGATAATGATAGGCATCAATGCGTATAAATTAACTAACATTTCAAAACTTGCTAGAGAAGGTAAATTTTTTTCCTTATTTCTCAAATTATCAATTTCAAGCTGAAAAACTTCAGAAATTTGATCATTCGAGATCCAAAAACTCAGTGCAATACCACAAAAGAATGAAAGTGCTCTAATCCAGAATATGATCTTGCTGTAACGAAGTCGTCTAGATTTTTTTATTTGATATTCTTCATAGCTTAACCCCATATCAGACTCAAAATCTTCTATTGCCATTAAGATTGAAGAAGGGTTTAAGATTTTCTCCGGATTTTCAACTATGCCATGTTTTTTCAGTGCGTTTACCAATGCTTCTTCAAGATGCTCTTTATTCTTTGAGGATGCTAATTTGATTGAGTTATTTAATTTTGAAAATTTCGTTGCGATATCATTCACTTTGATCATTTCCTATATTTGAAATTGAAGCAGAGAAAGGATTGAAGAAGTTGCCAATTAAAGATACGTATTCCTTTAATGCCTCTTTACCTTTTTCTGTAATTTCATATTCCATGTTAATTTTTTTTACGTAACCCAAATACTTTGGCCGTTTATTAGCCTGATCTTCTTCCTCAACCGAATCCCTAATATCTTTTGGATCAAACTCTACCAAATCTTTCATTATGTCATATATTCGAGGACGAAGAAGTTTTTCAATAGCTCTAAAATCTAGTTTTTTGTCAGTTTGAGAGTTAATTTGATCAAAGCAGTTAAAATAATCTTTGGTAATTTCTTCAACAATTCGATATGCCGCTAGCATCGGCTTCCTATGATTGGTAGTCTTTTCTTTATTCAAAACAATCAAAATTAGAATTGGCAAAGCCTCAAAGACGATACTTTTGACCCTAAATAAAGAATGATTACTCACTTCTTCACTCATATATCCAAACTTCCAATCGAGAGCAAAAGAAAAAACAGTGACTTAGCCGACAGCGTCAAAAAAAGTTGACTTTTTTTATCTGTATTGTATGATTCTGTTGTTCTTGTATATAAAAACATATTTTAAATGATCGGATTCCTAGCTTTAAACTTTAGAATTATTTTTTATTTGTCTTTAAATTTTTGAAGCAGTGCTCAGGATAAGTAATTGAAATTAAGAGTTCGTAAATAATTTTTAATAAGAAGAGAAAGGGGGGTGGTCAATGAGTATTTTAACCTACGCAAAATCAAAAAAATTCATGCTCGATTGGCTGAAAAATGAGTCAAAACAAGACATTGTTTCAGTCATAGATATCATAAATGATGGCAATGATTTTGATTTTTTGATTCCAGTTTCTGGATCTAAATCAGATCTCATTTACAATTTAAGTGATGTGCCTAAGCGGATTCTTTGGGATGCAATAGACCAAGTCTTTCCAGACATTGACGCCGATGATGAGGATGAAGATGACGATGATGATTGGGTTATAAATAATGATTCATCAAAAAATGAAATGCTCGATTGGCTTGAAGATGAACCAAGAGAAGAGATCTTGTCTGTCATAAATCTCATCAATGATGGAAATGATTATGATTACAAATTGAACATCAGTGGAACAAAAAATGATTTGATTAATGAGCTTCTAAATGTTCCTAAAAATGTAATTTGGAACGCAATAGATGAGGTTTTTCCCGATTGCGATTCCGATGATGAAGATGAAGATGAAGAAAACAGCGACCAGTATGACAAAGATAAGCCATCTGGCTCAAGACAATCTTCAAAAAAGTCCGAAGAATTTAATTTAGTACAACCTAGAGACATAGCGCTTAATTCATTCGACTTGAAAATCTTAAATTTGGATCAGGATCCAGATCAATTACTAAGACGAATTGAGAATTTCTACAAATTACGTTCAAGCGATTTTGGATTTCACAATCTTACGGTACTGCTTTCTGGCCCATCTGGAGCTGGGAAAACACATCTGATAAGGTTCCTTTCGAAAAGATTAAACAAACCAGTCATGTTTCTGTCTGCTAGTTCCTTCCTAAGTAAATATGTTGGTGAAACAGAACAAAATACAAAGAAAATTTTCGAATACGCTGAAAAACACGACTGCATTGTCTTCATAGACGAAATCGAGGGACTATTACAATCAAGAGCTAGTGCAGATAACTCTTGGGAGCTAACTCAAATAAATGAGTTGTTAGTGAGACTAGAAAAATTCAAAGGCGTATGTATTGGAGCAACGAATCTTTATCAAAGTCTTGATGCGGCATTTTATCGAAGATTTACACTGAAAATAGAGTTCTCATTCATGAAGAAAGAGGTCAGGTGGCAATATGTAAAAAATAAATTTTATCAAATCTTAAATTCTGAAATGGATTCAGGTGTTGAAGAACTTCTCAAAAACATAGAATACCTTACTCCCGGAGACATTGAATCGGTATACCGCAGATTAATACTCGATGGTGTCAAATATTCAGGGAAAGCCATTGTTAAAGAGATTGAAAGAGAAGTCTCGCTCAAGAAACATGTCTTTCAAAAAAAAATAAACCTTAAATGAAGAACAATTGCCATTTTTTTAAAAAAATTAATCAAAGGAGATTGTATGTCGAAGAAAATTTCTGATGAAGACAAAAAACTTTTAAAGCATTTTGAAAATGAACTTAAGAAGTTAGAGAAACGAGCAGATGATATGCTTAACCCTAAACCTACAAAAGAGGATATTAAGCTTGACCAAGAAATTAGGCAGCTCGAAAAAGAGATAGCTGGAACTTCAAAATTTTGCAAAACTGCTCTAATGAAAAATGCTCAGCAAAAAAAAGAAGTTGAGAAAATTCTTAAACATGACCCTAAAAATAAAAATGCTCATAAAGCTCTACAATCTTTAAAGAAAAATAGAGCTAACCTGGAAAAATTGCAGTCAGATTATTGAGTAGGCTTAGTTTTTGCAAATTTGCTTTTATTATTTTTTAGTACTTGGTTCATATAGTATCAAAAAAAAATTCGAGATTAGTTCCCTATCAAATTGGACATGGCGGTCCAATTATTTAAATTCAAAGACGAATAATTTAATAAATGAGGCTTTCTAAGAGAGACATATATTGTCTCAGCTAAAAGCTATTAAGAACTTTTAGGTAAGCTGTAATACTAGGGCAGAGGATGGATATAGAAATTTGGGGTGAGAAGATAGAGAAGAAGGACAATATTTGTCCTTCTATTGGTTTAGCTTAAAAAGAAAAACAAGGTGGAGACAAGATGAAAATAAATGAAATGGCCCTTCGATTTTTTGCAATCGATCTTATTCAGAAAATTGATAAATTTGATAAATATGATGGTTGGGAAATTCTTCGGGGATCCATTGATCTATTAAGCGATGATTCTCAAATGGAAATATACAACGATATATTTCAGTTAGTTCCATCTAACTCAAGAGATGTTATAAAAAGAAAACATACCCGAGCGGGTGTTGATTTTTATGAGGAAGATGAAGATGAGTCTGAAGAGAAGGAGAATTATGACCTAGAAGACTTTATTGTAAATATTCAGGATGAAAGTGGATCAAGAAAAAGATCCAAAGCAGTTGCTGATATGTCTGTTACTCGCGCATTGAACTCTATGTCAAATAGAGCTGCAAGAAAATTAATCATAGAAAAAATTGAAAATAATCTCAACATGACCCTCACCGTGACTGAAGATCCCGTCATGAAAAAGCTTCAGGAGTTATCTACTTTTTTTAAATTAAAAGAGTCACAGTTGAAGTTTCTTAATCTTGTTTATCATGAAACGATTAATCATAAGAAAACTCTTGGGGAACTTGTGAGTTCATCCTCGGATATCACTGAGATTTATACTGAATGTACAGAGATCGATGCAAGGGACTGGTGCTCAAGATCGATTGAAAATCCCCTCGTCCTTAAAGGGCTTATGAAGTTTGGGCAACGAAATAAAACGATCCTAACTGATATGGTTTTGGACTATATAAGTAAGGATACTCCCCCTGATCTAACCGATATGTTTCTCAAAAGAGATCCTCTTGAAATAACCTTTCCCCTTGAGACTTTTAAGCAAAGTGATTCTCAAAAAAGCAATCTTCTTCAAATTTTGAGAACTAATGAGAAAGTGAACATACTTTTCTCTGGGCTTGAAGGCACGGGTAAAACAGAGCTCGCTCGGGCGATCACTAAAGAGCTAGATCTGAATTGCTATTTTCTAAAACCATATAATGAAAAGGGGAGTGACTCACTTAGTGAGAGGAGAATGGGTCTTTTTGCGGCGACCTCGCTTCTTCCTAATCTTCCCAAGTCAGTTCTCATTGTGGATGAAGCAGATAAGCTTCTTGCTACTAAAAGATCAGGTGGCTTTTTTAGCATGTTCATGGAAAACGTGAATGATGATGAGAAGGCCTGGACGAATCAGTTTCTTGATCAATCAACCATAAAAATCATCTTTATTACAAATAGAAACTCGATTGATCGCTCAACACTTAGGCGCTTCAATATGATGATGGAATTTGACTCACTCACCTCAGAGCAGACTGCGAGCATGGTTGGTCGAATTCTAAAAGAAAAGAGTCTTACGAGCATTAATCGAAGTGAAATAGTTGAATTTATCGAAGAGAATCCCGGGCTTAATATTGGCTCCTATGCTCTAGCTGCAGATACAGCACTTGGCTCAACTGATCTTGAAACTCAAAAGTCAGTCTTTTTTGAAGTTCTCTCTTCTCATCACTCAGTACTTGGACAAACTGGTTCTAAAAGAACCCTTGCCGGTGATTTTGATCAGTCCCTTTTAAATTTATCTATGCCAGTAGAGCGAATCCTAGAAGCCGTAAAAAAGATTAAAGAAGGAAAAAGCCACGCAAAACAACTTCCGATGATGTTTTATGGACCACCTGGGACTGGGAAAACGGAGCTCGCTCACCAGATCGCTAAAGCTCACGGCATGAAGCTTGATATTTATGGAGCAAGTGATCTTTTAGATCCTTATGTTGGAAGAACCGAGCAAAAAATTGCTGAAGCCTTCAAGAAATCCTCAGCTGATCCAAAATCTATTCTTTTTATCGATGAGGCAGATTCATTATTTAAGAGTCGAGTGAGTGCTGAGCGCTCTTGGATGGTTTCACAAACTAATGAATTCTTGCGCCAAATGGAAAACTATAAGGGCATATTCATTGCTGCCACTAACTTTAATACCCTCATGGATGAGGCCGCAATGCGGAGATTTCATATTAAATTAGAGTTTAGGCCCTTAACAGGTGAGAAGCTTTTAAGTCTTTATAAACTTAAGTTCATAAGCCTTTTTGGTGAGGTTGATGAAAAAGTCCAAAAAGAAATTCTAAAAATTAATAATCTCACCCCAGGAGACATTCACGCGGTTTGGTCAAGACTCCTTTATCAGGATCAATTGGCCCATGAAGAAATCCTAACTGAACTCAAAAAAGAGCTTTCTTTTAAAATGAGTCAAAAGGCGATCACTTTGTGAATAAAAACCTTCTCTCCATTGAAAAATTAAGATGCTTGCTAGATGAAAGAGAGCTTCTTAGAGAAGATATCAAACTTGATTCTACAAAAGAGAGTGAAGCACGTAAAAGACTTAAAAATGAGACGTCTCTAGAACTTAAAGGCTCAAAGACGAAGCCAAAATTAAAACTTATAAACTCAAGGTCATTATGAAAAATACTGAAATTTTAAATAAAGCAATTAGTGAAGCAAATTCCAAATTTAAAAAGCTCTCAGAGCTTGATCCAAACTTTAAAAAGAAGGCCTATATGGTTCATTCTTCGAAATTTGGGCAATGTGGGCCTAGTGATGATTTATTGAGCATTCTAAAAGAATTTCCTAAGGCACTTAGTCCTGAGGATTTAGTTAAGAGGATAAAGGAGTTACTTGATTTAAAGGCCACTGCCATAAAAGAGGGGAAGGCTACTCAAGCATTTGATAATGAAATCAAGGAGAATTTAGAGCAACTTGAAATCAAGGAAGAGGTAAATATTGAGCTTAGGTATAACCCCGGGACACTTGATTACGAGCTCATTCAAAAAGTGATGGAATCCGAGGCCATATCAAAGGAATTTACGAAATCACCCTTGGCGCCGGTGTTAGTGAGTTTTAAACAGGCCCTAGCAAATGATGAGTAGGAGTTTGCCAATTAGCTCAATTTTCTTGAAAATAAATGGGAGACTTATTTAAAGTTGGTTAAAAAATGATGATTCGGAAAGAATATTTATCTAATAGATTTATTGCACTATTAATATTTTTATTGGTCTTTTTCATGGTTGATGATTCTTTTGCTAAAAGAACACGCGGAGGAAGAGTTAAGTCATACTCTTCAAAATCATACTCACCAAAAACTTTTAAAATAAAGAGTTATTACCCTAAAAGTTATTCAAAAAAAGCTCCAAAGCTTCCATCTTATAAAAGCTCAAAGAGTTTTAAGCCCTATAAATCCTCTCTCTCTACTGGAAAGAAGTCTGGATATAAGAGAAGTAGAGTAGTGAGAAGTAATTTTCATAGATCTAATCCCTGCCCATCCACTGGAAGAAATAGGGGAGCTTGTCCTGGTTATGAGGTAGATCATATTGTTCCGCTTGCATGTGGGGGTTCAGATAGTATTGGTAATATGCAATGGCTTACTAAGTCTGCAAATAGGCGAAAGGGTGCTATGGGGTGCAGGAGAAGATAGTGGACCTTTGAGGGATGTTGATTGGCATCCTAAGGGTCAAAGATAATTATGATTTCTTAAGCCTCTCTTAAATAAGATAGATCTACTGTTCCTTTCAGGTCTAATGTCGCGCCTGTCACTGGCTCGTCAAAGTCTTCGGCCATTATGATTCCTTTCTCAAGATGTTTTTTTTCTTGATCGAGTAGATGCTCGATTGCATAAATTCTAAACTGTCGCTCTTGAGGAACACTCATGCCAGTTGATTCTTCGTTCTTTTCTTCCCATGATCTAATTGTCGATGCCGGAGCACTAATTATTTCGCCAAGGCTTGAAAGAGAAACCTTCATAAAAGTTCTAAGAAATTTCAATTTCTGGCCTGTTAATCGTTCTCTGCTGACTAGTAGTTGCTTCGCTGTAAGCAGCTTTACTTCATTGAGATTGATTTCGGAATATTCTTCTCCATGAATTGATTTAATTTCAATATTGTGAAGAAGAACATTGAATCCAAATCCGGTGAAGATATATTCGCTAACGATTGTGTTCATATTCTGGAGGTTTTATCGGAACTTTAGTGAAGAAACTATAACCAACTGTTAAAAAATGAACAATTAAACACTTTTAAAACAAGCAATAACAATACTTTAAAAATCCTTACTGCTCAAAAATAAATACAAGAGTAATAATAACACTTCAATTAATTCGGCACTACGATAGTTTACTCTAAGAGTCTGGAGAATATCGCTTAAGCTATTGCTTAACTAGCGGAAATATCATTCAAACTCGCTTGTTGTAAAAAAATACAAGTTATACTATAATACAACAAGGTGAGGTAAGGGAGTCTAATGGCCAAGGTAATTTTGTCAGAAAAGGGGGCTAAAGAGTTTGCAAAAACTATTGAGGTTTTCACTGACGAAGACAAAATTTCATTAAGGTATTGGATTTCATTTGTTGAAAGAAATGGTGTAGCAGCTGCTCAGTCTAATCCGTCTTTTCGAGATCATGAACTAACTGGTGAGTGGAATGGTTATAGAGCAGCTAGTTTTGGATTTTCCGCCCGAGTAATTTATCGAATTGTTGATTCACAAATAGAGATTGTTGAAATTGAGAGAATAACAACAACGCACAACTATAAAAGGTGATTTATGATTAATGCTGGAGAATTTTTAGATAAGCTTGCATTTAATGGATCATCCCCGAATGCTGGTGATTATGTAAGAGCTCAAAGAAAGATCTTAAATTTTACACTCGAGGATCTCGAGAATGTTACGGGTATCGATAAGGCGAACCTCAGTGCTTACGAAAATAACAAAAAAGAAATTGGTGTGAAAGTTGCTGTAAAGCTAGGAGCTGCTTTAAATTTAGATCCGAATATATTAATTGAATCTACCATTCAGGCCCAACTTAAGAGTCCTGAGATAAAAGAAATCCTTTCAAAATCGAAGAAGCTTTCAAAGAAGAAGAGTGCATAAATCGATCTATAATCAAATCGAAGAGTCCGGGGATTATTGGATAATTATTATCCCTTGATTCAAAAATAAGATGCTCTTGAATTAGTTTAAATTACCTATAAGAGGGAACAGGTGATAAACGGCAATCAAAACGACCTTTTATGTTCTGGATATAGAATCTTCCGAGGGAACTAGCGTTTTTTAAATATTCCCAATATTTATTATCAAACCCGCAATAATGGTAATTAGTACCTTTAACGTTAATAATTAAATAATTGTTTTTTCTGTCATACCAAGAATCATAGATCACCGAGCTCTGTTTTTGGAAGTTTTCAAAACCATGTTTTGTGACATCAACTGGGCCACTTCGATATTTAACAATTAGTGATCTAGCATTCGAAATATTGGAAAAGAAGAGAATTATAAAAATAAAGTTTATCTTCATAAAATCAGTATCGGCAAAATCTTTTGAGATTTGAAGATTAGCTCTTTTCCCGAACGGAATTACTCAGATCATTTAGAATCGATTTCAACATGATTTCTTATGGTTAGAAAAGGGAGCTTAATATTTTACAAGGTACTCCGATATGTAGTACATAGTACTCTAAAAAAGAGTATACTTAGCTCATGACGAAACCAAAAAAAGAGAAAATGGCACCCATAATAAAACTTCATAAAACTGAAGTAAAAATGACCAAAGGTTCTGAAAAAGATTTCAAAGGATTGCCTAAAGAAATTAAAGACTCTTTTCAGGTCTGGGTAAAGAATATTTCTGAGATTGGTGTTGCAGAAACAGGTAAAATTAAAGGCTATAATCATGAGCACCTCAAAGGCAAAAGAAAGGGTCAAAGAAGTGCAAGATTGAATAAGTCTTATCGAGTCATTTTTACTGTAAAAAATGGCGAGGTACAAATTGTGACCGTTGAAGAAATCAACAATCACAAATACTAGGAGTGATTTATGTCCGATGCTTTAAAATTTTTAGAGAAAGAAAATGGACCAACTACGATTGGCATGCTTTTCAGAGCATATAGAACAAGAAATGATCTAACTCAAGAACAGGTCGCAGATATGCTTGGTGTTGGCAAAAATCTTATTTCGGATATCGAAAATGAAAGGAAAGCTATATCAATCTCAAAATGCCTTGAGTTTGCTAAGAAAATGGGAGAATCAGCTATTGTATTCGCTAAAATATGGTTTGAACAATGCTTGCGTAATGAAAAGCTTAATGTGACGGTTGAGGTAAGACCTAATCACTTTTCAAGTGTTTCGATGTACAAAAGCGGTATTCTCCCATCGACTCAAAGAATTGCTGCGAAAAAAGCTACAAAAAAAATTTCTCTCAGTACTCGAAAGAAGGCCCATCCTAGAAAGGCATCATAATGCTTTATTAGATTTTATTTTAAGCATGCACTTCATTTCTCGGAGATGTAGATTAGAGAGCTAAAATTTTTTCACTCCCCTTCTGCATGATAAGAACTGTTATCGTGCAGAAAGGGAAATTTTCCGTATTTCCTCATTAAAAACACAACTGAATTTAGTTTTTTGAGAACTGTTTACTCAGCATGATCTGGCGAACAAGGATGTTGCTGCAATGTTGTATTCATTTAAACCATTAATTCAACGTGTTCCATTGGATTCATTTTTCTCAGCAGTATTTGATAAAAGACACCAAAAAGGTAAATCTATGACTTTAAATTTTAAAACCACGTACTTAAGAGTTATTAGAGGAAGATACTTCAGGGCCTCAAAGGCTAAAAAGTCCTTAATTTTGGATGAATTGTGTGAAGTAACTGGCTACAACAGAAAATGGGCCATCAGGGTTCTAGCGAAAAGTCACAAAACAGGGCCTAAATTCTCAGAAAGAAAAAAACAATACTTTGAGCAAGCCCTGTATCACTTAAACCGTTTATGGCACATTTTGGGCCGAATAAACTCAAAGAAAATGGTCGCTGCATTTCCGGTCTGGCTGGATTTTTACGACAGACAGGATTTTCAAAAAAATTGGATCTTAACTAATTTCTATCTAGAACTCAAATTTATTTTCTAACTCCCTCACATCATAATTTATGTATTTTGAGTCAGTAACTGTTTGAGTAGAGAATCTAAAATCTGATTTCCAAACATGGTTAGAATAGTATCCTGATTTCCTGAGGATCTAATTTCACGACCTAAATCTCGAAGCAAGGTTCCAAAATTAACTACAACCCTTTTAATTTCGATTGATCGATTATTTTCATTATGATTATTATCTGAAGAACAATCTATTGATGTCTTATAAATAGCCTGAACATATTTATGTAAATTATTTGGAGAGCTTTCTTTATTGAGTCCTACTATACCGTATATTGCATTCTTGAATGACCCGCGATGCGAGTAGGCATAAGTGGATATTTGATAAAAATCAGACCTGTTAATTTTCTTAAAATCTACTGATTCAATTTCGGTTTCAGCATCTATCGTGTTACCCATTATTTTATGCTTGGCATCCAACATTAAAAATTTGTAAGGATGGTAATTATCATGATCACTTGTAACAACCCCCCAGCAATCAGGCTTCATAATAAAACCATCCACTTTATTAAATGATTCTGAAGAAAGTTTTAAATGATTATTTTCAATAAAATAGTGGTGTTTAAAAACTCCCGTTTTCTTTAAGGACTGAATTAAGAGGTTTTCAAAAGGTCGATTTAAATTGAAAATCATTCCATTCATGGGGATTTTCAAGTCTAGATTATCAGTAGATTCACCATATCCAAGATAAAAATTCGCAAGGACTTTTACGTATGGTAAAATGGGCTTATATCTTTGTCGATTATCATATCTTCTATTAACTACCCTTTGAGCGGTGATAGATTGATTATAGTTTGAATTTGATTTTGATAGGATCTGATTAATTGAATTTGCTGCCATTTTCAGTTTTGCAGATTCAGTATGTATATTCTTTAATTTTAGAAATGAAAAATTTGTGACAAAATTTATGAAAGAGAAGAAATCGTTATCCCTCTCAGGCACTTTAAACTTACAAAAATGTTTGTGAATAAGTCCAAAATTTCTAGAATTAGACTCTGCAAAATCAATCTTTCCCTTCAAGCCGCAAAGATTTTCTTTTTTCTTCTTGTATGTAACATGGATTGCAGATCTTAAATACTCTTCAATTTTTAGTATTGAAACATACAAAAAAACCAGCATGGGTGATCCTGATTTCGAGCGAAAGATACCAGCATCATCTTTAAGGATTTTAAAGTTTGATTCATCAATATCAGCAAGGATGCCAAAGAGAGCTAGGTATGCATCATCTTTATCCTCCTCAGTGAAGCTAGAGAAACTCTTGGGCTCCCATTGTTTTCCATCTAGAAATCCAGCCCATTCACTTTCAAGGATTGTCTTGTGTAAATTTTTTGTCGATACTTCTCTTAATTTCATTGTCCACTAGCTTTTTTAGGTCTAGCCTGTTTAGAGACATCCGGCAATCCACTTAATTTTTTCTCTAATGGCAATCCTTCATCTTTAAGAACCTTAATAAATGCTTCACAATCTTCACTGCTATCATTAAACAAACTCATCAGTGAAGGGCGTATTTTAGTTTCAAATATTTCATTAAAGACTGACGCAGCAATATCATTTACTGCAGATGTACCCTGCTCTTTATGATTTAGGATAACTTTTTCATGCAGCAAATTGGCATATTCCATAAAATGGGAGTGTCCAACAAGCTTATCTTTAGGATTGACAGCATTTGACTTATTTCTAATGCTTTCATTAATAATAAAAATTAAGCTTCCAGGATAAAACTTTTCATCTAAACTCTCATATAAATCATGAAAAGATGCACCGGCCAGAGTCGTAAAATTAAAATTACCTTCTTCCGTAAAAACGTAAGGGCAGTCTAAATTATCAAGTGCATCAGCCTCAATTGGTTTTATTTCAATTAGTTCAAATCTTCTTTTTATTGCCTGGTCAATTTGATCTGTACTTGTATCATGACTATTCATCGTGCAGATTAAATTAAGATTTTTTGGCCAATAAAATTCTTCACCCGATAATTGGAGTCTTACAGGTTTGGAATTCTCAGATTTGGCTTCACTAATTGCAAATAATAGTTCTCCTAGAATTGATGCAACCTCACCTCGGTTTAGTTCATCCAAGATCAGATTAAACTGTTTATCTCTAGTACCCCAAATGAATGTTTTATCTTTCGCTCCTGCTTTTCCACCCGCCCTATCATAGGTCTCAAAGATGGAAGTTCCATAGAAGTATAACTTTGTAAAAAAATCCAGTGACTTCTTTAAATCAAGTTTTACCAGTGACTCATATAGAAGTGTATTTCTATCTTTGTGGACGACAAGAGTATCGTTGTCGAAATCAATATAATCCTTCGGAACAAGACTACCCTTCGGAATCTCATGCACGGCTACATGGGCAGACTTTAATCGATATCTAGATCTGGTTCCGGTAGGCATTACTATTGAAATTTTACTGTCCTCAACAATTACATTTACCAGAAGGTTGAGTGGTACACCACTAGCCCAACGCCACATAATCTTAATTGTTCCGTCAACAACATCATATTTTGGGTCACCTGAAGAAAATATAATCGCTCTTATTCCTTCTATTAAGTCCTCGTAGGAGTAGGATGGGTGAATTTGAATAAGCTCTGTTACACAATTTTCTCTGAAGTTTTGCTTAACACTATGGGTTTTTCCAGTTCCAGGAGGACCAAAATATATTTTGAATACAGGCTTCATGTCTAAGCCCGATGACTTGCTGGAAATATTGTTATCCTGTGGAGGGAGGCTCGAACTTTTTAATAGTGAAACAATATTAGTATTTTTCATTTGATTCATACTCAATCCTTCTTGAGCGAGTGAATCTTCTACCACTTTAAGCTTTCCACTGAAAAAATCTGTTAAACTTCCAATAAAATTAGGTCTATTGTTACCACCAGATAAGAATGACATCTCTATTTTTAAACTGGCAAAAGGCTCCCTGCTTGCATAAACCTCGATTTTTTTGCTATAGACACCCAAAAACGCGGCTGCATTCTTATAAGACTTACAACTAACTTTAATTTCTAATTTATCAGCTAATGATATCAATGGAATTTCATGCCCCATTGAGATAAATTTTGTGTAGAGTACAGGCCAATAATCATTTACCAGGTTTTCCACCTTCTCATTTATTTCCGATTGATCTTTCCACATTCCTTTTTCTTTCTTGGCAACTTTCTCAAGAGCTTTTTTGATTTGGGGCAGGTTTGCAACAATCGAATCAAGCAATTCTTTACAGTATTGCTTACCCGTTCCCAAGTCGTAAGCATCAAGAAATATTAAAACTCCAGGACTGGTTGGTCCTTCCCAAAATTCCTCATCTTTATAAGTCAGCTTCAAATGTATTAATTTATTCTCTCTTATATTTTGCGTATCGAAAATCAACGCTTGCGCCAACAAATGAATATCGGATGACTCAAATCCCAGAACCTGAGAATTGCTAAGAATATCTTTTAAAGGCAAAAGCAAAGACTCAAATAAATCTTGATGTAATGTCATATTAAGCAGCCTGCTTATAAGATTGTTGTTCTTTAATGAATAAAAAAAGCTTCTTTAGTGCACTCTCATCACCAGTTGCAATTATTTTTTGTACTGAGCTCATAATATTTTTTTCTACCCATGAATCGGTAGGATAATATATCTCCATCTCACCGAGGTCTGAAGCAGTGATATTGACATTATTAGTAGTTCTTTTAAATCTTTCGTTAAACTCAGATTCATTTATCATTGCCAATACAACCAATAATTTAATATCCTTACTCTTTGAGTATGCTCCATTGGTTGAAGCTAAGTTGACCAATCCTCCGGCGTCATATCCCGCCTTTATCCAAATGGCATCAGGCCCCATCTTTCTTGTTCTAATCCTTTGAATAATTATTTTTTCATTTTTATAAAGAGAGATATCTTTCTCTGAAAGATTTTTTAAGTCGATAAATTTCTGGGTTTTAGTAATTTTGAATCTTGCAACATCTCTACCTTCGATAGCACGAAGTCCATTTTTGCTTGAAACATTGTACTTACCACCACTTCCAGGATGAAAACCGAACCTAATATCCAGAATATCTTTTAGCTTTACGATTTTCCATCCCTGAGGAGCTTTTGAAAGCTTTCTAAAAGTTTCAGCCAAGCTGTAAGTTTTTGTATCTAGTAAAGAATTATAATCAACTTTTTTACTTTCTTTTATAACATCCGAAATACCAAGATTTGATGTCTTATTGTAGACATAAGTAAACTTGAACTTTCTGTGAGATTCCTCTTTTTTTACAATTGTTATAGCTGGCTCTAGTGAAACACCAGGAAAAAATTTTAAAGGCAGGTCATATAAATGCATTAATCTATTCTGAACAAAAAGCTGTTTTCTTAAATCTGTAGACTGTGGTTCAGTTAAGAAATCAGACGGAGTCACGAATCCTATTACCCCACCTCTCTTTGTTAATGTCTCAGCTGCAGCCCAAAATACCTTGTAATAATTAGTTTCCCCCTTAAGAGACCTAAAAATATTTTTGTAGGATTCAGCTTCTTTTTTTGGAACTTTCAAATATGGGGGATTTCCAATCACGATATCGTAGGTGTTTTTATTGTTTTCTAAAAAATCGTCAGATATTGCAGATCCATGAGTCACATTTTTTTCAAGATCGAAAAACTGATCAGTGGAGAGATAAAGGTATCCGCCACATAACATTCTTGTAATTAAACAAGAGTCCTCATCGATATCAACGGCATAAAGATTTTTTGCTAGCTGCAACAATTTAGATGAGCCATTTTTCTTTGAAACTTCATCTAATATCGTAAGACTGAAAATACCGGCTCCAGATGCCGGATCCAATATTTTCATATTTTTATTTTCTAAGCTGTATGATGCAAGTACCTTGTTTGTGATGAATGCGGCCATATTATATGGTGTAAAGACCATCCCTCTTGTCTTAACTGGACAGCTTGTCTTGAGAAAATCTTTTTCATTATTCTTTGATATTTCAAAGAAAGATCCAAGTGTACATAAAAGCTGTATTGGACTTTTGTCGAGAGAATCTTTCAGTTCACAATAGTCATTATAATCTCGGACGATAGTTCTAATTGAAGATTCTACCAATTCATCGGTTACGAAATTAAATCCTTCTACTATCAAAGAGTTTAGGTCTTTACCTATTTCTTTAGAGATATTTTCTTTGTAATAAGATTTATAAATTTCAACTAAACATCTTGTTGAATGTAATTCTTTAGAATTTACCAATATTTCATACAACAAAGGTAACTCGCCATCTGCTTGGTAGTGTATTCGCTCTTCATATACAAGATTTGCAGTAATTAAATCTAATGTTGTAAAAAGAACATGTGGATTAACAGATGAAGATTTGCTTCTATTTATGAATTTTCTAAATCTTTTTATATGACTATCAAACCTTAAAGATACTGAGTCCAAATAGGTTGAGCCTTTGATTTCTTTCATCTTTTCCTCCGTGAAAAGTTCTACTCAAACTTCTCGGAGGATCAGGGAGAACCTTGGCATAATATTGAGGGTAGGAAAAAATGGCCCATCATCAACTAAAAAAGTCAGGAAACGAAGCATTCCTTTGTAAATACTATTCCGCGCTTCGACGTTATCTCTTGCGGACGAATATTTTTTACAATAACAAGTTCCCATCCCCACTTAGGCTTGCTCTCATCCCATGCCCAGGAAGAATCAGGCTTCACGAAATGCCTATTAAAGTCCCTATAAAAGTGATCTTTACTGGCATATTTGACAGCCTTGGTAAACTTTATAATAGCTACAGCACGTGCCTTAAATTTGCCGTTAGGTCCAGGTGTTTCAATCATCACTAAATCCATATTTAAATACTTTTCAGGGATTGGATAAGTTCGAGTTTCAACAGTTTTTGAACCTGATAATATCAATTCAGAAATCGGCCACTGGATGTTTATTCCTGGATATGCTTTCTTCATGATTCCAAAAGCTCGTGAAGTCTATTTATATCATTTGCTTTAATCATTTTATCTGGACTGTGCTTGAGTCTGATGTCCCAAGAAATATCTCGACTTGTCTGGCCTTTGAACTCGCTAACTCGGTTTATTGCATTACAACAGTCTTTCTTATTATCCCAAAGATCTTGATCACCCCAAAAATGATCATCCCCATTCCCAATGTAACAAGTTGTAAATTGAATCCCATTTTGCTTACATCTTGCTTGATATCTCTCGTAATAAGCTCGAATTTCTTTGTCGCTAAAATGCCAGTCCCTTCTAGATTTCCTACAATCTGCACTAAAAAAACTTTGAAGATCTCTTCCCACAGCCTCTTCCATTCTATTCAAAGAAAAAGTCGACAATCTTACAAACCCAGCGATCACAGATTGGACTCCATGAGCAGCAATCTCATCCACCATTTCTATAGTTGAATAATCGAATGGCTCTGGTGCTAAATCTTTCCTAAAATGAGGATCAGTATAGTAACCATCAGGATGATTCGGAAAAAGAGGGTTAATCCTTACAGTTGTCCAAAATCCAGCCCTTGTTAATTTCTGTAAGGCCTGGAGTCTTAACTTGGCAGATGGAGTTCCTGGCTCAATCAATTTGTTAAGCTTATCGTTTGTGCTTGCTATGCTCATCTGTACTGAGCATAGCTGGGGATTAAGCAGATCAATATAGGGGCTTTCTCCTACCGTATGTGAACGAGTGAAAATGATATAAGGATATTTGTAATGGTTAAGGATTTTAAGAAACTCTTGAGTTACTTTATATGAGCGATCCATTGCCATAAATGAGTCACTCATGGCCCCAATTCGAATTGGGATTCTTTTCTCCATTACATCACGCCATTTTGATCTTGCATCAGTCTCAAAAACCGTGTGGAATGTTTTCCAAATTTCAGTAATGTCTACAGGCATCGGGAATGGCTTATTCCACATACCATGAACCGTAAGTTGTGCCTTGGCATAGCAATAAACGCATTCGTGGGTACATCCACGCCCATAAGTGTCAGCTTCAAAAGAATATAAACACTGTTGGCAGGATGCATGGAAGTTTACTAACTTGAAAGGAGTCTTAAATAGTATACCGCCCCTGACCGGTTTTTCATTAAATCTTTGCTCTAACTTACGATACACCTCAAAATTAAAATCAGTCTTATAACTCGAGATAGATTGCAACTTTCTAGCTGCTTCAATTATTGAGTCTGTGACAGGGGTTTCAGTTGTAATGGAGGGTTCTGAATGGACAGTTAATTTAGGAAGTTGTAATATATTATCTTCGATTACAGTCTGATCTGTCATATATGTCCCTTTTAATAATGGGAACATATCACCCTGAAACTGCCTTGAAACTAGCAACTGTTAAAATTACAGAGTTAATAGGCTCTGATATTAATGACCCTCCAGATTTATCTGAATTATTAAACTTTATGACCAGGGTGTGTGAAGTTTTTACATGCATTCAAGATAGTGGTTGAGTGTTTTCTATTGAATTTTACCCAGGACATAGATGAGTGTCTTTATTCTTCCAAATCCAGCTTAAGACATAGGTTTCAGAAATAAAATAATATGATTTAGTCCATGTGGAACGAAATACAGTGTTACTAAAATTGAGTTTGCTCCCAATTGAGGAATATTTTATTTTTTGAATACATTTATCATCCCAATATGCATGCACGGCCCGAAAATTTCCGGCCTCATACCAGAGTGGTAGATTCCATATCCAATTGAGAAAGCGTTTATTTTCAGATTCAGAGAGCTGATTGAGAGTTTCTTGGCATTGATGAGTATTTTTTTCACTTCTGCGTCTTAAATAGCCCTCTCCGGTCTTTGTTGCCGTGTGAAAGGCAAGATAGTTGTATTCGTGATTCCCCATGACGGTTAGTGCTGATCCCAATTCAGCCATAGGAATAACAATATTTAGAACTTCCAAAATTTTTGGTCCGCGGTCAATAAAATCACCCAGGAAGAATACCTTTCGAGATGGATGCTGATAAACTCCCCCTTGTTTTTGATACCCAAGCTTTTGAAGGAGTGCTTCAAGCTTGTCGGCATGACCGTGAATATCGCCAATGAAATCGAACATATTAGCTTACCTTTCTGCCTTTCTCAGCTTCTACCATATCTGGTATCGGCAATCCCCCGTCTGGATCTGAGTCGTAAATCAGCCTTATTGTATCAAGAGAGAGTCTGTCATCGATACAGAAATCTAAGGAGTAGCCCGGCCCCTGAAACCCACCTGCACTTTTAAATTCTTCATCGGTTGCTCCGTGCCCCTCAGGCCCACGCAAATGATCTCGCCTTCTAGAATTCATGACCATATCTAGCCGAGCGTAAGTTCCAGTTGAAGCCAATAAAATATTGGGGAAATAGCCATGCTCTAATTTGAATTCCTTGACCCATAAATGAAGTTGATCGTCCCAGTTTGAAAGAGCACTAAAGGTGAATGTTTTAGTTATAAGCAAGGGTGCTGGGTTTTGATGATTCATAATCATCTCTTTCATGGAGTCATAGAATTTGCTATCCACATCTAGGGAGCCTTCATCCCATTTGATCATCGCCCCTTCAGTTGAATAATGAACACCAACTAAGGTAATTCCTTCTTTATCCAACTTTTTTAATATTTCATCGACCTCTTCTATTGGCACTTCATGGAAATCAAGGAAGGCCGTAATTAAAGGTGAAATAAAAGGGATCTCTTCAAGTTGGTGCAAGCAGGGAGCACTCAATATCATCCCATATTTTGCATTTTTTTTAGCATCGAGATTCTCACACTGAAATGCAGACTTTAAATTTGAGGTCAGAAAGTTGTCATCAAGGTATTCTGGGTAAAAAAGACCAATCATTAGTTTTTTATGATTAAGATTTTCATCACAAAATGAAAGAATGTTCCTTGAGCTTGGAAATGATCTTTTTAAAATCATATAGCTTGAATCACGAAGGATATTTTGAATCCGTAAAGAGTCTGAATCTTCATTTAACTCCATTTCCTTGATCATCTGAGGATAAATAGGATCGATGTGATAGAGTCTTTCAAGATAATTGGGCTGTTTTTTTAAATCTTCAAGATCGGCGAACTTGAGGAGTAAAAAATTAAGACAAGTATCGGCCTTATAATCAAGTGCATGGGAGATAAGAGATTTCCCATCAATAACAAGATTGATATCCCCTCCCTCATCGGCATAATTGATGATTCCGAAATTATCGTCTTCTTTGAGAATATCTAAGATGTTCCGACTCATTTGACCTCCTGATTCAATTTATCTGCAAACCAGGCCGCATTGAACATGAATCCGTGAAGGTCAAGAACTTTAGAAATTCCGCCATCCTCATCTTTCTGATAACCTCCGGCCAAAGATACTACCATTGGGATTTTTTTCTGGGCAAAAGGCTTAATCACTATTGAATCACGCATTTCCATTTGTTCGGTTGTAAGATACCCACCAAGAGGATCATCAATATGAGAATCAACCCCGGCGTTATAGATAATGAGATCACAGTTATTAAATGATTCTACGATCCCTGGGAGTGCTTCAATCCACTTTGCTGATCCTTGAAGGAGTCGTGGATCTCCTCCAAAACTATAGTGTTGAATAAAATCAAGTTTAAGGCGATTGATGATTTCCTGGGTTCCATCACCATAATGGCAATCTAAATCAATGATGCCGACTTTTTTTGCACCGGCTTGATGTGCCTTTATCGCCGCAAGGACCAAAAAGTTAAAAGTACAATACCCTCCTCCACTGCTGTATCTGGCATGATGAGCCCCCGAAGTTGGTGAGATGGTGATTGACTTATTTTTAAATGCATCGAGAGTCGCCTCAACCATTGAGCCGCAGATCCAGGGAAGGGCAGCGGCAACCTCAGGACTTTTATTTCCGAAGCCATTGGATGTTTTGAGCCCTAGAACTCCGTCTACATAATCTGAAGAGTGTACGAGTTTTAGATCCTCCCTTGATGAAGGAGTGAACTCTTGAATGTGAAATTCTTGCCCCCTCTTTTTCCATGATTCCACAACGAGTTCTGGCTTGCCCGCTGAAGGACTGAAAGATGAGTTGTTTTTTACGCTTTGATTTTTTGAATAGAAGACTTTCAACATGAGAACCTCCTAAGTTATGCAGACAAGGCAATAATATAGGAGGGGGTAGACAATTAGTGTCTAACCAGAATCCGTGCTTTTAGGTTGAATAATTTAAATGAATTAGATTTTTTCTTTCTCTTGTTACCGGCCATCTTTTACCAATTACCTCGGAACATTGATGGCTCAAAATCAAGAGATTTTAGGCAGAAGATTTTTTAAGCGAAGAAGCTTATGAATAATAAGAGACTGAGGTCGGAACAAGCTTGGAACGATGATCAGTGGTTTAGTAACGAGAACCTTTAGCTCTGGAGACTTCACCAATTTTTTTGGGTTTCACTGTTTTTGCCAGATTTCTTTTCCAATTGGGCTCAAATTGATTATGTGCAATCCTTAGATTTTTAGGGCGCTCTTCGGAAGTGAGAAGATCTTGCTCAAGGTTTTCTTGGGGTTTGACTGGCAATTTTGGGGTCATAAAATATCCTATGGTTTTGTACTCAGGCTTTATCACTGGGAGTTTCATCAGTCACACCATTTTTTGTTTTAATTTTCTAAGCGTAAAACTCAGACCTTTTTTTGAACCCTATGTAATTAGGTCATGATTTCAACTTGCCTAAATTGCATGAATTATTGCTTTTTAAATCGTAGAGTCAAGGAACTTGCTTGTATGTGTAGAAGCCTTGTCATCCGGTAAGTTTGATATCCGCCCTTCTTGAACCCGAACCCTGTACTATGTTGTCCCAAATACTGAGGACTCAAAACCAAGAAATTCTAGGCAGAAGGAGGAGTTTATGAAGGAGCATACGGACTGAGTATGTGACTGAGGAAGCTTCTTCTTTTAACAACGAAGATCGATGTGTTTTCAGACCTCATCTATTAGGCTTTGAAGCGGTCTCGGAGATTGATGGTCGTCATTTCCGCATCCATCCTCCCCTTCGGATAAACCTCCTCCTCAAGAAACACCTTCATTGCATCTAGCTCTGTTTCCGGAATAAGCTTCGTCCAAAATTTATTAGCCCCATCCCACGAAAAACCGTTCGCTTTAAGAAGATCTTTGGACTCATAGGGCGCCTTTATGCAATCAACTCTTACTTGCTTTGTTTTAGCGTTTTGAAGAATTTCTTTTAAATAATCACCCTGAAGAAGAATATTCGCGAGAGCATCGATGTCAGTAAGGGCCCGGTGACCAGCATAGTGAAAACCATGAAAAATGCTGAGGAGCTCTTGCTTTGAAGAGAGAAATCCTTTAGCTCCCCAATCCACTTGAACAAATGAGCATGCCCAAATCTTTGATCCTGATATATCCCTAACTTCTGGGACTGATTCAATCATGGGCCTATCAAATCCCGCATTGTGGGCGAGAACGAAATCTGACTCACCAATGAGTCTTGAGACAATACTCCAATCAATCTTTTTACCTTTAACATCTTCTTTCGTAATCCCCGTGATCTCTGTAATGGCCTCAGTGATCTCATTTTTTACAGGCTCGTTTAACTCTGAGTACTCTTCTACTGGCTTAATGAGGTAGTGATCTTTTTTGTGATAAATCCACTTTCTAATCGCAATCTCGATGATTTCATCATTCTCATGATCAAGTCCGGTTGTTTCTGTATCGAGTATTACACAAAACCCCATGTCAGCAGTTTTCTCTACAGCTTTTGAGAAAAGCTCTTTTGGAAGTTCTATGAACTCTTGAATTGTGATGCTTCGATCTGGGTTATAAATCTTATCAACGAAAAATTTTTTCATGGGTGCCTTTCGATTTTTAGATTTCAGATTAATTTCAGAGAAGAAATATATAATTTCAATGCAACAAAATATTTCTCATTTATTTTTTTTCGATTTTACCAGACTAACTAATTTGCCAAGAGGCTGATCCATAAAAATATGTGATCTTTGCCAGCAATCGATTGTAAATCCATCCATATTATTAAAAGCTAGACAACCATCATTATTAAAAGAAATTATAATAGAATCTGGTTTTACATAATACAAGTCATTTAGATCTTTTAGAAGATTTGCTCTCTCGATAAATTCATTCTCACCTCTTTTTAGCCATGATTTTAATAAATTCAATGCTTGAAAATATTCTTTACCATAATCATCTGTAACATTTAAAAGAAAATCTAATTCGGTTATTGATTTTTCAAGATTTTCAATCGTTGAAAAATAAACACAGTTTGCCAAGATGCTTGAGATCCTTACAAATTTATACTTTTCAACGTTATTGAAGTTCGCCAACGGACCAAATGTATTAAGATATTCAAATTTTTGAGCATTATCTAGTAACTGAAATTTGCAATTTGAATAAATAGGGTATGGTATATATTTCGAATCTGTTGGCTCGACATCAAACATTAAGTCAAAATCGAGTGGTTTAAATTCCTTGTAAAAATCTCTTAGTATGTAATCTTTTTTCTTATCTTCTTCTATGCAAGAGATTAATTGCTCATGTAGTTTTAAGTATTGTATTTCATCAATGCATGAATTAATGAAAGCATAATCAACACCGGGAATTGATTTCAAATTCAATTCTTTTAGAGGATTCAGTGAAATTTTTAGTTTTCCTGCCTTAGAGTATAAATCTCTCAATTCTCTAAAATTTTTAACTAAATTCAGATTTTTATCTTTAACCTGATTAATTAAGTCTTGCGCTTCGTGAAAAGAATTTATATCTATTTTTACCTCAATGAGACATAGATATACCTCGAGCATAAATGATTTGGCATCATAATCCATATTTGATTCATAATTTTCAATGGAATTATTTCTCTCTTCTCTGAATTTTGAGTTTTGCTCTCTTGAGAGATATTCATGAAACAAGCTAAAGGTATCATTCAGCAACTTCATATCTTCTGTTTTACCACCAAGATCGGGGTGATGTTTTTTTGAAGCTGTTTTATAAAGTCGTTTTAATTGATCTGTATTGAAGTTATTTTCATTTTTTGAAATATTTAATAACTCAAATCCTTTAGGCGATAATCCACATAGCTCGTCAACAAGCTTAGATTTTTTTTCAAATTTATTATCAAGTATCCTATTTTTTCCAATAAGATCATCAAGAATTTTAATGTTATCTACTGAGGCATCTATGATAATTAAAAAATCCCCTAAAAGTTTTTCTGCAACTTCATAATATTTCCTTTTAAATGTTATCCTGCGAAAAGATTTAAAGAACTGAATAAACTCTTTTACTTCAATATAGTTTTCAACAAAATTTAAATTCACAGGAATTGATTTATTTAAAATTAAATCCATTGTGATCCTAGCTAGGTTTTAATTTTTAGAAATATTTTCTTTGTAAGTATTGTTCTCTCCCTGAATCCTCTATAATGGTATTTACGGTTTTCCCTCATCCTTAATCCAATCCCTGAGGACTCAAAACCAAGAGATTCTAGGCAGAAGTTTTTTCGATCGAAGGAGCTTATGTTCATATAAGTGACTGAGATCGGAACAATCTTATAACAACGAAGATCGCCGTGTTTTCAGTCCTAACTACCTATGAAGCTTTAAGTCCTTTTTTCCAAATCTCCTTAACTTTCTCATAAACCCCGCTCGGCCTAATCTCTCTAATAAACTCCCCATACTGGGCAAGCAGCCTCACCACCTCATCACTATCATTAACAGTGAAAGTGATTTCAAATAACCCATCTTTTAGGACTTCAATCTTTTGAGATGAATGAATCTTCTGTTCTCTAAACTTTAAGGCCATGGGTTTAGTGCAAACAATCGCATAATCAATCACGGCTTCTTGACCCTTGCCGTAGCCACCGAAAACATGTTCAAGTTTGATCTCTTTCGCTCTTTTCTTATCTACCGGAATTTCACTCCGTACAGGTTTATGAATTCTTGAAATTCTCAGCATCTTTATTTCATTATCTTCGCAGTCATAGACATAAAGATAAGGAGCTCCTACAAAGTGAAGCTTTAGTGGCGCAAACGATCTTTTCCGATTAGAAAATCTTGCCTCATCCGGAGATGAGTAGTGGCACTCAAAAACTTTTCCCTTCCTTAAACAAGTGAGAACCGTTTCAAAAACACCTGGCCCAATCTCTCCCCCTTCTCCCAGGATAGTTGGTGCCGTATTGGACATGCTTTTAAGATGCTCAAATTCTTTGGCTAATGCCTTTGGAAGTTTACTCACAAGTGTGGTTTCAACATCGCCACAAAGGCTCTTAAGCACCTTGGGCGACATCTGTTTTAAACTCTCAAGAGCAAGGATAATAGTTTGAAGCTGGCCCTCATCAAATGTGAGTTCGAAATCTAGTTTGAATTCCCCATCAAAATAAAAGCGCCGTGGGTTTGAAGCCGTTTCAGAAAGTGGATGATCTAAGGAGATGTCTTCAATGTCTCTTTCAACTGTCTTTCTATTGATCTCAAATCCTTCGCTATTGAGGCGATCAGAGATTTCAGTTATGGATAAAGCTGACTCCTCAGAAGTCATCGAGAGGAGACGTTTTATTTGATTCTGACGTTGAACCTTCGTTTTATCAGTGGCGTACTTAGGCATCAGTAACCCCATGAAAAGCTAGACATATTATGTCCAACCTTTTCGGTTGGTTATCTTTAAAAGTTTAGACTAAAGCGCGTTTTAGCTTCTGATAAAGCTCTGAATTTTGGTCCAATAGCTCTATTAAAAGTCTTATCTCTTCAACCTTAAGAGCAAGCTCAACCTCTACTGGCTTAATTAGCTGATACCTTGTTGGAAGACCACTTAAGATACCTAGGTAGCCATCCTCCACCATATCAATAACATCTCTTTCAATCGTCTTTCGTGAGATTTTCAGATCCAATCTATTCACCATGGCTTCATGGATCTCTGAAACAGTAACTCCGCCGGACTGTAAGCGAAGAAAATTTCTAATTTTTCTAAGCCGCTCAATTCTTTTGTTCATTAGATGTTTTTAACAAATGAGTTCGACAAAAAATGTCTAACAAATAGCCTAAAATTTATAAAAAATTGGAGGTCTTATGAATTGTTCGCAATTAATTGTTATTGGTCTTTTACTTCTTACTTCCTGCGCTTCAATGTATGAAGACTATCAAGGACGAACCTTTGTTAGAGAGGATAAACTCAGAGAGTATAGGCCCATTGATGCTAAAGCTTATGGCATCGAGGATAAAAATCTTAGTATCTCTTATGTCCCAGACATCGTTGATTCCGGTGTAGCCTTTACTTTTAAAAACAAGACAGACAAAGCAATTAAAATTATCTGGGATGAAACAGTCTATATTTCACCCTTAGGGAGTTCAGAGGCTGTTCACCATACAGGTGTGACAATAGCCGACAGATCAAATACTAAGCCGCCTACAATGATTCCTCCAAAGGCAACTCACAATGATGAAATTATTGTTAACTCATTAGTTCAGTTTACAGGTGAGTCCTGGGCTTATAGTCCAATATGTGGTTCCAGAAGTGTTTATGATCATTCACTAGATGATCAAGGCTGTGTGAATAAAGTATTTGGATTTTATGTTACTTATGAAATTGATGGAAAGAAGAACGCTTTAACCGTGAAATATGAATATCTCGGAAGTAAGCCTAAAGAGAAAAAATAGAAAGCCCACCATTTGGAAAAAACTCAAGGTTTGGGTCTTAAAAGGCCGAAAGCTTGAGTTTTTGAAACTTAGAGTTTTCATCTCAAGGTAATCTTAAGATTTATAATCCTATCATCAATATTTAGATTCTCTTAAGGTTCATATTATTGACCCAATATGAAATAGAAGCTGATACTGCTTCCCATGAAAAATGTCCTGATCGTAGAAGATGATGAAGATATCCGAGACTTCCTAAAAACTGGCCTGGAATCCATAGAGCTCAACGTCCTTGTAGCCTCTGATGGAATGGATGCCTGGGATAAAATCAACTCTTTCCCAATTGATGTTGTCGTTACGGATTATAGAATGCCCAATATGGACGGAGCGAAGCTTTCTAGATTTATTAATGCTAAATTTCCTCAAATTCCAATCATTTTGATTTCAACATATGATCCGGATTATATAGGGATTCAAGAATTCATCCACACCTTCCTGGCAAAGCCCTTTAGTGTGGATGAATTGATAATGAAACTTAAAGAGATTCTAGTAGAAGAGACTACATTCTAAAAACATCCCAAACTGAATCCTCCCCCAAGAAAGGCTGTACGAAAACTTGACTCAGATGAAGTTGTCTTTTGAGCAAAGATGATTAAATCATCGCTTAGAAACTCCATCGTGATACCAAGTGAGCCAGTGGTGAAGCGTCTTGAGGCAGAACCAGAATTACATCCAGATGGCGAAGATCCAGTCACTGTAAAATTGGCAACGTTATTTGAGGAAGTGTAAGTTCCGGACTCCACACTATACACCTTGGAAGCAAGATCATATCGATAAAGGGAATAGGATCCAGAGTTAATAACGGCCAGAGCTGCAAAGGAAACTCCATCTGAATAAGCAAACGTGCCGTTTGGTATTGTTAGACCTGCTGGGCTTAGATCAGTCCCTATAGCGAGTTCATAAGTGTTTTCACCTATCGTTAATATATTACCATTTCGAACAGCAGTGTATGTCATGACGTCACCTTCACTAAATATTTCTCCATCACAAGAGCGACCTAAAGTGCTCTGAGGAACATTAATGACCCAATTAGAAATGCCACACCAGGAGTTGGCATTACTCCAAGAGACGTCACTTGCAGAAAGCGCAGTATAAACATCTGATTTTAAAATTGTTGTATAGTCATTACCACTTCTGGTGTATGAAGCCGTGTTGCTGTAGCGGTAATCCTCATCGCCAGATTGACAATTAACATCAGTATAATTTGTTCTAGTTAAGGCAACAGAGTCCTGAGCTATTGTTAAAACATAAAGGATACTACTATCATCTACATTATTTGAATTAGCATCATAATCACTGCAAAAGGCCCAGATTCCTTGATGAGATGTTAATGATGTCGATTCTCCTCCCCCACCGCCTCCACCATTACATGCAACTGCAAGTAACAAGCTTAGTACTATTCCTAAACGCATACGTACTCCTTAGTTATTTTCTATCAACTCTTTTTAGAATTAGTTTGTATGTAAAATCACCTATAGTGATATTGATATCCGGGTCGTGCGAGGAATGCTTTTCATCAAAGCAAAGCTCATCAATTGAGCAGTCCATTAATAGAGCAATTTTCTTCAGCGTCTTTATACTCTTTGGTGGAACGCCATTGATCCAGCCATGCACAGTTGAGGATGGAACCTCTAACTGATCTGCGAGATCTTTTAGTGAGAGATTGTTCTTAGTAATAAAGTCTTTTAAGTTCTTTGCGAATTTCATGTAGTCATCTATCGTCATATAACACTTCCCTTTGTTGCCTGATTCACTGAAATGAATGGATCTTCACCGTAATGAAGTTATCCTTATAAAAAAGATAACGAAGATGTGAGACAGACCATGACATTGAGTTTGAGATTTTTTTTAATTAAGAGGCCGTTAGGTTTTTAGGCAGTCAAGAAAATAATGTGTCTACTTTTTACATATTGTGCAAAATTCAGAACTGGGTTAAATTCTATTTATCACCAAGAGCAGTCTGCAAAATAAAACCGGTGTTTTGCTCTCTCATGGTTCTTGCGTCCTTTTTTTTAGAAACATTAATTTTATTTGGAGGCACTCTTATGGGGAAGAAGGGTCATGACTTGCCTAAAAATTTAAGGCAAGAACTAGTTTTAAGTATTGTCGAGAACTTCGCTGGAAGTGATGGTATTTTAACTTCTGAAATCTTTGAGCTCTTAGACAATAGATGTCCAGGTGTGAATAGAAGAACTTTGCATCGTGATCTCATTGAACTTAGTCAAAGGTATCCTCTTTATGATGAAACTATTGAAGGTAGGTCAAAATGGTTTGTAAGAGAAGACCTTCAGGAATCTTCCATGAAGAGTCTTTATCGAGACTATATACAAAAAGAGTTATTTCTATTTTTAAAAAGATCTGAGGAGATGAATGAATTAGAGGCCGTAGTCTAAGATGGTGAACACAAGGGGACGCCCTTTAACTCCATGATTTCAAAAAGCCCTAGATCCACGATTCGCATATCAATTGATCTTATAAATTCCGAAAGACTCAAATTTGTTAAAATCCTCACATTAAGTTTTCTTTGATCCTCATTCACTAGACTCATCTCAACCATAAATAATGGTATCTCTTCTAAATTAATTTCTCTAGAAAAGCGCTCCTCTTGAGTAAAGTGATTAGCTGGTACCTTCGCCCACTTTTTCATTACTTCAAGAAATTCAATGAACTCCACCAGTGAATTCACTTCACTTAGCTCTCGAATTAAAAAAGACTGGATATACATCTTTGATATTTCTGGCAGAATCCGCTTCTGGATAAAAATATTATTCTGAATCATTAAAGATGCCTCTCAATTATGCTCGCAAGCTTCTTAAAACTAACACCCTTATCATTAAGTTCCATAAGGGTAGTCTTCTCACCTTTTATACTTACGATCACCCCATGCTCAACTGGATTGAGGTAGCGCTCATTATCCTGAGCGATATTTGCCCACTTCATCACATTATAGGAAAGCTTAAACTCTCTTTTATCAAAAGTTCCCACACCCCTTACTTCCTCATAGGTACATATCCCCTCGAGGAGTGCGAGAACTGAAAGAACCCCCAAGGCACAATAACATCCATCCTTCTCAAGATGACCTCTTCCTTGCTTGAACTCCCCTGATCGAAGGGCCTTCACCCATAATTTTTTGATTTTTTGATCCATAGATCCTCCCGAACTAGAATCTATCAAGGAGTTGGGTCAAAACCTGTCATGAATTCGAGCGGTCAAATGATTCAGAGAAAAAGAAATTAATGACAATAAAGCTCAACAAGAAACTTAAGGGAGATAAAGTTTTATAGGAAACTAAGGAAATAACTCCTAATAAAAGTAGGCACCAAAAACTGGCTTCATATTCTTTCTTATGTAATAAAAATAAAGGACCAAAGGCCAAAAATAAAAAATACTCCTTATCTTTTTTTTCATCCATTATTTTTAAATACTCATGACTTTGATTAACTCCTTCCCCAAGAGCTTCTACTAAAAACTCTCTCGCCTCACTTAAGTCCCCGCGCTCATAAAAATACCTTCCTAAATGATAAAGGCCTGCTGAATTTCCCATCTTTTGCGCTCGATGATAATAAAGCTCCATTAAGGTAAAGTTACCCTGGGTCTCCATTAAATATCCTAAAATAATGTAGGCATTTGAGTCTCCCTCCTTCGCTACTTCTATGAGGATTTCCTCACCTTCCTTGATTTCTCCAGAAGCAATGAACAGAAGTCCCTCTTTTAGTCTTGGAGACTTCAAACTATCTGAGTTTTTAGCGATGAGAAGTTTACTTAAGTCCATTATCTCGCCTCGTAATAAGGCCTATAGTAAAGCTCCATGAGAGTCTGCTTCGCCTTAAAAAAGAAAGGGTATTCAATGCGCTTGAGATAGGTTTTCCCACCTTTAAGATTCGTCCTAAGTGTCTTTCCTTTTATGGTGTAGGTGAATTTATTTGTTAGTTCAAGATCATGGTCTCCCGGCATCGCATGCATCTGGCAAATCTCTGCTCTTTTCTTATCATCCGCTCTGAAGTGACAACATCCATACCAATTAGGCACCTTACCATTCGCAGCAAAGAGATAACCAGAGTCCTTATATTTTGTCGTAAAATTAAAATTATTATATTTTAGATCCCAAGTACGGCGGAAGTGGAACAACCTTTTTCCATTACAGTTTCCTCCTCCACCACTAAAACCATGATAATCTTCAATCAGTTCATTCTTTTTGAACTCAGCAACGTATAAAAGCCCGTCCCTACCCCTGTCACTGCAAGATTTCCACATCCCTTCAAGCTCAAGTGGCTTTTCTGGCATTGAAGAAAGAATTAAGAAGGCCCAAAGATCAGCCGTTTTCAAACGCATACTCCCCGTCAATTAGACCCATAAGGCGTTGTAGACGAATATTTAAAGGATGAGAGCTTGGAAGTACTACAATAAGATAAGTGATCTCTTCATGAGTTAGATGCATGACTGTTCCAAATCTCCCCGTCATTGAAACCGTTAAAGGATGAGTGGAACACTGAAAAAGGATATTTTTATTGATCATTTCTAAAATGTCTCGCTCGATTGTTTTTCGAGAAGGTACATCTGAGATTCTTTTTTTAAGTTCTTTGTAGATATCTGAAAGTGACATCTCTTTGGAAGAATCAGTTAAAATTTGAATCAGAGAATCAATGCGATCTTTCTTTTGATTTAACATATATATCCCCTTTTAAAATTCTAAAAGGTCATAGGTTTCACCATCCTCTTGAGTGACCACGAGCTTTTTGCCAATAATCTTAAAATGATGAAAAGTTCTATGCCCAATCACTGGCTCATAATCGAGAAGTAATTTCCCTTCACATGCAACCATCTCATCAATTTTCCAGTCTTTAACTCCACATATAGCTTTCTTATTAAAAGATTCAATGAGACTTGGATCGATCAAGATCACACGTACTTTATCTAGTGTAGTGATTAATTCATCTTTTATGATTTCGTATTTCCAAACCCTTCCCATTGCAAAAAGTGGTGCTCCCTTACATGAAGCCTTAGATTTTCTTCGGAATATTTCAGCTTCGAATTCTTCGTTCCCAGGCATAAATTCAACGACATATTCAATTTCTACAGGAGCCTTCAGTTGATCACATGATGAATACCTCTTGCCTCTTAAGGTATCCTTCGAAAAGGCTGATAATGTAAGGGGCATGAATGAAAACAATATAATGAGTAGTCTCATTATTCCTCCATGGTTAGTTAATGTTAATTTATCCTTGGTTTAAGACAGAATCTGTCTTTGTGTTTTGCTAACTTTTCATTTATGAAAATATTATTATTTATATTTATAATTTCCTCATGTTCGACACTTAAAACGCCGAAGGCCCCCTCACCATCATGGGTGGAAGGGATTCGTAATGGAGCGGAGTCATTAAGAGTAATTAATGGAAATAAAGTTTTTTATCGTCGAATTCTAAAGGCAAATAAGGATTCTGAGCAGGAAACCTGTGAAAAGGTTTTAGGCATGGCGGCCAGTGATATTCAAAAAGAATTTCTAATTGATACAAAAATTCCTTATACCCTTGAATATCTACATTTTGATGATGAATTTGATGATTGTTCAGTAACCTTATCAATTTCAACTCAATTGACATCAAGACTTATGGAGATAAAAGAAATTACTAATAATCACAAAGAAATTGTCTCAGATCTTGAAGATCGCTGGATTGAGGCAAGAAAAGACAAAGAAAAGATTGAAATTAGAAATCGAGAGCTTGAAGCATACATAAGACAAAATCAGCACTTACTTAGTAAATACGACGATTATGTAAGTAACGTCAATAAGGCATGGGCGATGTTAAAGGATAAGAGGCAAAGAGCAAGCGAATCTGCCCTGACTGGTCTCAGTAAAAATGAGTTTAAAAGATTAGTCGGTCATGAGGTAACAATACTTTTTTCGACAGACACCCCATGCTGGAATTACTTTCGGGCCTCTGATGTGTCTTATCATGGGACAACTATTGTTTGCTGGACTGAAAAAGAGAAAGCCTTTATCCAGGGCTACTGTGATGCTGGAAAAGGTACTTGTTTAATGAGGAATCCGTAGGTTGTTTGCTATTAATTATTTTAAAGCCTCGCATGCCTGCTTATGTCCAAAATCGCATGCCTTTTTCAGGTGAGGTAAGTAGATATTAGATTTCTCTCTTTTTAGCTCGAAAAATAAATCAGAAATGAGATTACAGGCAGTTTTAATATTTTTATTGCAACTTTCTTTTAAACGAGCCTCCCCGGAAAATTCTTTTTCTTTAGCGTTTACTAATTCCCAACTTGCACAACCATATAAATTATCAGCACTACATGATTTTCTATATAAATCCTTTGCTTCTCCATATCTTCCAGAACTAACAAATAAACCTGCTAGTTGATCGCAGTCACTTTCTCTGAATTTACAAGAAAGGATATAATATTTCTCTGCCTCAACAAGATCTCCCTCTTTTTCCGCAATTTCACCTAGAAGTTCGCAAGCTTTCGAATCTCCATTTTCATAAGCCTTTTTCAATGGAACTCGAGCTTCCTTAGTCTTGCCTTGATTCAAAAGACTTTTCCCAAGAAAATAACATTCCATCATGTCGCCCTTGTCACAATTTCTTTTAAAGGATTCTACGCTTGATAATGCACGAAAACTTGACGATAAAAGGATTACAAAACTTAAAAAGTTGAAACATCCATATAATTTCATCATATGCTCCCATAATTATTTAGTTCTATTTTTTAAACTTAAACGGTGAAAAGAGAAAAGAGGACGTGACTTTTCAAAATAATAGAAATCAGCATTTTTTAAATCAGTATAACTTTCATTTTGTGCGACTATCATTAATGCCTCGGGATTTTCATTTCCAGTTCCCCTGCAGACAGGTGGTATTCTCGGAAGAGATTCTATAAAGGGTGTTAAAGTATTAAGGAGCTTGAATTTTAATTCTTCTTTTTTAAGCAGAAAAAAAGTAAAATCCCCTACTTTGGAAATATCACAGC
Source organism: Pseudomonadota bacterium (assembly GCA_027488375.1). Classification (GTDB taxonomy): domain Bacteria; phylum Bdellovibrionota; class Bacteriovoracia; order Bacteriovoracales; family Bacteriovoracaceae; genus Peredibacter. Next base: position 50,564 of record JAIYBW010000009.1, read on the forward strand.
CATTTTGTACGTAAAATCTATAAGAGCGAATTAAGTTGTCACCTTTGAAGATGGTTTCTTCAAGCTCATCTATGGTAGATTCTCTGGTTGCCTTGTTTTTTAATCTTTCCGCATCAATAATGAAAACATTTGCAGTCTCAATTTTAGTTCTTTTTCCTTTTATGGCTTTTTCCATTTCCTCAAGGACTGTTATTATTAAATTAGGCAGAGTCAAAGCTGAGATTAAGCAACAAATAAAGATTATAAGAAAATCTTTGCGGTTCTTCATATTGACCCTCTCTTATTCGAAATTAAACTTTGTATAGATAATGGTATGTCCTTCTAGAGGGGTCACTAGAAGCTGATCTTCCTTGCGAATATAAATATGACTTGATCTAAAGCCCGCTCTATCTTCAAAATCCGGAAAAAAATCGTTGGTGCAATCAATCAACTTATCTTTAACCCACGCATTTGTTTTGCAAAAACCCAACTTATTGAATTCTTGAACAATTTTTTCTTGTAAAGCCATTGCATACGTATTTTTAAGAACACTTCTAAACTGACCACGAGTGGACTTATAACTCCATTTCCTACTTACAATGGTAAGGATGGTGCCATTGCAAGGCCTATCTGACTTTAGACGAAAGGCGTGTAATTCATTTTCCACGCCATTTTTGCGAAATTCCACAACGTGCTCATAATCAAAATGTTCATCCTCCTGATCACATGTTGACCATGTTCCGATGAGTTCGGAGTTTGCCGTTGCTAAGCTTGGTAATGTTGCCAGAAATAGGAAAAGAAGAAATTGCATATTTACCTCTGTTTTTCCTAAAGAGATGTCCTAGAAGCATAATATAGCTTTCCCACGACAAATATTGTCCAGGGAAAGCTAAATTTGAAAATTATCTGATTTCAAGTGGGTAATTATAAGGACACATTTGATAATCGCATTTTGTAATACATTGAAGATTTCCAGCATAATCACGATTGCAACACTGCTTTGTTTGAAAACAAGAGTAAACAGCTCCAGAGAATGCAAGAATCACGCAGACAAACAAAATCTTTTTCTTTGCTCCAAAGGCCTTCATAAAATCCCCTTTTTTTCAATAATATAATCACGCTCCCACTAGATTGGAAGTGCTATGAGCGCTTAAGAACTATTTCAAATTCTTCATCGCCAATAATTATCTTTATGTTCGTTTTCTTGTGGTTGTTTGGTTTCTCATTAAAGCAGAGTTCATCCATCGTCAGGTTGAGAAACTCGGCAACCTTTTTGACCTCACTAAGGCTCTTTGGTGCGGCACCATTAACCCAACCATGGAGTGTAGAGACTGGTATCGATACTTTTCGGGATAGATCATTTATTGAGAGCCCCTCTCTTTTTAGATATTCTTTTAAATTTGATGATATTTTCATATCCAGCATTTCGGCTTTATCCTTTAATTATTTCGTCAAATTCACATAACCAAATTTTTTATCCGAAAAATCGTAAGACTATATTGATTCTGAATTTTAAATTAAAAAAAGGACAAAGAATGACGTGGGAAGAATAAATGGAATCGCTTACTTTATTTTTTTATTCTCAAGCATTTGCAATGACGTAATTTTTCCATAACTCCTTTTATAATGACAAGCCTGAAATTCTGGAAGATCTTTATCGTCTATTTCGATTTGAGCTGTCGTAACGCCCCTTTTTGTTTTTTTGTTAAATATTACAACCTCAAAATCAAAGAGGTTAAAGGACTTGGATTCATCATCTTTATATCGAGATTGAACCAAATATGCTTCATCACCAATTGCTCTGCAAGTTCCTAAATCTAGCAAACCCAGGATCTGGATCTTGTTTATCGAATGACCCAATCCGTTTGGTATAAATTTCATTTTGTAGTCAAGTCCTTTCCTCTTAAGCTTAAAATCAGTAAAACTCTTTGCAAGCTCTGCAAATTCTTTATCTCCTCCTCCAATAATTCTTTTCATATGAAATTGATATTCTGAATGATTTTTATAATCCGGAAGTTGTAGATCTATGTAGCGATAAAGGTCTTTCAATGTTGAGCAAGAGGTAGCTTTTTGGCATTTGTTTTGTTCTTTTTCAAAACTATTTCTTGATTCATCAAATATGCCAAGCACTACAGAGAAATAAGTTTCGAAACTTTGAAGGTCTTGTACCAATGAAGATTTCTTAATTTTTTGAAAATAATCTAATTGCCCAACAGAAGCTCCAAAAAGATTTTGGTAGCAGTAATTTTCGCAGGCGTTCAAAGCATAGTTCTCAAGGTCCTCCTGAAATAATAACTTTGATTCTCCAAAAATTGATGACTCCATGATGAAGTTGTTTGCCGGGGTCTTGACATGAATTTGAAAATCATTTTTTAAATAAGTCTTAAAATAAAAAAATGAAATCGAAAAAACTAGGAATAGAGATGCGGCGATCAAAACATTGATTAATCTTTTATTGTTTTTAAAATTTCTAACATTTTTAGATGGCTCAAATTCAATCCTGGTCGACTCGACGATGAAATTTTCATCGCAGGCTTTTGAAATTACTTCTTTCAACCTTGAATCATTTACTAACCTTGCGGCCCTGACATCTTTAAGTATTTTAGTGCTTTCAGAATTTTTATAATCAAAAAGCTGTTTCAGAATTGATCTTGCTGTCTTAGCTTTTATATTCTCTATGACTATGTCACTTTGACTTCTAATTTTCTTTTTGCATAAAAGCTCATAGGCAACGACTCCTAGAGAATATAAGTCAATCCTCGTGCTATATTGAATTCTCCCCTCCACTATTGAAAGTGGTAGATATGAAGCTTTACCTGCAATTTTTTCAACAGCTACCCCTGATATTCCAAAATCTAGTAGCTTGATGTTACCTTCTTTTGAAATCATGATATTTGAAAGGGATATATCTCTATGTAATATTGGATTGGATTTAAATGTATGGGCATATATTAATGCCTCTAATACTTTTTCTAATATCTCAAAGACTTCCGCATGAGATAAATCAATTTGCTTTTGATTAATTTTATCAATTAGTTCTTTTAGGTTAAGACCATCTATGAAATCAAGTACTAAAAATGGTTTTCCCTTTTCAACTCCAACGTCTAAGATATTTGCAATATTTGGATGATCTAACTCAGAAAGTCGAGAGACTTCTTCTTTAAATTCTTCAAACGGTCTTTCATTCTTATCAAAGTATTTAATCGCAATCTTTTTCTTAAATTCAATCGAATCATTCTCTATTAAACCAAGAAATAGACTTGCTTGCCCACCATCGTGGAGCTTCTTTGAAATTTTATACTTATCATTTAGAATCTGACCAATTTCCACTTCTCATCCTAGACTATAAGCATTTTAAATTCTGAGCCTATTTCAATTAGTAATGGTACATCAAAAGAATCATTTTTATTAATTCTAAATGGCTTCACAAGATTTAAATCTAATTCCTTCCAAGTATTAGTTAAAGTAAAGTCATTTAAAATGGCACCGCTTGTTCTTATTTTATCGGCTTCGGACATTTTAAGTTTATAAACATGGGTACCATTCGATGATTGATAATCAGTTAAACTCACCGAAAATTCATTTTGGATATCTAAAAAGAGATGACCTGGGATTTCTTCGTTCTTAAAAGATGATACTTTTGCAAAAGGCACTTTCAATATGCAGGTTCTTTTACCAAATTTTCTCTTAATAACATCAATCTCGACTTGATCAACACTACCATGGGTTCTGCTGAGGATAAGACTAAAAGGAAGCGCCTCAAAACTGGCCTTAATACAAATAAAGGATGAACCAATTTGAAAATAAAAATGTCTATATCGTGGATCAGCTTGATTAGTACCGCTCATGATAGAAAGATCATTTTTTAATATTTTCGGGGCATAAAAATAACCATTAAGACCCTTAATGTGTCCACTACCAATCACCTGCCCTTCCGATCCTGGTATGAACCACTGACAAAAAACATTTTTATGAACTTCAGGATCATAGTCCTCTAACAAAGCACCATCCCGAGTGAAATATTCAACCTCTAGCCTATGATTCTTTACTAGATCTGCTAAATCACGCAGTATTGCCCTGCTAAAGGCTTCTTTTTCGTAGTCCTCATCAAGAATTCTGCCGACATGTTCTGTTATTTGATTTTTATCTAAACGCCCCCAACGGGATAAAACATCCATGAGGACTTGAATCCTGTGGGACTTAGCATTTTTCCTATCTTCGCTCATACGATATCCTTAACTGGAATACTTTATAATTATAGCACTTTTACAAAAACAAAAAGACCATTAAACCTTAAGATTTAGGCAAATTAGGCAGCTTCAAGATGATCAGGATTCTGGAATGTCATGCCCTTATTTAAATCCCTAACGTAGCCATATTTGTTAAGCGATTTTTGTAACTGGGTCCTTATCTTATCGTATGAAGAACTAAGTTTGGCGGCACCAGTTCGGGCCTGCATTTTCTTTTCTTTATTTTTAATTTCTAATGCCCGAAGTTTTGCTAAAAGCTCCTCCTGCTTTTCAATTCTCTTTCTTTTCATAAATACCTCCTGTTATTAAGTTGGATCAGCAAGCTTTTTGCCAATCAAGAAGCCATATAAAGGATCTGAAGGTGTCGAATTGTAACTGTCAAAAGAGTGGACACCCAAAATGCACCTCGTCCGCGATTTAGTCACTTTCAGATTACTTTTCCTGCAAGACATTTATTGTCGTGCTAAAGGAATAGATTAATTAAAAGTGCTCCTGCTTTAATCAAAACTGGAGAGCTAACTAAAACCAAAGGATATTAAAATGGATGAGATCATCGTATTCCTCAAAAAAAATGCAACACTAGTCGGTATATTAATTGGAATGCTCCTCGTTGGTACTAAATTTGATCCTAGAAAAATTAAAATTTTCGATTTTAAAAAGAGGGTTAAAGGCGAGGATAAAACGGGCAAGGAATAGTTGATATTAAATCATGAATCCCAAAAAAATCTCCTGAGTGTATCCAATGTTATTTAGTTTAGAAGAAATGAATTATTAAAATGTAAAAGATCATGGAGCGAGGATGTCAGCTTTGATTTTAATTTTAATTCAATCCAAGTTTGTTTTAACAATTCTCGCATGTCTATTATACCTTGCACTTATAATGCATATCATAGTCCTCGTTATAAAATTTTGGCAGATGAGTTTGATTATTATCCTTATAACTTTTGTCTTTGAACATTCGAACAGTCAAAATAAGCCTAAATTCCAATATTCATCTCAAAAATTATTAAATTCAATAAATTTTTCTGGTGCCAAAATTAAACAGATATCAAAAGGGAAATATAAGCCGTTTTACTTAGTAGAGACAAACAAAAATAAGTGTTCAGGGTTTGCAATAAATGATGATTTTCTTATTACTGCTTACCATTGCGTACAAAATGTCGATTATGTGAACCTTACGAATCCTGATTTTAATAAAAATCAAAATGGCTTTAATCAAGAGGGGATAGTTGTTAGCGTTGATAAAAAATCTGATCTGGCCCTGATTAAAGGTTCTTTTAAAGATGTTTATAAATATAGTTTTGAACAAGAAGACCAAGATAATGGGAATCTAATATTTACATGCGGGGCACCTAATCATCGATCAAAAATTGATTGTTTCCGAGTTAAAATTCATAAAAAAAATGAAGATTATGTAATAGGAACTGGTTTCAGCAGGCAGGGTATGAGTGGAAGTCCCCTAATAGACAGAGAAAAAGACAGTGTATTAGGAGTTCTAATTGGGGTATCATCTGATCAAACGTTTTATGTACCAATTCACAAAGTTTTTCATATGCTTGATATATACCCAGAAGATGTTCAATGGAGATGATTTTATAACTGAATCAATCTCCCTGAGTTAAGTACGAAAATATACTAAAATAGCATTAGCGTAAAATTAAAATAATAGGGATTACATTTTACCAAAATTTCGTGAATTCAAATTTAAAAAGGTAAATAATTACAAAAGTTAATAATTTTAAGAAAAAAACCGAAAAGTTACAAACATAAAAAACTCTGGTAATCACATGGGAACACAAGACAAGGCACAATTTAAGATAATGTATAAAGATGGTAGTAAGTTTTTTGATGGCGTATATTTTTATATTCGTGACGAAAAAATTAAAATCCACCTTTCTCGAATCAAGATGGTATGTACAAATCATAATGAAATAATACTAGACTTCATCCCAATTGAGGACAGTAAAAAAAATCAAAGAAAAATAATAAATTCAGACGACTTGGAATATTACATTCATTCTGCATTTTACAGAAACCTAACTCAACTAATGGTTCCGCATACACAAGATATAAACGAATCTATTTTATCGAAATTCAATGAACACATCAAGGTTTTAGAAAAGCTGAAAGTTAATTACTTTCTTGGGAGCCCTGTTCCAATAATGAGCAGAGATAATTCAAAAAAACGATGGATCGTCTTAACAATTTTGTTATTATTACTTTTTTTTATATCAGATCTTTTTTGGGTTGGTGCTGCATTTGGCGCAGTTTCCATTATTCCTCTTCTGTTCTATTACGAAAATAAAATAAATAATTACTACACAAGAAAGTTTCGTTCAGAAAATTTTTATAACATTCAAAAAGAACTTATTGGCGCAAGCACTGAATTAAAACGAATTCTTAATCAGGATATCCCGGAAGTAGACCCAGATACAATTTTATACTTGGTTCTAAAAGATTACGTAATGCCATCTGATGTAACATCAGTCCGCTCGTTTACTGCTCTATATGATAAAGACTTCTACTTGTCTGATCTCATTCATTATTATGCCAGCTCAAATATCAAAGTCAGTGTCACTGTAGATAAGCATCACGGCTACCTTGTCTGTTGCATAAATATTTATTACCTGAGCTGGACAAGACATTTCAATATCGGAACTGCGCACTACTACTTAAGTTAATTTCAAAATGTTTAGTTCCAAGCCTCCTTTGTTATACCGTTGAGTTCGGAATAGGCTAGTAATGATATACATTCAATTTAAAAAATGAGGAATTCAAGGCGCAATGAGAGATTTAGAAGGGAGCATGCTTATGCGCAGGTAAGGAAGAAGCCACCCCGATCAACAATAAAGGTCGAATTTTTTTCATCTTGTGTTTTTGAGGAGGAGTATTCTTCTAGGATCCATCTGATGAAGTCCTCGTCCCTCAATGTCCCTCATTTTTGATTCATATAGTTTTGTTTTAATGAGTTCTTTAGATCTAAACCTGAAATTCTCTTTTGAGAATACATTCGATGGGTTAGAGTTCGTATCTTTATCCGTTTTCTTAACCTTTTTAGTATATTGTGCAACTTGAACTTGATTTCACCTTTTTCAAAAGAAGAGCTTACAAAACCAAGAGATACTAGGCAGAATATTTTTTCAAGGAGGGAGCTTACAAGATAGTAAGTGACCGAAGTGGAAAAATATTATAACAAAGTAGGTCGATGTGTTTTCTAAGCTCGCTATAAGTCTAGGTGAGGTTAGTGAGTAAGGATTTCATCTCCACAACCTCCGCCCCAACCCTTCTCGCCTCCGCCTCTTTACCTGGACTCCGACTATATGACCCTGATGGGGTCACTAGAAACCTAAGTCCTGAAGTTACACTCGATCTAACTCTATATCCTTTTTTAGCAAGTAGTTCCCCGAATTTCATCTTTTCCTGGGTCGTGAATCCAGTTAAGCATATTTCATCTCCTTCCCCGTTGATCTTCATATTCTTAGGATTAAACTTCTCAACTCCAACTCTTCGAGCTTTCGCCTGAGTATTAAATGAATCAATAATCTTATGATCTATGTTTGTGATTTCATAATTTAAAAGATCCATAACAAAAACGAGACCTGTTATGAATGAATCAGATTGGGCCCTATGTGCCCCAGTAAATGAAATTCCTAAGTTTTTAGCTGCATCTATAAGCTTCACTCCCTTAAATTGATAGTTCCAGCTTTTTAGTGAAGTCGTTTTAATTTCTGAAAGATTATACCTTCTTATATTTTTATAGATGATCCCAACATCATTCCCGCCCCACTGAAATACTATTTTCCCATCAAGAAGGTTTTTTATTCTTTCATGAAAGTATGGATAAGGTTTCGCACTTGTCCAAGTGTATTCAGATATTGAGTGAACTCTTACGGCATAAATATTAATTTCACTGCTCGGCACCTCTGGGTTAATTATTTCATTAAAGACGATTGAAAGTCTGTTTTCCTTCTTACTCCATTTAGTAATTCCTATTTGGCAGATTCCAGTACTGTTCACTGTTTCGATATCGATAAAGTAGAGTTCGTCTGATTTTATTATTTCTTCTAGTTTCATGGTGAGATCCTTTTTTTAATAATTTTTGAGTTGCCTTGTGCACTTTCTTTGTATGTTGTTGTTTATTTCTTTTTTTCTTCTCATTCCTTAGAGCTTACAAAACCAAGAGATACTAGGCAGAATATTTTTTCAAGGAGGGAGCTTACAGGTTAGTAAGTGACCGAGGTGGAAAAATATTATAACAAAGTAGGTCGATGAGTTTTCTGAGCTCGCCAAGAAGCACTATTGAAGAGGTCGCCTCTTCTGCTTCTGAGGTTGATATTCCTCTAGAAGCCATCTTATAAAGTCATCGTCGCTCCCCGTTTCTCCTTTTTCATTCTTATATTTTTGTTTCAAAGAGTCCTTAAGGCCCATGGATTGCTCCTGCAGAAGCTCCATGTCCTTAACATCTAATTTTCTTATTCCTCGCGCGATGATGTCGGAAACCGTAACTTTCCTTCCATAATCTTTCTCGTTACATTCTTTTAAGAATCTTACTAATGTCTCAACTGCATCTTCCTTGCCCGCTCCATCGAACGTATACTTCAGTAATCCTTTATTATTCTTTTCTGATTCTATTGCTATTTTTTCCATGTTCCCGTTCCCTGTTTTATTATTTTTTTATTACAAATTATTATTTTTAAACTTAACTTTATTATTTCTCCCACCTCTCTTTTTTATTTTTTTTCTTTATCCCACTCTCACTATTGCCCTCCTAGTCCAACAACGTTGCGAGTGGGAGGGCAATAGTGAGAGTGGGATTTCTTCATTGATTACTTGTACTTAGAGAGGTGGGAGGAAACAGCTTTTTGATACGTATTGCCCCTTTTAGACCCATCCCAACCTTCTTTTGTACACCACCCTGACCTTTCCAATTACACAAAATATTTTTAGAAAAAATCTCTTACAACTCCCTCTTTACCGCCTGAGAAACACCTGGAGTCCAAAATTGAATATTCTAAAAGAAGATAATCACGTATTAACACGAGGCTAAATTTATCTTGGATTGCTTTCTTTGTTTTGGTTTCGATATCAGTGCTGATTCTGTTTTTAAAAAGTTCAAAGAGCTCTAGATTTGTAAATACATAAACAACATGATCGTAATCTTCATCACTCACATATTTGTTTAGTTTGTCATCTATCTTGCTAAAAGCTTTCCTTGATAACTCAACTTCTATGGCAATTTTAAATCTATCACCTGAAATGTTATCAATCCCTCTCAATTCAATATCTGGTATGACAGAGCCCGGATTAAATTTTATAGATTCATGCTCAAAAAAAAGGTCGCAGTTCTTGAATTGCTCCAATCCAACGAAGGCAGATGCGACATAAGAAACTATTGTGTCATGTGTGAACTGCTCCTTGGTTAAGCTAATGTTAAAGTCATCCATGATCTTCTTTGAAGGAAGTAGGACGCAAGCATTTGTCCGTGGTAGTTTTAATTTTCTCACAATCCCAGCTTTGATTAATCTTGTTACATATTTATATGTATAAGACTTCTTATGTGTTTCAGGAGAAACAACATGGAAAGCCTTGTAAGGTATGATCTTCCATTTCCTTAAAGATTGAATTGCTCCGTCAAATGATAAAAGTGAGAACTCATCTATATCCATCATAATTGACTCCTTTTGAAAGGGATGTTCTTTGCTTCTTTTTTATGATTTGTACTCATGATTTTAATTGGCGACGGTTTTACGGCGATTTGAGTAGACGCTTCTTTGTAGATAGTTTTCTCTGGATTTCTTAGGTTCAGAAGATGAATTTTCCTTGGGCCCAGGCTCAAAAACAGGGCCTGCCCTATATTAAGCTCCTTAACAATATCCGGATGAACCCTGAATTCATTTACTTCGCGAGTACTTCCCTTTCCCGTCTTGCCGCCATCTTCAATGACTTCGGTTTCCTTTTTGGAAAGATATGTTCCGAACAAAAAGGAAACCATCTCGGCCGACTCAGGACCTGATTGTCTTAAAAAGATGAAATTCGAGTAGCATTCAAAAAGCTGCTTCATAAAGGGCTTCCCTCCCGCCAAGGCATCAAAGTCCTGCATGGATTGAACCGCTGTATAGATTTGGATCCCTGATGATCGAGCCTTATTAATTAGGTCGATGAAGTCCTGAAAAAGAATTGATCCTGCCTCATCAATGAAAACTGCAAATGGTGCGCTAATATTTTCTGAGGCTGACTGTCCAGTTACTCCCCTGTGGTGAGATAGCTGCAGTAGCTCATTTACAAATATTTTCCCGATTGTTCTCGCCATCGACCCATAACCTTGAGTAGATGCGCCAATATAAATGCATGCCCCTTCATCAAGTGCCCTTCTCATGGTCATCGCTGAATTTCGACGTTCAAAATGAGCGCTATCTGAAATTGAGTCTTTTAGGAGTCGACCAAAGTTTGAGCGACAAATAGTTTTAAGGTTGGCAATCAGGCCACTCGCCTCATCTTTGTTCTTATGGGATAGAACCCCCTCAAGGATTGTATGAAAATCAACAATCCTATTTTTGGTTTTTAAATCAAAAACGACATCACTTAGAATTTCTTGTGCTTTGTTTAAATAATATTGCTCAGGATTAAGACCCCAGTTAAATGAACGAATAACCCCTTCTACAACTTGCTCAGAATCAAGGTCTCCCAATGGATTAAATTGTGAAGATGAATGATAATGTTCGGAAAAAATGTAGTACTTCCTTCCATATTTCTCGCATAAATTAATAAATGTTTGAATTTCTGAGTTTGCCCCTTTCGGATCAATGTAAACGAGTGGTCTTTTATTTCTAAGATTATTTTCTATGAGAATCTTAAATAGATAACTCTTCCCCCAGCCACTGGCCCCGGATATAAAGGTATGTCTTGTAAAATTGATCTCATCAAATTTAACTAATCTTCGCTCGTTAATTGAATATCCCAATTCATCAGGCATAACTGAAACATTCTTCTTGATAAGCATCCCGCGCTCAATTGGAACTTCTATTTTCATAAATCGCCCAGAAATTCTCGCGAGTAAAAGAGGAAACTTAGTGGTGAAATAAACTGTTAAAACGCGAGAAAGTTCATCAATTCCTCTATTGAGGGACATCGAAATCTCATCAACTAAGCCTTTTGATTGTGCCTTACTCATAGACAACCTCTGTTGCCTTATGGGCCTCAATCACTAGGGTTCTACCATTTTCAAGTTTCTGAATACGCTCAGGGATTGTGAGTTCTATAATTGACGGCTTAGGTACCTTTGCCCGCAAAGATTCAGGAAGCTCAACTTCTTTCACCTTATATTTTGTTGCAGAACTAGGGATTATGACTGGAGATGAAAAGTCATCGCTCGTCTTAATCTTTTTTTCATCTTTTAGAATCATCTGAGGGAGTTCTCTATTTTCTGGATCATCCTTAAAAAAGAAATACCCAAGAGCGGCACCGGCCGCGAGCCCCACTCCACCCCAGATAAGTGCATTTGGTGTCCTTGAATAAGCATCTGGACTCAAAGAACTCCCTGCGGCGGCTCCAATCGCTCCTCCCGCAAGTCCACCATAGACTAAAGACTTCCTTAGGCTAGAACACGAAACCGAAATAAAAAGTAGGCCCAATAGAATAATATTTTTCATATTTTAAACCTTTGATTGAAATAAATAAGAACTTCCTTGCCGGCCTTCACAAAGACCTTGGGCTCAGAGGTTTGCATCTCCTTTTTCATAAGATCTGTTGCTTCATCTGCTGAGCTGAGAATTCCTTCTAAGTATCTATTCTTAGCACTATTAACTTTCATCTCACCTGCTGCGGTCGCAATTCTCGACTGGCTGAGCTCAATTGAGCCTCTGGCAAAAGATGAAGCGATCATTCCAGCGACATATAATTCTTTGCCTGAATAATACTCACCCGTAAGTCCGGCCGTACCATCTGTATTTAGAACTGAAGTCTCAACATCATATTCATCTCCATCTGATCCTGGAGTAATAAGTCTGTTACATCCCGCGATCACTCTTTTATATTTTGTCATCCCCAAGCAGCTTAAGATTGTCCCTTCAGGTAATCCCTGGTCTGGATGAACCTCAACCACTAAAGGAGATTCAAGATTTGTTGAAACAATAGAATTTAAAACTCGCCCTCTAAGAACGCTTGATGTTTTAAAGTCATACGTATTTGTGAAATCCCAAATTGCTGGACGCTCACGATATTTATCTAGAAACTGATCTAATTTCTGTGAGGAAGTATTCAAATCACTTACTTCCTTTAAGCTCCTGTTTGTGTTTTGCTTTTTTACAACCATCTTCTTTGGCGTTATGTTTTTTTCTTGGCGCTCACCTCGAGGGATTAGATTGACTTGCCCTATGGCATTTATTGAAACTAAAGATAAAAATATAATTAAATTCATAAATCCCCTATAAAACCGGCCGACCGTTAACTAAAACGGGCAATCCCTTTGAAAGGAATGTCTGGCGATCAACCTTAGTGCCATTAACATCAATTAGTTCTTTTGATTTATTAATTAAATAAAGGGAGCTATCTCCCTCATGGATCTTAACCGTCTCATCTTCAAACTTTTTCACATAAGTTGCATTCTCTTTGCCTTTATGGACGTAGATAAAGTCATGCTGGCGAGATTCTAAAGTCATCAACTTAAAATGAAAGTGTGTATCCTCTGAGATCACAACCATGTTTTTTTCACCAGCAAATGGAGACATTGGTCTTAAAACGAGTGTCTTCTTATTTTTTGAGAACATCACATTAAAATCATTTCCGTTTCCGGCCTGCATAAACTCCACAGGTCTTTCAAAATGAAGTGTTGTTGGAGAAGCCGTCGAAAGAAAAATATAGGCAATCGTTTTTGGAAGGATAAAAGCATCCATATTTATCCCTCTATCCTTGGCTCATCTACTCTCTGAACCCTAAAGTAGAATGGATAATCAATCGATTTATTCACCCTTATATCAAACCGACGTAGCCCTAATTGATCTTGAACGATGACAGAACACTCCTCCTCGCTAGATCTTGAATAAAGAGGTTTCTCACGACCTACAAGATTTAAGACTTTGTAATTATCTTGAACTAAAACATCATAAATATCATTTTCAACCATTTCTTTATGGAGTGACTTATTTATAATTTGATCAATAAAAGATCCGCAAAATTTCTCAAGATCAGGTTCCGCTGACTTTTTCCCATCTGTTAAGACGTAAACCGTTCTCGTTGAGCTCGAATTGATTAAAGTCCCGACAAGAATTAAAACTAACACTATTAAATAAATCTTATCCCTCTTCTCAGGAAAGATTGAATTTCTTCCTCTATTAAAGCTCATGCTCTAGTCTCCCTTTTTATTGCTTTTGAATTCCTAGTTGAATATCTGGTGTTTAAACTTTGATACCCCAATTTTGATGAATCTTTCCCGGATCGAAGCTCGCGAACTTTATAATCAATTGGTCGCTGATAACGAGCTCCCCTGTGGGCCTCTTTTTTATACTTATTAAATAGCTCTGATCTCATTTCTTTTGGCATAGATGAGGAAGTTTCTTTTAAATCTTGTTGTAATGCCTTGGATGCCATGTGATTTTTTTTGAAATTTAAGACACTATCACTTAGGACTACAGAGCGATCAATTGCCTTTGAGGCAAATGTAAATCGACTATTGCTTCTTGAAGAGACAGTGCTTTCTTGAGATTCACTTGTATGATTATTTTGAGCTGAGTTATTCTTTTCTCGACTATCAACTTGATTTGATGTTCCCTTACTTGATGATGAGAAATTATCTTGAGATTTAAGTCTTTTCTTTGCTGCAATAGATTGATGACCTAATTTATCCAGCCCTCTATTTACTCCAAGTTTCCCAAGGGTTACTAACCCGTAGTTACTTCCATGTAGTGCTTTCCCGCCTAGATTTTTTAATCCATTTAATACCAAGCCTTTACCACCCGTTGCCATCGCCATTGCTGTTGTATTTGAAAATGATTCCGCTGCTGATAAAATTCCCGATCCTGATAAAAAGCCACTTACGATTGTTGGTATTAAAAGAAGCATGATGGCCATAATGCAAAAGTTGATTAAATTCTCAAATGAGGCGAAATAAATTTCTTGAGACATGTCCTGGGGAAAAGCAAATGACATTGAAAGCAGCAGGATTGTTATCATTGTGAAAATAGGCATCAAAAAAACCCAGCTAATGGTTCTTGATATTGAGTTTGCTACTGAATAAGTTGGTGGAAATACAATTAGGGTTGCGATGATTGGAATTGAGACATATGTGAAGTTATACACAATTGTATAAAATTGCCCTAAAAGTAAAAGTGCCACATAGCTAATCACAAAGATAACTGAACTCATCCCATCATCCAAAAAAAGCTTTGTGACAAAGGCTGTTGATTCCCACAGAGCACTGGAGGCATTTTTACTTTTTTCAATTAGACCAGAGCCTTGTGATTCTTTCTTACTAGGTTCTTGGGATAAGCGTCTTGCCCGATCAATGAGTTGAACAACGGGATTTGTCTTTTGTGCTGACGATAGAATTTTTGAAGAAATATCAAAACTAAGACTGACTGAACTCTTTAGGATGCTTGACCCAAATGAAATAAGAAAAAGTGCTATGATAAGCCTCTTGAAAAGCCCAAGAAAGTTTTGATTGCCTAGGTTCTCAAAAACTGCTCCGAGAACAAATGTGATCGTAAGTAGAGGACCTGAAACATTTTTTACGATACTTAGAACGTGATCAATATTAGTTGACTTTAATAAAAGAAAATCTTGCAAGAAGCTGTTCATTTTAATTATCCCCCTGGCAAAATGCACAACTTTTTTTAGCTGATTCTTTGGAGTTGATTCCGTACTCAACGTTATAATAATTTTTTGACTCAAGTTCCTTCGCTAGGCTCTGGGCCCTTTCTTCTTTTTCTTCTGAGTAGGATTTATTCAATAAAGAGAGCTGTCGATTTTCGTAATCTTTGATGTCATTTGTACTTTTAAGCATCCATGAAGTGTTTATCGCTGTTTGCCTAGTTGCCTCGGCTACGTTTGCATCTGCATGGGTAGAAGCCGAAAGTTGATGCTTCTCGATTTTTCTGTCAAAACGTGACTTATTATTTGTGGTATCAATGTCTCTTTCATCTTTTTTTGCTTGGGCAAGCTTTTCTTTCTCCTGCCTCAATAATTCCTCAATCGTGCGGCATTCACCCTTTAAACGTCTTAAAAGATCTAAAATTTCCTGCATCCCTTGAGGATTCGCTTCTCCTAGCTCTTTAGTGGTATCAACGAGGTTCTCAACAAGTATGATTTTGTATTCAATGTCTCTAACGGCCGTATTGTATTGCTTAATTCGATCAAGGGTTTTACCTGTTTTATCAGCAAGGTCATGAAGCTGCTCCAATTGATCAAGGGATGATCTGAGGATTTCAACTAAAACAAGTGTATCTTGCCCATAGCCAGCAAATGCTGATCTTGAGATTAATAGAAGGAGTATAATCTTATTGAGCATCCATGCCCCCATGATTATATTTAAAATCCACCCAATTATTTATTAATGTTTTAAAGTCTAGATACTCACCATAAACTGAAATGTATTTTTCAATTTTGAGATTATCCTCTTTTTTTGTTGTAAAAAGCTCATACTCTAGAGGTGTTGCATAGTACCGGATAGTCTTTCTAACTGAATCATCTTTATAAAAGAATTCCGAGTGAGACCCATGAATTGATCTCAGTGAATGAATTCTTGCAGAATCCTCATCGGTGATAAGATTTGTACTCGTTGTATCTTGGTAAAAAAAGAATTTGTGATTCGTATTATTGTAGATAACCTGACCCACTCTTGAGTGAGAAGATAGAAAGTCCGCGACATCTTGAGTAATGGCTATGGCAGAAGCATTATGCTTTCTAAATGTTCTAAAGCACTCTTCTATGTATTCAGAATTTCTCTCAAGGTATTCCCAGCACTCATCAAATAGAAAAATCTTTTTCCCATGAATATTTTTAAAGTATTCGATTAGGTAAATGATTAAAGGGCCAATGATCTTTTTAGGATAAAGTGCCGTGTCCACATAAGTGATATCTGTTATGCGAATTTTTGAATCAGTTATAAAGTCTTGAACCTCGGTAAAGTAGTGCTCAATTCCTTCAAAGTTCTTAGAAAGCTCACTTACTAGCCCATTGAATGTATGCTCCTCATCTTTTGATAAATATTCTTTTATAAGAGAAAACATTCGGCCTTGATCTTTTATGCTCAGCTCTACCTCTGGTATGAGAGACATTAAAAAGGCCTTAAGGTAATGAGGATTCTTGAATTGAAGAGGATTAAACTTCTCTGAAAAGATATTCCCGCCTGTATAGAGGGTAAGCTTTTTAAATGATTGCCCCTTATCCAGAATCAAACCCTTTACTCCTGCATCTAATGAGTCGAGGAGTATTTTCTGAGCAATAACAGACTTCCCAGATCCTGACTTCCCTGTGATGAGTCCATTAAAATTTAGGGCTGCATATGGGTTAAAGATGTTAACGTATACCTCCTCTCCTGATAGAGAATTAAAAGCTATTCCATCTTTATGGACCTCGTTGCCATTAAAAGGTATTAAGCACGAAAGATACGAAGAGGTTGCAAAATGTGATCTCTTAAAGTCGGGTTCAGATCCAGGCACAAATGACTCTAGAATTGTACTAAGTCCGGCCGTTTCAACTAAACCCCTAGCATCTATCCGAGATAAGGAGGACATGATTCTTCTGGTTTCAAGATCAAGCTCCTCTTTTGTGTCCCTTCTCACTATAAACCAAAGACAAAAATCAAACAGGTTCTCATCCCCATGAATCAAGTCTTCAAGAATTTGCTCAGACTCCTTATAGGCGCTCTCTGAAGCTATATTTCTTATATAAGACTGATCAGACGTGATTTGATTGACGTTCCTAACACGACCAGAGAGTTTTTTAGCATCCTCTACAGGGTATTTTCTAAAGGATATAAAATAATCCCCAATCCCATTTAATTGCTGAAAATTGAGCTTTGCGGGAACTTCATAAAGATTTATGAATCTCCAAAATGAACCATTTAAAAGGAAATGATCTTTTTCAAACTCAATTGCGCCCCAAAAATCTGATTCTGAGAACACGGCATCAACAGGATCAATGACAAGCTCATTTTTATGGCCATGGACCTCAAAAGTCTCATCATCTGAATTAAAATAGGTCTCTCCACCGATTGAGTAGATTTTATAAAAGAAATTTGATTCTTTTGTCAGAGTAAGCTTCGAGAGGCCCTCGTCATTGTTTCGAAGGTTATTAAGTGAATTTCTTACTCCATTAAATAATGAATCAACCCCCTCATTATTCAGATGCTCAAGATCAATTCCTTTCAATCGAAAAAAAGTTGTGACATTTTCATTTTGAAAAATCTTTTCATTTTCAATTTTCGTAATTGGAAAATCCATTTTTTATTCCTTTCGCCCTGTCGTCCATTCAAAATATTTTTTCTTCCGTACTAGAAATTTGAAGTGAGATCTGGGAAAAAACATCTTTAGAACAAATTTAATAAAGAGATACGCACCAGGTATTAAGATGACGATCATGTCACCTAGATCTAAAAATTTCATAATTGAAATGATAGACATGCAGATAAATACATCCCTCATCTCAAGCCCATAGACCTCAGCTTTCTTATTTAAAAATTTTGGATGAATCGCTCTCATATTAACGAATCTGTGTTGAGAAAAATGAGATGATTGAGTTTCCACCTAGGACACATACTGTCCCAAGAACAGAACCCACAATTGTTCTCATTCCCCACTGAGCGCCAAACATCATACCTAGGCCACCTAAGCTAAAGCCTATTACCGCACATCCAAGAGCGAGCTTTTGAAAACTCACACCCATGCCCTTAATAGAGCTTTCAACTGTTGCCAGTGCTATCTCTGGGTGAAACACCATGATCAGAATTGTGGTAATCAATGCCACTAGAACAAAAGTGTTCTTATAAAAATTAAATTCAAGCGTTGTTTTTTGCATAAATCCTCCGTTGCTTGCTTGTTTGAAAGCATTAAAGCAATGAGGATGCCAAGAATGTGATGATGATTTGTATGTAGAAAAATTAAAGGTTTAGAATCTTTTTCAAGATGAAGCGGCATGATATCTGTTTTAAATATTGAAAGAGATGTTTTAACTTGCAAAACATCTCTTCGTGAAGCTGAAGAGAATAAGCTAGTCTATCAACTTAAAACTGAAGATCCTTCAAAACTAGGGGAAGGATTATTTAAAAGCCTGGCATTTGGCGAAGATTTTTCTAGTTTCTTCTGCTCAGAGATGACAACTCCAACCAGCTCAGTGAGTTTTCCGTTCTTGTAAATCTCTTTGGCCATATCTTTTGCCTTCTGCTCAATAAGCATAGACTTTAAAAGACTATTGTTAATCTCTGGATCGTCTTTACAAAAAGACTCTGCCTTGATCATTAGGGCCTTAATGATTTCTGGCTGATTTGTATTATAATTATTCCAAAGCTTCTCAAAGCCAATTTCAAACTTACGATTCTCTTCTTCTTCAAAATTCTTTTGTTTCTCAAGAGCATTACGAATCTTATCTGCCTCTATCTCGCGGCGCTTGTCATTGTTTCTTTTCGCAACAAAATACTTATATCCATTTGGAAATGAAGCTTCATCGTTGCAAAGTTTTTCAAAAAGCATTTTTGCAAAAAATCTTGCTCCACGCTTTAACTGATAATCGCATTTTAAAGTTTGATAAAGAGCCAGATCTACGGCGAGCTCTATTGGGTCGATTTCTGATTTATGAAGAATGAATTTCTCTTTTCCAGTAGCCTTTAGGTATTTATCCTTTAATTCATTTCTTAGAAAAGTCAGATCCTCGATGGTAAAGTCTAGTTTAATTAAATCATCTAGACCGTAGTAATAAACAAGCTCGTTATAGAATTCATCATCAAATTTTTGATCAATTTTTAAGATCTCTGAGGAGTGCTCAATACAAATATTTAAACGCCCATCTATTTTATGAAATGTGTAATCAAATAACTTGGTTTCGTTTTTTAAATTCTCAAGATGCTTTCTAACTGAATCGCGCTTTCTATAGGCCGTTTGGTGCTCAAATCCAAGTACTACTGCTAGCTCATCTACTTCAAAACTATATGAGCTTCCAAATAGAGCTTCTTTTGCTTCAAGGAAGCTTAAAATTCTTTTCTCAATCCCGCTCTTTACACCATTATAAAGGGCCCTATTTGTTGATGCTGTTCCGTTTTTAATTCTTTCTGAGACCAGAGGATGAAAAGTTAAGTAGAAGATACTCTTGTAGTCGCCCAGGTCTTTATTTGTGTGTCCGCCTCTATAGTGCCCAAAATCAGAAATGGCCCGATAGTTTACTTGGTTTGTATAAATCTTTGAGGCCGAGGCATTATGCTTAAAAATCTTTTCATGAACATCAATTGAGCATAATTTCTCGATTGATTCTTTCACAAATGAAGTCATATTTCTTGGGTCTAACCCCAAAATTCTACAAATATCGCTTAGAGAGAAATAAATTCGAAGTCCGCCAGAATTAGATTCTGGTCGTCTAACACTTGGATTACTTTCTTGTTGTTCCGAGGCAATTGTAATGAGGGCATTGAGAACATCTGTATCAAGGCTACCTAAAACACCCTTTGGAGAAACTGATTCCATCTCTAGGAATGCGTACGAACCATCTGGAGAGCATGTTTTAACCACTACTTTTCTTGGTTTTGGATCTTTCGTGTTTCTTGAGCTAAACCCCATCGCAAGACCGAAATTAATTTCAATGCTCAAATCTTTAAGGAGACTATAGTCGATGTCCTTAATCTCATTAATTGAGGCAAGTTCAGTAGTGATCGTTTCCATACAATCCCTTATGCAGAAGAAATTTAATGACTCTTATTAAATTCTGCACAACATAAGAACTCTTGGCCACTACTTTTACTCCATTTACTACGAAAATGGATTTTACTTTTTCTACTACGAAATAGGGGCGGCCAGCTTAGATGATTTCTCCGTTTACTGTGATAAATAAAATTATTTCATTATTTTAATAAGATAGATTTTTCTTTTTACTCTGTTTACTACGATAGGGGCAGTTTAAATTTTAAAATTCCCCTGCGTTTACTACGAAAAAATAATTTTCTTAATTCACTACGACCCAATGAGGCTTTTAGCTAGAATCTCCTTTGTTTACTACGATCACTTATTCGTTTCTGGTTATGTGTCGTAGTAAACACTGTAAAAACCCAGATCTCCTCCCCTTTATGACGGTTTGATAACTTATTAGTCGTAGTGAACACGTGAATCTAAGGCAAAAAGCCAATCAAATTTGTCTCTTAATTAGGAAATACTTCGTTTACTACGATCGATTTCTATGAATTGCTGTATTCACTACGACAAGATGACTAATGGAAGGGATTTTTACGTTGTTTACTATGAGAGGATCTGGGATTGAGGATTCCTGTCGTAGTAGATGACGTAATTTTGACGATTTTCTTTGAATCCTTTTTAATTGAGATAAATTAATCTCTTTTAGGCCTGACACAATAAATGAGCTTAAGTGCTTCTAATTAGGCCCAGAACTCATTTTTTAACTAGTCCTGTTGTAATGTGTGCCTGGATTGATTTTTTTGATTTAAAAGGCGTTTGATCCCGTTGGTTCCCTGCTCTTGTATTGTTAGTAATTTAATTTACAACAATACAGTACAATACAGAGGAGATTTCCAAGATTTAAAATTCCCTTTTTAAATCATAAACTTAGAAGTTTTTACGTTATCTACTACGATGAATTTTCATTATTTACTACGAATGAATTACGGCGTTCACTACGAATTCATAACTCATTTACTACGATTAATTTTACTCTTCACTACGATGATTCGTCTGATTCACTGTGATGATTTTATTTTACACAGGTTCACTACGATTTAAATTTTAGCTTTACTCTGTTTACTACGATCTCAATATCTCTTTTGCGCTGTTTACTACGAGATAGATTTTCTATCTCGCTTGGATCATGTTCCTAGTGCCAACTTACATTTTTGATAGATGCTTACCTAGTCCCTGAATTATTTCTTCAAACGATGGAAATTTTTGATCGTAGTGTAAAGAAGCATTCAAGTTGTGCTCTTTAGTGAAGAAATCCATTGTTGCTTTATCCGATATAATGAATGCTTCATTTTTAGTGAGATCAAATTCATCTTTCGGCCCAAATTTTTTGGTTTTATGCTCGATGTATTTTTCTGAGCCTAAAAACCTCAAAACATCAGGGCGCTTTAAGAGCATAAAGATGTCGTAGTAGTGGCGCATGAAGTTTCGATCTTTTTGACCTGTTTCTTGGTATTGGCGAAATTTCTTAGAAATTGCGCTTAGTTTTTCAACAAAAGTGTATTCAGGATTATAGCAGCGAACTCCAATAGCACGGTTATCTATAATTTCCATTCCTGATATTTTAGCAAAATCATAGGCCCAAGAGGATACATCTTTACTAGTAAATGGATCTACCTGGTCAAAACCAACTTCAAGAAGGATGCCTTCTTTTAATTTGGTAGGAACTCTATCAACCATTGCATATTTTAGCCTAATGTCAGCGTTTCTATATTTACCATCAGTACTAAGAAGCTCATCGTAAGCGACTTGAGTGATACCATTAATAGAAATATTTTTTACTAACCAGTCAAAATAGTCTTTTCTAGATTGTCTATGAATGTCTTTATCATGATTTTTACCAAACATTACTTTCATACTATCTGGTGGAATTATCATGATATCTAAATCTTCAGAAAATCGATCGATAGCAGCAAATGCTTTTGATAATGAAGTTCCACCCTTAAGATAAAAATCAAATTTTTGCTGTTGCAGTCCATATAGTGAATGCATAATCCAATAGTCTTTTTCAACAAAAGGGATGCTAATTTTCATATCCCTAGCAACAATATTTAGGACATCTTCAAATCTGTTATTTTCGTGAAGAAATTTCATTATGACCTTTCAAGTGTTTAAAATATTTTTTTACCCAAGACTTGCCATATTTTAGGGCGAATTTATAAATGATATCGTAATCTACTGGCCATGCTCTGGCCCGCCATTTCCTTTCGAATGTAGCAAGCAACATCTCTCGGTTTTCGCCCAGTTTTTCAATGTTGTTAAAAAAATCAACAAAAAGATATTCATCTAGGTGATCTTTGGGAAATTCCTTTTTTTTAAAGAAATACTCTCTTCCATCAAGTTCTACTTTCCCATCTCGTTTTGTATTGTAAACAAATGTTTCTTTAAACATTTGAGTTAGTCCTAAGTCCAAACGGTTAAAGTCA
>JAIYBW010000002.1 GCA_027488375.1 Pseudomonadota bacterium
CGAGATCATCGCCACCAAGAGCGAGATCATCGCCACCAAGAGCGAGATCATCGCCACCAAGAGCGAGATCATCGCCACCAAGAGCAAGCTCATCACCGCCAAGAGCAAGCTCATCGCTTAGCTGAATACTTGCCTGAGAGGCATCTAAATCCATCAGTGCGTCAATTTCTTTCAGCTTATCCATAGTCTCTTTTGACATGTCAGCTTCTACACTCTCAGAGGCCCCAAAATCGAGTGGAGGAATATCATCTTCAAGATCAGTCAAACTATTAGTATTTGAAACGGTATCGTGAGCATCTTCAATGGATTCATCTAGACTGAAATCCATTCCCTCATCTAAATCGCTCTGATCAGGCGGCAATTCATCAGGGGCAGCAAGATCTAAATCAGAGGTACTATCTAATGATAATTCGAAGCCTTCTTCCTCAAAACTGGGAGGCTCCTGACTTGAATTAGAGTCAATTTCTAAATCTCCTAAATCATCTAGTGAAAGTTCTTGATCTTTATCAGTCATAGAATCTCCTGAATCTAACTCTGCTGAAGAAGTATCGCTGGCCAAGCTACTGGCACTCTGCCAATTCACTTTTGCCTTTTCCTGCCCGAAAACGTCTTGAAAAATTTCATTAATTTCTTGGTTAACCGGATGATTAAAAAAATCTTCCAGCTTTTTTTGAGCTACAACTTGAACAGAACCACTTTTTAGTTTTTCCATAATTTCTAAAATTCCAATATTTCCTATAGATTATGATAACTTAGTAAAAGAAAGGATGGCAGTTCCGGCAAAGATTGCAGGCTGAGATTAATCAAAGTTCTGTTGATTCCTCACTCTGAGCATAATACAATTAAAGGGTTCTACGAGAGGGAGGCTGCTTGAAAAGAGTAATGTCACTGACACTTATTCTGACTTTTTTTATCGGAATAGCGAGTGCTAACGAGTTCTTACCATCCAACATTTTAATGATGGATGATAAGTATGCCCATCATGTCATCTTGGTTGAAAAGGCAACTCACCAACTCCATCTTTTTCAAAATGGTGGTTCATCACCTGTGCTGGTTAAAACATTCAATACGGCAACTGGTAAATTCAAGGGTGATAAGGTCATGAACGGTGATCATAAAACTCCTGAAGGGATCTATACCATTTATGAATTTCTCTCGCAGCAGGAGCTTCTCAAAAGACATGGTAAGTATGCTGAAATCTATGGAAGTGGCGCCTTCCCTATGGATTATCCAAACTTTATTGATCAAAGAGAAGGAAAGACTGGTGGAGGAATTTGGCTACACTCAACTGATGACGACTCCAGAATTTCAAAAGGTCTAGATTCACGGGGCTGTGTTGTTCTTCAAAATGCTGACCTTAAAGAAGTTTCTCAATATATTGAACTAGAGCATACTCCTATTATCGTTGTTCAAGATGTGCTTTATCTTTCAAAGAAGACTTGGGAGAGAAATCGTAAAGAAATAAGTGAAGCCGTTTCAAAATGGGCCCGCGCTTGGCAAACGAAAGATTTTGAAACTTATATTTCAAGTTATGATCCCCTTCATTTTTATGACAAGAGTAAAGGGAATTACCAGTCTTATAAAACTTATAAAAAGGCTGTCTTTTCTAGACCTGACTCACCTTCTATAAAAGTTGACTTTATTTCAATCATGTCAAATCAAGAGTATGCAGTGGTCCATCTTCAGCAGGACTATCGTTCAACAGTCATTAATGACATTGGTAAAAAAACACTTTATCTAAAAAAAGATGCTAATTACGATTGGAAAATTGTTGGAGAGCTGTGGTCTAAAACTTCCCACTCCAATAATGCTTTTAAGCCGGCAAAGCGTTTTTTCAAAGATTAATAAATGAAAGATTCCATACAGAATAATGGTGAAGAAGTATCTATCGTCATCTACGATGCTCCTTTACCACCGCGCTACCTTAAATTTTCTAAAAAATTTGTAAGAACACTTTTTATTGTGGCCCCAACGATGATTGGTCTGACTTTGCTCGTCCTCATCGGACTCTTGCTTACACCTAGTATAAAAAATGCCCCAAGTCCAAAAATGCCCTCTGTGATGAACTACGACGATTCCAAGATAACTGAAATGGAATCTGAAATTAAGATTCTTAAGCAAAGTAATACGCAACTCCAAGAGAAGCTATCAGGGCAAAAATCCTCAGATACGACTCAAGACGATATCTATTTAATGGGCATTTTAAGACCCTATGGGATGCAAAACCTGCTCAATGAAAAGAAGGTCACTCTTGATCAATTTGAATTTATCTCTACAGCTGAAAAGACAAATTTAAAGTTTCAAATCATAAGCACAAATCCTGAAAATAGGGTCGCTGGGCATGTTGTCGTGTTCATGCTCTCAAAATCTGGACTCACAGCTTACCCCGAAGCTGCAGCTGATTCTCTTAAAGAGGGTATTAAGTTTTCACAAGGAGAGCCTTTCGCAGTCTCTAGGCTAAGACCTACAAATGCTGAGTTTGGAACTAAACCAACTGGGGATACGGTTAAATTTATAGTCTATATCTTTTCGAGAGAAGGTGATCTACTCCTTATCAAAGAAAGCGATCCTTACCCAGTTCAAGGCAAATAAGATGAATGACCATGATTTTAAAAAGTTCAATTATAATGTCCTAGGCACTAATTCAAAAATTAAAGGTGATCTTACATTAACCGGCGATGGAATTATTACCTCTGAAATTGAGGGGAATATTGAGGTCAAAGATAACGGAAAGCTCATTTTGGAAAGAGGCAGCTTCGTTAAAGGAAAAATTCAGGCCATTGATCTTGAAATATTTGGAGAAGTTGAAGGTGATATCACCTGCTCTGGCCTTGTTTCAATTCGATCAAGTGCTCATGTCACAGGCTCTATAAAGTCCGCTCGTCTTGTTATTTATCCTGGCGCCATCGTTGAGATGACGGCCAGTTCTCAAGAAAATTAATTACAGAAAATCTTCAAAATTTAAAACTCTTACAGGACGAATTCGAGAAAGGCTTTTCTCCAAAGACTTATCACCGACAACAACAATGGTAAGTTTATCCCAAGATAGTGCTTCAAGACTTATTTGAGAAAGACTTTGCGGAGTTAATTGAGAAATTGTTTTTGGAAATTCAACGAGCTCTTGAAGCTTTCTGCCTTGATGATCATAAACCATGAGCTGAGTTAAAAAGGCTTGCCCTTCTTCAAATCCAAATGCAAATCCACCAATTTGATGACCTTGCTGATGCTTAAACTCTTTTTCAGAAATTTTTCCATTGGCAATATCCTGAAAGATATCTCTTATAAGCGAGATCACTTCTGCAGCAGTTTCATTTTTTGAAAAAGTCATAAGTCCAGTTCGCCCATAATCTTTTTGTATAGAGACGTAGGCACCAGCAGAGTATGTAAGCCCTCTTTTAACTCTTAATTCTTGAACTAATTTTGATGTAAAACCACCTCCAAGATATCCCGACATAAACGCCAATTGATCATTCTTATCTTTAGTCTCAGATTTAGTCATGTAGCGACCAATTCTAATTTGAGCTTGATTCGCTCCCGGAACAGGAACGAGATAAATAGCAGATTGGGAAGAAGGCTTTTTTATTTCTAAGCTTGAGTGACCACGCTCTGATATCCAAGGACACTGCTTTAAAATAATATTTTTCATCTTAAGAGCGTCAGAGGGCCCTGTAATGTATAATCTTTTCTTAGATTGATTCAGTTGGCCCAACCTCTCTTTAAGTAAAGTGCTTGTGAGCTTGTCAAAAGATTTAAGATTTCCTTCAGCAGGACTCTCAAAAGGAGTATTTTCAAGTGAGACTTTTCTAAAGACTCTATCGGCCAAAGAAGCGTGAGAGGTAACTAAGTTTTTCAGCTGACTTTTTGAACGGCTCACATATGACTTCATTTCTTTATCGGGATACTGAGCTTCCTTGAAAAGTTCACAGACTTTCCCCATGACAGGTGAGAGATCTTTAGTGAGGGCACCCACTGTAAAAACATTGTACTCATGGGTCACAGAACTTCGAATTTTTGCGCCATAGAAATCAAAGAAGTCAGCAATCTCTTTTTGTGATTCTTTCTGAGTACCTGATGTTAGTTGGTCTAATGTGGCCTGCATAACACCTGGAAATGGATCATTAATAGCACCATCTTCAAAATAAAACATGGCCGTAAAAGTTGGAAACTTATTGTCTTCTAACCAGACAACTTCCATACCATTCCAATTCTCTCTTTTTACTGAATCAAGAAAGGAATTTGCTCTTAATTGGATTGAAATCAGAAGGATACTAAGACTAAATATTATTTTCATTTTTTTTCTCACTTATGCATATTCCAGACAGAAATAAAAAGACTTGGTTTACTCAAGACTTCACGACAAACATTTTTAACATCTTCAACATTTACTTTTTCGTACAACTCAAGTTCTTCTTTATAAAACTTCCAGTCACCAAAGAGAAGTTGGCGCTCTCCTAAGAAAGAAGCAAGACCAGCATTTGTATCAAGGCCACTATAGAGACCAGAGAGATAGTTATTTTTTACTTTTTGAATATTTCTTTCTGTAATCTCTGAATCACAGTACCCAGATATCTTTTTTAATAAGTCGTTATCAAATTCTTTAAGTTTAACTCCCTTAACTAATTCACCGCCAATAAAAAAGAAACCTGACTTTTCGAGAGACTGATGAGCAGCATAGACCGAAGTTGCAACAGGTTTATCAATTAAAACGTAAGAATTAATAAGTGAACCACTCTTACCAGATCCGATAATTGTCGCCAAAACATCAAGGGCATATCCTTTTATGTGACCGGCCTTATAAGTTGGAAATGCCAACATAAAAAGTGGATTTGGAGATTCACCTTTTTTTGAAATAAACTGATGACCTTTAATTTTAGGCTCAAAATCTTTATCAAGAAGTTCTTGGTGAGCCTTTTCAACTGAAGGAGATGATGGAATTTTCCCAAATTTCTCTTGGATTAATTTTTTCGCCTGCCCTACCGAAACATCTCCGGCCAAAATAATCACTGCATTATTTGGAGCATAGAACTTTTTAAAATACTGATGGATTTGCTCTCTTGAAACTGATTTTAAATCAGGGATATCACCAATCACAGATCTTCCATAAGGTGTACCCACATATAGACTCTGCATCAGCTCAAGATATAATTGACCTCTTGGAGAATTCTCATAGCGCATTTTTCTTTCTTCTAGGACAACTTGTCTTTCTTTATTGAAATCATCTACATCAAGGAGTAGATTCTCCATTCGATCAGCTTCAATATCTAGAATTTTTTCTAATTCCGAAGTTGGTAAATTTTCGTAGTAAACAGTTTGATCATTTGTGGTATAGGCATTGGTTGATCCGCCGCTACCCTCGATAATAAAATCAATTGTATTTTTACCGTACTTTTTTGCCCCTTTAAACATCATATGTTCGAGAAAATGAGAGGCCCCAGTAATTCCTGGAACTTCATTTTTTCCACCCACTTTATAAAAGATTTGAATCGAAAAGATGGGAAGCTTTGAATTGGGAACCACAAGAGCAGTCAGTCCATTATCAAGTTTAATCTCACTGACATTGAGTTTCAGGTGAGAGGAAGATAGATTTTTTGCAGGGTCTTTTGAGGAACAACCAGAAAATATTACGAAGAGCATAAACCAAAATTTCATACAAACATCCTCAGTGATGAAAAAATCTAATCAAAGTACAGTTATCAGTGCACCTATTTTAGGTTGTGCTTGCTGGATTTGCCAACGAAAGGATCTCTTGGCCCAATGAATAAATGAGGTCTGAGCCCGACACTCAGGTACTAAGCCCAAAATGATACGAGCTTTTTCTATTCTTAAGACCAAAAAGCTAGTAAAATAGCACAAAAATATTTTTAAATTCGTTCCATCAGGAGAGCTGAAATGAAAATTGCTGTACCTAAAGAAATTAAAAACAATGAAAACCGTGTTGGACTCGTTCCTAGCGGTGCTCGTCAACTTGTTCAAGATGGGCATGAAGTTTATGTCCAACATAATGCTGGTATGGGGATTGGTATTTCTGATGAGGAATATATCAAGGCCGGAGCTAAAATTGTTCCAACACTTGAAGATGCTTTCGCTATTGGCGAAATGATCATCAAGGTTAAAGAACCTCAGCCTAATGAAATTGCTCTTCTTAAACCTCATCATGTCCTTTATACCTATCTTCACCTTGCGGCCGATAAACCTCAGACTGAAGGTCTAATGAAGTCTGGTGCCACTTGTGTTGCTTATGAGACAATTCAACTGGATGACAATTCCCTTCCTCTCCTCGTTCCAATGTCTGAAGTTGCTGGGCGTATGTCAGTCCAAGTTGGTGCGACTTATCTTCAATTAGATAAAGGTGGAAAAGGAATTCTTCTTGGTGGTGTTCCAGGTGTTCGACGTGCAAAAGTCACTATTATTGGTTGTGGTATTGCAGGAACAAATGCGGCCCAAATGGCCGTAGGCATGGGGGCTGACGTTACACTTATCGATCTGTCTACTAAGCGTTTAGCTGAACTTGATCAACTTTTCGAAAATAAAGTTCACACTATTTTCTCAAACTCACAAAATATTGAGGATTCTGTTGTTCACTCTGATCTTGTGATTGGTGCAGTTCTAGTTCCAGGTGCTAAGGCCCCAAAACTTGTTACGCGTGAAATGATCTCTAAAATGCAAAAAGGTTCAGTCGTTGTTGATATCGCTGTTGATCAGGGCGGGTGTATTGAAACATGTAAGCCTACAACTCACGAGAATCCGACTTTTGTTGTTGATGGAGTTGTTCATTACTGTGTGGCCAATATGCCTGGTGCTGTGGCCAGAACTTCAACATTTGCTCTCACAAATGTCACTCTTAAATATGCCCGAATGATCGCTCAAATGGGTATTGATAAAGCTATCATGAAAGATAAGGCCCTAAGACTTGGCGTAAACATCTACAAAGGAAAACTTGTCTATGAACAAGTGGCCAGAGATCTAGAGCTTCCTTTTACTCCCCTACAATTAGATAAATACCTATAAGCTGACTGTTTTAGAAAGGGGCCTTAGGGCCCCTTTCTCGTTGCGACTTTCTGGCCCCGTGCTATCATATCCCTATGGGAAAGCTTCAAAATATTCTTGTACTTATAAATCTCGTGGTTGTTTTGGCCGGAGCTGGTCTTGTCTTTTACTCTCATAAAATTATTAAGCCAGAGCCAACAAACCAAGTAGCCGAAGAAGAAAAGTTAAAGGCCGAAGCCCTTGAGAAAGCTCAAGTGAAGCCTGTACCAATGAAAAAATTCGTTGTGAACCTTCACTCAAAAGAATCTCGGCTTCGTTACCTAGATGTTGAAATGAACATCCTCCCCTTTGATAATGCTCAAGCAGAAATCATTAAGGCCAATGAGTATATTTTTAAAGATGTCGTGATTGAAGTGGCTTCCCATCTTGTACCGGATGAACTAGACACACTCTCTGGGAAGATACTCTTAGAGAATAAAATAAAAAAACAGGTTAACACAAAACTTGGTCAACCTGTTGTGAAGCAAATCTACTTTTCAGGATTTGTTGTTCAGTAATTACTGAATAGTTTTTGTCTCTTCATGATCAAGAGAAACTGCATTCTTAGATTCATCAGTTAAGCTATCTAAGTATTTTTTTACTTCTTCCTTAGTGATTTTTCCTTCAGCAAGAAGGCGGTCACGTAGGCGAGCATCCATTAATTTTTCTTCAAGGGCCAATCTTAATTTCATAAGTCCTCACTTTTAAACGAAACTCTTTCTACCACTTCATGATCCACATAGGCAAGAATTAACGCTCACTGCCAGAATTTTGGTGGCTTCTGATCTTCATCTTTCACGACGTAGAGATGATTTTTGCTTCGCTTCTTTTTCTCAAACTCAGAATGAAGGGCCTTGCTGATTAAAGGGCGGTTCTGAAATTTAATGATGAGGTACGTTACTCCCATGGCCAAAAGATGGGCCCAAGAGCTAGTCAGACCAGAAAAAAGCGCCATATAAGCCTCTATACCGGCCAGGATCCAGCAAAATGTACGGGCACGCATAGGAAAAATCATCATTAAAGACATCTGACGATCAGGATAAAGGAGAGCATAGGCCATCAGCATGGCAAAGTTGATTCCATTCAGGCCGTGCAGTGGAGTTGAGTAGTAACCTGTTCCAAAGAAAAAGACCGTATTAATAAGAACAAATATAAGACCAACAACAATGAGATTAATGAGTAAAAATCGCAGATAAACTTTACGACCCCACTGGGCTTCTAATTCAGAGCCAATAAACCAAACCACCAAAGAGTTAAAAATGAATCCCATCAACTGAGTTTCCATGAAGGGATAAGTCACTAATTGAAAAATAAAACCACTCATAAGGCCTGATCCAGACAGACCAAGTAATGAGACAAGATTAAATGCACCAACTGCTTTTAATATTGAATATAGAAGAAAACAGATTCCAGTGCTTAAAATAATAAATTTATTAATTTTTGTGAGAGGAGGTGCACTAAACTGATATTGGTTCATACGGGCCTCTGAGAAATCTCTATGAGAATACCACCAGTGGATTTTGGATGAATAAAATTCACAAGACAACCCCCAGCACCAATCCTAGGCTCTGAATAAATAAATTTATAACCTTTCGCGGTCAGCTCAGTTGTTTTTGATTTAACATCGGGAACTTTAAAACAAAGGTGATGAATACCTTCACCTTTTGATTCTATAAATTTATGGATTGTTGACTCATCTGAAGTTGGTTCTAAAAGTTCAATATGAGCATTTTGATCTATTTGTGCGAAGGCCGTAAAAACCTTTTGCTCTTTGACTTCCTCAATCTCATCAGAAAATTTAAGACCAAAATCTTGATAGATTTTTTTTGTCGACTCAATATTTTTCACAGCGATGGCAATGTGATCTAAAATAAAATCGTCAGTCATAGGTAAAGACATATAAAGAATACTCCTCAAGGTCTCATTATGCCTCAGGAAGGTCTTGAGGATCAATCATTAAAAGTTAGGAGCTGGCACAGCATTGTCGCAGGCATTGGGATCATTAGGATCAAAGGTCGGAATCGCTTCCTGAAATGGGGCCATGCAAATACCGTTCTTACAATCACCGTACTCATTAGTGGTGTAGCACTGTTGACGACAGGTTACATTCCCTAGGGCATCAGTCCCTGTTTTAACTATCAGACACTTCACCACAGGTGTTTTCTGGCACCATTCTTTAGCAATACAGAAATCCCCAATCGGTTTACTACAGAAAACGGCCGGATTCAGAACCGTATTATGAGGGGAACACATGCCAGTCGTTCGATTACAACACAAACTGCTGCAATCTAGATCTGTTAAACAGCTGTCGCCAATGTCTTTATTTCCCTGAATGTTTGAATTATCAAAACATTGAGAAACGAGAGTCTGATCCCAACAACGATTATTGAAACAGCATTCATTTCCACCACAACTTGCGTTAGATGAACATGTCTTAAAATTTGAATAAAGAACATCATTCCCAGAGTCAGTGTAGTGTAGAATTGGACGAACGAGCTGGAGTTTTACGTCCTTAGAAAGAGCGATCACATATTCATTATTGTTGTTATCTTTAGCAATGATTTCGATACTCGAAGTGACATTACAAGATCCAATATGTTCGAGATCGCTATTTTTACTTTGCGCACGAGCGTTTGATCCATCCATCCACAATGTTTTACCAGGAGCGGCCAGAGCTGTTTCACTTCGATCACCATCCCAAGTGGCGGAACTCAAATGTGAAACGTTGGCCGACAAATCAAGCTGGGTCGCAAGAGGAAATAAATAGGACCCATAATAAACCGTATTATTTTCAGGCACAGCTATTTGTGGACCTGTGTAGGGACGGCTTGAACGGAATAATTTATTAACACCGACAAGATCAGAGAATTTAAAATGCCATTCGTCTTTATTCACAATTCTATAGGGGCCGCGGTAGTGATACTGTGTTGAATTGATGGTCTTGGCAGTCCAATCAAGAGTAAAAGGCGCTGCTGAGAGTAAGAAATTTAGATTGATTGAATCTGAAGAATTTAAGGGAACGGCCACTTCACTCAATTTAAAAGGGCCATTCGAACTATCAGCAAGTGGCTTTTTTAAAACTTGCGCCATGTAGTCTTGATAATAAGAACTTCCGACAATACTTTTGACCTGTGGGATTGATGGAGTTTGAGGAACTAAAACAGTTGAAGTCCCATTCACGACTTCTTTTACTAAGCCCTGATCTAAGACTTTAGCGTAAGCATAAAGACACTCTTCACCAGATTGAGCACCATCACACTGGCCAACGCCGGTAAATGTTGGATCATCTTCAACTCGAAGACCTCGACAATATAGCCCCGTGTTTCTATTGTCCTGAACAGGAGTCTGTGATGAAGTGTACTCGTTATAATCAAAGAGATCATAAGTGAGCCGGATATTTCTAAGAGGCTCTGAACGCATATCCATAACAAGAACATTAATATTTGTTTGTGGAGTAATACCAGGGGCCTGAACAACAGTTGCTGGAATTGTAACAGGGTCTCGGCCAACACCGAATTTGAGTCTAACTTTCACAATCCTGTCAGTGAGAGTTCCAATATTAATACCAGCGAGATAAAGCTTTCCTTGAAAGTTTTTTGGTAATGTCAGTTTGCGCACATAACTTCCACCACCAGCGTAACCTGTTCCAGATGAATAAGTTTGCACAGCAGATAAATTTGGCTCAATTAAATGTCTTATTTCTACTTTGGGTAATAAAGATGTGCCCGCTCCACTTGTAGAGCCACTTGTCGTCGCACCAGCTCCCACGCCAGATGTACTTTCTCCATAGGGAACGGCATTATTCGCTAATTGCTGGCGAGAAGATGGAATGTCAGAAGGTAAACAACTAGTAAGAGCAAATGACATGCTCAAAATAAAGCTGAGAGTTTTCTTCCCTAAATGTGAATAGACCATAATCCTTGATCCTCACCTGACCTATCGGAGTAAATATTTAAAATCCTTAAATGATTATCCCATTGACTCATAGGAGGTGACATTCGTTCCCCATACATAACGTATTTTTGAATACTTATCTTAACCGACAAGAAGATTCAGGTTCACAGTCCGACTAAAATTACTGGCACTATTTGAGATTTTCGTTCAAAAGTTTCGCCAATCGGATTCCCCCTTCAAACAAGCGCTGATTGAGTACCGGCATAAAGCGGTAAGTATATTCGTAAGAAAGATGAGGCATCTCTTCAGGAAGAACATCTTTTTTACAGTAAGTTTTTATTGAAACTGGAGTGGTAGATGTCACGACTTCAGTTGGATACAGCGTGGGAACTATCTTTTTGGATTCGAGGGCCCAATCAATCATTGTCCCTTGGCGAGCAAGCTTAATGTCGGCTTGAGATTTATCTTCAGTCACAAAACGAGCGAGCTCCGTGAAACTAAGAGCTGCAAATGAAATCATTCCCTCATCCCAAAGAGCGTGGAGGTTTGTCGGTCTTCCCATGAACGTCACTTTACAAAAATTTCCTCCCTGATCTGATCCTGTTCCTACATGCAAAGGCATATGAAGATCTCCAACCAGATGGACAATAAATTTCAACGCAAATTCCTTTTTTTCACGAGAGGCTTTGCGATCTTTTAAAACATCTAATTGCTCGCGGATGGATTTTAATAAAAAACCCGTTGAAGCCGTCTCTTGATGCTCTGAATGGTCATGATCATCGGTGGCCCATGTGGTGTAATGCCAATTAAAAGTATGTTGATAATTTTGAGGATCAGATTTGATTTCATCTGACCAAGTTGAAACTCGTGCCAAGCTTTGCCCTTCAAGTATGGCCTCAACTTTTTTTAGAGTCTTGCTATTTAAATACTGAGCTGCAACCTCACCCACCACTCGGTGTCCTGTTGGTCCCCAGGCCAAAGCAGATTGAGTCATCATGAGACAAAATAAAGTTAGAAAATATTTCATCTAAATCTCCTCAAACGTTCCCCGCTCTTTATTTTTTCTCAAATAAGGAACGGTAAACAGTTTTCCATGAAAAGTCACATAATAACCAGGCGCCATCACACGAGCAGCGAAGATCGCTTCAATCACATTTTGAGCAGCATCGGAATCATCAAAGCCTAGCGGCTTCATCGCTCCTGTAAAGACCACAGGGACTGAAATTTCTTTAAAATTTTCAAAGCAATATTTAGAAGTTAAATCCATCGTATCTGTTCCATGCAGAACCACAATAGGATTTCCAAATCGGGAATAAGTCTTAATGGAGTCTAAAATCGAGGCACGATCTTTATCGTCCATATAAAGAGAATCTTTGGCCATGATCTGCTTAACCTGAATCTCGGTATAAGGAAGTCTTAGCTTTTGGAGAATTTTATTTTTAACGATGGTATCTTTATTTTGAAGAGAACCTTCAAATTCATCATAAATCTTCTCAATCGTGCCACCAGTGGTAAGAATAAAAAGTGGTAAAATCTCATTCGACATGAAAAACGACCCTTGACGGTTTTAAATTCGTGACCACATTTGTAGTGGATTATTACGCTAAATGACAAGATCCCCTTAATTTTCAATGCTTGGAGGCCTCAATGACTACCCGTAAAGGATCGATTTCAGTTAAAACTAACGATATTTTTCCTATTATAAAAAAATGGCTTTACTCGGAGCATGATATTTTTATCCGAGAACTCGTTTCCAATGCCTGTGATGCCATCACGAAAAGAGCGACTCTTGCTCGTTCTCAAGGTTATGAGATTCCAGAAGGTAAGGTGGCCATCGAAATTGATAAGGCCAATAAAACAATTACCATTAAAGATAATGGCCTTGGTATGACAGACCAAGAGGTGGAAAAATATATTGCTCAACTTGCCTTCTCTGGTGCTGAAGAATTTGTCCAAAAAATGAAGGACATGGGGAACACCTCGGCCAAAGATGA
Organism: Pseudomonadota bacterium; assembly: GCA_027488375.1. Taxonomy (GTDB): domain Bacteria; phylum Bdellovibrionota; class Bacteriovoracia; order Bacteriovoracales; family Bacteriovoracaceae; genus Peredibacter. Next base: position 12,915 of record JAIYBW010000002.1, read on the forward strand.
AATCATTGGTAAATTCGGATTAGGTTTCTACTCTGCCTTTATGGTGGCCCAAAAAGTTGAAGTTGAATCTCTTTCTATGAATCCTGGCTCTATGGCCACTAAATGGACCTGTCTTGGTGATACAGATTATGAATTTAGTGAATCAACAAAATCTGATATTGGGACTGTCATTAAACTTTTCTTGAATTCGGATTCAGAAGAGTTTTTAGATCAATGGAAACTGAAAGAAACTCTTGAGCGTTATTGTGATTTTATGCCTTATCCTATTTCAGTTCTTAATCTTGAGGATAAAGAAGCGAAAGAAGAAATCATCAACGAGACAACTCCTATCTGGAAAAAAGATCCAACCACTCTAACAGATGAGGACTATAAAGAATTTTACCGTAAAAAATTTCCAATGGATCAAGAGCCCCTCTTTTGGTTGCATTTAAATGTAGACCATCCTTTTACGCTCCAAGGAGTCTTGTACTTTCCTAAGTTAAACACGAATAAGCCAGTTCAGGAAAATGGTATCAAGCTCTACTGCAAACAAGTTTTTGTTTCAGACAGTGTTAAAAATGTTGTTCCAGACTTCTTAGGACTTTTGAAAGGAGCGATCGATTCAACGGATATCCCGCTCAACGTCTCACGTTCTGCGCTTCAAGGTGATCCAAATATTAAGAAAATTTCAAACTACATTATTAAGAAAGTGGGCGAATCTCTTAAAAAGCTTTTCAACTCAGATAGAGAAAGATTTGAAAAGGCCTGGGAAGATATTGGTCTGTTTGTGAAGTATGGGTGTATGCAGGACACCAAATTTGATGAAATGATGAGAAAGTTTGTTCTTTTCAAAAATTCAGAAAATAAACTTATGACTTTTGAAGAATATCAGAACTCCATTCCTGAGAGCTATAAAGAGAAGCTTAAAGAGAAGTATGTCTATTTTGAGAAAAATCAAAGTGATGAATCGCTTCGTAAGCAACTTCTTGCGGAATCTATTCACGTTATCGAGACTGATCAGTATATCGATCCACATTTCATGCAGCATGCAGAAATGCATAAGCAGGAAGAGAAGTCTTTCAAGTTTGTGGCGATTGATTCAGAAATTGAAAACTTGCTTGAGTCATCGACAACTTCTGCAGATGATATCAAAGTGAAAGAATTCTTTAAGCAGGTTCTAGTTGGAGATAATAAAGACTTAGAGGCCAAGCTTGATGTTGATGTGAAAAACCTTAAGAATGCTGCCTCAAGTGCCTATTTTAAAGTTGATGAGAACATGAAACGTTTTCAGCAAATGACTAAATCAATGGGTAACACTGGCTTTTCAATGCCTATTAAGAAAACACTGGTGATTAATCCATCAAATACTTTAATTAAGAATGCACTCAAGATTTGGGAAAAAGGTGAGAAGAAAGATCTGGCCGAAAAAATTTGTCATCATGTTCAAGATCTCGCCTCTCTTTCATCTGAAGGTCTTTCTTCAGAAGACAAAGAAAAGTTCGTGGCAAGAAGTCAGTCGCTAGTACAAGAGCTTTCGCAATTTATTGTCTAATTTAAAGGGCCCGCTTTCGCGGGCCTTTTTTTCATTTTTATTTTGATTGTTTTAATTCAAGATTAAGTGGTGATCCCCCTAGCGAAGCATGGCGGATCGTAATTTTAGACTTGGCCTTAACAACACTGTCATGGTTCGTTAAACGTTCACCTTCTTCATTGGCCAACTTAATACATTCATCAAGTGATATATCTTCTTTTAGATTTCTTACAAATCCAAAATTTGCACCTTTTTCAACCATAACTTCTCCACGATGCAAAATATCTTGCGATGCAATTCCATCTCTTTCAATTCTAATTTGACAAGTCTCAGCCCAAGCAGAAAAAGTAGATAGGATCGCCATAGCAAAAATAATTTTTTTCATGAATACTCCTTGAAGTTAAGATTCGTATGAGGTCATCTTAAATCCAAAGAGCATTCTCATCACTAGCTTTTGAAAAATCTCTATTGAGTGACAAATGATTAGACACCTTAACCAACAATATCCTGGTAATCCAAGTGGCTAACGTGAAAATCAGAAGTTGCGGTTTGGTCTTTATGAAAACCTTTCTCTAAGTGCTCAATTGGGAGCACTCTTCCAACCTTGCTCGAAGCCCTATTTCTATTAATTAATTGATTTTCAGCCTTCTCCTCAGATTCCTTACACTTGATACATAAATTAGCGGTTGGTCGGGCCAAAAGTCGTTGCGTTGATATTTCAACACCGCACTCCTCACATTCTCCAAAAGTCCCTTCTTCAATTTTTTGGAGGGATTTTCTTACTTTATTTAAATAAATTGCATTCCGAGCCTTAAGTCTAAAATCCATCTGATTGGCCTTTTCATGGGAGACAATATCAACCTCATCACCTTCAAGAGATGTAGGAGCAAGCTTGCCTTCAAAAACTTCCTCTTCAGAAAGAATTTCAAGGAAAAGATTCTTAAATTGCTCAATCGTTGCTTTTTCCATACATGCTCCTTTAAATTTTTGATTCATCCCTAAAATTGGTCAATTTCAATCCATGAAACTGACGACCTATCCATGGTGAGACATAAAGGTGACATCCTATTTGTCCGGTGGATCACTCATCCTTGAGTGTTCCTTTACATCTCTCGGGGAGCCTTTGAGCATGAATCGTGCCAAGTTTTGACCGAAACATTTATTAGGGAGTTAGCCTAAGCTTGCTTTAAGACTCTCTTATCCAAGGGGCACATTGGCCTTAACTGGAGTCGAAGGGGCCCTAGCAAAAAAGTCGTCAGGGCCTCTCTGACACAAGAGAATGATTCTACTTGTAAAATCTACTAAGGGTGCCATGACCAGAAGTCAAACAAAGAGGAATTGAGCTATTTTGTATTTTTAGTTTGAAGTAATTTACTCAGCATCAAATGGAATGAATCTAAAATAATGTCCTGATTATTTTTAAGTAATGGAACATGAATAAAACCAGCTTGAATATTTTTATCTTTTAAATAATTGAGCATTCTAAACATCAAGTCATTACAAACATAAGTGCCAGCTGAATAAGAGATTTCGACGGGGTATGGAGTTTCGACTTGAAGCATTTCTTTTAAAGGAAGAGTTGAAAAATAAGCCGCTGGAGCAGAAGCTAAAACGGGAGAATCTTTTAAAAGCCTTCCCCTGTTATCTGGGATTTCGCAGTCGACATAATTGAGTGCTACTTTCTCCAAACTGATCACACTTCTTTTCTCGGCCAACCCAAGTGAAATGACCACATCAGGTTGAAATGAGTCAATTTGATCTTTTAAGACATCAAAAGAGTCATTAAAAGTCACTGGCAGTATGCATGACCGTGTTTCAAGACCTGGAATTTTTCTATTGGCCAAGTGGAGGGCCAGAACTTCAGAGCTATTGACTGTATGATGTGAAAAACTTGAAAAGCCAGATAGAAGAACTTTCATTAAACCAGTTTCTCAGACTTATCTTTTGAGAGAACAATTTCACCCTTTTCTCTCAATTTTAAAACCACATCCATAATTTTTTTCTGGGCCTCTAGGACCTCTGAAAGTGCTCGAGGTTTACCTTTCATGATATCCTCAATGTCTCGCTTCATCCCAGTGGAGAACATACTTAAAAGATGCTGTGTGACTTCCTTATTCGCTCCACGCAAGGCCAGACCTAAATCATCAAGCTGAATCTCTTGAAGTAGTCTTTTCATCATCCCGACTGTCAGATATTGGAGGTCATCAAAAGTGACCATATTCTGCTTAAGCTTAATCGCCATTTCAGGATCTCGCCGAGCAATATCAGAAAGAAGAGATTGTTGAGCGGCAAGATCTAAGCCTTGAAGCATCTCAATAGCAGCCTTGAATCCATCTATCTTTTTCCCTTTCACTTTGCCGCCACGAGGTAAGCCTCTTGCATAAGATGCTGTCCAACATAATCACTCACAGCATCTTCAAGCTTCATAAATTTAAATTTAGGTAAGGCGCGCTTTAATTTATTCATCTCTGCTTGAGTAAAATATTGGTACTGATTTCTAAGTTCAATCGGCATATCGATAAAAATAATTTTTGGCTTTTTCTCCATGGCCTTAAAAGTCGCCTTCACGAGATCATGAAAACTTCTCGCTTCACCCGTGCCCAAATTATAAATTCCAGACAACGTTGGCTTCTTTTTTCCTGCTTCGATAAGCTCAATCATGGCCCTGACCACATCTTTAACATAAACGAAATCCCTGAGCTGCTCTCCATGTTTATAGTCAGGGCGGTGAGATTTAAAGAGCTTCACTTCACCCACTTCGTTAATTTGATTAAAAGACTGATAAACAACAGAACTCATTTTTCCTTTATGGTACTCATGGGGTCCAAAGACATTAAAGAACTTCACGCCAAACCAAACCTTTGGCTTTTTGGTTTGCTTTAAAATCCACTCATCCGTGAGTTGCTTGGAATAACCGTATTTATTGAGAGGTTTTAATTTAGGAATACCTGCATGATCATCGAAGTACCCCTGTTCTCCAGCACCATAAGTTGCAGCACTTGAAGCATAAACAATAGGTATATCGAGATGGGCCGCAAGAGTCAGGAGTTGATTAGAAAATTCAGTATTGTTTTGATAAAGAAAATCCATATTAAGCTCAGTGGTATCTGAGCAGGCGCCCATATGATAAATGGCTTTTAAGGCACCTTTTTTTTTCCATATGGAGTCCTGAAAAAGATCCTCAACCTGAATGAAGCGAGAGTATTTCAAGCCTCTTAAGTTTTTCCATTTGTCACCGGACTCAAAATGGTCACAAATGAGAAGGTCTGACTCTCCCCTATCATTAAGTTCTTTAACGATTACACTTCCAATAAAACCAGCCGCGCCAGTGACTAAAATCATAAACTTCCCTTTCTCTATTTACCTCCCCCATCATAGGAAAGTTGCACTGCAAAAGTCTACGCTAAAGCGGTGAAGAGGGCTTGGAAATCTAATGGTTTTGGGATACAAATTCCCCAAATTTCAAAGGGGACTTATGAACGTCGAAAATTGGATGATAGAAGAGTCATTTCGTAACACTTTCGCTATGGGCTTTAAGGTCAATAAGTACCTTCACTCAGAGCAGTCTGCCTTTCAGAAAATTGAAGTGGTTGAAACAGATTCTGTAGGAAAACTCCTCCTTCTCGATGGTAAAACTATGGTCTCTGATAAAGATGAATTTGTTTATCATGAAGTCGTCTCTCATATCCCTTACATGGTAAGCCGAAACTGTAAAAAAGTTCTTATTATTGGTGGAGGAGATGGCGGAGTTGTTAGAGAATTCGTTAAGCATAAAGACATTGAGCGCATAGATTTGGTTGAAATTGATGAAAGAGTGATTGAAGTTTCAAAAATCTATTTCCCTGATTGCACATCTGGCCTTTCTGATAAGCGAGTCCGTGTTCTCCCTGAAGATGGTTTTGCTTTCATCAAAAGAGCAAAAAATGAATATGATATTATTGTTGTAGACTCTACTGATCCGGTGGACTTTGCTTCGGGTCTATTCACTGATGAATTTTATTCTGATGTTTATAATGCCCTCACTGAAGATGGCATCATGATGAATCAGACGGAAAATCCTTTCTTAGATGAATGGGGTATTAAGAATATTTATTCAAACATGCGTAAGGTTTTCCCTATCGTGAATTCCTTCAATGCACCGATGCTCATTTATCCAGGAGTTTATTGGACATTTGGTTTTTCATCTAAGAAATACAAAGCGACCGATATTAATCCTGCCAAAATGACATCAATGAATGAGATTCAAAGATCCCTAAAGTGGTACAATATGGATTGGCATAAAGGGACTTTCTCAATCTCTAATTTCCACAAAAAAATGATCGGCCAGGAGTAAGACGTGAAAGAACCACGACTCATTAAAGAAGTAGATGGACTTGAGCACGCCAAAGCATTTATCGGCACAGAATACGCGGCTGCGATTTTCTCGCATTCAACGCATTTGATTGGTTTTGCTTTTGACGGAACAACAAGTTTTCGTCCAGGCGCCCGGTTTGCTCCGGGAGCCATTCGTGAAGCCTCATTTGGACTTGAAACCTACTCTCCTTACCTTGATAAAGACTTCGAAGATTTCAATATCGTCACTATGGGGGATTTACCTATTTTTCCTTCTAAGTGGCATATCACCAATGATTTTTTCATGGAGATGGTTAAAGATCTGGATCTCAAAAAAGATGAAATCAAGTTTCTCACAATTGGTGGAGAGCATTCTATTTCTTATGGCCCCATCGTCACCCATCTTAAGCATTATCCTGATCTCGTTCTCCTTCATCTCGATGCTCACACTGACCTTAGAGATGGATACCTTGAGGAGAAATATTCACATGCCTCAATTATTCGTAGAGTCCTCGATCACTTTACGGACAAAAATCGGTTGATCCAGTATGGAATCAGATCTGGGCCTCGCGAAGAGTTTAACTGGATGAAGGAAAATAAAACTCTCGCCACTTCACTCAAAGAGTGTTGTGAGTGGCTCGAAGAAATTCCAGATCATCGTCCTATTTATCTTACGCTGGACTTAGATTTTTTTGATCCGGGCTTTTTTCCTGGAACAGGAACACCAGAAGCTGGTGGCGAGGACTGGCATGGTTTCATGAAAATCCTCAAAATTCTTAATCGTAAAAATCTAATTGGTGCTGATGTGGTTGAGCTAGCACCGATGCTCGACTCTACTGGTAATTCTTCATGTTTTGCCTCGAAGGTTGTTCGAGAAGTTGCCCTGGCCATGAATAAGGCCTAAGGGTGCCACCAATTCCTGCCCATTCCCCTAACTAGGGAATGGGCGGCAGTCCTTTACCAATAGAAAAACTCTTAAGTATTTAAAATTACAGAACCTTAAAATAAGCCTCCAGTTTATTCCGAGTATTCCGATAGGTTAATATAGAATTGTAGTAACCGCTCCCTCTTGGAGCAAGGACTAGAGCTCATGAGAAAACTCTCCCGGATGGAAACAAATAAAGAAGTTCGAAGAATTCTCAACAGGCACATGGTGGATCTCGCCTATTGTCAGTACTCCTGTTACGGCGCTGAAGTCAGACTAACTGGATGGCTCGCCAAAGCCGATGGTTCAGATTTTATTGCTCCCCAAATCGAATCCATGATCCATGAATTCCACAGATATTTACCTGGAATGATGATTCATGGAGAATTTGATAACTGGAATTTCAACTCTGAAAGAATCTGTTTTGTTGGTGAAAGAGACAGTCTTTACAATGGCACTGAAGAAGAAGAGCAGCAAGTTGTGTATGAAATCGATCTCGATGACTATGACTTTGAAGCTTCTTAAGCTTCATCTCCCATATGTTTTCTTCTTAAATAAGGATGAACGATCCAGGCCACGGCCAGAATTCCAATCTCATATAAAACCATCATTGGTATCCAGACACTCATCATACTAAGAATATCAGTGGTAGGCGTAATAATCGCAGAAGCCACTGCGAAAATGACGGCCATATATCTTCTCCAAGAACGAAGAGAGTATTTTGTCACGAGTCCCATAAAGCCAAGAATAAGAATCACATTGGGTAACTGAAACATGAGTCCTAAGAAAACGAGGATTTTTGAAGCAAGAAGCAGGTAATCCTGTAAACTCAACATCGCTTCCACATTACCAACACCATAAGAGAGTAATGTCTTAAAAGTGAAAGGGAAAAGAATGTAGTAGCCAAAAGCAACTCCACATAAAAACAGGATAAATCCAACCACGATAAAAGGACGAATGGCCTTAATTTCATTTTCATAAAGACCTGGCTTAATGAAGAGCCACACTTCTCTGAACCACAATGGACTTGCCAGGAAAATACTTGACCAGAGGGCCATCTGAAGCTCGGCCATAACCTTATCAAAAAGACCGGTAAAAATAACTTTACCCTCAGTCCCTAAGGCTTCACGTAAAGGAACAAGCAAAAACTCAGAGATGGTGGAAGAATAGGTATAACAAATGCCAAAAGAAACCACGAGAATGATCAAGGTTCTAATTAACCTTAATCTTAATTCCTCTAGATGTTCCATGAATGTCATCTCTTTCATTCGATTATCATAGCGATTAAAGAATTTTCTGTCTTATCTTTTCTGAATTTCAAGGTAGAATAGACGAATGAAATGCCTAGTCATTATTATCATTACCCTATCTAGTCATTTTGCTTTAGCGGCAAAAAATGAACGAGAACTTCTTAAGTGCCTTGGAGCAGAAGAGAAAAAATTTCATTTAAAAAAAGAAACTGGCCCTCTTTATGATTTAAACCAACGCCTTATCTCTGAAATGATACAAATTCCAAAAGCTGAACTTTCAGTCGAAGCCTTTGATGATATTTGCCGTAAATCAGCCTCTCCTTCCTGGCGACTTCTTGAGCTTGCCCTCACAAAAGGCCAAAATATTTTTGAAGTTCCTCGAGAGATTACGGGAACACAAAGAGAAGTGGCACAAGGAATGATTTCAGATTTTATTGAGATCACTAGTGAAATTTTTCTTAATCTCTTGACTCAAATTCAAGCACTGGCACCAACTCCAAAATGTTTAGAAGAAGAGATTCCTGAAATATCTTCACTTATGAGTGACATTAAACATCTTCAAGAGGATGTCGATATCAAATCTATCTTCTCTGGCCGAGATAAAAAAATTTTTGATAAATTAAAAAATTATTCTGAGGCTTATAAAAATTGTCAGCTACGGGCCAAAAAGAAATTAAGATCTGGATCTAAACCTCGGGACAAAAAATCTTGAAGTTCTTCACCCGTTTTCTCTAACTCTATCTGAGAAATATCTTTATCGAAACTGATTACGACCTGATCTCCCTGAAAACTTTTTACTTCCATTTTCCAATCTGAAGCCAGAGGGTAGCAGCTTAAAAAATAATCAATTTCAAGCAACCATTGGGCCCGTGGCTTTTCTTTAAAATAATGTTGAGCGCTTGAAAGTGTTTTAAGTTGAAGCCATCGCTTTAATTGGGGAAGACAAGAACGGCATCCCATGGCCGCCTTAGTTGTTTCACTTAAAGAACTAACCGAAGGATCAGGTGTTGATTGTAAATAAGCTAAAACATCTCTCTCTCGCACACCAAAACATCGACAAACGAGCATTCCAGCGTCTTCATACTGATAATCTCTTCCACGATAGATATCCAAGGCAGCATGCAATAACTCTAAGGGAGTAAAAAATATTTGATCCTCAAGACCTTGATAAAGATCCCAAAAATACTGATCATCCTTGAAAGCCTCTTTCCATTCATAACAAGTGAGTGAAATGAGTTCATTTAAATTTTTCTTGAGGATGATTCCACATAATGAGCCAAGCCAGGGATTGATTTCACCTTGGTATGAAGCCTCAGTTAAAATGTCCTGAGAATTGAATTTTAAAAAAAGAGTTGTATTTTTATGACGAGATTGAACCTTAACCGAAGGATATTCTAAAGGCTGGCAATAAAGGCCATTAAAATAGTCTTTAAATTTTATCATCTTCCTCGGTCCAATCTTGCGGTGAAAACGTCGTCATGATTTCATGACCATCCTCAGTGATACATATCGTATGTTCAAATTGGGCAGACCAAGATTTATCTTTTGTTACAACAGTCCAACCATCTTCAAGAACTCTACAGTGCCTCTTACCAAGGTTGATCATAGGCTCAATGGTAAAAGTCATCCCAGGTCTCATTTCTATTCCTGTGCCTTTTTTACCAAAATGAGTAACTTGAGGCTCTTCATGAAAAACACGGCCGATACCATGCCCACAATATTCATGAACAACTGAGTATCCATGACCATGGGCCATCTCTTCAATCACGGCCCCAATATCTCCAAGGCGGGCACCTGGTCTGCAAACAGAAATACCGGCCATCAGGCAATCATAGGTGACCTGAACAAGCTTTTTGACTTCAGGTTTAACATCACCAATAAAAAATGTAGCGTTCGTATCGCCATGAAAACCTTTATAAATGGTCGTCACATCTAGATTAACGATATCGCCATTTTTTAAAAAATCTTTCGGACTTGGGATACCATGACAAATAACTTCATTACGGGAGGTACATAAAGAGGCCGGAAAGCCGTGATAATTTAAAGTGGCCGGTATTCCCCCGCGATTGATTGTGTAGGCATGACACATATCATTAATATCCTGGGTACTCATCCCCACTTTAAGATTTTTTCCTAAAAAATGAAGAGTCTTTGCAGCCATTTTGCAAGACTCCTTCATGATTTCAATTTCACGAGAAGATTTTAGAGTTATCATAGTACTTCATTTATACACTTTTGGGTCCACTTAAGCTAGGTTCAAAGAATGAAAAGCTTTAATGTTATGAGACTGAATACATCTCCCTATCATGGTGAAAACTTCGCCCAACTAGAGATGTCTAGATTAAATCAAATCGCGGGAGTCAGCTTTACTGAGTTTGACCCGATGACGACTTTTGAAGACCTTATCCTCATCACGAATACGCACTCGAGACTGGCCAAAATACCCGCTTCAATTCTAAAGAAAACCAAGCTCATCGTTCACTCAAATTCTGGTTATGATCATTTTAATCAAGAGAAAGAGTTGTGGTGGAATATTCCAGTCATCGTAGGCCATGAAATTAGATCCCAATCCGTTGTTGAATACTATTTATCCTGCCTCACTTCTGGCCTAACAGATCTTCCTCGTCATCTCGCCTGGGATAAAGGTCGCCATTGGCAACGTTCACTGATTAGAGATGAATCTATTCTCATTTTTGGAGGCGGCCACATCGGGCAACAACTTTCAAAAATTTTAACGGCGATTGGGGCCAGAGTTAAAATCGTAGACCCCTTTCTATCAGGCGCGGTCAAAACATGGAAAGAACTCGATATCAAAGATTTTAAAATTGTTCTTATTTGCTGTAGCCTCAACAGTTCAAGCCATCACCTCCTGAATGAATCTTTTTTTAAAGAGGCCCATCCAGAACTCGTTTTAGTCAATGGGGCCAGGGGCTCTATTATTGATGAAAAGGCCCTAAAGGATTTTCTACTCCAGAACTCGAAAGCTTTTGCTTTCCTGGATGTTTTTGAAACTGAGCCATTCGGTAACGATTGGGTCAATTTCCCTCAGGTCTGGAAAACTAGTCATATTGCAGGAGTCTACTCAGGTCTGGATGAGGCGATCATAAGCTTCGAAGAGAAAGTCATTAAGGATTTTGTCACAATGAATTTAACTTGGTTTGAGCAAAAATACGCTCAACAAAGACTTCAGAATAAATGGATACAAGGAGAGCTCATCTGAAATATCTAACTCAACTCCTCACCTTACCTGGAGACGGAGTTTATACAGTTCAAACGGCCAAAGACAAAAAAGAAAAGTTACTTTTCTCCTATTATAAAACTTCCTCTGCTCTGAAAGCTCGGCCTCATTGGGAAAAATCTCTTCACTCACTCCATGAGGATAAGCCTATGATTCTCGGCATACCTTCTGATAATGGAGGCGGTATCCAACGTGGGGCCAACTGGGGACCTCTCGCAATTCGAGAAGAAATTGTTGAATTAAAAAAAGATTATCAAGACTTAGGAGACGTAAGAGTCATCCCTCACCTTTTAGATGATCGCTATCTTAATGAAGAGACCATCAAAAATTGTCGTAAGGCGCTTTACGGAAAAAATAATAAACTTCCGGTATCTCCTCTAAGTATTGCTGACCTCACTCTAAAAAAAATCTATCAAAAATATCCTCAGGCGAAAATCTTAGGTCTTGGTGGTGACCACTCCACGAGCTTTCCCTTAGTGACCAACTGGCTTAACTCAAGAGCGAATAAGAAAAAAGCAGCGATCATTCATTTCGATGCTCATACGGACTTACTTGATCGGCGCCTTGGCATTGATTTGTGTTTTGGAACTTGGGCCTATCAAATTCTATCAGATCTACCAGGCCCAGATCACCTTATCCAGATCGGTATTAGATCAAGCGGAAAGACAAAAACTTTTTGGAAATCTCACCTGGGCGTAGATCAGTTTTGGGCCAAAGAAGTTAAAGAATGGGGTGTCGAAAAAACTTTTGATAAAATTTGTAAAAAATTAAACAAGATGGGCATCGAAGAAATCTATATTAGCTTTGATATTGATGCTCTTGATATTCAATTTGCATCCTCTACTGGAACGCCTGAGCCACAGGGATTAAACCCCATTGAAGCAGTCTCATTGATTCAGTTACTGGCCCAAAAATTCGAAGTCACTGGAGCAGATTTAATGGAAGTCGCCCCTTTTGTCTCACCTCAAGGGTGTAGCGAAATTGATCGACACTCCTCACTCAAAGTCGCAGGAGACTTGGCCAAAAATCTTCTGCAAGTTCTTAAGAGATGAGAAGAATTATTTTCCCTCCTCTAGATACGGCCAATGAAGATGGACTCCTGGCCCTCGGCGGAGACTTGCATGAAGACACTCTTCTGACGGCCTATAAACATGGAATTTTTCCTTGGCCAATTTCTCATGAGTATCCGCTTGCTTGGTTTTCTCCAAATCCCAGAGGCGTTTTATATTTAGATAAAACGCATGTCCCGAAATCTTTTCAAAAGTTTTTGAAGAAACACGATTATCAAGTCACTTTTAATCAGGCCTTTGATGACGTTATCAATAACTGTTCAAAAGTTTATAGAAAGCATCAATCAACGACTTGGATCACTCAAGATATTATTCAAGGGTATATAAGACTTTTTAAAAGAGAGCACGCCTACTCAGTGGAAGTCTGGCACAAAGAGAAGCTCATTGCTGGACTTTATGGAGTTTGTATTGGGGATTTTATTTCAGGGGAATCAATGTTCACTTTAGAGGACAATGCTTCAAAACTTGGCCTCTATGCACTATTAAGTCGGCTCAAAGATAAAAATATTGAATGGCTAGATACTCAGATGGTGACACCAGTCGTGGAAAGTTTTGGTGGGGTTTATATTCCCCGACCAGATTTTATATCCCTGCTAAAGAATAAAAACTGGTCGAGAAAAAGAGACGAGATTTTTTAGTTATAACTTAAACGAAGTCTTTGATTGGCCTTTAAAGTTCTGATCACTTCATCCATAAAATCTTCACAAGATTTTTCAAGCTTCACCTTCTCGCCACGGCAATAGGCTTCAAGTCTTGCTTTAAATTCCTGATAAGAGATATTTAATTCGTGAGCAAGCTCCTCACAACGTTTTTTGAAGCGAAGATCATCCTCAATAAGTGCAGACATTCTTTTCGATAATTCCTGCTTAAGTGTCGCTGAGTTGTAGACATTTTTAATTTGAGCAAGACCAAAGAAAGACATGATTTTAATGTAAACATAACCAATATCAAACTCAAACCAACGATGTCTGAATGAACAAGATCTCATGTGACCATGATGGTTATTGTGATCAAGCTCTCCACAAATAATAAAATTTAACGGAAAAACAAAACCAATATTGCGGCTATTGTCAGTTGTTTCATGATTACGATAACCCCACCAGTGAGCAATTGCATTTACGCCACCGATAGCAAAAATCGGAGAGACCATGAAGTTTGTGACACTCAAAATAGAGCCCCAAACTGGCCCAAATAAAACAATCATGAAAACAGTCATCATGGTCGGTCCAGTAAAGGAATTATTTTGCATGAAGGCTTCGAGCTTATTGGTATGGATGGTTTTTTTGATTCTTAACACTTCTGGAAGTGTTTTCCCGGCCGTGTAATCAAAAACTCCAAGAAAAAGAGCATGCCAAATTCCTTTTTGAACAGGGCTATGAGGATCTTTCTCAAGATCAGAGTTTGCATGGTGAAAAATATGAACGGCAACCCAATCAACTTTATTAAGAGAGGTTATAAGCCATAACCAGATTTGCATCGGCATATCAATCCACTTATTAATGACCACACCCTTATGAGTATGGTAGCGGTGATATGAAAGACTCATGCAAGTAATTGTTATGTGAGCGATGACACAAGCATAGATAAGAATAAACCAGATCGGATGAGCGGCAACAGAATCACCAAAGAATCCATTAACCCCAATCACATTTTGAACCGTCAACCAGAGCCCAGCATAAAGAAAAGCAAAAAAAGAAAACGTCTTAATCATTGAAAATTCCTTATTAAGACCGATGTACCTCATTAAATTCAACCGACATTTCCAATAATCCTGGCGGTGCAAATTCAACGCAAAGGCCGCAACCAATACATCCACGATCATCAATCATGATGGCGTCTGCCGTCACTTTGATCGCATGAGTCGGGCATATGTTCTCACAGAATTTTGACTCTTTCCACATAGATAATTTGTCGACCGTTCCTATATACAAAGGTTTACGTCGCAAACGTGGGGAGTAGAAATAAATTTTCTCAGGCCACTCTGTTTTATGTAATTTGAAAGACTTAAATAATCTCTCCCCAGTAAGTTTAGCTAGTTGCCACTTGAACCAAGCGGATCTAAGGAGAGAGACTTTATTGTAAAAATTCCTGTTTAAAATCATATCTTCAAATCACCTATCTAACTCGGTTGACCTTATGCCCAAGCTTGCTAAAGAGGCCAAAAGATGATCCTCAGCAACATTCTTCAAAAGCAAAGGCAGTGCTTGAACAAGAGGAAAACTTGGAGTTTTAATTTTAACTCGAGAAAGTCCAGAGTTTCTATTCAACATTATAAGAAAACCACACTCTCCATTTGGAGACTCAATTCCTGTGTAATGCCAATCTTTAGAAACATCAATCTTCTTCAATTCTTCAGTTAAGGTAAAATAGTCCTTAACCCAATCAGGATTTATAAATTCTCCCATTGGTAAATTATCTATGACTTGTGTAATGATTCTTAAACTCTGAAAAATTTCCTCATAACGAATGAGATATCTTTCATAAGCCGTTCCATGAATGCCAACAGGAATATCAAAATCAATATCTTGATAAAAATAAAAAGGCTGAGATTTCCTTAAATCAAAATTAAGGCCAGAGGCGCGCATCGTTGGACCACTTAGTCCCCATTGAAGTGCTGTTTGTGCAGAAACTGAGGCAGCACTCAGACTTTCTCGAAACTGAGGCTGACTTATAAGAGAACGATGAATTGTTTTTAAAACTTTTGTTAAGACATCAAAAACAGCTTGATACTCAACGATCCATCCAGGTGGTAGATCATCTCTCACACCACCAATTTTGATCATGCCGAAACCCTGCCTGTGACCACAGTACTTTTCCATTAACTCATAAATTTTCTCACGAAGGTTAAGAAAGAGACGATGCTCAGGCAAATTGAGGGCAAAACATATCTCATGCATGACTGTGAGATGTTCAAAAATACGAGAAAGCTCAATCCCCATGATTCTTATTGCTTGCGCCCTTTCAGGTATTTTTATTCGTAACAAATCCTCAAGAGACTTGGCCCATGCAACGGCATAATTTGGAGAAGCTCCAAAATTAATTTTATCAACCAAGGCGAGAGATTGAATCCAATCCTTAGTGGTCAGAGTTTTTTCTAATCCTTGATGGTAGAAGCCAATATCCACAATTGAATCGACCAGGCGATGGCCATCAAAACAGGCCTTCCATTCAAAAAGTCCTTTTGATTGTGAAGAATATAAACTGTAATTTTTCCAAATGTAAGATTCTTCTGCAAATGGTGACTCGGACTTATTTGGATTAAATCTGAGGACTGGATTATTCTCTGGAATATCCATTGGCCAATCTGCACTTGAAGAATCTTTTCTGTAAGGGAAAACCTTTTGGCCTCGAGGAAGAAGAAGAGACTTCATATGACGATTAAACTGTATTCCTAAAAGCTCCCACTGCTCTCGCTCCATCCATTCAGCATTGGAGAAAAGCCCAACTATACTCGGTATGATCTCATTTATATTGAAGCATACATGCAAGTTTAATCGTTGGTGGGCCCCCATATTTAAAAAATGATAAGTGAGTCTAAACGGATAGGGAGAATTATCAAGACCTGAGAGATCAACCCCTGCAATTTCAACGAGCGTAAAAAATCCTAAATCTTCACCCGCCATCTCAACCCATCGAAGTAAATTAATTGGTCGAATCGTGATGTGGTGCTGGCCCGCGGATTCAAAATAAGATGAATCTTGTGCAAGGATAACTTTAGTTTTCTCAAACTCTTTCCAACTAAACATGTTTTATCTTCTGGTAACAGTCCATAAGGCCTTGCAAAATTTCTTCAGGCAGAAGGTTCCACCCATTCAAATATACGCCTGCAATTTCATCGGGGCGAAACTGTTTTAATATTTCTTGCCCTTCCGTTAAGGTCACAGAATCCCCAATTAAAAGGAGCACTCTATTTTGTCTTAAATAATTTAGGATTTCCGGAAAGATTCTCCTCATTTTAAGGGAAATAATGCCATCCCAAACAATCACAGAAGAATCCTCAATCGAAGACGTCATCTTAATTTCAAATGGGAGTGAGTGAGAAAACTTATCTCCAAGTATTGAAAGCATCTCCGTCGATAAGGCGGGATGTCCGAGACAAAAAAACTTGAGTTCTAATTTTTCTTTTTTCATTTAATAGATAATCTTAAGTTCATCTTCTAAATCTTTTATATCGCGCTTTTTCCACGCAGTATCCTCAGGAAAGACTCTCATTTTCTTTCGTATTTCTAAATTAGGATCAATACGGCACTCAAACTTTTTAGCGCGCATTTTAACCCAGGAGTATAATTTCTCATGAGTTCCGAAAGAATGATAATCATAATCAACAAATCTATAATAATCATGGGTTGATAATGACAATCCTCGCAAGTAGTTTCCCACATAATTCATGGCCAAATCTAGATCAGAATCACTACAGTTCAAAATCCCTGTTTTTAAGTTGTATTTGTAACGGCCTAAATTATCGACTAGATTCTTTTGCCATGACTTATTTTTGCAATCAAAGTAGTGCCCCTCACGATGAAGGCGCATAAATATCCCCAAGTAATTTAAAAACCAAAATTTTTCTTGATCCATGTTTACATTGCCAGAATAAACAAACTTTTGGCAGGTCTGATATTCTGATTCGTACTGACTCAAAAATGCTTTTAACCTGGCAGAGAAACCAATTGGCTTTTTCTTCTTTTTAAGTTCCTCAACGAGCTTGGCCTTGGCTTTTAATTCCTCTACAGTCCTAGCAGGAATATCCTCAGGCAAGAATGAACCAACATCTGTCCACAATTTATCATACAAGCGATGACAGCTTGATTTAATCTTTTGAATTTCTGATCCAGAAATAAAAATAGAGTTTTTTTGATGGTACCTAAGAGCATTATCGAGATTTAGTAGCTGGCCAATTTTAATATACGGATAACTGACTCCTGCCCCATCATTTCTTCCCTCACTATTCTCCAAAGTGGCCCTTGCTCTCTCCCAACTCGTTTTAGCTTTCAAGCCCTCAACGTCATTAACACCCTCATATAATTTACTAGAAGGATCTACTGCTACAAAGACCAGCCTAGAAAGCCATAAATTTGTTCCGACACAATTTCCTTCAGGGCACCTTTGTTCAATAAATGCACCAATCAGGCGAACTGTGTTTTCGAAAACATCTGTCTGACGTTTATATTTTTTTGATCCACCAAAAATAATCACTCTCTGGGGAAGACCAAGTTGATCGAGATGTCCTGGTATGATCCCATAGCTGAACCTAGGATTAGCTATAGTGCCAGTATATTGATTCCACACATCTTTCTGAGGGCAATAAGAATGCGAGTAATAGATCTGCCCTGATGGCAAATCGAGCTCATAATGAAATTTAGATCCTTGTTTTGTGATGAGGACAGCATTTACAAGTGGCTTAAGCTGATGAGAGTCTTGCGACACATCAAAAAATAAATGGGCCGGAACTTCAGCCTCTTTACCTTCAATTGTATGGCCAGATTGAGGAGAGAACCATTGAGATTTGAGTGGTAAGGCCAACTCGCCAGAAGTTTCAGGCCTAGAAATCAAGCTACAGGCAGATATTAAAAACAAGATGAGGAGTTGAGGGCTTTTCATTTGACATAATCTCAATAACATAACATCATAACTCTACTTTTCTCACAAGGCCCGGGTGGTGGAATGGTAGACACAAGGGATTTAAAATCCCTCGGATGAATAATCCGTACGAGTTCGAGTCTCGTCTTGGGCACCAAATATTTAAAATCAGTTAATTATAGAAAGCACATTGTGCGATGGCCAACATCTTTGCAAAAAAAAAGGCCCTTTCGGGCCCAAATTATGGAAGAAAATTAATTCCCTTATAATATTGGTAAGGTATCTGCTCAACTGTCTTGTCAGTAATAGCCGATTTAATTTTTCTCTCAATTTGATGCTGGATAAGTTTTATCATTGAAGGATCACCTTCAAGATTTAGCACCACTTCTTGTTGTCCAACAGGTCGAACTTCACCAGTAATTTCAATTTTTCTCGTAATATCAAAAATGGTACTTACGAGCTCAGGATTAAAAGTTCCTTTATAAGTAATTTTTCGTGCAATCATATTTTACCTTACCTAGAGATCATTTTAATAAACTGAATAATAGCTTTTGGAAAGATTCCAAACTGTAGCGTGGCAACAGCTGAAACAAAAGCGGCAATGAAAGCTCCAGTAATTGGATTATATTTTGCGACTTCTTTTCCACTTTCTTTCATAAAAAGATAAACAATTACTCTTAAATAATAAAATACAGAAACAACAGAAGTAAGAACAGCAATCACAACAAGGGGAACCTCACCTGCCGTTACTGCCGAACTAAAAAGTCCATATTTCCCAATAAATCCTGAAGTAAGTGGAATTCCTGCCATTGAAAGAAGGAATACTGTAAGCATGGCCCCTAAAAAAGGATGCTTCATACCCAGACCTGCGATTTGTTCAAGATGAAGATCTTTTTGGTTTTTCTCTTCAAAGAGAGAAATAATGGCAAAAGATCCAAGGTTTGCAAGGGCATAGAAAAATAAATAAAGAACAAGTGATGAAGTCGAACCGTCTTTAGCGTTCATTGCATAGAGACCAATGAGCAAATAACCTGAATGAGCAATTGTTGAGAAAGAGAGCATTCGCTTTAATTCTGTTTGAGCAATGGCTACAAAATTTCCGTAGATCATAGTCGCAGCCGCTACAAACCATATAAAATTTTGAAACCACTTTAACTGAGGAATCGAACTAATAAAAATAAGATTTTGAGCGATCTTAGCAAAGGCAAGAAACGCCGTAAATTTAACTGCAGCTCCCATGAACGCCGTAACATTTGTGGCTGCCCCTTGATAGACATCAGGCACCCATCCATGAAATGGGAAAGCACCAATTTTAAAAAGCATGGCCGCAACAACTAAGCCTAAACCAATAAGAAAAATTGGTGAAATTGTATTCATTCCACTTAGAATCTTGGCGAGGCTTACTAATTCAAATGAACCAAGTGATCCAAAAATTAAAGATGAGCCATAAAGCAACATGGCAGAAGCTAAACCACCTAAAACAAAGTACTTCAATCCTGCTTCAGCTGAGAATTGACTTGTTCGTCTCATGGCCACCATGACGTAGATAGCTAATGACATAATTTCAAGTGCTATAAACATGAACAAAAGATGTGTGGTCGATACCATGAGGATCATACCAGCAGATGCAAATAAAATAAGAGCATAAATTTCAGACAACAACCCTTCTTTTTTATCTTGCCCATTTGTCAGCATGACTGCAATCAGTGCGAAAAACAAAATCATGATACTAAGTGTTTTAGTAAACTGAGTCAGAGCAAGAGTTCCACCTAGGATGCTAACATCTACTAGTTGCATATTTAAAAGGCTCTGAACAATAGCGCACACAAGAAAAATAAATGATGTTAAGAAAGCAAAAGAATGACCTTTTTCTTTATGCGTACCAATGATCAGAGAAAAAACTGCCCCTAATGAAATGATAAAAAGTGGCAGTAACTGCATGATCTCTGAATACCCTAATGACTGTAGAGGGAAAATACTATTGATATTCATTGGTGCCTACTTTTTCTAAAATTGTACTCGTATATACATTCAAACTCGAATCTGATTTCCCAAAAAATGTTTTTGGAAAGAAACCAATTCCAAAAACAAATAAGGTTAAAACAATCATGGCCGTTATTTCTTTTAAATTTAAGTCATGGAGATGATCTAGATCTGTTCTCGTTGCTGGGCCAAGCATCACTAATTGATAAGCTTTAAGAGCATAAACAGCACCAAGAATGACCCCTGTTCCAGCAAAAAGGGCATACATTGGCTCAACTTGGAATGCTCCAAGAAGAATTGGAAACTCTCCCACGAAACCATTTGAACCAGGAAGAGCAACTGAAGAAAGGGTCATGATCATAAAACCAATCGCCATAAGAGGCACAGTTTTAGATAGACCACCAAAATCAGATAAATTTCGAGTATGAAGTCTTTCGTAGAGGAAACCTACGATAAGAAAAAGACCACCTGCAGATATACCATGATTAATCATCTGATACAGAGAACCCGCCATGGCCACTTTTTGGAATGAGAAAAGGCCGAGCATAATGTAACCCATATGAGAAACTGATGAGTAAGCAACAAGCTTTTTAAAGTCTGTCTGGGCAAGAGCACAAAATGCTCCATAAATAATTCCAATCACTCCCATCAAGATAAAAAATTCTCTGAAGTAATACGCAGCCTGAGGAAAGAAAGGAATGGCAATTCTCATTAATCCATAAGTTCCCAGCTTTAAAAGTACGGCCGCAAGAAAAACCGAACCGACTGTCGGGGCCTGAACGTGAGCATCAGGCAACCAAGTGTGAAAAGGAACCATTGGAACTTTGATCACAAATGCCAGAGCAAAAGCAAGGAACAGAAGCACTTGCGGAGACTGAAGCGCCAGCAACAATGAACGATTATCAAAAGCAAAAGGAATCTTAGAAAGATTTGAAAAACTAGCAGAAGCAATACCATTTAAATCAGCTGATGTTTTTACCATGTAGAAAATGGCAACGAGCATAAGGAGTGAGCCCACCATCGTATAAAGAAAGAATTTAACGGTGGCATAAATACGTTCCTTGCCTCCCCAAATACCAATAAGAAAAAACATCGGAATCAGAACAACTTCCCAAAAGAAGTAGAATAAGAACAAATCACTCGCGAGGAAAGTTCCATACATTCCTGTCTGAAGGAACATTAACATCATGACAAAGAACTTCTCTTTTTTTAACTCTACTCCATGACTTGGCCAAGTTCCCAAAATAGCAACAGGTGCGACATAGGCCGTGAGCATAACAAGCGGTAAACTAATTCCATCAATTGAAACGATGTAATTTAATCCCCAGTCCGGAAGCCAAGACATGAAATGTTGCATTTGAGCAGTTGCGAGAGAACCATCAAATTGAAAATACATGACCGTTGCCAGGAGGGCACTTATTAATGTTTGAATCAAAGTTAATGTTCTAAGCTTACCCTCGAAAGCAGTAGGAAAAAGCAAAGCGATAAAAGAAAATATCAGTGGAGTAAAAATAATCCATGTCAAAAGTGTCGAGGTTGTTTCCATGATTATTCCTTAAAGTAAAATCTTAAAAATAAATAAAATAGTCAGTAATAAACCCAAGAGCATCATGAGGGCATAAGTTTGAATGTCACCAGTTTGGAAAAATCTAAGTCCAGAACCAATTTTTCTAACCTGTGTCCCTATACCGTTAACGGCTTTATCAAAGATGTACTTATCTATTATTCCAGCTGAGAACTCCGAAATTTTACGTACAGGAGTCACAATAATGAAATGATACAACTCATCCACATAATATTTATTAGAAAGAACTTTCTCAATCGGATTAAAAGCACTGAAAAGATCTTTCACAAAGAGATTCTTCTTAAAAAGTGAAATCCCAGAGAAGAAAGAGACCATGGCAAGAACTGAAGATCCAAACATGACTAAGCCTTCATGGAGATGAAGCTTGATTCCAATAATTGGTAATACTTTTGCCGGAACAACAGGATTTAACCACTTAGAAAGATAGTGTGGCATATGACCTAAATAATCACCCAACAAATGAGGAACTCCAAGGAAACCACCAAGAGCAGCTAAGCCAGCAAGAACATAAAGAGGAAATGTCATGAGTGCCGGAGACTCATGAAGGTGATGCTCAACTTCATGTGAGTATCTCTTTTCACCATAAAACGTGAGACTCATCATTCGACCAGTATAAAAAGCTGTTAAAACAGCTGTTACAACACCAATAACAAAAAGATAAGACACTCCACCAGGTAGAGCGATGGTAGAGTAAAGAATTTCATCTTTAGAAAAGAAACCTGAAAAGAACGGGATACCAGAAATAGCGAGGGACCCAATAAGCATCGTCAAATGAGTATGAGGAAGATGTTTTTTCAGAGCACCCATTTTTGTCATGTCTTGCTCTCCAGAACAAGCATGGATAACTGATCCAGAACCAAGGAATAAAAGAGCTTTAAAAAAAGCATGAGTCATCAGGTGAAAAACCGCCGTCTGATAGGCACCAACACCACAAGCAAGGAACATAAATCCAAGTTGTGAAACGGTAGAGTAGGCCAAAACTTTTTTAATATCAGTCTGAGCGATCGCAATAGATCCTGCAAAAAGAGCAGTTATAGCTCCGACATGGGCCACAACAGAAAGTGCTAAAGGTGAAAGTTCAAAGAGTGGATTAAGCCTAGCGATCATATAAACGCCAGCAGTCACCATGGTCGCCGCGTGGATAAGAGCAGACACAGGAGTTGGACCACTCATCGCATCTGGTAACCACACATAGAGTGGCATCTGGGCTGACTTACCAGTGGCCCCAACAAAAAGAGACAAACAAATAAGAGTCAC
The DNA here is from genome assembly GCA_027488375.1 of Pseudomonadota bacterium. Taxonomy (GTDB): domain Bacteria; phylum Bdellovibrionota; class Bacteriovoracia; order Bacteriovoracales; family Bacteriovoracaceae; genus Peredibacter. The sequence continues at coordinate 35,642 of JAIYBW010000002.1, forward strand.
AGAAGGCATAATTCTTGTCACGACCTCTGGATTTGCTAAAAGTAAATTAATCTCTGGCAAAGTCAGAGTCCCAAGTTCTCTGAAAAGTAAAAACATCCCTACGAGAAAACCAAGGTCACCAACTCTATTCACGATAAAAGCTTTTTTACCAGCATTCGCCTTTTCAGTTTCAGTGTACCAAAAACCGATAAGGAGATAAGAGCAAAGACCAACGCCCTCCCAACCGAAGAAAAGAAGTGGGAGATTATTTCCCATCACTAAAAGAAGCATATTGAAGCAGAACAAATTTAAATAAGAAAAATATCTTCCAACACACTCTTCGTCATGCATGTAGCTTGTTGAATATAAGTGAATAAGAGTCCCAATGCCGGTGATAATTAAAACTAAAATCCCCGACAGCTTATCAATCCTCAACTCAAAAGGAATATTTAAGCCACCAAAATTAAACCATTCAAAACAATTAATAGTGAGAGAAGGATTCGCCCCACCTGCACTAGATAATTTTACAAATGAAATAAGTGCCAATAGGAAACTGAAACCAATAAATGAAGTTGCTACTCCACCGGCCGTATTGGCCGGAGTTTTGGCAAAACCTTTGTAAGCTAAGGGCAAGATCACTGCATTAATAAAAAAACCTATCAGCGGTGAAAGAAGAATGAGAGCTGGTAATACAGAATTCATATTTTCCACGAGGTTTATCCTTTAAGTGTAGTTGCTGTTTGAGTTTTAATTGAACCAAAATTACGGTAGAGGTTCACTAAAATCGAAAGACCAATCGCTGACTCAGCTGCGGCGATGGTAATGATAAAAAAGACTTGGACTTGTCCTTCTATCATATGACCTGTTTTTGAAAAGGCGACGAGAGACAAGTTGGCAGCATTAAGAAGTAACTCAATCCCCATTAAAATCATGATTGTATCTCTTCTTAAGAGGACAATGAGCATACCCGTCGTGAATAAGAAAGCAGCTAGCAACTGTATTAATATTTCATTAGTCATAAATATCCTTAATCAATTTTTCTTTTTGCCAGAACAACAGCTCCCACCACTGCAACAAGCAGAGCGAGAGAAATCACTTCAAAAGAAACATAGAATTGAGAAAACAAAGCATGAGACAAAACTTTAGAGTTTCCACCCAAGTCAGAAACGACTTGAGGTGTAAATATTCCCAATTGTCTGTCACTAGAATGGTTTTGGAAGTGGGTCAATATCGAGTTAGCGATAAAGGCAAAGACACTTAAACCAATAGCAAGGCCAAAAATAAATATCTTCGGTTTTTGTTTGAAGTCATTTTCAGAATTACTCAAATTGAGAAGCATAATTGAAAAAATGAAGAGAACCATGATGGCACCAGCATAAACAACAAGCTGTATCGTGGCGATCATGTGTTCACCAATTAGACCATAAACTCCGGCAGTCATAATCAAGACACCTAAAAGGCAAAGAGCTGAGGTAATCGGACTTTTTGCAAAAAGCATGGTTACTGCAAGGATTGCTGAGATAAGACATAAAATAATAATTGGTAAGCTCATTATTTTTCACTCCTGCCATTCATCTCACGCTTAAGGTGATCTAAATCGTAGATAGCTTCCTCTCTTGAAGAGACAGCTAATTCATAATTAGTAGAAAGTTTAATTGCATCCTTCGGGCAGGCTTCTTCACAAAAACCACAAAAGCAACAACGAAGAGAATCGATATCAAAACTAACTGGTTTTTTTTCTTTTTTTACACCGTAAGGGTTTTGATCTTCATCTCTCTCATCAGCGACGATGTGAATACATTCTGCCGGACAAACAGTCTCACAGAGATAGCAAGCCGTACAATTTTCAGTTTTGTTTTTATCTACCGAAATAAAATGCATCCCTCTAAAGCGATCTGAATAATCTCTCTTCTTTTCAGGATAAAGAATCGTGTCATGTTTTCTTAGGAGAAAGCCCTGTAGGAATCTTTTCATCGTAATTTTCATTCCGATTAAGATCGCAGGTAAGTAAGTCTTTTCCTTAACAGTATACTTCTTAGAAACGTTGATCGTTGCCATCAAAGTCCCCTTTATGAATTAAAGTAGTAAACTCCGAGAGTTACTACGACGAGGTTAATAATTGAGAGTGGGAAAAGTATTTTCCAACCTAAGTCCATGAGTTGGTCAAAACGGAAACGTGGGAGTGTCCAGCGGATCCATACAAACAAAAACATGAAGACAGCAATTTTCGTGGCAAAACTAATGAATTCAAAAGCTGCTTTCGTATTCTGCATTCCAGCAGCACCAAAACCAAAATGAGCAGAAATGATATTAACCAGTTCACTCATTCCAGGAGGGAGTCCGTAGCCACCAAAGAATAAAGTCGCAAGAAGACCTGAAGCCATGATCATCGCCACATATTCGGCCATAAAGAAAGCTGCAAATTTCATCCCGCCGTACTCAAGGTGGTAACCAGCAACAATCTCAGACTCTCCCTCTGCTAAGTCAAAAGGAAGACGATTTGTTTCAGCAAAAATGGAGATCCAAAAGATGAGCGCACCAATCGGATTTACAAAAGCACCCCATCGAGGAAGAAAACCTAATGATCCTTGTTGCCAAGCCACCATGTCATGGGGATTAAAACTGCCATAAACCACAAGCATAGAAAGAAGGGCAATTCCCATAGATATTTCGTAAGAAACAATCTGGCTTGAACCTCTTAAAGCACCTAGAACAGAGTATTTATTTCGAGAGGCCCATCCAGCAAGAATAACGGGATAAACTTCTAGACCTGCAAAGGCCAAAATAAAAATCACTCCTGTATCCATTTGGGCAACTTGTAGAATAACTTCCTGACCATTAATGATCGCTTTGCTACCAAAAGGAATCACAGCTAAAGCACAGAGAGGAGCAATCAGAGCAATAATTGGGGCCATAAGGTAATAAAACTTATTGGCCTCTTTAGGAATGAAAGTTTCTTTGAAAATAAACTTAATAACATCCGCTAAGGGCTGAAGTAGACCAAAAGGACCGACTCGGTTTGGTCCAACACGTCTTTGCATCCAAGCAGCACCTCGACGTTCAAACCAGACCATAATAGGAACAACACCAAGAGTTCCGGCAAGAATCACAAGGATTTTGGCCATCATCATTGTTAAATCAAAAACTAATGAACTTTCCATACTCACCTTTGCTTAGTTTAAAGATTTCCACATATTCACAACTTGGTGAGCACTCAATGCTCCACCTTTGTGAACGATGGCCGGATGAAACTTTTGAACTATTCCATCAGTATTTTTAAAACTTCCTTCTTTTTCAATTGTCGCAAGCCCTGCAATAACACCTAAAACAGTTTGAGAGGAAAGAGTTTTAATTTCATCATGATTCCAAACTCCCCAAAGGATGACTTTCTGACCAGCTTTCATTTTTGGAATTCCAGCACGACCATTTCTGAAGACAATAACGATATCCGAACTCACTTCACCTTGAGAAAGTGGAGATATCCCCTGCTCTTCAACACCCTTAGTATTTGGAGTCAAATCCTTCATTTTAAGAAGGTTATCCATTTTTTTATCATCAGCAGAAGAAGTCACTCCAGCTGTTCCGTTAAAGTACGAAACGGAAACATTCTTACCAAGGATAGAAGGGAACTTATCTTTTAAGAGAGCTGCCTCTTCTCTTGTGGCATCTGTTCCGATAACAAGTTGTACCGAAGAAGCATTTTTTAATTGAATTGAAAGTTCACCTAAAAGGGCCTGTAGAGTTGTAGAGTGAAGTCCATTTTGATGATTCATGAGGGGAGATATGACTCTCATCGGATTCATAAGATCATTATAAGAGCTTCTTCCTGAATCACACATCCAGTGACCATTGACCATTTCATTGTGAATTGGGACGTATCTGTAAACCACTTCTGCATCAGAGTGAACTTCAATATTACAGCCTTTAGAACAACGATCACAAATGGAAGGTTTTTTACTTAAAAACCAAGAGCGTTTTTTAAATCTAAAATCATTCCAAGTTAAAGCACCTACTGGGCAAAAGTCAGTCAGGCAGCCTTGATAGTCATTTGTAAGACCAGCTTCAGTTGTGGCCTCAAGTTCTTTATGCCACCCACGATTCACCATAACTAGATCGTTGGTTTTTGTTACATCATCAGTAAAACGAACACAGCGCTCACAATGAACACAACGGTTCATGTTTAAAGTCACTTGATCAGACAATTTTTTTGTCGTTGCTTCTTCAAAAACTCTTTTCTCTTCTTTGAAGTTAGATGTGCCCGGACCATATTCATAGTTATAGTCCTGTAACTCACACTCCCCGGCTTTATCACAAACCGGACAATCAAGAGGATGATTCGTTAAAAGGAATTCCATCACACCCGTACGAGATTTTAAAACTTTATCAGATCGCGTATGAACAACCATGCCATCAGCGGCTGGAGTTGAACAAGAAGTCATAAGCTTTGGAGCTTTCTCAACCTCAACTGTACACATTCTACAAGTCCCAGCGATAGGCATTCCTGGATGGTAGCAATAGCGAGGAATTTCTTCGTGAACCTTGTAGCGTTCTGCCACCTGCATGATGGTATCACCTGGCTTAAACTCATAAGTTTTGCCATCAATCGTGACTTTAGGAAGTGGTTTTGCTTCAGGAGAAGGATCAGAGGCAACAGGTTTTTTTTCTGAAGCGTAGTTCAAATCCACTTTTGGCTTTTTAATTTCAAATTCAGTTGTATTAGACATGGGCACCTTCTACTCTATGTGAAATGGACTGCTCTCTGCCGATCCCTTTCAAACCACCTTTCATAACAAGTTCTTCAAATTCAGAGCGGAATTTTTTTATTGAAGAAAGTGCCGGACCAGTAACGGCATCAGCAAATGCGCAAATCGTCTGACCTGCCATATTTCCACAAATTTTTGCAATATAATCGAGATCCTCTTGAGTGCCTCCACCATTAAGAATTCGGTGAAACATACGAGCGAGCCAATGTGACCCCTCACGGCACTGAGAACACTGTCCACATGATTCGTGTTCATAAAATTTAAGTAAAGTATAAGTCGCTTCAACGATATTAACGGAATCATTCATCACAATGAGTCCACCCGAACCCGCCATAGTTCCAGCTTTGGCGAGAGAATCGTAATCCGTCTTCACATCGCACTCTGCAGCTGTCAGCATAGGAGCTGAGGCCCCACCAGGAATAACGGCTTTTAATTTTCCACCCTTCACTCCACCGGCGATTTCAATAATTTCATTAATAGATAAATTCATTGGAAGTTCATAAACTGCAGGTTTATTCACGTGCCCAGAAACACCAATAAGACGAGTTCCACCAGAACGCTCAGTTCCCATTTTTGCATACTTTTCCCACCCTTTATCCAGGATATAAGGAACGGCAGCAAATGTTTCAACGTTATTCACACAAGAAGGCATCCCATAAGCACCGACTTGAGCAGGAAAAGGAGGCTTAAGACGTGGCTCTCCTCTTTTACCTTCAAGTGAATTTAAAAGAGCTGTTTCTTCACCACAAATATAAGCACCTGCACCGAGGTAAATAACAAGATCAAAATCAAAACCTGATCCAAGGATGTTTTTACCTAAAAAACCTTTTGCATAAGCATCATCAATTGCTTTTTGCATCAGTCTTGATTCTTTAAACCACTCTCCGCGAATATAAATGAATCCTTTATTAGAGCCAATGGCGTGGCCTCCAATAATCATCCCTTCAATCATTTTATGAGGAGTTTTAGTGAAGATAAGGCGATCTTTAAAAGTTCCTGGTTCACCTTCATCAGCATTACAAACAAGATACTTAGGCTTTGGATTACCATTTGCATCTACAGGGTTGGCCGGCATAAAGGACCACTTCATCCCAGTTGGGAATCCAGCGCCGCCACGCCCGCGAAGATTTGATTTTTTGACTTCTTCAACAACCTCTGCTGGCTTCATCTTGAGTGCTTTCTCAAGAGCTTTATAACCATTCTCTTTAGAGATATAAAATTCGATTGTTTCGCAGCCAGGCTCATTTACAAATTTTGTAATAACTGGTTCGAAGTGCTCATTATTGTACATCATGGCCATACTCCCTCTTTACGAGTGGTTTTACCTACGACTTTTCCGGCAGCTAAATCTTTAGATGCCTGATCCAATATTTCATTTAATTTTGGAACATCTAAACTTTCATAATAGTCTTCGTTAAGCATCAGAGCAGGAGCAGTCCCACAAGCAGCGAGGCACTCCACTTGAGAAAGTGTAAAGCTTCCATCTTTTGTGGTTTCGCCACACTTAATTCCAAGACGCTTTTCAGCACAGGCAACGAGCTTATCAGCTCCATTAAGCCAACAAGAAATATTCGTGCAAATTTGCAAATCAACTTTGCCTTGTGGGTGCAACTTGTACATAGTGTAAAAGCTTGCAACTTCTTTAACTTTTGATAGAGGTAAATTTAAAAATTCACCAGCAGACTTCATTGATTCCTCTGAGACCCAACCATATTCATCTTGGATAAGGTGCAAGACAGGAAGCAATAGGGCCTGTTCAGTTGGAAACTGAGGGCGAATTCCATTTATCGTGTTTTTAATTTTTTCAGACAACATATAAAGGTTACTCCTAACGATCTAATTCACCGGCAATAATATTGACACTTCCTAAATGTGCTACGGCATCAGGAATTTTTCCGCCTTTAACCGTTTTTTCAAAAGCCTGGAACATCATAAAAGAAGGAGATTTCACTCTCATTCTCCACGCTTTTGGTCCTCCTCGGCTCACCACATAGAAACCTAGTTCACCATTCGGCCCTTCTACACAAGTAAAAGCTTCACCTTTAGGAACATCAATACCTTCCATGAAAATTTTGAAGTGATGGATCAGGACTTCCATCTTTGTATAAACTTCCATTTTTTCAGGGATATGAACTCTACGGTCATTAACCCATAGAGGTCCATTTGGAATTTTCTTATTACATTGCTTGAGGATGCGAACAGATTGTCTCATCTCTTCAAGACGGATGAGGTAGCGATCATAAACGTCACTATTTGAACCAACAACAACATCAAAATCAAGTTCAGGATAAACAAGATAAGGTCTATCACGTCGAAGATCATTATCAATTCCTGCAGCTCTTAAACATGGGCCAGTAATCGAAAACTTAAGGGCATCCTCTTTCGTAATAACGCCTACACCTTTAGTTCTATCAATCCAAATTCTGTTTGAAGTTAATAATCCCTCAACTTCATCGAGAGCTTTTGGAAACTCTTCACAAAATTTCCAAAGTCTTTCTGTAAAATTGTCAGGCAAATCGTAACTCATCCCACCAATTCGAGCATAAGTGGTTGTTAAGCGCATTCCACACATGGATTCAATCATGGTGTAAGCTTCTTCTCTCCAATGATAAAGAAGCCAAAAAACAGTCATGGCCCCTAAATCGAGAGCATTAATCGCCACACAAATAATGTGATCAATAATACGAGCAAGTTCCATGCAGATAACTCGAATGTACTGACAACGTTCCGTCGGCGAAATGCTCATGACGTTTTCAACTGCCATGGCGTAAGCAACGTTATTATTAAGAGCAGAGCAATAGTTTAATCGGTCTGTATAAACCATCCATTGATGATAAGTTTTCTCTTCCCCTAACTTTTCAATAGCTCGGTGAAGATACCCAATTTCACAGTTTGCATCTTCAATGGTTTCACCATTAATACGGCACATGACCCGAAGGGTTCCGTGCATGGCCGGATGGGAAGGTCCTAAATTAATAAGAACATTTGGGTTATAAAAATCATTAAGTTGATGCTGATCTTTTTCATTAAATAAGCTAGCCATCTTATTTCTCCTCACTCGTAGAATGAGTGTCGACTTGTTCAGGATTGGCCCCTAGGTGAAACTTTATATTGTCACTAAATGGCTCTCTTTGCTTTATCGGATATTCTTTTCTAAGTGGGTGTCCACTGAATCGCTCATCCATTAAGATTCTTCTTAAATTTGGATGACCGGCAAACTTGATTCCGTACATGTCAAACACTTCTCTCTCAAGCCAGTTCGCACCAAGAAAAAGATCAGTGATTGACTGAGCAGTTTCATTTAAATCAACTAAACATTTGATGCGAATGCGAGTATGAAGTTCTAGGGAGTAGAGCTGATAAACTAGGACAAATCGCTTATCGCCATCTTCCCCATCTTGATTATCATAGGCCGTCAAATCAGAAAGATAATCTACCTTGATTTGGTCATCTAAAGTCATTTGCTTAATGAGTAATTTTACATCATCGCAATTTTTTGCCCATAAAACAGGTTCATTAAGCTTATCAAACTCTAACTTTCTTTCTTTAGAGTATTTTTCAGTTAAGCGAGTTGTCACTTTGGCCTGACTTTCATGAAATTTCATTATTTCATCTCCTGCTTTTCCTTGATCTCTTTAACGTGATCAGGTGTGACGATGAAATTTGCTTTGATATCACCGATCATTTTTCGGTAGCTCATCGCATTCAGTGCATCCTCTTGAGTTGGTCTTTCAGAAGGCTTCCTATCTTCACCTTTTGCAATTTTGTCCTGTAAGTGAAGAATGGCATAAATCAATCCTTCCGGTATCGGAGGACAACCTGGCACATAAACATCGACTGGCATAATTTCATCAATTCCCTGAAGAACCGAATAAGTATCAAAAATACCACCTGACGAAGAACAAGCTCCCATGGCAATAACCCACTTAGGCTCTAACATTTGATCGTAGATTGTTCTTAGGACTGGTGCCATTTTAGTGGTAATTGTCCCTGCAACGATCAGCATATCCGCTTGACGAGGAGAAAAACGGACAACTTCTGCTCCAAAACGAGAGAGATCGTAGGTGCTTGAGAGTGTTGACATCATCTCAATGCCACAGCACGAGGTTCCAAATGGCATTGGCCAAAGAGAATTCTTTTGGGCCCATTTAACAGCTTCGCTAAGAAGCGTTGGATAAAAAAATGAACTTCCATCTTTAGACATAATTTCCCCCTTAATCCCAACTCAAAGCGCCACGTAAACGCAAGTAAACGTATCCACCCATGAGAAGGACAAAGAATAGACCCATCTCAAGTAAAATGAGTGGACCTGATTTTAAATAATTTTGATAAACAAGAGTCCAAGGGTACATAAAAACCACTTCGACATCAAAAATAAGAAAGATAATTCCAACAAGATAGTAACGAACTGAGAACTGTTGGTGAGCATCCCCTACCGGAGTCACACCACTTTCATAGGTTTCGTATTTTTTTGCTGTCGTAGCAACAGGCCGCTTGCCCATGATTTGGTTAATTATTACAATGGCTGAAGTTACGATCAGAGCAATGATCATCAGAACAAGAATGGCGAAATAATTCAATGAACCTTCGATTGGAAGAGACATAAACATCCTAGTAAAAAATTAATGCCTCAAATCTAGCATCGGCTGGAGACAAACTCAATGCTATCTCTGAGAAATCTCGATGTTTTCTAGACGCGGACTTAACTTTCTCTAGACAAATAAAACATAACAACGCACCGACTCATAAGATTGGCAGCATAGCTTCAATCAACTATACTACGAGGATGTCAAAAGTTGCTCTGATTACCCTAGAGGGGTCTTATCTCTATTACCAAAATGATGTGAATTATTCTCAAGAGAATTTTAAGCTCGTCCATTTTCCAGAAAATCAAACTTATCATATTTACTCAGAAATCCTTTCAAGGACAGAGTCCGGAGAATTTTTGAAGATTATGGTCCGTTATGAAATGAACTCTCAATTTATCCCTGTTTTTGTCAGGATTGAAAAATCTCTTGGGAATCGATATGCTCAAGAAATTTTCTCGATTGATATACCGAACCTTGAACTTCACTACACTTTCCAAGACTCTCAATCAACGCAAGAAGTCAAAAAGCCCTATAACGCGCGTCACTACCTCGCCACACCGGCCTTCAGTACATCGACCATTTTTACGCTATCCAAAAAATTTGATCCAAATGCCAGAACTCCCGTGACCTTTATCGGCTCAAATAATGAATGGAATTTTAGCGAAAGACCTGAAGAAAAGACGGCCTTTGCTGAATTTAAATCTCGAGATGTGCAAGATTTCAAAATTAATAACGCCGCGTTACCTGCTAGTCACTTATGTCTTTATGAATTCGACTCAACGGCCGCAAAAAATGAAGTTCCAACAGAAATCTATATCAGCAAATATTTTGGAATCCCTTATCAACTTATCCAAGGTGAAAATAAAATTCTTATCAAAAACCTGAAGAAGAATTCTTAAACATTAAAGTATTCACCTATTTCTTTGCAAGCTTCGCTGAGTGGGAGTGATCTGATCTGATAAGGCTCCATCAGTTTTTGAAATGTTCTGAGGGTTCCACCTTTCCATTTTTTAATTCGATTATCAACGACTAATATGGCCCCATGATCTTTTTCAGACCTGAGTAGTCTTCCAAATTTTTGATGGAGAGAACGAGTTCGATGGGCCAGAAAATAATCATTAAACTCATTTCCAAATTTAAATTCAAAAAAATCTCTTCTTTTCTGAATGACAAGATCCTGTCTGACGTCTGGAATTTTATCAATAACGATGAACTGAAGTTTTTCACCAGGAATATCAATTCCCTCTCCAAAACTCTCCATTCCAATCAGGATCGCACTCTGCTCTTTTTTAAACTCTTCAACAACATTTTTTCCAATCCCTTGAACAAAGACTGGAACCTTGCCCTCAAATTCTCTTAATAGAAGATCAACAGCGGCTTCAAATCTCAAACGGGATGAAAAAAGTAGTAAGGTTCTTCCGCCTAGCTTTTTGATAAGTGGATTAATTTGCTTACAGAGATCTGGCACAAAGAGTGGATCTGAAATATTGCGCGTATCAGAGCTCAAATAAACTTTTGAGTTATTTTTATAGTCATAGACGGCCTCCAGGAAAAGGCCCGTTTTAAATCGCTTAACAGGCTCAAGATATGAATAACCTGTCATCCATTCCACGCCTTGAATACCAGAATCACCTGAAGCATTGGCCAGCGTTGCCGATGTAAAAACCACTCCCGCACTTGGTAAAAGCAACTCATCATGAATCTTCTTTCCGATATCAATCGGTGAAGATTCGAAGGTATAACTATAAGCCTCAGAGTATTGAATGATAGTTGACCAATCTTGAGGTTGCTCTAAAAAATGCTTAAAAGCAGAAGTTAATTTATCTAAAATTCCAAAATTTGATTCGAAAACGGTCCAGGCACGAAGTTTCTGAGCTTCATTTTTAAAATCCCTATTTTCCCATCGAGACATATAAGGCATGTAGAGGGTGTAAAGACTATTAAAAATAAAATGAAGACTCTCAACATGATTGAGGATTGTAGCAGCGAGAGAGTCTTTAATTTCTGACTTTTTTGGAAAAGGTAACTCATTACCATAGGCCGGAGAATAATTCGGTAATTTCTTGAAAAAAGACTCCACTACTGTCGGAAGTGACTCAAAATGATCTCTCATCATGCGAAGATTGAATTGAGTTTCCTGCCTGATTTTTTGAATTGTATCCTCAACTGCAAATTCATCTTCCATGGATGAAAGAAGATAAATTAATGATCCCATCCCCTGAGGAAAATTCTTTTGAAAGGACTCAAGACTTTTATGGGCCACTTCAATGGTATAGGCCTGAGTGGCTTCACTCTCAAGGCGGTGTGCCTCGTCAACAACGATATACTGAGGTCGATCCAGACTTCTTGGCCAATTAAGCATGAGGGCATGGTTACCAATAATTAATTTGGCATCTTTGGCTTCTCTTAAACCTTGAATATAACTGCATTGGCCCACATAGGGACAATTTTGTCCGACACAGGCCTTATAATCAACGGCCAGCTGTGATTCTTTTTCAGCTAATTCCTGACATATCTTTTTTAAGACAAAAGGCAGTTGCTCACGAGTAAGCTTTTTCTCATAACTCACACGAGAGTTGTAAAAAAAGAGCATTTCAAAGTAAGCCTTGGCAAAAGCGTCACCAAAGGATGTGATGAAAGTTTGTTCCTGATCATCTCCCCTGAAAATTAACTCGCATAAATGATTACTAGACCCCACGAGCTTAACGACTTTAGTATCGGCCGATAAATTCAGGAGTCGCTTCACCTGGGGAACATCTTTATTGAGGGCCTGATCTTGAAGAGTTTTTGTCCCTGTCGCAACAAGGCAAGATGTCTTCTCTTGAATAGAAAATAAAAAGGCTGGCAAAAGATAGCCCATGGTTTTTCCAGTCCCAGTAGGGGCCTGAATGAGCGCATGAATTTTATTTTTAAAAGCCTGCCCAACTCGGAGAGCAAGAGTTTCCTGAGCTTCGCGATATTTATAGTGAGGCAAATAAGATTGAATTTCATCTTCAGACCTCAGAATTTTCTCAACATTCTGCTTAGAAAATTCTAGTGAGAATCCAAAATTATTTTTTTCTTCAATCGGAGTTGCCTGATGAAATAAAGAATAGGCCTTGAACTTATCCTTTAGATTGAATTCAATTTGCTCTGCAAGTTCAAGAAGCTCTAATTCAGAAAGCTCAAAGAAGTTTCGAAACCAAAAGTCCTCAGGAAATTGTAAAAAAACCTCCCTCAGTTTTAATCGAAACTCTTTATCTTGATGAGTTATGTAGGTCGAAAGTACAAGAACTTTCAATAAATCCCTGGCATCAGCTAAACCACGATGCTCTTCCTTGTCAGAAATTCCCAAATGATTAATAAAAAACTCTAAATTGAGAGTCGTGGCTTCTGGAAAAAGCAACGCCAAATAGAAAATTGAATCCTGATAACTTTCTCGTTTGTCATGAGCAGGCAACCGATCAAAATAGCGCTTTAAGAAACTTTCTTCAAAGGCAGCGTTATGGGCAAGAAGAGCATGACCTTCTAAACTCAGTAATTCATTTTCAACCTGAGACCAAAGGGGGGCTTTCTGCACCATAGTCTGAGTGATGCCCGTTAATTTTGTAATATAGCTGGAAATTGCATTTTCAGAACGAACGAGGGATGTATAAGTTCGAATCAGCTTAGTTCCATCAAATTGATAGAATCCCAAGTCTATAATCTCGTCCGTTGCAGGATTAATTCCTGAGGTTTCGATATCAATAACTGACCACAAACCTAGGGCCATAACCTACAACCTTTGCGCAAAGTGACATTAAGAAGTCTAAGATAAATTAAAGTGCAGACTTCCGTCAATTATGCTATTTTGCATTAACAAAATTTCAAGGGCAGTTAATGGAAACATTTCTCATGCAAATGCAGTCTTTCTGTATCGTCTTACTCATGGGAGTTGGAATTTATTATCGTCGCCACCAAAACCGACATGTTAAAATAATGTCTGCGGCCATGATTTGGGATGTTGTACTCATTTTACAAATTGAGCTTAGCCGTTCTGCGATTTTAAAGGCTTCAAAGGCGATCTCCAATGCCATGGCCCTCAACATCCATGTTTCAATTGCAGTCCTCACAGTGATTTTTTATATTTTCATGATTAAAACAGGGCGTCAGATGTTAAAGGGTGATTTCAAAATAAGACGTCGCCATAAAGCCCTAGGGTGGACAACTTTTTGTCTGAGAATTCTTACCTTCGTCACAAGTTTCTGGGCCGTTGTTCCAAAGGAATAATCATGGAAAGAGAATTTGAATTTGTTGAAGAAATTATTAAAACTGGCTTACCAGATGCTTTAGTTTTTGTTGAAGATATGACGGGGACTAAAGACCATCTCGCCATCACTGTTGTCTCTAATGCTTTTGAAGGCAAGTTGCTTTTTCAACAACATCAGATCTTAATGAATCTTCTGAAAGATGAACTTAAAACAAGAATCCATGCAGTAAAGCTACAAACACTCACTCCATCAAAATACAGTCAAATGACAAAGGATTAAACAAATGACAAATTCATTTAATATTCTTAACAATGAAGTTTCAGAAATAACTAATGCAGATAAGTCTTTAGGAATTAAAGAGCAAATTGAAAGCCTCCTTAAGAGTTCAAATATCGTACTTTTTATGAAAGGCAATGCTGAAATGCCAATGTGTGGATTTTCTGCAAACTCAGTTTCAATCCTAAAAAAACTAGGTGTTTCATTTAAAACTTTTAATATTCTTAATGATCCTGAAATTCGACAAGGTTTAAAAGATTATTCAAACTGGCCGACTTATCCCCAACTCTATATTAAAGGTCAACTGATTGGTGGAAATGATATTATCACTGAAATGTTTCAGACTGGGGAACTTCAGGATTATCTAAAAAAGAACTAATCTTAATGAAAAGACTTATTGGAAAGATTGATCCGAATAATAGAAATGTATCTATTTGGGGCGCTGGGTTTTCAGGACTAGTCTTAGGTTACTACCTTAAGGACCAGGGATACAATGTTACAATTCATGAAAGGTCCAATAAAGTCGGCGGCAAGATTCAAACTAATAAATCTGGTCCAGGCTTAGCAGAAAAAGCGGCCAATGCTCTTTATCTCAATCAAGATGGGCTTGAACTCCTTAAGGAGTTAAAACTTGAACCTTTGCCTGCTTCAAAAAATTTAAAAAGACTTTTGTTCATTAAAGGAAAAGCGAGGAAACCATTTCAGTTTTCTCTCCTGGCCAAGGTTGCCAGTAATTCCCACAAGAAACCTCCACTCATTACAGATGGTCTTAATGTAGCGGATTTTTTTCGCCCGCTTCTCGGAGAAGAAAACCTGAAGCACTATCTCTCTCCTGCTTTAGGTGGACTCTATGCTGTTCCGGTCGATCAGCTACACTTTAGATCAATTTTTCCTCAAGTCGGAAGTAAAGCTCAGTTTGACTCTTACTTTTCTTTTTTAAAGATGTTTTTTAAATATCATAAAGAACAACCAAAACTTGAAACCTCTGGATCTGTGAGTTTTGAAGGTGGGATGCAAACACTTGTCGATAGGTTAGCCGAAGTCTTAAGACATGACATTAGACTCAACTCGAAAGAAACACCTAAGCTCAATCAAAATATCATCATTTGCACTGATGCAACCAATGCTTCCGAGCTCTTAAATGAAATAAGACCAGAATTGAGTGATGAGTTAGCTCGTATTGAATACCGTCCTTTAAGTAGTACGACTATTTTTTTAAAACGAGAAATACGACCACTCCATAAAGCTTTTGGAGTTCTCATTCCTTTGGAGAATGGATTTCAATCAATTGGAATTCTTAATAATAAGGCTATTTTTCCTGCAAATAATGAAAATGTATCGGCCTACACTCTCATCTCTCCAAAAGATCTCACAAAAGAAGAAATTCTCAACGACTTAAAGTTGCTTTCGCCAGATTTAGAGGAAAACGATATTGAACATTTTGAAAAAACTTATTGGGAAAAGGCATTACCGATTTATAATCTTCAGCTTTTTCTAGCGATTAAGAAACTCCATCAACTATGTATGAAAGAAACGAATATCGCAATATTTGGGAACTATGTTGCTGGTATTAGCCTTAGAGATATGATTAGTGCGGCAAAATCATTTGCTCGCAACCCAACAGATTATAAAGGTTTCAACTTTTAATTTTTTTTGATGATCACATCAACAATATCTGCGCCCAAAACTATATAAGCTTTATCTTCAAACTTAATAGTTTTTGGTTTAAATTTAATTCCGTAATCAGTTGTGAACTTTGTAATATCTAATTCAAAATTCTTATTTTCAAAACTATCAAGCTGCTGTTGAAGTTTTTTTATCACTGCTTTCCTCACCATTTGAAACATCTGTCCCACATTTGAAGGATAATTATATGTATTTAGAATTAAATCATCTTTTAAGGCCGTACGTATTTTTATAGAAATTTTTGCTTCACCAGACTCACTATAGGAAGCGACAGGAACAATTTCAAATTCGAGTGGGAAATAGATGACACTATTATTATTATTTCTCTCAAGCCAAATCCCAATTTCTGTTTCTGCCCATTCAATAGGATTCTTCCAGAAATTCGTTCTTAATTTTTTAAGATCAATTTCAAGGTTCGTAATGAGTTTAAAGGACTCAGGATTAAAAAAATGCAATCTAACGCTTTTTAATGACAAGGATTTCTCTTTAATCAATTCATCCGCCATCTCTTGAAAAAGCCCCGTTGAATTTGCAAGATCTAAAGCCCCATTAATAACCGGCTCTGAAATAGCAATGAGGATGTGATCATCAGACTTATTATTCAAATCTAATTGAGGTAGCTTGCGTTGACTATTACCTAAAGTATCCCCCACTTCAAAACGACTATGATTAAGAATGAAATCAAACAGACCACGGATTTCAAGACTCTGGTCTTCTAAAGAATTAATCTTTTTTATCGTCAAATCTAGCTTTGCCTGACGAATAACATCACTCAACTGGCGCATGAGTGTTTCAAAGATGTCATCTGCCGAAATCACTTTGTCAGCATTTGATCTAAACAATACTGAACGACGAACATAAGTATTATCAACAGCAAGATAATTAAAATTTAGGGGCCAATCAAGATCTAAAGATCTTGACTCTTTATTTAAAATTGAGATTTTGGTTGAAAGCGACTTATCCTTTAAATATTTATTAAGAACACCTACTAAATCACCAGCAATATAGGTCGAAGCAAAGCTTAGTAATTTTTTTGAAAGAAACTGCTTTTTTTCAAGAATTTTTTCTCGAAGAGTTGATGTATCGAGTTCAGTCTCTTGTCCATTAATAACAATAGATATTTTTGGCACAGTTAGTGATTTAAAATTTATGTCTATTTTAGGAGATTTTTTTACATCTAAATTAGATTGAGTAGAAATAATTTTAGCAACTGCAAGCCCGTTTTGAATTCTCACTTCGAGTAGAAGACTTAATTCAAGTGGTTGCGAAATTGTCCGCAATGACAGTCCTGAAACATTTAGCTTTAATCCTTCTCCACATTTCTTTGTTTTTAAGGATTCTCTATTCTCACAAAGTGATAAAGAATCTGCCTTCAAATTTAAGCTATTAAACTTAACTGATATTTTTAATTTCAAACCTTGTGAAGTGACATCTGCGATATTGATTTTAACAGATTTTTGATCCAGATCACCATTTAACGATAACTCATCCGTTTTTAAAAAAATGGTGAGATCTTTATTAAGATTAATATTTGAAATTTCATTTAATGTAGCAATAAGTGGGTTTGAGATAAGGTCTTTTTGCTTAATTTTTATTTCATAAAGATTTGAGGGAATTTTAATTTTCTCTACGGTACCAGAATGATTTTTAACAAGTCCTTGAAGAACTTCTTTTACTCCAGATGGACTAATCCTAACCCCTAAATGATCTTGGGCTTCGGCACCAATAAGACAAAAAATAAGTAAAAGCCAAGGCATCATCTAAAAATCTCCTCAATTCAAGGTCACCTGACTTTAAAGCAAGAGTTAGGCCATGAGTAACAGCCTAAATACTGAATAATACGAACTTCTCCACGCCTTTAAAGGTCTCTAGGTAGTCACGTGATAAAAAATTAGACAGTTAAGGGAAGGATTTATGAAGTGAGGCCAGATATGATTTTTTAAGTTCATGCCAAAGAGAGTGATCTTTTTTCTTTGAGAGGATTTCCCAAGAAGAAAATCTTCTTATTTCTCTGTTGAGCTCATCCGTACTCCAAAGCTTTGCAGTCCCCTGCAAATCTTTATCATATTGAGTGAGTCTTGGCTTTTTACCAAGGTAGCTTGTGTCTGCCATTTTAATTAAATGGGACTGCATAAAATTAAAAAATTGTCTCATCTTTTCAAAATCGCCCTCAAGTTGAGTGAGACGATCAAAAAACACATCAAATTTTTTACGCGCAAAACTAGAAGCCATTGAAAATTGATCAAGGCGATCTAAAGTGAATAAACTTTTAACTTCATCAATTTTAACTTCTCGAGATTCAGGATAATTTAACTTGAGAACAGTACAGGTATTATAAAAACTTGAAAGATCATTTTCGATTGAATCCAAAATCCAATTTTTAGATTCAAAAGACAGAGGAAGTCGAAGATAACTTGCAACAAAATCTAATAATTTATTAATCTCCCAAAAACGAGGAGCTTCAATGACAAGAGTAGGAATTCGATTTTCCTTAATAAGTTTTTTCCACGTCTGGTTTTCTGTTTCGAAAGCAAGCACGATGAAGCGATCAGAAAGTTCTAAACTTTGGATAGCTTCAAAGACATCTGATTTCATATCCTGGGCCTGATGAATAACGAAGGAATCCCCCCCGCCAAATAGACTGAGTGTTTGAAACTCTTCCTCAATCCAGGCGACTGAAATTTCGGAGGCTTGTTTATGGAGGATATTGATCTCAGGTGAAGAAAAAAATAAGTAATCCTTCATCATCTTGAGACAAATAGGATCAAAACAATTAATGGCCAGAACCCCTCTGAAACTCTTGAGGTAATCTTTTTGAAAACTAGAAAAGAAATCCCAAATCTGCCACTTAGAATGCATAGAGGATGAGATCTCTAATAGAAATGGCAGCTTGTTCAGATAGATTACGGATCACTTTTCGTTGAATTCCTGCGTTTTGTGTTGCCGTGACACTTACAGCATCTGAGGTTGAAGAATTATCAAAAACTTCTCGTGCATATTGACCGCGTAAGGGAATGAGTTCATTAAAAATTATGCGAGATGATGCTTTGATTTGATCACCTATGCCTGACTGGAGTAACATCAATTCCTGGTCAGATGGTTTCTTTATTAAAATTACGTGTAGATAAAGAGATATATCAGTAGTCCCGGGAATATAAAACTTCTCACGAGTCGAACCAATCGCATTTGCCGCTCGATTTTGAGCAAACCTCAGATTGTTAGGTTGAGTCGTCAGACTTATTTTCTCCGGAGATTTTATAATTCCAATAAGGACAGCATCAGCCTCGGGTCTGTATCCATTCTTTAATTTAAGGCCTTTATAGGCAGACAAAAGTCGGTATGTTTCTTTGGTAAAATGGCTAGAGGCATCGGTTTGATTTGAATAATTGAAAAACATTGGTAATGAAACAGACTTTATTCCGTACTGAGCAAGCGGATTATCTTGCTGAGACATCCGATATCCTGAGCAGGAGGAAAGTAATATTAAAATGAAATACCAAACCATAATTTTGTATACCATGGACAAGTTGAAGGAGCTAGGTTACAGCTTAATTTATGTTTAAAAAAATTGTTTTCAAAGGACTAAATTACAGTGACTTAGATCATGTTGGCGAACATGACATAAAGCGAGATGAATTAAAATCTTTTTACATGACTTTTGATTTCTTAGAACTGATTAAGAGATGGCCTGAAATTGTTGGAGATAAACTGGCAAAGGTGACTTCTCCCTTAAAGATAAAAGGTGACTGCCTTTTTATTTTAACGATTCATTCCTCTTATTCCCAAGAATTATCATTTTTAAGTGAAACTATTAAAAAACAAATTTTTAAATCCTTTCCTGAGTTAAGAACGATCATTCAGAAGCTTGCTTTTCAAACCCAAGAGTCTTTTTTTAAAAATCTTCCTTCTGAAGCAAATAAAATTGAGGAACAAACTGGCCAGGCACTTCACCCACAAAATCCCAAATATCGGATTTTAAAATTAGAAGCAGAAAAACTCTTTGGAGATATTGAAGATAAGGAATTTAGAGAAAAATTAATTTCAATATTTATTCAATCGAAACACCTCTAGCATAACGATATCCCCAACCACTTCAGAAACATATTTCAAGTTTACTTTTTTGAATTCGTTAAGGATATGTGCCCAAATGATCGGATTGTTTTTAATGACAAAATAAGCTCTACCTCTCAAAGTGAGATATCTTTCCACGAGATAAAATAAATCATACCATGAATCATTTATAAAAGCTCTGGCGATCATACGCTGGAGATTGCTTGATTGCTGACCATGTCCAGGTAAATAATAAGGTGGATTGCAAACAATAAGATCATATTCTTCATCTAGAAGAACATCCTTAAAAGACTTCCACTTGACTTCAATAAGGTGAGAAGGTGTTAGGTGATTTTTTATATTTTGCAGTAAAAAATCTTCGTACTCTTTCTGGATCTCTACAAACGTAATTCTCTCAACATAAGATTTTTGTGCAAGCTCAATACCTAGAATCCCACATCCTGCTCCAAGATCTAATACCTTGGAATATGAATGGCCTCTTTGAATGATCCACTCCACAAGAGCAAGTGAATCCGAATTAAAGCGATAAAAATCAGGTTGAGAATATTCTCTATTCACTTTTTTTAAACTTTAAAATTGCATCAACAATAGTCTTGTCAATATCACCTAATTGAATGAGACGAAAAAGAATTAACATAAAGTCAGATTCATTATTGAGTTGTGAGCGCAATTCAGTTCTATTTTTATCTAGTCCCACACCACTATTCTTAATATAAAAATCAGCAGTTTTCTCATCCGAAATTAAAAGATTAAACCAAATAAAATCACCATGACTCATTTTTTTTAAGTCCTGAACATATTCTAGGTTGAAAGGGATATCGAGATCAGAAAATGGAACGAGCCAGTAAGCAAAAAAATTAAAATCATATTTTTTCTTTTTAATCAGGTTTTGAAAAGTATCTTGCCTTTCATTTTTTAATTTAAGATATGATAAAAAATCTGGAGCTATCTGCTCGGAATATTTAAGAAAAATTCGATTATTAATCCCATCGACTTCATTTGATTCTATAAGCGAGAGGAGACTTGGAGAATTTGAATATGATTTTAAATACTCAATAAATAGCCCAAATGTAAGTCGGTCCGCCGGGTGTTTTCTTAGTTTTTCAAAAATTCTCTCTAAATATAAGGCTCCCTGTTTATGAAATATTGAATTTTTCTCGTTTTTAAATTTAAAAAATTCTCGCGGAGTTTCAGAGATTATCGATTTAATAATTTTATCTGATTGAGTGATGTTACCAATCAAAAGATACAGATATGAACTAACTAGTTTTTCAATACTTGTATTTTGAGGAATTTCAGAAATAAGTTTTATGACTTCTTTTTTTACATTTAAATCGGTAATCAGATTAAATGGAGAATTAAGCACCTGATCAAGTAGCTCTATCGCAGAAGCATCCTGGTTAGAAATCTTTTGTGATTGAGATATTTCTTCAAGCCACTTTTTTAAAACATGATCTTTCTTCAGGGAGATTACGCAATTTCTTATTTTGAGTAGAAATTTTTCATTATATTGCTCCTGAGAATATAACAAAATTGCAATCTGACCAACAGTCGTCTCTAATTTTTCGCATCCAAAGTTATCTACATCAAATTGACTAATAACCTTAAACCCTTCAAGGTCAACCTGAGGTTTAAAGAGAACGTCCTCAATTTCTATTACAGAATTTAAGATTTTTTTTTTTGCTCTTGGTTTCCCTGAGCATGAGCTGAAGAAATGAAAAAACTTGATGAAGAATGAACGCTTGTCTGACTATTTAAAATTGTTCCAAGGATTGATTTCCTAAAATAGAGTACCAAAAACAGGATGATGAAAATTATAAGGCCGCTATACTTTAGATAATTCTGGGAAAAAGGCTCGATACTTTTATTTTTTGTTTTCAATTCTCTATTTTTTTTTTTGAATCTCTTGAGAGACCTTTTCACTATTTGAATTTATGTGTTGATCTATTTTATTTTTTGGTGGGTGATTTTCAATTTGACCTCCCCCCTTTTTCAGATGGATCTCATCTTCTCTGAGCTGATTTATATTTAAATTACCAACTAAAGTGATATCGTCACTTAGAACAACTTCATCTTGATCTGGACTCATTTCTTTTGCAGTCAGAACATCCTTGGCTTCACTTATAGGATTAAACGATTGAGAATGTGTCCCCATAAGATACTTATTTACGAGATCTAACTCTCGTATAAAAAACCAATATCCATTTCCACTGCATATCTCGTCATCGGCCTTGATTGAGCCATTTTGATACAACTCTTGAACCTTTTCTTTTGAAACGGGCCCAAGTATATGATTTGATTTTGTCCTTATTAACCAGTTTTTTCCCATATATTACCTTGCAAATATCCCAACAAGGGCTGCCAAGTCTTGGTCACTAAATCTAAGTCCTAGAGAAAAAGTGGCACTTTGAGCACCCGTTTTTGAGACTAAATCTTCTCCTGAGACTCTCGCGAATAACACGTTCCATAACTTCACTTCTGTTACAAGGCGTAAATTTGGACCGGCATCTTTTTGATAATCAAATAATTCCATACCCGTTCTTATTCCCCAGTCTGGAAAGAAATAATCTAGTCCAACACCACCTGTGGATTCAATAAGACCCGCCCTTAGACCAAAGCGCTGAATTCTTCTTCCGATTTGAAAGTTAAATTTAAAATCAGAGCGATTAATTTTACGAGTATTTTTATAAACAGTTGCTCCATCGTCTACTCGTGTATAAGTATCGGTCTCTGTTTCATTTTGTGGCCCAAACTCATTGGTGACGATACCAAGTCTAAAGAATCTTTCCGGTGCTGGATAGATATCCATATCAAAACGAGTATCCGTTCCAAGTCGCGTATTGGCCCCAGTCGAAAGTCCAATATCTGCTTCAATATTATTAATTCTGTTTACGAGTCTGTTTACACTAGAAAGTGTTTGAGAAACTTGGTCTACAACAGCATCGTCTCTTAAAAGTTTACCTACCGTTCCCTTACCATCTTTTAAATCAGCAATGATCACTTTTAGATCGCTTACTGCAGAATCAGCTTTATCGAGAATTGGACCAATTTTAGAAAGATCACTCATAAGAGAATCTTTTTGTCCTCTATCAGTTTCAAAAGCAATCTGTTCTGAAATGGCCTTAACCTCATCAATAATTTCATTTATTTTATCTTCATTACCAGTGCTTAATCGTTTTAAACTGCCCGTAATATCGTGAATGTTGGCAATGATTTCCTTAACCATATTTTTTCCCTGCTCATCTCGCAGAGATTCTTTGATTGTTTTAGCAATTTCTTTAACTTCTTTCAAAACCTCGCCAGCGTCCTTACTTAATTCTTCAAATCCCTGGCCTGATTCAGCAGTTATAAATGAATCTGGAGGTAATCTTTCACTAGACTGGTCACCTAGAATAATATCAAGGTACTTATCACCTAAAAATCCAACACTTTTAATTTTTAATTTTGAATTATTAGTTAATTTGACTTCTTCAAGCATTTCAAATGTAACGAGTGCACCCTGTGCACCATTCAATTGAATTTTTTTGATTCTACCTGCATTGATACCGGCGACTTTAATAGAAGATTTTTCAAATATGCCTGAAGCATCATCAAGAACAGTTTTGTAAGTGATGTATTCACCAAAACCAGATTTGTTCGATGTGATTTTTAATGACATCACAACGATGCTGGCCATAGCGGCGAGAGTTAATAATCCTACTTTGAGCGGGTTCAAGAATTTTACTCCATCAAAATTCGTAACACTTACTATGAGTTATTGAATTTATGATAAGCGATTTCGGCTATAACTCAAGGAATCTACGTATGACAGGATTTGCCGATTTTTTAAAACTCTCTACATCCAAATGCTCAACTACTATCCCTTTTTCCATAAAAACAATATAGTCTGAGTATTTTAGAGTGGCATGAATATCATGGGAAATAATGACTGAGGTAAAACCATGATGGACATTATTATAGTGCGTATCTCTCATGAGATCATAAACCATGTGAGTCGTTATGGGATCTAGGCCCGATGTCGGCTCATCATATAACATAATATGAGGATCAAGCGAAAGGCCCCTGGCAAGTCCAACTCTTTTTCTCATCCCCCCAGATAATTCTGAGGGAAGCCTATAAGCTGCTTCCCGGCTTATCCCGACAGAATCAAGCAAGCTTAAAACTTTATCCTTGATCTGGTCTTCAGACATTTTAGTAAATTCTCTTAACGGAAAAGCGACGTTTTCAAAAGAGGTTAAAAAATCAAACAGGGCGGCATACTGAAAAACCATTCCAAAATTTCTTCTAAACTCTCTTAAGGCAAGTTCATCAAGTTTATTTATGGCAGTACCAAGAACAATAACATCCCCACTCGTAGGCATTGTAAGACCTAGAATGTGTTTCATAAGAGTCGTTTTTCCGGCCCCAGAAAATCCTAGGATCGTAGTTATTTTATTTTTATGAATTCCAAAATTAAGATTATTGAGAATGGTCGATTGACCAAACATTTTTGTAACGTCTTTAAACTCAATTGAATATTCGCTCATAAAATCTTTGTTAAAAAACTAGTTAAAAAGAAATCTACAACGAGCACCGTAATCATACCCCAGACCACGGCCATGTTTGTTCCTTTACCAACTCCCTCAGCGCCACCTGTAACCATAAAACCTTGATAAGTGCCAATAATACCTATCAAATAGCCAAAGACTGTTGCTTTAATGATTCCCTCGGCCACCATTCCTAGCTCCATAAAGTCACTGACTTTTGAAGTAAAGGTGACTTCATCAATTTGGAGGACCTTAGTTCCAATGAGCCATGAACCACCATAACCGATCATTAAAAAAATGGCCGACAGAAGAGGAAGACTGATTGTTGCACCTAAAATCCTTGGGACAGCAAGGTATTGATAACTATTAATACCCATAACTTCTAAGGCATCAATCTGTTCAGTCACTTTCATACTGCCAATTTGAGCGGCCATAGCTGCTCCACATCTTCCAGCAACCACAAGGCCAGAAAGGACCGGAGCGAGCTCTTTGGCCAGAGCAATCGTGACGAGAGGGCCGATAAATGAGTCGGCGTTAATAACTTTCATCCCCACATAAATTTGATAAGCAAAAACAGCACCAGTAAAAGATGAAGTGAGAAAAATAATAAAGACTGATTTGTTTCCGATAAAATAAATCTGCTCAAAGAGAAGTTTGAAGCGATAAGGAGGCCTAAAGGTCCAGAATAAAGTTTTAAAAGCAAAATTTGTAAAGTCACCTAAACCATTGAGAAGGTCTAAGACATAAACTCCAAGGCTTTCAACTTTTTTCTGTGCCAATTCTTTCATTTTATTGATCATACCTTATAAATTCTTGGAATTCGATGAGTAACTGCACACATCAAGTGATAGGGAATTGTTTTCATTTGATTGGCGAGGTCAGCAATGACCCTATTATCATGATTCCAAATTTCGATTTGATCACCTGATTTTATCTTATCTTTATGGCTTAAATTAAAGAAGATGAAACTCATATCCATATTTACCCGAGCAAAAATTTTCCCCTTTACTCCATTCACGATTATTTCAGCCCCACTTAGAGTTGTAACACTAAGGTCAGCGTACCCAATAGGTATGATGGCCACATAACCATCTTCTGGGGCCACATTTATCCCATAACCAACAGGTGTTCCTTTTTTAACAATAAAAGTCTTTAAAACTTTTGTTACAAATCTAGAAACCTGATGACCATTCCAAATAATAGGATCAACGCTAGGAGGTCCATACAGCATGAGTCCAGGTCTCACATAAGTTTCATTCATCCCAAATCCTTGCTCAATTGCACCCGAATTCGAAACTGATGTTTCACAAACCTCAACTCCATGATCTGTTAATATTTTTTTTGCTTTTACAAACTCATCCATCTGACGATGGGTCTTATCCCCATTTTTCAATGGATAATAAGAGCAGGCAAAATGAGTCATAAGATGCTGAACCCCTCTCTCTTTAAGACGAGGAGCAAGGTGCTCTAGTTCATCAAGACTAACACCAAGACGATTCATGCCAGTATTTACTTTAATAACGATTGGAATATGCTTCAAATTTTTATTTTGTAGAACATATTCAATATCGGCCAATTGATGCAAAACTGGAGTAATAGGTAAATTTTGATAATAATGTTCCCACTCTTCAGATGTGATCTCTGTATCTGAAAAGATCATCATTTCAGACTTAAGATCTGGGCATTCACGATAAAGATGAACTGCCTCTCCCAAGGAGGCACAACCTAGCTTTCTCACACCTAATTCAGATGAAAGGAAACGGGATACTGGCACGAGACCATTCCCATAAGCGTCAGCCTTCACCATCGGTATAATGGAGGCTTTTCCCTTTGATTGAATTTTTTTGAAATTACTTTCAACGAGACTTAAGTTGACTTCTAAGTATGATGAGTGTCGCATTTAAACAGTAAGTCTTCGACTCTCAGTTTTAGACATAGTCATCAGTCGCTTTGTTTCAATCTCTGCTTCAAGATCAAAAAACTCTTTCTCAAATTGTCTGAGATAATGAGCTGAAGACGCCGGCAAAAGTTTCAATTGTGGCAACATGTCTTCTGATAAAACTTGATTGTTATCTTCAAAAAATTTCCAAAACCCAAACTGTCTTACAAATGTTTGCAACATTGCATATTCGGTTTCAAGCTCATGCTTTGGAACAAAGAAAAGAACATGCCAAGGACCTAAAAGAGATAATTTAGAACTTTTATTCATTCTGCCCGATAACTGAATAAAAAAATCATTAAAGAAAGCAGACCAGTAAAATTTATTTTGATTTCTTCTTTTAACGACATCTAAAGTTGGGATTAGACTAAGACATAAAATTCGAGTCTCACTCTCCGTATTAGTCGTTTGCATTTTATCCATTTGATCTAAGGCTTCCCACATTGGGACAAATTGGTTCGAATACTGTGGAGCTTGCTGATAAAGCCTCATGCGACGAAGACTCGAGCTTAGCATTGACTCAAATACGTCCCAAGGGAAATTAACCATTCTCTCCTCTTTAAAAGAAATAAAAAGAAGTAACTCAGGCTGATTGTGACCTGAGTACAATTTTAACATCACAGGCTCAGTCTCGAAGAGATCAGCGGCTACTTGTAGGGCCATTTCCTGCGCAAATTGTTCAATTCCATATTGATTAACTTGGCCAAGCCACAATGCGGGAAAAGGATGGTGCTTTTTGTTAGACACTTCTGGAGAAATTAATTTTTGAAAGCTCTGATTTAATTCATAGAGTCCATAACCCTGAATTCCATCCCAGAGCTCAAGTTTATTCAAGAGTGCTCGAGAAAAATCTTGGTTTATAGAATTTTTTTCAAGCTCAGTACAGAAATTTCTCATGAGCTCAAAATTTGCTTTAAATTCTTCCGCTGAACTTCGATCAGAAATCAGTCTTTGTGACCGAGACTGAAGCCTATTAATTCTAAGTTCCAGTTCTTTTTTTTCATTATTGTGTTTAATCGCTTCTTTTCTACGCTCAACGAGAGTCATAATTTGGAAGTTCAAAGAAGCATCACTGTGGATATATCCAAATGGTTTTAGACCATAGGTGGATTGTAAAAGAACCTTTGTCGATTCTTTTGAGTAGAAAACATAAGAAAGGCTTTGATCAAGAACCTTAGGATGTTGCTTGAACTGAACACTTCCCTGGCTCATCTTGGTCACATCAATAATCACCATATCAGGTGTTTGAATATTAAGAGCTACCCAAAAATCATCTAAATTTTGAAAGAGTTGAGCAAAAATATTATTTTGTCGAAGGGCCGAAGCAATTTCCTTGGCCGATGCCAAGTCTTCCATCAAAATCGCCACTGACAAATCTGTTCCATGAAGTGTGGTTTGCATACGGTCCTCCCGACCAAAATAACAATTTTGATAATGGTATCGGGCCCGCTAGACCATGTAAAGGATTTGAGAGGAAACAACCCTTGTTGACGCGGTCCAAAACTGTAGCCATTATGTCCAGTTTGAGCATTTAAATTATTTAATCCCAGAAAAAAGATTAAAGTTAAGATGACTTCAATTTCTCCCAAAATATTTGCGCCAATTTTTCTGGAGGGAGTGTGCCATCTATTTGCCACGAGATTTGTGAAAATAATTTCATGCGAGTTTGATAAACATCCTTTAATGTTTCATCTCCTAGGCCGGCCATCGGACGGGATTCTAAACCTTGTTTTTTCATACGCTCCCAACAAACTTCATAAGGAACATTTAAAAAACAAAACTTTATTTTTCTACTCTTTGAATAGAGCTCCCATAGCAGGGGCGAGAGGGTCCCTCCACCAAGGGCCAAAATTCCATGCCCCTCATCTTTTAACCAAGATTCAAATTCTTGACGTTCCCATTTACGAAAAGTTTCCCACCCTACATCTTGAATCAGATGGGCAAGATCCTTATGTTTTTTTCCACGATTTTTAAAAATGATTTTATCGAGATCATCGAAAGCTTCCCAAGGCTCAACTCGAGTTGAACTTAATTCATGAATCAGGCTGGTTTTTCCGGAACCACTAAAGCCAGCTATCAATATTTTTTCGCACAAAGCCATTTAGGCCCTTCTCAGATTGATTAATCTTTAATATGAAGTCATGAATCTACATTGAAAGGTAAGTTTATGCAAAAACATGAAAATAAAGTCTCCGCTCAAATTAATTTAATCAAATTACCGGCCAACACAGTCTATGAATTTGAACTAGACCATGAAACAGACTGGCTCAAAGAAATGCTTTTGGAAATGAATGAGCATGCTACGGATAAAAAACCAGATGTTTACCTTCAAGAAACTCATCTTCATGTCTATGGTGAAATAGAAAAGAAAAATAAAGTAGAAATGGGTGAATTTCTTATTGTTCGAGGAACGATTGAAGCCGAGTATGCTACTGAGTGTGTTCGAACCCTTAAGCCTATGAAAGTTGAACTAAATGTGCCCTTTAAAGTCTGTTTTATTGATGAATCTATGGCCAATTCTGAGATGTTTGCTGAGATCGATGAGACTTGGGTTGAAAATGATACTTATGAAATCTATTTTTACACGAAGCGCACAATTAATTTCCAAGAAATGGTTCATGAGCAAATTTATCTTAACTATAATCAATATCCAGTTCTTGACGCAGATGCAAAACTTCTTGGAGTTGATTGGCGCAATCCACCAAAAGCTTAAGTATTTTGGGCTTGGCAAGTGGCAAAATCTGTAATAGAAATAGAACCTCATTTTTACGATTAATGAAATATAGTTAGAATTTGAGTCATATCGGAGGCATTTGTGGCAGTACCTAAGAAAAGAACCAGCGTATCTCGTAAGGGTTTAAGAAGAGCTGGTCAACATCATAAACTTTATAGAAAATTTCCTCAGGCTTGCCCAAATTGTGGTGACTCTGTACTTCCTCACCATGTATGCCCTTCTTGCGGTCATTACAAAGGTAAGCAAGTTATCGAGATTAAAGTTAAAGCTGAACAAGCTGCTGAAGCCTAATCATTAAATCAATTCGATCAAATAAAAAAGCCTTCGAAAGAAGGCTTTTTTATTTCTAAGAGGTATTCATGAAGTTTAATACCAAGATCCTCGGCACTGGAAGCTATCTTCCTGAAAAAATTCTCACCAACAATGATATTGCGAAACGGGTAGATACCAATCATCAATGGATTGTTGAAAGAACTGGAATTCACGAAAGAAGAATTGCCGATCCTGCAAAGGATGAAACTCCAAGTGGGATGGCCAAAATGGCAACTCTCCGTGCTCTCGAGATGGCCAATCTCACTCCTAACGATATTGATCTCATTTTATTTTCAGCAACCATACCAGATCAATTCTTTCCTAATTCGGGTTGTATGCTCCAGCACAAGCTAGGTATGACGAATGCTTGCCCAGCTTTAGATATAAATGCGGCCTGTACAGGTTGGATGTATGCAGTTCCTATGGCCGATGCCATGATTAAAACTGGCCTCTATAAGCACATTCTTGTTGTAGGAAGTGAAATGACGAGTTCATTTAACAATTGGGATGATCGCAATACTTGCATTCTTTTTGGTGATGGATGTGGAGTGGCCATTCTTGGAAGGGCTTCAGATAATGAGGAATCAAAAA
Source organism: Pseudomonadota bacterium (assembly GCA_027488375.1). Classification (GTDB taxonomy): domain Bacteria; phylum Bdellovibrionota; class Bacteriovoracia; order Bacteriovoracales; family Bacteriovoracaceae; genus Peredibacter. The sequence goes on from JAIYBW010000002.1 coordinate 65,337, forward strand.
TTTATTCAACTGTTCTAACCGCCGATTCAACTAAAAAAGACCATCTCCAACTTCTTGCTGGAGGGGCCGTCAAAAGAATCACTCATGACGTTCTTGATCGCGGCGAAAACTGGGTTTCTATGAATGGCCAGGAAGTTTTTAAATCGGCCGTAAAAACTATGGCATCTCTTAGTGAGAAAGTCATTCACGACTCTGGTAAAACAATGAATGATGTGGATTGGTTTATCCCCCATCAAGCAAATTTAAGAATCATTGAAGCCGTTGGAAACAGATTTGGATTTCCTCAAGAAAAAGTGATCATTAATGTGGACAAGTATGCGAACACATCATCGGCCACAGTTCCAATAGCTCTTGATGAATCCATCAGAAGTGGAAAAATTAAGCGCGGTGATAACCTTTTAATGGCAGCCTTTGGTGCAGGTCTAACGGCCGGAGCTGTCTTTCTAAAATACTAAGGTAAAATATGAAAGTCACAATCGTCTTCCCTGGTCAGGGTACACAGTATGTTGGAATGGGTAAAAACTTTGAAGGAACAAATTTCTTCGAAAAGGCCAATGAGGCTGTTGGATACAACCTGGCCGGACTCATGCTCGAGGGCCCAGCAGAAAATTTAAAATTAACTGAGAACACACAACCAGCGATTGTTGCTCACTCGCTCATGCTCTTTGAAGAACTTAAAATGATTCTTGCAGGAAAAGGGATTAGTGTTGAACAGGTTTTAGGACACTCCGTAGGAGAATATGCAGCTCTTTCAGCCGCGGGTGTTTTGAGTTTTGAAGATGCAGTTCGGGCCGTACACTTCAGAGGCAAATTCATGCAGGAGGCGACTCCTGCCGGTAAAGGCACCATGTATGCCATCCTCAAACAAAATGAAGAGATCATCCGTGAAGCTTGTAAACTGGCCTCAACTGAAAGTGAAAAAGTATCTCCGGCAAATTTTAATGAACCTGCTCAAATTGTTATTTCCGGTGATAAACTGGCCTGCGAGCGGGCCCTTAAAATCATGGAAGAAAAAACTGGCGCACGGGTCAAGGCGATTGAGCTTCAAGTTTCAGCTCCTTTTCATTGCGAACTCATGAAACCAGCTGAGCTTAAATTAAAAGATGTCTTAATGAAATGCACTTTTGATCATCAGCGAATCCCTTATGTGGCGAATGTTGATGCCCAAAAATATGGCCTTGAGACACCTTATGAAACAATCATAGAAAATTTACTGAAACAAGTTTGTGGAAGTGTTCTCTGGACACAGAGTATTCAAAAATTAGCTGATGATTCTATTGTTATCGAGTGTGGACCGGGCAAAGTTCTGGCCGGTCTTATCAAAAAAATTAATCCAAATATTCGAGTGATCAGTCTGGATTCAGAAACTGGTTTCTCAGAAGTCGAGGCTTTATGATCGCAAGTTTTTCTGATTTAAAAAATAAAGTGATCCTTGTGACTGGTGCTGGTCGCGGGATCGGAAAATCCATCGCACTTTCCTTGGCCGCCCAAGGGGCTCATGTTGTTTTTAACTATCGTGGAGATGAAGCTAAGGCAACTGAACTCAAAGAAGAATTAGAAAAAGCTGGCGGCAAGGCGACAGGTTTAAAGTTTGATGTCACAGATTATGAAGCTATGACTAAAGCGATTGATGAATTTACAAAAACCGTCGCTCCCATTTCTGGGCTGGTCAATAATGCTGGTATTTCCAAAGATACTCTCCTTCTTCGCTTAAAGCCGGATGAAATTTCAAGCATTCTCGATACAAACTTAAAAGGTTCCATGATGGTGACTCAGGCCCTTTCAAGAAATTTTTTAAAAGCCGAAAATGTGTCTATCGTTCATATGAGTTCAATCGTTGGACTTATGGGAAATGCTTCTCAAGCAGCCTATGCGGCTTCAAAAGCAGGCCTTATTGGTTTTTCAAAATCAGTCGCAAAAGAGCTGGCCTCAAGAAATGTTCGCTCAAATGTCATTTGTCCTGGGTTTATCCAAACCGACATGACAGATGCCTTAAATGAAAAAGCCAAAGAAGAATATTCTAAAGTTATTCCTCTCGGTCGATTTGGAACCACGGAGGAGGTCTCAAACCTCACCTGTTTTCTCTTAAGCCAGGCTTCTTCTTATATCACTGGGGAAACATTCAAGATTGATGGTGGAATGTACATTTAAGCTTCCCATCATAAAAACGCCATTTGAATACAAGGCTTTATGTTATTTCGCAAATGGTCAATAAATGCTAATTAAAATTGACGATGGCAAGTAACTTTAATAAGTTAGTGCCACTCAAATTTTGGAGGATATTTTAATGGAACTACAAGACAAGGTTATTAAGCTCGTTTCGGAAGCTACAAAGATGGATGCTGCCAACATTAGTCTTAATACCAGCTTCGTTGACGATCTAAACCTCGACTCGTTAGACATGGTTGAACTCATGATGAAAATGGAAGATGAGTTTGGCGTTGAGATTCCTGAGGATGAAACAGAGAATCTTAAGTCGATTGGCGATGTTGTTACTTATCTAAAAGCAAAGTCACACTAATAAAAAAGCCTCCGAAAGGAGGCTTTTTAGTTTATGGATGAATTTTATGAAATTAAATAGAGTTGCTGTCACAGGAATGGGGGCCATCTGTGGTCTCGGTCACTCCCTTGATGAAGTTTGGCAAAATGCCCTTGCCGGAAAATCTGGTATTTCAACCATCGAAAGACAAAGTACAGAAAATTGGCCAGTCACCTTTGCTGGCGAGATCAAAAATTTTAAACTTGATCCCTCACTTATGGATTTAAAAGATCAAGATCGTTTTGATCTTTTCAACCAATATGCCCTTCACTCAACAGCTGAAGCTCTTAAGCAGTCAAAGCTTCTTGAAGCTCAATATGCTCCTGAGAAAATTGGGATTATCTTTGGAACTGGCCTTGGTGGATTTCCTCATATTGAAATGAATCACAAGATTTATCTCGAGAAAGGGGCCCGTCGAGTGACTCCGTTCTTTATTCCCTCTGTTATTCCTAATATGCCTGAAGGTTTAATCTCTATTCATTATGGCTTTAAAGGGATTAACTTTGCCGTTGCTTCAGCTTGCGCTTCTAGTGCTCATGCAATTGGATTGGCCGCAACTGAAATTATGATGGGTCGCCAAGACGCCATGATTACGGGTGGAACTGAAGGTGTGATCACCGGTTATACCATTGCTGGTTTTGCGAGCATGAAAGCCCTTTCCAAAAGAAATGATGAGCCTCACCGCGCTTCTCGTCCTTATGATGTGGATCGTGATGGGTTTGTTATGGGTGAGGGAGCAGGCATTCTTATTCTTGAAAATCTCGAAAAAGCACAGGCCCGTGGTGCAAAAATTATTGCTGAGATTGTAGGTTTTGGCGCAAGCTCAGATGCTCATCATATAACGGCCCCTCATCCAGAAGGATCAGGAGCTCTCCTCTGTATGCAACAGACTCTTGAGAGTTCAGGAATCAAAAAAGAAGAAGTTGGGTATGTGAATGCTCACGGAACTTCCACTCCTCTTGGAGATATTGCAGAAACTCAAGCGATTAAAAAAGTTTTTGGAAATCATGCTTATTCCATGTCAGTGAGTTCTACAAAATCTATGACGGGACATCTTCTTGGAGCAGCTGGAGGACTTGAGAGTATTTTCTGCATCAAGGCCCTTGAGACAGGAATCCTTCCGCCAACAATTAATCTTGAAAATCAAGATCCTCAATGTGATCTGGATTATGTTCCTAACCAGCCTAAGAAAAAAGATATTATGTACGCCTTGAATAACTCTTTCGGTTTTGGTGGTACAAACTCTTCGACACTTTTTAAAAAATACATTTAATTTGTGGTCTCTCTCTTTAGAGGGAGAGACCTAAAATGATAGCATTTGATAAGATAAAGAAAGTGATCATTTGTTGATAAGTCTCTTCTCTCGTTTTAATAAATATTTTTTGCCCAATAAGTAATCTTACAGCAAGTGCCAGGGCCGCCGAAAAGATGTGATTGAATTCCAACTTAGAACCAAAGAAAAAAATAAGAAATAAAAGCTGAAGACCGGCCATAAAAGCGTAATCGAAACTTATAGCGGCCAGAACTCTTTTTTTATCTGGATAAAGTGAGGAGGCCAGAGGGGCCAAAACTGAACCACCCATATTAGACAATCCGTGAATCATTCCCATGATAGTCAGAGTCGTTGAAATATTATTTTTCATCGTATGCTGCAACTTTCTCTGCATTTTTGAGGAACTTCGAATAATAAAGGTCATCAATAGCATTAAACATACGACTAATTTAATTTCAAACTTGAGATCAAATTTTAACCCAAGAAATAATCCGCCTATCAAGGCCGGAATACAGAAAAGAATAAAATTCTTCCTATAACCCCATTCTAGCTTATGCTCCCGGTAGTCCCAAACCTGACTTAAACTTAAAATGAGTGATGATGGTAAAAGATAAAGAAGGGCTTCCTGATAATTTAGGCCCATAAGCAGGAGCAAAGGAGTTCCAAAAAGCAAAATCCCTACCCCAAAGAGAGACTGCACGATAGATAAGATAAAAATGAGTCCAAAAATTTCCATAGACAAAGACTAACCTAAAAAGGCTCTCACATTGCTCTAAGATGTAGAAATTACAGACCAACGACGGACTGCAACTTATTGTTTTTTAATAGGCAGAATTCTTAACTTTCCCTAAAATAGAGAAAACCCTTTGCGGAGATAGTGCTCTATGGAAAAAAATCTCAATCAAATTGATCCTGATGTCTTTAAATTCATTCAAAAAGAGCAAGAGCGCCAGGAAATGGGTCTTGAGCTCATTGCTTCTGAAAATTATTGCTCTAAGGCCGTGATGGAAGCTCAGGGTTCATGCCTGACCAATAAATACGCTGAAGGTTATCCAAAGAAACGCTATTACAATGGATGTGAGTTTGTAGATGAAATTGAAACTCTTGCTATTGAGCGATTAAAAACTCTCTTCAATGCAAAATTTACGAACGTCCAACCTCACTCTGGCTCTCAGGCCAATATGGCCGTTTATCTTGCCCTTCTTAATCATGGCGATACTTTTCTCGGAATGGATCTTGCTCAAGGTGGTCACCTGACTCACGGTTCACCCGTAAATTTCTCGGGCAAGCTTTATAAGGCCCTTCATTACGGACTTGCTCAAGGAACAGAAACGATTGATTACAACCAAATTGAAGATATCGCCAAAAAAGAAAAACCTCGAATGATTATTGCCGGAGCTTCAGCTTATCCAAGAATCATTGATTTTAAAGCGATAGCAGAAATTGCAAAATCAATTAATGCCTACTTCATGGTTGATATGGCCCATATTGCTGGTCTCATTGCTGCTGGTCTTCACCCCTCTCCTATGGACTATGCGGATGTTGTGACTTCAACAACTCACAAGACATTACGAGGTCCTCGAGGCGGGATTATCCTGACTAACAACGAGGAACTCGCGAAAAAATTTAACTCCCTTATTTTCCCTGGTATTCAGGGCGGTCCACTGGAACATGTGATTGCGGCCAAAGCTGTTGCCTTTAAAGAAGCCTTAGATCCATCTTTTAAAACTTATCAAGAGCAGGTTATTAAGAATTCCCAAATCCTCGCCAAAACTCTTATTGAAAATGGAATTGAGCTGGTTTCAGGTGGAACAGACAATCATCTTGTTCTCCTCAAAACAGATTCAGTCAATATGAGTGGAAAAGAAGCTGGAGAAATTTTAGAAAAAGTTGATATCACTTGTAATAAAAATATGGTTCCTAATGATAAACGCTCTCCCTTTGTCACTTCAGGGATTCGCCTAGGTACTCCTGCTGTTACGACTCGTGGATTCAAGGAAGCTGAAACAAAACTCATGGCAGAACTCATCGTTAAGGCCTTAAAAAATCCGACGGATGAAAAAATGCAAAAAGAAATTAAGCAAAGTGTGCATGAACTTTGTCTCAAATTTCCTGTTTATAAATAAAGGGGCTTCTATGAAATGGCTTTTTCTTATTTTGTTGTTTTCTTGTAGCTCTAACCCAATTAATAAAACTGTAGTGACTGAAAGCGATGCCAAGCCAGTAAGTCCGTTAACTGTTCAGCCATGTCTTTGCATGAAAATTTTTAACCCAGTTTGTGCTGATGGTTTAAACTATGGGAACTCCTGTGAAGCAGAATGCCATGGTCATAAAAAATGGACTGACGGTCCATGCGGCCAAGCCCCTAAAAAGTAGATCATCGAACTTTCAATGGCTTGTAAAATATCTTCTTTTCAGCTATTTAGCTTTATCTCTTGAAGGGGACATGATAAATAAGCGTCTACCAACACAAGATATAGTATAGGTGCGCATTATGAAATGTCCTTACTGTTCGGCTCCAGATACCAAAGTCCTCGACTCCAGAAACTCAGATGAAGGCAGTGTGATTCGCAGAAGAAGAAAATGTGAATCCTGCCAAAAGCGTTTTACTACGTTTGAAACGATTGAACTCTCCATGCCTATGGTAATAAAGAGGGATGGTCGTCGTGAAGCTTATTCAAAAGAAAAGCTTTCATACGGAATTCAGAAATCTTGTGAAAAGCGACCAATATCTGCCGTTCAAATTGAACGCATTTTAAATAATATTGAAAAAGCGATCCTCGATATTTCTGATAAAGAGATACATTCCAAAGATGTAGGTAATCTTGTGATGATGTATCTTCGCCATCTTGATCCAGTTGCTTACGTAAGATTCGCTGCTGTTTATCGTAAATTCCAAGATGTTGAGGAATTTGTGAACGAATTAAAACATGATGAATACAAACAATTTAAAATTAATCCTCAGGCCATAAAGGAAGAAAATCGTGAGCACTAAAAGAGAGGCCAGAGAATTTTGCCTTCAATTTCTCTATCATTTTCAATTACCAGCTTTCAGCGATCTAAAAAAAGATTTGGATACGGCGAGTATTTTTGAAAGACTTCAAGAATTTAAAGCAACTCTCAATATAGAATTAAGTTCTGAATCACAGGCCTATGTTGCCTCTATGGTTAATGGAATTATTAAGTCACATGAGTCTTTAGAGGAAGTTCTGGTCAAATATCTCAAGAATTGGAAGCTCTCTCGTATTTCTAAAATAGAACACACCATCTTCATGATGGCGATTTATGAATTGACCTATCATCCAGAAGTCCCCGGCAAAGTTGTTATTAATGAAGCCATTGAACTTGGTAAAAAGTATTCAACAAAAGAATCTGCAAGTTTTCTTAATGGGATATTGGATAATATTTATAAAATAGAATTAAAGCGAAATGACTAGCCTTATCCAAAAAGTAACTCCACTCACTCGAGGACTCATCTGGTCTTGCCCTAGGGAGATGAATTCCCAAGTATCCAATTACAAAGAAATAGATTACTTAGTAAATGGTCTGCTCACTGCAAGCCTTATTCAGAATTCAGATCACCAATCACGGGTTATTGTTTCAGAAAATTTTGGTCATACATTTTATGCTTTAATAGGTCATGAAATAAGTGATGCTGAATTTTCTAGTTACTTCAATTTGATAAAAAATCAACTAACCGGAGAAAATCATCTCCTGTTAGTTGATGAAAATAAATTATTTAATCACATCCAAAAAATCGCTCCCTCTGATTTAAAAAGTAAAATAATGGTGACAGGTCATTAAATCACTTAAGTGATGTCACCCTCACACTCCTTAAATCATAATCTGTCCACCTCTCCCAAACTTGGCCTTCAAGGTCTACAGTAAAAAGACGTCCTTCTGAATCAATTAAATAGTTGGCCCCTAATTTAATAATGCTTGTTGTATTTAACCCTTGAGGGAGCATGGGGATCTTAAGAGAACCATCCTGAGCAATAGTGTAGAGGATGCCAAATGAATCAATAAAAAAGTTACCACCTTTTTTAGCTATAACTCCAATTCTTTCTTGCTGATGATCTACGATTTTTCCATCTCGAGAGACAGTAAACACCCCACCTCTCACCGTCATAAAATACTGGCCTCCAAGAATAAGAATATCATTCGTTTTAATTCCCTCAAGCAGCTGCGTGATCATTTCGCCATTTTTATTAATGAAGTGAAATTCATCATTTTCAGTAAAAATATAATTTCCACCAAACTTGTTCATCCCTTTTAGCTTCTCTTGTTCTTCATAAAGATGAATCATTCCCATTTGGTCAATTGTAAAAAGCTCATCTTTTTCATTAATGAAATAATTCATTCCTTTTGAAATGAATTTTTTAGGGAGAATCTCATATTTACGGTGAAGAAGACCATTCTCATCAACAGTGACAAGCACATTTGTATCTTCAACCAGGAACTGCCCCCCTTTAGCCGTTAGGCGATTAAGTGGCGTATAATGTCCAAGATCATAAACATAGCCATTCACATCAAAGGATAAAGTCACCCCATCATCTAAGATGAGATAAGACTGAGAGAATGAATTGAAGGATAAAAGGAATAAGAAAAGAACTACTATTTTTTTCATATGACACTCCTTGATGAAAAAATCAGGAGCGAACTATACTCAAGATAGAGTTAGTTTTCGAGACTAGTGAGTGAAGATTTATAAGATCGTCCTAAACCTTTAATAAATCTTATCCATCCTTAAGACGGGATAAATTTATTTGGCCAGAATTTTGACATCATTCAGGTCATGGGACTTGATTTCTCTTTCTTGAATTAGGCCTAAGTTATCAATTGTAAAAAGTTTGCCACGACTATCAATAAAGTAATTGTTACCTAATTTTGAGACAGAAGAAATATCCAATCCATTAGGAATGAGTGGTAATACTAAAAGCCCATCTTCAGAGACTGTATAGATTAAATTATTCGCATCAATAAAAAAATTCCCGCCCATCTTTTTTATAGCGGCAACTTTTATTTCAGGCTTATTAAAAACAAACCCATCTTTTGAAACTGTTGAGACCATTCCACCGAGACTTTGAAAATAGCGGCCCCCTACAGTCTTTATATTGGCCGGATTGAGACCAGGCACATTCATTTTAAAGAAATTACCCTTGGAATTTATAGTGTAGAGATCAACAAGTCCCTTTTTCTCATCCGCATCCACTAAAAAGAAATTCCCTCCAAAAGTCCGAGCCTTTTTAAACAGAGACTCCTTATCGTACTCATAAAAGAAACCAGTATCATCAATCGTTGTTAATCGACCTTTTTCTGTCAGGATATAGTTGAGACCTTTACCTAAAATATTTTTTGGAGTTTTTTCTTCTTTTCTATACAGAAATCCCTTCTCATCAATGGTGATATATCTCTCGTCTTCCGCAAGAAATTGGCCTCCAGTGAGGGTCACCTTATAAGGAAGGACAAAATGTGAGAGATCAAAGACCTGACCTTGCTTATCAACGGTCAGAACCACACCACTGCCCAGAATCATATAAGATTGCGCCAAGCTGCTAAGAGAAAAAGACAGGGCGGCAAGGATGAATAGCTTTTTCATGAGATCTCCAAATTTATCCACATTCGCGCCAACTATAGTTGAAATCGCCTCTTGGATCTATGGAGTCTAAAAAGATTACTTACTTCAATAAAAAGGCCCTCTTTCGAGGGCCTGAAATTTTAATAATTTATGAGTTCTCTGGCAGCCGTTAGGATACGGTTCATATCAGGTAGGACGGCCCTTTCAAGAATCCGGTTAAAGCCAACTGGAGTGAAAGTTGATCCCACTCTTCTGACAGGGGCATCAAGGAACTCGAAAGCTTTCTCATTGATAATACCAACAAGCTCACCGCCAAAACCGGCGAATACCTTGTCTTCATGAACAATAAGGGCACGGTGAGTTTTCTTCACTGTGGCCACAATAGCATCAACATCAAGCGGGTTTAGTGATCTTAAATCAAGAACTTCAACCTCTATGCCTTCCTTCGCTAAAACTTCAGCGGCTTCTAGAGAAAAATGAACTGTGTTTCCATAAGTAATGATTGAGAGATCTTGACCTTCGCGACGAACACGGGCCTTCCCAAAAGGAACTTCAAAGTCTTCAGGAACTGGAGTCATGGCAAATTTAGCATTATAGAGGGCCTTAGGCTCTAAATAGACAGTTGTGCCTTTTGAGCGCATGGCGGTTCTAATGAGTCCTGCAGCATCATCAGCGAAGGCCGGAACAACCACTCTGATACCTGGAAGTGTACAAAGAGTTCCTTCAATATTTTGCGAGTGATAAAGCCCGCCACCGATATAACCACCAGAGGCCAGACGAACCACGATATTTGGAGAGAAAGCTCCATTACTTCTCCAATAATCGTGAGAAGTTTCTACCATCTGTTCCATCGCAGGCCAGAAATAATCGGCGAATTCTGCTCCTTCGACAACAATACGAATTTTTTCCTGATCAAAGCGAGACATTCCATTGGCGGTTCCAAGAATGTAATCCTCAGCGATCGGGCCGTTAAAAACACGATGCTTACCAAACTCTTGTTGCATGCCTTTAGTAACGTTAAAGATTCCACCTTTTTCTTTATTGGCCACATCTTGTCCCCAAATATAAGTATCTGGGTTATGACGGAATTCTGCTTTGAGTGTTCCATTAAGAGCATCAATGAACTTCATCGGCTCGCCTTGAAAATCATGAGTTCCATCGACATATTTTTGAGGGACATGTGGCTCTGGAACCACATAGTCAAAAATGGATTCAGGAGTAGGATTTGGTGCTTTAACCGCTTTAGAGTGAGCATCCAAAAGAATCGCTTTGGCTTCAGCTTCAATCGCTTCAATTTCTTTTTCTGTAAAAATTTTATTTTTAAGAAGATCAGCTTTAAACTTTGGAAGAGGATCTTGGGCCTTAGCTTCAGCACGCTCTTGTTCATCACGATACCATTCGTGGTTATCAGAGTTAGAGTGATTTCCTATTCTCACACACATCGCATGAACGATGACTGGAACAGAATTTGCTATCGCATAATCACGAGCTGTGATCATGGCATTGATAGAGTCAAAAATATCTTTTCCATCACACTTAATGATTTTCAGATTAGGGAAGCCTACAAAGTTATCACAAACCATTTCATTAGAAGTTTGGTCACACTTTGGTACTGAAATCCCATAGCCGTTATCCTGGAAAACAAAAATGACTGGGAGTTTTTCTCTGTCAGCTCCATTAATAGCTTCATAACAGTAGCCTTCTGAAACAGAAGACTCACCTTGTGAAGAAATAGAAACACCTTTGTGGTTATAAGTTTTCATCCCACGGGCCACACCCACAGCGTGAAGTGTATGATTCCCTGTACAAGAAGAAACGTTATGAATATTCCACTCTGGTTTCGCGAAGTGATTCGACATGTGACGTCCACCAGAAGCGAGGTCAGTTGATTTAGAAATACCATTTAGGATAAGTTCTTCAGCACTCAGGCCAGCTGATAAAGCCGTAAGCATATCGCGGTAATAAGGAAATAAGTGATCTGTTTTACGATCAAAAACTTGACCGATAGCTAGTTGGATTCCGTCATGACCAGCATAAGGGGCATGGTAAGACCAACCAAGGGCCTGTTTTAAATAATTCGGAGCTCGTTCATCAACCATCCGGCCCAAAATTAAAAGACGTAACCATTTTTCTAATGTTTTTTTATCAGTTTTTTTAAGATCATGATGTTTTGTCACTTTTAAGCTCATACACACTCCACTTAGACCAAATATGGCCATAATCATCATTAAAAGTTTGGAAGCTATTGTTATCACAAAGGCTTTACCTGAGCAACGAATTGCCGCACAACCTGTCGCGGTACAATAAAAATCTGACCTTTTTGTTTTGAGCTTTTGCTTGATAAACATCAAGTCTCTGCCATAAACTGCCGAAAAGACAATCATCATCACGTAAATTGGAGCCCATATGACTAAGACTATTGGAGAAAATTTTTTCTTAGATCCACGATTAAAAGAGGCCAAAAAACTTATTCAAGAGGCCCTTAAAGAGCATCAAAAAAATATAACAGGAGTGAAGGCCCCAAATCCTGAACTCAAAGAAAGCTATGATCAGCTCCTAAAAAAAATGGCGGACTATCGTGGCGGTGCCCTTTTCTATAATTACTTAGGAACTGGAATTGGACATGGGCCATTTGTAGAATTGGCCGATGGTTCAGTGAAGTACGATTTCATCACAGGTATTGGCGTTCATTACATGGGTCACTCTCACCCTGGTGTGATTGAAGCTCAAATCAATGGAGCGATTTCTAATACCGTTATGAATGGACATCTTCAGCAGAATACAGATACGGCAAAACTTTTAGAACTTATCTCAAAAGAAGCCTGTAAATATGGAGCTGAAGTAAAAAATGTTTTCCTCTCCACATCAGGTGCCATGGCCAATGAAAATGGCTTTAAAATGATTTTTCAAAAACGCTATCCGGCCGCAAGATTCTTTTCGTTTGAAAAATGTTTCTCTGGTAGAACTTTAGGCATGGCTTGGGTAACGGATAAAGCGGCCTATAGACAAGGTTTACCTAAAACTCTTGATGTGGATTACATCCCCTTCTATTGTGAAAGTGACCATGAGGGCTCTATTAGAATTGCTGTGAATGCGATGAAAAAAGCCATCCATCGCTTCCCAGGCCAGCATGCTGGATTCGTGATGGAGCTGATTCAAGGTGAGAATGGTTCTTGGGTTGGAAACACAGAGTACTTTGAAGCTCTTATAAAAGTATGTCAGGAAAATAATATTTCTGTTTTTATCGATGAAGTTCAATCTTTTGGGCGAACTCATGAACTTTTTGCCTTCCAACACTTCAAGCTTGATAAGCATGCTGATATTGTTGCCATCGGAAAGAACTCACAAGTCTGCGCGACTCTTTTTAAAGATGATCACAAGCCAAAACCTGGACTTATGTCACAAACATTTACGGGTTCTTCTTCGCAAATTTCTGCAGCCTATTATGTCATCAATGAAATCGTCACGGGTGGGTACTTAGGTAAAGAAGGAAAAATTGAAAAGCTTCACCAGCATTTTAAAGCTCATTTAGAAAAACTTGCTCAAAAATATCCTGAAAAAATATCTGGTCCTTTTGGCATTGGCGCCATGGTTGCTATGACAGTTTTTGGTGGTGACGAAGCTAAGTCAAAAAATTTCACCATAAAACTGTTTGAAAATGGTGTCCTATCATTCATGGCCGGCGCAAGTCCGACACGCGTGCGTTTCCTGATGCCAGTCATGGCCGTTGAAACAAAACACATTGATGAAGTCTGCGCCATCATTGAAAAAACTTTGGTAGAGATGAATTAACATGTTTATTATCCGCCCAATTCAAAGCAAGGATCTTGATGGACTCATGGAGTTGCTTGAGAATTCAGGGCATGGCCTGACCTCTCTTCCGCGAGACCCAGAAGTCTTAAAAAAGAGAATCAGAAATTCAGAAAGAAGCTTTGAGCATCGTGAAGAGGTCCCCCAAGGTGAGGATTATCTCTTTGTGATGGAGGAGCTCTTCACGGGTAAGATCGTTGGGGTGTGTGCTATTATATCTAAGATTGGTGGATTTCAGCCCTACTACTTTTATCGAGTTGAAAAGACTCATCATGAATCAAAACTCATTCATGTAAAAAACGATATTACCTCACTTCATTTTCATTTTATTCATAATGGCCCAGCTGAAATCTGCTCACTTTACTTACATCCTGAATTTAGAAATTCGCAGAATGGTCGCTTTCTTTCTCTCTCACGATTTCTTTTCATTGCAGAGAATAGAAAATATTTTGAAGATCAAGTGATTGCCGAGATGAGGGGTATGGTCAATGATTCAGGCCACTCACCTTTTTGGGATGCCGTAGGGAAAAACTTTTTCAAAATGGATTTTCCAACAGCCGATTATCTTTATGTAAAAAATAAACGATTTATTGAAGAGCTAATGCCTAAGTACCCTATTATAGCGAATCTACTTCCTGAGGAAGCTCACTATGTCATAGGTAAGGTTCATCCCAATACAGAACCGGCCAAAAGAATTTTAGAGCAAGAAGGCTTTCATTTCTCAGGACTTGTCGGAATTTTCGAGCCTGGTCCTGTTTTAATTGCAGATCTCGATAACATCCGCTCCATTAAAGAAAGTGTGGTGGGAGAAATAAAAGAAATCTCGGATAAAGCTTTTAAGTCTGAAATCTTCATTATATCCCGAATGAGCACTAATTTTCGGGCCGCCCTTGGTGGTGTGGTGAAACTCAAGTCTGGTGGCTATAAAATTTCTGGAGTCACGGCCGCTGCTTTAAAGTTACGTTTAGGAGATAAAATTAGATTTGTATCTTTTAGACCCCAAGAGACAAAAAAGAAAAAACCAACTAAGAAGAAAGCATGACTCAAACTGATTTCAAGCCGAGAAAATTTAAAAACATTCTCATCAATTCCTCTTTTCAGCTGAAGCTTTTATCCTACTTTGTCTTTCTTTTTTTAACTTCAACTCTCACACTTTATGCCACAGGATTTATTTTTTTCTGGAAGATGAAACAAAAAGCTCTCCATGTTGGAATTCCTGAAGATCATGTTTTTTTTAGATTCCTTGGAAATCAAAAACTAGAATTCGATCAACTTTTCTTAGGACTGGCGATCATCAATTTTTTCCTCCTCCTGGGTACAGGTTTTGTCATTTCTCACCGGATTGCAGGACCTATTCATAAGTTAAAAGTTTTCTTGAAAAATAAGTCTTCAGAAAAAGATTCATTTAAGCTTAGAGACAATGATTTTTTTAAAGAGCTCGAACCTCTCGTCAACCAAGATAAAAACGATTAATGAAAATTTTAATCATTCATCTTATTATGATGGTCATTCTCATTTCTTGCCAGCGACAAGAAACAAACACTGATCATTTGCCGGATGAGTATGTTTTAGTTGAATTTGCTGCGAGTTTAGAAGAAGACTACGAAAAAATTTATCCAGAAACAGAACAAAAGAAGCCGGAACCCCATAAAGAGACTCCGGCAAAAAATCATTGACCCTGATTAGTGCTTTCAAAAATCTTATCTGCTGAGGCTGCAACAAATCCCTGATAAAGCTTACCATTTTGCATTGGATATCTCTTTGCAAATTCGTAATAACAAGCAGGGATTGTTAATTTTCCATCAGAAAAACTAACTTCAATATTATTGGCCAGGGTAGACGACTGCTCTAAGCAAACATCTTTAGACCCTTTAATTTCTCCACCGCTTGAATTCAACTTAAAACCATTCGATTTTAAGTACTCATTCAAAATATTAATGTCTGAGAATTTTTTTAGAGCATTAATAAAAACAGTAAAATGATTTGGGCGGTAACCAAAAGCTGCAACCCAAGCAGCATAATCACTTTCCTTTAAAAGATCTTGATAATCTTTTGTACTGACCTTCCAAGGTCGACCAGCAGAAATAAAGTCAAATTCATTTTCTTTGCCCGCCGGGATTTCATTCACCAATCGATTGATGATTTTATTCAACTCAGGAGAGAATTGTTCAAGTAGTAATTCAGAGATAAAGATCTTTGGCATTTTCTCATCAGCATGCTCAAAGTGTTTGGCATATAATTTTTTTTCAGTGAAATGATAATCACCCATGTATTTATAGCCTGATTCCAAAAATGGCTTGGCCATAACATCAATACTGAGACGAGGATGATTAAAAGTTCGCAAAGCGATGTGATCATTGAGAATTTGCTCATCATCTTTGGCCAATAAATCATAAACTTTTTGCGCCAGAGGATTGATTTCAACATAATCTTTCCACATTTTATCTAATAGAGCAGGTAGCGTCTTAATTGTCATATGAACTCCTTAATGGATGCCACAATTTAGCAAATTCATCTCCATTTGTAGAGGCATCTCTTATAATAACTCTCCGTATTATTCTGTGATTATTAAAATAAATTGGGTATGATGTGGATCATAAAAGCAGCTCAAAGGAAATTTATGCAAATGGTACTTAAAGGTGACTATTTTAACTCCCAGTTTTCTCATCCAAATGGGTTAAATCATTTATCCGCCGCCCAAGAAACCATCATAAAAACCTGTCCTGGGGAAACAAATTTAGAACTATGGCGAGCAGGTGTCTTTTATGAGCATGTTGAGAAAGTTATAGAGTCTGCCTCTAAAGGCTTTGATACTTGGAGGAAGCTCAGTTTTGAACAGCGTGTTCAATACTTAAAAAAATATCAAGAAATAGTGAGAGCAAGAAAAGATGAAATTGCGATGGCCCTTGCCTTAGAGGTAGGTAAGCCTCTTTGGGAAGCCAAAACAGAAGCTGCAGCACTCGACAGTAAAGTTTCAGTAACAATCACTGACTCCCTTGAAAGAATTAGGCAAGAAACCATCAAAGAAGTGATGCCTAAAATTGACGGGCATGTGATCTATAAGCCCCTTGGGCCATGTTTTGTCATTGGCCCATTTAATTTTCCTTGTCACTTGGCCAATGGACAAATTATCTCGGCCCTTCTCGCAGGGAACTCTATTATTTTCAAGCCTTCAGAGAAAACCATTTACTCTGCTCAGCTGATGATTGAATGTTTTCATCAAGCAGGTTTTCCGGATGGAGTTATTAATTTTATCAACGGAACTGGTTATACCGCTGGAAAGATTACGGGAGACTCTAGAATAAGAGGAGTTTTCTTTACAGGTTCAAAAGGTGTGGGCTTAAAGATTCTTGAAAATACCTATAAAGATCTTGGAAAACTTGTGGCCCTCGAATTAGGTGGGAAAAATTCAACTATTATTCATCATGATACTCACATACCCCATGCACTTCCTGAGCTTCTCAGGGCCTGTTTTTTAACAACTGGACAAAGATGTACTTCGACTTCGATGATTCTTGTTCATAAAAAGATTGAACAGGAATTCATCTCTCAATTTAAGGCGCTGACAGAAAGAATTAAAGTAGGTCACCCTACTAAATCCCAAGACCCTTTCATGGGTCCTCTTATAGATGAGCAAGCCGAAAAGCTTTACTTCGATTTCTGTCAGTTTGGAAAAGATGAAGGAGCTGAGGAATTGATTTCACCTAAAAAGCTTGATGTTGGTTTTAATGGGCATTATGTCTCACCTTCTATTCATTACGCCAAAAAACCCAATTTAAAAGGTAAATTCATCCAGGAAGAAATATTTGGGCCTAGTTGCTTCTTTGTTCCTTATGAAGATATCGAGGAAGCTATCGCCATCGCTAATTCAACTGAATATGGTCTTGCAGCCTCAGTTTTTACACGTGACTCAGAAATTTATAAACTCTGTTTAAGAGATATCGACTCAGGTCTTATTAATCTCAATCGCTCTACAGTGGGTGCCACAGCAAAACTTCCTTTTGGTGGAGTGAAGAGTTCTGGGAATCATCATCCGGCAGCTGTTTCAATGATTGATCATTGTGTAAGCACTGTCGCTGCTCTTGAAACTATTGATGATACAAGCTCAAAAGTCTCTGACATTGTCGGATTAAAAGAATAATACATGCCAAATTCCACAGATCAAAAAGCCATCCTTCGCCGTGAGCGTCTCTATGTCATCATTCTTGCGGCGATTCAGATTGTGCACATTCTAGACTTTGTCATGATCATGCCATTGGGCCCTCGCTTTATGCGAGTTTTCAACATCTCACCTTCGGCTTTTTCGACACTCGTGGCGGCTTACACTTTTAGCGCAGGAATTGTTGGTTTCTTTGGTGCTCTTTATGCTGATCATTTCGATCGCAAAAAATTTCTTCTTTTTAATTTTGTGGGCTTTATTGTTGGAACTTTCATGTGTGCTATTGCACAGAACTTTGCAAGCCTACTGACCGCTCGGATTGTGGCAGGTGCCTTTGGTGGCGTGCTCAATGCTTGCGTGCTCGCGATGGTCACTGATCTTATACCTTTTGAGAGACGAGGGAATGCGATGGGTGTCGTCATGTCAGCTTTTTCGATTGCGAGTGTCCTGGGAGTTCCTACAGGTCTCTATATCACTCAGATCCTTGACTGGAATGCAGCTTTTTACTTTATTTGTCTTGTTGGACTTATCTTTCTGATTCTTTCAATCTTTATTCTTCCTTCCATTCAAGTGAGAGAAACAGCGCTTTCAGTTAAAGATAATCTAAGGAATTTTAAAGTCATCCTTATGCAACCTGACTATCTCCAAAGCTTTCTTCTCACAAGTGTCCTAGGGTTTGGAATTTTTATGGTGGTCCCTTTTATTTCACCATATATGGTTGGGAATGTTGGATTGAAGGAATCTCAGCTCCCTTTAATCTATCTCTGTGGTGGACTTTGTACGATTATCACAGCAAGACTCATCGGTAAGGCTTGTGATCGAATTGGGAGCTACAAAGTTTTTAGAACAGTTGCTCTGATATCGATTATCCCTGTCCTCCTCCTGACTCATTTACCACCAGTTCCTCTTTTCTTAGCTCTTGCTTGCACATCTTTTTTCATGATGACTGGCTCTGGTCGATTTATCCCGGCCATGACGATTATAAGTGCTGTCGTAAAGCCCAAGGAGAGAGGAACATTCATGAGTTTAGAAAATGCTTCCAGACAATTATCATCCGGTGTGGCTTCTCAAATTGCTGGATTTATCATCGGAGCTGGGGCCGCGGGGTCACTGACCAATTATAATAAGGTAGGCTATATCACGGTTTCAACAACTCTGATCGCGATCACTATCGCTTATAAAATTAGAAAGAAATTTAATTTAAAGTAATCATGAATATTAATTCTGCTCACCTTGCTGCAATTTTGGCCTTTTCAATGTGGGGACTTTTCCCAATCTACTGGAAATTTTTCCCTGAAATTAAAGCTTGGGATCTCTTTGCTCATCGTCTGGTTTGGTCATTTTTGACCCTGATTCTCATTCTATTTTTTAAGGGCAAGCTAAGTTCTCTTAAATCCATTTGGGAAAATAAAAAAACTCGATACGTGCTGATGATTTCAGCACTTCTTATTTCCACAAATTGGCTTCTCTACATTTATGCCATTAGTATTAATCAGATTTTAGAAGCCTCTATGGGGTATTTTTTAAATCCTCTGATCAATGTTTTTTTAGGGTGGCTTATTCTTAAAGAAAAAGTTCGTAAGACTCAATGGCCGGCCATTTTATTGGGAATTGGGGCCATTATGATGATTGGTGTTCAAAGTGGTCTCTCTCATTTCCCCTGGATTGCACTCACTCTCTCTCTCACATTTGCCACTTATGGTCTCATTCGAAAACTTGCTCATGTAGGATCACTTGAAGGGCTCGCTTTTGAAACAACCTTTATCCTTATTCCTACACTTATTATTTGGGCTTTTCGCCCAGAAGCACCGACTGAAATTTTTAACATACTCCCTTCGTGGAAGATTTTAATTCTCAGTTTAGCGGGGCTTATCACTTGTGCTCCCCTTGTTCTCTTTGCTTATGGGGCCAAACGCCTTCCCTTTGGAACACTGGGATTTTTTGGCTATCTCTCACCCATTTTAAAATTTGTTTGTGGATGGCTTATCTATAACGAGGAATTAAGTCCTGATCGCATTCAAGCCTTTACTCTCATTTGGCTTGCCCTAGTTTGGTACTCTCTTGAATCAATTTATAGGCAAAACTTCCATTCTCGATGAATTTTTCTGAAGATGCTTAGGAATATTGTCTCTCATCATCTTAATTAAAACTTTTTCAATTGAGGTCTTAAGAGCAAATGGTCCTGTGACAAAACTGACATCCCGGACAGGAAGATGAGATTTGAAATCTCTTAGTAATTTTTGATCTTGTGGAGATAATTGTCCACAGGCGAGCTCTGGGAGGATGGTAAAGCCCTGAGTCGTTTTCACCATATTAATGAGCGTTTCCAAGCTACCTGCTTCAAAGAATAAATTTCTATTTTTTTGAGTTTTTTTGAACTGACAAACTTGTAGCGCTTGGGTTCTTAAACAATGCCCTTCTTTGAGTAACCAGGCCTCGTCAGGATTTAAATCTGAATCAAGGACCAATTTCTTTTTTAAGAGTGGATGCTCAGGGGAAAAAAAGATTCTAAAGGGCTCATAAAAAAGATGATTTTCTTTAAATTCACTTGTTTCAAGAGGGACGGCCATGATCGCTCCGTCAATTTTTCCCTCTCTTAACTGGCGAACGATTTCACTCGTTTGAGTCTCATAAATCTTTAAATCAACCTGGGGATATAACTTCACAAACTGGCCTATAAATAATGGCAAGACATAGGGAGCAAGGGTGGGAATGACAGAGAGATAAAACTCACCCGAAACCTCACCTCTTAATGTTTTTGATAATTCCTCAAGTTCATGGGAGCCTGATAATATTTTATGAGCAGTTTCCAGAATTTTTTTCCCCACCGCTGTTGGCTCTATCGGATTTTTACTGCGATCAAAAATAATCAACTGAAGATATTCTTCAAGCTTTTGAATTTGCATACTTAAAGTCGGTTGGGTCACATGACATTCACGGGCGGCCTGAGCAAAATTACGACATCTTTGAACGGCCAAGATGTAGTTTAGTTGAGTGAGTGTCATAGAATTTGTCTTCCTTTTAGAGTGTCACTTTTATTGAACCATAAATTATGATAAAGAAAAAGAATGATTGAACTTAAAGAAGTCACTAAAGTTTTTGATAGCCGAGGGATCGCAGGCCTTCATGGAATAAATCTCATGATAAAACGGGGTGAGATAATTGCTCTTTTGGGACCCAATGGCAGTGGGAAAACGACTCTTGCTCATATCATTTCAAAAAATTTAATCCCCGACTCTGGTACAGTTAAAATATCCGGGCCTGTTCATCAATTTAAATTAAGAGAACTTCCCTCTGACTTAAATGTTCAAAAATATCTTTTATCGCAAATTAGCCTTGAAATTGATGATGAAAAGAAGATTCAACTTGTAAGAGATCTTGCCAGTCTTTTTGAATTCACTTTTCAGCTTCGCCAAAGTACCCAACAACTTTCTCAGGGTCAGAGACAGAAAGTCATGCTGGCAGCTGAGCTGATTAATTCACCTTCAGTTATCATCATGGATGAGCCATTTGCCCATCTTGATCCCCTCTCTCGCAAAGAGATTCTAACTGAACTCTTTAATTACCTTAGGCACAAAGAAATAACGTCATTTTGGATTAGTCATGACAAGGATGAAGCGTTTGAGTTTGCAGATAAAATTGGTCTTCTTCAGCATGGAAAACTAGAACAATTTGGTAAACCAGACGATTTTATCAAGCAACCGCGAAATCTTTTTGTGGCCCATTTCCTTGGTCATAAAAATTTCCTCGCACTCAAAAAAACGGCCACAGAATGGATCACTCCCTGGGGTACGATCACTTCCTCTTTAAAAGAAGAAGAAGCTTACCTCGTGATTCCTCCAACAGCGTTCTCTTTTCATCAAGAGTCAGGCCCTGAAACGAAAATTTTGCGAGTGTATCCTGGACCATTTTTTTGGAAAATTGAAATAGCCTTGGAAAATCATATTTTTGAAGCATGGTCCAACCAAGCTCTTTCCCCAGATCGGTCAAAATACCATTTGATGGTCAATCTTGAGGATTGCTTCCTTCTTCCACTCTAAGATTTTCAAGTATTTATCCTTCAAACAAAAGATGGACTCCTTCTAGTCTTGAAAAGGCTTTTATGGTACTTCTGATGCATGGCCGTAACATATTTTAAGAAAGAAAATTACCAGCGAAAACCTGAGTGGCTTAAAGTTAAACTTCCTCAAGGGGATGACTTTAAAGACATTCGAGATAATCTTCACAAAAAAGGACTCGCAACAGTCTGTGAAGAAGCGAAATGTCCTAATATTTCTGAATGCTGGTCGGCCCGGACAGCAACCGTGATGATTTTAGGGGATACATGCACAAGGGCCTGTAAATTTTGTCACGTTAAGACAGGCAACCCAAAAGGCTTTATTAATCCTGAAGAAATTCAAAATACTTCAGACATGGTTAAAATCATGAGCCTGCGCTATGTGGTTATCACAAGCGTGGACCGTGATGATCTCGCGGATCATGGCTCAGGTCATTTTGCAGCCGTCATCAAAAAAGTTAATCTTGATCATCCTGAAACAAAAGTTGAAGTTCTTATACCTGACTTCGGTGTTATTGAAGAGTTCATGCATAAATTGGCCGAGGCCAATCCTTATGTCATTGCTCAAAATCTTGAAACAGTTAAACGCCTTACTCATCCCGTCCGAGATCCTCGAGCTGGTTATGAAAAGACCCTCGATTGTTTAAAGTTTTATAAAAAGCATTATCCTCATATACAAACTAAAACTTCACTTATGGTAGGTCTGGGCGAAACCTGGCAAGAGATTCAAGAAGCCTTAGAAGATATCCGTAACGCTGGTGTCGATATTGTCACTTTTGGCCAATACCTCCAGCCATCAAAGCGCCATTTAAATGTAGAAAAATTCTATACCCCTGAAGAATTTAATGAACTTAAAAGAATGGCCCTTAAGCTTGGATTTAAATTTGTCGCTTCTGGCCCACTCGTAAGAAGCTCTTATAAAGCGGGAGACTTCTTAGATTATGTTGAGGCCAATCCTTAATGTTGGATTTTTTCTCCTCAATAAATTTAGCCACCTTTGATTTAAACGATTCGAATATCCACGAGCTTGACTCAAAAACTATTCTAGTAAAAAAATGGAATTGGGATTACTCCCTGGCCCATAAGTTTCAACGACAAACGATTGAACTTCTGAATCACGCACCTCAAGTGCGAGTCGTTATCTGTTGCTCTCATCCCCGAGTCTTCACTCATGGTAGAGGTCTTCAAAAACCCAAAAAGGGTGAAACTCTAGAGCTTGTTGATTTCAATCCTTTGTTAAAGGAAACTCTGCCCTTCCCTTTTTATCAAATAGAGCGTGGTGGGGGTCTTACTTTTCATCATCCCGGTCAAATGATTATTTATCCTATTTTGAGACTCAATCCAAAGACACTTAGTCTCTCAAAAATGATTGATACCCTTTTTGAAGTGGCGATTGATGTCTTAAAAGATTGGGGTCTTCATGGCCTTGACCATGAAAATAAACTTCTCGGCTTATGGTGTGGAGAAAAAAAACTCGCTTCCATGGGAGTAGCGATTGAAAAGCTAACAACATTTCATGGGATGGCCCTTAATTTTTATCAAGATGAAGTGATGAAAACTGAGCTGATAAAATTAAATCCTTGTGGTCTTGATGCTAAAATCTACACCTCAGTAGAAGAACTGATGAATATTGAGACCAAGACATTGGAAGATTTTTCTGAATTATATCTAAGGAGACTATCTCATGCCTGGAAATAGTTTTGGCCAATTCTTTAAGATCACGACTTTTGGTGAATCCCATGGTGAAGCCCTTGGTGTTGTGATTGATGGGATGCCTGCAGGAATTAATATCAACTTAGAAGATTTAAAAATTGAACTTAAGAGGCGCGCTCCCGGTCAACATCAAGTTCATACAGCTCGCCAGGAAGCTGATTTACCAGAAATACTTTCTGGAATTTTTGAAAATAAAACACTTGGTACTCCTATTGCTGTGATTGTTCGGAACACAAATCAAAGAAGTCATGATTATGATTCTTTAAAAGAAAGTTATCGTCCTGGTCATGCCGATAAAACAACTATTCTAAAATATGGTTTTCGTGATCATCGAGGTGGTGGTCGTGCCTCAGCAAGAGAAACACTCGCTCGAGTCATTGGGGGCTATTTTGCTGGCCTCATCATCCCTAAAGTCAGCACGTATGCTTACATCCAGCAAGTGGGACCTTATAAGCTAGCGAATCCCCCGAAGGATCACTCTGTCGATCGGGGTGAAATAAATATTCCTGATGAAAATATGACTCAAGAAGTGATTAGCTTTTTAAATGATTGTAAAAATAAAGGTGAATCAGCTGGGGGGATTGTTGCTGTCTCAGTTAAAAATTGTCCGGCCGGTTTAGGTGAACCAGTATTTGATAAATTAAAAGCTGATCTAGCGAAAGCAATGCTTTCCCTTCCAGCATGTAACGGATTTTCAATGGGAGAAGGCTTTAAGTTTGCAGACCATTTAGGAACTCAAATTTCATCTCATTCAGAGTTTTTCGGAGGTATGGAAGGAGGTATTTCAAATGGCGAAGAAATACACTTTAACCTTGTCTTCAAGGCTCCCTCTACAATCGGAGAGAAAGCAAAGAATGGTCGCCACGATCCATGTGTGCTTCCGCGAGTTATTCCTATTGTTGAGGCCATGACAAAAATTGTTATTGCTGACCATTTTTTACGTCAGTCGGCTTACGACTCTTTTCTTCCTTAAGATAAACATCAGTTAGTCCAATTAAAGCTTCCCCTCTCTGGCGAATTAACTTTAGCTCCTGGTCTTCAACTGAAGGGGCAAGTATTTGAGAAGTGAGATTTTGCCATCTCCAATATTGTCCATGGTGATACGCACCTTTTTTAGAGGCTATAAGTCCCGAACTATTCTGAGCAATGCCTTCCTCATTAATTAAATCATCACCTAATTTTAGATAGTCCTGATTAGGTAGGGTCAGATTATATAAGGTAGGGAAAATATCTTCATGAGAACCAAAATTTTCAGGGTCATAAGTCTTAGGTTTCAGACGATCAGGCACAGTGATGAAAAAAGGTACTGCATACCTTTTAAATTCTTCATCAAGTCCAACTCCCTTTGTAATCCAATAGCTATGGTCACCAGTCAAAGCAACAACCACATTATCAGTTAAGGCCGTAGATTTAATGCGAGAAAGAAATTCACCCATTTTTTGATTTCCGTACTGAAGTCCTAAAAATCTCTTTCTCGCTAAATCTTCATCTACCGTGAGTCGATCTAGAAAAGTGTTGTCCATCTTGAGTGGTAGCTCTTGATAAGAAGATGGATACTCAAATGGCGGATGATTTGAAGTCGTTAGGACTAAAAAAAACTGAGGACGACTTGCAGTTCTTAACTGTTCCTCTATAAATGTATAAAGATATTCATCGTAAATTCCCCATTCATTACCTAAATCTTCTTCTCCTATATTATTGAGTTCCGGCATGGATTCTTTTATTTCATCCGCCCCCCATAGAGAGTCATATTTTTGAATGGTAAGGTATTTACCTAAGTCTCTCCAACCAAGCTTTCCTCCATAGACGAAATGCGTATCATAGCCTGCCTTTTTATATGGTAGTTGACCGCTGATTGATAAACTCGTTTTCATATAGTCAGATTCAGAAAGAAAACGGGCCCCTGGCCTGATAACCTGTGAGGTTGCCACAGAGACAATGCTCCCAATAGTTCCATTCTCAGCTGGTAAAAAATTCTTGAAGAGAATACCCTTTTTAAAATGTTCTTCCAGGCCTCCTAGAATATTAAATGTCTTCTGGTGATGGGGGTTCCAGTAAGAACCAAAACTTTCCATCACAACGAGAACCACATGAGGAAGCTCTTTTCTCAGCTTAAGTGAATCAAAAGTTTTGGCCATTAGGTTTGTTGTTAAATCAGATGATACCGGAGTTTTTCCAAAATGAATCTTATAGGCTTGTTCCCAATTTTCAAAGCCGTATTTCTTTAAAAAGTTGGCTTGGGACGCCCCAAATGTTTTACGAATTTTAATCGCACGATTAAAAGTAAGAACTCCATTGAGTGAGACTTTATTGATGAAATCACTTGAGGATATATGCGCATCTTCTAGGGATAACGGAAGACGTGAAAAATTACCGCGGCCTACAAATGCAAGAGAAATAAGTCCAAAAACAAAAGCGACAAGGACTCTCCAATCTCGTTTTTTATGATTCAGATCAAAATCAAATGTTGAGAAACAAACCTTGACTGACTTTAAAATGATGAAATGAAAAAGGAGAATTAAGACCAACCAGGCCGGGAGATTATAATTTTTCCAAATTGAAGTAAGGAGTGCAACAGTGTCATCCTCAATGAAACCAAAAAACAAGATATTTAAGTGTTCTTGAAAATAAGAGAAAAAAGCAAAATCACAAATATAAACCCAGAGAAGAAATGAATACCCAAAGAAAAGAAAACTAATTGCTGATGATCTCACAATCTTAATCACGGCCTTTCCAGGGACGAGATAGAATAAATTTAAAAGTAAAAAAGGAACTAAATTTATATAAGCAATCGGAATGAGATCAAACCGAATCCCAAGCAGTAAAGATCGCTTAAAATCTTTAGAATATGTTTTGAGTTCTGCCCACTCTCCGAAGGCAAAGGAGAAACCA
Organism: Pseudomonadota bacterium; assembly: GCA_027488375.1. Taxonomy (GTDB): domain Bacteria; phylum Bdellovibrionota; class Bacteriovoracia; order Bacteriovoracales; family Bacteriovoracaceae; genus Peredibacter. Next base: position 91,358 of record JAIYBW010000002.1, read on the forward strand.
ATCCTGGCAATCGACAACAGAGCGAGAGTTATAAGAGCAAGAATAAATAGATTCTTTAGCCAACGCCAATAATACTGCTTAAAAGATAATTGCATATAAAATGACCTCAATAAATGAGATCATACCAACTAATCTGCCTGGTCTCCAAACATTAAATTACGCTCAAAGTCCTCTGGTTTACTGGCATTTCCCTTGGCCTCTTCCATGGTAATGAAACCATCTTTATAGAGCTTCGTTATGTGCTGGTCAAAGCTTTGCGCTCCGGACCCACCTTTGCCGGCCCCCTTCTCTATGTACATATAAATTTCTTTGGTTTTTGTAGGATCTAGGATCGATTCTTTAATTCCAGGATTATTAATCATAATCTCTTGAGCGGCTACACGCCCTTTTCCATCAGTTGTTTTGAGAAGTCTTTGAGAAATGGTTGCATGGAGGTTATCAGCAATTCTAACCCTCACCACACTCTGCTCCTCAGGGGGAAACATGGAAATCAAGCGACCGATTGTGCTTAATGCATCAGTTGTATGAACAGTTCCAAAGACAAGGTGACCAGTCTCTGCAGCTTTCAAGGCAATTGAGATAGTTTCAGCATCACGCATCTCACCAATAAGAATAATGTCTGGATCTTGCCTGAGCGCAGACCTGAGTGCCGAAGCAAAATCTTCAGTATCCTGCCCTATTTCTCTCTGAGTAATCCTGGCCTTAATAGGTGTATGAACATACTCGACTGGATCTTCCAAGGTTAAAACATGAACAGCAGAGTTTCGATTAATATAATTAATCATGGCCGCTAAGGTTGAACTTTTACCAGAACCAGTCGCACCAGTAACAAGAACTAATCCCGCATTGGCCTCAGCAATTTTATTGATAACGGCAGGTAACTTTAATTCCTCTGTGGTCGGAATTTTGTCACTAATAAGACGTAGAATGAGACCTAATTTCCCTTGGTATCGCATGAGGTTATATCTCACTCGACATATTTTTGGAACGGAGAATGATCCATCATGCTCTTTCACATGATCCAATTTTTTAAGCACTTCTTGATCTTTAATCATGAGGGAACATGCAAGCTTCAAATCTTCATTTGTGAGTGGATCCATTTTTACTGGAACAAGATCACCACGCATTCTAAAGCACGGCTTTTCATCTGTTCGTAAGTGAATATCACTCACGCCAGAGGCGGAAGCTGACTTGATGAGATTAACAAAACCTTCTTTAGTGAGGGCCATAAAACTTCTTGGTTGGTTATTTACTTAAACTTTATCGACTTTTTAGAAATTTGTTTTAATAATTCACGATAACCGATCAGACCTGTCAGACTTATTGTTTTTTCTAATCTTCCGATAGGTTACCATGGCTCAATACTGGGAAACTGAAAAACTCTATTTAGATGGAGATCTCTACTTTAGTGATCTCTTGATGGATATCAGGAATGCTCAATCCTATATCACTGTTGAGATGTACATTTTTAATTATGATCTTATCGGACAAAAAATTGTTGAAGAACTAATTGAGGCTTCAAAACGAGGGGTTAAAATTCAAATTGTTGTTGATGGTGTAGGAACCTATCATTATTTTTCACACCTTCACCCACGCTTTTCTGAAAATAAAATAGCTGTTAAAGTTTTTCACCCACTTCCTTTTTATCATCCTCTTTACGGTAAATTAATTCTGACCAAAAAAATTAGGGCCATCCTCGCTCGTCTTTGGCGAATAAACCAAAGAGATCATAGAAAAATCATTACTATTGATGAAAAGATCATGTTCACAGGAAGTTTTAATTTTACCCAAGAACACACGAGCCTTTCTCATGAAACAAAATGGAAAGATGTTGGATTAAGAGTCACTGGCCCGAATGTCAAACTGGCGATTCTTTATTTTAAAAAGATTTGGCAACTTCGAGATTTTTTTAAATATAGAAGGGTGGTAAAACAACCCAAATTAAGAGAAGTAAAAAATATACCTCTACGACTTAATCACTCTCTCCTCATACGACGGATATATCAAAAGAACATCCTAAATCGTATGCAAAAAGCGAAAGAGAAAATATGGCTTGTAACCCCCTACTTTGTCCCTACAAGAAAATTCATCATGACCCTGGCCAAAGCTGCAGAGAGAGGAGTCGATGTGCGAATTCTTATCTCTTCAAAGAGTGATGTTAAAATTTTTCAGACTCTTCAACTTTTTTATTACCCTTATCTCATAAAAAACAATGTCAAAATTTACCACTATAATGAAACGATTTTACATGCCAAAATCTTCATCGCAGATGAATGGATCACTGTAGGATCCAGCAACTTGAACCACCGGAGCTTGCTTCATGATTTAGAGGTAGATCTCGTGATCCAAGATAAAAGTAATAAGGAAATGATTATTAGTGATTTTCAAAAATCGACCCCTACTGATCATCTCATCACACAAGAGGAATTAAAAAAGAGATCCGTTTTTGATAAAATACTTTCACGATTATTTTTTCTTTTTAAATATTGGTTTTAAATGAAAATAAGAATACTTTCCTATAACATTCACAAGGGCTTTAATATTGGTAATACTAATTTCATCCTCCAGGAAATTAGGCATGCCATTAGAGACGTGAATGCAGATATTTTATTCCTGCAAGAAGTTATTGGAGATCATGAACACTCCAAACACAAAATCCCTGATTGGAAAACGGCTATCCAGTTTGAATATCTGGCCGATACTGTTTGGTCTCATTTTGCTTATGGTAAAAATGCTGTCTATGCAGAAGGGCACCATGGGAATGCCATCTTAAGTAAATATCCTATTGTAGACTGGAGCAACAAAGACATCAGCACCAATCAATTTGAACAACGGGGTTACTTAAAGGCCAAGATCCAGATACCTGAGACTGGTCGTGAACTGATATTAGCGAATACCCATCTCAATCTTACTCAAAGAGGACGAGATGCTCAGGCCGATATCATCATTCAAGACCTTAAGCAGGAAGAAATTAATCCATGGGTTCTTGTTGGAGATTTTAATGATTGGAATAAAAAAATAGCAAATAGAATATGGACCGATTTGAATGCACATGAAGCCTTTCATTTTATGCATGGAAAATATCCTAAAACCTTTCCAAGCTTCTTCCCAACTCTCTCACTTGATCGGTTTTTCTTTCGGCATGTAAATGTGATTTCTGCTCATACTCTAGACAAAGGATACTGGAGGAGACTCTCAGATCATTTACCTATTTTGGTCGAGATTGAAATTGAATGACTTGAATCAATTGATAGTAAACTTTTTACCTTCAGAAAAAGCATAACATTTTCCAATAAATCTTAATTCATTTTCTCTGACAACAATTCCCGCCCCATCTGGACAAGCGTAAATCATTTTTGAATTCTTCTTTGTGTATGACTTAAAAACCGCATCATATCGAGGCGAATTTCTAAAATGAGGAAAGAATAAAAAATCGACCAGATTGAGGGCCGTTAGATTCTTGATATTAACAATATTTTCATCGCGATCAAATTCAGGATAAGCGGCCATTTCTATATTCTCTGTCATCATGATTGCTCCGGCCGAAAGACCAGTAAGCACACCACCTTTCTGAGCAAAAGATCTTAATTGAGGGAGCAACTTCATCTTTCTCAAATGATGGAGAAAATAAAATGTATTTCCCCCCGCCATATGGATAGCATCACTTCTCATAACTTCTTGAAAGAGAATTTTGTCAAAGGGAACATCAATTGGAAAATGAATGAAACGACTGATTTTAAATTTTGAATAATGACGTACAAATGATTTAAACTCTTGATCAGACAAATAGGAAGAAGAGGGAATAAAAGTAATGACAGGATTTTTCTTGTCCAAGACTTCCACAAAAGATTTATCTAAAAGATGGTTCTCCTGATCATTACCTCCGCTATAAAAGACTAGATTCATATCCCCTCACGACAATCTCGAACAATAGAATAAAAATTCTGCATGATGTTCTTATGTCGCTCAGGGGTTTTTGTCGATACGGTTTTCTTATCTGGATCAAGATTTTGATAATTTGAAAACTGCTCTACTAATTCATATAACTCTCGAGCACTTAATTTCGGCCTTTTCTTAAGAACTTTTTGAACAATATAGGTAATTGAATCACCAGTTACACGATCATATTTATTGATGATTGATGATCTCATTGTTATTTCAAGCAGTAGCTGAGAGCGATTTAAATTAAAATCTTTCTCAAGACTATTTAAGATTGAATGATAAAACCTTTGAAATTTAGTAATTTGATTTTTTCTAATTTCAGTGAGCTTTAAATCAGTTTTTCGAGCATACGAAGATTTTATAATCTCCTGGAACTCAAAAAAGTTAAGTTGGGAAGCTCTTGTAAGATAGATTTGGGGTAATTCCCTTAATATGTCTCGCATACAAAAGATAGCATCACGATTAATCCCATCTGGAACTCTATATATGCCTCTTTTTGATTTAGCGCGCTCAAAATAACTAAAAACTTTTCTAAATTTTACGACTTTTGAAATATGATTCTTCAAGAGATGTTCAATTTGATTTTTCTTTAGGCCCATGCGAGAAAGAAGATTTCTATTCTTGCAATCAATGAAGTGCTTATCAAACATCATCATCGTAGAACTATTTTTAAAATGAGAAAGTGATTTCTTTTTTCCTGTGGTCAAAAAATCAGCGATTTGAGAAAAACATTGAACCATATACCGAGCTTTTTGCTTTTGCTCAAGAATTGTCGTGGAAAATCTTTGAACATCATCATAACGATATTCACCATGAAAGAGTCCGAACTGCCTGATTGAGCCATAATCAATAATTCCACCGTCCATGAGGATGTTATCGCCATCCCAATCTAGCCAGCAAAATATGTATTCATCTTCGAATTTGGCAGACATTTCAGCAAAAGATAATGCCGTTTGGAGAGCAAGATACTCATACTTCTCTTTATCAGATTTAAAACTTGTTTGCCCCCAAGATTTATTTTCTATTTGGCGAGAAATATAATAATCAGCGACTTGCTTTAAAGTTTGATAGTTTCCTTGCTTGAGATGACCGAAGAAATGACTCGGTCTTATAAGATTAGGATTCGCTCTCACGTTGATCGCAATACCTTTATCATATTCTATGATGGCAAGAAGCCTTTCTGTTTTAAAATTATTTTTCCCAAGAACTTCTGAAAAAAATAAAGTCTCTAATCCTTCTGCAACTTCAGATAAACCACATCCATAAGAAATTGACGGGTCACCAGTTTGGTAAAATTTTTTATTTATATTGCAGGCCGGCGATAGTTTTGTACCTCCCGTTCCACAACTTGAAACGTCCCATGTCACCCCATTACTCCTAACACGGCCATTCCAAATAGTTCTGCCATCACCCGATGTACGCCCCATTTTATCCGGGTGCTGGAGCTGGAGATAGCGTGTGGCCATATAGGTATTTGGTAAAATATCTTCTTCAGGAATTTTGACTTTATTAATGAGATCGTATTCGTTAATGATAGTTAAACTAAATGTTTCGAGAATTTCTTTTTCTAGATCACTATTAAGTTCAGATAGATGCGACTTTGAAATAAGCCCCATTTCTTTAGCAAGTTCAAAATTAAAATAAGCAACCTTTCCGCCTCGACGATAGCGGGCCTTATATTCAACCCGTCCACCAGGTACTTTATCTTTAAAGGGATGCTCTCCATTTAAATGCGCAAAGTTAATATAAGAATGTTTGCCGACTTCATCCGTAGGGCTTTTTCTAATTTGGTTCATGGGCCTTATCAATCCTTCGATAAATGTCCTAAATAAAAACCTTACTACTAGTATAGGACCTAATGTCTGAAAGTTGACAAAAAAAATGAGGCTAAGCAAAATTTTCTCTTTACCCGACAAAGCCTATCTGCTTAACCGAATCTTAACCTTCTTAACAGAGCCCTGTCAGACAGAGGTCAAATGTCTATGTGATACTCTTTAAAAAGGGGATCTAATGAATCTAATTGCGAATGCACTCTACTTGATATTTAGTCCAGTTCTGGTGGTCATTTACTGGAAAAATTCCCTCAAAAGCCTGGACGATCTCCACAGCGAAATCTTGCTCGAACAAAATTAATCGATATCAAAATCAAAATATTGATCTGGAAATGGTTCTGGTCGGAATGAATAGTGCCACCACTCTTGAGAAAAATTCTTAAAACCTTCACTCTCCATTAAATTTTTTAAAAGCATACGATTTTTCTTCTGCTCTTGAGTCACTTTACTTGAATCGGTGTGAGAAAGATCATCAAAAAAATCAAATCCTGATCCCATATCGAGTGATTTACCAGATTTGAGCTCAGCTAAAGTGAGGTCAACTGCACTACCTCTAGAGTGACTACTCTGCTTAGCAATGTATCCCTGCTCAAAAAGTTCTAAACGAGTAAATAGAGGATAATAAATATCTTTTATCGTTGGATTTGATTCTGGTCTCTGGGCCCATTCTTGGAAAAAAGCTACGGCCTTGGCGGGTCTATAACTATCAAAGATTTTAAGCACAAGACCTTGCTCTAGGGCTTTTTTTTGAACTCGGCAAAGTGCAAGTGCCGCGACTTCAGAAAGATAGGCTTTTTTGGCCTTATACCCATGAACAACTTCACCAGTAAAATTATCTGTCGTGGCATAACTCATCACAAATTTCATGTCAGGGCAAAGTTCATTGAGAGAGATAAATCCCTTAGGTATAGATGCCATACTCAAACTCACAAATAATAATGTTAGTAAATGAATCATGATATAGTTTTAACTCTTTATACGTTGCTGGTCAAAAGACTAATAAAAAACATAAAACCCGGCCTGAGCTTCCTGTGATGACTCACGATTTAAACCTTGATGAGAAGCCTTTAAATGAAAATTAAGTTGATGAGAAATGAAGTATCGCCACTCCCCTCCAAAGGACAATCTAGCTTCTTGCCAGTTCCCTAGGACTTCGTAGGGAAAAAAGTATTGACCCCACAGAGCTAAAGCATTGGTTTCAAAAAAATGGAGCCAATTTATTTTGGGGCCAAAACTAAGAAGAGAATGATTCTTATATTGAGTATCATATTCATACTTTCCTCCTAACAAGAAACTAAGAACATGATCTGAACCACCACTAACGGAGTTTCCGACAGCAAATGAAGTAAAAGGAGAAAGACAATTTTGAGATAAACAATCTCGGCGTTGATCAAATCCCATATTAAAATCATAAGAGATCGCTTGATCCCAAAAACTTGCAGGTCTGTAATTTTTCAAATCAATTAACATGGCCTTATCTAAGATTAGATTTTGCTGGTGAAAGGATTGAGTTTGAAGACGAAATTTTAAATCAAGTAAAACGACTTGAGCATAAGCTGAATGACCTAAGGGAGGATCTAATAAGTCATGATTGGCCGCGCGCCATTCAACTCCCTCAAAAATCCCATGTCGATTACGATCACCCATAGAAAAGCCGAAACGTGATGGCCGATGGGCCTGAAGTGGGTTTTCGATATTGATTGAAATTGAATCTTCATCCTCAATAAAAGGATTTTTTGCCCGTTGAACTAAAATCTTATGTCTTCTTTCTAGCGTTTCTTTGTGATTCATGAGGACTTTATCAGCTTCAAAATAATCAAGGGCAAGAATCGAAGCCTCCAACTTCTTTGCAGCTTGTCTCGATTGATTTAGGCCAAAATCTTTATCTTTGACTATCCCAGTAATGGAAATATTTTTAACTTCTTCAAGTTCACTAGCACTAAAACCTTGAGTCGCTTCAAGGAGTCTCTGGTATGAGGAAGGACGAAGTCGACTTGCTTTAATTTGTTTGAGATCATCTAAAATTTGCACAGTTTCCAGTGGGAGAACATAATAAGAATTAAGGTGCGAAAGAATTGAATTTCCATCGTAAGCAACATCTAAAAGACTTAGAATTTGATAAGAACAATTACGATTTAAATAATAATAATCAAACTTTGCCTGAGATAGCTCCCAAGTATGGTCAACAACTTTTTGTATCTGTTCTGTTGTCAGCTCAAGATCATAGTCCCAAATATCTCTCATCTCTCGATCATTATATTCTCTAATTTTATAGTAATAAGGCACAACACTAAACTGGCCGGGATAAAAACCAGCTAATCCTTTAAACATGTAAGCCAAGAGAGGATCCCTAGACTCTTGTGCAGCAAAATTTATGGCATAATCTAAAAGTTCATTATGTTGAAATTCATCATATCGACTGACCCTTAAAAATGTGTGGCCAAAAGTTGAACCAGGATTATTGATATAAAAAGAAGAGAATACTAAACTAATATTTTTTGCGTCTAACTTTGAAACAAACGATTGATAGTTTTCGCACTTATCAAGATTAAGACTCCAATTATTCTTAAAATTTTCTTTTATCCATTTATACCTCAGAGGAAAACGACAAACTATTTCTTGTCCTCTTGGTGAGGAAACAGCTTGGACAAATGAAGCTAATTCAATTAATGGATTCTCATGGCCTTGACTTGAAACAAAGAATTGATCAGAGACAACCTCACTCTTCAACTTACCATTTAAAGCCGTTTTATAATGAAGGAGTTTTTTCCAATAAGAAAGCTGAGCTTCATTCAATGTGATCGCACTTGCACTTGAAAAGAAGATGAGAATAAAAAAAGTGAAAATGATATTAATCAAACTAGAAAAGACTTCTCAGTATTAAAGGGAAGCAGTGGTGTGGCAGTAAGAAGCAGCCACAAGATTTATATTATGAGAAATATCTTTAGTGGATGATTCTGCAGAATTAAAGATTGATCCGTAATTAGATTTCAGTGCACGGCCAAATTCTGCTTTATTACTACAGCCATAAACATTTGAAAGCCCAACAACTGTTTCTCCCTGACCTTTGGCAATATCGATCGCCAAAGCCGCACGATTGGCCTCAATGAAAGCCTCAATTTGTCCTAACTTTAGAGGGGCAGGTGAATCACAATTTGATGTGCCTAGTGCGATGGCGATGGTTTGCATCCCAGTCGTATTAGTCGATGAAGCGAGAACTTGTTTCCACCAAGTTTGATCTCCTTCAAAAATCATTGAACCTAATCCACATCCAGCAGAACCGTACTTGGCCGCAAAACTTGTTGAACTAAAAAGAAGAAAAATAATGATGAATAGCTTTTGCATTTAAACTCCATTTTAAATTCAGCAACCGAATTTATTATGGCGAATTAAAAAAGCATCTTCAAATATATTTTGATTTTTATATCAGAACAATATCCGACAAGAAGCATCGAGTGTTTAGAGATCCTGTCCAGTAAAGTGATTAATAGTGAGATAAGTCAGGCGGAGGCGCTTTTCAATTGTTTCATCGAGCATAAGAAGTAACTTTTCAAGCTCATCGGCCAGACCCAGATCACATACAAATTTATCGGCTCCCACTTCGGCCATGAGTGGATCAGATTTAGCGTCTTCTAATTCATATAAGATAAAGCCAAGTTCATGGGCAAGATAGGCAACAGCAGCAGGATTATTCGTCTTAAGAAGCTTTTGAAATTCTGGAAAGATGACAACAGTATTGCTCAGGACTTCCCCTAACTTGCGCTGCCCTTTAATCTGTTCACTTGGAACAAAGGTAAGAGGTTGGGTTGTCATCAGTGTTTCAATTAATCCAGCGGGAAGATGTTTAAAAAAAACTTTGAAATTATTTTTAACAATCTCATCAGTCATCCACTGATGCTCTGGCAGAGAGAAAAAGTAGGCATCAAAATTTAACCGTAGTTGATTCTTATCGCTGCGGTCTTTCTTAAAATATTTTTGAATAATGTTTAGCATGACAATTTCCCCCAAAGTCTTTTCGGGTTAGTTTGATTGTCCTTGAGGAAATTCTTATTGAAAAGGCTGTTCATCAGGATCAATAGTGATATTCACTGATCCTTGATATTTTTCACCAATTATCTCGAGTAAATCGTCAGGTATTTTGGAGGCACGATACTTCTTCCCATTCGTGGTTCTAATCCAAAAACCATTTAACAACTTATCTGGTCGAGAAATCCGAATAGGCTTAATAGAAATAATATGATCAAGATTAAAGAGGACTTCTACTTCCTCAGCACTCGCTGCACCAGTAGACTTCATATCAAGAATGCTAAACTTTCTAAACTTCATACAAGACTCCTCTCAAAATTAAGGTTATTTTATAGAGAATTGGGTTGAATGGAAAAATAAGGGCAAGAAAATGAAAATTTTACAGGATTCAAAGGAAGAAATTTGTCTCCTGAATTGCCAATACCCCATAAAGTTCTATGAAAGACGGCCAGAGAGAGCAAAAAGATTGATACTTTTGCTCCACGGACTAAATGAACGCGGCCTTCGGATTTATCGTAAACTGATCAAATATTTACCTGAAGACGCTCATGTTATCGCCCCTAATGGTCCCTATCCTATTGCGAGAGCAAAACCTGATCGAATCGATTTTGGCTACAGCTGGTACTTTTATGATCGTGCTCAGGCCAATTATCCAGTCGATCAAAGTTGGGCCATCCAAACACTCAAAGAACTTATTAAATCTAAAAACAAAGATCAGCTCCCAGTTTTGATTATCGGTTTTTCTCAAGGGGGATATCTTGCCCCTTCACTCGCCAGGGAGCTTGGAGAAAAAGTGGAGCAAATTATAGGAATAGGTTGTGAGTTTAGAGACCATCTTGTACCTCTTCACCCATTATTTAAACTCACCTCTATTCATGGAGCCGATGATCAAACCATAACTCCATCTATGGCCCAAGAACAAATCGAGATTTTAAATAAACGAGGGATTCAAGTTGATTTTCACTTGTTGCCTGAAACAAAACATGAAATTAATTCCTCTGTTGCGATGACTATTAAATCAATTGTGGAGTCTGTATGGAAAAAATAGTTTATCAAGGTAAAATCATCAAAATTTCCGAAGAAATCATTGGCGGAATTAATTGGGAGAGGGCCTACCTTCCCCATGGAGTGATTATTTTTCCCATAAATGATCAAGGTGAAATACTTATGATCGAAGAGAAACGCCCTCATGAAAATCCTCCCTTCAGACTAAAACCTATCTCAGGAATTTTAGAACAAGAAAGAGGAACTCCAGAAGATAACGCTCAGATTGAACTTCAGGAAGAAGTCGGCTTTAAGGCCACAACACTTTTTAACTTTTGGACAATGCGATCATCAGGGACAGTGAACAATACCCAATATTTTTTTCTCGCTCGAGGACTGGTGACTTCCAAATTACCTAATCCAGATGGTGAAGACACCATTCTTTCGATTAAAGCTTTTAAACTAGATGATCTTCATCAACTCTATCTCGATGACAAAATTCCCTGGTCTCACTCGACCTTAGGCTTTTTTAAACTTTATCATGGCCTAAAGAGTCAAAAGATTTAATCTAAACCCTCAAAATTACGTTCTCTACTCCAAACAATATAATATTTACTAAAACAATTGTTTGTTATGCCGAACAGATGTATAATAAAGTAATCGACGGGAAGGATTATGTACGTTTGTATTTGTAAAGGCATCACAGAAAAGCAAATTCAGGAAGCAGTGACTTCTAGAAATTCTAACAATCCCAAGGAGATTTTGAAGTCCTTAGGTGTAGGCTCTGACTGTGGGACATGTGTTGAAGATGCCGTAAAGTCCCTTCTCGACTCACAGGCCCGTTCTCCTTACGAAATGAAAGACTCTTCAAACAATACTTAGGTTTATTAAACTCTTTTGCCTCTGGCCTCACTCTCACCTACAATGTCTCTAATAAATAATCCTATCTAAGAGGTTTAAGATGAAAGGTTCAGATAAAGTTATTGAAGCCCTTAATTCTGTTCTGACTAAAGAACTTACGGCGATCAATCAATATTTTCTTCATGCTCGTATGCTTCAAAATTGGGGCCTTGAAAAATTAGGTAAGCTTGAATACGAGGCTTCAATAGATGAAATGAAACATGCAGATATGGTCATCAAGAGAATTCTTTTTCTTGAAGGTTTACCAAATCTTCAGAAACTTAATAAACTTAAAATCGGCCAAAATGTTCAAGAAGTGATTGAAGCTGATTTAGAAGTTGAATACGATGCTGTTCCTCATTTAAAGAAATGTATCCAATTAGCAGAGGCCGAACTCGATTATGCTTCTCGAGATCTTTTTCTTGATATTTTAAAATCAGAAGAACATCACATTGACTGGCTTGAAACTCAAAGAGACCTCTTAAAAGCTGTTGGTCAACAAAACTACATGCAGTCACAAATGGAACCTGACAAAGGTGCAGAATAAAAAAAGGCTCCTTAAGGAGCCTTTTTTTATTTTAGGACTTACAGCATTTATAAATTGTAATGGGAATTTCTATCTGCTCAGTTCTTGTCTCAGTACCTGTCGTTGAACAGTCGTAACCATTTTTCTCAAAGCAACCTGATCCACATCCATCACAATCATGGATCGTCCCAGCGCCTCCGGGGTTGCAAGTTTCATTTCCAACACGGCCTCCAGTGTTGCAAACAGCGTGAGCATGGGAGCCAGTGCTCGATCCGCAGTGCCCATAGCTATTATAATTTAAAGAACAAATCGGCCCACCTTTTCTTGTATAGGTGGCCCAACAAGTTCGGTTGTAATGGGTATAATTTTGATTTGCAAATTGTTTAATGATAAATGTGCCAGTGTTCACTGGATATTTGCCACCACATGCAGATAAAAAAGAACATTCAGGCAATACATTTGTGGCCTGCTGGTCAATGTAATCACTTAGAGTCTTTCCATCAAAGAGACAGGTTGAAGTCGACTCATTAAAAGTTCCCCCCATACTCAAACAAGACAGATTATTCATGTTAGAGACATCAAAACTACCAGCGGCTTGAGACTGGCAAAAATTTACAATATTTTCTGTGGCAAATTCACAATCCTGACAAACGGCCCACTTGGTACTATTCCAAGAATAGGGCCCCTCAATAAGTCTTTTATGAGGGCCAGAACATTCATTCATGAGTAGCTTAACATCCGGGTTAGCAATTATATTTTTACGACACAAATTAGCATCGAGCTTAATCTCTTTTTTTATGATCTTCCCACCCATTACATTGGCGTCAGGCTTTTTGAAACTCACCTCTAAAGTTGCAAGAGATTGAGATCCATTACTGCCATTATTATCCACAGATTTGAGATTCATGGATTGAATAGAGACTTTATTTGATGGATTGTTTGAAGCTTGAAACTTTGGAACTGCAACCCCATTGAGCACCTGGTAAATAATGGGAACCGTTGCTCCTAATCCTCGCCCACCAAGGGAGGCTTCACAGTTATTCGGATTATTCAAAACATCCGCAATCTCCATCGTAAACCGAGTGATCTCGTCTTTATTCTCAATATTTTTAGCCACCTTGGTAGAATTCTCCATAAGCCTCATCACGCCCATAGATAGAGCGCCAAGTAGGCCAGCGGCAACCAAGAGTTCAGGTAAAGAGAAACCAGCTTGAAAAAGACGAAATTTATTCTTCATCTAGTTATTTTATATTCATAACTAAAAATTCATAGGTCTTTAGATCAAAATTTAGTAAAAACAATGAAATAAACATACTCTCCCTCTTTTTAGTGTGACATAAAAAGATGACATTCCCTGAGCATTAACGACAACTATGTCAGGGATAGAAAAACTTTCTTTATATTTCCCTCATTGCTCCAAGTTGAAGGTGATTATATATTTATAATTAATGGAATTAATTCACAGACCTCAATTTAAGCAAGCCTCATGCGTTTAGAAATTACCATAGAGGGCCAGAAACCTTACCTCATTGAAGTCAAAGAGCAGACCTTTACAATAGGAAGATCTGAAAATAATGTTGTCAAAATCCCTAGAGAAAGTATCAGTAGAACTCATTTAAATATGAGAATTGATCAAGGCAAAATCTTTGTCACTGATCTTGGAAGCGCAAATGGGACTTTTATTGATGGAGAGAAACTGCCCGCTCACCAAGAATTTCAGTGGCAAACATTCCTTTCTTTGCATTTGAGCGAACATGTATCTATCGCAATAGGTGAAGAAGTAGATAATCGAAAAGATGTCTCTAGTTCACAAACATTAAGTTCAATAAGAAAGAAAGACTTAATTGACGAGGAGATCAGACAAATTTCAGTTGCTCAGAAAAAGCCATTATCAAAACGCCTAACCCAAAAGAAAGCACAACCTAAGAAATTCCCACTTTCACTTATTTTGACAATTACTCTCTTAGCGGGAGCGATTTATTTCCAAACTCAGATGAATAAAGAAGCTGATGGAGGCAATGTCCAAACTGAAGAAGTTAGGGCCCAAGCACAACATCAAAAGTCAGAATCAAAAAAAGAATTACAAAAGATCATACCTTTTTTAAATGAAACAAAATGCCAAACTGATTTTGAGAAAGGGCTTTGTCTCACCTTAAAAGTAAAAACAGAAATTGGCGAAGGAGTCCTTCTCAATAATAAGAATCTTTATATCTTTTATAATTTTACAGATCGAATTAAAAATGTTGAATTTGATCCTTCATTCTCATTTGCGACCGATCCTGATCGACAACTTTACCTCATGACGTTCATGTTGTTTAGGCCAGATCTAAGAGATATCATCATCGCCAATGGAATTGAATCGTTAATGATAATTGATATCAACTCTAATCCTGTTAATGTTTTAAAAACAGTTGCCATCTCTTCCAAAGACTTAATTAAACTGACCATGATTGATATAGAAACAATTTTTTCCAATCTTATTAATAAACAAGATCAGACACTTTTTAAAAGCCTTGTCTTAGGTGCAATTAAACAGGTTGATGCCAACTAAATGGGCCTTCGTTTATTTTGTTCCTTCATATAATCAGATGTTTAGAATTTATTTAAAATAAAAGACGATTTAAAGTGATAATGGTGAGAAATAAAAAGGATAATTTATGAACCGATACTTTCTCATGATACCTGTAACACTACTCATCAGCTCATTATCGATTGCACGCCCGATTAAAAGTTCACAAAAGTCCAATACTCAGTTGGCGGACATCAAGACTCCGGGAGCCTTAAGTCTTCCAACGTCCCCGCAGTTTGGCATTAAAAATGTTAAGCCTACGTCCAACGGATGTAGCATAACAGGCCTCAATCCATCTTCTGGCCCTTGGGAAAACAGTCCATGCGCTCACATCTATGGGGCAACAAGAATCATCCCTTCTTCAACAGGCACTGGAACTGTGAATCCAGATGTTGGAGTTTTAAATCAAGAAGCTATCAAATCAGAATAATTAAATAACTTCTAAAAAAAAAGCCCCACATCGTGGGGCTTTTTTTTTAGGAGAATTCTTTTATAGAGAATTTAGTAAAGACCGAAAGTGCCAGCTCCAGGACATGATGCTTGTCGAGCGTTTGTTCTCCCACCGTTTGTGTTGCTGTACCTATCTCCACCCTGTCCTTCATAATAAGTGTTAAAACCAGAGAAAGAAGTCATAGCAACATTACCTCCGACACAACCTGCAGGAAGTTTTGAAGTACACGATTTGGAATAACGGCAAGTTGTTCTAGTTCCTTGCTTAAGAGGATTACCACAAGAGTAAACACAAGTGTCACCTTTATCGTAAATAGTCCATGCACTCCAAGCCCCGCATGATGTACAAGTAGTCGGTGCTTCACATTTTAATTTTGTTTTACCATTTTCGATGACAAGAGAATATTTAGAGCCAGCAGGACAATCTCCTGGAGGTGTGGTATCAATGATACTGCCTGGCATAGCCCCTAAAGCAGAAATAGCAGGATTCGCTTGCGTATCTCTCCAGTGTTGGAGCTCTTTCATATCCGTCATAATCATAGAAATCAGGTCTGTGAAACTCTGACCATTAAAAGTACAGCCAGGCTTATCAGGATCATGAACACCACCAAGTTGAATACAGATGTTACTGTTCATATCGGCCAGATCAACTCCACCACCAGTACCACTTGAAGAACAAGAATTAATAACCCCTGCAGTCACTGCATTGGTACAATCCTGACAGATAGCCCAATTGGTCCCGGCCCAAGCATTAGGTCCAGCCAATAGAAGCTTATTGGCCCCAGTACAGCTCGCCATAAGGGCAGTAGCATCAGTATTTTCGATATAATTCTTTTTACAAAGATTTGCGTTGAGAGAAATCTCTTTTTTTATCGTCTTACCGCCATAAGTTGATTTTTCAGGTTTTTTAAACACAACTTCAAAAGTTGCCACGGCAGCTGAACCATTACTTCCATTATCATCAACATCTTTAAGATTCATGGACTCAATCTGAACTTCCGGGCCAGCCGATGTAGTTGCAGAAAACTTCGGAACAGATGTCCCACCTAAGACCTGATAGACCATGGAAATAGAGTCACCCTCTTTCTTGGATCCAAACGTAGCTTCACAGTTGTTTGGGTTCTTAAGAACATCATTTATTTGATTTGTAAGCATGGATATCTCATCCTTTGCTTCAATTGTCTTGGCAGCCTTTGTAGAGTTTTCCATGAGTCTCATGACCCCAAGAGAAACACCACCAAGCAAGCCCGCCGCGACCATGATTTCAACCATGGACATACCAAATTCTGTACCTAAAAATTTATTTTTTTTCATAGATTTAATTATGAAGAAGTTCTCAAAAAAAACTATCAAAATTTAAATTTCCTATAAAAATATAAAGGGTTAGAAAGTCACT
This sequence comes from Pseudomonadota bacterium, assembly GCA_027488375.1. GTDB lineage: Bacteria > Bdellovibrionota > Bacteriovoracia > Bacteriovoracales > Bacteriovoracaceae > Peredibacter. The sequence continues at coordinate 107,983 of JAIYBW010000002.1, forward strand.
TGTTAAGTCGTGGGTGCCGTATTTAAGTGGCTTAAGGAAAATTTTAGGCCTGTGACAAAAATAATGGCCACTTTTATGAAAGCTCTTTTACGAGAATTCATGAAGTTAAGAAGGAAAAATGGTTCTTCTTTTTTAAATCCGCAAGTCAACCGATAATGGAATAAGTTAAGTCAACTCTTCCCTTACTAAAAAGGTAGGTTTTCATGAGAGCTCTAAAATCTTTAACTATTCTTTCTATGATCTGCATTAGTTCAAATGCATTCTCTTACCAACAGATCCAACAAGAATCTCCAAGCTCTTCTGGTGGGGGAACGATTTCTCAAACATTTCCAATATCGACAACAACCGTTAAACCAACTAAAGACATAGATGTTCTTTCTGGCACGAGTGTTCAAAATTTCTCCGATGTAGTAAAAGATACAGAATCACAATCTAGTAGCTCAGCTCCAAGCAACCCACAATTTGGAGTGCGAGACCTAAAAGTCAGTGCTGACGGAAAATGTAAAATTGGCTCAACCACTCGAGTTTGGGCCGGAAGTCCTTGTGCTAAAGTCTATGGCCCAACGGCACCAACTCAAAGTGCCTCATCAAGTAGCGGAACTTCGACCTCTAAAGGAAATATTTCTGTAGGAAGTGTTTACGATAAAGCCGTAGGAGGTACACTGCTTAAATCTGATTTTTCAGTTACAGAAGCCCCAGTTGGCATTAATAAGAATTTTGCAGCTCCGGCAGGAATGTTCCTAGACCAATCATCTGAAACCTACCAAAATCAGAGTCCAACTTCACCGGCTTCAAGTTATACATCAGTACGAGAAGCGTTCTACTAATCATTTATGGTAGAACATAATCTCTCGGCATCTCTTCTGCTGAAGTCGCCATGATATTGTAATAGAGGTCATACTGCTTCTTATAGGCCATGACGACTTCAGGAATTGTTATAAAGTAGAAATTTTCAAAATTCTTAGTAAAAGCTGCTGTGGTGAAATTTCCTGCACCATTAAAAACAGCGGCTTTTTGATCAAAATTAAAAATCATAAATTTATTGTGCTGAAGCTGATAAACGTTCTGATTGGTTTGAAGAAATTTTGTCTTCATGCCCTGACTTATAAGTTCTTTATAAAGCCTGAAAGCTTCAATACTGGTGTTGCGCCCAACATCCTGACGTCGCTTCATGGCCCAGTAAATATCGTCATCCAGGATAAATTTAATCTCTTTTTTCTCTGTCAGAAGAGTTTGAAACAACTCCGAAATTTTACCTGAGAATCGATGAGACATCGCTTCGATCAAGATAGATTTCTGTCCGGCCTCTGTAATGCGACTAAAGGCTTTGTCACCATCAACAGGTGAGAAAAAGACTTCAATATCTGACTCTGGTGCAGAAGCTATTTGCGAACGGCACTGATTGAGCGCCAGGGTAAAATTCGCTTTTGTATCACCGGAAGTCATCATAGATTCCATCACACACTTATGAGCACCAGCAAAATAAGATTTGCCATTTGTTGTGACGAAATTCCAGTTTTCATGATTGATACTCGTCCCGCCAGTCATGTTGCCAGAAGAGAAAAGAATTTTTGTGACAGCTTGACCTGGATTCACTATTAAAATTTTATTATGAGCATAGCCTAAACCTCTTGTGCTCCCTCGGTAGACAATTTTAACCAGCTCTTCTTTACCGCATTTTTTTAAACCTTCTGCATCTTTATTAGGTGAAGGGTTTGCTCCATCCTCACCACCATCTAAAACCATAGAGACTTTCACTCCGCGCTCAACAGCAGAGCATAGGGACTTCACAACATTTTTTGAACTAAAACTGAGATAGGCCAGATAGAGCTCTTTCGTTTGAGGATCTGAGATCCATTCTACAATTCGATATTGTGGTGATTCTTTTCTTGCGACAGAGGCTGCCTCGTCGGCCGGTTTACAGTAAACATTTTTTGGCTTACCTGAAATGGTGGCCCCACTCTCACTGATGACGGGACGGTCATAATTATAAGTAGCGCATACAGGATTTGTGAAAAGGACTTCGAAGTTATAAGGTTTATAATCAGAAAGTTTTAAGGCCCAAGTATTGAAAGAGATGGCCGCTAGTGCGATTGAAATGAGTTTCTTCATTTGAGGTTCCTCTTTATTTATTTTCTGAAGGCGGTAGTAAATCATTAAAATGACTTTGTAAAACAGACTTTCATGACCTCAGAATTTTTACTTAGTTGTTGAAATAAACCTTCTCAAGTCTTGTGGAGTTTGATAATTCAAACACATCGAGGAGTCATTATGAAATCAATTGTTTTTGCAGCCCTGTTTTTAGCCTCTCAAGCAGCTCTGGCCCGTCAATATATTCAATGCTCTATCCTTTCAGATACTTCCGACGTTGCGGTTGTTAACCTGACCTCTTCTACAAAGGGGACACTCTTCCTTTCTTCAGGCATGGAAAACCCTGAAGATGAAAGGATTCTGGTTAATCTTGAGCTTGATAAAAAGTCTGAAAATAAACATATCTTTAAAATTATCAATGCTGGTGCAGAAGGGTTTATAGCACTTCCTTCGAATGTTATGGGAAAATCATCTGAGTCATTCGTATTAGAACTTGCTTATGGGCAATATAACTTTGACTACGCCTGTTTTTCACGCCTCTATAATGACGAGTAAGATAGCTTTTCTTCTTTTAGGTCTTTGGTGGGGGACAACATCAATCATTGATTTTGTCGTTGTCCCAACTGTATTTTCTGTTATCAATGATTTTTTTAATGCCGGTGAACTTGGGATCGCCCTGTTTAGAAAGTTTAATTTTTTCGAATTATTTTTCGCCATTTCAATCCTTGTTTTTGAATGGCGGACAAAAAACAAATTTATCCTGACCTCAATCTTTTTGGCCTTATTTATTGTCATCATCTACACGACGACCCTTACCCCACATTTGGCGCAACTCTCAAGATGGTGGAAAGAAGCTGACTCTCAAGGTCTCACAAGTATTTATGGAGTTAAAGATATTCAACAGGAGCATCAATTCTATCATCGTCTTTACGTGAGCCTCGACTCCCTAAAACTTTTAATTCTGAGTTGTGTTCTAACTTACAAAATTTTTGCCAAAAATAAGATGAACCAAGATGCTTAAATCGATACCAAAGGGCTCACTATTTTTTGCACCCATGGAAGGCATTACGGACGAGGCCTTTAGGAAAACAATTCTCAAGCTTTATCCAGAGTGGGACTACCTCGCGACAGATTTTCTACGCGTTCCATCGGCAGGTCACTATCCTCGAAAATTTATTATCAGGCATTTTGGTAAAGATCTCTCTAATGATGAAAATGTAAAAAATAAAACAATGTTTCAGATTCTCACCTCTCACAGAGCTTTCACCATTGATATGGTTAAAGAGATTGTTGATTTGGGATATCCTTGGCTCGATATTAATCTAGGGTGTCCCTCAAACACGGTGACAAAAAATGGAGGAGGCTCTTCTCTTCTACTTGAATTAGACTTACTGCAAACTCTCATGAAAAATATCCGCACTCATTTTCCAGGTCGCCTCACGGCCAAAGTGAGAACAGGATTTCATCACACAAATGATTTTGATTCTATTATAAAACTTCTTAATGATGCAGGTGTTGAGCTCATCACAGTCCACGGCCGCACAAGAGATATGATGTATAAAGTTCCCGCAGAATGGTCATATATTGAAAGGGCGACTCAAATTTCTCAGGTCCCAATTATTGGAAACGGCGATGTATGGAATACAGAAGACATTGATCGCATGCTTCATCAAACTTGTTGCCACGGAGTCATGGTGGCCCGCGGGGCCCTCAAATCACCTTGGATGGCCCAGGATTATAAGAGAGGTCATTTTACAGAGACAGCTTCAGAGAGAACTCAGAGAATTAAAATATTTTTTAAAGAATACAGAACTCAATTAGAGCAAGAAAACATATCTGACCGAGGTTTAATAAAACAAACTAAATCTCTATCTCGCTTTATGTTTGAAGGTATCGAATCAGGTGAAAAACATAGAAGAAATCTTCTACTAGGGCAAACAGTGGATGAAATCTATTCCGTCATCGAAGGTCTTTAAAAGTTTTTCATGGAAAATTCTACGCGCTCTTTTGCCATGAGATTCAAAGGAGCTTCTTTTTGAATCTTTTCCAATCTTGGTACAAGACCTGCGAGATTAGCGATCTGAATACCTAACCCTGGACGAGCATTGAGTTCAAGAAGGATTGGCCCTTTATCTGGAGTTAAAACAATATCTACTCCCAAATAACCCAGCCCTACCATGTCATAACAATGAGAGGCGAGTTCCAAGATTTCTTTCCAAAAAGGTAAAACCAAACCTTCTAATCGATACCCTGTATCTGGATGATGAGTGACAACTTGATTTCTAATAACAGCGTTATTTGTGGAACCATCCTTTAAATGAAGGCCGGCCCCAATGGCCCCTTGATGGAGATTCGCTTTCCCATCAGACGATTTCGTAGGCAGTCTCACCATACTCATCACGGGAAACCCTTCAAAAACGATGACTCGAATATCTGGGATTCCCCCATATGAAAAATTATCGAAAATTTGGTGCTTATCAATTTTGGCCTGAATTATGGCCACATCGCTTTGACCAGATAATGAATAGAGACCAGACAGAATGCCAGAAACGTGATGCTTAACCTCATCAAGCTCCATTAATTTATCATTAGATCTTCTAAACAGAAGTCTTTCCTCACCATCAACTATTTCTCTGACAACTTCTTTAAAAACAATAATTCCATTCCCTTGTGATCCATTTGCAGGTTTGATCACAAAGGAATCATACAGCTGAATTTTATTTTTTAGATTTTTAAGACTTCCATAATTTTCGATAACCATATAATTCTCTGGCATAGCAATTCCCCATGCCTCGGCCCTTCTGGCCGTAAGAACTTTATTATCTACAAGTGGGTAAAAGGAACGCTTATTATGTCGTAGGATGTATCTACCGACACGATTATTGATTCCTAGAATTCCCATTGACCTCAATTCACGGAATATCATTTATTTTTGACTCCAACTTCTTTTTTTGTCTTACAAGATCTCTGAAACGAATAAATTCTGAGATCCTATAGCCTTTATACTTACCGATGAGAATCAAACACCCAATAACAGACAATAGAAGTTCAGGGTTTGTGAACATGAACATTTCTAAGGAGTGAATGGAGTATAGTAAATATCCCATGATCGCAATGATGAGAGTTCCAAGAAGAGTTTTCAAAGTATTGATGAGGCCCTCTTCAGTAATCATGATTGAGAGTCGCTCAATGTTTGTTGTCACAATCACGATTGGGAAGAAAGCTAAATGTTTCTGAGAAATAAAGGAAATATCCGTGCTGAAAAGTGAGTAGCTAATCATCAGCATAATCACAAGAGTCAGAATAATAGATAATCTTGGGACTGCCAGGAGATAAAATTTATCAAGAACATATCTCTCCCCTATTCCAATGAGCACGACAATAAAGAAAAACAAGGCCCCAAAACCAAGAGAGGTCTCTTTAAAAAAGAGAGTTAAAATAATGGGAGTAAATATTCCAAATGTTGGAATACCTATAATATTTCGTGCGATGGAAAGGACTAAAGTTCCCAGAGGAATAAGCAGAATAGTCGTAAACATAGTCTGCAATGGTAGTGGCAATCGATAAAGACTTAATCGAGAAAAAATAGAATCACTTCTGATAACTTCTTTTTTAAATTCAGCTTTATTAAAACGATTGATTCTTGCTCTTTCGGCCTGAATTGAATAGCTGACTTTTTTCTTAGAAATAATTTTTTCGACTTCATCATAGTTGCGATGAACAACCATGAATTTATCAGGACGCTCTCCGAAAAACCCTCTATTGGTGTCAATCGGAATCCATTTATTTCCTAAGAAAACCTCATTCGCAAACGTAAAACGCAACTTGGCATTTTTCTGTTTTTTAGGCTCAGGCATTTTTACCATCACAACAACCCGAGACGGAATTTTTTGTCTTCGGGCCATGATATTAAAAAGCTTGGCTTTTATAAGAGGAGACCCCTTACCTGTGTTCAGAGTTTCATGGATGGTTTTTATATCTGTATTACGCTGAATTTCCTCTTCAACATAGTAATAAATTTTTCTAATAATTCCTGTTTTATCCTCATTACCTTCCAAGATGGCGCTTTCTAAATTTGTAATCGCAGTAACATCCTCTGGGATTAAATTAGGCAACTTCAAATACTGCTGCAATCCTTTAGGATAATTCTCAGTATAATCCTTAGGAATATTTTTATAAGAAATGGGTTTAAGATCAATTCGTGCAGAGTAGCTTACTTTTTGCTTAATAAAATCTTTTGAAGACCAGGTCGCAAGGGCACTGTCCGAATTTGAATCAATGAAAATTTCAAAGTTTTTAGACTTGATCCTTTCATCAGTAATTTTAATCCCTGGACCAGGTTTAGGAATAGGGAAAGAAAAAGAATTCTTATCACCTTTCGGTTTAGCGGAAATATGAAAATTCCAAACATCATCTACCATTTCTGGGATGAGTGAGAGTTTTAAAACTTGGGACTTGTAAAAAAGCATCCCCAGTGGGCCAACAATTAATAAAGCTGTGATAAGGGCTATTATTTTTCTCATAGATTAATCACCTAGGACATGAGAGCGTGCAACATCAACGATAAATCGCCCAAGAAGTACATTTCGCCCAATAAGAAATTTATATTCCATTTTAGTTCTGTCATTAAGATTGATGAGAACTTCTTTTTCGATACCACCGATTTTTAACTTTTCTTTTATCACATAACGTCGAGAGACAACTCCGGCGGTGTTTGAAACTTTCTGAGTTGTTCCCACTTTTCTGACAAGCTCAACAACTTTCCCATCTGAATCGACCGTTTGAAATTTAACAAAGAGCTCACCCCTTTGTTCAACTTCTTCAATATTCACAGCATGCAGGGAAGTGGTTTTTGCACCAGTATCTATCCTGGCCTTAAGTTTAATTTTAATATCTGGCAAACCAATCCACTCGACTCTTCCAATGAGAACTTTCTCCTTCAGAAGTTGGGCATTAACAAAGGGACTCCAAAAAGTAAGGAGTCCGAGAATAAGAACCAAGAGCTTCACTCTAAACCTTTTAGTAAGGGGTAATGTGAGCCCATTTTAAATCAAGCTAATCACCCTCGGCAACAGGGATTACGCGTGTAACCTACTAATTTCATTGTTTTTTAATAAAAGACCCCTTATGGGGATTTGAAGAGTGCCGATAAGACTCAAAGTCTTCAACTTGAGGGTAATTTATGAATGAAAAATTCACTGGTTTCTGTGTTGGCGGTTTTTTTGTTTGCTTCTTCACTTTTATGGCGTTTCATTATGCCTATATGAAGACCCCTTCCCTAGATCGCTCTATTGCCAGTTACAAAACAATTCCACACCCTATGTATGACGCGAGTTGGAAATACTAACGGAGAAAGAGCTTAATCCAGTTCAGTTTTTTTTCATTATAGGGTGGATACCTTAAGGGAAGATCCACCACAGAGCTTTGATGGTAGATTGATTTATAGTGAGAGAAAGTATCAAAACTTTTTTGTCCGTGATAACTGCCTATCCCGGATGTCCCTACTCCCCCAAATGGTAAATTTGGATTTGCTAGATGGACGACAGTGTCGTTGATACATCCTCCTCCAAAGGGGATTTGAGAAATAATGGACTGTTGTTTCGCTGTATTTTCACTAAAAAGATAAAAGGCCAGTGGCTTGGGATATTTTAAAATATTTTTAAGAGCTTCTTCCAATTTGGTGTAAGTCAAAATGGGTAAGAGCGGGCCAAAGATTTCATCTTCCATAATTTTATCTGACCATTGAACATCCCTCAGGACAGTTGGAGAAATAAAATTTTCATCTCGATTTAAATCCCCTCCAATCGCAACATGAAGTTCGTTCAACAAATCACTCAGACGATCAAAATGGCGATGATTAATGATTCGAGAATAATCTGCACAATCTTTTGTGTCCTCTGTATAAAAGAGATTCAAATAATATTTCATTCTCTGGATGAGTTCTTCTTGTAAATGCTCCGGAACGAGAACAAAATCTGGGGCTACACATGTTTGCCCTGCATTTAAAAATTTGCCCCACACAATTCTTTTAGCAGCTAAATCAATATTAGCACTTTCCTCAATCAAGCAAGGACTTTTTCCACCTAACTCTAGTGTCACTGGTGTTAAATATTCAGCCGCAGATTTCATAATAATTTTTCCGACGGCGGTGCTACCCGTAAAAAAGATGTAATCAAATTTCTGCTTAAGCAGGGTTTGTGTCTCGGCTAGCCCTCCCTCTACGACGCAAACCTCTGAATCTGAAAACACAGATGAGATGAGCTCATTAATCAATTTAGCCGTATGGGGAGCAAACTCAGAAGGCTTCAGAACAACTTTATTTCCTGAAGCAATAGCGCCAATAAAGGGAGATAGACATAATTGAAAAGGATAATTCCAAGGAGAAATAATTAACACTACACCATAGGGTTCAGCGTGAATAAAACTCTTACCAGGGAAAAGAGCAATTGGCGTTTTTACTTTTTTAACCGATGCCCAATACTCAAGATGTTTTAAGGTATAGGAAATTTCTTCCAGAATAAATCCTATCTCCGTTGTATAAGTTTCAAACTCAGACTTCCCTAAATCAAGCTTAAGTGCTTTGTTAATCTCTGACTGTGAAGATTGAATTTTTATTTTAAGTGATTCTAGTTTTTGCTTTCTTTGCTTAATAGATAAGCAACCCTGCGTTTGAAGAGATTTTCTAAATTCATCAGCGATATTTTCTAAGATCATTCTATTCCTCAACCTTAAGATATTTAACATAGTTTCTAATAATCGACGACTTCCTAAAATTCTTTATTTCTGGATACTGTAGGACAAAGGAACTTTCATACATCATAGGGATCCAGCAAAGATCATTTAAAACCTGTTTTTCAATCTCCTGATAAATTGAAAAACGACGATCTAGATTATTTGTTTTTTTTAATTGAAGGTATAAATCATCGACTAAATGGTTAGAGTAGCCAGATTTATTTACACCAGGGAAGTTTTTTGAAACTAAAAGTTGAATTATATTTTCACCATCCGGATAATCGAAAAGCCAATTATCTGTAAAAAACATCAACTCCCCAGCACGGCCTTTTTTTATAAAATCAGTGAAATTTAAAATTTCAATTTTTATTTTTAATCCTATCGCTTCTAATTCTTTTTTTATAAATTCAGCTTCTTTTAAATGGATCGCCTGATTGCCTCGAGTTGAATATGTAATTTCAGGAATGCTCTCAATAGAAGAAAAACCTGTTTTACGAAGATAGTCTTTAGCTATTTCAGGATTATAGTTTAACAGAAATTCTTTCGCTGGCTGGTAGCCGGTAATGCCAGGAACAAGGATCGAATTTGATCTTAAATTCGTATTTTGTGACAATAACTCAATATAGCGTTCATAATTTATAGCGTACGCGATTGCCTTTCTTAAATTTAGATTCTTTCCAATAAGTGGATGCCGCATATTAAAGGCAAGCCATCGATTGGCAAGAATAGGAAAATGCTTAAGGATAATATTTCGTGAGGCAAACTCTTCATTTAATTTACCGGATGAATCATAGAGTTTTGGAATGAAGGTTTTAGGCACAGAAATTAAATCAATCTTTCTTTCATTAAAAAGATCCCATCTCTCTTGCTCCTGGGATGTGACATGGAAGCGAACCTGATCAGTAAAAGGAATTCTTTGCTTTGAAGAATCAAGTAGCTTTTCCATATTGGCATAACGATCACCTGCCGTCGGATAATAATCTTTTCGATAATTTTTAAATTTAAAAAGATCAAAGTAATTATTCTTAAAACTACTGAGCCAATAAGGGCCTGTTCCAATCAAAACATGATCAAGATTATTTTTTTCATATTCAACAAGCTCCCAGGGAATGGGCACAACAAAATTAAGAGCAAGATAATAGATAATGTTGGGCTCAGCTCTCGTCAATGAAAGCTGGAGTGAATGATCATCGAGAGCCTTAACTCCCTCTAAATCAACATCAGGAATCTTCTCCCATCTTTCTCCAACTTCATCTCCAAAACGCTCAAAACCTTTAATTAAACCTGAAAATAAACTTTTACCTGGACTCTTTAATTTTTCAAAAGCAAGCCGCTTAAACTGAATGACAAAATCCTCTGCTTTTAAAAAACGAGGTTTTCCACCAAAGGCAGGATGAGGATGGAACATAATATCTGATTTTATTTTGATGACCAGGTTTTTACTATTTTCAGAGAATCGAGGTAATTCTTCTGCTAGCAACGGCTGAATCTCATAGGGTCGTTTCAAATAGTGATACTGATATAATGGCTCTAAAACCTGGGCCGAAACAAGAAGTGAATCATCACTGTAAGCTTTCGCAGGATCTAAACTATCAAAACTATTATCAAGGGCAAGATTAATGACGGATGGTTGTGTTTTTGAAACAAAATATTTATTTTTCAAAAAAATAGAAAAAAAAGTGATTATTAAAACAGCTCCACATAAGCTGAGAACTTTCTTTTTCATAGAGTTATCTTTACATCCTTAAATTGATCAAAAAAAGAATGCGTTTTCTTACCAATCACTAATTCAGCCATTTCCATTGCCGATTTAAATCCAAAACCCATCCCATGGCCACTAAAGCCCCCAATAGCAAATGTTTCTAATGGTGAATTGATTTTTGTTAAGATGGGCAATTCATGTTCAGTAAATCCCATGATACCCGACCATCGATGCAAGACTTTATAGCGAACCTTGAGTTGATCTCTTAAATAAGCTTCAAGACCAGATTGGATAATGGGTGAAAGTTTTTCAAAATCTCCCTCCTCAGCTTTTTCATCTAGCATTCTCTTTCCACCAATAAGTAAGGTCTTTTCGCTATCTTTGCGCCAATAAACCCGCTCTGGGGAATCGTAATGGAGAGAATTCGAATTTATTTCATCCTCTAATTCAACGGCGAGCATTTGAGCACGACAGGGTTTAATCCATTTTTTAAACTCTGAATTAAATTGAGGAAAATATCCATTTAAAGCGAGAACAACTTGCTTACATTTTATTGAATTATATTCTGTTGAAACTCCATGTGGAGTTAATTCAAATGCAGATAAATTTTCAATGATCTGAACTTTACGGGCCTCTAGGCTCATTCTTAAACTTTTAAGGACCTGGATGGGATTTACACGAAATTCATTCTCATTTTCGTAAGCCCCAAAGAATGAATTTTGGAGAGATGTTGGGAGCTCATTTGAGCTTTTCCAATTAAAGCCAAATGACTCTGGATTAAAAGTCCCATTTCCCCAATCTTGCTTTTGTGCATCTGATTGAAAAAGTGTGAGCGACGTGGTCTTCTCAAACTTGATTTCAGGCGATGATTTTAATATTTTTTGATGAGCTAGGAGGACTGACTCTTCACCAAATTCATAAAGCAGGCGGGCCTTTTCAGATCCCCAATGATCAGTAAGGGTTTTATAAAATGTGGCACTTCCTTTTGTGAGGAATCCAGCATTCCTGCCACTAGCGCCGGCCCCGAGGTGAGACCTTTCTAGAACAACAATCTTTAAGCTAGGTTGTAATTCAGAAATCCAATAAGCAGTCGAAAGTCCAACATACCCTCCACCTACAATAACAACATCAGTGTCTATATCTGGATTCTTAAATTGATGAGATCTCAACCAATGAGACGTTGTCATGGCCACTACCTTAAAAAGTTTAAGAATAGAATAGCCCATATTTCGTCAATGTGACGATAGAAACTTATGATTAGATTGATTTAAGATGCTTTCTTATGACCTTTCAACTCAGGATAAAAATCTTCTTCATATTCACTCTTATATTTTAAAAAGAGTTGATAATTTGAATACTCAATCTCTGACATCATGCCAATTTGCTCATCAAGAGATCGCTTAAAGCACATCTCAATGAAATTCAGCTGGAAAGGATCCAGGACGCTAAAAAAGTCCTCTGTAAGAGGTACTGTTTTTAAAAGATCTTTTAAGCCTTTTGCATGGTACATGAGATCTGACTCCCTGAAGCTCGTATTCCTTATCGGCAAAACTACAACAACGATGAGAGAAGTTTGAAATTTTCTTTCCTAATATGATTTCAGGAGTTTAAAATTAATAACCGACTAAGAAACTTTCTGGGGAAATATTCTTGAGCTATCAAGTCTTCTTTATACTAAATTTTCTCATCTGCATTATGGTGATGAAGTTAATAAATTGCACACTGCACTCACAAGAAAAGATTCAAAAGAATTTAACTTTTATTTTTGCCTCGCCTCTTTTGTCTTTAAGAAGCTTCAAAAAGAATGAACAGTGGCCTTTCCCCATTTCTTTTATTTTCTTCAAATTTGTTTTGACCCTCTTTTTCCTCTATCTCCTTCTCTTGATGGGTCATCTTTTAAAAAATCCTCTTGAATGGTTTGAGATTATTTTACTTTCCCCGCTTATTTATTTTCTTACTGAATCTTTAGGCTTAGCGGGTCAACTTATTTTTTCGCCGTGGGCCCCTCCCCATCCTATCCATAGGCATCCTCTTCTATCGAGATCACTTGGTGACTTCTGGGGTAAAAGATGGAATTTATGGGTGCAAGACTGGCTAAGAGATACTTCTCATCGATATCGAAGATTTTTAAAAAGAAAAATATTTATAAGCTTTCTTTTCTCAGGCTTGTTTCATGAAATCATGGTGAATCTTCCCTATTTTCTTTTTTATCATGAATCTTATTTTGGTAATATGACTTCTTATTTCATGATTCAGGCCATAGGATTATGGGTAGAGAAAAAAAATTTAACCAAAACATCTTTTCTTTTAAAAAGAGTTTATCTATGGATTTTTATTTTACTTCCCTCCCCCTTATTTTTAGCAAAACCCTTAATTGCATTTTTTGGACTAACGAATGAATGATCTATGGATGAATTTTGCATTAGAAATCGCACTTTTTTCAATTTTGGGTATTGGTTATTACTTCTACCAAAAAAGAAAGATTATTCATTTTGAGGAGAATAAAAATCCTATCATCATTAATTATATTTTAGAAATTTGCTTAGCTGAAAAGACTGAATCAAAAGAAAAAGAGCTAGATGATCTCATCATTGAACTGGATGATTATTTAACTCAGAAAAAGCCAACCCCACCAATTAAAAAATTAAGAGATTTTTCAGAATCTGCCTTTTGCTCTCCACGTCTCAAGGAAGTTATTCAATCGAGTCTTAAAGAAATAGAGAATGAATAATGGACAAGAAAAATTATATAACTCCTGATGGGCATAAAAGATTAGTTGATGAATTAGAACAACTCATGCGCAAAGAACGGCCAGAGGTGACTGCTCTCATTCAATGGGCTGCAAGCAATGGTGATAGATCGGAAAATGCAGACTATCTTTATGGAAAAAAAAGACTTCGCGAAATCGATAGAAGACTTCGCTTCTTAACATCTCGACTTGATATGGCGCAGATTGTTGACCCAGAAAAAATTCAAAGTTCAAAAGTCCAATTTGGTGCAACTGTTGAAGTGGTTGATGAAGATGGGACAGTCAAAGTCTTTTCCATAGTTGGAGTTGATGAAGTTAACACGGCAAAAGGGCATATTAGCTGGCAATCACCTATTGGGAAAAGTCTTATTGGAAAGACGGAGGGTGATGAAGTACTTGTCAAAGTTCCAACTGGCGAGTTAACGTTTGAAATAAGAAGAATTAAATATCAAAAGATCTAACGAGGTTATTATGAAATTGATGACTATCTTAATTGTGCTCATGTTTTCTTTTTTATCTCACGCTAATTGGAGTGAAGTAGAGTGTAGCCAAATTATCCCTGAGTGGAATAACCAAACTTTAGATATTGTGATTGAGGCACCTGTTTCTCCGAATCAACGGTTTAAAGATATGTGGGTCACTCTAACCGGTCTTAATGGAACTTACCGTCAGGCCAGATACACAATTACAAATTCTCGCTTTCAAGATTTTAATCGGATCCATTACCAAGGTGGTAGAGTTCGCTTGGTAGTAGATCTATGGCCAGATCAAGTTCCACGTTGGGGTCGCATTTACCGCAGTAGCTTCCATAACCCTGACCTAGGACCTCAAGCGTTTATTAACATCGATTGTCGTTTTCCAAACGCTCAGTAAGTATCTGAAATGCCATGCCTTGATCTGAAGGCATGGCCTCTAGAGGCACAATTTTTCCCAGAGTACATTGACAATAAACGAGATTAGAATAGAACTTCAACTAGCAAAGGAAGTGCTATGTCTTTTTTTAAAATAATTTTACCCCTCGCCCTCTCAACCAATATGGCACTTGCCGCTGATACAACTAAAAATGTCATTAACGGCGTCGCTGTTGAAAGCATAAAAAAAAATGATGCGAGAACTTATGTAGGAACTATTTCCAAGGATTTTTCGACATCAATTGGAAATGTCGTTAAAAGTGTCGTTAATTTTAACGAGAAATGTAACAACTCACTTAAGGATCGTAGAGAATTTACGGATAAAAAAGCAAATTGCAAATATCACAATGAAAGTCTCGTTGAAACTATCACTATTAAAAACATAAATAAGACTGGATGGACAAAAGAAACTAACGAGATTGAACGTTATCTTCTGGCCCGCCATATTTATAATCGTGGAAAATTCCATCATTACGAACTTATTCGTGTGTATGAAAAAATGAACTCAAAGAATCAAAAAACAATCATCATTACTCAGACGATGCTGGATGACAAAGAAGTGAAAAAATATACCAATCCAAAATTTGATAAGGATTCAGCTTTTGATCAGGTAACATCTACATTCACCATCACTGAAGTCTCGCCTAATCAGACTAATCTTAACTACCAGTATAAGGCGATCACTGACCACTGGATGCTTAATAAAGAAGTTTCAGTTCCCCAAGTTTTTGCTTCAATGAGCAAAGGAATCAATGACTTAATTAAAGCTATGGATCAGGAATCTCGTACTCCAATGAGAGACGTTGCTGCCAACTGATCTGTAGATGACGCATGCCCTTTGTTATGATACTCACAGGGCATGCGCTTCCTTAAAACTTACATAGAAATATCTAATATATGCAATCTTCAGTGCACCTTCTGTCCTGAAGTCGAAAGAGAAAAAAAAGTTCTCTCTCCTGATAATTTCAAAATTATACTCAAAGAAGTTTTGCCTCACACAGAACAGATCTGTCTTCATCTTATGGGAGAGCCTCTTGCTCACCCAGAATTTGAAAAGATTCTTAGTATTTGTAATGAAGAACAGGCAAAGGTTCATCTTACGACAAATGGGACTTATCTTCAGAAGTATGGTTTTGATACTTTTTTTAAGGCCACCAGCTTAAAACAAATTAATTTTTCTATTCATAGCTTTAAAGATAATTATCCCAACAAAGATATTCGCCCCTTTATTTTTGATATCCTTCAGTTTTCAAAAGAAGCCCTCTCAATAAGACCTGATTTATATATTAACTATAGATTGTGGAATCTGCCTTCACCGGATCAAGAGCGAGATGAAAATCAGGAAATCATTGATTATATCTGTGAATTTTTTCAAATTCCTATTAATGAAAAAGTCGATGTACGTTTTAAAAAAAGTAAAAACATAACGGGAAGAATTTATTTTCATTTTGATACACGTTTTCACTGGCCCTCTCTGCAAGATCCACATTTAGGAGATCTTGGTTTTTGTCATGCACTCTCACAACAAATTGGCATTCATGCCGATGGCACAGTTGTTCCTTGTTGCCTTGATAAAGAAGCCGGTATTCCCCTTGGAAATGTTTTAACAGAGGGAATAAATGCGATCTTAGAAAGTAAAAAATTTAAAACAATGAAAAATGGATTTCAGCGCCACAAGCTCGTTGAGGAGCTTTGCCAGAAATGTACTTTTAGACAACGCTTTGAAAAGAAATCTGCCCCTGCCGTGCCCCCATAGAAAATCTATAATTTTTCATTTTCCCCTTGAACTACGGAAAAAATACGCATAAACTATCTTTAAGTACGGAAACGATACGGAGAAAGTATGGCGCTTACAAAAAAACAAAAAGAAGTTTTAGACTATATCACTGAGTATGTTAGAGAAAATGATTACTCACCTACTCAAAAAGAAATCCAAGAACATTTTGGCTTCAAATCACTTGGCTCTGTTCAAGACTATATAAAATACCTCACGAATGGAGGTTACCTCGTCAATGACTCTCATTCCGTCAGAGGGCTGATGCCATCCGTTGTTCAACAAAACACTGAAGAAATCCCTCTCCTAGGCTCAATTGCAGCGGGAACACCTATTGAAGCGATTGAGAACTCTGATCGTATAAGTGTCCCCACTCATATGCTTGGTAAAGGCCAATACTATGCGCTTAAAGTGAAGGGAGAATCCATGATCGAGGATGGGATCCTTAACGGAGATATTGCTATCATTAAGCATCAAACTCAAGCGGATAACGGTCAAATTGTCGTGGCCGTTGTTGAAAATGAAACAACGCTTAAGCATTATTTTAAAAAATCTAAACAAATTGAGCTTCACCCTGCTAATAAAACAATGCGACCAATTATTATCAAGGACCGAGATTGTGAAATTCGAGGTGTCATGGTTGGCCTCATGAGAACTTACTAAACATTTTTTAACACACACACTTAGTCATCATTTTATTCGTCAAGGAGGACGTTTATGGCGGCACACGCACTTTTTTCTGATTTTTCAAATGTACAAAATGAAGCAGAGATTTTTTCAAAAATTCAATTTGAACTTATTCAAAGGTACTCAGTCGAACCTGGTCTCGCCTCCGAAATGGCCTGGGATCTCATTGAAGTTCTGAGCGCGATTGATGGTAATTTTGAAATTTTTGAGAAGTATTTTCTGCAATAATTCTTTCTCAAGTTAACAATCACAAATTGAGTTTAATTTTTCCTCTGTCCGAATGGACTGAGGCTTTAAAAAAATTAAATTCACTTTTAAGAATAAGGAGTATTTATGGTATCAGATCATGACCTTTGGATTAGTCGATCACTACTCATTTTCATGGGGAGCTTTATTTTTTTTAGTATTATAGGTGCTATCTAAAAAAGATAAGCCTCTAATAATTCTTTTGAAATACCCTGATTTTGGAAATGAGGTTTTAAAATGAAATGTTTTATAACAATATGATTTTTAAAAAGAACACCACACAATTGATTTTTTAGAAAAATAAAATTTATATTTTCATAATTAAATGTTTTCCAATCTAAATGAGTATTGGATTCAACAAGCATGGTTTCTAAAAGAGATTTATCCTCTTCCTTAAAATCTTGAAATTGGAAACCATGCTTTTTTATAGTAAAACCATAAGGACAATGTAGGCACGCTGAACGACAGCAGGTCCCCTTCTTTTTTAGGAATTCACTTGTAAATACAGTGTATCCCTCCATCGTTTCATAGCTTAGTTCCTTATTATTCATTTTTATATTATAATACAAATATGCTTCACTGGCCCTTTTTAATCTTATTAAGTACCCCAGGTTTTCTTCAAGAAACTTCAATACAAGAATATTGTTTTGGCAGTTCTATGAGATCTTCTCAAGTTCTTGAAAATTTAAAATTCATCCTTGTTCCATCTGATCAATTAAAAAAAAATGATCAATGTCTGACTGTTATAAGCTCCCCCCATCGCCGTGAACTCTTACAAAATTACATCCGAAAACTTGAGCCCGCAGTGCAAATTAGTTTTTCTTCAGAAGAGATTAAAAGAGATCCTTGTAAACTCAAGGTTGAAAGGATAAAAGTTTCAAATCAGGTGGAGAATGCAGGAGAAGCTAACATAGAGGGCAAAAATATTTTCCTCACTGCGAGTTCGCAGCAATCATCTGGGAACAGTCATGAAACGATGACGCTTCAAACACTTAAAGACTTTGAGTTTCAAGTGCAAAAATCTTCAATCAAAGGAACTTGTCGCGCCATAACTCCAAATCGCTATGATATAACGATTGAGGTCCGGCAAAATCCTATAAAAAGATTTCCAGACCTTCCACCTGGGACTGTCATTAATATGGCCAATTATCCACTGCCTGAGGCTCAAGAGACATCAGTTCTTTCAACATCCCTACAACTCACCACCGGACAGAAAATAGAAATAGGAAAAATCGTTAAGGATCTTCAAGATAAAAATCTAAAAACGAACCTCCCAACTGATGCGGTTGGAAGTGAAAAAATAAGCGATATATCAGAACAAGTTTTTCTTAGTATTGAATGATATTTTCTTACTCAATCTTACACTAAGAATCTTTGAGTTAGCTTGCCCAATTAAAGAACATTACTCATCTTTCGTTGTGAGCAAAAGTAAATCTGTCTTTTTTGCCCCTTGCTCAAAGTGATTTGTGGCAATATGACTCCTAGATTTTTTATTTTATCACACTGAAGCAATACTTAAAATTAGTCACTTGGCCCTCCTTAAGGACAAATATCTTTTGGCATTTGAGTTGCTCTCTCTAGCTTAAGCAGGGGGAGATGAACTCCACAAAAATTTCAATAAAAGTCCCTGGCAGATCAGATTAACCACTTGATCGGCCCCAAAAAATCCCGCCTTTTCTTATCACCGTTCCTTCCTCTGCAGGTTATTTTATAAAAAGCCCTCTTCGAGGGCTTTTTATTTTGGTGTCAAAGATAGAGACCTCGGTGGCAAACGGTCACTCAAGGTGACAGGCCGGCCCCAGGTTATTTTTTCACGATAATTAAAATTTAAGGAGTTAGGGGCTTCTAGGAATTGGCACTTAACATGCTTTATAGGTTCTTGAGCTGAGGGTGATGAACTCCACAAAAGTTCCCAAAAAGATCACCGGAATTTGAATCTAAACCAATTCAAATTTCTCCCCCTACCGCCAACCACCATCACCGTTCCACTCTCAGCAGGTTTTTTCTAAGATTCTAATTTTTTAACCACTCAAACAAATGATAATGCTCACCAGACATACCCAACGATTCATAAACTTTTTGAGCATCATGATTCGACTTATCGACGTAAAGCCTTAAACCTCTAAGATCATTTCCAGCTTGCACCAAATTTTTTAGATGGGAGTAAAGCGCCTTAAAAACTCCAGACTTTCTAAATGTTGGAAGCACATAAACGGAGTGAATCCAAAGCACAGTTCCATTTCTCCAATCACTCCATTCAGGAATAGTGAGGAGACACCCCACCACTCTCCCCCCTGATTCTGCAATCCAATACTTCCCCTTACTGGGATCATCAAAAACAGCACTTACTCCATTCTGAACAGTAGGAGGATCCAGTTTCAGCTTCTCTGTTTCCCAGGCCATTTGAACTTGAAAGTCTGCAATCGTATCAATATCAAAAAGCAATCCTGGTCGTATTAAGATACCCATTATTTTAAAACCCCTCGCACTCGCTTTGAGAATTCTCTGACCGCTTCATTGATCGCCATGCCTTGATCAATATAACTACGAAGTTCAGCGGCCTGGAGATAGTCACTCATCTGATCACCAGCATCTTCTTGAGTTTTGACTGGAGCGACACCAGTGGTCTCAAACTCATCCGCAAACTTATTTAATTCCTCAATCTTATATTTCTCAGCTAATTCTTTAATTGATTTGATATCCATAAATTACGCCTTCATTTTTTGGACAAATTCTCTAAAGACATCTTCTTTTGTCACATTGATGAGATCTTGCGGCTCTCCCTTCTTAAAGCATCCGACAGAGGGAAGACCTGGAAGTTCTAAGCTCTCTTTAATTTTAGGATTTTTCTCGACATCGATTTTAAAAATTTTTACCCCTTCTTCTGTTGCTACTCGCTCAAACATGGGCGCAGCAATCCGACAAGATCCACACCAAGAAGCGTAGAAATCAATAAGGACTAAATCTTCTTTTTCAATAACATCAAAAATCGTTTGATCATTTAATTCCTGCATAAAACCTCTTTAGTTTAAAATTATTCGTAAAGAATCAAGTGACAACTCTGCCTTATCCATCGCTTTGAGCATGGAATCTCGATTAAATTTGAGGAGTAGAATTTCTGTTTCAGATACAGTTGGATTAATTTGTCTTAAAGCTTCTAAACGCTGAATCTCTCCATTCATATGGTTCAGCATTTCATCTCGAAACTTATCTTTATATTGTTTGGCACGAGCGAGACATAATTCTCTGCCCTTTTTAATACATTCTTTGAGAAACTCCTTTGGAATTTCTTTCAGCTGACTTCTTTTTTCCTGAGAAAGTGTTTCTGTACTCTCATCAATGAACTTCTTTGGTATTTTCTGAGTCAGATCACTGAATTGGGCATTAAGAAGAACCCTCAGCGGTGTCGGTGGAAAAAACTTTTGAAGTTGTAGTTTTTTATCGGCCACACTATGGAGTAAAAAGAATCCTTCAAAAAGAAAATTTTCCTTTGATGGATTTTTCCAATTCACAAATGAGGCATTTCCCATTTCTTTAGATGAAATAAAATCCATAATTCCCAAGACCATCGGATGGTCCCAAGTTAAAAACGTCATATCCTCACGCTTCAGAGCATTCTCGCGCTTAAACGTGATTGTCATCCCCTCATTATCAAGACCAGGAAAATGAGGGAGGTACATATTATCACCTGGACGGATAAAAAACGTATCGGGATCATTCATATCCTCAGTTTCAACTCCCAGTTGATTAAATATCGTAAGCATAAAATCTTTAAGCTCTGACGATTCATCTTGTTGTTTTAATTCCTTGAGAAAACTCATTGCTTTAGTATGATTAAATGAATTGAGCTCTACCAGTTGGTCTTGACCCTCTTCTAATTTTTTTTCGATACCTTCATGAACAGCTTTTGTTTTATCCAAAAAGTTTTTAAAATCATCTTCAGAAAAAGAATCACTTTCAACAGATCCTAAAATATTAAGTAAGTCAGGTCGAACAGAGGCATAGAGCTCGGTCGCTCCTCTTGGCGAAGACTCAAAGGCATTGAACCCCTCATGATACCAGCGCATAAGAATCTCATCGGCTGATTTTTCAACGAAAGGGACATGAATATTGATGTTATTTTTTTGTCCTATCCTGTCGAGTCGTCCAATTCGTTGCTCAAGGAGATCAGGAAGCTTTGGAAGATCAAAGAGAATGAGATGCTGAGCAAATTCAAAATTTCGTCCTTCGGAACCGATTTCGGTTGAAAGTAATATATCTGCGCCCTCGGGATCAGAAAAATAAGCGGCTTGTCTATCTCGATTCATTAGATTCATTCCTGAATGAAAGAAAGCAATCTTACCCGTGGTTCGATCTTTTAAAAATTTCTCAAGATCGACAATCACCTCTTTCTCATGACAGATAAGGAGAATTTTTTGAGGCTTCGTGGTCTCAATGAAGTTTGCTAGCCAATTGGCCTTCGCTTCAAAAATCTTTTTTTCAGGGTTCTTTGTTTTAGAGACTTCTATACGGTGTGAATGAAAGACTCTCTTGGGAAAAAACTCCTGGAAAGTTGCCATGGTTTTTCGTGTATTACGAAAATAGATTCGCCCCGTACCGTGTCGGTCAACCAGCATCTGTAAGGCTTTATCGGGATCGAGAGATTCAGCTTCAGGACCAATTTTTTCTTTTAAGGATTTTTTATCGGACGCTGAAAGAGCTTTCCCTGAAATGAGCTTATTCGCCAAATCAGAAATAGGTTTATAGCCCATTGTCTCTTCAATAAATTGGTTAAAATCATGAAAGCGATTTGGATCTAATAAATGAAGTCTCGCATAGTGCCCCGCCAGTCCTAAAATTTCAGGCGTTCCCGATAAGAGCAACACTCCAGGCGTGCTTTTCGCCAAAGCGGCCACAAAATCATACTCGACTGAGGAGTGATCAGGTGCCCATCTGAGTTGGTGAGCTTCGTCGACAACGAGAAGATCCCAATTTGACTCCATCACTTGATCTAAGAGCCAATCTTCCTTAATGAGATACTTAAGTGAGGCCACAAAAAGTTGACCATCTTCAAAAGGTGTATCCCCTTTTTCTAATTTTGAGTCATGGTTAATGGTGGTGAAAGTGAGTTGAAACTTTCTCAGCATCTCCACAAACCACTGATAGACAAGTGAATCAGGAACCAGGATGAGGGCCCTTTCAACTCGTCCAGTGATAATCAAATGGTGTAGAATAAGGCCTGCTTCAATGGTTTTACCAAGTCCAACTTCATCGGCCAGCAAAACTCGAGGTCTCCCCCTTTTTGAAACTTCACTGGCCACATACATCTGGTGAGGGATCAAATTTAATCGAGGACCAGAAAATCCTCTGGTTGGAGAAATAAAAAGCTTTCTTTGATTGAGTAAAACATCATAACGAAGCTTGAAGAGCTCATTTGAATCAACACTTCCTGCAAATAAACGTTCTTCAGGTTTAGAAAATGAAAGAGTATCGGCCAAATGTGTTTCAGAAAGAACAATACCTTTGGCCACATAACTTACGATGCCCTGAGCTTCAGTTATGTTTTCAACAATAAATGTTTCACCAGATTGAGATTTAACTTCATCACCTTCAACAAAACGAATCCTTCTTAAAGGTGCGGTCATAGAACCATAGCGCCGATCAACTTTTGAGGCAGGAAAAAAACATGTCACGGTTTTGGCTTCGACCTCAACAATCACACCTAAACCGAGTTCAGGTTCCGACTCCGATATCCAGCGCTGACCAATGATGAACTGCTTCATCTCTCCTCCACTAAGTGACAAATAAAAAGATTTGAACCAGAATAATAGCAAATGCCCTTAAGTGGGTAAAAGGCTATGATGAAAAAAAACATTTTTGCTCTGATTTTGTTAATGGTTTTTATTCCAAAACTCTCTATGGCCCAGGCCATTAAACCTGGATTCTGGAAGTTTATTTTAAAAACTGATAATGCTGACATTCCTTTCTTGATAAAATTTCGATTTCAAGATCAAAAATTAACTGGAACGCTACACAATGGGGGAGAAAAAATACCTCTGCTAGAGATGACAACAAATGATAAATCACTCTTAATTCCACTGGGTTCTTATGAACTGGTTTTGGAACTCAAAATTCGAGATGAAAAAAACCTCCAAGGACACCTTGTTCGATTAAATAAAAATCCAGTAACGAAAATTCCAGTCTTCGGGATCTATGGAGTAAAAAGGCGATTTGAAATTAAAAAAAATAGACCGGCCACTGTCAATATACAGGGGAAATGGGCCTTAGAATTAACATCTGGGGATTCAGAAAAAATATCTGCGATAGGGCAATTTGTTCAGACTAAAAATAAATTTAGTGGCTCAATCCTGACTCCCACTGGAGATTATCGCTATATTCAAGGTCAAGTTTTTGGTGAGGAATTTGAGGGGGCCAGTTTTGATGGAGTTTATAATTATCTTTTCAAAGGTAGCCTTAAAAATGGATTAATGGAGGCGCAAATTCTCTCCAACTCTCGCACTAAAGTGACTGGAGCAAAGAGTGATAAAGCGACATTGCCAGATGCTCTCAATCAAACACAACTTTCTGAATTAAAATTTATTTTCCCTGATCTTAAAGGGCAAAATGTTACTTTGACTCATGAGAAATTTAAAAATAAACCCGTTATTGTCCAGATCTTTGGTTCATGGTGCCCAAATTGTATCGATGAAATGAAATATCTCATCCCCTGGTATCAAAAAAACTCCAAGCGAGGTATTGAAGTCATTGCCCTGGCCTTTGAAAGAAGCCTGGGAATTGAAGAAGCAACAAGACAATTAATTAAAGTTCAAAAAAGATTTGAAGTTCCTTATGTCATCCTTCAGGCCGGTTCAACCAGTGAGGATAAGCCTGCAGACAAATTATCAAGTCTAAAAAATTTCATCTCTTTTCCAACAACTATCTTTCTTAATAAGAAACATGAAGTTATTAAAGTCCATGCTGGCTTTAATGGCCCGAGCACTGGTGAATTCTACGTCAAATGGCAAAAAGAATTTAATCTCATCGTCGATGAACTCTTGAGAAAATAAAATGTTTAAAACAATTGGATTGCTAATCTTATCAAATCTCTTCATGACCTATGCTTGGTACGGTCACTTAAAAACTCTGGCCGCAAAGCCATTATGGATGGCGATTGCTGTAAGTTGGGGTGTGGCACTCTTAGAGTATTGCTTTCAAGTTCCGGCGAATCGAATTGGTTTTAATTACTTTACCCTACCTCAACTTAAAATCATTCAGGAAGTCACCACAATGGTGATTTTTTGTGGTTTTGCCGTTTTTTTTATGAAAGTTCCCCTCACGAGGAACTTTCTTTATGCATCTTTGTGTTTGATTGGGGCCGTTTACTTTATTTTTAGAAAATAGTATTAATCTTCTTGTTTTGATTCATCATCATCCAAATTTTCTTCATCTTCGCCTTGGGTGTAGTCATTATCATCGGGCTTAAGGCTTTCATTTTCGTCCATTGGTTTTTCGGATTCAGATGTATTAAGTCCAGGTGTTGGTAAAAGACCTTGTTCTGATTTTGCTTCTAAGGCATAGGCACTGGCCGCACCATAACGATAAACAAGTTCTCCGCCAGCATGTCCTGTCCTGTAAGCCAAAAAGCTTGAAACAAGACTAAGAACAAAAACCACTAGTTTTAAAATAAATTGAAACTCTTTTCTCAAAAAGAAGGCAGCCGTTGATAAAACCAGGGCAATAACGGTTGAACCAACAAAAATCTCCGCTCGCTCCTCATGTTCATGAATCAGTTTTTTATCTAAAACTTTTTCTACGACATCTTCTGCCTCTTCGCCGGACTCTAAAGAAACATATCCAGTCACAGTTGTTAGAAGTTGAAGCCCAATAATAATAAACCAGGCCTGAGGGGCCATTTTGTTTTTCTTTATCATGAGAGAAAAAACCAGGATGAGGACCGGTAAAATAAAGGCCAAGGCGATCGGAAAATGAACAATAGCAGGGTGTAACGGAGTATTCATATAACCTTCCAGTTAAAATTTAGAGCATTATAAATCCCGGCCGGCCTTAAAGCCATAAAAAGGACCTTAAGATGGTCTGTTTGAGAAATTTTCATGAGTTTTCGCATTTGCTAAAGTGTCAAAAAAACGTCATTTTGATGAAGTATTTTTTAAAAACATCATATATCTACCTGTGATTTTGTTAACGCCTTACATCCCCTCTCAATCCTGAAAGCAAATGTTAGATAATACGCTTTGTTCGTAGGGGCTAAATTCTTGGCAATCAAAATAGACGTTGTTTTAATTTTCAGAACACATTTACACACACCACCTGTAACAAGGAGAACTAAGGATGTCAGTTCGACTAAACAGTCACTTATCAGACAAGCACCTCACGGCGCTTAAAGATAAACTTTTAGCTGAAGCAGAGCGTATTAGAACTAATTTTCAACTCAAGAAAAATGAGTACGAAAATAGCACTTCAACCGGCGGAAAGGATGAAGTTGATTCGGCCAATGATAATATCTTACTGGCGGCCGATATGCGTTTTTCAAATCGTGAAAGCCTCTATTATAAGAAAATTATGAAAACCTTAAGTAAGGTTGAAACAGAACAATATGGTATGTGCGATGAATGCGGTGACCCTATCACTTACACTCGCCTTATTGCTCGTCCAACCTCTGAAATGTGCATTCTCTGTAAAGAAGAGTCTGAAAGAGAAGAATCTCAGAACTTCTTTGAAAGAAGATCTAAGTCCCTTGGAAGAGAAATGAGCGTTAGTGCTCACTAAATTATGATTGATTACGTCGTCGCTCACAATCCTGACGACAGAGTTCTTTTAAAAGCCTCCCAGATTTTACGAAATGGGGGGCTTATTTGTTTTCCCACTGAAACGAATTGGGTCGTGGTCGCTGATCCCTACAGTAAGGAAGGAGTTGAGAAACTCTACCGACTACGTCATGTCGAGAATACCAAACATTTTACCGTCCTCTGTGACTCTTTTAAAAAAGCTCAAGAAGTCTCACTGATCGATGACAATGCCTTTAGGATTTTAAAAAAGATTACCCCTGGCCCCTACACATTCATTTTTGAAGCCCAAAAAAAAATCACAAAGCATCTTAAAGCTTCAAAGTCAGATAAAGAGGTGGGAATACGATTTCCTCCATCAAAGCTCGTACAAAAATTTTTGCAGTCTCATGACAATGTTGTCCTCTCATCCCACCTCTCGGCTGACATGATGGCCATGGAGGATGAACATACTCTTATCTATGGGGCACTTATTGAGGATTATTTTGGAGAAAAGATTGAAATGATTATTGATCCGGGGGAGTACGATTTTATTGGAACTTCGACAACGATTATTGATTTCACCAGTGGCGCCCCAGAAATCATTCGTGAAGGCGCCGGACAGGTGGATTTTCTTGGATAAATTACTTTAAAGAATACCAACCAACATACATATCAGCGATGCTATAACCTCTCATGTTGATAGCAACAGTGTTAACAATCGAACTTCCATTCCAAACATAGAACTTCTTATTTGATACAGCTCGGGCCAATTCAATTGTACTTGAGGCATAACCATCTTTTTGAAGGACTGAAAGCTTCAACTTACCACCATTCCCATTAAACCCAGAAAGGGCTTTAATCTTAAGCACTGGAGAAGCACCCCCGTCCATATAGAAATCTAGAGATCCACCATTCATCAGATCCAGAAGGGCTTCCTTGTGCTGAATTTTTGTGTTGTAGCCAAAAAAACCTGCAGTGACATCAATACTTATTGAAGTGATCTTGTTTTGGGCATCTGTTGTAACATTCAAAAATCCGCTTCCCGAACTAACATCTAATTTGCCGTAGCCAAGTGAAATTTTGGCCATCGAATAAGTCGCGGCCTGGATTCCAATTGAAAAAAGACAAATAGAAAGAACAATCAGTGATTTTATCGTTTGCATGGGATACTCCTTGCTAGGACCCCAATGCTAGGTTCAATTTAAATTTTTCACAACCGACTGTGAAAGAATTGCAAACCGCACCTCCTCGAGTGGTGACCATTTGGCCCCATGGAAGGCTTAAGTCTTTATAATTCGATCCCTTCTGACTCCATGAGATGGCATGAAATTTGGTAATTAAAACAAGAAGCCAGGAGGGCGCCAAATGAACATCATCACTATTCTTTTTCTTTGGACTATCGGAATTGCACTTGCTCAAGGAGGATCAAGTTGTGAAGACAAGTATCTAAGGGCCGCAGATGCCCTAGATAAGGTGAGAGCTCAATGCGGACTGAATGAGAAGACTGACAAATTCTTTTGTCGAGTTGCCAGCAAAATAAACGTCCCCGTAGATATTTCTGGTTTTAAATTCAATCTTAATTTAGCAGCGATCTATCGCTTCATGAATGACCTTCATCTTTTGCCAAATAATCTAAGGAGGACGGCAAAACTCATCCAAGAAGCAAAATCGGCAAACGGTCGTCGCTTAAAAAGATTCACAAAAAGAATTTCAAAAAATTTACCAGGAATTAAAACTGAGGATGTGGCCAAAACCATTAAAAAAATGAATTTTGACCAGCGATTATGTCCTGGAGATCAATTATTCACCTATAAACAGATTCGATTTTTAATTGAGGATGAACTCGCTAGGCAATAAGTGCGGACGCGCATATCGTCATCCTTGTAAACACCAACTCCCTATGAGAAAATTGATCCCATCTTAGAACTCAGATGAGGACCTTTTTTTATGAATAAGCCCTTTACTCCACCGGCCAATGTTAAGGATTTACTACAAAACCTCAAGCGTCCAAAAACAGCTGTCATAACGGCCGGTATGCCTTATGCGAATGGTCCGGTTCATCTTGGTCACTTGGTTGGCGCCTTGGTTCCACCTGATGTGATGTCCCGCTATTTAAGAATGATGATCGGTCATGAAAATGTTCTCTTTGTCAGTGGAACAGATGATCATGGCTCAACCTCAGAGGTTGCGGCCCTTAAAAATAATCAACCGGTCAGGGAATTTATCGATGGCATTCATGCCAAACAAAAGATGACCATGGATCGCTATGGAATTTCCCTCAACGTATATGCTGGAACATCAAGACCAGATACCTTCCCTCTTCATAAAGAAGTGTGTCAGGATTTTCTACGTAAGCTTTATAAAAATGGCCTCCTTGAGAAAAAAACCACCAAGCAGTGGTTTGACCCGAAACTCAATCGCTTCCTGCAAGATCGAAATGTCACTGGCAAATGCCCCAATACAAATTGTTCCAATTTAAGTGCTTACAGTGATGAGTGCGAGGTTTGCGGAACCCAATATAGTCCATCCGAACTTCTTAATCCAAAATCTTCACTCTCTGATGCCACACCTATTCTTAAGGATACTGTGCACTGGTGGCTTGATATGTGGAAAGTCTCTGATCAACTGGTGGAGTGGATTAAGACTAAGCAAAATAAATGGCGTAAAGGTGTCTTCAATGAAGTCTTTGAAACTGTTCAGCCTGCCTTCCAGTTTGATAATACCCACGAACCGATCTTTAAAGAATTAAGGGCCAATCTTCCCAAGCATAAGAGTCGGTATGCTCCTGGAAAAAAAGTGGTGGTGCAATTTGAAAACATGTCTGATTACCAGACTGGTCTGAAAATTCTTGAAGAAAAATCAATTCCTTGCTCACCTCTTGATGGATGGGCCCATCGTTCTATCACACGTGATGTCCTCTGGGGTATTCCACTACCAACAGATTTAGATCCAGAAATGGAAGGAAAAACTCTTTATGTTTGGCCTGACTCCCTGATTGCTCCTATTTCATTCTCTCAAGTGGCCCTTAAGGCCCAAGGGCGTGATCCTCAAGAGTATAAAAAATTCTGGAAAGATCCTGAGGCCAGAATTTTTCAATTCCTTGGGCAAGACAATGTTTACTTTTATGTACTCATGCAGGGAGCGATGTGGTTAGGCTCTCAAAATAATCCTTTTAAACAACCTGAAGCAGGAGATTTTCAACTCACTGATGTTTTCAGTGTTTTTCACTTGATGGTTGATGGTGAAAAGATGAGTAAGTCTCGAGGGAATTTCTATAGTGCTGACCAGCTCATTGATGAAATGGGTTATGATGCTGATCAAATCCGCTATTTCCTTTGTACGCTGGGTTTAGCCGAAAAACCTTCAAACTTTGATTTCAATACGTTTAATGAGCGAAATAAATTTTTAGCAGGACCTATGAATGCCGCCATTGAAAAACCTATTTCAGCGGTTCACACACGCTTTGAAGGTAAAATTCCTGCGGGAAAACTGATTGAAAAAATTGAGAAAGAAACGATGAAAGTGGTGCAGCTCTATCTCAAAAATATGGAGAAAGCTGAATACATCACCCTTCTTGGTCAAATTGAAAACTATGCCCGCCTCATCAACAGCTTATTTGTTCAGTACAAGCCCCATGATGACCGCGCTCCACTTGAGGGACGCCAGGATGCTCTCTATACAAGTTTTTATGTGCTTAAAAACCTCATGATCATGCTTTATCCTTTTGTGCCTCAGACCATGGAAAAGGTTCGTCAGTCGCTTAATTTGCCAGAGTCAGTCTTTAGCCTTGATGAATTGGGAGTCCCTATGGAAGCGGGTCATTTGATTGGTGAAAAACTAGTTTATTTTCCAGGGAATCAAGAGGTTGAAGAAGCATAAAAAAAGCCCATCCGAAGATGGGCCTTTCTATAAACTTTGCTTTTAGCAAAACTTAGTAGTTACATTTATCAGCAATAGCGTTTCCAACAGTAGCTGGTTGTGTTTTTACACAATTAGTACCTTGAAGTGAGAAACCAGTTGGACAAGAGTAACATTTACCATTTACAAGAGACCCACCGTTGTCACAACGATAAGATACGCTGAATGAAACATTACATTTAACTTCTTTAGGGTTTTTCTTTTCATCAGAACCACGTTTAACAGAAGTATTACCTTCAAGTTTTGTGCCTGAACACTTTTCAACTGGAACTATTCCAGAAGGGAATACTTTTTTAACCGCTTCATTTTTATAATTTCCGCAAGCATTAGTTGCCATGTTTTTACAATTTGTTCTTGCTCCAGTCCAGTCCCCTTGAGGAGTTAATCCCAAGTATTTTTCGTCTGTAGAAGGCTGATCAAGGTTATTGATAACTAGAAAGTATTGAGATGAACATCTCCATGGACAAGAAAGGCCTTCAGACACAGCATAACCCTTATCTTGACACTTGTTTTTTGAAATAAAAACACCAGGAGCATCACCGCCCCCATCCTTAATACAACATTTCCAAGCAAATGAATTGGCCGACATGATCATCATGGCGAGCGCGAGTACAAACTTCCGCATACGTTCTCCTTTAAAGAATTAAAATTTTGCGACAATAACAATTTTACTTACATATAAATAAATTAAAACCACCAATGACAAAAATATTTGTAATGTTAATAAATTTCGTGAATTAATGATTTTTTCTCAAGAATAACACTCATCCAATATGGCAATAAATGTAGGCAGTAAAATCATTTCAGTAACTTAAGCTATCCTGACAAAAAAATTCAAGTTACCATTCTTTTTCACCGAAAAGAGAGACCATGAGTAGTAAAGTAGCAAAAATGACCGCTTTTGGTTGTCTGTTTTTATCGGGCTTGGTGTCGGCTCAAATCAATACCAACCCTGACCCGCAGCCACGAGCTGCCCCAATCTAGGATCTGAAATTGAAGTCTTTAAAAATACCTCGTAAGGAAAATCATTACTGAGAAAACTTCAAACAAAAATGATGGCACCCGTCACGAGATTTGTGGCATCAGATCTAAAGACTACATAGCGACCATTGGCCGAAACTTTTGATTGCGATGATTGAAGTTTTCCAGCCCCAATAATTAAATGCACGATCCTGGGGGACGGTAATTATGGTTTATGAGGAGCAAATTCAATAAGGTGAGAGCTTGTGCCTAGGAAGCTTTGGACGAATTTTTTAGCTTCTTCTCTATATTGCAATATTTGTCATGTTAAATACTATATTTCCATAGCATCTTTAGGCTTTTATTTCAGCTTATAAAAAGCATCCAAAGGCTTTGCAGAAGAAACCTGGATCTTTTTTAAATTTAAATATTCCATAACAGCTAAAACATAATCGATATTGATTGATTGATTTTTACTATAGGGACCAGAGAAGGATTCAGATTTAGTACCCTTTAAATTAGCTCGAAGATCAGTGACATCTTCAATTGTATAAACTCTATCAGCTGAGTTACTAAGTTTTTGCAAAGTCTCATAGATGGCCCTCTCGTGCACTCCACCAATCCCAAAAATCGGTATTTCCGGGTTCTCGATGATGAAGGATAAAATCATTTTCATATTTGATTGTTCAAATACGTCCTGAAAATATCGTTTTATTTCCTTTTCTTTGCTTTTTTTTGTGAATGAGTGTGTGGCCTTAAAAACTCTTTGGGACCCAGGCAATCCGAGAGCAAAGATTGATTTATCCTTAGACTTTCTACAAGCAAAAAGCATGCTGTCCCCACCTATATCCCATACGCAATAGGGCACAAAGGTATTCAAGTCTGGATTAACGGCCTCTAGCGCAAGCTGGGCTTCATCAATAGAGGAAATGACATTTACTTTGGTTAAAAATAACTTTTCTACTTTATCAAAAAAAGATTCTAAGTTGGATGCCCGTCTGAAGACTCCGGTCGCAAAAATATTAACGTCTTGGACCGAATTCTGAGAGAACCTTAGCTTAAGTTTATCCAAATATGACAGGGCCTGATAAAATATTTTGGGGTCAATAGAAATTGACTGGTCAAATTCATCACTGAAGCTTTGACTGAACTCAAGAGGCTCACTATTTGATTCAATTTCTTTCTTGACAATTGTTTTGCATGAGTCGAAATCAAAAATTTTTGACTTCACTCGGTTCGTCCCAAATTCAATCACGGCAGTACGTTTCAAACAATTATTTGGTTTGCTCGTTTTAGTACCCGCACAGCCTACAAATACTACTAAGAGAAATAAAAAAAAGATCTTATCCATTGCGAAACCTCATTAAAAAATTTATTCCTATATCCTGGCCCAAAGACAAGAATGTTCCCTGAGCTAATTTTAGTTTATCATCGAAATAAAGATATTCATCAGCGCAAGAAAGGTATTTCTCATCTTTACCACTAATAAGTACTATTTTATTATTTGCCCTGGCCGATAGTTGAACCAGTCTCCAAAGTTCAGGATTAAGGCAACTGTCAATTTTGCTAAAAATCCAAATGTGACTTTTATTATTCAAAAATGCTCTCGCTAGTAGAATCCTGATAACTAAAGAATAGGGAACAAAAGTTTTTTCAGTCACAACACTTTTAAGTGAAAGACCCAGTTCTTCGAATAATTCAAAAATCCCCAATAAACTTAAAACCTCATTAAATTCAGTCGAAGGAGCATCGCCGTCACCTATGTTATCTTCAATAGTACCTGGGACAAGTCTTAATTCGGGGGAAAAGTAGGTCACATTTGAAGAAAAT
The DNA here is from genome assembly GCA_027488375.1 of Pseudomonadota bacterium. GTDB lineage: Bacteria > Bdellovibrionota > Bacteriovoracia > Bacteriovoracales > Bacteriovoracaceae > Peredibacter. Next base: position 140,348 of record JAIYBW010000002.1, read on the forward strand.
CCCCTACTCGTCTTCCAGCTAGTTTCTCCCGAGTCAACTTCAAAAACGGAAGAAAGCTTGATCCCGGCCAAAAGTTGAAAATATAAGTCCGTTGTTTCCGCTTTTGGAAAGGAAACATTGTAAATTTTTCGTGAGTAAAGGACAAAAGACTCATTCAGCAAAAGATCAGATGAAATTAAGTTTTTGAACGTATAGCTCTCAGAGTTCCAAGTTTTAAAAAGATCCACGCTCGTTTCAGAAGCCAGGTTATCTTCTTGAAAAAAAGAAACATTGCTCATTTCTTTATAGACCGATCTTAACATTGGATACTTTTTAAAAATCAGAGCAATCGACAAGTTAACCGTTTGAAAGAGAACAATCTCGATGCCCAAATGAGAAGATTGCTTCCATCTGAATACAAAAAACACGATCAAGCTTACAACGGTAAGCTGATTATAAAGTGAGTAAAAAACATTTTGTATGCACGAGAATTCAAATCTTGCGTCAAGCCAATTTCTTAAATTTTCAGCTTGGTTGGTCTTGAAGTTTGAATTGTCTATTAAAGTCCGACTTTTTGAAAGGAGGTTATACTTAATCTGACAAAAATGATCCAAAATCAAAAAAAGACCCACAATCCCAGCAACCCATGAGATCAGGAAAAGCACAAACTCTGGAGTGTAGAAGACGGCTACCACAATGGCACCGACAAGGGTCACGGCAGTGGTAGGAAGTATTAAATCGCGATAATTTAAAGTCTGTCGGATGATCATCATCAAAGAGACCACTCTACCTAGAGTCAAATCTCTATGAGAATAAGCAATCATTTTGGAGATTAATTTTTTAAACTTTGAAGTCATTAAATCTGTGACGTGACCGGCATTAACAGTAAAAAGAAGAAATTTGCAGATCATATTCAGGGCACAAAAAAATCCAATCCAAAGCCAAAAGCTTGAGGGATGAATGGTTACACTTTTCGAAGAAAATAGCAGCCTCTGAGACAGAAGGATGACAAGGCTCGAGATCCCAACAAAAAGGCACAATGCAACGGCCTCAGAGGTTAACAAAAAAGGCTTCTTCTTTGTTATCACATTTATGTTCGGCTTGAATTTCTGAGTGGGATCAATAATTTCTGATAAATGTTCAGTCGTGCTTTCTTCGTTGAGCGATAAAATTTCAACGAATTGTTTTTCTGGATCCTGTGAAATTTGATGGCCTGAAAGTTTATCCGAAAAATTGGAAATAAATTTTTCAATTTTTCTCTTGGGATACCCAGCTTCAATCCACAAATGAATCATTTTGGACATTGAGGGATAGCTGACTAAGAACTTAAGAACGATGTTTTGATCTGGTCTTGAGTACGACCAAAGCGACGCATCAACGAGAGCTAAAACTTTTGAGCGCCCTGACAAGAAAGTATTTTGGTCAATCAAGTTTTTTTCGGACTCTTCCCATAAGACCCCCTGGGAAAGATAGATCAATTTGTCCAAAGGTAATTCATAATAGCTACCAGCAGATAAAACAATTTTTTCCGCATCTAATTCGGGGTATAATAGGTTTATCGGAGATTCCACCATGCTAATAAAAAACCTTTATCATAATAGGATTGTCCATACTCTCTTCCCGTTGATCACTCTTTCTTCTATCGTCATACTTCTTGCAACAGATTTTAGCATAAAATTAAAAGCCGAAGCACACAAAATAAATTCTAATGAATATAAAATAGATTTCACCAAACGCTCAATCTACTTTTCGAAAGTTCCCAAGCTTGAGCTTCCTCTCCCTTTTAGTTCAAGCTGCAAAGTGACTTCTTTTGATTACCCTTCACTCGTTTCAAAAATTGATTGCCCAAAACTTGTGAATTATCCAGAGCAACTAGACGTAAGCTTGAGCTACACCAACGTCGAACTTTTCACGATTCTCTTGAGTGGCCTGGACTAACAAGCATGATTAAATTTCCCATTCGTTATACTAGGGACTTACTACCTCGGGCATTTGAAAGCCTTTTGACTCTTCTGTTTTCCACTTTCCTCGCCTTAACGACTTCGAAATTATTATCTTTGCAGTCAAAAGGTATCATTGAAATAAATTTATTTCACGGGCTGCTCTTAATTGTCATTCTGCTGGGCTTACTTCTTTGGGACATTACAAGACAAATCAGGATTTCGTCGTGGGAGAGAAAACAAGATGATGATCTCCTTGAAGAGGTTTTAAAATTGCCAGAATCGCAAAGAGTCTTTAGCTGGTTTAGAATCATTCCTCTACTTGATAGCTATAGAAAAATGAATCTGCATGAAGTGGTTCCCACTTATTGGTCACTTATTTCTACAAGCTTTCTTGCTGCGATTATCATTTTTAAAATTGAAAAATACTGGGCATTTCTCGTCTTTTTTTATGTTCTCTATTTATTGAGTATTTTGAATGCGACTCTGAGACATGTAAAACTCAGAGAGGAAATCGAGAACGAAATTTCGGCGGCACATTCTCAAGCGACTCTCTTTCATCAAAGACAAATTGACTGGCTTGCTCATGGTCGCATTTCTGAATATAAAAATAAACTAGAGCAGATTTTTGATCAATTTTGGATCATCTTTCAGAAAACACTGAAAAATGGCATTGGCCCAACAATACTTATCGAAATGACATGGTCGATAATTTTCATTTCAAGTTGTCTTTGGTGTTATTTTAAAGGCCTCGACACGAAGAATTTATCCTCCCCCTTTCTTTCAGTAGTCATATTTGAATTATTAAAATCATTTAGTGCGCTGAATTCCAACTGTTTTAAAATTGGAGAAAGTATTCAAGTCAAAAAGTACTTGAATAAGATCTGGGACCAAAATTTGGTCTCTCCACCTGAAGAAAAGAGAACAGCTTTCTCTTCTCTGAAAATCAGTAATCTAAATTATTTTAGCAAAGGTCTTAAAAAGTCTCTCGATAAATTTAGTCTGGAACTAGGTCCGCAATCAATGCTTTGTCTTTTTGCTCTGGATAAAGACAAAAGTGATATCTTTTTATCTCTCTTAAAAAATCAGATAAAGTCCGCTTCTGATCAAATCATTTTGACTCCATCAAATTCAGAGATCGTCATACTCGATTGGTCAAATTACGGATCATACTCATCTTATCTCTCAGCTCAAAACTTCGTTTTAAATAGAATGAAAGAAAGACAAGGTGCTCTTTTTATTATTGACTCAATCCTGGATGATCATAACGACTTTGGGTCTTCAACATTATTGCCCATTATCAAAACGAATCAACTAGGCTGTATCTTAATAACGCAAAATAAATTTTTCTTAAAAGAATTTGAGAATTTTAAAATTTTAACATGACGATAGGATAAATGATGAACACTACCAGATGGTTATTCGGCGAATCACTTGCTATTCATTTAGATACAGACAGTAAAATCGTCTTTGTAGAGGGAATTATAAATCAGAAATTTGATCACAAAATGATTCAAATTCCAGAGAATCTAGAAACTTTATCTATAGACCTTTTGAAATTATCCCGTATCAATTCCTACGGGATAAGAGAGTTTATCCTTTGGTTGAACGCCATATCTAGCAATAGACAAATTCTTTATGTTAACTGCCCAGTATCCTTTGTTCATCAGGCGAATATGGTAGCGGGAATCATCAAAAGTAATGTCATGATCTATTCGTTTTTTGCACCTTATTTTAATGAACTGGAAGACAAAGAGGAAATAATTCTCCTTTATGCTAAAGACATCATCAATCTCAAGGTCCCAACCCAATTAAATCTTGTCTTTGATTGGGATGAAGAAAATTTCCTTTCATTCATAGAAAAGCAGGGGAAATTTTAATAGCATCAAGCCAATGACTTTTAGTCAGTAAAAACATTTTTTTGAAATTTTTGATCATTTCCTTAGGCAAAAAAAGTTATGACCATTTCATATTCCCCAGCAACTTTCAACATTTCAGTTTACATGCTTTAGCTCTTAAAATTCGGATAGGAGAAAATCTTGCAAGATAAATTACGTACACAGTGTCACGAAGCGACAATTTTTGTCTCAAGCTACAATCTGGAAAAGAAAAACGAAGAATTCAAAATTCATTTTTGACTTCCATTGAAACGACCATTTTTTAAGGATATGATGGAGCCCTTCAAAGGATAAGCGTGAGCACTATGGCACAAATGAGAATAGAAAAAGAAAACTGGATTCAATCACTTTATGGATTAACCGTGGATGAATTACCACTTACAAGAAACCCTGTTGCTGATTTTGATAGCTTGTCAGAAAGAGAGAAAGACAAGCAAATGCAAATATATGCATTAAAGGGTGAAACTCTTAAGATCTTAGCTGAATATGAATCATTTTACCTGACGATGAAAAGAGATGGTGTCATTGGTTGGATTGAACAGAAATTTGTCAAAAAAGATCTCTCAATAACATCATTCCCTAAACTAGTTTCCAAACTTCAGAGTCCCCACTCATTCTTTGAAGAATGGCTGGCAACACCCTATCGCTGGGGTGGAGTCAGTAAAGCTGGAATCGACTGCTCGGCCTATACCCAACTCTATTATTTTGAAGTGCTTAATATGGAAATACCAAAGAACTCTCAAGACCAAAGAAAGCTTGGCACTTCTATTACCATAGAAAATATTCAAGATAATGATCTCATCTTTTGTAAGGGAAGAAAGATTCCTCACGTAAATCACGTTGGTATTTTCTACCAAGGTAAAGTACATCATGCTCAACTTCACTGCGGAGTTACAACTGATGAGCTAAATCAGTTTTGGGAAAAATACTTGATTCAAGAAATTAGGCGAATTTAGTAAAAAAATTAGGTAATTTCATTTTTCTTTCTCCAGAAACTGGAACTCCAATCCAGAATCCCATAAGAGTTTCTCCGGAACATCTAGATCCCCGGTCTTTTGATCGTAGATAATTTCTGGATGATCAAGAGAATTAGTCGCAGGATTTCCCCAGGAATTTCTTAGAAGGTAGCGGTAGCCCGATTTATCTTTTCGGTAGCCGATGATCGCAACCCCATGGTTCCCGTGGCCTTTGACCGCAATGCCTTTCTTGGTCATTAAATGAGTTTCGAAACTGAACCCTACAGGAGTTCCTCCATCGATGCTCTTCACGATACCGTCCCGAAGTTTCTTCACATCATCAAAAGTCCTGTCTACACATCTCAAGCTAGAGATTGAATCTTTAGCACCCGAACCCTTTTCGCTGAATGCTTCTAAGAACGCCGAGAATGAATCCTCACGCTTTTTCTTGCTATCGATACCAGATCCGTAAAGCATTTTATAAAAAGCGATCAGCTGGTTGCGCTTATCGCCGCTGCAGGAGAGCTTATGCTTGGTGTTTGCAACATAAACTGGGAAGCAGGCACTCACATTGAGGAGTGTCCCTGCCTTGACCGAAACTCCTCCGACGGAATTTATTTGCCATTTGAAGCTGTGCTTTTGCAGTTCCTCGCTGAGCGTTCGGCAAGCCCCCGGGCGAGAGCTCCAGTAGTCCATAATGTCACAATCCTTCTCGCCGCTCTCCAGGCAATCAATCACTGTCTTCTTATTTCGGATAAGACCAAGGCTATTCTGGCAGGTTAGAAAGAGCTCCGGAAGCTTTCCATTCTGAGGCCGAAACAGCACCTCGGCCGTGCCCCATTTGGAAAGCTGAGAAGATCTCGCTTTGAGTTTATTAAAGGTCTCACACAACAAGCCACCCTCATTAATCTTTGAGGCAGCAGACGCAGGACAATTATAGATAGTATCATTTCGAAATTCGGATTTGAGGATCTTGTAGGTCCGGGTGACCGGATCGTCTGCAATCTTCGGAGCAGCGTAATAGCTTGCTAAGATTAACGGACTCGAGACCCAGCTAATGTGCTCAGGATTCTTTCGAACAACCGCATCCACCATGACCGTGAGTGCATGAGCGTAACATGTTCCAAGTTGTCCCTGGTCATGAGTAGAGTAATTTTTAAGAGTTGGAACAGTCTTCCAATCTAGTTGAGAAGAAGCGTGGACCAAAAGTATTGGCGCAAAAAGGAAATAAATCATAATAAAACGACTGTAAAATCTTATCAACCCGAGATCAAAAACCGTTACTTCAATTGGGTATACACTATATTCATTGTTTGCAGAAAAAGCCTTGTGGAAGGCATATACTATTTCATTTAAGAAGAAAGAATAGACACCATAAATAAGAAAAAAAATAGGTTTTATTCTGTATTCAAGATGTCTCGAAATAGCGTCCTCTGTTCGGCGCCTTAATTGATTTAAGAAAAATTCCTTCATTTGACTTCTCATTTAGTATTATTCAAAACTTAATGACATTTTTTAAAGACATGAATCTAATTTTCCACAAGACCTGATTCGAAATGCTTTAATATGGCTTAACGATCCAGGATTTAAACTTGGGTTATTCACATTTGTTGAAAAAAACTCGTTAAAAAAAACATTTTTGTCTTTCAATTGACCGTTTATTGAGTGACGATCATCTGATGTATTCGCCGCAAAACTATATGCAACTGGAAATTCTGTGCAAGCTCCTGGAACTCCAGCATGGTCTTGACTGACAGAACTATTCCAGTTGAATGCGTGACAAAGCTCGTGCAAGATTATTCCGCTTATATAGAATCGAAAATAGTCCTCATTTTTTCGAGCTTTTCTAAACCAACTTAAAGTTGGTTTATTAGCTTTTTCCTGAATACGGTTGAATGCATCTTGGTCATATCTTAGTGGGTTGTTTTTCATTTTTGGCACATTTACCCCTGACATTACATACTGAAGTATAGAACCTAGCCTAACGACTCCATCTTCAGCTTCATCAAGTGAGACGACTGAAAAACCACCAAACAAACGTAAACCTTTTCTAGCTTGTACAGAATTAAAATTAGCTTCTGATGGATATACTCGGTAACGAAAAGCTGATGTAAGGTTTGCATTACTCTCTGGATAGTTACTAACCGTTTTAGGCATGTCGGGTGGAGCTACTTTATCAGTTACAGCCATGACTTCCTTATCAAAAAAAGGTTTTTCAGTTAAAGGAGTAGGATTTTTGGGATCCATGAAATAATCACGGATATGTAGTTGGCTAGTCCCTGACTGAATAAATACTGGGAACACATTTCCTCGAACATTACCGCCATTACTTGGAAGATTGATCCTCCTTAATCCGTGCAGATCAGTTACAACGACTTGAAAAGGTGCCCCCCAACTCGTGAGAGTTGTTTCAATTTGGTCGGCAGAATACTTCAAAGATTTGGCGGGGCAATTTACTTTGCCGCATTTAAGATTTACATCTATTAAAAGAATAGTAGATTTTCTTTCATCATAAACGGTAGAGGGGCATATCTCTACCGCAAAAGAAGGAAATGAGAAAAGGATAGTTAGAAACAGAATTCTAGTGCACTGATTATAAAATACACTAAACATTTTGGATCTCCGATTCTTATTTTTATAATCCATCCTCACTGCAGACACTCTTTCCCTTGCTCGATCCCCGAGGCAAAGAACACAGTCACGGCCTGGACTTTATCATCAATAGTGAGAAGAACAGGAATCTCAGTGCTTCCCTTCAAGAGAAACGAGTTGAGCAGATCCGGACCGAAGTTTTCGATGAAGCTTTGGGTCTTCCAAACAAGAGGAGTGCCGGGTTCAACATCAAGAGATTCTTCGAAGATTATTTTATCCTTAGAACAAGGCTTCTCCCTACAATATCCGATCTGAACCTTGGAAGCCTTGTACGCCGACAGATCGATCATCGAACCGCAGAACTCTTTTGAAGCGACGACCTTAGGGCCCCCGACTGAGTCATTTTTTGAAATCACATCTTTTGGTACTGGCCCGTCCGAGTTTTCAATAGACGTATCAACGTCAAGGTTTGGATCACAAGGACTAAAGCGATACGGATGCCCCGGATGCAGCTCGGACTGTAGACCCCATTTACAGGCAAGATAGCCTTCGATCTTTTCAACTTCTGCAGACGTTAATTGGCGTCGGTACAGAAGCACTTCTGCGATACCGCCGTTGATAAGGCGCGATGGAGTTGCACGATCAGATCCAATAAAGTGCTCTAACTCTGCAGAGAGGTCGAGGATTGAGGAAAGATTAAAGTTATAGATGCGGTAATTTGCTGGTCTAGGAAAACTCCAGTTTTTGGGAAGATCTAGACCATTATCTCTCACTCGAGCAGCAAGTACTGCTTCCGGTGAGTGAATAGTATCTCCATGGAGAAGACCATGAGCACCATTAACTTTACCACGAGAGTTTACCCCAGGAGCTGTGAAAGCACCTGTCGTATAAGGTGTACTAAATAGGGCCGCAGGACTATTTCTAAAAACAATAAAGATCGAGCCCACTTGTTTCGCACTCATTTTACCACTGAGCCAGTTTGCACTATTTGAGTTTATGAGAATGTGCGGACGATCAGCTCTCACATTATCATCTGACAAACGACCATAGCTCGGAAACTTCGTCGCTCCTCGTGGAACCTTAAAAGCTTCACCGCTCAGACGATCTTTTAGACAGCCTACTCTCTCCCCAACGGACGAACGAAAGGTGCAGTTTTCATCTTTAAATATATTTTTAGCATGGGCTGTATCAATCCAGCTCTCTAGACCCTGAACACCGTTACTAAGTAAAGGCTGGATCGAAGGATACTGACAAGATTCTTGAAGAACCCAGGTCCGTTTATTCAAAAAATCACCAGTGATTCTTGCTGATGCGGCGGATACGAGGTTGGGACCGTAGTCTAAGAAGCATATACGTGCACCAAACTTCCTTGTCTGTCGTTGACACTCATCGAACGTATCACTAAGGAGAAGCGTCTGTGAGCTAGAGGCGTAAGTCGGAGTGATAGCTCCAGTCGTTTCTCGAGTGAAACTCATAACCTGACGTGTGGTTTGGCGAGGCCAAGCATCTTGTACTGGAAGACGAGAATAATTCAAGGTTGAGGACTGTTCTTCAGAGTCGGACCTTACAATCGCACATCGTCGATCCCGGTCACTTCCCCAGTTCGGAATCATCGGGTATGAAATTGAGGATTCACAAATAGGATTTATCTGGGATGGAAGATTGACTGTGCGATCCCCCATCCTCAATCTCAGCATGATTGAGTTTCGATTTGTCGGTAGCTCTCCAGATCCTGTCACGAAGCTCGAACAAACAGGGTCTAGCTCCCCTTGCTCATATTGCACTTGATTGAGAGTCGTAAGAAGATTAATACATGAGTCTAAATTTTGATGATAGTTATGAGCACCATCGATTTTAGCGTAGTTTCCTTTAAATGGACCAAATGATGCTAGTTGACCTGTTCCAATCCAAATTCGCTGTATGCCCTGTCCAACATCAACCTCAACTTCACAACGACCAGGAGCTGAGAAACGGTAGACAGTCCTGGCAGATTCCTCAAATCTATTTTGAGCAAGGTCGGTTTTTAGATTACTGTCTGCCCGCGCAGACCAGGCACGCAAACAATAACCTGTCCCAGGTTTAACGTTATAAGTTGTTCTCGAACCATTTGGATTGGTGATCGTTACAGGATTAAGCGAAGGGACCACAAAGCCACCTACAGTATTTTGGTCAATATCACTGGAGTAGATTGGGACGTAGCTGCTACATTTGTCATCGACAGACCTTTCAAGAAATACAAAAGGTAATAATGTCCCGCTATGTAGGTCGGCCACAGTCGCACTATGTTTAAGCCGTAACTCTTCATTGAAGACTTCCGCAATTTCCTTGATAACAGGAGCTGTTGGACATTTACGAATAATCCTCATGGTGCTCTTATCAAGCGAAGAACCGTAACTTGCCACTAATGAATGTGAAACCGTTCGATCAAATACTGCTCCCTGAGGTAGTTCATCTGCACATTGAGAAACTTTATTTTGGTCCTTACGGGCCGAATCTTCTGATAAGATTGCAGAGGCACATGCTTCCATGGAAGTGGCTGCGGCTATAGCTCGAAGTTCAATTGCTTTACTCAGACTCGTTCTTGGTTTACCTGGTTCAAAGTTTGTCACTAAGGCAACTCGGCATTTTTTATCCTCTGAACTGACCTCACATTGGACCAATGGAATCTGAGCAGTACCGAATCGAACCCAAGAAGAAATTCTACCAGCAGGCAGGGAGGGGTCACTTTGAATTTTATCGCAAAATGAATTCGTATTGCTATTTGCCTGAATACCATACATGTTTTTAAACAGAGATTCACATGTAGAGAGAGTGGTTGGTCTTTGTGCTATGAGAACACTTAATTCATCAGCAAGATAGTCTCTTTGCAGGGCTGAAACACCTGGTCCACCAAAGTTGTTGTGATAAAGATCAATGCGACAATCTGGTACAGGACAATTAAGTGCCTCTGTTTCACTTAAAGGGTTTGGAACTATCAGATTATTTTTTTCTGCTTCAGATAGAATATCCCTATACCAGACTTTCACTACTCCACTTCGATCAGCTGCTATACGATTAATGGGATTTTCAACTCCGTCACTAGCGTTTAGGACTTGATCACATGTTACATTGGCATAAACAGGCACTTTAAAGATCGCTTTCGCACTTGGGCCAGCAAATACAATTCGCTGATTAACTTCTTTAACTAAACAACCTTTTGAATTGGCCTGAAATATTGCAGATAGTGTCGAGTAGGATGGGTGACGTGTGCTCAAGGATTGCTGGATACATGTTGAGGAATCCGTTAGGGCGAGAGCTTGTCCAAAAGACTGATCATAGGAATTGAACTCGGCTCGACTCACTAAGCGTACCGGATGGGCTTCAGATCCCCAACTCGTAAGGATGGCCCCACGGTTATTTTTCCAGTCCGTATAATCTGAGCTCGACGCAGGAATAAGCATGAATTCGCAGTCATAAGTACTCGACGCGGTGTCAGCCCAGTTCCCTGGAGTTGAACCAGTTGGAGAAAGACGATGGGCCACGTTCACCTGAAGGAAGCTTGTCGCAGCTGGTGAACCAAGCGTCCAACCGAGTCTCGTAGCGAGGTCTCGCGCTACTCGAGAATCGCTGTTTGATGCTTGATAATTTAATTTGATCGCTTCACAGGCCAGGACCTTGTTAGCAGGATTACTCATAAGTGCGGTGTGGCCGTTAAGACATGAACCAGCTTCAGCAGCATACCGTACGGTGCTAGGCTGATGAAAACCTTGGCCAGCAGAGTTTACCACCCACGATCCAAGCTCACAGTCGGAGTTTGCCATGAGTGCTGAGGTACTGGCGTTCGGATTATTGGCCAGAGTTTGTGTACAGGAAAGCGGAGAAATGGAACCCTCGATGCCCATGTATTCCACTGAGAGAGGCTGAGATTGATTAAATACTAGAGCTTCAGGTCGCTCGTAGACACCCTTACAGATGTGAGAGTTCCAAACTTCCCAGTAGGCCGCACTACCGCTCACCTGACGATTGAGATCTGCTGTGATCAGTGTGCTTCTTACGTTCAAGAGCGCGAGGTCGATGGAGCTTTTACAAGTAGAGCCACTGGCCTGAGAAATTTTTACGTTAATCTCAGTATCTCCCTGGGCGAGCTTGATTCCACAGCTACTTTCGCGAAGGGCCGCGAGCTTCGCGTTTGAGAGTTGGCACGATCGTTTATGGGATGGAAGAGCCGGTGTAGATGTGCCAGAGGCGCTACTCGCTCCAGATACCGTCGGACCTGAAGCCGAGATGCCATTGGATTCAGAGGCCCCTGTCAGCTGCTGAAGTTCAGAAGCGGATGAAGGGGTTTGACCTTGAACAAGTCCAAGCTCGAGGATGAGGCCATTTGTCGATGCAAGAGTATTTGGCGGTATAACTTTTTTAAGGAAATCGATCGGTAAACTCTCACAGAATCGGTTCAGTTTTTCCTGCTCAGTTGTACCATCCTGATTTAAGGCCGGAGCGAAACAAGCTGAGACAAAATTTCTTCGTGATTCGTTCACAGACTCAATGCACTGGCGATCTGGGTCTCGGCAAATAGTTCGACCAGTAGATGTTCGACCACCATCAAGACTCTCTGGAAAACATCCGCCCATGTTACAGCGATTCTCTGCAGGAGGCGCAACATATTTTGCAGTGAAGACCAACTTTTGGTTCTGATCCACTCCGCCTTGAGATCGGCCAATAAGAAGTTGGCAGTTCGCCGGAGTCGAAAGATCAGTTGCCAGATACGGAGGCCGTGCCTCGTAAGACTGAATGGATGTCCCAGACCTTGTGGTAGAGATTGTTCCCTGGATTTGCGAAAACGCATTTGTGTTTTCAACTCCAACGATCGCTCGATCTGTTTGAGATGAGTTACCACCCCGACGACAATCACCCAAGACTATTCTTTCCGCAGACACTACACTTCGAGCGCCCCAAAGAGTGCGAGCCGATTGAAACTCAATGGAGATGGGGATAGTTGTATCAGATGAGTTTGTAAAAACGTTCTTCGAATTACAATATAGATTCAAGTCCGTGAGGTTAGACTTGAGGAGACAATCTTGCGGGCTTGTGGCAGAGATCGGATCACTATTTATTTTATTCGAACCATGAAAAACAGAACATGAGCCCTCGGTTTGTCGAGTCGATTCGGCAGAAGCAAGTTCCTGACCTTCGAGCTGAAGTTTACATGAATCCGTACCACTTCCTGCTACACATAATTTCAGGGCCCCTGCTAGAACTTTCGTCTCGAAATTAGATTTTAAGTACGATGGAATGTCAGAGACATTCTCGACAGGCTGGTCTTGTGAAGTTATAGGTCTAATGTTTCCTTTGAACGATGTAGTTGAGTCGGTTTTGCCCTTGAAGCTAAATTGAAGAGCACTGAAATAAGCTTCGTAATTTATCAGACGACCAACTGCGTAGGGATTAAAACGATCAGTAACTTGAGAATTATCGATGTAGCCACCAAAAGCACAAAACTTTTTAAATCGGATTGATGGTGGCGGAATGTTGGGAAAGAATGGAAACAATCGTGAGAAAAGTCCCGACTCTAAAGGGCATCCAATATCTAAATCGTAACCCAATGGCCAGCTTGATGGAAAGTTATAACTGATTTCGTCTTTGTATCTCAAGTCCCAAGTATTTCTCCCTTGATCTGGCCCTTCCTGAACAGAGAAATCCTCAGCGATGTAAGCTTCAATCTTCTTATTTAAAAAAAGATCCCAAACCTCCTCATCCGAAAGATTTGCCAGATACACCAATTCGCGAACTTTATCTTGAGGGAAACAGCTTCCTTCGGCCAGTGCCTTCCGCAGGTGGCAAGCAATGAAGGCATCGCCACCACCGCCGTCTAAGCGACAATCGACTCCTGGCATACTCATCAAATCAGAGATCCTTCCTTCCGCCGCGTCCCGAATCTCGTCCTCATTAGACAGGAGGTTCGCATCCACTTTAGGATAAGTTTCCGCGAGCACCTTTATTCTTCTTTCATCTCCTGAACCAATCACGGAGCAGGCTCCGAGGCGAAAATTTGTGGCAAGTCCAACCAAAGTTGGATTGTTCAGATGGATCAGGTCTCCGATGAAGATCTTCTTATCTCCGCGCTCGGCACTTGGATAAGTTTCACCATCGACCTTGAGAAAAAACTCCGGTTGATCTGCGTAGGCCTGCTTAATACTGCCGTCACGATCCATGTAGCGGATCCCCACTGAGGGCAGAGTGTAGAGAAGGTCTGCCGGATTTTCAGATGAAAGGTCAGCCGAAGTCTCAGAGGAGGGAATGAAAGTTCCATCTTCAGATAAGGTAAAACCACTTATAGTCTTCGTAGATACCAGACTTCGGGGATCTCCCTCTGCTCCAACCTCTTCGATTAGCAAGGCCGGTTTGTTCAATGGTGTCCGATAGAAGGTAAGAAATCGATCTGGGTGAGCATCGAATGCATTAATAAGCAACTCATCCTGAGAGCTTGAACTTTCGCCGCAGTTACTACTTGTTCCGATCGGTTGCCCGGAAGATGTTCTGTAGATACATCCAGCATTTAGGGAAAGAGTCGGTTCGCCGAAGTAATCTTTCTTGAGTTGATCATGGAGTGCTAATCCCGGTGCCGCCTCGCTGAACCCATCAGGAGTATCATCACACCGGGCCGGGTCTGATGGTTGACCACCAAAGATGCCACCACACCAGACAAAAGAACTACTCCCCGCCGGTGGGCGAAAGTCCACACGGGCCACCGTTGAGTTCTTGGCGGTTGCATAGCCCTTGAAGGCCAGAAGATTTTTTCGGCCTTCATATCTTATGGCCATTGGTGGAACTCCGGCGGAAACTCCGTAGATGGCATCGAGGGCCGCCACGAGACGCACCATCTGGAACTCACCGTAGATGTCGAGGTATTTAGACTTCGTCGAAAGTCGAGCACCAGCTCCGAGGCTTGCGTCCATAAGGAGTACTTTACCTTCTAGACCCACATAACCTTTTACTACGACTGCATCCAGGGCGAGGACCGCCTGCGCCCAGGCACTGGCCCTAGCATTTAACCTGACAGCGACGTCGGCCGTGATCTCAGGAATCTGTTTAAAATCACCGTCTACGACAGCGCCAATCATATTCGCCGTCTGTTCAGTTTTTTTGTAGATATCAGCAGCGGAAGTATAGAGTTGATTCACACTGGAGACGACATTCTGTGCGGCACCGATTTTAGCATCGATCATTTCTCGAGCATTACCAATAGGTCTTAGGATTGAATCGATTCTGTCGCACATAGCTTGCACGCCAACTTCTTCGCCCTCTTCATCGGTAGAATTCTCATTTAATGCAAGAGCGTCTCGATAAAACTCTTTTTGCTTAAGCTCTTTTAGCTCATCATTCGCTTTTTTGATTGAATCACGAGTTCTGTCAACCGAGCCCTGAAGAGTGTTAGCAGCATTTTTAAAATCATTGTAGAAGTCTGATCCCCGCTGACTCGTCGTCACCGCAGTCATCTTGCAATCATTGCCTCCTACAGGAGCTTCACAGAAACTTTTGCCATCCCCGGTTTTTGATTGGTAACTCGTTGTTGAACGGTAGGAAAAAAACGGTGAATCAACACCGTAGGTGAACATAAGTGTTGCCTGGAGTGTGAAACCAGCGTCGATACCCACGTAAAGGACAGGAGGGACGATATCAACTCTAGGCATTTGTCCGCCCATCTGTTCTGATATCCGTCGACTAAAATCCAAGAGCTTTCCACCGACACCCTCTTTAGCTGGCTTAGGTGGATCCATATCTTCAGTTTCTTGAGTGGCAGAGTTCTCTATATTTTGCCTAGCATTTTGCTCAAACTGCTCGGCTTTTGCCTTAAACTCAGGAGCTCGATTTTTTTTATCAAGGATATCTATACCAATGAGTTTTACCGAGAGCTTAAGGTTTTGATCTGAGGCCGGAGTCGAAGAGTAGCCTCTCTGCTTTCCCAGCATGCGAATATCTAAGATATCCGCTCTTCGCCCAAAAATGTTGGCACTCACTAAATAACTTGGCGACAATCCAAAATCACCTGTACCAAATTTTTTATCTTCTGGATTAGCACAATTGTAAGGAGGCATGTTGAGCTGTCCTAAGCTGCCATCCCCAGTAATTCCAAACTGACTGCTTCCAGCGTTGAAGTCAGCGACATTAGCGTATTGCTGGACGTATTTGTTTACGTGTTTGGTCGCCCGGTCAACATATTTTCTTGCCTCTTTTACAAAAGCATCACATACCCCAAAACAAGATAACGAATCTTCCTGAGCATTTAAGTGTATTGATGCTGTTAAAAGGAGAACAGAACAAACTATACGTTTTATTTTCATAACCTTCCCTATGACTGGATTTTCAGGGAAGAATTGATTTCATGCAAGTTATTATCTAAGTCATTTTTGACTATGAGAAAATTTATGATGCAGCAAAAAAAATAAGGCATTAGAATTAACCCATGAAAAAAATAGTAACTATTATATCGGCATTCTCTTTGATTTTTTTAACTTTAAAGTTGTTGGGCGATAAAAAACAAATGACCTCTGAGGCTTTTTTTAATTCTAATCCTCACCTTAAAAAAATGTCTCTCAAATCACATCTTTTTAAAGAAATAGAAAAAAGAGGTACTTCTGATTTTAGGCGTGGTGATTACTATTTTCATGCAGGAACTGTTGTGGAGATAAAGTTTTCAACATCCACTGGACTTGAGATGAAATCAGAGGATAAAACCTTGTCCCGTTCAGTCAATGGGTCTCTCCACATCCGCTCACTTGGATTTCACGATGGTTTATTGTATCTCTTATCTGAACCCAAGTACTCAAGTTTTAATTTTTCTCCTGATTCAATTGGAGGCTCTCTCAAACGTTTACAAAAAAACTCTCTTCCATCACCAGAACTATCCATGCTTTTTAAAATAGATCCTAATGGAAGAATCGCTCAGGTATTTTCTACGAACAAACTCATAAAGGAAGAGGTCGCTATCCACTTCAACATCATCGATCAGGCACTGCGTCCCCTTCCCTCGAATTATGACGAGGTGGGAACCCATCCGATGAAAGAGAAAGATGCTTCCGGAAGAGATTATCAAATCACCTACACTATTTCTCGTCCAGACTCTGGTACACTTAAGATCAAGGCAGAGCATGAAGCGAGCAGCTCCCTTGGCTCTCCATCCCAAAGTGCAGCCGCAGGTTTGAGCATGCTCGATGATCTCTCCCTCCGTGTTTCTCAGTCTCAAGGTCTTGAGTGGTTGTGGGACTCCAATCTCAACCTTCCGCGCTCGCAAAAACTAAGTGCGCAAGCCAAGGTCGAAAAGGGTTCGATGCTTGTTTCTCGTCAGTTTTCGACGGCCCAGCTTGACTGGACTATTTCTTCTGAAAAAAAACTAACACCAGGCTTCGAGCAGTTGAAGCCACTCTATCCGAAATCATGGAGTCCTCGTGAGCTTGACGACGCTCTTTCTTTTTCTTCAGAAGGAGATCCTAGCAAGACCCAGGGCCGTACCCGCCGCAAGCTCCTTGCAAAGATTGGAAGCATAAAAGGCGCAACCGCCACTGAGCAGGAAAGCTATTTTATTGAACTCTTTAAAGCACTTGACCAGGATCCTACCCTCATTCCCGAATATAAATCAGAGTTCTATAAACTAAGCCCCGGCGATCGAGGCAGGAACATGCTCCTTGGGGCCCTGGGGTTCGAAGGATCTGTGGAGTCTCAGGCGGCGATGGTTGAATTATTCAAAACACCTGGTGCCACCGGTGATGAAAAGCTCAAAGTCCTTCAGGAGCTTGCTCTGCTGAGTTTTCCTCTATCGGCGCAAGCTAAGACCTTTCTTCAGCAGGAATACGTAAAAAATAGCGACGTCGATCTTGCAAACTCTGCCATGCTGGCCCTCGGATCATCGATATCCAAAGACGGTGATCCAAGCTCAATTACCTTCATTTCCAGTGAGTGGAAGAAGAGCTCACAGACGGATTCAGGAATTCGCAAAAAAGAAGTTCTTCTTCTCGGAATGGGAAACTCAAAAAGTGATGCCTTCGAAACGGAGGTAGAGACGGCCCTTGGATCGAATATTAAAAGTCTCAGGTCAGCTGCCACTAATTCTTTGCGATTTGCTCAGCAAGAAAAACTACGAGAAAAACTAACAGATCTGACTCTCGAAGATGAAGACGCTGATATCAGGGCAACGGGTGCAGCCTCTTTCCGCTACCAACCCAAAGATGATCTCACGCACAGGACCCTCTCCACCTGCGTCTCTGATAAGGAAGCCCAGGTTCGAGTGAGTTGTTACCGAACAATTTCAGTTTATCAGGAGGATCCGAAGTACCGCACACTTCTCGAGAACGCTGTCGGCAATGAATCGGATCCGCAGTTGAAAGAGACCTTGGGGACTTTGCTTAACGGTGATACCAAGCCGTAATAAGCACTCTTATTTCAAATGCCTGGAGAAACGAAAATTTTTTGATAGTTTTAAGGAGTCAAGCCATGAGGATTATGATTATTTTATTCTTACAGATAATGATATTAAAATCTTCATTTGCGACTTGTAATCCCACTCCAAGAACCACTAGTTTTTTTGAGGAATGGTTACCGGGTGTTTCACTTAGAACAACACGAGATGGTCAGAATTTCCTTGAGAGGAATTCAAAGTTCTATCCCCTTAGAACCTACAAACTTCCACTCCCAAAAGATGAGCTCTTTGTAACACAAACAGATATTACTGTCATTCGCCCTTCTGCTGGTACGGCAATGTCAATGCCTAGATATGAAGTCAATTATACCACCAGTGCAAACCCTTTAGGCTGTGACAACTTTGCATTACTTGGTCGAGCCCCAAAAGATTTTGAACGTGAACCGACGGATGGATGGGGCAACATGTCTCGAGAAAGTCTCCGAGACAATTTCTATTACGAGTGGACCTTGTGTGAGAAAAAATCAAAATCATACTGCAAGCCATATGATCCTGGAGTAGGGAAAAACCGAATAAAACTTGCCATCCCATGGAAGACCACGATTGCTGTTAATGCAGATACTAATTACCGAGATTTAGCTATCTGTGATGCTGTCGTAAACAGGCTAAGTTGGATGATTTACAACCTGGCAGATAAAAGGCAGAGAGAATACGAACCAGATTCACTTATATGGAAACAATTAGATGTCGTAAAAACACAAATATCTCTTATCGACTACGAAGGAACGCATTTTTTAAAAAGTAAACAAAACCATGATAATGGGCTTAGTCTTTGTCGGGCCAAGCTAACGCTTCTTGCCGACAAATTTCTATACCGCTCAAACGTAAAGGAGAAATCTTTAATCAAGAATCCTTCAACTAAATTTCCTTGTAGTGATCATAAGTTGCTTAGTCTTTCTCGCTGCTTGGCAATCCATATTGATTTGAGGAACAACCCAGCATTAAGAGAATTTTATGAATCTGTAACTGAACTTTCCTCAAATGTAGGTTTTTTTCTAAGCCTCTCGCCGGCGCTTAAATTTAGCGGTAAAGTGAACTCTTCAGTAGCTTTGCTCGTTAATTACTTAACAATCATGAATAATTACGAAGAAGGTAATATTCGCTTATCCACTCAACGATTTGTTGTTGATCAATCTGGTACATTGGCAGATATTGGCTTTATTGATAAACATGAGCATGAGAGTGAAAAACAGGCGCTCATTGAGGAAAAAATGCGTCTGAATATTCAGTTTGTAGCTGATGCTGCAGGTTTAGTTTTTGAAGCAACAGATATAAATGATTTTTTTAAACGAGCTGAAGGAGAATTAACCACTCCATTTCAAAGGACTGCATTGGGAAGTTTATTTTCTAACTGGCGGGCGGTGAGAGTTGGAGATGTAGCACAATATCATCTAATAGACCGCAATATCAAATCGATAGCTAATCAACTGATAAAAAATCTTGATAAATTTCCAAATAAATATTCAAAATTAAAAAGATTTATTGAAAAACACCGAGATATTATCAACTCTCACATTACTCACAATGCAGAGACTCAAATAACAGATAGAATAAAAGACAAATCTCGAGAGGCGCTCCTAGATATGATCTACACTTTTATGAGAGAGGGAATTATTATTCCAAAATTTAAAGATTCATACACGGAATTTAATATTTCTGATAAAAATATTCAAAATTTCAGTAGCCAATTAGACGAACAAAAACGACTTGTATGTGAAAAACTAAAAATTTCTCAAAATCGAAAGTGGTAACTGTTCTTTTTTAAAGTCTTGAATGATATCAACCGACAATAGAACTTAAGACAGTATGAAACAGGTTGCCTCTATGATATTTGTCCAGATGATTTTAGTGTTGATGACCATCATCCCTTGCTGGGGCCTATCTGTTTTAAATCCAGGCATCGTTAATGAAGTCACCCCCTCAATCCACCGCACTTTAGGGATTAATATTTTTAATCCCCAGGCCTATCTAGACCCTGTTGTTTACGAGGGCAATAATCAAATTGGGCCTCTCCCTGCAAAAATCAAGGAGCTCAAAGCCAAGTACGCAAGATTCGACTTAAAATGGTCTTATATTGAAAAAACGGAAGGTATTTTTGACCAGGCCGAGGTGGCCAAATTTGACCGCCTTATCAAACAACTCAATCGCGATGGAATCGAGCCAGTCGCCATTCTCTATGAGCCTCCCTGCTGGGCCGTCTATTCCTATGACTGCCAAAGCTTACGGAATCCTCGTCGCCGATTTGTGAATGAACCGGCCCCATCTCAATGGTCAAATAATCAAATCCAAAACTACCGACAAAATTGGTTCAGAGTCCTGACCCCAGATCGGGAGATGTGGAAAAGGTATGTAAGATTTGTCACCAATAGGTGGGCAAAACCGGTTCCAGGACGAACTCCCTATCCCAATGGTAGGATCAAGTACTTCGAGCCTGTAAATGAGGCAGAATCAAAATATGCCATGCTCAGCTGGCAAGGGATGTGGCCTGAAACGCTCATCCTTCAAGGGGAATCCACCCAAACGAATTTCTGGCCGGGAATAGAACCACTAGTGGAACTCCTGAGAACCTCAGCAACAATTATTCATTCAGACTCTGAGGCAAAAATTGTGGGGCCAACTTTTGCAAGCCCTCCAACTTTTAGTGGACCTCTCTTTGAAGACTGGAAATCCAAACTTGGGCTCGCGCTGAGAGAGCTCTCTCCAAAGACAGAGAGGGAGAAGGCAGAATGCAAAAGAAAAAATGTCACCACAGAACAGCAATGTGAATGGTTAGACGTCATTTCCTTTCACCTCTATTCCTCCATCAACATGAATTGCAGAACAAGTTTTTTAGACAATGATGTCAAAAGGATTATTCAAGAAAAAAGCTATTTTGGTAAAGCTGAAATATGGATTACAGAAATTGGTATTACTGAACCTCAAGGTGCTGCGAGTGGTTCAACCAACTGTTCTCCTCATCCTTTTCGCATCAATTCGGTAAGTAAGCAAAGACATCCCAATGTCTCCCTCGGTATTCCTAATTTTGAGCAAATAACAAATCCAACCAGCGAGATTTTAAAGGCGGCCCATCTCATCGATATAGTGGGAGATTACTCAGTCATTCCGAGTTGGGTGGATGCACTCTTTCTTTATTCATCAGTGGACCAAGAATATGGGCTCTTTAAAAATTTGGACCCAGCTCATACAAGAGTTGATTCAACAAAAAGTTTTGAATCAATTAAACGATTAAGAAATAGCACTACAGTCTACTCATGCAATACAGAAAAAGTGTGTGTGATGAAGCAACCGAAATCAAGTCCGATACGAATCAGAAATCTAGCAAATTAATTCCGAATCCAAGTTCCTAAAACCTCTGGTTGAAAAGTGCTTCCCACATAAATGGGAATACTCAGACGAAGGGCCGGAGTCATGGTTTCAGGGTGCAAAACTTTCGCTCCGTTCTTCGCCATCTTTATCGCCTGAGAATAACTTAAAAGTGGCAATTTTTGGGCGCAAGCATCCTTATTGGGGTCAGAGGTAAATACCCCAGGAACATCTGTCCAAATTTCAAGGATAGAAGCATTGAGAGCTTCGGCCATGAGAGCAGCCGTAAAGTCACTCCCTCCTCGTCCCAGAGTAGTCGTACGCATCAAGTGATCAGAACCAATAAAGCCCTGCATGACATATAATGTTTTTTCATCATAATGAATAAGCTCGTTGGCGATTCTCTTTATGTCCTCAGTATTTGGAGTTGCCGCTCCAAAGTTAGAATCCGTTTTAATAATCTCCTCTGAACTAAGAAGCTGAATTTTTTTATCAATACGCAATTGTTTCAGAAGAACACAAAATAAAATGGAAGAGATTTTCTCACCAAATGAAAGAACATAGTCCAGACTTTCCTGACTTAATATTTTCTCACTATTGATAAGCATTAATTTTTCTTCAAGATCTCGATACAGTGATTCTAAAAGTGCTTCATCCGATTGGCCCAAAGTAAGATTACGAATGATGGGGTCATGCTTTGATTTGATCTGGGCAACCAGATCGCTTATGAGACTTCGGTGAGAGTCAATCGCCTTAGTGGAAATTTCAATCAATAAGTTTGTGACTCCAGCCGCAGCAGATAAAACGACCACAAGAGGTTTTTGGCCCAAACAAATAGAAGCGGATTTAGACATCGAATCAAAGTCTTTTAAGGATGTTCCACCAAATTTAGAGACGATTATTTTATGTTTTATACTTTTCCTCGATGCTATAGAGGGTTTTTATCATTCTATATTTAAATGATTTGAGACAACTGGTCCACCGCTCCTAGAAATATTTCAAAGGGTAAGTGAATGATATTCAAATATGACTACATTCACTTTTTAGCGTGACTTTTAACCATGAAGGTTTGATAAATGCGAAAAATAAAGGATGTTATGACTATTTTCAAATTGATCTTCTGCTTAGTTGTTGTAATGAACTCAATAAAAGCTTTTAGTTCAGAAAATGTTATCTATGGTTCTGACGATCGCCACGAGTTCTATGAGGTCTCTGCTCTCTTACAAAAGATCTCTCAATCTACAGCTGCGCAAATAAATTCTAATATGATTGATCTCAGTGGTCCTGATGTTTACCTTAATGGTTTACCACTGTTTGAAACTCCCATTCTAGAGGGCGGTCTTCCTCTGTGCAAAAATGAACGTTTTTCGGAGCAAATGAGTGCAGCAAGATGCTCAGGATTTCTGATCTCACCTGACACTCTTCTCACCGCCGGTCATTGTGTGATGAACCAATCTGACTGCCAGGATAACTTTTGGGTTTTTAATTTTAAAAATACTGTACCCAACCAGACCGGACTGATGATTTCAAAAGAGAATGTCTATCGCTGCAAATCTATCTTAAAACAGGGACTCACTCAGGCGCCAGATGGGGCCATCGACTTTGCTGTCATTAAACTAGATCGTCCAAATCCTGTTGGAGGGCTTAAGATCTCAAAGAAAAGAATGAATATTCATGATGATGTGACAATGCTGGGACACCCGACGGGAATGCCTCTCAAAATAACGACCAACGGGAAAATAAAACGTATCAGTGCTCAGGGTTACATCACAGACCTTGACGCTTTTGGTGGAAATTCTGGGTCCTTAGTGATTAGTTCAAAATCTGGTGAGGTCATTGGAATTTTATCCTCTGGCCAGCAAGACTACGTCCCCGATATGACGAATTTTTGTGCTAGAACTCACAGGACTGAATCCATGAATGCTTCTGAGTATGTAAGCTCTATCCATCAAATTGGAATTATTAATAATTAGATAGCTTCGATTATGGTTAATCTAGAGAATGAACGTATTTATATGGAATGAATTATGAACGATGTTCGATTTTACTCAAGCCTGTAGATAAAGAGCGTTCCTGGTCCTGTATCAAGCAGGCCCCTATATCTTACTCCCCCTATATCTAGTCGCTCAAAGTAGTGTGGAGTAACGAAATTCGCTCGTGGAATGTCTCTCGTAAACAGTTCGCTTGAAACTAAATTCAATTGAGGGGTTATTGAAAACTTAGCCGTTCTGATGGGAGGGGTAGTTCCTGACTCAAAATAATCAACAAAAAAGCCTGATGGTGTGATTGTTAAACCACTCGATTCAGCTATATTTGTACAAAAGGTTCCGAGATCAATTGCGGCGCTAGTGGATTCACCGATGATAAAGACTCGTGCCTTTCCAAGGAATACAATTTCTTCTCCTGGTTGGTCGTCAATCGATTTGGCTTTTAGATCAAAGCCGTAGGACATCTTGATCTCTTCTCCAGCACTTGGATTAGCTATCTCTTCACCCACAGTGATGTCAGATCCAGGCTGATTTATAGGTCCGTAAATAATTCCAATGACTCCTCTCTCTTTGACAGTTAAAGCAATATCGGAATCCCCGTCTGCATTGAAGTCGAGGATAACCGTTCCATTATAATTTGAGTCCCATAAAGAAGACGTAACTCCGTCTAGCATTGTGATATTGGAGTAGAATCTGACAGGATTAAAATCAAATGATCCGTCCCCAGGATTTTCAAAAATTTCCAGACCCGTAGTTCCCGATCCGGAGTCCGAGGTTAGTAAAATATCTATACTGCCGTCACCTATGAGATCTCCAAAATCCAAGCTTCCAGAAAGTTGCGCCGTATCTCCAACAGGTAATTGAGTCGAGATTGTGTGAGAAAATTCTAAAATGCCATTTGTATCAACTGAAACAATATGAATCTTTTCGTCTTTAGACAATAAAACTATTTCTTTAAGACCGTCGTTGTTAAGGTCTTGAGCGTAAGCCTTAACAAAATCTTCAGCACTTGGTGCCGATAATTCCTGTGTAGGATTGAATATGTTTAGATTTGTTGGATCTGAAATTTCGACTTCTTGAATTGAATTTCGATTTACATAAACCATCTTCGAGTAGGTCGGTTCATGGCCTGTGAAACTTCCAATGACATCGGCCGAGAGAGCAGTAAGGCCATTAAAGAAAAGAGTTTTCAATGTAACGGTTTCATCGCTGCAGCCTGACCCGTTACAAACTCTAATAATCAAGGAAAATTCTTGATTATGATGGCCCGTAAGTATCGTACCGGAAATGAATCCTGTCGTTGTATTTAAACTCAATCCAAGCGGAAGAGAACCGCTTAAAAGAGTAAAACTCGATCCGTTTGATCCGCTAGATAGAATTGGTGATTGATTAAAAGGGCTGTGGATAACTATATCTGTATAACTAAGGCCTGCGGGAGCGACCTCGATGACGTTTAAGGTAAAGGGCATTGAAGTCGCGGATCCCTTCGAGTTTACAGCTTGAACAGTGATTGTTTGACTCTCGACTGTGGTAGGTTCTCCATAGATGTGTCCTGTTGATGAGTTTAGAGTCAGTCCCGCAGGCAGGGTTCCCGAAGTTATTGAGTAGGTAAGATTGGTACCTGTTGTTAAGGTTCGAGAAATAGAAGCATCTCGGTCTTTGGTCAGATTTCCTCCAGAATAACTTAGCCCTGTAGGAGCGATAGGTTCAACTGTTAAGGTGAATGTTTGCACAGAACTAAGAGTCCCATCTGTTACACTAAAAGAGATATCTGAAGTTCCAACCTGGTTCAGTCTGGGTGTAATAACAGCGGTGCAATTCGGTGCCGTTCCACCCCACACGACTGCCGTCTCTAAAACTAAGGCCGTATTACTGCTCGTCATAGAAATCGAGCTTGAGCATGTAAGTGATGATTCCACGTCACTGACAGTGACACTAATACTCGGCGTGGAAGTATTTCGGGTGATGGTTATGGGGCTTACCGAAGACATGACTGGAGCGTCATTGACGGCGGAGATGGTTAAGCTTACGGGTGCAGAATTTGATACTGAGAGACCGGTAGTCACTGTATAGCTAAAGCTTGCAACCCCATTATAGTTACTCGTTCCCGTAACTCCAACAGAGCAGGAACCAAGTGTACAGGTGCAGGCCTGAGAGACTATGATGTTTGTAAGACCAGAGAGAGCACAAGATGAAGCACTTTCTCCCTCAACATCAGAGTAAGAGAGAGTGATGATAGATTGAGTGTCTTCATTAAAGGCAGGCGGTATAAGTAAAGCTGCCACAGGTGCATCGTCCACTGGGTTAACTGTTACAACAAATGAACTACTTCTTGTTGAGTGTGTATCATTCACAACCAAAGTTATAGTCGAAATTCCACTCTGATTCAAAACCGGTGTGAAAGAGATTGTACAATTCGGTGCCACACCACCAATCACCAGGGCGCCACTAAGAATGACAGCCGCATTGCTCGATGTCGCCGTCACTGATCCACTACATGTGAGAGAATCGTCAGAGTCTGAGATATTAAAGTTGATAGCGCCAGAGCTTGTGTCTTCATCGAGCGAAAAATTGCTAATAGATGAAATCACTGGTCTGTCATTGACCGTGAGATTAAGTTGAGTCGAAACAGAGTCTCCATTTGGTGCTATTGCATTTATGGTAAACACTGTGAGTGCTAAGTTTTGCGTGGGTGTTCCAGTAATAGCACCGGTCGATGGATTTAAAGTCACTCCATTGGGAAAAATCCCCGTTGTTGTAAAATTTGAAAAGCCTGAAGCACTGGTTGTGGGAATGAGATTAATGGTCGTGGTATTTTTTTCGTATGTTTCAGGACCTGTATAATAAAACGAGAAAGTAACGGTGGATGCTGGACTTATTTCTTTGAGACTCATATCAATACAACCAGACAAAACTGTCAGGATGGAAAGAAGGAAGATGTTGAAATATTTGTTCATAAACTTTGCAATAGTCTTTATTCCAGTAACTTATCGACTTTTTAGTGCCTGGTCTTTATAGCTAAAAAAGACTACTCATGCTGTGGGCTTGAAATAAAGACTGTAAGTCTCTAAAAAGTTGACGCTTATGATTCTAGTATCGCAATAACTGACTAGCTTGATTGCTTTTTTTCTTTGAATGAAAGTCATATCTTTAGAGGACATATCACTTGGGATTGATTGAGCCGATAATAAAACCGAGCCGGATGTTCATGATTGGCTCGATCTCCTGAGCTCCAGTGCTCTTATCAATGTGTGGTAAGTTGTAAGATTGGTAGTTATTTAATTTTCCATAGGTCTGCGTGTAGACAATACTAAACTGAACTCTCTTACTCTGAAGTCCCATCTCATAGCTGAGAGAAGTATTCTGTCCATTTTTAAAAGACATCAGAGTAGCGGAAGAACCCAACTTTAAGGCCCAAGGGCTACTCGGCTTTTGATAGAAAAAATAAGTTCCTGCCCCCACGTCAAAGCTGGTTGCTCCTAAAGGGGCCAGTCGACCTCCGGTCTGCGCGTATGAATTTATCCGGCAACTTGATCCGAAAATAAAATTCTTCTGCAACCCGAGGAATGTTTCGACTTGAAAACTGTCTCGGATTCCTTTCTTGTCCTGGATGTAGATTGGATCCGAGATACTCCGAGGGCCCACCACATCTTGCAACATATTATGCCAACGAAACTGCTGACCGGAAGCAAGGAGGAGAGAATGAGTGTTGCGGCTATCGAGACGATGCCATCCCAATCCGGCTTTCCAGTAGAGAAGGTTTCCCTTATTCTTGGAATCCACCACAAGTCGAAGAAGATTCTCATTCGTAAATTTCTGGGCCTTATGGTACACGCCTTGAGAATCAAAGAAGTTACCAGGGTGCTTTAGGATTGCTTGAGTGTAGAGATCGCTGGAACCGATGAAGCTCGTGGTCAAACCGGATTTATTTGTCCGGGAAATCGAAACCGATGCCCCGTGAGTATACCCAAGGTCATCCCCGTCATTGCCGAACATCATTCCCCAGAGACCAAAAAACTTATTATCATTAGGGAGAGAAATAAGCACGTTCACTGCTCCTCGCGTATGACCTTCGAGGATTTGGCCAGGTAACTGAGATTTGAGAATTTCTGGTAGACTTGAAGAATTTGGGTAACTAAGCAAAAAGGTGTGATACTGATGACTGAGCTCAGACCTTAGTTCACAGTGACAAATCATTTCATCTTTCGGCGCACTCTCTTCAGCACAGTGCTGATTAGGGGCCGTAGGATATATCCCCTTTGAAATGGACTCCGCAAATTTCGCAACCTCAAGAAAATCTTCAGGCCTTTCTTGAGCATTTGTAATGAGACTAATAAATAAAAAGATTAAATACACCATAGACTTTAGTCTTATCGGGTACTAACTGACCTTCTTGAATGGTGTTGGATTGCAGTTCAAATCTGAAATTTAAAAATTAATTTGTTTCATCCTTTCACATAGGCATGAGAAAGATACGAGTGACCAAAGAAGACAACTCTACTATACTTTGGAAAAATAATTTTAGCATCATTTTTATAGTGCAGCTTTCAATAATCAATTTAAGCACTGAAATTTATTGATTAATTCAAGACTTCAACACCATTTTAAGAGGGCAGTTTATAGTTCTTAAATTTTAACTTTCTGTCCATCTAGAATTTCTGGATGATCACTGATTTCTTTTAACCGAATGATGATTTTTTTCTTTAAGACGATTGAACTTTTAAGATCTTTCACTTCAATAGTATAAACACCAGGCCCATTAAACTTATAGACTCCAGCACTTACTTTCTCAGCTCCTTTGATCTTTATGTCAAAATTTTCTAATTCTAGTCTCTTCATTTTATAATTAAAAGGGAGGTCATCCACCAGGAACTCGGTATCAAGATCAGAGAGCAGGGCTTCAAGTTTCCTCATAAGATTTTGCTGTCGAGATAATATAAAAAACTTGCCTGAATCACTCCACTGGCTTTTAAAATCACTCTGAATGGCACGAACTCGCCAATTAATGGGTGAATTCCTGGGTAGGGCGATAGTAAATTTTCTATGATCTCCGGTCACCTCTTGGATTTGAGTTTGACCTTCAAAAGAGATCTCGACTTCAAACTTTTCAACATCTCCTTGATAAATCCAACCAAGGTCAATATTCAACCCATCGTCAACTTCCGTTGCACCTTGGGGGAAGTGGATCAAAGGTATTGAGACAACCTTTTTTTCAATTTTTCCGCCTCCCATTAACTCTCCATCCAAATGAAGAGACCAATCATATTCACCCGCTTCGTGAAGGGATAGACTTTCTTCCCTTTGGCGAAGTCCTAGTTTTTTGTGGAAATCATAATTTTTACCAGTCACTTTAATAATCAGCTCCTGATCTTCTCTAGGCTTTGATGTCCAATCCCATCTAACGGTCGGAGTGAGCGTTTCACCTGGCCCGATAATTAATTGCGCTGGAGTATTAACAATATAAACTAATGGTTCTTTAGACTGCTCAGTTTGTTCAGTATATACAACTGTTTTTTCACGAGCAGTTTTGGGAACAGAGAGAACCTTCCCCTTTTTCACTTTAAAATCAAATTTTTCTTTATTACTCGTTACAATTTCAATTAAGCTTCCTGGCATCAAAATCAGTTTTTTGCCATCTAAATATGAAATCACAGCAACACTATGCTTTTCAGCAAATAATAAGGTATTAGCGGGTATTGCTAGTCCATGGCGAGCATCGGTCCAGATGAGTTCACCTGTAGGTTTGACTTTGACACTATTTTTGATCGACTCTATTTCAGCGATAACTTCAACATCTTGACCATCAAAATAGGGCATTCGAGATTGGTTAAAGAGGGAATAACCAAATCCTATTAGAAGAGCACTTATTAAGAATGATAAATATGTTGATGCTCGACTATTATATGATAAATTATTCATAGAATTTAATTCAAACCTTTAAGGTTACAAATGTTTTTCTCTTTACGTACAAAGTTTATCATATTCATTTCAATTGCAGTTTTGATTTTTGAATTTTTATTTCTTTTTTATGCATTAGATCTTTATGAAAAAGATAAATCTTCTTTTGTTCTTGAATCAGCAGCTGCCCAGAGTGGCTACCTAAGTAGGCTTCTCGCCCAGCGTTTAGATGAAATTCGTATTGTTTCTAACTATGATTTTGAAAATATTAGTGACATAGAACTGCCAAAATCGGTTGGCATCACTGATCTAGAAGTCTTTTCTAAAAAGTCAGGAAAGTTTTTTGACCTGGCAAAGTCATCCGATTTACAATTGAATGAAACTCAATTCAGAAACTACCTTAAAAACAATTCCGAGATCATATCAATCACCGAAATTTCGGGAATATTTTTTATCACTTTCGCCAGGATTTCCGATAAAAAAAATCTCATTGTCATTAAATCGGATATAACTGCTATTATCGAATCTTTAAAAAGTAGCAAAACTTTTTCAATCTTCTTCTTTGAAAGATCTGGAAACTTACTATCAGCAGCGACCCATAATAAGGGTTTCAATAAATCTATTCTCCCTGAGCTAAAGAAATTAATTCCACGTCAAGGTGCTTTTGAGACATCTCTTGCCGGAGTTCCCTACATCGTTTCGGTGTCTCCCCCATCAGAGTTAGGACTTGCTGTGATTACGACAATTCCAAAGTCAATCGCTCTCATTGCCTCTAAAGCTATTGTCAGTCAAACTTTTGGACTAGGTCTTATCTTCACAGGAATTTCAATCCTTGGAGTCATTATTTTCTCTCGAGTCGTGACTGGTCCAGTTCAAGAATTAACTCTTGCGGCAGATAAAATCAGTCAAGGGAATTACGATCATAGTATTCGAATTAGATCTCAGGACGAAATCGGTATTTTGACCGGAGCTTTCAACAAAATGATTGTTGAAATCAAAAACTTCATGGCCGAGATGATAATTAAAGACAGAATTGAAAATGAAATGAGACTGGCCAGATCCTCTCAAGAGAGCTTCCTCCCAGAAGCAAACATCGAAAGTAAAAATATAAATATAGCAGGTTTTTACTCATCGGCTTCTGAATGTGGAGGCGATTGGTGGGGATTTAAAACTTTTGAGCATTCTACTTATATTTTTATTTCAGATGCCACTGGACATGGTCTACCTGCAAGTCTTCTGACTGCAAGTGTAAGTAGTTGCTGTGAAACACTACTTCGACAAATGGAGCTCGGGGATATAAACTCCTCACCTTCAAAGTTTTTAGAACTCATTAATTACGTGATTTATACATCATCAGATAATTTAATGATGACTATGCTTGTTGCTAAAATAGACCATTTAGAAGATAAGGTGACCATCGCTAACGCAAGTCACGAGTTTCCCATCATTATAAACGGAGATGGTCATGTTAAAATACATACACCTGCCCCTGGATATCGATTGGGGGAAAATCCAAATAGCACTTATGAAGAGTTTACCTACGACTTTAAAAAAAATGATACTCTTTTTTTGTATACTGATGGTCTCATAGAAAATCAATCGGTAGATGAAAAACCCTTTGGGGAAAAGAAACTTCTTCGAACCCTTAGAAAGATTTCTCAAACTCCCCAGGAGTATAAAGAAATAATTTTAGCAGAGTACCAAACTCATATCCAAGAGAGAGCACCAGAAGATGACGTTACGTTCGTGTTTGCGAGTCGTCTTTAGCTCCTTGGTTGCAAGCTTTTGCTTGAACGCATTAGGAGAATCAAATGTTGCATGGAAACTGCACCCAAAGGCGGTATCATACAGTTATATCATCTCAACAGATGAATTATTCTTAAATCCAATCATTGAAGCTAAAACAAATTTCCCCAAGACCAAAGACCTAAATGATCTTTCACCGGGGGTATACTTCATCAAAGTAAAATTTATTGATCGATGGGGCAGAGAATCTCGATTTTCTCCTGCAAGCTCGTTTGAAGTTATCAAGGGTGAGGACATAAATGTCACGAGTGCTCCATTAAATTGGAAATTGAAGTCAAATATAAATGCGAAACTAGCATTCATTCCCAGCTTATCAATCAAATTTAAGGGTAAAGATTTTTCTAGAAAAAATTTCATCGATACTTCTTTTACTAAGTTATTTACCAGGAGTTCTCATCGCTTTTTAGGCTCGGTGGGGGGGTTAATGAGTTCTTCTCATGATTCGAGAATTATTTACTCTTATCTAGATATTGAAAAAGACATAAATCCTGAGAAAATTGTGATCGGTCTTCGTTCTACGCTTCAATATATTAAATTTTTAGAGGCTTCTAAAACTGAAAAATTAGATATATCTGGAACGCTTCTGACCATCGGCCCAACTTTAAGTATAAAGTCAGATTTTTGTTGCAGGGTCGATAGTCATTTTGGAATAGATACAAATTTTTCACAGCATATGAATCTAAATATAATTTTTCCAGAAAAAAGATTAAATTATTTCAGTTTATCTCCTGGCCTAGGCTATACTAGAACAGAGATTTTTGGATCTGATGGCAGATTAGAGGTTGACTCATTTAATTTTCTCATCATCCTCAAGGAGGCAAATGATCATATATCAGAACGGTAAGCTTACTATTTCAAGTGAAAATAATTTCATCATATTTGATGGTGTCATCGATGAAGAATTTATTCATAAAAACTTACAAGTTTTTTCAAATCCTGTTTTAAAAATAAATCTTAAAGGGTTAAAAAAGATTAATTCATGTGGCATAAGAGAACTTATTGCCTGGCTCAATTCTCTAAGTCCCAATCAGCAAGTTTATTACGAAGAGGCTCCTATTTTTTTCATCCATCAGGCAAATATTGTTAATAGTATCGTAGCTCCAAATAGGAAAATTTTAAGTTTTTATTGCCCCTATTTTGACGAGAAACATAATTTAGAAGTTCAAAAGCTAGTGCATTTAGATGACCTGAAAAACTTTAAAGCACCATTATTTGATGGACTAATTTTTGATTCTGCCGAAGAAAAATATTTCTACTTCCTGAGGATGCAGAGTGAAAGATCTTAATATCAATCTTAGTGAGTTGAAGATTATTGAGGACGTATCCAAAGAATGGCTAGCCTCAAATGAGGTTGTTTTAGGAACAGCACCTTTAGATAAGGCCCATGAATTACTAACGAATCGATCACAAAATATAATTGTCGATAGAACATTCTCTAAAACAAACGATCTCCTTGTGAATATCAATCCAGTGATTGAAGAGTTAGAATTAATTGCGTCTCCATTTCAAGCTCAATCCATTTCAATTGTAATGGATGAACTTATTACAAATGCAGTAAATCACTCTGGACCATGTGCAGACAAAATAAGATTGATATGTCAAAGATCAGTTGATAATGCAATCATCATTACGATCGTAGATCAAGGTGGGATTCTCCCGGAAGAGCAGATAAAAAAACTTTTCATCGAAAGAACGAATCTAATGAGTCCACGAAATGAACCAGGTCAAAAAGGTGCAGGTCTTGGATTATTTTTTTGCCGGGAGTTTAGTTCAGGTATCTTTATCCATCTTATAGAAGGAAGCTCCACTTCTGTGACGTGTCTTATCCCCTACAGACCGTCTAAAAAGTCGACACTCGTACTTGCATGTATAGCCCGCAATCCAAATATGCCAACTTTCTAGGTATTTTTGTTAACTCGTTAATTTAAAGATTAAATAACAAAGCTTCCATCTCATTGATATCTCTCCAGTAAAAAGAAAAAAATAAGAAAATGCTGGTTTTTCTAAATCCCCCCCCACACTTATGTGGAAATGGAGGATTCATGACATTAATTCAAGACAAAGACACTCAGAATTTTTTACCTGACGTCATTAGAACAGTGAGAAAGTTCTCAGGGTTAAAGCAGTCAGACATTGCACAAAAATTAAGTGTGACACAATCTACTTACTCCAAAATTGAAAGAGGAATAGTGTCTACAAGTGCTGAGAGATGGTTGGTATTTGCATCCATATTGAAACTGAACTTCGATGCTCCCTTGACGGGTCTTATTGAGGTTGAGTCACTAAACAAGCCTTTAGGAGAGAATGGTGGGGCAAACTGTTATTCTGTTAGGATTTTCTTTGTGCTCCAGAGAATACTGGTTCGAGAAGGATATGAACAAAAAGTAAAAGATTTTTTGAAAAAAAATAATATCGATCCAGACTTCTTCAGGATGACACATCATTTTTTGAGCTCCGACATCCTTTATAATTTTCTTTCAGAATTATCCCTCACTAGTAACCCTAGCTTCTTTGTAAATAAAATGAATTCCACTGATCGAGAGCTTTTAATTGGAAAAGATGTATTACGCTCAAAAAGTAGATGGGCACTACTAGATAGTTTGGTCACAAGCTCAGGTTATCTTGGAAAATCATTTGAATTCAAGATGATTGATAATGAAAATTCAGCAAAATTTATAATGAGTTCAATGGAT
Source organism: Pseudomonadota bacterium (assembly GCA_027488375.1). GTDB lineage: Bacteria > Bdellovibrionota > Bacteriovoracia > Bacteriovoracales > Bacteriovoracaceae > Peredibacter. Next base: position 173,854 of record JAIYBW010000002.1, read on the forward strand.
CAAAAAGTTGGCCATCTTATTCTCACCCTTTTAAGTGAAGCTATTGAAACAGAAATTAGAGAAAGAAATCTAGATATCGTTATAAAATCAAAATCAAAATGTGAAACTTTAATTCGATTTGATCTTGATAGATTATCTCTATCTTGAGGGATCAAAATCGAATTGAGTTCAGAAAAACTGACTCATAAAAAAGTTTGAAGACTTATGAAAGAAGATAAAACTTAGATCTACTTAAAAGACTGCACCCTTAATAAAAGAAATCTTGTCACAACCAATAACTTTTTTCTCATCAGTTTCTTGGAAAGCGCCAGTCCTGATTTTCAGGGGTTTTTCTCTGAAGGGCCTGATCAAGACCTTGTTTACCGTCTGCACTTCGCCAATAGGGCCGAGTCTTTCCCTGAATACTTTTATAAGTTTCCCAGGCCTCTTTTCTCAACTCAGTTGAAAAACCTTTGAGCTTGATAATTCCTTGATAGAGCAGATAACTTTCTCGGGGCCTGCGCTTTAATTGATTCGCTCTTTCAACTTCCACGAGACCAAACTTGGGCCCATAGCCATCACTCCACTCAAGGTTATCAGAGAGGGTCCAGTGAACATATCCAATCACAGGAATCTTATCTTTAATCGCCTCTAACACGGCCATGAGATGCTCCATTAAATAGGCGGGTCTCACTTGATCAGTTCCATCTCCAACACCATTCTCCGTGATAATAATCGGGAGCTCTGGGAACTTTTGATGAATACGATGGAGCAGTTTGTAGAGACCGATCGGGCAAATGGCCCGGCCTGCATCTGAAAAATCCAGATCCTCATATTGAGCAGGGCCTGCTGGCGTCATCCACTCGGCTCCATAGTAATTAATGCCAAAAAAATCCATGTGATGGTCAATTCGATCCAGAAATTGCCAGTGAGCGAGATAATCTGAAAGTTTTGAGAACCAGTGATTAAAAAATCCTCGCCCTTGATGAAGTCCCATATGGTGAGCAATTCCTACCGGTGCTCCTTTAATTTTTTTCACCATCGTAAAAAAATCATTATGAGACTGGGCCATATGCTTAAGGGCCCTAAAATGCGACAAAAGACTTCCCTTCTTTCCTGGAGGAAAAAGACCTTCTTGATAGGTGAGGTAAGACCAGGGCACTGGCTCATTCAGCGTAATCCAAAAATCCACGAGTTCACCAAAATGTTCTAAGGATTTTTGAGAGAAGAATTTAAAATCATCCACTGAGGTTGAATGAACCCAGCCTCCCTCATCTTCCATCCATGTAGGAATTGAGTGATGAAAGAGTGTGAGCATAACTTTCATGCCACGACTTTTTATATCCCGAAGAATCTCAACATATCTCTGGGCCGCTTCTTCGCTCCACTCACCTTTCCTTGGAACAAGCCGCTCCCACGCAAGACTTAGTCTAAAAACCTGCACACCTAGATCTTGGGCGAGATCTAATTCAACCTGAGGTTCTGACCAAAAACGAATCCGATCACTCTTAGCTGGTACATCTTGAAAGCAGCGAAGTTTATTCTGGCGGGAAAAACGAAGCCAATTATCCTCCAAATTATCCTCCACTTGGTTAGCAGCATTAGAGACACCAAAAAAGAAATCTGAAGGAAATTGATAATTCATAAAATTAAACCGCTGTCTCGAGAAGTATTAAAATAATACCGATAATTGATCCACCTGCGATCACTCCGGCCGCTAGGGTTTCTTGGTTATCAACAAAGGCTTTATAACCAACACCTTCTTTATTCTTGCAAACTTTTCGAGCGATCCAGAAGACCAAAGTTCCTAGGGCCATAGACCAGGCATCAGTAAATCTTAAAACAAATCCAAGTCCTAATCCCACACCTGAAAGAGGAAACTTTCCATTGGTTTTTTTATTCAAAATCTCAAACACGATGCCTAAAATCCCACCGATGAGAGCTGCCACCTGGGCCGTGATGTGAAGATTACTAAGTCCTTTAGTCAGAACTTCAGAAACTCCTTTCCAAATAGAAGCACTTGGAAGAGGTAGAGTTTCAGAGGTAAAAAGTGAAATATCACCATGAAAAAGACTGTAAAAGACGGGAACCGCGACGAGGCCTCCAGCAAAAATACCAAGGATGTGACCAATCGCCTGAAGACGAGGTTTCCCCCCTAGCATATAGGCCGGCTTAATATCCATGAGAAGGTTAGAAGCATTGAGTGAAACTTCTGAAGTAATCCCAGCGGTCATTAAGTTTGTCGTCACGTTACCTGGAGCAAGAACTCCATAGGTAATTTGAGTCAACTTTCCGAGGGCCCCACCAGGAGTGATGGCCGTAAGACCTGTTGAAGTCACTGCAATCAGTGTGAAAACAAATACGAGCGGTATAGCAATGAGACCTAACCAGTAATGAATGCCAAACCAAACATGTCCCATGTAAACTGTCAGAGCACCGACTACAGGAATCCCCACCACAAAAAGCCACATCGGGAGCTCTATTTTTTCGAGAGGATCATTCTGATCTTTTTTCTTGCGGGAAACCATCTTCTGAAAACTTTGAAGAATGATTTGAGGCTTAGAAAAGAAATTAAAAAGAGATGACGTGGTCATGATGGCCGCTCCACCCCAGAGACTCCACATCGTAATCGCCTTAAAATTGGCCCCAGAAATCACACCGGCATCAATATAATAAGGAGCTAGAATAAAATAATTGATGAACGCTCCAAGCAAAATCGACATGGCCGTCTTCATACTCATAAGTCCACCAGTTCCCATCATCACAATGGAGGAATCAAACTGGATCGTGAGGTCTTTAAGAGGAGTGCCCATGATTTTAGGAGTCACAAAATTGTAGATAAAATCATCCCAATGATGAGGGATCGCCAGGAACTTTAATTTTATTTTTTCTAAAACTACATCAGCGCGAAGAATTTCAATTAAGGCAGAAAGACCGGCCCCCATCATCATGAGTTTTGCTTTAAACATTCCATCATTAGATTCTTCATCATGCAAACTATCGAGCACCACTCCGGCCGCATAGCCCTCTGGAAAAGGCATTTGCTCATCATTGATAAATCTTCTTTTGAGAGGGAAAGCAAAGAGAACACCAAGAAGCGATAAAACCACGATCCACCAAAAGCACTGCCACATAGGAATCACTTGTCCCGTCACCATCATGTAGGCCGGAATAGAGGCCATCATAGGTGCCGTCATATACCCTGCACTAGTCGCAATACTTTGCATGGCATTGTTTTCCAGAATACTCATAGGAGAGCCAAGTTTAATTTTGGCGAGGAATTTAAAAAGGGCGTAAGAAAGAATCACTGAAGAGATTCCTACGCCCAAGGTCCAACCTGTTTTAATTCCAATGTAGAGGTTTGTAAGAGAGAGAACACCTCCAAGCACCATTCCCGTCAGGGCCGAGCGAAGAGTCAGTTGGGGCATGTCACCTTTGTAAACATTTTTCAGCCACCACTGATCCTTTTCTTCTAAAGACATGGTGCTAATTTGTTCTTGAGTAAGTTCTTTAATCATAAAATGACCTTTAAACAGAGCATTAATAATGAAGAACATTTTAACAATTAATTATCGAGAGTAAATTAAAACTTAGAAAGAACCAAAGAGTTGATTTTGAAAATTCTCTAAAAAGAGAGTCTCTGTTGAAAATCCCACTTTAACAAAGCGCTTATCAGTTGTGGGAGAAATATGGGCTACAGAAAAATCGGCTGAAACATGAGTTTCTTTGGAATTTATTTTAATCATTTTGAAATAATGAAATTTCTTAAAGAAGTCCTTTTGCTTTATGGGCCAGTAAATACTAAAGCCATACTTTGAAATATCACAAAAAGAACTCGTGGCATAATCTGTCACCTGACCACTCATGGACTTAAGAGAGACTTTGACTGAATCATATGGGAACTGAAAACGAGGATACTTTCTTTCTTCTAAGCACTTCGCCATTTGAGGAAATTCAACAATTAAAACATTCTTGTGAACTTTAATATCACTGTCATTAAATTTAAAAATCAAATTACGATGATCGATGAAACAATAGATGGGAGCAAAATACATGAAATCAAAGTCACAGGTGGTTTGAAGAATAAGTTTATTATCAATTAAGTCTAATTTCTCAATTTGATAAATATCTCTTCGACTCCCTAGAGTTTGCCAAATTTTGCCCTTCTTGAGTACCGAACGATTTTTTATAATCGTTAAAAACTCTAGAGGATCAGTGATAAAACGGTAGTTTGGTAAACCATTCATAAATATTAAAGTTAAGTGATATCTGTTATAAAAACAACAAGTTAAGAGTTAAAACAATCTTAACAATTGACCTCTCTGAGGAGCTCGTTCTATAAAATATTGAAACTTTTTTCACATTTTTAAAGGTTTATGAATGTTACGATTTCTTCTCATCAGTCTATGGGCCATTTCCTTTCATTCATTTTCCAAAACCCTCATCATTTCTGATTCCCATAGTGTTGGTGCCTTCGGGAAAGAGTTGGTCAAACTGATTGAAAAAGACGGTGAAGACGTTTCTATTTTTGCTTTTGGTGGCACTCGTCCGGTGGATTGGGTTCAGGGGAATAATTTAACTTGGGGCTATTGGGAACATCATACAGGGCGCCTTGATCGTCGAGGTGATAATCGGGCCACACCGAAATTAGAAATCTTAACTCAAGATTTAACACCAAACAGAGTCATTATTGTTCAGGGGACAAATATGGTGTGGAGAAAGCTCACATCTTCAGATCAGAGTGATGTGCAATTTCTCATTGGCCAGGTTCAAAAGGCAGGAGCTGAGTGTGTTTGGGTAGGGCCTCCTGACCTCAATGTTCCTACTCTCGAAAATGAAGAAGGTGTGAGATCCGTTCAAAATATGCTCGCTCAAGAATCCCAAAACCTAGGCTGTCATTTTATAAAAAGCTGGACCTTTACAGACTACCCTCAAAATAAAGGTGATGGAGTTCACTACGACGCCATCCCAAGAATTGGTAAAAAACTCGCCAAAAAATGGGCCCGCGGTGTCCACGCTCGATTAAGATATTAGACCCTAATAAAAACTAAACCATTTAGCTCCAACTTCCGATAAGTTAATGGGAGTTTTTAAATGTTTAAATTATTAGGATTCCTCCTCCTCGCAGTGTCTTTCTCAGTGCAAGCTGCTGATATATCTTATTGGGTTCAAGACCTAAAAGTCATATTTCTCGAAATTGAAAAAAAACATCCAGAAAGCCTGAAGCTCGACGATGCTCCTTCTTTAGTCTTGAATCTAAATCTTATCAAATCTGCGTACGCATCAAGTGATCAAGATTGTATCTATGGCGGCTGGCCGAGCCAAAAAATTAAAGTGGGCGAAAAATTTCTTTGCCGCTCTCCTGTCTTAACTAAAAATTATCAGAATGGTCCCTGCTCGCAAAACGAATTACAGTGCCAACCTCTGCTTTTCGGGCCAGGAATGTGTGTCGGTTTTAAGTCAAAGCAAGAGAAACTCAATGCAACTCAAGCATGCGAAAATAAATTTAATCAATCAAAAAGAAATTATCAGTTCGTAAAAAAATTCGATTCTCACGATAAACAACAACTCTTAAACCTCTCTTACTTGGCAGGAAATCTTTGTTCAAAATTCAAATCTCAAAGTTGCGAGGCCCTAAAAACTAAATTGCCAAAAGTTTTGAATCAACTTGAAGAGAGAAGTGTCTCACCAAACCAAAAAAAGTCCTCTTCAGTTCAAAAAGAAAATCTCCTATGTGAAGAGCCACAAAAAGACTTCCCCAAGTCTATCATGAGCATTGCAACCACCAATCTTGATCAGACCTATGAAGCATTAAAAAAAGATTTTTTAGCATCACCCCATTGTCAGCCTGAACTGGTCTTAGGAAATCCCAAAGAGAGACCTGATCCGATTCTTATGCAAAATGCTATGCAGGAAATTTCAGAAATTATGAGTGCCAACAAGATGGGATTTGGCATTGAAGAACTCATGGATCAATATGCTCTCAGTAACACTGAAAAAACAGAAATAAAGGCTTGGCTTGTCCCTTATCCAAAAAAATATAATGATAAAATTCGCAATGTCACAATCAACGAAGACATGAGATTTTGGGAAAACAATCTTGATTATCGCAAGAATAGGAACCTGGCAGAGATTAAACTCATTCAGGGTATTATAAAATCCCTGGAAAAAAACTCACAAAGCTCTCAGGCAGAAATCGCCGATGGTCTGATGAATAATGGTATTTTTAACATTGATGAAGATGATAAGCCTGTATGCCCCTTTGTCACAAAAGATGCCTTTATGAAAGCGATGGCCGGCCTTGAGGCGATTAAGAAGAAAGGCTCTCCTGTTTTAAAAAATAAAAATCAGCTTACGATTGTCGATTACACTCAGCCCTCTAATCACCGCAGAATGTATGTATTTGATTTAGAGAAAATGCAGGTCCTTCATAACACTTGGACGGCCCATGGAGGCAAGGCCTCTGGGTCTGATGGCTGGGGCTCAAATCCTGAATTTAGTAATGAGATAGGCAGTGGAAAATCTTCCGAGGGTTTTATTTTGGCGAAATCAGCTTCCTATGGATCACGTTTTGGAGACAATGTGATTCTACAAGGTCTTGATCAAAATAATTTCAATCTTCAAAGCCGGGCGGTGGTGCTTCATGGCTGGAACACACCACTAAGCACGTACTCACCAGACATGATAAAAGAAATTAAACAAGTTAAAGACGGTACTTGGTTAGAACTAGGTCAAATAAAAAGCACTCTTCGCTCAGGTCTCACTTACCAAAAATATATGAGTCCAACAGAAGGCTGCTTAGGAATTACAACTAGTAATGTGAGCCATCTTGATCGTAAAAAAAGAACTCCCTCAGAGATGAAGGCCCTCGAAGAAAAGGGCCATTCCCAAGTAGAATATCTACGCCAAGATCTCCCTGGAACAATTATTTTTAATTATTCCGGGGAAGATCAAAAATCAAAATTCTTCTAATCCATTTTTAACTTTTGCCCAAATCCCATGGCTCTTGTTTTCAGCATTGAAAAAATAATAGAAGTCATAATCAATAAAACAATAATTGAAAGTGACCATTTGATAGGAAACTTTCCATCAAAAAGTGGATTTAACCACGCCATTTTAAGTCCCACGAAGACGAGTACTGCGGCCAATCCATATTTAATGTAAATAAAGCGGTCCATCACCCCAAGAATCATAAAGTACATGGCCCGGAGTCCGAGAATGGCCATGATATTGGATGTAAACACAATGAGTGGTTCTTTGGTGAGAGCAAAAATAGCTGGAACAGAATCAATCGCAAATATAATATCTGAGAATTCAATCACAAGAAGGGCAAGAAAAAGAGGAGTCACAAACCAACTCTTATTCTTCCTGATGAAAAAAGACCCCTCTCCATCATCCGTCGTGAGTGGTAATTTCTTTTTGAGAGTTTTGAGCAACCATCGATCATCTAAATTGCCTTCAGTATTCTGAAACGCCATCTTAAGACCCGTAAGAATCAGAAGAATTCCAAAAAAGATCACGACGCTATGGTAGTTCATCAGCTGACTTCCCAGAGCAATGAAAAGGGAGCGAAAGACCAAGGCTCCTATGATTCCCCAAAAAAGAATCCGGTGCTGAAACTTTGCTTCCACCTTAAAATAAGCAAACACCATGGCAAAAACAAAAATATTATCCACCGCCAAAGTCTTCTCCACCACATAGCCAGTGAAAAACTCCAGGGCGACCTTTGAAGCTAGATCTGGAGAGGCGGGAAATTTTGCTAAAGTATAATGATAGAGTCCCCAGTTTACGAGGACTGCAACCCCAATCCACACACTGGTCCAAAAGACGGACTCTTTAAAAGAAGGTCGATGAGGAGTTCGATTGAAAATGCCCAAATCAACAAGGAGTAAAACTAAGACGAGACCAATAAAACTTAGATAAATCCACCAGGTGGTTTCAAAGGGAAATAACATCATAAGACCTCTCAAATAAAATAGTTATGAGATGGTCTCGTCATTTCATTCTGATCCGGAGGGATTACCTCGTGGTGACGAATCAGAAACTTTAGTAAGCCGACTACTCCCCAAGATGTTATTATAGCAGATTCCACTGTATTTAATAAATTGATAATTAATCACTTAATAATCGATTTTATCGAACAAAAGGCATACGACTTGAACTCATTTCGCTTAACTCCTCAATCATCATTGATAAGGATATTTTATTCATTTAACTTGTCAGAAACTGAACCTATTACTTGATCTATAAGCTTTACCTATTATTAACTTATGGATTTTGTGGAAAAAGAGGCAGAGTGACTTAGGAGTATTTAAGTATATTGTAGGGAGTTTTATTTTTTTGCTCATTTTCATTAACTCTTCCGTGATAAAATTCCGTTAAGAAAGTTCACGGAGGTTTGATTATGAAAATCTTTATTACTCTCTCAGTTCTTTTAATCTTAGGAACATCCTGCTCCAGTCCAACAAGGGATCCAGCGTCAGTTGAAAGGGATAAAGAACAGTCCCATCAAAAATATCAAGGACTGTTTGATAAACAGGATTAAAAAATAAGACCATTGATCCATGCGCCCCAAGACGTAGATTCAATGTGTGTTTTCTTTCCATCAAATGGCCATGTCATGACGTAGGCCCAAATATTAAGGTGTTTATTAATAGCAAACGTTGGCCCAATCGAAGAAGAGGTAGGCCAGCGTTTGAGAAAAGTAATATCTGATTCAACAAATTGTCGAAATGATAAGCTAAGTCCTCCTCTCATTCCAACCTTGTCATTAAATGCGTAATTAATTGATGGATCTGCAGCAAGAATCATCCGTGGTTTTTCACCTGGTGATCGTCCACTTGCTTCCCATTCAGGTTCAACTGCTTGATCATCAGAGTAAAAAAAGACCCGAGGTGATAGAATGGCATAAAAGGACCAACGATCATCTATTTGATAATTAAAACCTGTAAATAGACCAGGGTTAAAAATCGTTTTTCTGAGGCTCGCATCTCTACCATTAAGTTCAGGAACATCAGTGTTAAATGCGCCTCTCAGCGACCATTTCTCTCCTGATAGGAGCTTACCTGAAATACCAATTCTTAGGCCCTGAAATCTCCATGAGGGACGAGTTGGTTCAGATCCCTTAAAGTCTCCTCTAAATGTAACTGGAATGTGCTCAAGCCTTGTTTGCAAATCAAGTCCAACGCGGTCAGAGAGTCTATAGGTTGTCGAAATTAAGTTAAAAAGTTGAAGACCGTCATCCAGCCGTCCACCTCTTTCATTTCTGGCCGTTTTCCCGTCATCCAGTGAATGACCTTCCCAGAATGAAAAATAATTCATCCCCCATGGAGAAGTCTCACTACCAAGTGCATTTAAACTTATTAAAATTAATAAAAAGAATAAAAATTTCATAAAATCCCTTACGAGTGAGGTGCAAGTCTTCAACGAAGTTAATTTTTTATAATAATAAATAATTAACTCATTATCCAATCGATATTAATTAGAAAATCATTCGAAAAAAACAATAATAAATGTATTCAACGAGAAATAACAGGTCGAGGTGCATCCATGCATCAAAAAACTTATAAAAATGAAATCTAGCGGCATTTGAATACTACGTTGCTTGGATCTTTTTCCTTATAAATCTATAAACTAAAAAGATTCCACCAAGTGGAGTTAAAATAAAACACAAATAGAAATAAAGTTTATTTTCCATTGAGACTTTATTTTCAAGATAAGCAAGTCCATTTTCCTCAGGGGAGTAATAAACTGAAACAGACGCCCCAACAGGATATTTCTTAAGGAGATATTCAAGCTGCTCAAAACTGCTAGACTTCGTTTTATTGATTGGATGAACGAGATTTGAACTATAAACCATTCCAGACACTTGATATTTATAAATGATATCAAATTCATAAATGATAGATTGTTCATGCTTTTTATTTTTTTTATTGGCCGTTAAATTTATACTTCTTGAAGAAATGATACGAGATTTTTCGATCTTTCCAGAGACCTCAGGCCATTTACGAACATCAAGTGTTAAAAAATAACCAGAAAACAATTCTTCAAACACAAAGAATGGAAAGATGATGGCCATGACACCAATGAATAAATTATTTGATCTTTTTAACCTTCGCCTCATCAAGACTTATCGACTACCGTCGTGAAATACTTTATTCATTTTCTCTTTCTTCAAGTATTCTGCTATCCCTAGAATGACCAAAGGCTATTCAAACTAGAGCTTAACCAAATCTGACCGACCTCATAGAGAGAGATCCCATCTGAAAACCTTGAAAAATAAATTGAATGATATCTTTTTCTTCAGAAGCCCCATAAGCATAGAGCAAAGGAAGATAATGCTCTAATGAGGGATGGGCCGTCTTCCAAAGCGTTTCAAGCTTTTCAACTGGCCCTAAAAGGGCTTTGTCATTTCTTTCTACCAGGGCCTGCTTGATCAATTCATCAAACTCCACTGCCCATTCAACCGGTTTGGGAGTCTCACTCCAATCAACACGTCGAAGATTATGAGTGACATTACCACTTCCAATAATAAGCACACCTTGCTCACGGAGTGGGCGCAAATCACGCGCCAGACTCAAGTGTTCTGCCAGAGTCTTATTTTGATTTAAACTAAGTTGCAAAACAGGAATATCAGCTTTTGGATAAAGAAACTTCAGTATCGACCAAGTCCCATGATCAAGACCCCACTCAGTATCGGCCGCTACGTTATGAGCTTTCATCAGTCCTATGATCGAGTCAGCCAGTATAAAATCTCCAGGAGCAGGATATTGAATTTTATAAAGGGCTTCAGGAAAACCACCAAAATCATGAATGGTTTTGGGGTGCTCTAGTCTCAAGACTTTTGTCCCACGAGTTTCCCAGTGGGCGGAAACAACCAGGATTGCACGAGGTTGCGTAATTGTCAGAGCAGCTTTCGATAAAAAATCGGTGAAGGTATTTTGTTGTATGGCATTCATGGGACTTCCATGGCCAAAGAAGAGTGTCGGCATTTTCTGAGTTTCAGTTTCTAAATTTTTTAATAGTGTTCCGGCCACAATTCCTCCGGCGACAGTTCTCATAAATAATCTTCTGTTCATCATAAAAGATTTTTTTAAAGAGATGAGTTTGATGATGTTTATGAAGAAATAAGAGATCGGTCATTAAGACCGATCTCGATATTATAGATTTCTATTCTTCTTTAACTTTTTTCTTCGCTGGAGATGAATTTGTTGGTTTAACATCGTCAGCATCTATCAATTTCTTTGAATCTCTCGAATCATAAACATGAATCGGTGCTGGATGGCTCATCTCTACACATGTTCCACTTATTCCTAGCACACCAGGCTCTGGGCGCTGAAGCTCCAAACCTGGGCAACATTTAAGCTTGAAGTATGGATTCACAGGAATTGATTTACCCTCAGCAACACAAGACCTCTCCTCGGCTACACACTTACCAGCTGTACCCAGCATGCCCTTTGGAGGTGGAATTCGTTTTAAACCTTCGCAGCACTCTTGAGGAGCTAACGGATGGATGACAATTGATTTCCCCTCTTCTACACATTCTTTTTTTATGTCTCGTACACATTTCCCACCTGTTCCAACCAAGCCTTCAGGAGGTGGAATTCTTTTTAAACCTTCACAGCAAACCTTGGGAGCATCTGGATGGATAACAATTGATTGGCCCTCATGAACACAGCGAGGCTGGGCATGAACTGAATTCACGAGCAGAAAAAGTAATAACGTTATACCAAGCTTGATAGTCATGAGATCTCCCTTATAGGTCGCAACCTAATCGGTCAGATAAACAAATTACTTGAGTCTAATAATCTTAGATTAAAGATCTAAGGATTTAAGAGTATTGAGTATCATGCCTGCCCCCCAACTAAAATCTTGTTCGGATTTAAAAATCCATGACTCCCAAGGGCGCAGCTCTTCTTCACTTTTATAAACTTCTCTAATCGCTTGATCTCGCATTGCCAGTTCTTGCAACTTATTTAAAATCTGAAAAGCACAGTCCTTGTCGTTCATCTTAAAAGCAACTTTTGCTGACAGGGCCATCAACCAAGACCAATAAACTTCATCGTGATAATGGCCAAGCCCGGCCAGCTTTACAGCAAGGTGTCGCCAAGAGGCAGGATAATTAGGAACTGTATTAAATCCAGGTATAGTGTAACGAGTCCAAAGCTCATGTTTTTTTAAATTTTGATAAATCTCATTTGCTGAGACCCCATCTAGGCCAAACTCAATAGCAAATAAATTTGCATCAAGAGAAATATATCTTTCATTTAAAATAGAAAGAAAAAGACCTGAATCGGCATCATAGAAATTTTGAATGAGCTTATCTCTTAATAAATTGACCTTCTCTCTTGCAATTCCAAATTCTGGATACTGCTGTAGCATATTGCAGACATGCCAATATAAGAGATTTGTATAGCAAGTCTTCCCCTCTCTTTTGACACTATCCTGCCAATCTGAAAATTTTCTTTGAATAATGAGTCCATCATCTAACTTATTATCATAAAAACTGACTGCCTTTTTTAAATAGGACTCATGAGTCTTTAACCAATCTAGATCTTTTGAAGCTTCGACATAGGTCAAAGCAGTTATAATGACGAGTAAATTTGAGTCAATCGCCTCAGTCCCGTGTTCATCCTTATATTCAATAATGAGGGGATCTGTAATTTCTGGAATTGTTCCAATCCCAAAGAGATAACGGATAGAATTTCTAGTGACGCGGTATCGAGGAAGCATAGAATCAACAGTTCGAGGGACGAGTCCATCCTTTCGCATATTCTTTAGTAGAAATTGCAGATGATTTCTGACGACCTCATAATTCCCAACAGCAATTAATCCTCTGGCTGCAAAACAAAAATCTCGTGTCCACATAGATCGGAATTGATTTTTTCCCGCAACAAGAAATGGTCCCTCTTTTAATCTGACAGTATTTTTTGAGAGAGCATTAAGGCAAAAAGATTTAAGAGAATCATATTCTTTTTTAGAGTTCTGTTCATTCATAGTGATCAAAATCTACCAAGAGATAACATTGAAGTCCATCTATGACCATGAAAGAGAGCGTCATAGGCCCACACAATCTTAACTTAATTTTTCCACAAAAAATCATTATTATTTTTTTCGCTGGATAGGTTTTGATTGGAAGAAGCTCACTCTTATTCATGAGGAACCTATCTCAGCACCATTTTTATCTTTGTTAAGGTCTTGTTAATTCTTTGTTAGATTCTCTAAGCCCCATTCCCTGTTCTTTAATTTCATTGTTTTAATTATCAGTATGAAATATTTAAAGCTTTTATTTTTTACCTTAGTCCTCAGTCTATTTTTTCTTGTGACTATCCCTCTTTATCCTTTTCTCTATATGATGGAAAATAAGACGAGAAAAATTCTTAATTTCATTGTCCAATGGACATCCAGAGCGTGGCTTAAAATTTTAGATATCCAAGTCAAAACGAACAGAAATATCAATACCGAAGAAACTTATCTAATCGTTTCAAATCATCTCTCTTATTTGGATGCCCTGATTATTTCCGCCATCATCCCTTCATCGTTTGTAACCTCACTTGAAGTCAAATCAACTTCTTTTCTAGGTCACTTATCGATGTTGGCCGGATGTCTTTTCGTTAACAGGAAAGACAAAAGTAAAATCAATCAAGAGATACAGGGTTTAAGAGATGCTCTAAAAGAAAATATCAGTGTGACTTTTTTTCCAGAAGCAACATCAACAGACGGATCAAATGTCATACGATTTCGAAAGCCTTTGTTTGAAGCCTCTATCTCTTCAGGTCGCTCTATCTTACCTTTAACTCTTAATTATGTTGAAATTTCAAAGCAAAAAATTAATCCCAAGAATAGAGATTATCTCTTCTGGTATGGAGACATGACATTCTTTCCACATTTCATGAATCTTCTTAGTCTATCAAAGATAAAGGTAGAAATAGAAATTCATGAACCCTTTAAACCTGAAATATTTCCCGTTTTTGAATTAGCTGATCGTGCCCACAAGGTTATTTCCCATTCATATCACCCTATCGTAGCACCAGTGAGGTTACATGAAATTATTTAAGCTCAAAAAAAATTCGATTGAAATTTATGACTGTCCAGGACTTTATCTTAATAGGATTGAGCTCAAGCAGCTTCAAAATGAATTGATTGAAATCGGCAGACAGTGTCTTGACTCTATCCCTTCTTATCAGTGTTTTTCTGAAAATAATGAGGAGTTTAATCGATTAATTATTTCTGTTGCAAGGAACAAAAATGGTAAAGCGATTGCCTTTTGCTCCTCTTACATCCTTGATGCTGGCCCATTAGGGGAAGTTTTGCATCTTGGTCTCACATGTGTAGGTCCAGAAGCCAGAGGTTTAGGGTTAACTCATAAGCTCACCAGCAAAATCATCTACCGATATTTTACAGCGCATGCTAAATTAGGCAGCTTTTGGATAAGTAATGTGGCTTGCGTCTTATCGAGTTTAGGAAATGTTGCACTTCACTTTGAAGAAGTTTATCCATCACCTTATAGCTCAGTTGCCTCATCAGATCATAAAGCGATTGCAAAGATGATTGATAATAAGTATCGAAATGAGCTTTATATTGATCCACTTTCAAAATTTGATATGGATCAGTTTATCTTCAGAGGCAGTGTCAAAGGCTCTACCTTCCAAAAAGACGCAGATGATGCCAAATTTTACCACAGAGATGATCAACTCAATCAATACTTCAAACAAATGATGAACTTTCATAATGGTGATGAAGTTCTCCAAATAGGTAAAGTGAGTCTCATGAGCTACCCGAAATATCTTATGAGAAAGCGATTTCATCGTAATAATAATGTGAGGAATGAGAAGGAGCGACTTAAAGTTGCCTAAATCCTCGATTCTATATAATGATTATATCATGAAATACCTCTTCATCATTTGGTGCTTATTTTCACCACCAATTTTCGGGATGACTCATTTTGGCACTTGGTCCGAGTGGTCGTCATTTAATAACCTTCCTCAAAAATTTGATTATTTAAAAAAATCAAAGGCTAGACTGCATCTTGCCATAAAAAAAGATGAACTCACAGATTCTAACTTTAAGGATCTCATCTCTTTTTTAAAGAAAGCAGAATCTGAAAAAATTCAGTATTGGCTTTGGCCCCTTCTTTCAAAATCGGATGGCTACTGGCCTAATCAATGGAACATGTCTATCTACTCTCAATACGTCAGAGAATTAGTTGAAAGGCTGGAAAAACAAAATCTCCACCCCCAAGGGATTTCGATAGATTTAGAACCACCTCCTGAAAAATTAGAGAAGTACCTCAAGCTTCTCCAGGAATTTAAGATCAAAGAACTTCATCAATTTTCCAGCGATGGGATTGATGAAAATCTTTTTAAAAATGCCTCTATCGAATTGAGCTCACTTTATAAATTTTTGAAAAATAAAAAAATGGTCACTCATATAGTGACAACACCTTTTTTACTTGAACCGAAGTACACTCTCCGATTACAAAAAGTATTTGGTATTCCCATTATTAAAGATTGTTTTGATTACATCTCATTTATGGCCTATCGAAGTGAATTTGAGCGTCTTATAGGCGAAATGAACTCACGCCTCGTTTATGACTACAGTTTAAAAGCAAAAGAGATGTACGGTGAGAAGGCCGGTATAGATCTTGGAGTGGTAGGAAATATTGAGTTCCCCCATAAACTTACTGGCTATTCAGATCCATCACGACTTTGGGAAGATATTGCAGCAGCGAAGGCTGCCGGCATCACTAAAATTCAAGTTTATTGCTTAGAGGGAATTCATTCAGATGAGTGGCTTAAAGATGTTGAACCGAAAGTCCCTTTTTGGTCGTTGAAGTTCTTTTTCACAAACTCATTTTTGACTTTTCTTTTTTCTCAAATTTAAAGTGAATTATTGCCACGATAAAATTTGGGCAGGAGTCGTAAGCCGATCAGTGGTGGTCCCATCTCCCAGCTGACCATACACATTACTGCCCCAGCAGAAAAGAGCCCCTTTCACTATGGCACAAGTATTATTGTTGCCAACTCTTGAGCCGTTTCCTTTTATTGTTTTTGCACTTGAGGTAATACTCGTGGCCATTGGAGTAAGAGCAAAATTTGTTCCCCAGCACTTAATAGCTCCATTAACAATCGTACAGCTTGTATCTTCAGTCACAGAGACCGCCTGAACACCAGATGTTAATCCTGTCACCTGAACTGGCGTGTCTTGGCTATCCAAGGTGCTTCCATCACCTAATACACCTGTTGAATTTAATCCCCAACACTCAGCAAGCCCACTCCTTACCGCACAGTGATGAGAGTCACTCATCGCAAATCCCTGAATACCTCGATTATTTCCGTATACACTTTGCATAGGGCCACCAGCACTAGAAAGTGGATCCGCATTATTAGTTCCCCAACAGCGAATTTGATTCAATGAAGATGTAATACAAGTTGAACCAGCACTACTTGAGATGAGACTATGGATAGTACTAGAAATAAACCCAGGAATTGCACTAGAACCACCTTTGACACCAACTCCCAAAATTCCATCCGTATTATCACCCCAACAATAAGTCAGACCATTTTTAACTACACAATTAAATTTTGAACCCGCAGTTATCATTTGAACTCCAGATGTAAAACTTGTTGCTCCACTCATTTGAGTAAAAATTTGAGGATTGGTAAAGTAAGCTGTAGCCGCTGGAGAGATTTGATTCTTATCATTGAGACCCCAGCACCTAATACCCCCATTAACGATGGCACACGTATGATAATCACCCACCGCCACAGACTGAGCTCCAGTCCCAGATGCTATAGCAATAACCGGAGAACTTCGATTCGTAGTCGTCCCATCACCAAGTTGTCCATAATTATTTCTTCCCCAGCACTGGACTCCCCCATTAACGACAGCGCAGGAGTGATAAGAACCGACCGCAAAATCTTGTAAGCCACCTATCAGTCCTGAAACTTGGACGGCAGTCGCGGAGGTTATATTCGTCCCATTTCCTAAGGTCCCATTGGTGTTTGTTCCCCAACATTGGATAGAACCATTAATATTTGCACAACTCCCAAATTGTCCCGCACTTATCGATTGAGCACCTGTAAAACTATTGAGGGAGGAATTTAAAACATTTGTTGGAGATGTTTGAGTTGCAGTGAGATTGTTACCAACCTGCCTGTCTGTATTATAACCCCAGCATTTGGGCACTCCATCAACAATCACACAAGTATGTAAATGCCCAGCGCTGACTTCTTGGACTCCCGTCGTAAGTGTGCTTGAGAATGGTAAAAGCCGTTGGGTAGCCGTTCCATCTCCTAGTTGATAATGCGAATTTCTTCCCCAGCACTTTAGACCACCACTGATAATAGCACAGGCATGAAAACCACCCACTGAGATGGATTGGACATCTGTTAAAAATGAAGCGCCGGTAGAATCTTTAACTTGCACAGGAACATTTGAGTATATCCCTGCACCAGAAGTACTAATGCCTAGTTGGCCAAACTCGTTATCCCCCCAACAATAAACTTTCCCATTTGTTAGAGCACAGACATTGTCGCCAAATGCCTTAATGTCTTGGACATTTGAACCTAAAATTGAAACTGATATAGGAGTTAACTGAAAACCAGTAGCACCTACAGCAACACCGGAATTGCCGATCTGACCAAGCTGATTTTTCCCCCAACACTTCACAACTCCATTCTGGAGAGCACATGTAAAAAACTGTCCCGCAGCTAAGGCCTGTACACCAGAACTTAATCCACTCACTGCAACAGGAGTTGTTCTATTCGTTTGAGTGCCATCTCCAACCTGCCCAGAAGAATTTGCGCCCCAGCATTTCGCTGCTCCATTTACTATCGCACAGGCATGATAGTATCCAACAGCAAGGGCTTGCACTCCTGAGGTTAGACCGGTTACTTGAATTGGAATATTTGAGGGAGTCGTATTCCCAGTTCCAAGAATACCATACTGATTTTTACCCCAACATTGAACCCCACCATTGATGATGGCGCAGGCAGATTCGTTTTGAATTTGAACGCTACCAGTTTTACCAGTCACAGATTTGGCAACAGTCAGTGGAGATGAACAGCCAGACACAGAGACGTTTCCAGCATTATCAATAAGTGTGATTTTATAAGTCAAAGAACTTCCAAAATTTGGCATTGAACTCCCAGAAGTCGTTAGAGTTACGGGTGAAATCTCGGATGAAACTCCATAGAGCACACTACAAGATGCATCTAGATAGAACTGAATGAGCTGAGTTGCAACATCGTTAGAATTAGTTGCTGTCCATGTAGCAGTAGCCGATAAATCATAAATAGTAGACCTATCCCATGAAAGATTTGTTGGAGCAGCAGGGGCATCAGCATCAATATGAATGTTAGTCGTATAAAGACTAGAAGTGGTGAGACTAGGCAAAGTCAGTATCGCGTTTGTTCCATTCGAATCTTTGATCGTGCCTGAAAGAGCTGATGAATTTAAATAATCGAGTCGAGCAGCATTATGTCCATTTTGAACAGCATAGGTGAAATTTAGCGTTGAAGTTCCAGTTCCCGAAGCATAAACCGCATTAACTGTGGAAGGATTAACATTTAGAGCAAGTGTTGGAGATCCAGTCACATTGACAGGTTTAGAAAAAGTGATCGAAATAGGAATAAAGACATAGTCACCACCATCATCAAATTGACGATAAATCCCAGACGATGCACCACTAGAAACACTAACGACTTCAGGAGCGACAGGATTTATTATCATTGATGCCGTTTTGGCCGTTAGAGATGGCAGCCCATTGGCGGTAACAGTGTAATCAAAACTAGCTGCTCCAGCGTAATGGAGTGACCCCGTCACTCCAACGGTGCAAACTCCAGCGGAGCAAGAACAGGCTTGAGTCACAGAGAGATGACTTAAATTTGAAATCGTACAAGCACTGGCCAGATGAGACTCAACATCACTGTATGATAAAGTGACTATTTGTTGGGTATTCTCATTAAAACTAGAAACAGAGATGTCTGCAACCACCGGAGCATCATCCACAGCTCCAATAGTGAAACTTGCTGAAGCCGAATTAGAAGTCTGTCCGTTTGCAGAAACCGTATAATCAAAACTAGCCGATCCATTAAAATTTGAAGTTCCAGTTACTCCCACAGAACAACTCCCCAACGTACATGTACAGGGGGCAGAAACTATCAAATTTGAAGGATTACTTACCGAGCAAGTTGTGGCCAGATCACTTTCTGCATCATTATAAACAAGATTAATAATAGACTGAACATCCTCGGTCATTGAGCTAGGTAGTAAGTTACTTGCAACTGGTGCAGAATCTAAACTTGCGATCGTTAGTAAAAAAGAAACAGTCTCAGAGAGCTCTCTATCAGATGCCGTGAGCGTCACTGTTAGAGACCCTTCAGCGTCAAGTTCTGGTTGTATGGATAAAAAACAATCGGGGGCTTCGCCTGTCACGACTAGATTTGAATTTACGACTAATGATTGATTATTAGAAGTTGCAAGAACAGAACTTGAACAACTCAAACTTGAATCAAGATCTGTAAGACTAAAGGCAATCCCACTTAACATGTTATTCTTTGTCGTGGTTTGATCTGAAATGGAACTTAGATTTGGCTTAATAGGATCCGTAACAACAATATATGAGTTGCAACTAGATAGAATAAATAAAAAGATAAGGATAAACCTCATAGTGTCTTTATCGACATATTTTTTGATTTAGATTAGTGATCAGTGGTCGAGAAATTGACAGAGTAATTAACTCCAAAGCACCATTCTGTCTGTCGGGTGACACTAGTTGATTGTTCTAGTCGTGATAAATTCAAAAGCCATTCAGCTGGAAATCTAGACTTCAATAACTTATAAGACATACCTAAACCTAGCTCATGGCCAGGCCTGACTTTTAGACCCAATAATTCACTTTCAGAAAGATACCGACCATGAGTGAGAAGCTCAAACTTTTGCTTTAAACTATTTTTTAGGACATAAGAATGATTCACTCCGATATAGGGCACAAGCACTTTTTCCAAATTGATTTGATTGTACACACTCTCATCGATGACAGTTCTCTCCTCAGCTCCAGCATTTAATCTCAAAGTGTGTTCAGTATTAAGCTCATGCTCTACCCCAAAGCCTAAGTTTGAGCGCAGGACTGAAGAGGAATTCACACTTACATTTTTTGAGCCATAGTAATCTTCATACTTTAATCCACCAAAAATGATATGTTGAGTTTGGCTTGAGTAATTAAATCTACGACCAATATTCACGCCAAAAATTGGCTTTGATATTAAACTGACGCCCTTAATTCTTTTATAAGATATAGAGTTCGCATCCAAAATTGAACTTGAACCAATGATTTTATAGCTCAGATTGGCGCTCGTAAAATAGTCCCCATGAGAAACTTGATTGGATTCTAAATTCTTCTGAGGCTCAAATATTTCAGGTGTATCAATTGTTTTTTCTTCCTTTTCAATTTGAGGCCACCTTGAAAGGCATAATTCGATAGATGGTATTGATAAAACTTTTCCAGGGAAGACTAAATTTGGTTTTCTTTTAAGAGCTGGATTCAAATTTTTTATCTGAATAATAAACCCACTCTTGCCATAAATCTTTCGACAATACTGGTAGGCAATCTGACTTAGGCATTCTTTATCCTTCACCACATGAGAAAAACTCTCATGAGCAAAGCTATGAAAAGCAAGTATTGAGATCAAAAGAAAAAACAACATATGAAAAATGATAGCCCTTCATTCGACGAAATGAAACGACAGAGAACACTTTTTTTATTTAAACATGAGACTCAATTGGAGACATTCATCAGAGCACACAAATTCTAGGCATATTTGAAATTAAAAATCCGGCCCTAAAAATCAACCCATCCTCAATTCTTGGCAATAAACATCCGAAATCCTTAACCTCCTCCACTTCCCCTAAAAAAAGCCCTAATTGCTTATTATGTCATAAACTAAGATGGACTTCGACGAATTGCTGATTAATAAGGAGCGAATCATGAGGTTGTTATTACTCATTTTATGCCTGGGAAGCTTTCAAGCTTTTGGACAAGAAGATTCAGATTCATCATCGAGAAAAGAACGTCGCCACGATCGCATAGAAGATCGTAAAGATCGCAGAGAGGACCATCACGACAGACGTGAAGATCGGAGGGACAAAAGAGAAGATAGACGAGACGAACGAGAAGATAAACGGGATGCCAAAAGAGATGGTGGTCGAGAAGATAAGATTGAGGACCGACAAGATGCAAGAGAAGACAAAAGAGATCTCAAAGAAGATAGAGGTGACCGCCACGAGGATAGAAAAGATCGTCGTGAGGATCGACGTGAAGAAAGAAAGGAGCGGCGCCAGTCTCACCGTCGAAAATAGAATTTAATTCGCTATGATTTCATCTTAGTGACCAGTGTTGCATGAAGCCTCACTGGTCACTTTTTATTTAATTATCAAATGAAAGACCACACATGTACTTTTTATGTCTTTTAAAAAAAACACAATTCACATTCTCGTTGAGGCTTTTCACAATAGCGAAATCGTTTTCCTCACCCTCTTTTTTAATTGAATCATAGTACTGTTGGGCAAGCTCACCACTTAACTGCAGGTGAATCATTCCATCATAGGTATCAATTTCAGCATCAATAGGATTCGCCATCGCGAATTGAGAAAATAATAAAACAAGGATGGTACAAATTTTCAAAGGAAACTCCATTTTTTAGCTCTATTTTTTTAGATTTAATTTATTCATCATCTCTAGGCAACGATTTAGAAAGAGTCCGCGTTCATTTTCTTCCGATGCATTCAAGGGTGAAGACTTAATTTGCTGACAAATCTCTAAATTCCCCGTCGATTTTGCCATTAAAAAAACACATCGATGACCATAAGGGCGAGCGACATTTTCACATAACTTAGGATCGTTTAATTGTTCGGCCATCATCTCATAGCAATTATTTTTAACGATAAGATCATCTGCTCGACTGCAATTTTCAGGTGAATACATGGGATTAAAGTGATTCCCAACAGTTGTTCTTAAAATACAAGAATTGCGATTACTCTTATTACTCTCTCTCATGCAAAAATCATAAATATTTAGGAATTCAATATCAACGTAACTCTTATTATCAGAACCAAGGATTCTATAGGTCCATTCACAATTCTTCGGGAGAGGAGATTTTTTGCATTCGGGATTTGTTAATAAAATGCTCACGACCGGCGTCGTCACAGGTTCAGGAGTATAACCTGAACCACAATTAAAACCAGGAACCGCACATTCTGTTTTGGTTGTATGGAATTTCTTGAGATGGACTTCTAATTGGTGCTCTTGAGACTTAAAAATTTCTCCTAGCTTTAGTCTAATTTGGCTATCGGCCAAGGCCTGTGAAGCAAAGATTGTAAGAATAGAAATAATAAAACTCATCATAGATGCTATCATTCATTAATTTTTAGGCTTTGACTATATATCGGAGGCAAATTAAAAGAATCGCGGAAGTCTTAAGCTTTTAAATTTAAGGAGCCCATTGATAAAGGATCTTCTTTTACACTCCGCTCAAAAAGATTACCAGAAATAGCTTAGGTGAATCAGCTTGTCGTCCTCGATGACAGGTTGAACAGGTAGCTGTTTATCACTTGAGCTTGCAACTTCCTCGTCAAACTAACTAGTCTAATTTGATCCCTCTGCTACGCATGTAGAAAAAGACTGGACTTGCCATGAAAGTTGTAACAATCGCCATAAGAACAAAAACGGTATAGGTCTTAACAGTGATAATATTATTTTGCAAACCGATATTAAGAAGAATCAATTCCATTAAACCTCTTGCATTCATCAAGGCTCCAATTGCAAATGAATTAGCAATATTCTCACCTGTAAATTTCGCAAAAAGACCACATCCGATTCCCTTCGCTATAATGGAGCCAATGATCACGACAGCTGCAACTAAAAGAGTCTGTGACTCAAAAATCATGTCCATGCGTGCATTCAAACCTGAGTAAACAAAAAACATAGGTAGTAGGACAAAAGTCGTTAATGGCGTAATCATCTTGTCTAACTCATGCTTGTAAATTCCTTTAGGAAGAGAAAGACCTAAGACAAATGCTCCAAAAACTGAATAGATGCCGATCTTGTCAGTGAACCATGAACCAAGCATCAAGAGTGATAAAATAAAGACATAAAAATATTCGGTGAAATCATTCTTAATGTTTCCAAACCTAGATGCGAGTCTGCCTATAATTGGAGCAACGACATAAAAACACAAGAAGGCATAGGCGAGTCCTCCTAAGACAGTTACGAGGAAACTTAAAAAAGTTCCTTTAATCGAAGCTGTTATGAATGCAAGGAAACACCATGAAAGTACATCATCACCCGCTGCTGCAGATAAAACGACGGTTCCAATTTTAGTTTCAGAGAGATTACATTCTTTAATTATACGCGCTAACATAGGAAACGCTGTAATCGAAATCGCTGCTCCTACGAAAAGCCATCTAAAGTAGATATTTAATGACGTATTAAAAAAGTCATCTGAATTTAAGAAAAAGAATGTAATGGGAGCCGCGAGTGTAAATGGGATTAGAATTCCAGCAGCTGAAATTGTAATCGCCTGTTTGGATTTTTTTCGAAAAAGATTAAGATCAAACTCTAACCCGACAGTAAACATGTAAAGAGAAAGCCCCAATTGAGCAAATGTGAAGATGACATTCATCGAATCTTTCGGGAAAAGTGAATTAAATAATTCTGGAAAGATCGCCCCCAATAGAGAAGGACCTAAAAGTACTCCCGTGATCATTTCACAAACGACTACAGGCTGAAAAATCTTTCGTCCGAGGAGACTTAAAATCCTCGACACAATCATGATGACCATTGCCTGGAGAAAGAAGAGTTCAGCTATAGACCAGGCACTCATTTTATCTCTCCATGAATTAGTTTTAGCGACCTCATGAGCTGAAGGTCATTTGTAGTATAAAAATAAGTACTCTCAAGAAAGGCTTTCAGACCTAACTCACCTTTTTGCAAGTATGTTTCTCGGGCCCTGGAAAAAAAAGTGTGCTCCGGCGCCATAAGCAGTTCATACTCACTGACCCCACGCTCTAAAAAATCCATGAATTCTCGAAGGGTAATGGGAAGCTTAGTCTCGATCATAAGGTCAAAGTAACTTGCCTCCACAGTCATTTCTGAGTCCAAGTGAAAAGCATGTAAACTTTTAGGAACTCTAGATTGGATGTAAGCAGGACGAAAGATAGATCTACCGATTGGATAGCTATGAAAGTACGATTGACGCGAAGGTAAATTCTCATGAAATAACTTTAGCTGATAATCGGAAATCACTGTCGGATTTTTCTTCGTCTCCCCCGGTTGGCCGCCTATAATCTGTTCAAAGTTATTCACTACCACCTGGGTATAGGTTGAGTAATTTGCCTCAAAATGCTCCGATAGGTTTAGGTTTTCAGAGACTCTCAAGTATTCATTTACCGGGAGATACAAAAACCAATCATTCTCATTCGGAAAACAATGATTCAGACAGTGCTCAACATTCAAAGAATCAGAAAGGAAAGAATATTTTTCTAAATAGGGTTCTATCTCTGAGAAACGAGGTGATAATTTCCAAGATTTATTAAGTTCATCATCAATCCCTATAAAGTGCACTCTTTGATCATGGTCAAAATAATCTGATAAAGAACGCAGATCATGGATATAGATATGAATGCGACTAATACCAAGTTCTAAATGATAGGAAACCCAATCATTAAGTTCGCGGCTAGGAGCTTTAGCCGAGGTTATGAGAATCAAGGTTGCCATGGACACCACCGACGAAGAATGTTTTAATAACTATAAATCCTTTGGGTAAATACATGAAAGAAAAATCTGAAAAAAAACTGGAAAGATTTGGTGTCGCAGGAATAGACTTCGACGATGTCGAAAAAGCGAAAGCTTTTACCTATGATAATCGAGAAAAGACATTCCCATCGACAGAGTTAATCTTCAGAGAAAATCCTTTTAGTGTTGATGTCCTCAAAGCGAAGAAAATCCTAGACATCGGATGTGGAGTGGGAAGGAATCTTCCGTGGATTATGCAGCACACAGCTGCTGATTATCATGGAGTTGATCCAAATAAATCCATGCTCCAGTATTTTTGGCAGATCAACAGCGATCCACAATATAAAACGAGGGCCAGTGTCCACAATGATTTCTCAAAACTTCATGATATGAGTTTTGACGTTGTACTATGTACCTACGTATTTCAACACATCAGTTATCGGCCCCAGGCGCCAGAAATGAACATTGATGACATCACACAGGAAGTCTTCAAACTGACTCATCCTAATACCGTTTTTATTTTTATTGAGCATGACAAAGAAGAGCTAGGCTGGATTGAGAGATGGTTGGAATCAAACAAGATCATACCTGATGTTTTTATCCGTGACTGGACAATTTTTGGGAAGTGTTCGCAGTCCCATCAATGCGACCGTGGTAATCACCACCTTATTATTTTCAAAAGATGAACTATTCTGTCTTTAGCTCTCCGGAAGATAGACACGCCAGAAGAATCTTATGAGACGCTACTGGCCCGACAAGATCTAAAAGTTCATTTGGCCTGAAACTATCCCGAGCAATTAAAGCTTCTAAATCACGGATAGCCTCATGTGGGCCATTAACTTTTATACCCTCAAAATACATATACGAGTTAGATGTCACTGAACATTGCTGGAATTTAAAATTAGTTGGGTTAGTAAATGAAATAGTCGAATTTTTTTCGATAACGACCTGCAATTTTTCAAAATGATTCGCCGATACCTTATAGCGTCCCAGGGGAAAGTTAAATCTCCACTCATCTGCAAAAGACTTCTGGCTTAATCTGTCTACATTCCCTTGAATCACGGCAAGGGCCGATTTGACCCAGTTGGCGACGACCTGAGGGTCATGTGTGTTTACAGAAGCTCTTAGGCTTTCATTCTGAGAAAGTGCAAAAAGCCCTGATTCAATAACATCAATAATATTGTCCAATATTGTCGCAGAAGATATGCCAAAAGTTATGTGTAACGAAGCAAGACTTTCGTCGGCAGTCGCTTTATGGAACCATCCTCGAGGAACATACAAAAAATCACCTTGCTCGAGAGTTATTTGCAGACCATCTTCTGCAAAATCATTCCCTACTCCCTTTAAAGAGCCAGGGTTATGCAGTCTCATAGGATTTTCCAGCTTCGGTTTTCCTAAAACCCATTTTTTTCTTCCAAAAGCCTGATAGATAATTAAATTTTCTGTATCCCAATGGAGAGGGATAACAGATTGACCAGGACACGAATAAAAAGCCGTCGCATGAACATAGCCTCCGAGCCAGTTAACTAACTCATCACGAACCTTACAAATCTCGGGACTACCAGCAAAACGATCAAGTTCCAAAAGGCGACATGAAAAATTGGCCCCACTAGCAACGGATTTAAACTTTTCAAGATTTGTATCCCCATTAATTTCGTGACATGGAATTGGCATCGAGTCGCAGGAAATTGCAAAAGCATTTGTCCCATCCGATAATGCAAGGTCTCGCTCGAACATCTCTAGAGAATAGATTAATCTAGAGATTTTAGGGGCATAAAAGATATTATTTTCCCAACTTTTTTTAAAATCCTTCTCTTGTTTATCAGTTACAAAAAAATTCTTTGGAGCTGGTCCACGAAAATTAAAACTCGGTTGGGTGATGTACTGAGCTTTCCATCTCTCATCCTTGAAAAGAGCAAAAGTAAGTGGATCAAGAAAATTCGGATTTAGCGGACTAGCAGAGATCTCTTCTACGATCACTGAATATTTACCAATATTATTCATCATAGGCCTCGATTATCTCACCTAATGCAGACCACTCTTCGTAGAGGTAATTCATAGTAAACCTCTGATTTAGGTACTCATAGTCTCTGCTTAGATTTTGCTGAAAATCCTCTGTCCTGACTTTATCTAGATGCATTTTATCAACAAGTGGTGAAAAGGGATGTTTCCAAGGATAGTGCTTAATCGGTCCTTCTTTTCTACTGAATCGTTCAATGTATAAACTCATAAATATTTCGTTTACACTATTCAAAAAATTTTGAGCATGATCACGTTTAATTTTACCTAGACTTCTCCAAATTCGAATTTCTTCATCAGACATAGAATCATTTATCATTAGATCATGAAGATAAATCTGTAAGAGAGGTATCTTATGTAAGTGAGTACTTGCCCAAGATGTTAAGCGGTGTGAATTAAATCTGAGGTTCAATGATGCCCCTGTATCAGTGTATTGGATATAGTGCCAATATAGTGGTGGGATTAATAAAGCATCCCCTGCCTTCAAATCAAAGCTTGTGGCACCAACGTATTTAAAGTATCCCTCAAGTTCAACATCACTCATATTCTCAAAATAGATACCGCTAATGTTACTGAAAGGTTCAAGCTTGTGAGTTGACTCTGGTGAAATGAGCGTGATTCTTTTACTACCAAAAATTTGATAAAAGAGATTAACTGCCCCATTCCAGTCATAATGTGTGTGCGCAAAATTCCCTTTATTACCAAGAAAAAAATTAAACCAGTAATCATTCTTATAGAAAGATCCATGATCACCAAGCTCGTAGGTACAGACTTGACTATCTAGCACCTCGGGCATGATGACCTCAGGACACAACAACGGAGAGAGTGGATCTATTTGGATATATTTTAGATACTCACTAACAGTCGTTTTTCCTCTTGAAAATGATGGTTCACTCAAACCTCCATCCTTCCCAACAACATCAGAGGGAATCGGAATCTCTTTTCCAAAAAGGGATCGATTCAGGGCCTTCATATATTCTGATGTAACCGGGATAATCATTTCACCAAATGATTCACAGAACTTTTCAACACTACTCAGTTGCCGAATATCTTTACCTAAAAAGGCATTTTTTACGACAATAGGACTTTTGACATTTCTATAAAGAAGAAACAACTCTTTTAAATTACCGGAAGCTAGATCAAAATACACAATGTTCAAAATTATTCCTTTTTGGGACTGTCAAAATTAAACCACTTCTAACGAAAAAAGATAACTGACTGTCTGCCTCAGAAAAGTGCCACACTACTAGGCAAAAAGCTTAAGGCTGACCTCAAAAAACTACGTAATTCCAAAAACTTACCAAAAGAGCTCATTTGGGGTTATTGAAAACGACAACATGTCGATTATAATAATTTACAACAAACCGATAACTACTAATAGTACCTAGATTGGTATTATAAACAAAGAGAGGGGACATGTTTAATAAAGATCTATTTGAAAAAATTAAGGACATTAACGTAACTGAAATCGAAGCTCGTTACAACGAAATCCGCAAAAGTCTTGTTGAAGATATTTCACTTGACCGCTTTACGACAATTGTAAAGGCAGCCAAGAATTCTGTTAATTATGAAGAGTGGACTTCAATTCTTTCTGGTATTGAGTCAAACGTAGGTCCGATAAAAATGAGCATGCAAGAGCTTGATGCCCTTCGCGGTGGTCGTTTGGCCGGCTCAAATTTCGGCTGGAACCAAATCTTTGGTGCTGCTGTTGCTCAAAGAGATGCACTTTTCAAACAAGCTATTGAGAAACAAAAAGCTCATGCTGCTGCTCAAAAATCAGCTCCATGTGCAGCTCCTGTTCAGCCACTTAAGAGATAATCAGAAGCTTATATGGGCACCTTCGGGTGCCCTTTTTTTTATGATCAACAAAAAATTAAACATCTCAGATTTATCAAATCAGTATGCCATTCACAGAAGACTTTATGTAAAGGACCTTCTTGAGGAGGCTGTGGCAGAAAAATTACTTTATCAGCTTCAAGAGTTAGAGAAACAGAGTCTTTGGTACAAAGCTGATTATGCAGAAAAACCAAAAGGAACTCCGAATAACTTAGATCCGTACATGAAAGAACTTGAATCTCAGTTCGCTTATTCTTATCAGAAATACCCCTTGCATAACCAAGGCCATGCCAGCGTCACAGCTCATGATAGTTCGAGAGCAATACCTGCAAATATAGGCCAAGATGAGCTCAGTTTAATTGAACGAAAAGTGAAATATCAATCCTTACTGGGTGAATTTGTTTCTTATTTTAATTCGGGGGAAGGGAAATCAATTATTGAACAGCTGACTTCTCATGAATTCTCAGACAATGGCCTCACTTGCTATGCCTCCCGATACACGGCAAATGATTTTAACAATATCCACACAGACTACATGCCAACCCGAAAGGTAACAATGGTACTTTATCTTTCAAAGCAGTGGATTGCGAATTGGGGTGGGATCACTTGTATCCTTGACGACAAAGCAGAGGATATCCTTGAAGCCTATTCACCTAAATTCAATAGTGCGATTTTTTTCGATGTCCCTCTTTTCCACATGGTGACCCCTATATCTACCAATTGTAAACAGTGGCGCTACACACTAACCAACTGGTTCCACAATTACCAGCAGCCATAAAATGAGTGCGGCAATTGTCTCCACAACGAAAGAGTTTACCGAAGATCATAACTACTTCATACGACATCATGTAGGAATTGGCATAAAGCGCTTTTACTTTTTCCTTGATGATCCAAGGGCAGAAATGAGCAAAGAACGATTAAAGCCCAATACTGACGCGCACATTTCAATTTTCGTCAGAGGCCATGAACTCGAGACTGCATGGGCCAAGATCCCAACATTTGATGAATATAAGACTGATATTGATCGGCTAGTCGTAAAAAGACAGGCACTCAATGTACGACTTGCTGAAGAGCTCGCCATCAAGGAAAATATTTCGTGGCTCTTTCATATCGATGATGACGAACTTTTACTCCCTCTTGGCTGGAAAAATATCAACGACTATCTATATTTCCTTCCCCAAGAAGTCGTGCAGATAACGGCACTCAATCTAGAACCCATCTATCAACAAGATCAACAGGATGGCATTTTCGTGAGGAGTCTAGAGTTTAAAAAAAACCCATACCTCATGTCTGGATCACAACTAGAATTGATTAAGGATAAACCAAAAGAATACTTTTATTGCAGCTATGCCCATGGGAAATCGGGTCTGCGAGTTTCATCTCTCAACGGGATACCTACGATCCCCGCAGGAGTTCATCTCTTTTATGAGCGAGCGCCGGAGACATATTTTCAATCCTCACCATTTGATCTCGTTCTTTTGCACTTCCCCTTCTCTGGTTCTGATAAACTTTTCGAAAAATTTAATGGGATAAATTCTCAGCGGATCTATCAATATGAACAGCTAGCCTCAAAAGGTGAAAAGAACTTCTACACAGAGGCACGGCAATTAAAAAATAAGGATGCATTCAAAAAGTATTACGAAGAACATGTATTATTTCTTCCCGATGAGATAGAGTTCTTAAGAAAACATAACCTGATTTTTGCCCCAAGACTGGAGTACTAATTGAGCACTGAATGGTTTTTTGACGAATTTAAAATTCTGAGCCATGAGAAATATCGTCATCTCTCAGCTGATAGCAACAGGGCCAGCAACATTCTTTTATCAACTCACGATCTTTTTTCTCTCTTCCATGAGAAAAATCTACCTCTAGAACTCGTCAAGGTTATTGAACCAAATGGAAATATTCTAAGTACAGATCAATACAAGACCGAGCTTGCTTCTAGTATTATCAATCCGTTGAAGCTCCTTCGTCTTCATTACCAGAGTGAATGTTCAATTGTCATAAACAGCATCGATCTATTTCATCCTCAGATCGAAGCATTCAGACAGCGATTAGAGAATAAATATAATTGCCTGATAGAAGTAAATTGCTACCTGACTCCACCCGACAACCAGACATTAGGATGGCACTCTGATGGTCATCAGGTACTGGTTTTGCATCAGGAAGGAGAAAAGTTTTGGTTTGTCTCAGAGGACCAAAATCAATATGAACAGTGCTCTCGTTTTATTTTGCGTCCAGGAGATATCCTAGAAATAGCAGAAGGTTACATGCACACAGCGAAAGCTTCATCCAAAAGATCGTTGCATCTTACCTTTAGCCTTTATGGACCAAGCTTAAAAGCAACAACAACTGCACGGCTTATGAGGCAAGAAAATCTAAAGCGATACCAAGAGTTGTTTGCAACTCAAGCAAAGATCACAGAAAAAAAATTCTGCCGGAACGGTCCTTCTTGGAAACTAATCAATCAAGACGGGATCACACACATCCAGTATCGTCAAAATCTTCTCTCTACGACAATTGACTCGAAAGTCCTCTCTTATCTAAATGGACCTAATATTTTTGAGATCGGTCAGATAAAAGATGCCTTCCCTGAACTTGACCTTGATTCTATTAAGTCCTTGGTCTTTGAATTAATCGAGAAAGAACTCATCAACTTAATAGATTAAGATCCTTGTATAATTTTTTTTAGTGCTAGCTCCGAAATGCTTTTGACGTCGTTGTCTTCCATACATTCGTTACGGCCACACAAGAGAGTTTGTGATGTGAAATAGCATGGATGACATGGAGATAACCGAATATTGTCATTTGAGGGTTGTCCATAGATGATGGGATTGGTAGGGCCAAAAAGTACGATTGAGCTGCGTCCCACAATCGGTGCAATATGAGCAGGCCCTGTATCAACTGAAATTGAAAGTGCACTGCTCGCAATTGCGCCCGCAAGACAATCGAAATCAAATTCAGTCGTTTCTTTA
Organism: Pseudomonadota bacterium; assembly: GCA_027488375.1. Classification (GTDB taxonomy): domain Bacteria; phylum Bdellovibrionota; class Bacteriovoracia; order Bacteriovoracales; family Bacteriovoracaceae; genus Peredibacter. The sequence goes on from JAIYBW010000002.1 coordinate 205,456, forward strand.
TGATTTATCCAATTTATATTTTGTGATTCTTTGAGAGCAGGTAATAATTCCGGTCGATCTGCAGAGACAATAATTTCTAGACCAGTTGAGGTACGGATGTTATGGGCAAGCTCAAGCCAATTTTCCTCAGGCCAGGTTTTCCATCGATTCATTAGGCCGAATCCTAAAGGGAAAAATAGTACTACTTTTTCTGCCTCAAGCTGAGGAAAGTATCGTTTCAGGTAGTCACGAAATTTATTCTTTGCAAAACGAATGTAGGCGAAGTCATCAATGTTGAGTGATACTTGTTCATACTTTCCTGGTAATCCCCATGTAGACCATAAAAAGTTATGGTAACTTCCGATACCTAAATTTTCAGGTCTAATCGGTTCGGGCCCTGCATTCAAAACTAAAGGAGGATGCAAAAACTCTGGCTCAGAAGTCCTCAATGACTCGATAGTAAATATTTTGTGAAAAGTTTTAGTGGATTCAAGCCATTTGCTAAGTGATTTAAAATCTTTCTCAAGAAAAAATCCAACAATCTCTGGCGCTATCAAATTCTTCCTAAAAAATTCTTTTAAAGACCTAATGGCTTGAATACCCATTAATACATCGCCTAATCCCCCATGCAGCCGAAATGAGTAGCTGATTTTTCCTGAAATCGGCAGATTTCTTAAAGCAATCCTTTCCTGCAGAGTCTGCGGAAGAGCTTGCGTATTAAGAGCGAGATCTCGAAAGACAAGCACCTCTTCAGGTCCATCACCATAGTCGACGTTATATAAAAGATCCTGCTGTTGTTCCTGAACTGAAATGAAGAATGGGACTTTATTTTGCTTCATTTAGCCTCCTTGAAATGCACTTCCAAATCAGATCGGAGGTAATTTCTGACATGCAGATTTGATCTATGCAAAAATTAATTCGTGAACTTGCACTACAAGGTGGGCAAGTCGAAAGGCGCAGATTGGTATTGTTTTGATGTCCATAAATCAAAGGACTGGTAGGCCCCCAGAGAACAATAGCATTTTTTTGAAGAAATCCTGCAAGATGGGCAGGACCACTATCGATGAACACACATGTCTCGGATTTAAGAATTAACTGGCCAAGGACACTGAGACCATTTACCGGATAGTCTGAAAGCCGGAGATAAAGGACTCTCGGGTTTGACTGGAAATGATTTAGTAGATCTTCATCATCTAAAATAACAATGTTCCCCGTGAATTCATTAAGCGCCCTATTAATCAAATCAATCCACCTGGCTGGACTCCAAGATTTATATAATTGCATCTTTTCCTGAGAACCAGCTGGACCCAAAAGGATGAAGGGAGTGTCTGTCACAGCGCCAAGCTGAACCTGCTCAATCATGATTCGCAAATCAGTCAAAATATCTTGCGCAATCTCAGGTCTCTCATAATTTCCAAATCCCCACTTTCTCCACAGAAAGTTTCTAATATCGGTGGAGTTAAATTGATCCGCACGGTGTGGATTGGGCGAAGCCTCTAAAACAGTTAATGGGTAGGAAAAACTAAATTCAGTATTCGGCCCTAAGTCCTCTGAGTTGAAAATGGAGATTTCCAAATTCAATGCTTGGAGAAATGACTTAAAAAGAAGGGCTCTCGCCCTAGGCATTTCTAAAATAAATTCACAATCTAAGTTTTTATTCTTTAACAGAGTTTGAAGTTCAAGCAGTAACTCAACAACCAGAATGGTGTCACCGATGCCACCCTTTATCGGAACATAGAAGGTAGTGGACACTAGCCCTCGACTATTACCAAACAGATAGCGCATTTTGTCATTCTGATCGAATGGTGGAATACCATTGCAAGGGTCTTTGAAGATAAAAATTTCATACTCACCGGTTAAATCAGAACTTACCTTGTACTGTACCTCGCTCCCAAGATCCAACAAAGACTTTATTTCTAGATGTAAGGCACGCATGTGGTTCCTTGAGATTGTAGGAGGATTAATTCTGAATTACGATTATGATAATCATCAATCAGAGCTATTTCAACTAAGAGGGGCGGTATTTTTTTTCCTATAAAACAAGCATTTCGACGAATACTTAGTGTCCATGCAAATTCAATTACCAAGTTAACAGTTGCTGACTTATTAGTTACGTTGGCATCGCTATTTCCCTCTCTGATCGTTACCCAGATAATTCAACATCGATCGCTCACTGCTTCATTTTTTGGCATCCCTGCATTTGCTTGGTTAATTCTCTGCTATATGAGTGTTGTAGTACTTCAATATTACCAATACCAGATAGAAACAAAATTTAAGCTATCCATAAAGCGCACGGAGATCGCTCGTTCTTGCGATTATGTATTCAACCCTTCGAACTATTTATCGCAGCGAAATTATGGAGACTATCTCTTGGGGTTCCGGCAGTCCGAACAGGTTGCAACCGATATTGCTTTCTTAACATCAGGGTTTCTATCTCTTATCATTACAACTACCATATCCAGTTTCTGGCTAACTGCTGGCTTCTTTTTTCCTGGGCTCGTAAGTCTTCTTTTGGGATCACTTTTATTAAATTTCGGGATTTGCTTTTTTTCGCTTCCTTATCTTGCCAGGAGAATCAATTATCAGAACCTCGTTGAGAGAAAGAAGTACCAGAAGCAATCATCCGGTAGCACCATCATCCCATTTACAAATTTTTTGAAGGTTCGTGGCTATCTTTTTAATCTTTTTACAAGATCTGAGACAAGGTCGATGAGAGATCGGTATCGTGCTTTCATCTTCGAATCGAAATTGGATTTTATCTATTTTATTTTTAACACTACAGTTTACATAACAGGATTCTGGTTAATTCTTGAGAAATATAACTCAAGTCAATTATCGGCAGCTGAAGCCTTTGGCGCATTCTTCGTAATGAATTTCTGCTTGAGCAACATTAAGAATTTCTCCGATTATCCAGTTCGGATTATTTCTATCAACCAAACACTCAAGATGAACCATAAAATTTTCCAAAAACTGGAAGCAATGACCAACGCTCAAATTGAAAAGAAATCGGCCATCGGACAAGGACCGATCCACATTCATCACCTTGAATATCGATGGAATAATGGCCATACCTATCGAGCCTCTAATTTATACCTTAATCCGGGCGAATGGATTGCTATTAAAGGCGAGAATGGTGCGGGCAAGTCAACTATCCTGAAAGCGCTCTCCGGCCTATTGCCAGTAACAAAGATGAGTTGGAGTGACTCTCTTGCAACATACAATACCTTCCAAAAGGAACTTGTAACTTACGTGTCCGTACACGATGCACTTTTTAAAGGTACCCCAGAGGAAAATGTGCATTTTTTCTCTACTGACCCAGAGGATAAATTAAAAGCAGGATTTTTATTGGGTCTCACTGGTTTTTATGAAAATTTAGGACATGATGTAGATTTTCAATTTAGTTTAGGACCAAATGGCGAGGGTATATCCCGTGGACAAAAGCAACGCTTATTAATTGCCCGGGCCTTGTTTAAAGGGCCAAGAGTCATGATTCTGGATGAAGCAACTAGTGGTCTCGATGCCTCAGCCGAGATCTTAATATTCGAAGCCATCAGACAATTTTTTCCCGATCTAACAATATTGTATGTAAATCACAGAGAAGAAAATAAGAACCTGGGTTTCAAACAAGCTGAGGTACGAGATGGAGTTCTCCATGTCGTTTAATTTTCTCTCGGCTGAAATAAATCACATCATAGATAAAAACCTACCGATAAATGATGCTTCTAGCCTTAAGGAGAGAGGACTTAATTTAGAAACCCAGCGCTTTATTCTTGATGTGAAGTACCTAATCGGTACCACTGCAGTTTCTCAACTCCTTCAGGCACTACTCAAGGGCCCAGATACGAGTTTAAGCATAAGGATCCCCCAAAGCGTTGATGAGATAAGCCGAAATCATTTTACAGAGAATACTTGGGAAGAGATTTGTCTATTTATCAAAAGACTAGAATCTATTTCAAGTGACTCATATAAAGATGCAGTTCAGTCAATAAAACTCACAGAGCCTATTTTCATTCATACTGAGATGGCCAACAAAAAAAACTCTGCTTTTCAAGGCAGACGAACTCTCCCCATGCTTAGACAAGAAAATGAAATGGAGTGTGGTGCAACTTGCCTTACAATGATGGCACGGCAATTTCAAGAGATCGAAAGATACCACTTCAGGAATCTACTTCTTCCCACAATGGCTGGATCAAGCATTGCAGAGTTAATAAGAGCATCAGATGCAACTGATTACGATTGCTCCATAATTAAAACTAATTTTGATCGTAATCCTTTCGGAGATCACCCCTTCATTGCTCTGACAGATTATCATTTCGTCGTGGTAACGAGGTTTGAGAAAGACAGACTGATTTATAATGATCCAAGTATGGGTCAAAGGATCATCGAAAAAGAAGTCGCTCAGAAAAACTGGTCAGGGTACTGCCTCATCATGGTTCCGAGATTTAATCAATTTAAATTATCTGATTCTAAAATTACCAGAGATACGACTTTTAACTGGAACTACAAAACAATATTCGCAGCACTCTCTACAGTTGTCATACTGATCTCTGCCTCAAGCTACATTGACAGAAAGATTGTTCAAAAACTCTTAAACGCCACAAACACTCAGTACCAAAAACTCATTTTACTACTTGTACTGCTAACCATTATCTATAGCCTACTCTCTTTCCTTCTCGAAAAGATGAGTATTCGGATCACAGCAATAAAGGAACTATATTCTCGGAGCCGTTTTCTATCTGCAATGCTTAACACTATCCCCTTCTATCAGAGACTCATCAATCCAAAGGACATCCTATCTAGATTCGAAGATCTAAGCAAATATGTTAATAACTTCTTTAGCATTCCAGGACGTTTCGCCTCAAGGCTTCTCCTTCTGTTGCTATTCTGCGTACTACTCTATGAACTGAGTTCTAAGTTTTTCCTCATTCTCGCCGCTGCGACGTTGATTCAAGGCTGGGTTATTTATCGCTTTAAAAATCGGCAAATTCATTTATCGCAGATACAGACTGAAAAATTCTACGGTTATGAAAACATACTGACGGAATACCTAAGAGGACTAAGTACACTTATTCAAATGCGTTCTCTCCCTCAAGCTGTAACACGTATTAGTCACAAGTTTGAAGAATATCTTAAACAGGAAGAGAACAAGCTCATATTCCATGGCCAATTGGGCTTTATCGTTCAATCAGTCGAAAAAATTTCTATCATACTGACTGTGATATTGGCACTCACTCTCTATCTTTCAGGCAAGCTCGGTGTAGGTGATATTATGGTAGCTATCACCACCACTGTTGGAGCAAGTGATGCTATCATTAACTATGTCATTCAGGCTGCTGAACTACTAGACCAGAAAATTCTCAGTGATCGAGTAATAGGACTACAAACTTACCCATCAATTAAGAGATCAAAAGCACCTCTCTCAAAAAGCACTACAGAAAATTATTCTATCGACACGAGAGAGCTTTTCTTTACCTATCCTGGAGTCAGTAACCAACCAACCCTCCAAAATATTTCTATAAGTCTGACAGGGCCAGGGTTACACTTTTTGTGTGGGCCATCGGGTAGTGGGAAGTCAACCCTAGTGCAAATCATAGCTGGTCAATTTCCAGAGGGCTCACATCAAAAAGCAATTTCAACAGACAATTATTCTATTCAAGAGATCCTTGATTTCTGTCTTTATCTCAGTGGAGATGATCCAGTATTACCGGAATCACTAGTCACTAATATGACACTCAGAAAATCGGGAGACCATGTTAGACTGATAGAATACTTACGTAACATTTGGAATGATGAGCACAGATCACTTGATGATTATCTCGATAGAAATCTTGTAAACCTGTCTATGACCATGTCATCAGGACAACTCCAAAGACTGTTATTTGGACGTGCTGTCTATGCTCAACCTCGACTCCTCGTTTTGGATGAATGCTTTTCTTCAGTAGATCCGCAAACAGAACAATGGATCGTCAGTCATTTAAAAGAATTTCTTCCAAAAACTTTGATAATTCTGATTAGTCATCGACCGGAGTTGAGTATTTATAGTGATAAAATTATTTTCATGAGAAATGGCAAAGTCTCATCCCAGGGAACCCCCTGGGATGTCATAAAGACTTCTGATGAGTTCATGGAATTTTTCAAAAAGAGTAGAGGTATCTCATGATGTTTTCTGTAGGCCCTCACTACCATCGACCTGATAACATGAACTATACTTTTCCACTTAAATTCCGGGAGAACCCATTCTTTGAGGATATTAATCGGCCTGGTCGGGTAATTCTCGAATTAGGAACGAGACAAGGTGTAAATAGAAAATGGATCACCAGCAATACGGCACTTAAGTATTATGGGTATGAGCCAGAAAGGAGTGCCTATGAAAGGACTCAGAGTTTATTTCAAGACGAAATGTTCTATAGTTTAGATCAGATCCCTAAGACCCTGAAATTCAATGTCATATTAGCAAGGAACTTTTTTGATAGCTTAATAGATAACCCAAATTTCGAGATCCTAGATTTTTTGACTAATTTTTTAATTAGCAGGAGTTCACCGGACTGCATCTGGATATTCCTTGAATCTGAGTCCCTAGATAAATTCTGGATTGATGAATGGACAATTCGGTTTAAAATATACCCTCAAGTATATCTCCCTGTATGGAACGTTCCCGGTCGATGTTCGGTGGACCAACTCTGTTTGGGGACTGTAAGCACCCTCTTAATTAATCAATGGAGGAATCATGAATCCTAAATTAAAAAAACTTGTCGTGGTTGGTGGTGGAACGGCAGGATGGTTATCTGCTGTCTATCTACAGGAGCAATTCAAGAAACAAGACAAACAAGTTGAATTGGCGCTGCTAGAACCAAGCAATATTCCAACAATTGGCGTGGGAGAAGGAACAGTTGATTCTTTTATAGACCTTCTTGAGAATGCTGGAGTTGATATCCAAGAATTTATCCGAGAATCCAAAGGTTCTCTCAAGCATGGGATCAGATTCAAAGATTGGCTCGAATTGAATTCTGAATATTGGCACCCTTTTTATGCTGATAGCATGAGCTCTGAAGACATCTTCAAGCTTCTTCTCACTCCTAAACCATTCCATGATATTTTTTTCAATACTCGCCTTGCAAAGAATTCACGATCGGCTTTTTCTCCTGATAGAAGAGTTGCCACCGGACTACACTTTGACAGTAAGTTAGTTGCGGCATATTTGAAAAAGCTCTGCATCTCTCGGGGATGCAAACTCATCGATGCAGAAGTTCAAGGTATCAGTCGCACTCAAGACGGCAGTATAGAAAAGATCCTGTGTAATGATGGTATCGAAGTGAGTGCGGATTTTTTCATCGACGCCTCTGGATTTAGATCATTAATCATTGGAAAAGAGTTTCAAACACCATTTGTAGATTTTTCAAAATACCTCATTTGTGACCAAGCGATCACTCTACAAAAACCTTATGCAGAGGGAGAAGTAAGAGAGGCTTATACCACATCCAGCGCCCAAAAATTTGGCTGGAGCTGGAAGATTCCGACGTATAACCGAACTGGTTTTGGATACGTATTCTCTTCTCAATTTGCGACTCCAGACTCACTTCATGATGAATTTAGCAAGCGGATGAATCTACCTAAAGACCACAATTATAAATTTGGGCACGTAAAATTTCGAGTCGGTCACTATGAACAATCTATGGTAAAAAACTGCATGGCGATTGGCCTATCTTCTGGTTTCATAGAACCACTTGAAGCAACTGGACTCCTATTTGTCAGCAAAGGCCTCCAGGCCTTATCTCTCTATTTCAAGGACGAGATCAATTCAAGTGAGATCAATCGCCTTATGAGCAATTACTATAATACGACGAGAGATTTTATCTTTCTCCACTACAAACTAACAAAACGTAACGACACAGATTTCTGGAACCATGTTCGTGAAATTCCGACCCCTCCCTCTCTTCAAGAGCGGCTGAATATTTTAAAAGGCTGCATTGGCAAGCTTGAAGAAAATAGGATCCAATTTGTAAAAGACCTCCTATTCCCTTGGGATTTACGTGCCTACGTACTCATCTTACACGGAATGGGATTCTACCAAAATTCTCTGCCAGAACTCGCCGACATCCATGATGATATTGTTGATAGCCTAGATAAAAAGTCTGAGAACTTTGAGCGACTCGATCCATTTTTGGATAAGCTAAATGAAGCAATTTAAACCATTTAAAGATGATTTATTCGCTGGCTTCCCGACTGAGGGAGCCTATTTTGAAATCTCCCTTAGTGAAAAACTAGGAGACTTAATCATCTTCAATTATGGGAAACTACCTTTCCTTCAAGAGCGGTATAAAAAAGTCATCGTCTGCAATTCCGCTCCCTCTATTTTGAATAAGAACAAGTACATCTTTTCAAAGCTTCCTGCAGTACTTGATGATGAATCATTGTTTAGTGATGTGCTTGATTGCTTAGAGGCCACTTTTAAGTTACATGGCCTGCCAAATTCCTTGGTTTTCATTGAGTGTGGTTCAATTCGCAGAAGGCTGATACAAAAAAGGATTCCAGCGGACGATGCTTCTGTTTTAACTATGAAGTTTATCATAAAAGTAGTCAGTTTAATTAAAAAACACGGATGGCACTTCATTCTTTGGCGCAATCCATTCAAAAATTCTGCTTGGGGTCTTGAGAATTTTACATTTGCTATTGATGATACGAACTTCAAAGAGCTCTTTCCTATCAACCATCCTGATTTATGCTCCCGCATCCATCCTGACCAGGGAGTGTATGATGTAGCCCAAATTGTTTTTCAAGCTTTATGGGGTGAATCAAGAAAATATCGTCTGGATGAGTCTGATCTTGAGCTATTAAAATCCTCATCGATTTTAGATAAAAAGCCGTATGTTATTTTTAATTTCAACACAGGCGAATATGTTAAGAGATCGAAGGTGGAACAACATTTTAAAAAGATTCTGGAGGAGATTAAACGAGCGAAAAAAGTTTCCCACTTCACAGTTTATGTTTCTAGACTAGAACCCTACTGGCCAGACCATTTAAAATGTCATCTTGATGAATTTGCGCAAGATCCAGATGTGAATTTATTCGCCGTCGAGCGAGCAACGGCAGACTTCTATAGAGGAGCTAGCTTTATTTTTAGCATATGCTCTGGTTTTGTTCACTTCACGAATATTCTTTCCCAGAATATTGTGACTTTAGCTTTTGCTAATACGGAGAACGACATTAATGGAAAAAACCCATGGGCGCCAGGCATTCAAATGGTTCTTAATGACGAGGAACTAAATCAGATTTCTCAACAAATTATTTCTCTTCTAAGAGACCCCAAAAGACTTTATCTTTAACATTACAACCATAATCAGCGATCAATATCCTCATAGACTTTAAATTCCAATTCAACCTGAATCTAGATGCTAATCTTGAGCAATACTTTAAGTTTGGAGGAACTTGAAATAAGGCAAAAAAAAAGCCCCGGCGCGAGACGGAGCTTTTAAAAATCTTTCACACTTTTACTAACTTATTCCTTTCGGAAAAAGTTGGTGCCCAGTGAGGGACTCGAACCCCCACGCTCGCGCATTAGGTTCTAAGCCTAACGTGTCTACCAATTCCACCAACTGGGCAACTAGGTATGTGAGAGGAGTCTGATAATGAGGTATAGAAAGAATTTTGGCAAGAAAAAATCTAGTTTTAGGCTGCTTTTCCACCGGATCCAGGCTTTTTGGGCGCCGCACCTTTAGACTTATCCGTAGATTTTTTCAAATTATCCAGCTGATTCTGAAGAGCGATCTTTTCTTGTTTTAATTTGGTCGATTCTTTTTTCATCTCGGCCATTTGATTTTTGCTTTCCATCAAATCCTGGGTCAACTTACGAAGATTATTCTCAAGTTGACCAACTTTCCCCTTACCTGAATCTTCGGCGATCACTTCTTTCTTCTGTAATTTGAGCGAAGCTTGGTATTTGGCATCAGTATCTCGTTGCCTTGCCTGAGCTTCTTTTATCTGGCCTTCATAGAAGTCACAAAGATTTTTTAATTTCTTTATTTCATTTTCAAGCGCCGGCTGATTGTTGCTTGTTAACTCTTCTTTTTTAACTTCCAAGCTCGCTTTTTTAGCGGCGAGTTCAAGTTTTGTCTTATCTGCCTTGAGACCCATCACAAGAGCACTATCTTGAGAAACTTTATCCTGCAACTTTAAAACTTCTCTTTTAGCAACATCTAATTGATTCTTCATTTGATTGTTTAATATGGCTAACTTCCTATTCTCGTCTTTAAGAGATTCATCTCCAGTCTGTATTGATGGTTTCTGAGAAATTTTTTCTTTATAAATTTCAATCATCTTTTCAGAATTAGAAACTTTTCTTTCAAGATCTTTAACATAAATGGCTTGCGCCTGAGGATTTGCATTTTCTAAAGCTCGCATGGTTTGATTGAGCTTTTCTTGCATGAACTTCAGTTCTTCATCCTTCTTCTCCACAATTTTCATGAGGCTTTCTTTAGTTTTTAGAACAACTAAATCTTTTGCTTTAAGCTGACGCTGTGATTTTTCAACTTCTTGAGTGAAAAAATTTTCTTTTTGGGTAGATTCTATCTGTAATTTTTTTAGCTTATTCTCAAGCTCCTTACTCTCTCTTAAGGTCTGCTTCTCCCGGTCCATTAATTCAACATATTTCCGAGTTTCCTGATCACCAAAGACTTTTTGCTCTTTCAACTTTTGAAGCATCTGCTCTTTTAAAAGTAGATCCGCTTTATTATCAGATTGCCCATGTGTAGCAATAGTCGTTGCTTCCAAAGCTTTTTTATGAATTTCCGCCATCTGGGTGCGAGAGTCCTTTAGGATTTTCACCTCTGAGACAAGAGTCTTCATTTTTGATTTCAGTGCGTCGTTCTCAGCTAAAAGTGCCATGAGCTTTTGATCTCGCCCAGGTGCTTTAGCTGAAGCAGGAACTCCCTGATCGGCTTTTAAATGATCTGTAACAAGTATTTTATCCTGGACCAATATAGACTGTTCACGAGCTTTTTCTATTTCTTGTTTTTTAAAGTCTTCAAAATCTTTCTCTGAAGCTTCTTGGGCCGATTTATTTGAGGTGGAAAGATAATCAAGGAAACGTTTTTTAATCTCTTGAGGCATTGGATCTCTGAGAGATTTTATTTTTACTAAATCATCAACTTTCTTCTGAACGGCATCAGGGACAAGATACTTATCCTCATTCAAGATAGCTCGATCACGGGCTTTTTCTATTTCTTGTTTTTTAAAATCTTCAAAATCTTTCTCTGAAGCTTCTTTCATTGATTTATCAGATAATGCGAGATGATCTTGAAAACGATTCTTAATCTCTTGAGGCATTGGATCTCTGAGAGATTTTATTTTCATTAAATCATCAAATTTTTTCTGGCCGGCATCAGGGACAAGATACTTATCCTCATTCAAGATAGCTCGATCACGTGCTTTTTCTATTTCTTGTTTTTTAAAGTCTTCAAAATCTTCTTGTGATGCTTCTTTCAATGATTTATCAGATAATGCGAGATGATCTTGAAAACGATTCTTAAACACTTGAGGCATTGGATCTTGAAAGGATTTAATCTTTACAATCTCTTCAATTTCTTTTTGAGCCTCAGCAGCGACAATATGTTTTTCGCTGTTAAATATTGATTGCTCTTTAAATTGCTCAATCTCTATCGTTTTAAAAGCCTCGAAATCGTCTTGAAAAGCCTCGTCAATTGTTTTATTTGAGATCGCAAGATGGTCTAGGAAACGCTTTTTCACCGATTCCGGCATCGGATCCTTAAAAGATTTCACGCTTAAAAGTTCTTTCACTTCTTCTTTACTACGGCCAAATGTTTTAGAGACCATGTTAGATGTACTCTTTTCGTTTGAGCCACTAATCATTTGTCTCTGCTCATCTAACTCTTTAGTCCCCTTGACTAAAGTACGACCTTCAGAAGTTGTCTCTCTTGAACCTTTTATAAATTGATTTTCATCTAGATCAGTAATTGGACTGCCTTGAATTTTTTGCTTGAAAGAATCGTCTCCAAAATCATCCGTACCGAAAAGTCTTTTTACTTCATCAATTTCATCACTTCGACCTTTAACAATTTCATTGAAGTTATCTTCTGATTTTTGGCCAAGAACGATTCGACTGGAAAGGTCCTCAATTTGGTCTGTTTGTGTTTGAAAAGTTGTAAGACCTTCTGTGGGATACTGAGTAATGGGAGCATTTGTCGAAAGTTCACTAATGAGTAAGCCTCTATTCTCGACCTTTATCCGCTCATCTTTTGTCCAGAGGGCCGTGACGACAGCTTTGTTGACCTCTTGAAGGAATGTAAAATCAAAAAAGTCACTTGAATCGACTGCCACATTTAAAAGATATTCTTCGGCTTTCTTTGAGACGTGCCTCGAGAGACTCATGGTTAAATCTTCAAGAATTAAATCTTGGGAGAAGAAGTGAAGCTGAACACCAAAGATATCTTCAAAGTTACCATAAGTAATTTCAAGAGGAAGGCCAACCTTCCCTTTCGTTTTGAGACCTGCGAGATACATGATCATATGGTCGAAAAATGTCTTCATCGAAAGCGCACTTACTCCACTTTCAAAGGCAGAATGAACCATTCGATCGAGATACTCACCCGTATTAAAAGGATTAGCGACGTTAAAAGCTCCCTTTTCTTTAAAGACAGGAAAACTATCTGAGATTGAAATTCCTCCATAATCTTGGAAAAATTTATCTAAAATGAATCGACCAAATCCATTCGTTAACCAAATGTCCTGAAGGATAAGTTTACCATTGGCCCCAACAAAATCTTCTAATTCTTGTACTGGTGAAAGCGAAATAATTTTTATGTTTTTTGAGAGGCATTGATATTGATTCTTGAGTCCATTAAAGTCTTGAACATTTTTTGTTAAAAGATGAGTTATGGCCTGATCAGGTTTAGAATTTTCTGGCAAAATGAGTACGATTCCTCTTTCAGAGAAATAATTTGAAAGATCTGGTGATAATTCACCAGCAAGATTAAGAATAATGATGGGCTGTTTGACCTCAGTCATTAGCTTGCATTCTCCTTAACGATCTGGACGTTGTCTAAACTCAAACATAATTTGGCATAAGTCCGTTGTACGGGAATTTGTCTAAGTTTTTCGTTTTTAAATTCTTTGATAAAATTCATCACTTCAGTTTCAAATTTATATTCATCACAAATATCAACCATTGAACTTGCCAGTATCACAACGGCTTCCCAACTTGAGACATGCCCTCTCGGTAAGCCTCGCGGGAATCCTTTTCCATCTGAGAGTTCGTGCTGGTAAAGCACGATTTCTTTGAGTTCTGGGTAAGCCAAGAGTCCAGATTGATTTTGCAAAAATTTATAACTTCTTTCAGGGTGACCTAAGTATGTTTTAATTTCGAGAGGAGAAGCGCCTTGTTGCTCTAGCCAGCCTAGACCAGATCCTGGTTGAGCGTTTTCTCGATTACAAGCTTCGGCTACAAAGTAGCTATAATTTTCGTGGCAAAGCCCTATGTCTAATGCAAAAGCAATATTATAAAAATCTTTGATCATGGGATAATGATAAAAATCATTTGTCATCGCGATGATGACTGCCATCGCAGCTGAGTAAAGTGATTTCCTAAAAAGATAAATATCAGTTTCATGTATTCTTAGGAGTTCTTGTCTGGGAATAGCACAAAATTCTTGATAACAGGCCAGTGCAAAATTTAAAAAATGATGTGAGCGAGCAAAGGTCTCTCTGAAAAAAACTTCTAGTTCAATTGTTTTTTGACGTAAATCTTTTTCAAATTGAAGATACTTTAATTCTTTTAAGAGTGTTTGAAATTGAGAAAGAATAATTGGATCAATCACAGAAACATGATCAAATGTGGTCTGAGTCACCGCATATTTTTTTATAAAGGCTTCTTCTATCAATATTCCAGGCCTTAATAAATAAAATTGCCGCCCTTCTTTGGTCGTAAAATAAAGATGCCCATCACAGATGACTTTTTTGGCCAAATCTTTGACTTGTAATGGTTTTGAATTTTGGAGCTTGGTTTTCATAAAAATCCCAATATTTCACTCTATGTATCGGCTTAAAATGCTTAGAGTTTGAGATCTAATTCAGAGGAGAATTCACGATAAATTAACCGAGAAAAGAGCTCGGAGATCTTCGTCATGAGGGAATATAATTGGGCGTTTTTAAACGCCTATCCCCAGATTAAATCAAGGGAGCCATCGAATTCTTAGTGATGCCTTTCGGAATAGCTGAGAGAAGTGATCGCGTATAATCTTGCTTAGCATTCTTATAAATACGGCTGGCCTTATCCATTTCAATAATTTTTCCAGCATACATGACACCGACTTCGTCAGCGATAAAATTCACGACGCCCAAATCATGAGAGATAAAAATGTAAGTGAGACCAAATTCCTGCTGCAGATCTAAAAGGAGATTTAGGACTTGGGCCTGAATCGATACATCAAGGGCCGAAACAGATTCATCACAGATAACAAATTCTGGTTTCAACATGAGCGCTCTCGCAATACAAATTCTTTGTCTTTGCCCACCAGAAAATTCATGTGGGTAACGACCCATATGATTCGATTTTAAACCAACCTTCTCGATGAGTTCTCTGGCCATATCAAAGCGTTCATTTTTATTTGCTCCAACTTTATGAATATTAAGTGGCTCCATTAAAATATCAGCAATCGTCATTCTTGGGTTAAGTGATGAGTAAGGATCCTGAAAAATAATCTGCATTTTCTTTCTCAGTTGTCGTAACTCTTCATGATGAACATGGGTAATATCCTTACCATCATAAATAATTTTTCCAGATGAAGGCTCAACAAGTCTTAGAATACTTCTTCCTAAAGTTGTTTTACCGCAACCCGATTCACCTACGAGTCCAAGCGTTTGCCCTTTTTTAAGTTTAAAACTGACTCCATCAACGGCCTTAAAATGATCAACGGTCCTTCCAAAAAGCCCGCCTTTAATGGGAAATTGTGTCACCAGCTGATCAATTTCAAGTAAGACTGGAGACGATTCTTTAAGCTCTATCTCCTTATCAAAAACTTGGACTCGCTCTACTGGAACAATTTTTTCTTCGCCAGAATCGGTCATAAAATCACTGACAGTGAGTAGACGTTTTGGATTTGCACCTAATTTAGGCCTGCAGGCAAGTAGACCTTTTGTATAGGGATGTTGAGCAGATTGAAAAATAGTTTCTGCGTGATTTTTCTCAACCACATTAGATCGATACATTACGACGACATCATCAGCAATATCACCAATCACCCCAAGGTCATGAGTAATAAACATCATACTCATTTTATATTCTGCTTGCAGCTTTTGAAGGAGTTCTAAAACTTGTTTTTGAATTGTCACATCAAGGGCCGTTGTTGGTTCATCAGCAATGAGGAGCTTAGGCTCGCAGGAAATCGCCATAGCGATCATCACACGTTGTTTTTGTCCACCAGACATCTCATGAGGATATTTATGAGCACTTAATTCAGGTTTAGGAATTCCAACCTGGTTCATTAAATAAACAGCTTTATCCCAAGCTTCTTTTTTAGAGAGATTTTTATGGACTCTTAGTGCTTCTGAAATTTGCTCGCCCACTTTAAAAACAGGGTTTAAGCTCGTCATGGGCTCTTGAAAAATCATTGAAATGTCATTGCCTCGAAGGGAACGCATTTGTTGTTCATCAAACTTAAGTAAATCTTGCCCATTAAAATAAATCTCACCATTGGGAATTCTGGCCGCAGGCTTTTGCAGAAGCCCCATAACAGCAAGAGATGTTACACTCTTTCCTGAACCAGATTCACCAACGATCCCTATTGTTTTACCTTGTGGAATATCGAATGAAACATTATTAACGGCCCTTAAAAGTCCTTCACTCGTCTGAAACTCAACCGTTAAATTTTTTACAGATAAAATTGAATGAGATGACATATCGTTATTTCCCTTTTAGTTTTGGATCTAGAGCATCTCTTAATGCATCACCAAGAATATTAAAGGCGAGTAGAATTAAGAACATGGCAATCGTTGCTCCGGCGAGTTGCCACCAAACACCTCTGACGAGTTCAAGCTTGGCATCATCAATCATCGTTCCCCAACTCGGCTCTCCCTGAACACCTAATCCAAGATAAGAAAGAATGACTTCTGATTTAATCGCAACCTGAAATTGCATCGATGTATTGATGATAATGATATGTCCAACATTGGGGAGGATATGCCGGAAGAGTTTTCTAAAATGTCCTCCACCAATAGCCCCAGCCGCTTGAACATATTCTCTTTCTTTATGCTTCATCACTTCTCCACGAATGAGGCGACAAAGATTGACCCAGCTGGTTGCCCCAAGAGCAACATACACGGAAAAAATGCCTTTACCTAAAATGAGGGTAATCGAAATCAGCAGCATGATATTTGGGACAGATGAGAAAGTCGTATAAAGCCAGGTTACAAAATCATCAACCCATCCCCCAAAGTAACCGGCCAGTGCGCCTAAGATAACACCAATCGGTATCGCAATGACTGCAGCGGCAACTCCCACTGACATGGCAACCTGTGTTCCTCTTATCAGTTTTTGAAAAACACTTCTTCCAAAAATATCTGTTCCAAATAAATGATCTAGTGAGGGAGCAAGATTTGAGGCGCCTACTTCTTGAGACCAGGATGAGGCTATCCATCCTGCTCCAGACATCACGGCGACTAAAAAGTAAATGACGACAATAAACAGCGCACACAAGGCAAGCTTGTCTTTTGAGAGTCTGTAAAAAGCATCCTTCCATAAAGAATTTGATTTCATAAAATCCTAATTAAACTTTATTCTTGGATCGGCCAACGTATATAAAATATCTGAAAGTAATCCAAAAATAATGTAACCAACGCTTGAAAGAATCGCCATCGCCTTCATCACTGGAAAATCTGAAGAATTTAGCGCATTCAACGTCATCCCACCTAAACCTGGAATACTGAAAAAATTCTCCAGCAAAAGGGCGCCTAAAATAAGTGAGGGAATTTGAATCACAACATAAGTAATGATAGGAATAAGAGCATTCCTTAAAACATGACGAAGGAGAATCGTGACTTCTGGCAATCCTTTGGCCCTAGCGGTTCGGACATAGTCCTGATAAATCTCATCCAAAATGACTGTCCGAAAAAATCTCACGTCAGGCCCAATACTTAAAACAATCCAAATAATAGCAGGTAACGCAATATAGGAAATCACAAACGGAAACTCAGCCTCGAATCCAGAAATTTCAAACCATCCAAGCTTAAAAGCAAAAAACCACTGAAAAAATAAAATATAAGCGAGGGCCGAGATACTCATGCCAGCAATACAAAAAACTCTGATAAATAAATCAATCCCTTTCCCCCTGTAGTAAGCCACAACCAAAGAAATAAGAAGGGAGAGCACAGTGGATATGACAAAAGCTGGAACTGAGAGACACAGGGATGGATAGGCACCTTGGAGAATCATTTTAGAAATCTCCTGCTTCGTTGACCAAGAATAACCAAAATCGAAGGTAAAGGCTGACTTTACGACATCCAAATATTGAAGCCAAAGTGATTTATTTAGACCCAGCTGTTCACGCAGGTCCGCCATTTGTTTTGCCGTAGCATTTTTACCTAAAAGAACAGCAGTCGGGTCACCAGAGACTAATTTAAAAAGGATGAAAATAATAAGACTCACACCCAGAAGAACTGGAATCATGTAAAGAAGTCTTCGGATGATATATTTGGTCATTTAAATCCTTTAGAACTTCTTACTCAATTCTTTTTTAACTTCGAGATCAACATTCAAGTATTGAAACTGTGAATGGTTAAATTCCATGAATTTAAAATTTTTGAGCCAGGCCTGTGAAAGATAGAATTTAGTCCGATGAAATCCAAAAATCCATGGAGAATCAACGGCCACAGTTTCATTTAACTTTTCATAAAATGCAGATCTCTCTGGTCCATCTTGCAAAAGAGTTGCAGTTTTAAATAATGTATCAAAATCTTGATTGCAGTAATTCGAGCCATTCGATCCTGGAGATGCATTCGGGCAATAAAGTAGTCCGAGAAAGTTTTCAGCATCAGGATAGTCTGCTCCCCAGGCCATTGTGTACATTTGATGTTGTCGCTTAGTGACCTTATTAACGAGTTCAGGCCATGTATTCATCCCAACTTTAATTGTGATCCCTATCTTTTCTAAATTTTTTGCAAAATGCTCGATAATTTGGCGAGAAACAGTTTCATTTCTCGTTTGGATTGTTATGGCCGGTAAACCTTTACCATTTGGATAACCAGCTTCTGCAAGAAGTTTTTTGGCCATATCAAGATCATATTTTATAAATGGATTTCTAAACTCTTTTCGATATCCACCAAGACCAGGAGGAATCACACTTTGTGCTTCAACTGCTGCAGAGTTATAAAATAATTTATTGGCCTCACCTCTATCCCATGCCATGGACATGGCCTGGCGAAGTTTTTTATTTTTAAAAAGTGGATCGTCATGGTTAAAAGCAAAAAAAGTAACATCAAGTTGTGCGTTCGCAAAAAGTCGAATCCCTTTACTTTTGAGTTCAGGTGCAAGTTCTTTTCCACCTAGAACTGCCGAATCAAAATTGTCTTTTGGGATCTCAAGAAGATCAGCTCGGGCCTTCTGAAAGGAAAGCCATTTGGGTTGAGATTCAACAATAATATCAACAATGATTTTATCAACTAAAGGAATCTTTTTTCCAGCATCAGCAAGAAGACCTCTTTTATCATCACCTTCTTCACCTTCAGAAGGATAAAGTTTTTCCCTGAATGTTGGATTTTTTGTATAAACAATCCGGTTTGACTGTTGAAATACAGGAAGAATAAAAGGACCCGTTCCTACAGGATGATTGAGAAATTCTTTCCCAAAATGTTCCACGGCTTCTTTGGGAACAATAAATGCATAGGGCATCGCAAGAGCATAAAGAAACTGGGGATAAGGCTTTTTTAATTTGAAAGCGACAGTCAAGGCATCAATTTTCTTCAATCCCTCAATCTCTTCATCGTAGGTGGTTGCAGGAGCAGCGACATTTTTCTCTCTCCACTCATTAAGACCAATAATTTTATCGTCGAGAAGCCACCAACCTTTGGCCTGAAGTTTTGGATCCGCGAGCCTTTTAATTGAATAAATGACGTCATCTGCTTTGAGTTCACGTCCCTTTCCCTCTTTAAATGCAGGGCTATCATGAAATAAGACACCTTGCTTTAATTTAATTGTATAAGTGAGTCCGTCCGCGCTCACTGATGGTAGTGCATCAGCAAGATTTGGCATCAACTCATAAGGTCTCTTAAGCGGGTGGAATTCAAAAAGGCCCTCATAAACTTTACCAATTTCATTTCCAGAATACATATCTGAAGCCTGAATAGGATCAAAGCCAGCAATTTTTTCAGGAGAAATAAGATGGAGTTCTCGTTCATCAAAATTACGATCTTTTGAACAAGAAATGATAAGACATAACAACCCAATCAATAATACTGCAGCTTTCATAGCTCTAAATCTCCTCAATTTGCATAACATTTATTGTATGCTGATCCGAAATTTAATCACTACAAAAACAGTTAATTCCTGACAAGAGGTGCTTTTTGCCACCAACTCAGTCAACTATTCTTTTATTTTAATTCCAATAGAGCTCTAAAGAGAGAATCGCATCATCTTTTTTAGATGAGTTTTGAGAATAAAAAAAGATATCAGTTCGCTTGAAGAAAGAATCAGTAAGATTGGAGGCCCGGAGCTCTATTTCATGAGAGTTTCCGATAAGTTTTTTTATAGAAAAATACCCTTTATTCTTTTTCGCCTGATAAATGTGATCCAATTTTATTTGTCCATCCGCTTGGTGAATCAATTCTAAACCTAATCTTTGATGCATTAAAATTCTAATCAGGGATCTTAGCTCAAGCATAAATTGCTGAGTGAGTGTAGGAGACTCTCCATGAGAAACTAAATAATTTCTTATTCCCATCTCAATTCTTTTTTCAAAACGCTGATGCCCAGGTTGGGATCCATAAGACTTTGATATATCTTTAAATTGTAAAACTTCTTCTCCATGAAATGGAAAAGAAACGGCCAATATCCAATCTTTTTGATCATTAAGAAGTGCTTCAAAACTAAAACTATATTTATTTTGATTTAAGCCTACGCGGCCTCTCCCCTCTCCCTCTCCATTGAGTGCTTTAAGCAACTCAGGAATCTCCTTATCGCCAAGATTATCTTTTACAACTGAAGCACAGGATGAAAAGAGAAGTATAAAACAAATAAATTTAAACATGATTTTTTTACTTGTCTGAAGCTGGTAATCGAGCAGACTCCAATTTCTCAAGAGATAAACTTAAGCTTTCCTTTTCACTTGGTAATTTTGCATATTTTAAAGCAGTTTCAAGAAAACTTCTCGCCTTTTTAAATTGCCCAAGTTCTGAATGTATAATCGCCAGATGCTTAAGAATTTCTATGTCATCAGGAACTTTTGAATAAGCTGCTTGTAAATGTACTAGGGCTTTTTTAATTTGCCCTTTTTTATAATAATACCATCCTAAAGAATCTCTGATATAGCCGTCCTGAGGCTGCATGGTGTGAGCTTTGTAAATATATTTAAAAGCTTTATCCGAATCGATACCTCTATTCAAAAGCGAATATCCTAAGAAGTTCCAGGCATGGGCATTTTTAGGCTCAGAATCAATTATTTCTTGAACTAGATTTGCCGACTCCTCAAATTTCTTTTCTCGCTCATAAAGACTCGCCAGATAAAATTTATGATTTGTAGAAAAACCTTTCTCATCTTGAACAACCATCATCACTTCCATAGCCATTTTAAATTGAGAAATGCCTTCATAGAAGCCTGCCTTAATGACGCTTAATTCAATTCGCATTTCTTTGAGTTCTTCAAATTTTGAGGAAATGAAGGTTAGAAATTTTGACTGCCATTTTTTATCTTCAGTCGATGCAAATTCATTTTGCGCCAAGGTAGAGAGGATATTGGCCATTTGAATAGAGCTATCTGCATAAAGTCCACTCGTAGAGGGAATTTGATTGAAATATTCAATCGCCAGCTGATACTCATGCATTTCTTGATAAATCGCGCCTAGATAATAAAGTATTTTATCAGATTCTGGAGCAACAGAAAGGAGATCCTTGAAGACTGAAACTGCTTGAGAATATTTTTTAGCATCAGTGTAAAGAACACCAAGTTTTACTTTTAAATTTAGGTTTTCTGGTTCAGAGTCACTTAATTTTTCAGCGTAAGGAATAACTTCTGCATATTTCTCATTGGCAAAAAGAACCTGAACCATTCTATTGAGGATGACGCTGTCATTCGGATGTAAGCCTAGATATTTTTTATAAACATCAACAGCAGAACTGAAATTCCCTTTGTCTTCTAGGATTATGCCAAGTGCACTCGCAGACTGACTCAGTGAAGGCTGCCTCTTTAAAGATTGTTCAAAGTGGTGTTGAGCTGCAGTCAATTGACCTTGATCTACGCTAAGTTTTCCAAGGTAGTAGTGATAAATACCACTTTCTTTATTGGCAGCGGCGCAGGACTTTAATCGTGATACGGCCTGACTAAATTTCTTCTCAAGAGCAAGGCTCTTTCCGAGAAATACACAAGCGTCCTCGTTTTTAGGATTTTGAACTAGCAACTTTTGATAAAGTTCCTTAGATTTCTTATCTTGATCTAAGCCTGAATAAACACCTGCGAGAATCATTCCGACTTTTTCTTCTTTTTGGAGGTCATAAAGTCGCTCTAGCACAACTTTTGCTTCTTCTAGATCACCAAGACGTATCAAGCTAATGGCATATTTTTTTTGAATGAACCCATCTTCTGGAGCGATCTGGGCCACATGCTTAAAAAGCGCTGAGGCGGTTAGGTAATCTCCATCAAGAAGAGACATGTTAGCCTTTAAAAAAAGATCTCCCCCTATCAGACTGAGCGTGCCTTTATCACCTTTTGATTCGAGAATATATTTTTCTAGATTTGAAGATACATTTTCTAGGGACTTCTTTAATTCTTGCTGATTTATTGCGATATTTTGGGTTTCTTTTGCAGGCCTAGAGGCACAGCCTGTTAAAAAGAGGTAAAAAACAAAACTGCTGATTAATGAAACTTTCATAAGCATCCTGTCAAAAAAATGGCCTATCCGATGGCCTTATGAGTTCCTTTTCGGCTAAAAGCAGCAGGTTTTGAGAAAAAAAGACTTAAAGGAAGTGATTGACGCCTTCGTCAGTAAAAGCCCTAAAGTACTGAAATAACGTAATCATTAAGAGGTTCTTAAGGAAAATTTTACCATCTTAAGGAAGAATTTTTTTCCTTAAGAATTTTTTTTGACTGACTGGGTTGACTTGTTTGATATGGATTAGTAAAACCCCTCACGAATATTTGGTTATGGCCATTGCGCAAAAACAAAAGTTCTTTGGGCCTGGATTCATGACCACGTGTACAAATTATTAACTAATATACCTTGTAAATGATTTAAAAGGGTATAAACCACAAATAGGGGAATAACATGAAAGACGTACGTATCATCAAGCGTTACCAGAACCGCAAGCTCTACGACACTTTCCAAAGCTGCTACGTAACTTTAGAAGAAATTGCTCAGATCATCCGTGAAGGTCATGAAATCCAAGTGATCGACAATAAATCTAAAAATGACATCACTTATATGACTCAAATCCAACTTCTTTTTGATCAAGAAAGAAAGTCTCTTAAGCCAGGTAATGTTGAGCTTCTTAAGCGTGTTATCCGCTCTGAAGAAGGAACTCTTACTGGTTACATCCAGGCCCTAGAAGGTAAACTAAACCTTACTTTCGAAACTCCTGCTGCTGTTGAAACAGCTATGCCTTTCATGGCAACAAACTTGAATTCTTCTATGGAAAATTCAACAACTCTGAACTAATCTAGGTTCATGAGTAAAAAAAAAATTAGCATGATACTCATGGCCTTTATGGCCATGAGTTTTTTTAGACCGTCCCTTTCTCTAGCCCAAGCGGATTCTTCGAAGCCAGCCTTTAAAATCAAGACCCCGAATACTAAGAGTCAACTCAAAGAGAAGCCTGTTGAGAATCCTGAAGAGCCAGAATTTAAAAGTTCTCAGGCCGAAACATCAACATCCAGAACACTTCATCAACATGGGTTTGGGTTTGGACTTGGAGAAACTTTTCTCATGGGTAACTATGGTAAAAATGGCGAGGATAAAATTACGGCAGACCTTTTTTACTCCTATGCTGCCAGCTACTCTTTTGATCTTCTCATTAATGCCCATATATCTGAACACAAAGATCAGAATGAAAGAATGAAAATTATGGGTCTCACGAGCTCGATAAAAGCTAAGGTTGTTGAGTACGATAGCTTCTCACCGTACATTCTTGGAGGCTTAGGCTTCTACGCACCTCAGGCCAAAAGATTAGTCAATGGAAGCCATGAATGGTCTGATCAGAAAGTAACATTCGGAATAAATTTTGGGGGCGGAGCAGACCTCAAACTTAATGATAAATTCGTTGTTGGTCTATTGGGTCAAATGCATTGGCCCTTTACGGTTAAACAAGACTCAGGTTCTGATATCAAGGGTTATTATTTTAAACTCCTTATCACTGGGATGTATCTTTTCTAATGAGTCAAACTCCACGTCGCCTCTACATTTTTACCGGCAAAGGCGGCGTGGGAAAAACCACACTTAGCAAAGCCTTTGTTCACTATCTAAAAACACTCAATCACGAAGTTATCTATCTTACTTTTAAAAACCAATCTCTTAGTGAAAACCATGATGAAAGAAACTCTGATAGAGAGATCAATGGGATCAGAGAAGTTTATCTTGATCTAGAAGAGTGTGCTAAAGGATATATCGAACGCCGTCTCAACTCCTCTATGATCGCAGGGTGGATAGTTAAAACTCCCTTCTTTAGGGCGCTCGTGAATATGATACCGGGCTTTAATTATCTTATTTATTTGGGAAAAATTCTTGAGCTCGGCAAAGAAAATCCCAATCTGATCGTCGTTCTAGATGCTCCAGCTTCAGGGCACGCACTGACGATGGTAGAGTCCACTACAAATTTTCAACACATTTTTGAATCAGGTGTGATTTTTGAAGACACCCACAAAATGCTTTCTCGTTTGAATGACCCGAACTACACCAAAATTCATGTGATCAGTTTAGCGAGTCAAATGTCTTGGCAAGAAGCGATTGAGCTCAAAAGTGGCATCCAAGAAAGAAGTCCAGTGGAGGTCAATATCACTGTGAACAATTGCTTGTGGTCATTAGTTGATCAAAATCTTTCAGATTTACCGGCCGGGTTAAAATTAAAAGCGCTCAATGAAAAAGATCTTATCCAAGAGCATGAAACAGAGATGCTCTGCGTTCTCCCCCACTCACTAGAACCCTTTTCTCAAGGAATTGAGATGGAATTAGTAGGTTCTCTTTCAAAACTCATATAGAATTCTCAAGTGACAATTTTAACCAAATCATTTGAAATTTTTTGCGGAACAGGAGGAGTTGGAAAAACAACTCTTGCAACTTCACGCGCCCTCTCATTGGCCCAAAAGGGGCATAAAGTTTTACTTGTTACCATCGATCCAGCTCGACGACTTAAAGATCTTTTAGGTCTTTCAACAAGCTCAATTGGTGAAGTGACTCCAGTAAAATTTAAAAATATTTCTCTCGATGCCCTGTTAATGTCGCCAGAAAAAACAATTCAACGAATGTCTCAGAAATACCAAACTCCAGATCTCGCTGCGAATCGTATCGTCAAAATTCTCTCCAAACCCTATGGAGGGATGAATGAGATACTGTCACTCGTTGAAGTTCAGATGCAATTTGAAACTGGAAACTATGAAGTCATCGTTTTAGACACGCCTCCAGGATCTCATTTTCTAGATTTTCTAGAAGGGATTAGTAAAATTCGAACCTTTTTTGATCAAAGTTTTATTGAAATTTTTAGTTATATTGGATCTAAAACTGCTAAGGCCGGAAAAAAAATGTTTGGTCTTGGCCTCATCAATAAAGTTATTTCTGGCGGGATGAAAAAATTATTAAGTTATCTGCAAAAAGTGACTGATGCTAAATTTATTGATGACTTTATTGAAGCCGTTCAAGTGATCTATCAATCCAAAGATGCTTTTATGAAAGGACTGGCCTTACAAGATCGCCTTAAATCAAGAACTGAATGCAACTGGTTTTTAGTCACATCAGTCGAACAAGGCAAAGCGGCTGAAGCGGTCGAAATGAAATCTCATGCAACTCACTTCATTCATCAGGATCACTTCCTAGTGCTCAATAAATGCCTTGAAGAAGAAATGAAGGAATGGTTTCCCACTGAAAATAATTTAAACAAGCTTAAGGCTTCCCTTGAAGGAAGAGAAAAAGAGCTTAAATTGAAGTTAAGAGAAGACTTTGCCGTGATCCTAGAGTTCCCTGAAGTCATGAGTAAAGATCCTGTTGATCATGTAGAACTTTTAACTGAGAGATGGAAAAAATATGGCGCATAAGATTTCGACCAAAGCCGAACTTGAAGATTTTTTTTGCCATCACTGGAATGAGGTCAACGCTTGGCTTGACCAGCGCCAAGCCCAACTCCCCCAGCCTCTCACATCTAGTGTCGATATTCGTGAGAGCGATTTTAAATTTGCTCCGGTTGATCATAATATGTACCCCGCCGGATTTAATAATCTTTGCAGTAAGGATCTGCTTCACTGCTCTGACCGCTTTAAAGAAGTCTTTGATCAAGCAGGCAAAGTGAAGGTGGTTGGTCTTATCCCTGAATCTCATACCAAAAATAAATTCTATCTTGATCATCTTTATAAACTCAAATCGACGATTGAGATGGCGGGAGTTCAGGTCATTATTTTTACTCCTGATCACGAACTTTTTGTCGAAGCCAATGCTCATAAAATAGAGTTGGAATCTCAATCAGGGTTTCACCTTGAAATTTATGAGGCCCGTGAAGAGCATGGTGAATTTCATTTGATTGATCAAAAGACGACATTTGATCTCATTATTCTTAATAACGATCAATCGAACCCATTCAATATTGATTGGAAAACTATTAAGACGAAAGTTCTTCCGACACCCTTTGTGGGATGGTATCGACGACAAAAAAATCACCATTTTTCATGCTATAAAAAAATTGCGGATGAATTCTCAAATGTATTTGGAATCAATCCTGATTTGATTCAGGCTAAATTTACGGCTGTAGAAGGTATTGATTTTAACGCCAAAGAAGGCCTAGACCAACTGGCCCAGGAAGTTGATAAACTTCTCGCTGAACTTCCTCAGCAGTCATCCGTTTTTGTGAAAGCTTCACAAGGCACTTACGGGATGGGAATTTCTGTTGTTTCTTCTGGTGAAGAAATCATCAACATGAATAGAAAAGTAAGAAATAAAATGGATATTGGTAAAAATAAAATTAAATTTACCTCAATTCTTATTCAAGAAGGAGTTGAAACTGTTCTCAAGTGTCATGATGCTCCGGCTGAAGTGACAATCTACCTTGTGAATGGAAAAAGCTCTGGTGGTTTTATGCGGGCCAACCCGCTCAAAGGGACTCAGGCCAATCTGAATGCCCAAGGGATGGTCTATCAGAAACTTTGTCTATCTGATATCAAACAAGACTGTGATCATAAAATTAAAGAAGCCGTCTATTCAGTTATTGCACGGCTTTCAACACTGGCCGCAGCTTATGAAATGAAAGAGTTAATGGAGACGATATGAAAGAAATGAAGTTTGAAACAAAAGTTATTCATGTTGGTGGTGAACCTGATCCTACAACTGGAGCGATCATGCCACCTATCTATCAAACATCAACCTATGTGCAATCTTCACCTGGTGAGCATAAGGGCTACGAATATACTCGCTCACATAACCCTACCCGAACGCGTCTTGAAGAATGCCTTGCTTCGATTGAAGGTGCCAATCACTGTTTAGTCACGGCCAGCGGTTTATCCGCCTCAAGTCTTATTATGCATATGCTTCCAAAGGGCTCAAAAATCCTTTGTGGAGATGATGTCTACGGGGGAACCTATCGTTTGTTTTCAAAAGTTTTCCCAGATATTCATCACTATAAATTTGTCGATACAACGAAT
Organism: Pseudomonadota bacterium; assembly: GCA_027488375.1. Lineage (GTDB taxonomy): Bacteria > Bdellovibrionota > Bacteriovoracia > Bacteriovoracales > Bacteriovoracaceae > Peredibacter. Next base: position 232,482 of record JAIYBW010000002.1, read on the forward strand.
CTAAAAAATCTAGAGAATGAAATCTCAGATTTTAAACCAGCTCTCATATGGCTTGAAACGCCTACGAACCCTCTTCTAAAAATTTCTGATATTAAGGCCATTTCTGATTTGGCAAAAAAAGTACAGGCCCTTGTGGTTGTTGATAATACTTTTATGAGTCCTTATTTCCAGAATCCCCTCCATCACGGAGCGGATATGGTTCTTCATTCCATGACAAAATTTATCAATGGGCACTCTGACGTTGTCGGTGGTGCTATTATGATGAACTCTCAAGAATTGAGAGATAAACTTTTTTTCTATCAAAACGCTATCGGCCCATGCCAATCACCTTTTGATAGCTGGCTCGTTTTAAGAGGTCTTAAGACTCTTGCGGTGAGGATGAAGGCCCATGAAAAAAATGCCTTGGAAATTGCATCCTATCTAGAAAATCATCCTAAAGTTGAAAAGGTTGTTTATCCAGGTCTGAAGTCACATCCTCAACATGACCTCGCCAAAAAACAAATGAAAGGCTTTGGGGGAATGATCACATTTTTCCTCAAAGGTGGGTTGAGTGAGTCTCGCCTTTTCTTAGAGAATGTAAAACTTTTTGCTCTCGCTGAAAGTTTAGGTGGCGTAGAAAGTTTAGTCGATCATCCGGCCATCATGACCCATGCTTCAATTCCAAAAGAAGTGAGAGAGTCTCTAGGTATTTTTGATAACCTTATTCGACTTTCTGTAGGCATTGAAGATGTTGGTGATCTAAAAAATGATTTAGAGCACGCTCTCGCTAAAGTTAATTAAAAATCAACACGACATTTATTATCTCCATCCCATTGCGAGGCAAAGGGCCTCGCAAAATATTTTCTTTTCATGACAAATAAGGATGCACTCTTTAAGATAGTTGAATAAGAGGATATCTTTCATGACTACTTTTCTTTTAATTTTATTTAACCTAATGGCCCTGTCGACTTTTGCGCAAACTGTTTCTTCTCCTTTAGAGAAAGAGCTTATGCGACTTTGTGGAAATAAAGATATTACTGCATGTGAGAAACTTGCAGCCTTTTATGTGAAAAATGAAAACTGGGATAATGCTCTCCTCGTTAGTGAAGCTTTGTGCTCGAAAGATATTAAAATCGGCTGCACCTTTGCAGGGATGTCGCTTATTTCAAAGAAAAAGTCTCAACAGGGTATCCGTCTTCTTAATTCAACATGTGACAGATTTGAACCCTTCGCTTGCCGCTCTCTAGGTCGTTTGATGAAAGATGCGGGAAAGAAAGATCTTTCGCATCTGTATTTTAGACGCTCATGCTACTATGGACTTCATGAAGTCTGTAAAACTCTCCAAAAAGGAAAAAAACTTTTATCATCAGTCGCCCAAGATTTAGTCAAAAAATTACCCGATGATTGTACAGATCCTAAATCAATGGCGTGCCAAGACAAACTCACCTTAATCAATAAATGTACACCACCTCTTTCAAAGGATGATTGCGAGCTCTTGCCTGGAGTACTCTCTATTTTCTTTCGGGCGAAAATGGTTCAAGCGGAAGCTAAAGTTCTTCTCAATAGTCTTTTGATGTCTGAAAAAAAAATAAAACAAGATCCTAAAATAAACTCCTACTCTTTTGATATCGAAGTTGTTTTAAAAAATACTCCAGCTCAACATCTCTATTACTACGTCTTTGGATTTATGAAGGCATGCTCTGGAAGTAAAAAAGCAAACTCACTTGAGCTGTATCCGGAGGCTTACGAACACCTTACGAGTGAAGCCTTGAAATCAATTAAAACTGAATTTTCAAGTTATAAATCTAAGGATTGTTATGATCCGAGATGGGGTCTAGAGGCTTATGCCATCAGTCAGTTAGATCCCCTAAGGCCTAGCAAATTAGATATTTGGAAAATTAACCATGATGGAAATATCATGCATCTCAGGGAAGGGCTCCCCACCGAATATTAAATCTGCTTAATTAAATCATCTATTATGACGATGAGTTGCTTGAAGCGACTTTTTCATGGAGATTTCAATGAAGCAACTTAGTATTGGTCTATTTATTCTTTCACTTTCTTTTGGAGCCTTTGCTCAAGGTAAAATCAAAGACAAACCAAAACCAGCCCAGTTTGCCTGTCTTCCTTTTAAAGTAGCTTTCGACTCAATGAAAGCATGTCAAAAATTTAAAGGGCATCCACCAAAAGCGAAAGACTGTAAGTGCGTTAAGCTTTAATTATTTCTTTATCACTTAACTAGAGCTAGCATCTAAAGATGTTAGCTCTTATTCTTTTTCCAACATCCATCATCGCTGGTTTTTTTGGATCCCTTCTTGGGCTAGGTGGTGGGGTCATCATTGTTCCCATTTTAACACTTTATTTTAAAGTCGATATTCGTTATGCCGTGGCGGCCAGTCTCATTTCAATTATAGCCACCTCCTCTGGAGCTGCCTCAAGTTACCTCAAGGATCACTTAACCAATGTTAGGCTTGCCCTGGTTTTAGAAATCGGAACTGTCTTTGGAGCTATAACGGGATTTATGCTCGCGACTTCTCTAAAATCAAATTCACTTTTTATCGCTTTTGGTCTCTTTCTTCTTTTCTCCGCTTTCATGACATTAAGGCAAAAGAAAGAAAAGCTTGCTGAAAAAAATCATCCTTGGGCGGAGAAACTACAACTCCACTCCTCTTATCCTGAGCGTGGAAACTGGATTAAGTACAACCTTGAGAAGGTGCCTCTTGGACTTATTATTATGTACTTTGCGGGGATTTTTTCTGCCATTTTAGGAATTGGAAGCGGCATTTTTAAAATGCTGGCGATGGATGGTGTGATGAAAACACCTTTAAAAGTGTCCTCTGCAACATCTAATTTCATGATTGGTGTCACCGCTGCGGCCAGTGCGGGAGCCTATTTCCTACGTGGTGATATTAAGCCTGAAATAGCTTCTCCCGTGGCCATTGGAATCATTATCGGTGCGTGGCTTGGGGCCAAAGTCATGCCGAAACTCAAGGTCTCCTCACTGAGGATCACTTTTATTGGCCTCATGGTGATAGTGGCCGTCCAAATGATTCTCAAAGGAATTAATGGATGAGAAATGTTGAAAAAATTGAATTAAAAATTTCTCGATTTTTGGGCCGTGGTGTGATGGTTGCTGGAATGCTTATTTTTTCGGGCTGGCTCTTAAGCTTTAATCCGAGTAAGGATCCTTTCACTCCTCTTCAGGTTTATAGAAGCTATAGTCTTATTAATTCATTTCAACTTTTTGTGATGCTCGATGAGTGGGGAAATATACTTTCCACCTTGGGTCTTGGGTTCTTAATTTGTCTTCCGGTTTTGAGAGTGCTTCTCTCTGTTATGTTATTTTATAAAAATGGTGAAAAAAAGATGGCCCTCATTGCGGCCATCGTATTGGTGGGACTGTTTTTAAGTTTTACTCAAGGTCTTTGGGTTTAGAAACTCATCTTCACCATGTACTGAAGACACATTTCATCTGTTTCTTTTAATTGAAAGCGGTTGATGAAGTAAGCATACTCAACACCAACTTCTAAGCGATTCTGTTTTCCCCATAGGCCATAACCTAAGTCATAGAGGATTTGAGGTTGTGAGGTAAGGTAGCGGCCATTTTTAGCAAAGAATGAATATTTCTCAGAATCTTGGTCCCCGTCCCAAGGAGAAGTGGCCAGGAATCCTGTAAACTTATAGCGGTTCCATCGACCATAATCCCAAGTCATCTGCCAGAACATACCAATCTGAAAGCCAACGCCTGCATCGTTTGGATTATCTCTGAGAACTGTATTGAGAGAAAAGAAATCAAAACCAGGAACGGCGATATCATACTGAAGACCATAAAAATAATTTTGGAAATTATTTACTCCATTACCTGAACCATTTTCTAATTCTAAACGAATTGAAACATCTTTTATGGCGCCATAGCTAACATTATTGCCAGTCATTTTGCTCAGACTTAAAGCTGTAGAGATGCCACCAAAGAATTGATTAGAAACTGGTTTCGAATCAAAATCATTTAGATCAGGATCTTTATCATCCGTCGTTGGTTCAGTTATATCGTAGTAAAAAAAGACGGATCCTAATTCCCAGACAGAAAAATTCTCAATTGTCATGGTTGTCTTATCTTCTCTATACCCTAAATCATCACGAAAATTGTCACCTTTAAGAAAGGAGACACTTACGGCCATTGCACTGGTAGACATGAGAAGGCCAAATAACCCTAATAGAGATTTTCTAAGCATGGAAATTCCTCATTAAATTGAGCTATTTCCGTACCAAAAAAAACCAGTATTGAGGAGAACTTTTGAGGAAAAACTCTCCTCCCTCACACCCGCTCCCTTAATCATGGTAAAATGGTGAGAGCTCCCAGGGAGGGCCTATGAAAACGATGTTCATTCTTTTTTCTTTAGTTATTTTCACAAGTTGCGCCCACGATCGACGACCGGCCTCACTCGAGGGTCATCCAGTTGCTTACGATTCTATGGCCTGGGGAAATATTAAGGCTTCCGCTACCAAACGAGCGCACCAGCAAGAAGTTTGTTTTGATATTGGTCTAGAAGCCAAAGATATTAAACCTGAACAGGCCCAGGCCAATAATTGGGATCTGGCGTGGGTGGATAAGAACAATCAATATCACCTCATTCCAACGAATCTAAGATCCCCAGCTTCTACTCCACAGGGTGGACTCGTGGTTGCCCCATATGGATCCTACTTTGAATACACAGGTCAATTTACAACTTGTATTCAACGGGCCCAGATGAGTGATGTGAAGGGACTTGTTTTAACTCCTAAGGATCTTCCTTACTCCAAAGAAGGTTTAGAGCTTAATTGGAAAGAGTAATTTTTTAGCTTCATGAGCTCAAAACTCACTCAACATCTTCACGAGCTCAGGCAACTTGAAGTCATAACATTAGAAAATGTCATTGAGTCTTTAAAAGATGAGGCTCTCCTTATCGTTTGCCTTGTCTCTATTCTGCCTTTCTTACAACCAATTCCTTTGCCTGGCCTCTCAAGCCTCTTGGGAATAGTGTCGCTTTTTCAAGGAATTGGTCTCATCTTTTTTAGAAAACCTCTACTCTCTCAAAGAATGAAAAAATTAGTGATATCAAGAAAGAAGTTTGAATCGTTGTGTTTTGCAGCCGAGAAACTTGTTAAGGTGACTGACGCCATTTCATTTTACTCTCACCCTGTAAGTAACTCGAGAGTAAGTCATATTTTTTGCGGTATCGGAATAACTCTAGCGGCAGCTTTTCTGTGCTTACCACTCCCTATTCCACTCTCTAATTTCGTTCCGGCACTGAGTATTGCTCTCATCTGCATTGGGCTTTTAGAACAAGATTTATTTCTTATTTCAATTGGAATGGGAATTGTCAGTGCTTTAATTGGAATGGGAATTTTCTCATTCTTCTTTCTTGCTGAGAAAATTCCCCATTTTTTCTAGTGAGGCTTGGCCCCGGCCTCTTCAAGAGTACATCCAGTATTACCAGTTAAAGAAATTGTTTCTTCTTTAATTTCAATTTTCTTTTTTGCCTTATCATCGCAATCTTCTTCTTTTTTAGATTCTTCAACCTTCGTAACTTCTGCAGCAGTCGAGGTCGTTTGTGTTGTAGACGCATTACAACTCATGAAAGAACCAAGGATAATACTTAAGAATAAAAATCTCATCAAGACTCCTTACTATAATCTAATGATTTTCTAGATATGATAAATCGATACCAAGTGCGTGGTAAAATACTTAATAGTCTGACAAAGGATGAAAATAAAAATGGAAAAGCATAAATCATTTTCTTGCGTTCAATAGCCTTTGAAATAAGAACTGCCGCTTTTGAGGCTTTCATTATAAAGGGCATTGAATGCCTATTAGTTGAAGTCAGCGGGGTTTCAACAAAACCCGGGCAAATCGTAGTCACGTTGATATTAAATTTTCTAAGATCAAGATGAAGGGACTCACAATATTTTTGAACCGCGGCTTTAGTTGCGCTGTAGGCGGAAACACCAGGCAGCCCATTATACCCAGCGATGGATGAGATCGCGACAAGTTGTCCTTTCCCTCTTGGAATCATCACAGCGAGAGCGGCTTCAAAAGAGTACATCACGCCTAATAAATTGATATGAACCATTTTGTAACTAAATTCAAAATCAGGAACTTTCGATTTAAATTTATATCCAATACCGGCATTCGCAATCAGAAGGTCAAGGCCAATACTTTTTGAAAAATCAGCGATGGAAGCCTGAATCTCTTCTCTCTTTGAGACATCGACTTGATAAAATGTAATGTTGTCTCGATGGGAAAAGAAATTTTCATCAAACTTAGATTTATCACGCCCGCAGACTCCTACCTTCCAGCCTTGAGATAAGTAGAGCTTGGCCAGCTCAAGACCAATTCCAGTCGTTCCACCAGTTATATAGACTGCTTTCATAAAATTCCTTTCCTGAAAGGCTACATTAGCATGGCGCGCAACATCAATGCTATTTTTTCAGGATTTGGTGCTTGACGAGAACTAAGAGTGTCCTTATATTTGTTAAACATTTACACTCCGGGGGAGTAGTTAAGTTGGTTATAACGTCTGCCTGTCACGCAGAAGGCCGCGGGTTCGAGTCCCGTCTCTCCCGCCACTTTTTTTCACGAATTCTTGTCACATCTAAATTTTTTTCACTCCAGCTTAATCTTTTTAGAGATTTAGCAGCGACGTTGCTACATCAGCCAGATGACTATCATCTTTCTTATCAGAACTTTTTTCACTCTTATAGCGTTCTATGTTCCTTTGTCACAAGGAGCTTTTGAGGGTCTATGTACATATGGCGAATCTACCTGCGCTCAAAATAGTTATTGTATCAAATACGAACAAAACAAAGATGTTTGTATGACTAAGTTCCACAAAGAATTAAAACTAATTCAATACCCATTTGTAGTTCATTCATTTTGTGACCAAGGGCCTCTATCCCCTCCCGAAAATTCTCACACGTGGAATAACACTGCATACGAAGTCGATCTTAAAAGCACATCCGATCAGAATCTAGATGTTCTTGCCGGAGCTGATGATACTGTCATAGCTTTTGATGAATGTGAAAAAGAAAACGATCAATGTGGTTTAGGTTTTGGTAATCAAGTTAAAGTCCTTACCGAGGACAACTATATTGTTTTCTACGCTCACTTAAAAAATGTGAAAGTAAAAACAGGTGATGTTGTTAAGGCCAGCACAATTATCGGCACCGAAGGTACGACAGGATGGGCAGGTGAGAAAAATAAACACCTTCATCTCAGTTTTCATTACGATTGGAAATCAGCAGGAAAAGATTATTGGAAGGCTGTTGGATACCTACCAACTTCGGTTCCCTATATCATTCAAGATTGTAAAAACCTCGCCTACCCAGTGGAAGATTTGAAGTGTAAGAGAGTCTCAAATACACCCACAATCTTTTGTTCGAATCAATAATTACTTCAATCCAACTTTTTTTCTATTTCCTGCCAACTTCGGAGTCACCATCTCTTCGTAATTATCCAGTCGTTCAAATACAACTTTGAACATTTGGTTTGTTCCTTGCTCTAACTTGGTCACTCGTTCAGAAAGATCTTTTTCAAGCATCAGAAAACTTCTGAGCCTAGTAAAAATCCTCATGATGGACACATTAATCAAGATAGCCTTTTCACTGTTTAAAACACTTGAAAGCATGGCCACACCGTTTTCGGTGAAAACATAAGGCATATAACGCCGCCCACCCTTTCCTTTCTTTGAGATCACAAATTGTGATCTCAAAGATTCATGCTCTTCTTCAGTAAGTTGAAACATAAAATCTTTTGGGAACCGTGCTGGATTTCTCTGTACACTTTGATTTAAAACCCTCGTTTCAACCCCATAAAGTTCTGCCAAATCGCTATCCAGCATTACTTTCTGCTCTCTAATCACATAAATCATTTTTTCGATAATATTTTCTTTCGACTGAGACATAATACCTCCAGATTAATCTGCAGAGATATCCGAAAATCTATGAATGGCGCAAAGTCTTTAGAAAGATTGAGGTCTAATTTTCAATTTTGAAAACCATCTAGGATTTTCTTCATCATCATTGAATACAACTTCCCTGAAAATAGGACTCGCATCCTTTAGACGTTTTGAATTGTTCCCATGTCCAATGCTTTTCACCTTTATCATAAGATTCTGGATGCCCATTTAAACATACGTAAGGTGCATTTTTGGTCAAACGATTCCAAATCTTTTCTAGTCCTTTACAAAATGCAAGCCCATAGGCTCGTCTCCCCCCGTAGGAATGTTTAGGCTTAGTATTCTTAACCTCTATTGAAAAAAGACAAAGATCGACAATGACACTGCCTGACCCCATAGGATCATTGTCTTTCCACGTTTCATATGTGAAAGAGACATCTTTGATTGGAAAACATTGCCATCTTCTATAAGCAGGTTGAAATTCGTTGATTCTATACGGAGTAGGTTTGGCATCTTCAATATCGACCAGTAAATCTCTCTCATTAAGAATCCCATAATCATCTGTTAATAAACCGTGAGGATATTTTTTTTGAAGAGGCGACTCTCCCCAAGCATGGGTCAAAAAGAGAATGTATAAAATGAATGATTTCATTTATAGCCGCTCCTGCAATTTTTTATAGAATTGATTTAATTTTAAGCGAATCTCGGCTGGCTTTGCGCCTTTTTGATTTGTAATTCCTTTATACTCTTCAAGAGCATCCATCCAAGTTGCTCCCTTCTTCTTTCCTATAACAAGTCGATGTTTTCTGAAAAGCCATCTCGTTGCTGCAGCAATTGCGACACTTGGATCTCTAGCATCTTCTAGACTGATCTCAATGAAGTGATCTTTTATATCTTTTGAACGAGGACCTAAATAGCCCACTGTTTCTGGCATGATCTGCATGAGGCCAATAGCTTTGTGGTCTTTCGTAGGAGAAGGAGGATTTTCATTAAAACTGCTTTCCGTGGCCTTAAGTGCTTTCACATAGTTTGGATGTAGTGGAATTTCAGGCTTCAGAATTTCATTCCAGCGATGCAATTCCCAGTTTTCTCCGTCAAACTCGCTCTTTAATAATTTTTCAGCAGTTTTGATTTTTTCAGAGGTAATCTTCTTTCTTGTTTTAAAAACAATTTGATACTGATGATCTGATTCTTTTTTACTCATTTTAATAAAATGAAAGACTGTGGAATCATTTTTGTTAAAAACTTTTTCAAGTAATTTTTTTACTCTTTGCTTGTTCTCTTTAGATAAAAACATACTCTTTCCCTAGGGACATTAAATTACGTCCATTATACCTTCACTTGAACGAAGAAATATATATCCAAAAGGTGCCAGGTAAACGGGTCTTGCCAGTCACATTAAATCGACAATTCTCTTGATCATCATCGGATGCCATTTTACCTTTCCATTCTTTGTAAGAATTTTTAAAGCCGTCATTCTTTGTGCAATTTGTCTGTAAGTTAAACAATCGGCCCTGAAATCCTTTATGACCTCTCCGATCAGTCTCTCACCTTCGTGAGGGATCAGCTTCCCATCTCTTTTCTTGTACCCAAACTTCAACTGAGCAGGATTACCATAATTATGACCAGGGGCACGAAGCCGGACATCCGCCCGTTTCAAGTTCTTCAGGATAGAGCTGCGGGAGTGAACTAATGTCTAAAGAATGATTTTTGATTGGAAGTTGAATGATATCTAAAAGATAGCAATCGGGAGTAAAAAGTTAGAGTGATGACCGTATGACCCGCCACTTTTTTTTCACCATCCAATATTTTTTTTATCTCTAAAAAATTCTCCCGATGGTCCGTTTGCATCTAGATTACTTAGCCAGACTGCTGTTTCTGCACCTTTCTCTGGAGAGCGTGGGGCCGTCAATCCACCCATTCGAGTCCGCACCCATCCAGGGCACATGGAATTAATTTTTATATTTGATGGAAGTCCGTGAGCTATTGATTTTGTCAGGGCATTTAAAGCAGCCTTTGAAACAGAGTAACTGCAAGGTCCATGTAGTCCTTCATGAAAAGAGGCCCAACCGGATGAGATATTCACAATTCGGCCATAACCTGATGACATCATACCCGGGAGAACGGTTTGAATGATTTCAAAAGGAGCAATCGTATTCACTCGGAGTGATTCATCTAATTTTTCAAAAGATAAATCTAGGATACTTTCCTGATGAAGAACTCCGGCATTATTAATAAGAACATCAATTCGATGATGATCCTCAAGAATACTTTGGAGAGAATTTTTTAACTCATCTCTATCAGTGAGATCTAGATGAACGGCAATAATATTTTCCCCTAAATTCTCCGTAGCTTTTTTGCCCTCATCAAGATTTCGTGAACCTAGCAAAATGATATCTTCTTTATTTTTGGCGAGTTCCTGAACGATCGCCAGACCAATTCCTCTATTGCCACCTGTGACTAAAATTTTTCTTTGCACTCATTGTTCCTTTTTTATTCTTTGATCTCTATCTTAACACTTAAATCCTTGTTTTCCTGAGAATTAACCTCAATTTTTTAAATGTTTTTGGGCCCCCATCCGATAAGGTCAGGACTCATTTTTATGATTTAACTTTATTCACAAAGGCGATTCAGTGAAAAAAATTTCGTGCCTACTCCTAGGGCTTTTTACAACAAGCATTCATGCGGTTTGCCCAGATGGGAAGACCTATAAAGTCACACTTACTTTTGATGACGGGCCTCATGCAGTTCTAACTCCCAAGGTTTTAGATGTTTTAAAAGAAGAAAAAGTGCCAGGCACTTTTTTTGTTCTTGGTTCACATTTTGCTGGGGGAAAAGAAAATCCCAAAACTAAGACGGCTTACTCATTAGTTGAGCGAGCAAAAAAAGAAGGGCATTATATAGGGTCTCATACCTATGAGCATTTAAATCATCCTAGCTTTGGTGAAGAAACAATCAAAAAAAATATTCAAAGAACTAATCCTCTCCTGAAAGATTATCTAAGCCCGGTTTTGCGACTTCCTTATGGAGCTGGATCATTTAGATCATCAAATGCGACGATACAGAAAAAGAATGATTTTATCATGAAGACAGTTAAAGAAGCTGGCTTCTCTCATGTTGGATGGGATGTGGACACGAATGATTGGGATGCCAAGAAGCGCCCCACACTGCTGCCTACCATGCTCAAAAATATCTGTGCCACTAAAGGAGGAGTCATCCTCTTTCATGATATCCAGGCCTATACTGTTGAACATTTACAAGAATGGATTCAGGCCATCAAAAAAGAGGGCCATGAACTTGTTGCCCTTGATGATCCAAATCTTGGAGGAAGATTTAAGTTTTCTAATCTCAATACTCCTCTCCCACCAGAAGTTTGTGGAGATGGTGTAGCTCCTAAGGCCGTAAAGGAGCTCAATGATTCAGTCAATAAAGTTATAAAGAAAATGAAATAAGAGGAATATATATGAAAAAGATTTCACTATTAACGCTAGCAAGTTGTCTCTTAACAACCGCGGCGTGTGCCCAGGCCCCAGTTTTTACGACGCTTTCCTCGGCTGGAAGTAATATTTTTGCTGGGGTTAAACTTGAAAAACAAGGTATGGAACCTGAGACCTACCTCATGCAAGTCACAAGTGAGAAAATGTCATCCCAAAAAGTTCCGCTTCCGACGGAGCTTGCTCATAGGGAGATCGTAGGACTCTTTAGCACTGATAATAATAAATTGCTGGTGATGACTCAAAGGACAGTGGAACAAGGAGACAAACCTCTTCTTCACACTTTTGATCCCGTCAAAAAAGAATGGAAAAAAATTGCAGAAGCTGAATGTCCATCATTTGCCAAAATTAAAATTGAACCTTCTGCACTGACTTTCAAATGCTCCGAAACAAATGAGAAGGGTGTAGAAGTTGTAAGTGATAAAAAAGTTAGTTTATCGGGTGTAAAACTAAAAGCTTCTGGAGAATTCACTCTTCCTTTTCAAAAAGTTGATCAAGATCAAGTTAAGGCAGAACTTCTTGGCGAAGCTTTTGAATGGAATCAACTTAAAGTTGGATTTAATAAAAAAGAAAAAGTCTTCACACCTTAATGATCACTGGTCTATTTTTCTAAGAATAAATTTGAGTTTCTCTAAATTATCCCCGAAATCTTTTGGGGATAATTTACTTACCTGAAACAAACTCGGCGAATCATAATGATGAATAATCATTTTCTCATAAAGTGACTTTGCCTTCTCAGGCCATAGGTCCAAATTTGAACTAAGGTCTCTCTTATTTAATCGTTGAAGCTCACGATAGACATCGGCCAATAAGACATCGATGGGGTTGAGAGGATCAAAGACTGGGGAGGTCACTTGATTCTTATCGTCCTTCACTAAGGAGAAAATATTTTTATGCGCTTTGAGCGTTTCAAGAAATGGCTTTTTAAATAGTAAGGGATGAAATCCACCTCTATCAACAAGAACATCATCAAAAACTCTTAAAATTTCTTTTATGTAGGTCACCTGAAAGGGATTAAAGTGAGGATCAGAAACATTCTCAAGGAGTAAACAACTCTTGGCCTCTGAAAAAAATAAGTTCTGCTCCCTTTCAAATTCGGGAATAATTTCAAAATCAGAGATACTTAGTTCCGAAGAGATGGGTTGTGCCACTGGACTAGAAACTTGATCTAATAAATTCTCAAATCCCTCAAGTTCATTTTCACTAAAGGTATCACCCAAAAGCTCTTGAAAATCATCTTGGTGCTGTTTTAAGAGGATTTCTAAGTCTTTGACCGGTAATTTTGTAAAAAAAGACAGTGATTGAAACATGAGCTTATTTTACGCCAATCCCACTTAAAAGTGAACTTAAGCCTTGATGTCCACGGCCCTCAAAAACTTCTTCCATTGAATCCTCTAGTTTTGTCCATTTGAATAGAGGAAAGTCATGTAAAAGAATTTCTTTGGTGTAGAGCATTTGAGGATCTTTCGGGCCACCTGAATTATATTTTAATTGCTCCGGATTATAGGACTGGATGATAAACTGCCCACCCTCTTTAAGACTCGTATAAACATTTTTATGAATGAGCGCTCGAAGATCTGTCGGGAGATGACAAAAAATAGAAATAATAACATCCCATTTTTTTTCACCAAAATTAAAATCTCTAAGATCACATACATTATAATCGATATTCGTTTTATGCTCTTGAGCAAGAAATTCAGCCTTCTTTTTCCCTTCCTCTGAAAGATCAACTGCCGTCACAGTATGGCCTAAACTTGCCAAGTAAACGGCATTTCTTCCTTCACCCTCACCAAGACAAAGAATTTTAGAATGAGGATGAATATTCGAGGCACTCTGTTTTAAAAAATGATTTGGACCTTTGCCATAAAAATAATCTTTTGATCCAAATCTTTCATTCCAAAAGTCTTTCATAGGGTCGTTATCCCAATTTAAGAGGTAATTTTAAGTAACTCGTGCCATTGGACTCAGCAGGCGGTAAGTGACCGGCAACAATATTAAATTGTAAACTTGGCAAGAGTAAGCGAGGAGCTTTTAATGTTTTATCTCTCGCCTCTCTAAATTGAACAAATTCATCTTTGGTCGTATTTAATTTTAATTGAATATTATTTGTTTTTGATTCTCCAATCGTCGTCCTATAGGCAAGTGCTCGCCCATTAGGTTGATAGTCATGGCCCACATAGACAATCGTCTCTTGTGGTAGCGAGTATAATTTTTTAATTGAATCAAAAAGCGTTGAGGCACTTCCCTTTGGAAAATCACAACGTCCAGTCCCATAGTCTGGCATAAATAGAGAATCTCCCGTGAAAAGAGAGTCTCCAATTAAAAAACTTGTACAAGCGGGTGTATGCCCAGGGGTAGGAATCGCCTTAATAGTCAGACTTCCGGCCGTAAAGACTTCATCATCTTTTATAAGATAATCAAAATCCTGACCATTTGGTTTAACATAATCAATGTGTAAGATGTTCTTAAAAACATCCTGAACAATTTTTATCCGTTCACTAATCGCCACTTTCGCCTGAGGGTATTTCTTTTTTAGTAACTGAGATGATGAGATATGATCCGCATGAGCATGAGTTTCTAAAATAAAAATGAGGTTTAAGCCATTCTCTTGGATAGAATCCGTTAAACGCTGAAAAGAATGATCTGTTAACTTACCGGATGGTGGATCAAAATCCCAAACAGGATCAATGACAATCGCATCCTTAGTCGCTTCATCGAAAACGAGATAAGTCATCGTTGAAGTGTCTTGATCAAAAAAAGGGATGGTCTGCATATATTCCTTTATTCAATTGATTTATTGAATAATACACCTTATACTCATTTTAGGCAAGGATGAATACATGAGTAAGACATTCGAAAAAGCAAAAGAAAGGCAACAATTCTTATTTGAGGAGCTTGCTGCCCAGCTTGAGGCTCTCGCCTCACCTGTAAGACTTAAAATCCTTCATTTTCTCACCCAAGCTCCTCACTCTGTGGAGCAATTGGCTTCAAAAATTGATCAATCCGTCGCCAACACCTCCATGCATTTGAAAAAGATGCAAAGAGAGGGTCTATTAAAGACTGAAACACTGGCCCAAAAAAGAATCTATTCTATAGCCCACCCAAGTCTTCTTGGTTTTTGGGAAGAGATTCAAAATTTATCGAATGCCCATCATCCTGAGAACATTATTAATTCAAAAGAATTTTATGATGAGGAACTTGAGTTTCCAAAAAACGATGAAGAGATTGTAAAACTCATTAAGGCGAGAAAATTAACACTCCTCGATGTTCGACCAGAGGATGAGCTCCATGAAGCAGATTCAATTTATAAAAAATATGTCCTGCATATTCCTTCCTCAGAATTAAAGAAGCAAAAGAATCTTATCCCAACTTCTAGACCGATCATTGTCATTTGCAGAGGAAGAATGTGCGTCATGTCTCATGAGGTCACTTCACAACTCAGAAAATTAGGATTTGAAGCTTACAGAATTAATAAGAGTTGGTTTCAGCTTTCTCAAGATCTACAGGAGGTTTAGAATGGAAAAAATCTATGCTGAGTGTTCAAAATGTCACGCCTTAAATAAAATAGATAAATCAAAAATAAGTGATAAAGTTCCAGTCTGTGGCAAATGCCAGGGAACGATTGAACTGCATGGGCATGTAGCCGAAGTTAATACAAATAATTTCCAGAAGATTCTCCAAAAAGCCGAGGGCCCTGTCCTTGTTGATTTCTGGGCGAACTGGTGTGGCCCATGCCGCAGTTACGGGCCAGAGTACCAAAAAGCATCACTTCAAAATCCAGATGCGGTTTTCTTAAAGATAAACACAGAGTCCGAGCAACAGCTTTCTGCCCAGCTCGGGATAAGAGGCATTCCCTGCACGATCCTATTTAAAAATGGTAAGGAAGTGAGACGTCAAAGTGGGGCCATGAGTGCAGAACAAGTTAAAATGTTTTTGAACCAGTAATAATATACTGATGCTCCAGAACATCTTTTCTCACTAAAAGATTTGTAAAACCCGCTTCTCTTAGTTCTTCTAGGACTAATTCGGCAGGAAGTCTTAAGTGCGCCGGTGGACCAAAAGATTTTTGACTTCCTTCCACGGGAGCAAAATCAACAATCATCAACAGACCACCCTTTTTCAAAGCCCTTAGGACTTTCTTGAAATAATCAACTCTCTGATCGATATGGTGATAAGTATTACAACTAAAAATAATCTCATACAAATTTTCTTTTAAAACTGGATCATGGGTTTTCATGAGATGAGTTTTTAACTGTGGATGGTCTTGAGCCTTAAATCTTTTCTGAATATGCTCTAAAAATTTCTGATCCACATCAGCTGCCGTAACAAGGCCACCATGTTTTAAAAATTGAGAGGTAAAATACCCGCTGCCACTTCCCAGATCAACAATGTGTTTATTTTTTAGGTCACCCAATAACTGAATAATTCTTTCAGGCTTCTGCCACTCATCTCTCTTCGGATCATCAAACTCTGCGATCAGATGTTGGTGAGAATGACGAAGCATATGTTTATTCGATTCATGTCCATGATGAGATGATGGATGCTTAGCTAAAGAACAGCTCATCAAAAATAATAAAACAAAGATCCTTATCAACATTTTTAATCCCATTGTAGTCTCGGCTGAAGCCAAATGATTATTCTTTCGATAATTAAGGAAAATATCATCCAAAGTGGAAAGTAATCGAATCTTATAAATCCGTGTAAATGCCAGCCCTCTTTGTATTCCCAAGGGCATGCTCCCGTTAAGGACTTTAGTATCGCACCCATGATGTACTCAATCATCAAAATTCCTGAGGCAAAAATAAAACCTCTAAATAAGAAATTCCACTTTTGGAGTCTTTGGATAAATGGAGGGAAGGCATAAGCTGTAAGTCCATAAATCGGGAGCATCCATGCATAGGATACTCCCTTCAGAGAAAAATTATTTTGGTGGTTAATTACGATCTCATAGAAAGCAGTAAAAAAGATTTCAGTTGTGATGCCAACTGAACCCATGACTAAAAAAAGAATAAAATTCTTTTTTAGATCATTCATGCTTAGGTTTTTTTCAATTTACAGGTGTTAATACCTAATAATTGATAAGGAGGACACCAACCCGTAAGTCCAGTTAATACCGGAATCATGCCTAGTAAGAACCATGGATTAGCAGGGCCCAAGAAGGCCAATGTCGTCAGAACCAGACCCACAACAACTCGAATAACTCTCTCCACAGGATGAATGTTTTTTTGCATGTCTACTCCTCAGTTTTTGGTTCTATAAATTGCACAGGACCAGTTTTAATTGTTTCATTATTTAAGATGACTTTGAAGGTGATGTGACATGTTTTTGAAATCATATAATTCACACCACAGTATTTAGTTAAAGAGGAGTCCACGGCCTTAATGACTTTTTCTCCATCAAGTTGACCTTTAAGATCAAAAACAAGTTCAGCATTTTTAAAATGAACAGGGTACTCTTTGGTTTTTTCAGCGTTGATCTCCATACTGAAGCTCGAAATGTCTTGGCGCATTTTTGTAAGGATGGCGACCACATCCATGGCCGTACAGCCCATCATGGCATTTAACACCAGCTCTTTAGGCGTTGGCGCGGACGATAATCCACCATGTTCCGGAGTTGCATCAATGAGTGTTTGATGCTCGCCATTGTGGCACTCAAATTTCATATTCTGGACCCAGTTAAGACTTGCCTTCATACTAATTCCCTATTCACAAAAAATTTTCTGCATGGATTGAATGAGCTTATGTAAATTCTTATCCGCAATACTGTAGTAAGCAAACTGTCCATCCTTTCGAACCTTGAGGAGCTTTTCTCTTTGCATCCTATTAAGAAATTGCGAAAGCTGTGACTGAGAAATTTCACATAATGCTAAAATTTCTCCCACATTTTTCTCACCCTCTGAAAGGTGACAAAGAATCATCAGGCGTTGGGGATGAGCAATGGCCTTCATCATAGAGGAGACTTGTCCACATTTGCCCTGCATTTTTTCAAGATTCATGATTGAGCCCCCAAATATCCTGCGCCTCTTCTTTATGGTTAATTTCCTTGAAGCGCTTTTCACCAATCATCCAATAATAAAAGAGTGGTACAGCAAATCGACTAAGTAAAGTGGCGGCGACCTCTCCAAAGATTAAACTGACAGCAAGCCCCTGGAAAATAGGATCAAAGAGCATCACTGCACTTCCCACCACCACGGCCGCAGCCGTTAAAAGCATGGGACGAAATCTTAGGACTCCTGCCGAAATCACGGCTTCTTTCAGGGCAAGACCATTTTGAATTTGGTGTTCGATAAAATCCACGAGGATGATGGAGTTTCTCACAATCACTCCCGCACCAGCAATGAACCCAATCATGGAAGTGGCGGTAAAATAAGCTCCCGTTAAATAGTGTCCAGGAACAATTCCAATAAGAGAAATGGGGATGGGCGCCATAATCACAAGAGGCACAAGAAAACTTCTAAACCATCCGACAACTAAGATATAAATAAGAACCATCACAGCTGCAAATGCGGCCCCAAGATCTCTGAAAACCTCATAGGTAATGAACCACTCACCATCCCATTTAACAATTGTCTGATGATTATCCCAAGGCACTTCGGCCGTTTGAGTGGGGTAAGGGATTTGTGGTTCAAGTTTCAGAATTCCATAGACGGGAGCTTCCTCGGCTCCAGCGAGTTCAGAGAGGACATATTCAACCGGTCGTAGATTCTTTCGAAATAAAACTTCTGTTGATACCTTTTTCGGACTATCCATGACGTTTTCAACATCGACACGACCTGCTTCAAAGCTTGGTAAATATTGTCCAGCAAAGGGTTTATCACCAGATCTTGAATCCTGATCAAGTGACAATTCTATATTCACGTCTTCTGGAGAATTAAAATCATTGAGCGTTCCTGTTTTCGTTTCATTGAAAAGTAATTGACCTAGATTCCAAACCTGGGCCGATTTCGTCCCATAAAGACCGGCTTTTTGAAAATTATAAGGAAAGATCATACGAGGACGAGATTCTTTCCAGGTATCATCTAAATCCACCACACTGGATTCTGATGCAAAAAGTTCTTTAACTTTTTTTCCTGCCTCTCTTCTTGTCTCGAGATCTTTTCCGTAGATTTCAGCAACCATGGTCGCCATGACAGGAGGACCAGGTGGAATTTCTAAGACTTTCGAGAGGGCCGACTTTTGATCAGCAAAAGTTTTAATCACAGGTCTTAGATCATTAATAATGTCATGACCGGATTTTTTTCTCTCTACTTTTGGCGCAAGAACAATGTGCAAGTCACTCATATGTTCTGATTTTCGCAAAAATGTATGCTTAACCATGCCAGAGAAAGAAAAAGGAGCTGGCTCACCTGTAAAGACTTGGACTTTTTTCACGTCTGGATGCTTAAGAATTTCTTGAGTTAATTCCTTACTCCATTCACTCGATAGGGCGAGAGGTGTTGTCACAGGATAATCAAGAGTCACCTGAAATTCACTCTTATTATCAAAAGGAAGCATTTTAACTTTCACAGCTTTGGTGGCAAACATGGAAGTTGAAGCCACAAATAATAAAAGCACTATCGCTGTAAACCCAAGGGCCCAAGATTTTTTTGAAAGAAGATGATCAGTCAGCCAGATATAAATCTGATCGAGCTTGGAGATTTTGTGAGCTTCATCTTCATGTTGATCATCATGGTGCTCATGCTTAAGGAGTTTTAATGAGGCCCATGGAGTCACAATGAACGCCACAAAAAGGGAGAGGATCATGGCCAAGCTCGCCCCCACTGGAATAGGCTTCATATAAGGGCCCATTAAACCTCTCACGAAGGCCATAGGAAGAATGGCTCCAATGACTGTGAAGGTAGCAAGGATCGTTGGGTTTCCAACTTCACTTACAGCTCTTAAGGTCGCTTGTATTAAAGATAATTTTTTATAAGATTTTAAATATCGCTCAATATTTTCAACCACCACGATCGCATCATCTACTAATATCCCAATAGAGAAAATGAGCGCAAAAAGAGTGACTCGATTCAGGGTATAACCCATGAAATAATAAATTGCGAGCGTCAACGCCAAAGTGACAGGAATGGCCGTCGCGACAACGAGGGCCGCTCTCCATCCCATCGCTATCGCAATAAGAAGTGAAACTGAGACAGTCGCTATAATCAAATGCTCAATAAGTTCATGAGTCTTTTCACCGGCGGTCTGACCGTAATCTCTAATCACGGTCAGCTTAATATCTTGTGGTATATCCTTTTTAAAGGCGTCTACTCTTTTTAAAAGAGTTTCAGATAGAGCGACGACATTTGTCCCCTTTCTTTTAGAAAAACTAATGGTGACCGCCTGTTCTCCATTAATCTTCTTGTCCTTGTCGAATAAAAGTGAAACACGGCTTCTTTCTTCAGGCCCATCAATCACATCGGCAACCTGATTTACTTTTATAACTTTACCACCTCGGCTTCCAATACTGAGGGATTCAATATCAAGTTTGCTTGAAAGTTTGGCGCCGACTTCGACATCAAAGACTTCTTTTTTTGACCAATTTTTTCCGGCCGGAAGAAGGGCGTGATTCATCTTTAAAGCTTGATGAAGGTCATCCAGCGTGATGGAGAGATTTTTCATCTTTTGAGCATTGGCCACAATACGTAGACTTCTTTTCTGTCCGCCCAAAAGCTCAACTCTTCCAAGATCAGGCGTACTTGATAATTCTCTGGCAAGCGGAGCAACGAGGCTTCTTAATTCATAATCATTTTTTTTATCAGAAGAAAATGTGAGGGCCAAAAAAGGAACATCATCAATACTGTAAGACTTCACATCAGGCTTCATCACATTTGAAGGAAGCTCATTCATAAGAGTCATCAATTTATGATGAACTTTCACAAGAGATGGCTCTATAGGCTCATTTACTTTAAAACGTACGGTAATGAGTGCACCATGGGGTTGGCTTGCCGAGTAGATATACTCAACTCCATCTAATCCCCACATGGCTCTTTCTACAGGCTCTGTCACATGTCTTTCAATTTCTCTTGCCTCCATTCCTGGTGCTGGAATCATGACATCGATCATAGGCACTGTGATCTGAGGCTCTTCTTCTTTTGGAGTTAAATAAACTGAAGCAAGCCCTAAGAGAAGGCTGACTAAAATAGCAACAGGAGTTAATTTTGATTGAATAAAGGTTTCTGCTAATTTTCCAGCAAAACCTTTATGTATTTTTGGCAAGTTCATATTTTTCCGATTAATTCATTAATTGATAAATTTTAGAATGGACTTCAACGCTTTGAATTTGGGCCTGGTTTTTTTGTTGAATAAGATCAACTCTTCTATTTAAAACTTCAGCCAACTGAAGAGCCGATAAAAGACCAGAGCGAAAAAGTTTCATGGCATTTTGTGTTTGTTCGAGCATTAAAGCGTCAGTTTCATTAAGAAGTTCTAAATTACGATCTAAGGTAAATTTAGCTTCGTTTAATTGATCCATCGTAATTTTTTCTTCTTGCTTGTAAGCTGCTACCTTTGCCTCTGCTGATCTTGCTTTTGCCGCTGCTTCTCCCAAACGCCCATAAGAATCATTATTAAAAATTTCCCACATCAAATAAAGTCCATAGACCTGAGATGTCGAACTATCTCTTTGTCCTTGATAAAGATTGGACTGAGCAAATAAGCCTACGCGAGGAAGAAATCTCGCCTTCTCCATATTCTTAGCTTCGATGAGTGTAGAAGCTTTAAGCTCTTGAGCAAGGAGCATCGTAGAGTAAGACTGAGTGGATTGAGGATTTAAATTTTTAGAAAAAAATTCTTTGATGTCTTGATTGGAGGAAACCTCCCAGCTTGATTCATCATTCATTTTTCCTTGAATCCATTTTTTGGACTGAACTATTTTGAGTGCAAATTCATCCAACATCCCTGTCATACGGTTTTGAACTGCTTTAAGTCCTAAAAATCCAGAGTAACCAACGGGATTTGATTGAGCACCAACTTGATAGTTTTTTAGAATTTTTAAAAGCTCTTCTTTAAGATTTTTAAGTTTGGCATGCTGCTGATGATAAATAATGAGCTGCCCGTAATGGCGTCCAAGTTCAGAGTACTCCTCTGTTCTTTTAGCTTTAAGTTCTAACTCAGAGGCCCGCACAAGTTTTTCATACATTGTCACTTGTTGGGATTTGAGTCCTCCTTCATAAACAGGCATATCGAGTCCAAGAGTCGCCGTTTGAAAATTTTTACGTTCAGGATGATTTAAATTTTTTACGACAAAATCAGTTTGCTCAATTGAGCGTTGACCGAGGTGATTAAAAAAGACTTGAGTGGGATCATTGGTGCTAAACCATTGCCCGGCCACATAAGCCTTGGGCCACCAGTGCCTTTCTGATCGTGCCTTAGCCTCACTTTGCGCCATTTTTTCTTCTTCAAGAGATTGTCTCGAAAGAGAGGATTGATGAAACTGACTCCAAAGATCTTCAAAGGTTTTTACTGGCGTCTGGGCAACTGAAGATAAACTAAAGCTCAATAAAGAACCCATCAAAAACAATTTTTTCATAATTATCCGCAGCAGCTTTTGTTTGAATCAACTGAGCCATCACTCATTTTCTTATTATTCCAAGGCATCTTTTGCAAAATAAAGACCATTGGACAAATGCCTGTGTAACCAGATAGAGCAAGGCCACCACCAACAAAAAGTGCCAAATAGACAAAATTAGGGTGGATAAAACTCGCCCCGAAAAACGCGAGGAAAATTAAAGAAGATGCCACAATTTGCATTTGTCTCATAATGGGAATAACTGACCCCTTGCCACGGACCGGATGCCCCAAACTTTTCCATTGCTGAATGCCGCCATCAAATGAGGAAAATTTACTCAAGTCGACATCGAATTTTTTGAGTTCATTTAAAGCCATTTTTGAACGATTACCCGTTCGACACATCACCACAACATCTGTTTCTTTTATATTTTTTATAATTCCTGGGGCGAGCATATCAAATTGAGACAGAGGGCAGCAGATTGAATCTGGGATATGCTCAGCCTCAAACTCTTCTCTCTCTCTCACATCTAAAATTGTCATAAAGACTCCTCATTTAAATTCATTGACAAAGATATTACAATTTCATAATATTCTTAAAAAAGAATCAAATCAAGGAAAATAACATGGAATTCTTTCGAAATTACTGGCCACTCATCCTTCTAAGTTCTTGGTTTACTTATAAGTGGTGGAATACTCAAAAAGTAAGAAAGTTATTGCCTCAACTAAAATCTAAAGGCGCCCTTTTTATTGATGTCAGATCAGAAGGTGAATTTTCATCTGCCCATGCCCCTGGTACTATCAACATACCACTGCAAAGTCTGGGGAATAGACTGAGTGAAATTCCAAAATCTGCTCCAGTGGTTCTTTGTTGCGCCAGTGGAACTCGAAGTGGAATGGCGAGAATGCTTCTTAAGAAAAATGGCTATAAAGATGTTTACAATATTGGAACCTGGACAAAATTTTTATAATCGGAGTCTTTATGAATAAGTTTCTTAATATTTTAGGCTTTGCTGTATTATCAATTTTCATCTTCAACACTTTTATCCGCAATCATGCTGAAGCTGATGTCAAAGAGTCTTACTCGAAAATTATACAAGGGAAGGCGATCATTATTGATGTGAGAGAAGAATCAGAAGTGAAAGAAGGCATGATTAAAGATGCCCTTTGGATTCCTCTTTCTAAGATTGATGCAAATCCTAAAGCGGAGGCTGAATCTATTAAAAAACTGGCCCAAGGTAAAGAAGTTTTTCTTTACTGCCGGTCAGGAGCAAGATCTGGCAAAGTTCAGGGCATACTGGAAAAGGAAGGGGTGAAATCAGTCAATCTTGGTGGTTTTAGCTCGCTTTCGAATGAAAATCTTCCGACTCAATCTGGACCGAAATGAATTTCATTCTGCTTTTAACAGCTTCGATGATCATCCTCGTTGGACTTCCACCGCACTGGAGTATACTCCTTGGTTTAGGCTTTTCTCTTTTTCTTCCCAAATCTCTTTTCATCCAGAATAACGGAAAAAAGCTAAGTGGATACTTACTTCAATTGAGTGTCATTTTATTGGGGGCAAGTCTGAATTTTCAATCTGTTCTCAAAGAAGGAAGTCAGGGTCTTATTGTCACTTTTGTGAGTATTTCTCTTATTTTTCTGATGGGATACTTTTTAGCAAGATTATTTAAAATACCCTCGCCTCTTTCAGAGCTCATTATTTCTGGGACATCAATTTGCGGCGGAAGTGCGATCTCTGCTGTTGCTCCCGTCCTTAAATCAGACTCACTTTCAATGGCCACCGCCCTTGGAATTGTATTTATTCTCAATGCCATGGCAGTCTTTCTCTTTCCTCAATTAGGCCTCTGGCTTGATCTTTCGCAATCTCAATTTGGGACTTGGGCAGCTCTGGCCATTCATGATACGAGTTCAGTCGTGGCCGCAGGTCAGATCTATGGGGATGAGGCGATGAAAGTCGGAACAACTCTTAAGCTCACCAGGGCCCTATGGATTATTCCCTTAACTTTTTTATTTGCCTTTAAAAGCAAGAGCAAAGATAAAGCGAAATTAACCTATCCTTGGTTTATCTTATTCTTCCTTTTACTCTCCCTCACATTCACAGTTTTTGATGGTCTTCATTTTCTCATTTCTCCCCTCACGAAAATATCTAAAACAGGTCTTTCTT
Source organism: Pseudomonadota bacterium (assembly GCA_027488375.1). Classification (GTDB taxonomy): domain Bacteria; phylum Bdellovibrionota; class Bacteriovoracia; order Bacteriovoracales; family Bacteriovoracaceae; genus Peredibacter. The sequence goes on from JAIYBW010000002.1 coordinate 256,540, forward strand.
TAACTCTTTTTTTGATTGGTATGAACTTAAGTAAGGAACAACTGAAAAAAATTGGCGCAAAACCGATACTTTTTGGAATTCTTTTATGGATATTAACCTTAAGTCTATCTCTCGTTTATGTTTTTCATTTTATCCAATAAGAAAGGCCATCTTTGATGACCTTTCTTCCGGGACGGCCCTCAGAAAATCAACTCCACTTGCAGTTTTCAAACTGAAGATTAGTTTTTCTTCTCTGCCTCATTCAATCTTCACAGATCAAATGCCGGTAGAGAAATGCTAGTCCTCAGCCATTTTTTCGTCTAATTTTTTATTATGAATTTTGTATCAAGAAATTTAAGTGATCATTAAGATTGAAAGAGGGTGAAGTGAATTCACCCTCCTCTAGAAAAAAACTAAGCGGCTTTTTTATTCTGATCTCTATAGGCATTAAGATCAACGACATTAGTCGCCTGTCCTCCACCTTTTGATGCCATCAGTTTGGCATGATTCATTGCCTTGATTTCTTTTTTAGTTAATTTCTTTTTCTGACCATTGCCTTCATGTTTTTTACTCATAAACGTACCTCCAAATCATGAGCGTGCTTTAAATAAAAGCTCTTAACTCTTTATCGGTTAAACTCACTACATTCTTGAGTTTTTTTATCAAGATCTCCCTAATACTTAAATCATTTCAAGTGCTTAAGTTATGAAAGACACCTGTGCAATTCTTTCAATAGTCTAGAATTTTCATGCTTTTAATGATTTAAGTGATCGAAAATTTAATCTTAAGGAACATCATTCTATGAAGATCTCTTTTTATTTGGCCGGTCTATTACTGACGACATCTAGCTTTTCTCAAAGTATTTTCCTCAAAGACTTTAAGGACTGGACTGTCACAGACATTTCTTCTCTGGGTCACAAAAAGGAAAAACTTTTCTCACAAATGAATGATGAATTGGTCAAAGTTGGTGGCTCGATCTGCTCTAATCGGGCCATGGTTTGGGCCTGGGACTTTAAACGCTTTTATCAAGTTGATGCTGCTAAAATTTTTCTTTTTTATACTAAGAAGAAAGCAGGATTTGGTGAAATTACGTGGTGGTATCATGTGGCTCCCGTAGTTAATGAGAAGGGATCTCTTTATGTCATGGATGCTGGATTTCCAGGTTATATCACTCGGCCTACTACAATTGATGAATGGTTAGAATCCTTTGCTAAAAGCACAAGATGCAAAGAAATTCAGGCCAGTGAAACTGAACTCATTGAACGTATGTTTGATGGCTATGTTTTTCCAAAGAAAACAAGCTTCGGGACATATGATTGCTATTATAAGATTACACCTGCTGGTTACTGGACTCCCACATCAGTGGCCCAAGGTCTTCTGGGCGTAGATGAGAACGGCAAAAAAATTGATTATGTTCGGGACACTATGGACATAGAAGAAGTTTTTCAGGCCTGCACTGAAGCAGTAACCTCAAAACTTGGATGGGCCATGGGCGCTGGTAAATCTAAGTGCAAAAAATATCTTGGCTTACCAGATTCATTTACCAATTAATTTTAGAATACTGACAATTTCTCCACTCTTCCCAGGCCGGAATACTGGTCTGGGACTCTGTGTACTTTCTGTTATAACCAGGCAAAGCAAGATGAACCTCTGGGGTCTCTTTTAAAACCACAATCATTCTCATCGAAGCCCCTGAAAATTGTTCGTAAATCTGCTTTTCAGGATTCCATTTAGATGAACCAGGATCAACACTGTGATTATCTCCAATGCCTGGAATTTCAGGAGAAAATTTCCAATTTTTATTTCGAGAAAGATGATCAAAACTTAATCGATGAAAATTGCCCCAGGTTTTATTTTGAACCTGTTCTTTTGCCACATTATAAAAAGAGGCCATTTCTTTTTTCTTTGCCTCATCTAAATTCTTTAAAAGACGATACAAACCATTTTCATTCACCTGCCATCCCTCGAGCAGAAGATCCATCCAACGCCGATACAGAGAAGGTGCAACAGATTGATCATGAGTAGAAAAGTTCCAGCCTTTTAATTCTGGACTCACAACATGGTTCAAAAGAAGCGGGATAAAAAAACGAGCATCAACGGCCTGTCGATCACACTGAATATTTTTAAAAGTCCCAACATCATGCTCTTCACGATCTAAGAGTTCATCAATTCTGTAACCTCTAAATGATTGAGTATAACCTCGTCCTCCAAAGTAACGGCTGTCAGAGGGCCAGTGACGATTATTGGCCGTATAGACATATCCTCTCTTCGGTTTTAAAACATGCGGTCTCTCCAAAGGGTGAAGCAGTTTTTTTCCTTTAAACTCCACAAGACTCTCATAAGAAATACCGAATTCATCTTTATGATCTTCTCTAAAAATTTCACCTACAACTCTATAACCAATATCACCTTTCTTATCTGCAAAAACAAAATTCCAAGCAGGAACTCCTACTTTTTGAAGATACTGATCCATCTCTTCCACTGTTTGAGCTTTTTTGAGTTGAAACATTGAGGATAGTTGCGGGCCTTTGAGTTGGAATCCCGTCCAACGAAGAATTATTTTTTCATTTTTCTCAAGCTCAAGCGGAAGAACTGGATAGCCTTCTTTCGTTTTTTCAAATTTCTTGAAGAAAAATGGCAAATGAAAAAAACCAATTTTGACGTCAACCTTTGGACGAAAGGAGACCAGATGATCTTTTGGAAAATCTTTAATAAAGACAGCATCGGCCGTATTGATATAGGCATTGGTTAATCCCCAAGCTACACGTCCATTTGTCCCACTCACAATCAAAGGAACACCAGGCAAGGAAGCTCCGAGAACATTCGCCTCAGGTGATTCAAGATGGAGCCAGTACCAAAAAAGAGGTGTTTTTAAATCTAAGTGAGGATCATTCGCAAGCATAGCGAATCCTTCCTTAGATTTAGATTTATGAATCACCCAATTGTTTGAGCCAGATTCCTTGCCAAATACTTCTGGAAAATTGGCCCAGAGATGAGGAAGAGGCTTTGAATTTGATGTCGTTTTATTTTTTACATGACCTTTAGGATATTCACCCTCTTTTAAGATCGTATTAAACCAAGGCACTCCTTCTTCTTCGAATAATTCGGCGGCCTTATCTTTCCAAAGCTCCTTTGATTTTTCTTCCTCATAATCTCTAAAAAAAGTTTTTCGAGTTTGATCAAAAGACTGTAAAAGTAAAACGAGAATTGAATCTTCGGCCGTCCAAACTTCAGGATTAATTTTAAGGTCCAAAAACTCCTTGGCCTTCTTCCCATCTTTAAATCCCTCATTGACTCCATTGGCATAAAATTCAAGCCAACTTCTTTCTTGTCGAGGGAGCTCTGACAAAAGTCGCTTCGCCAAATGGGGTAAATCTAAAAGACGCATCATAAGATCAGACTTCAATGAATCATAGCCATAAAGCTCTGCATTTCTTCCCTTGGCCAGTCTTCTAAAATAATCCATTTGCCAGGCCCGATCCTGAGCATGATGAAAACCAAAACAATAGTAGTATTCATCTAAATTTTTAACTTTCTGATGAGTGACACCTATTTGATCATAGCGGGCCTGACAATTAAATTGAGAAGCTTCGGCCCTTAAATTTAAAGGGATTAAAAAAAAGAAGAATAAGAATTTAAACATGATTTAATCCAGACGCGATTGAAGTTGAATAATGAATGATTGCTTTAGATTTTGACTAATTTCAGGATGATTAATTTCTAAAAAGTGGAAAATCTCTAGCGTTTCTTTTTCAGTTAATTTTTCATAACTCGCTCTATTGTTCCAACCATTTCCCCACTGTTTATTTTTTATTTTAAACGGTGACAGCCCACCTAATTGGACTCCCAGATAAATCAATTGAGCATGAATTTTTTGACCTGTTTGAGCGACACAGACTTTCAACTGCTCATCTGCTCTCAATCTATCTTTTTTAGAACCACCGGCCCAAAAATAAAGATCGTGCTCTACACAGCAATGCTTCCATAGATTTGGCATTGAACGAGGGCCCTCGCTGTATCCAGTACAATAATCAGTTTCAAAGTCATTAAGACCTTCTGCTCTTAGAGCAGGATTAAAGATTAAAAAAAGGATAAGAAATTTGAGGATAAAAGACATGAGGATATTATGCTCTAAGAATGCTGCTAAAACATCTTTCTTCACTAGATTTTATGATCTTTCTTTAAGAAGATAACTCAATGAAATATCTATTTTTACTCTCTTTAATCTACGGTTGCAGTCAGGTACCTAAAAAAAAGATAAGTCCCGATCAAGAACTGATTGGTCTTGAAAGCGCACTTGATCACATCAGAAGTTCCTACCTGAAGGGATGTGTCGATGCTTTTCAGCACCTTAAAGTCCCGGTTTCATTTACTCACTGTCGCGATGAAGCCATTCTTCATGAAAAAGAAGTTCGAGAAATTGTCGATAGTAAAATTTAAGTTATAATCAAGAAAAAGTGAGGACTCATGAGAAGTTTTGAAAACTGGATGGATGAATATGCCCTAAGTCACCAACATCCAACCAATCAAATTATTCATAAAATATGTGTTCCCTTAATTATGTTTTCTGTCATTGGACTCATTTGGATGATTCCTTTCCCGGCATTTTTTCCAACTGCCTCTTACTTAAACTGGGCCACTCTTTTTGTTTTAGGCTGCCTAGTTTTCTACCTTAGTTTGAACTTCGTTATAAGTGTTGGCATGCTCATCCTTACAGGCATCATGATTTTTATCTGCCAAAAACTTTATGATCTTGGATGGTTACTCCAAGTTTCAATTGTCACCTTTATCATTTCTTGGATTTTTCAATTTTATGGGCACAAACTTGAGGGAAAAAAGCCATCTTTTCTCAAAGATTTGGCCTTTCTCCTCATCGGTCCTTTATGGGTGCTTCGATTCTTCTACCAAAAAATTGGTCTTAAAGTTTAATTTTTGGTTGAGACCATTTTACAGATTTCTTGATTCTTATTTTTTACAACCAGACGTGGCAAGTTGCCATCAATCACTGAGGGTTGAATATATTCAAAATCATTTTGAAGTGAAGAATATCTCTGCTGTTGAGGAGACTCATCAGTAAACTTCTCAAGATCAACAGACTTTAGCTCGACGATTTGATTTTTGAATTTCAATTTGAGAAATTTCTCTCCTTCTTTTGCATAAACTTCATAATTCTCAAGACAAGACTTTAGTGAGTGAGAAATCTTTCTCCAATTGTCTGCAGATTGTGAAGATACTGAAAAAATGAGCGAGAAAATAAAACATAACTTTAGCCACATAGTGTGCCCCCTATTAAGGGGGCCAAGACTATGCTTTAAAAACTTAAAGGTCTTGAACCAACGGGTCAGTCCAACCTTAATTTAAACTTTATTTTAACTCAGAAAGAGCTTTTTTAATCCTTTGGACAGCTTCACGTATTTGCTCTTCAGACGTGGCGTAGGATAAGCGGATATAATTTGGAGCACCGAAAGCACCACCAGGAGTAAGGGCCACATGCCCAACATTGAGGATATACATACAAAGATCCTTGGCATCTTTGATCACTGAATCTGCATATTTTTTTCCAAAATAGGAAGAAACTTCAGGGAACAAATAAAAGGCTCCTCCAGGGTTATTCACCTTAATACCAGGAACTTCCTTCATAAGGGAAATAAGGAGATTTCTTCGCTTTAAAAAAGCTTCCTGCATTGGTTTTACAACTTGGGGATCAGCTTTAAGGGCCGTAATGGCCGCACGTTGAGTAATAGAACAAGTGCCAGAGGTGAATTGACCTTGAATTTTCACACAGGCCGAAGCGATGGCCTGGGGAGCACCTAAGTAACCAAGTCTCCAACCAGTCATAGCAAATCCCTTGGAGAGACCATTAACTGTGATTGTGCGTTCACTTAATTCTGGAATAGTTCCAATAGAAAACATTTTTCCATCAAATGTAATATGCTCATAAATTTCATCAGAACAGATAAGGACATGAGGATGTCTTTTAAAGACTTCGCCCAGCGCCTTCAGTTCTTGTTCTGAATACATTGTTCCCGTTGGATTGCAGGGATTTGAAAAAAGAAAAAGTTTTGTTTTTGGAGTTATGGCCTTTTCTAATTGTTCCGGTGAAATTTTAAAATCAGACTGATAATTTGTTTCCAATGAAATGACTTTGCCTTCATTTAAAGTGATCATTTCAGAATAGCTTACCCAATAAGGGGCCGGTAAAATCACTTCATCACCAGGATTAACCACGGCCATAACTAAATTGATAATTGATTGCTTAGCACCTGTAGAGGCTACAATTTGAGAAGGTTTATAGTTAAGGTTATTGTCTCTTTTTAATTTTTGAGAAATGGCCTCTTGAAGATCTTTATAACCTGGCACTGGAGTATAGTAAGAAAAATTTTTATCAATCGCTTCTTTGGCAGCATCTTTTACAAAGTCAGGAGTCGCAAAGTCTGGCTCACCAAGGCTCATATTGATAACATCAATGCCTTTTTCTTTGAGTTCATTTCCTAGACGGGACATGGCCAGAGTTTCAGATTCAGCTAATTTTTCGACACGATTTGAAAGATAATTCATGCTTATTCCTAGGGAGTTTTATCTCCCTAGTTTAGCAAGTTTCAAGAAAATGGGGAAAGGAAGTTACTTGAAAGTGACCTTAAGTGGGCAATGATCTGAGACTGTTTGATAACTTAATCCTAATTCTTCTGGAGTAGCATCTTTACAGTCAAGTTTTGCACAATGCGACCCAAGGGCAATATCTTTTACGTTTGCATGCAGCTCATCATTTAGAACAATATGATCAAGAATTGAGGACTGGTGGCGACCATTTCCTAGCGTTCCTTCCCAGTATGAAGTACAACCTAAGTTTTCTGAAGTTGTCCGAAGATCAGAATTCGTAAGAAATTTTTCAAACTGAGTGAAGTCCTGATCTTTGATATTATAACCAGTCGTATTAAAGTCACCCATCAGGATTAACTTTTCTGACTTCAATTGCTTAGAAAGTTTTGTTAGCAATTCATACTGAGTCCATCGTTGCTGCATGGCCTGAGTTGCTCCACCCGCTTTTAGATGAACGGCTGCAAACATAAATTTTTCTTTGGATAATTTATTTTGCAAAGTTACGATAAGAACTGGTCTTAAGCTCCCACAGGCCTGGTCGCTTCCAGAAAAACTGAGGTCTTCGATTTGCCCAACAAAATTAAATAATTTTGTATTATAGACAATGGCCAACCTTTGCTTTCCCCCTCCTCCACATTTAGAAAGAGCGATTTGATAATCAGGTAAGTTTTGTTTAATTACTTTTTCAAAAGCTTCAGCATTAACGACTTCGATAAAAGTCATGACATCACTTTTGAATTCTTTAATCGTTTTGCTGAGTTCCTGAATATTTGTAGGACCAGCAAATCGATCATGATCAAAATTACGAATATTATAAGAGGAGACACTCCAATCGGCCCATGCTTGAGATCCGATAAGGAGCAAAAAAACTAGCAACGTCTTCATGTACACATCCATGTAAAAAGAATTGCCTCTATTGAAGAATTTCCGACTTTATTTGGCAATGAGAGATTTATAAAAGTTCATTTCTTCACACAATCCTGACAATTTTACTTCAAAGCAGTTCTTATTTTTTCAATAGTTTGTTGAGCTGCCTCAGGAGTTATTTTGGCCTTTTCAAATTCTTGCATCCTCAACCAAGGTGGATCAAAGAACTGAGCATCCTCTTTAAATCTTGGGAAAAAGTGCCAGTGGACATGGGCAACAACATTACCAAGGCTACACATGTTCATTTTATCTGGTTTAAAGGCCAACTCTATCGCCTTTGAAGACTGCATAAGTTCTCTAAAAAATTTCTCTTGAACCGGTGCTGGAATATCCGTCATCTCCTTGTGGTGATCTTTTAAGACCGCCACACTATAACCTGGATAAAACTGATGTTCACCTAACATGAGATAACTGTGCTCAAATTCATGAATAAGATAGGGGTATTTTCCTAAATTCGTTTGTTTAATTCTCTCGCATAAAGGACAACTCATCTACTTACCTCAGTATAAATTTTTAGTATGGATCCAACCTGTTAAGCTCCAGCGTTCCTTGTGAGATATTTTAACTTCATGAGGAAACTCTCCCGGCAAAAAACACATGAAAGATCCTGGGCGTGGAATAATTGTTTCTAAGATACGACCGTCCTTATCATAAAGCACAAGCTCACCACCATCGGCTTCGGTCCAATCAGAGTGGAGATAAAAAATAAAAGTAAAACCTCGAGAAGAATCTTGCTCAAAGCGATCCAGGTGTTTTTTATAAAAAGTGCCAGGTGGATATTTGGCCAGATGGCACTCAAAATCTCTTAAACCAAAAAAGAACGCCTGATTTAAGCCCTCTTTCAAATGATTTAAAAAATCAGTGGCAAATTTCAATGAACTTGGAGGATCCAAAGGATCAATCCAATAAACCCAATCCCCTCTGATACTTTCTTCTCTCTGCAGCAGCTGGTTTTTACCGACTCTGGCCGGAGAGAATTCCTGATAAAAAAGATCAGACAAGGATTCAAGGGTGTGCCTATCCACAAAGTCCTGTTGATAACTCCAGCCTTTTAACTCAATATCTTGAATAATTTTATCAGTTTTCCACTTTTCCATAATCAATCTTTCCCCTATTGTATGAAGCTCAAACCAAGAGGAAAATCAAAATAACTCAAAACTACCGAGGTTTTTTTTATGAAGCTTATGACATTTATCTTTGCCCTCTCTCTATCTCTCAATTCCTTTGCCGGTTGGAGAAAAGATTCACGCAAAGTCCTCAAAGAATATTGTTATGCCTGCCAAAATACAGAAGTGAAAATTGATTCCATTACACCTAATGATTGGATCAAAGGACATGTCGTAGGTCTTCCAGTTGAAGCTTATGATAAGTTTAAAGTTGTCTTCTATGTTAAAACGAATTACTGGTACATTCACCCTTATATGTATTACCCAGGTCAAGATGAAGGCTACAGCTACTCAAACATCAATGAACGTGGTGAATTCAAAGTAAAGACTGTGAAAAGAAATGTTCCTTCAAAGGAACTTGCAGCAGTGATCGTGCCTAAAACGTTTAAGATTGCCGCTCAAAAATGGTGGCTGAAGCCTATTTTAGGTTTTGTTGGTGGCGTTCTTAAGTATCAATGCGCTTCAACTATCGTAGCTGGGAACGGTGACTTCTAAATTCCCTTATTGTCACAAACGAAAGCATTAAGGCCACTACGGCCAAAGAGAGGGCAAGCCCAATCCAAAAACCTTGGGCTTCCATCTTGTATTTAAAAGCCAGCAAATATCCTAGTGGAAGACCGATAATCCAGTAACCGATAAATATCGAGATGGAGGACGGTCTTGTGACACTCACTCCTCTTAAAATACCAGAAAGAGTCACTTGAGCTCCATCAAAGAGTTGAAAACAAGCGATCCAAAAGAGAAGCTTCACGCCCCAATTTATCACCTCAGCATCTGAAGTATAAAAACCAATAATGGGACCTGGAAAAAGATAAAAAGTCAGTCCCATAAGAACTGAAAATACAAATGAAGCCAAAAGACTCATCTGTGAAAAGATTTTTATGACATCAAATCTTTTTTCACCATAAGCATGACCAACTTTAACAGCAACCGCCGACGAAATTGAAAGTGGAATCATAAAGGCCAAAGAGCCAATATTTAAGGCCAAATTGTTGGCGGCAACTTGGTCTTCAGCAAAATACCCCACAAATAACGTTACAGAACAAAAAGCCATAATTTCAAAAAAGAGAGATGCAGAGATTGGAAATCCAACTTTAAAAAAATCTCTCATGAGATCCCAATTTATTTTTTTTAAACTTTTCCAAAGAGGAAAGGCCAGCAGCATAAGAACGATGGCCATCATAGTTCGGCATAATAGACTGGCCCACGCAAGACCTGCCTCTTTTAGACTTGGTATTCCCCATAGACCAAAAACAAATATCCAATTTATTCCGAGATTAAAAGCTGCAGCTCCAATGGCAGTCACATTCGCCGCCATGGTTTTTTCTTGCGCCTGATAAAACTCTTTAATTCCCTGATAAAGGTTCAGTCCGATGGTAGAAAAACTCGTAATAAGAATATATTCCTGAATAATTCTATTCAATTCAGGCCCGTAATTAAGGACAGGAACTAAAAAATAACTTAATAGAGAAATGATTCCAGAACCAATCGCTACGAGAAGGCTGTAAAAAAGTATTGTCCAAAAATACTGATCAACATTTTCTCCCTGTCCACGTTTCTGGGCCAGTAAAGGCGCAATAGAAAACTGAAGACCTAAAAGAGAAATCTGAATTGGATTTAAAATAGAGATTGCTAAGCCGATGGCCGCAAGACTTTCTCTGGAATAGCGGCCCGCCACCACCATATCTCCCGTTCCTATTAACATCAGCCCTACTTGACCAAATATAATGGGAGCAGAAAAAACGAGAAGTTGCTTCAAGGCTTGGGTTCGAGTGAGTGTTTGCATTATTCGATCACTTGATTTGAAAGATTGAATTGTTCAAACTCTTCTTGATAAGTTAAAAGCGCCGGATCTTTTAAGCGATCAATGTAGAGCTTACCAAAAAGATGATCAAGCTCATGCTGAACAACTGTTGCTAAAAATCCTTTGGCCTCTAACTCTCTCTCTGCTCCATTTTGATCGAAGTAACGAACTAAAATATGCTGAGGTCTTTCCACGAAGCCACGAAGACCAGGCACAGAGAGACAACCTTCCCAGTAACCTTTTTTATCCTCACTTATGACTTGAATGGTGGGATTTATAAAAACTGTAAATGGCAGATTAATTTCTTGCCCATAACGATTGAGTCCCTCAAGCTCAATGATGCAGACCTGTAGAGAAACACCAATTTGAGGCGCCGCGATTCCGATTCCACCGTAGTGAGCCATAGAATCTTTCATATCAACAATCAATTGAGCAATATCGTCAGACTTTATCATTTCAAGAGAAACTTTTTGGGACATCATTCTAAGGATTGGATTTCCCATTCGACAAACTGGACGAATCATTAAAAAATCTCCTCTCAAGAAAATTCACTCATCTTTTGAACACTAAGACCGATTAGTTTAATCGTCATAGGTAGGTGAATGAATATTATAAAACTTTCTCTCCTCTTCATAGTCCCTCTTTTAATTTCTGCTAATTCATTTAGTGGTGTTAAAGAGATGAACAAATTAGTCTTTGACCTTGAGACTTCACGACTTATTGAGGGAGAGATTCATTTTTCACTGGATGTTGTGAGCCTCAAAAAACTTAAAAAAAAATATCCCAAACTAATGGCCCTAGATACAACTGGTTTTAGTAAAACGCCCCAAACAAAAATAGTCCTCACTAAAACGGCTTACATCGTAAAAAAGCCCGCTGGATTTTTTGACCATGAGAATATTGGGAGTGAGGAATTTACGAAACATTTCATGGGTGACCAGAAGGTAAAGAAGTTGGATAAGCAAAGTTATAAAATTTCTGTTCCAGGTGCTGACTCTTATGAATATCAAATGAAAACTTTTTTTGATTCAGATGATATCAGTACGCTTCCTGACTCAAAAGTTATCCGAGCTGTCACTGAAGTCAAAAAACTAGATGTTATTTCCCAAAGTGCGACTCTTCTTATTTTTAGAGAATTTAGTAAATTTACGAAGTACAGCGCAGGCTCAATTGAGGTTAGTTCTATTATTCCTTTAAAAGAAAATAAAACGCTCATAATTACTTATGGGTTGACGGCTATCAAAAAATACTACGCCCTTAAACCACTCCTCAAGCAAACCCATATGAAAGATATTCAAATTCAAAAAAATCTTATCAATCAGTATTGATCATTTTAATTTTTTCGTTCTCACCCAATTTTTCCTCTCCTCACTCAAGGCCCTGAGAGCAGCATTAAGAACCTGCGAAAAGCTTTCAAATAAATTTTCACCTTGGGCAGAGAAATCAAATTTTTTTGAGCTATGCTGAACGGAGAGATGACTTTCAAAATGCTGGCCATGACCTTTAACATTTAAATGAACTCGATCATCAGGCCGAAGAAACTTCTCTAACCGCTCAAGCCGTTTTTCTAAAAACTGATCTAGCCAGGGTGAATGTCGAATTTGATCAAAGTGAAGTTGAATATTCATAAAATCCTCCACTCCTCTAGGTTAGCCTAAGACTCTAAACTCTGCCGGCCAGACCTTAAAAATTGAGCTTAAATTCAGCCTTTAAACAAAAGAGAGTGTCCAACTCTTATACGGCCGTTATAAAACAGGCCTTCTCCATACCCTTAAATATCTGAAAATAGGTCATTGTTTTTGGCATTTCACTTGAAAGATCCCTGAACAACTTGGTCATCAGGAAGAGGATCAGTTTATCAATAATTGGGGGTATTATATGAAACAAAAAACACTTTCACTTTCAACCATTTTAGGATTCCTGGGTTTACTGATCATGATCCATACTTTTAGCGCTCATGCGGCTTCAGGCGCTATCGAATGCAAGACCTCATTTGGAGAGAAAAGTTTTATCATTGAAGATGGTCGAATTTCTTTTCACAAAGAAGACTTAAGTGGAAACGGCCGGTCTATATCTTCACTTTCAGGTGATTCTGTACGAACACAAACTAAACATTTGGGCTTTGTAAAAACACTTTATATTGAGGGCCACAAACACAAAATTAACATCCAAAATGCCCAAAATTTCTCAGATGTTAATGACTACCTTTCAATTACGTCCCCTAAAGGACACGAGATGACTTACCCCCTGAGTTGTCAATCGGTCTAATAGAGATATCCCACCCTTTTTAAAAAGGGACCTGGCCGGATGCTGAGGTCCCTTTTTTATTTTCAATTCCCATCATCATTGTTAAGTTAGGCTATGTTTCAAATTTTAGTCACACTCCTCCTCTCAGTAACGAGCACGTTTGCCTATGCAGACAGGCCAGCTTCCTACACCGAGCTCTTAGACTACGTACAAGAAGCTCCTGATCAGGGTGAAACGAATACTTGTCTTTATGTCGCCTCAACTGGTGCCATGGAGCTTTTAGCGAACAAGGCCATGGGACTAAAAAATCCACAACCTTATGGGCCAAATGATCTTTCAGAATCTTTTGTCATCAATGCTCCTGATACAATAAAGAAATCTTTTTTTGAGACTCCTGTTTTAAGATTCAATAAGGGTCATGCTATCCATATTTCTCACTGGCCTTACGAAGCCTGGAAAAAAAATGAGATTAATAAATCGGTTTGGTGGAATCTTCCAAATTCATCTCAAGTGCCAAAAGTTAAGCTCCCATCGATTCAAACAATTAAGCTTTTTCAATTTGGTAATCGCTGGTCAACAGATGTTCTAGATGACTCTCATGTTGAGCAAATTAAGGAAGCCCTATGGGCCCACAAAAGCCCCATCATTGTGAATTATAATGATGAAGGCTTTTGGCATGTGATCTTAATCGTTGGCTATGATGATCATCTTCCGGGTGAATGCTATGACACTAACCCAAAAGAATGCGAAGGTGATATAGGCTCTTTTTACATTCGCGACTCATTCGGCATCAAAACCGAACTGAGAGACTATGATTGGTTTCGAGTAAAAGGCAATGCAGCCGCTGTGGTTAAGCTTGCTCCCTAGTTATTTCTCTCTAATGCACTCTCCCATCATCTGATTCTGATTCAAATAAAGTGTAAATTCCATTAAGCTAACTGAATAAAAAAAGGGAACTTTATGGAATACAATTTCGCTGAACTCGAGCCTAAGTGGCAAAAATATTGGGATGATCACAAAACTTTTAAAACGATTCTAGATACGAGCAAACCAAAATATTACGTTCTTGATATGTTTCCCTATCCTTCTGGAGCTGGACTTCATGTCGGTCACCCTGAAGGTTACACGGCCACTGATATCATGGCCCGCTACAAACGAATGAAAGGTTTCAATGTTCTTCACCCTATGGGTTGGGACTCATTTGGTTTACCTGCAGAAAATCACGCGATGAAAACTGGGATTCACCCGAACATCACGACACAAGATAATATTAAAACCTTTAAGCGCCAGCTGAAGATGCTTGGTTTCTCTTATGACTGGGACCGGGAAGTGGCGACTTCCAATATTGATTACTACAAGTGGACCCAGTGGATTTTTGTTCAGCTCTTTAATAAGGGTCTCGCTTACGAGTCCCACATGATGGTCAACTGGTGCCCGAATCTCAAAACGGTTCTTGCGAATGAAGAAGTCATCAACGGCAAATCTGAAGTGGGTGGACATCCCGTCATCAGAAAACCGATGAAACAGTGGATGCTCAAGATCACTGAGTATGCTGAGCGCTTACTTCAAGATTTGGATCTTCTAGATTGGCCAGAGTCTGTTAAAGAAATGCAACGAGTATGGATCGGAAAATCGGAAGGGGCCATCATTAAGTTTAAAGTCGAAGGCTCATCTGAGGAGATTGAAGTTTTCACCTCTCGTCCTGATACGCTTTTCGGTGCGACCTATATGGTGCTGGCCCCGGAACATAAACTTGTTGATGTCATCACTACTGCTCCTCAAAAAAATGAAATCGCGAAGTACCGTGAGGTCACAGCTCTTAAATCTGATCTTGAACGAACTGAACTTAATAAAGATAAAACAGGCGCCTTCACTGGTGCCTATGCCCTTAATCCTGCAAACGGTGCCAAGGTTCCCGTTTATATCGCTGATTATGTGCTGAATACTTACGGGACTGGGGCCATCATGTCGGTTCCGGCCCACGATGAGCGTGATTGGGAATTTGCTAAAAAATTTAATCTCCCGATTATTGAAGTGGTTAAAGGTGGAAATGTACAGGAAGCCGCTTTCTCTGAAGATGGCGAGCATGTAAATTCTGATTTTTTAAATGGTCTGAATAAAGCTGATGGGATTTCAAAAATGATCTCATGGCTGGAAGATAAGAAGCTCGGCTCTAAAAAAGTGAACTACAAACTTCGCGACTGGCTTTTCTCTCGCCAGCGCTACTGGGGTGAGCCGTTTCCAATTCTCAAATTTGAAGATGGAACTGTTCGCTGCCTTGATGCGGATGAACTTCCCGTCGCCCTTCCTCAGGTGGAAAAATATGAGCCATCAGGAACTGGTGAATCACCACTCGCGACCATTGAAGAGTGGTTGAATGTTGTTGATCCTAAAACTGGTAAGAAAGCTAAACGCGAAACCAACACCATGCCTCAATGGGCCGGATCTTGTTGGTACTACCTTCGCTTCTGTGATCCAGAAAATAAACAAGAGCCATGGAATTCAAAAATTGAAAACTACTGGATGCCGGTAGATCTTTATGTCGGTGGTGCTGAGCATGCGGTTCTTCACCTTCTTTACTCTCGCTTCTGGCACAAAGTACTTTTTGATCTAGGTCTTGTTTCAACTAAGGAGCCTTTCCATAAACTCGTGAACCAAGGCATGATCCTTGGTGAAGATGGCGAGAAAATGAGTAAGTCTCGTGGTAATGTAGTCAATCCTGATTCTGTCGTTAAAGACTGTGGGGCCGATACACTTCGCCTTTATGAAATGTTTATGGGACCTTTAGAAAAAGTAAAACCATGGAACGCTAATGGCGTGAAAGGTGTTTATAACTTTTTAAATCGTGCTTTCCGCTTTTTCTTAGATTCCAACAATTATGCAGACACTGAAGATGCAAGCAACGTGAAAGAGCTGCATAAGCTGATGAAAAAAGTCACAGAAGACATTGAAGAGATGCGCTTTAATACGGCCATCTCGCAAATGATGATTTTTGTGAATCACGTGTATAAAACGGGTAAAGTGACAAAACAAACTGCTGAAAAATTCGCTCTTGTTCTTTGTCCATTTGCTCCTCACTTAGCTGAAGAGCTTTGGAGTCATTTAGGTCACTCTAAAACTCTCTCTTATGAAGCATGGCCTCTTTTCGATGCGAACCTCGCTAAAGACGATACCATCACCATGGCGGTGCAAGTGAACGGTAAAACCCGTGGCACTTTTGATGTGGATGCTGGAATTTCTAAAGAAGATTTCTTCGCCCTTGTTAAGGCCGATGAAAAAGTCGCTAAGTACCTTCAAGGCACGATTGTTAAAGAAATTTATGTTCCAGGAAAAATTTGTAACTTCGTGGTTAAGGAATAGGCTTTTGCCTATTCCTTACTAGGAATTTTAGCAAAAGTCAGGTTGCATTTTTTGTCGTCGCACACAAAAGAATAACGAAAAAGTTCTCGGTATTTTTTCTCTAAAGAAAGTCCATGCACTCTTTCAGTTGAATAGAATGATTTCGTTTCTTTTCCATAAGAGAGAGCTGATCTTAATTCATTTACGGTAGACACATCACTGATTCCAACTAAAACCTCATCTGTATCAGAATTGAAGTTAAGAACTTCGACCTGACACTGCTTATTGCTTGGAATAATCGAGTTAAGAAAATAATCTCCATGGCACTTTATTTTAAAACCGAGATTTCCTGTTACAGGGAACTCATGAATTTTTCTCTTAAAGTTAGTGTGAAGTTCTTCTTTAATTAAGGATGAAGGAATTTTTCTCAACAAACTCTCAAGTTTAGATTGATCAAATGAATCCACTGGAATGATGCCAGCATGAGAAAGACTCGAGACAATTAAGGTAAAACCTAGAATTATTTTTATCATGGAAAAATAGTCACAAAATGGTTGAGAACAGTCATGCCAAGACCAGACACTACTGGGATTGTTAGATTGTCATCAATATTAAACGCCGAGATAAGTTCTGATAAAGAACCAATAACTCCAGAAACAACAGCAAAAATTAAAATATGATTTCCAATAGTCACATGGTTCATGGTGTAGAAGAGCGTGATGAGATAGCAGACAAAAAATCCAGCGACAGCACCTTGGAGGGATTTGTTAGGCATAATTTTATCTTTGCCGTAAAGAACTCCAAAGAAAGATGAAAGAGGATCAGAGAAAACAAGAAACATAATAGAAAGAATGGCTATTTCTTTGCGGTAGAAAAATAAAGAGAGAGAAACACCGAGTGCATAGAAAGGTAATCCACTCAATCCTTCTTTCTCTGAACGGCGCATGAGAGGGCCCATAATTTTGATAACAAGATGGTTCATCTTTTGAAACTTACTTCTCGCTAAATCCATGGACAGTCCAACCACAGCAATGGCCAGGGCCAGAAATGCCCAAAAAGTCTGATCATACTGTGTCGCACTAAACAAATAAAGGCCGATCGATCCCGTCGAGATATGCCAAAGTTTTCTTAATAAATGCAAATCAGAACGCTTGTGAAGCACCTTATCCAGGGAAGAATCATAATTTTGAGATTGTGATGTCGTCATCAAAGTTTCCTTTGGTCACTCGGATTAAATAAAATCCAACTATCTTCGAAGTCTTTTTACTCAATTTAATGGATTCCAATCCTACCGTCTACCCAAGGAGGGCGCTTTTTTCATTAAAATTTTCTATCTGGCGAAAATCATTCATCTAATTCCTTCCCAAACCCTGAAAGAGGTTCATATAATTTCTCTAAGAGAAGAAAATTATGATGAATAACGAAATGGATTCGGAAGAAACCCTCACCCATTCTAAAAAGATTTGGGCCGTTGGTGGTGGTAAAGGTGGAGTAGGTAAAAGCCTAGTTTCTGCTAATGTAGCTATTTGTCTTGCCCTTATGGGTAATAAAGTTGTTGCTGTGGATCTAGATTTAGGTGGGGCCAATCTCCACACTTGTCTTGGACTCCCTATTCCCCAGATGACTCTTTCCGACTATGTATCAAAAAAAATTACTAACTTTGAAGATCTCCTGGTTTCTACGCCGATTCAAAATTTAAAAATTATTAGTGGTGCGCAAGATGAGCTTGGTATGGCCAATCTTAAGCACATGCATAAGAACCAAATCATCAGAAAATTAACTGAGTTGGATGCAGATTATATTTTATTCGACCTGGGTGCAGGAACGGCTTTTAATACCATCGATTTCTTTATTACGGCCGACAAAGGAATCCTCGTTGTTCTTCCGGAACCGACTTCGATTGAAAATACCTACCGCTTTATTAAGTCTGTTTTTTATCGACGCCTTAAAATGGTTGAAGGTGTAGCAGATATTGAGCCGATGATTCTTGAGTCCATGAATGCTAAAATCACTTCTGGTGGACAATCATCTCCTGCTGAACTGATTAAAAAGATAGCTGAGATCAACCCTGAAGTTGGTCTTAGAGTTAAAGCAGAAATGGCCCAAT
The DNA here is from genome assembly GCA_027488375.1 of Pseudomonadota bacterium. Lineage (GTDB taxonomy): Bacteria > Bdellovibrionota > Bacteriovoracia > Bacteriovoracales > Bacteriovoracaceae > Peredibacter. The sequence continues at coordinate 274,709 of JAIYBW010000002.1, forward strand.
TTAGACCGAACTTAATTATTAATCAGGTTCGCTCTCAAGCTGACATTGATATTGGCTACTCGATTCAAAGTATTTGCCGTCGCTACTTTGGCATCGAGATGACTTTTCCAGGATATCTTGATTATGACCAATCAGTTTGGCAAAGTGTTCGCAAACGCAAACCACTCCTGATTGAATTTCCAAACTCAAAATTAGTTAATAACTTTGACCGAATTGTTCATCGGTTAATTGAATACTAAAGGGTCCGAAAGCATGGATGCTGAAAAGAAAAACTATTACGACGTCCTCGAAATTACGACAAATGCTTCACCTCAAGAAATCGAGAGTGCTTACATGAGAGCAAGAAATGCTTACTCTGGTGATAGTGTCGCGCTCTACTCCCTTATGACAAAAGATGAGTGTGATTCTGTTTTAACTCAAATTGAAGAAGCTTACTCTGTAATTGGTTTTCCAGAAAAAAGAAGAGAATACGACAGACTCCGTGGATTCAATCAGTCTGGTTTCAATTTAAATTACTCAATGCCTAGCCCTGCTCAAGGTGTTGCTTCGTTTGAAAGCCGTCCAAAAGATACTGTTCAATATGAGGATTTTGGCTCAAATCTCATTGAAGCAAAAGTCTCTAAACTCACGGCCCAGAAAAAATTCGGCCTTGAGTATGAGGAAAATGCTGAATTTGAAACAGAAATTCAAAATACAACAGACTATACTGGTGCCTTTTTAAAGAAAATTCGCGAGTACAAAAATGTCTCTGTCGAAAGAATGGCGGAAATGACTCGAATTTCTAAAACCCATCTTACAGCACTTGAGAATGAAGAGTTATCTAAACTCCCGGCCGATGTATATGTCAGGGGTTATGTTTTTCAATATGCTAAAGTTTTAAAACTTAATCCTGATATTGTGGCCCCAAGCTATCTTTTGCACTTTAAAAAGCTTAAGAATCAAAAATAAATGACTGATCATTCCTCTGAGAGCGACAGCTTTGAAATTATTGTCGGTCCAGAGGACAAATCAGAGTTTAAACGGCTTGATCTTTTTTTAGTCCATAAGCTCCCCCAATTTTCTCGCTCTACGATTAAAAGACTTTTTGAAGATGAGGATATTTCCTCAGAAACAATTTCACTGAGTCTTAATAAGTTGCCTCCGGTAGGAACAAAGATTGATATTGAAGTCCCTCCACCTTTACCCAGTGATCTCGTGGCAGAAAATATTCCTCTGGAAATATTGTTTGAAGATTCACATCTCATCATAATTAATAAACCGGCCGGCATGGTGGTTCATCCTGCACCCGGGCACTACACGGGAACACTCGTGAATGCGATCCTTTATCATTGTCCAGATCTCAAAGGGATTGGATCTGAAAAAAGGCCAGGCATCGTCCACCGCTTAGATATGGGAACTTCAGGTGTAATGGTTGTGGCCAAAGATCAAGCGACTCATGAGGGACTAGTTCAGCTTTTTTCAACTCACGACATCCATCGAAAATATCAAGCTCTAATAGCCGGCAAGCCAAATGTGGCGCAAGGAACATTATCTTCAACCATAGGTCGCCACCCTACGAATAGACTCAAAATGACCGCAAATGTCAGAGGTGGGAAAAAGGCCATTACACATTTTAATGTCCTTCAAGAATTTGAATCTTGCACTCACATAGAATTAAAATTGGAGACAGGGAGAACTCATCAAATACGAGTTCATATGGCCCAACTTCTCAACTGCCCAGTTTTATGTGATCCAGTTTATGGCTCAGGTCCCTCTCACTTAAAAAAGCTGCCTGAAGAGATCAGGAAAAACTTAGAAAATTATCCTTATCAACTTCTTCATGCTCGAGAACTTGGTTTTATTCATCCTTTGACCAAAGAAAAACTTCACTTCAGTGCGCCACCACCAGAAATTTTTCAATCAACACTCAACTCTTTATAGCTCCCTGATTTAGAGCTACAATACCAACATGCCTATTCGTTTATCTAAACAACTTAATCTAGGTCATTTTGAGACTTGGACTGAAAGACCCACATTCCCCTTTCATCAGGTCACTCAAGTTCATGGTGTAGATATAGTGCCATTAGAGGACATTCCCTGTGAAGCTGATGGGATTGTAGTAGAATGGAAAAATTATCAGAATCCTCTGGCAATCAAAACTGCTGATTGTCTCCCCATTGTGTTTGAAGGGGAAACTGGAGTTGTATTTTTGCATGCTGGTTGGAAGGGCCTCGCCCAAGGAATTCTCCAGAGAACAGAGATCCAATCGATAACTCCTCTCACTGCTTATATTGGCCCTAGTATTCGGTCATGCTGTTTTGAAGTTTCAGAAGATTTCAAACAGAATTTCCCTCAAAGCATTTTCTTTGAACAAAGAAAAGGAAAACTGTATTTTAATTTACAATCCCAAGCAGAAAAAATAATCAAAGATTTTTTTCCACATCTGATGATTACAACAAGTAAAGATTGTACCTGCTGCCATCCGATGTATCACAGCTATAGACGAGATAAAACGAATCAAAGAAATTGGAATATTTATATAAAAGGATCTTAATTATGGAACAAAAGAAAGGCCTCACTCTTAATGGAATGACGGGAATGAATTTTCTCTTTATTTTAAATGCAGCTGCCATTATTGGAGTCAGCACTTATTTAACGACTCATTTTTATAATACCCTTTACCCAACTCAGCTAGGTGGAGCCTCGAGCCTTTGTAATATTTCAAACTTTTTTAATTGTGATGCTGCAACTTACTCCAAGCTATCTAATGTCTTTGGCGTCCCAACTTCATTTTTTGGTCTCATCATTGGAGTTATGTTTTTATTTACGGCCCTTATGCCGTCTGAGGCCCTTGAGAAAACATCAAATGCTTTTTCAAAATATAACTTCATCGGATGCCTACTCCTATTCTTTTTCTCTTTAGGGGCCCTAGGAAGTCTTTGTCCTTTCTGTACAGTTTATTATGCTCTTTCAGGAATCGCTTTCTTCCTTCTTCACAAAGGTGGACTTAATACCTGGAAGCCTGATTTTAAGATCAGCGGTATCTGGGGAGCGATTCTTCTCGTTGGATGCTTCTTCTTTTATCAACACACGGCCAGTAAAGAAGATGTGAAAGGGAAATTAAATGCAGGAGTCGTTGAACAGTATATAAAGCTTGCGGATTTTGGTGATCCAACTGTTGAATCACCATTCAAAGTTCATATGGCGACTCCAAACTTTAAAGATGCACCGATCAGAATTGCTATATTTTCTGATTTTGAATGCCCTTTTTGTAAAGTGGTTGCAGAACAGATGCCGGAACTTGTGAGACGATACGGAAACAAAATAAATATTCAATACTTCTTTTATCCTCTCGATCACAAATGTAATAGCAATATCAAAAATAAGTTTCATGAGAATGCCTGTGATGCGGCCATGGTAGCGGCTTGCGATGATAAAAAATTTGCCAAAGTTCATGACGAGATCTTTGCGGAACAAGACAAGCTAGGCTCAGGTATACTTAAGGACATTGCTGACAAGAACGGATTAAAAGGCTGTCTTGAAAGTGATGACATCAAAAACAAAGTTATTGCGACAATAAACGCAGCCACTCAGTTTAATTTAAAATCAACTCCAACAATCATTATCAATGGTAAAAAAATTGAAGGCACTATTCCAAGCGCTCAGTTTTTTGCTATTTTTGAAGATATTTTAAAAAGTCAGAAATAAGATGATTGAAACTCACTGCCATCTTGATTATCTCAAAGCCGAACCATTGGACGTGATTCGGCAAAAAATTAAAGAGGCCGGTATCACCAAAGTGGTCACTATTGGAGTGGATCCCTTAAACTTAGATTTAGTCATGGAACTTTCTAATACCCATGAAGAGATCTATTTCACTCAAGGCATTCATCCCCATGATTCAAAAGATGCAACCGAGGTTGAGTTTCAAAAAATAATTGATCGCTCAGTGATGAAAAAAATGGTCGCTGTGGGAGAAATTGGTCTTGATTACCATTACAATAATTCGCCAGCAGATCTTCAGCGAACAGTTTTTGAAAAACAATTACAAATTGCCTGTGATCAAAACTTACCAGTGGTTATTCACACTCGGGAAGCTGAGGAAGACACAAAGGCTATCCTGAAAAACTTTTCAAGTTCTTTAAAATCCAAAGGTGTGATTCATAGTTTCACCTCAAGCACAGAGCTTGCAGAATTTATTCTGTCAGAAGGTTTTCATATTGGATTTAACGGTATCATCACCTTTAAAAAAGCCGAAAATGTTCAAGAAGTCGTGAAAATCACCCCTACAGATCGTATCCTTTTTGAAACTGATTCTCCCTTTTTAACTCCTGTTCCTCACCGGGGTAAAGAAAATGCTCCTTATTACTTACCTTTTGTCGCGGCTAAGATTGCAGAGCTTAAAGGAATAAATTTAGAAGATCTCAAGCAACAAGTTCTCGCCAATTCTCTCAAGTGTTTTCCAAAGCTTTCTTAAGGATGTTATGACTTTTCTTCTTATTGCCCTTTCATTCATGGCTACAAGTTTTGCTCAAGATTGGATTAAAAACCTCTCTATGCCAAAAGAATTTGTGCTCGAAAAATCTCTCCATGTGCCTGGGGCCCGTCAAATGGCATTGGCCAGTGATCAAACTCTTTATGTCGGGACCATGGATCAAGGCATCGTTTATGCCATTTCTCCTCAAGGTGATATCAAAACACTTTTTTCAGGTCTCAATATGCCCCAAGGTGTTTTGTGGGCCAATGAAACACTCTATATCGCTGAAGTTCACCGTGTTTCAAAAGTCATCAATCTCAAAACAAAACCTGAGCTCGTAGCGATTAAAGAATTTCCCGATAAAAAGTGGCATGGATGGAAAACCATTCAAAAAGGTCCTGATGGAAAACTCTACGCTCCTGTAGGGGCCCCTTGTAACGTCTGTGATGAAAAACTCCCCTTTATGGCCCTTCATCGCATGGACTTTGATGGAAAAAATTTAGAAACTGTAGCAACAGGTATTCGAAATACTGTTGGCTACACCTGGCATCCAGAATCAAAAGAACTCTATTTCACTGAAATGGGTCGAGATCAGATGGGAGATGATATTCCACCTGATGAATTAAATGTGATCAAAGAGAAAACCCCTCACTTTGGATTTCCTTATATCCATGGAAAAAATATTCCTGATCCAAAATTTGGGGCGCTCAAACCTAAAACGGTGAAAATCACTCCTCCTCTGCTTGAAATTCCGGCCCATTCGGCCCCCATCGGCATTGCCTTTTTTCCAAAAGATTCTTACCCAAAAGAATTTCATAACTGTTTTCTACTCGCTGAACATGGCTCCTGGAATCGCTCAAAAAAGTCTGGCTATCAAGTCATGAAGGGATGTCTATCGGGAAATAAAGTAAAATCCTATACCTCCTTCATCACAGGTTTTAAGGAGGGTGAAAAGGTTTTTGGAAGACCAGTTCATTTTCTCTTTTTAAAAGATGGTCGCTTTTATCTTTCAGAGGATGAGCCAGGCACCATTCTCCTTTTTAAAAGAAAGTAGTTCCTAACTAAAAAGTTTGATTAAGGTCAAAATCTGAGTGGACACGAATAGACCAAAGCCCCACATTAAAATTGTGGTTAATCGGTCAAAGCGTTTGTCGACATAGTCAAAACGTTTATCAATTTCTTCAAAGCGCTTATCTACATCTTCAAACTTTCGATCAATCTTTTTAAATTCATCTCTAAATTCAGAGTCCATGTGATGAAAGTGATTCACCTGGGCCTTAAGCAAAAGAATAATCATATCCTCAGTTGTGATATGCTCCCGCTGAATCTTATTCAGGATCTCCTGAGATTTTTGATCCAACCACTGCTCTAAAATATCATTGTTAAACATGGGATTCTCCAATTGAAAATCCTCCTTCATGCAATTTGGCGTTACAATTTAACTTGTCTTAAATCACTTATTTCACTTGAATTTAAACGAGAGGCGTAAAAATTCTTACCTTATAAGATAACACTTTTTCCCTTCATCGTGTTGCTCAAAAAGGTGCCAGGTAGGCATCACTTATGTTACCTTAATGACATGGAACTCATCGAAATTATCACCATTGGACTGCCTTTTTGTGCCTTTAAAATTTTATCTGGTCTCCTTTGGCGCCAGCATTGGCTTACTCTTTTAGGAGTCATGGATTTCATCATTAATTTAATGAATTTGATGGCCCTGATCATAACAAAGAAGCGCTTGATGGATGCCTGTGTGCTTTCTTTTATCGTGAGAAAATTCAAGCGCCCCACACCTCAACGTAAAAGTATGTGGCAAGATTTTGGAAACTCTCTAGATGTTTTTCTTTCTTTTAGCCTTGTGGTCATTATGATTGGTAGGGATTATTTAAAACTCCTCCCTCAAAATCATATGGCGATTTGGAATTTATCAGTGATCCTGAATGTCTTTGGCGCCGGTTATGGTCGGATTATGAATTCAATTCAGAAATTGAGACACTAATGTCTCAATTTCAATAAATCCTTCTTCATAATCGGATAATAAAGAGCTCTTGGTAATCTTCTCAAAAGTCCCATAAAAAGCGCAGGCACAGTTGGAAAATAGAGATGTGTCTTGCGATTGATAATGGCTTTATAGATATCTTCAGCCGCTTGGTCTTGAGTCAAAAGAAAAGGCATCGGGTGAGTATTTTTACTAGTGAAAGTCGTAGCAATAAATCCTGGATGAACACAAGTGACACTAATATTTTCATGGTGAAGATCAACCGCAAGTCCCTCACAAAATGTTGAGACAAAAGCTTTACTGGCCCCATAGTAACTCATCCCCGGGAGACCATTGAGCCCAGAGAGAGAGCTGATGGCCACGAAGTGCCCATGCTTTTGTTTTAAAAAATGTGGCAGGGCCGCACTGAAAGTATGAATAACACCCATCACATTCACTTGAGTGACCACTTTTCCTTTTTGAGTATCAGGAATGAGAGTCTTCGGCATATTCATACCAGCATTGGCGATCACAATATCAACACCACCCTGATCAATCGCAAATTGATCAATGGCATTTTTAAGAGCTGATTCATTGGTCACGTCGGCTTGATAATATGTAAAACCAATTGGAAGGCCCGTAATCTCACTTGGGTCTTGAAAACCGCACACACCAACTTTTCCACCATTTTTAACAAACATCTGTCCGATTGAGTTTCCAATACCAGTTGTTCCACCTGTAATAAAAATTCTCATGACTTAGTCCTCTACTTTTAATCCAGATAGCATTTTGGCCATACTGGTTTTTGGCTCTGGAGCATTTTTTGACTTTGCTGGAGGAGCTACAGGCTTCTCCCGATGCTCGTGTTTTTCTTCTTCAATATCTTCAGAAACATATTCCGGATAAAATGGTAGTTCCGCTTTATAAACAATCCGATCTAAATGCTTCACGTAACCGGACCAGTGTCCTGTGGCATTATCCGTTTTTTTAATCATCTCCATAGTTCCCATCTTTGAATCCATCATATCAATCAAATGAACCAGGAAGGCCTCAGAGGTTTGAGGAATTTTAGGAGAGCCATACTCATACTCCCCGTGATGAGCGAGAAGGATATGTTTCAAATGCATCCGCATATGATGGGGGAATCCCTTAATTTTGTAAGAATAGCGATCCACAATCTCTAGACCCTTCACTAAGTGACCGACGAGTTTTCCTTCCTCAGTGTACTCCACATTTAGGCCATCAGTGAGTTCATAGATTTTACATAAATCATGTAAAATACAACCGGCCACCACATAGTTCTCATTAACTTTATAGTGATGAGATAAATTTACAGCAAGGTAGGAGCAAGAAAGAATGTGTTCAAGTAATCCAGACTTATAAGCATGATGGATGGACTTACCGGCCTGCCAAGTTTTAAGTCTGCGGGCAATCTCACCATCAGTGATAATACTTCTAAGTAGATCACGTATATAAACATCAGAAAGTTTATCTACAATAGCGAGGAGATCCTTATACATAGCCTCTGGATTTTTTGCGGCCTTCATCATGAAATCATCTTCATTCACTTGAGCGGCATCCACTTTTTGAATACTCGAAATAATAAATTGTTTGCGTCCCTGAAAAAAGTTCACCTTTCCACGGACCTTCACAAAACTATTTTTAGTAATCTGTTTTTCTACTTCTTCAGAATAGTTCCACAACCGAGATTCAAGATCTCCAGACGAGTCAGAGAGAATAATATTAAAATATTTGCGCCCATCTTTACCTTCCATGGTGTTCATGATTTTCACCAAAAACACTGATTCAATTTCTTCTTTTCCCTGTAGATCAGCGATAAAGATCTTAGTCATACAAAATTTCCTTATGGGGCCCAAGGACCACGAGCGTCAAGTACTTAAAATAAGGATTTAAGCGTACACGGAAATCTGGGAATCCGCTACCCAAAACCCTGCAACTGAAGTATCTTCTAAGCGCTTAAAATATCTTCGATTTTTAATCAATTTCCTAAATATAGTTAGTGACATGAGGAGTCTTATGAAAAATGTAAAAATTGGTATCAATGGTGTAGGCCGTATTGGAAGAACAATTCTTCGTGCTTATTTTTCTAAAATTGCACAAGGCCAGGATACAAATATTGAAGTTGTTGCGATCAACAACCCTGGTGACATCAAGCCTTACATCCACCTCATCAAGCATGACTCTCTTCACGGTAAACTTAAAGGTGAGTTCTCTTTTGATGAAGCCAATCGTGAAATTTCATATTTAGGAAGAAAAATTAAATTTTATGATCAAAAGAATCCAGAGGAAATTAACTGGTCGGCCCACGGGACCCAAGTGGTGATTGATGCCACTGGAGTTTTCAAAGATAAAGAAAAACTTGGTCTCCACATGAGAGGCACAGTAAAGAAAGTCATCATGTGTGCTCCAGGAAAAGATCTTGATGGCACATTTGTTATGGGTATCAATGTTGATAAATATGACCCAAGCAAACACCACATTATTTCTAATGCCTCTTGTACAACAAACTGTCTTGCTCCAGTGGTGAAAGTTCTTCACGAAAATTTTGGAATCGTGAATGGGCTTATGACAACTGTGCATGCCTACACGTCAGACCAAAATCTTTTAGATAACTCTCACTCAGATCTTCGTCGTGCCCGTGCAGCAGCCATGAGTATGATTCCAACTTCAACTGGTGCTGCGAAAGCCTTGGGTGAAGTGATTCCAGAAATGCTTGGAAAACTTGACGGTTATGCAGTCAGAGTTCCAACTCCGGATGTTTCCATGGTAGACCTTACAGTCACTTTAGAGAAGAAAGCTACGAAAGCAGAAATCAATGAAGCCATGAAAAAAGCCTCTCAAACTCATCTAAAAAATATCCTTGGTTACACTGAAGAAGAGCTTGTTTCAATCGACTTCATGGGGGCCACTGAATCTTCTTATTTTGATTCAAAACTCACTAATGTCATTGGCAACACGGCGAAGATTGTCAGCTGGTATGACAATGAAGTTGGGTTCTCAAATCGTGTGATTGATCTTGCTAATTTTATTGGTCAAAAACTTTAAGAGGGATCTATGCAACTCAAATCAATTCAGGATGCTGATTTAAAAGGTAAACGAGTTATTGCTCGTTTTGATTTCAATGTTCCTCTAACAAAAACAGAGCCTCGAAAAATTTCTGATACCAGCCGCATTGATCAGGCCATTCCTACGATCCGTCTGATCCTTGAAAAAGGAGCATCAAAGCTGGTTATGATTTCTCATCTTGGTCGACCTGATGGACAAGTCAATCCAAAGTACTCACTTGAACCCGTTGCAGAATATCTCGCAGAGAAACTTGGCTCTGATGTGATTCTTTCTGAATCAGCTGTCGATAATGGAGTTAAAAATCTTCTTCATCTGCCTGAAACAAAATTGGTGTTACTTGAGAACATACGATTTATCCCTGGTGAAGAAAAAAATGATATGGAGCTAGCAGAAAAAATTGCTCAATATGGCGATGTTTACATCAATGATGCTTTTGGGGCTGCTCACAGAAAACACTCTTCAACTCATGCGATTAATGCTTTTTTCAAAAACCGCGCCTATGCTGGACTTTTGATGAAAAAAGAAATTGATTCATTATCATCTCTTCTAGAAAAACCTGCTAAACCTTTTGTTGCCGTTATTGGTGGTGCTAAAGTTTCAGACAAAATTAAGACGATCGAAAAAATGATGGTGCTGGTTGATACTCTCCTCATTGGTGGGGCTATGGCCTATCCTTTTCTAAAAGCCAAAGGTGCGACTGTTGGAAAATCTCTTTGCTCTGATGAAGACGTTGCATTGGCCAAACAACTTCTGGCCGCTGATAAAGGTGGAAAAATTCAACTTCCCAAAGATCATGTTGTAGCCGATTCACTTGAAGGCACACCTGCCCCTTGTCCAGGTGTAAGTATTCCTGAAGGTCAAATGGGATTAGATATTGGTCCTCTTACGATTGAAGCCTACGGGGCCCATATTAAAACGGCGAAAACGATTTTTTGGAATGGACCGATGGGACTTTTTGAAAATAAAAATTTTGCCAAGGGAACCATGTCCATGGCGCATACAATTGCTGCCACGAAAGCATTCTCTGTCGTGGGTGGCGGTGATTCAGTCGCTGCTGTTCAAGAGTCTGGTGAGGCAGATAAGTTCTCTCATGTTTCAACAGGTGGTGGGGCAAGTTTGGAATACATTGAAAAAGGTGAATTACCAGGTGTTCAGGCCCTTAAGATGGGAGTTTAAGAATGAAAAAACTTTTAGTCGCCAACTGGAAAATGAATAAGAATGGAAAAGAATGCTTAGAATTTATTGATTCTTTTAAAGCAAAATTTTCTGCTAAACGTGATGCTTGGATTGCACCTCAATCCGTCTTCGTGAAACTTGTCATCAATTCAGGAGTTCCAGCAGGACTCCAGAATTGCTCTGAATTCATTCATGGTGCATATACAGGCGAAGTGTCTGCTCGCACCTTTAAAGAGATGGACGGACACTTTGTGATCCTCGGTCATTCTGAGCGCCGCCAATATTTCCAGGAAACCTCTAAAAATCTAAATGCTAAAGTTAAAACGGCCTTGAAAGAAGGACTTGTTGTTATTTACTGCATTGGTGAGACTCTTGCTGAAAGAGAATCAAACCAGACTCTCTCAATCATTGGAGACCAAATTCACCAAGGCCTCAACGACTTAAGCGAAGCTCATGCCGAAAACTTAGTTCTTGCTTATGAGCCAGTGTGGGCCATTGGAACTGGTAAAACAGCGACTCCGGCCCAGGCCCAAGAAGTTCATGCCTTTATAAGAGCTGAGATGGCCAAAAAATTTCCAAGTTTTGGTGATAAAGTCCGCATCCTTTATGGGGGAAGCGTGAAGCCAGATAACGTTGAGGAATTACTGGCCCAAAAAGACATTGATGGCGGTCTTGTTGGGGGTGCTAGTTTGAAGGCTTCAGATTTTCTTGCACTGTGCGGTGATAAATAATCATTTTTTGTTGTTAAGGACTTCGAATTCTTGCTAAATATATAGGACTTATTTTTGGAGATATTTAAATGGTTACAATGCTTATTGCTCTACACGTTATTATTTGTGTTCTTTTAGTTGTGACAGTTCTACTTCAGTTCGGAAAAGGAGCTGAGATGGGTGCTGTGATGGGAAGTGGTGCTTCTCAAGCTGTGTTCTCTAGCTCAGCGAAAGGAAACTTTCTTACTAAAACAACAACAATTCTTGCTATTGGTTTTATGGTGAATTCAATTGTTCTAACAACAATTAAGTCTCGTGAAGCAAAACGTTCACTTTTTGATAATGAAGCGCCTGTTGCAGCTCCCCTCAACTCAGATGTTGAAGCTCTAGATGCAAAAAAAGTTGAAACAGTTCCGGCGAATGGTGAAGCGACTCCAGCTCCTGCTCAAGCTGCAAAAAATGAAGTAGCTCCTGCGACTCAAGCAGCACCAGTAGAACAAAAGAAATAAGATTTTTCTTAAATTTTAATAGAATTGAAATTAAAAAAGGACGGCTTGCCGTCCTTTTTTAATTCTTATTTTTCTTTGAATTTTGTCCATCTACCACTTTAATTTTTCCAAAATCCAATTCTTTCTCAAAATTTTTAATTTCTTCTAAGGGTAGCTTGGCATAAGGTAAGGTCGGATCAAAACTATCAGAAAGTCTCAGATCTCTTGCTGAATCGGCCCGAACATAGCGAACATGCTGATCAAAGACATCAAAAATATCTGGATCAAGTTTTATACTTCGAAACTTTCTCATGGTGTTCATGGCATCTGAAATTTGCAAAATTTCGTTGTAGGCCCTTTTCGTTGTGATGGCATCGAAGAAGTCAGCAATAGTGCAGACTCTTGCGAGGAGATGAATCTCCTCTCTTCCCTTTAGCTTTGCTGGGTAACCTGTTCCATCAAAATTTTCATGATGTTCATGAACCACTCGGGCAACAATTTTCAAGTCAATTTCCGGATCAACTTCACAGTGTCCATTAATGAGGAGATCTAGTCCAAAATCCGGGTGTTTTTTAATTTCCTCGTACTCCTCTTTTGACAAGGATCCAGGGTTATTGAGAATCTGAGTAGGAATTTTTATTTTACCCAGGTCATGAAGTAAACCACCAAGACCTGCATGAACTAATTCTCGACGTGTAGCTCTGGGATTTAGTGTCTTATAAATAGTGATACAATACATGGAAACATTAATTGAGTGATCATAAGTATAAAAATCATGAAAGCTTAAATTTCCGATGAGCTTTCTTAAACTATCAATTGAATTTTCTTCGAGCACATCAACCATGGCATAAACCACTTCTTTACAGCCTTCAATGCTTTGGGAGAGATAATCCGTAGAAAAATCTTTATTATTTTCAAAAATATTTTGCAAATAATCGAGGGCAGCATTCTTAATAACAGTCGTTTTTTTCACCTGATCGGCATCAGACTTAACTAGAAATCTCAAATAGAGTTTTCTTTGTTCTTCTGGAATATAGAGTTGAAAATATTTTTGCCTAAAATTTTCAAGATCCTCTTTATGGAGGATCCCCCCGGCCGGAAAAATACGCACAAACTTTTCTTTATCTTTCAGGCTTGAAGAGTTTACATAAAGATCATGAGCTAAGGGCGACTCCAATTGAATCAGGTCGTGCCTGACAGAAAAATAACTCCGTTTATCTTCACTCATGAAAAAATTGTACCATGGACTTATAGGAATGCGATAAGTAGCTAAAATGGTAAAAAAAAACCGCCTCTAGAGGCGGTTTTGGGATGAATTAATTTTATCTTAATAACTAGAACGGAATATCATCAGCTGCAAAATGAGCATCATTTGAAATCTGATAATCTTGATTCATATTCTCAGTAGCAGGAGTTTGGTTGTAAGACTTATCAACATTAGTGTTGTTCGTTGCTGTTGCTCCACCAATAAATTGAACAGTGTTCGCCAAAATTTCAGTTGTATAACGTTTAGAACCATCTTTATCGTCCCAAGAACGAGTTTGAAGACGACCCTCAACGAAAGCCTGACGACCTTTTGCTAAGTATTGATTACAAAGTTCTGCAAGTTTTCCCCAAACGACAATTCTATGCCATTCAGTTTTCTCTTGTTTTTGACCTTGTTTATCAGTCCAAGACTCAGTTGTGGCCATTGAAAAATTGCACACAGGTGCACCACCCGGAGTGTATTTCAACTCTGGATCTTGTCCAAGACGGCCCAATAAAATAACTTTGTTTACGCTCATAAATGCTCCTTCGCATGGGAGATACAGGAAATAGTTATGTACTCTATTCCACCTTCATACCTCAGGTTTAAATTTTAAGAAAAGAAAATTTTCTTTCCTTTACTGACCTTTTCAGTATGAAAAATTTGAACCAACTCTAAGGATTGTTAAGCGTTTGATTTTTTTATAAAACTAATGCACAGAGAAAAGACTATGAGCGGATTTCAGGAAAATTTTCATGGTAATTTTTTGCACGAGTGAGCACCGGACTCTCTGGATTTTGTTTAAGGAACTCTTCAACTTTTTGTCGGGCGAGCTTGATGTCTTTTTTATACCAGGTGGGATCAAAGCCACAATAAGGACATTTTAAATCTTTTCGATAAAGTGATTTATGAGTCGCTTCAAAAATGGCCCATATAAGAGGAAGAGCAAAGATTGCTTTAAACTCAAACCAAGAATAGGTCGTAGCTATCAAGACGAAACCAAGAGTAAGAATTTGCAAATAATGACGTTTTTGAAGTCGACGTGAATATCTTATAACCCTTGGTGAGCGACAAAGAGCGCAGAAGCACTCGAGCTTATTTTTCTTCTTTTTTTCTAAAACTTGATAGGAAGTATAGGCCATGTCAGCTCTCCTTCATTCATTAGATCATAGTTTCCCATACCCTCAGACTGAGCAAGATTTTCCCTTTTGAGTTTTGGACGCGCCTCTAGGCATCCCGCGATGCCTAGGGTGGTGAAATTTTTGAAAGGAAAATACAAGGTGGGTTGCTAGGAGAGGATTACCGAATTCTTCTGACGTACAGCTACCAAAGATCGGTACCCTTTGGATGGCTTTACACCTCGCAAATGCCGTACCAAAATAAGGTGACGTAATATTCATCACTTTTAACTGACTAAAAATGGCGCCAGTGGCAAAACGCAACCACCTCATGACCCTATCTCAATCTCAGAAGGGACAGATTAGTATCTTTTTTTCTGCCTCTTTAGTGGTTTTCATTTCTATTATTGCTTTCGTTATTAACGTTGGGCTTTTTGTTAAAGCTAAAATTAATCTTCAAAATGCAACTGATGCTTCGGCCTGGGCCGGTGCTGCTGTTCAATCCCGTCAACTCAGTAAAATTGCCTACCTCAATTGGGAAATGCGCAATATCTATAAAGAGTGGATGTATAAGTATTATGTCGTAGGAAGTATGAACACTCCTGGAGTTGAAGATCCAAATGTGAAAACTTCTTGTGAGGGTGGCAAACAGTGCACTAATTTCAGATTGGCCCCAGATGAAGATGCACTCCTAGAAAATGGTGATCCTAACCGCTCTACATTTGATGATTATAATTTTCCTGCTGTGTGTATCCATATAGCCAATTCACAAACAAATATCTGTAAAAGATTTGCAGTCCCTGGTCTTCCAGAATTTGGTGCCTACAATATTACCGGGACTGAAGAAGCTTCTCGATCGTTCATGGATGGTTTGATTGGGAGTAAAATTGATGACTGTGTAACCAGATCTCGTCTCAATATGCTTGTAGCCACAACCTGGGCTTTTAATGTCCTCTCAAGTGGTATGGATGATACTCTCGCTGGTCGTGGACCTGCAATTTTATCAGATCGCCAAGGTGCCTGGCCAAAGGCTGTTGAACTTGCCATGAGGATTCGTAATTTAGAGCTCGTCATGAATAGACCAGCGAGAAGCAGTGGTGTGTGCATTGGAGCAACGGGAAATTGTGATGCGATTGAAAATGTTTCCAACGAGAAATATCTTGGAAATGAAAGAATTATTAAAGCCTTTTATTCTGGGTATAGAAATCTAGGGAATGAAACTGATTTTGAAATGAAAAACTCTTTCACTCTTAAGGAACTTCCACCAACTTTACCAAGTATTGAGCAAGAAACATCAAACTCGAGCTACCTTATTCCATCGACAAAATTATATCAAAAACAATACGTTGATTTAAAACTTATGATGGTCAATTTAGCGACCTTTTATGCGGCTTTAATTCCAAGAGCTGATAGGGCCAGGTCTGCGGCTTGCAATATTTCAAAAGTAGCGATCCCTGTTCCTGGCTATCCTCTTGGCTTTTATAAAAATCCTGAAATTCTGACTTATTATGCCGTTAAAGGTGAAGCTGAATTTGAAGGAATGTTTAATCCATTTTCCTCAGACAGTATTAAGTTAACCGCCTATGCTGCCGCTAAACCATTTGGGGGACGAATTGGCCCTATGCTTTTCACCCAAAAGAAAAATCAAGATTTTTTAACTCCAAGAACAGTAGGCAAATTCAGATCAGTCCCTTACCTTGCAGCCCTGGATGTTGTCGGAACTCCAAATAAATATTTGGGACGCCCTCTTCAAGATGGCGAATTTGGTCCTGGTGCTCCACTCCCTATCAACACATCAAGCCCATTTTGGATTAGGGAACCAGTCTCAACAGCGGCGGTCGGAGGAAAACCCTCCACCGGTGTTCAATTTGGTCTACCAAATCTTGTGTATGATTTTCCTGATGGAGATTTAAGTTCTAATTCTTACACGAGTAATGGAGCTGAGCTTTTTACGATTCAACCCAAATTAGGGTTTAATGGAGATAAGGCCGTCGGCCTTTTTAACCATGATCAATTTTTAAAATTTAGAGGGGATATTGGAGGAGTTGTGACTCCGGAGCAACTCGAGGAGCAAATTCTCAGAGTCAGAGCCCCAACCCTTTATGAAGCTGCGAACTATCTAATTCCGACTCCTTCAGAGCTTAATTTAAGCCTTGGAGTTGATTCGTTCGGACAAGTCCCTGGAAATGGAGAATCCACAGCTACAGTCACTGGTGTAAAAAAATATGAAGGTTCGTTTTATGCTCCTTTATATCATACTGATCAAAAAGATGTGCTCTTTACATCATCATCAGAGATTTTCTCAAATATCATGGGATTTATGCGGATTCAGAAAACAGCCATGGAGAATTATGTTGTCTCGTTAAATTTTGCTGCCCATCAAACTTATAAAACATCAGATTCAGGAACTATAGCAGCCGTAGGTGCTCAGCAAAGATATAGAGAGGCTGCAGAAAAAATTTCTGATATTGATGATGTTACCAACTCAGATCCGGCATATTTAAAGGGAGCATTCCCAAAATCATGCTCCAGTCTAGCTGGACAATTTTGGCATTTTTACTTTGGTGACCCAGATCTTTACGATAACATTCAAGATAAAAGTGCATGTCCTGTAACGCTTGCAAAACTCTTAAAAGACTACTTTGCTTCTGCTCAAAACGATCCACGTTTCAACCCAACACATTACAATATTGAATATAGCCTCAATAGTGAATCTACAAATATGGGAAGTAATTTCTCGCGCCTTTATACAGCCTACATGCCAGGGCCCTACAATGGTGTGAGTTCAACTGGCTCACTTGTCCCACCTCCAGGATTTCCTCAACAAAATGAGCTTATGCGGAGAAATTTTTACTCTACAAAATTGATCACTCTTGACTCGGTGCAGGCAGGAAAAGGTTACGACGAAAATTCATCTAACTTTGTTATTCATTCAGAGGGAAATCTCACAACAAACCCCGATTTTAATACGGCCCAAAAATCATTTTTGAACCCTTTGGACGTACAATCGGCCGGGACTGACCTCAGTTCAATAAAGTATTAATTTCCACTCTTGAAATGAAACACCCCGACAAACTATAATGATGATGTTTAAAATCCACCCTCTTTTAGCAAAAGGATCTTTTGTGGCAACGAAAAAGACCAAAAAAGTAACAAAAAAAGCACCTGCAAAAAAAGCAACTAAGAAAGCAGCACCAAAGAAAGCGGCTCCTAAAAAAGCAGCAAAAAAAGTAGCGCCTAAGAAAGCAGCTCCAAAAAAAGCAGTAAAAAAAGTAGCGCCTAAGAAAGCAGCTCCAAAGAAAGTGGCCCCTAAAAAAGCCACGACAAAAAAAGTTGTTGAAAAGAAGCAAGCTGCTAAAAAGCCAGCTCCCAAAGCGGCTGCTCCAAAAATTGAAAAAGTTAAAAAAGTTATTGAGGCAGAAGTTGTTAAAACAACTCCTCCCCATGCTGCTACAGCAGCTTTTGATGAAGATTATACAGCTGATTCAGAAATGGATGGATTTGATGATGAAGAATTTGATTCTGATGATGAAGAAGAGTCTACTGATTCAAAAAGCTCTGAAGAATTTGCAGAAGATGAAGAAGAAGGTAGCTATGGCTACGGCTGGGGCTATGAAGAGGGTCTAGATTCTCCAGAGGACGAAGAAAAAGACGACGACATGGATGAGGATGAAGAATATGTAAAAGGTCCGAAGAAAAAATCGGATGAAGATGAAGAAGACGAAGACGACGATTACTAATACCAAAATGGCTCCCTCAGGGAGCCATTTTTTTTTGAGAGAAAATTTATGAAGGAAAAGAAACTTGAATTGTACTATTTTGAGCAGTGTCCTTACTGCCAAATAGTTTTATCTGCCATAAGATCAAACAAACTTGAAAATAAAGTTATTTATTTTGATACAAGAAAAGATCAAAAGAATAGAGAAAAACTCATTTCTGATACTGGCAGGAGCACTGTTCCCTGCCTTTACATAGATGGTAAACCTATGCATGAATCTCGCGATATTGCAGAATGGCTTAAACTTTATGCTGAAGATCTGAATAAAAATTAAGGGAGTCGAAAGTGGAAGTTAGAGATCCTGTACATGGCTCAATTGCTATAGATGATGCTGAAATTCAAATTTTGGAGCATCCATTCTTTCAGAGACTAAGGAATATTAAACAATTGGGTTTTGCTGAATATGTCTTTCCAGGTGCCACTCACACTCGCTACCTTCACTCAATTGGAGTGATGAATGTCTCCACTCTCGTGTTCAATAACTTATTTAAAAACCAGCAATCAGCTGACGTATTGAGGCTTAAAGAGACACTGCGTTTGGGGTGCTTGCTTCACGATATAGGCCACGCGCCCTTAAGCCATTCCACTGAATCCGTTATGCCTAATGTTTCGGCCCTTAAACTGCCTAAGCAATTTCTATCTAAAGAAGATAGGCAGGCCTCCCATGAGGATTATACGATTAAATCCATCACTGATAGTTCATTTACTGAATCATTTCGGGATGTAAAATCAAAGTTTGGAATCGATCCAATTGCCGTTGCAGAACTGGTCATGGGGGAAACAAAAAACCCCTCTTATTTCACTCTCAATGGCATCAACTACTTCCCTCTTTTGCATCAATTAGTTTCATCTGAAATGGATTGCGATCGAATGGATTATCTCTTGAGAGATAGCTATTTTTGCGGAGTAAGTTATGGGAAATTTGATCTTGATTGGATTATAGATAATCTTAAAATCTGTACTGAAAACCAGACAGCTTATCTTGGCATTTCTGAGAGGGCCATCTCTACATTTGATGATTTCCTCCTTTCTCGTTTTCATATGTTTATGATGGTTTATTTCCACTATCGAGCGGTTTGTTTAGAACAAATCCTGATGAGATATTTTGATTCGGCTCAAAATGAATACTCTATTCCAGCTGACATTGAGGCCTATCTAGATCATGATGATCCTTACCTCTATAAAGTACTAAAAAATTCGACTAATATTTGGGCAAAAAGGATTGTTACAAATAACATTCCTAAAAAAATTCTTGAAACATTTGGAGTTGCGAATCTTAGTCAGATGCACCTTCTTGAGTCTTACTTAAAAGCCGAAAAAATTGATTATATCAAATGCTCTTCATCCGGTCGTTTATCAAAATATTACTCTGCGAATTCTCCGCAAGAGCACTACCCCATGAAAGTGATTCGTGAATCATCTTTAACCAAGAATTATCACACGATGAAAAACATTCAGGATGCGACGGATCTTTTTCAGAAATTCAGTGAATCTCATGCCGTTAATAGAATCCACTGTGACTATGATGATCTGAGCACAATTCAACAGAAGCAAGTACTAGAGATTTTGCAGGGTCAATAATAATGCAGAAATTTTTTCTTTATTCAATATTGATCATTCTGTATCTTGGCCTGGCCAAAGCCTTAAGTCCTTCAGAACATGGGATTCAATTTCTTAAAAATGAAAGTCAATTTTCCAAATTGTTAAAAGGAAAAAATTTGACCGTCATCTTAGTTGATACTCATGCTACAGGCTTTCTCATTAAGACTTATTACCAAAAGCTAAGAGTCATTTCAGATTATGAGAATGTCGATGAAATGATCCTAAGAACGAATAAAGAATTTGCCAAAAAAAATAAGGATTTTATTGGATTATCTATTTATAGGAAAACTTCCGAGACTGAAGAATTCCTACCGCTTCCACCCGGAAGTCTGTATGTAGATAATCCCAAATATGGAATATGGAAAACCAATAAGAAAGGTCTCACCTATTGGAGTTTTCATAAAACTTACAAAAATTTTCCAAAGTATTTGGGCTGGGGAAAATTTAAGCTCACTAAAGACTTTCATCAACAAATGAAAAACTCAATCTCTTTGAACCAACCTTTTTATGGTCTTCAGAATGAATTTGGGTCGAATGGATCTATTACTCAAAAAAACTTTCCCCATTTTTTTGCTCAAGATCGCAAGAAAAAAACTGATTTAAGAGCACTTATCCTGCAATATCTTAAAGAAAACTTTTAAGGACAATTATGGCCGAAATATTTGACCGACTACTTATTAGAATTTTACTTGCTGGCTTTGTTTGCTTAATGATTTATCTCTATCGTTATGCTCACGTCATTTTTTATCCAACTGTTAAAAGACAGGTTCTAAAGAAAATATCTCCCACTGAAAATCCTGCTGATACACTCCATCTCTTTTCAAGGCTTATTGGAATCTCAATTATCTTTTCCTCAATTTCATTTAATGAAGCCTCAGGGGTGATGCTTAGTCTTTTCCATTTCGGTGTGTGGGGCTCTATTGCCATCGTTCTTTACTTGCTCTCACTTTTTATTATTGAATCTATAGTCTTCTATAATTTTGATTACACTGATGAAATTTTGAAGCGAAAAAACATGAGTTACGCCTTCATCAGTTTTTGTCATTCAATCGTGATTGCTTACTTGACGAGAACTGTAATGATGGAAGCTGAAAACTCACTTATTATTTTGCTCGTCCTATGGCTTTACATGCTTGTGATCGTAGGCT
This sequence comes from Pseudomonadota bacterium, assembly GCA_027488375.1. Classification (GTDB taxonomy): domain Bacteria; phylum Bdellovibrionota; class Bacteriovoracia; order Bacteriovoracales; family Bacteriovoracaceae; genus Peredibacter. The sequence continues at coordinate 295,496 of JAIYBW010000002.1, forward strand.
TCTCCGTCAAATACTTCACATTTATAAGCAAGCTCACATTTAATCGTCTCCTTATCCAAAAAAACCTATCGCTTTGTTTTTCTTATGGAGGTTTTACCTTAGGTTCAGGCTTCATTATTGCGAGTTGCTTCGATCAAGAACACTATGACATCACAGTCTTTTGTATTCAGGTTTTACTCAAAACAGTCTTGTCCCTTATTATTTTTCCAATCTTCAAAAAAGGTATTGTCCGTATTTTTCCAATCAGGATTGGAGATAGTAGGTCCCATGCGACTGAAATTGACTCCCAAATGCAGGGCCTAGGTTATGGTTTTTATGAGGGCTCAATTTTTATCTCGGCCGCTATCCTGACAACAATGATCGTGAATCGTATTCAATTTGGCACTATTTACCCATTTTTTTAGTCCCCTGCATCTCTGATAAAATACTTATCAGAGGTGTATTATGACGATTAAGCCACACAATATTTTTGGACAGCTTGAAGTTTTTGAAAAAGAAATCATCAGACTTGAAGAGAGAATTTTTGAGCTGGAATCACGTATTCAAAAGCTTATAGAAGTTGAACGTAATCATCTTTTAAGGATTAAAAATAAAGAAGAGGTTTCGGACGATTTCATTCAAAATGGAAGGTCTTACCATGATCTCTCACCCGAAAAGGCTTGGAAACTCTATCGTAATTCGAACTTTGATTTCATACTGATAGATGTTTCGGCCAAGGATTTTTCAGCCTTTAATCGCTTACCAGAAGCCATTCATATTCCATGGGATGAATTTAGTGAAAAATTTTTAGAAATTCAAACGAAGACAACCCCTTTGCTGATTATTTCCGAGGATGGCACAAATTCAATCCTGGCCTGTGAATTCCTAGTTAAAATGGGTTACTACAACTGTAATAATATTTCTGGTGGCTATAAGCATTGGATTGGTTTTAGATTGGAGCAAGTCAAAAATCAGTCAGCCTAAATGAGGCTTCCTTTTCGCTGATTATCTAAGATTTCTTTGTAGAGATTATCCAGCATAAGCTCAACTCTATCGAGTTCAACCTCGCCAAGTTTAGAAGTATATTGGCGCTCTAGATCACTTGTAACTTGTAATAAGTTAAGTTTAAATTTTTCACCATAATCTGTGAGATGAACAAGCTGCTCTCGCTTATCATGATCAGAGTGTGATCTCGTAATATAACCTCTTTTTTCTAATTCATTTAAATGAGAGGTCATCGTTTGTTTTTTTAATCCACAGGCCTTACCAATCGTTTTAATAGATGGTCCATCATTCTCAGTAAGAAACATCAAGATTTCTAAAAAACTTGGTCGCAAATCATTAAAGCCACGTGACTGAAGAACTTTAATAAGCTCAATACTATAAACGCGATAAATTTTTTTGAGTAAACTACCAATATTAGCAATTTTTTTCATATAGTATGACAATCATACTATGATCAGGACTATAAAGTAATCATAATTTTCGCAGCGAGCGCTCGATTTCTTCAGGCAAATCCGAAGGTCGAATTTTGGCGAGTCTGGCCTGTTTACTCTCTTCTTTAAGACCATCTTTCCAAAGGGAAATTCGTAGTCTCTCTTTAATACTTAATCTTTGCTCAATTGGAGAAGCGCCTGCAAGGCAAGATAGAGTTAAAACAAAAATGAAAAAAGTTAATTTAATTTGCACTTAAACTCCTTAAAAGATGCAAACTATTAAGCAAATACCTGGCCAGGTTAATTGAACGAACTTCCAGTATTATATGATGCCCAGAGGTGTCTACTTAATTTACACCTGCCAGGCCATCACTCTAATTAAAGAAATTTCGAGAGTTTGAAATAGAAGTGGCCATGCCTACGCCAACTCCAAAAGTCAGCATACTCGATCCCCCATAACTCATTAAAGGTAAGGGAATTCCGACGATGGGCAAAAGACCAGAAACCATCGCCATGTTAATAAAAGCATGCCAGAAAAAGATCGCCATAATCCCAATCACAAGAAGTGAGTCATAAAAACGCTGAACTGAAGTGGCCAGCCAGATCATTCTCATGAAGAAGACAAGATAGAGAATAATTAAAAATACGGACCCAAAAAATCCATGTTCCTCATTGAAAATAGCGAACACAAAATCGGTGTGATTTTCAGGCAAATAATTTAAGGAAGCTTGAGAAGAATTCTTAAATCCTTTTCCAAATAATCGACCAGATCCGATGGCAATTTCAGATTGAATAGCATTGTATCCCGAACCTTTAGCATCTTGGTAAGGATCAATAAAAGTATGAATCCGTTTTCTCTGATACTCTTTAAGACCAAAATTATACATGAGAACACCAGACACAATGGCCACAACTCCTAAGGTTGCAATGGTATTCCAACGAAGTCTTTTGTAAAAAATCATCATGCTAAAAATAAAAAGGAGGAGCATTCCAGTACCAAGATCTGGCTGAGCTATAACCATGACGGCCGGAACCATCACAATAATTCCTGGAAAAATAAGATCTTTAAATCCTAACTCTTTTTCAGGACTTACTTTGGTAAAGAATCTTGCCATGGCCAAAACAAGCCCCATCTTCATAAATTCTGAGGGCTGCATGCGAATAGGTCCGAGAACTAACCAACGTTGGGCCCCCATCCCTACTTTTCCCATGAGCATAACGAGAAAGACGAGAAATAATGTAAGGAGATAACCAACGTAAGAAAATCGCTCAAATGTTTTTGAATTAAAAAAGCTGATGGCAATCGCCACTCCCACAGCTATCAAAAACCAAATTAATTGAGACTTATAAAGTGAGTCCAGACCTTCGTGAGCCTGAGAATGAGTGGCACTATAAAGATTGAGAATACCGACAAGAAAAATAGCGGTCATACTTCCTATAAAACTGAAGTCATACCGCTTTAAAAATTCTAACAGTCGCTGATTCATTATTCCTCGCCTTGTGATGAAGATCCAGAAGCAGGAGCTGCAGCACGAAGTGATTTAATCCAATTATCTTTTATTGTTTTATCTTTTTCCAAATTTTGTAGGTATAAATCAGGATGATATTTTTTCATGTACTGAGTGATCACGGCTTCGGCAACTGGAGCAGCGGCACTTGATCCATGACATCCGTGTTCTACAATCACAGCGGCAGCAATTTTCGGATTATCAAAGGGAGCGAACCCAACAAATAAACCATGGTGACGAGACTCATAATCCATGAGTTCACACTTTTGGTGAACTTTATCAGCACTGGCCCCTTTCACTTGGGATGTACCGGTTTTACCCGCCATCAATATTCCCTGGCCTCTTCTATACCAAGCAGTCCCTTTAGGATTATTCACAACTTGAAAAAGCCCCTCTCTTATAAATTTAAGAGTTTTAGGATTTTTCATGCTAATTTTTGAAAGAACTTCCGGAGTATAGGTCCTTACAAGCTCACCTTTTGAGTCATAAACATCTTTAACAACAAATGGTCGATATATTTTTCCACCGTTGGCAATGGCCGCATAAGCAGTGGCCAATTGAATTGTGGATGCCAGAACGTAAGATTGTCCAATGGCGCATGATAAAGTTTCACCTGGTTGCCACTCTTGACCAAGTCTTTTCTTTTTCCATTCAGAAGTAGGAATTAAACCGGAGACTTCTCTTGGAAGAGATATACCGGTTCGACCGCCAAGTCCAAAAGCCTTTGCGTATTTTGCCAATGAATCAATAGGCATTCTATTGGCGGCTTTTTGAAAGTAGACGTTACAAGATTCTCTAATTGCTTTAACTAAATTTGTTGCCCCATGCCCTTCTTTTTTCCAACAGTGGTAAGAGCGTCGTCCAAAACTCCATTTTCCTGTACAGAAAACTTCCGTATTCTCGTCAATCTCCCCTTCTTCAAATGCTGCGATCCCAGTGATCGCTTTAAAGGTTGAACCAGGAGAGAAGTGCTCTTGAATATTACGATCTCTAAGAGGATGCTCTTTATTTGTCACAAGGCTTTTCCAATATTCTGGAGTGAGTCCTCGAGAAAATTGCGAAGGATCAAAAGAGGGCCGAGAAACCATGGCCAGAACTTCACCAGAGTCTATATCGATAGCGATAACGCCACCAACTTTACCTTCGAGGGCATTGTAGGCCGATATTTGCATATCACGATCGATCGTGAGTTTAACATTCATCCCCGATAAAGGCTTTTCGTCTTCAATACCTTTAAAAAGATTATCAGTATTAATGTAACGCTTACGACGTCCTCGGGCATCAACTTCAACGAACTCATGACCATTTTCTCCGCGCAGATATCGATCAAGTTGTTCTTCAATTCCAAACTGACCGATAAAATCACCAAGTCGGTAATCCATCTTATCTCTCTCCCTTAGTTTAGGGAGCTGAGTTTGAGAAATTTCTGAAATATAACCTAATAAATGGGCCCCAATTTCTTTATCTCGATACTCACGGGAAATAAACGTATCAACACTAATACCTGGAAGATCAGCGTTCTGAGTTTCAATTTTTGCGAGTTCTTCGAAAGAGATATTTTTCTTAACAATAATTGAACGGTAAGTTGCCTGATTAGCATTTTTCTTAAGAATGGCATTAATCGCAGCCTCTTCCATACTTAAAATTTTTGCCAATCTTGGAACAGTTCCTTCCTTCTCCATTAAAAACTGTGGCGTTAGAATGGCATCAAAGCGCGGAATATTATCTACAATAAGCTGATCATCTCGTGAGTAAATTAATCCTCGAGGCGCCCAAACAACTTCTTTTCTCAGTCGATTTTGAATTGAATAATTATGAAGAGTCTCACCTTTATATACCTGAAGATACCAAAGACGTGAAAGCACCAACCCAAAGGCAGCCGTGATGATATAGGACAAAAGAGTCGCTCTATCTTTATGAATCTTGACTAATTCTTCTTCGCCAAACATGCCTAGATCTCAACTCCCCGAGGACCACTATCGCTCGGAACTCTCCATACCATTTCAAGGAGCCAAAAAATAATGGGAGAGATTAATGATAAAAGAATACTGCCCGGTATAAAGCTCCAAAGGATTAAACCGAACTTTTCAAAATCTGAAATTTTTAAACATATGACAAGAGTCACTGTTAGATACCAAATAAATTGAAAGAGCTGAACAGTAAGCATTGTCATAAAAGCAGTTGAGAGCTGTAGTATTTCTTTTAAATAATTAGCAGACAACATCACGATAACGCCTGCTAAAGTTCCCAGAGCCCATCCCTCAATTGAGAATATGGAATGAATAAGCTGTAGCCCTAAAATAAGCCATGGGACAATAGGTGAATCCATCTTGATGGCCATAAAAAGGATGATCAGAACGTTAAAGGTGAGCCTATACTCTTTCCATCCAAGTGCCGGCAAAACGGTAGATGTCACGATTTCAAACCCAATAAGGAGGGCCAGAGTAATCGCAAAAGAAATTAGTATCTGTGAAAATCTCATTCTCATTTTTTAATCTCCTCAACAACAACTGGCTCGGACTTTGAAACTTCTACGGCTGATCCACCCACTAAAACCAGAACTTCCTCAAGCTTATCAAAATCAACACTTGGAATAACTTCTATCGAAAGTGTCATTCCAAAATTTTCTTTCGTAATATCCGTAATCATCCCGACCTTAATTCCTTTAGGATAAATCCCACCAACCCCGGCCGTGATTAACTTGTCACCAACTTCAACTGGCTCATTACGCATGATGTACTTAAGAGCACATTTAAAATTAAAAACACCCTCTACAATGCCGTGAGTTCTTGTTCGTTCAACCATGACATCAACACGATTGTTTTGATCCAAAATCGTTAGAACATCGGAAAAATTATCAGTGACGCGGTAAACGTACCCAACAAGACCATGATCGGTAATGACTGGCGCCATCATCTGAATTCCATGTTTGCGACCTTTATTGAGTCGGATAACTTTGAACTCATTGGCCGAATCCCAGCCAACAACTTGGGCCATAATTTTTTGATGAGACATTTCATCAGAATAGCTAAGAAGTCTTTTTAATCTTAAATTTTCTTTTCTCACTTCTTCCATGCTCGTGAGGTCACTTTCAAGTCGTGAAATCTGTTTTTTAAGAACATTGTTTTCTTTACTGGTATTCACGATGAGTAGGTAATTATCCCAAAAAGACGAAAGTGATTTTTTGGAACTCGCCAAGCCGGCCTGAACGGGAGAAATGACCTCCGTCACCAATTGATGAAAGAGCGTGGGCTCATTGAGATCAAAACGTTTCTGCGATATTCCATAGACCGCAAGAAAGGCCACAATCAGGTTATTGACAATTTTGGTTTTCGAAGACTCATTAATCAGTTTCAAGCAACGCCCTCAAATTTAAACTTTAATCATTAAAGATTAGCCAAATCAATGCTTAATGCCAATGAAGTTTCTCTCTAAAAGTCTTTGACCATGGCCATCGTTCCCCGATAAAATAGCTTGCGTTTATTATTGATCAAAGGATTCCCATGAAAAATGCTTTTGCGAGTAAGATGTCATACTTTATTTTGACTTTCATCTTTCTAATAATCACGGCAAGTTTTCTCTTTAGTGGATATGATAAGTTCTCTCTCGGTGGCGGTAAGAATGTGGCCACTGTAGATGGCACTCCTGTGAGTATTAAGGAATATCAGGTTGCCCTAAGTCGACAAATTGACTTTTATTCCCAAATGTTAGGTGGAAAAGGTTTAACTCAGAAACAAATTGAAGAAATGGGCATCAAGCAGTCAATAATCAATGGATTAGTTCAGCAAAAGCTCGTTGGAAACGCTGCGCAAAAAATGGGCCTCGCCATCTCCTTAGATGAAATTAAAAATGAAATTAAAAATCTCCAGTATTTTAAAAGAAATGAACAATTTGACGTCAACACTTACAGAAATGTCCTTCAGGCGAATGGCTACACGCCAACTCAATTTGAAGAATTGATCGGAAATGACTTAAAGCAAAAGAAATTTGATGAATTATTTAATTCTACGATTGTTTCAGAAAACTTCGTTAAAGATGTACTGAACTTTAAAAATACATCAATCAATGTCCATGCCATTAAAATTAGCCGTCAGTCTCTAGCTCCACTTGTCAGTGTTAGCGAGCAAGAAATAGCAACTTACGTAGGTAAAGCGGAAAATGCGAAGGCACTTGAGGCAGCTTACAATGAAAATCTGAGCAAATATAACCAAGCTGAAGAAGTTAAAGCTCGACACATTCTCATCAAAGGTGATGATGAAAAGGCCCTTGAAAAAATTAAGGCTATCAAGTCAAAGTTAACCCCTAAAAACTTCTCCTCTATTGCTTCAAAAGAAACTGAAGATCCTTCAGGGAAAAATAATGGTGGCGACCTAGGTTGGTTTTCTGCAGGTCGAATGGTTCCTGCTTTTGAGAAAGTAGCCTTTGGACTTACTCCAGGTAAAATATCTGAACCTGTGAAAACGGAATTTGGATACCACGTGATTCTTGTGGAAGATAAAAAAGCAGCGAAAAAGCAAACTTTAGATTCTGTAAAAAATGAACTCGCTCGACTTTTAATTCAAAAGACAAAAGCTCAGGATCTTGACCAGTTATTAAAAACTGAGCAAGAGCGTGTTTTGAACTTACTTAAAGAAAATAAACTAGCTGACCTCGATGTACTTCAGAAAAAAGTGGATGCTCAATTCTTTAAAAATACAGATGTAAATCAATATGACCAATCAATTGGACAACTTACACTTTCACCTAAAGAAGCTGATGAACTATTCAAGTCTCCACAAGGTGCAACTTTGAATTTTGGTAATGCTGGCACCATTTTTCTTGTTAAAGTAAATGCAGCTATGCAACTGCAAGATAAGAAAGTTGAGGATCAATTAAAAACTGAAATAAACTCTCAAGGTCAGAATCTTTCAAGAAAGACTCGTGAAGAGCTTATGAAGGTCCTTAACAATAATGCTAAAATTGTAACGAATCCTTCAGTTATTTAATGATTAATAAGCGGAGCTTCTTATGGCGGATAAAAATTCAAAATTTAGTGAGAATCTTCCAGGTAAATATTATGTTGATGATCAATGTATTGCCTGTGATGCCTGCTGTGTAGAAGCTCCGAAATTCTTTGCGATGAACGATAATGAGGGGCATGCTTTTGTAAAATTGCAGCCCCAAACGCCTGCAGAAATCCAAGAAGCTGAGAATGCTTTAGCGGCATGTCCCGTTGAAGCTATCGGAAATGACGGCTAGTTTTATTTTTTCTTAAAGTAACATTCGAAACCATACTGCTTATTCGTCCAGTAATAAGTTCGGTTGTCTTTAAAAACAAATTTTAATCCTGGATCCTCGCACACACCTTTCTCGCAGTAGTAAGTGTAAGGTCCCATAGATCCACATTGACCTACGTACTCAACCCGTATAGCAGTTAAATTTTGACCTGAATAATAAGTTTTTAAAATCTGATCACAGATGGATTCTTCATTACCCTGATCACAATAATAAAGACCTTGAACAGGCTCGAGGTTTTTTGCAAAAGATAAATTGGTCAATAAAAGTAAGGAGATTAAAAACTTCATGACTCTATTTTAATCTATATTGAAAAAAATGAGTCCAACATCATCTGACATATAAAAGGAGGTCAGCTTTCGCTGACCTCCTTAGTGGAGTTTAAGACTTGGAGTTAGGGACTAAAACCTATTAACGTTTAATGTTCAGAACTTCTTGTAACATCTGATCTGAAGTTGTGATGGTCTTTGTATTCGCTTGGAAGTTACGTTGAGCTGCCATCAGGTTAATGAACTCTGAAGCAAGGTCAATGTTTGACTGCTCAATTGATTTTGAAAGAACTTCACCACGACCATCTGCACCTGGTTTTCCAAGGGCCGCTTGACCTGATTTACGAGTTTCTTTAAAGAGGTTTTTACCAGTTTTGAACAATCCTTCGTTGTTCTCGAATTTTGCCACGGCCACTTGACCAAGCTCACGTTGAACACCGTTATCATAAACAGCTGTAAGAACTCCCATATCATTGAATGACATTGAAGAAAGTGTTGCTGCTGAAGAACCATCTTGAGTATGACGAGCAACAGAATGCTTAGAACCAAACTGAGTGGCAGCATCAAGACCAGTTCCGCCTTCTTTAAGAGATGAACCAAAGTTCAGACCAATTTTTTGTCCAGGAGCAGCTCCTTTACTGAAGTTGAAGCTATTAGCACCAGGGATTTCCTCTTCAAGAACACCTTTTTGGTTAAATTTTAACTGACCATTGGCCATTTCAACCATCTTGCCTGGAATTCCACCAGCAGCATCAGCACCATCAATCATGGCATGATATTCCCAGTTTGCTCCGTCAGCAGTTTTATTGAAATAAACAGTCATCAAGTGAGCAGTACCGACGTTATCGTAAACAGTCACAGATGTATTAAAGTTCGAAGATTTTTCAGGATTTGCAGGATCAAATTTTTTCACAGGATCTCTTGAATCAAGATTCATAGAGAAAGTAACCTCAGAAGTTGGAGTCGCAGGGATTGTTGTATTTCCTAGCTTAATAGCGCCAGATTTAGTTGTGATATTACCTTTTTCATCAGGCTGGAAACCTTGAACTTTGTAACCATCACCGTTAACCATGTAGCCTTCTTTATCGAAATGGAAAGCACCATCACGAGTATATCCTTTACCAAACGGTGCATCGACTTGGAAAAAGCCGTTACCGTTAATCGCAATGTCTGTAATGTTGTTTGTACGAGCAACAGTTCCTTGAGTAAACTGTGATGTTACGTGAGCGAGTTTTGTACCAGATCCAACTTGGTCACCACCATCAATCCCTTTAAGAGAATTTGAAAGCATGTCTTGGAATTCAGCTCTTGATCCTTTGAAGCCGTAAGTCCCTGCGTTGGCGATGTTATCACCGATCACTGACATGCTCTGTCCAGCAGCGTTTAGACCTGTAACACCAATGTTAAATGAAGAAAGCATACTCATAACTGTCCCTCCTAGACTCCAGGCGAGGGGATTCGAGCACTACAGGCTCTCATCCATGGCTTCCAGAAAAGGACCAGCCACCTACACCAAATTAATATTAGTACCTATGTTTTCTCTGCCACTCCTAGCAGATTTACATCATAAATATTGTCGAATCGATTTTCGTAAAAACATTTTCGTTCATGTTGTTCTTGTCTACTGCTGTGACCACCGTATTTTTATCTACGTCAACGACATACGCCGCTTTGTTTGTGATCACAAGAGAGTCATGACCGCCCTTGTTTTTTAACTTACTCATCGCTTCTTTAAGCTTCATGTACTCATTTCCATCAAGCTCTATATTTCTCTCTTGCAATCTTTTCATCGCATGAGATGAAACATTTACTTCTTCACCAACATTTCGTCCCGTAACCTGAGGTTGTCTCAGATCTTGCTGCGAAAGTTGATCAACTAAACCTTTAAACTCACTCTTCTCACCCTGCTTAAGGGTGTTTGCTTTTTCTGCCTTCTGAGTATCAGAAGGAAGCGAAGAAACATTTGGTATAAGAAGCGAGTTAACTTTATTACTCATATTAATCGTAAATTCCTGCATTCTCAGAGTAAGCATTTAGTGCTTGCTGAGTCGGAACATTATTCGCATTTGTTCCGTTATTATTAAATTGTATCGAACCATTATGCCCCGACAAGCCGGAATTTAATGCCTGTGCTGCATTATTTTGATTCATAAAATGTGTTTGAGCTTCAGCAGTATGAAAACTTGCGACATCTCTTAAAAATACTTTCTGACCATTCACAGTTAAGACTGGTTCACCTTGTTCGAAGGTTACACTTTGAACAATACCTGTTGCTTCAGTGCGTGTCCCGACTTCTTCGCCCATTTCGTTCCAAGCTTTCACTTGAGCGGTATATTTTCCTTTAACTGCAGGTGTACCATCGAGAGCAACACCATCCCAAGTAACCTGATGGGCACCTTGAGAGAGACCTTCTTTCCAAATTTCTGCTGCAATATTATTCTTCGAATCAAGCACTCGAATCATGACTCGAGAGGACTGACCATCAAGCTTAAATAAAACGTCACCGGAATCCCCATTTTCTTTAATGTCAATTGATGATCCAGTTGTCACAACTTTCTTACCAACAAATGAAGCCGCGTAAAACTTATCTTGGATGGCCTGGGTCTTATTACCTTCATCAAACTTTTTGTTCAAAGCTGCAAGTTGCTCCAACTGAGAGAACTGAGCTAATTCACCCGTAAACTTACTTTGATCCATAGGATTCATCGGATCTTGGTTTTGCAATTGATAGGTTAATAACTTAAGAAATTCATCCTTACCCATTTGATTGTGAGGGCCATCTTTAAAGACTTCATTCTTCGGTTTATAACCAGTGATTTTATTAATCAGAGCTTCTTTCTTTTGAGACTCTGACATTCCCTTCCCAGCGAGAGATTTTGGTCCCATCTCGACTTGGCGGTACTGCATTTCTTGTTGAGTGGTTGGGCGTCCGATTTCAGGCATTAGGCTGCTTCCTTATTTTTAAGAAGGTTCCATAGTTCCTGACGTCGCTCAGAATCATGTCGTCTCTGATTTTGTTCAGAGTTAAATTGCTTCTCTTGTCCGAATCCACCTCTTCCAGACTGGCCGCCGAAATCAAAATCATTCTTGGCCGTTTGATTAGGTGTTTCCACTTTAAGATCAGAAATATTTAAACCCGAACTCGTCAAATGAGAGAAAAGATCTTTTGAGTTTGCTTGGAAGAAATTTTTCCCATCAATTGAATGGGCACCGATATTAATAGCAATAGCATCTGAAGACGCCATTTTATTCACAGTAATATCAATCATCCCAAGCTCATCATGATTCAATCTAAGATTTACAGTTGGTTCCTTGGCGGCTTTGGCCTGAACAATATAATCCGTAATCTGAGTCATAATTTGGTTTGGATTATCAGTTTTGATTTGTGACATATCAAACGTTTTTGTCACAGCTTGAGTCTCGTTTAATTTTGGAGCTCCACCTAAATCGATTTGAGAATTGAGTATGAATTGCTGTGAATTCATACTTTGGGAAGATACACCTTTATCAAGGCTTCCTAGCTCATTAATGGTCTGTGTTGTTTTTAAATTATTCTCTAAAGCTGTTTTTTGAACTTGTCCTTTAACAGGAAGCCCATAAGCATTATTTTGTTGAAGAGCTTTCTTCGCTGCTAAATTTTTATGAGCAACGAAATCTTCCATGTTCATGAGCTGAGGATCAATCTCAGCCTTGGCCATATCAATGGCAGGATTTCTTCCAACCTGGCCCTGAGAAGACTTAAGCATCGCTTGAAGTAATTCAGGATTGGCAGGAGCAGCTCCCTCTTGATTCAAAGATTGGAGTAATACTTGATCAGGGGTTAACTCAACTGGAACAGCTGTTGTCTTAGGCTGAATAATATTATCTACGTCTTTAATAAGATTTGAGTCAAAAATTTTCGGAGCGAGATCGCCCTGTGGTGAAAGACCTTCAACAGGAATCTGACCTTGAAGAAGTTGCCCCGAGGCATCCATCATCATTTCAGGATTTATTTTAGCTTCGCCTGCTGGCTTACCTTCTCCAGATACAGCTAAGCTTGCCTCAAGTTCATTGGCAAAATCTGATTCCTCGATTGAAGATTCGAGATTCAAAGACGATTTTTTATCCGCAACCTTTACAGGTGACTTCTGAGTCACTTTTGGTTCGATCGTTGTTGTCTTTACAGCCTCTAGCATTAATAATCCTTAGTGGTCCTACGGATCATTGTCCCATAACTTGCCCACAAAAATGAAGCCGGGCAGAAAATGCCAAAAACTTTAATTTTATTTTATCAGGAGGCAAAATTTGCCGTTTTTTAGCTCAACTGGAGCAGGACAAAGCGAATCTCAATTGATAGCGTTTAGAAAAGGATACTTTGTGAATATAAAAAATATGTTTTTCTTCTTGCTCTTAATTGGCCCTCAAACGTCTTTTTCTCTCTCAAAAGACCTCAACCTACTGGATCGAAAATACCAATGGAAAGCTCAAATAAAATGCTTAAAAGAGCAATATGGATCAGATCCACTTTACCCTCAACGTCCAGTCGTAAAATTTAAAGAGTGTCCGGACAAAACCATTAGTCACATCCAGCCCCCTTCTAGAGGCCTCAATGGTTGGGAAGGTTATTGCGGTCAGACGGCCACATCAAATTTAGCGAGCATGGTATGCGAGCGCCATCTTTTACCAAAATCTAATGATCAATATGGTAAAGACATCACACCAGGGCAGCACTCTTCGACTCAAAAAAGATCTCTCAAAAAGATTTTTTCGGAACATGCACCTTCAAATTCTTGTCCTGAAGTCATCTGGAAAGTAAAAAAAACCTGGCAGCCTAAAAAGTTTATTCAAACTCTTAAAGATTCACTCTTTCACAATCATGTACAAGTTCGTCGCTACAGAAGCGAAGAGAACTTTGTCTTGATCACACCCGTTCCTGTTTTGATCAATAGTGGTGGATTAAATTATCACTGGGTCACGATTGTTGATATGCCAGAAAATTCTCAAGACTTATATGGATGTGATGCTGTGATGAATACCTGGGGGGAGCAAAGGGTTTTAACTTGTGAGAAGCTTGCTCAATATGCAAATCACACGGGGCCTGGCGAAAGAGTTCTTATCACCTTCGATTTATAGGGAACTATTTCTTCATCTGAAGATATTGTTTTTGTAATTTGGCCGAAACTTCTTTATCCATGAAATTGAAAATCTTGGATGCTTTCTTCGGATCAATCATTTGGAGAATCTGAACGGCAATTTCAGAGTCTTGAACTGATAGCACAGAGGCAGCTTTATCTGGCTTCATATTTGAGATCATTTCAACAACTTGATTGATTCTTGATTTAGAATCTTCGTTGATTTTTTCAACACAACCAATGAAGTTTTTTTGTTTTTCAGAAAGTTCAGCATATCGTTTTGCAATCTCGGCCTCTGATACTTTAATCGAATCTTGCTGTTTAACAAGATCAAGTTCTTTAAGGCGTAACTTTTCTTCTTTATCGAGCAATTCTTTGGTGAGATCAGAGACGGATTTATTTTTAATTGTTTCTACTTTGGCTTTTACTTCCTCAGTGACTTTTTTTACAAACTCTTCTTCTGTATAGGTCTTCTTAGGAGCCTGCGCGTTTGCAGCAGTTACAAAAATAAAAACAAAAATAAACAATTTCATATTAAACCTTACGCTCATTGAACTGAAGCCAGTTTTGGGTTTGCTCTTCAACTTTCTGATCAATTTCTTTATTAAGAGCTTTCTTATATTGGTCAAAATCTTTTTCTTTCAAGTTCTCTAGGACTTTCAATTCTCCCCTCAATATGGCGAGTTCTTTTTTCTTTAGATCAATCAGTCCTTCTTGTTCTTTTTTATCTCGATGAAGAAGTTCTATGTTTTTTTCCTTCGCAGCAATCAGCATAGGAAAAGCTTGAACCTGATCCCCTCTGACACCATTCTGTAAGGAAGCTTCTTGTATTTTATAATAGTTTTGAATTTCGCTTGTATCGTGTTTAATCTGATCTTCAATTCTACTTAAGAAACTAATTAGCTTTCCAAGCTCCATTCGGCAATTTTCTTCTTTAAGTTTTCTCAGTTTTAAAACGGGATCAAGTTTAAAAAGATACTTTTTCATAATTACCTAAAGCTTGGATCCACAGAGGATTCAGCTTTTCTAGCAATCTCAATCATTCGATCAAAAAGCTGATCAATCGTGAAAGATTCTTCAATCTGCTGGCGAAGGAGATTAATCAAATCATCATAAATGGAAATCGCCTTATCCACTTTAGGGTTAGAACCGCGGGCATAGGCCCCAACGGTAATAAGGTCTTCAGATTCTTTATAGGCGGCCAAAAGATCACGTAAGTGACTCGCCACAATTTTATGTTCTTTTCTTGCAACTTTAGTCATCACCCGCGAAATCGAAGCGAGTACATCGATCGCTGGAAAATGGTTTCTGGCGGCCAATTGTCTTGAGAGGACGATGTGACCATCAGAGATACCTCGAACGGCATCCGCAATTGGTTCATCCATATCTCCCCCTTCAACAAGGACAGTATAGATTCCAGTAATCGTACCGGCACCACGTTTTGTTCCGGCCCGTTCCATCAGTTTTGGTAATTTTGCAAAAACACTTGGAGTGTACCCCTTTTGTCCTGGAGGCTCACCTGTTGAAAGGGCAATCTCTCGGTTGGCCATAGCAAAACGAGTGATAGAATCCATCATTAAAAGAACATCTTGTCCTTGATCACGAAAAAATTCTGCAATAGTGGTAGCCGTATAAGCTGCTTTCATACGAATAAGGGCCGAAGTATCTGATGTGGCAACAACAACAACAGATCTTTTAAGGCCTTCTTCACCTAGATCGGATTGAATAAATTCTAAAACCTCACGTCCCCGCTCTCCGATGAGGGCGATAACGTTAATATCTGCATTAGTGTTCCTAGAAATCATCCCCATGAGTACAGACTTTCCTACGCCTGAACCCGCCATAATCGCCAAACGCTGACCTTTACCAGCTGTGATGAAACAATTTATGGAATTGATCCCAGTATCGAGGGGCTCTCGAATAGGTGGACGATCAAGAGGATTTAAAGGTGTACCAAAAATAGAACGTTTCTCATAAGGTCCTTCAATTGGCCCTTTGTTATCGATCGGATTACCTTGAAAATCAATCACCCTTCCTAACATATTGGGAGAGATGCGAACTTCAGTCACAATATCTTTAAGATGAATTTTAGTTTCTGAATTAATTCCGGAAATTTCATTATAGGGCATCACCATGCAATGAGAACCTTGAATCGCAACAACTTCGCCTAATGAACGCTCACCATTTTCAGCTATAAATTCAACATTACTACCAAGGACGGCGCGAGGGACTGTTGCTTCATAAACCATCCCACGTGATGATACGATTTTACCTATTTTCTCATAGGGAATTTTGTTCTCAATGTGCCGTAAGATTTGAGTAAGATTAAGATTCTCACTCATGCTTTAAAACCTGCTCAAAAATTTTATCAATGTTTTGAAAAACGCCTTCCATCGAACCATCAATAAGACCGTTTTCAGACTCTAAAATAATTCCAGGATGATTAATTTCAGGTACGATTTCAATTCTTATATTGGACAATTGACCAAGCTTTGCCTCAACCATCTGAACAACTTCTGGCATTTGTGAGAAGTTATTTCTTCCCACTTTTATGATAAGATTTTTTCGCACATTAAGCTCAAGAAGTAACTTTTCTAATAGATTCACGAGATAAGTTTTTTCATCAATTTCTTTAAGAATGATCCATTTTGTGAATCGCTTTACGAATTCATAAATGTCATGACGATTATGATCGACAATATTTGAAAATTGAGAATTAAGTCCAGAAATTGTCTCAGAGAAGTCATCAATTTTTTGACTTAATTGCTGCTGAAACTCAGCGAGAGCTTCAGTCTTTCCTTCTTCACGTCCCTTCTCAAGTCCTTCCTGATAAGCTTCATCAAAGGCTGATTGAAGTCTATTTTGAACTTCTTGCTGAACTCTTGATTCAAAATCATTATGCTCTTGCTGAGAAAGACCTCGTGATTCACGAACAACGCCATCTATTTTAAATTGATTTTTCTTCTCATAAGTTCTTTCTGTTCTTAAAGCTTCTTGGGATATTTTTTCTTTTTTAAAAGATTCACCCTTTAATTCATTAAAATTAAATGATTTAAAATCAGAATCCTTAATAATTGAAGTTCCCTGTAAGTCAGAGAATTCAAAACTCTTAATTTCAGATTCACGATATTTTTGCATTGATCAATCCATCCTTTAAACGAAAGCATCGCCTTCGCCACCTCGAGAAATAAGAGCCTTACCTTTAGATTCAAGATCTTTAAGTTGCTGAACAATTTCTTGTTGCGCCTTTTCAACATCTGAAACCTTCGTAGGCCCCATGGCATCAAGATCCTCTTTAAGTAAAGTCGCTGCTCTATTGGACATATTCTTAAATAACTTCGTACGAACTTCATCTGGAGCTGTTTTAAGAGCAGTACAAAGTTTAGTGTTATCCACAATTTTAAGAAGTTCTTGAATACCTCTGTCATCAACAAAAACCATATCCTCAAAGACAAACATGAGTTTACGAATTTCTTCTGCAAGCTCAGGATCTTTCTCCTCAACTCGCGCCATAATATTCTTTTCAGAATTCTTATCCATGAGGTTCAACATATCTGCAATTGGCTCTACGCCACCAAGCTGTTGAGTATCGATTGAGCCAAGTGTTGAAAGCTCTGTCTTAAGAACATCATCAAGTTGAGCAATAAGTTCTGGAGAAACGAAATCAAGGTTTGCCACACGGAGAACAACTTCAGCTTGAAGACCTTCTGGAAGCTTCTTCAAGACATCTACTTTCTTTTCAACTGGTAAATGAGCACAAATAAGAGCAATTGTCTGTGGATGTTCATTGATAAGAAAGTTGGCGAGTGTTCTTGTATCAACAAGTTCGAGTGATTCAAGAGTATTATTCGATCCGACATCAATAATTTGACCTAATAATTGCTTCGCACGATCTTCACCCAATGTTCCCAGAATAAAATCTCGCCCTTTATTTTCAGAAAAGAGGAGATCAGAATCTTCATTGATAGCCGAATAGAACTCTTCTAAGACTCTTTTAACCATCCATATCGGTGATTTAGAGATTGTGGCCATGGTATTAATCATACGTTTAACATCATTATCTTTCATATGCTTGAAGATAACTTTTGTCGTAGTTGGACCGAGCGCAGACAATAGAATAGCTGCCTTCTCCTGACCTGTGAGTAGGGCATATTGAACATCAGGTTCTAAACTTTTTTTCTCCTCGGCCACGAACTTACTCCTTAAACAATCTTTTAAATTAAGCTATTTCTTTTTGTCCATCAGCTGAATGAATCATTTCATGCACAACTTGAGCTGCTTTGGCGGGATTCGCCTCAACAAGTGAAATGATTTTTTCTTTTAACATGTTACCTTCAATTTTTTCAGGATTTAACTTGTCTTCAATCGAAGGTAAAACATCTTCAAGCCCAGGTAGTCTTTGATTGGCCTGAATTTTCTCAAGTTCTTCGATTGTCTTTGGTAGAAAATCTTCGATTGATTCAACAGAGTTTTCTGTAAGCCATTGAATGAATGGACGAACAACCATGAAGAAGAAAAGTGAAATAATCGCACCAATCATGAGATATTTCGTGATGTTCTTCATAAGCTCACGATTCTCTCGCGCTCTCATGATGGCTTCCATTTCCGCCAGATCTTCTTTCGCGAATTCCATATTCTTAATAACTAGCTTGTCACCACGAGTTGAATTGATTCCTAAAGAACTTGCTACAATTTGTTGAAAGTTCTGTAGCTCTTCCTCTGACCACGCCTGATATTTTGTGACAGGAATTCCCTCTTCATTGACCATTGGAGTTCCATCTTTAGCAAGGACAGGAACCTTCTTACCATCAACCATCACGGCAACAGACATACTTGAAATTTCGGCTGTTGGTTTTTTTGACTTCGTCACAATCGTTGGGACGGCCATATTCTTAGTCACAAGTGATTTATCTACGTCATTTCTTGTTTCTGGAATCCCTGGTTGAGGCGTCTCACCTGGAAGATTTGATCTTGCACCTGGAATCCCTTGCGGTGAAGGTCTTACTCCGACCATTTTTTGTTCATTTCTTACTTCAGATACAACGGCAGCATTTTCACCATCGTAAGTCGTTTGAGTTTCTACTTTTTCAGTAAAATCCATTTTTAGAGCGACTTTTGCAATAACTTTACCTTCTCCAATAACTCGAGAAAGAATTTCTTCTACTTTCTTTTCATATTGAGAATTAAGCTTTGTTTCTAAGGCAATTCTATTCGCCGTTTCTGTGGACATTTGATCGCCATCATTTTCTGATAACTTTTTCCCACGTGAATCAATCACCACAACATTATGAGATCTCATACCATCAACTGAAGAACTCACAAGTGACTGCATCCCTTTGATTTCATCTGATGTCATTGTCACTCCACGCTCAACATCTAGAACCACAGAGGCGCTTGGTGGCTTTCTTTCTGAAACAAATGGAGAAGATTCAGGAATCGATAAATGGATACGGGCGCGAGTCACACCTTTAATGTGCATAATTGTTTTTACAAGCTCGCCCTCTAAAGCCCTTTGTTTATTTATTTTTTGGACGAATGAAGTTGTTCCAAAAGATTGTTTATCAAAAACTTCATATCCAACAGTTCCAGTGAAGTTCACACCTTTTTTAGCAATTTCAAGACGCCAAATTTCAACCATGTCCTCAGGAACAAGAATGGTCTTACCATCATCTCGCACCTGATAACCGATCTTCCCTTCTTCAAGCATCCGAGCAATCACTGCTGAATCGTCTTTCGTAAGATCAGTATAAAGAACTTTATAGTCCGTTTTACCTGCCCAAATGATAATCCCGGCCATCAAAGCAATGATGAGACCAGCAATCCCAATCAGTCCAAGTCTTCTCGTCATATCAAGTGACTTAAAGAAATCAACGAAGTTTTGAAATGTTTGACTAACGAAGTTATTCAACTGAATCCTCCTGATTCTCGCTTATCTAATCATCCTAACTAGATCTGCATTTTCATAATTTCACGGTAAGCATCAATAACTTTTGTTCTTACCTGATTCATTGTTCTAAAAGCTATATCCGCTTTCTCAACCGCGAGAAGCGTCTCATGTAAATTTTGACTTTCACCACTGGCAAGCTTCTCCATCGCCACATTCGCATCTTGCTGGAGAGAATTCACTTTACCAATTGAATCTTGGAGAAATTCTCCAAATGATTTTGTTCCACCTGTCTCACCTATTGAGGGAGCACCTTCAATATTAAATTTGTTACTTGAGAAATCGTTATCAACAGACCGGCTCCAACCTCGAGCATCTGCATTTCCCAATGTCTTTTGAAAACTAGTAATGTCTTTAATTGCCATAAACTATTCCTTAGTTACCACGGCCTATTTCAAGAGTTTTCATCGCCATCTGCTTAGTCGTATTTATCGCAGTGACATTTGATTCATAAGCTCTTTGCGCCTCAATCATATTGGCCATTTCAACCATTGGATTGATGTCCGGCATCGCCACATATCCTTCAGCATTAGCATCCGGATGAGTAGGATCATGCTTATAGACAACCTTGTCTGAGTGGACGACCTCAGTGGCATGAACTGTTTGAGCATTCTCAGCGAGTTCGCCCTCAAGAATTTCAGAAAAAGTTTCTCTTTCTGGTTCTGAACCAAAAACAACTTCTTTACGACGGTAAGGTCCACCTTCCGCCGTTCTTGTGGTTTGAGCGTTGGCAATATTCGAAGAATGAGCTTCCATTCTTTTTCTTTGAGCCGCCAGACCACTTGAGCTAATTCTAAGACTTGAGAGTAAATCCATCTCTTATTCCCTTTATTTCTCAGAATTGATGGCGTACTTCATCATACCCATCTTTTTATTAACAAGTTGAACCAAGGCATCGTACATGAGTTTATTTTCTGCCATGCGGGCCATTTCAGCTTCCACATCAACAGTATTTCCATTTTCCGATACGACACCATTTGGATCGTCATAGATTTCAGGTTCTAAATTATTAAAGCCACCATTTCCCACATTGTGATGACGTCCATCAGAAACATTCATTTGCATCTGACCATCAACGTCGAGGGCCCTTGCTAAAGCTTCCTCAAAATCCATTTTCTTCGCCTTAAATCCAGGCGTGTTAGCATTGGCGACGTTTGATGAGATGAGCTCTTGTCGCATCTCTCTAAAATTGAGAGCTGTGGTAAGGGCGTTGAGTGTTTTGTCATTCACATCCATGTGAAATTGCCTCAATAATTTTTTATTTATCTTAAATTAATAAAATAAGCAGCGCCTTCACCTCTGTACTCATTGATTTTGTTTCTTAGAGTTCTGATTGAAACACCAAGAATTTTTGCGGCCTGAGTACGATTTTCAGAAGTATGAACAAGTGCTTTTTTAATGAGTAGCTTTTCTGCGTCTTTAAGAGACATAAGCTTAAAACCATCTTCATCAACTTCATGAGAGGTAGACTCTATTTTACGCTCACCATTTTCAATAGCAGCAAGATCTAAAGTATTACCCTGCATATTGGTTAATGTTTTACGGATGAAAGAACGAAGCTCAACAAGGTTATTGCTCCAATTATAATCTGTTAGCTTGCGAGCTGCTTCCTCACATAGAGAGAGGTCACCAGCAGATGTTTCAGTTGCATACTCATTAATGAAGTGACGAGCAATCAATTCCACGTCAGTTCCTCTTTCACGAAGTGAGATCATATCGATCTGAGCTCCGTTGAAGTACGTATACAAAGCTCTCGAAAATTTACCGGCACCAACGAGCTTTGAAAGATTTTTTGAAGTCGTTGCAATAACACGAACATCTAATTCATAATCTGGAAGTTCTTGAAGGATAGTATACAATCTTTTTTGGAAATTTTCATCCAGTGCGTCAATGTTGGCAAAAATTACCGTTCCGCCATTAGCGAGTTCTAGAACACCACGATTGAATCTTCCTGATTCATCATCTCTAAAACCTAAAACAATTTTCTCAACTGTCTGACCATCAAGACTGCAATCAACAATTTCAAGGCGTGCATTCTTGCGTGCTGAATTTTGATGAATATAGGCGCCCAAGGCTTTTTTTCCTGACCCAGTTTCACCTGAGATAAGAATAGCTGTCTTTGTAACGGCAACATTGCGGGCCATTTCAAGAGCAGTGTTGAACTTTGGGTGATTTCCTACGAGATTTAAACCTTGAGATAACATTAGACCTCCTGTCCGTTGTTAGTTGGTTCGTTTATAATTTCTTTTCTACTAATTCTAAAGTTGCCAGTTCACTCCGACACATTTCTTTAATATGTACCGGAACTTTTTCATCTTTCGTTAAAATGCTCAGGACTTCCTTCCCTTCTGCAATTCGCGAATTCTTAATTAATGATAACCCGTAAAGGTAACCGATTCGCGAAGTGTAAGGAGATTTTTGAAATTTTTCCCTGAAAGCTTTTGTCATATTTTCAAGCTCTTTCCAGTCTGGGTTTGTCTCCCCAGCGAATGATTCGATTAGGAGATAGTTGACTCGTTCGGACACATTCAAGATTGGTGCCGACTTAGACTTATCAATATCAGAACTTAGGGCCTTCACTATTGTTTTAAAGCGGTCTTGATCCTTTAATTGATAAAGAGACTCAACATAACTCATTAAAAGATCAGCTGTTTGTCGTGGAGTAAGGGGGTTTGTTTTAGTTTGATTGACGAGAACTTTTTCAAACTCTGCGATCGTTTCTGGATAGTTTTTAAGGTTAAAATTAACGAGACCTCTGTAAAAAGGATAGTTCAAAGAGTCTCTAAGTGACACCGGATAGGTGGCCAGCTTGTCACTTGCACCTGTCCAGTCACCATCTGATACCAGGCGAATGAGGCTTAATTCTTCAATCATTTCTGACAAGTTCGTCTTTTTTGTTCTTTCTACCCATATAGGATAAATTCTTGGCTCTTCGGCTTGGACAGATTTAAAACTATCTAAAGCTCTGTCGTAGCTTTTATAGAGCCCAAGCTTTATAAAAGAATCACAGACAACAAAATTCAAAAAAATATTTCGAGCGACTTTTGTTTCATATTTTGATTTATAGACTTCCCACATTTTAACGACTTTAGAATAGTCCTCTTTAAGGTAAGCATCTTGGATAAGACCATAAATAATTTCAGCTCCATCCCCTTCAAAAACTCGTCTTTCTGCAGGTTTAAGAGAATCAAGTGGTATAGATGTTAAGTAAGCAAGGGCCTTATCATACTCTTTATTAGAGATAAAAATTCTTAGTCTTGTTAACCATAACAACTTTTTAAGTTCTTGATTTAGCGCTTTAGATTCATCTGGGGATTGCTCTAAAAAAACAACTGTTTCTTTATCTGCCTCAGTTGGTTGAAGTTTTCTTGCAATTTTAAAAGCGACATATCGGATTTTTGCCTCATAACGGGTCGCCGGATCAGTTGATCGATCAATGGCATTTTTATAAAGAACTAGATTTTCCTCAGCATCCTTATCTAAGAACTCATAACTTAAAGCAAGTCTCAATCGGGCCTGAGGAGCTTGTAGGAGGTAAGTATAGGAAGCAAGAAATTCATCATAAACTTGAATAGCATTTTGATAGTCTGCTTTTCTAAAATAACTTTCAGCGACGTTATAAAGGATAGCAGGATGAATAGGCTTAGCGAGTGATTTTGATATGGCCTGAAAACGCTTAATGATTTCTTTGGTCTCACCTTTTGAAAGAAGTGCAAAAGTAGTATAGGCCAGACCAATTTGCGGAGGAAGAATACTGAGGAGCTTTTTATCCTGTAAAAACTCTTCGATTTTTTCAACTTGCTTAAGTTCGGCCAAAGTATGAAGAATCGTTGTTGCAGCTTGAATAACAAGAGTCTGATCAAACTCCCCTCTCGCCTCAACGAAAAGGATTTTGGCCAATTCTAATGTTCGAACATGGTCCTTTACATCAATATTGTATTGAATCAAGTACCGAAGAATGGCTGCTTTGAGCTCATAATCATCAGTAAGATCCTTAATATTTGTGAGGGCAACCATCGCTGACTGAGTCATGACCCGATTTGGTTTTAAAATCGTTGATCTAAGAAGAGCGTTTGCCTTCATAAATTCATTCATGACAGTATTAGAATCCTTAGAATATTTTTTTTCATAGAGGGTAATGGATTTATTCATTAACCCCCATTTTTCTTCCCTATAAAAATTAATTGTAAGCTGCATATGAGCTTCTTTTGGATCATCGAGGGCCGTTCGATCTTTTACAGGGTAAAGAGAATCGGGAATTTTTGATGAAAGATTTATATCCTTCTCAAGCTGAGGTATCATTGGTCGATAATCCCAAACAAAACTTGCACCATAACGAAAGTCTCTATATTCAGGATTGGGAATTTTGGTTTCAGCAATTTCTTTGGTCACTTCTAGGACGGGGAGGATTTTACTTTTTTGTTGTAAAAGTTTATTTTCAGGAACTTTCTTTTTACTAATAAGTGGTTCATTACTAACTGGTAACGGAAGTGGCTTTTTAAATGTCTCAGGCCGATTAGAAGCAACATCATTATTAATCCAAAAATCCAGAATATATTTTTTATCCGCATCTCTATAGAAAGAAAAAAGTTCAACTGTGGGATCGGCAAGTTTCACGGTAATGGTGGCAGGTTTTGCAGGAAAATTCTCTTTAGAATATTCTAACTTTTCAATATACTGTGAACTCAACGAAATTTTTGCTAACTCGGAAGAAAGATTCTCAAAGACTTCTAAATTGACCGTTTCTAGATGCAAGACTCCGTCTTTCTTATTAATAAAAAACTGATCCTTTGGAACCGAAAGACCCCATCTCAAATGTGTTTTGAAAGATTCTTGATTAAAAATGTCTGCAAAAACAGGATAGACAACCATTAAACTGGCGACAAAAAGAAGAACTAATTTTTTAGACCATCTTTTCATGAGTAAAGACTTCCTGTCTTTGCTGGAAATGAAGGACACATCATGTGGCCATTTTTTCCTAGTTCCTTGATTGTAGCTTGGAAATGAATTTGGAACAGACAAATTTTTCCTACCGGCAAAAATATCCTGTCGGTACTTTGACGGAAGGAAATATGTAATTGGGATTACAATAACTTAATATAAATTCTTAATATTAACCGTCAAAATCGGTAAAGATATGTGGTTGCTATTGTTTGCTCTTATTTCAGGTTGTTCATTTATTGATAATGATAAGGATAATAACTCTGCTAAAGATACTCATTATAAAGTCACATTTCAATTAGAGGGATGGCAGCTTCTTAAAGACGGTCAATCAGATTATGCCTGGATGAATCAAGATGATGGTCGTGTTTTAATTTCAAATAGCTTCTGCAACGAATTTCAGAATCAGTCTCTAAATAATCTTGCCTTAAAAACAATCAACTCTTTAAGTGATGGTAAGTTAACACAAGAAAAAAAAATAATCTTTCATGAACGCGAAGCCTTAGAGGTTGAGGGGCAAGGCAAAGTAGATGGAGTAGGAGTTCATTTAAAACTTCTCAATACCAGAAGAAATAATTGTTACTTTGACTTCATCGCGATAACACCCACAGCAGTAGGAACAAAAGGATCTGAAGATTTTAAAATTTTTCTCCAAAGTGTGGAGTTCAAATGATAACCCAACTACTTAAGCAACGCTTTGAAACGATTGGTAAGATCACTGAGCTCTTTATCCAGTTTACGAATTCTTGTTTTAGTAAACCCTTTTATCTTGATCGCGTCTTTGAGCAAGTTGTCAGACTAGGTATTGGGTCTTTATCCATCTCACTTGTCATTGGTATTGTTACGGGGATGGTCATGACCCTTCAGTTTGGTTACGGATTAGAAAAATTTGGTGGGACCTTATATGTTCCTGCGATTGTTTCAATGTCCATCATGAGAGAGCTCGGCCCTATTTTTACCTCACTCCTGATCGCTGGACGAGTTGGTTCAGGAATAAGTGCTGAAATAGGGGCGATGAATGTAACTCAACAAATTGATGCTTTGAGAGCTTTGGGAACGTCACCTATTAGAGTTCTCGTGGTACCAAGAGTCCTGGCCACTGTCATTTCCCTTCCCCTTCTCGCCATGTTATCTACTTTTAGTGGAATCTTAGGTGGTCTCGTGATTGCTCAAACAGAGTTTAATATTCCGCCGGGCTTTTATTTAAACAAAGTTTTTTCTTCACTCTCTTACTCCGATATTTTCGGAAGTATGTTTAAATGCGTTTTCTTTGCTCTCATTATAACTCTCCTTGCCTGCTACAAAGGATTTCACACTAAAGAAGGGACTAAAGGCGTTGGTAATACAACCATATGGGTTGTGGTCAACTCCTCAATTATTATTCTCATTTCAGATTTTTTCTTAACCAAATTTTTAATTCTCTTATTTTAAATAATTATGAGCAAAATACTTGAACTGAAAAATATTAAAAAGAAATTTCAAAACAAGGACATTCACCAAGGTGTAAGCTTCTCTCTTTATAAAGGAGAGACGATTGGGCTCCTGGGTTACTCTGGTGCAGGAAAATCCGTTCTCCTGCGTTCAATCATAGGTTTAGAGGAAATTGATGAGGGAGAAATTCTTTTTCAAAATTTGAGGATCGATCATTTAAAAGAAAATGAGCTCAATAAATTAAGACAAAAAATTTCATATTCTTTTCAAAATGCTGCGCTCTTTGATTCCATGAATGTTTTTGAAAACATTGCATTCCCACTCATTGAACATACGCAGTTACCTGAGGAAGATATTGAAAAAAAAGTAGATCAAGTTCTAGATTTGGTTGGTCTAAGGGAGGCAAAATATCTCATGCCTTCAGATCTCTCAGGAGGGATGCAAAAGAGAGTTGGGTTTGCACGGGCGATAATCCTAACCCCTGACATCATTCTTTATGATGAACCAACGGCCGGGCTTGATCCCCTCAATATTGAAATCATCTTAAAACTTATGAATGATTTTAAGCAGCAAGGTCTTTCAGGAATATTTGTAACCCACGACATCCCTGCGGCCAAAAAAGTCTGTGACCGGTTACTTATTCTTAAAGATGGCAGAATTCATTTTTCTGGGACACCGAAAGAATTTGATGAAAGCCAAGATCATTATATTAAAACTTTTTCGCTGAATTCCTAAAAGGATAAAAATGAGCACAAGGCAAAAAAACAAGATGAATTTTATGAAAACAGGATTATTTGTATCCATACTTTCAATTATCATCATGGTCATGATTATTAGCATTGGTAAGGAGAATTCTCTCTTTGAATCCAAAGTTGATTTAAAGGCAAAAGTTATTAATGTCCAAAATCTTAAAGTCGGCTCCTACGTTGAACTAAAAGGTATAAGAGTTGGAACTGTAAATTCGATAAGAATTTTATCTGAGGAAGAAGTCGAAATCACTTTCAATGTTCTCTCTTCTGAAGCGAAGTGGATAAAAAAGGATTCTAAGGTTGCCATCTCAACAGCTGGTCTTGTGGGTGACAAGTATTTAGAAATTTATGGAGGCAGTAAAGAATCGGCCCAGATTAATCCTCAGTCAGATGTTTTACAATCTGAACAATTTTCAGATATCAAACAAATCATTTCAAAAGGTGATTCCATTGCCACCATCACGGAGCGAATTCTCACTAAACTCGATGTGATTCTTGGCCAGTTAGATGATGGAAAAAAAGTCGTTGAAACAATTGATTCACTCAATAAGACGAGTAAAAATCTCAATTCCATTACGGGAGAAATAAAAGAAGCAAATCTTGGCAAAACCATCCAAAAAATCGATCGCATCATGTCTCGAATCGAGAATGGGCCAGGAACCATGAATTCAATGATCTATGACGATGGTCTTCATGATGATCTCAGAAGCCTTTTAGGAGGAGCTTCGAGAAATAAAATTATTAAATATTTTATTAGAGAATCAATAAAAGGTTCAGAAAGAAAAAAATCTCAGACTAAAAATTAATAGCGACAACATAATACAGCTCACTAACAGTACTGAATTCATCCTGAATCATCCTTTTATTTCATTAAAGGCTCTAAATTTAATTTCGTCAAAGGTGCTTTTTGACACTTGCGAGGAGTGAAGCTTGTGAAAGAATCATCTGAATTCTAAGAGGTTGGCGACAACATTCTAACATTTAGGCAAAAAAAAACCGCCTTGCGGCGGTTTTTTGATTTATTCAACAACTAAAAAGATTTCATATTTTGATGTTTTCTTAATTTCGAATCCATCATCATAAGTAACGTTTCTCCAACGACCTTGTAGCTTACAGCTTGAAGTCATCTGGATTTCTTTTCTTCTAAAGATTGATCTTCCAACTGTTTTTAAAGCTGCACATTCAGAAATTTTACCTTCGAAATCAATCGAAATAACACCAGTTGATTTATTATAAGTGAGACCTGGAACTTTAACGCGAATTTCATCAGAAGCACCACCACCATCAGCATCACTTGATGATACTTTTATTGTGACCCATGCACGCTCAAGTTCTTCATTGATCGTGAATTCTTGAGAAACACTTGGATTTCCCCAAAGATCAAATTGGCTGAATGAGTGAAGCTTAATTTCTCCTGCTTGAACAAGAGAAGCTGTCATTAAACATAAACTTAAAATTAACTTTTTCATTTTGTCTCCTTTAACGAGATTTTTGTTTTTATTCTTTTCGTTGAAGGACTTTTAGCGAAGAAAAAATTATTTTGGAAGTAGGGGTATTAGACTTAACTTATTTCACAAACAGTCTTAACAATGGCCTAACAATTCAGTCTTTAGGTTATTAAAAGATACAAAAAAGCCCTCTTTCGAGGGCTTTTTTTAAAGTTCAATGTTCTTTTTCTTCATTTTCTCTATCAGAGTTGTCCGATTCAGGGCCAATAATTTAGAGGCTTGATTTTTATTTCCACCAGTCCGATTCATGGCCTGAACGATAAGCGAGTCTTCAATGTCAGAAAGAATCTGCTTCAAATCCACACCGACTTCTGGCAACTCAAAAAGAGTCTTATAGGTTTGAGTGGCAAGAGGATTAGATCTAAAAATTTTAGCAGGAAGATCCTCTGGAAGAATTTCATTCCCCCCTCTTAAAATAACCAGTCTTTCAATGACGTTTTCGAGCTCTCTTACGTTACCTGGCCAGTCATAGCCTAATAAAAGATCCATTGTCAGAGAAGCAAAGCTGATTTCGTTAGATCTATCGGCCGAAACAAAACGATCTAAGAAATGAGATATTAAAAGTGGGATATCTTCACGGCGCTCTTTAAGGGCCGGCATACGAATAGGAATCACATTCAGGCGGTAGAAAAGATCTTCTCTGAACTTTCCTTCAGCAACGGCCTTGTCCAAATCTCTATGAGTGGCAGCGATCACACGTACATCAATAGGAAGGAGTTCTGTTGAACCAACAGGCTCAATCTGCCTTTCCTGAAGCACTCTTAAAAGCTTAACTTGAAGAAGGAGTGGCATATCTCCAATCTCATCTAAAAAGATAGACCCACCTTGGGCAAGCTCAAATCTTCCTTTACGGTCTGAAATAGCTCCAGTGAAGGCACCTTTGACGTGACCAAAAAGTTCACTTTCTAAAAGCTCACCTGGGATAGCTCCACAGTTAACTGACACTCTATTTTTTTGATGACGAGCTGAGAGCTTATGAATCGCAGAAGCCACTAGCTCCTTACCGGTACCAGAAGGGCCCATAATTAAGATCGTGGAGTCACTTTTTGAAACCTTGGTGATTCGGTCAAAAACATCCCGCATCGCCTTTGAGCGGCCAATAAGACCCTCAAACATGTCTTCTACAGTTGGGCGGTCAATCTTTAACTTTGAAGGAAGTCTTGTTTTAGAACCATTGGCAAATAAACCTTCACCTTCATTCATGATTTCTCTCGGCATATAAGCCGCAAGCTTTGATTGAAGGGCCTGGATAACTAATTTTTTCAAATTTTCTGGCTCAAAAGGCTTAGTGAGATAGTGAAAAACACCTTTCTTCGTGGCCGCGATAGCTGTCTCAATACTGGCAAATCCAGTCATGACGATCGAGACAAATTCAAAACCCTTTTCTTTGAGAAGGTCGATGAGAAATAAACCGTCAGACCCCTGCCCTAAGCTAATGTCTGTGATAAGACAAAATGGTTTTTCCACAGGATTAACTTTGGCAAATTCCATCAAGCAATCTTCAGCACTAGAAAATAAAAGCACTCTTAGTCTTAATGTATGCTCGAGGTATTTTTTTAGACTCAGACCAAGTAGCTTGTCATCTTCAACGATAACGATTGGGGGAAATTGACTTGCATCAGTTCCATCAAAGCTTTGATGGAGAAAATTAACATCATCCATAGGTCCTCCAGATGGTGCTAATTTACTAAAGCCCGAGTCCTTGTGTCAAACTTTAGACTCCCTCTTTGACACATCTTTTCAGTATGTTAGATAGGGGGGTGTCAAATGTAAGACTATTCTAGTTATAATTCCGATGGATTTTTTTGAGGATTTTAACGGATTTTTCAGGTCCACCGGCCCAATAATAGAAACCAGTAGCACTGGCCCCAATAAGGGCAAGAAGCAAACAAAGAAGTGCCCCTTTCTTTTTTTTTCTTAACCAGAAAACATAACCAAACTCGGCAGAGAGCACCAAAAGTGGGATGGCCCAAAAGGGAGTATGCCTCGCAAGAAAATAAACTTCTTTCATGGAAATAGTGTACGAGAATTTAGAAAAATCAAAAGATGGAAATAAAAAAGGCCTTCATTAAGAAGGCCTTTTTGATAGTTTATTTATTTTTAGCTTAGAAAAAGCCCTTAAGAGCTGCCACCATATCAGTTTTCTCCCAAGTAAAGCCATTTGCAGATGTACGACCAAAATGTCCGTAAGCAGCTGTTTCAGAATAGATTGGCTTAAGAAGATCAAGACGCTGAATGATCGCCTTAGGTCTCATATCGAAAAGCTCATTAATTGCCATGGTTAATTTCTTTTCATCAACTTTAGCTGTGCCAAAAGTATCAATTAAAAGCGACATTGGTTTTGCCACTCCAATCGCGTAGGCCACTTGAACAAGAGCGCGATCTGCAAGACCAGCGGCTACCACGTTCTTAGCAATATGACGAGCGGCGTAGGCAGCTGAACGATCCACTTTTGAAGGATCTTTACCAGAGAAGGCACCACCGCCGTGAGCACCATGACCACCGTAAGTATCAACGATAATTTTTCGGCCAGTGAGACCGCAGTCTCCCATTGGCCCACCGATCACAAAACGACCAGTTGGATTGATGAAGTATTTTGTATTTTTATCAATGAGATGTGCAGGTACAGTTTTCTTAATCACTTCTTCCATAATTCCTTCCTCAATCTGCTTTTGAGTCATACTCTCAGCGTGTTGAGAAGAAACTACGATAGCATCAATACGAGCTAGTTTGCCGTCGATGTACTGAGCAGTCACTTGTGTCTTACCGTCAGCGCGAAGATCTTTGAGAATACCATTATGGCGTACTTCAGCTAATTTTTTGGCCAGCTTGTGAGAAAGATCAATTGTCATCGGCATATACGAATCTGTTTCATTGATGGCATAACCAAACATGAGACCCTGATCTCCAGCACCTTGATCAAGGAACTTACCCTCACCTTCATTAACTCCCATGGCAATGTCTTGAGACTGTTTACCAAGAGCGATAGTCACACCACAAGTGTTAGCATCGAAGCCCTTATCAGAGTGATCATAACCAATTTTTTTGATCGTTTTACGAACTGTTTCGTTAATATCAACATTTGCACCAGTTGTGACTTCACCAGCAACAACAACTAAACCTGTTGTGATTAAAGTTTCACAAGCAACACGTGATTTTGGGTCTTGAGCAAGCATAGCATCAAGTACTGCATCAGAGATTTGATCGGCGATCTTATCCGGATGTCCTTCAGTAACAGACTCAGATGTGAACATATAATCTTTCAACATAGTTTTGCTCCTTGCTGGCAAATTAAAACTAAACAAATAATAAACTAGATGGGCGGATTTATACCCTGAGTAACTTACTTTATCAAAAACTATTTGGGGATTTTTTGCCAAATAAGATCTATTGCTGAAGCTTGGTAAAATATCGAAAGTAGTGCGGATTGCGGTGGCGATAAAAAATCTTCACTTTGTTTTTCACTCCCAAAGCGTAATTCTCTCCCCCGATGCGAACAACCTCATAGAGCACACCCATGGGGTCTTTAAAAGAGTATAAATAGGTATAACGTTCTTGATTAAATTCTTTAAAGAGTTGATCCTGTCCATTGGCCAGAAGACCCGGACGCTGTGGATAGGCTTCATAGTCTTCCCAGATACTATCCATATGAATTCTACCGATCATACTAGAGCGTGAGAAGTATCTCGTGGCCTTAAAGTCACTGGCCGGATCCTTAAGGACTTGCAAGGCAATTTCAACATTCTGTTGACGCAATTTTTTTGCTGCCGGTGCAAGATCAGGACAAAATATCATGGAAACACCACTCATATAGTAATAAGTGAAGGAAAACTCTCCCTGCTTAAATAAGGCATTAAGCCACTTTTCATTTTGCAAATGAAAATCCGTCGTCAGCTTTTTAATATAGGGATAGACAAACTCCTTACGCCCGATAGAGAGATACTTTGGCTTATCCAGTCTATTAACAACAACTCGGGCCACATCCATCCGCTCAAGTGCATCATCTCCATCAACCCCACCAACTTCATTCATGAGGATCGTTTCAATCACAAAAACTGCTCGAGTGAGTTCAGGTTGGTGTAGCCAATAATTATAGACTTCGGCCTGTTTGGTATAGACAAACTTTTTAAGTTCCTCAGCGGCCCGGTTATGCTCTTTAATAAGCTCTTTATTCGGTGTTGTTTTAAGACCTTGAACCGTAATAATTTTTTGGTGGTCTTCTCGGGTTAAGCTTTTATAGAAATTAAATGTTTTATGAACTCTCTCCTCCCACTCTCCTAAGCGTGCCAGGATCTTCTTCTCACCTCTTTCGATTTCAGATTCAATTTTGGAGAGAACAAACTCAAGATCATAACGAGCATCTTCCGTTATATAAAAATCATGCTGCAACAATTCGAAATGAATAGTATCAATTGTCGTGCGGAGATAAATATCTGAACCTGACCTATCTGGATTATAGGCCCCATCCTCTAACAATTTTCTGTATAAAAAAGAGTAATTTGCAATCTTAACTGAGGGAACATCTTCTTTTTCACGGAATTCATCATAGATTTTTCTGTTTTTGAGATGGTCGACCGGATAGCGATAATTTGAGAGGAAAGAAACTTTTTTTATCATTTCCTCATAAGCTGACAAAAGCTTATTTTGTAATTTTAAAGACTCTTGCCTAGCGGTTACTTTAACTTTCTCATCTGAAGATAGCTCTGTTTTTTTAAGTTCTAATAATCGGTTGAGCAATGAGCGAACATGGGAAGTCACATTTCTGGAAGGAAGATTATTTTTTTTAATTTTATTTTTTTGAGATTGAATCCATTTTATTTTTTTCTCAAACTCCGGAAGGAGTGTGGTGATTGATTCAACATCCACATCATCATTCAGCTCGGGAATCCAATAGCCTTGACCACGATAGGCCTTAAGTGAGGAATCAAAAACTGTCAGGGCCTTTGGTACACAGATTCGGCTCCTGAATTTTTCAAAAGAATCCATATAAGTCGCCACATGAGTGGACATATCACCTTTCCACTTCATCGCAGGTGAAGCACAGGAACTAAGCGAAAAAATAGCTACACAGGTGAAAGTAATTTTACGACTTAAGTTCTTTAACAAAATTCGACTCCCATAAACCAAGACATGTTCTATTACTCAGGACAAGCAGCACAGCTCCTTCCTCAGCAAAATCATCAATCGCTTTCTGCAAATCTTCTAACCGACTAACACAAACTGAGTGTCTGCCTTTTTGATTAATTTCTTTTGAGAGCAAGTCTGCATCTAGGTCCTTACCATTTAGGGCCGTTGTACTTAATTCCGCCTTTGCAATAATCACCTTGTCTGAAGATGCAAGGGAATCTCTAAATTCATTTTGAAAAATAGAGCTCCTCGCAGTCGCTGAGATAGGTTCAAAGATGGTAATTATTTTTTTATTTTTAAAACGGGCCCGGATAGCATCCGTCGTCACCGTGATAGCTCGAGGATGGTGAGCAAAGTCATCAATCACCGTCATGCCTTTATAACGACCTCTAACCTCTTGACGTCTTTTTACCATTTCTAGCTCTTTGGAGGCTTTCTGAACATCCTCAACTTTGAAGCCTTCAGAAAGAAGGAAAATGAGACAGCTCGCCAAATTGAGAACATTATGTTGCCCAACAACTGAACTCTGGAAATGAACTTTTTCACCCTTCCAATTAAGACTAAAGCTAGATCCATTCTCAAAAGTGTTCACATCATGGGGACCAAGCTGGGCATGATCTCCGTACAGAAACCAATTCTGATCTTTATTTTTTCCATGGTAGTCATGGTAAAGTTTCATGGCCGATGGATAGTCCTCATTAAAAATAAGTGATGATCTCATGCCTGGAATCACATGACGAAATTCATCTTCAATTTTTTCAACTGAGGCAAAAATATCAGCATGATCAAATTCAAGAGATGTTAAAATCATATTTTTTAGTTCATACAATCTAAACTTTGAAATTTTATGAAAATAAGCTGAGTCATACTCATCTGATTCAATCACAAAATATTTATCCCCTAATTTCGAAGGATCTCTTCCCTCAATAATTCCTCCAACAAGATAGCCAGGATTTTGACCTAATTTTTCTAAAAGTTGGGTCATGAAATAGGTCGTTGTTGTTTTTCCATGAGTTCCAGCAATACCAACGACATTCTTATCCTTGAGAACAAGAGAACCTAGAGCAGAGGGAAAAGAGGTAAAGGGTACACCTGCACGCTCAATCATCCTTGCTGCTTCGGCTTTACCAGAAACTGAATTTCCCACGACAATTAAGTCATATTGTTTGAGGAACTCTTCATTGACTTGTTCTAATTTAAATAAAGGAATACCTGTCGTTTCAAGAAATGTACTCATCGGTGGATAAAAAGCTGAGTCGGCTCCATCAACTTGGAAACCTGCCTGTTTAACCAGTACGGCAGCGGGGCCCATACCAGCACCACAAATACGATAGAAAAAAACTTTCTTAATTTGTGATCTGCGGGCGATAAGATTTTCTTGTGTGATGAGATTCGTAAGATCCATAAATATCCCTTTTTCTATATTCTTCTTTATTCTACCAGAGTGAAAATAGAGTGGGGATTTTTCTAATTTTTTTTAATTACCTGACTTAGATAATAGACTTCCAAACGAGTTCACCAAGTGCCTTTCGTAAATCATTAAGTCCAGCTTTGTCATACCAAAAATACTTAGTGGCATTGCTAAGAATGACATGACCTCTCATTCTCTCTGGGTCAATCCATATTGATGTTCCAGTAAATCCGAGGTGGCCAAAGGTAAGGGGCCCACAGCCACTTCCAGCGAGGGTTTGCTGGGGATTTTGGACTCGATCCCAACCAAATGAAAAGCGATGTGGATGTGAGACAAGATCAGCTTTTACTTTTTCAATAAATTGAGTTTTATTTTGATAATTTAAAAGAGTTTGGCATAGTCCATGAATAGTAGAAAAAAGACCAGCATGGGAACAGTAGTCATGGATGACCCAGGCATTAGGGTCATGAACTGTTTTTAGATTGGGTTGACCCTCTCTAAATCCGTATTGGGGAGAATTATTCTTGTCTGATAAATCCGTCCAAAAAAGAGTTTCTTGGTCCCAAACTTGCTGGCACATATTTTTTTGATTAATCCCTCTTTTATTTAATTCCAACATGACTCTTAAGGCGGAAAAATCTGAATAAAGCGTCTCACTCTCTGAAATGGGATAACCTAATATTTGCTCTTTCCAATTATCTTTCGCCAAAAGTCCCCATGCTGGTAAACCGCCACGGTGATTAAGGCATAATTTCATTTTTTCATCAAATTTTTCAGGGGCGAGAAAGAAGCTTAAAGAATTTGTTAGCGGCTTGGTGAGGGAGGCCAGATCAAAATAAAGGGAAGAATGATCACGAAATTGGAGCTCTTCCCCAAAATAATCAGCTTCAAATGCTGAAAATTTCATTTCCTTAAAATCGACAATACCAAACGCGAAGGCATCGAAGTTTTCAAAAGGCATCAGGGCCTGAATAATTTTTTTATATTTCTCCATGAACCAAGCTTAAAGGCAAACCTAGTAAAATTCAATTCTTAGAATTTTACCCGACTATTTCATTTTCTTATCAAGTGCAAGATTTGCTCAGACTTGGTTCAGGAAAAATTATCAATTAAAATTTATAAAAGGAGTTTTTTATGAAAAAACTAATGACCATTCTTGCCCTCACTTCTCTCCCTCTTTATGCCCAGGATTTTGGAAATCTTGTTCCTCAAGATTTAGTCTCAATTACCAATCTCAAGTCTGAGATAAAAGATAGAACCCTTAGCCCGGATGTTGATTACAAATCATCTGCAGACAAAGAGGAGTTCAAGTATAAGGTAAATAATATCAAAACACCTCGAAAAGGTTTTTTCCAAAAATCTCAGTTTAAACTCACTGTAGATAGAGAAGCTGGTAAAGTTTCTAGAATTACAAGCGTGAACTTTTCAAATGAAGAAAAAGGCTTAAACCAAGAGATGGCCCAAAGTACTTCCCTAACATCAGATGGAAAAGTGTCTTCAAGAACTTTTTGCTCGAATCAATTTAAAATTAATTTCCTAGGTCTCAAAAAGAAAAATGATGGCTTCAAATGTGTAACTGTTAATGCTCCAATCTGTGATTATCTGTCTAAAAATAAGATTGAAGACGAACTCACAAGTGCCATTAAGCAATGTAGTGATCTTTTGGGTAAACTGGATAAATTTCAAAAAGACCTTCATGGCCTTGCCAAGAAAGACTACGCTAAAGATGTTCGTGCTCTAGGAAAAATGCGCGAAAACTTAGGTGATGCGAAGAGTTTTTATGAATTAGAAAATAGTACGCTGAATGATGTTGCAGATATCTCTGTGGGCTACTCAAATGCAATTGAGCAGTGTAATTTCCTAAAAGATTCAAATTACTTACCAACTGAAGTGTCTGAGGAACCATCCCATTCAGGCAAACCAGCGAAATCAAGCAAGCAATAAAAAAAGCCCTCGTAAGAGGGCTTTTTTTTTACCTTAAGGCTGCTTGGGCCGCTGCTAATCTCGCAATCGGCACTCGGAATGGTGAACAACTCACATAATCTAATCCAATTTGGTGACAAAATTCTACGGAAGCAGGCTCACCACCATGCTCTCCACAAATTCCCGCATGAATAAGAGCATTCGTTTTCTTTCCTTCACTCACGGCATGCTTCATGAGAAAGCCCACACCTTGAGTATCGATTGAAACAAATGGATCTTTTGGATAAATGCCACGGGCCGTATAACTTGGTAGAAACTTACCAGCATCATCACGAGATAAACCAAATGTTGTTTGAGTTAAGTCATTCGTACCAAATGAAAAGAACTCAGCTTCTTTAGCAATCTCTCCGGCCATAATACAAGCTCGTGGAAGCTCAAGCATGGTTCCCATCTTATATTTAATAGTATGATTTTTTTCTTTAAAAACTTTTTCAATCTCTGCTTGGCACTCAACTTTAATCGTACTGTATTCTTTCAGTTCTGAGGTTAAAGGGATCATAATCTCAGGGTATACCTTAATCCCTTTTTTATCAGCTTCGATCGCCGCTTCCACTATCGCTCTCACCTGCATGAGGTAAATCTCAGGATAAGTGATAGCGAGGCGACATCCTCTGTGTCCAAGCATTGGGTTGAACTCGTGAAGAGCATCATTGCGCTCTTTAATAGCAGCAACTGTAAGGCCAAGAACAGCGGCCAGTTCTTCTTGGTCTTTATCTTGGTGAGGCAGAAACTCATGTAGAGGTGGATCCAAGAGACGAATATTAACCGGAAGGCCATTCATCTCTTGAAAGATTCCTAAAAAATCTGAACGCTGGAATGGGAGTAATTTATCCAGAGCTTTTTTACGATCTTTTTCATTCTCAGCAAAAATCATTTCACGAACAGCGAGAATTCTCTCTGGCGCAAAAAACATATGCTCGGTTCGGCAGAGTCCAATTCCTTCAGCACCGAACTCTACAGCAACTTTTGAATCTTCTGGAGTGTCTGCATTAGTTCTGACTTTTAGTCTTCTTGTTTTATCCGCCCACTTCATGAATGTAGCGAAGTCTGCGGTAATTTTAGCTTCAATCGTTGGAATAATGCCTTCATAAACTTCACCATTGGCACCATCAAAAGTAATGAAATCACCTTCTTTATAAACCTTGCCTTTAACAGAGAGAGTTTTATTTTTCTCACTAATCACTAAGGCCGTACAACCGGCCACACATGGTTTTCCCATCCCTCTGGCGACCACGGCAGCGTGAGAAGTCATCCCACCTCTGGCCGTTAAAATACCTGTTGAAGCCGCCATCCCTCCAATATCTTCTGGAGATGTTTCAGCTCTAACGAGCACAACTTTCTTTCCGGCCTTCGCCCATTCCTCAGCATCTTTCGAGCTAAAAACCATGTGTCCTGAAGCCGCTCCTGGAGATGCCGGTAGACCGGTAGCAATCACAGTTTTTTTAGCTTTAGGATCAAGACGTGGGTGAAGAAGTTGGTTCAGATCTTCAGGTTGAATTCTTAAGATAGCTTCTTTTTCAGTAATAAGACCTTCAGCGACGAGATCAACTGCAACCTTGAGGGCCGCATTCACCGTACGTTTGGCATTTCTTGTTTGAAGAATATAGAGTTTATTATTTTCAATCGTAAACTCAATATCCTGCATATCTTTATAATGCTTCTCCAGCATTTTATAGTCGTTCACTAGATCGCCGTAAGCTTTTGGCATCACCTCTTCTAGAGTTTTGTGATGTTTATTCGATTCCATTTTAGAAGCATCATTAATAGGCTGAGGAGTGCGGATACCGGCCACAACGTCTTCACCTTGAGCATTGACTAAAAACTCTCCAAAAAATTTCTTCTCACCAGTCGATGGGTCTCGAGTGAAGCAAACACCCGTAGCACAATCATTACCCATGTTTCCAAACACCATGGATTGAATATTAACGGCCGTTCCCCAGTCATGAGGAATGTTATTCATTTCACGATATTTTGTAGCACGGTTATTATGCCAAGATCCAAAGACCGCAGCGATGGCCTTCCATAGTTGCTCCATCGGATCTTGCGGGAACACAATCCCATGATCTTCAAGGAGAACCGCTTTATAAACTTTTACGAGTTCTTCAAGATCAGAAGCTGTAAGTTGAGTATCCTCATGAACGCCACGGGCCTCTTTAAGATCTTCCATATTTGCTTCGAGATGAGATGTATTCACACCAAGAACAACATTTGAATACATCTGAATGAAACGACGGTAAGAATCCCAAGCGAATCGAGGATTATTTGTTTTTTTGGCAAGTCCAAGAACAGCTTTATCATTTAAACCTAAATTAAGGACTGTATCCATCATTCCTGGCATCGAAGCTCGCGCTCCAGATCGAACAGAAAAAAGAAGAGGATTTTCAACATCACCAAATTTTTTACCAGTTAAACTTTCAACCCAATTTAGGCTCTCGATCACTTGATCTTTAATCTCTTGGGATATCTGCTTATTGGCCTTGTAGTAATCTAAACAGGCTTCTGTTGTCACAGTAAAACCTGGTGGAACTGCAAGTTTTAAATTGCACATTTCAGCGAGATTCGCTCCTTTTCCACCTAACAAGGCTTTCATGTCTTTATTGCCGTCAGTAAGATCAGAGGAAAATTTATAAACCCACTTTTTCATAACTCTCTCCAAAGCTTATAAGGAAAATTTTTCTTTCAAATAAGATTTCACTTTATCCAAAGCGACTCTTTCTTGAACCATCGTGTCTCTATCACGAACAGTCACAGCCTGATCAGTTAACGTATCAAAATCAACTGTAATACAAGCAGGAGTTCCAATCTCATCCTGGCGACGGTAACGTTTACCAATTGAGCCAGATGTGTCGTACTCACACTTGAAATCTTTCTGAAGTTCACGCAGGAGTGCAGTCGCTGGGCCTTCAAGATCTGGCTTTTTCATAAGAGGCATAATAGCGGCTTTAATCGGAGCGAGTGATGGTTTAAATCTCATCACGACTCTTTCTTTTTCTGCATCACCTGGGAATTCCGTTCTGTAAGCATCACTCATAACCGCGAGCATACAGCGGTCACATCCAACAGACGTCTCAAGAACGTATGGAAGATATTTTTTATTTCCATCGATTTGATCAACATAATTAAGATTTTTCTTTGAAAATTCTTGATGCATTTTTAAATCAAAATCTGTTCGAGAGTGAATGCCTTCCATTTCTCCCCAGCCATGAGCAAATTCATACTCAATATCAAAAGCTGCATCTGCATAATGAGCAAGAGATTCATGTTTTTTAAATTGGAGCTTTTCTTTTCTCAATCCATTTGAAAGATGCCAATTCCATCGAACTTCTTTCCACATTTCCATGGCTTCAGCTTGAGTTCCTGGTTTAATGAAGTATTGCATCTCCATTTGTTCAAACTCACGGGTTCTGAAAATGAAGTTCCCTGGAGTAATTTCATTTCTAAAAGCTTTACCAATCTGAGCAATTCCGAAGGGAAGTTTTCTTCTCATCGTGGTCTGCACGTTATTAAAATTTACAAATATACCTTGAGCCGTTTCAGGGCGCAGATAAACCATTGCTGAAGAATCTTCCACTGGCCCCATTTGAGTCTTAAACATCAGGTTAAAATTTCTTGGTTCAGTGAAAGAATTTTTTGATCCACAAGTCGGGCACGGAGCATTTAGGTCAATATTGTCAGCACGAAAGCGGCCTTTACATTCTTTACAGTCCACCATGGGATCAGTGAAGTTATCTACGTGACCTGAAGCTTTCCAAACAGTCGGATGCATAAGAATAGCAGCATCTACTCCATCCACATCATCTCTAAAAGTCATGGCTCTCCACCAAGAATTTTTAATATTGTTTTTGAGTTCAACACCTAAGGGTCCCATATCCCAACAGGAACCAAGGCCTCCATAAATTTCAGAACTTTGAAAAATAAATCCGCGATGTTTTGAGTGAGATACTAAGTCCGCCATAGACTTGAGATTTTCTTCTGACACAATGCTCTCCTGATGATGAAAATAGACCCAAAAGTTTTATCATAAGAGAGCCGAAGAGGTCTATGTGAGGGATACAATGACGCGTTTATTTTTTATGATTCTTGCATTCTGGACCATCCCTGTCGGATTTGCTCAATCTTGGCTTCCTTGGCCAGTGAGTTGTTTGAACACTTCTCATGAAACGGAGAAATCCCTTAAGCTGGCGGGATTTAAATGCACGTCAAAGAATGAAGGAATCTGCCCCTATACTGATTGCTTAGGGTTTGTACCTGGTTATCCCAAACCTGTTCTAATTACCATTCCAGTCATGGCCTCCTCATTCAGGTTGCACTTTCATGGTCATAAATTAGGAGTTTATCCTAAATATGAAAAAAATCTTCCCTCCATGGTGGAAGCTTTTGGTCTCAATGGGTCGCTCTGCGCAAGTCAGCAGATTACGATTTTTCCAGAGAGTGATGGGAAATGTGACACCTACGATAAAAACCTTAAAGATCGTGAAACATTTCAAAGCTTTCTTAAAAGTCTTCACTCAGTCACAGGGGACAATTTAAAATCTCTACCTATGCACGTGTCGGCCCATTCTGGTGGAGGACGCGCTGTCATGAGACTTCTCAATGCTGGTTTTCCTGTAGAACAAGTCACGATTTTTGATGGAACCTATGCACCTGATCAGAAAAAAAGTTTAGTTGATTGGTATCGCAAAGGAGAAGGTAAATTAATTCTTGCGACCGTGAAAGGCATGTCACCAGATGCCTACGCTGAGAGCATCAAAAAAGATTTAGGTCTAACTATGAAATCTTCTCAAAGCACAATTAAAGGCACAAACTTCGATATTCATGAATCTCCTCGCCTTATTCATTACAGTAGACCTAAGGCTCCGGGACAAGATGGTGGCCTCAAGGCTCACTATGATGTCTTAACTGAAACTTGGCCTGCCAGCCGTTAACTTCTTTGGGAAAGCTCAAAGAGTTTTTTGTACTCGCCGTTTTTATCCATGAGCTCAGCGTGAGTTCCCTCTTCAATTTTCTCCCCGTCTTTCATCACCACAATACGGTTAAAATCCTTGAGAGTAGATAAACGATGGGCTACGGCCACAACAGTTTTATGACCGGCCACTCGATCGAGGGCAGCTTGAACAATTTTTTCTGATTCATTATCTAAGGCCGAAGTTGCTTCATCAAAAAGCAAGACATCTCGATTTTTTAAGAAAGCTCGTGCAATCGTGAGGCGTTGGCATTGTCCACCCGAAAGGCGAAGTCCTCTATCACCAATTGGAGTTAAAATTCCCTGAGGCATATCTTTAACAAATTCCCAAGCATAAGAAATTTCTAGAGCTTGTTTAATCTCTTCATCTGAATGCACTTCCCCAGTCGTAAGATTTTCCTTAATGGTGTCATTAAAAAGAAAAATATCCTGACTGACGAGTGCAAAAGTTTTTCTCAAAGACTCTAGACTATAGTCATTCGCATTCTGACCATCAATTAGAATTTCTCCTGATGTGACAGGATAAAGTCTTAGGAGCAAACTCACGAGAGTGGACTTACCTGATCCCGAAAGACCAACCAACCCAATTTTCTCACCCTTTTTTATTTTTAGATTGAGATTTTTTAAAACAAGACCTTCTCCATAAGAGAAAGAAACATTTTTAAATTCAATCTCACTTTTAAACTCTTTTAATTCTTTTTGAGCGAACTCTTTTTCTTCTTCAACATCGAGGAGTCCAAAAATCCTGGTCGCAGCTGCTCGAGCTTGATTTAATTTTGCATTGGCCTTTGAAAATCTTCTAATAGGATCCATAAACATGGCGAGGGAAGCGACAAATGAAATGAAGCCACCTGTAGTGAGTTGACCTGTAGAAATGCGATGATGAGCAAAAATAATAACACCAGCAAAAGCAAAAGATCCTATGAGCTCTACTAATGGATGAGAATGCTCTTCAGCGGAGTTACTTTTCGTCCGGTGTTGAATGAAAAGATCCTGAAGCTTTTCAAAACGCTGGCCTACATAATCCTTTAATCCAAAAGCTTTAATAATTTTCTGGCCACCCAAAGCTTCATTTACAGTATGGGTCATTTCAGCAGTGTCTTGTTGGGCCATTCCAACATAGCGACGAATTCGTTTACCTGTGTAATGAAAAGTCCCAATAAAAAATGGTGCCGTCGCAAAAATAATTAAGGTCAATTGCCAATCATGATAAAAGGCGACCCCTAGTAGTGATAGTGCGGTAATTGGTTCTCTTAAGACTTCAAGGGAGTTCTTAAAAGCTTCAGAAAAAACGGCCGTATCATTCATCACTGTTGAGATTAAAGTGCCCTGTTTTTTTGATGAATAGAAACTCGCTGGCAGAGTCTGAAATTTTTTATAAATTCGTGAGCGTATCGAACGAGTTGATTTATCAACAATTTGCCTCAAAGTGAAATAATGAAGATATCTTAAAGG
Source organism: Pseudomonadota bacterium (assembly GCA_027488375.1). Classification (GTDB taxonomy): domain Bacteria; phylum Bdellovibrionota; class Bacteriovoracia; order Bacteriovoracales; family Bacteriovoracaceae; genus Peredibacter. The sequence goes on from JAIYBW010000002.1 coordinate 338,585, forward strand.
GTAGTTGAGAATTCCCAAAGCGATGAGAAGAAGGGCCAAATTCATGGCATCTTGGTCACTTGAGCCGGCAGCAAACCCTTTATCAAATATATCTTTAACAAGAAAAGCTTCATAGGCTTTAATCCCCGCAAGCGGAAAAGATAAAAGTGTTGCGAGCAGGGCCTGCTTCCAAAAAGGACGAAGGTATGGGAACATTAACTTAAGCACGTTTAGCATGAGGCTATATTAAGCTTTAACAAGGACGAAGTAAATTAAAACGCGGAAGGCTATTTTTCTTGATCGTGACGGAACACTCATCGTTGATAAAAACTACCTTTCCCATGTGGAAGATATTGAGTGGTACGCAGATACTTTCAAGGCCCTAAAAATTTTTGAAAGCTTGGGGTATGAATTATTTGTGGTGACCAATCAATCAGGTGTGGGTCGAGGCTATTTCTCCCTAGAATCTGTTTATGTCATTCACAGGCAACTCCAAAATGATCTGCGCGAACACAAACTCGCCGTTTTTAAGGATTTTGCGATTTGTCCACATGCTCCGAGTGATCATTGTCACTGCCGAAAACCCTCAGGGCAAATGATCAAAGACCTGATTGAAAAGCATCATATCAAAATTGATCAATCCTTCATGATTGGCGATAAGCTCATTGATGCTGAATCTGGAAAAAACGCAGGAATTCAAGGTGTCGTAGTTAGAAATCAATCCGCTGCCAATACGACATTCCCATTTTTTAAAGATCTTTTGGAATTTGCTCATTCACTTCAAAAGTAACTCAAGATCGCATCAAGAGTTTATAAGACTTAAGCTCAATGGGGCGCAAATGAAAATGGTGACAAAAAAAATGGATAAGCTTATCGGCTTCCTGAAAATTCGTCCCTGCTAACTCAGTATAATTCTGATACTTCGTCTGGTAGGCTTTTTTTATTCTTAATAGAAATCCTCTCTCATTTTCCGCCGTCACACACTGACTGCAAGCAAACTGACCATTGGCCGGCAGAAATGACAATCCAGGAGTCTCTAAAAGATTGGCTCCACAATAAGAACAGTGATCAGTGTCTGGCATAATTCCAATATGAAAAAGAAGTTTAATCATAAAAAGCGTTAAATGCTGCTGCGATTGAAATAATTCTTTTTGAAGAGAATCATTAAGATAGAAAAGGGCATTACTAAGAACGGAAAAAATGCCTTCGTGTTCATTATTTTCATACTCACTCGTTCCCAATTGGAAATGAATTGAAAATTTTTGAATAATCTCAAAATAAAGACAGATTAAATAGTAAGCTTGGATATTATGCCTAACATGAGTTGGCTCCCATAGTCTTTGACTTTCTCCAGCAATCATAAGTTCTTGCCCCTCAACCCGGGAACTTTTTTGCTCTCGAATGAAGATCTTGACCATTGACCCTAATTCAAAAATAGTTGGCTTATGGTGTTTTCCTCCACCTTGGCCCCCATAAATATAGAAGCTTCCTAACGTTCCATTACGAAGCATAAGCTTTACAATGAGGTCTCGCTCTTTATAGGGAACTTTGTGAATTACAACGCCTTCAAAAACCATTCTTCAATCTGCTTATAAAGTTTTAACCACTTTATCTTCAGGCTTAATTTTTGAATCGCCAAGAAATTAAAAAAAATGTTCCACTTTAATCCAAATGGCCTTTCCAATGAATAAACCTCATAAAAATCTCCTTTCCTTCCTCCACGGGCCACCATCTGAATCCAAAAGTTGAGATCCTTGACTTGATAAGTAAAAAATATTTTTCCAAGGCTAGGAAGATTTACCCCATGGGAAAGAACTGAAGTTGCAATGATAAAATCGGGATCAGGGGATTGCTGGAGTTTTTCTGAAAATTCTCTAGCCCCTCCACCGACGCAACTTAAAACATGATAACCGTATGAAATAAGTTTACTCTCCCATTCGTAGACTTCTCGACGATAACGACAAAAAATCAAAGACGTGCTCCCTCTATTTTGAGGACTTGAAAAAATGAGATCTTCCATAAAAGAGAGACTTGGAATTTTATAATATTTTTGTGGGCGATACTTAAGCTTTTGATTGCCCTGATCAATCCACCATATGGTTTTAAATTCTGATTCAAATGAAGAGATCTCATTTTTCATCTCAGAGGATAGAGTTGCCGTGAGGAGGATTACGAGATCAGCTTCACTCACAAGCTCATAAAAAGCTTCCCACATCTGATGACGAAAACTATCCCCCCAATAAAAAAAAAGATGAAATTCATCTATCACGACGACCTGAGCTTTAGGGCGTTTCTTAAGCCATTCTTCTGGCGTCATGATGAGATGATTTTTTTTTGAGCGGAGCTTGCATTCCTCGGCCAATGCACGAAGGGGTGAGATGAAAAGTAAGGGGTGATTTAATTCTTGAGTAAAAGACTCCATCCAATAGGTTTTTCCAGAAGCCGGAGGTGCTGTCAGAACAATCAGATTATTGGCCATCACTCCTGGTAACACTAAAGTTAAAATGAGAGTGACTAAACTGAGTTTTTTGATAAAAAAATTCTAAATAGAAATTAACGCATCCCTTATACTTTTATTTTATTTAATATTTATTGATTCTATCCACAGAAGAAACTAATTAGCTTCTCTAAGATACTAAATCTCTAGCCAAAAATGACATAGAGTGATTAAATAATACGACCATTAATTTAATGCGAGGCTTTATGAAAAGATTAGGTGCGATGATCACCGTGATTTTGACAGTCTTTGCTCTAGCGTATTTAAGCGCTCGGGAAAGTCAGGGCCAGAAAGTCAACCTTTCCTCTCTACGCCTTCATATGACCGTAAGTGAACTTGAAAAAGAGTTTGGTTCTCCCTTCTCACGCCAACGAAATGTAATGACTTATATTCTTGAAGATTCTTCTCAGCTCATAGTGACACTTAGAGATGAGGTTGTCGCAAGTGCCATTGTAAAATTTCACAAACCTCTTCAAATTGAGGACCCTGAGTTAAAAAGATTAACCTTAGTCCAAATGTCACCGGCCGATTTACAAAATGAAAATCCAAGTTGGTTTTATGCTGGAAAACCTGAAGAAGGTAGAATTTATAAAATCACTCAAGAAGGTTTTGTAGAAAGTGTGACGTGGGTTCCACCTTTTACTTACAATAATCAACCGGAGAAAAATCTTCAGGCGTTAGTCCAAGACTTTAAAATTCAACATACGTCAAACTTATGATTGCCCAATTAGAAAAAATTTTTGATCAGCAAATTCGCCCTGCTCTTGCTCAGCATGGTGGAAATGTTGAGATTATTGACGTCGATAATAATATTCTTTTTGTTCGCTTCTTTGGAGGTTGTCAGGGTTGTTCAAGCTCTAAAGCAACTCTCAAAGGTGGAATTGAAGGTTTAATTAAGCAAAATTTTCCAGACATTAAAGAAGTCGTAGATGTGACCGATCACCAAAATGGAACAAACCCTTATATGTAGGGTCTTGGCTCTCTTAAAACATCTAATCTTTCTCTAACTGAATTTAATCTTTCTAAACTAACTTCGGCATAGATAATTTTTTCACCTTCCTGAGCATCAGCAATCACTTCTCCCCATGGATCCACAACGAGTGAATGACCGAAAGTACTAAGTCTATCATTATGCTTACCCCATTGAGCCGAAGCCACAACATAGCATTGATTCTCAATAGCTCTCGCCCTCACAAGAGTATGCCAATGGGCCTTACCTGTTGGAACAGTAAAAGCTGAAGAAATAGAGAGCAGCTGAGCTCCCTGAGAAGAGTAAGTTCTAAACAATTCTGGAAATCTCAAATCAAAACAGATTGATAATCCAATTTTTAGGCCTTCAACCTCAATCAACTTTGCTTTATTTCCTTTCGAATAAACTTTCCCCTCATCAATAATCTGATGACTTGGATGCTTAGAAAGATCACAAGAGAAAAGATTAATCTTATCATATGTTCCAATCTCTTCTCCGGCCGGATTGAAATTATAGGATCGATTTAAAATCTTTCCCTCGACGAGAGTGGCAGCTGATCCACCTAAAATAAAAAGCCCTGAATCTTGCGCTAATTGCCGAATAGCTTGGTAATGTTCATTTTGACCTTCAATCAAAAAGGGTGTCGCCTTCGTTCCATCTGACATGGAGTAAAAAACTTCAGGTAAAAAGACAGCTTTTGCTTTCTCATCAACTGCTTGCTTAAGAAATCGTCTAATTGTTTCAAGATTGTGTTGAGGGTCTAGAACTGACTGAATTTGAATCACACCGATCTTCATAGAGAGCTGTCCTTTTTCAGATTTACCATTAGGTAGAGAAGTTATAAAATCATCTCATCATGCTGAAAACATTTTTTATTAATCTTGTGAAATTCGCTATTGCTGCGGGTCTGGTGATCTGGCTACTCCAATCAGGTAAACTAGATTTCAAGCTCTTGGCGAAACTAGCGAATCAACCTTTTTCAGTACTTTTTGCCATCATCTTATCTCTGTTAAATTTTGTACTTATTTCCTATCGTTGGAAAAGTATCTTAAAAGCTCGAAGTCTGGTTAATATCCCTATAATTGGATTGCTCAAAATCAATTGGATTGGGCAATTTTTCAGTAGTGTGTTACCTGGAAGTGTGACAGGTGATTTAGTTAAAATAATTTACGTTCAAAAATTTGAAAGTCATTTCTCTAAAAAATTTCTTTTTGCCTCTATTCTGATTGATCGGGCCATGGGTCTAGCAGGTCTTATTCTACTTGTAGGCCTCGGTTCTCTTATATTTTCACAACATATTCTGCAAAATGCCCCTGGCATGGAACCACTGCTTAAATTTAATTATGTCCTTGTTCTTATAGTGACTCTTTCCGTAACTATTTTCATTTATTGGCACTACTTCATTAGAGCTCTACTCACGAAAATACAGAAGTTATTTTTACCAACCTTGATGGCCCAGATCATCAATCTCTGGGATGATTTGGTGATGATAAGAGCTCAAATAATAAAGGCTATAAGCGTTTCGATTTTAGTCCAGTTCATTGGTGTTCTTATTTTTTGGTCACTGATTTACACTTTTGTAGATGGCAAAATGGATTTTATTCAAGCGATTGCTTTTCTCCCTCTGGGACTGATGGCACTTGCGCTTCCCGTGGCCCCATCAGGTCTAGGAGTTGGACACGCCATTTTCCAAAAACTTTTTGAATTTTCAGGTATTCAAAACGGAGCGTCTCTTTTCAATATCTATTTTATTGTCACATTGAGTGTGAATCTTTTGGGCGTGATCCCCTATCTTTTGAGCAAGAGAAAATAATCAGAAAATAAAGATTTTCGTCGGATCAATATGGGAATAATGCATGGCCTTGGTTTTGAGGCATTCAAGCTGTAATAGAAAATTTAACTCTTCTTCAAAACTATTCAATTTGCGAACTTTCTTTGATTGTTTTTTAAGAATCGACTTTACCCCTTGTGGAAGAGTACAAATCCCCCTTAAAAGATAATGTTCACCTTTAAATTTGATCACTCTACCAGTAAAGACATCCCCTTCCATTAATGAAATTGTAGGATGATTTTTCATCAGAACAATTTTTTCATCATGAAGAATATCGTGAAGAACAATTTGTTTTCTAAAATTAATTTTTGAAAAATCAAAGAGTGAATGATTTACATTGAGAAGGGCCTGAGAGAGCTCAACATCAAGTTGGTTTGTTCTAATATAATCTTCAATAACTTTTGAACCATTATCGTCTCGGTATTGAAAGATATACCAATCATTAAAACAATTCATACGAGACTCAAACTCATCTTTGTCTTCGTCTAATTTTCCGGTGATAGAAAAATATTTTTCTTTGGCAGCCTTAAGCTCATCAAAGTGAGCTCCTTGAGTATATAGGCTAAGGACAGTATCTAGATGTTCATGGACAGTTTCAAGCATAAGGTATTCTACTCTTCCGTCTTTAAAACTGCCAAGAAGGCTTCTTGAGGAATTTCAACATTCCCGACCATTTTCATCCGCTTTTTACCTTCTTTTTGCTTTTCAAGAAGCTTTCGCTTACGAGAAACGTCACCACCATAACACTTCGCAAGAACGTTTTTACGTAGAGCTTTTACGGTTTCGCGAGCAATAACCTTGGCCCCAATCGCGGCCTGGATGGCAATATCGAATTGTTGGCGGTCAATCACCTTCATTAAACGGTGAGTGAGGTCTTTACCTTTCTGATGAGAAGTCGAACGGTGAGTAATCACTGAAAGGGCGTCAACTTTATCACCGTTAAGAAGAACATCCAGTTTTACCATATCTGATTCCATGTACTCATTAAGCTCATAATCCATCGAAGCGTAGCCTTTAGATAATGATTTTAATTGATCATAGAAATCGAACATCATCTCAGAAAGAGGAAGGATATAAATGAGTTGAACGCGATCCTCTGTAATGTAATTTATGGCCTGCTGGCGACCACGACGATCCTCACAAAGCTTAATAATTTTTCCCACATACTCATTAGGAAGGTGAATGGAAAGTTTTACAGTAGGCTCTAAAATTTGATCAATGGTACTTGGATCAGGAAGCTTTGAGGGGTTATCGACAATGATCTTATCGCCTGCATTCGTCATCACTTCATAGCTACATGAAGGGGCTGTTGAAATGAGAGCAAGATTAAATTCTCGCTCAAGTCTCGTTTGGATAATATCCATATGAAGAAGACCTAAAAATCCACAACGAAAGCCAAAGCCAAGGGCCTGGGAAACTTCTGGTTCATAGGTAAACGAAGAATCATTGAGGGCCAATTTCTCAAGGGCTTCTTTGAGAATTTCATATTCTTCAGAATCAACTGGAAAAATCCCACAGAAAACCATGGGCTTAATTTCTTTGTAACCAGCAAGAGTTGGTGTTGTCTCTTTTTTATCTGTGTGAACAATCGTGTCCCCGATTTTTACATCACGAACAGTCTTGATCCCACACACAATCATTCCCACTTCACCAGCACCTAATTCATTCACTTCAGAATAAAAAGGTTGATGAACAGCAAGTTTAATAACTTCATAATCTTGTCCGGAAAATTTAAAATTAATTTTATCTTTAACTTTAAGGTTTCCTTCCATAATTCTTGCAAGAACGACCACACCTCTGTAGGAGTCGAACCAAGAGTCAAAAATAAGGGCCTGAAGAGGATTGCTGACTTTACCTGTTGGAGGCGGAATCTTTTTTACAATCTCTTCAAGAAGTACATCGACTCCAAGTCCAGATTTACCAGAAACGAGCGGAGCTTCAGAAGCATCAAGCCCAATAACATCTTCAACCTCTTTTTTTACTTTTTCTGGATCAGCGTGAGGAAGATCAATTTTATTAATAACTGGCAGAATCTCTAAATCATTCTCAAGGGCCATGTAAACGTTGGCCAGAGTTTGAGCTTCAATACCTTGAGACGCATCAACAATTAAAAGGGCCCCTTCACATGAAGCCAGCGAACGAGATACTTCGTAGGTAAAATCCACGTGTCCCGGAGTATCAATCAGATTAAAGAAATAGGTTTTCCCATCGTGCGCCTTATACTGAAGGCGCACTGTTTGCGCCTTAATCGTAATCCCACGCTCTTTTTCAAGATCCATGTTATCAAGTAAACGATCAGTTTTTTCACGATCGGTAATGGCCTTCGTCATCTCAATAATTCGATCGGCCAGGGTCGATTTCCCGTGATCAATGTGAGCAATAATAGAAAAATTACGGATGAGACTTGTATCCATAGAACAGCTTGACCCTTTTTTACGTTGCGGGTCAAGCATACACTAATTGAAAGCTTAAACAAAGACCTCTTTCGAGATAATCATCATGTAATAATCAAGGTTTGATTCTTTGGCGCGGATAGGAATAACATTCGCATAACCTTGGAAAACTTCCTCAGTCTCCTCAAACATAAATTCTCCAGTTTCAGGATTAAGGACTTTCTTCCTTTTTGGAATATTAACCTCAGCATTTTCAATTTTTGAGCGCCGCTTAATCGCCATCTCATAGGTCTCAACTATCGAATCGGGCATCATCGTGTCAGCAATAAGCTTATTCATGACATCATCAGATTGTAATTCAAGTAATGAATACATCGGATTATTCATGTAAACCAGCTCACCTTTGGCATTAGAAATCATGATATTTTTTCTAATCATATTGGCCAAAGTATCAAATTTTCTATGCTCAACAGAAATCCGGTCAGTTCTTAGTTGCTCAAACTTTTTCATGTTAACGATCATTTTGTTTAGTTCTCTGGCCAACTCGCCAATTTCATCGTCTTGATCATAATAAATTGAGACATCAAAATTACAATCTTGTAGCTCTCGGACAGCATCATTAATTTTCTTGAATGGCATGGCAATTTTACCTGGGACAACGAGTGAAAGGAGAATGGTTCCAAGAAAAGTAATAATTAAAGTAATGAGCATATTTCTTCTTGTTTCGCCAATAATGCTTTTAACCTGCTTATCTCTTTGCTCATTTTGAAAGTACTGAATATCTTGAAACTCAGAAAAAGCTTCCAGAATTTTATCCGTTAACTCATTAATTGTAGAAAGACCCTCTTCGTCTCTATAAAAAAGAGAAGATTTACTCACGATTGTCTTTAATGAATCAACATAACCTTGCATCCGAGAAATAATTTTTTTGGGCTCAATATCAGTATAAAAGCCATCAAGTCTTTGGAGCTGTGACTGAAATCCTTCACAAAGATTTTCAAGTCTCTTTAAATCCTCTGATGTCGGCTTCGTCGTCAGGATCTTTTTTTGCATTTTCAAGATTGATACGGCCGAAATTCTAACCTCATCAGTAAGATGAGAAATGGTATTGGAACTAACTGTAATGCTAGAAATTTGAGTATTTAAAGCGTCTAGAAAATAAAACACTGTAAAACCCATAACGAGCACGACAAGGTTCGCAATAATAAAACTCGTGGCGACTCTTCTTTTAAGAGATAACTGCATAAATACTCCGGTTACACTTCTTCAAGGTCTTGGAAAAAACGATCTAAATTCTTCTCACTACCAACCAACACGACAATATCGTCGGCCTCTATGACATCCATAGGTAATGGAGCATCATTAATCACGATACGATAAGCAGCCTTTCCTTCCTCGCTGATATAGGGAACTCTCTTTTGAAGGGCCACAATGTTGAGTGAATAATTCTGTCGAATCTGAGATTCAACAAGAGTCCTTCCCTCGAAGGATTTACCTAATTTAATTTCAACGATAGAGTATCCAGCGGCAAAATTATAACGTTGAAGAACGTGAGGGGCAGCAATTTTACTAGCAACAATCTCTCCCATCTCTTCTTCAACCTTGATAATTTCAGAAGCACCAATTTCTTTTAACACATGTTCATGAAGTTGATTAGTGGCACGGGCAACGACTCGACCAACGCCCAATTTTCTGAGCATGGCAACGGCCATAATACTCATTTCAATATTATCACCGATACAAACAATTGCCGTATCAACATCTGAAATGTTCACGGCCCGTAAAGATCTCTCTTGAGTGACATCGATACAGATGGCATGTGAGACCTTGTCTTTAATTCTATCCACTAAATCAGCTTGAGAATCAATCGCAAGAACTTCTGCTCCTTTTTCAAAAAGCCTGACAGCAGTCTTTGCTCCAAATGTACCTAATCCAATGACGGCAACGATCATAATTTTATCCTATTAATACTTTCCCTTCAGGGTATTCAACTTCACTCGGTAAAACAACACGACTTCCAACGGCCAGAACTAAAGTCAGAGGACCTACACGTCCTAAAAACATCATGGTCACAATACATAATTTTCCAATCACTGATAAGAAAGGGGTGATTCCTAAACTTAAGCCTACAGTTCCAAAAGCACTTACGACTTCAAATAGAAGTGACAAAAAACTTTTATCCGGTTCAACTCGGGCCATGACAAGAACTCCGACACTGACCACAATAATACAAATGATAAAAATGGCGATGGATTTGACTACTGTTTGGGCCGGTATTGTTCTCTCAAAGAATTCTACATCCTGTTTACCTTTTAAAGTTGCGGTCACAGATTGAAGAAGGATAGCAAATGTGGTGGTCTTAACACCTCCACCTGTTGACCCAGGAGAGGCCCCAACAAACATAAAAAGGATCATGAGATAAATGCAGTGGGGCTGCAAGATGGCCAAATTCATGGTGTTAAATCCAGCTGTTCTTGTGGTCGTTGATTGGAAAAAAGCAACTTGAAACTTCTCCCACATACTATAGTCATTAAAAGCGTGGAGATACTCTCCAAAAAAGAGATAAAGAGTTCCTCCAACGAGAAACATCGTATTTGTAGTGAGAACAATTTTTGTATGAACAGAAAAATTCTTGAAAGATTTTCTTTGTTTAGATGCGTCCAAAAGCTCCTTAATAACAGAAAATCCAATACCACCTAAGATAATTAAAAAAGCGATAGTGAAATGGATAATGGGTGAAAACTTAAAATCTTCTAAGTTATTATTCCACAGGGCAAATCCTGCATTACAGAAAGCTGAAATAGCATGATAAAAACCGTAGTAAATAGACTGACCAATTTCAAATCCCTCTTGATAAAAACCTATGGTGAGTAAGATGGCACCAATAAATTCAATCGCGAAGGTATACTGAATAATATTAACCACGAGCTTTAGTAATTCTTCTGAGCCTGAAGTATCGAGCACATCCTGCATGATAACTTGTTCTCGCATCTGAAGGTTTCTCCCCATGATGACAGCAATGGAACTCGACAAGGTCATAATACCCAATCCACCCACTTGTAAGAGGACAAGTAAAACCATCTGCCCAAAAACACTCAAATCATCAACCAGGGAAATTGAAGCAAGACCAGTTACACAAGTTGCAGATGTGGACATAAAAAGAGCATCTATAAAAGAAACTGATTTACCAGGATTAGCAGAAACAGGAAGCATCAAAACAAGGGCCCCGAGAAGAATCCATCCACCAAATGAGAGGAGGACAACCTGGGCAGGTTGCAACTTGAGGCGAAAGAGAAAGCTACTCGTCGATGATAATTCTTCCTTTTTTACTGGGGACTTTTCGTAGATTGAAATTATAGTCGAAAAGAGGTGGACTGCTGAAAGCCAGTAAACAAATTCTATATCTCCCAAGGTGATGATGATGGGAATAAAGATAATAAGAGAAAAAATATATTTTCTAAAAAAGTCTTCTAAACTCTCACTTTTTAGAAAATGAGTGAGGAGTGAGAAGAAAAGAATAGCGGGAACTACAAAGAGAGCGTACTCGAAAATAACATCTAAGGGTAACTGGGCCAGAATCTCAGGTGCCTTCTTAGCTTTTTGAAGAGTATAAACGAGGACGAAGAAGCCATTAATGACAATCTCTAATAAGAGTGGCAATCTTCCTATAAAATAACTCATACTTAAATCTTACGGTTTTTTGAAAATATTCCTAGGGATACTTATGCATCAAAAAAAAAATATTCCTTTTAAAATCGAAAGTATAGATAGCCTAGGTCAGGGAGTGAGTAAAACAACTGACAAAATTACTTTCATTCCTAAAACTCTCCCAGGAGAAGTAGGAATAGCCGAAGTTCGTGGCCATAAAAAAAATGTTCAATTTGCAGAGCTCACTGAACTCCAGCAAACGGCCAAAGAAAGAATATCTCCTGATTGTATTCACTATACTAGCTGTCCTTCATGTCACTTTCTCCATACAAGTTACGAAAATGAGTTGAATTTTAAGCTTCAGAATCTGGAAAGAATGTTTTTTAAGATAGAACATCCGCCAATTAAATCACATGCCGCCGTAAGGAGATTTCATTATAGGAATAGAATACAGCTTCATTTTGATACTAAAATAAAAAAACTTGGGATGCTGGATGCAAAGAACCAGCAAATTGCCCCTATACCGCAATGTATGATCCCGGTGGACTTAGTGAAGCAAGAATTGATGCGCCTGTATGACCAAGACTCTTGGCTCAAAATAATTCCTAAAAATAGTCCACCACAGGGTCATCTTGAAATTTATGAAAAAAATGGAGTTGTTAAAATTGCTGTTAACAAACCCTATGCTGATGGTGGTTTTACTCAAGTATTTAGTGAAATGAATCTTTATCTTCAGAATTTGCTTAAAGATGAACTTAAAACAAATGAGAATACCAAGCTTCTTGATCTTTTTGCAGGAGATGGTAATTTAAGCAATAATCTCAATTATTCTAAACGCTTATGCATTGATTTTTATTCTCAATCGGTAGCATTTCCCTTCCACTCCCTTGATCTTTATAGTCCAGATGCTCTACAAAAAACAAAGAGACTCTTGAAAGAGAATGCTCTTCATCCAGACCTCCTTTTAGTTGATCCACCAAGGTCTGGGCTTAAAAATCTCCAAGAGTGGATTGAAGATATCCAACCTCAAAAAGTTGTCTATGTAAGCTGTGACCCACACACTTTGGTAAGGGATTTGTCAAAAATAGACACTTACCTTGTTAAGGGCCTTCATTTAGTGGACTTATTTCCCTCGACCTTCCATTTTGAGACGGTTGTTTTTCTCGAAAGAAAATAGCGTTTTCTTTTTACAAAAATGACACCCTTACTTAAAATAAACTAAGAAGAACTATTTTTTTAAGATTGAGGTGCTCCATGAGAACAATAATTTCAAGCGTAAGGTTGATGCTGACGACATCTCTACTTTTTGCCGTTATTTCTTGCTCAAGTGACTCAGCAAAAAAAATGCGTCAAGCTGATCTTTATTTTGGAGCTGGTACTCAAAGTTTAATGAACCAAGATTATACGGACGCCCTTACCAATTTATTAAAGGCAAATGAATTAAATCCTAACCATTCTGGTATTTTGAATAATTTAGGCATGGCTTACTACTTTAAGGGCGAAAGAGATCTTGCTGTTTCAACTCTCAATAAATCTTTAAAAATAGATGCTGGTAATTCAGATGCAAAAGTAAACCTTGCTTCAATTTATTTCAATGATGGTCAGTACGATAGAGCAGAAAAAGTTTATAAAAATGTACTTAAAGATCTGACATACGATAAACAGCCAAGAACTTACTACAACCTCGGTCTTTTAGAATTAAGAAAGAAGAAAAGAAATGAAGCCCTTTCATATTTTAAGAAATCTGTAAAAGAAGATCCAAATTATTGTCCATCTCTATATCAGATAGGATTAATGCACTTTGAGGAGAAGCAATTTTCTGCTTCTCTAAAAAGTTTTAAAGATGCCACTATGGGGACTTGTTTTGAGAGCCCAGCACCGCATTTTTATCAGGCCCTGAGTCTCATTGGACTTAAAAGATTTAATGAAGCCAGGGTTAAGCTAAATGAGGTTGAAACTCGCTTTGGTAAGAGTGAATTTGGTGAGAAATCTCGAAGAAAGATGAATGAAATAGAACAAATTGAACAAAATAATATGAGTGAAAGTTTTCATGCATCAAGGAAGATGCTGGAATCCCCGGATTTCTAATTCACCAAGGAAGGATTGTCCATGAATCAAGAAACAAATGTCGACTCAGCCATGAGTTCAGGACCTACGCTATTGGGTGACTATCTCAAGCAGAAAAGATTGGATAAAAATTTTTCACTTGAAAAGCTATCCCAGAAAACAAAGATAAGTGTAAATATACTTAAATCACTTGAAGCAAATGACTTTGATCATTTACCAAGTGCTGCTTACATTAAGGGATTTGTTACAAGTTACGTAAAAATTCTTGGACTACCTTTAAGTGAAGCCATTTTGAATATGGAATACACCTATCAAACTCTTCTCGGTAAACCTTTTCCGGCGCTGAACCATACCAAATTAATGCATGCTGTTCAGACCGGCCTCAAAACTCCAGTAGGAGCTCAAGGCCAAAATGAAGAGCCTACTCCACATGAGGTCATTGAGAATAGTGACTCAATAATTGAAAATACAAAATCAGCTCTTCCTGTTGTTATTTTAATATCAGTTATTGTGCTTTTTATTGGCGGATATAAATTAGTCTCTTCAATTGTAGAAAATGAAGTTCAGAATCAAAAAAATTCCGACCTCGGACCTAAAATTGTTTCTAGCTCTGATTTGGTAAAGCCAACTCCCCAGCCTGAAAAAGATAAGAAGGAAGAATCCACATCAGGATCCGATAAGTCTGACACAAGTCTAAATGCGGAAACAAAAAAAGAAGAGGTTAAGCTACCTCAGGAATTTGAACGAAATTTCCCAACAATTGAATTTAAAAAGATTAAAGGAAAATTGTTTCAAGTTAAAACTGATGCTCCTGAGAATAATGATGTAAATCTTATTCCAGAAAATATCAAGAGATCGGCCAACTCAAGCCTTCAAAATGTGTATATTAGAGCTGTTGAAGGAAATACCTGGGTAAGTTATAAAATTGATGGTCAACCAATTGGCAGTGTTATTATCAATAAAACTGGTGAACTCTACCTCCAAGGTTCTGAAATCCGTCTATTTTTAGGAAACGTGAATGTCACAAGAATCTTTTATAATAATTATCTAATTGAAACACCGACAAAATCAGGCGTAAAAACACTCATTTTCCCTGAAGAAAGTAATTCGAAGTATATGCAGCCTCTCTTTCCAAAAGCCAAAGATGATATTCTCTACACTTCTGAAGAGTACATGAAGCGTATGGAGCTTGAAGAAGAAGAACTTAAAAAGCGTAAAGAGCAGCAGTAATTAGGACTGCCAATCAAGCTTTTTATAGAATCGAAAACCTATTAATGAAATGATTGTTGCCGGAAAGAATACAGCAAACTGTACAGGTATTTTATTTTTATTGGCCAAACTCACTAATGAAAAGAAGAGCCCGTAATAAATGATTAGACAGAGAATCCCCACGAGCCCAGCATTCTTTCCCTTACCTCTATTACCCGTAACTCCTAAAGTGAAGCCTAGAAAGCAAAAAATAAAAATAATTAATGCACCATTTTTTCGATTCCAATATTCGTACTTGGCATTAAAAAATTCTTTTTTATTAAAATTATAAATTTTTTTGGCTTCCTCATAAGTCATTTTTAAAACGTTTTCTAGCTCTCCAGATGATAGCATTGTCTCTTTAACTGAGAATCGATCTTGAAATTGAGACTGTGAAACTGGAAATATATACTTTTTAAAAACAATTTTTTCTGTGTCTTGGTTCTTATTTTGACCGATGATATTTCCATCTAATAAAGTTAAAGTCAGTTTTTCAGTTAAAGAATTTGGGTCACGTTCAAATTTTAGTTCGCCTTTATTAGCAAAAATGACTTTTTCTTCTTTTTTATCATTTAATTGAAGAAAAACCTCATCAAGGTTACGGCCATACTTTGTAGACTGAGTGGCAAAAAGAGTTACGCCCGGTATGAGATTAAAAAACTGTCCTGGTTTAATTCCTGCCAATAATCCACTCGAAGTAAGATAATTCACTTTTCGCTTAAATTCTTTATTGGAATGAGGGATTAAATTCTGATTGAGATGGTAAACACTAAAGGAAAGAAGGCCCGCAACTAATAAAAAGGGTAAAAGTATCTTCCCCTTGGTCAGGCCTCCGGCCCTCATGGCAATGTACTCTGAATCTGAAGACAACCTATTAACACAGTAAATAGTTGAGAAAAACACTGCGATAGGAAGTGAAAGTGGAATGAATGTGAGAGCAATATTTCCTACTAGCCCAAGTGTAAACCAAATTGAGATGTCTCGCGTTACTAATAACTCTGTTAGTCTAAAAAGTTCGAATGTGAGGAGGAAGCAAATAAAAAATATAGTGCTTACCACCATGGGAAGAATAAATTGTGCTGCTAAATATCTCTGCAATAAAAGTCTCATAGGTAGAAGATACCAAGTGTTCCCCTTTCATACAAGAAAAGGCAAAATAGTGAGGTCTAAAAAAAGGAGTTCCTATGCAAATTAAGCTGGATGTTATCGGCGAGCATTTTCTTTCTGCTGAATTAAAAATTCTAACGGCTTTTCAAAAAACCTCAGTTCCTAAAACTAAAGGGGCAAAAGCTGAAACAAGTGTGTCTATTGATCACTGGTCAGATAAAGGTTTAAAGGAAGAATTTCAAAATCTCAAGTCGGCCAAAACATTTAAGGCAGGCAAAGACGAATCTATTTCTTTTACAGGTGCACTTGGTGAAACTGTTTGGGTTGTAGGTCTGGGTGACAAAACAAAGTTTCATGCAGAAGATATTAGAAAGGTCATCGCTAAAATTCTTAAAGGAACTAAATCGACAAAATTTTCAACTATTGCGATTGATGTGCCTGGTTTTAATACAATTAAAGATGAAGTCAGAACGGCGCAAGTGATTGCAGAGTCTGCTTACTTGACAGATTATACATTTGATAAATACAAATCAAAAAAATCAGAACCACATGAATTTGTTTTAATTCTTGCTCACACTGATAAGAAAAATAATTTAAAACTAGAGAAGGCCCTGACTTCTACCAAAAATATCGGTGAATCCATAAGTGTCATGAAGGATTTTATTAATGAAGTCCCAAATGTTCTTCACTCCGTTGAGTACGCAAAAAGAATAGAAGCTGACGTTAAGAAAAATCTTAAAGGCGTTAAGATTAAAATTCTTAATAAAGCAGAAATTCAAAAAGAAAAAATGGGCATGTTCTTATCTGTGAATGCAGGTTCTGCTCATGAGCCTCGTTTAGTCCATTTAACCTATGAACCAACTCGTTCAAACTCAAAAACAAAACATATTGCCCTTGTTGGTAAGGGAATTACGTTTGATACTGGCGGTTATTGTATTAAACCTGGTACAAGTATGGCCGGAATGAAAAATGATATGGGCGGATCAGCAACTGTTTACGGTGCTTTCCGAGCAGCTGTTTTAGAAAAAGCTCCCATTAAAATTACATGTATCTTGGCCCTCACTGATAACGCTATTAATGAGCATGCAACTGTTCCTGATGCTGTGGTCACTGCAAGAAATGGTAAAACAGTAGAAATCCTTAATACTGATGCTGAAGGACGTCTCATCCTAGGAGATGCTTTGGATTATGCTTGTGATTTTAATCCACACTATATTATTGATGCTGCAACTCTTACCGGGGCCTGCCTTGTGGCCTTAGGAAATCAAGTATGTGCCGTTCTTGGTAACGATCAAAAATGGATCAATGAAATTCTTGATTCAGCAAAAGATCAGGATGAATACATGTGGCAACTTCCCATCATAAATGAGTGGCGCCAGGACATTAAATCAAAAGTCGCAGACATCAAAAATATCGGGACTCCCATGAGGGCCGGAACTGCTATTGGTGCAGCTTTTCTTGAAGAGTTTATTAAAAATGATGTTAAGTGGGCCCACTTAGACATTGCAGGTGTTGTAGACTCTCAATCTCATCTGCCTTATTGTTCTGCTCACGGTGCTTCTGGTCTAATTGTCAGAACGCTGACTCACTTGTTAGTGAATGCAAAATAAAACGAATTTCAAAATTGTCCTCTTTGCGCCTGAAATTCCCGGTAACACCGGGAGTATCGGGCGCACTTGTGTAGCACTTAATCTGGAACTCATACTGATCAAACCATATGGTTTTGAAATTGATGAGAAAGCAGTAAGAAGAGCAGGACTTGATTACTGGAAGTTTGTTCAAATTAGAGAGTTTGAATCATGGGAAGACTTTCTAATTAAGGAGCAACCTAAGCGAGAAAAGCTCCTCTTTTTTGAAAATACTGGAGAAAAGCTCCACTACGAGGCGCCCTATTCTCATGATTGCTATTTGCTATTTGGTGGAGAAACGAGAGGCTTTCCCTACCAAGTCGAAGATGAATATAAATCAAATTTTTATAGGCTCCCTATGTACTCTGAAAATATTCGTTCACTCAATCTTTCTAATGTGGCCACGACAGTTGCTTATGAATGCATGAGGCATTTTGTTTGAAAGACTTATTCTATACATCTCTTAAAGCCTTTAGCGAATTTAATGAAATAACTTCTGACAATCATTTTGTCCCTCTTCCATCAACATGGCATATCGTCATGACAGATGTTAAAGGTTCCACTCAAGCAATAAGTGAAGGGCGTTATAAAGACGTAAATACTCTAGGTGCAGCCTCTATCGTTGTGGCCATCAAGGTTCTAAGGATGAGAGATTTTCCTTATGTTTTTGGCGGGGATGGCGCCACCATCCTTATCCCAGATGAATCATTAATTGAAGTGATGAATCAGCTCATGGCCTTAAAGCAACTCGCTAGAGACAATTTCCAAATGGATCTTAGAGTTGGAAGTGTAAAGATGATCGAGCTCATTAATCTAGGTAAGTCGATTGAAGTGGCAAAGTTTGAAATGACACAAGATTGTCATATGGCCATACTTCGAGGCGAGGGAGTGACTTATGCTGAAAAGCTCATTAAAAACTTTCCCGATCGATATGGAATGAAACTCAAGGGACAAAAAGAGGCAGATCTCTCTGGACTCACCTGCCGTTGGAAACCCATACCAAGCCGCCACGGAAAAATTCTCACCATCCTTATAAAAGCTAAATCCGACAATCAAATATATAAAAAAATTTTAAATCAATTTAAAAATATTTTTCCTGAGGGTCTCGAAGAACTTAATCCAGCTCGAACACCTGGTGGAAAATATAGATCCATTTTAGAATCTATTAAAAATGAAATAAAGTATCAACGAACACCTTGGAGTTGGTCTTTTTTCAAAAGACTTTTTGAGTTAATCCCGGCGTATTTTATTTTCAATTTGCGACTACCTATTCCAGCGACCAGAAACTATGTTAAGGCCACAAGTGCCCATTCAGATTTTAGAAAATTTGATGACATGCTCAGGATGGTGATTGACTGCTCAGAAGAGCAATTTAACCAGGTCAAAGTTTTTCTTGAAGGTTTACATAAAGATCAGGAAATCTTTTTTGGACTGCATGAGTCCACTCATTCCCTAATGACTTGTTTTGTTGAAGGCTTAAATCAGGGAGAGCACATTCATTTTCTGGATGCCCAGGGTGGTGGCTACACCAGTGCTGCGATACAACTCAAGGACCAAATCCAGCGCGCTATTTCTCCCAACTCAAGGGAGTAGCGAGCTCGTCATCATATTGATCCGCAGTGATCACTTTACCCATACGCATTTTTTTTAAAATTGCTTTTATTCTGCTATTGGCAAATTTAGTGAGGCGTTTTTTAGAAAACGAAACATAATATCTTTTAGGACTTGGCAAAAGCATGGCCAAAAAAGCTGACTCTTTTGGGCCAAGCTCTGAAGGTGATTTTTTAAAATAGTGCTGGCTGGCCGCTTTAATCCCATAGACACCTGGACCATATTCAATTGAATTGAGATAAATCTCTAGTATTTTATTTTTACTCAAAAGCCTATCCACCTTATGAGCAAGAATAATTTCATGGAATTTTCTCCATATAGTTCGAGAACTACTCAGGAAAACATTCTTCACCATTTGTTGGGTGATGGTGCTTGCGCCACGAAATTTTCCTTCATCAACCATTTCTGACAATGCGACCTTCATCTGCTCGACATCAACGCCCTCATGGTCAAAAAAAGCCCAATCCTCGGAAAGGACGATGGCCCCCCTTGCATAGGAAGAAATGCTTTTAAGCTCAACCCAATATTTAGGTTTGTTTTTTTTGATTTCAACGACAACCTGGTCCGGTTTTTTGAATGTGACGTGGGGATACTCAATTTGGAGAACAGAGACATCTTTCGAAAAATACATAAAAAGGGGAATCAAAAGGAGACACGCCCCCCCAAAAATAAATAATATTTTTATTTTTTTTAATTTTCTCAAATCTTTCATAAGATACCTGTTAACATTATAACACACATGAAAAAAACTTTTTGCTCCTATTTTAATCAAGATATTTGCCGATCTTGCGAAAAGATCGAGATCCCCTACCAAGCTCAACTACTTGAGAAATCAGATTATTTAATTCGTCTTTTTGGAGACGAGCTGAGAAGCAAACTCTTAGAGATTGTCCCCTCTCAGGAAGTCGAATTTAGAAATAAAGCCAAATTCTCTGTTACAGGAACAATTGAAGAACCAATCATCGGTTTAACTGGGGAGGATGATCTGGATAGGGGAAGAGAAATCTTAAACTGCCCTATTCATCACCCTCTTATAAACCAAGTGATTAAAGGGGTGAAAGATCTTATTCTTAGGGCCCAGCTTCCCCCTTATCAGATCAAATCCAAAGCGGGAGAACTCAAAGGCCTCATCCTTTATTACTCTGCAGAATCTGATGAAATGTATTTCCGCCTAATCTTAAGATCCAAAGAAGCTATTGATCGAATAAGAAAGCATCATTCATCCTGGATGAAAAATTTTCCTTTTATTCAATGTTTAAGTGCCAACATTCAACCCATTCCCCATGCAGTACTGGAAGGGGAAGAAGAGATTTTTTTCACGGATAGAAATTTTATTAATCACGAACTTCAGCAAATTAAAATGACTCTTCATCCTCAGGGCTTTGTTCAAACAAATCAAAATGTTGCAACAAATCTTTATCAAACTGCAGCTGACTGGACGAGGGATTTAAATATAAATAAATTCTTAGAGCTTTTTAGCGGACAAGGTGCCTTTAGTTTTTTTATCCAGTCGCAAGTTCAACAAGCTAAGGGGATAGAAATTAATGCGGATGCGGTTGAGAGGGCCAACGAAACAGCGAGATCACTTGGTCTTGGTCATTTAAATTTTATGGCCAGTGATGCAACGACTTTAAAAAAAGATTTAATAGAATTTAATCCAGATCTTGTTTTGGTTAATCCTCCTCGGAGAGGACTCACGGAGGCCATTCATTTAATTATCGATTTAAAACCCAGGTATCTTATCTACTCGAGTTGTGAAGCCAAAACTTTAAAAAGCGATTTAGAAAAGCTCAATAACCTATATCATTTAGAAAAAATTCAAATATTCGATATGTTTCCTCATACCGTACATTTTGAAACTCTTGCTCTATTAAAAATCAACGAGGACGATAAAACATCGTCATACGATTCAAAGCATCCAAAATAAGTTTCATTTCATCAACTTTTGCCCCGTTGGCCTGTAATTTAGCTGATTCATCAATAATTGCCATATTATTCTTTTTTGGATCAATAATCATGAGATGATCATAGTTACCAGTGACAAATTTCATCGATTCATCTTGGTTGAAAAGGGAATGACCAAGTCCAACATCAGACATTCTATTTTTACACTTCCAATCTTCTAGAAGAATAGTTCCCAAAATATCATAGTGGGATGTGGCCTTAGTGAATTCACCATTTTTCTTTCCTGGCCAAATCAAATAAAAGGGAGTTTTTAATTCATTTGAGTGAGATCCTGTAACAATAATTATTGATTTTTGGATTTGACCCATTTTAATCAATGTATTCATGACTTCTTTAATCGCCAAATCTCTCTGAGTAAAATCATCTTCCCCAATATAAATCTGCATAAAGTATGGGGTTTGAATATTTCCCTCAAGTCTCTTATTAAGATCAACAGAAATCTGATCCAATCCTGCTTCAGTTATTTCAGGTATAAATTTTTGTATGGGACTTTCTTTTGTTGATCTATAGAAAGATAACTCTCCATTTTGTTTTTTTACTTGATCTAGAAAAACAGGAAAAGATTTTTGTCTTTTCACTGAGACTGAATAGATCGGAGGTAATGAATAAAGTAGTGAGAAATACCCTTCTTCAGCTGTTAACCCTCCAGAAAAATGACTTATAAAATTTAATCCATGATTCTTATAATGAGTCAAAAATGGCGTTTGATTTTGATTCCAATCAGCTGGCCAATTCTCTAAAACAATCATCACGACATTTTTTGGATTTTTGTTCTGACACTTAAGACCATTGGCAGGATAGAAGAGATTACCATAATGCTGGTCGAGAGGAAGGTCAGTTTCTTTGACAAGACCATATTTTTTTAAAAATAATTTACCGTCGATAGCAAAGTTTAGAGGAAATAAATTAGCAATTCTTGTAATCGGTCCACCGCCTTCAGCGTATGAAAACATATGAACAGTAGAGCTTAGGAGAAAACAAAAAGCGATGATCGCAAGATACCAATTTTTTACAGGATTACTAAATCGGCCACACATTTTTCTCCAAAGGGCTTCACCACGAATCCAGAAAAGGATGAAAAAGATGAGGACGACAAATCCTAAGAGCCCAAGTTTGAATGGAGTAAGTCCAAAAACATCTAAAGTTTGATTTTGTTTTAAGATTTCCCATAAAAATGAGTTTAAATGGAAGTGATATCTTGAAAATAGGTAGCTATCAAAAAATATCCCCACATTAAGTCCTAAAATGAGCAAAATGGACCAAATTCTTGAAATATAATAAGTGGGAAAAATTAAAATGATCGGACAGAAAATTAAGAAATAGACTGCCGACAAGATCATTCCATAATGGCCAACAAAAGTGCATAAAAAGTACATCCAACCACCAAAACTTTGAGGCAAGATCATACTTTGCAAATAATTTAAAGCGACAACACTTGTTAGGGCCCAACCAAGTCCAAAGAACATTTTACGGCCCCAAGAAAGGGCAAAAGATTTTTTATTCATGAGTTTATTTTAAACTGGAGGAGCTAGAGCTGAAAAGGGATAAGAATAAATCTTATCCCCTAGATAAAAAATTAAAAGAGGTAATCAACACCTAGGCCATAATTAAAGGATTTGCGTTTCTCAATATTTGAATCACCAGAATTTGTCTGAAATTCATAATCACTCCGACGGTCTTGATTCATCATGAATTTTACAATCAAAGCCTCTGTCACAAGGTATTTGGCATCAAAAGACGCTCGAAAATCAAGATGAGAGGTGGCGGTAGCCTTAACATTGGCCCCATTTTCTCCCTTTGTTTCTCCAACATAAGTCCCTGTTAGACCTAATCCCAGCATAAACTCATTTACTGGACGGTACTGATAATAACCACCGGCCTTAAAATCCAGAGAGGATTCTATGGTTGCATCCCCATTATTACCTTTGTCTTCATATTCTGATTCTTGATGATAAATAACTCCTGCCAAGAGAGAGAATTCATTGGCTTCGTTCCATTTTTTACCAATTCGCCCATTTAATTCAACTTTATGACGTGGCTCACCTCTTGTCGAAAGAGCTGGATCTAAAAGATCTCCATCCTCTTGGGTGGTTAAACTTCCGGCTTTGCGATCCATGAGTTTTAATCCAACCACAGCTCCAAAATCCACATTGTAACCAAATGAAGATTGATTTAATAATCGATAGTTTGCACCGAACTCTGGGTTTTGCAGACCTGTTGTATCAAAACTTCCTGAACCAGTTTTCAATTCAGTATCAACCTCATATTGATACTGAAGTTTTACAAATCCCGTAAGGTTATCTAAGACTCCATAGGCGACTTTAGCATCAGCAAAGTAACCGTTCACTCGAACATCTCCAGTATTTTCACGTTTTAGACTTTCATTTCCAATCGAAAGATCGGCCCCAGCATTAATTTGTCCAGACTTCAAAAAATAGTTTAAATCACCGAATTTTAAATCTTGAGCTTGGGCCGTTGAAACAAATCCGAGAACCATAACCCCTATTAACAGTTTCATAAATAGACTCCTTATTACTAATAAGAAATTGTACTTAGACTCTAAGAAGTTTCCTAGGCTAATTTCTTAAATTAAACTTTTTCAACTAACGCAAAACAAAAAAGCCACTCGAAGGTGGCCTAAATTTAAAAAAGAATATCAAATTTCAGGAAATTAAATCTGAGATCACGTGAGCTTGTGTAGAGATCATCTCGAATCCCGCCGCCATATCTTTTCCAATGGAATGAGACAGTTGGAGCATAAGAAATATTGGCCGAAGAATATGAACCAAGATCCCAACGTTTTCCACCTTCAAAATTGAGAGAAAAATTAAAACCAGATTCATCATTACCTGAAGACTCTTCAATTGTTTGTCTTTCAATCCCAATTCCAGCGCCAACCATGAATGAATTTTTCATATTATCAGGATTAAAGTTATAAAGGACTCCCCCTACAACCCCAAAAGTTGAATTCAATGTATCATTACTTCTTTGATCCACACTCTCACGATTCCAGTATGCTTGTGCTTTCCACATAACTCCAACGTATTCTGGCCAATTTTGAGCATAATTCAGATTAAATTTGAATGTTGTCGAATCCTTATCATCAGTGGAGCCTTTTCCCTCGTCATGCTTGAACGAAAGACCACCAGAGTAAGAATAATCAAACGCATCGATTGAAACGACTCGAGTCTGGGCCAGTGAACTAAAACTAAAAACCAAACAGATCACGACTAAACAGAGTTTCATGAAATCTCCTTGTAAATATTTTCTAAATTGATTCATTAACTTAAAAGAATTCTTGCTAAAAATTTCTCTTGGACGAATTGAGGTCTCATCAGGGAAGACTGTCCCAAGAATTTTAGTGTAGGATAGTCAAAGCTGATCTGCTCATTAAGATTATCCTTAACACCAGAAACAAACATTTCTTCGTCAAAGCGAATATATTCAGTTTTAATATTTTGTTCAAAATCTGGAAAGACTCTATCTAATACTCGCTTCATAAGCTTTATTTTAGTGGCAAGATCCTCTGACTGAGGCTCTTCTTCATGAACGTAAAAAAGTCCATGACATAAGTGACCTTCAGCTGCATTTTCAAACTCAACAATAAAATGCCCCCATTCATGAGTCATGCTCTGAGGGATAAAAAATGTCCTTGAATCAGAAGTTAGTTCTTTTTTCATGATCCAAGTCATCGACATCGCACCAGTAGACTCAGCGGAAGAACAAAAATCGATAAGATCAGGGGTTAAACTTTCTTTATTTTTTAATAAATTTAGAAATTTTTTAGGAGTTAAAGATGAATAGAGTGATTCACAACTTACTTTTTTAAAATCTTTAAAAGTTAAAAGCCATTCATTTTTCTCAACAAGATCTTGGCTATTTGTTTTCTCAATACCTTCTAAAATACGGATATCAATATGCTGAGAAATGATCTCATCAAGATTTTGCCAATCTTCAGACTCAAATAGAGATGAAATTTCGAAGCGGAAGCCCTTATTAAGAAAAAAATCTTCGCCTGTTACGAGCTCCATCGGCTTAGCACGGCCACCGAAATCATGAAATTTTCCGTCTTTATAAAACTGTGGTGGATTAGTCTGAGGCCAAATCTTTGCGTTAAATCTTTTTTTGTAAATTTCAGTGACTGCATCAGCTGAACGCAATTGATTTACACCGTATTGAAAAGTCTCTACTAATAATTTTTTGTTAATTAATCGTGGTGAAATGAGTTTTATTGATTCATGAGATTGATTTTTCCGAAGTTCAATTAATTTTAGAACAGAGGCGAGATCACTTCCTAAAATCACATGGCCAATAAAGCTCACTTGATTATTCTCAGAGAAACCTTTTTTCTGATCTTTAAAATGCTTCAATAGTCCAAAACTCATAGGAGAAGCATAAAATAAAAAACCTACTCTTGCGAGTAGGTTTTTGAGATATTTTATTAAGAATTTTATTTAGTAGTTTTTATCTAATCGCAAGTTTATCACCCGGCAGAATCTGGCGACGCTTAACAATGTGAGCATTTGTCCTAATAATA
Source organism: Pseudomonadota bacterium (assembly GCA_027488375.1). Classification (GTDB taxonomy): domain Bacteria; phylum Bdellovibrionota; class Bacteriovoracia; order Bacteriovoracales; family Bacteriovoracaceae; genus Peredibacter. The sequence continues at coordinate 364,066 of JAIYBW010000002.1, forward strand.
GTGCTCATAGGGACTCCAGTCTTTTGGGCCACTCTCCAGAGAGTATCTCCTCTCTTTACAGTGTAATAGATAGAAGGATTTTTGACCTTCTTTCCTTTCTTCATATAGGCACTTACCATTCGTCCATAAGTACGTTTACTGCCACGTGCATATCTCTTCTTAGTACTTTTCTCATAGATATCAGCATACATGCTGGCATTTAAAGAATGGTCTTCGCGAAATGGTAGAAGGACTACAGTTCTAGGATCTAGATTTGTTTCGGAAAGATCAGGATTTAAATCCGCTAGAACATTCACAGGAACTTTAAACTTTTTAGAAATCTGATTTAAAGAAGATGTTCCAGGAGTCACATAAGTTTTAAAGTTATCGGCAACAACAGCTTCTTTATCTTTATGGTCTTCCCAAGCTTCTTTAGCACCAACTGGAACTCTCAAGGGATAGGCTTCCATGTAAGGTGGAGTTTGCCAACGTACGATCTCAGGGTTGTAACGTTTAAGTTCTTCAAAATCGAGTTCTAGAACTTCCGAAACTTCATAAAGGTCTGCATTCCCTTTAATCATGACTTCTTCATAGTCCAAAGCTTTTTCAAATTGAATATCTCTAAAACCAAACACGTCTAAATTCTTACCAATAATAGCGAGGGCCATTATTTTTGGAACATAGTTCTTTGTTTCAGGTCTCAAGTATCTTCCTTGAGTTAGGCGCCAAAAATCTTTTGAATTGTACATACGAATAGCACGTGCAATTTTTCCTTCCCCTGCATTGTATCCAGCAGCAGCGAGTTCCCATGAACCAAATAAGTTATGAAGAGTTTTTAGATAGTTTGCCGCTGCAATAGAAGCTTTTAGAGGATCTCTTCTTTCATCCACATACCAATCAATGTTTAGGCCAAACTTTCTACCGGTATAAGGCATGAATTGCCAAGGACCAACAGCTTTGGCCCAAGAGCGAGCATGATTTTGAAAACCTGACTCTGCCATCGCAAGATAAATAAGATCTCGAGGGAGTCCATTATCGGCCATGATTTTTGATAGAACTGGAGCATATCGACCAGCACGCTGAGTATAGTTGATAAAGTGCTTGCGACCTTTACCTGTAAAAAACTTTACCCAACCAGCGACTTGCTTATTCCAAGTAACAGGAATATCAAATTTTGTATTTTTTAAGCCTAATTCATTGATAGCGTCTGCTTCTAATTCATAGACATCTGTCTTTCCAGCAAATGTTTTAGGATGTGAGCTACCATGAATACACCCTTTACAATTTGGGAGATCTTTTTCAATTAAGTGCTCTTGCACGCGATAATATTCAGCTTGTTCAGCAATACTCGGATTATAGCTTTGTTTAGGAGAACGTTTTTTTGCACCACTTGTAGAACAAGAACTTAAAAAAAGTGCCAGGATAAGAGGCGTCACTGCCAGTTTTGTCATCATCATAACGTCCTTAAGCAATTGGAAGTAAGAAGGATACTTCCATTCAAACAAGTCTAAACGATCTAGTCTCACAGGCAATATAGGGGCAATATTGTTGCCTCTACCACCTTGATGATTTCAAAGATTCAATAACTTAAAATTAACAAATAAGTGAACAAGCTGCGTCTTTACGGCCTCATCAAAGAAACCAAAACAGTCAACTAGCTTCTTATGCTAAAATTAAATGATGTTTAGACTCTTGATTATTTTGCCATGCTTTTTCGTGATGTTTCAACCTTTAAACGCAAAAGTTGATCCACCTAATTACAATTTTAGCCTAAATACTCTTGAAGAATTTTATCCTGATAAAAATTTAGATGATCTTATTAAAAAATATGGAAAGCCTGAAGTCTTGAGTAAGCAAGGTCAAACTGAAACGATGAGATTCTATGTTGAACATATTCGATATAAATTTCCTGTGCTCGTACAAACTCAGCAAGGAAAAATTTTAGACGTTTTTGCCAAACTCCCAAGCTATTTTTTGCATGATATTTTTTTTCAATCTCTTGTTAATAGAATAGGTAAACAAAATATATTCAAAAAATATCTAGAAGAAGCTGTCTATATTTGGGAAAAAGATAATCTTAAATATGTATACTCTGCAGCCTGTACAATTACCTGCTTTCCTTTATTTCTCACTATACATCCAATAAAACCTCTAAAAGGTTTTAAGCCTTTGGTTGAGACCATGAAAGAGGCTGTTCCAAGAAATTAATATGAACGTGGAATAAGTGGATTTCTAATGCCTATTTTTCGAGCAAACATCAGCATCACAAATGATCCAAGAATCATTACAAAACAAAGAATTTGCCCCATTGTAAAGAGACCAAAGTAATAACCAAGCTGAGAATCTGGCTCTCTAAAAAATTCAATTAAAAATCTAAAAACTCCATATCCAAGAAGAAAAACCGCACTCGCAACACCATAAAAACGCTGCCGCTTATGAACAGCAAAAAGGATAATGAAAAGAACGACTCCTTCGAGTAAACCTTCATAGAGTTGAGAGGGATGACGCGGGAAAGGGCCACCTTCGGGAAAGACAATTCCAACCCAAGAACTTGTCACTCGGCCGTAGAGCTCCCCATTGATAAAATTACCAAGCCTACCGAAGAGCAGTCCAGGTGTACCGGCGACGGCCATACAATCAGCAATTTGAAAAAAGTGCAGCTGATGCTTTCGAGCAAATCTCCAAGTGGCGAGACACATGCCAACAACAGCACCATGAAAGCTGAGACCACCTTTCCAAACTGAAAAAATATCCAAAAGATTTTCTGAGTAGTAATCCCAGTTATAGAAAAAAACGTAGAAAAGACGTGCGCCTAAAAACATTCCTATAATGAGGGATGTAATGTATTTATCAATTTCTTCTTTTCCTAAAGGCCAGAATTTTTTATTGGCGAGGTATTTAAGGATCAGGCCACCTACAACATAACCTATGACATACATTAAGCTATACCAACGTACCTGGAGGGGTCCTAAAGATAAAATAACGGGGTCTATCCATGATTGATTCATGATTTAAGTTTATCGGACTATCTTAGTGAAGACAACTACAGATTCACAGAAGATTCAGAAACGGCATAGCTGCCAGAAGCTTGAACACTCAACTCGTAAATAGACTTCTTCATCGATTGTGTGATCCCCTGAAAACTTAATAAACAGGTTGAAACGCTTAAAAAACTTATAATTTCTTCCCGCGACATTTGTCCTGGAATGAAATAATCTTTATCTTTTCTTAAAATTTTTAGCTGAGAATTTAATTTCATTTCTCCAGCATTCGAAAAAATAACTTTTTTATTCCAATCAATAAAGACAGATTCACCAAAAGACTGAGCCTGCTTCATGACAACGACTTTATCATCCTTAGTCGTGCCCCAGTAACTTAAGACTCCTTGCTCGGCCAAAGCAAGAGTGAGGAAACGTACTAATATAATTCTAACTCCTACCATTTGATCAGTCTGAGAAATTTCTGAACAGAGAGCAAGGTCCCAGAGGGGTTTACGATTTGGCATCGCCATCATTCCAACTTTTCGATAGGTATAAACAGGTGTACCAAGTTGTAGAGATAAACTCTCAGAACCGTATTTATCCAGAAGGTCAGTTCCAATAAGTTGTTGATTGAGGCGAGTTGATGCAAATTGAACGGTAAGTATTCTTGTTTGAGGACGCTCTAATGAAATTTTTTTTGATTCTTTCTCGTCAAGCTCCTGAAAACCGAGCTCCTTGAAGAGATGTGAGAACTTCGGAGTAAGTTCATCCTGCCTAAATCGCAAATACACAGGGTAATCTAAGTTCTTTCTAAATTGAAAATAGGACCATTTGATTTGAGTTTCCATACAATTCTCCTAAATCTCTTTTCGGAAACTCTCGGAAAAAGTGAAATGCACCCTTAATAACTGAGAAGATTACGCGCCCTTTTATCGAATCACTTAGAAGTAGATAGTTAGTGTCAATTTTTTTAGCAGATGGGCAAGAAATACAGTGAAAAAATAACCGCAAATCTGAGTATGATAATATAGGGTATGAGCAGACAAATTCAGAAAAATCATAAAATTTTCTCTCCTTGTAATGAGCAATCTGAAGCCGATAATTATCGAGATTTTACACGACCTTTAACGGCCAAACTGCTTGAAGCTATGAACCTCGCGAAAAATTATGTGAGAGGAGAAGGTGATTACCTCTATTACGAAAACAAACAAAAAATTCAAAAAGTACTTGATCTCACAGGTGGATACGGGGCAAATCTTCTTGGACATAGAAACCCAAAAATCCTAGGTATCATTAATGAATGGGCGCTGGCTGGTTCTCCATCAATGACCCAAGGAAGTTCTCGTCAAAAGTCTGGAGAACTCGCTAAGAAAATCTCATCTATTCTCCAAACCGAGACTGGCGAGGGACCATGGATGACTCATCTTTCAAATTCGGGAGCAGAAGCCGTTGAAGCTGCCATGAAACACTGTCTCATTCATTTTAAGCACAAACTTATCGATTTAAATCTTGAAATTGAAAAAGAAATAAATGAGTCACTTCTTTGGGCAAGAAGTCTTTCTCATTCAGATCAAAGAAAAATTCTCCTGCGCCTAAAAACTCAGATTATTGATCAGTATGATACACTTAATTTTTCCAGTGAAAGAAAATCCTATCTCTTACATCAACTGGCCAATACTCAAGATATTGACCAGCTAGGCCAACTTTTTAGAGAAATAAATGCTCTTCAAATGAATCAGAGACCTAAATTTATAGCCTTAAAAAAAGCTTATCACGGCAAAACTCTTGGTTCACTTTCTTTAACGAGCAATGAAGATTTCCGTCAGGACTTTTTTCTTTCTGATGAATTTAATACTCAGACAATTTTTGTTTCTGCCTTTGATGACTTCAATGTAGTCCATGAAGAAATTCAATCAACACAGCAAGATCTTTTATTTTTAAATTTAAATAATCAGGATATTTCAATTGCGAAAGATTCATTCGCACTTATTGCAGGTGCTTTTGTTGAACCGATTCAAGGTGAAGCAGGGGTTTTAGAAGTCCCAGGTGCTATGCTTTCATTTCTTAAGAAATATTCAATCGAAGAAAACTTTTTATTAGTCTTTGATGAAATTCAGTCTGGAATGTTCCGAACTGGTTTTTTAGCAGCTGGCCAACATTCAAAAATCACGGCAGATATTTATACATTCGCTAAGTCTTTAGGTGCAGGTGTCGCTAAAATTGCAGCCACAACCATTATCCGTCGTAAGTATATTGAAGACTTTGGCTTACTTCATACATCAACCTTCGCTGAAGACGATTTCTCATCACTAATTGCGCTTGAAGTTTTTACTATTATTGAATCCGATGGATCTCCTTTACCATCGGGCATGGAAGCAGCTCAATATCTTGAAGCGAGGCTTGAATATTTAAAATCTCAATTTCCTGAAATACTAAAAGATTCAAGAGGAAAAGGTTTACTAAGAGCAATAGAATTTAATAAAAATATTTTTAAAGATATGGGTTTTGAATTTAAAGTGATTTGTGACTCGAAAATGCAAGGATATCTTATTGCATCCTCATTACTGAATCATGAAAATCTAAGAATGAATCCATCTCTTTCAAATAATTTGACGCTAAGAATTCAGCCAAGTCTTTATTTTGATCTGATTAAAGTTGAACAACTTATCGCGGGCCTGACAAATCTGTGTCAAGCAATACAAAACAAGAATGTAAAATATTTTCTTTCTGCCATTTATCCAGAACAAAGTGTTCAAAATGAACCAACTGCCCGTCTTAGTGATTCTCCTCACCTCGGGGAAAGACCACTTTCCGTTTTTTTATGCCACATGATTAACGAAGCCCATCTCGGTCAAGTCACTCAAGCACTCAAGGAACTTCCTCATTCAAAACTAGGAGAAAAACTTCGTCTCACAAAAGATATTGCTGAATTTGAAATATATCATCATCAAGTTCTTAAAGATAATAAGGGTCAGGAGATGGATGTTGTCATGCTGGGCATTCCACTGACTTCTGAAGATTTGAAAAAATCTTTTACTTCTCGACAAAAATATCAAGTGGTCCAGAAAGTTCAACGGGCCATCGATTATGCTAAAGAATTAGGGGCTTCAACGGTAGGACTTGGGCAGTTTACATCAATTGTATCCGGCAATGGTCTTTATCTTAACCCACGTGGGATGAACTTAACGACAGGTAATGCGTATACCATCTCACTCACAATTCAATCTGCGCTTAGATCAGTTAAAGAAAAAGGTAAAGACTTAGGTCAATCTACAGTTGCCTTAATCGGTGCAGCTGGAAATATCATGTCTGTTGCTACTTCCTTAATGGCAGAAAAGGTCGGCAAAGTCATCCTCATCCATCACTCAGGAATTGAGGCCAGTTTTAAATACCAAGAATCTGTAAGAAGAATCCTCAAAGAAATTTCAAATTCATCGGCCAACACCATAATAGTAAACACGATTAAGAAATATTATGGAGAAAATCTCGATCTTATCAAATTTCTTAACAGGCCAGAAATCCAAGATGTTTTTCAAGCAAGCAGTGACCTCAATATCCTGAGAGAAGCAGATATCGTTTTGAGTGGCACAAGTGCATCAAGTGGATTTCTAACTCTTGATCTTTTCAAGCAAAATGCAGTCATTGTTGATATTGCAGTTCCACCAACTATTAAAAAAGAACTTCTCGACAAGCTCATTACAGATAGAGCAGATTTAACTTATCACCTTGGCGGCATTGCTGAGCTCCCACAAGAGCAATATCTCAACTTCTTTTTGCTCCCTCTTGCTCCTGGTGAGAGTTTTGCCTGTATGGCCGAAACATTCACCATTGGATTTAGTGGAAAGAAAAATGTTCTCAATATTGGTGATTTATCAAAAAACGCAGTTCTTGAAATTGAAACGCTTGCCAACGAGTTTGGTTTCAACCTTGGAAAATGCAAAACACGATCTTCACTCTAATTTTTTACCATAAAGAACATATTGAGCATAATGTGTTAGTAGTTCAGGATCAATAGGCCGACGAGAGGGAGATTCTGGACTCTGATAACAAATCAGAGTGCGCCGACAAAGAAGAACAGGTAGACTTAATTTTTTAGAAAGTTTAACCATCAATCCTTTAATTTCTTCTCCTTCAGGAGCTGTGACTTTGCCCATATAAGGAATAAGAAAGGTCTTAAAATTTAATCTTAACCTGATGAACAAACAAATTTTCTGCCAATTATTTAAGGGCTGACCTTTAATTGACCGAAGCAAGTGAAGTGGGTCTGGGTAGTTAATACTAAATCCGACAGGGACTCCCTTAAATTCAACAATAAATGAAGTGAGTGGATGAATGATATATTTAAAATCATCATAAATAAGCTTAAACTGCTCAAAAGAGATTGGGTCAAACTCAGGCATTTCCTTAAAAGAATTTATAAATAAATCAAAAACAATTCTTAATTCTTCATCCCATTTTTTTAAATTAACAGATCGTATTTTAACAGCATGATCATGAGCAAGTTTACGTTTCTCTCGTTTTTTTCTTTTTTTTAAAAAATTAATAAAAGAAGAGTATCTCTTCAAAAGATAGGTATCCCAAGTCCCAATGACATCAAACCCAGATGAGACAAAAAGTTCATGATAATAAGCGGGGTAAATGGGTTCTCCAAAATAAGCAGGCCCTGAAGAAAAAGATTGTATTCGATAGCGGATAAAAAAATTAACATCAATTGGTGTCTTTAACTCGAAAAACCCTTTATTTCTGGAAAAAGATTCGATTTCCTTTACAAGAAATAAGGCGACATCCTTGTTATTAATCCAGTCAATGAATCCAATATGTCCAACTTTTGAGGTTTTCCTCCAACTCAGAATTGCTTGAGCAACCAATATTTCTTCATGATAAATAAAAAAACCTACCCACTGATAATCATCAGAAAAAGCAGAATCTGGATGAAGTATTTTTTTATAGTCTTTGATATCTTCAGGTAGAAATGTGGGCAAGTGATTTTGCATTTTTTTCTTAAAATCAATCAGTTCCCTAATTTTTCCCTCATCCCATTTATCAATTTTTTGTAATCTTAAATTCATAAAACTTCTATTCTACCCGTTCTACCATCAATTCGGATGTGATCACCTGTTTTTAATAATCTGGTAGCCTCCTTAACTCCTACAATGGTTGGAAGCCCTAATTCTCTACCAATGATTGCCGTATGGGATAAAAGTGAGCCTTTTTCCGATACTAAGCCTTGGCTTTGAGACATTATATAAACCCAAGCGGGATCAGTGTTTTTTGTTACAAGTATAAATTTTTTAAAATCATATTTAAAAATATCTTGAGGTGAATCAAGGACAAGGGCAACACCACTTGCCTCCCCCGGAGAAACACCTAGCCCCTTAAATTCACATAAAATATTGACTCCCCAGTTCTGATGAAAAGCTTGGGCTTCAGATTCAACTGTAATGAGAAACTCCGGATAATGAGTTATTTTCGATTTCCAATCTCGAGTTCTCATAAGATGTAGGATTTCATCTTGAGACATTTCGTCCTTCGCAAAAGAAAACCATTCTTCATGGTTAATTGAAAAAAAATCTCTTAGTTCAATATCTTTGAATCCTGAAGACTCACTTTTTAACTGATGGGCCAATTTAATGATCAGTTCTCTGTATAGTTGATAGAATCGACCACGCCAAAGGCGAGAACTTTCCCTATATTCAATACATTCCTTTGTGAATCTGAGAATCCATCTTTCAAAAGAAGAAAAATTTATGTCATAAAGCTCACTTCGAATAACCGTTGATCGATTAAAATGACTTTCAAACTTACGGCTCCATTTCATGAGCTCTTGCAGGATCTTAGGGGCATTTTTAAGGGGCAGACTTTCTAATTTTAATTCTTCAAATGAACGATCACCATATTCGTTTAAAAAACGTTGAACTTTTTTAACTTCTTCCCCGTAGTCTTTTTCATTCAGCTTTAAAAATAGTTCATCATACGGATTTAGGCTTTTTGGAACTTCAATTGATATAAAAATGTCAATGAACTCATGACTCAAATCACCGATTAATTTTTGAAACTCCTCAAGTGGCTTGACTGAATCAACATTCTTATCGGTTTTTAAGATTTCAACTAAGAGATGTTGAGGAAGACTCCTCTTTAATAGAGATTTCTCAAGAACGCTGAGTCCAATCATGATGAAAAAGTCATTAATTATGGTTAGACCAAAATTCATTTTTCGATTTAAGAGCTGAGTTAGGTAGAGAATTGTTTGTCTTGAGGAAGCCAGATTGCTTGTCTCTATTTTGATTTCCTCAATTTTCAATTTAAAAGAAGACATGAGGTCGGGAAAAATTTTGTTTCTTAATGCTGCAATCTTGAAAAAATGGAACGCTGTTAATAAATTATCAAAAAAGTTACCTTGCGTTTCATGATAAGGGACATCAATATTCTCTATTTTTCCACCAATCATCTTATGCCAGTTTTTGATATTATTTTCTCCACCAGGAGAGGCCCTTAGAGCTGCATAATAATGCTCTAAATTATAGTACAGATGAGAATCAATACATGATATGAGACTCTTGGTGTGAGGTTTTAATTTCTCTATCCTTTCAGGCCTCATACCCAAATGTTCAGCAGACTCCAAAAAGACATTTTCGTAAGCTTTTTGAACAAATCTTGCAGTTAATGGGCTCACCACACCCGGATATGATTCTGAGAGATTAGTGTCGGCATAAAATCCCAAAGCTTCAAAAGGCCTGGTAATTGGCCTGATTTGAAAAATATAAAGTTTATTCTTATAAAATCCCCATTCGATATCTGAAGGACAGGCCATTTTAATTTCAAGTTTAAGCCCCTGTTGATAGAGCTGATTTATTTCGGAAGAATCAAGGACTTCGCCACCCTGCCTCGCTTGAATTTCTCCCATCCGATTTAATATAATATGGTCTATGTCTGCGTGCCCAGAAACGACTCCCTCCCCCATCCCAAAAGCGGCATCAATGGCGATAAGAGAGGTTGGTGAAATAGGATTTCGAGTAAAGATCACCCCACTTTTTACAACCTGAATCTCTTTTTGAACGACAACCGCCATCTTTAATGAAGTCTTTATCTTCATTTTATCGATGTATCTTAAGACACGTTCAGATTCGACTGATTCATAAATTTTTAAGAGAGCTGCTTCCCAATTAGATACATCTAGATTGAAAATTGTCTCAAAGAGTCCAGCAAAACTTGCATCCGCCTGATCTTCACCGACCATTGAACTTCTTAAGACAACTTTTCCATTTTTCTTAATGAAGTTTTCAATCTCAGTTTTTATCTCAAGCGGGATCAGGCCCTCCCTTTTTACTTTTTCAAATATTGAGGTTGAAATAATAACAAAAGGAGCAATATTGATTCCCCAACTGTGAAGTTGCTGAAGTTGAAATCCTTTCCCACCTACAATCTCTTTTGCACATAAGCTATAGGCCTCAATAATACCTAACCCCATAATGAAGACCATATAAGAGAAAGAACAACGATGAGTATCTGACCTTCAGCGAGTTTTTTCAGTGATATAGATTTGCTTGGATTCCAAGCAAATTTCCAAAACCTTAAACTAGAGATCATCATTAAAAGAGTAAAAAGAATTGAAACAATAGACGGACTCTGAATTAATTGAAAAATGTTGAGAACAGTGAGAAAAAGAATCATTTGAATGATAAGGCATAAACTTACTGCGACTCGAGGTCCAAATATTTTTGAATAAGTCGTATAGCTTGTTTCATCCTTAGGCGCCCTTATTTTCCTCGAAAATTCCCAATTGGTGAAGATGAGGGGAATCGGCAAGATATATATTGATTTACTAAAATCAATATGAGGGATTGATTCTGCCATGACGACGAGCAAGTACAAAATATTTATAAACACAATAGGATGGTGAGATACTAAGGCCAGAGGAAGACTCTTTCTCATTTTCTCTTCGATAAAAAACCACTTTAACATCAAAAAAGCATAAAGAAGCACTAAAAATGATGCGCATAAAATAGTTATAGTTCCTAAGCTCGAAAAAATCATGATTAGAACACAAAGCCCTCCTAAAAATTTTAAATCATTTTTTAAAACTTTTCCCGAAGGAAGCGGACGCTGAGGAAAATTTTTTAAATCATCATCATAATCCTTAAATTCATCCATCACTCTCAAAAGAAGTGATAATGAGGCGGTAAAAAGACTCGAAGTTAAAAAACTTGAATGAAACTTAATCACTTGGCCTGAGAGTCGTAAAAAGACGAATTGAATAGAAAGCGCAGTGACTAATGTCCCTATGAGTGAGGAAACTGGAAACATTTCAGATAAATAATATTTCAAACGATACAACATAAATTCCTAAAAGGGATTTTTCCTTACTTTAAGTCGAAACAATAAATAATTAAAAATCAGATGAATGAACGTACCGGCAAACATTGTTCCCAGGAAGGTATTCCCATCAAGTGGAATCAAAAGTGCGTAGGCCATTAGACATCCAAGTACTGAATCAGCTTGGTCGAATATAATAAAAAAAAGCGTAAATTTTTGGGAAGTTTGCCCCTCTTTGACCCCCAACCTTCTTTTGAGAAATGAATTGGGAAGTTCTGCTAAGCAGTAAGCAAAACCAAGGCATAATGAAATGAAAATTGTAGAGTGAAGATGAAATACTGGAGCAGAAATATCCAATACATCCTCAAATGTTCTTGCAGCTAAAACACCCGGCCAGCACGCCAGCGGCATGATAAAAAATCCTCGCCAAGTCTTGTTAAGGCCAAACCATCTTTGATGTAGCGGCTTCTTGAGGTAAGATAGGATATCCCATTTCACTGCAAGCATGTGGAGGATACCTCCAAAGATGAGCGGTAGAGCGAGGAGTATTATTCGAAAAATATTTTCGACTGATAACCAATTTAAAATCATAAGTAGATTATATGCTTAATCATGAAAATTCCTATCTTTTCAAATTTGCCTGGAAAAGTATTAGGAGAAACGCTGGACGAAGTTTTTTTATTGGTTTTTCAGTCTCTTTAGCAGTTTTTATTGCTGTTTGGGTCGTTGCTTTTTTTGATGGCCTAAATTACCAAATAGAAAAAGCTGTTGTGAACACTAATATTGGGTATTTTCAATTACAAGAACCAACTTTTTCGAGATCAACTGATTCTACGACTCCCCTTGCCTTTAGTTCATACTCTCATTTGTTGAAGCAAAACTTTATTCAAGGCTATTCACCAGAATTAGTTTTAGATGGAAATATTTCAACTCCTGAGGGAGCTGCTGGTCTGGCAGTCATTGGCATAGATCCTGAATTACATCGCACTTTTCTTCCTTTATTCAGAAAAATAAAAAAAGGAAGATTTGTTGAACATCAAGACCAAGACGGAATTGTTATTGGCGAGGAACTGGCAAAAATCTTTAAATTTGCAGTAGAAGATCAGCTTGTCCTTAACTATCAAGATATCAATGGTGAACTAAGATCTGAGATCCTTAAAATAAAAGGTATTTATCGTTTTAATGGAAAAGCATTTGAAAAAAGATTTGTTTATATTAATCAAAAAACTTGGCAACGAATTTTCCTGAATAAAGAAATGAAAGAAGTTCTCTTCAATAGAATTCCAATCATGACAAAAAATTTATCTGAACAAAAAAAATTAGAAAAAATAATTTCTCAAGAAAAAATTGAACTCAAGACATGGAAAAATCTTAATCCCGAAATGGCGGTTGTTCTTGAATTTCATGATGGAATGATACAGTTTTTCTTTATTATTATTGCATTAACAATCATCATGACAATTCTCACTCCTGTACAAATGTTATGGCAAGAAAGGCTTAAGGAACTAAGAATGCTTAACATTCTGGGCGTTAGTTCAGAAAAATTCTGGAAGATAGGCTTATTTGAGGTCATCCAAATGATTATTTGCTCCACAATAGCTTCAAGTTTTTTACTTGTCGTGATCATTGGAATTCAATCAAAAACGGGGATTGATTTTCGTTTCTTAAATGATGGAGTCACTTTAGAGCGCGCAGGAATTAAACTCCCCAACATTATCTATCCTCATTTGGCCATTAATCAATTGGTTGTGACCTTTATTTTCGTTTTAATCATCCTTAGCATCAGCTATTTTTGGTCAATTCATAGAACACTAAAAAAGCTCGAGGTCGCTCCATGAATGCATTTATGTATTTGATCAAATTCAGTTACCGAAATCTTTTTCGTGCTCCGAAAAGAACTTTGATCATGATTATAAGTCTGAGTCTCGGTTGTGGTTTCATCATTTGGGACTTAAATTTTGCGAACTCTGGATCAAGAGAAATCATGAAGGATTTCCTTAAACAGTATGCTGGCGTTTATCACATCACTCATGCCGAATATTACGATAGTAAAAACAAGAAAGAGTTTAACACCTACAGAACGATGACTGATGATGAACTTGAAAAGAAAGAACTTATCGAACAATCCACTCGTCGTGCTGTCGCTCCAGTTTTTATTTCAGGCGAGAAGAAGACTTTAGGAGTTCTCTTAACTGGACTTGAAGTTGAAAAAGAAAAAAAGCTTTCGACTCTTTACAAGGCAATCAAGTCAGGTGATTTTTTAAATAGCACTGGTTCAAAAGAAATAATCCTTGGAAAAAAATTTGCACAAAGGATTGAAGCCAAATTAGGAGATGAGGTTGCCGTTGTGGGACAAGCCTTAGATGGGTCTGTGGCCAATGATCTTTTTAAAGTTGTCGGCTTCCTTGATTTCGGAGGTGGAGATCTAGAAGAGTCTCTTGCATTCACTCAACTCTCATCAGCTCAAGAGTTTTTAAGCTTACCACCAGATCGATTCCATCAAAGGGTAAGTTTTGATGTCGAAACTGAGGGTCTACCAAAACTTAAACAATTGGGCGTCACGAGTTGGTTTGATCTTATTCCAGAGATAGGATACTCCGTTCAATTTATCGATAACATTACTTGGTTTGCTTGCATCATCATTGTGATGGTTGTGAGTTTGGGTTTATCAAACACACTCATGATTACTTTTTTTGAAAGAGAACAAGAGTTTAATAGTCTTAATATTATAGGTGCAAAAACTAAGTGGATCACTTTCTCGCTGATGATTGAAGTTTTTATCATGGGCACAGTTGCGATCTTACTTGGAGTGCTCATGGGGTATCTCGCGGTCAAATACTTCTATTACCATCCCATAAATATTGAACTTTTTACTGGTGGCAAACCCATTATTATGGGTGGTATGACAATTGTACCTCTGGTGCGTTTTTATGCTCTCCCTCAATATTTTTGGCAAGTACCTCTCATGATCTATTTCTTTTTATCACTCACGATGATTTATCCACTCATTCGAGTCATCCGCAGGAGCAAAAATGCAATTTGAACTCAGTCATGTTGAAAAAATTTACACTAGCTCTGAAGAAAATAAAGTTTTTGGTGCCAGAGATGTCTCGATAAATATTCATGAGGGTGACTTCCTTGCTCTCGTCGGCCCCTCTGGATCCGGTAAAACGACGATACTCAATTTAATTGCAGGTCTCATTTTGCCCTCGTCAGGCTCATTGAAACACGGTGGAAAAGATATAACCTCTCTGACACTTGAAGAAAGAACTAAACACCGCTTGGATTATATGGGATTTGTTTTCCAGGATTATCAACTCCTCCCCATTTTAACGGCTTGGGAAAACATAGAGTTTCCTCTCCAGCTCAAGGGATTTAGTAAAACTGAGATTAAAGAGAGAGTTGATTGGGCGCTAAATCAGGTTGGTCTCAATAAAATGGGTAATAGATTCCCTAAACAGCTCTCTGGCGGACAACAGCAGAGGGTTTCTATTGCTCGGGCGATTGCCGGTCGGCCCCAGCTCATTCTGGCCGATGAACCAACGGCCAATTTAGATTCAAAAACGGCCCAAGAAATCATTGAACTTTTTTTAAAGCTTAATAAAGATTTTAATCTCACTTTTATTTTTTCAACTCACGATCAGCGCCTTATTGATCAAGTAAGGACTGTATTATATGTAAAAGACGGACAAATTTCAGAAGCAAGGACTCATCATGTTTAGAAATTTTAAATTAAAAAATGTTGTATTTTGTGTCGCCATTGGGGCCAATGCTCAAAATGCTGATGAGTGGTCAAAATATGCAGAAAAACAAATGAGAGGCGATAGATCTCAATCTCAAATTGAAATGATGATCAAAACCCCTAATTGGGAAAGGACTCTGGAAATTGAGTCGGATATAGAAGGAAAAAACCTGGCCTTAAGTACGATCACTGCACCGGCCAAGGAAAAAGGAATCAGAACTCTACGCATTGACAATAACATGTGGAACTATTTTCCAAAACTGAAAAGGAAAGTAGCAGTTTCCTCTTCTATGCTCCTTGCAAGCTGGATGGGCTCTGACTTTACTAATGATGATATTTTAAAAGCCTCATCGATGGCTGAAGATTACCAGCATAAATTCCTGCCAGATCAAAAAATTGCCGGTAAAAAGTATAGAGTTATTGAAAATAAAGCAAAATCAAATGCGAAAGTTATGTGGCCTAAAATTGTGACTTATGCCTCACCTATCGACTGCCTTCCACGTCAGTACCATTATTTTGATAAAGAAAATAAACTTAAAAGAGTTTTAACCATGGATGATGTCAAAACATTTGATGGACATAAGGTACCCACTCTTTGGACCATGCAACCACAAGATGATCTAAAAAAGAAAACAACCATTCGATATAAAACGATGACTTTCAAATCTAAATTTGGACCTAAACATTTTACCCAACAAAACCTTACGGACTTTTAATGAAAAGATTATTATTTATTTTTTGCGTATTCAGTACGACGACAGCTTTTTCACAAATTAAAACAGAATTCTCTGGTAATCTTGAAGTTCAATCAAGAAATAGTTGGAATGGTGATGAAGCAAAGTCACTCAACTTAATCAATGACCAAATTCCAACTCAAGATTGGGATAGTGAGAATTTCAGTCTCATTTATGGAAATCTAAACGCTAAAGTTGACTTTAGTAATTCTCGTCTTGAGTCCAATTTTTTTGCAAGACACTCAAAATCAGATCTTTATAAAAATAATTATATTGCCCCCCTCATTTTCAATTTTCCAAATAAACTTGTGGCCCGCGAAGTCTTTAAATTACAAAATGATCAAGATGGAACTGATAATAAAACGGAATATATTCTTAATAAGTTTTATTATGAGTGGACTTATGGAGAGCATCGATTTGTTGCGGGAAGAATATATGTTAATTATGGAATCGGAGAAATTTTTAACCCGATTAATCCCTTTAATCAACCGACTGGTCTAACTTCAATATCTCAAGTAGCGCAAGGTAACGATGGTTTAAATTTTACTTTTTATAAAGATGATAAACACACTATTGATTTCTATTTTTTAGGAGATAAAAGCCTTCAGGGTTATGAAGGCCAAATCGATAAAACAATGTGGGCCCATGGCGAATATCAATGGTCAAATAATCTTCAACTTGATTACGTCATTGGAGAAGATCAAAAACGCCACAAAGTAGGCGGACAATTCCGCTATAATTTTGAAGAATCGATGATCTTTCTTCAGACGCTTTATCAAACTCGCTATACTGACGATATCGATGGCGACCAATCCCATCATCTTTGGGATGTGATGCTTGGATTTGATCAACAAGTGACGAATAAGTGGCATGTCAGAGTTGAGGGTGGACATCAAAAAAAGAATGAGTTTGTTACATCACTTTTTAATGATCGTTTTTTACCATCAGAGTATTTTATTGCTCTCATGAATCAATATGAAATTCATCCACTTGTGAAACTCGGTGGGACAATCATCAATGATGTTAAAACCGGTTTTACCTATTTCATCACAAGGAACACTTATAGCTTTGCAAAAAGCTCAGAAGTTGAACTCTTTGCTTACCTGCCAATGGCCAAAGGTAGTGATATAGAAAACAAAGCTCAGAAACTTGTGACAACGGATGTAGGAGTTGCTTTAAGGACCTTCTTCTAGGATTTCAACCGTTCCAATTTTACCATTTATTTTTATTAAACTGCCATCCTGAATCAATTGAGTGGCCTTGGTAAGGTTCAGGATCGCAGGAATTCCATATTCACGTCCAATAACTGCAGCATGTGAAAGTAGTCCCCCTACTTCTGTTATGACTCCGCCTACTTTCGCCAAGACTGGAGTCCAACCGGGGTCTGTAAATAAGGTCACAAGAATATCGTCTTTCGTCAGATGATGAGTTTGATGAATATCTATAATGATTCTTGCTCTTCCGACTTTTTCTCCAGCACTGCAACCTAGTCCTCTCAGGCCACTTGTTGCTTGATGATCAATTTGTTGAAGGATTTGACCACCAAATTCATTGGGAGATTGGAAATATCGATACCCCTGATATTGTAAAATCCTATCTTCAATTGACGGCAAATCTTTAATTTTCCCCATCGAAAATTCAAGAATCTCATTTAAATCAAACATGAAAATGTCTAAATCATTTAGCCCATTCCTGCGGCCAAAATCAAGTAGACCTAACCTCAATAAATAATAAGCTCGCGTTGAAAATGAGCGCATTTCTTCACGCATTTTTAAAAAATTTCTCGATCTTCCCAACATTTTTAAAAAGTTGTGCTTATTAAAGAAATTAAGTCCGTGAATAAGTCTGCTTTTCGTTTTTTCAAACTCTAGAGAGGATTGTTTTGTTGATTTTTGGAATGATCTCACGAGATCATCAACCCAATCTTTGCGCTCTCCCCATCTTGCCACAGTCAGATCAAGTTCCGCTGGGCCATGGTGATAATGCTTTTTAAGAAATTTCTCTCTCGTTTCATAATAGGTTTGAGAATTTACCCCGTAAAAATCTGAGATGATCGCTAATTCTCCCAGATCCTCCTGCACATTTAGATGAGATACTCCGTCCAAAGAGGACATGAGTTCTATCTCATCACCCTGCTGATAGTTTTTTAGCTTTTTTAATTTTGTTTTAAACTCAGTTTGAAAATTAGAATTATTATAGATGGTACGAAAATAATTCCTTTCAGTTGTCAGTTGAAATTGAATCACCTCACTCAGCCATGCATAGAAATCAGGATCATTAAGGCGAGCTAAATCTTTCATCTTATCTTTGAGAAAAAAATCTCTTTGATTGAACGAATCCCTGAACTGATCAATCATAATCTCACAATCACGAAACTCTCCATAAAGCCCAATCATGATGGGTATGGCCTGTGAAAGAGAAGCTAAATTAAAGGGAGTCCTAACGGGGCCATTTAAACCGTAATCTTTTTGAATACCAAGATCCCGGTCAAAATCATTTTCATTAAAACCAGGTATTGATTTAAGACCTTCTTTGACTGCTCCCGCATTCCAATAGGCCTTTCCATAAAAAAAATAAATCCACTTAATATCTTCCGCATTTTTTATCAAATTTATTCTTTTAAAATAATCTGCCATAGAAAACTGCAAAGCATTTCGATAAGCAGAAAACATTAAAGGTGTGCAAACACGGGCCGAAATGCCTCCGTCTTTTAAATCTGCATTCGTTAGTTCCGGTACATCATTTCTAAAATGGACCGTCGTAATTGGCCTAGACTGAAGAATGTGTAGATTGCCATTTTTATCAATGGCCCATTCAATATCTTGAGGAGATCCAAAAAAAGCTTGGATCTTTTTCGCCTGCTCTATCAACTCGACAAGAAGTTCCTCAGGAAGAATAGTTTTTTCTTTATTTATCGTGGTTTCGATTATTTTGTGCGTCTTAATATTAAATGTCGTAGATGAAGGCGTGATCATTCCTGAGACGAGTCTTTCTCCAACGCCTTCACAGAATTCTAAATAAAACTCTTCTTCAAATCCATTCTTTGGGTTGAGAGTAAAAAGAACACCTGCAACAAGGGGATCAATCATCTTTTGGACTAGTACTGACATTTTAAGATCGGCTGAAGAGGCTTTAATCCCTTTTACTTTTAAATAATCATGAACACGTTCAGCATCTTTAGACCTAAAACATTCGCCTATTTTTTTCTTGAGATCCTCTTCACTATTTATATTGAGAAAGGTCTCATAGAGCCCAGCAAAGCTGGCCCCCTTCATATCTTCTAATGAACAACTAGAGCGAACTGCAACGGGAAAGCCTCCAATTCCTTGGATGGCTTCACCAAGAACATATTCAGTCGTAATGATAAAAGCTGCAGGAACAGAGAATCCCGCTTTTTTCAAAAGGTGCAAGTTTCTCGCTTTTCCCCCTATTGAATTGAGCTCATTTTGAGAAAGATCTTTGGTTCCAAGATAGGTAATTGTCATACTTTATTCTAACGAGTTTTGGGCCTGACCCGTCCCAAAGCTTTAAATTATTTCAATTCCTTGGCCAAAACTTAGTTCCCTAACTCAGCTATTTTAGTCGGACACAAAAAATAACGCACCCCGCACTCTAAGCTTAAGAGTAAAAAAATTGACATTTTCACCTTATCACCTTAAAACTTACCTCTCAAATTAACTCACCTAGGGCCAAAAGAAGGGATAAAACCCTCCCCGCCAGGTGGTATTGTCTAAGGAGTTCTCATGTACAGTGTTGTGGAAATCAAAGGTCACCAGTACAAGCTTAAAGCTGGCGACATGATTGACGTTGAAAAAATTGAAGCTGAAGAGGGTAAAACTCTTGAGTTCGCTTCAGTATTAATGATTGGTGGAACAAAAACTCTTGTTGGAGCCCCAACTGTTAACGGTGCTAAAGTTACAGCGAAAGTTGTAAGACAAGGTCGCGGTCGTAAATTTTTCGTTCTTAAGCGCAAGCCAGGTGCTTACCGTAAGAAAAACGGTCACCGTCAAGCTTATACAGCTCTTCTTATCACTGAGATCGCTGACGGTCAGGGTGGAGTAAGCAAAGCTGAAGCAAAAGCTAAGAAGTAATAACAAGAATTTAATTTTTAGGAGATACGATATATGGCACATAAGAAATCGGGTGGTAGTACATCTAACGGACGTGACTCGAACCCAAAAATGCGTGGTGTAAAGAAATTCGGTGGTGAGCTTGTTGAAACAGGTATGATCATCGTTCGTCAAAAAGGAACAAAATTTCACCCGGGAACAAACGTAAAAATGGGTCGTGATTTCACGATCTATGCTATGTGCCCAGGTAAAGTTAAGTTCGGTTGGTACAATAAGAGCACAAAAATCATATCTATTGTTCCAGCTTAATTGATCTTTAAAGTTAGTTAGGATAAGAGGGAGCCTTAAAACAGCTCCCTCTTTTTTTTTATTATGAAGTTTATAGACGAAGTCGATATTGAGATAGTTTCCGGCGATGGCGGTAAAGGCTTTGTAGGCTACCGTAGGGAGAAGTATGTCCCTTTGGGTGGACCTGACGGAGGTGACGGCGGAAACGGCGGTAACATCTACTTTCAAGGTGATGAAGGCCTTAACACTCTCCTTCACTTTAGAGGTCTCAAAACATTCAAAGCAGCCCCTGGCGATAAAGGTGCTGGTGGAAATATGACTGGGGCCAATGGACCAGATCTTGTTCTTAAAGTTCCGGTAGGCACTTTAATTTATGATAAAGAGTCAGGAAATCTCATTTGCGATATTACTGAGCATGGCCAAATGTTTTTGGCTTCTGAAGGTGGACGTGGTGGAAAAGGGAATGCCTTTTTTAAATCTTCGACTAATCAGGCTCCACGATTTGCTCAAAATGGTGAAGATGGGAAAAGCCTCTCTATCCATTTAGAACTTAAACTCCTCGCTGACATCGCCCTTATAGGTCTTCCTAATGCGGGAAAATCAACTCTTATAAGTGCTATCAGTGCAGCTCGACCAAAAATTGCTGATTATCCTTTCACCACCTTAGAACCTAATCTTGGAGTTGTTCAGCTGGGTGAAAAAACAATAGTTGTGACTGACATCCCAGGGCTCATTGAGGGTGCAGCTGAAGGTAAAGGACTCGGAGTTAAATTTCTGAAGCATATTGAGAGAACTTCAGCTCTGGTACACCTTGTGGATTGCTCCATGTTCTTAGAGGAATATGAAGCCATAGAAGCTTATATGACGGTTCGGGAGGAGCTTGAGAAGTTCAACCCTGATCTGTTGAATAAAAAAGAAATTGTTTGTTTAACTAAAATCGATGCGATGACGGAAGAAGAGATTGAAAAATTTCGCTCAAGCATGGAATTACAACTTGATAGAAGAGTTTTACCTATATCAGGGGTCTCTGGACGAAATATTGATCTCCTGAAGCAACTCATGCTAAAAACCAAAGAAATGATCGAAGAAGAAAGGACTAAAGAGGCATAATTATGGCCATGAATGAATACGTACAAAATGAAGTTAATAAAATTATCTCAAACAATAGTTTTGAGTTCCCTTTAAATCATGCAATGGCTTCTGCCTGGGTCATGGCCAACTATAAAGGTGATAATCTTAAAATCTTTGATCTAAAAAAATCGAGTGCCCTTTGTGATTATTCCATTATTGCGACTGCTCAAAATACAACTCAGGCCCGCGCGATGGTTGATGAAATCTCAATGAACCTCAAGAATCATGGGGCTTCAATTGTGAGCTATGAGGGTTATGAATCCGCAGACTGGATCCTCCTAGATACTGGCGATATTATTGTGCATATTTTTAATGGCCCAGCGAGAGATGTCTATGATCTCGACCTGATTCTTGCAAAAAACCCTCAAGTTAAAATACCTGAAGAATATTATTTTGGTAAACCAACCACTGTTTCTTCTGAGAAAGCTGACCTCAAAGGTTATTTCTAAATTATGGCCCGCCAGATTCACCTAATCGTGGTGGGCAAATTAAAAGACTCTCATCTTGAAGCTATAGAAGCAGATTATCTTAAAAGAATCACCAATCCAGACCTGATTATTCATGAAGTTAAGGCCAGCGCTGAGAATAAAGAAGCTGAAGGCGATGCTATCATAAAAAAAGTCAAAGAAATCGGCGGGGGCCATCTGATTGCTCTCAGTGAATGGGGAAAGAAGTATACTTCAGTCGCTTTTTCAGAATGGTTTTCTGGAATTCTCGAGCGATCGCCTCGAGTTATTCTCATGATCGCTGGAGCAGAAGGATTTTCGAGTGAAGTTCTCAAACTTTGCCAAGAGCGTCTTTCCCTTTCTGAGCTGACTTTCCCTCATAAATTGGCGAGAATTATTCTGGTTGAACAACTTTATAGGGCCCAAACCATTCGCACAGGGCACCCCTATCATAACTAGGAAAAGTCTATGTATTCCATACAAGGTTTAAGTCCTCGAGTTCTCCTCGTCATCATGGATGGCTTTGGAGAAAACCCAAAAGACCTCAAGAATGCAATTAAGGCCGCTCATAAACCAAATCTGAATGACATCTTTGCTCATTACCCCTTAACGACGATTCAGCCGGGTGGTGAAGCCGTCGGTCTTCCCAAGGGTGTGGCCGGGAACTCTGAGGTTGGTCACATTAATTTAGGCGCTGGAAGACCTGTACGCCAAGATCTCGTCAGGATCAATGAAGCTATTGAAAAAAATACTTTAAAAGATATGCCAAAACTTAAAGAGCTGATTGATCATGCTTTAAAAGGGACGAAGAGACTTCACCTCATGGGACTTCTCTCGGATGGGGGCGTTCATTCTCATATCAATCATCTCAAAGAAATTTTAAAAATACTCTCCCCTTACAGTGACTTAAAAATTTATCTTCATGCTTTCATGGATGGCCGAGACACCGCTAAGGATAGAGGCGTTCAGTATGTAAAAGAAATTTTACAAACTCCAGGCTTCATTTTTGCCAGCATGCAAGGCCGCTCTATCGGAATGGATCGAGATCGTCGCTGGGAAAAAATTCAGCAGGCCTACAAGATGATGACGGGCCAGGGTGAAAAAACCAGTCTTAAACCAGAAGCCTATGTGTTAAATGAATATAAAAATGGTCTATTTGATGAATTCATCACTCCTGCGCTTTTTAATCAGGATGGAGCGATAAAGCAGGATGATAGTATTTTCTTTTTTAATTTTAGACCTGATAGAGCGCGCCAGATCAGTCTCGCCTTTAATGAGAAAAACTTTTCTGAATTTCCGGTCTTTGTAAGACCCGGATTTTATCTTTGTATGTCTCCTTATATACAAGATGAGTGCCCGGAAGTTCCTATTCTTTTTGATAAAGAAAAAGTTAAAGGGACACTTTCAGACTATTTATCTCGCTTAGGGAAAAAACAATTCAAGATCGCTGAAACTGAAAAATACGCTCATGTGACTTATTTTTTTAATGGAGGCGAAGAAGTTCCTTTTGCGGGAGAGGATCGCTGCCTTGTCCCTTCTCCTCGAGAAGTGAAGACATATGATCAAAAACCAGAAATGAGTGCCTTTGAAGTTGCTGATAAATTGGTCGAAGCTTTAAGTAATAAGGCTTATACTTTTTATCTCGTCAATTTCGCCAATGCAGATATGGTCGGGCATACGGGAAATTTTTCTGCAGCCGTTAAGGCGATTGAAAGCCTTGATTCCTGCATCCATAAATTAAAAGAAAAATGTGAACTCGAAAATATTACGATGATTCTAACAGCTGATCATGGGAATGCTGATCAAATGGAGTATGAAGATCATCAAATGCATACGTCTCACTCTGATGCTGATGTTCCCTTCTGTATCGTGCACCCAAAACTTAGAGACGTAAATATCATGATTCACAAAGAAGCTCAGATCAAAGCATTAAAAGATGTGGCCCCAACTGTTTTAAAGATATTAAATTTACCAAAGCCTCAAGAATTTACAGGTGAGACAATTTTCGTCTAAGGAATGATTATGAGTTTTAGTCATATTGGATTGTTGTGTTCTGGTGGAGATGCTCCCGGCATGAACTGTGCTATTAGGGCCGTGGTGAGGACTGCCATTTATCATGGCATGAAAGTCACTGGGATTAAACGCGGATACGCAGGACTTCTTCGTGGCGAATTTACACCAATGAATCTTTCGAGTGTGGGAAACATCATTCAAAGAGGTGGAACCATTCTTCAGACTTCTCGATGTCCTGAATGGATGAAAAAAGAATTCAGAGCTAAGGCCGTTGATATTATGAAACATCAAGGTATTGAAGCTCTGATTGTGATTGGAGGAGATGGATCTTTTAATGGAGCGAAGGCCCTATGGGATGA
The DNA here is from genome assembly GCA_027488375.1 of Pseudomonadota bacterium. GTDB lineage: Bacteria > Bdellovibrionota > Bacteriovoracia > Bacteriovoracales > Bacteriovoracaceae > Peredibacter. The sequence continues at coordinate 388,122 of JAIYBW010000002.1, forward strand.
ACATCAATTTCCTGTGGTCGGGATACCAGGTACAATTGATAATGATATTTCTGGAACTGAATACACCATCGGTTTTGATACGGCCGTTCAAACGGCGATTGAAGCCATCGATAGAATTCGTGATACCGCTCATTCTCATGCTCGGACTTTTCTTGTTGAAGTGATGGGAAGAAATTCTGCGGCCATCGCTCTTAAAGTGGGAGTCTGTACTGGGGCGGAAAATATTCTTCTCCCCCATGAAAAAGTGAACCACCAGAAACTTTCTGATGATATCCAACGTGGGATGGCCCGAGGCAAAGACTCCTCTATTATCGTCGTGGCCGAGGGCCCAGTGGCCGGTCGCAGTTATGATATTCAGCATGTTCTCAAAGATATGTTTCATCTTGAGGCCCACGTGGCCATTCTAGGCCATATTCAGCGTGGAGGCTCACCTACGGCCAATGACCGCTTTATTGCCTCTCAAATGGGCAATATGGCCGTTCAATCCCTGATTGATAATAAATTTCCAATGGTCACTGTTGTAAGAGCAGGAAAAGTTCTGATGGCGCCACTCGAAGAGTGCATCACCAAAGCGGATCATAATTTTCTAGAATTCCAAAAACTGGCCGAAACCTTATCTATTTAACACCCAAGGCGATTTTAATCGCCTTGATGTCACTCTCATTAACTTCTTTTAATACAGCGGCCCGAAGATATTTATTTAAAAGTGTCTGATATTTTTGTCCCGTTCTTTCTGCTTCGTCATTGAGGGCTTCATAAATGTCATAATCAATAAATGTATTGATACGAACTTTAACATCCCTATCAGATGCCTCAAGGGCCCTATCTATCTCTCGGGATAATTCCTCATCTGAAATACGCTTTCCAAGCTTTTTTGAACTTTTCTTCATTTTTTCTCACCAGTCTTTTGATTTTAAAAAGATCATGCTCAGGGAACCCGTTATTACTGGCAAATTCCATTGTATCAAGCCAGATTTTTGCTCTTCTATGATGCTGTTGAATATGTATGTGCATACGACTTTCTTCATTTGAATAAAAATAAAATCAAAAGCCATAAATCATAAACACCGTGGGCATAACCCAACTCCCCATATTATACACACATTATACACATTATCAATTTAAGCACTCATAAAGCGAAGTTCGGTGATAGATCCAAAGAGGTCTTTTCCATCAATAACTCCATTTGGAGAATCAATATTTTTTGAAGCGATAAGATGCAATCCGTGCTCATCACAAAGATTAATTACAGTTGAATCAATGGGCTCTAGAACTTCTCCACTAGGAGTAAGTGAGCCAATCGCCATACAATTATCAAGTTTTGAAATAGGCAGAAGTCCGGCCAGATACCAGTAATGAAGGAGAAGTGGGTACTCAAGCCATTTTACGGATGCACTTTCGAGATCTCCTAATTCATCCGTGAGTTCAACATTGAGGACAAAGCGCTTTAGAGGAATCTGAAGCTGACGAGTTCGAGTCACAAAAACAATTTTTTCTTTAATCTGTTTGCCGTATTTCCCAAGACCATTGATTTCAAGTCCTGGAACACTTTTTGTTGCGTAACCGAAGAGAGTCACTAGGGCCGGGCCTTTCTTAGTGAAGTAACAAGTCTGTAATTGAGTTTCCATAGATACCTCCAATAAGGTCTCTACAGAAAGGGGGCCAGATTATCTTTTATTTAAATGACTGAATTAAAAAGCAAAGTAACTCTCTGCTTTATTTTTTTTACTGGAAAGTTTGAGATTCAAAATAGCAATTGAGTTCTTTGATGCCTTTTTCATTTTTTGTTACGGATGCATGAACAATGCCTAATCTTTTAGCCATTTTATTTTTGATTTCTCCGCAACTTAACTTAGGATCTTGTTCGCAATATTTTTTATCAGTGAGTTTTACACATTGATACTTAAAAATAACTTTCTTTCCACTGTGACAAATGACTTTTTTTAAATTCTGATCAACATAGGCCCTCAGATAATAGGGATCAGCAGATCTTTCTTTTTCACAAAAATCTGTTACGGCAATTTTCTTCCCCATACAATCTAATTCATTCGCGGAAATCACCTCAATCAGAGGAGACTCATGAGAAACCATTTTTGAACAAACTGCTTTAAAGGAATAAGAAATTTTATCCGTCGTCGTCACTTCATTTAGAGTGACATTTGAAAATGAAAGAAGAGGATAGAGGAGAAAAAAAATAGGCATAAAAAAAGGGTGCCCGAAGGCACCCTGAAAATCAACTTTTAACTATTAACCTGGCCACATTCCACGAAGTCTCATGGCACCTTGGAGACGATCAAGTGACGCAATAAAAGCGGCTTGCTTCATATTCACTTGGTATTTCTCTTTACAGGCCCAAACTTTATCAAAAGAGAGCTTCATAATGTCGTGAAGCTTTGTATTTACTGTTTCTAGGTCCCAGAAGAACATTTGCATACCTTGAACCCATTCAAAGTAAGACACAATCACACCACCAGCATTACAAAGAATATCTGGAATAATAAGTCCGCCGCGATCTGTGATGATATCAACTGCTTCATGAGTAAGAGGACCGTTGGCCCCTTCAGCAATAATCTTTGCTTTTACTTTGTGAGCGTTTTCTTTCGTCACAACACCATCAATCGCAGCAGGAATTAAAATATCAACATCAAGCTCTAAAAGTTGCTCATTAGAGATATGCTCAACACCCGGAAGATCACGGAGAAGCTTGCGCTCTTTGATCCATTTTACGCATTCTTTAACATTCAAACCTTTTGGATTGTAAATCGCTCCTGAAACATCAGAGATCGCTACAATTTTTGCTCCTTGTGCATCAAGGTCTTCAGCTGCTGGAACACCAACTTTACCAAAACCATGGATCGCAACTGTCGTTGAATTTGAAATCTTTTTATTCAATTTTTCGTAGGCAAAATTGATACAGAAAACAACACCTTTACCAGTTGATTCAGCTCTTCCTAGAGATCCACCAATTGCAATTGGTTTACCCGTTACAACTCCAGGAACGGCATAACCATTAAGTTGTGAATAGGTATCCATCAACCACGCCATTGTCTGTCCATCAGTCCCAATATCTGGAGCTGGTACATCTTTATCTGGTCCAATAATCATGGCAATTTCAGTTGTATAACGACGAGTCATCGCCTGAAGTTCTGCACGAGAAAGATCATTCGGATCAACTTTAATACCACCCTTGGCGCCACCAAGTGGAAGACCAACAAGAGCACATTTAAAAGTCATGAGCATCGCAAGTGCAGCTGTTTCAGAAAGACTCACATGAGGATGAAAACGAATTCCCCCTTTACCTGGGCCCAACGTCATATTGTGCTGAACACGGTAACCTTCAAAAACTTTAACTGTTCCGTCATCTAAACGAACAGGAACAGAAACTTGAAGTGCGCGCTTAGGATATTTCAAACGTTCAAGAACGTTTGGATCCATGTTCATTTTTGTCCCAGCAGACTCAAGCTGGGAGTAAGCATCTTGGAAAAATGGACTCTCGAAGAGACTCATGAAAACTCCAATGTAGAAGTGAAAATTTTGGGCTTATACTACTCTTAGAGGAATTTTCAGGCTAGGAAAAAGGCAGAAAATTAGAACTGTTTGCCATAAAGCAGCATGATCGTATCATCTTGAATATTTGAGTCAGGGCGGTAATTTCTGGTATAGCGCGCGTAAACATTATCAATGATTCGTTGGTCAACAGAGGTGAAGTACTCACCACTATCAGCATAATAGTTAAACATGGCCCTCAATCCAATCGATTTATAGTCTTGCTGAACGTTGACCTCAGTTCTTCCATTCACACCAACCCAGGCCCGCGCATAGGCAAATGGGGTTCTAAAACCAACAATGACTAACCCTTGATCTACTCGTGGTTGAAATATAAAAGTGGTTTTTTTCCACACGCTCACTTCTTTGGCCTGTAATGAATCTGGTAAAACATTGCCTGTTGAAGATTTCTTATTTGTGCTTTTAAAACGAGCTTCCATTTCATCAATGGTATCAATTTCGTTCGAAGCTCTATATTCTTGATACCAAGTTTGTGGCATCTGCTGAACAGGTCTCTCACCTTTTTGCCTCAAGTATCTAAGATATTTATCATTAAAATATTCCCACTTTTGCTCAGGTGTGGGCACAAATGAAGATGAACCAGCGAGATCAGTGCTTAGGCCATATTGATCAGCAAAAACTTGATTATCATTCCAGACTTTAATTTGGTTTCTCGCCCTTACAACATCAACACTCTCATCAGATGAAATGTACTGCTGATAAAGTGAAATTTGATTATCGACTGGAGTCACAATAACGTCATCATCAGGCACATAACTCGCAGGATGACGAAAAGGCTGAGCACTGGCCAGACTCGATATAAACGCCAAAGATAGACAAAGATGTCTAATCATTTGATAGTGATTAATTTTTAACCAAAATTCGTTCATAACTTGGCCCAGAGAACCGACTTAAGTCATTGTTTTTTAACAACTTAAAGAAGACCTCTTCTCCCCTCTTTCCTCTTACTGAGCAAGGGGGATGCCAATTCGCCAAAATAAAAAAGCCCTCTTTCGAGGGCTCTTTCTAGTGAATCCGTTCACCTACTAATTCCTTCATCATTTCCCTGGCTCGCGCCTGAAGTTTGGGATCCTTCATTTGGGTCTTTAAAACCTTCATGAGTTTCTCAACTGAATCTTCTCTTTTCTTTTTAGGTTTTTCAATTTTTAGCTGAGAAATAATTCTCTTCAATTGAAGTCTTTTTGTAATATCGCCAGCAAGAATCTTTTCTTTTATCTCATCTTTGAATTCATTCTTCGGTAATTCATCCCATTCTAACAGAACATACTTTTCAGTATTGAATATCTTAGCGGCTTCCTTGATATCTTTTGGAAGTTTAGCAATCATTAAGCAACGATGAACTTCTGATTTAGAAATACCAAGAGCAGCTGTAATTTTTCTTTCTGAAGTTCCTGTTAATTTCTGGTATCCGTAAATTGAATCGGCTTGATCAATATAGTGAAGATCCTCTCTCGCTTGGTTCTCAGAGAACTGGATGGCCATGAGCTCTTCTTTAGTCTTATTTTCTAAAATAAAACATGGAGCTTCAGGCAGTTCAATTAAACTCATTGCTCTAAAACGTCTTTCACCACAAATCAGGACAAATTTATCGCCTTCGCGATGAAGAACAAGAGGTTGAATCAATCCATTGACTTTAATATTTTCAGCTAACTCACGAAGTGAATCATCGTTAAACTTTGTTCGAACTTGTTCTCTAACTACAATATCTTTCAGTTGGATATTAGCGAGCTGAGCTCCTCGCAAAAGTTTTTGATCATTCGCGAGTAAAATCTTTTCATCAATTCCAGTTGTAATGTCAGTCACTCGACGTTCACGCTTAGAAATCCTTGCAGTAAATTCCTTGGCCATAGCCTCTCCTTAAAATACTAAACTTAAAAATTAAATTTAATTTAAACCTAATGAACTCCAAAGTGCCTGATAATCATTCTTGCCTTTAGACTGATTTCCAAACATGAAAACCGGTTTTTTCATCGCAACTGATTCTTGCATATCAACGAGATTGCGGATCGTTGGAGTCACATTGAACGACTGAGAGAGCTCTTCTAAGCGTTGACGCTCTATTTTTCTACGAGGATTAACCATAGAAGGAATAATTGAAAACTCGAGTGATGGATTTTCTGTTTCTTTGATGATTTCAAATGTATCCATAAGCTCTTCAAGACCATCGATTGAGTAATCTTGAGCTTGAGTTGGAATAAGAATCAGATGAGAGGCTACGAGAGACATAATAAGCTCATCGCCAAGCATTGGAGGAGTATCGATCACAACGTAATCAAACTGCTCTTCTACTTCTTTCAAACGAAGCTTCATGAGTCTTTCTTTACGGCCAGCATTTTTTCTGACTTCAGACTCAGAAAGAATAAGAAGCTTAGCAAGATTGGCCATGTGTCGACTTGAAGCAATCAGTTTTATGTTTTTATAAAAATCATAATCACCAACAGCATCAACCATGATCTCATCAATTTTTACATCTCCGATGAGCCACTCTGGAATAAGAGTACGTTGAATGTTCACTCCTAGAGTTGAACTTAAATTAGCTTGAGAATCGAGATCAATCGCAAGTACCTTGTGACCTAGATTGGCCAAATGACAGACGAGTTGAAAGCACTGCATGGTTTTACCCACGCCACCTTTGTTATTACCGATCGTGATAATTTTCATTCCCTTCTCCCATGAAGAGTGGTTCGTTAATGGTCCTACTAAGAAAAGTCTAAGGAATGAGTCACGGTTCGTCAAAGGGCCAAGTGATTAAAAATAAAAAGATTTGTGCTGCGTGGCCCAAAAACTTCTATTTGGCCCGACGCGTATCAATAAAATGCCCCTTTTCTTGCCCCTTTCTCCTAGGAGGAGTACAGTGAGCACAAATTTTTTGGGGATTTTTATGATCGATATTTATGATGATTTGAAAACATCTGACCATCTACCGCAAATACCAGAAAGCGAACTGAATGATGAAAAAGTTCTTGAAGAACTTTCTTTAATTAAAAAACGCCTAGGAGATAAGGTCGTCGTCCTGGGACATCACTACCAACAAAATGACGTTATCTCTTTTGCTGATATCACCGGCGACTCCCTGGAACTTGCCAAAAAAGCGGCAGAGATAAAAACGGCAGAACATATTATTTTTTGTGGTGTGCACTTCATGGCAGAAACAGCTGACATGTTAACTTCTGATCAACAAAAAGTTATACTTCCAGATTTGCGGGCCGGATGCTCAATGGCCGATATGGCCAACAGAAGAGAGATAGACGTTGCTTGGGACTATATCACTTCATGCACTCAAGAAAAGATTATACCAATCACTTATATCAATTGTTCAGCGGCACTCAAAAGCTTTGTTGGGGAGCATGATGGCTCCATATGCACGTCTTCAAATGCTGAAAAAATTATTTCCTGGGGTCTAAACCAAGGAGAGAAGCTTCTCTTTTTTCCCGATCAACACCTCGGACGAAACACTTGTTTTAAACTAGGTATAAAACTTGAGGAGATGGTTGTTTATGACCCTCGACTCAGATTTGGCGGATTAACTCCAGAGAAAATCCAAAAAGCCAAAATTATCTTGTGGTATGGATTCTGTTCAGTCCATCAGGGTTTTACAGCAGAACATATTAAGATGTGGCGAGAAAAAGAACCAGATCGAATTCTTATTGTTCATCCTGAATGTAATTTTGAAGTTGTCCAAGGAGCTGATCTCGCAGGCTCAACATCATTCATTATTAATAAGATTAAAGAGGCAAAACCAGGGACTAAGTTTGCCGTCGGAACAGAGATCAATCTCGTAAATCGCTTATCAGAGAAATATCCGCATTTAAATATTACATCCCTTTCGCCCTACCAATGCCTTTGTACAACAATGTATAGAGTGAGGCCGAGATGGCTTCTTGAAAGTTTTCGTGCCATTGAAAGGGGTCAGCCTATAAATCAAATTAAGGTTGATGAAAAAACAAAAAAATTCGCACTCAAAGCTTTAGATCAAATGCTTTCAATATCCTAGGAATGAGATCATGATATACGCTGACTACAACGGCTCTGCTCCCCTCCTCCCTTGTGTAAAGGATTATTTGAAAAGAAGATTGGAAACTGATCTTTTTGCAAATCCAAATGCTATTCACTCAATGGGACAAAAAATTTATTCAGGGATTGAAAAATGCAGAGAAGTCATTTCAAAGTCAGTGGGTTGCTACCCTGATCAAATTTTTTTTAATTCAGGATCATCTGAGGGCATTTCACACATACTCTTTTCTTGCCTAGAATATGCTCCAAAGAATAAAAAAATCATCATAGCCTCGGGGATCGAGCATGCTGTCATCCCCTCTGCTTTAAAATATTATGAAGAGCGCAGAGGATTTGAAATTAAAAAAGTGGATGTGAATCAGGATGGTGTCATAGAGCTTGAATCCCTTTATAAATTAATTCATGAATTCAATTCCTCTATTGCTCTCGTTACAATCATGGCGGCCAATAATGAAACCGGAGCTCTTCAGCCGATCAGGGATATATCTCAATTGTGCCAAGAAAATAATATTCTTTTTTTCTCCGACACAACTCAACTTATTGGAAAAGGTGACTTCCATTTTGAAGATTCGGGTATAGATTTTGCTGTTTGCTCTGGTCACAAAGTAGGGGCCTTAACAGGTAGTGGATTTATTCTGGCCAAAAACCCAACCTTATTAAGGTCCTATATATTTGGGAGTCATCAAGAGAGAGGCTTGAGAGGAGGCACTCAGAACTACATGGCGATTGAAACATTGGCCGTTGCCCTCGATGATTTCATGAAGAATAAAAATAAACTTCCTCTTTTAGAGGAGGCCAGAAAGAAATTTGAAGCTGAGCTAAAAAAAGATTTTCTCGATTGCCGTATTATCGGTGAAAACGCTCAGAGGCTCGCCGGAACAAGTCTCATCAGTTATCCAGGCATTCATGGACAGGCAATTCAGATAGAACTTGAATCTCATAATATTTTTGTCACAACATCAGCTGCTTGCTCGGACAATCAACCTGAGACTTCACATGTTCTGAAAGAAATGAAAATCGAAGATGATATTGGCCGCGGAGTCATTCGCCTTTCACTAAGTTATCACCAAAATCAAAATGATTATGAAATGATATTAAAAGCGCTTGCTCAAGCTTTTAATAAATTAAAGAAAATTAAGGCTTATTGAAGAATTTATTTATAATTTTCTCAAAGAAAATAAAATAGAGAGACTCCGGTACAAAAGTCTTTAATAAATAACTAAACTTTCCATCCTGGCCAAAAACCTTGCGCATAGGAATTCTTTTAAGTTTTGATAATTTCAAAACGCCATTCGCAACTTCAAGGGGATGTTGCTTCTTTTTTGCGGCAAAATAGTCATGAAGATTCTGATAATTTCTTAAAGATCGATCATAGATCGAATGTTCATTTTTAAAATTCCAAATGAGGTTTTTCCCAAAATCTGTTCTAAATCCGCCTGGTTGAATGAGACAAATCTGCACACCAAATGAAGAAAGTTCTAGTCTTAATGATTCGCTCAATCCTTCTACGGCAAATTTAGAGGCACAGTACAGACTCGTTAAAGGAAATCCCATGAAACCGAAGACTGAAGAAAAATTAAAAATTTTACCCTGTTTTTTTCTTAAAAGCGGAAGAAAAGACCTCGTCATAAGGACGGTTCCATAGAAATTAACATCCATTTGCTCTTTTATTTGCTCGTTTGAAAAATCCTCCAAGGCACCAAAGAGACCGTAGCCCGCATTATTAATAAGAATATCTAATGAACTGAACTTTTCTTCAATAATATTGGCTACTTCTAAAACTTGATGCTCATTTCTCACATCTAGGTCAAATTCGACTAAGCGGTCCCCAAACTTTTCACGCTCTTCCTCAAAGATTTCTCTACGTTGTTTTAAATTTCTACCAGTTGCTACAACTAAATCTCCATGGGCAAGAAAGGTTTGAGTCATTAACTTACCAAAACCTGATGTTGCCCCAGTGATTAAAACAATTCTCAAGATAACTCCCTTGTAAATATTTCATTAATCAAATGAAAAATTCACCGCTTTGACCATTAAATCCCTATAATTCTAGCATGAATTTTAAATACTTATTATTACTGATTGTGCTTTCCGCCTGTTCTTTTAAAAAAGATCAATTTGATAATCAGGTCACCCAAGGCCACTCAGAACTTTACTCTCACCCAGGGAAACCAATTTCTTTTGATGAAAAAAAATATAAAAGAATTGTTATTGCAGCAACTAATGACCTCCAAGGTTTTTATCATTCAACTCTTTTAGAAATTAAAGACAAGCATAATGAATCTCCAAAAAAAATCAATCTTGGCGGAGCAGATTATATAAGTTCCTATTTTAAAACGCTTAAAAAAAAATATCGTGATGTCATCCTGCTCGATTCAGGTAATATTCTTCCCTTAGATAGTAAAAATCTTGATCAAACAAAAATTTTCTACGAGCACATGAATTATGATGCTCTGACGATTGGCCTAGATGATTTTAATTTCAAATTTCCAAAAAACTTTAAAAATTTTCCTGACTTCATTCAAAACTATATCAAAAAAAATAAAATTCCAGTTCTCATCAATAACATTTGGGATATTAAAACGGCCCAACCAGTTAATTGGCCGGGTACATCCCCTTCTCTGATTAAAGAAGTGAATGGGATTAAAATTGGAATTATTGGCATTATCCCAGATGATATCTCTTCTCTAACCTCTGTTGATGGCCGGCTAGGGCTTTTTATTGAAGATATGACCCAATCAACCTTACGATCGGCCCGCTTGCTAAGATCTCAAGGCGCGGAACTTGTTGTCGTTATGACAAACCAAAATATCATCTGTGGTGAAGAGCTCTCTCAAAAACTTAATCTTCCGCTACCTAAAGTAAATTTTGAACCTAGGAAGGCCGATAGATGTAACCTGACAAATCCAACGGGAGAATGGCTTAAAAGACTTCCTCCTCAACTGGTTGACCTTGTGATCACTGGCAGAACTGAGCATAAAACGGTCAATTATGTCGGTGAAACTCTCATTTTGAATGGTCTCAGCCAAGGCAGAGGCTTTGCCTTCGCAGAATTCTTTTTTGATAAAAAAACCGGAAAATTAAAAAAAGATCAAACGCTTGTTCACCAGCCCATATTATTCTGTCAAAAATTCTTCAAGGAAACGAATGATTGCTACTCAGCAGACCAGTCTGTTGATCACCATGAATTAATTGAGGCGCGTTTTTTAGGGGAATTAATTAAGCCTGACTCTACTATCCCATCTGAACTCAAAAATTCTTCACCTCAAGCGAATCATGAAGCGCCTTCTATCATCCCTTTTGTGAGGATGAATCTTGATTCAAAACAAGGAGATCTATCCTTTGTTTCAGGTCGTCATACTGAATCAAAATTATTGGCCCTAGAGTTTAGTGGAAAAGAGCTCATGCAAATTCTTGAAAAAGATTTTAATCATAAAACAAGAATGAAGCGATGGTTTCCAAATCCTTTTTTACTCAGAGGTGATAAAATTGAACTCCTCATCAAGGGTCTTCCCATTAGGCCAGATGAGAAATATAGAATATTGGCAAATATTAAAGATGTCATAAATCATCCCGACTTAAGATCTCATGTCACGAAGAGTACGACAGTTTCATATAATCATATGAGTTGGCCGGATCAAACAAATGAAAGTGATGAGATCTCTAGTTCGATGTCTGCTTTAGAGACAGTACGCTAGATTTCCCTGGCATTGAACTTTTAAACCTTTTTGACAATAAACAAAGCTCTGATCACCCCGGCATCCAAAATCGAGTCTCTTTTTTTGATAGATCATTCCTCGACGACAGGCCGGTTGATGTTTTCCACCGCAAAGATGGAGTCCACAAAATTTTGGTGACTCCTTACATCCATTTGGAATTTCATACCATCCACTCTCGCAAGATGAACAATTTGATGGCGCAACTTCTTTGCAATTTTCGTCCACCCGGTGGCAAATATCCCCATTTTTTAAGGACGTTAAAGATAACGATCCCAATGTGACATCTCGTCCTTGAAAACCTTGAATAACGACAGCACCAGATCGATATTCGGCAGAAGACATAAATAATTTGGGGATGGGGTTTTTATAAGTACTGAGCAGGGAAACTTGCCATTTTTCAATTGAGAAATCTTTGAGCGTGAAGAGAAGGGTTAAACTATTATATTCAAATGAATATTGAAGTGATTTTAAATCTGTCCATTCGATATCACCAGATTCAAATATGAATTGATCACACTTAAGCTCTAGAGATACTTTTTTGATTTTTAAGGCACCAGGATTAACACCAGGAACATAGTAATAAACACAGTCTTTGACTTCTTTTAAGAAAGAATCTTTATAGACAATACCAAAGAGAACCTGCCACGAATCTCGAGGTTTCACTATGGCCTCATTATTTACATAAAATTCATGCTTTTCCACAATCCTGAGGCTGTTATTCCACTGCTCTGGCATTTGGGCCCAAACGATCTGAAAAAAAAGAATAAAAATGGCTATCATAAAGAAACCTCTTCATAACAGCGAAAAGCAACAGGTAATTCACTTGAAGAATTTTCTTGCCACTGAGTAAGATAACCTAATTCATGGACTTCTGACTCTGCAGATCTAAATCGTGAGGATAGTTTTAGATTATTTTTTGGTTCAAGATTATTTTTTAAAACCTCCGGATAGAAACCCAGCGAATAATTCATCCCCATCCAAGAAACTGAATCTGTAGCATAGAATTTTTCGTTACATCCCTCTACTTGGGCCAACTGACAATCAAGTGGTGTTAATTGATAATCTGGATTAATTCTCGCCATACCAAGAAAAGTTTTACTTAAATCTCTTTGCCACGGAGTCTGGGGTATGTTTGTCCAAGAGTTTAATGGATCTTTTAAATCAATAGGAGTCATTGAGGCAGCATGAAAGAGCTCTGCCTCTAAAACTCTTTTACCCCAAAAGGAGCAATAAGCAACTTGTTCCCTTCGTGAAATAATCGCCGGCAATGGCCACTTCAATCGATCTGCAATAATTTTTTCTTTTTCACCAATTTGTAATCGCCAATCATTAACCATTTGATTAGAAACATAGAACTTATCAATAAAAATCTTACGATTAACGTTATCCCATAAAAATACTCGTTCTTGAGATTTTTTTTCTTGCAAGACATGAGCATATATATTTTCAGGAAGGAAAGTATCACGGCAAGTATCTGTTAAAATCAGGGACAATGTTTTATCGGGAAACTCATCAAAAAAAACATCGACCATCAGTCCATAATGAAAATTCATGCCCTTTAATGGCCCCTTCACGATCTTATAAAATCTGGGAGAATCCGAGTAACTTTGAATTTTGGGAAAATTTGAACGAGCTCTCAGGTGATAAACTTCACCATGCATTTCAATTTTTAAAAAATTATCTTTTTGAACTCCACCTTCCCAGAAGCATTGCCAAAAATGTGGCTGGCACTGGAAGTAACTTCGACCAACTTTCTTGTCAAAAATAATTTCCTGAGGACAGGAAAGCCCATCTTTTTTGATAAACTTATCTCCCTCCTCCCAAAGATGCTGAATTTTGGGAAGAGCGGCCTCAAGGAGATGAGAAATAACGATTTGAGTCTCAGCCGATTTTTTAATTCGGGGTTTTAGATCAGATTTAGGCCTAAAAAAAAGATAAATGATTGAGCCAATACTCAAAATACACATCGAGAAAATTAACTTTGGTAATACTTTGGATTTTCTATTCAACTTAAAGACACCTTAAAAAATTTGAACCTCTCCATTTTATACCCCCTTGAATCAATTTGACCAAAGTAAACATGGAGCAGTTGATTAAAAGACTTGCATGTTTATTTTGAACGCACCATTTCTGCCTAGAAAAGCGTCTGCTCTCATCAATGAACTTCTTTGGTATAATCAAGATGTTATAACTTTTCCTAGGAAAACATATGAAATGGCTTGAAGAAGTGAGCAAAGAAGAGGGTCGATATATAAATTTACTTTCTTTTGATGATTACATGAATCTCTTTGAAAAAAATCCTCAAAAAGAACTCAGACCAACAAATATATACCTGAAAGAGATGTTTGATTATTTTGGCAAAGATGAGGATGGGAAATTTAAATTATTTAAAAAAGAGCATGCTGATGCTCCTCCAGTTCATGGCCAAGTCAGAACTCAAAAGAAAATTTATCAATACCTTCAAAATTTTATGGAAGAAGGGTTTAATAATAAATTTATTTTACTCATAGGCCCAAACGGATCGTCGAAATCGAGCCTCATCAAGAAAATCATGCTTGCGACAGAAGATTATGCTGCAACTGATGAAGGATCACTTTTTTCATTTAGCTGGATTTTCCCCATCGATCAATTTGTAAAGGGTTCCCTAGGACTCTCTGGTGGCTATTCAGATCGAAACCTCAACTCCTATGCCTTTCTTGAGGATAAAGACATCAGCGCCATTATGACATCAGAACTCAAGGATCACCCTCTGTTATTGATCCCTAAAAAAACTCGTCAAAAACTGATTGAAGAAGCTTTTAAAAAAGATTCTCAACGACTTGAAGAAATCAAAAAATCTTATCTCTATAATGGAGACCTTTCTCAGCGAAACAAGCTTATTTTTGATGCCCTCCTTAAGAGTTACAAGGGTGATTTCAAGGAAGTTTATAAGCACATCAGAATCGAGCGTCTCTTCATTAACAGACGTTATTCCATTGGCGCCACAACCATTGAGCCACAGCTCCATGTAGATGCTCACCTTCAACAAATTACGATGGATAGAAGGCTCGCATCACTTCCTCCAAGTCTCCAGTCATTAAACTTATTCTCACTTTCTGGTGAGGTCGTCCTTGCGAATAGGGGTATTTTAGAGTTTTCAGACCTCCTGAAGCGCCCCCTGGATACCTTTAAGTATCTCCTTATGACGATGGAATCTAAAACTATTAATCTCCAAGGGATACTAACTGAGCTCGATATCTTCTTTATCGGCTCTTCTAATGAAATTCATTTTTCTGCTTTTAAACAACATCCCGACTATAACTCATTTAAGGGAAGATTTAATTTTCTTAAGGTTCCCTACCTGATGAGCTACAGGGATGAAGCAAAAATTTATCAAGAACAGATCAGTAAAATTAAAGAACAAGCGAATTTTGAACCCCATAGTCTCAGCGCCCTCTGCCTTTGGTCTATTATGACTCGAATGAGGTCGCCAAACGCAAAAAACTTTAGGGATGCCAAACTAGGTGTTATTGCAGAAGCGCTATCGCCTCTTGAAAAATGTCTTTTCTATGCTGATAAGTTAACACCCGATGTTTTAGATTCTGAATCAAGACAAATCCTTAAAGGTGGATATGACGAAGTTTTTAATGAATATGAAAATGACTCCATGTACGAGGGGAAGTTCGGTATATCCCCCAGAGAGGTCAAGCAAATCATTTATGATCTCGCCTACGCCCATAAGAATATCTCTTTTGTTGAAGTTATTGATTACTTAAAAATTCTTAATGATAAAAAATCTGAATATGATTTCCTAAATATTACACCTCATAATGATTATCACCATCCCACTCGTTTTTTAGAAATGATAGAAGAATACTGTCTGAATCTTTTAGACACAGAGGTAAGAGAATCTCTCGGATTGGTTGATGAGCGATCATACGAGGATTATATCGCTAAATATATTCTGAGCATAAATGCTGTCATTAAGGGTGAAAAAGTTAAAAACGCTGTCACAGGAAAATTTGAAACTCCGGATTCATTTTTTATCAAAGAGTTTGAGTCAAATGTCCATATCAACGAAGCTCCGGAAAAATTCAGATCTAATTTAATTGCCCGTCTTGGTGCCTACGCTCTAGATAATCCAGGGAAGCAAATACTTTACTCTAAAGTCTTCGAAGACTTAGTGGACCTACTCCAAGAGTCTTTTAGAAAAGAACAAAAAAAGATTATTGATCGTATAGCGACAAATTTAGTACTTTTTCTTGCTGAGAAAAAAGAAGCGACTCCTCAAGGGCTTGAATCAAATATTCGTGATTTAATCTCAGGCATTATTCAGACTATGCAGAAAAAATATCATTATTCTGAGGACGGAGCGATTTCTAGTCTTCAGTATTTACTTAAAATGCGCTATGAAACTCAAAAATGAGCGAAATAGAGAAATCTTTTAGTACAGAAAAATATGTTGTCACCCATCCTGTTCAACAAGAGCAGGATGGGTGGCGCCTCGATCAATTTGTCCATAAATGCATGCCCACCCTTTCACGAGAATACTTAAAGAAAAAAATAGAAAAAGGTGAAGTAGAAATTCATGGCAGAAAACCTCCACACAAACCAAGTGTTAAAGTTCATTATGGTGAAAAAGTGACTATTACGACCCATAATGATGGCATGATTGAAGATGAGTATTGGCATGGAGTCCCAGTCCCTAGAGATCAGAAACCGGGAATTGTTTTTGAAGATGAAGAACTACTCGTTATTAATAAACCTCCGTTCATGATTACCCATCCTGCGGGAAAAAATCTCTTTTACTGTGCGACCGTTTTTTTTGAAACTATTTATAAAAAAACTATCCACTCCATCCATCGCATTGACCGGGAAACATCAGGGCTTTTACTCCTTGGAAAAAATCCCAAAGTTTCACAAAGAGTCTCCCTCCTTTTTGAAGAGGATAAAGTTCGCAAATGTTATTTTTTTATCGCTCATAAAAAGCCTGGAGCACTTCACTTTCCCTTTACGGCCAAACAGCGCATGGATCGCGAAGAAGGAAAAATCCCTCGCGGCATGATGTCCGTGTGGTCAGAAGATTCTGAGTTCGGCAAAGAATCAGAAACTTATTTTGAATTACTTTTAGAAAAAGATAATTACGTTCTGGCGATGGCCTTTCCTTTAACTGGGAGGCAGCATCAGATCCGAGTTCATGCTTCGGAAAATGGGTACCCCCTGCTTGGTGAAAAGCTTTACAACGGAGATCCAGGAGTCTTTATGAGATTCAAAGATCATCTGGCGACACCAGAGGATCATGACCTATTAGAAATTCCCAGACACGCTCTCCACGCCACGGCCCTCAGACTAACTTACCCCAAAGACAAGATGACCAATTTCATTGCACCACTTCCCGAGGACTTAGCTCTTTGGCTCAAGGCAAAACTGAATCTTGAGAGGGAAGAAGTTGAGTCTCTCATCAAGGCCAAGGTCGAGCAATTTCTTGCCTAAATCTAACCCACAATGTTAGATACTCGCCATGAATGATAATGACGATTTGATTAAAACCGAATTCTCGAATGAAGAAATCGAGGCAGCCTTAAAACTTATACAAAGTTTTGCAGAAAAAAGTGAACAGCTCACTCTCCTGACTCATGATCAAAGAATCACGATGTTTAAGGCCTGCGGAGCTATCTCACGCCCTGATCGTGAAGAGGCGAGAAAAAGAGACAAGGACGTAAAAAAGCTCAGGAAGCAAAGAGAAAAAGAGGCCAATCGAGCGGCCAGAAAAATAACAGGTATTCGCAGTGCTCGCGAAGTGAATGTTTTCTCCGCACCTGAACAGATAGGTTGGGATGAGCAACTCGAGCGTGAAGAAACCAACGAATATGCCACTCCCCACGATTGTTATGTTTGTAGAGCAAAGTTCACCAAGGTTCATCACTTCTACGATACGATGTGTCCGACTTGTGCAGATCTTAACTACACCAAGAGATTTCAGACCGCAGACCTCACTGGTCAAGTTGCCCTCATCACAGGTTCACGTTTAAAAATTGGTTACCACACAACTCTCATGATGCTTCGTGCAGGGGCCACTGTTATTGCGACCACGCGCTTTCCGGTAGATTCAGCTCTTCGTTATAGTAAAGAAAAAGACTACTCGGATTGGAAAGATCGCTTAAGAATTTACGGACTTGATCTACGTCACACTCCAAGTGTTGAAATCTTTTGCCGCTACATCGAACAGAAATATAAGCGACTCGATATTCTGATCAATAATGCCGCACAAACAGTTCGACGGCCTGCTGGCTTCTACACTCATTTGATGGAGAATGAATTGAAATCAATTGAAGAACTTCCAAAAGAAGCGGCCATGCTTTTAGGTGAATACCAACAGTGCGTAAATAGACTTCAGGGTGTAGACTTGGGTTACAATAAAAACGTTCCTGTGGCCTGGAATGATAGGGCCCCAGGAATTGGACTGAGGGCCTCCGCACAACTCTCTCAAATTCCTTATAGTTTTGATAACTCACTTGTGACTGAGGAAGTCTTTCCTGTTGGGCAACTTGATGCAGATCTTCAACAAGTTGATTTGAGAAAAACGAATAGCTGGCGTCACCGCATGGGTGAAGTCCACACCGTGGAGATGCTCGAAGTTCAGCTTGTTAACGCTGTCGCCCCCTTTGTTTTAATTAATGAACTCATTCATTTAATGCGACGAGATTACACCGGTAAAAAACACATCGTGAATGTTTCTGCCATGGAGGGTAAATTCCATCGCTTCTATAAAGAAGACAGACACCCTCATACTAATATGGCCAAAGCTGCTCTAAATATGATGACTCACACAGCAGCAACTGATTTTGCTAAAGATGGTATTTATATTAATGCTGTTGACACAGGATGGGTCACAGATGAAGATCCAGCTGAGCTTTCAGAGAAGAAGCAAAAGCTCCATGACTTTCAACCACCTCTCGATATTGTTGATGGAGCGGCCAGGGTGATTGACCCGGTCTTTGATGGCATCAATACTGGCAAACACTGGTGCGGAAAGTTTCTAAAAGATTATTTTCCAATAGACTGGTAATTATTTTCTATTTCATTTGGAATAAATCATGAAAATCCTAAGACCACTCTGGTTTATCTTTCTCTTATTATCTTGTAGAGAAAAAATCATTCATCCTAATCAGGGAGATGTCATCGAGGCCGTCTACGGTTTAGGCATCATTAAATCGGAAAATCATTATGAGGCGAAGGCTGCAATATTATCATCGGTGAAAGAATTTTATGTTTCAGAAGGTGAGGATGTAAAAAAGGGTGCGAAGCTCTTTCTTACCGATCAAGGATCTATTTACTACTCACCCTTTGCAGGCAAGATTACAGACATTCCTGTCCCTATTTCACAGAATCTTTTTCCTCAAACAACTATTTTAAGCCTCACTGACTTAAATCATCTTTATCTTGAAGTTTCACTTGAGCAACAAGGGGCCATGAAATTACGTACAGGTTTAAAAGCAGAAATTAGCTTTGAATTTTTTAGGAACAAAAAAATATGGGGAGAAATATCAACCATCTATCCAAAAAATGATCAATTCATTGCAAAAGTTCTAGTGCCTGAATGGCCGAAAGGTATTTTACCTGGAATGTCAGCAGACGTGGCCTTTGAAGTGGCCCGAAAAAAATCTGTGACTCTCGTTCCACTTAAGGCCATTGCCAATGGTCATCTCCTTATTAAACGTGATGGTAAAAAGAGTAAATTAAAAGTAGAGCTGGGCCTCCTCGATCAAGAAAAAGCTGAAATCCTCTCACCTCCTCTCCTTTCATCTGATGAGATTATTTTGCCATGATGTTTTTAAGCTTACGCCACTTACTCGCCAGGAAGAAACAAAGCTTTCTTATCTTATTAGGCATAACGATTGGGACAGCTGCTTATGTTTCAATCTCGGGCATGATGCTGGGATTTCAGAATTTTATCCTAGAACAACTAGTGAATAACGAAGCCCATATTAGAGTTTCAGCTAGAGAAGAACTACTCACGAAGGATAGTTTAAAAGCTTTTCCAGGAGTGATGCACGTTTTTTGGAGCCTTCCCCCATCTGGCAGAAAAGACTCGTCAAAAATTGAGTACCCGATGGGCTGGTTTGCGATGCTTGATCAGGATCAAGAGGTTGCAGCCTATTCTCCGCAAGTCGTTTCTCAAGTCATTTTCACTCAATCGAAAGTCACTCGAACAGGACGAATTATTGGTTCTCAGTTTGAGCGTCAGATGAAAGTCACGAATATCGAAAATTATATGAAGATTGGTTCATTTAGAGATCTTGGTAATTCTGGAAACAGGCTTATTATTGGATCAAAACTGATGGAGCAACTTGGCACTCGTTTGTCAGAAACTCTTCTTATCTCGACAGGAAATACAGCTCCCCAGCCTTTTAAAATAGTGGGCGTTTTTGAAACGGGAATTAAAGGGATTGATGAGACTACGGCTTTTAGTTCTCTCGTTGATGCTCAAAAATTAAGAGGAAGACCAAGTGAGATAACAGATATAGCGATAAAGCTTTTTAATCCAAATGAGGCCCAAATCAAGGCCGAAGCTTGGAAATTATCCTCCACTGATAAAATACTTCCTTGGCAAGAATCATCGGCCTCTATTCTCTCTGTGTTTAAGACTCAAGATATCGTAAGAAACTCCATGACAATCGCTATCATCATTGTCGCTGGTTTTGGGATCTATAATATTTTAAGTATTCTTGTGAACCAAAAGAAACGCGACATTGCGATCTTACGATCCATGGGATTTTCTCCGTCTGATATTATTAAACTTTTTTTTAATCAAGGTATTCTCTTAGGAATTTTGGGGGGCATTGTCGGTCTTTTTATCGGAAATATCATTTGCCATATCATGGGCCAAATTGAAGTTGTACCGGGCCGAATGAGTGGACCTGGAAATAAAATGATCATCTCATTTGATTATATCATTTACATAAAAGCTTTTAGTATTGCAGTCCTTTCCGCTATCTTTTCCTCCATTATACCAGCAAGACAAGCTGGAAAACTTGAGCCAATGGAAATTATCCGTTCCGGAGGGCAGTGATGATCAAGACTCATAATCTGACCAAGATATTTCCTCGCTCCACTGTTCCTGCACTCAAAGAAATTAATCTTGAAATACAAGATGGAGAATTTGTCTCTCTCGTTGGGAGATCAGGATCTGGCAAAAGCACACTTCTCTATCTACTTTCAACCTTGGATACTCCCTCTGAGGGAGATGTTTTTTATGACGACATTAATGTAAAAATGATCCCTCAAGAAGAGATCTTTAAGTTACGAAATAAAAAGATTGGATTTGTTTTTCAATTTCATTATCTCCTGCAAGAACTAACAGCAATCGAAAATGTTCTCTTACCGGCCCGTAAAGCCAAAGAATTATCACAGCGAAGAGAATTATCTTTGAGGCTTCTCGATGAAGTTGGTCTCAAGGGATTTGAAAATCGCTACCCTTCTGAGTTGTCTGGTGGTGAGCAACAAAGAGTGGCGATAGCAAGAGCACTGATTATGGAGCCCACTTATCTTTTTGCCGATGAACCCACAGGAAATCTTGATTCACAAAACGGTCAGATGATTATTGATCTCTTTGATAAAATAAATCGTGAAAAAGGCACCACAATAATATATGTGACTCATGACAAAGAGTTTGCGGCTAGAGCAAGACGACAGATTAGCTTAGCTGATGGTGCCCTTTTGTAATTTTCGGATTGAATTCAGTACACCTTTTGGCCCAATATTTTCATCACCTTCAAGAATGATTCTTGGTTTATGCTCTAAGCGATGCAAACAATGTTTAATGTTGCTCACACCAATTGAATTATGAAATGACTCAAACATACTTTGGTCATTAGGAGCATCTCCAAAGAACCAACAATCTGTTTCTTTCAAATCAGGAAAAAATTTATCTAAAAACTTTTTCACTCCTAAATACTTTGAAATTTCTCCGGCCCAAAAATTAATATGAACATTTGATTTGGAGTAATTAATTTTGTGCTTATCCATAAAATCGAGGGCCTCTCTGATCCACTCCGCATCCATCAGATGAAACTCAATAGCACGATCCGTGAGTCTTCCAAAGCTATCGACAGACATTGGAACACGAGGAAAATGATGTTCAAAGTTTGTTGTAAACTTGGCCAATCGATCAATTTCTTTTTGATCAATGAGGGGTTCCTGGCAAACCTCACCTCTTTCATCCAGATAGAGCATCACGCCACCACCCTCCATAATGCAATATTTTAAAGGGAAATGAGTTAAGAAGAAGTGGCCCCAAGAGACAGAGCGCCCAGATACAATGATAAGTTCATCACCGTTTTGTTTCAGAAGATCTAAGATATCAAAAAACTCTCGAGTTAATTCGCGTTTTTCTAAAGTTAGTGTTCCATCAAAGTCAGAAAAAAATATCATAAGATCTCCAAACCTAAGTTCTCATAAATTCAATTATCTACACCTCCTTTAAAAAGAGCAAACATGATAAATAACTAGTTTCTTGCGCATCGAGTAATAAAGTCTATGGAAAGGATTTCATTGACTTTGGGACCTCAGGAACTATAAATTACATGCCTGTTCAATGGTGACCGTAGTTCAGTCGGTAGAGCGCCAGATTGTGGTTCTGGTTGTCGTGGGTTCGATCCCCATCGGTCACCCCATTTTTAATTCAGTTTTGATCTTCGTAAGAAGTGAAAGATACTAAAGCCCTGTTTAACCCACAGGGCTTTTTTTATTTAAGACTTATTTCTCATTCGACACATCAAACATAGTATTACCGTTGGCAGTCTTCTCAGGCACAGACTGAACAACATCGAAATGTTCGACAATTTTTCCATTCTCTAATCTAAAGATATCAACCACAGCTAGACCGAGGTCTTTTTTGGTTGATTTGCTATGAAGAAGCACAACCAGATCCCCATAAGCAATAGCTCGCTTAATCAACATCTATCAAGACTTCTGAAACTTAAGCCTCTGATAGACCAGAGTTCTATTGTTGGCCGGCATCTCGTAATCATCAATAAGCTCAAAACCATTCTTGATCATATTATTATTAACATCCTCAAATGAACGAATGCCACTTAAGGGATCTTTCGCCTTTAGGCTTAGATCAAACTCGGCGTTACTAGGTGATGTAAATTCTCCCTGGTATTTAAAGGGCCCATAAAAAATGGCCCTTGAGCCTTCCCTCAGACGATGGCCTAAGAGTTTCATAAAGGATTTGCAGTCTTTCCAGTGCATGATGTGAAGAGTATTGGCGGTGAAAACCACATCAAATTTGAGTTTAGGAAAATCATCCTTGCTTACATCAAGTCTTGTTGGTTTTTGAATTGTCGCAATACGGGCCTCTTTAAACCATAGATTCATACCAGAAAGATTTGAGGATAAATCAGTTGGGTACCATTCGAGTTGTGGAAATTTGGGGGCGAAGTAAACAGCATGCTGACCTGTCCCGGAACCAATTTCAAGCAAGCGTCTATCGGAGGGTAGAATCGTTCTATAAAGCACTTCCAGTATAGGTGCTTTGTTACTATCGCAAGAGGCTGAATAGGGCTTTTCCATTTTGTCCTTGTGAGATAAATCTTAAATTCTTATCAGTCTTGATGTCACAGATTGTGATTTCAAGGTTCGAATTTGAATAACTCTAGGCTAACAGAATCATCCTAAGAAGTAGAAGATAATAAGCCCAGTTTAACCCGCTAGGCTTTTTTTATTTCGCCTTTAGCCCAATCTTTCGTCGCTTCTGAGAAAGCGCAGGTCTTTCAGATTCTAAATCATCAAGACGCTCAAACACGACCTTAAATATTTTATTGGTATCACTTTTCATTTCACCTATCTGACTTGCTATATTTTTTTCGAGCATATGAAAGCTTCGTAATCTAGTGAAAATTCTAATTATCGATATGTTTACTCTAATAGCTTGCTTGCTATTTAAAACGCTAGATAGCATAGCTACACCGTTCTCTGTGAAAACTAATGGCAACTTTTGTTTTCCGCCGCTCCCTAGTTTTGAAGTCGCAATTTGCGACTTCAAAAATTCATATTCTTGAGTGGTCAACTGAAACATAAAGTCCTTAGGAAACCGGTCTATATTTCTTCGAACCTGCTCATTGAGTCTTTTGGTTTCAACTCCATATAGATTTGCCAAATCAGAATCGATCAATACTCTTTGACCGCGAATCAAATAAATAATCTCACTAATTTCATCTAGTTTTGCCATACACACTCCTATCAATCTTGATGTCATAGATTGAACAAGGAGCCTACTTAAAATAACAAATTGCAACTTCAAGTTTCAATTTTGAAATTAGACCGTAAATCTACAATGATTTTTGAGGCATGTTCTTTAAAAGAAAGTCACAATTGCTCTTTTCTTCCAGACTCGATGAAATGCTAATGGCCGGAAAAACTTCCACTGGTATCAATTGCCGTGCTTTTACTTGGGATAAAAAATTTGAGAGTCAGAGCTGCCAACTAGTGAGGAAGAGCCTTAATATCAATATTTTAGACTTTTCCCCTCGGTTACCCCATTTTTAACTCAGTTTTGATCTTCAATTTTTCCGGCCTAAGAATTTCATGTCAAAACTTTAGACATCTCATTCAATTTACGTCACATCCTTATCAATCTTCATCATAACTCTAAGCACTTGGACGATATGAAGACCCTGCTTTTATGGCCGTCCTCTTGCTTATAAATCCTTATAAAAAAGAGGGCGACAGATGAAAATTACATTTCTCCTTATTGCTTTATGCCTTAGCCTGGGCGCCTTGGCTCAAGAAGTTGAAATGGTTGTATCAAATTCAAAAGAACTTAAAGTCGATGGGAAAGACTTTATTCTCTTAAATCTCTCCCCATTACATTCACCAGATCTAAAAATGAATCAATCTTGCCTTAAAGCTGGAGAAGATTTTAGTTCACTTTCAAATAATCTTATATCCACGGCTAACGTAGCGACTGGTAGTCTTTTATTTGCGGCCAACGTAGCGGCTAATGGACTTGCGGCTTATAATCTGTTTAAATCTGACTACGATAAGACGAAACATTTTATGGCGGGATACATCATCTCAAGCACCACAGCAGGGACTTTCCAATTACTTCTCCCTAAAACCATTAAGCATAGAAAACTTATTTCCGCAGCACTTGGATTTGGAGCATCAGTCCTCATTGGAACGGCCAAAGAAGTTTACGATGCTCAACATCCTCTCAAGCATACAGCTGATAAATATGATGCTTATGCGACCTTTGCCGGGGGTGCAGTGGGAACAGTCGCCATTAGCTTGACTGATGTGAAGAAGGTGTTTATAAGAAAACAATCTAGAAGTAAGCCGTTAATGTCAGGTATTTAACGTCTCTCAATTTCACGCTTTCTATAAAAAACCGCATTTCTTGAAAACTCTGGTAAAATACTTAAACTGATTACATCTTTTGAGTTTAAGTCTATGAGCGAGTCAAAAAATAAATCTATTTCCGAGAAGCTAGAAAAGATAGCCCCTTCATTCTGTGCTGCCAAATGGTCACAGGTCTTACTTAATTTACAAGTTGGGGAACGGCATAATTGTTGTCTGGCACCTTCTCAAAAAATTGATGCTCAATTGATCCAACAGAATCCTCAAGCTTTTTTTAATGACTCAACTTTAAAAGAAGAAAGAGAAGCCATGCTTAAGGGTGAGAAAATTTCAGCCTGTCACGTTTGCTGGAAAGCCGAAGAAAGTGGACACCTTTCTGATCGTCATCATAAATCGGCTGCAACTTGGTCCTCCAAATTTCTCGAAAAAGAAAATTTAAAAACGGAAGGAGTGATCCCTTCTTATGTTGAAGTGAGCTTTGGCAATAAATGCCAACTAATGTGTACTTACTGTAACCCTCATAATTCTTCCTCCTTAGCGAAAGAGAGTAAAAAATATGGTCCTTACTTGCTCTCTCAAGACCATAACTGGCTTGATAAGGAAAATGAGGAATTATTCCTTGATGAAAATGAAAATCATCCCTACGCCACTGCCTTTTGGAATTGGTTTATTCAAAACAACAAAAACTTTGAGGTCCTGCGATTCACCGGTGGTGAGCCACTGATCAGTAAGTGGATTCATCGTTTCTTAGATTGGTTAAAAGACAATAGTATGGAACACGCTGAAATTGGCTTCAATTCCAATCTTGCTGTCCCAGTTGAGCTACTTGATTCATTTATATCAAAGCTAAAAAAGATTCCAACCAGTCACTATAAGAAAATTAATTTTTATACCAGCGTAGACGGATGGGGCAAGGGTGCTGAGCTTGCACGATATGGTCTTAAGTTAGACTTATTTGAAAAGAATTTTAATCGTTTGATGACTGAGTTTCCAGCTTCGACGTTTAGAATTACATCGACTCTCAATGTGATCGCCTTCCCAGACACTCTTGAGCTTTTTAAAAAAGTTTTAGAATTTAAAAATAAATCAAATTTTAAAGATCAAGTGGCAATTGTTTGTTACCCCATCCATTATCCTCGTTTTTTATCTCTCAACTGGACAAAGGATTTCTACAAAAAACATTTTGAAGAGATCCTCCATTTTATAGAAAAAAATATAAATGAAGATGAACATCAGATTGGTTTTTATGAATTTGAAAGAGACTTCTTTAAAAAAGCAGTGAACTTTGATGATACCATCAATCCTCAGGAAGGTATTATTGATATTTTCCTGTATTTTTCACAGTTTAAAATGAGAAAAGGAATTGAACTTATTGATCTCCCCATTGAAATCAAATCAATTGTAAAATTAGGACAGGAGAGACTTCTTCAAGCGAAAATTGAGGACATTTCAATTAATACTTGGGTCCGAGCTGAACCATGGATCAGTGATGAATCTAAAAGAAAATTAATTAGAGAGTATATTCTTAGCAAGCTCGTTTCCGGGGAGCATAATATTTGGGATGCGCTTAAAGTCCTACTTATTAGTGTGAATCAACAATTTTCTTATGAGTGGATCCCATTACTCATGACTCATTATAAAACTCGTCTGGGTGCTTTTGAGCTTCTTTATCGTAAATGTATTGAAAACAAAGACAAATACCAATTAGATATGCGCCATTATGTGATCGAACATATTAATCATTTTGATGACTATAATGCGAAAGAAATTATTCAATACTGCAGGAAGCTTGATCTCAAATGGATCCGTGAAGACAAAGAAAATATCTTGGCGAAACTAGAAGAGCTAAAACATCCCCACCAGATTGAACTATTTCATCTCATCAAATCGAGCTAATATTTCATCTATCTTTTTTATATTTTGCTCATGACATCCGGCCAGAGAAAGGACTTTTTTCATCCGACTGAGGTGGATCTTAAAGTTTTCCGTTCCATGAAAATAATATAATTGAGTATAGAGCCCCCAAATCTCCCAATTGGCCTGGGATATCAGAACATTTTTGTCTGACTTGTCTAATCTTTGGATAAATTTTTCATCATCCTCTCCACGTTCAAACCATAAATAATGCTGGGGAAAAAAAGTTTTTTGTTCCTCAAAAATCAAATCCCAGAGGATATCTGGAGAATTTTTTATGAGTCCATGAAACTTTATGGAAAATTGAGGGATTTTTTTCTGAAGAGGAGTGATAAGTAACTCCCCTAAGTTTATTGAAAGAGTTGATTCGACTGTTTCCCTTTTTTGAAAAAGTAATCCACACAATTCAAAGTAAGTTTTAAACTTTTTTTCTTTCATCATTTCAATTGGCCAGTTTGACATATTCGTCATGATTGACCTCAATAAAAAAGAAAGTTTATCAGCGTGATTTTCTTTAAATTTAAAACTCGCAATAAATGGATCTCTTTGAGCTTCGATCGAATTGATGAAGGGGGAAACAAGACTTAATTCATCTTCGCAATATAAATTAATTTCACCCCAAAAAGGAAAGATCTTCTTAAAATAAAGATAAGTGGTATGAAATTCTATCCAAATTGATGAGGGGACTCTCCTCTTCAAGACGATGCCAAAATCTAAATCACTGAGTCCAAAGGTAAAATAGTCTAAGTAAAAACTATTTCTCAGGTAGGTACAACTTAAATGCTGCTTAAAATGAATGTTCGCCAGAGCTTTAAAAATATACCAACTTGGGTAATAAATCATCACCACAAACCATCTCGGTAATAACCTATCTAGAAAGATACATAATTTTTGCGAGACAGTATTTTTCATATTGAAGATAATAATCTTTTTCTGGTCAAATTTCATAACTTATTCTTTAATTAGAATAATTCTATGAAAAAATTATTATTATTTTTTTCTTTAATCATTATCCATTCACCATGTTTTGCAGATATGAGAAACGAGCAAAGAACATGGCTTGGTCTTTTTGCGCAAAAGAAGATAAATTCGAATTTAAATCTTTGGGCAGAAACTCAACTCCGGCATGATGAAACTCATCAAACCATGAATCAAGTTCTTAACAGATTTGGATTATTAAGACCTCTAAACTCCAATCATGAACTCGGCCTGCTCTTTGCTTATGTTCAATCCAGTACAATAAAAGAATATCGCCCAACTCTTCAACATACCTATCGGTCTCAAATAAGTCTTAATTCTTTTGCTGTCAGAAATAGACTTGAGTTCAGAGAACTTGAAGAGCAAGAAGCTAGATCTATGCGATGGCGTACCCTTTTGAGATGGTCCCAAACATTAAATGATGATTCTGATTTTATTGTTTGGGATGAACCATTTTTGACAATCACTCATGAAGATTGGACTGGAAATAGATTTATTGAAAGAAATAGATTTTTTATAGGCTCAAAAATTAAATGGCGTGAATTCTTTATTGAAGTAGGTTATCTCAACCAATTCATTCCCCGTGAGAATAAATCAGTTCAAGAGCATGCCCTTGTGACGTATATCTTTTTCTAAAAGCCAGGGTGTCAAAAGATTTGACGGCCCCCCTTCATCTTTACAGGCCTCATTTTAGACCAGCTCCTTTTGTGACAGAATCCATTCAATTCATTTTAACCAACAGGAGCCATTATGAAATTTATCACACTTTTTCTCGCAGCCTCTTTTTCTTTCAGCGCTTTATCTTCAACAGTTGACCCTAACTATAATGAAAACTGCGCAAAACGCTATATTAGAGCCTCTCAAGATTTAGCTGTGATTGCTGAAGTATTTAATAACGGAGATATTGGTAAAGCTGAATATGCTGGTCGAGTTGCAGCAGTTGACAGCACAGTTCTGGCGCTAAGAACATATTGTATCAACGAAAATAGTGAAGCTCAGGCCTGTGTTTCTCAAACAAAAGAAGCCTTCACAATTATGCGTGAGAAGATGGATGTAAGAGAAGTTTTAAAAGGCAACATCTCAAGAGTGCCAGTATCAGTCTTAGATTTACGTCGCCTAATCAAAGGTTCTGTACGCGGATTTATTCGTGGTCTGAGAAATGGAAATGATAACATCTGTAATCTTGATGAATCATTCTTGAACTAAGCTAACCTTGAATTGGGGAGGAGCTTGTTTCCTCCCCGTATTTTTTACTTTCGCGGACATTCGTTACAATCTTCAGAATTCTTCTTTGATAACTCTCTCAACTCTTCCACTTTTTGATAAAAATAGTCTTTAATCTTCTGCCCTTGATCAGTCTCTAGGAGCCAAGCAAGTTTTGAAACCCCAGGCAAACGACCGGCCAGATAATCAACCACCTCAGGACCTTTCAAAATCTTATGGTCTTCTGTAATGAGGTGAACTTTTTCTAAACAATCCTGCCTCGATAACTCTGGAAACGCAGAATAAATTTCCTCTTCTCGGGCCGAAATAAAGTTCAATTTCTTATCTAAAAACTCAAGTCCTTGCTTAAATCTTAAACAAAGCGGGCACTCAGGATCATAAAGAACGACGGGTAAATGGTATTTCATAGGTCTTTATTATATCATGGAAAGAGAACAATTATCCCAGAGGTCGAATTTGCAACGGCGTGATTTTTTACAGTTTTTAGGAATTTCAGGACTAGGCTTTTCGGCAAGTCATGATGTTTTGGCCAAGATTCCAGAAACTAAACCTTTTAAACTCCCCTCACTTCCTCCCAGTCATCAAGATGAAGTCAGGCTTGTTGATGGATTAAAGTTTGAAATCTTGATTCGCTGGGGTGAAAAGATAAATGCCAAGGAAAAGTTTGGTTTTAATAATGATTTTATTGCCTTTCATAGCTTAGAAAAGGATAGAGCACTTCTTTGGGTAAACCATGAATCAGTAAACTCACTTTTTATCAATGGGACTAAGAGAACAAAAGAGAATATTGATCTTGAAAGACTAGAAGTGGGTGGCTCAATCCTTGAAATTAAAAAAACAAATTCTCGTTGGGAATTTGTTAAAGACTCTCCATTCAATCGTCGCCTTGATGCTACAACGAAAATTCCATTTGCCTGGCCCGAGAAAATTATGGACGCTGATACGGCCATTGGGACGATGGCCGGCTGTGCAGGCGGATATACTCCCTGGGGAACTTTTCTATCATGTGAAGAAAACTACGATATGTTTTGGGGGGAAAGAGACCGCAAAGGCAATACCAAAACTCAAGCTTGGATGCGTTGGAATGAAGTGTATCCACTTCCACCTGAACACTATGGTTGGGTGGTGGAAATTAATCCCAAATCAGGTGATGCCAAAAAACTTGTGTCCCTCGGTCGCATGGCCCATGAGTGTGCGGCAGTGACAAAAGCCAAGAACGGCAAAGTTGTTGCCTACACAGGCGACGATACCATTAATGAACACCTCTATAAGTTTATTTCAAACTCGAATGATTCTCTTGAATCTGGAAAAATATACGTGGCGAACCTTGAAAAGGGAGAATGGATCTCTCTCAATCTTGTAGACCAACCACTTCTCCAAAAACATTTTAAAACACAAACTGAAGTTCAAATTTGGATGAGAGAAGCAGCCAAAATTGTGGGAGCAACTCCATTAGATAGACCAGAGGATATTGAATTTGATCCACTCACCGGGAATGTTCTTATCACTCTCACAAATAATAAAGTGAATAAGAATTTTTATGGCTCCATTCTTAAAATTTCTGAAAAAGATAATGATCCTGGAAGTCTGACTTTTAATCACGACACTTTTATTTCTGGGGGTAAAGAAACAGGATTTGCCTGCCCTGATAATATGGTCTTTGATCCCCAAGGAAACCTTTGGTTCACAACAGATATTGCCGGAGATGCCATTGGTAATGGACCTTATGAAGGTTTTGGCAATAACTCTCTTTTTGTCTTTTTGAGATCAGGTCCATCCAAAGGTCGACTGATTAGAGTCGCCACAGCTCCTAATGATGCTGAATTTACGGGGCCCTGTTTTTCACCAGATTACAAAACTCTTTTTCTCTCGGTCCAACATCCAGGAGAAGAAAGCTCTTCATTAAAAAATTTAACTAGCCACTGGCCTGATGGTGGAACAAGTATTCCCCAACCTTGTGTCATCACTATACAAGGTCCTCTCCTTAATCAAATTACTTTAGGAAAATTATGAAAAATGAAAAAATGCACTCTAAATTAGAAATCTATATCTGTAATTATGATAGACCCGGCGAAGATAGTTGTTATGCCAAAGGTTCTAAAGAACTCACAGATGATTTAAAGAAATGGGCGAAAGATGAATCTCAAAAAGGGCTTAAAGTCGTTCGCGGAGGATGTCTGGGCAAATGCTCTGAAGGCATTGCGATTGCTTGTTATCCAAAAAAAGAATTCATTCTTGAGGCAAAAAAAGAAGATATCGTAGAAATAAAAAAGGGCCTCAAAGAGGCCCTTGATCAACTTAAAAGCTAACGCTTACTTTTTGAGAGATATCGACATTTGAGAGTTTTTTGACTTTTAATCCTTCGAAAGAAAAATCATAGACTCCTGTTTTGAGGATAACAAAGAAACTTCCGTCAGGATTAATTTTATAAGTCTGAAGAAGCTCAGAAGTTCCTGTTTTGAAAATTTTGATTGTTTGATAATCCTTAGAATCAACCACACCATTTAAGCTTGGACCATTTAATCGGTTTAAAAGGTGCATCCAACCTGGACGGTTTCTTAAAACAGTTTTATTTCTCCATTGAGCATAACTCGGATGAAAACCTTGCATAGAGCTATTGACTTCAATAACGTAAGGAATAACTTGGTGCTCAGAATACATCCAATCTATATCTCCCCCATCAGCATTATAGAGAAGCTCCCAAGCTGTGCCGGGTTTATAATCAATTTTCTTTCCAATTTCAGCACCAATTTGTTCTACGGCTTCAGCGGTAGGCGTTTTCTTCGGACGACATCCAAAAGGATAAATCACAATCTCAGAATAAGAGTGATAAGAAATATTAAAAACAGGTTTAATCGAAGCCACAAGATTCATCATCGCTTGTGTCTCAGGTTCTGAAGCTGGGGAAGTTCCACGATAGTCCTGAGCACTTTGATATGCACTTGATCCATTACAAGAGTTCCAACCCGTTGGATAATTTCGGTTAATATCAACACCATAACCACCACGAGTATTTTTTCTCCACATGGAGTTTTCAAGCCACATTTTATTATTCCCATCTACGTTAAACATAGGAACAACCCAAATCTCAGTGCTATCAACCCACTTCGTCACTTCTGCATTTGTTCCATATTGTGAAGTTAGATAATCCACCATATCTGTTGTCACTTCTGGAGTCATCACTTCTCTAGCGTGGTGCATGGCATTTACAAGCACAGTTGGTTCAACTTCATCTTCCGAAGCATTATCAGAAATTTTAATCGCCAAAATTTCTCTTCCTTCCAGAGATTTACCAATCACTTTAATGGACGTGATATCAGGATATTTAGCATGAATATCATTCACAAAATCTGTAATTTCATCAGGATTTTTATAATCCTCATCTGGAGCGGCCGAAAGATTTTGAGGAAATGAAAATTTAATGACCGCTGATTTTTGTGATGAAAGATTCGCAAATTCTTCATCTGTAAGAAGTGCTTCTATTTCATTTGTTTTATAGTTAACACCTGTGACATCAAATTGATTAGCACGAAGAAATGATTTCATTCCTTCATTTAGATCAAAGCGAACAATGTGAGCATTCTGGGCCATAACTGATGCTGGTAACATGACCAGGGCCAGAAGGCATCCTTTCCAATTTAACATATCCTACTCCTTAGATTTGTATGACCTAAGCAGATCAAAAGAGGAGAGAATAGTAAAACAAAGAACGCCTAAGGTAAGAAAAAGTATGGCGATACCCGACAAAAACAGACCACTAAGAAATAATTAATAGCCTTTAGCTGCTTTCATGAAAACATTTATATTCTTTTGGCGCGACTGATAGAGCCTCATAAAGGATCCAAAAACAGTGTCATAGTCTTGAGATATTTCAACTGTAATGAATTGCATTCCCTCATCATCAGTTTCAAGGGTAGTGACCTTGCCATCTAATTTTAATATGGTGTCTTTGCTCATGTAGTTGAAATTAAGATTTAATTTCACTGGTCGATCAACGAGAAGCCCTAGTTGCGTGGATTTAAAAATGATATTGCAATCAAAGTAATCATCAAGTTTACATTCAACTTTAACGAGGTCTTGTACTAGATAAGAAACTACTTTGGCAGACTGGATTGCCTCTTCAAGATCTTTTGGAAGCTCATCATCAAGTTCTAATTTGGTATTTTTATCAAAAGGAAGCACATTATCAGGTAACTCTTCATTTTCGACCTGTGCTCCTGCCTGATTCGCCAATTTCTTATTTGCTTTTAAAGCATCAGGACTTGCTCCAGATGAGGCCTCCTCATCCGCGAATCTCCCTCCATCATCTCTTTTTCTAAGGGCTTGTGGCAAAGATCCTTTTGGATCATTTTGTTGATTATCAGATTCATTTTTCTCTGGTTGAGGCTTACTATTTTTTTCTAATGATGGAGAAGAAAGATGTCCATTTAACTGATCAGTCTTGCTTTTCCCTGCATAGGCAGAAGGAGACTTAGCCTCTCTCTCTTTTTCTGCTTTATTCAGCTCAGGATTTTTTAAATGACTTTTCAGACTATCTGTTGATCCTTCACCACCTAAATCTCCACCTTGATCTTGATCCCTAAATTGAGGATCAATTTTTCCAGCAAGATTACCAGAAACACCATCTTTTTTAATCGAATGACCTAAATCATCCTTAGCATCATATTGCTCAGCTGCGTTATGGTTCTTATAATAGGTACTGACCTTACCTTTATTATCAAGCCCTAGTTCTTGACCTTCATTAAAAGCTTCAGGTGCTGGCCCATTCCAAGGATCATCAACACTATCACCACCTTGGCCTTTCGTTTCTTCATCCCAAAAAGATGGTCCTGAATTTTTTGTCGTTTTTTGTGATAATGGATCACTGCTAAGATCATTGTCACCCGGATTTAGATCCATTGAAAGTGGAGCACCACCTAATTGAGCTGTTTTAGCCTTGCCAGACAAAGGATCAATATTAAGATTGGAAGTTTTCCCTTTTCCAGACAAAGGGCCATAATCTAAAGTGCTCGTTTTTCCTTTACCTGAAAGTGGATCATAGTCCAGGGTATCAGTTTTACCTTTACCAGATAAATTTTTATATAAATCAGTTTCATTTTCAATGGACTCATCTTCACCATCCGATTGAATGTCATTTCTGAACACAAGTTCTTTATTAAAGCTCTCAATAATTTTTTGTAATTTTGTTTTAGCGAAATCAGAATTTTTACAAATAGTTAATGCACGATCTTTTAACTTTAAGCGATGATGAATAACCTCAGATTCTTTATAAAAGAGCTCGAAACTACTGCCTGCAAAGAGCCAATTATTTTCACTCCAAATGAACTCAGGCTTCTGATCACCTCTAAAAAACCAGGATCCCTGACCAAAAATAAAAACTCTGTTGTCTTCTTTAAAATCAAATCTCCAAACCCCTGGAGTTCCGGAGTCAACCCACTGAGCGACATAAGGACTTGGTCCCATAAATTTTACGAGCCATTTAGCCAAAACCTTTTTACAGTCATTATCATTTCGAAGAATCCAAATATCGTCTTCACACTCAAGGGCTTGGGCCCAATTAGGAATAGCATCAGATATTTTTTTATCTGAACTTTTTACCTCATCCCTTGAAGATGATTGTGAACTCAGACTAGATGATAAATTTTGTTTGGTTGATACAGCAAGTGAACGCATCAAAAAATCAATTTTAAAGCGAAGACCTTTTGCATTGATAGAGGGTTCAACAATATCAGTAATACCTAACCGCAAAATAGCTTTTTCAAATTGTTTATCACCTGAAAAATTCACGATTAAAATCTTTGCAGGGCAAATCTTTGAATTTTTTTTGGCATTTTTAAGGAAAGTGGCCAGCTCAATAAGATCAGTCTTTTCTTTTAAGGCACAGATGATGAGTCCAGAAGTTGATGATCCGAGAGACTTAATC
This sequence comes from Pseudomonadota bacterium, assembly GCA_027488375.1. Lineage (GTDB taxonomy): Bacteria > Bdellovibrionota > Bacteriovoracia > Bacteriovoracales > Bacteriovoracaceae > Peredibacter. The sequence continues at coordinate 422,802 of JAIYBW010000002.1, forward strand.
AATTCATCAGAATTTTCACAGGCCTGTATTGGAATTGTCGTTTTTATCAGCAAAGATTCATTAAGAGTTTTAAATTCAGATCTAAAAAGAAATTTAAAAACGGACTGCTGTTCCATAAAACACCCTTATCATTAAGAACTACAGTTTCTTATCGTCATAGAGAGGAGATTCTTTATAAAAAAGCCTTGCTCATTATCTTTAAACTATGGATAACAAGGGTATTAAAGTAAGATAGAGAGATAACTCTTGAACATTTTATTAGTAGACCTTTTAAGTATGGCAAACGAACTTGACACAGAAAATTTAGAGCCAGAGAATCAGGAACTCCTCCAGGATTTATCCGAACAGGGGAAAACAGCTGAACTCGTCGAAATGTTTGAAGAACTTCCGACCATGGATGTGGCGGAGTTCATGGAAGAAAAGCCCATTGAGGAAGTCATCGATTACCTAAAAAAATTAGACCCAGAAGATCAGGGACGAATTTTTTCAGATTTTTCACAAATTCTCCAAATAAAATTATTTCATCATTTAGATCGAAGAACATTTGCAAAAATTTTTGCTCAAATGTTTTCGGATATTCGCGCCGATCTTTATCAAGAACTTTCAAAAGATCAACAAATTGAACTGCTCCCTTATCTTGATAAAAAAGTAAGAGAGGACGTTATTATTCTCTCCGCCTACCCTCCAGAGACGGCCGGCGGGATTATGACGACTGATTTTGCGACGATATTTGCTGATATGACAGCTGCTGAAGCTCTGGCGAAAATTCGTAAAGACGCCCCATCAAAAGATAATATCTACTACATCTATGTTGTAGATCACTCAATGGTGATGAAAGGTTATGTCACGCTTAAAGACCTCGTTATGCATGAACCACAGGATAAAGTGAATGAAATGCTTAATGAATTTTTTGTCTATGCAGAAGTAAATGAAGATAGAGAATCTGTGGCACAAAAAATTGAAAAATATGATATCGTCGCGATCCCCGTTTTAAATTCACTTAGTCAGCTCGTTGGGATTGTCTCTCACGAAGAAGCTATTGATATTATCCGAGCTGAGCAAGCAGAAGATTTTGAAAAATTTGGGGGGATTATGACCACTCCAAATGATGATGAATATCTTCAAACATCATCATTTCACCATTTCAAAAAACGAGTAGTATGGCTTGTTTCGCTTGCAGCGATTGGAATTATTTCTGGGATGATTATTAATGCTTACCAAGGTGTTCTTGAGAGCTTTATCATCCTGGCCATGTATATGCCTATGATGGCGGCCACTGGTGGCAATACCGGCTCTCAAGCAGCGACAGTTGTTATTAGATCTCTCTCTCTTGGAGAAATTCATGATGAGGACTGGCCAAAAATTGTCTTCAAAGAAGCTAAAATTTCTTTCATGCTTTCTTTATCAGTGGCCTTACTCACTTATTTAAAAATTGCCTTTCTCTCTTTTCACTCTGTGCTGCCAACTGGATTCAGTATGGGCTATGTAGCCTTTACAATTTCGCTCGCTATCGCGATCCAAGTTGTTTCTTCTGCTGTTATCGGGGCCGGTCTTCCACTGATTGTTAGACGGCTTGGTGGGGATCCTGCTGTTGTGGCAAGTCCTGCAATTTCTACGATCGTTGATATCACAGGCTTACTTATTTACTTCACAGTCGCTTCAATTAGCTTAGGTATTTCTTAGGGAGTCCATCCATGCATGTCATTATCTTATGTGGAGGATCTGGAACAAGGCTTTGGCCTATATCTCGAACTCTATTCCCCAAACAGTTTTGCCAACTTTTTGGCAATGAATCTCTTTTTCAAAAAACAATAAATCGCAATCTCATTCATGCTAAGTCTTTCAAGGTTGTTATCAATCAAGAGCAATATTTTATGGGCCTTGATCAACTAGAAGATCTAAAATGCTCTCTTCCTTCTCAGTTTATTTTAGAGCCTATAGGACGAAATACTGCGCCGGCCATCGCTCTCGCAGCCCTTAGTATGGAGCCCAATGAGCTCATGCTCATCGTTCCATCTGATCACCTGATTGATAATCAAAATGCTTATAATAGTGTCGTAGAAAAAGCTAAGGGCCTAGCTGAAGAAAATAATCTTGTAACTTTCGGTATTAAACCCTCTTATCCAGAAACTGGTTATGGTTATATTGAATCAAATGGTTATGAAGTCACTTCATTTAAAGAAAAACCTGATGCAAAAACAGCGGAGTCTTATTTAAAAGCTGGGAATTACTTTTGGAATAGTGGCATGTTTTGCTTTAAAGCAGGGCTATTTTTAGAAGAACTCAAAAAATATGCTCCGGATATTTATCAAGATTCATTAAAAGCCTATGAGACCAGTAGAAGAGAAAATCAAATTCGCATCAATCTTGAAGATATGAAAGCCATAAGATCTGAGAGTATCGATTACGCAGTGATGGAAAAATCTCAGCTGGTAAAAGTTGTTCCGGCCGACATGGGTTGGAGTGATCTTGGATCATTCGATGCTCTCTACGAAGCTCTCCCAAAAGATAGTTCAGGAAATACTCTTCATGAACAGTCTATACACTTAGGTTCTAAAAATAATCTTGTGATTGGTGGTAAGAGACTTATTTCGACTATTGATATTGAAGATCTCATGATTGTGGATACCACTGATGCTCTCGTTATAGCTAAAAAAGGATCCACTCAAAAAGTTAAAGACTTGGTTGCAGAAGTAAAAAAAATAAACTTTCCCATGACCAACATCCATACAACGGCCCATCGCCCTTGGGGTACATTAACACTCTTAGAAGAGAGTCCTCACTATAGAGTAAATCAAATGACAGTGAGACCTGGCGCAAAACTATCATTACAGTATCATCAACATCGATCTGAGCATTGGATTGTGGTGCAAGGAACGGCTACAGTCACCATCAATGATAAAACATTTGATCTCTTCGAAGGACAATCAACATTTATTCCCAAAGAGGCTAAACACCGTATTGCCAATAAAGGACAATCAGTCCTCGTACTGATTGAAGCCCAGGTCGGAAATTATATTGGGGATGATGACATTGTGCGCATACAAGATGATTATCAACGTAACTAATTGAAAATTTAATCCCTCCAGAAAGCTCTGGACTCCCCTCTAGACGACTCTTTATAGGTATTGCTAGATTCAAGTTAAGTTATCTATTGAAGGGGTTTTATGGTTAGGTCAGTCTTGATCCTTATAGCGTTTTGTTACATGGTAACAGCGCTTACTCGTTTCTAATGAAGGTCGGTGAAATGGAGTTCACCTCATACCTCAATAACCTCGATAAGTTTTTTCCTTCTCAATCTATTATTCCCAAGCCCTCTCTTCCTTTTGTTATCATGTTGATCTCACCTCATCCTGATGATGAATGTATAACAAGCTCAATGGCCCTTAGGCTAATGCATGAAAATAATGCCCACGTTATTAATGTGGCCGTGACTCTTGGATCGAATAAAGCCCGCCAAAAAAGTCGGCTTAAAGAATTAAGTGAGGCCTGTGAAGAACTCCAATTCGACCTCGATGTTCTCAATGAAGACTGGAAAATAAAATTAAAAGAACTTCGCAGTTTATTAGGTAAGTATAGGCCTCAACTGATCCTCGTTCCTCATTTAAAAGACCATCACCCGACTCATATTAAGACAGGAAAAATCCTTCAGAATGCCTTAAAAGGATCTGGACTTAATTCAATTGTCGCTTGGACAGAATTTTGGTCTCCAATAGAAAAACCAAATTGTTTGATCGAAGTTCCTAAAGAGATTCTCTTACTTCAGATGCATGGATTAACTAAGCATGCAGGAGAGATTGAAAGAAATCCCTATCATTTAAGACTTGCTGCCTGGATGATGGATAACATTCGTCGAGGTGGAGAAATCATTAACCACGTAGGTTCAAAAGTTCCTGATGCACCTTATGGCGTGCTCTACCATTTAGAACTTTTCAAAAATAATCGCTTCGCCAAATTAAAGCTTGAAACAAATTATTTATCTTCCTTTGCAGATATTGGTCAGATATTTAATGAAATTTTACTTGCAGCCTCTGGATCAAGAACTAAAGTAAAACGCTGATGAGTTTTTAAAAAAGTTGCCGGACATGATTCATCGTCGTGATGATTAAATAAATATTTAATGGCATCAGCTTTAGAAGTCCCCGTTGCTAGCATCAATAGTTCCCTGGCTTCCATGATCGAAGCAACCCCCATACTCAGAGCTTCTTCTGGAACTGATTCTGAAGCAAACTGTGCTTTATTGGCCTGCCTTGTCTCTTCTGTAAGCCTAACCACTCTCGTTCTTGAATTTAATGAGGAACCTGGTTCATTAAATCCTATATGTCCATTGCTCCCAATGCCTAAAAGTTGTAAATCAATTCCACCGGCCTGTTTTATTTTTTTTTCATATTCCTCCCCAGCATCATCGATGGCAAATGTGCCCGCAGAGGGAAGAGAGAATTGAATGGAATGAAGATGCAGAGGATTTCTAAAGTGCTGATTGATATAGGATTTAAAACTTGAAGGATGATCTTCCGGGATTCCAATATATTCATCTAGCATAAAAAATGAATGCTGCTCAATGTTCAAATGACCGTGATTGATCTTTTCAACCAGGCTTTTATAAACTGGTTCCATGGTCTTACCAGTTGCAAGACCAAGGACCTGATTTTCTTTATTTTCTAATTTATCCAAGAGCATTCCAGAAACTATATCTATGGCCTCAGTCGTTGATTTTGTTATGATGATACGCATTTGCCCTCATGGATAATGTAAAAAATTCGGATTCCGAATATGGTATTTGAAATCAGAATATTTCTAGATTAATCCTACTCATCTATGAAATCAAAGATTAGTATGCTGATAATTGAGGATGATAAATACACTCGTCTTAACTTACGAGAATTATTAAATCCTTATGGTGTGCTTGATGAGGCTTCTAACTCTGAAGAGGCCAAAGAAAAGCTTAAAAAGATCACTTACGACATAGTTCTTACGGATATTGAAATTAAAGAAGAGACTGGTTTAGACCTTATTCCACTGATTGTGAGAAAAGGCTCACATTGTATCGTCGTGAGCTCATTTGAAAGTGATGAAATCATAGAAAAAGCTTACCAACTTGGCGCCTCACATTACCTTTCTAAATTTGACCTCAAAAAACAACTTCCAGTCTACATTCAGAAGTTTTTACTCCATAAAAATGCAAGGTTAGATAAATTTCTTGAAGAAGATTTCATCACAAAAGACCCTGATTCACTTTATGCCTTAAAAGAGCTTCTTCAATTTAATTTAAAAAATCAGTGTTTATTTATTACTGGTCCAAGTGGGACTGGAAAAAGTCTGCTAGGAAAACTCATCCATGAAATCACTCATCCTGAATCTCCTCTGATACACCTCAATTGTTCAGAGGTCAGTGAATCTCTTCTTGAATCAGAACTTTTTGGGCACGAAAAGGGGGCATTCACAGGTGCCGACTATAAAAAAGAGGGTAAACTTAAGCAGGCCAATGGTGGAACACTCTTTTTAGATGAAGTGGCGACCATGCCACTGTCGATGCAACAAAAACTTTTAAAAGCCCTGGATGAAAAAACTTTTTATCCTGTAGGATCAACAACTCCGATAAAATCAGAATTCACTCTTATTTCAGCAACTTGTGAAGATATAAAAGATAAAATAGGAAAACGTCTTTTCAGAGAAGATCTCTATTACAGATTAAATGGATTCAATTTTTATCTTAAACCAATATCTCAAAGAATTGAAGATATTGAACCACTAATCAAATACTTTCAAAGGAAAGCATCTCGAAGGTTTGTAATAAGACCTGAAGCTTTAGATGAGCTAAAAAGATACTCATGGCCCGGTAATATTAGAGAATTGAGAAAGATTTGTGATCAATTCTCTCAAGTGCCAGGAGGGATCATTGATTTAAATGCTTTAAATAAACTAATTCCCCTGGAATTTCGTTCGCAGGATTCAAATCTAGAAACCTGGAGCGACCAAGTAAAAGAAAAAGGATTAAAATTACTGATCCAAGAAATAGAAAGAAGAGCCGTTGAAGATTCCATGAAAAGAAATAATGGAAAAGTTACTGCCTGTATCAAGGAGCTTAAAATCTCAAGCTCTGCTTTTTATCGAATATTACAAGAAAATAAGCTGAACTTTTAAGTTGGCACAGTCCTTGCTCAAGAGCGTTGGAAAAGAAACAACTGCTAAGGAGTAAAGAATGAACAAACAACAAAACATTATTCAGCGATACCGCCAACTCTTCCCCCAAGAAACACTTCGCGAAACCTCAATTCGCACCAACATCCAAATCACTCGAGTTTTTAGACTCTTCAATGGGAAACCTATGAAAGTTAAGGAATTCGAAGTCTTTGAAAACATCATCCAAAAAAAAGTCGCTGAAAAACCAGAAATGGCAAGGCTGAATTCTCTTATGGAGGAAGCCTTTGCCATTCTTTCACAATATGAATTGAAGAAGATTTATGAATATATTGCGAGGAAAAATTATCTCAAGAAAAATGAGTTTTTATGTGCTCCCTTGAATGAACAAGAAATGATGCAGGCATAAGAGGTATATAATGAAAGGTTTATCAACATTAGAAAGAATTATTCTTGAATCTATTGATACTCAAGAATTAACTCATCAGCAAATTTTATCTGTATCTGGCCTACATCCTAATGTATGCACCAATCTCCTACAAGCCCTTGTGATGAGAGGTTTTCTTAGGACTAATGGACTGACTTATCATATCAACAAGGCAATCCCTGAATCATTAAAAGATGAAGTTAACTGTAAGGAATCTAAGCATGCTGAAAGTTTGGAAATGATTGAAGCAACAATCGACCTTGAGAAGGAACGATTGTTCAGACTACAAAAAATTGCACTTGATGAAAAGGATCTTAAAATATTCCACGCCATGCTTATTAACCTTGACTCCTTTCTTAAAGAAGCTCACAAAAAATCTCAAAAAGATATCCCTTTGAAAAAGAGGCAAGTGATCTTCTGGGGTTACTCAGAAGTTGAAAATTTAATGAATCAACTCATCATGGGAGGTGAAAGATGAAATATTTTATTTTTATCCTTTTTTTAGTGAGTCTTATCGGTTGTGGCAAAGATGCGAGTATTGATACTAAAGACTACCGAGACGAAGATGGGGATCAAATAGTCGACAGAGATGAACTTTCAAAAAGAGATCAACTCATCGCAAACCTGATTTCAATGGAGACAATTCAAGGTGAGATCATTTTTTATGAGGGTATATCCGGCATAAGAAAGCATAGATTAACATTTAGTAATGAAATCAACTTAGAAAAATATGCTCTTAATCTTTTGATGAAAAACAGAAAAGGACTTGAGAAAGGCTATCATTTCTCAGAATTTACTCACCTGAGAATTAATTCAGACATTCCCCAAAATATATTTGACCAAAAAGAATATCAAGTTCATCTCAAATTCAAACCCATCAAATCGAAACCAAAAAGAATTTATTTCGTTTCCCATGATGAGAAGACAACTCATTTTTCTTGGCAACAGGAATTGACTATAAAGATATCAAAAGAAAATTTTCGTCTTTTACTAAGTGGTCAGGCATTTTTTGCAGTTGATTATCTCGAGGACAAATCCCCTTCATTTTCACAGGACCGTTTTGCAACGATCAGGGCTAAAACTTACAGGACAATTATTTACGACGGTCAAAGAACTCAAGTCCTTTACGTCTCAAAAAAACTTAAATTTGAAGAGATCCTAAAATCACTTGATATTAATGAAGCAAATCATATTGAAGATATAAATCTATTTGACATGGAAGAGAATAGTCATACCTCTAAGTGGTGGTTCCGAATCATAAGTGAGGATGATATTGTTCTTGTGAAAGAAAACGAAGCGAACTTGAAACATCATTTTATAGAATTATTCAATCACAAAAAACAAATCCTTCAGAGGAAGAATGGAGTTTCAAAAGGAGAGATAAAATGGAGTAAGCCCCAGCATTCTCGCATGATTCTAAAGCTAAAAGGCTTTAAAACAGAATTAACCTTTAAAATTGAAAAGGATGAGGAGTTCAGAGGGGGAGGAAGAGATGGTGATAAGTGTGAATATGTTTACAGTCACATTGATAAAACAAGAAAAATTGAATTAAAGACAAAGGACCTAGAAGATTCAATTGTTATCTTAACAGATGGTTCAGAATCTCATCATCAAATCATCTTAAAAGAGCTCATTAATGAGTGGGAGATTCAAGTACCAGAAGGGATTGAAGACATTTCAATAAATATAAAAGATCTGGAAAAATCGATGTTTCGAACAACGGGTCTCATACAGGCCTCATGTGGAGGTGTGAAAACATCGCAAACGGCTGTAGAAGGAGAATTTAGTCTAGACATTACAAGCTATATTGAGAAGATTTGATAATGAGTCTATAATAAGGGTCATGGAACTGACCCTTATTACATGTAATATTCGCTTTGATAATCCTGATGATGGGGCCAATTCCTGGGCCCATAGACGAAATTTCCTTACTCAGACATTACTGGCCCATACTCCTTCTATTATCGCAACCCAGGAGGGCAGATTCAATCAACTGACTGAATTGAATTCTTCTCTTCCAATTCATAAAATTATTGATCACCATCGTTCATGGATTGCAGAACGAATGTATCCTACATTATTTATGAATAACTCACTTTTTGAATTCTTGGGAAGTGGTGATCTATGGCTGTCTGAGACTCCAGAGATTGCCGGTAGTTTTTCTTTTGAATCCTCTTTCCCAAGGCTAATGACTTGGTCACATCTTCAAATAAAAGATTCGACACATAGATTATTTATTGTGAACACTCACCTTGATCATGTGAAACAGGAAACACGTCTTAAACAAACTGAAGTGATGATTAATCAAATAAATAAATATTGGGATCAAAAAAGCTTTCTCATTATTATGGGTGATTTTAATGACCATCCCAATAGTCCAGTAAGAAAAATAATTGAAAATGAGTATCCGTTTTTAACAGACTCATGGAAATCATTTAATTCAATTGAAGAAAGTTCTCATCATGGTTTTAAAGGTGTGGAAGAGCATGGTTCTAGAATCGACTGGATTTTAACCCCGAAAGATCTCAAGGTTACTCTTTGTAAGTTAGATAAATCTCATCAACAGGGAAAATTTCCTTCAGATCATTTCCCTGTTGTCTGTAAAATTAAGCTTTAACTCCGACTTCTTGACCAAGGTGCAAGTAAGTCTCGATCCCATTTTTTGTATTCTCAGTAATGTCACGAGAAGGTTTCCAAAGACCTTTTTCTCCGAGAACAATTACAGTTGAGCCTCCAAAAAGAAAATAGCCCTTCTCTTCGCCACGCAGGAATGGCTTTGTCCAACGATGACTTTGAACAATTTTTCCTACACAAATGGCACCCACTTCAATATAGGCAAGGCGACCAAAATTTTCTGTTTGAAGAATAGAAACATATCTTTCATTTTGGATAAAAATTTGATTTTTAAATTGCAAAGCAAAAGGATTCACTGAATCGTATGCTCCAGGAACAGCAAAATGTTCTAGCACTTTCCCATTATCTGGATAGTGATAACGGTGATAATCAACTGGACAAAGTCGAGCGATCAAAAGAGGTCCGCCATCAAAAATTTTTGCCATTTGATCATTTCCAACTAGATCTTTAGCGAGAAGATAATTTCCTTTAACTGGATACTTTGATTGTTCATCTACGGCATCAAATCCTACATATCGAGCCTCTGCAAAAGCAGCCATTTTATTTTGGTCGGTCACGAATGAACGTTTGCCACGTTTAAATTTTCTAATGAAGAACTCATTGAAGGTGCGATAAGAATCTCTCACATCTAATGATGGTCGAGTTCCAGATTCATAATCATCGATTGGGATATTAAATTTTTCAATAAAAGGTCTCACCTTTCTATGACTAGAAGGGAGATCCTGAAACGCCCCATAAGCCTTAGAAAAATACTTATTCGTGAAGGCCATCCCAATTTTCTTGCCCGGAGCGGAGCGATAGAGAAATTTGATAAACTTATCACCATAGACTTTTTCAACCTCAGTTTTACCCGTCATACGATTGAAGTATTTAATTTCTGGTGGATTGCCGGCCATTGTCATAGGGTTTCCTCTTGGGTGATTAAGCTAAAAAGATTATACTTGGCACGCTAAATTCAGTCAAAGTTAGGAGTTATCATGAAACCGATTTTTTTGATGATCTTGATACTATTTTCTAGGGCCGTCTTGAGTGCAGAACTTCTCCCCGTAGAATCAAAGACAATTGAAATCTATCGTAAAGTCGTCCCCTCTACAGTGAACGTCTCCAACATCAAACTGGCGAGAAATTTTTATTATGGTGAAGTTGAAATACCCCAAGGACAAGGTTCTGGTTTTGTCTGGGATAATGAAGGTCACATTGTAACTAATTTTCATGTCGTGCAAGGAGGTAACTCTTTTGTGGTTACTTTTCACAATGATCCAAAACAGTATAAGGCATCAATTGTAGGCGCAACTCCGGAAAAAGATATTGCTGTTTTAAAGCTTGAAGAAAAACCCACCAAACTCTTACCTATCAGTGTTGGATCTTCCAAAAATCTTCAAGTTGGACAATACTCCTTCGCGATTGGCTCACCTTTTGGCCTTGATTATACACTCACAACTGGTGTTGTAAGTGCCCTTGGAAGAAAGATTGAAGGTATAGGTGGGGTGAAGATTTCAGATATGATTCAAACCGATGCGGCTATCAACATGGGTAACTCTGGAGGACCACTTCTTAACTCATCCTCTGAGTTGATCGGTATGAATACGGTTATTTTTTCAACGAGTGGATCCAGCGCAGGACTTGGTTTTGCGGTCCCCGCTGACACTATTAGTAGAATCGTTCCACAACTTATTAAACACGGTAAAGTTATTCGCCCTGGACTTGGCATTTCGATTGTCCCAGATGGAATGAAGAATTCTCGTCTTAATATTAAAAAAGGGATTGTTATCTCACATGTGGACGAACGTGGAAGTGCTGCCAGCGCTGGGCTTCAAGGAATGACTCAGGATCAATTTGGTCGTTACTATCTTGGTGACATAATATTGAGTGTCGATGGACAAGAAGTTAACAATCTAGACGATATTTACCAAGTTTTGGATAAGAAAAATATCGGCGATATGGTTGAAATTAAATATCGCCGAGATGGTAAAGATTTAAAGGTTAAAATAAAACTAAAGGCGATTTAAATTCTGAACCGCACTTTTTATCGTTTCATCTTTTTTAGCAAAACAAAATCTTAAAAACTTTTCTCCTTCAGTGGACTTTAAATAGAAAGCTGAAGGAGGAACAGTAGCGACTTTATATTCCTTAATTAGTTTCATGGCAAAATCAACATCATTTAATGATGTATGTTTTGAAATAGGAACCATCATGAAATAGGTTCCTTTAGGAATTGAAAATTCAAATCCTAACTTTTTTAACTCCCCATAAAACTGGTCTCTTTTGCCTTTATAAAGTTCGACAAAGCCTGGAAGATAATCCGGAAGACGTTTAAGGCCCTCAGCGACAGCCTCTTGCATCGGTGTAGAAACAGCAAAAGTCACATACTGGTGCACGAGACGACAGGCCCGGGTCACAGAAGGATTGGCACAGATCCAGCCAATTTTCCATCCGGTTAGACCAAAGGTTTTTCCGGCACTCGAAACAGTAATGGTTCTCTCTCTCATCCCATCAAGTGTTGCTGTGGGGATATGCTTGGCCCCATCAAAGACAAGAAACTCATAAACTTCATCTGAAAGGAGATAAAGATCATTTTTCATCACGAGTTGAGACACGCCCATAAGTTCTGACTTATCCCAAACTTTACCAGTCGGATTGTGCGGATTATTGAGGATGAGAAGTTTTGTTCTTGGTGTAATAGCCGCTTCTAATTCCTTAAGATCGATGGTGAAGTCAGGAGCATGCATCGTGACAGGAACAGGAATTCCTCCCGCCATTTTGATGGAGGCGACATAAGAATCATAAAATGGTTCTAGTACAACAACTTCATCACCTGGATTAATGAGACCAGTAATCACAAGATAAATGGCTTCAGTTGCACCAACAGTTACAGTAACTTCTGTTTCTGGGTCATAATTTAAAGCATAAAAATTTTTATAGTAATGAGAGATTTCTTGTCTCAGGTTCTGAGTTCCATGAAAAGGAGCATACTGATTATGGCCTTCTTGCATTTTTTTATAGGCGACTTCTTTAAGCCAGTCAGGACCATCAAAATCCGGGAAGCCCTGTCCTAAATTGACAGCTTGATGCTCTCGCGCCAGGCGTGAGATCACTCCAAAAATAGAATCTTTAAAATCCGCAACTCTTAGTGCCGTATCCTTCATATTTATTCCTTGATGCCACTTTTATAGCACTCTAGAAAGGACTATTCAATTTTTTGAGAAATTTCTATGTAACTCATATTTTTTTTGAGTTTTTGGACATAGGTATTAAAATCAGCATTGGCCGGATCACTGCTTGACTCTAGTGCCCCACGCCGACCTTGATAAATATAACCTAAATAATCAACCAAGTTTTCTTTTGAAATTTTAACTTTCCTAGGGTCTTTTTCATTTTGGTTCGCAATATTTTTTAAAACTTTAACAGCGTCAACGAGATAGGCCATAGTGGCCACAGCAGAGTTTTTAGGATCGCCTAACGAAGATTTATTAATTTGAGGATAAGATTTTTTCCAATCTCCATTAGGAAGATCTTTAATTTGAGTGAAGCCACGGGATGTATTGAGGACCGACTTATCAAATGGATTTTGACCATTCAAAAGTCTTTTTGCCGCCTTTGCAAGGATCACATCGCCCTGATCATATTCCTTAATCCAATATTTAGTGCTGCGACCAAAATCAGATTCATTGCCCATAATTCCATAGGCAACAGAAGCAAGGTCATTGTAATCATCATTTGAAAGATTGAAAATATTCATTAGCTTAGACTTTTCTGTCTCGAGGGCCTTAACAAATGATTGAGAATGAGTTGTTTTTCCATTCTCATTAACAATTTTTATATCAATAGAATGAAAATTATTTTTTGATTGAGTGTAATTATAGAGATGAGCATCGGCCACCGATGTCTTTGAGATAAATCTCAATTCACCATCTTTTACAATAAATTTATTATTTTCTTCTTCAGGTAAAACATAAACATGACAAGTCGGTTTTATCCAGTTTCCTAGCTTTAAAAAATCAGCTTGTTTTAAATTAACACAGCCACCGGAGACTCTTCGATCTAAAGGATTTCCCGTTCCAAAGTTTCCATACCTGGCCTGTAAATTATTGGGCACTTGATGAATGGCAAAAACTTTCTGACCTTCAACTTGTAAAATATTATTACTGTATCTTTTTTTAAGATCATCATTAACTTTTGGAGCTCCAATCGTAAAGGCACCTGCTCCTGTGGTTCCACTGGCCATCTGATCTCGCTCAGAATATTCGGTCCATCGAGTTTTAGCATCAGAGACCTTTTTACCGACTAAAATCTCCGTTGTATAAACGGGAGAACCTCCAAGACTATAGACCGTTAATTTTGCATTTTTCTTGTCGATAATAGCGTAATGTTGACATCCACTCTTGTCAGGCCGATCGCGATGATAATTGATGATAGTCTCAGTATCAGAAAGATTCTGATAAAGAACTCTTCGCTCTTTATCAATCTTAACGTCCTTTGAGCCGGCCGTACTCCTGAAAGGTGAATTGAGTTGGCGCCCAGTTTCAGTATCATAGACTTGGTTGTTGATGACAAAATGTGGTTTATTGTTCATGAGCGCATTGGCCCTGGCAAGGAGATAGGGTCTCTCAAATCCTTTATAACGATCAGAATCATGCTTAATACCAGTTTTGGTCGTCATCACATAACCAATCGCCCAATCTGGAGAAACTTTCTCCCCTTTTAAATTGTAGAGAGAACCATTGTAGGTAAACGTTTTATCACCATTTACTTTGGCGATAATTTGTCTGACTGCTAGTTTGGGATCAGACCATTGGAGCGTCTTCTTAAATTCAGACCTTGCAGCAGGAGGAATTAATTCCAAAGCAGATTCCGGCTTTAGATATGTTCCTGTTTTTCTGTTATAAATCTTATCTTGATGAATAAAAACTTTTTCATCGGCCAGAATAGCATCAGACATTGATTGTAAAAATTCTGGCTGAAACTTTCTCCAATCCTCAGCTTTTCTATTTGTACCATCTTTGACGATTAAATTGACCGGATCTTCTATAAACATTCCAGTGCTTGAAGTGTAATACCTGGTCACTGGAGAAACAGGGCTCACTTTAACTTTCTGACCAATCACGGTTTGTCTTTGTGGAGTTTTTTGCGGTGGTGTTGTCGTGAGTGGTGGACCAGTTTTGAGCCAAAGCTCTCCATAAGTGAGTTCATCCAAAATGAGGTCATCACTTAAAAGCTTATCTTCAAGTGAAGCCCAGAAAATATTTTGTATATTTTCACTTTGGTTAAAAATTTCTGCAAAATCGTCCTGATCGCAAATCTTGATGTCCGAACATTGTGAAGGCAACTCAATGTCATTAAAAAACTGATTCAGTTTTGACTGCATTGAAGAAAGCGTTGTCTCTAATCCTTTTAATCTCATTTCTACATTGAGGGCTTCTTCAGTTGAGGACGGTGTGACTTTATAAGAAGCGTTTATTAATTTAGTAAAATTGAGCATGCCCTCTGGAGAATGAGAATCAAGCATACTTGTTTTATAGACACCATTTATGGCATTTCTTTTTTCAAATTTAGCAACACTGTGAAGAAGTTTTAGATCGGAAGCATTTATGACATAAGGTTTATCTTCTTCCTTAAAATCTTTTGCCAGCACATCCTTTAAATAGGGGGCGATTTCGGCCAGGGTTGTGCGAGAAAGAGGTTGAGATTCAAAGGCATCTCGGGCCTTGATAAAAGCAGGATCGGTGGAAGTATACTTTTCATCAAGCAAGGTAAGAATCGTTCTCTCAACATTTTCTAATTTCGTACCATCATCATTTTTTTGTGCTTTTAAATAGGCCCAGGCCAGGCGGTGAAGGGTCAGATCTCCCTGTATCCGCAAAAATTCTGCAGCCTGATCCTTTTTAATCTTTGATTCAAAGAGAGTTTTTAGGGCAGATTCGCACTCTGAACTGACCTGACTCTGTAATGGCAAAGCCATCAGGCAGAAAACGGCCATGAAGATGAATCTTAGTATCATAGCGTTCTTGTCGGAATAGGGCTGAAAAACTTAAGCTATTCCTTAGGATCCATGGCATCTCTCACACCTTCTCCAATAAGGGAAAGCATTGTAAGTGTTAGGAATAAGGCAAGTGAGGGATAAATGGCGAGCCACCACCCTTCGGTGAAATGTTTTTGGGCCTGATTAAGGAGCTCTCCCCAGCTTGGAGTTGGGGGAGTGAGACCAAAACCGAGATAATCTAGACTTGCTAGTGACGTGATATTTCCGGCCAAGACGAAAGGTGAAAAAGTGATTAGGGGTGAAAGAGAATTTGGTAAGAGATGTTTAAAAAATATTCTCACATGCCCGGCCCCTAGAGCTTTGGCAGCTTCTACAAATTCTTTTTTTCTGTTTTTTAAATATTCACCACGAACATAGTAACTAATTCCGATCCAACCAAAGAGACTTGATAAAAAGACGAGTAAAACAAGTGTTGGTTTAAAAATTGAAATAATAATGATGAGTAAAAAGAACTGAGGGACCGTTGAAAGGATTTCAACTACACGCTGTCCCCAAAAATCTACTTTCCCGCCAAAATAACCCATGACTCCACCAACCACTGTTCCAAAGGCAAAAGTGAGAAGCCAAACAAGAAAGGAAAATGTAATTGAATACCTTAGCCCATAAAGAAGACGAGTTAAAATATCCCGCCCTCGATCATCAGTTCCCATCCAATTATCTTGCGTCGGTGAAGAAGGATAAGACTCCACTTCTTTATTAGACTCATAGGGATCCCATTGTATGATAGGCCAAATCGCAAAATCTCCCCTTTGAGTATCAATCTCGAGGTTACGATAATCCGTAACAAGCGAATTAGGATCTTCAAAAAGAGTCGGATGATAATCCTTAAAGACTGGAAAATATAAATGATCTTTATACTTTAAAATAAGAGGTCGACTGTTGGCCCAAAACTCAGCACTAAAACTTAGAGCACAAGAAATAATCATCATCCAACACGAAATGACGGCCAGCTTACGAGATTTAAATCTACGCCATTTTTTTAAAGTAGCGTCATTCTTAATATATTTTTCAATCATGTGAAATCGATCCTTGGGTCTACTAATACATAGGCGAAATCCGAAAGAATATTACCTAAAAGAAATAGCGCACTTTGAATAAAGACAAGTCCCATGATGACATTATAATCTCTAGAGAGAATGCTTTTATAACTTAAAAGTCCAATTCCATCGAGTTGAAATATTGTTTCAAGCAATAATGACCCGGCAAAGAAAACAGATAAAAAACCACCTAAACCCGTCACAATAGGAATGAGGGCATTTCGAAGTGCATGCTTCATATAAACAACTTTCTCAGTCACTCCTTTTGCCCGTGCCGTACGAATATAATCCTTTTTGATTTCTTCTATGAGTGAGTTCTTCATCAAAATAGTGAGACTCGTAAAAGATCCAATAGTGTAACAAACTAAAGGTAAGAAGAAATGATGGAAACGATCAACCAATTGCTCCCAAGTACTTAATTCATCAAAAGCCTCAGATTGTATTCCCCCAATTGGAAAAAATTCAAAGAAGCTCCCCCCCGCAAAAACAACAATAAGAAGAATCGCAAGCATAAAGGAAGGTATGGAGTAAAAAACAAAAAGAATAAAACTGGTAGCCACATCAAAACCACTACCGTGCTTAATCGCCTTCAAGACACCTAAGGGGATAGAGACAAGGTAACTTATAATGAGTGAGAGAATCCCAAACTGAAGTGAGACCGGAAATTTACTTACGATCACATCAAGTACAGGTTCTTCATAAGTAAAGCTTTCCCCAAGATTCAAAGTCGAAATATTTTTTAACCACAAAAAATAGCGCTCATGCACAGGGCGGTCGAAACCATATTGTTTTTTGAGGGCTTCCATAATTTCATTCGACACACCCTGTTCCGAACCACGAGAACTGGAGGTTCCCTGGGCAGAACTATCCCCACCCCCACCAAATCTCATTTGTTGGATTTTTTGTTCAATCGGGCCACCTGGCGCCATATTAATGATCGCAAAGACCACAACTGTGACACCGAGAAGTGTGGGGACTAAAATGGCAAGTCGTCTTAAGAAATATTTCAACATACTATTTTAAAGTCCAATATTGTTGGCCAATTCCATAATTGAATGTCTCTTTAGGCTTTTGAACACGTTTAGTGTGAGCATAAAGAGAATACTTACTATTAAAAAAGAAAATATATGGATAATCAGATGATATTAACTCGTGGACTTTTCTAAGAATTGAAATTCTTTTTTCTTTCTCATAAATTTTTCGGCTTTGGTCGATGAGACTATCAACCTGCTTATTAGAATAACTAATAAAGTTTGATCCAGATCCTGCAATTGAGGATGAATGCCAAATTTGTTTTGGATCCCAATCAACTCCTCCCCCACCCCAGGCGAGGCGGACGGCATCAAAATTTCTTTCATCAATCAGTTTAATAAATGAGTTCCATTCAACATTTTTTAAATTAATCTCAACACCGGCCTTGCTTGCATCTTCCTTGAAAACAGTAAGATATTTCATCATATCTTGGAGAGGTTCTAAGATCGTAAAAGAAAGTTTTACTTTCTTTCCATTAATAGTTTTATCCAGGATTCCATCTTTATCAGAATCCTTCCAACCTGAAGATGCAAGAACTTTCAAAGCATTCTGTGGATCATAAGGCACAGGTTTAATATCTGGATTAGCATAGTCAGATTGGACATAAATAGGCCCAGTTGCAGGCTCAGATAAATTATATTCAAACTTATCAATCATGAGTGGACGATTAAAAAGCATGCTCAAAGCTTTTCTAACCTGCACATCTCCCAACACGGGATGCTTCATATTAAAACCAATAAAGCTAAAACCTTTCGGCGTTTTATTTTCCGTTTTAACTTTAACAATTTTATCTTCCCAAATTTGACCGATAGTTTTTTTCACAAATCCATCTGGTCTCATGCCTAGAAAATCAATATCTCCCTTTTTAAGTAACTCTAATGAAACATTTTCTTCAGCTGAAAATCTCAGAACAATCTTTGGAATGGTCCATGATGTCTTCTCCTCGTCAACAGTGAGTCCCCACCAGTTTGGATTTTTAACTAAGATAATTTTCTGTCCCTTATCATATTTGGTGAACATATAAGGGCCTGTTCCAATAATATTTTTCCCAAAGCTCTTTTTATTCTCAGAAACGCCATAAAAATGTTTCGGAATGACTTGAATACCAGCACAGACATCGAAATTTTGAAAATAATCATCTTTCACAATAAAGCGAATATTAAACTTATCAATAACCTGAACTTCTTTTATGGCCTCATAATAAGATCGCATCTGAACAGCTTTATAATCATCTGTAAAAATGACATCGTAAGAAAATTTAATGTCTTCTGCCGTTAATTCTTTACCATCATGCCACTTAACACCTTCTCTAATTTTAAAATCAAAGATCTTTTTATCCTCAGAAATTTTCCATTCTGTCGCGAGAGCTGGCTTCCACTCATATGAATCGACATCTCTATCAAGGAGGCTTTCAAAGATATATCCATGCACAGATGAGGAGAAAGCATCCACCGAAGATAATGGGCTTAATGTTGTTGGCTCACCACCTATATTTAAATATATAGATTGAGTCGATTTTTTTCCTTTCCCCTGACAAGCAAGTATCCCAAAAAGGATAAAAAACAATACAAGCTTATGGCCTGCAGACTTCATATAAGGCTCCTTCAATTATTTTTTTATATATAAGGCCGGATCAAGAGACCATCGATCAAGTTTTAAGTTGTGATCTTCAACTCTGTAAGTTTCAATTTTCGAGTCAATTTCATTAACTCGAGCTTCAGAATTTTTAAATTCTGTAAAAGAATGAGCTTTGTCTTCTTCAAGTAAGGCAAGTTCTTTTTGCCACTCAATTTCTAATTTTTGTCGGAGGATTTCAAAGCGCTTATTCACAGCATCGACTTTTTCGACAAAACCATCTAATTCTTTTTGATGGCGAATTTTTTTCGCATTCATGGCCAGACGTTTTTTTAATAAAATTTCAACGAGCTCTTTAGCGATTTGAGTTGTTTGTTTTAAGTCAGAACTTTCAAAGTGAAGATAAGTACCTGTTGTAAAGTGAACTCGACGGATACATTTATCATAATCAGGAATTCTCAGTAATAAGTAATCATTTGTCCGCCCCTCAACATAACTTATACATCTCTGATCAGGATACGTTTCGTTCCAAAAATCAATGCGATCCCGACGATTAAAAAACTTTATATTGGCAAAATCAGTTCTAATTCTTGCCAGCTTCGCCGGTGGATTTAAGCGCGAAATTCTACCTGAGAAGATAGATTCATTTTCATCTTTTTTTGATTCAACAGTCTGGGACCAACTTAATGATCCGAAATTCAAACTGATTAAAATTATTAGGACTTTTAGCATGTTTTTATTATGCCATGGACTGATTTTTTTGGAAGTAAACTAAGGTTTTTTATGAGCAAGAAGGCTACTCAACTACTCTTTTTTAAGAATAATACTTGATCGAAACTCTTTTTCATGAACAGGCTCTTCGTATTTTAAGACTCTCATCCCAGGGAAAAGTTTCAAAAGCTCCTGCTCTCTAAGATAGTTATCAGAATTTTGATCTAATTTTCTATTTTTATGTTTTTCTCTCTCTTTAATTGTATGAGCTTCATAAATGAGAATTCCACCTGGCTTCAACCAAGTTTTAATCTTTTCAATCATTGCTCGATCAACCCAATAAAAACAAATAATCGCATCAAATGATTCAGGAGGTATTTTATAGTCCTTTAATGAAGCAACTACGCCCTTTATTTTCACACCAAACTCTTGAGCAAGAAGATATGATTTTTTAACAGCAACCGAACTTATATCCACTCCAGTTACTTTATACCCCTTCTGCGCCATAAAAACGGCATTTCTCCCCTCACCCATACCCATATCAAGTACGGCGCCTTCAAAGGGAATATAATGGTAATTTTCGGCCAAGAATGGTGCTGGAGATTTACCAAATATAAAAGTTGATCTTGCGTATTTTTGATCCCATTGAGTTTTAGAATCTAGAGATTGCTTAACCCCGGAGAGCTGCTGAAATCTGCTCCCCGATATAGGTTCCCTTGAGAACGCATTAAGGCCAATGAGAAATGATAAAAACAAAAATAAAACTTTATTCATTCTTGAGGAGTATCATCTTGAAAATTTATTGCAAAGTCATCTGCTAAGGATAATTCTTGATGTTCTGAGGGGATGACTTCTGAAGAAGTCTCGCTTTGAATACCAAGCTCCGCATCAAGATAAAGATTTAGAGTGGCAAGAAGTTTTTCCATTCTACGAATTTTTCGATCAATATAATCTTCTACCGTATTAGGCATATCTTCAGTTTGAAATAAATACCATCGCATTTCTTCAACTGGTGTATAAAACTGATCTAATGTTGTAATTAATTCTGTACTACAGTGGACTAAATTCTCTAATGATGTTTGTTCATAACGATTATCAAAAATCATAGGAAAATGCTCTCTAGTCCTTCTCAGAGCAAAGATTTCTAAATACTCCGTTTTTCTTTCTTTAATTCTCTGAAAAACGTTATTGGCATCTATTTTAAGCAGCATTAATACTCTTTGAGTCATTTCATCATTACGACTTTTCAAAGGGCACCTCCCTCTAAAGTCGCGCGCCTTCCTCCAGGCCAGACTGTTTTCTGATCTTTTTTCAATTCATAAAAACTTATGATTGTGCGGCTCAACTCTTTTGCACTTAAGGGATACTTCATAAAAAAGTAATTTTTCTGGAGACTATATTTTTTTTGATCGTTGAGCTTCGAAAAGCTGGAAAGATGAATGAAAGTCAGTCTTTTTGATTTTAAAATATATTTAAGAACGCCACGTATTTTCTGAGAATAAAATTTAAATTCTCGTACATCTGTCACTGAACACAAAATGACAACTTGATCCTGACCAGAAGTTGAAATGATTGTCTGAAGCTGATCTATCTTAATCGGAACAAGAACAAATCCTCGTTTTTTTAAATGCTCATTGAAAACATAAAATGCCTTAGGCAGCCTTTCATCAAGAGTTAAGAAAAAAATAAAAGATAAATTGTTCTCGTCATTCATAATCCCCTTATCGGAGATTAAAAAAGTGACTTAAACCATTGGAGAGCTTTCCTGACAAAAGCGATCAGAAGTCCAGTGAGGAGTGAAAATAAACCTTGATAGGATACCTGTCCCGATTGATTGGCCACCCCAATAGTTCCACAACTTAGAGGTTGATTGGTCTGGGTCTCCTTATTAAAGGCCAAAGGCGAGACATATCTGGTGAGTTGTCGGTATTCTGTTTCTGTATAAGCGGCTTGCATACCTTGAACATCATCCTGATGAAGGCCAGAATAGAAGGCCTGTAAAGTTGGGGCCATCACAGCTTCCTCGACATCTGAGTGATCTAATCCCATGGTATGACCAAGTTCATGAGTGAGAGTTGTTCTAAGGTAATTTTGATTTTGATTCAGGACATGGTTTCCATTGATAATAATCTCTGTTTTCGCAAAGTAGGGACCATTTGTGTAGCGTATGGCGACCGCCAGAACACTGCTTGGATCCATCCGGGTTTCAGCTGCAAAATTAGTCGACCATCTAATGATATTAGTGGTTCCAGTCCTCAGGAATGACCAAAGGGTAAAACCAGATCTCATTTCCCACTCTGAAATAGCTGTTTGTGAAAGATTTTCTAAAAGCTCTTTACGACTTGGATTAGATTCAACAACCATGATGTTTACTGGGAGTGATGCCCAATAGAATCCATTCATGAAATCTGAGGTCAGCTGATAGCCCCAGGCATGAGTTGTTAAGGAAAAAATTAAAATCCATTTGCGCCACATAGTATTCATCCTGAAAACTTTAAGGCCGTTAAATTTTCTCTATCCAGCAAAGGCGCCCATTTTTGACTTGAATGCGGTAGTCTAAACCGCGCTCTATTTCAAAGGGGCCATTCTCTAGCATTTCAATCGCAACTTGATCCCTAACATCACCTTTGAGAGTCGAAAGATTTTTAAAGACAACCGTGTGAGTGTCAAAAGCACTTCCAGTGTCTATACTTTCAATGATCTCTTGAACTCTCCCCTCAAACTGCTGAGGGCAATCGACTTGCTTGATTGTCACAGTTGCAAAACTCATGAACGAAGTCAAAAGTGACATAATTAAGTAGACCATGCCTTTCTCCTTGGCATTGCTCATCCAGGCTTCCTTGCCTGAACTTTATGAGCCTATCTTTGCATGGATTATGCCAAAGTCGTAGATGGTCAAAAAACGCCGAAAAGTGATTAAAGAAGATTGGTCGGTGACAAAAGGTCACTAGTTTAAGCTTTAAGATAATAAAAAAGGGCACCATAAAGGTGCCCTCAATTGAGTCAAATTCGCACTAGGCAAGAATTACATCATGCCACCCATGCCGCCCATTCCACCCATACCACCCATTCCAGGTGCAGCATGAGAATGGTCATCTTTCTTTGGAAGATCAGCAATCATCGTTTCAGTTGTGAGCATAAGACCAGCAACTGAAGCAGCATTTTGAAGAGCTGAACGAGTTACTTTCGTTGGATCGATAATACCGGCCTTAACCAGATCCTCGAACTTATCGTCACGAGCGTTATAACCAAAAGAAGCATTTTTGCTTTCAACAATCTTATTCACAACAACTGCACCATCAACACCAGCATTGAAAACGATCTGACGGATTGGCTCTTCAATAGCACGCTTAATAATTTTGATACCAGCATTTTGCTCTTCATTAGCACCTTTAAGACCTTCAAGAGCTGTAGCAGCATGTAGAAGTGCAGCACCACCACCAACGATGATCCCTTCCTCAACAGCAGCTCTTGTAGCATTAAGTGCATCTTCAACACGGTCTTTTTTCTCTTTCATTTCTGCTTCTGTTGGAGCTCCTACGCGGATAACAGCAACACCACCAGCAAGCTTAGCAAGGCGCTCTTGAAGTTTTTCTTTGTCGTAATCTGAAGTTGTTTCAGCAATCTGAGCGCGGATAGCACTTACTCTTGCTTCAACATCTTTCTTGTTACCAGCACCGTCAACGATCACAGTGATTTCTTTATCGATATTGATTTTCTTACAAGTTCCAAGATCTTTAAGAGTTGTTGTTTCAAGAGACATACCAAGCTCTTCAGAGATCACTTGACCGCCAGTAAGAGTTGCGATGTCCTTAAGCATTTCTTTTCTTCTGTCACCAAAGCCTGGAGCTTTAACAGCAGCCACGTTCAGAGTTCCACGAAGTTTATTAACAACTAAAGTTGTAAGGGCTTCACCTTCAACATCTTCAGCAAGAATAACAAGTGGCTTACCTGTTTGAACAACTTTCTCAAGAGTAGGAAGAAGCTCTTTCATAGAAGAGATCTTCTTATCTGTGATAAGGAGATAAGGGTTATCAAAAACAGTTTCCATTTTTTCTGCATTCGTAACGAAGTATGGAGAAACATATCCACGATCAAATTGCATACCTTCAACAACATCGAGAGATGTTTCAGCAGTTTTAGATTCTTCAATCGTGATAACACCCTCTTTACCAACTTTTGACATGGCTTCAGCAATAAGTTTTCCAATTTCAGCGTCATTGTTAGCTGAAATTGTACCAACGTTAGCAATCTCTTCAGTGGTATCGATTTTCTTAGACATTGATTTAAGTTTTTCAATTACTTTAGCCGTAGCAAGATCAATCCCTCTCTTAAGGTCCATAGGATTATGGCCAGCAGCTACAAGTTTTACACCTTCGCGGTAAACAGCTTGAGCAAGAACTGTAGCAGTTGTTGTACCATCACCAGCATCTTCATTTGTTTTCTGGGCAACTTCTTTAACAAGTTGAGCTCCCATATTTTCGAAAGCATTTTCAAGTTCGATTTCTTTAGCAACTGAAACACCATCTTTAGTAATTGATGGAGCACCAAAAGACTTTTGGATAACAACGTTACGGCCCTTCGGTCCAAGTGTTACTTTAACAGCGTTAGCAAGAGCGTTTACTCCAGCAAGGATTGAGTTACGAGCAGATTCAGAGTATTTTAATTCTTTAGCAGACATATTGTTCTCCCTTTAGGATGAAATTTTTTATTTATTGAAGGATTCCAAGAATTTCGTCTTCTTTCATGATGAGGTAGTTTTCACCACCAACTTTTACTTCTGTACCTGAGTATTTTCCGAAAAGAACTTTATCACCTTTTTTAACATCTAGAGCTTTAACGGTTCCATCTGTTAAACGATATCCAGTTCCTACTGCCATAACTTCACCTTGAGCTGGTTTTTCTTTGTGGTTATCAGGGATGATAATTCCACCGGCAGTTTTTGTTTCTTCTTCCAGTCTTTTAATAAGAACACGGTCTTGAAGTGGTTTCACAGTCATAGATCCTCCTCGAAATATTTGGCGCCGCGCGCCTAATTGGTTTAATCAGGTAAATAACTTTTGAGCCTCCACAATGTAATGCCGATCCGGCCAGTGTCAAGGTTAGTACCCATAATTTACAGACTATTTAGCTGAAAACCTTCCTTAAAGGGTGATTCCGTAGCATTTTTCGCCCTTGGTGATCTAGGGCGAAAAAAATTCCTTGATAACTAAGAAATTCAGGCAGTTGAAATCTTTAAGTTCCCCTTAGAAACACCCGATAGGGAGCCAAGGTACAATTAATCCAGTCATGTCCTCAAGGATGGGAATGATGCTCGCTCTAATAACAAAACGTCTCTGCCCCCTTATCGCACTTACAGTCGCCATTGGCTGTGGTAAACAAATTAATGATCCTAAGGATGTTGAAATTAGCCGGGCCGGCCAATCTGAAGAACTCCCTTCCAACATAGCTATTCAACTTAATGAAACTGAATCAGCAATAAAAACCTATCTTCTCCCAAGAAATGCATGGTTTAGCCTACCCGGTAAGCTTTTGGCGAAGAATGCGAGTGCAGCAGGCAAAAGAGTTAAGATTTATTACAATCTTGAATCTAATGGTAACTATGAATTTCATTGTTACTATCAGTCTTTTACTCTGGCCAATGAACTTGGCTTTGAAAAATGCCAATCTAGTGATGAAGTCACAATTATCTCTAATCCTGATGATCTCCAAAAAATGGAATTCCCAATGGACAAAGGAACATCCATCAAGGTTGAGCTTACAAATCCATCGGGCACAAATCTTAAAATCGATTCTATCTTTGGTGTCGACTGGAAATAATCAAATTTTTATTTTGGGAATTTAACTAATTAATGGACTTACTTCTTTTCAGAAGCAGGTTTTCTTTCTCGATATTGCTCTCGCATATGATCAACGACTTCAGTTTTATATTCAGGATTTAAGAGTTCAAATTTGTTTGAATTAACGAGGAACCGATAAGTCTCAACTGCATTTAACTCAGCGGTCCTTAATAAAACGAGATAGTATTCATCCTGTGATAGTTTCGGGGCATAATTTACGTAAAACTTTTTAAAAAGATTGAAGTCTTTAGTCTCCGCTAAATAAATCATCGCTCGCCCAGGATCTGCACCATTTTTCAAATAATAATCAATAAGTTGCGAATCCCTCTTCTTGACGATGAAAGACATCAGACTTTTCCCTACGATATAGGGTTTCTTATTGATTGAATTTTGGATCTCTCGATTATTCAGGATGGCTTTTGAGTCATTTGATTTAACAAATTGAACAAGATGATCACCAGATCTTATTGAAAAAAAAGTCCAGGTAAAGAAGATGATAAAACAACTTGCCAGTGGAGTCGCATATCTCCAGTCTAGTAATATCGCGAATGAATTTCTAATCTTTTTGAGTCGAGAAACATAATGATCAAACGGGAGATCAGCGGAAATCTTTTTCTCAACTGAATGAATCCTATCTTCTAGTTCTGGATGAGTCGTAAAATTTTTTTCAAACCAATAGGTGTAGGAATTTTTATTTTTCTGTTTTTTTGATTTGGTCTTCATATAATCTGGAAGATCATCCGGAGTCATGAGCTTTTCAAGCGCCGATTTCAAACTTGTTAAATTCGCCCCCATTTTCATGACGGCAAAAGCATCAGCTTCATACTCATGGGATCGAATTGAATCGAAAAAGAGTGAGTAATTAAAGAAAATCCATACCATCGTTGAAAGAGTTGAGACTGCCGCAACGAGATCTTTATGGAGATCAAAATCTTCTCCAAAATAAAGATAAAATAAAACAATTTCCAGCAGTAAAATAAATCCTATGCCAAAGATGGAAGAAATAAAATTTTTCAACAATTCAAAAACTCTTTTTTGTATGTGTCTATTCGCTACATGAGCAAGCTCATGGCAGACGACAGCATCAAACTCCTGCATATCAAGCATCGTTCTGAGACGACGCCCTATAAACATGGTTTGATTTGAAAAACGAAGTATTTTAATACCAACAACAAATGCATTTTTAATGTCTGCCTCAATCCATCTCACTCTCATGCCCGGCATACCAATCTGGACAAGTCTTTTTTGAATGAGTTCAACATATTCCGGCTCAGTGATATCTCGATTTGGAAGGAGTCTAAGTAATAAAATTACGGTACAAGCAATACTTAGGACTGAAACAAAAATGAAATTAATAAAAAACTCAATAAGCCAAACACTTTCGGATGATTGATCTAAATGAGATTCTTCTTGAAAAGTCCAATTCAATAATGAGTAGATCAGTATAGGTAACATGATCAAACCAAAACTAACTCTCAATTCTTTGACCACATGATGATTAAAACTCATTCTTAAATCTAGTCCACTTTTTTCCTCAACATATTTAATAAAATACTGAAAGAGAAAAAGGCCCAGGATGAGAAGCATGAGATAGATAAAACCAAAACCAACTAAACCAATAACAAAAGATCTTTCTGTAATTAGATGAGAAATAATGAACCCTAAAAATGCTTCAAATATAAAGATGTGAAACAAATGACTTAAGATCATGTTTCTATGCTGACCACTTTTTGCCTGATTTAAAGATTCAAAAAATATCGTCTTCTCTTTTGAGAATTTTCTCAAATTATATAAGATTGCGATAATAAGGAAGAGGCCATAAATCATTACATTTATCTCCTTTCTCTTTATCGGTATTTCGGGTATTAAATCTTAAAGTTAAAAACTAAAAGGAGACGACTTATGTCAAATACTCACATGACACTAGATGAATTCTATGACTTGCACCAAAACCTAGAACAAGGTGAAGTTATTCTCGATGTACGAACTGTGGAGGAGTATTCAGCAGGACATATTGCCAATGCTTTAAACGTGCCTCTTGATCAAATACCTGGAAAACTTAACGATTTAAAGAATTTTAAGACCATCTATATCCACTGTAAGAGAGGTGGGCGTGCGAGGACTGCTTTCGATGCACTTTCTCAAATGGGTTTAAAAAATCTTGTCTGTATTCACGATGGTGGTATGGATTTATGGATTGAAAAAGGTTACCCAGTAAAAAAGTAAGCTAAAAACAAACTTCCTCATGACTAACCACTTGAAGTATATCGGCAACGTTACCAAGATTAAATTTTCCTAATCTGGCCTTAACTCTAATCGGATACTTCAAGGTGGTTAATCCAGTGCAATTGTATCCGACTTGTTTTCCTTCTATGAGCTCCATTGAATATGTCACAAGCAAAGCTTTAAGCCTATTAACCGGCATATCTTCGTAAAACTCACTTAGACATAATTCTCGACAAGACTGAATGTTCTTCTGATTAAGACCGCTAAATTCTTCAAGTTCGTATTTCTTTAATAACTTTGAAGGCATTCGATAAGATCCTGTGATGGGAGATTGAGCTCTCACTTCACAATCGCAGGAGAATCCCCATGAAAACAAAGGAAAAATGAGGGTCATCAAAACTATTATAAGCTTCATGACCCCCTTATCGACTTTAAATAAGGGTCTTTGAGTTTTTTATTTAAGATCGTACCAATTCTCACCAATACCGACATTCACCTGGAGCGGAACAGTCAAGTTTACGGCCCCTTCCATTTCTGAGGTCACCAATTGCTTCATCAGTTCAAGTTCAGGAGCTATAACATCAAAAATAAGTTCATCATGAACTTGGAGAATCATTTTTGATTTAAGATTTTTTTCTTCCAGAATTCTTTGGATGTTAATCATCGCGAGCTTGATGATATCTGCAGCTGTTCCCTGAATAGGACTATTAATAGCGATTCTTTCTGCCATGGCCTTAACTTGGCGGTTGGTTGATTTGATATCGGCCAAAATTCTTTTTCTTCCAAACATAGTTTCAGCATAACCTGTAGACTCCGCCTTCTCTTTAAGCTCATCTAAGTAAGATTTTACGGAATGAAATTTTTTGAAGTAGGCGGTGATGTATTTCTTGGCCTCGCCTTGAGAGATGTGTAAAGCATTTGAAAGTCCAAAACTCGTTTGCCCATACATTAGACCAAAATTGATTGCCTTGGCCCCACTTCGCATCTCTTTTGTGACTTCTTTTAAAGGGACTTCAAAAACTTCTGAAGCTGTTTGCTGGTGAATATCAAGGTTGTTATGAAAGGCTTCAAGCATATTTTTATCTTGAGAGAAATGAGCAAGAAGTCTTAGTTCAACCTGTGAGTAATCTGCTGATAAAAGATAGTGATCTTTCTGAGGAATAAATCCACGTCTAAGTTTTCTCCCATTCTCACTTCGAACTGGAATGTTTTGAAGGTTTGGATGATCTGACGATAGCCTTCCTGTTGCTGCATTACTCGGCTGAAAATGAGTGTGAATTTTTCCTGTTTTAGGATTTATCATAATTGGAAGTGCTTTCACATAGGTACTAAGCAATTTCTCGATTTCTCTAAATCCAAGGAGCAGGCCAGGAATGGGACTAAGGTTCATCCCTGCAAGTTCATTAAGAACTTCAGCATCAGTTGAATAGCCTGTTTTTGTTTTTTTGATGATGGGAAGCTGAAGTTTTTCGAACAAAAGCTCGCCCACTTGCTTAGGGGATCTGAGATTTATCTTATCCCCTGCAACGCCTACGATCTCAGATTCAATCTCTTGGAGCTGCTTGGAAAAATCTAATTCTAATTTCTTAAAGAAATTCACATCAAGCTGAACACCTTCAAGTTCAATTTTCGCAAGTACTTTAATGAGAGGAATATCCAGATCATCATAAGGTTTTTCAACCTGGAACTCTTTCATCTTTTCTCTGAGGATGGGATGAAGTTTTAAAATAGCATGGGCCTTGTGGGCCGCTCTCATTAACTCATCTTCATTTAGACTTCCAAATAAATCTGCTTGCCCTTTTGACTCCTCGATTTTGAAACCTAAAAATTCCTCTGTAATCGTACTCAAATCATGACGATAATCTGGATTTAAAATAAAATGGGCCTGAGCAAGATCAAAATAAAGAAATTGAGGATTAAGCCCCAGAAGTAAACATTGCTGAATAAGTGATTTGGACTGGTAGCAAACAATTAAACGATCTGAACGATTCAATATTTCCATGAAACTTTGAGGATCTATTTCCTCAAAGGAGAGGTATCCCAATCCATCTGGACAAGCGATACCTACTGAAGACCATCGCTGAAATTGATCCAGCTCATCTTGAGTCGAGTGTGAAATGGCCAGGGTAGAGTTATTGGCAACGGCCAACTCAAAATCTTTGAGGCTCCACTTTTTGATTTTTAATTCAGAAATATTTTCTACTTTCTTCTCAATGTTGACTTCTTGAGGCTTTGTTCTAAATTCTGCCAATTTAGAAAGCCATGATCTAAAACCTAAACTTTCTAAGAAACTCTCCACTTCATCATCAACTGATAACTTAAAACTCACATCATCGGCTTTATATTTAAGATCGAGATTAGTGACAATTTGGGCGAGTTCCTTTGAGACAATGGCCATTTGCTTATGTTCGGCAAGGGCCGTTTGTGAGCGCTTATTTTTGATTGAATCTACATTTTCTAAGACTTTTTCCAACGATCCAAATTCCTCCAGGAGATTTTGCGCTCCCTTAGGCCCAATTCCTGGAACACCAGGGATGTTATCTGATGAATCTCCAATTAAAGAGAGAAAATCAACAATCTGTTCAGGATAAACTCCCATTTTATCTTTAACATCTTCACGCTCGTAGATCTTATCTTTCATGGTATCAAGCATTTTGATGGGTCCATCCACAAACTGCATGAGATCTTTATCACCTGAGGCAATAAGAATTTCATCAAAATCATTTTTCCACTGAGTGGCCACTGATCCAATAATGTCATCAGCTTCATAACGAGGCATTTTAATTTCAGGGATTTTTAAAACATGGATGAGCTGTTCAACAAGAGGGAATTGTGGGATCAATTCATCAGGTGGTTCACTTCTGTTTGCTTTATAATCTTGATAGATCTCTTTTCTGAATGAGCCTTCCTTCGTATCCTTTGCAATTAAAAGATGAGTCGGCTTATGCTTTAAAATCATTTGATGAAACATGCTGAGCACACCGTAGACAGCATTCACCGGTGTCCCATTCGGAGCATGAAGAGGTCTTATGGCAAAAAAAGCTCTGAATATAAAATTTGAGACATCAATAATAATTAATCTTTTCATTTAATCCTGTTACATCGGTAGTGGAGATCGATTGAGCCAAGGAGATTTCTGTTTTCTTAAATCAAGTCTCGTTCCATCATTAGCGATGACTGTTGTGTCGGCCATCATATCACCAAGACGGTGCATTGATTTTTGTTTGAATAAAAAATAGACCTCCATAAAGGCCAATGGCAAGGCAAATACAGCTGAAAAAATCCAACCCCAAAAGGGAAAGATAAAAAAGAAAAGAGGAACGGTGAATGGTAAATTTCTAATAAAAGATTGCCAGGTCGAGCATGGAGTTCCATCAATTAAGGAAACGACCCCAAAACCCATGAAACGTTTTCCAATGGATTGCCCATCATAAAGAGAATCCGAAATACACAGGTAGATTACGCCTAAGATAAGACCCATCGGATAGTAAAAGACTGCCCCTAGGGTCACTAGACCCACGTCAATTAATTTGGCCAGTAAGCGATTAAATCGGGCCCTGGCCATGGGACTTTCTAAGAAATCCTTGCGTTTCATCACCGGTATTGTAACCAAAAAAACAGTTGTTGAACGTATTTTCGTTATTTTCCGACTTTTTTGATCAGGTGCTTCAAGGGTTTAACCTTGTCTTGAAACTTGGCTTAAGTTAAAGTGAGTGTCTGTTTTAAGAGGAGAAATATATGGCAAATTTAACAAGTGTCACGTCTGTAAACTTCGAACAAGAAGTTATGAAATCTGATAAACCTGTTCTCGTTGATTTTTGGGCCGAGTGGTGTGGACCATGTAAAGCTCTTTCGCCTGTTTTAGATGAAATTGCTGCAGAGATGAATGGTAAAGCTAATGTTGTTAAAGTGAACGTTGATCAAGCTTCTGATCTTGCTCAAAAATACGGCATCCGCGGTATTCCTACTCTCATCTTTTTTAAAAATGGTGAAGTGAAGAGCACTCTTGTTGGTAACCAACCAAAAGCTGAAATCATTAAGAATATCAACTCTTTGATTTAATCACAGGAATGGCCAGATTGCTCTGGCCATTTTTTTTATGAACTACATCCAATCTTCGCTCCTAGAAGCTCAAACAATTCTCCATAAATTTATTGAGGATCCCCAAAATGTAACTCTCATTGATGATGCAGTTAACACTTTTGTAAATTCCTTTAAAAATAACGGAAGAGTTTTTAGTTGTGGAAACGGTGGTTCAATGTGCGATTCCTTGCATTTTGCAGAGGAACTCACTGGACGTTATAGAAAAGATCGAGCCCCTCTTCCTGCCACAGGAATTTCCGAGGCCGGCCACATCACTTGTATTGCCAACGATTTTGGATTTGAACATATTTTCTCCCGCTTTGTAGAGGCCTGGGGTCAGAAACAAGATACTTTGCTCGCAATTTCAACCAGCGGCAATTCGGCCAATGTCATCAAAGCCGTAGAAGTGGCCAAATCTAAAGGAATGAAGGTCGTTGGTCTCTTAGGTAAAGATGGGGGCAAACTTAAATCAATGGTTGATGTTCCAATTATTGTCAATGCTCCGATCACCGATCGGATCCAAGAAATCCATATCAAATGCATCCACATTTTCATTGAAGGGATCGAGCGCCAACTCTTCCCAGAGAACTATTAATTCCCAAGTTCTACTATCAGGCATTTTCTGCTGCATGAAAAAAGCTTTATCCCTTTTAAATTAGGTTTATAATCTTAGGTAAATCTTTATTTTTCCATGGAAGGGGAAACAGTTATGGAAATGATCCAGTGGTTTGTCAGATTTATTGTTGAGGGCGGAATATTCATGTACGTCATTCTTGCAGTGTGGGCTTTTGCTCTTGCTGTGTCGTTTGAGAGATTTAAAAAACTCTCTTATACGTATGATGTCGATGGCCCCTCGTTTATGAATGAACTTCAGCGCTACATTCTTTCGAATGACATTCAAGGTGCTATTCGTGTTTGTTCAGGCTCAGCAGCAGCTCTCCCTAAGGTTTTAAAGAGTGGGCTCAAGCGTGCTAATCAATCACCTGAACAAGTTCAAAATGCGATTGATGCTACGGCCTTAGAAGTGATTCCTAAAATTGAGATGCGTCTTGGTTATCTTCAATTAGCGGCCAACCTTTCTACACTTTTTGGTCTTCTTGGAACTATCCAAGGTTTGATTATGTCCTTCTCTGCTGTGTCAGCAGCTGATCCGACTCAAAAAGGTGAAGTTCTTGCCAAAGGTATTGCCGTTGCCATGAACACAACAGCTCTTGGTCTAGGCGCAGCTATTACCATCATGATGATTCACGCTTTCCTTGCTGCCAAATCTGAAAAAATTATCAACGAGATTGATGAGTTTTCAGTAAAGCTTCAGGACATTCTTGGAACAAAAAAAGCCATTGATGAGTAAGGATCAACATGCTTAAGGTACCAAGCGCTCGTAAAAGAAAAAAACCTGATGAGAAATTGAACCTCGTCCCCATCATGGATTCAATTTTCATTTTTATTTTCTTTCTTTTAATGTCAGCGACATTCTTAAAAATTTATGAAGTTGGAAGTGACGTTCCTATCGTTTCTGATCAAGAGCCGCCTAAGGATCAAAAAGATCCTTTGGCCTTGACGTTAAAAATAGAAACGAATCTCATGACTCTTTCCCGTGGTGTCCCTTCAAGACCTATTCAAACGTTTAATCGTGATTCCTCCGGCTCATTTAATCTTGATGAGCTTCATGGTGCTTTAATTGGACTAAAAAAACAGTACCTGGATGAAAATACGATTATTCTTGAGCCAGAAGGTGATCTCACCTATGAAGAAATTGTTAGGATCATGGATGCTGTTCGTAAGCTCAATAAAACAGATGACGCCATCTATAAACCTAATAAAGAGGGCGTGGATGAAAAGCTTAAAGAATTATTCAGTAAAATTATTTTTAGCAACTTAATGAGTTAAAGGCATTTTATGGCCAGATCACGTTCAATAAAGAGTCGAAGAGGAAGAAAGGGTGCAGGTGTTTTTGACGTCGATATCACCTCACTTCTTGATATTTTAACTATTCTCATGGTGTTTCTCCTTCAGAGTTATAACTCTTCAGGTGTTGTGATTAACGTCCCTGAAGGAATTGAAATTCCTCGATCAAATTCTGAGACGCTGAATAGCTTTGGTGTCAATGTTCAGGTCTCTAAAAGCCAAATTTGGATTGATGACAAAGAAATTTTTAATGTAGCTAATTCAACTGACATACAAATCTACGATGAAGGTGGCAGACGAATCATTCCTCTTTACAATGAGCTTGTTAAAATAAAGGAAACAATTAAACAATCTGAAAAGCTTTCTCCACAAGCAAAACCATTTTCAGGTGTTGCGAATCTGGTTGTTGATAAATCTATCAAGTATGAATACTTAAAAAGAGTTATGCATACCTGTGCATCGGCTGGGTTCAAAGAATTTAAATTTGTCGTTCTAGCTGAGGGCAACTGAGATCACTATTTTTCCAGTAGATTGACCTGACTCAATAAGTTCGTGTGCTCTCGCAACATCCTTCATTGAAAATGAAGTGACTCGCGGAGCACTTATTTTATTTTGTTCAATTAGTCCTAGAAGTTCATTCATTCCTTCCATAACAAGATCATCTCTTTCAAAAAGAAAGGATAAATTAAATCCAATAAGACTTTTATTCTCAGTCACAAGATTCATGGGATTAAACCGAGGCATTTTTAATAGTCCCCATCCGGCCTTAAGATAATTCATCCGACCAGACTTTGATTGAGGCAACATTGAATGGGCCCCATAGACTATTAATTTTCCTGTTGGACGTAATTGATTATAACTTTCTCTTAAGGTTGACGGACCATTCGCATCTAAAACAGCATCATAGCCCTGAGGACAGAACTCGCCCGCTTTTTTCCAAAGATCCTCTTTGGATTTATCAATCACCTCAATGACCCCTAAGGATTTTACATAATCTTTTTTATGAGAAGAACCAACGACTCCAACCGCTTTTAAATTTTTTGCCCGAGCAAGTTGTAGAATGGCCGAACCAACTCCACCACCTGCAGAATGAACGAGTATGTTGGCGTTTTCAGGTAATCGAATAATTTGAAAGAGTGCATGGTAGGCTGTCATAAATACAGCGGGAAAGGCTGCTGCTTCTTCAAAACTAAAAGTTATAGGAAGGTGGTAGAGATGCTTTTCACGGACTTTCACTTCAGTGGCATATGCATTAAAAAGCGTAATTCCAAAAACTTTATCTCCAACTTTAAACTTTTGAACCGATGGCCCAACCTTTTTTACATATCCAGAAAATTCAAAACCTGGAGTGATGGGCCAGCCGATAAATTTCTTCGCCGACTCATAAACACCCCATCGGACACAGCAATCAGCATAGTTCACACCAAATGCTTTTGTTTCTACTACGATTTCATCATTTTTAGGAATAAGATCAGCTACTTCTTCAAGCTTTAGTTTTTCATAAGAACCTGGTGAATGAATCACAATTTTTTTCATCTTAAAAACTCGCCACAGCTCGAGCGCCAAAAGTCTGGCCATCCATAATCGGAACAATAACAGCCGATGAACCTTCACCTCGTTGAGCGTACCAAACTCCTAGTCCGTAGCCCACACCCACTGTCATTCCAGCAAAAACATCTTGAAGAAAATGTCTTCCATCATTCATCCGGCTCACACCTGTGAGTGTTGCGAGAGCAAGAGCTGGAGCGCCCCACTTCCACCCATGCTCCATCGTCACTAAAGAAGCAAAAGCAAAGGCTGTTGTGGTATGTCCTGAAGGAAATGAGTTTTTTTCCTGAATATTATCGGGCCTTGGTTGTCTCAGAGTATACTTAAGAACTGTTGTCGTAAGTCCAGAGTATAAACTCGCTTTAAACATCATCTCCCCTCGAGTGGCAGAAGTTTTATTCTCCGTAAAATAATAATGACTATACATCCCTAAGGTATAGGCCGCATTGGGAATGAGCTGTCCATAAAGATCACCCACGACTGCTGCATCTCCAAGAGGTTCATGAGTGCTTAAATCCTCCGTGACCGGATCCGAAATATAATCCTGAGTTAAGACTAAAAAGCTAGTGGCGGCGACACCTGACCAAAAATAGGTTGAGGCCGGAGTTGTGACAGGGGAAGTGAGCTCCTTTTTCAAGGAGCTCGCCAAGGAAACATTTATTGATAAGATTAAAAATAAAGCAATGAGTTTAGATTTCATGAATTCATTCTAACCTGAGTCAGAAAGAATTCAACTTATTCTTCATGCCACAAGTGGTTTACCGGGTTGAGAAACATTTTTAACAACTTCAGATGTAATCGCCTCATCTAATTTATTAGCAATATCTGCTAATGAGATCATGCCGCAGATTTTCCCATTAAGGTCGACAACTGGAACTCTTCTAATTTTTTTAGTTTCCATCATCTCACAACAAGTTTCAATCGGCTTATCCACCTGTACAACAGTCACCGGCGAGGTCATGAAATCCCTAACCTTGAGGAGAAGAGGATTTTTGCCTAAGGCCAAGGTTCTTATGCAAATATCACGATCTGTAATGACACCGATTGGGCTTAAGCTTTTTTCACTATCTACAACAGGTATTTCTCCACAGTCATGCTCAAGCATCAATTTAGCAACGTGCTCAAGCGTTGCATCTGCAAGACATGTTACAGGGTGAGAACTCATGACATCTTTGACTTGTTTCATAAATTTCTCCTTGAATAATCCAAGCTAATGGCTTCCATCAAGCCTTTTCTCATGAAAAAGAATTAGCAAGAAAGAAGCCATCAAGGAAAGATGATCAAACTGATTCTTTTTTTGTGTGAAAAAAAAGATAGATTGAAGGGAAAATAAGAAGTGTCAAAACCGTTGAAAAAAGTATTCCTCCAATAACAACAGAAGCTAAAGGCCTTTGGACTTCAGATCCTAGTCCTGTATTAAGGGCCATAGGAATAAAGCCGATTGAAGCCACCAAAGCGGTCATCACAACAGGGCGCAGTCGGGATAAAGTTCCGCGAGTAACGATATCGATTAAAGAGTCATTGGAATTTTCTTCACGCAACTGATTAAAAACGGTAAGGAGTACAATTCCGTTAAGTAAGGCAATACCAATCAAAGCAATAAAACCGACAGCGGCAGATAAACTAAGATGTATGTCCCGGAAGTAAAGGGCAAACACTCCTCCAAAGGCTGCAAAAGGCACACAGAGAAATATAATCAAGGCATCTTTAAAAGATGAAAACTCTCTCCATAAGATGAAGATGATAAAAATCAAAGTCAGCGGGATAATTACGGCAAGTCTCCATTTCGCCCGCTCAAGATTATTAAATTGTCCGCCCAAATGAAAACGATGGTCACCTCGAGCAGGATTTTTATTTATGATGTCCTTAACATCGGCAACAAAGCTCATGGTGTCTCTGTTGTCTATATTGAGGGAGAGAGCGGCGTAACGTTGTCCCCAATTGCGAGCGATAGTGGTTACCTGATCTTTAATTTCTATATTCGCAATTTGCTCAAGAGGAACACTTCCACCATCGGGTAAGACGACTGGAAGTTTTTTGATCTCATCAATTTTATCCCGTCTCTCCTCATCCAGATGCAGAACAATGAGAAATTTTCTCGTGCCCTGTATCCACTGTCCAATCACAGCTCCTTGC
Organism: Pseudomonadota bacterium; assembly: GCA_027488375.1. Taxonomy (GTDB): domain Bacteria; phylum Bdellovibrionota; class Bacteriovoracia; order Bacteriovoracales; family Bacteriovoracaceae; genus Peredibacter. The sequence goes on from JAIYBW010000002.1 coordinate 460,140, forward strand.
ATGAAACTCACCACGGTTTGATTGAATTCATCTAGGCTGATATTAAGTTTTGAGAGTTCACTAAACTTAGGTTTAATATCTATCACCTGACTCTTTCTCAGTGCAGTTAAGGGATCCATCTCAGCACTTTCTAGCCCTGGTATTTTTTGCATTTTCAAGGCTAGAGAATCTATTTCCTCAACCATATAGGCGAGATCGTTTCCAATGACCTTTAGAGACACATCAGCTCGTGACCCCTCAAGCATTTCATTGAAGCGCATTTCAATAGGCTGAGTCGAAGCAATTTCCTGATCAAAATGTAAATCTTCAATGGCTTTTTTTACTTTTTGATAAACTTCATCCTTCGTTTTGACAGTCCAAAGATCACGATCTTTTTTGAGCATCACAAACATATCTGTGAGATGGACTCCCATGGGATCGGTTGCAGATTCAGGAGTTCCAAGGCGGGAGAAGACCAAATCGACCTCTGGAATAAGGGCCACTTTTTTTTCAACTTCTTCTTGTTCTCTAATGGCCTCATTAAGTGATATTCGAGCATTCCGGGTAATATTCACGACCATATCACCTTCATCTAATTGAGGGGCAAAATCAGCTCCCAACTGAAGAAGACTCATGAAGCTGAGCACGGCCAGCACTAAGCCAATGGCAATCAAACTTTTTGGATGATGAATCACTTTATTCAAAACAGGCCGATACCAATCTTTTAATTTTCTAAAAAAATAGGTGTCATGTTCTTCGCCTGAAGAGTGGGCAGGGATTTTTATAAAGACCGAAGCAAGGACAGGCATTAAAAAAATGGTGAAAAAGAGCGACCAGCCCAATGTCATGAGAACGGTGTAGGCCATAGGACGAAACATCTTTCCTTCAACACCCTCGAGAAGTAAAATCGGAATATAAACCAACATGATCATCAGGATGCCGAAAACTACAGGGCGCATGACATTTTTTGCCTTGGCCGCAACAATTTGATCTTTATTGAGTGTTTTTCGCTCCTCATCTGTCAAAGCGTAAAAACTTGCCACCAGCGTTTCAATCAGCACAACCGCTCCGTCTACAACAAGTCCAAAATCAATGGCCCCCAAACTCATTAAATTTCCGGAAATGTTTAAAAACTGCATTCCCATAGTCGTCCCAAGCATCGAAAGAGGAATAACAATCGAAACAATGACAGCTGCTCGCCAGTGACCTAGAACAACGAGTAATATCAAGACGACTAAAAGGGCACCTTCAACAAGATTTTTAATCACGGTTTTTAAAGTTGTATTAACTAAAAATCCACGTGAATAAAGCTGGGTGATTTTGATATCATCTGGAACTTGAATTTGTTGAATTTTATTCTCCACTTCAAGGCTGACAAAGCGTCCATTTCCACCATTTTTCATCAGAACTGTCCCTAGAACAGTTTCTTCACCATTAAAAGTCGCGCCCCCAATTCTCAGAGGTGAATCAATACCAACATTGGCCACATCTTTTAATTTGAGTCGCTCACCATTATATCGCTGGGTTAAACTGATCGACTCAAGATCTTTGATGTCATCAATCGAGGTAGAGGATTTAATGATGAGGGATTTTTTTTCTGCATCAATGGTTCCTCCCCCAAAACTCTCACCAAGACCTCGCAATTTATCTTGAACCTTATCAATGGTCAGCCCATGCTTGACCAGTAGCTCAGGAATAATATTGATGTGAAGTTCTTTCTTAAGACCTCCGTTAGAATCAATATCAGCAACATCATGAATTCTGCGAAGAGCTGGACGGATTACGAAGTCCTGCACTTCTCTTAAGTAAAGCATCCGTTCTTTTTTACTTTTTTGCCAGTAGGGTGAATTATCTTTAAGACCCACACTGTACATATAAACTTCACCAAGTCCTGTGGTGATAGGAGCAAGCTCGGGTTGTAAACCTCCGGGCAGTGATCCTGCGGCAATAACAAGTTTTTCAGAGACTTGTTGTCTCGCCCAGTAGATATCAGTGCCATCTTTAAAAATAAGAGTCACTTGTGAAAGACCAAACTTAGAAATAGAGCGCATATCTTGCAGATCAGGTATGCCCATCATTTCATATTCAATCGGCTGAGTGACTGTTAACTCAACCTTTTCAGGATCAAGGCCCTTGGTTTTAGTATTCACGACGACTTGAACATTTGTGATATCAGGAACTGCATCGACCGATAAATCTTTTACCTTATATAAAGTTCCAAGACTGAAAAGAACGGTGAGAGTGATGACCCAAAATTTATTGGCCAGGGCCCAATCAATAGCTTTATCTAGAGCTGTTGGCTTTTTCATTTTGTCTCCCATTCAAATTTTTCTGATCTCATGAGTTGTAAGGTGCTTAAATTTTCCAAGTAGCCCATCCAGCTCAAATAAATTTGATCAATCACATCATGAGTCTGAGTCTCAGAAAGTAAAAAAGTATTAACATCTATTAACCCTTGCTTAAAGCCAATCTCAGCTTGATGAATTGATTGTTCTTGTTCATTTAAAAGACGATTAGGAAATCGTCTCACTTGACTTAAAAAATACTGAACCATTTCAACTTGCTTTTGGTGTTTTAGAGTAACTTTTTTCTGAGACTCTTCGAGTATCTTTTCATCACGCTTAACCCGCGCCCTCGTCGCCTCACCTCTCAAAGCTCCTGTATCCCAGATGGGAATGTTTAAGCCGATGACGCCGTAACTAAATTGGTTTTGAGGGATGACATTTTCAACTCTGTAACCCGCTCCAAGAAAAAGATCAGGTCGTCTTTCTTTTTTGGCGATCTCGGCATCAATTTTAGAAATATCTAATTGATTTTTAGCTAGGATTAACTCGATATCTTCAATGGTTTTGTCCTCAACTGGAATAAAGACTTTCTTCTCATCAGGGAATTGGAACGCAATTTCATCCGCTTTAATTTGTCTCCCTATCCAGTAGCTCAATTCTTTTTCTGCTTGAAACAAATCATGCTTTTTCTGATCTTGCATTTTTTGAAGCTGTAAAACCAAACTGCCGATAATCGACTGTTCCACCTTTTGCCTTATAGAAACTCGAGGATGAGTAGAAAGATATTTTTGAATGAGCTTGATCCTTTCAGCGCGCTCAATCCCATGCATATAGAGTTCTCTGGCCACAAGGAGTCTCCAGGAAGCTAGCAGGGCCTCATGTTCGACCCATTGAGTGAAATATTTTTTTTCTTTCTCATAAGACTGAAGGGCCAATTCGGCTAACTCTCGACGCAGGCCAAACTTATCTGATAATGGAACCGCTTGAACGAGACTGAATTCAATCGTTGAGCCAACTTGACCTGCGGTTTTTAATGATCCCACCTGTCCCATCAGTTGAGGGTTTTGCCATTTACCTCTGAGATTTTTTTCACTGGCCAGGGCCATCGATTCCAATTCTTTGGATTTAAGAGCAGAAGAATTTTGCACTGCTAAGTCTCTCACATCGCTTAACGTGAGTGCCCAAGATGAAAAAGGTATTGTTGCAGCTAGAAATAGATAAATAATAAAAGACATTTTTTATCCTTAAAAATTTTTAATGAGATCATTTTGTGCAAAGAAATAAGAAATCACAATCCGTCAGGTGTCTTAAAGGGGAACTTTTGTGAAAAAAAATATCTTCCACAAAAAAATTGGTAGTTATTGTCTATCACAAAGACCGACTTTGCAATAAACAGTTGTGGCCTAATAGTCAAAGAGTATCAAGAGATTTATCGAATGCCATGCTCACTTAGAATTTCCATAACAGAGACATACGTGGCCCAAGACAAAATAACAGAAATAATAAGAGAAGAGGCTGTTAATTTAATTTCACTTCTTTTTTTGGCCATACTTTGGATCTTTCTCTTTATTAAAAAAGCAGTAAGTTTCTTTTCGCTTTTCTAGGCCAAAAATTTAAATTTTTTTTAACATTTATTTAAAATAATTTAGCAGCATTTTATTTACTCTCAATCAAGTGTCTAAAATCACAATTTAACACTCATTTTATTTAACTGTCTAAAACGGAATTGATTTAGAGCAGGTTGGCGTCTTCCAGATTGAAATCTAGTCTCTCGATTATGGAAAAGAAAGAAGAGTTGAAACAAACTCCCCATCATTTAATAACCTTTTTTTTAATCTTAACGACACTCTTCCTTATCAGAACATGCACTGATCAAGTTAATAGTCGCAGTATTGGATTTAGCGATTTTAAAAAAGAGTTGGGCCATGGAAATATAAAAACTGTGACGATCATGGGAGAGGAGATCAAGGGAGAATTCAAAACGGCTGTAAATGGGAAACAACGATTTTCAACCACCATTGTTGTTCCGGAGATCGCAACGTTGCTGGATCAATACAAAGTCCCGTATGAAAGTTTTGGAACTCCACAATCTTGGCTCCATATCGCTTCTTTTATTCTACCGCTCTTACTCTTTGGAGTCTTTTGGTATTCAATCATCCGCAGAGGTATGAAGAACTTAAGTGGAAGCTCAGGCTTCATGTCGATCGGAAAAAACAAAGCCAAAATTTATGTTGAGACGGACACGAAATTGACCTTTAAAGATGTGGCAGGAGCAGATGAAGCCTTAGAGGAATTAAAAGAAGTGATCGAGTTCCTCAAAAATGCTCAAAAAGTAAAAGTTTTGGGTGGTAAAATGCCTAAGGGAGTTTTACTCGTGGGCGCTCCTGGAACAGGTAAAACTCTCATCGCGAAGGCCATGGCCGGTGAAGCTGGAGTCCCCTTCTTTTCAACCAATGGTTCGGAGTTTGTTGAAATGTTTGTAGGTGTGGGTGCCGCAAGAGTCAGAGATCTCTTTGAACAAGCTAAAAAATCTGCTCCCTGTATCATCTTTATTGACGAGCTAGATGCCTTGGGAAAAACCAGGCAAGTTTCACCTATGGGTGGGAATGATGAGAAAGAGCAAACTCTAAATCAACTCCTCGTTGAGATGGACGGTTTTGATACGACTGGTGGAATCATTATTCTTGCAGCGACGAATCGTCCTGAGCTTATTGACCCAGCTCTTTTAAGAGCAGGACGCTTTGACAGACAAGTTGTGATAGACAGGCCAGACAAAAAAGGACGTGAAGATATACTTCGAATTCATGTCAAAAACGTAAAAGTGGAAACGAATTTAAAACTTGAAGAAATTGCTTCAATGACTGTTGGTTTTTCAGGGGCAGATCTCGCCAATTTAGTCAATGAAGCTGCCCTCATTGCGACTAGAGAGCAAGCCTCCTTAGTTAAACTTGTTCATTTCACACTGGCCCTTGAAAGAATTGTTGCGGGTCTTGAAAAGAAAAATAGATTACTCACGGCCAAAGAAAAAAAAATTGTCGCATTCCATGAAATGGGTCATGCCATCGTTGGGCGCGCTTACAACACTGATGAAAAAATTCATAAAGTTTCAATTATTCCCCATGGGATGGGAAGCATGGGTCATACGATTCAAACACCGCTTGAAGACCACTACATTATCACCAAGGATGAAATAAAAAATAAACTGATTGTTCTCATGGCCGGAAGAGCTGCAGAAAGTCTCATCTTCCAACATTTTTCAACTGGAGCAGCTGACGATTTAATGAAAGCAACTCATCTCGCCCGTGATATGGTCACCAAGTATGGAATGGAACAGTCTCTAGGGCACGTCACTTATGATGACAGGCCTTCCTCATTCTTAGGAACATCAAGTCATTACCATCAATATTTATACTCGAATGAAACTGCCAGAGAAATTGATGAAGCCATCAAAAATGTGATTTGGCATGCTTATCATGAGGCTTTTATTTACTTAAAAGAACATCGTTTAAAATTAGAATTGGCCTCAGAAGAACTCATCGAAAAAGAAACCCTTTCAGCTGAGGAACTTGATATCATTTTTAATACGATAGAGATTAAAGAAGCTGATTCAACAGGACATACTGCAGAAGCATAATTGTTTTTGCATCCTGAATCTCACCTCGCTTCATCATGCCGATGGCCTGATCAAAGAGCAATTCCATCACTTCAATATACTCATTTTCATCTGGATGCCCACCACCCGAGTTCACCTTCATAGAATCATCATAAGTTGCAACAAAGAAATGTATCTTCTCTGTCACGGCGCCAGGAGACATATAGGCTTCAAAAACTTTTCGGGGATGAGAAATTTGATAGCCCGTCTCCTCGGTTGTTTCTCTTTTTATATTTTCCTCAGGAGATTCATTTTTTTCAATAGAGCCAGCACAAGTTTCAATCAATTGGCCTGTAGGATGTCCATTAAGATAGGCAGGTAATCGGAATTGACGAGTCAAAATGACTGTTTTTTTTATCGTATTATAAAGAAGGATCGTAGCCCCGTCTCCACGATCCAGGACTTCTCGCTTAACTGTTTTCCATTGCCCGTTAGAGATATCAATTTCACAGGTCACTTCTTTATAAGTGTACCATTCATTAGATAGCACTTTTGAGTCCTTAATTTTTACTTTTTGACTCATAAATGTTCTACTTCATTAAAATAGTGATATAGGGCCTATTTATTTTCAAAGAATCTGATTCCTGCTTTTTAAGTTCTTCAAAGACTTTAGATGTCAGATCTAGGAATCCAAATTTAACTTCAGAAACTTTTACTATAATTTTTTTCTCAGTAGTCTCATATTTTACTGTCCCATTGGCCAATGCTGCACCTGATATCTGGGCCTTAATATCTGCCCCTAATTGAAATTTTCCTGAATTAATTTTTAAATCAACATTTTTAAGAGAAAGAGCTGTTGCATTTGTTTCAAGTGCAGAATTCAAAGCTTCCATCATAGCATAGTCGATACCCTTTTGCGGCGTTGAAGAAAAGCTAGAGATTTTGAAAGTCATTTTTTGAATACATCCAATCAAGGCTTGTTCTAAAAGTAACTCACTCCCCGTTGATCGATCGCAAAATAAGTTGACGTTTTTTAAGTTAAAATCATCTTGTGATGAAATGAAACGGCCTTGAACCAGACCAAGACTTATTTTTTCTCCAAGAGTAAAGTTGAACGTATTTAAGTTTATGTCTTCTGCTTCCTTTATAAAATCTGGCGCATTTTTCAATTCAATTTCTTGATTCTCAACTCCCTCAAGTTTTATTTTAAAAACATCCGAAAATTTTTCGACATTGACTTTTTGCAGGTTATTCACTTTTTTTTGATAAGAAAAACTATCAGCAACTCCTTCACCCAATGGGGCTTGATAGTTAAAGTTAAAATTTTTTATATCCACTTGTGAGACCTGAGCAAAACTCAAACTGGAGGCAAGAGTAAATAAAAGAAATATCTTCATAAGACCACCTTTTAAACTTTTGCTCCGCTATCGGTTGAGAAAAGTTTGCAGGTGAACAATCTGATTTATATTTCCACAAGGCGGAAATTTTTTCTCTTTAGGTTTAATAACCGCCTATTATGATCGGCTACTTGGGTCATTTTTCGAAAATATTATTTATTTCTTAATCACTTTCATTCATCAATGAACCGATAGGACCTGTGAGGATTTTAATGGCAAAGTTTTTCGGAAAAGTGCTCGTCATTGACACTAATTTTAAATTTGTAGAAAGCATTAAAGAGGAAGGTAAACTTCTTAGTGATTATCCATGTCTATTTGCTAAGACCCTTCAGGATGGAATTGTTTTTTTAAAGCAGAATACACTTAATATTCGTGTTGTTTTTATTTCAAATAAAATTGGTTCAACTCAAGGGACAGAAGAATTTTCAAAACTCAAAGAAGCGAATCCGAATATTCCACTGGTGCTACTTTTACATAATCCTGAAAGAGTTCCTCGAGACGTTGAAGAAAATAATCCCGGTTACGTTAATATTATCAGAGGTCCCAAAAAATTTTCATCTCTTACTGATCAAATCGATGAGATGTTTACCTCTAAAGAAACCTGGACTGACATTGAAGCCACCAAGGAAGCAAAAGAGGTTGAACTTCAACTTGTTGATGAAGGATATATACCTATCCCCATAGATGATTTTATTATCTCAGACACTTCTTTTTTTAATGTTTTCATTAAACTCGGCCCGTCAAAATTTATTAAAATTCTTAATGCAGGTGATTCATTTCAAGAGGGTCTCATTCAAAACTATTCACAGAAAGGAATAGTCAATTTTCATATCCCTAAAGAAGAACATAAGAAGTACATTCGCTTATGTGAAGAAATGACCAAGAAAGATATGCGCAATGATAAAGCAGAAACAAAACAAAAACTGCGAAACGTCATTAATTTTGGGGCGAACATCGCTCAAAGCCTTTCGAGAACTGGGATCTCTCAAGAAAGTTTAGATATCGCTAATACTTTTTTAAATCAGAGCGTAAGTCTGATGAAGAATATGAAAATGAAGAGTGAATCTCTTAAACGATTTATCGATACAATCGAGTCTCGAGAACATACGGCAACAGTTTCATTTATTGCAGGAATGATTGCCAATGAAGTTGGCATTGAATCACTCAAGGCGATTAAAATTGTAGGCACAGCTGCTCTTTTACATGATATTGGTCTTTATGAATCCAATCCTGACTTTAAAGAGGAAGAGCCCGAGAAATGGACAGATGAAGATAGAAAAATTTTTAATGAACATCAAATCAAGGGTGGAGAAATTTTACGCAAATGTGGGGGCTTTGATGCTGTTATTTATCAAGCCGTTGAAAATCATCACATGCGCAGAAGAGGCCCAGACCCTGCTTATCGATCAAATAACTTAAATATGGTTACAGAAATTATTGGTGCTGCTGATGAACTATATAATATCGTTATTTCACAGCATGCTGATGAAGCCAAAATCCAACAATTCATGAAAAAAAATCTAAAAAATTTTTCACAAGAAATTGAACGTGCCGTCGTAAAAATTCTTCAGAAGAAAGCAGCTGCTTAATGCACTCATCCTTAAGACATCTTAAGTGTTCGAGGGTCTTTATTCATGTTAAATCCTCTCCAAGAAAACCGCTCTTAGTTGCGGAATAATTTTTAAGGAGTCATGTATGGGTAAAAAAATTTATGTCGGCAATCTTCCGTTCACATCAACCAGCGATACATTGGTAGAAATTTTTTCACCATTTGGTAAAATTTCTTCTTCAAAAATTGTCCTAGACCGCGACTCAGGTCGTAGCAAAGGATTTGGATTCGTTGAAATGACAAATGAGCTAGAGGCCCAAAGTGCTATAACTGAACTCCATGGCAGTCAGTATGGTGGGCGCTCATTAACGGTCAACGAAGCTAGACCCCACGGGTCTAGTACTCAAAGACTTCAATAATAACAATGCATTAGAAGGCATAATGGGGGCATTAATTTATTATGTCGCCATTGGCCTATTTTGATGCTAAATATGGGGCATTAACGTCGTTTCAGAGAGTCCCGAGTAAAGTTACTCCATGTCCTCTAGACGCTACTCAAGCCTCGGAGGTTTTATGGGTAAGAAAATTTATGTTGGTAATTTACCATTCTCAGCAACAAATGAATCACTATCAGAGATGTTCGCATCTTTCGGTAAAGTTGATTCATCAAAAATCGTAACTGATAGAGACACTGGTCGCTCTAAAGGTTTCGGCTTTGTTGAAATGTCAGACGCTTCTGAAGCTGACGCTGCAATCGAAAAACTTAACGGTGCTGATTTCGGTGGACGTTCATTAACTGTTAATGAAGCACGTCCTATGGAGCCACGTACTGGTGGTTTCGGTGGAGGCCGTGGTGGTGATCGCGGTGGAGACCGTGGTGGACGCGGTGGTTTCGGTGGTGGCCGTGGTGGCGATCGCGGTGGTGACCGTGGTGGAAACCGTTGGTAATCAATAATAATTGAAAATCGAAAGGCCCTCGCAAGAGGGCTTTTTTTTTGCCTAAAATGCTGAAATCACGTACTTTATGCTATAATTATCCCTAGGCAAAATCTCATTTATACTGACCCCTCTTTGTAAGTACCTTAAATTGTGCTATTGTTTTATTAAAGAGCTGAATAGGCAGCTCGTATTATTGATTTGTCGCTCGGTAGTGTTCTGGTCCCTAGGCCCTGATCCTCTGAAAGCGCGTCCCTGGCCTTAAGGAGGTTTTATGGGTAAAAAAATTTACGTTGGTAACTTACCTTTCTCAGCAACAAACGATGCTTTGAACGAATTGTTTTCAAAGTTCGGCTCAGTTGACTCTGCTAAAATCGTAATGGACAGGGATACTGGCCGTTCGAAAGGTTTTGGCTTTGTTGAAATGTCGACTGATGATGCAGCAGCAGCAGCTATTGATAAACTTAATGGATCAGATATGGGTGGTCGTAATCTTGTTGTGAACGAAGCTCGCCCAATGGAGCCACGTACTGGTGGTTTCGGTGGAGGCCGTGGTGGTGATCGCGGTGGAGACCGTGGTGGACGCGGTGGTTTTGGTGGTGGTCGTGGTGGCGATCGCGGTGGTGACCGTGGTGGCAATCGCTGGTAATTTTTTAAAATACTTTAAGGCCCTCGCAAGAGGGCCTTTTTTTTTGGCCGGAGGCGAGATGATAAAATACATAATCCTTCTCATCATATTTTCCTCATTCTCTACTTGGGGACAATCAATGAAAGAATTAAATCACAAAGAAAAAGTTAGCTATTTTTTTGAAAATCTAACGAAGGACAAAATGCATCTCGTGGATGAATTCTATCATGCAGATGTAGATTTCATCGATCCAGTTGGGCAGCTCAAAGGTGCCCAAAAAATGAAAAAATACTATGAACAAATGTACGTGAACGTTAAAACAATCAAGTTTGAATTCTCTCAATTTATTGAGTCATCAGATACGATTGTAGGAATTTGGAAAATGACACTTGTGACTGATAAACTTAATTCAGGTGAACCTATTGTCGTAGATGGAAATTCAGTCATACGATTTGATTCATCTGGAAAGGCTATCTACCACAGAGATTACTTTGATATGGGAGCTTTTATCTATGAGCATATACCCATGGTAGGATTTGTCGTAAAAAAAATTAGAAACAGGATGAAAGCGGAGTGAATCAAAGACTAGAAAAACTTTCTAAGCTGGTGGTTCAGTTTTACCCCTCTGGTGATCCCGCCCATGACTGGCCTCATGTTCTTAGGGTGGCCCAAAATTGTTCTCTTTTAGGTAAGGGAGAAAAAATCAATCTTGATTGTCTTTTAGCAGCAGCTTATTGCCATGACCTTGTTAATTTACCAAAAAATCATCCTGATAGGTCGAGAGCATCCTTAATGAGTGCAGAAAAATGTGTTCCTTATTTAACTGAGGCCCAATTTACTGTTGAGGAAATTGAACTTGTAAAAAAAATTGTGATTGAACATAGCTACTCTGCTGGTCATGAAGCTTCTAATCTTGAGGCAGCCATTTTACAAGATGCGGATAGGCTTGATGCCCTAGGGGCCATTGGAATTTTGAGATGTGCTTCAGTTAATACTCAGATGAAAACATCGTTCTATGATTTTCATGACCCCCTTGCTAAAAAGAGAGAACTCAATGACAAGGAGTTCATGCTTGATCATTATTTTGTCAAACTTTTTAATCTACCGGGTAAGATGAATACTCTCCGTGGAAAGATTGAAGCTGAAAAAAGAATGCAATACATGAAAGAATTCATCGAAAAACTGCGTGAGGAGATTTAATTCATGTGGATTATTCAATCAAATTATAATTCCGAAGCTTTTTATAACGATTTAGAAAAAGAGTTATTCTCACTCATAGATGGCGAAAAAAATCTCTATGCCAATCTTGCCAATATAAGTTCATGGCTCTTTCACACCATACCAGATATGAATTGGTGTGGTTTTTATCTTTGGTCAGAATCTGAGAAAGAGCTCATCCTTGGCCCCTTTCAAGGGAAACCAGCATGTATTCGCATCAAACCTGAAAGAGGAGTTTGCGGAGCGGCCTATACAAAAGCCACCACTCAACTCATTGATGACGTCCATCTTTTTCCAGGACATATTAGTTGTGACTCGGCTTCAAGATCCGAATTAGTTATACCACTGATTAAAAATAATATGGTTCTTGGAGTTTTAGATTTAGATTCTCCCCATGTGAGTCGTTTTAAATCTAGGGATGCTGAGAATCTGGAGCAAATCTTTTCAAAAATTTCTAAGATTATTTTTTAAGCAGCTTCGATAAATGCTTGCTCATTTCTCACAATAACAGAATCCTCTTTCTTAAAAAAATGATGATATAAGAAGATGGCCAGAGCATAAAAGAAAGCAGCTATAAAAAAAGTTGGCCCAAAAGAATACTTCTCAATGAGGAATCCACCAATTCTCGTGCTTGAAGTATAAACCATGTGATAAAAAAATAAAATCGTCGCAGATGCAAAGACACACTCTTGCTCTCTCACGTGCTCCATTTCAAACATCGATGTAATGGGGCCGGACATATTCATCAGCATTCCTCTCAAAAAGAATGAGCTCACAACTAAAACAATATTTCCTGTCAGACCCATCGTAATCATAAAGGGAATCGAAAGAGTTGCCGTCAGGAGAATGAATCTTAAGTGTGTCGTTTTTTTAACCAGAATAGGTGTGATAAAAAGGCCTATAAAAATAAAAAACTGCAATAGAGCGTAGGAGACACCAATCATCTTAGTTGAGAGGTCAAAACGTTGCTTGAGGTAGATATTCATAAAAGGCACAATAAGCCCGCCCCCAAAAGCAAAACAAAGTTTTGGTACGATTAAGCGCCCTAAAATGCCCCATTCTTTTTCTTTGAATCCTTCAAAGATCTTTCTCTTTTTATGTGGGAGAGAAACTCTTTTAATTCTCAAGAAAATTAAATTGGCACAAAAAATAATTGAAACAGCTATAAATATCGACAAGCGAAATAAAGTTAAGGAATTTAAATCAGGATTAAAAGATCTTATGATCTCTGGCAAGTATCCACCAAAAAGATATCCCACAAGATGAGCGGCCATATTAAGTGCAGAGTTGAGACTGAACAAGAAGACTCGATCCTCAGTTTTAGAATTTCTTAAATAAAAAGGTGAAACTGAAATATTAAAAAGCGCTTGGAACATACTCGCGGCCAAACCAAGCCCATAAAGTGAGGACTCACTTGTTGCAAGCATTTGTGATCCATAGAAAAGTGAGGAAAAGAATAGACCCGTCATCACAAGATGCTTCACATAAAATTTATCAATAAATAAGGCGGCGGGGAGGGCCATCAGTGAAATACCTAAACTCGTGGTTGAAATGAGGCTTCCAATTGTACTTTCACCAAAACCAAGTTCTTTGAGGTAGAGATTAAACAGGAGACCATAAATGGAGAGACCAACCCCTTGAAAAGCATGACCAATCAGGAAGAGCTTCACGTTGGGAGAGAGTTTTCTAAAATGGGCACGGTAAGAGAGAAACATGAATGTTATTGTAACTCATGATTTCATCCTTAAGAATGCCGGAAAATATGGTTTTTTCAGATTGAAATTAACTGATTTGATTTGTGAGCTTGTTGTGACTTCGCTAAGATAGCTTAGTTATTTTTTAGGAGAATTTAAGATGAAGCTGACACTTTTGATCGGACTTTTAATCATTCATAGTGCCTTTGCTGATTTTGTTTACATGAAAGAGGATGCTCAAGGTAAGTATGTCATGCTTAAGAATGATAAACAGGATGAGACTCAAGTCATGAGTGATTTGTCTTCAAAAAATTGGGCGCTCTATCCTGACATTACACCAAATGGGGAAGAGATCATTTATGTTGAAGGACCTCATCAGCAAGATCTTGGGCTCACCTATAAAAATATTCATAAAAATCTGACTCAAAGATTTCATCCTTCAATTAAAGGGATGATTTTACATCCTAAGTTTTCTAAGAATGGCCGCTATATCTTCTATTCAGCTCCAGGATCAAATGGAAAAAATACGATCTATTTTTTTGATAGGGCTGCTGAAGTTGCTCGTCAAGGCCAAGGATTAACCGATTATTCTCTTGCGAATGCCACCGCCCTTGATGCGAGCGAGGAATCTTATTTTCCTCGTCCCTCTTCAGATGGAAATTTTGTCGTTTATCAGAGGAATACTGGTTCTAAAAAAGAAATTATTCTTTTAAATCGTCTTGATGGTTCAAAAAAGATTATTGCAGAAGGAATGTCCCCTGCCCTTTCCTTTGATGAGCGCTTTATTGCTTTTACCTCAAAAAAATCTGGGAACTGGAATATTCAAATTGCTGATAAAACTACTGGGGCCATCACTGAAGCTACTCAAGATCTTAAAGATGAAATGGCCCCTACATTTCTTCCCGATAATACATTGGCCTTTGCTTCTAACAAATCAGGTCATTTTCGCTTGTATAAAGCTATTAAAGGGAACTGGGTAAGTTTGACGACAGACTCACTCGACGCAGATTTAGATCTTTATTCTCCCCAGTTTTCCGGTGATACCTCTATTCATCAAGGCACGCTTCCCTCTTTCCTTGGCAATGCTCGTTCTTCTTTTGGGACAGTTTCTCATGAGGGGAAAATTTATATGGCCGGTGGTCATCAGGGAGCTGAACATACTTATCCTGAAGAATCATTCAGTGATCAGTTTGTAGTGTACGATACTCTTTCTCAGACGTGGAAAGAGCTTGCTCCGAGACCGGCGAAGGCCCACGGTTATCAAATTGCTGCTCATGGAAATTACATTTATGCCTTTGGTGGATTTGCTTTTTCAAAAATACATAAACCGAAATGGAAATCACTAGACCAGATTGATCGATATGACATCACCCTTAACAAATGGGAAACGATTGGCAAACTCCTCTCACCTCGCTCATCAAATGCTGCGATTAAAGTTGATGACAAGGTCTACCTCGTGGGAGGATGGAACTCAACGCCAAAATTTGATAATGATCTTGATGGTATTTTTTTAGAGAGCATTGAAGTCTTCGATCTAAAAAATGAAAAAGTTGAACTTGCGAGTTTTAAAATACCACAGCCTGTTCGTCGGGCCTTTACTGGAATTGATCACGAAGGAAAACTCCTCCTCGTCGGTGGTCTTGGTCAAGGGGCCTCGCACTTTGAACTCTTAAATAATGTCACCTCTATTGATCCAGTCACTGGCTCCTCTAAAGAACTCTCACCACTTCCTTTTGCGACATTTGCACCAGCTGCTGAAATCATCAATAACCATCTCTATGTCTTTGGAGGCATGTTTAAATTTTCTGAAATGGACTATGATTATGTTTCTCATATTTATCGCCAGGATATGCTAACAGGACTTTGGGATCATACGGGCCGATGCCTGAAGGAGACCAAGGGTTTCTCCCAAGTCTTCAAAATCAATGAGAATACTTTAGGTATTTTGGGAGGCCATCATTACTCTTTAGGCCAGGATCTTCCCGTCACAACTTTTGAAACATTCAAACCTTAAGACTATAGCCCCTCACTTGAGGGGCTTTTTTTGACTACGTTATTTTTACAGACCTTTAATCACCCCTTTTAGAATCATGGTAGAAACTTAGCGCACTCTACTGACTAAGGATTTAACCATGAAAATGAAAGGTCTATTACTTACGCTCTCCTGTTTATCTTTTTCGGCCGTGGCCCATGAAAATGGAACGATCAAAATTTACGATGCTAAATTTGTTCCCCAAATTATTAATCTTTTTAAACCAGGACATCTTGTTCTTGAGGATGGAGAGAAAAAAGCCATCATCATCCCTAAGACAGCTCGAATACTTAATGAGAATTTAGAAAAAGTTAGGGATTTTTTTGCTGATGAATTAAATCACAAAAGTTGGGATAATAAAGGCGCAGAAATCCAGGCCTCAGTTAATGTTAATAAATTTACGATCTATGATCTTTTAGGAACTCGTGAAAATGCCGCTTGGGCAAAGAAAAGATTTATTTTTGGGGCCGGAAGTAAAAAAGGTCTCGATAATTTTGAAAAAGCCCTAGATGTAGTAGGACATGAATTTACCCACGCTGTGATTCAATCAACGTCTAACCTTAAGTATGAGGGTCAGTCGGGTGCCCTTAATGAACATTTAGCCGATGTGTTTGGATCAATTGTTAATCAGATCCATAACAACCCTAAAAATCCTTATCTGATTGGATCAACTGTTCTTTATGGTGATTACGCTAAAAGGGCCCATGCTTTAAGAGACATGATGGATCCTTATAAAGGTCTTTCAACTCAGCCGGCCCATATGAATGATCTCAAGATGCATTTATTTAAAAAATATGCAGAGAACTGTGTTCCCAATTCAGAAAATGATAATTGTGGAGTGCATATTTTAAGCGGTATTCCTAACCGTATGGCCGCACTCGTAATGTCAGTCATAGGTCCTGAGGAATCTGCTAAGCTGTTTTTTGAAGTTATGACTAAACGTTTAAAAGAAAACTCTAATTTTGCAGACTATAGAGTCGCCCTACTAGAAGAGTGTAAGAACCTAAGCTCTGATACCTGTATGGTTGTAGATGAAGCCCTTAAGTCCGTGGGCCTAAACTAGACTCCGGACTTTCCATAATTAGGAAGAACTCGGGCAGAAGGATCTGCCACATTACAGTTGCTCCATTCTTTATTTGGCATCCAAAAATCTTTAATCAGTTTCCCCTGACCTTTAAAATGTTTTTCAAAAATATCTCGATAGAGAAGAGATTCCTTTGTAAAAGGAGTTCCATGTGGATATTTTTCAGATGCTTTTTTCACGGCTTCTTCTGAATAAAGACCTTCGGCATATTCTTTAAGATAATCCACCATCGAGTGGCCAACGGCATCTGAGAAGGCAGCCTTTTCTCGCCATAAAATGGAGTCTGGAAGCAATTTCGTTCCTTCAAAGGCTTTACGTAAAATCCATTTACCCATTCCAGTTGTATTCATTTTAAACTCAGGATGAATCTCCATCACTGTTCGTACAAAATCTAAATCTCCAAATGGCACTCTTGCTTCAAGTGAGTTCGCCGCAATCGATCGATCGGCCCGCAGAACATCGTACATGTATAGCTCATCCACTCTTTTCTTTGCTTCTTGTTGAAAGGCATCTGCTGAAGGAGCAAAGTCAGTGTACTTATATCCAAAAACTTCATCAGAGATTTCACCAGTTAGAACGACTTTGATATTTGTTTTTTCGCGAATGTATTTACAAACAAGATACATCCCAATCGAAGCCCTTACAGTTGTGATATCCCAAGTTTCTAGATGCCAAATAAGATTATCTAAAACTCCAAGTGTTTGCTCTTTATTAAAATAAACTTCATGGTGATTTGATTTTATATATTCAGCGACGGTGCGAGCATAATAAATATCAATTGGATTGTGATCTAGTCCAACCGAGAAAGTCGTTATCGGTTTTTTAAGAATATCATGGGCAATGCCACAAACAAGACTTGAATCAAGTCCACCCGATAGAAGAAATCCGACGGGAACATCGGCGACAAGCCTCTTTCTTACTCCTTCAATGAGTTTCTCTCTAATATCTTTTAAGTGTTGATCGATAGTTTTAGGAGAAAATTGAATCACTGTCGTAAGATCAATATATGATTTGAAATTCTCTCCATCATAAAAGTGCCCTGGAGGGAAAGCTTCAACTGTTTCACAAAAAGGTGTTAGTATTTTTGCTTCAGAAGCAAACATCATTTTTCCTTCTGATGTTTTTCCCCAGAATAGTGGACGAATACCAATCGGGTCTCTTCCTGCGAGGAGCTTCTTTTTTTCTTGATCCCAAATGACGAGAGCAAATTCCGCATCAAGCTGCTGGCATAAACGCTCAATCCCTAGTTCTTTATACATAGGAACGAGAACTTCACAGTCTGAATGAGACTTAAAGACGTGAGACTTCTCATATATTTTTTTGAGTTCTTCGTAATTATAGATTTCACCGTTACATTCAATGACATGACCGGTCTGATCATCTACAAAAGGTTGATGCCCTTTCTGAGTTGGATCCATAATAGCGAGTCTGTGAAAACCGAATGTGGCCCGACCTCCATCAATTTTCATGATCTCTGAATCATCAGGGCCTCGATGCTTGAGTTGGGAGAAGACTTCTTCAAAGTTTTTCAATTGAGTTGTATCACCAAGAGAAGCAAAGAGTCCGCACATAATGATCCTGGGCTTCGAGGAGAAATTCCTGACAAAAGCCTAAGATATTTTAACTTGAAATAGGGCATGGACTTTAGCAGGGGCCAAATTTGCCTAGCTAGGTTCCAAAAATTTTGAATTTAACTAAATCACCTTGGGCCAGACGACGGGCCTCTTGACGGGCCATTTCAAGTTGCACAGGACGATGAGCTATTTTAGAGACCTTTATAAGTTTTCCTACGTATTCTTGAGTCCAAACATTCATAATTCTCACAGTCACCACATAACTATTAGAGGATGACTGATAGGCATATTCTTCTAGGGCCACATATTGTCCGGCCTTAGAAACACCTAGAGTTTCGATTCGACTATGCTCTCGAGAAAAGGCCTCTGAAAGAGATAGGCAGCTCAGAATTAAAACAAAAAGTATTTTACTCATAATCGGCACCTCATCGCTTTAATGAGCAAGGTTGGGGCCATTTATATATCGACTTTTCAACCCTTTAGATTGATTTAACTGTCAATCTAAAGGCCAGTGACTAATTCCTGGCCATGGCCCTTCAAATTTTAGCTCGTCCTTGATAGGGTCTCGGTTCATCTCAAATACACAAGGAAGCCTTATGCATTCATTTGAAAGCCATATCAGAAATGTTCCTGATTTTCCTAAACCAGGTATTCTGTTTAAAGATATTACGCCTCTGCTCCAAGAGCGTTTTCATGAAGTCATTGAATCTATGGCGAGCACCATTAAATGGGATGAAATTGATTATGTGGTAGGGATTGAATCACGAGGCTTCATTTTAGGGGCGGCCATGGCCACTCTTAAAGGCAAGGGCTTCATTCCAGTCAGAAAGAAAGGCAAGCTCCCTCCCCCAATTATTGCTGAAAGCTACACCTTGGAATACGGCACGGATACCCTTGAGATGATTGTGAACCAAATTCCAGGTCGAGTTGTTCTTGTTGACGATGTTTTGGCCACTGGGGGAACACTCAAGGCCGTCATGAACCTCTGCCAAAAGAACCAATTTGAAGTAAAGGCCCTTTCACTTCTCATTAACCTGACTTTTTTAAATAAGTTTATCGAAGAGGGTCATCCGGTTCATTCCGTTCTCAATTACTAATCACTTTTAATCGGCCCAAAATCGATTACACTTTTAGACATGTGGATTATTTTGGGTCTTCTCCTTACTTTACCTAGTTTTGCGCTTGAATCTTTTGAGCGCTTAAAAAATGTTAAAATTTTAAAAGTCTTAGATAAGAATATTATTTTTATCAATCGAGGCCTGGAAGATGGCATTCAAATTCACGATCATGCCAAGCTCTCTCAAGAAGAAGAAGGCTATTCGGCACGAGCGATTTGTCTCAAGGCCAAAGCGAGTGAATCTTATTGGAAACTTTATCGAATTCCATACTCCGAAACCATATCAAAAGATTTGAGTTACACACTGGTTGGAATGGGTGATCAAGAAATTCCTTCTCCAGAAGCAAAACTTAGGCATCAAATTTCAAAACTAGGCGATGAAAGTCCTGAAAAAAAATCCGAAACAGGTCCAGACCCTTTTAGTATTAAAGGCGATCTCCCAGATAAATTAACAGAAAGAGATTTGATTGAAACAGTTGGTCCTGAGCAAAGAAAACTTTTTGTAGAGCAGGCCCTTAATCAAGATCAAATGAAAAGAGATCTAAAAGATTTTCGAGTCTCTCTTTATGCTTCTCCCTTCAGCCGACAATCTATAAATAATGGTCAAAGTTATCGCTTAGGGGCCAGGGCGGGCAACGTTGCTTCCAAGTATCGCTTAAGTGGACAATTTGAAGCTCAAGAAACTCAGCTTACAGACCCACTGACAAAGGAAAAAGTTTCTACAAAAACTCATCAAGGGCAAGCCCAATTTGTCATCCATCGCTTGAGTGAGTCTCTTTCATCACTAAGTCTTATCAACTATAACTCTCAATATTTCACAGAATTGGGCACACCCAAATCTCACTGGCAGATTGGAGTCCTGGGTTTTACGTGGCACCTTTTTGAAAACAAAACCTGGGAGTACTTTGATCTGAGTTACATTCCTCTTTATGACATCCGGACCACAGAATTATTTTCACCATCAGGAAATAAATTATCCGATAAAAAAAATGGTCTTCGTCATGGTTTTCGTCTGGGTGTAAAGAATCGATTAAATGAGCTCGTGGCCTTTGAAAACCTCCTTTGGGTAAGACCTTACCAAGAGCTCTCGTCTTGGGAGTTGGATTCAGGTAATCTCAATCTTGTGAATGATTTAAAACTGATTTTTAATCTTTCTGGGAATCTCTTCTTTGATTACAATCTGATTTATCAGTATGACAAACTTTGGAAAACTCAAAGTGGTCTTCCTGCCTCTAACACCATTAACTCAGTTAATTTAAGATACGATTTTGATCTTTAAAGACGAGTGAGCCAAATAAGAAATTCCTGATTTCCATTTTTTCCCTCAATGGGTGAGATGATAGTTTGGTGATGTTTCCAACCGTGAGTTTCTGAAAACTGAATGACTTCATTTAAAATCTGATCTCTAATTTTTTGATCCTTCACCACACCATCTTTCGGAAGTCTTTCTAGCCCCGCTTCAAACTGGGGCTTTACGAGGGCGATCAGAAAAGCCCCTTCCTTCATAAGGCCATGTATCGATTCCAAGACTTTCGTCATAGAAATAAAAGAAAGATCCATCACAGCTCCCTCTATTAAATCAGGCAGTGTTTTAAGATCTTTAATATTAGTCCCCTCAAGGTTAATCACTCTAGGATCCTCTTGAAGCTTTTTAGCGAGTTGATCATGACCGACATCAATCGCAAAAACTTTTTTTGCCCCTTTCTGAAGTAAGACTTCGGTAAAGCCACCTGTGCTCGCCCCAACATCCATGAGAGTGAGGTCTTTCACTTCAATGGGAAAAACTTCTAAGGCCTTTTCTAATTTAAAGGCACCTCGTCCTACGAAGAGAGGTGATTTGATTTCAATATGATCTTCGGAGCTGATAAGTTCAGAGGCTTTGAGCAAGACATTTCCATTCACCAGCACATCACCTTTTTCAATAAGGCTTTTGGCCTGCGAGCGAGAAGCGACGAGTTTTAAATCAGCAAGAATTTTATCGGCCCGATCTTTTAACATTCAATCTCACCTTCAAAACATTTAAAGACTTCACCCGAATACAAAACTTTTTCACCCAAAGAGACTAATTGCTGTCCTCCTTTAGTTTGTAAGTGAATTTCTTTCTTCCATCCCAGCCATTGAGAAAGCGCAAGGGCCGTGGCCGTAAGACCAGTGCCACAAGAGAATGTTTCATCCTCAACTCCGCGCTCATAAGTACGGGCATAGGCCAATTGTGAGTCTTGATTTAAAACCTCTACAAATGTGACATTTGTTCCTCGAGGAAATAAGGAATGATAGCGGTAGAAGGGTCCAACTTTTTTAACATCTATTTTTAAAGCTTCAGTGACTAAAAAAACCAAATGAGGAACACCTGTGTTCACATAAAAAGATTGCGGATAGTCTTTAAAGACGGAGAGGTCATAAATATTTTTATCCTTAATCTCAGACATCTCTATTGCAAAGCTCTTACCCTGTCTAAAAACCGGATAGATGGCATTCATGGTTTCAATCATGTAAGAATCTTTTTTATGAACTTGGAGATGATCAAAATAAGTGGCGAGGCAGCGAAGACCATTCCCACACATTTCAGCCTCAGATCCATCGGCATTAAAAATTCTCATCCGTGCATCGGCCTTCTCTGAAGTTTCTAGCACCATGACACCATCGGCACCGATACCAAAGTTTCGATGACAAATTTTCTGGATAAGTTGAGAAGTTAAATTAACTTTTCCCTGAAAAATGACAAAATCGTTTCCATTCCCAGAATATTTCACAAAATTAAGCTTGTTCATGATCCAAGTATAAGAATTCTAAGGGCCCGCGTCAAAACTTTAGCGAGAGAGCTTATTGGCAGAAAGCTCGAGTTCAAGTAAATTAATTATTCTTTTGTGGGACTATAGCTCAATTGGTTAGAGCTCCCGGCTCATAACCGGGTGGCTACAGGTTCAAGTCCTGTTAGTCCCACCACTCCTACTACTAATACATTCATTTACCGCACAGTTGCTTTAAAGTATCTCTATCCTTTTTCAAGAACCCCCTGGAACAATTTTTTTTCAAAATCACCAAAAATGAAAACTATTATCATTTCATAGACATAATCATTTCAAACTTTTAAACGAAGGATTTTTCATGAAAAAATTATTATTTGCGGCCCTTGCCTTAGCATCAGTATCTGCTTTTTCGGCCGATGTATTAAAGTCAATGTCAAAAGGTGCTTTAAGAACTGGAACAGTCGCTCAGGGATCTTATGAGTTCCTTAAAGTAGAGTACAAAGAACGTGATGGATTTCAACCACGATCAAATAGAAAAGTGATTGCTTCTATATCAGGTTTATCACAGAAAAAAGATCCACGATTTTCTCAAAATGTCGGGCAGCCAGGTTCTGAGAATATGGGCCGCGCAACAGACATCAAGACAAATTTATCCGTTAAAATAACAGATGGTAGTGATACGTATGGTTGCTTGTTATCTTCAAGAGCATTAGATGATGGAATGGATCCTATTGGCTACAATGATACTGAATTAGGATGTCGCGTAGTAGAGGGCAATCGCACGACAAGGATTACACTAAAAGACTACAGCGAGAATAGAGTTGATGGAGCAAAAACTTTTTATGAACTCATTGTTGAGTCACAAACAGATGGTCTTTTTTTAAAGAAAAGAAAATACTTTGAAGCTGAGATTGAAGCAAAATAATGCCGTAATATTTTAATGAATATGCTTCGAATGAGCTAGAGTTTAAGCAGGGCAACTTGAGGTCACAAATTGTGACCTCAAGTTTTAATATTTTATCGCGAATTGTTCTTAAACCTATTATTTTTGGATCCTTAGGATGATCTGGCGAAGTTGTACGGGGTGGAGAGAAATATTGACTGAAGCAGCTCAACCAATCATCCCTTTATTTGATTTTTCTGATATCAACCAATCTTTTTATCGATTTTTTAATGATTCTTAACCATGGTAAAAAAGCCCTCAATCCAAGGGGGACCTATGCGAATTTTATTTCTTATCTCCTTATTCATATCCTATGAGCTCATGGCCTCAGAACTCGTCCAAACTGGTCCTTGGCTCCGCTCTCGACGTTCAGATTACAGGTATGTGACAACTTATAAGATTCATAAAATTAAACGTCCTCTAACGTCCTTTCCTTGGATTGAAGAAGATTGCCATGACGTCGGAAACCGCTTTGCCAATTGGTCAAAGTCGATGGCCTACGAAATTGTTTATTCAGGGAACGTTAGCTTCAATTTGCTCGGTTTTTTAGATCTAGAATTTGGAAAAGAGAAGGCGAAAACGATTGAGTTTACTTTCCAGCGTTGGGTCACTCCTACTCTAGGTTTAAAGGCCAGGCACATCCTGCATGAAGAATTTGAAATTTGGGAAGGTGAAACCCTTAAGGAATATCAATCAGGAAGTGATCTCATTACAAAAAATAAACCTACATCCTTTCGTTTAGAAAAGATGAATTATGGTATTTCAGTAGTGAGAGAAGTATTAGAGGTGTGCCCAGAATGAGTAAGGGATAGTTTTAATCCCAAAAAATAAATTGTCTCAGTCTCATTTAAGGACACAGTTTCCCTTTGAGTTGTTGGATCTGCTCGGAAACATCTTTGGCATATTTATTTAAGATATAAGTTCCCTCTCCCATTCCCTTGACGGGATAAGAGGAAACTCTCGTCGCTCCACTGAGTCCATCAACAAAATACTTTTTAGGAAGGTATGCGGAGTTATCATTTTTATTGGATGTGGTTTTTTTAAGAAAATTTTTCAAACTTTCTTTTTCAGTCTCACTCGCATTCTCATGACCATATTTTTGAAGTGGATAGTCTTTGCAACTGGAACAAAACTCATCAGTAAAATCTAAAAAATTTCCTTCTTGATCAAATTTAAGAGTGGTTGCAAATGGATGGCAACTGCCGGAACACCCGGGGACGGAAAAGACTGGAAAATAGAGCTGACCATCTTTACAATGTAATTCCTTATTCTCAGGGGCCTCTTCATCTTTTCTCACATTATCTTTGATGGTGGTTGTTTTAATTCCATTTACTTTGGCTACGACTTCAAGCCCAGTGTTAGCGAAACTCATCATCTCACCTGGAGGGCAATCTACAGCTGTTTCAGCTTCAGGACTTAGAACAGAACTTAAGGGTGCTGGCTTAAATTTAGAACCATCAGGACAACTTAATCTTTGTGTCTCTTCTGCATAAAAAGGCCGCGTCCTTTTTAATTGAGTTTCATTTAAATAATTTTTTGCGTAATCAGCTTCATCAAAGGAGCCATTTTTTTCAACCATCAAGCAAGCAAAAAGCATCTTCTTGATCATGGCCTTATCTTCTGGATTCACTCCATTTTTTGTCAGATCAGGGGGCATCTCATGGGGCATAATATCTTTTAAGAAGTAATCTTTAAGCTGAATGGGCATTTTTCCATTCACCTCATAAATTCCACCTTCCTGATGAGGATTATGGCAACTGCTACAGTTCATGGCATTTCCAATGAGGCTTTTTAATTTTTTTCGACCATTTTCTTTTTTAAATCTTTCAGAATTTAAATGAGCCGTTGGATTTTCAGGCAAGCATTTTTCTAAGACTTGATCTCTCTCTGGATCATCGATGGGTCTCAAGGGTCCGACCGGAGTCCCAAGTAATTGACGATAATCTTTATTAAATGCCTCCACATACTTATTCAACCCTGGATCAAATGTTGCAAAATCAGCTTTTTTGAATGAACTGTAACGCTCATTGAGTTTTGTTTCTTGTTCATTATCAATTGAAGTTGATTTTGAAGGATCACTTTTAAAATGTATTGGCCCTTTGGTGTGGCATTGAAAACAATTTTCTCCATTGTTACGATATTTCACATCAACTTTATCCCCTGCGTAGGTTCGC
This sequence comes from Pseudomonadota bacterium, assembly GCA_027488375.1. Lineage (GTDB taxonomy): Bacteria > Bdellovibrionota > Bacteriovoracia > Bacteriovoracales > Bacteriovoracaceae > Peredibacter. The sequence goes on from JAIYBW010000002.1 coordinate 485,092, forward strand.
CAATAATCTCCAAGGAACTGAATAGGTTTTTCTAATTTTTCTCCTGTCCTAGGGTCGTTCTGACAAATAACAAAAGAGGCAAATTGATTATTTGTCTGGGCAACCTTACCCGGCAAAGAAATTACATAAGTGCGATTACAATTCCCATCATTGATATTCACGATCAATCGCTCTGTTTTATTATCAAGAGGGAGATTCGAATGAATGGTATTGTTTTTATAAATAATGGGATCTTTATCTTTAAGTGATTCTTTTAATTTATTTATAGTTTCTTCAACTTTTTCTGGTTGTGAAAGGCCTTTGAGTATTTCCTGATTATTTATTTCAGACGGAATGGACTCCAGCCCAATAGCAGAGGAGTTGTTCTTATAGAAATCTTCATTTGAGACTGGAAGTTTGTTGAAATGAGATTGTTTATCAAGCTTGTCTTGCAAGCGATCGATGCGCCAAGACTCTAAGCAAATTTCTATGGCCGGATCTTTAACATCCTCAAAGCAGCGCTCAAGCTCAACAGGGATGATTTCTTTTTTCATTTTTAAAATTAATTTATTCAGTCGTTCATTAAAATCAAAGGCAGCATTAAATTGTTTTTTATTTTTAATCTGGCCAAGACAATCTTTCGCTTCTTCTGCGAATGGGGCCATTGTACTCATTTCAGTAGCGCCACGAGACATCTTCCCTAGATCAAGACTTCGCATTTGATCAGGTGTAGACTGAAAACATTTATTGAAATAATTTTGAAGATTTTTATCACCCAGAGCTTTTTTTAAATATCCGCGATCATCTTCTTTATCTTTTTGCCCATAAAAACTTTTATCATCAGCATCTAGAATCTTTGAAAGAGGGATTCCTTCAAGTAAACGGTTTTGACTTTCAGGTTTGTTTTGCTTTAAATCATCCCACTCTTGTAAGTTCTGAGGACAAACACCAAGTGCCATCGTAGTTTGAAAGATAAAAAAGAGTAAAAGGAGTAAGCGCCTCACCATAGTCGTCTTTTCGACTTTTTCGGATATATTCTTAGACTAAAATAAGGACTAAAGCCTTGCTTTCAAGGCCACTCCTTCAGATAATCAAAACTATGATAAAACATCTTTTTATTTGGGCGCTCTTACTAAGTTGGAGCTGTTCAGTTAAGGGCCCTCCACAAAAGGTAAGTCTACAGAATCTTGAGGGAAAAGCCTTTGGTTCAACCTGGGAGCTCAAGTATTCTGGGACTCAGGACCCTGAGGTCATTCGAAGCGAGATTGAAGCTTTTCTCAAGGCTTTTGACCAAGAGTTTTCAACTTATAGAGGAGATTCTAAAATCTCTGAGTTTAATCAGCTTGGGTCTCACCAACATTTAAAAGTCTCTTCTCGATTCATCGATCTATTAAAGCTCGCTCAGCAATTTCATAAAGAAACTCAAGGTGCCTTTGATCCATCCATGGGAAAGACCATTCGTCTTTGGGGTTTCGGTGGTGGAGCTAAAAATTCTTCGCCTTCAAAAAAAAATATCATGGTGGCAAAAAATCAATCAGGATTTGATGCCATCAAGTGGAATGAAAGAGATAAAGAAGTTTGGAAAACCCGTCCACTGAGTCTCGACCTCAATGCCTTTGCTCCTGGTTTTGCAGGAGATCTATTCGCCAAGATTTTAGTCGAGAAAGGTGTGCAGAATTTTGTGCTCAATATTGGTGGAGAAATTCTTTTCCGCGGAGAGCGAGAGAAAAATAAATCTTGGGTGGCCGGAATTGAAACTCCTGATGAAAATTTAGAAAGTGATGTTCACCTCGCTTTTAAAATCAAAGATCTCGCACTTGCAACCTCTGGGAGCTACCGACAATTTCGTCTTGATAAAGGAAATAAAAATTCTCACATTATAAATCCCTTCACTCATCATCCCCATCAGAGCGATATCGTCTCAGCTTCTGTTTTGGCAGAAACAGCGGCCCAAGCTGATGCCTGGAGCACGGCCTTGATGATTCTAGGTGAAAAGGGATTTCCTCAAGCCCAAAAATATGGTTTAAAAGTCCTGCTTATTCAAAAAACACCTCAGGGGAATTTTAAACAAATCATCTCTCCTTCCCTCAAAGAATATCTAGAAATCAATAAGTTATAGCGACAACCTTTGAATTCTATCAAAATACTCAAGTTTCAAGTCTCTTGAGTCGAAAAGACTTAGACGTTTTTCTAAATGAGTTTGAAGATTGGCCAATTTTGAAGAGATTTATTTTGAATCTGAGGTACATACTTATGAAAATAAAATTCTCAAATGTCGTAGTGATCTTTGTTTTAAGTATTATGTCTTCATGTGTGCCGGCACCAACTGGTCCTACTCCATTAAGCAACCTTGAGAAAGAAAATTCAAATTCCAATAGTTCAATAGCTCCAACTAACTCGACTCCTCAATCTCAATCGACAACTCCTACAATAATAAATAGTGAAGATCCTTTATTAAATACAGATGCTGGTAATACAGCACCAAGTTTTGAATCTATATCTGAAGGGACAATCGAAGAAGAAATTATTGATAATGAAATTTTACCTTTTGATTTTAGTAATCTTTACCCCCAATATCAGATAGACGGACAGGGTTTCACTCCTTGGAGAATAGGCAGACTACCATCAACAAACCTAACTGACGGATATGCGAATGGTAATCTATGGCGCTGCTTAAATAATTCCACACGCCTTCTTAGAGAGTGTTTTGTTCCTGGCCAAACTGGGCAATGCCTCGGAGTTATTGAAAAAGAAGTCTCCTGCTCAAGCCTGGGTATGAAGATCCCCAAATATTCAGCATGGACAAAATTTAAATCGGCCGGCAATTGTATTAATGGACAAAGACTTTATACGAGACAGTGTATATCTCTTGATCAGGAAACGCCAAAATGCTTCGGTCCAACTCAAATTAATATTTCATGCAGTAGTGCTTCACAAGAAACTTCAAAAATAAATCAGTTAACTGAAAAATTTAACAAAACAACAGAATGCCAACCTGATTCATCTGCCAACAATTTCTACGCCACACTTTGTGGCGGAATTAAAATGGCTTATAATGGAGTTAGGGAGAAATATTCAAATTGCTTCATCAATGAAACCGGTCAAATTATTTGTCCCTCAGCTCCGACACTAACTTATTGTCACCTACCTGCTACAGCTTGCTCAATGCCCCCATCAGGACAATCTAGTTGCTCAGCTCAGTCACAAGCCCCGGCCAATATAGTTCAAGGAACTCAATATTTGAATGTAAACAATTGTCCATGTGGAGTTGTGAAGGGCTCTGCTTCAGATCCAGATAGACAATATGGTTTCAGCAATTGGAATCAAGGGCAATCTGGAATCACATCCATTTTAGGGGAAGTCCAAAACTGTGGAGTTGGACAGCACAGTATATCAAAAAGAAATTGCATAAAACAAAAGAGTTTACCTGCCTGCTTAATGACAATAGACCAAGTTCAAACAGGATCTCAAAAAGATCAAACCTGCCTAGGGGATGTATCAAAAATAGTAAATTGCCAATTCTCCTCCTCATACGCAAATTTGAATAGAAATGGAATTTGGACTGAATGGAAAACTATCACTGGTTGTCACTTTAATTCTCATCTTAACCGATTTGTTAAAATCCAAGAAAGAGTATGTGAAAGTACAAGACGGGCCGGTAACTATTGCGACGGAGAGAAGGTTAGGTATTTAACCTGCGATAGTGCGTATGATGGTGTAAGCGGATACCTCATTATTGACTCTCAACTTGCATCGAATCAAACCTTAATGACAAAGATAGAAGAATATAAAAATCTTATCATCTCTAAGGGAGCAGACTTAAATATCAAGGTTGTAAATAGTGCCGCTTTAAATATGCAAGGTCTCTTAGAAATAATTAACAATCTCCAATCATCTAATGGAAAAAGGGTTGAACTGATATCACTTATTGGTTCATTTCCTTATTCACGGCTCAATCTTTCAAGTGAAATGAGGTTTTCCTCAAATGATGTACAAACGGTTTCCGATTTACCTCTCATGGTTGAAAATTCATCAGCATTTAATTTATCCAATGGAGTTTTCACCTTTAAAGAAGAATTTAAAGAGACATCAATGAAATTTAGTCGAGTCATTTTCAGAACTGATTTCACGAATTCAATCATCACGAGGAATGGTGTTTCAAATGCAACTGAAAAATATCTTCATTACTTTAATAAGCTTATATTAACTCACCAGTCTGGCGTTCTTAATTTTGGAACGGGTAAAAAGACCAATGTTCTCTCACTGATCGACGAGGACTGGGACCATTCCGCTTTTATCGAAGAAGATTCAAACTCTGTCCAGTCATCAGGTAATTTTGGAGATAACTCTACTCGCAGAGGTGGATTCGAGGAATTATTCCAATTAAAAGCAGCACATGGTGTTCTCATGGCACATGGATCAGGAAACCAGATCGGATTCACAACATATTCCAACCTGCCTTCAAATGGACATCCAGTGGATATCAGCAAACCAAATTCATTGCTCACGAATGTTTCCAGTGAAGATATTTTTAATTCATTAAGCTTTCAACAGACCAGTTTTACATTGTTTAATTGTCACTCCCTTAATCCAGATATTCCTAATAATATTGGAACCTCACTCTTATTAGGGGTAAATTCAAAAGTCGTATCAATAATCGGTGCCTATGGCTCAGGATCGATGCATCAATGGTCATCCCTAGAGTTTACGAGACCGTTTTTTTCTGGTGACAGTATGGGCCAGGCGATTTTGAAATGGAGTCAAAACCAAAAATTTGGCACATCACAGTTTCAGCGGATTGGTACAACTGCTTACGCAAACACTTTGAAATGGCATAGCGTTCTTGCATTAGCAGGAGACCCATTTATAAAGTCAATTGAACGGTAGATAAAAAATGAAACACATATCTCACGCAAAAAAAATATTAATTCTTACTCTTTTTATAGGTCTTGGTTTTTCATATTATTTATTTCAAGATTCAGACGAAAAAGATGGAATCACACACGAAAGAAACCAAGGCTCTGACAAAACCAGTGATCAGAAAAGAATAACAACTCAAAACAAATCCTATAAAGGAGAAGTGAGACTTGGCTTCAAGCCTGAAATGAGTCAAGCTCAAAGAATTACTCATATTGAAAGATGGAAGGAGAGAGTTGAACAGGAGACAGATAGCAAAACGAAAGAAGAACTTATTCAAGAAGCAGTGGTATTTTTCGAGTCAATCCCTGCCGATGAGGAAAAATCCCTTAAGTATAATATTGCGAATGTCCTAGCAAGACAGAACGATAATCTTTCGATAAAAAAACTTGCGGCCCTCATTGAGAACTCAAAGGAAGAAGATTTTAACTTTATTCTAAATACGACCAAACTACTAAATGATCTTCAGCAAGCCAAAACGCACCATCTGACAATCAAGGTTGCCAAAGAGGTTTTAGAGGCAAACAAGCACTTTATTCTTGATGAATCTCATAAGAATATAGAGATAGACCCGAAATCTGAACAAGCAGGTCTCGTTAATGACTCTTTGATTTTCTCAAATCAACTTAAGATGCTGGAAAATGAATTAATGAATGTCGAGCAAGTCCAGGATAATACCTAGAGGTCATAGTCTTAATATGGACTCACCGTGAAGTGTTTATTTTTAATAGTCATATTTGTATTCATCCCGATCGCTTTTGGGTCAGAGCATGTTTTAAATAATTTAAATCTGCCGAAATCCCATGATGAATTTTCTTTAGAAAACAACGATAGTTTTTTTGATGTTTTTTGTCCTTGCTCAAGTTTTGACAAATCACTCGTGAATGAAGCGAAAGAATTAACTTTTAAAAAAATTTCAAAAGACAAAAAAGCCATCCTTGCAGCATCGTTTTTAAAACCATTTGTTTTATCCGGAAAAAAGACCATTCAAGAGAGACGTGAAATATTTCATCGTTTGATGCTAAAGAAAATTACACTGATTAAACTTAGTGCCATCGGCTTACGCTACCTCTATCTAGATGCCATCTTTAAAACGCCCTTAGGAGAAAAGATTTCAGGTCTTAAGGTGCCTCATGATCATCAAAATTTTCTTCATGATGTGATCGAAGATTTTACTGAGAAAACACTTCCCCAATTTAAAAAGGGGCACCTTGAGATGGTGGGAGGTGATTTAAAATTAAAAGGCGAAGATATTGATTATCTTATAGTTGGTTCTGGTCCTGCTGCCGCCGTTATTGGATATGAACTGGTTCATAAGGGTTACACTGTTGTGATGGTTGAACAGGGACCTTTTGTCATTCCTCATTCTGTGAAAACAACTCAAGTCCAAGAGTTGAAAGAAAATAAAGGTTCAAGACTTGCAAAGGGCTCTGGGATTATCATCAAAAATGGACAAACAGCTGGTGGAGGAACAACAGTTAACATCGACCTTGCCTTCCCCCCAACTGAGGAATCTGTGCGTTTTAGAATGAACGCCTGGATCAAGGAAGGTCAAGTTGATCCCGAGTTATTCGACGTAACAAAAATTTCCAAAGCTTATGATTGGGTAAAAAGAAAAATTGGCACGCGTGAATTAGACGCCGATGAAGTGAATCCTAACAATCAAATTCTCTGGGATGGAAGTCTTAAAATTGGTGCAACTCCGAGAAGGTATTACCTGAATAGGGAACATGAAACTCATAAAAAGTTGAGCGCCCTAGAAAAACTGATCATCCCCGCGATGCTTCATAAAAAGAATCCTCTGACTTTTTTATCTGAAGTCCAAGTTGAAAAGGTTCTTTTGAATAAAAAAAATTCAAACGTTATTGGGGTGAAGTGTTCTCGGGCAAAGTCGTGGCCCCTTGAGGGTAAATTAACGAACCTCCATGATGAAATCGTACCATCGGAAGGATCATTTAATCTTAAAGCGAGAAATGTCATTCTATCAGCAGGTAGCTTGGGCAGTTCTGTCATCCTTCAGAAGTCATCAAATAAATTCAAAAATTCAGGTAAGGGAGTAATTTTTCATCCCTCCATGGCCGTACTTGGAGTCTTTGACAAAGACATCAGGAATCAAGAAGGTTTAACAACATCTGTCTTTAATGACTATTTTGTGACCAATCCAGATCATGGATATATTTTTGAATCTGCTTCAGCTTATCCGTGGACGATTGCGGGGGGAATATTCGGCGGTCAAATTGAGGACACTTTTGATATCATGAAAAATTATCAATCGATTGCTGGCTTTGGCATCATGCTCGTTGATTCCGTAAGTCCGAAAAATAAAGTGGATGTAAACCTATTCAATAAGGTAAAAGTTCACTACCAGCTAACAGACCATGATAAACAAAGGCTTAAAAATGGGCTTCTTAAGGCCAGTGAAATGATGTTTAAAGCCGGGGCAAAAAAAATCATTATACCGACATTTGAGTCTCATAATATTTTTTCAAATTATAAAGAAGCTCATCAAGCTATTGAAAAATTAAAATTTAAAAAATTTCAAAATGCTATTTCTTCGGCTCACATGCAGTCGACGAACAAGATGGGCAATAACCCTGAATCGAGTGTCGTTGACCATCAATTCAGGGTATGGAATTATTCGAACTTTTTTATCGTTGATGGAAGTATCTTTCCAACTTCAGTAGGGGCCAATCCCATGCAGTCCATATACACCATGGGAAAAATATTTGCAGATACGATTCCTGCAAAGTAAGAATTATTCTTCATAAACAATAACAACAGTATCCCAAGAATTTATCTTCTCTTCTAAGATATCCCCCGTTTTACGGTCAACTTGATTGACTTCAACGAGATTATTAATAATTCTATTTCTACCCTCTGATTCATTTAAAATCTTAAATTGACCAGCTGCACTTCCTCGACCTGAGTCCATAACTTTTTCTCGAATAAGCTTAGAAATTTCAAGTTTGGTTCTCACACATCCACCTGAAGCTCTGGTACCAAGCTCTGGATAATGAGATGTGCCAGTGGCATGGACAGCAATTCCACCAATAAAGAAAACAGCATTTGGCATAGGAGCTTGCCAAGTATAGGACATATAATCGCGGTAAATTTTTGTCGGTCTAAAAAATCCTTTTGGAGTCGTAGAAAAATACACACGACCAGACTTGGCTTTTTCTTCTTTTTCTCGGCCCGTCGATATTTTTTCTTTCAAAATTTCAACACCATTTTCAAATAATCTTAGTGTTTGAGCTTCAGGACCTTTCGCAGCTTTATTCACTGCAATCACGACTCTATGATTTTGAACTGCACGGTCTACTCCTTCACTATTAAGACCAGGTGTTACCACCGCTTTCATTTCACTCATCACATACTCTTCGATTGGCATCATTCCATCAGATAAGGCTTCTTGATCTGTGAGAGCAAGGGCCGAAGAAGCAAAACTTAATGCTAAAAACGAACCTGCAAGTAAGTTTAATTTGATGGATTGAAATGGCATGTTTGACTCCTCGTTAATTTCAGAGTCATTTTAATTTAAATTCCGTTGGAGATGGTCTCAATTGAAAAAATGATAAGTGCTGACAAAAAATTTTACGGCCTGAAATTCATGGGTAGCGGATAAATTCCTTTAATTTCCCAAGATTTCCAAAATCTTTAGAGCTCGACTTATTTAGAAGGTGACCACCAAAAACAATAACTTCCATTCCACAGCCCTCTTCACGCTGAGAATTATTAAAGCTAATTTTTGCACCCTCAACCACTAGATTTGTCGATTTTAATTTAAAGTCTAATTGTGAATTTTTATCATTTAAATCCGCAGGGATATGAACTTTGACATCAACTTGGTTCTCTTCAATGCCTAGATCCTCTAATTTAGAAAGAGCGAGGTTTTTTGAACGCTCAATGAGTGATTCTAAACGCTCTTTGCCCTCTGTTGATTTGAAAAAATCTTTTGGGTTACAGGGTGTTCCTGCTGAGGCGTTTAAACTAAAAAGAATCGTAAGGATTAAATATTTGATCATAAGATCTCCCCTTCTTAGTTATCGCAAATTCAGGGCCAAGAAATTCTATCTAAGTCTTTAAAATCATGATGACTTGATGTCTATTTTTTGGCCAATCCGAAAGACCTGTCAACGCTGTTGGCGCCTTTTAAGTGTCCTCTCTCGCCTTTGCTCATTTTTCTCAGCTCTTAATCTGGCCCGCTCCATGGAATTAAATTTAGATTGCCTTGAAGCTTTTAATTGGCGACGTTTAAGACGTTTTTCTCTTCTTTCTTTCTTAATCTCTTCCCTGGCCCAAAAGGCAGGACGATCAGGATTTTTCAATTTAAACTGACGCCGTTTAAACGATCTCGCCTTCCGATTAAAACGAAATCCTTCATTGGCCTTTACGATCTCTGGAACAAAAGTTTGAACGTGGGGAGAACTAACTTCAACTTCGCCTTCAAGAACATCTAAATCATAATCATCACCATTTTGAGAGACTTCAAACTCAGTTCCTCTGATAGCAAAAGAGACATCTTTAGCTTTAATTTGATGGTCGATTTCTAACTCATCATCTCTCACCACTTGCGCCCGAATCACGCCCTTAATAAATTCTATAACAGAAAAACTTTTCTCCTCTTCATTAGAATCTTGAATAAAGCTTTGAGTTATTTTAATCGTGGTATTTTTTGAAAGCCGATACTGCCCAGTGGGATAAATAAGGAAAGTTAAAACAGAATCTTCGGAGTTAATCACATCCCCTTGCTCAATTTCTGTATTCCTCGTGATGTTAATTCTCTCAGAATTTCGGGTGAGATAGGCCGTTTCACTCCCAAGCATTTGAGTGACCTTTCCAACCTCGCTCCATACAGAACCAGCAAAAAATACTTGAAGGAATAGAATTAAAAACACATAGCCTCTTTTGTGAAGATCTTAACTTATTTTCTTCTTTCAAAAGGGGAATGACAACTTGAAGTCGTTAATTGGCCTCAACCAGAAAATCCTCTCCTTCCCAAGGAAAAATTGAAATTTTTTGATAGTCCAAAGGCACGGGGTGACCCAGTTGATCAAACATTCTAGCAACAAAGCGGTCTTGAAACTTTTTTGCATTCTTGATGTTGGTAGTCTGATTTAGAATCGCAAAAGGTATCTTGTCACTCATGAGAAGCGCTCCGGCCAAGGTAGATGCATGCATCAAAGTTCCTGTTTTAGAAATGACAGCCTCATGAGTTTCTGGATAATTTAAAAATCTTTCCCTAAATGAACCTAAGTCTTTGCCACCGTTCACCGCGAGGACATCACTTAATTCAAGCCCATGCTTAGCTAAGCTTTTAATTAAGAGGTCCACAATTTTTATCACAGTTCGACATGAAGCAAGATTATCTTTCCTCAATTGACCATTCTTAATCGGCAAGCCTGATCCTGTATAGATTTTTATAGTCTCAGAATTAATTCCAGCTTCCACTAAAAGGTTATTAAAGGTCTTGACCTGACTGGCCTCAATGAAGATATTTTGCGCCAAGTAATTTTTTGACATCACATTCATGGCCTTAAGCAAATGATGAAGAGGGCGTGATTTATGAATAAAAACTTCCGGTGAAGAATCTTGCAGTGGATTTTGCTCCCTATACTCTATCGAACTAATGGTAACCCCTGGAGGATGAGCTTTATCGAGATTAATACCCTCTTCAGCTGCAAATCGAGAGATAGTCGTCCATTTTTCCTTGATGAGGGCCTGATTTTTTACATTAAAGTAGGCTATCAAACGGGCCTTTGTCTCTGAAACACCAACGTCTTGATGGGCCTGGAGGGGAATATCAAAAAACTTAAACTTTGAATCAAAAGTCAAAGATTTAAAACTTTTAAATCCTTTTTCATTCAATGCTTGCATGAGGAGTAAGATCTTTTCTTCCTCAAAATAAGGATCTTGAGAACCACTTATATGGATTTTATCACCAATAATATAAATTTTTGTTTCATAGTACTTTTTTAAATCAAGTGTTTCCGAGGCAAAATAAGTTGATATCACCTTCGTTACAGAAGCAATCCGTTGAAGCTTATCGACTTGATAACCATGCACACCATTTTGATCCTGGAAACAATAGGATTGTTCAGATAGTTGCCCAACACCCGCTTTAGGAGTGAGAGTTTTGAAATCTAAGTTGAGCCCCTTATAGTCTTGAGCAAGTGCTGTAAAACTAAAGAGGGCCATTAAAAAGATACTCGTTTTCAAACTAAACCTCACTCAAACTTACTTATTTAAAAAATACGTCGGCGGGAACTCTCCACGATCATCATCGTAAGGAATCATTTGAGCGCCTAATTCTTGATACTGAAGAATACGGCTTGGAGTATAATCAAATCTTTTTATGGATAATGAACCGTGAGTCCCATCCTTTATCAACTGTCCTGAGACAACTTTATAGCGAGGAGCACCTTCAATTGTATCAGTAGCGCTTCTGTAAAATTTACTTGCAAATTGATTATTCTGAAAGTGGCTCTTCTTTTGATTTTCAACTAAAAACGGTCTCACCGCATCGTCAATTGTTTTACCTTGAGCGATCGTGACAGCCGATGGAACATTATAAAATTTCACATCAACTACTTCTTCTTTACCATCATTGTCCCAATCAGTGACATCAAAGTGATTAAAGATATTAAGACGAACCTTAGCAAGGTCTTTTATTTTACGAGGAAGAATATTTCTTAATTCTATAAGATCAGATGTATCCATACGATGACAACCATGGGAAACGTATCCACGCCTTAAATACCAAACATCAAGTGGAGCAAAATTTGTGATAGGGCCATGGAAAGCAACACCAGATGGTTCAATGAGAATAAAAGGAAGACCACCAAATTCATCATCCCATTTATCAGACCACCAACGCGCTTCAATGGTGCCGTAACTCATTAATGTACGTGACGATTCTTTTGGCTGATCAAAAGGCCCCTGAACTGTAGCAGCGACCGGGTAAACGAAAGTTAAATGTCCCACATACCCTGGGCGAGACTTGTTTGGAGTAAAAATTGATTTATAGTGAGAGTTAAATAATTTTCTTGAATTGGCAGCCGAGAGAATCTGATCTCTCATTTTATTATCATTTCTTATGTTTTCAGGACTTAAGGTATTATCGTTAAAAAAGTACCTTAGAATAGCGGTGCTGACTGAATCTCTATAATCATCCGTTTTACCAGCTTTCTCCAATGAAGAGGCGTTTCTTTTCGAATTATAGACTTCGACTCCGCGATTTTCGAGAACGTGAGATGAGTACTGGCCAGCAATTTTTGACCACGCAATACTTGTATCTTTAGTTGCTAAAGATTCTAACTTTACTAGTGGATGGAGAATAAAATCCGGATGCTCCATGGTCGAATCAATTTGTTCCCAACGTTCGAATAACATTTGGGCAAATTGATCTATTTTTTCTTGAGTGAGCCAACCTGTGGCGCGCAAGTTAAGGGACATTTTAGATATATTTAATTCAATTTCTTCTCCATTAAATTTTGGTGCTGTTCCAACATAAAGATAACGGCCAACATGGGCATTGGCCTTCTTTGGGGTATTGGTTCTCTCATGGGGGAAAGGTCCTAAAAAATCATTCGCGAAAACTGGTAATGCTAAAACCATTGATAGGCCCAGCATAATTAAGGATGTCTTTTTCATCACTTTCTCCCGAATAAGTTTATCCCCTTGAACTAGCAAACTCTTTGCCAAGGATAAGATCGGTATTTCAGGAGTTTAGGAAAAGAATCGACTAATCATTAATCATCAGTTGAAAAAAATCTGGAAAAGATTTCGACACTGCCGAGGCAGGACTGAGAGTCCCTCCCGAATGGAGTCTGAGAAAGAGGGCCGCTGTCATCACCATCCTGTGGTCGTCGGGTAAAAGAAAATTCATGGCTTCGAGCTGTAAATTTGCTTTTCCATGAATGACTAATGAACTGATTGTTTTGGAACTTTTAATTTTGATTTTTTCCATTAATTTAAAAACTTCATCTAAACGGTCACTCTCTTTGTGGATCAAATTCTCTAGACCATTCAGTTCATGAACTCCTTCGATATGACAAAGATAGAAGACGAGTGCCGGAACAAGGTCTAAACAATCCTCACAGTTGAGCTTTAAACTGCCTTGAAGTTGACCTGGTTTAATAGTCACCCCTTCTGTCTTTAAAGTCACAGCTCCCATTCGATCTAAGATTGAATAAAGTTTTGAGTCCGCTTGAAGGGGATCAGGATATAAACCAGGAAAAAAGATCTCTTGCTTGAGAGCACCAAATACTAAGGGATAACTTGCGCTACTCCAATCCAGAGGAATTGAATAGGTCCCACCCTCTTTGAGTGTTTTAATAATTTCTTGAGTCATAAGCCAGTAAGACTCAGAACTTTTTAAATTCAAAGGTTTTATCATCGTCCCAAAAGAAGCCAGGGCCAATTGAAAAGCAGTAGCAACTTGAGTGGTGAGAGCACAATCAATTTCTAATATTTCTGGAATCCTCAGAGGACCTTGAATAAAGAGTTGATGGCCCTTTAGATTTGCCTTGGCCCCTAGCTGTTGCAACTTTTCGATCAGTTCACTCCAGGGTCTTTTGGCGAGCCTCTTCCCAAGATTTAAAGTATAAGCTTTTTGTCCGAGGGCCAAAAACACGGCCAAAAATCGGGCGGTTGTTCCTCCTTCCCCTACATCCAAAGACATTGAGGAATCGGATAAATCCTTTTCACATTCGGGAAATGAATTTAAGACCCGTAATTTTTGAGTCTCACCATCTATTATGAGACCAATTTTTCTGAGGGCTTTGATTAAAAACTTAACATCATCGGCTTCAGGAATATTAAGCAGGACTATGGATTTTTTTTCGAGAGCGGCCAGAATGAGCGCCCTATTGGCATAGGATTTAGACGAAGGCAGATTAATGACCTGAGGAAGTTTTCCCGGTCTAAGATTTAAACTCGTCATACTCTTCAACTTTTTTTAAAAATTGCTCTAAGTCCAAACGACAAACAAAAGGCTCTCCCATATCTTTCAAGAGAACAATTTGAATATCTTGCCCATCTTTTTTCTTATCAGCTCTCATCGCATTGATTAATTTCGTCAGTGAAAATTGGCTGTATGCTTGGACTTGTAATTTTTCGATGGGTAGACCCAGACTGAGTGCCAATTTTTTCCATTCGGCGAGAAGACCATGAAGTTCAAAAATTTTAAAAATATAATTTATCCCCATCGCAACGGCCAAACCATGGGGAATTCTTAAAGTCGATTCAAAAGCATGACCTAAGGTATGCCCTAAATTTAAAAATATTCGATCACCCTTCTCTCTAAAATCTCTATCTGTTAATTCTTTTTTATATTTGGCACAGGCCATTGAAATAAGATCTATTTTATCTTGATTCAAAATCATCTCTCGTATATCCAAAGATAAAAAACCATACTTAAGGATTTCGCCTTTACCAGATTGAGTCTCAAGAACCGATAATGAGTTTAAAAATTCCTCACAGATATAAACCTTATCAGGAGCATGAAAGGCCCCTAAAAGATTTTTACCTAGAGGTATATTCACCGCAACTTTTCCCCCTAATGAACCATCGACCATGGCCAGGAGTGTAGTTGGTATAGAAACCCAATGAATTCCTCTCATAATCGTCGCAGCAGCAAATCCAGCGAGATCCGTTGTAGCGCCACCACCTATCGCTATGATTTTTGAACTTCTAGATATTCCGGATTTAACGAAAGCCTCAGCGATAAGTTCCAGACTTTTAAGATTCTTTTCTCGTTCAGGATCAAGCACCCAATAAATTTTAGGAAACGTTTGAATCCAACTTGGGAGATGCGTCCTTACTTTTGAGTCGATGACAAAGTAAATTGAGTCTTTCTGCTCAAGGAGTTCTTCACAAACGTTGCTCCAAGGCCTATAAATAATTTCTGAATTCATACAGCTATTATCAACTCAAAGCTGAGGAAAATGAAGTGAATGACGAATGGTTTTCTAAATTAAAAGAATTTGACTCCCTGACAAATATGAGATCACGTCTTCTAGGGCAAATTAATGAGCAAAATAAGCGCCTTGATATTCTGAACTTAAAGCGTCAGGAAAAAGAGCAAGGCATTAATGCTGCCGTCAAAGACCTTCATGAAATCCAGCAGACTTATCATGAAACAGAAAAAAAACTTAATACTTCTGAGCAACAGGCCAACCGCTTAAAAGATACTGGTGCCGCGGAAGAAAAAATTCGGCCCTATATTCAAGAAGCCCAAAGATGCGAAACTCAGATGTTTGAGCTTTTAGAAAAGATAGATCATCAGGAAAAAGAAATTGAGGAGTCGAGAACATTTTTAAAAGGTTTAGAGAAAACATCCCAAGAGATTAAACTTGAAGCTGATACAGAAATTGAAACTCATCAAAATGAAGTCATTCAACTCAATAAGCGATTGGATCTTATTAAAGAAGAACTCCCTTCAGAGTTTAAAACTGCTCTTGAAAAGACTCTTCAAAAAAAATTGGCGATTGGACCTTTTACCAGAACGGATCAGAGTCACTGCTATTTCTGTCGTTATAAAATTTCACGGACTGAGGAATCAGAAATCGATATTCAAAAGCTGCTTAAGCATTGCCCTCAATGCACAAGAATTTTTCTTCCCTATGGCTGCTAATTACTGTCTAAGTATGGTCATTTGACTCAGGCTTAATTGCTGTAGTCCAGGTTGATACCCAGATTGAGGATAATATCCTCCATAATTTTGACTCATTAAAGAGCCTGTCATTCTTGCTCTAAACTTAAAAACACCATTCACGTTTATCGGTTGAATCCCTTGTTGCATGGCCTGCTGAAAGGCCATACTCATCACTTGATAAGATTGTTGGGTCACAATATAGGTACCACCACTCACTTCAACCATTCCGGATTGAGCATGAACAAAACCATCGAAAGTCGAGACCCGGTATGGATCAGTGGAGAGGCCTCTGTTAGATGAACTTTCTGTATTATTTTTTCCACAAGAAGAAGTTAAAACCATCAAAATCATAAATCCTAGAACCCATATTTTGGCCATGTGAAGACTCCCTTTCATCTCCTTATCGGTGTCCGACAGAAAAACTCAACTTATTTTATTAAATTCTCATTTTTTCAACATCTTAGTTCCCTTGCCCACCTCTCTTTGACCGAGTAAGATGCCCCTACCGAGATCAGGGGACTATCGCCGCCGCAAGGGGGAGGAAAGTCCGGACACCACAGAGTATCGTAGCGGGTAACGCCCGTCCGTCGTGAGGCGAGGACAAGTGCAACAGAAAGGATGTACAGGCTTCTTCGGGAGTGCTGTAGTGAAATCAGGTAAACTCTACGAGGTGCAAGCCCATGTAGGTGAGCGTTGAGTCTACTCGAGGAGCTCACGGGTAGGGTGCTTGAATCTTGAGGCAACTCAGGGTCTAGAGGAATGATAGTTTAATACAGAATCCGGCTTATTCCTGATCTCGGTTTTTTAATCTTATGGTTCAACTTCTTTTTTGAGCTTTTCACTTAATTTTCCAGATTTTTTTAGAATTTCAATGACCTCACGGCGATGTTCACTTTGAGGATCTTCTGCATAAAAAATCATATCATCATAAACAGCCATCGAAGCTGGTGGGGAATGTTTAAAATGATCAATAATTAATTCTTTATCAGATTCACTAAATTCAGGATTTTTGAGGGCCTGTCCTAAGGCTGTAGATGTTTTTTCATTTTTAGCTCCTGCTTTAACAACGTATTGTACAGAAATTGAAGGGAAGAGACCTTCCTTTTGAAATTTATCAATCAGTAAATCTGCAACAGAAGCATCATACTTTTGAGCTTTTTCTAGAGCATCCAAAGCAGGATAAAGGAGAGCATTATCATTGTTCGATTTTATAATGTAATCTTTTGCCATCGTCATCACCCTAGGATTTTCAGGCTCAAATTGGGCAAGAAAACCAAGAGATGATTCTTGGGTGTAAGGATCTGTTGAGTTAAGGTCTTTTTTAACTTTCTCCATAAATGTTGCCGGCACAACATATCCCTCAGTAGCTGATGCCAGGATAATCGATTTTTGTTCCATAAAAAAATATGGATTTAAAGGGTCTTGTGGGGCCTGAACAACTCTGTTCAAAAGCTTTACGTCACGTATCGGTGATAAACATGAGAGAGCAGTGAGTTCGTTCGATTTAATAACACCCATTTTAAGATGAGAATCCTTAAGATTTACATATTTCTTAACTGTATAGTCCATATCACAAATCTGAGTCACGGTTTCATCACTTATTGGCTTTTCAAAAACCTTGGCAACCTCTGATGTGACCTTCTCCTGGGCCTGCTCTTCTGTTAGGAATCCCAGTTTTTCGGCCAGTTGAATCCATTCCACTTTTAAACCGAGACCATTCGTTTGATCAATAAGACCTAAAAGTTGAGATTTAATAACCGTGTTTTTTTTAATTTCATCAAAAGTCTTCTGATCATCCGGGGAGAGAGAAGCATAATCCACTGTTTTCATGAATGAATTAATCGTAGGAAGATAAAGCAGATAATCTTCTTGTGCCATTAGTTCCATCGTAAGGGCCAGTTTTTGCCCCGTGGTTTTTTGCGTGTCTAAAAGTCCACACACTTTTTTTGTTTTCTCATCATCACTATTTATAGAGCTACACTGAGTAAATGCCGTAGGAGCGAGGCTCTCAGCAAGAGCCTTGTTACCCATATCAACTTGGTTTAAAGCACGCTTCATTGCTTGTTTTTCTAATTGAGCGGGAGCTGAAATTTTGGTGAAATAATTATTTAAAAATCCTTTCACGTTTTTTCCACTAGGACCAACTGAATCAAAACCATAGATTTGTTTTTTAAGACCACTAAAAGCTCTTTGCATGGAGGAGCGGTTAGAGTCACCCACAGCTCCATAACGAGATTGAACCACTAATTCAGCCTGAGAGCGTGGAATCCCGTCTGCTAAAAGAACCTGTAAGTACTGAGCAGGTGATCTGTGGTCTGCATCCTTTTCAGCTAACGTATTACAACCAAAAAGAAAGACTTCATAAGGCTGATTCATGATTCCTTCACAGGTTTTAGAGCAACCAGCTTCTTCCATTTCTTTCATCCTAAGACTTTTTCCAGAGTCTCCAAAAAAATCTCCCGCAAAATGACCAGAGATCACAAGCTGATCACAGCGGATGCCTGATTTACAAGCTTTGCTAAACCAATCTTCCTCACCCATCGTCGTGAGTTCCACCACTGGATTATACTTATCAGGGTATCGATTAGCTTGAGACGTAAAGATTTTTTTTTCATCATCAGAGTTAATCGTAATGGCGCAAACAGTGAACTTATTAGGATCCAATACAGGACTTGTTTCTTGGGCGAGGGCGAATTGTATTATTAATAATCCAAGGAAGAGAATTTTTAAAATCATAGTTTTCTTATCGGTTTTAATTCACAAGACTTAAATTCTGAACAAGTGTAAAAATTTTAAACAAAATATCGCTCTAGATAACTGAAAAAACATAGATCAATTCTGGCACTCTCTTTGCTCAAAAGAGTTTAAATCTTAAGGGAGTCATCATGAAAAATTTTATTTTAGCGAGCTTACTCACCGCTTTTAGCTTTAATGCTTTTAGTTCTTCGTCACTGAGTTGCCATGAAATGTATATCAAAACCATGAATCATAAAAATAATATTAAAAATAAAGTTAATCGCATTAATAACTCTAGTCCGGGTCTTCTCATTGTTGTTCCCTCTATCAACCCTGTCGCTGGTCTCGCCCTATTGGGAGCTGCCATCGGTGCAGAAATTTATGCGACAACTCCATCCAAAGAAGAAAAGATATTAAAACTGTCTTCAGAGAGTAGTAAAAAACTAGATCGATTTGTTAAAAAACTTCAAAAAGATATTAGCTGTGAGATTACCGAAAATGAAGTCAAGGCGATTATTAGTGAAGGGTTAGAATCAGGAGTCTATTGCCAGGACTTCCCTGTTCTTTACTCAGTCAAAGACGTTAAAAAGCATGTAAAAAGACAACTTGTTCAAAAATATCAACCATAAAAAAAACGGCCCCGTAAGGGGCCGTTTTAATTTTATTAACAGTTTTTCTTATAAATTTCTCTCAGTTTATTTAATGCTTCGCTGAGTTTCGTCAGTTCAGCTTCGAGGAGTGCCATTCTTTTCTTAATCGCAGCTACTTTTATTTTATCTCCAGCTTTCTCTGCTGCTTTTAGCTCTTGAAGTAATCGAGTCAGTTGATCTTTTTTAGCAATGATCTCTTTTTCAAGAGATGCCAGCTTTAATTTTAATTGATCGCAATCTACGACATCTTTTTTACAATACTTTTCATAAAAGGCACTAAGGGACTTAATTCTACTACCTAAAGCCTCTAACTGTTCTTGTAACAGCTTAATGCGCTTTTTATCTGGTTTAGGGGATGCCTGAAGACCTTTGAGTTCATGTTTGAGAGATAAAATCTTTTTGCTTAAACTTGAAATTTCAAGCTCAACTGATTTACAGATTTTTGTATTTACTTTTGAACCTGAAAGATCGATAGCAGGCTGAGCCCAGACTGATACTGAAAATACTGAAATAACCAGAGCTAATAACAACTTCATACGTTCCCCTTTAAGAAAAAAGATAAGGTCTAGATCATAAAGGAACCTCGGATTATTTTTGAAAAAAAAATTACTTTTCGTGTATTCAGCAATTTGGCTTAGATGAATGAAGGATTTGAGCCATTTTCTGCCAACAATTAGAGTCAATGACCTGGATAGAACTTCAGGGCCTTGATGGTGGCCGTAGAAAGATTGGCCCCCTCGTGGGTAAAATCACGCCATTCTACTGGTCTTGGAAAACCAATTTTTTTAAATTCGGTCAAATCCATCACACATACATAGTTTTCAATTTTATATTTTGTAATCCCCGTTTTAAACATCTTAAGATGCGTCCAGGGGAACTCTGACTTGAGCTGAACATACTGCTTAAGTTTTGGATCAGTGGATTTAATTAAAATCGTTGGCACTTCATACTGCCCAGCGAGCCACTCATCTTCATTCTTCTTATAGGTCAATAACTTATCTTTTTTTATGATGATTAAGCGAAGCAGATGTAGAGTATGATCCTCTTCAATTTTACTTTTCTGCTCATTTTGGAGGGGATATTTGAATGGTTTTCCTTCCGAGAAAGCAACACACTTTTCACTAAGCGGACAAAGCTCACAACTGACTTTTCTCGCCTGACAATAGACACGGCCCAAATCCATTAAAGCTTCATTGATGTCGCGATAAGAATATTTCTCTTCATTTAATATTTTTTTATCCAAAAATAATTGAGCAATTTTTTTTTGAAGTTTTAGACCTTTCTCCAATTTTATTCCATAGAGCCTAGAAAGAACTCGCTCGAGATTTGCATCAATGGCGAGCGCCCTTTCATCACGGCCAATTCCAATCAGTGCTTGTGAGGTGTAGGGGCCAATTCCTGGAATTAAGCGAAGCTCTGCTTCCTCACCGGGAAATTGACCTTGATGATGATGAAGAAGATGTTCTGCAATTTTTTTTAGATTGCGAGCACGTCTATAATAGCCCAATCCCTTCCAGGCTATGAGTAACTCCTCTTCAGAAGCTAAAGCAAGATCCTCCAGACTTGGGAAACGTTTTATAAAACCCGAAAAATGTTTTTGGACAGTTGATACAGTTGTTTGCTGGAGCATAATCTCTGAAACGAGAGTTATATAAAGTGTTCTCTCTTTTCGCCAGGGGAGGTGAGAAAACTCTTTTCGAGACCATTTAATTAATTTTTTAAGATTCATGAAATGATTGTGATTTGTCTCGTTAAAATTGACAAGTCTTAGCGACAAGATCGAGAGAGTTCATCCACCATGTCGAGGAGTTGTGAAGCCATAAGTGGATCTTTATCCCCTCTAAACTTGCCATTCTTCTTTTCAATAAAATCAGCAAAGTCTTTATGAAACTCATAAATATCAGTAATGATAATTAATTTTTGAGCGTCTGATCTTTCAATCCAGTCCATAAGTCTTTTTGGATCATTTAGGCCTTGGTTCACACAAAGTGAATCCATAGAGCTAGCTTGCTTGATCGATGTATCAAACATCATCACATTTACTTTTTTATTAAAGCCACACGACTCATCTAAGCGTTTCATCATGCTTTTTCTAAAACATCCACCCTCTTTATCTGTGAAATCCATCTCTCTCATAGATGAACTCGTATCAATCCACAAATCAAGCTTAGTGGGAACGGCTTTAGCTTGTTGACTCGCTTTACCGCAAAAGATATCGAAATAATTTGAAGGATCACACTGAATGAGATCTCTTTCTATGGACTTTGCTGCAGGAATTGACGGCGCTTTTTGAGACTCCACTTTTTCACTATCGACCGACACCGAAGAATCATCTTTCTTATAGAGACCGTATTGAGGGTCAAAACAAAAATCTCCCATCTCCTGGCACTCAAGTTGTGCTGTTTTTTTGGACCATTTAATCTCTTGGCCATTTAGGATGTTCTCTAAATCTGCCTTTTTATGGGCAGAAAGAAACCAGACCTCGATGGAGCGAGGAGCCGCGAAAAGAGCTACTGAAAATAAAGCCAAAAAAAATTGAATCAAAACTTCACATCTCTTTGTTTAAAAACATTAAGGAGAATATTTCCAAGATTCACCATTAAATCCCTATCATTGCCATTGAGATTTAAAAAATCACTCATAAAAGCCTTGTGAGAAGGAGAAAGGGCTTCGAGTTTATCTCTCAAAGTTAACTCAGTCTTTGGCTGGCCAACCATTGTCTCCCCAAAAGGCATTTGCTGTTTTTTTCCAGCAATATTAATTGTGGCCTGTGTCCTTGTCTTTGTTTCGACTTGGGATCGAGGGCCCTCTTCTTGACTAGCTCTCTGTTCGGTCATTTTCTGATCTTTATAAAATTGCACAAGGCTAATGAAACTATCAGCGGACTCGTCATCCACTCCATCAATCACTTCTCGCAAGGGTAAATCAAGAGTTGCAATGATATTGGCCACCATTTGCTCATCAACATTGTTCGTTTTAAAGGTGAGGAATCGACTGAGTTTAGACTCGTGGACACCTACCATTTCTGAGACTTCTTTCTGAGATAAGCCTTTAATAGTCTTGTACTTATTAAAGACGGCTAAGAAGACTTCCAAAAAATCTGACTTGAAGCGGATCATAGCGCTCCTCCTGATTGATTTTCTTATCGGTTTGCAATTTTTAAACTGAATGCAATTTTTTAAATTGACACATTGCAAAAATTGCTATACTATTGCACTCAGGAAACGCTAACGGTCGGAGGGGACCATGGTCATAGAACTACTTGAAAAGACTCAAGAAAATCACAGTGATGCTTATCAATTGATTCAGGATGAACAATTGGCTTCACTCCCCATTACCACCCAAACTCTTGCAGGCTCCAGAGTTCTTAAGAGCACCTACCACAACATGGTCTTCTCTGATTGCGTTTTCTATGCCGTTGAATTTCAGGATGTTACCTTTGATAATTGCCTCTTTATTAATTGCACTTTTAAATTTTCACATATTAAAAGTTGCATTTTGAATCTATGCGACTTCCAAAATTGCAAATGGGAGGCCTGTTCTAGCCGAGATTCTCTTTATATAGACTGTGAACTCGATGCCACGCTCTCGCGATTGACTGAGACTAATGGCAATGAGCTTTCCTTTAATATACAGGGCCCCTATTTAATGGCTGCCTAAATCAAGGAGGAGAAACAATACAATTTGAGTTCTACCCAAAAAACCCGAGACTCATTCGCGATGAGTGTCGGGATTTTTTACACCTTAAATTAGTTACATGAACTTTCTTTTATTTTACGGCCTCGTGAGATTTAAAGTTAAAATTTGGCAAGACTCCAACATGAGGTATCGATTGAACTTATTATCATTTATTGTTTTATTATTCTCTATAAGCTCATTTGCCCAAGATATCTTTGTCATAAAAAAAAGCTTAAATCCAAAAAATGTTCTGCACTTTAAGGCCAATATTAACAACTGCAAACTGACCTCACCGGCCATTAGTGCTTACTGGGTTATGGGTGAAGAAAATGCTCAGATTGAGACACTTACAAATAAAGAAAAAACATATTTCCAACCTAAAATAAGTTATTCAAATTCGAATGAAGTTGATTTCTCACTTGGTGCTATGGAAGAAATGGGCTGTAAAATTCCAGATCAAACAATAAAAGTCCGATTAGAAAACTGTCGACCAAAGGCTTTTCTTGAAATTGATGGTTCAGAGATTCAACTCACAGATATTAATGTGAGCGTAAATCTATTCATGTCAGTCAGCCAAATGACAATAAATGGACTAGAGCCTAACGGAATTAAACTTAGTAAGAAAATTAAACCTTAATCTTTAATAACTTTAGTTTTTGCTGGTGGTGTAAACTCAAAAAGAGTGAGTGGAAGTGATACATCCTCTTTGAAGCCAGTAAACTTAAGATCAACCTTTCTACCATCTACATAAATAAGGGTGATTTTCTCAAAATCATTCATTTTGGTTATATTCTTTGGATCACTATTTGAATGAAAGATGACCTCTTTCAACGTCATTTCTTTTTGAACTTCTTTTTTAAATTTGAGATTTAAACTTTTTTTCAATAACTCATAGGTAAAAAGCTTCGATCCCTCCAAGCCATTTTTTAATGAATCAAAAAACTTTGTCAGTGGGAGCTTAGATGTCTTTTGGATAGTGACCTGGCCCTCCTCGCCTTCTACAAAGGGCGGAAGATAATACCAACTCATCTGTGGATTACTCACAAAGAGCGAAGGAGTTGGCGAAGTAATCTCAAATCTTACATGCCCAGGAAATTTATATTCAATCTTTCCGTAACTTTTTTTAACTTTCCCAGTGGCCATTGAGACAATACTTTCTTCAAAATTTGCTGAGAATGACTGAGGAATAAAATTTTTAGACCAACTATAAGAGCAGCAAAGGAGAAGAATAATTAAGAATTTCATGAATCACCCTAATAAAAAAGGGGACAGCTTCCTCTTACTGAAGTCACTTGTCCCCAACCACAAACCACTAATGGAGCTGAACAGAGACAGCTTTTGAAACGCCTGGCTCTTGCATCGTTACACCATAAAGAGTGTCATTTAGTTCCATTGTTTTCTTGTTATGAGTAATAAGAATAAATTGAGATTCCGAACTCATTTCACGTAGAAGCTCATTAAAACGACCAACGTTAGCATCATCAAGTGGAGCATCAACCTCATCTAAAAGACAAAATGGCGAAGGCTTCACGAGGAAAATAGAGAAGATAAGGGAAACTGCAGTCATCGCCTTTTCACCACCTGACATGAGTGTAATCGATGTCATTTTCTTGCCTGGTGGCTTCGCGACAATGTCAACTCCACATTCAATAGAGTCGAGATCACCAATAACCTCTAAACGTGCTTCACCACCTCCAAAGATAATTGGAAAGACTTTAGAGAAACGCTCATTCACTTCTGTGAAAGCATCTTTGAAACGTTCTTTAGATTTTTCATCAATGTGCTGGATCGCTGTTTGAAGATCAACTAAAGACTTCTTAAGTTCTTCTTCCTGAGCTTTAAGGAAATCATAACGAAGCTTTTGACGATCATAATCCTCAATGGCCTGCCAGTTGATTTCTCCAAGGCGATTAAAGTCAGTTCTGTATTCCTTAAGCTTTTCTTTAGTCTCTTTAATTTGACCAGGAAATTTTTTCTCAAACTCATAATTCTGAACTTCGATTTCCTTAGATCCCTCTTCAGTCTCCATGAAGAACATGGCCGAAAGATCTTTAAGTTCAGTTACCTGATCTGTATTAATCTCAAGAGTTTTCATAAGAGTAGAACGTAAATCAATTTTATGACGTTCAAAAATATCCTTAACAAGAATTTCTTCCTCTTGGATAATCTGATTTGTCTTAAGCTCTAGCTCTACATTTTCTTTTTCAATTTTATTGATGCGAGTATTAATTTCTTTAAGCTCAGATTCCTTCTCTTGCATTGAAAGGAGGATTTGAGCGATTTGATCTTTCAAGAGATTAAGAAATGATTCTTTATCAGCAAGAACATCCGCCAAGTCACGGTTTGAGGCTTCTACATTTTCAATTTCAGTGAAAGCTGAATCAATTTCACCTTGGAAATTTTCTAAAAGCTCAGTATTCGCAACTTTCTTTTCCTCATAGCGCTCAATCTGAGACTGAACATCTTCAACTTGAGACTTGAGAGAAGTTAACTGCTGCTGGTAACTTTGGGCCTTAACTTTAAGCTCCATCATCTCGTCGCGCTCATTCTCAAAACTCATTTTGAGTTCTTGAAAACGCTCTTCAATATCGGCCACTTCAGAAGATAATGTTTTAACATCTAACTCAAGTTTATCTTTTGAATTTAAAAGTTTTTCATCCGATTCAAGAAGATCTAAACGTGATTTTGAAGTCTCCTGCTTTCTATTAATCAAAATTTGAAGGCGAGAAGAATTTGAAGACTGATTCGCCTCTTTTGACTCAAGAGCTGCTTTAGTTGCGACGTAAACAGTATTAATGTCATTAAATTCTTTGGTCGTATTTTCAAGCACCAGGCGTTTATCAGAAAGCTTCGTCTCTAGATCTTTGAGATTAAGCTCTAAATTTGAAAGTTCCATCTGTTTTGATTCAAGCTCAACACCCATCTCCTGGATAAGATTATTCCTCTGAACAATCCCTTGAGCTTCTGAAGCAGAATCATGTCGAACACCGTAGAGAACTGAGTTCCCTACTTTCTTAATTAGAACTTTTCCATCCTTGGAGACAAGGCCCTTGAACTGGATATCTGGATTAATTTTAGAAGCGAGATCGGCTGTTAAGTTTTCGACGACAAAAAAGCCATTTAAAATCTTGGCCAGCTTCTCAGAATAGTCTTGGTTATTAATGCGAACGATTTCCGTCAAAGCTTTCATCCCTTGGCAGCCTTGAGTTTCAAGTCTTCCAATGGATTCATTTGAGATTGTTGAATCCTGCGGCCATAACATATCAACCGTGGCATTAAAATCCGTCATTAAAGTATTAAAAGCGTCCTTATTAACGGTGGCCAGAACTGCATCTAATGATTCACCGATAAGTTGCTCAACGGCGACAGCATACTCAGGCTCACATTCAATAAGTTTTCCTAAAACTTCAATCGTTCCATCAGAAATCTTTTGAACAAGCTTCACAGCTCCGGCGCGACGTCCTTCAGCAGAATTGTTAATTTCAACAAGAGAATTTCTTTTTGACTCAAGTTGAATGACTTCACGAGAAAGTTCACGAAACTTTATATCATTGGCCCTAAGGTCAGCATTCAATTGCTCAACCTCATCCTTGAGAGCAGGCAGAAGGGCCAGAAGCTCTTCTACCTTCGCCTGAGAAGACTTCACTTTCGCTCTGTCTCTCATTAAGTCATCCGTGAAATTCGA
Organism: Pseudomonadota bacterium; assembly: GCA_027488375.1. Taxonomy (GTDB): domain Bacteria; phylum Bdellovibrionota; class Bacteriovoracia; order Bacteriovoracales; family Bacteriovoracaceae; genus Peredibacter. The sequence goes on from JAIYBW010000002.1 coordinate 511,391, forward strand.
TGTGCTCTTCTCTAATGTTTCTATTTCTGCAGTTAAGTCCTGAAGTAGTCTTGCATACTCTTCAAGTTTTGATGAGTTTTTAAAAGCTTCGTTATCTAACGATTGGAGGCTTTCTTTAGAAGTTGATAAGAGACGACGCTTATCATTAAGTGATTCTTCAAGATCAGACATTTGACCTTTAAGTAGCTCCACTTTTTCTTCTAAGTTAGAAAAATCCATTTGCTCATAATTATTTGATTCAAGATCCGCAAGTTGAGCTTGAAGCGACTCTAGTCGCTCTGATCTTTTCTCAATATCGAGATTTAATTCTTCATTTTCTCTATGAGCACGTTCGATCTGTTTTTCTTTATCAACAAGAGACTTCTTAAGATGCTTAACTTTTTCTTCAGAGGCTGCGAGATCTCTTGAGTGCTCATTATAATCGTCCTGAGCAACATCAATTTTCTCCATCATGTCTGTTTTCTGAATTTTTTCATCTTCCAGCAATAGATCAAGTTGAGATTTTCTTAAGGTTAAATTTTCGTGTTCTGTTCTTCTCGACTCAAGCATTTGGTGAGCATTAACAAAATCCTGAAGATAATCAAACTCACGATGAGACTCGACTATAAGTTCATACTTTTTAATTCTCTCACGTAGAGTCTTGGCCTTTTCAGCTTTCTCGGCCTGAAGCTCGAGCTTTTTGAGATTTTTATAAATTTCATTCTGAAGGTCTTCAAGTCTTGTCAAATTCGCTTGAGTACTTTCAATTTTCTTAAGAGATTCTCTTTTTCGAAGTTTGAACTTGGTAATCCCGGCGACTTCTTCAATCATCACTCGGCGCTCTTCAGGTTTGGCATTAACAAGTTTATTAATTTCACCTTGAGCAATAATTGAATATGACTTCGCCCCAGCACCTGTATCCATGAAAACTTCATGAATATCTTTCAAGCGGGCCGGTTCATTGTTGATTCGGTATTCAGTCTCACCATTGCGATAAAGCTTACGTGTGAGATGGATTTCAGTTGGCTTTGCCACTGCACCATTAATATGGATATGCTTACCGTTTACATTGTCTAAAACCAGAGTCACTTCAGCGAAAGAAGCTGGAGAATATTTAGATGAACCAGCAAAGATCAGGTCTTTCATGTTTGTACCACGAAGATGCTTTGCTGATTGCTCTCCCATAACCCAAAAAAGAGCGTCTACGATATTTGATTTACCGCAACCATTTGGGCCAACAATACCTGTGATGCCTTCATCAAAAATGATAGTTGTTTTGTCTTTGAAGGATTTAAATCCCTGGATGATGAGCCTATTAAGCCTCATAAATGCCTCTCGTCTAGTGTTTGTGTGTGACCATCAAAACATCATAAAACTTCCGCCTCTTGCATCCGTTTAAATCAGTTAAATTTGATGATGAGTCATCTTCCCTCAAACAAAATGGGCCTGTCTAGAGAATTTACACTTACTGAATCTTGCAGAGGAGTCAATGACTCAACGCTTGATTTAGACTTTGATAAAATAAATTTAGAGGAGAGGCTTCTTCCTGACTTTTGAAAGCACTCGGCTGAGGGCAACTGGAGTAATTCCTAAATAAGAAGCAATTTGATGTTGGGGTATTTTTTTTGCAAGATCGCCAAATTCTTCTTTAAAAATTTCATACCTCGATAAGATATCAAGCTGTAAAAATTCAAATTCTCGTTGTTCCTTAACTAAAAAATGTTTTTCGGCCACCAGGCGTCCGAGAATTTGCCAACAGGTATGTTTATTATAAAAAGGAAAAAAATCTTCACTTTTGATAAGAATCACGGTTGAAGACTCCATCGCCTGAACAAAAGTCCTTGATGGGATTTTTAAAAGCATCTCAGCATAAGCACCAATGAGCTCATGATCTTTTCTAAAAGCTTTGATTTGCTCTTTGCCATTTTTGTCCGTGTAATAGAGACGAAATAAGCCTTTGAGAACAAAACCAAATTCTAGTTCCGTCTCACCGGCTTCAATCAAGAATTCACCTTTAGCAAGATAACGTTCTGAAAATTTAGCTTCAAATTCTAACCACTGATCGATAGGAATAGGCGTCCAGTGATTAAATTCTTTATAGATTTCTGGATATTTCATATGCAGTATCGTTTTACCATTAGATTGAACTATAATTTTTTTGATTGGCCAGAGAACTTCTTATGCCATCAAACTTTTCAGGGGAAACTAAATTTATAAAGGGGCTGTTTTTAAATTTTGTCTGATTCAACTCTCCCTGCAGATCTACAAGATGAATTTTACCACAACGTTGACCTTCAAAAAATGAATGCCACTCCATTAAGGAATCAACAGAATCTTTTTTAGTATCTATCACAAGATCATCTAAGCGACCTTGTTCAATGAAAACCTTGAGTGGCGATAGTTCCGCTTTATCTTGCAAAACAAGATATTTTTTTTCAGGATTAAGGTACCTAAGAAGGACTTCTCTCGACGTGTATGTTGGTTTAAAACCAAAATCTTTTTTTAGCCTTTTATTATCTAAAACTGGGCGATACCTTAAAAAATCAATTTGATCCGGGCCGTACTGAGTTAAATTAAATTTCTTCAAAACACCCAAAGCCGTTCCGAGTAATTGGGCCGGAATTTTGACGAGAGGCTTTTTTAAAATCTTGGCCAGCTCTTTATTCGTTACTTTACCATCACCAGCAAGATTAAAAATGCCAGTCTTATCATGAATCATCCCTTGATAAATAATCTCGGCCACATCCTGATCCCAGATGAAGACAAAGGGTGAATCACTTCCCGTAATACCTATCACAGCAGGCTTTTCAAATAGATCTGTGATTTGATTCTTCATCAAATCACCCAAAATTGTCCCAGGTCTCAAAATAAGCTGCTTCAACTCCGGGTGAGTCTCTCGGTAAGTGGCCATCATCTCCTCAACACACTTTTTATGCCAAGAATAAGCAAAGACTTCATTCCCGACAACGGGCTCATCCTCAGGAATCCATTCAGGTAAATTTTTATGATAGCCATAGGCTGCCCCACTGCTGGTCACAATAATTTGTTTCACCTTTCCGGCAACGGCAGCTTCTAGAATATTTTTTGTTCCTAAAACATCCACACTGTACTCAAATTCACGGTTGGAATGTTTTCCTGGAGATACGATAGAAGCGAGATGAATAATTCCGTGAAAATTTCCTGAAGCAACGAGAGCCGCCGAATCAGGACTTCTAATATCTAAATTCTGAAAGACAAGATTTTCATGTTTTAAAAATTCAGGCAGAGGCCTTACATCTGTGGCCACAACTTGAATACCTTGAAAATCATTCTTAAAGAGCCTTCTAATAACTTGAAGGCCAATCGCTCCTGCCGCTCCTGTAATAAGCCATTTTTTTAAACCGGACATAACTTCCTTTTCTTTGCATTCATTTTTTTGATCATCGAACTTGCCAATGTCCCCACCATCATCTGCCATATACTCCAAAGTCCACAGGCGAGGCTGACTTCAGGCACATTTCTAAAATAAACAAGTCCAAGCACCATACCTAGGCCTGTGTTTTGAATACTCACTTCCCAAGCTATGGTTATACTTGTGGTATAGTCTCGGGTCATTAAATGGGTCACAATATAAGCTGTGATAAAACACCCTACACTACTTCCCATCACCATCATGAACATAAAGCGATCTATTTCATAAAGATTATTTCTAAAACTCCAGCATGCACCAGCGAGAATAATAAAGAGTAACCAAGGAACACTCTTTTCAATCATAACTCTCAATCTAATCCAAAAATGGCCTTGCTGATTTCTCATCCATATCCCAATAATTAAGGGAATAAAAATGGAAGTCACAAGCGTGCTCATGATATCTCCCCAGGGGAGTTCCAAACTTTTATAAGCTTGGATCCAATCTTTGTTCACATGGGTCGCGAGAAAAAAAATCCCCGGCACAGTGAGTGGAGAAAAAAGTGTTGATAGAAAAGAAAGTCCCATCGAAATGCCTACATTCCCACTGGAGCGGATCACAAAAAGCTGAGAGAGGTTTCCTCCAGGGCAAGCGGCCAGCAATATGAAAGCGAGGACCATGTGGATACTGGGCTCTATGACCATCAAAAGAGAAGTCATAAATAAAGGGAGAAAAGTGATTTGCATCACATAACCCAAAAGAAGTTTTTTCCAAAGTTTGGGGAGTTCTTTAATCTCTTGAATCGTGATTTCAAAAGCGACGGCCAGCATAATGATCGCAAGGATCACTTGAACAAGAATAGATGAGAAATTTTGATCAACAGCATTCATGGAGAACATCCTGGGACAGGGACTCTAAGATTTATTTATTATTAATCATTAAATAATAGCCTTAAGTGGCCTTTCAATCCTCTGAGAGATTTATGCCGACTCCCCTAGGTGACTGAAATGACGATGATAATCCTCAGCTTTTATCCCTGTATAAATTACTCTGGTTAGTTTCTAAGTCATGGGCTTTTGCTAAATTCCCGACCATGAAAATACTCCTTTTTATACTAGGTCTTACGACTCAACTTCACGCCTCCACGGTCCTCTTTATTGGAGACTCCCATTCTGTGGGTCCTTTTGGTTGGGCCTTTGATCAGCATTTAAGAGATGCTGGCCACACAGTCGGAACTTACGCCAGTTGCGGCTCCATACCCAGATGGTGGTTTTCGGGACAAAAAACAACTTGTGGTTATTTTTCTCGTGATCTCAAAGGTGAAAAAGTTCAATCCAAAGAAGCCCAAACTCCTCTCATCAATGATCTTCTTAAAGAGATGAAACCTGACGTTGTTGTGATGGAGTTCGGGGGAAACTATGTTAAAACTCCCAGTGATGACTTTGTTATTTCTGACATAAAAAAGATTGTGGCCCAAATCAAGTCAACTGGATCACAATGTTTTTGGATCACGAATCCAGATACGAGAAACTATCGTTCTGAACTTCCTCGAATTATAAACCTTATCAAAACGGCAGTAGAAAATGACTGCCCCATTTTTGAAAGTAACCTCGTGACCCGGTATCCTGAAACAGGTGGAGATGGAGTCCATTACTGGAATACGCTTGGAACTCCGATTGCCAAAGCTTGGGCCCTTAAAGCTTTTGAAACTTTTAAAAGCTTCTGGCCATGAAATTTATTTTTTGCTTAGCTCTCCTCATTCCTTTAATTTCTTTTGCTCAAACGAAACTCCTCCTTATTGGTGGAGGATCTAGACCTGAGCAGGCCATGAGAGAATTTGTCCAACTTGCTCAAGGTACTCAAAGTCATATTCTCATCATCCCATGGGCCTCTCAAAGTCTTGAGGGTGCAGAAAAAATTAAGCTTGAATTTACAAATTACGGAGCGAAGAAAATTGAGATTATTCCTCATGAGCTTTCACCTGCCGATCTTATTCAGCTTCAAGAAAAAATCAGATTAAGCACGGGGATTTTCTTTACTGGCGGTAATCAGAATAGCCTTATGGCATCGATTAAAAAATTTCAGTTAATAGACCTTATTAAGAATAAATTTCAGCAAGGAACTATGATTGGAGGAACAAGTGCAGGAACGGCCATCATGTCCGATCCTATGCTTAATGGTGAGGCGAATCTTGAAGTTATCGATGGGGCCCAGGTCGGCTTAACGGAAGGGCTTGGTTTATTACCGGCAAAAGTAATTGTTGATCAACACTTTATCGTTCGAGGTCGCTTTAACCGCCTTGCCGGGCTAATTCTAGATGGTAAAGGAGACACTGGGGTAGCCGTAGATGAAAACACGTCTCTTCTCATTTTCGGTAACACCGCCCGAGTCATTGGACCAACTCAAGTTCTCATTTTTACAAAATCAGCTGCAAGCACTCTCCAGATTAAGATCCTAACGCCTGAATCCGTTTATGAATTTTAGTCAACCTTTCTAGTCGGGCATAACAGTCATTTTTCATTCGGAAGAGATCACTTAAGAAGTCAGAAAAAAAAGCCGATAGAAATTATGTATGAAGACTACTTGGCCTATTTTGCTGGCCCTATTAACACTTTCTTCCTGCAAATTTTCCTTTGATAAAGCAAAGGTGGAAGATTCGTATGGAAGCGTAGAAGAACCAACTTGTGATCCTTCACTTATTGATCCAAGTCAATCAACTTTGTCTGTAGATAACCCAACAGTCGACGCTGATGGAACTTCTATCTCAACAATAACTTTTACTTTATTAAATTGTAATTCCCAAGGTGTTGCTGGAATCACTCCAACCTTTAGCGTTTCTGGGACTCAAAATAGCCCTTTGCCTTGTTCTGTAACGGACACTGCAGGAATGAGTACATGTACTTTAAGTTCTACTCATGCAGAGACAAAATCAATTGAAGCAACTGCCCCAGCTCTGATTGCCTATGACCCAGTCGAATCTACAGGCCTATCAACTTCAGTTGAATTTACCACACCAGCACTTGAACTCAATTTAAAAGCATGTTTATCAGGCGCAGTTCCAGTACTGGGTCCGCCTCTTCCGATGAATGCAGGCACTTATTTACCTTCCATTTCTCCTTTCGTTGGTTCATCAACTTGGTATACAAATTCTGAGGGACCTCAGATCAACACTCCTCCACTTACAGCTGTTGATTGGGTCTTAGTTCAACTTTACGATTACAGCACTTCACAATTTGTAGATGCGAAGTCTGCTATTCTTCATAGAGATGGATCAATTACCCTTCCAAATGGGGCTGCCGGAGGGACAATAACTTTTGAATCCTCCGTCTTAAATGCCGATTATTCTACTAAATATGCTTTGAATATCGTTCATAGAAATCATTTACCAATTGGCCTTGATGATACAGATCCAGATAACTTAATTTCTCGAACGAATACAACTATTGACTTCACTTTAACGACGACTGAATATCTTGGGCAAACTGGAACAACTGCATCTGACCCATATGATCTTGTTAATCCCACAACCAAATGTTTACGAGCAGGGAATTTTAACAACGATTTTATTATTGACTCTCAAGACAAGACAGATATGAAAACTTATGTTGATGCTTTAACTGGTCTTGATTCACAATCAAATAATATCGTGTTGAATGGCTATTTTTCGTCGGATATGAATCTCAACGGTCAAACGAAGCTTTATGTGGGTGGAGTCGAAAACGAAGACCTTGTTGGCGTTGATATAATGACCGGTTCAGCAATGCCTATTTGGAATAACGGCGTACAACCTTAGCCTCCAATCATTCTACTCAAGTATATTTTTTTCCCCAGATCATTCCTCTATGATTTTTTCCTGATTTCAATAAAATATAGTAATGGTGCGATTGTTACTGATTTTATTTTTAGGGATTTATTCCATCACAGTTTTGGCCGTGTCCGTGCCATCACCTACACTTATCCCAAAACTTTATTATCGAATTCCTAAATCTTCTAAATTAGAGAATAAGGAATACCTCACGATCAAAGGTCAAGACTTCACCATTCTGGCGAAACGTCAGGAGGAAAAAGAAGATCATATTTATTGGAAGACAATTAAAATTAGAATTAAAAATAAAGAAGCTGTTGATGCCTGGCCATATGCCATCAAGCAACTTGTAAAAGCCTTAGAGGTTGATAGCACTCCGGAGGAACCATTCTTAGGAGCCTCCATTTTTGCATCACCTATCGACTTTCAACTTTTAAACAGAACAAGATCAATTAATGCTGGCTATCGATTAAATACAATTGGATCTACAAAACACAAACTCTCTCATGATTTTGCCGTGAGAGGAGAAGCTAGTAAAAATGAAACGACCAAGGAAGAAACATCCAACCTCGCCTTTACTGGAAATCTAGTCTACGACTATGCCTACTTTTACGGGATGTGGAGTTACTTTGCTATTGCCAGTTATAACCGCCAAAAAACCGGTGATATCTATACTGTGAAAGATCAGCTTGGTTTGGGACTCGTTGGACTTGAATACAAATTTATTAAAGATGGAACATATATAAAAAAATTAGACTTAAGTTATGTTCCTTTATTTGAAACGTTCTCCAGTGAGCAACCTTTTAAAAACGCCTTCAGCAGTGAAGAGACCAAGAGTCAAACTACTATTCGTCACAGTTTTCGTTTTAGGATCGTTGGGGAGTATGACGGCTGGACCATCAGTTATGTCCTTTTTTATCGTCCAAATTATTACCGAGAGTACAACACGATTGATATGCAAGATGTGAAGCTAGAGTCCACTTTTAGAATTGCCAAAAACCTGACTGAGAAGATAGATTTTACATTTGAAAATCGATACACATATGACATTCTCGCCTACCGAGGGGGTACTCCTCGTCCAGATAACGTCATCAATAGTTTTGCAGTAAACGTCAATCTTCAGTTCTAATTCTGACTATTATAGTCTATTTCAAATTTTATTTTAATAGTTTCGAATCCTTCATTTATTTTTTCATCAGTCGATAAGAAAGATATGAATAGATGGACTTTACAACGTGTTCTCTCTCAAACTGATGTTCCTTACTACTCGCTGAGCTTTCTCGGTGGATTTTGTATCTACATTTTAAAGCTCGCTTCAGTCGTAAAAGTTTTAGATGATCTCGGCATGGAGTTTTATCCATGGCTGATGCTTATTCAGGGTTTCAGTATCTATGGGGCGATCAAATATTCTGAACAATTTTCGACTCGAAATCCATTTCAATTTTGTGGCCTTATTTTTCTAGCTGGTTTAGCTATTGTAGGACTAGGAAATATTCCTGCCATTCAGCCATCTTTATACCCACAAGTTTTTTCAGTTTCGCTCTTTGTGGCAAGTTCTATTTTGTTATCTCTTTTAGAAGTGAATCTTAATGACATTATTTTTTCACAAATCAGTCTTTTAAAAAATCCAAGAATCGCAACAAGCCTTGCCCTATTTGAGGAATCTGGAGCACTCACAGGAGCTGCTCTCACTTTCTTTGGAGGAAGTCTCGCAAGTTCAAACAGAAATCTTGTCTTAAGTCTTGTGCCATTTTTTCTTAGTTCAATTCTTCTCTTTGCTCTTAAGAAAAAAGACAATTTAAAATCTGAACCAGGATTAAAATTAAAATCGAGTGATGAAGTCTCGCTAAAACTTTATCCATTTAGTTTTATGGTTATCGGTTTATTCACAACACTTCTTTGCCTTAAGCACCTCCAAGGCTTCACAGTCATGGTGGGTTTAAATGAATTAAAAGGTCAGGGCGGTGAAGGTTTAACCAAAATTTTCTCACAGTTTTCCATGATCCAAACCACACTCATTTTTGGTGTTCTTTTGACTTCCATGTGGCGCAAATCTCGTCTACCTACTTGGAGTAAAGGAATTAATAGTTTTTTTGCCATTCAAACTGTATCAATGGGTCTCTTGATGGTCATCCCAAATCCTTTCCTTTATTTAGGAACAGGGGCCATGAGAAAAATTTGGCAACACACATTTCTTGAAGAATCGATGAATATTCTTAATTCATCATTACCGCACGCCATTCGAATTAAAGTTAGATCTCTTATGGAACGCTATGGGAACTTAGTCGCTTTCACTATTCTTGCGACCATGAGCTATGTTTGTATCAATAAGATTGTTCCGATGTGGACTGTTTGGGCACTCACAGCTGCTCTCGGTGGTCTAGGCCTGATCATGAGAAAGAGACTTTTTAATACTCTCACCGATTATCAAGTTGGAAACATCGTGAGAACGGATGTGTATGAAGCTGTAAATTCATGTTACTCGCTCGCCAACCCAGAAGCTTCTAATCACGCCATGGCCATGATTTCCCTCATGAATCAAAAACCTCAACCAATGTTACTTAAGGCGATTATTAAATCTCTTGGCAATATGCAATCTCAAGAGGCGATTGGCCCTTTAATGCATATTTATCAAACTAATAGCCGTGAGGACGTGCAACTCGCAGCAATTGAGTCCTTATTAAAATTTAAGTCTCATGAAATTGATTACTTTCTTCTTTCGAGTCTACAAAAAGTGATTGAAGAGCAAACGTCCCTCGGAGAAATTCGTCGGTCAATTTTCTCAGCGATTACTTCAAGACTTAATGATGTTGCTATACCTATGCTCTTGGGGATTCTCAAAAACAACCCTGAAGATCAGAGGATTATCGCGAACGTTCTGATTGTTATGGGAGAGATTGCAGTTAAACAAAATGATATCGCTCTCCTTGATAAAATTTCAGAGTACCTGGCGCCTCAATATACGAGAAGAGTTCGCGCCAATGCTTTAATGTTTCTTTTCCATCATAAAAGATTTCATGCCAAAGCGAGCAGTATCTTTGGAACTTTCTTGGCTTCTAATGATGAATTCGACAGAAGTGCGGTTGCCTTTCTTGCTGGAGAATTAAAACTCAAAGGGATGATGGGGTTTGTGCTTGAGAATAGTAAAACTCAATCTCATCATAATTCAACACTTCTCATGTCACTCCTTAAATTAGGCTATGATGAAGCAAGTTTTATGTGTGCAGATCTCATCTTAAATGTGCCTGAACAAAGAGTTGTGGCCCTCAATCAACTGAGTGCGATCAACAATAACAACACACGCTACAAGGTCTACTTTGAAGTGCTTGAAAGATTTCCAGAAAGAATTAATGAATTCTTGGAACTTCTAATGAAAAGTAATCGTGATTACGATGATGACCGATGCCTTATTCACAAAGAAGCCAAACGTCTTGGTCTCGAGGTGATGGAAGATAATCAACTCTTCGTCAGCAGCCAGCCAAAAATTTCAAAAGCAGCTTAATTAGAAGAAGTGGCCGGGGTCATTGGATTTAAACCAATGACCATCTAATTTTAAAGAATATCAAAAATTTGAAATCATTTATAATCAGACGCGATGATGAAAAGTATATTTTTTTTAGATTAAGCTGCTTTTTTCTCTTTCAAAACTTGGGAATGAAGCATCGGTAAGTTATGGGTTTTTTTCATACAGTCTCTGGCCATTTTCCCAGTGAAAGCATCCATCTTCAGCAAAAAATCCTCATCACTGAGTGAATCAAAACTCTGGAGGTAAGTGTAAAACTCCCTCAAATGTCCATAGTAGCGGTATCTCAGATTGCAGTAATAAAGAAGGTTCAAATAATTCACGAGCTGATCATGATTGAATTTAAAATAATCTTCTACGAGTAATAGCGCCTCTTGGAGATGAGAGGGACGCTGAGATGAGCCTTCTATATACTGAATCATTTTATCAATAATGTGTTCAGTTATCTTAAGGAAAAGCTCGTCTTTTTTTGGAAAGTAGTAGGCCACTAGAGAACGATTGACACCGGCCAATTTCGCGATCTCTCCGATTGAAGTGTGCTCAATCCCAATTGAGGCCACACATCTGATGGCAGCCTGGATAATATCTTCTGAAGTTTTTTGACCTTTTTTACTAAGCTTCATGGATCTTTTATCGGTAAACAACTTAAAAACTATAATTAAAGCAAAACAGTCAGACAATCCCCTTCAATATCAAAGGACTTCAGATGAGCGCGCTTTAGAAATTCGTAAATAGACTTAGGATCCCTGGGAAATTTGAAATTGAATTTTAGCTCTAGGCCTTTTTTTGATTTACTTAGTTCCAACTTTTTTAGAGCGACCTTGGTAGCAGAATTAAAATAAAAAACGCAACCGAAGATCATAGCAAGCTCATCCATGTCCAATTTTTTTAAAAATTTCTGATCAAATTCAGGCTGCTTAAAACTCAACTTTTTAAAAAGATACTCTAGAAGTCCCATGAAATTATTGCTTTGAGGAAGTGCAGTAGTCAAAGACTCCACCGAGCTTAAACCATAATCCAAGGACTTTTGCCCTAATATTTTGAGCTCTTTTCCAAATTCAGGAGACTCAATATGAGTTCGAGTAAACTCACTTAAAGGACCATCATCGACTGAAACAAAGAGTGTCTGCCAAAAGTAATTTCGAAGCAACTGGGCTACATCCTTGCTATCCACCGACTTAAAGTCAGATCTAATCCTAGCACCGTGAGTCTTCAAAACACTATAAATGGCGCCGGCATCCGCACCTAATGATAACTGGGTCAAGGAATCTGAAGCTATATTTGTTTGAATTTCCCTGAGTATAAAATAATACAAAACCTGTTCTTGATTATGGAGCTTCAGTACCTTTACATTCCACAAGGAACTTCCCAGAGTGGTAGTAAACTCAAATTCACTAGACCCGTCTATTTTATTTAGGGAAGGGAGCGCCTTCAATTGGAGAAGGAGTTGATTGGTTTTATCGGCCTGTCCTTGGGTAAACACTTTAACCCAGGGAAAAAGGTCCACTTGACCAAATCTTCTTTCAAAACCATCGGAAGTTGAAGACAGGAATTTGAAGTGGTCATCTGTTTTTACAATACAAAACGAGTTCTCAAACCTGAGAAACTTTTGAAGTTCATTAGAAATTAAAATGTTGTGATTTTCTTCATCTAAAATTTGAATAAGCTTTTGATTATTTCCGCGTAGAGAATTGAGCACTGTTTTATATTTACTTTGAAGATGTTCTTCAAATGCCAGATCTTTAATAAAAAGAATTTTTACTCCATTCGTTTCAGTTACACCAACTTGAGCAACACCTATCTGATCTTTTGCCGTTGTGAAGCCGAGATGATAAAAAACACCATTTTGTAAATCCGATAAAGACTTTTCATCAAAATTCATCAGTGAACTTAATTTGGTTTTAAAGCGCAAAGATTTTTTTTGGGAAAAATTATATGTCGCCTCAAAGGCTGGGTTCATATAGATCACATATTCATCTTGATCTAGGACAAGAATAGGATCAAAACATAAATCATAAAAGGTGAAATCAAAATTCAAATAATAGTCCCGTTTTTATAAATTCTCTCATGATCAGATTTTCAGTATTATTGTCACCAATTTTAAATTTAGACATTTGAACATAGAGATCAAGTCCATTATACCAAGAGAGCTGATTTTTTAAAAGGAGTGTTCGATGTTCCAATTTCATGAGAGCCCCATAGCTCTCGTTAACATGGCCAGTTTTTATAACAGATTTTCTTAATCGAGTACTGATTTCTATTTTTGGAATAATCTCCTTAAAATTAAAGCCAATCTCGGCAAGCAAGATAGCATTCGATTTGATACTAAAATCACCTGAATTCGCTTCAAAGTAAGGAAGATCAATTCTAGAGATACCAAAATAGTAATTATTTTTTTCCATCCCCAAACTCGTCTCATGGAGCAACCTAGAGCGATTTTTTTCATTTGAATCAGCATTAAGAGTATAGAAATCATGGCCAAGAACGCCGATCCAATTTTTTTGATGAAGCTTATAATTTAGGCTTCCGGATACAGGAGTGTAGGTTGCTCCAGTTGCTTTAGCAGGGGATTTCCATTGATTCATTTGGATTAATTGCAAACCGCCAAAAAAAGCCAGAGAATGGATAAAGGTTTCTCCTTCTCCTTCATCTCGGATCACAGGTACTTGCTCAATTTTTTCTACTAAGAGTTCTGAAATAGCTTTTTTTCCACTTCTTGCCCAGGCATCTATAGGTGTAATGCTCAATAAATAGCTCCCGGCTTCAAGCTCTGGGAGCTGGATTTCAGGATGAATTGTATTTTGATCATATATTTGTTTACCATCATCACCCCGAATGATTTCAATTCTGTAAATCTTGGCCCCAGGAATAGGATCAAACCTAAGAATTTCTAATTGATCAGGGCTTCTAGGTAAATTGGGACTTGCCTTGAGTCGATAGCTTTTCTTTAATTGAGGTGCCTCAAGAATGGGTGGTAGTTCCACTCTGAAAGTTTGAGTTGAGGAGTAATTTGAACAATCATTTGCCTCAAGACAATATTGCCCACGAATTTTGTAAACACCTGCCTCACCTATCTTATGCTTAAATTCCCCAGTTTGGGATGTTTCGATCTCAAGAGACTTAAAATCTTCATCTTGAGTCAATTCAATCTTAAAATAGCCACCAGGGCTATCTTGGGAGTTCACTAACGAGAAAATAAGATTTGCCGAACCTGTAGTATGACTTAAGAGAATCTTGGAATCCCATTTTTTAAATTGAGGTGGCATTAAATCTAATTTACGAAATACAACACAGATCTCCTCACTCCCTTTAAGACGAAATTTATTGTATCCCCTGACGAGTTTTATTTCTGAAAGCTCATTTCTTATAAAGTCTTGTTCTTTTTCACTCCAACTCAGAAGTTCACTATCTTGTGGACATGATGGGCAAATATCCTCACGACGTAAGAACTCTTTTTTTGTAGATCCAGAACATAAATCTGAATTCAATCGCCTGGACTGAAGGATGGCCACAGCTCCATTTTCATCCTTTACGGAAATATTTGAATCATTTTTCTCACCGTAAAAATTGACTTGATCGTCCTTTGCATTGAGTTCTAGTACTTTTCCTTTCGTGCCTGAGATTTCGTAGATTTTATTTTTAAATTTGAGCCGTAGGGGTCGATCAGATAAAGTAATTTTTAAAAATCCATATTCCAATTTGATATCATGATCAACATCTGCCGTGATCTCTAAAAGAGAATTTTCTAAAAGTTCCATCCTATTTTCAAAAAGCGAAATTCTTGCCAAGGATTCTTTACCTGTAAAAACACGATCTTTTGCACCTAACTTTTCACCTGGACCAACATCCTTCCACCTGAAGTCAGAGCGACGTCTAAGTCTCACTTCATGATTGATTTCAATTAAGGAGGCAAGGATAGTGGAAGAGCTTTCAACTGTAGATTCTTTTAAGGGTCGCCAAAGAAAAAAACTTGAAATGATGGCAACACAAAAGAAAAACAGGATAAGAATTATATCCGCATTAAAAGGGTTTCCAGGATTATGTTTTTTTTTAAAAAACATGTTAATCTTTGTTCTATGGATTCATTTAAGTTTGCTCTGCCTTATAGATATAAATTTATCATTTTTTTTGTGATTTTGATCATCACCACACTTTTTGCCTTCCTCGGAGTGAGTGTTCGCTCTTTTGAAAAGGATAAAACTTCCTATGTCTTTGATTACATACTAAACACAAACCAGACAAAAATTGGCAATTTTGAGGCGATTATCAAAGATGTAAAGTCATCTGTGACACTCTTTATCTTCAATAATAAGAGTGTTGATATTTCCCAAAAGATACAGTTTATCGCTCAACTGAAGTCGGACAAATTGCATCTTTTTAGGGGTCAGCATCGCGTAATGGACACTCTGGCTTCAGAACTCATTCTCCAAAAGTCACTACTTTCAGAATTAAATTCAAGTACCTCTTTGCTCATGCGTTTCGAAGCATCAAAAGATTTATATTTTTTACTTTTTAAAAGTCCCCTAGATAAATCCCTTATCATCACGGGATTAAATCGAGGCATCATTGATGATCTCTTTGAGAATGAAAATGGACAGTTTTCTTTTACTCACAATGGAAAAGAAATTATTTCTACTCTTCCTGGGACCAATCGCTCAGTTGAAACACTTTTTAATCTTTCTCAAAATAAAGTTCAGCGCCTTAAAATCGATAAAGAAACCTACTATGCTGTTTCTACTCCCTCCAAGATTCTGAATCAAACAGTGGTGACAGCACTAAGAGAATCTGATCTTTTCTCCTTTCTGAGTGATCTGAGAACTCAAAATATTGCTCTGGCCGGACTCATTATTTCAATCAGTTCAATCATTGGAATTCTATACGCTAAGAAGCTGACGAATTCAATTAACCTCCTCATTGGTGCCGCCAACCAAGTCTCTAGGGGAGACTATAATGTGAAATTTGAACAGGTGGAAGCTGGGGAGATCGGGGTTTTACAATCAACATTTGTGAAAATGTCCGAAGCCGTAAAATTTAGTCTCGCTCGAGAAAGAGAGCATCAAAGGATTGAAAATGATCTAAAAATCGCTCGTCTGGTGCAAGAAACATTCTTTCCTGAGTACCAATTAAAAAATGATCATGCCCATGTGGCCTGTTATTACGGCCCGGCCAATGAATGTAGTGGTGACTGGTGGGGATTTTTTGAGATAGATCACTTTCAGTACTATTTTATGGGAGATGCCACCGGCCACGGCGTCTCCTCCGCCCTTATGACAGCAAAGGCTTACTCCCTGGTGTATGGACTTAAAAATCAAATGCTGAGTAAAGAAATTGATTATCTCACTCCAGCAAAAATGATGGAGGCCCTCAACCAAGTTCTCTGTAGTTCAAAACAAGTATTGATGATGACCTTTTTCATTATGCGGATAGATTCGCGCACAAGAGAAATGCTTTATGCCAATGCCTCCCATGAAATTCCTATTATTGTCACAGGTGCTGGCGAGGTTCAGGATTTGTTTGAAATAGGCTCCATGCCCGATGCCCGCTTAGGCTCTGAGATGGATGCTCAATATAAAAACTATACTTGGAAATTAAATCTCCATGATATCATTTTACTCTATACGGATGGATTAACCGAATGCTCTAACTCTCAAGGGAGATATTTCGGTGCCAAAAGAGTCACACTGGCGATGAAGAAAATGAAAGATCTGGAACCAGAAAAAATTGTTTCAGGACTTGTGAGCGAAATTACAAATTTTTCAAAAGCCTCATCATTTGAAGATGATGTGGGAATTATGGTTGTTAAAATATTGAATTAGGAAAAAACATGGCGGAAAAAATGGTTTCTGTAAAAATGATTACTGAAGATTTTAATCTTAAGGGTGAAGATTACGCCCATGAGAAAGAACTCCATTTAGATTTCACCCATCTTCAAAAGATTAATTCCATAGGCTTGAGAAGTTTTATACTTTTCTTAAAATCCATTCCGGCGACGACACAGATAAAGTACCATCACTGCTCACCACTTTTTGTTCATATGTTTAATATTGTGGATGGACTCCTTCCAACCAATGTGGAGATCAAGTCCCTCTATATTCCTTATTTTTGCCCAACTTGCCAAAATGACTATACTTTTGAGGCCCAGGCGCCTTTCAATAAAGCTTCACTCCATGAGGTCCGCCAGTGTCCAGATGATGGAGCTCAATTGGAGCTTTTTTACAGCGAGAATACCTTCTTTAAGTTTTTAAAAGCTTAAAATCTCATCACATTTTTTAAGCAGCCATCAAAAATTGGCAATTTTTTGTCTTTTTTAAATTTTTGATCAATCGATCAAAATATCTTTATTGAGCTAAAACTCTAAAATCACAATCTCGCTCAGTAATTTTATGAATTGTTGAATCTCAAGCTTCATAATCGCTTTAAGAAAAAACTTAAAGGTTTAATTATGAAAATGAGTTTTAAAAATTACATCATTATGTTCCAACTGATCCTGAATGTAAGTTGTATTAAGGGATTATCAAACTATGAGGTAAAAACTGAAATCCTCCAAAATGAAGGTGATGCTATCATCACTGATTCCTCATTTACTTTTGGTGGTCTTACTGAAATTACCGATGTGACCAACTCATCTCTAGTGATTAATTGGGATTCACATCCAGATGCAGAACAATATCTTATTTATGAAGTAAGCCAACCTAAACCTCAACTAGTCGCAGGCCAGGTTGGCTCTACAAAAAAAACAATTCAACTCAATGATCTTAGTCCTTCGACGACCTATAAATTCCGCGTGCGCATGTTCACCCAGGGGAAGCAAGACACTAATTCTAATGACTTCACAGTCACCACCAAGCCTGCCCCAAACGAGCCTTCCATTGAACTTTCCCCTCTTTCAATTTCTCCTGGGTTTAGCGCAACTCCCTCTTTTAAAGTCGAAGGCATAAGGGCAGGGCAAACTATTCGGTTGTTCGCCGATTCAGATTGTTCGCAAGCTATTGGTGAAAGTGTTGCCAGTGCTCATCAAATCACTCTTAATTCAGACGAGTTACCTGTTGGAAATAATATAATATATGTGAAGGCTTTCAATGGAGAAAATGCTTCAACTTGTTCTTCAACCTTTGCTCAATACAGACGACTAGAGCCCTTTTTGGGAATTGTATTCGTTAACGAAATCACTGATACGACTGCCTTGATTTCCTGGAAGTCTCATCCAGCAGCTGTTGCCTATGATGTCTTTGATCTCTCTCAAGATATACCAACATACCTTGGAGGAGTATCAGGGCAAAACACAACCCAACTTCAACTTACGGGACTTGCTCCTTCGAGAACGTACCAGCTACAAGTACGCCTCAAACTTTCGAACGGAAGTTATGATAATAACTTCGTCACACTTTCATTAACCACAAATCAGGCACCCGAGATTCCTTCTTCAGTGATCCTACTTTCACCGACTCAGAGTCCTGGTTTTAACGAAGCAGTTAGCATTCAAATCTCAGGTCTTAAGGCCGGAGATAGAATTGAACTCCACAAAAACTCAAGTTGTAGTGATAAAATAGCACAGGATATCGCAAGTGGTAGTAGTCTCAATTTAAACCTTTCTCTCCCTCCTGACGCTTATCAATTTTATGCGAAGGCCATAAATTCATCAGGCTTTAGTTCAGAGTGTTCCATATCTCATGCTAATTATACGAGGCTCATGTGTCCGACAAATTATATCCCTGTACCCGCTAATCAAAGCCTAGGAATAACTCAACCCTTTTGTGTCGCAAAGTATGAGATGAGGAATATTTCATTAAAAGCGACATCGACACCAACAGGATCACCTTGGACATATATCACAAGAATCAATGCAAAATTTTACTGTACACAGTTAGGTGAGAAGTATGATCTCATCTCAAATCCTGAATGGCTCACTATTGCACAGGATTTAGAAAATGTTGCTCATAATTGGGAAAGTCAGCAAGTGGGTCTAGGCCCTCTTTTTAAAGGAACTGCAAGCTCAACTCTTGGCCTATCAGCATCAACGAACGATGAGCAGGGATATTTTGGAATTGAAAATCTAGCGACACAACCTATGGGTTCCGGCAAGGAACAACGACGAACGATGAAACTTTCAAATGGAGAGGTGATTTGGGATTTTTCAGGACATGCTTGGGAATGGGTAGATTGGACTCCTGGTGGTCAGCTTGATCAGGCACCAGCATGTACAGCAACAATCAATGCTCAATTTACAAATGTTCAAACCTACTGCCCTTCCCTCGTTCCAGCTGATTATATGCCAACTAATCCCTCGGGCGTCGATCAAAATTTATACAATAGCGCAAATTACAATACGGGTGGTGTGACAGCTAGTCCCCTTGGAACAGCTGTACGAGGCGCCCATGGGATTTTCGGCCTTTCACTGGCTTATGGAAACACTTTCCAACATACAGGTATAGGTTTTAGATGTGTTTATCGACCTTAATCACTGAAAACAGGAGCGGATTATCATATGGAAATATACACTCAGCAAAAGCAATTAAGAATTGTTGATATTTGTGATTCTGACATTAATTACCTTACCCTAAAAACCCTGAGTGGACCTAACCCAGTGATCATGGTCCAATTGGCATCGGTGTTTATTTTGATTGCAGCTCCAACCATTGCTGGCGTCAATGCCCTCAACAGAGCAAAATCACGTCTAGCTGGAAAAGTTTACTGTTCAGCAATTGGCTCCTTTGCAAATTTCTTAATGTCAGCCAAAGTGGAAAGTTTCAGCAAATTCTTTTCTGGCAATATGTCTTTCTTCGATTGTCTTGAGGGATCATTCCTTAGGATCCCAATGGGGCCTGAAAGCTTGGAGACTCCATCAATAAGAAATGGTATGCATCAGGGATTACTCCTCCCCAAATGCTCTGTACGTAATCTCATAGAGAACATTGAGAAATTTTCTCTCAAATATGAAACCACTCCTATCTTTCCTATCTCAAAATACCGAGCTCCTATTTGTACCAGCGCCAATATCAGTGGAGATGCCAGGGGACCTATTGTAGAACTCAGAACGGCAAAAAACTTTGCCCTTCAAACGAATATCCCACTCATCATTGAAAATCATGAAATGGATAAAGATTCATTATCTTTTCCTATCCTATCATTTGAAAGAAATAAAATATCTATTGAAAGAGGAGGAAATGGGATCTCTAAAATTTTAAACAATCTGCCATCCTCAATAAGTATTGAGATGGTTTTCTAAACGCAAAACAAGTGAGGTACGTTTGAAGAAAAAATCTTTTATTTTAATGTTTATCATTTTAATTAACAGCCAATTATTTGGAGCAGAAACATTTAATGATTTAGAAATGAAAGAAAGTGCTGAATTAAGCTCTGAGGTTAGTGAGAAATATTTCTTTCACCCAACCACAGGAGAGGAGCAACCAATCTCAGATGATTACACTTGCACTCAAGACATTAGCGGAAATTATAACATCAACTTATGTCAGTCTAAAAAATGCAATGCCAGCTATGCCGACAATAAATGTGGGAGGTTTCACCATAATGAACATGGTACTCGAGTGTTTACGTCTGGCTCATGTTGCATGAGTAATCTGAGATATTTAATTGAAACTATATTTTAATTTTTCAGTTGTGGATATCTCCCTTTTAGTTCTTATACTAAGAGGGGGTATCCTAAAAAATTCAACAAGCTCTTATCTATTTTCATCACCAAAACCCAACCATAGTCATTAAACGACAATCACAACTTATTGATATAGCGCGGACGTGAGCTATAAAATTTTGAAATTGCCAATATTTTCTGGCTAAATCAGGAGAACTTTTCGTTTTTTGAACAATCGTTCAATTCGAATCAAAAAAGCGTATCTTACTGAAAAAGCTTCCATTGAATCAATTAAGAGGTACTTTCAGTCTCCCATAATTCAATCCATGTAAAAATCATTTCAAGAAAGAGAAACAGAAATTTCTCTCGAAAAACGAACAAGGGGAAAAATATGAAATTGAACAAAATCTTAGCTCTAGGCTTTACAATTCTGATCCAATCTCAATTCGCATTTTCTTTATCTAGTTTGGATATCTATGATCAAATTACGGTGGAGCCATTAATTTCTGTAGGATTACAGTGTCCAATCGATAATGGCGTCGTCAACTTTAAGGCCTGTAAGTCAGTTCTTGAATGTGACCCAAATGCTTTCATACTCCCGCTCGGTGGAAAACCAGGCAAAGTAAGTGGCCTTATCTGTTTTTTACAGATTGAACCCGATGTAGAGACTGATAAAACAATTGAATCTTCTCAAAATTTGTTATCAATACTGGAAGGCGAGAGTCAAGCGACCTTTGATTACGACCATATATTTAAATGTAAGGGAAATGACGGTTATTATCATGTAATAGGTTATGGTAATAGCTCTAGCGGCCCAGATGTTGATCCAAATGGTCAGGGCTGTAACGGAGCAAACACGGCATGGGAAGCTTGTGCAGAGAAAAGAATCGAAAGTAATCTGTAGACGTAAATTAATAAATTTATTGAGCCAGTAGTGCATTTTCACTCCTGGCTCAATAATAGATTTAAAAATCAATGTTTCTAATAAAGGGTTATGCATTAAAAGTGTGATAAAAAAGAATTTATTAATTTAAAAAATACCATCCGTCGCACTGATAATTTACTCCTTTTCTTGCCTTGGAAGTGATTATGGATCCTCTCGCGATGTTAAGGTTATAGATGTTATTCATCCTTCTTTTAATATTTCTCTCGATCCTAGTGACTGCAGGTCCCCAAACGATTCAGATATTAGGGCGCAGGCGGGAGTGGGAACGGAACATATGATCAATTTGAAATAGAAAATACTCATGAAAATGGATGGGAAATCCTTACCTCGAATTTAATTGAGGAGGCTCAAGAAACTTGTATTGAGTAATAGATAGAAAAATAGACTTTGAAGGGATCAAGTAAATTCATTTCTCGTGTCTTAGTTTTGTTTTGTAGCAATACTAAACTGGTTTAACTCCTCATTAGATAACCCTATTACGAAAGAACTACTGAACTATTTCGGTGCTGGCATTTTCTAAACAGGTTACAGATACTAAAAATAAATAAATTGTCCTAATGAGCCTTGAGTGTTTGAGTAATGTTGGTCGTGCACAACGCATATTCTACCATTCGATTGATGGTCGCCCTCGGAAAGTACACCGAGATAAATCCAAGGTTGTTTTGATGTTTATCCTTGGATGAATGTATTTTTAAATCGCTAGCCAATGCAGAGGCTTAAGCTTAGAGTTCTTTTTTGAGATGAGGTCGTTAATCTCCATATTAAAAATCGCATTACCAGTTTGTTCAAAGTAATCGTGATTGAAGCTGCTAGACATTTTTGCCAGATCCTCAAACTTGGGTTCTACTGTTCGCCGATATGAGGTGGCATTTAGAAAAAAATTTAAGATTAAAACAGCTCTTGTGTAAGCTAAATATGAATATTGAGTTAGAAGGTATTTTTTTCAAGGGTGTACCATTTTGTTAATGTGGTAACATTTGGCTTCTCACCGCAATGCTGTAGCCGTGATAGTATCTTTGATTGTGTATATATTTAGCATTTCAGTGATAGGAAAAAAAACTGTGATCGAATCAACGAGCTTTACTTTAAATCTATTTGTCATAGATTTAAAGTTTAAATTTGGCTGAACAAGAGAATTGTTTCCATCAATTGCCCTTGACTGTGATTTAAATCATGGTTTATCAGTGCTTAAGATTTGCATAAACCACTAATTAGCACAAATAAAAGAAAAGCGATTTATGAGACCTTTTACATTTCTGCATCGCTTGTTTTCGACTTAAATTCGTAATCAGCACAAGAAAAGTGAAAAACGTTTGCACTAGTAATGAACGCGCCAGCTGAATAATATGGATATCCATTAATGCTTTTGGGAATTGCTAGTTGCAAATGAAGCTATTCTTTGTCACGCCCTTAAGGAGCACTTAAGGGCGTGACAAAGTAATCAACATTATTTTGTTCGCAGGACAGAATTAAGGCAAAAAGAGTTTAATTAAAAATGAGAGCAAAAAATACAATCTCATTTTGATCCCTTTCTGCTTTCAATTAATGATTCAGCATTTGAATCATTAATATTGAATATGGATCTCTATTAATTTATCCTATTTCTGTCGAGAAGTATTACCAATAAAAGCTGCAATTCAATTATTCATTTTTCAAACTAGCTGTAATTAGTACCTTGAGTGAGGTACTGATTTGTTCGTGACCCCAACTTGAAGGCTACCTCCTAATTTTGGAGGAAAGTCATGGAATTATATAGAAAAAGAATATCTAAAAAAAAAAGGAGTTACTTTGTAAATCTGAATTGGCTAGTTGCTTTCAAACAAGTGGCCAATTCAGATTTATGCTTTCTTTACTCTCGAAACAGTCGACTGCTTGGATCAGCCTTGTGGCAATCGTGTTTTTTCTCTTTCTTTCTAAAAGCATTACGCCACCAACAACCTACCTCGTTAGTTATTATTTCACCTCCGGCAGGATCCGCTTGATTCAATCCTGTAATTTTTCTCAGTATCTCTTCTTGTTCTCTTGTTAAGGTCTGCTCAAATTGATCAAGCAACACTTCATCTCTATCAACTAATTCGCTTTCAATGACTTCCTGTTGCTCTAAAGTATCAACCAGCTCAATCGATTCTAACTCATTTGAGAATGCAGAGATCGATAGCGATAATGACAAGGTTGTGATAAAAATTTTTTTCAACATACGTACTCCTTTTTTTATATCGGTTTTTAATGTACCGAAACCATTTAGATTCAAATCAAGTTTTTAGATATATTATTTTCCCAAAAAAGAAATAAATTAAAAACACTATTAACAACTCCCAACCGATGCACAATGATTACAGTTTTTTTCACTCCATTCAACGCCTTTGTCCTCTGCTGATTTAACTACATTTCCTTTTTTGTCCAGGGTGTCCTCTATGCAACCTGATTTTTTACCATTACAACATGCATAGTAAACTCCATTAATACTTAGTACTGGCTCAATGACATCCTCCAGTGAATTAATATTGTAATCACACGTCAAAACGTCTCGTGAAGATAGGTAACAGTTTTGTGCGTAAGCCTGTCCAAAGATTGAAATTGTCAGAACTAGTATAATCTTTTTCATAAGATTTTCCTTTTATTTAATTTTTTATTGAAAATAATTAAACTGTTGTGAGCCCCTTTTAATAAATTTGAATCCTTTAACAATCATTTGTTGATTCAATAGTGATTGAGTATGCTCCGTCACAAACTCTATTAATTTCATCTTGTGGGCAAGTTGATGTTGCCGAATCCGCATCATTCCCGCACAAAGTGAATTCAATAATTCCAACTTCATAATCTTTATGAACGCAACCGATTTTAATTCCATTCAGTTGTGTACCCGGCAATGGTGGAGACGATGGGTTTACTAACTTGTATTTATAATTTGGTAAATTTAAATAGAAAGTGTCATGTCGAGAACGGTTTCGATTTAATGCTGGATCCGGCTCCTGAGGATCCACAGGATCTTCAATCTCCGGCAACTCATTTTCTATCGAAGTATAGTCTGCACAGATTCCATGATTGATAGAAACAACCAACATCAAGAGAGTAACTTTAACAATTTTATTCATTTTCATAACCACTCCTTTATTATTAATTATTTGATTTTCCAAAATTGCCGCAAGGATACAAGTTATTTGGTACACACTGACTTGAACTCGGAAATCTTAAACGTTTTACAATACCGTCATTTACGATCTGATATGAATAAGAACCTGTTATATCTACAAGTAATTTATAAGGATTGAAAAAATTTTTCGGAATTTCTACTTTTACACACTCTTCAAATGGAGCAAGTTCAAGTTCGCAGCTTTCGATTGAAGTATATCCAAGAGAACTCCCACCCACCACGAATCTCTGAGCAAGATTGCCAGCAATATTTAGGCATAAGTCTTGTTGGGTTAGCCTGTAGTATCTGCCATTTCTTAAGACTAGAGACTGTATGTTGTTATATCCGCACAAACTAAAATCACTACCAGCGCCACCTGAACCATCCCCTATATCCGGCACTTCTGTTAACGGATCGTTCGCCATAACACTGAGGCTTAATAAAAAATTTAGCATGAGACATGATAGCTTTTTATATTTCATTGATTCCCCCTAAGTTAAAGTCAGGATTTTTACATCTCCTGTTTCTTCAAAAGAATAACATTCATGAATTTTTCTTTTCATGAAAACTATTGCTCACACATGGAAGCGAGGGAATTTCAGCGACTTAAGACGGACTGTAGTTTTTCGAACAAATGTTCAAATCAAGCACCATGTATCGTTTTGTGATAACTATTGTTGGCACAGAAGATTTTTTTATAATTCAGATGCTTGATTTTTCAACTACATAATAAAAAATTTTCCGACTTTTAAAATCAGATGACGACGAACTATGCACGGCAGGCCCTACAAGAAAAATAAATAGGAGGACCAAAATCATTATTTCTTTCAGCTGACTTCCCTCTCTCCACCCTTTGTATAAACACACTCTAGTCTTATCAAATTTCCTGCTCAGTCATTTATCACAACATAGTCTTTCTCATTTTCTTTTTCATCTCATATCGTTCAATCGTTCCTCACTGCCTAAACAATCCCTCATGATG
Source organism: Pseudomonadota bacterium (assembly GCA_027488375.1). Classification (GTDB taxonomy): domain Bacteria; phylum Bdellovibrionota; class Bacteriovoracia; order Bacteriovoracales; family Bacteriovoracaceae; genus Peredibacter. The sequence goes on from JAIYBW010000002.1 coordinate 536,736, forward strand.
TCGAATAATTTTTCTTCTTTTTGATCATTTGTTCTTTTAAAAAACCTTGGGAGATACACAATTCTTTGCCCCTTCTTTTTATTTCTAATAATTTAGCTTTGATAAATTATGTTAACTAAATTCATTGGCACTAATTAATGACATATTAATGAGGCACTTTTATATCATTAAGATTTTTTTGAACAAATGAACAAATAAGTTTCCTTTTTGGTAACTATCTAAAATGTTTACTTTAAATCTTTTTCTTTCTTCTTTATCATAATCATTTCTTTTTTTAATGTGATCATGGGTCCAAGACAAGCCAATTGTCTAATAACCAATTGCAAGTGAGGATGACATGAAATTAATTGCCTCTACATTTTTATTCTCTAGCTTATTTTTTCAAACTCAATTAGCCTTTTCTGTACCATCTCCTAAAAAGCTTGTTACAGTTTGTTCCTATTCCTTTGGTGTCATCGATTTTCTGAGCTGCGAAGCCTCTTATGTTTGCCCCGAAGAAGCTGTCGTTCTTACATTTGACGGTAGTAAACCAATCTATCAATTTCCAAAAAAATCAGGCTTAGTTTGCATTCTTCCTGTCGGACCTGATATTGGAGATGATGAATTAAATGAAAGTCTAGTTTTAGAGTACTAACCCCGAAATTGGAGGAATCTATGAAAATGAATAAGAAGTATTTTGCTATTTTTTTTATCGTACTTTCTTTATTTAATGCCACAACCGGCTTTGCGCAAATCATTTTGACCAAAGAAGTCTTAACTCCTTATCTACTTACTTGGAGCTCCAATAATACTTCAGAAGGAAAACTTGCTTCCTTTCAGCTGAATTTTCCAAATGGTTCGGTTCAGGCTTTGGGTTTTTTGAATTTCCCCTATTCTGATTTTGGTACTGTTCCTAAGACTGCTGGCTACGGAGGTGTATCCTGGCCTCGGATTTTTTTAAGTAAACCCATGCTCCTTAAATCTACTAATCAAGTTTGCAGCTATAAGGCTAGAGTTGGGGTTAATTTAAATGGCCCGGGTTACCCTTTTCAAATTAAGGAATTTGCGACAACTGCATGGGCGATTGATCCGATTACTAAAGCTGTGATTGATCCCTCTCAGAGTCTAAATTTAACTCAGATCACAAATCGATTTAAGTTTAAGATTAGTCCAGACATCGAAGTCATCTTCAGTTTTACCGAACATAAAAATATTTATAATCAGCGCTATTATTTTAGTTACAGCCTCCATATGACTGGCCCTGTTTCAGGTCTCGCTGGAGCTGGAGCACCCTTTTCCCATGTACCTTTTATCACCTTTCAGGGGATACAACTCACCAAAGCCTGTTATGAACTTGACGGTCCAGTTGATCCCATTGATTAACTCACCTTCATTCTTCTTAAAAGGGTCATCTTCGGATGACCCTTTTCGCAAGATTTAAACAACTTACAAATCCCGACAAAATCACTTCATCAGTAAGGTTTCTCTCTCATCAACCGAAAAGATTCATTATTTTTCTGAGTGAAAAGTCATGAATTACGTTATTTTATTAATTTTAAGTTGGGCACTCATTGCGTGCAAAATTCAGGTGGATGTTTCACCACCGTCCGCTTTAATTGATAACTCTCCACCAAGTATCATTTCAATCAGTGCACCTGCCGCTGGTGTTTATCTCACGAATCCTGGAAGTCATTTAGATTTCACCGTCAACTTCAATGAAAATATTTTAGTCACTGGAACTCCGGCACTGACTTTAACCGTTGGTACAACCAATCGGAAGGCGACTTATTTTAGTAGAATCGATTCTGACTCCTTAGTTTTTCGCTACACAACGAATCCCACAGATGATGACAGTAATGGAATTACGCTCCACACTTCTTGGGATTTTACCGATGGAAATTTAACCAACTCCTCATCCCTGGCCGCTGCCTCCAGTTTCTCGGCCCTCCTCTTACCTGAACTTGAAGATGTGAAGGTCAATCGCTCACCGAGTGTCGTGAGTTTCAATGTGACAGAGTCCACTTACACTTATCTTCAAAATCTTGATATCCACGTCACCTTTTCTGAAGTGGTCATAGGCACCTCCTCGCGACTTGTCCTCAATGTAGGAGGAAGCACTCGCTATGCCGTTTATCAATCTGGCTCTGGCACCGGGATCACTTACCGTTGGACCAACACGGGAGGATTGAGTGATACCGAAGACGGTATCACTATCATCACACCGATCGATTTGAATGGAGGAACACTTAAAGATTCATCAAATAACGATGCCATCCTGACTTTTACTTCACCCAATACTTCAGGTGTCTTAGTCGATGGAAACTATCCGGTGCCAGTAACTTTAAGTTATTATGGTGTGAATAATTTTACTTACATGCCAGGTGGAAGTGCCGCCCAACTTTACCCTACTTTAACTCCAGCGACAGTCGTGAACTATTCTTTAAACTCAATCTTAAATACCTGGAACATCAATTCATCCTCTGGAGCGATAACTTACTCAACTGGCGTACATTCTGCTACAACTCGCACCATTAGGGCGACCAATACCTCAGGCGAAACCACCACGGCCCTCACCACCACTTCGCTCCCGATTATTTATAAAAATCAAATTTTACTTGGAACTAATATCAACTGTGCTCTGGCCAGTGGAGGATTAGATTGTTGGAAAAATGATTTTACTTATCAGGTAAATCTTATCCCTTACGGTACGGGGGCAGAACATATTTTTGGAATCGGAGAAAATGTTTGTGTGATAGTCCCTGGAGATGGAATTAAATGTTTTACCAATTCCATTTCCATCAATCGTATGATTCCGTATTTAGGATTCACAGTGCTAGAAGCCTCAGATGGCACCCCTGTGGATAAAATCTCACAAGTTGCCGCAGGCCCCAACCACACCTGCTACTTGCGGCTGGGTAAAGCCTATTGTTTCGGAGATAATACCTACGGACAATCGGGTGGAACGGATGGGTCCTATGAAGAAACCAGCCAGCTCGTATCTGAAACAATTTTGTTTCAAAAAATTGCCGTGGGCCAGGACCATACTTGCGGACTCTCTGGAAGAAATCTTTATTGTTGGGGTCGCAATCTGGAAGCTCAATTGGGTGGCCTAGACTCCACTTCACCTCCCCCTATGACAAGCACATCCAATCCCTATTTAAGTAGAACGTTGGTCTCTGATTTTACTTTAGGATTACATTTCACTTGCGCCGTTTCCTCAGCTCTAGTTTATTGCTTTGGAAAAAATTCTAGTGGAGAACTTGGTCGAACTGGTCCTGCAGGTTCAGAAACCCTGGCCACAATAAATATAAATAATGTCATACAAATTAAATCCCACCCTTCTGCAAGTTACGTGATCGCCTTGCTAAGTAATGGTCAAACCTATGGCTGGGGAAATTTATCTCAATTCAACTCAAGTCTTGGAGCTGCAGTGACGACTCCTACGATTCTCTCAGGCCTTTCTTATGTATCCCAAGTTGTAGCAGGACCCAATCGCGCCTTCCTTCAGAAAAATCTCTCCAGTTCTCAATCAGCGGCCTGGATAGATTCTCAGAATGGAAACGTGATTGGAGGTTTTAACCCAAATGCAAGCTTCAACGGTTTATCGGCCGGGTATGATGGCACTTGCGTTCACCTCTCTTCCACCCCACATTGTTTTGGAAGTAATGCCGCCAATAAATTGACCCAAAGAACACTCAGTACTTTTCTTCCCTTGAATTCTCTTTTTGCTAATAGTTTTGATACTGACCATCAATTAAATCAGCGGATCATCACTACTTCATCTATTGGTGGAGCTCATGGTTGTTATCAGGCCGGAGAAAAGACCATTTGTGCTGGCAATGTCTTTCCTGGTGATCCAACAAATTACGGCACTGGAGTTCTGGTTAACACTCCCTCATCTGGTGCTAAAAAAATCTGCTCGGGGAATAGTTTCACTTGTTCTCTAGGGATTAATCAAAATCTCGAGTGTTGGGGAGATAACTCATCCAAACAGATTAATCCCACTGGGCCCTCCTCCTACACCACCCCACAAGTTATCAATGAAGTTGCGATGGATATCGCCTGTATGGCAGATGCTGTTTGTATTATCAAAGCGAACAATAGAATTTTCTGTCAGGGAGATGGATATGGAACCTCTGGCCTCACTGAGGTTTTAACTGGACGCCCTAGTGAGCGCTTTACCCGTCTGAAAGCGGGATCAAATTTTGCCTGTGCAGAAACCGACGATCATAAACTCATCTGCTTTGGTGAGAATGATCAGAGACAACTTGGGAATAACAGTGTGACTGATACAACGAATGGTGTTTTGGTCATGGACAACAATCTCTCCGGCATTATCCATCATCCAGTCAAAGAATTCACTCTTGGATCTAAGCATGTTTGTGCAACAGGGAGTGGAGACGGAGTTGGAATAGAAAAACTTTTTTGCTGGGGACAGAATAACTCCGGACAAGTTCATCCTGGAAATGCGGCGACACCTATTACAGCCACAAATATCCCCCTAAGAACGAACTATGGAACCATTTATGACATGGCGGCCGGAGCTTCTCATACATGCCTTCACATCAATGGAGGCTTTCAATGCTTTGGGGATACTAATGTTATTGGAATTGATTCTGCCAAGGCGAGCCTCAGTGAATTTAACCCTATCCTTCCTTTTATTTACCGCTAAAAATCTCTCGATTCCCGGATCAACTTCCACATTTTTTTGGCACAACCTCAGGATTGGATCTGAAATACGTTCTATTTAAGTTCAATGAGAAGTCTAAACTCAACCTAAGTCATTCAATTTAGGCTCTTCCTTTTTTTTGGTAAAAAATATTTTGCCTCTACGAAATCCCTTATTACTTTTTGAATAGGAAAACTTTCGTCCCCTTGACCAGATCTGGTTGTTCAAAAAATTCCCGCCAAAAAATCCAATCATAAGTTGGGCGTCCCAGACGCCCAACACATCTTTTTACTTATTCTTTTTTAAGAGTTTTTGAATTTGATTGATGTTGAGAGGCTTTAATAAAATATCAAAATTTTCACCAGGCTGTTGATTATCAATCACTTGCTTGAGATTAGAAGGATCGACTAAAAGGGCAATATGACATTGGTCAAATTTTTGAAGTAAATGTCTCGCGAGAAAAAGACCATTATATGATTTTAAGTGATATTCAATGATCACTAAATCTGATGGTTTTAAAGTCAATTTTTCTAGAGCTATTTTGATATCATCAAAACAGACATAAGGGAGTCGATTTTCCTCCATCATGAAAGTGAACAAGGCCATCTGAGAACTTGAGTCCGTAATAAAAAATGTGTTGCTGTCTTTATTAGCTTTTCGAGGAAGTTCATTGATCATAGGGAGCGTTATCACAAATTCCGTATAATCTAATGTTTCCTTTACATACTGGATCGAACCACCCATTTGAGGTAAGACATTCTTCACCATCGAAAGTCCCGTACCTAAGTGACCTTCTTTGGTCGTAAAGAAAGGTGAAAATAATTTTTTCTCAACGTGTTTAGGGATTTTATCACCCTTATTTAAAACTGATATTTCAAAATGGTGGCCATAGTTTTTAGGTCTCTTCACTCGAATGAGAACAAAATGATAGGATTCATTCTTCGATTGATTTTCTTCAAAAGCATTTTTAAAGAGTTCAAACAAACAATGCTGAAGCTTATCTTTTGAGCACAAAAAATCCGCATGCTGGAAATAGTTATCAATTTTTATTTCAAACCGGGAATTTCTATACTGAGGGTGATTCCTTCTAAAAATTCTTATCGTATCAGTTATAAACTCAACAACATTACATTTTTCCATCTCAAGTTGGGTTTCCCCATTCATCAGACTTAGTTTTCTAGAGATGCTTGAAATCTCCTCAAGTTGCACCGCGACCTCTCGAACACTTATCTCTTTTTGATTCTGCTTGATGGCATGATTTAATTTTTCGAGGGCCAAAACAGCATGGGCCAGAGGATTTCTAATTTTATTCCCAAGAGTTGAAGTCATGGAACGAGTGATGTGATTTATTTCCAGGATTTTGTCGTTTAATAATTTTAATTCTTCAACTTGATACTTGTAAGCAATCTGGAGTCTTCTTTCATTTGAAAAATCCTGAAACAGTATTAAATAATTATCTCCCATTGCCGTGCACTTAGCGACAAAATAGAATTCATTTTTGTTGATCAACTCACAAATCTCATCTGAAAGTTGATCTTGTTTTAATTTTAGATTTTGATTAATTAATTTTTTTAGAACCTTATACTGATTTGGAAAAATAAGATCCAGTGACGGCTTTTTCCTCGTGAACCATTTTGTCGTCTTGTCAAAAAGTGTTGCAAAGGTACTATTAGCAACCAGGATCTCACCGTTGTAATTACAGATGATAGCCGGTTCAAATAATGAGTGAAATATTCCTTGTGGATTCATAGATCTTTACTACTGAGAAAGCGGAAATAAATACTTTCATTTTCATCAAAAACTAATTCCTCTCCCGTTTCTGGATCATTTTTTTGAGGGGCTTTCCCATCAATGATTTCAGTTGAAAATACTTTTATATCAATCTCTTTATCTAAATTTGATGAATAATAAGGAGCGTAAAAGCTTAGGACTTTGCAATTCTCTGGCAAGATGCCTTTTACACGATTGAGTTGCCCAATGAATATTTTAGGACAGTTATAATAAATAACTTTTTTATTTTCAAAATTATTTAAAAAGTTAATGAGGTCTCTTAGACCGCAAGAATTTATGGATGTGACTTTCTCCAAATCAATTTGAATAATCGGTTGAAAAATTTTTTCATAATCTTCAAAATGAAAATTTTCGTTAATAGCACCAATTAATGAGAATTTTGCTATTGAGGTATCGGAAATGTCATATTCAATTTTAAACTGATTCATTCGTCACTCCAGTAACAAATTATCTAGCTTTAATTATACATGTTTCGGAACTACAATTTAAAAATAAAGATTAAGAGATTTAATAAGTGGTCGGGGTGATTGGATTCGAACCAACGACCACCTGCTCCCAAAGCAGATACGCTACCAGGCTGCGCTACACCCCGACAAAAGATGAGAGAATATTTTTAAGACTTCTGATGTGTTTTGTCCATGCTTTCTTTAAAGAACTCTAGAGAAGATTTTGCAGCTCTGGCCCTGTGCGAAAATTCATTCTTCCATTCCGGTAGCTCCGCCAATGATTTACCGTCCGCTACGGATCTTTCCGGAATAAAAATAGGGTCGTAGCCAAAACCTTTATCTCCTTTTTGTTCATGAGCGATCACCCCCTGAACTCTTCCTTCAAAGAAATAATATTCATCCTCTGAAATATAAAAACAAAGGATACAAACAAAATATGCCTTTCTTTGATCCCCACTTAGACCAGACATCATTTCAATTAGTTTTTGACACTTATCTGAATAAAGAGGGAGTTCCGGGGCAAACCGCGCAGATTCAACACCTAGAATGTGAGGCAGGGCTTCAATAACGAGGCCAGAATCATCGGCCAGGGTCGGGACTTTATAAATCTCGGCATACGCCTTGGCCTTAATTAGGGCATTTTCAATAAATGTTTTACCCGTTTCTTGAACTTCAAGAGTTCGAGGGGCCGCTTGAATTTGAATCCCATCTAAAAAGAGTTCTTTGAACTCTTCCGCTTTATGGGCATTTCCTGAAGCGAGTAAAAATGATTTCAAACGAGACTCGCGAGAGCAGCTTTCTGCTCTCTCACAACAACAGTCAAAGCAGATTGAGCGCATTGAATAAGGGCCGTCAGATGTTCCATAGAAAAAGGTTCTTTCTCAGCAGTTCCTTGAATCTCAACGAAGCGCCCACTACTAGTCATTACGATATTCATATCCGTTTCACAGCTTGAATCTTCTTGATAGTTTAAATCAGCAATAACTTCATTCTGAGAGTTGATGCCGACAGATATAGCACAAAGACCATCTTTAATTGGATTTTCCTTGAGAAGCCCCTCTTTCATAAGGCGTCGAATAGCTATTTCAAGGGCGACATAAGCTCCAGAAATTGACGTGGTTCTCGTGCCACCATCAGCAACAATAACGTCGCAATCAATCATAATAGTTCGCTCACCCAGTTTATTTAGATCAACTATAGAACGAAGCGCTCGCCCAATGAGTCGCTGAATTTCTTGAGTCCTACCTGAGGCACCTTTTCTTTCGCGATCTGAGCGTGTATGAGTAGAAGAAGGGAGCATGGCATACTCTGCTGTCATCCATCCCTGCCCCTTGCCTTTTAAAAATGGTGGAACCGATTCTTGAACAGAAGCCGTAATATGAACTTTAGTGCTCCCAAATTCGGCCAACACTGAGCCATAAGCATAAGGGTTGATGTGAGGAGTGAATTTAATTAATCTTGGTTCATGGCGCTTTATAAGAGACATAAGGACCTCACATGAAAAAATTTATACATCTTAAGTCCTGTGATTCTACACAAGAAGTCCTCAAAGAACAATTAACTCAAACTCCAACAGATGAACTTATCATTAGCTGTGATCATCAACTTAAAGGTCATGGCCGTGGAGAAAATAAATGGATTGATTCTCCGGGAACCATTTGCTTTTCCCTGTCTGTCCAACCCTTTCAAATTCCGAGCTTTACCGCGATGGAACTCGCTGTCATTATTGGAAAGTTCTTTGAAACCAAAAATCAAAAAATTTTTCTTAAATGGCCAAATGATCTCATCAATACCCATGGAAAAAAATGTGGAGGAGTTCTCATTCAAACTTTCTCCAATCAATACATGGCCGGTATTGGTTTAAATCTTTATTTTGATGAAATTGAATTCGGTGGAATTTATGACCAAAGTTTTCCATTTAGCAAAGAAAGTTGGTCTCAAGAACTGGCGCTTTTCATTTATCAGCATCGGTATGAAGACTTAGATAAGTTAAAACATGACTGGTTAAAAATGTGCATTCACTTGGATAAACAAGTTCATATTTCAGATAATAATCAATCCTATGAAGGTAAATTTATCGGCATTGGCGATTATGGCGAAGCTCTTATTGAGACCGAACTAGAATTAAAAAGCGTTTTTAATGGTAGTCTGAGATTAGGTTGACTCGTTAAGAATCTTATTAGAAATTTTTGATATTTCTTTTTTTATCAAATTTTCTGCCAGATCAGGAATAACTTCCCAAGAAACTTTTTCCACCTGTTGCTTGAACATTTGATCCATATACGCTTTAACTTCTTTTTTAATAAGAGAAGTCATTTCAAGTCTAAGCTGATCCATTAATTCTTGCTGAGAAAAATCAGAGCTAACCTTTAAGTCTTGCTTAGTTGTTGGCTCCATATTCCATTCAAGTTCTTCACCAGCATCCAGAGGTTTAAATAAATCCTCATCGAATTTTTGAGGCTGCTCTACATTTAAATTTTTGAGTTCATCAATCTTTTCAGCGACCGAATTTTTAACACTTTCAAATTCATCCGCATGCCAAAGATCTTCTTCAACTTCCTCACGAATTTGATCCACAATACTTGAAATATCAGTCTCTACAACTGAATTTATGGTGTGCTCAATTTCAAATTCACCCGTTTTGTCTTCAGTGCTATGGAAAGTCTCTATCGAAATTAATTTAGAAGATGTTTTTGGTTCTTCTTTCTCAAATTTTATCTCATCTCCTCCACCCATATCAGGAAAATCGAGATCGTCGCTACTCGGAAATTTCACATCATCCTTGGAGCTTTTTTGTTCCAAAACTGGTGCCGCTTGTTTTTTAACAGGCTCAGATTTTATAACTGGTGGTAAATCAACCACTTTATCTGAAGCAATATTGAGATTTATCACGCCAGGGATACTCATCCCCCAATCAGATACTTCTTGATCTAGCGGATTTAAATGATCTCTCACATCAAAGGGTCTTGCCGGTTCTTGATGATCATTTGGTGCTGCGCTATTTGTCTCGATTGTATGATTAAGAGTCCAATTATCTTCAACCTTCACTTCAATCACTTGAGGTTTTTCAGTATTTGGAAAAATAATCTCCTCGATAGGAGCGTTATCAACAAGCCTCTTACAGATCGAAATAAATTTATTTGAATCAAATGGCTTTACGATTTTATCAGCGGCCCCGCACTTTTCCATTGAGGCATCATCGACAACATCAAATGTACCAAGGAGAAATAAGACCTGCGTTGTTGGCAGGATTTCTTTAATTTTAGTGCTTAGCTCATAACCAGTATATTTTTCAGAAAGGTTAAAATCGAGAAATACGATCTCAGGACTTACCTTGGGAAGTAATTTAAATAAATCATCATCATTGGAACAATCAGTAATCTCAAAAGGCTGATTGGCCAAAGTAATTTTAATTACCTTCTGAATGGTTAGACTATCGTCTGCTAGTAGGACTTTATGATTCATAGTTTAATTATAAAGTGCGACAGAGCAGTATGGGAATGGAAAAAAGCTTAAAACTCCAGAATCATTGCAGTTATGTTATCTGTATTCCCATGAGAATTGGATAATTTTAGTAAACTATTGAGGCGATCCTGTGGATTCGGAGCAGATCTATTAAGGTGATGAAGAATTTCTTCATCGTTAAGTTGAGAGTAAACTCCATCAGTGAGAAGGAGAAGTTTATCACCTTCGAGAAGTCGTACTTCTCTCATCTGATAGCTTAGTTCAGGATACATACCAATGGCGCCCATAGGGGCAGTTCGGAAGCGGCTTTCAAACTGATTTTTTGAGAGATACTTTAAGTTGTCTTCAACAATAATTTTTGAAAGACATCCCTGTCTATAGTGATAAGCACAGCAATTGCCTACTCCAACTAACACCATAATACTTTCTGATCTTGCGGCCACAATAGCACTTGAGCCAGCGCGCTGGTTCACTGGTTTTTCAGAATTCATTTTATAGAGATTTTGATGAGCATTGAACATCGAGTTTAAGATGGCATTACCTTCCAGTAAATTTTTTGGGTTATAATACAATGGCATCGTTGCATTAGGATCATCTGACATCTGCGAATAGAATAATTTTATTTCATGCTTTAATTTTTCTACAGCTTTATCCCCAACTCCAGAGCCACCAAACCCATCAAGAACCATGAAAAGTTCGTTTTCGAAGTCAAATTCATAGCCATCTTCATTCACTTCTAAATAAGGTCCCTGGTGAGTTTGAGCAGCATAGGACTTAAGACGCATGATATTTACTCCAAATAATTTTTTAATTTATCAGATGCTTTTTTATAGTATTCGCTATCTGTTGGTGAAATTTGCTGAACTTCCTGGAATTTCTCTTTAGCATCATTAAAAAGACTAAGAGACTCTGCGATAATGGCCTCTCTGTAAATTTTTTTCGATCTTGTTTCAAGTTGATTTTTAATCTCATCAACTTCATTCAAGGCTTCTGCATTCGTAGGTTCAATTTTTAAAACATCAAGATAAGCTTCATACGCCGTTTTTAAATCCTGACCTTCTTTTAATGACCGCGCCTTCCCAACCATAGGCCCAAGTTCTGAAGCCAGCTGATTTTTAGCATCACTAAGCATATCACTGGCCTCTTTAATGAGATCTTCGTCAGATCCTTTTCTACGAAGAAATTCTTCTAGCTTTAAAATCGCCTTATACCATTCTTTTTTAATATAAAATGTTTTACCAGGAGAGAGAGCATCGACCATCGCTTTCCGGGCCGCTTCTTTGGCGGCCTTTTCCATAGCAATTCTCTCTTGTTCTTTCTGCCAAGCTTCTAATTCCATTTTTAATTGTTGAACTTCAATATTTTCTGGATCTTTTTCTGTAATCTGAGCGAAATAACTTTCGGCCGGCGCCACCATTTTTTCCTTAACAGCTTCTCTTGCTTTAACTAAAAGCTCCTCAACTATTTTCTTTATTTTTAGTCTTTCTTCCTCTGCACGCTTTTGTGCTTCAAGCTCTTCAAGTCGCTTGAGGCCTTTTTTCGTCTCAGTTAAATATGAGTCTACTTTTTTATAGGAAGGATCAATCTCCGTGACCGTTTGAAATTCTTTTAACGCTTCAAAATATTTATTTTGTTCAAAAAAGCTAACACCTAATTCATAGGCCATGTTTCGCCTCTGCTCGAGTTCTTTACTTAATTGAACCTTGGGCTTCTCATTTTTATTAATATTAGGATCAACTTTGGCATCAGGTGCTTTAGCTGTTGGAGGAGGAGTCGTCTCCTCTCCGCTTGGAATTATCGAAATGAGAAGAAGGACAAGTGCAACGATAAAAACTTTTTTACGAAAAGCGGGATCTCTTTTAAAGCGACCGACTAAACTTTTATCTTGAGGTGCCTCAAGACCAAAATTGACCTCCCCTTCATTTTCCGAAACTATTTCTTCTTCAACTTCTTCTGTTTCAATTGTCTGACCACCTTCAACCGGCATCAAACGATCAGACTCCGCGTCTAAAAGATCTGACTTAGTTTCCAAGGTAAAGCTTGTCGATCCAATGACAAACTCATCACCAGTGGAAAGATGCGCCTTATTTATACGTTCGCCATTAAGAATAGTTCCATTCGACGAATTCAAGTCCTCAAGAGTCACATCAATTTGGGTTTTTCTCAAAACCGCATGAACAGTCGAAACTTCAGGATCATCCAAGACGATTTGACATTTTTTTGGATCTCTCCCAATGAATATTTCTGTTGAATCAATTTGGTAGCGATCATAAGGAGCGTAATCACCAAAAAGAACGAGTTGGTAATTTACAAAAGCCTTAAAAAAAGTTGTCGCTTCTTGGGCATTACTTTCAGTTGTTAAAGCATCATCACTGTATTCAGTTAAAGCAGCATCGGAGAACCCATCTTCCTGTTCTAGGTTTGATTCTTCAGGCCCTTGAGGCTCTTCAATGATTGAATCATTCAAAAAGCTATCATCAGACTCAATCCCTTCCTCTTGCTCAATCTCATCCATGGATTCTGTTGTTGATATAACCTCAGTCACTCCTAAATCCTCAGTGACAGGGGAGAGATCAGCACTATCAGCAAAATCATCTAAGCTTATTTCAGCTTTTTGAGGCTTTGGGATTGAAGGTTCAGGTTTTAAAAAAATTTGTTCGGCCATTGGCAAAGACGGAGCAGCTTTTAAAGACGTTCCAAACTCGCCAATTACCACACTGTATGGCCCACACTTAATCTCATCATTTTCATGGAGTTCAATTCTAGGCATGATGAGACCATTCACAGAGACAACTCCGAGCTGAGTTAATTTATGTGAATACCAAGAACCATTCTCATTTTTTAGAACAAAATGGTGCCTTGAGATCAAGGGATCATCAATTTGGAGATGGCAATCTTCTGATCTCCCAACATAAATTTCATACGTCTCATTAATATCTGGAGTTTCTACCAGAATACTATTGATCGGTACGTGGTTTTTTAAGACAGTCAGTCTCATTCGCTTCTAAACCTATCTTTTGTTCTAAGCCTTTAATCATTGTTTCGGCATTTTTATATCTCTCGTCCTCTGGGACGGTATAAAGTAGTCTAATAATAGAACAGTAAGAGACAATCGCACTGTTAAATTTTAAAGCTCCTTCATCCCGCTGGGCCCTAATAGTCAACTCTTCTATGGATTTATCGAGCTGTTCTTTAGTTTTTCGAAGATGAAACTCAGCATAAGGGTCTCCCGGAGAGATCATCAGTGCCAAATTAAATTCTGCAATAGCACGAAAATAATTACCCTCTCTAAACTCTCTTAAGCCTCGCTGATAAATCGCATTCAATTTTTCCTTAACAGCTTTATCTTCGCTCGCCTGTCTTTTTTGCAATTGGGCGAGGTAATCACTTGAGACATCTTGATAATTTGAACCTGAATTATTTTTTGATTTTGAAGTCTGTTGAGTTGTCGACTCATCGGAAGAAAGCACTAAATAAATAGCAACCCCAGCAATTGCAATAAGTGGAATCAGACTCTTTTTACCACTTCCACTGGAATCAGTTTCTTCAGAATTATCTTTATTGGATTTATTTTTTGCTGAAACTTCAACTTTGGCAAACTTAAGAACTGTTTGACCAATTATTATTTTATCACCTTCACTTAACTGCGCCTGCGTAACTTTCTTTTCATTAACAACAATTCCATTTTGCGAACCAAGATCGGTAGCTATCCATTGGCCACCCACACGAGTAATCTCGACATGTTCCCGGCTTGCTTTTGTATCATTTAATTTTATGTCAGTTTTATCACCACGACCGATGATGATACGATTACCAGATAAAATATAGGATTCACCCTTCGCCGTACCAGTAAGACATACGAGACGATAGTAGGTTCCTACTTCCTTCGGGGTCTCAAAATGTTTTAAAACAAGTACGTTTTTTGCCATATTTAATTTTTTACAAACGTTATATAAAAACCTTTAGCAAATTTATCCTTTCCAATTAATCCTGAAACATTAACAGAAAAATCTTTTCCGCCGATTTCGTAATTTTCTTTTTGATGACATCCATCGTTGTTCGCAGATCGATCGCATAAATCAATGACGGTTGCTGCAAACCCCTGATCTCTTGCGGTATCTAATAAACTTTGACCAGCAGAGGCATTCTCTCTAATACCTAATAAATCCTCACATTCAGGATTCAAGTTCTGGATTATTTTTTCAGAATTTAAAATGAGGATCGGTCCTTGGGCCCCTTCCATAAACTCTTTGAGGGTTCGCAAGTACGGGCCATCTTCTTCAAGGTTTTGGACTTCTCCCCCATCAACATTTTGCAATTCTTTCAAGCGTGTCAGAAGACTATTCAAAGTATTTCTTAAAGGATGAATTTCTTTAAAAAGGGCATTAGAAGTTAATTCTTTCTGTCTGCCTCTTAGGACAGCTTCAATCTGAAACTTCATCTCATCCAATGGTCGGATAGTCATATAATAGACAAATCCAAAGAAAAAGATGGCGACTAGTCCAGATGTTATAAGTGACTCGAGGTAGGCTTTCGAATTATTTGAAGCTTCTCTTGATAGAGAACTAGGTGAAAAAATAATAGTGATGATCGCAACAACAACTTCGCGACCGAGTTTTTCATCATGGGCTTTAATCGCCCTTGTAATACCAATCTGGTTATTACCTAAATCTTTGATAACTTCTTTATCTTGATTGCTCTCATTCTTATAAAATCTTAGAGCATCCACAGAAAAGGGATCATTTACAATTGTATTTAAACTTGAAAGTGGTCGATAAATTCTGCCTTCGATGTCATACAACTTATAACTCTGAACACCTTCCGCATCTTCTCCCTCAAGGAAATCAGTTCTTACATGATCAAGATTCTTACTTCTTAAATGGGCACTATTAAGATGATCCACTTCCGCTGCATACTGCTTCCCACGTAACGCAATTTCTTTAATAAGAAGTGTTTTACTATCTCTAAGAACTGGCAAAATTGTTAGATAGATATTAATCGCAATAAAAATAAAGATAAGAATACCTAACAAAGCTGACCATTCATAACGCTCATTAAAACCATAAATTAAAGGCATCACTTTGTGCTTAAAAAGCCAGAAAGGTTTCATGATGATACTATCAGGCATTGGCTCAATTTGCTTTAACTCATCATATGAGTCCTCATCATCTTCATCATTACCTTTAAGGACTTTCTTTTTAACAATGACTTTCTTTTCTAAAACAAATACGACTTGCAAAATCACATTCGGAAGTGCAATTTTATCCCCATCTTTAAGAGTCATTTTCTTTATGATTTTGCCATTTACGATAGTTCCATTGGAGCTTCCAAGATCCTCAGCAAATGCTGTATCTTTATTCACGGTAATGCGTAAATGCTTTTTAGATACACCATCAACGGCTACTTGGTGATCACTCTCTGGAGCACGACCTATTACATTTTCACCATCTTGGAGAATAAACTCTTTACCTCTTAATTTTCCCCCGACAGCAACAAGTTTAAACATTTTCAACCTCCAGGATGTCCCCTATTTGGACATCGAAGGGAAGTTGACCGGCCGGTAATTCTAAAGTTTTAGTAGCTCTCCAATAAATCCATGTTATTCGCCAAGGTTTTAAATCACGGATGATTTTAACTACTGAATTATTTCTACTTATAAAGACGACATCTAAATTGTATTTCATAAAACAAGTGTGAATTGATCGACAGGGATCAATCAATAGACCATCAGACCCAACAAGTTTATCCTTAAACATTAGTCCAATAAGACGATCAATAAAATTTTCTGCTATTAAAATATTATTTGAGAGCAATTTCCCTCTATGTTTTATGGCTATCTTCACATGGACCCCGACATCATTTTGAGCACCATCGGAGCAAAAATCGCAACAAGTACCGCTGGTAAAATAAAGAAGATCATTGGAATTAAGATTTTTGTTGCAGCCGTTGCACCGGCCTGCTCTGCCCTAGAAGAACGCTTGATTCTTAATTCATTTGAGAGTTGTTTTAGAATCGGGCCAATTGAAGCACCAACAGAATCGGCTGCTATGAGCGTGGCACAGAATGAATTTATCTCGATGATATTTATCCGCCAACCTAGCTGCCTCAAACCCTCTGCACGAGATGAACCGATTTTTGTTTCTTTAATTAATGTTTCAAATTCATCTACCAGTGGACTTCTTGGTGCCTTCTCAATCACCCTTTGTATAGCGGCCATGAAATCTAATCCCGCCTCAACTGATAAGGCGAGCATGTCAATAATGAAGGGCATAGCACGCAGTATCTCATCTGATCTTTTTTTAATGAGCCCTTCAAGCCATATATTTGGATAGAGATATCCTACAAGTCCCATGACTGGAGTAATGGTAAGAGGCCAATTCTCCTCCATAATGAATCTGACTGTTAGAAAAGCAAATGGGCCTCCTAATATCATAAAAATTTTCAGGGCCATGAATTCTTCTGGACTTATATCTTTGACGAGCCCAGCATTGGCTATTTTTTGGCGATATAGATTTCTATACTTTTGTTTGTTTTTCCCTTGAGTCATCGGGAGAAAATATCGTTTGTAGAATGGTCGAGTAATCTTAATAAATAAGGCTTCGTTTTTGACCTTGGCCTGATTCTCAGCATCTTCTAAGGCTTCCTGAGTCTTGAATTTATCTTGCTCTTCCATGAATACGCGGACGATAAGAAAGATAGCAATAAAAATTAAAACGGCCGGGGCCCATTTTAAGAGTGTATAATTTTCTTTCCAAATCTCTCTATTTTCAGAGCTTTGATCAAAATATTTTCCAACCAAAACTCCTTTACTAAAAACAATCCCGCATTTTCCCGATTTCCGGACAAGCTCTAAAGCACTTGTTCCCTCTTTATCTAAAAATATTCTTTCTTTGAGCCAGTTACTTAAATCAATTCCAATTGTGATAGAAGAGTTCGGGATAAATACTTTCTCACCACCGTAGGTAACTGCATCTAAATAAAGAGTACATTGGGTTTTATTATTAATAACAGAAATGACTTTAAGTTTTCCTATCTGGCCGGCAGATGTTTTGTAGAAAAAAATATCATCTTTCAACTCTTGATTGAGCATGATGGGTTTATCGTTAAATTTCACCTGAGAAGCACTTGCGATACAGCTGGTATTAATCTGCGCAAAATCTGAAGGGCAAACCGATTGGGCACCAAGTGGCACACTTAGTAAAAAAAATCCCCAAAGGATTAATAAGCTTTTGAAATAAGACGTCATGTCTTTCCCAACCTTAAAATTGGTTTCTACTTTAAGCTTAGCAAAAAAACAGCTAAGCGTTGGTAATTTCAAGAAATGGGAAAAAAACTCCGTTTAAGAATGAGAAGGGCTTAGGCCATTAAGTTGGGAAAGAATCTTTTTAGATTCTTCCGTATTAAATGACTCCACTATTTTAGGAATATAAATTGGATTATAGCTCTTAAAATGATCCTTTTTAGAACGCTCTACGCGAGTGACCTTATCTAGAATATCTTCTTTTTTTAAGTGCTTCTTTTTAACGGCCTCTCTTATGGCCCCTAAAGCTCTTTGGGCAGAAGGAAGTGTTTTATACATCAGCATATCTGCTCCTGCACCTAGGGCCATGACAGCAGCTTCTTCGATTGAAAATTTATGGGAAAGAGCTCCCATTTCCATATCATCTGTGACGACTATTTTAGTAAACTTTGTTTCTTGACGTAAAAATTGATAAGCCTTAGGACTCAGGCTCGTTGGTAATTTCTCATCAATACTATCCACAAGCAGATGGGCCATCATCATGAATTCAACACGTGATTTTGAAGCTTTGATGAAAGGAATCATTTCACGAATTCTCAATTCTTCAACCGTCGTCTTCAACAAAGGCAAATCGAAATGAGAATCTTTAACGGTTTCTCCGTGACCTGGAAAATGTTTTGCACAGGAAAGTAGTCCAGTCGTTTGTAAACCTCTTATGGCGGCACTTATGTATTTTTCCACATCTTCGGCCGATTTCCCAAAAGATCTATCTCCAATAACCTTATTACTTTCATTTGTTAAAATATCGCAACACGGAGATAAACATAAATTTATTCCACAGGCACTTAACTCTCTGGCCATAATCTGGTGGACTTCAAAAATCAATTTGGGTGATTGCTGAGAAGATAATGCAAGCATTGAAGGGAAATGAGTGAAGTGTTTTTTAAATCTTTGGACTCTCCCTCCTTCATGATCGACCGCTATGAAAAGTGGGTACTCATCTCTTATTTTCTGAATCGAATTTACTAGTTCGGCCAATTGAGCAGGGTCTTCATAATTATGATCAAAGAGGATGACTCCTCCAATTTTTTCATTCTCTATGAAATCCTTCTCTTGATCCGTTAATGTTGTCCCAGAAATTCCTGTAAAAATTAATTGTCCAAAATTATCCACATCAACCTCTTATTCAACTTCAGCATTTATTTCTTCTTCAGGCGGTACAATGGTAATTCCTTGAGAAATCCAAAGTATTCTCATTAAATCAAAGGATCGAGAAAAATGATAGAGAACACTTTGCCCATCAACTTCAACTGAATACTTTAAAGTCTTTTTATCAAGTTCTTCAAATTTTAAAAACCCGTTTGAAAAGGGCTTCTGGCCAACACCATTGAGTTGTTCTTGAATAAAGGGAAAATTATCCCAAACAATAATAAAGGGAAATTTTTTATTTTTTTTCTCCAAAGCCCTTTCGAGTAAAGAGTTTTGGTGAAGACAATCTGGTATCTGTGAGTAAAAACAAAAATAATTTCCTTTGGGAAAAGAATATTTCGAGACTCCACTCCACTTCGGATCTGGAGATTCTAAATCCACAACAAGGTTTTTCTCTTTCTCATTTAGTCGCATGCTTGATTGATATTTTTTACCTTCAAGCCAAACAGTAAAGTCTGAGGCAAGTGGCCTTGAAACCGGGATCCGACCTGATTTTAATTTTACTGTTCCAATCTGAGTGACAGTAATGGACTTTTCCAAGACCTTTGAATTACCGCCCTCACTCACAGCTAACAATGTTCTAGTAATTATTTTTTTATTATCGTTTTTGATTTCGCGTGAAAAATTAAATTTCCCAGAAATATCATTGTATGAATAAATTTTTATTCCATTTTGAATCGAGGATGTCTTTTGTTTATGAGTGCAAGAAAGCATCAAGAATAAAATGAAGAAATTAAAGAATCTCACTTGATAATTTTCTCAAAATCTTTATTGGAATCAATTTGACGAAGGAGTTCGTTAATTTTTTTTCCAATCTGATCCCCTATATTGGTACTGAGCTTAGGGAAATGCATGCCAACTTTATAGCTTTTAACTTTTCGATCACTTCCGACATAGTCAACGACGTAGACGACTTTAGCTTCAGGTATGACGATAGTTTCATCTTTAAAAATTAAATTAACATCATTAAAAATTGAATCTTTTTGAAAAATCTGGGTCTCAAGATGACCAACTTGTAGGCTTAAACCTGTGGTGGAAATATCTTGAGTTCTAAATTTCAATTTGTTTATCTGATCTTCACTTTCTTTTTTATCAACCAGTTTTAAAAAATTTTTAAATAACCCCGTTTGATTAGTCTTACTTTTAAAATCAAAAACAACTCCGCCCTCATAAGACTCTTTGGGGTCAAATTCAGCATAGACTTCATATATAGGATAGGTCATGAGCCTATAACTGCTTCGCTTTTCTGATTTATAAAGATCACCTGTCACTTCTAAGACAATATTGTCCAAAATATTTTTATTTAAAGTGGCCTGTGAAAAAAAATTCATTCCTCTGAGATCAAAGGAAAAAAGGACCTCGGTCTTCAAGGGAATAAACGGAATTTTTGTATTGAGTTGAACGTTGTAGCGCTCTTTATCAAAGTCTAATACGGAGAAGTTAACTCTCTCTTTTTTACCTTTTATCCATACAGTTACTTTCCCCCCCGATTGGCCAAGCTGACTCAGTCGGCTTAACTTCTCGTGAGGGTTTAACTTACTGAAATAGGTATAAGACATATTAACTTAGTGTCGTAACCTGACGGAGTAGAGTCAGAGATTCTAGCGCCATTCCACAACCACGAACAACACATGTTAATGGATCTTCAGCGAGGGCCACAGGAAGACCTGTTTTCTCTTTAATAAGAACATCGAGATTAGCTAGAAGTGAACCACCACCTGCTAAAATGATTCCGTTATCAACAATATCGGCTGCCAATTCTGGTGGAGTCTTTTCAAGAGAAATTTTGATCGCTTCAACCACTTCAGATATAGGATCTGCAAGGGCTTCACGGATCTCATCAGAAGTGACTTCAATCGTCTTTGGAGCACCTGCAATTAAATCACGACCTTTAACTTCATACGTTTTGACTTCATCATCAAATGGATAAGCATTACCAATCGACATTTTGATCATTTCAGCTGTTCTTTCTCCAATGAGAAGTGAATATTTTTTCTTAATGTAAGAAACAATTGCTTCATCAAACTTATCACCAGCAACACGAACAGATTTTGAATAAACAATACCACCGAGAGAGATCACGGCAACTTCTGTTGTACCACCACCGATATCTACAATCATATTTCCAGATGGATCAGTAATAGGAAGACCAGCTCCGATAGCAGCGGCCATTGGCTCTTCAATCAAATAAACTTCACGAGCTCCAGCTTGCTCTGCGGATTCTTTTACGGCACGTTTTTCAACCTGAGTAATACCGAAAGGAATACAAATAATGATTCTTGGCTTAATTAATTTTGATCCATTCAATGATTTTTGTATGAAATATTTGAGCATCGCTTGAGTGACTTCGAAGTCAGCGATAACTCCATCTTTCATTGGACGAATAGCCTTGATGGATCCTGGAGTTCTTCCAAGCATCTCTTTTGCTTCTTTACCAACGGCTAGAACTTTTTGCTCTCCACGAAAGCCTTGATGAACAGCGACCACTGATGGTTCATTTACAATAATTCCTCTATCCTTGGCGTACACCAGAGTGTTGGCCGTTCCAAGGTCAATGGCCAAATCGTTAGAGAACCAATCAAGCATTTTCTTAAACATAAAAATATCCTTTCAACTCATTACCATTTGTACTGTCTAATTGTGTCGCCTCTTTCAGCGATATCCGCCATGATCTCAATTCCTAATTCAATATGAAGATCAGCGTAACTTCTAAAAACTTTACTTGCAGACTTCTTTGTTTTAATTCCACCACGTTTAAGTGGTGTATCAGAAACTAAAAGAAGGGCCCCCACACTTACTTTACTAGCAAAACCAGCAGTAAACAGGGCTGCACACTCCATATCAACTCCAATCACGCGCTCTTCATACAGAGTTCGCTTGAAGCTTTCATCAAACTCCCAGAATCTCAAATCTGTTGTATGGATCACACCAGTTCGATAATCCATTCCGTGTTCAACTAAAACCTGCGATGCAAATTTTTGTATCTTAAAAGTAGGTAGGGCAGGAACTTGAATCGGCATAAAATATGTCGATACACTGTCCGCTCTAATGGCCCCAATCGGTAGGATAAAATCTCCAACCTTTAAGGAACTATGAGTCCCACCAGTCATACCTAAAAATAGTACAGCTTTTGGCTCTATTACGGCTACTAATTCCATTATAAGAACTGCCATTGCCGAGCCAATACCAAACTCAATAATTGTGACTTTGGCCGATGGTGAGGACGCTGCAGCAAAAGCTGAGCCTTTTGTGCCCTTGGAATCTGGCAATAACTTTTGAAAACGGTCAAAATAGTAGTGAAAATTAGTCAGGATTATTTGAGGCTGAAAATCTTTGATATCATGACCGGTGTAGCGCTCAAGCATATCAATGGCAATTCTTCTTTTGGCCACATTGGCGTAAACCCTCTTGTCTCGAATCTCTTTCAGATGAGGAGGGAGCTTAATGGTGGATTTCTTAGTTTTGCGTGTCAGACGACGGATTAATTCTTCACTCGATTCCACAGGGGGAAGAGTCGCTTTTTTGAGTTTGCCACCAGACTTTTTTTGGACATTTTTCTGAGCAGCTGAATTCTTTTTTTGAGCCTTGGCCATATTTTTTATTTAAATTATTTATTTGAAAAATTTACCACTTAGGATCTTTCCCTACAAGAATTTAAAGGCGGGAAACTCTTTCCCGACTTTATTTATCGGATTAGGACTTCGTCTTCACAGCAGGGCCCTAAAGAGTTAAGATCAATTTTCTTAAAAGGAAGTTTCCATGAGTGATGAAAAAAATAAGTTCCCTTCAAGTTTTGTCTCAAGCCAGTTCGTCAAATATATCGACTCGAAAGAGATCAAGGGAATCGTTGAAACTCTCGGCAATACTCTTTCACAAAAATATCAAGGTCAGGATCTTGTCCTTATTGGTGTTCTCAAGGGAAGCATGGTCTTCTTAGCAGACCTCGTCAGAGAAATTAAAGGTGTAAAAGTCTACGTTGATTTCGTTAAGCTCCAAGCTGTTGGCCGTGGAAAAGAAAATCATGGCACCATTTGTATCAGCAAAGACTATACAACAAACCTTATGGATAGAAATGTTGTGATCGTCGAAGAAATTGTCGATACAGGAAGAGCACTCAGCTTTCTCAAAAAAAGAATTCTCCTTAGTTCTCCTCGTAGCCTTGAGGTCGTCACACTTTTTGATAAGCCTTATAAGAGAGCCGTTAATATTCAACCTGACTTAACTGGTAAAAAGATTGAAGACCAGTTCATCGTTGGCTATGGCCTTGATTTAGAAGATTATGGCCGAAATTTTGAACAACTTTATTATTTACGTTATCCAAATTAGTAAATTACTGGGGGAAAGTTTTAACGATTTCCCCTCTCGTAATTGTCATTGAATTCATTTTTTTGAGCCAAACTCCATCTTTAAATGACCAACTCGTCGTCAGACCTTTTATGGTTTGGTCCTTAATCGCTGCATCAAATTGATCTCGCCCACTAGCATCTTTAGCATAATTCAAAGTTTCGGCTCCTAATTTCATGGCATCCAAAGCAAGAATCTCAATCAGGCCTGCTGGACGTCCATAAATCTCCTGGAACTTACCTAACATGACTTGATTAATGTCTTTAGGATCTTCACCAATAAAATGTAGAGTACCTAAGTTTTTTTGCTCTTTGACCATCGATTGAGAAACCCAACTTGGCCCTCCAACAATCTTAATTCTATTCGCATCATAGTAACCTAGAGTAGGGATAAGACCGATAGCCTCGTGAGGATAAGTGGCCAAAAAGAGCCAATCAAAATCTAACACAGGAGGTAATGTCTGAACTCTGCGGATTGAAGATTTTTCAAGAGCATAGACATCATCTAAGATCCTAAGCTCTTCACTTCTTTCCCTCTCATATTTCAGGCCCAAAAAGAGCTGAGCAGTATCCCTATAGTCATGAGTATTTTTAGGAAATGTACCAAGGGCCGTTACCTCAATTTTCTTTTCCCGAGACTTTCGCCATAATTCATCTGCATAAGCTTTTCCGCCCTCGTTTTCTGGAAAAATAATTCCAATCCGAGATCCAAATTTTTGAATCATATCATCAGATAAAAGGGTTTCGATTTGAGACTCAATTGACCCCTGAACCTCAATCAGATGATGATTTTTTTCTTCTTTGGGAAGATTAATTTGGGAAAGAGAAATATAAAGGACTCCATATTTTCGAGCTTCTAAGTATTCAGCTTTGGCACTTTCTGGAAATAATCCACCTATAATAAAAGCAACCTTCGATTCTCTGATGAGATCTAAAACCGCCTGAGCACCTCGTGATGGCGAATCGACTGAATCTTTGGTGTTAATTTTTAAGTTATCACTAAGCCCCATCACTTTAAGTCCTGTATCAATACCACTTAGAGCTTTTTGGCCGAATGATGATTTTTCACCAGAAAGAGGCAAAATAAGACCAATATTTGAGAGGCTCAATTTAGTCGAATGATCAATTCTGACTTCAAAGTCGGTGATAAACTTTTTTATTTCAACCTGATCCCCATATTGAGCTTTTAACCAGTTTACAACATCCTCGGCGCCACTACGATCGCCATTCAAGTAGCGCTCATCAGCTTCCAATTGGGCCAGGAAAGCAACAGTCATGTTCTGCTGATCATCAAAACTTTCAAATATATTTATTTTTTCACTAGAACTTATTTTTTTGAAAGCTTCTTTGAGATCAGGAAAAAACAATGAGTTTTGAATTTCAGTTGAGCTCTTAAGTTCACCCATAAGATGAAGAGAGGCCTCAACAATCATCTTAGAATTTTCAAACTTTTTGCCGTAAACTAAATTTAACTGATTCAACTTTTTCTTTTCAGAGGAACTTAGGTTTTTTATTTCAATTTTATTAAATCGATTTTTTAATTCAGAGAATTGTCCTAGTTTATAATGAGCGCTCGCCATATTGAGCTGAACTTGACTATAAATCTGTGAATCCTTAGGCGCATACTTTTCGGCGACTTCAAAATTGAGAAGGGCCCTCTCAAGCTCATTTAAATTAAATTTAATCACACCTTTCAAATTATACTTAACTGCTTTTTCAAGTGGATTGATTTTATGATCATCAAGTTCGACTAGTTTCTTAATGGCCAAATCAAGCTTACCGGAATTAATAAATGTTCTGGCCTCATCAATCTTGACCTTCGCCTCTGGCGACATTCTCGAATCATCAATAACTTTTTTACTCGTCATCATTGAACAAGAGGCAAAAATAATGAGTAGAGCTGAAACGAACCAACGCATGACAAATCCTTTAAGGAAGATAATTGAGATAATTTTAGCGTTCATTGAAATAAAAAAAAGAAAAAAGGGGCCTTTAAAAGGCCCCTAAATGTTAAACTTTACTGAAAAAGTTCCCTGACTCGCTCAAAAAAGCCCTTCGTCATGGGATTTGAACTGTTTTGCTCCAATTCTGACAAGCGCTGGAAGAGCTCTCTTTGCTCTTTAGAGAGCTTCGCTGGCGTTTCAACATGGATTGTGATGATTTGATCACCAAATCCATAACCTCCAAGCTTCGCAATTCCTTTATTTCTTAATTTCATCTTTTGCCCGGCCTGAGTCCCGTCAGGAATTTTCATCGAGACGCGACCACCTAAAGTCGGAACTTCTATTTCGCAACCAAGTGCTGCTTGAGAAAAACTTATCGGAACTTCGCAAAGAACGTCATACTCATCTCGCTTAAAGAACTCATGCTCTTGGAGATGAATTTTGACATAAAGATCTCCCGCAGGGCCTCCGTTTACGCCAGCATCACCTTGCCCAGATAACTTTAATCTTTGTCCCTCATCAATTCCCGCAGGGACTTTTACTGAGAGTTTTTCCTTCTTTTTATTTCGTCCGCGACCACTACATGGCTCACATGGATCCTTGATCATTTGCCCAGATCCATGACACTTTGGACATGGTTGAGCAATTGTGAAAAAGCCCTGTTGTCGTCTGACTTCACCATGGCCATGGCACATTTCACAGCTTACTGGACCAGAACCTTTTTTGGCCCCAGAACCATGACAAGTTTCACATTGAACTGAGCGGAAAAGATTTATTTCTTTTTCAACACCAAAGGCTGCTTCTTCAAAAGTGACAATCATTTCAGTTTGAAGATCATCTCCAGATTGTGCTCTAGAGCGACCACGGCTACGACCGCCTCGACCTCTTTGACCGCCTAGAATATCTCCAAAAATATCTCCAAAGATATCGCCTAGATCCCCAAAGTCTCCGCCCTGGAATCCACCACCGAAGCCACCGCCACCCATGCCACCTTGCTCAGCTGCATGTCCCATACGGTCATACATACTTCTCTTCTGATCATCCATGAGAATGTCAGCAGCATGTGAGGCTTCTTTAAACTTCCCTTCAGCTTCTTTGTTTCCAGGATTTTTATCTGGATGAAATTGCATCGCAAGCTTTCTATAAGCTTTCTTTATTTCATCTTTTGTTGCTGTCTTAGGAACGCCTAAGATTTCGTAGTAATCACGTTTATCACTCATACCCACATACCAAGAAAGCCCCTCAAGGGGCTTTCTTGGTCCTCATAAAGAGATTAAATTAAACTTCTTTGTAGTCAGCGTCTACGACATCGTCTCCGTCATCTTTCTTAGACGATCCAGCGTTTCCTTGCGCTTGTCCATCGGCCGCACCGGCACCTTGACCGGCATCAGCTCCAGTTCCTTGGTACATGAACTGGGCCAGGCTGTGAGCGACGTTTTGAAGTCTTTCAGTCGCTGCTTTAATTTCGTCCAAAGACTCTGAGGTGAGTTTTGTTTTGGCTTCACTAATCGCTCCTTCAAGTTCTGTTTTCTTATCTGCTGGAACTTTATCTCCAGCATCCTTGAGTGCCTTTTCAGAGGCAAACACAAGACTATCAAGATTATTTCTCGCATCGACAACATCGCGGCGTTTTTTATCAGCATCACGATTTTTCTCAGCATCTGCAACCATACGCTTAATTTCATCCTCTGTAAGACCTGAGTTTGAAGTGATCACGATGTTTTGAGACTTACCAGTCGCCTTATCAGTTGAAGTCACATGAACGATACCGTTAGCATCGATATCAAATGTCACTTCAATTTGTGGAACACCACGAGGAGCAGGATTGATACCAGTTAAATCAAAGCGACCAAGAGTTTTATTGTCAGCAGAAAATTCACGCTCACCTTGTTGAACATGGATTGATACTGCAGGTTGATTATCAACCGCTGTAGAGAAAACTTGTGATTTTTTTGTAGGGATAGTTGTGTTCTTTTCGATGATTTTTGTGAAAACACCACCAAGAGTTTCGATACCAAGTGAAAGTGGAGTCACATCAAGAAGAAGAACATCTTTAACGTCACCAGCAAGAACACCACCCTGAATCGCAGCTCCAGCAGCAACCACTTCATCCGGGTTTACACCTTTTGAAGGCTCTTTACCAAAAATCTCTTTAACTTTTGCTTGAACGATAGGCATACGAGTTGCACCACCAACAAGAATGACTTCGTGGATTTCATTTAAAGAAAGACCTGAATCGGCGATCGCTGTTTTACAAGGAGTCACCAATTTATCGATCAAGTCAGAGATAAGAGACTCAAACTTTGCACGAGAAAGATTTAAGTTTAAGTGCTTCGGTCCAGTTGCATCCATTGTAATAAACGGAAGGTTAATATCAGTTTGAGAAACAGAAGAAAGCTCATGTTTAGCTTTTTCAGCAGCTTCTTTTAAACGCTGAAGCGCCATCTTATCATTCTTAAGATCAATGCTTGTTTCTTTCTTAAATTCTTCAGCAAGCCAGTTAATGATTCTGTAATCGAAATCTTCACCACCAAGGAATGTATCACCATTCGTTGACTTAACTTCAAAAACACCATCAGAAGTAATTTCAAGAACTGAAACGTCAAAAGTACCACCACCAAGGTCGAAAACAGCGATGTTCTTATCTTTTTTAGAATCTAAACCATAAGCAAGAGCAGCAGCTGTCGGCTCATTGATGATACGTTTTACATCAAGACCAGCGATACGACCGGCATCTTTTGTGGCCTGTCTTTGAGCATCGTTGAAGTAAGCTGGAACTGTAATAACAGCTTCAGTCACTGGCTGACCGAGATAATCTTCAGCAGCTTTTTTCATTTTTTCTAAAACTTTTGCTGAGATTTCTTGCGGAGAATATTCTTTCCCATCAACTTTTACCCAAGCATCGCCATTTTTATTAGCTAAAATATCAAATGGAGCAATGGCCTTAAAGTGAGTGGCTTCTTTATCAGTAAACTTACGACCGATTAGACGTTTAACACCAAAAAGTGTCTTCGTAGGATTTGTCACGGCCTGACGTTTAGCAACCTGACCAACAAGGTTTTCACCATTATTAGCAAAACCAATAATTGATGGAGTTGTGTTATGACCTTCAGCATTTGGGACAATTTTGTAAGCGCCATTTTCCATGACGGCCACACATGAGTTTGTCGTACCTAAGTCAATTCCAATAATTTTTCCCATATATTTCTCCTTATAAACTGTTTTAATGACTATTGCTTATCGTTTGAGACCACTACTTTAGAGGCCCTAATCACTCTTCCATTTAACGTATAACCTTTTTGAAATTCTTTAATCACTTCATTAGGTTTTTTGCCTTCTGCATACTCTTGAGACATGGCCTCATGAAAATTTGGATCAAATTCTTTGCCCATAGATTCAATCGGAGTAAGACCATGTTTTCCCATCGTATCTATAAACTGTTTTTGAATCATATCGAGTCCAAAAACAAGATTTTTTACTTTTTGATCTTGATCACCTCTGAGCATATCAATTGTGCGATCAAAATTATCGGCAACCTCTAGAAGATCTCTAATCACTCTCTCGTTACCAAACTTCACAAGAGATTCTTTCTCACGTTCCATTCTTTTACGGTAGTTATCCATTTCAGCAGCGATATAAAAATACTTCGCTTTGTAGTCAATTTCTTCTTTTTTCTCTTCTTTAAGAGTTTCTTGGGCCACTTCCCCATTCTCCTGCTCAGCCGAAGCCTCAGCTTTTTTCTCATCTTTGTCATTGGCGTTTGTCTGCATAAAATCTCACTGATTGAAGTCTTTCTTACTCCTCAAGATGGTGTCGACCTCATAAATGTCAATGTGAGTAAGTGAATTTGTTACTTAAGCAGAGGCCCACGCACAGGGCCGTGGATCCTAATAAGCCTAACCTATTGAAATATCTCTTTATGGATTAAAAAGCGGCAATTTAAAACAAGTTGATCCCTGCTGGCAGAGGGTGAGTTCATGATTGGAGATTTCATACGTATAAGAAGTTTGATCTGATGAAACGACAAATGACTCATGATCTAATTGGGAAATAGGCGTTGTCTTTTGCTTGACCACTTGCCTTGTCACTCTATCTATTCCAGTCCTAATTAATGCATCTTTTGTGAAGCTGACCACGATGAAATACTTCACACAATTTTCAGATAAACATTGAGTATCCTCAGCATAGATATCTCGCCAATTATTTTGCAATAAAGTCTCTTTTGGAGTCTTCGATGAGAGAGAAGATTCGGCCATTTGTTGGCGCATCGAAGTAGGCTGACAAGCGCACAAGATGAAAAGACTCATAAGAGCAACGAAATATTTCATGGAGGAGATTCTATCAAAGGACCAGGAAAGACTTAAATTTATCGCTCTATCAGCGAGTTAGCCGATTGAATTTGCCAGAAATGAGAGGCAATTTTTCTAATTTTCTTTAGGGAAACGTTTTAATTCTTCACCGTAATGGACATTAATTGTTATTTTTCCCAAGTAACCAATATCGTTTGCAGAGGCTTTAGTCGCTTTGCCAGAGATGGTAATTTTATCACCTTTTTTAAAATTAAATTTCCCGACACGATAATTTGCAAGCTTCGTAAAATAAGAAACTGACATCCATTCATTACCGCGAGATCCATCTCCCGCAGCAATACGAAAGCTATAACTTTCTGTGTCCCCATTTGGAATAGTTACCAATGATGGCTCGTCTTGTATAATTCCAGTGATGGTCACCTCTTTCTGATCCACAATTTCAACTCCAAATCCATCAGCGAGAGCTGGATTAAACGCGGTATAAAAAAGAGTGAGTGAGAATAGGATTAAAAATTTAGTCATGCGAGTTTTTCCTTAAAAAGTTCATCCATTAAAGAATCTAAAATAACAAAACCAGAGGGCTTTAGTCTCATCGTCCCCTTTTCAAAAAATCCTAATTCTCGTTCAACCCATTTTTCAAATATTCCTTCTAATTGAGGAGTTAGGCTATCGGGTTTCCAACCATGAGAAGTTCTTAGGGATAAATAGATGTGCTCAAGCTTGATTTCATCGGGGCCTAAATTCTCTGTTTCAAACTCAGCTCTTGAAACTTTCCACTTATAACGAACTCCAGATTTTTTCGAGATATTCAAAAGTCCGGTGCCAGTAGGTCCTAGAGCGGTCACACTCTCCCCTCGCCAGTACTTAATATTGTGACGTGATTCAAAGCCAGGTAGAGCAAAATTTGAAACCTCATAATGCTTAAAACCTTTTGACTGTAAATATTCACTCACAAAAAGATACTCTTCGCGGATGTACTCATCATCCGGGAGAGCATCTATGAAAGGATACTTTGAGCGCGCATTGAGAATGTATAAACTAATATGTTTCGGCCCATACTGAAGGAGTTGATCGAGTTCATTTTTAATGTCTCGATTTTTTTCTTTAGAAAAAGGAATTCCTAATAAAAAATCCAATGAAAAATTGAGCTGCTCTTTCTGACAGTAAATCAGCAACTCATGAGTCTCTTCTAGTGAATGAACTCGATCCATAATTTTTAAAAAGACAGGATCCAAAGATTGTGTCCCTATAGAAATTCTATTCAGCCCAATATTTCTCCAACTTTGGATCATTTCAGGTTTCCAAGTTCCTGGATCAACTTCCATGGTGAACTCACAATCTTGGGCAAGGCTTAGCTTATCCTGAAGCCAACTCTGCATGAACTTCGCCCCAGCTTCTCCCCATAAGGAAGGTGTTCCACCACCAAGATAGATGGACTCCAAAGGACTCCACTTCATTCCATGATCTTTCAGTAAATTTTCATGTGCATCCCAACTCTGATTTAAAAACTGATGGAAATCCTCAAGTTGATTTGATGCCGGATCATACTGCTTTTTATAAAAATCGCAGTAATTGCAGAGATGCTTACAGAAAGGGACATGTAAATACAGACTTGAGACATGAGTCATGAATGAGAAATTCCTTCAAAAAAATCTGAACCCCGATGATAATAAACTCTACTGAGAATCACACCAATAAGGAAGATATGAAAATTGAGCAAGTCCAACTAAGTAATAAACTAAATACTCTTTTTATCAATTCACCCGGCTGTAGCGCTGGAACCGTTCAAATTTGGTTTAGAGCAGGCTCAGCTTTAGAGAAAACAGATAATGAAGGTATCGCTCATTTTCTTGAGCATATGTTTTTCAAGGGAACACCAACGAGACCTGGCCCTCGCCTTGCTCATGATATCGAGTCTTACGGGGCCGAAGTTAATGCCTTCACTTCTTTTGATTACACTTGCTACTACATCAATACACCAAGTCTCTGCTTAGATAAATCAGTGGATATCCTCATGGACATGGTCGCCAATCCCCTTTTCGGTGAGGAAGATTTTCCAGCGGAAAGACAAGTTGTGTTTGAAGAGTACCGTCGCGCAATGGATAATCCCTCACAGTTTAATTTTATCCAGGTTCAAAAAACAGGATTTGAAGGAGGCTATGCTCACCCAATTCTAGGGCGTGAGGATACAATCAAAAATTTTTCATCTGAACAACTGAAAGAATTTAGAAATAAGTTTTATAATCTTGAAAATGCTCTTCTTGTTGTCGCAGGAGATATTAAAGACAAAGAATCCCTTGAGAAAAAAATTAGTGGCTACAGTCTTCCCCATGGAACAACTTCAGAATTTGGTCAATTTGAATTAAAATCAAAATCAACCATAAATGTTCATGAAAAAGATATCCGTCAGGCCACGCTTACTTTAAGTATTCAATCACCTGATTATCAGGATCAGAAGGCTGCTCGGCAAGACCTCGCGATTAATTGTCTCGCCCATGGTGAAACATCTCGCTTCTACCAATCTTTAGTTGCACAAACTTCTCTTTGTAATGGTGTGGCCGGTTCATCCATGTATTTTGCCAAAGGCGGCACTCACATGCTTAAGATGAATTTCCCTGTAGATAATCTTCCTAAAATTAGTTCTATCTTTCTCAAAGTTATCCAAGACGCTATTTTGAAGGGATTTAAGTCAGAAGAATTAAATAAAATTAAAAATCAATATATCTCATCAAAAATTTATGAAAGAGAGTCCATCGAATCCTATGCTTTTAGCCTAGGTCATGGGTTTGCTCAGTCTGGGAATATCTTCTGTGAAGATGAATTTATCGAAAAGATTAGACTGACAACAGCAGATGAAGTTTGGGATGGGCTTGTTGAAATACTAAAAAATTCAACTCACATGACACTACAAGTTCCAAAAGGAACTTCTCTCGCAAAACAGGAGAAGATTTTAAAAGATTTTCAAAACAAACTTGCTTCTCTTGCCTCAAAACTTAAGACGAAAGAAGTTAAAACTAAAAAAGAAATTTCAAAATATGATTCTGCAGTTCAGGAGTTTGAACTTAAACCTGGAATCAAATTCATTTATAGACAAAATAAATTAACTCCCACTTTTGTCATGCATGCCTATATCAAAGGCGGGCAGTCGGCTGAGGATTCAAAAAATGCAGGCCAACATCATCTTTTAACACGCCTCTTTACTTATGGGTACAAAGGGACGAAGTATGAAAAGCTTAAGCAAGAGCTTGAGACACTTTCATCAAGTCTTAATGGTTTTTCAGGCAAAAATGCTTATGGCCTCACCATGCATGGCCAGTCCAAAGACTTTGAAAAATTAACTCAGCATTTCTTTGGAACTCTTATTTCTCCAGAACTCCCAAGCAAGTTCTTTAACCATGAGAAAAAAGTCATCCTGAGAGCACTTGATAATCAAAAAGAAGATCCTATGAAACAAGCTTTCAAGGCATTCTATAAGCTTGTTTTTAATCAACACCCTTACTCTCTAGATCTTGCTGGCACGCCAGAAACGATCAAGAAATTTACTCCGACACATCTAAAGAAACTTCATGAGAAGCATCTTAAAACAACGGAGCTTGTGTTTACCTATTGTGGAGATCAAGATCTAGCGATCGTTTTACCAGCGCTCAAGGATGCTCTAAAAAATTTGGGCCCGAGAAAGGTATCAAAACCGAAGAAGGGAAAAATCAAAGCCATTCGTGGGAAAAAAGATCATCTTATTTTTGATCGAGAACAAACTCAGATTGTTATTGGAGCACCGGCCTTCAATATCACTCAGAAACAAGACTTGTATCTTAAAATGATTTCGGCCCATCTTTCTGGACAAAGTTCAGATCTTTTTGTTGAGGTTAGAGATCGACAAGGTCTTTGTTACTCCGTTTCACCGATTCATGTCTCAGGGCTTGAGGCCGGATGCTGGGGAATTTATATTGGCTCAGGCCATGATAAAACTGAAGCTGCCATTGCGGCCATCATGAAAATTCTCAATAATGTTAGAGATCATGGGCTGACTCAAGATGAATTTAATCGAATCAAAGTCATGATGGACGGACAAAACCTACTCGGCATTCAAACCAATGAAGATTATGCTCAACTCTACTCTATTCCAGTTTTACATAATCTCGGTTTAGATTTTACACACCATAATAACGATCAAATAAGAGAAGCTGATTACCAAGAGTTTCAGTCTTTTCTCAAAGAATTCTTCAATCAAAATTGGAATATTGTAAAAGCAGGACGCGCTTAAGAAACTTTTTTGGTGGGCTGAGGCATCACTCCGCTCACCAGAAATTCTTTCTCAGATACATGTTCACCAGACATGACCTTTTTAAAGATCAAGTGTCCCTCAGATTGACCTCTATTGAGGCTCGCTAGCATCGTCATTAAAGTTGTCATTGATTCAAAGCAAGTTGCAAACATGGTGTAAAAACTTGGGATATCCAAATAACTTGGGGATAAATTGTTAAGTTGTGAGTAGGCCATCTTCCCAATCTGACCATAATATTGTGAATCAACCATCTTATTCTGAGTCGATTCATAAAAATAACCACACACAATGAGTGACATGTCCGCCACTTCTTTATAGACCCGACGTTGGTCTTCTCGACTTAATTGAGTCGCTTCAAGTAATTTAAGTCCTAAAATTTTCTCTCTGACTCTCCCCTCCGAGATATCAAAAAAGTCTTTAGAAAGAATAAACTTATCCAGAACATCACTTGAGTAATAAATGGCAGATTCGGGAACTGGGCAAAGAGATTTTTTATTCAGGTTATTAAGACTTTCAAAAAAGAAGCCCTGAAGGCTCGCCTTTTGAATAATTTTTTTGTCGGGGCCTAATGAGTGCATGTAATGGACCTCCTCGCTCCATTTTATCATACCTCAGCGTTTCTAACGCCTGTAGGCCAGGAAATTTTTGCCGATGGGTCCAACTATCTGAAAATAATCAAGGGAACGGGGGTGCTTAGAGCACCCCTTATTTTTCTTCTTCTATTTCAATCATCAAAAAGCCAGCTTCTAGGGCTTGACCCTCTTTGACGTTCACTGATTTGATAATCCCATCAGCACCAGATTTAATTTCATTCTCCATTTTCATGGCCTCTAAAATGAGAACCGTCTCACCTTTTATAACTCGGTCTCCTTCTTTTTTCATCAACTTGACGACCTTACCAGGCATTTGAGTCACAAGAGCACCTGCACCACCTTTAGTAAGACCTGAAGGTTTAAATCCACGAAAAACTTTGTAAACTTCTGTATGCGAAACTAAAACCTCATTAGCACCAAGTTGAGTGAGCTTTTTCCATTTGATCCCATCAAAAGAATAATAATTTTTACCGGCCAGTTTTTTTAGATGAAGTTGGGATTTATTCCCTTCATGAGAAAATTCCAAGCAATCTTTGCCTCTAAACTCAACATCAAAAACAAGATCCTTCATGTCTTGATTAACAAAATAATATCTCATTTTTGATTCTCCTGCTGAGTGAGCTCAATAGCGGCCATCTTGAGCAAGAAAGAAGAAAGCTCCTCTCTCTTGGCCACATGCTCCTGTGGTTTAATTGTCGAGATATAGTTCGTCGAATAATGGCCCTGCTTAAAATTTTCTTCATTTAAAATAACTCGATGAAGAGGAATATTCGTTTTCAACCCTTCAATCGAAAGATTTTCCACAGCATTTTTCACTTTTCTAAGGGCCACATCTCGATTGAATCCACGAGCGATGAGCTTCCCAATCATAGGATCAAAATCAGGCGTAATCATAAACTGCGGATAAATGCAGTGATCAAAACGTATCCCTTGGGGGAAAGTTGTTTCAAATCCCACAACTTTACCCGGAGCTGGAAGCATCGAGACAGGATCTTCTGCACAAATTCTGAGTTCAATCGCATGCCCCTGAATTCTTATTTGATCCTGAGAATTAAAATCAAGAGGTTCACCAAAGGCACCCTTAATCATATTGGCCACAAGATCGACCCCGGTAATTTCCTCAGTAATAGGATGCTCAACTTGAATACGGGTATTCATCTCGAGAAAATAAAATTTCTTATCTTCACCCATAATAAATTCAACCGTACCAGCTGAATCATAATTCACAGCACGCGCACATTTTACAGCTGCTTCACAAATTGATTTTCTTAAAGCTTCATCTGTACCGATAAACGGAGAAGGAGCTTCTTCAATAATCTTTTGATGGCGACGCTGAACTGAGCACTCACGCTCAAAAACGTGAAAAACATTGCCTTTTTTATCGGCCAAAATTTGTACCTCAATATGATGAGGATTTTGAATATATTTTTCCACTAAGAGCCCGGCATATCCAAAACCTGAGAGCGCTTCACGTTGAACGGCGGCAAAGTTATTTTTGACGTCCTCCTCTGAGTGACAAGGCCTCATCCCTTTTCCACCGCCTCCAGCAACAGCTTTTAGAAGAACGGGAAAACCAATTTCATTTCCGATTTTTATCGCCTCTTCAATGGTCGCCACTTCACCAGTCGAGCCTGGAACAACTGGCACTCCAGCTTCTTTGGCGACTTGCTTAGAGATATCCTTCGCTCCCATTTTATAAACAGCATTGGGATTGGGGCCAATAAAGACGATTCCCTTCTTGGCCAGGGCTTCTGAAAATTCTCTATTCTCAGATAAGAATCCATACCCTGGATGAACTCCATCAATTTTATAATCCTCAATTATTTTCATAATTTTAGGAATATTGAGGTAGGTTTCTTTATTATTGTTCCCCTGCAAATGAACCCACTCTTGGCAGTATTCAAGATGAGGTGGCTCAGTTTCATTATCTGTCCATACTCCGACAGAGACTAATCCCAATTCATTTAAAGCTTTGGCGACTCTAATCGCAATCTCACCACGATTGATGATGAGGACTCTTTTGCCTTTCATAGAGGTATATTCCCGTGTTTACGATCTGGTGTTGGTATTTTTTTATTTTCTAAAGCCTTTAGATATTGATAGAGGCGCTGACGAGTTATTTCTGGAAAAATAATTTCATCCACGTAACCAAGCTCTGCGGCCCGATAAGGGTTGGCAAAATTATTTTCATACTCTTCAACATTTTTCGCCTTATTAGCGAGATCATTTCTAAAAATAATATTAACCGCGCCCTCGGCTCCCATCACCGCGATCTCAGCAGTTGGATAAGCCAGATTAATATCGGCCTTAATGTGTTTTGAGGCCATCACATCATAAGCTCCGCCATAGGCCTTACGAGTAATCAATGTAATGAGAGGCACTGTTGCTTCTGAATAAGCATAGAGGAGCTTGGCCCCGTGACGGATAATTCCCCCATACTCTTGCACGGTTCCAGGTAAAAAGCCCGGCACATCCACAAGAGTGATAATAGGTATATTAAAAGCATCACAGAATCGCACAAAACGAGCAGCCTTGACCGATGAATCGATATCTAAACAGCCAGCTAGAAAAGCAGGTTGATTGGCCACAATTCCCACTTTTATTCCACCAATGGAAGCAAATCCAGTAATGATGTTTTTTGCAAAATCTCTATGAACTTCTAGAAAGTGTTGGTCATCAATCACTTCCAGTATGAGTTCGTGCATGTCATAAGGTTTTTTAGAATTATCAGGAACAAAATTCTTCAACTTATTATTTGAACGAGTCACTGAATCTGTCGTTAATTTTTGAGTATGCTTTTGCTTATTACAGCCTGGAATAAAACTGAAAAGTTCTCTCACTCGCTCAAAGCAATCGTCTTCATCATCACAACGAAAATGAGCTACACCGGATTTTTCATTATGAGTATGAGCTCCACCAAGGGCATCTTTCGTCACTTCTTCGTGAGTCACCGTCTTAATCACCTCAGGGCCCGTCACGAACATGTAAGAAGTTTTATCCACCATGAAGATAAAATCAGTCATGGCCGGAGAATAAACGGCTCCACCAGCACAAGGTCCCATGATAAGGGAGATTTGAGGAATCACCCCTGAAGCTTGAACGTTACGATAAAAAATTTCTGCGTAACCGGCCAGGGACTCCACACCTTCTTGAATCCGTGCTCCACCGGAATCATTCACTCCAATCACTGGAATTTTATTCTCAAGAGCAAAGTCCATAACCTTACAGATTTTCTTCGCGTAGGCCATGCCTAGGGCACCTCCCCAACAAGTAAAATCTTGGGAGAAAATCGCCACTTGCTGACCGTTAATTTTACCAATACCTGTGATCACTCCATCCCCTAGGAACTTCGTTTTTTCCATCCCAAACGAGTTACAGCGGTGGACAACAAATTTATCAAATTCGATAAATGATTCTGGATCCAATAATTTATTAATTCTTTCTCGAGCGGTATATTTACCTTGTTCATGTTGTTTATGAATTCTTTCAACCCCACCACCTAACTCTGCTTGTTGAGAAAGGTTTGTGAGCTGATCACGTCTTTGATCGTTAGTGAGCACTTTGGCCTCCTGAAAAAAATGTTCCAGGATTATACGCAGTCTCCTTCACAGGGTAAAGCCTATGACTAACCAGGCCATTGCAAGTTTTGCCGTCATTCAATTTTTAAGCCTCAAGGTAAAATAGAAGGGAACCCAGGAGAACTTATGAAATTACTTCCCCTCATTTTTCTTTTTATGTCGCAATTCGCAATAGCCTTTGATGCTTTGGTTTGGGGTGGGCCAGGGGCGTGCAAAGATGGCTGCCTAGATTCTGCCATTTATGTGGCGAAGCTTGCTGGGTTTGAGCCTATGATTGTAACTCCTGAAAATTTTGATCCCTCACTTTTTGAAAAGGCAAAAGTTTGGATCCAACCCGGAGGAAAATCCGGTGCGGCCTCAAACGCCATGGGGCCATTGATGCGTCAGCAGCTTAAAAACTTTATTGCCCAAGGTGGTGGGTACGTTGGATTTTGCGCTGGTGCTTTTCTTACCACGGCCCGTGTTGGTGAAACCCGTGTCGAAGGTTTAGGCATTGTTCCAGGAAACACTCGCGTCTTCAGACGCGCCAAGGGTTATCCCTCTGTCGAAAGAATGATCACCCCTCAAGGTCTCCAGTTTCATTACTGGGAGGGCGGCCCTTGGTTTTCTTTAAATAAAAATGAACTTAAAAGTATAACTGTTAAATCTCGCTACGAAACAAATAATAAAATTAATGGACTTGAAACTACTTTTGGCCAGGGCCGAATTTCTGTGACGGGTACTCACCCTGAAGCACCTAAGTGGTGGTACGAAGATGCTCATATCAATGATGGTGATGGTCTAGACCATGAATTGGCGGCCAATATGATTAAATGGGCAGCTAAAAAATAAGTGCAAAAAAAAAGCCCCTCTTTCGAGGGGCTTTTTTTATTCTCCGGCAGCTTTCTTGGCCGCGGCCCGTTTATCTAGTCCGTATTTTTCCACTTTCATAATAAGACCCGCTCGAGAGATTCCAAGCTCCTTAGCAAGCTTTGATTTATTAAAACCACAGCGCTTAAGGCCTTCACGAATCATGAGAATTTCTAGCTCCTCTAGAGCATCCTTAAGAGAGCCACTAGTGTTCACACCTCGAAGCACACCTCCACCACCATGATGTGAGCCCCCTCCACTTTCAGTACTTTCAAGAATTCTGGCACTCAACATATCGGGAGTAATCGTTCGATCTTCACCGGCAAGAACAACCAATCGTTCAACTTCATTTTGTAGCTCACGAACGTTTCCTGGCCATTTATGATCAAGCATTTTTTCTAAACACTTTTTAGAAAATGTTTTTAATGGCATCCCGGCTTCTTCACATTTCTTCTGAAGGAAAAAATCCATCAGAACTGGAATATCTTCTTGTCTCTCTCTTAGAGAAGGTAAGGCAACGTTAATAACATTAATTCGATAATACAGATCTTCTCTGAACTCACCCTTCGCAATCATTTCTTTTAAGGGTTTATTTGTGGCTGCAACGACTCGAACATTTACTTTTTTAGGAGTTGTTGCTCCTACTGGCATAAAGGTTCCTTCCTGCAATATTCTAAGAAGCTTGACTTGCATGGATGGAGAAGTGTCACCAATCTCATCGAGAAATAATGTCCCACCATTGGCCACTTCAAAAACACCTTTTTTATCTTTAACTGCTCCAGTGAACGATCCTTTGACGTGACCGAATAGTTCAGAGTCTAAGAGATTGTCGTTAAAGGCAGAACAGTTGACGGCCATAAAAACGGAATCTTTTCTTGTTGAATTGTAATGAATAGCTTTCGCCACCATTTCCTTACCTGTTCCATTTTCCCCTTGAATCAAAATTGTCGATTCAGAGTTCGAAACTTTTGACAGGAGATGATACACCTGTTGCATCTTTTTAGATTTACCAATCAAATTATGATAACGATATTTATTCCCAATTTCGGAATTGAGATCCATAATTCGTGATTCACGTTTATAAATTTCAGAATGAAAAGTCCCAACCTCATCGGCCACGATAGTAATGAGATCTTTCATCTCAGAATAAAATCGACCCGTAAATTTTTTAACTTTTTCGACTGAAGCTTTTGCATCAGCTTCTGTGATTCCACATTCGACCATTTTCTTGACAGCTTCAGCATGATCTTGGGAAGTCGAAGTTTCAGTGAAGTAGGGATAAGCAAACACAGCACCACAAAACTCTCCATCTACAGTCACTTTATGGGCATATCCAAATGTTCCAGGAAAAAAAGCACTAAATTCCCAAGCTGTATCTTGTGAGCCATGAAAATGTTCAAAAACTTTTTCAATATCGGATTCAAGCCAGTCTCTTCCGTATGAATGAGACATTTGGAGTTTCAAAAAAGAAGATTTAAATGGATAGCCGGGTTCATGAATAAATTGAACTCTGCCTTGTTCATCCACATAAAGAACATCTAGTCCGTACCAGTTCCCAATAATTTTCTCGAGACTTTTACTCGCATGAAGTTCTTTAATAGATTTCCAGTCGATCATGGTGATACCCCTTTAAATGTCCATTCCCTGAACACTCTTTTTGTCATTGTCTAACTTATCGGCAGATTGTCAGAAATCTTGACAGGGACAAATGGACTGGCCGAGAAAAATCTTTACAATTTTCTCGTGGAGATTTGAGTGAGTTCAGAAAAGATCTGGAAAAACATAGGGTTATTCCATTCTTGGGGACCCATAAATTTTCTTAACAGGGTCTTATCCGAGGAAAAAACATAGGTTTCTGGAACCCGAGTTGTTCCAAAAGCATCTCGATGGATATTTTTTTGATCTAAAAGCCAGTAGATCGAAGAGCTTTCGGCCAGGGCCAGGGTTTTAAGATGCTTCTTCACTTTAAGGGCTTCATCATTAGTTGCGACTAATAAAAACTTTACCCCGTTCTTGCCTTCAAATCGCTTTATAAACGTTAACAGGTCCGGGAGCTCAGCTTCACATGGGGCACACCAAGTGCCCCAGAAATGGACAACAGTAAGCTCTAGTGACTTATCAGATAACAGTTGATCTATAGCAAACGTAGTTCCATCTAGGTTTTCAAAAGAAGCTTGAGGAAATTTGGTAAGAACAGAATTCACCTGATTTTTGACATCAAGCTGCCCTTCAAGAGATTTCTTTGAATAAAGGCCGTAGGCAAAAGTTCCAATAATAATGAGCGAAATAGCAATTAATCGATAAATCATGGCAAAAAAAAACCTTCCCGGAGGAAGGTTTTATGGAAGAAATTAATCTACAAAAGCGATGTAAGCTTCTTTAGCACCATCACCAAGGCGACCCTCAGCAATCTTAAGAAGGCGAGTATATCCACCTGGACGTTGCTTAAATTTTGGAGCAACAGTTTCAAAAAGAGCTTTTACAGCTTCTTTGTTGTTAAGTTTAGTGAAAGCAACACGACGATTTGCAATCGTGTCGATCTTCGCAAGCGTTACAAGTTTTTCAACGAAAGGCTTAATAGCCTTCGCCTTAGTTTCAGTCGTCTTAATTTTTCCATGAGTGATTAACTCAATAGAAAGATTTTGAACTAATGCTTTTCTATGTTGAGGCTTTACACCTAATTTATATTTGTGATTACCGTGTCTCATAAAAATCTCCTAAAGAACGCTTCTTATTCAGCGTGCTGAACCTGCTTCATAATATTGTCAACTTTCATACCTAAACCTAACCCCATAGTCGTAAGTATCTCTTTAATTTCATTTAAAGACTTACGTCCAAAGTTTTTAGTTCTAAGCATTTCGCCTTCAGTTTTAGAAACAAGCTCGTAAATATATTTAATATTTGCATTCTGTAAACAGTTTGCAGAACGTACTGATAACTCAAGCTCTGAAACAGGCTTAAGTAAAGCCTCGTTAGCAACTCCAGCACCACCGCTAGAAGCAGCTGGCTTAACTTCAGCTGGTGCATCTTTATCTTCGAAATTCAAGAAAACAGATAATTGATCACGAAGGATTTTTGCTGAAATAGCAACAGCATCAACTGGATCAATCCCTGCATTTGTCCAAACTTCAAGAGTTAATTTATCGTAATCTGTTCTCTTACCTACACGGCTATTTGTAACTGTGTAATTTACACGATGAACAGGCGAGAAAAGTGTATCAAGATAAATCCAACCGACTGGAAGATCGAAAGAATCTTTGTTATCAAGAGCAGTTACATAACCTTTACCGCGAGCAATTTTAAGCTCCATTCTGATAGATCCACCAGAAGAGATGTTACAAATTGTGTGCTCAGGATTTAAAACTTTAACGTTACCAGTAGCTTGTATGTCACCGGCCTTAACTGGACCTTCAGAATTCTTTTCAAGAATAAGAGTAACTTCTTCTTTCTCAGTAATTTTGAAACGAATTTCTTTTAAGTTAAGAATAATTTCTGAAACTTCTTCTTTGATGTTATTGATAGTACCAAATTCATGGTCAACACCATCAACTTTAACAGCAACGATACCAGCTCCCTGTAAAGAAGAAAGGAGAACTCTTCTAAGAGAGTTACCAAGAGTTAATCCATAACCTCTCTCTAGAGGCTTTGCAGTGAATTTACCGTAATTAGACTTTAAACCTTCAGTATCAACTTCAAGAGCTGCTGGACGGATCATTCCATTCCAATTTTTATTCATATATGAATTCATCTAAAACCCCTAAGTAATCAGTAGAAAAAAACGCTTATACTCTTCTTCTTTTTGGAGCGCGACAGCCATTATGTGGCATTGGGCTCATGTCAGCTACTGATGTAATTTTTATACCAGCTGCTAGAAGTGCTCTGATTGCATTTTCTCTACCAGCTCCTGGACCCTTAACTTTTACGTCAAGAGACATAAGGCCATGCTCAGAAGCTTTTTTAGCAGCTTCTTGAGATGCTACCTGAGCAGCAAATGGAGTTGATTTTTTTGATCCACGGAAACCTAATCCACCAGCACTTGCCCAAACAACTGCATTACCTTCAGCATCACTGATCGTAACGATAGTGTTATTGAAAGATGCGTGAATATGACAAACACCGTGATTTAAATTTTTTCTAACTTTTTTCTTTCCAGACTTCGAACTAGCTGCGCTAGTTGCCATACCAGAAGCTTTTTGTGCATTCGTAACAGCCATAAATCCCTACCTTAAATTATTTCATCGCTTTGATTGATTTTTTACCAGCAATTGCAACCGCAGGCCCCTTACGAGTACGAGCGTTCGTATGTGTACGCTGTCCACGGACTGGCAACCCTTTACGGTGACGAATTCCTCTATAGCAACCTAAATCTTTTAGGCGCTTAATATTAAGAGCTACTTCTCTGCGAAGATCACCCTCAACCGCATACTCAGTTAAAGCTTCACGAATTGCCTGAACTTGTTCTTCAGTAATGTCGTTAGAACTTGTTTCAAAGTCGATTCCAACCTTTGTTAATACATCTGCTGCTATTTTTGGCCCAACACCATAGATAGAGCGAAGAGCAATTTTCATTGCTTTATTTCTCGGTAAGTCTACACCTAATAAACGTGCCATATGTTTCCCCTACTAGCCTTGTTTTTGCTTATGCTTTGGATTTACTTTACAAATTACTCTTAGAACGCCCTGACGTTTTACAACTTTGCAATCCTTGCAGATTGGCTTTACTGATGATCTTACTTTCATAATTAACCCTTACTTCTAAAAATGATTCGACCCTTATCAAGGTCATATTTACTAATTTCGATAACTACCTTATCCCCAGGCAGAATCTTGATAAAATTCATTCTCATTTTCCCACTGATATGTGCTAAGACCACATGTCCATTTGGGAGTTTAACTCTAAATCTTGTGTTTGGTAAAAGTTCTAAAACTTCACCTTCCACTTCTATTGTGTCAGTAGACTCAGCCATGCCCTTCCTAAAAAAAGTAAGTGACCTTATATAAAAATAAAAACTATAAGACAATAAATTTAATTAAAAAACGTCACACTTTTGACGAAATCATATTAAAAATAACGTCAGGTGACTCTTCTGCATTAACCTCAATCAAACGACCCAGGTCTTGGTAGTACTTTAAGACAGGATTTACAGTCTCTTGAAACACCTTAAGGCGATTCTCAATAACCTCTTCCTTGTCGTCAGCTCTCTGAATGAGATTTGTCCCACCGCACTGATCGCATTTGCCTTCTATCTTAGGCTTTTTTGATACGAGATTATATATAGCACCACAATCTTTACATGTCCTTCGATTTGTTAATCTCTGAACAAGCTTAGATATATCAATCTTAAAATATACAGCAATTGACTTAGAATCCTTTAAAACTTCACCATCTAAAGTCATAGATTGTGCAATGTTTCTTGGGTAACCATCAAAAATATATTGAGAGTCCTCTAAGTTTATATTGGCCTGTAGCAGTCTAATGACTAAATTATCAGAAACTAACTGCCCAGAATCCATTACACTTTTAACTTCAATTCCAAGCTCAGATTTTTTGGCAATTTCAGCTCTAAGCAAATCTCCAGTAGATATGTGCTTAAAGTTTTT
Organism: Pseudomonadota bacterium; assembly: GCA_027488375.1. Lineage (GTDB taxonomy): Bacteria > Bdellovibrionota > Bacteriovoracia > Bacteriovoracales > Bacteriovoracaceae > Peredibacter. The sequence continues at coordinate 581,037 of JAIYBW010000002.1, forward strand.
TTCTGAAACAAATCTTGTTGCCTGCGTTCCCTTTCCTGATCCCGGAGCCCCTATAAATATCAGATGGGATTTCATTATTTAAAACCTCTTAACGCCAGAATACTTGCCCTTAACTTTATAAGCAGAGTCTAGTCGCTGAGAAATCATAAAACTTTCAGCTTGCGCCATAGTATCAATCGCTACACCTACAAGAATTAATAAAGATGTACCGCCAAAATAAAATGGAACTTTTGCATAATTAAAAAGAATCGCCGGCATAATACAAATAGCTGCGACATAAATGGCACCAACTAATGTTAATCGACTTATGACCTGATTTAAAAAATCAGCAGTCTGATCACCTGGTCTAATTCCTGGAATGAACCCGCCATTCTTTTTTAGAGACTCAGAAACGTCATCAGTTTTGAACTGAATAGTTGAATAAAAATAAGCAAAAAAGATGATTAGGGCAATAAAAGTAACATTATAAAGCATTTTGCCCGGATAAAATAACTGCTCAATATTTGAGAAATAAGCTTTAACAGGGCTGTCTTGCGGGATAAATTGAGAAATCGTTGTTGGAAATCCTAAAAGTGCAGAAGCAAATATTGGAGGCATCACACCTGAAATGTTCACTTTAATAGGTAAGTGGGAAGTTTGGCCGCCAAAAACTCTATTATTTACAACTCTTTTTGCGTACTGAACCGGTACTTTCCTAAAAGCTCTTTCAACAAAAATAATAAACCAAAAAGATACAAGCATAATGGCGATTACAATTAACAAGTTAACAACACTCATTTCACCATTCTGAATTAATTGAAAAGTATCTCTAATTCCCCTCGGGATACCAGCAGCAATACCAGCAAAAATGATCAGAGAAATGCCGTTTCCGATTCCTCTTTCAGTAATCTGCTCTCCAAGCCACATAACAAACATTGTACCAGCAGTTAAACTAATTACAGTTAACAATCTAAACGACATTCCAGGATCTATTACAACAGGCAAACCATTTGGACTTTTGATGTTCTCAAGACCGACTGCAAGCCCATAACCCTGAAAAAAGCACAAAAGCACTGTTGCATAACGAGTGTATTGTGAAATTTTCTTATGCCCATCGGGCTCTTTTTGTAATTCGCCAAGAGCCGGAATTGAGTATGAAAGAAGGCTGAAAATAATTGAAGATGTAATATAAGGCATTATTCCAAGGGCCAAAACAGAAAATCGCTCTAGAGCTCCACCACTAAAAGTATTGAAGACGCTAAATATAGAACCCTTCATTCCATCAAAAAAAGATGAAAGGGCTGCTCCATCAACTCCCGGTGTAGGGACCTGAGTTGCAACCCTGTATATTCCAAGCATTAATATAGTAAAGAATACTCTTTTCTTTAATTCTTCTAATTTTGAAAGATTCGCGTTTGATGACATCCTTGTGTTCCTTCTTACAAATTAGGCGTTTTCTACTTTTCCGCCAGCTTTTTTAATTAATTCTAAAGCTTTAGCAGAGAACTTTTCAATGCCTTTGAAGGTAAGAGCTTTATTAAACTCACCCTTAGCAAGAATTTTTATTGGCATAGATTTATTTACACCGCTTAAAAAACCTTTATCGATAAGAGTTTCTCTTGTCACAACTTCGTTTTCAAATTTACCAGCGAGTTTTTCAAGATTAAGAACTGCATAATCAATTTTGAAAGGTGCATTTGAAAAACCAACTTTCGGTAGACGTCTGTAAAGTGGCATTTGACCACCCTCAAATCCGATACGGATTCCGCCACCTGTTCTAGCTTTTTGACCTTTATGACCCTTACCAGCTTGAGTACCTTGTCCAGATCCTTGACCTCGACCAATTCTCTTTGTGTTCTTGTGGGCGCCCTTAGGACTTTTTAGTGTTTTTAAAGTTAACATATAAAACCTCTATTATTTAACAATCTCAAGCCACTGGATCATGGCTTTAATCATTCCGCGAACAGCTGGAGTATTCTCAAGTGTTTTTGTATGATTGATTTTTCTTAAACCAAGACCTTTGATTGTCGCTTTTTGTTTTTCAGTACAACCGTTTACGCTTCTTGTAAGCTTAACTGTTATTTGCTTATTCATAATTCACCTTAAACTTTTGTAGCTTTAGCCTTCATACGAAGACCTTTTGTATTAACTCCACGAACGTTAGCCACTTCTTCAAGAGATCTTAGGTTCTTAAGAGCTTTAAATGTTGCTTTAACAATATTGTGTGGGTTTGATCCACGAACAGACTTTGTTAGAACGTTTTTAACACCAGCAAGTTCAAGAATTGAACGGCAAGCACCAGCAGCCTTAATCCCTGTACCTTCACCGGCCGGTTTAAGAAGAACTTGACCAGCACCAAAAAGACCAAGTACTTCATGAGGAATAGTTCCATTCTCAATTGATACTTTAATCATTTTTTTAGAAGCCTTCATGCCAGCTTTTCTGATTGCATCTGGAACTTCTTTTGCTTTACCAAGACCGTATCCAACCTTACCATTCTTATCACCTACAACGATAAGAGCAGCAAACGAGAAACGACGTCCACCTTTTACAACTTTAGCAACTCTGTTTACAGCAACAACTCTTTCTTCAAGATCAGGATTTAAACCATCTTGAGCAGGCTTTTTTTCAGCCTTTGGAGCTCTAGCAGGACGCTTGCCTTTCTTATCGGCTTTCGCTTCTGTTTCATTTTCATTTGTGTCGATGTTATTTTCTTCGCTCATAAGATCCCCTAATTAAATTTGAATTCCATTTTCACGGATTGAGTCAGCAAGTGCTTTAATCACACCTGTATACTGCTTACCGCTTCTATCAAAAACAGCCTTACTTAGGTTGTTTTTCTTGAGCGTAGCTGCTACGGCAGCTCCAACTTTTTTTGCACCTTCAGCATTTGCATGATCTGCAGGCTTTTCTTTACCATATGTCTGGACAGAGAAAAGTGTTGCAGACTTAACATCGTCAATTGCTTGAACTCTTAAGTGCTTATTTGTTTTAGTTACACAAAGGCGTGGAGCTTCAGCAGACCCAATAATCTTTTTACGGATAGAGAGTTTACGACGATACTCTTTTGCTTTTGTTTCATTTTTAATTTTTGAAGTATTCTTTCTCATAACTCACCTATTATTTTTTAGCACCAGTTTTACCGGCTTTTCTGATGATCTTTTCATCAGTGTACTTAAGACCCTTTCCTTTATAAGGCTCAGGCTCACGGTACGACCTAACTTGTGCTGCTACAAACCCAACGAGCTCTTTATCACATCCATAGATCTCAATTGTGTTCTTGTTAATCTTAGCTTCAATCCCTTTTGGAAGCTTATAATCAATTGCGTGCGAATAACCAAGGTTTAAAGTTAGAGTATTACCGGCAACTGCAGCCTTGTAACCTACACCATTAAACTCAAGAGTCTTCACAAAACCAGTCGTTACACCTGTAACCATATTACCAAGAATAGTTCTTGATAATCCCCAAAGTGCTTTCGCAGTTGTTGTGTTATTCGAAGGAGTAACGTTGATGACCTTGTCTGCCTTCTCAATCTTTACTTCTTTACGAAAAGTGTAAGTCAAATGACCCTTTGGCCCTTTAACATCTACAACTGAACCACTAATTTTAATTTCTACTTTATCTGGAACGCCAATCGGCTTTTTACCAATACGTGACATAAGTCTCTCCAATTACCAAATGTTACAAATAATTTCGCCACCAAGTTTAAGAGAGGCTGCTTTGCGAGAAGATATTACTCCCGCAGAAGTTGATACAATGGAAATACCAAGTCCACTTAGAACTCTCGGCATATCTGTGTACCCTTTATAAACTCTTAATCCAGGTGAAGAGATACGTTTAATACCAACTATTGCGCCTTCTTTAAGACCAACTCTGATTATAATTTCAGAAGGAGACTTAGCAGCGATTTTAAAAGATTTAATGTAGCCTTCTTCTTTTAAAACACGACAAATATTAGCTTTCATTTTACTAGCAGGAATATCACACTTATCAAGACCCGCTTTATTAGCGTTGCGGATTCTTGTTAGCATATCTGCGATAGGATCAGTCATCATAATTTTATTCTCCTTACCAGCTGGCCTTAGTCACACCAGGGATGAGACCATTGTTAGCAAGTTCACGGAACTTGTTACGGCATAGTTTAAAATCTCTATAAACTCCACGAGGTCTTCCAGTTAATTCGCAGCGATTGCGAACACGGTTCATGTTTCCGTTTCTTGGAAGCTTTTGAAGTTTTGCTCTTGCAGCCTCTCTTTCTTCTTCAGAAAGCTTAGGATCAATTGCTTTTTTTCTTAGCAAAGCAGCTTTAGGAGCTGTTGTCTTTGCTAATTTTAATCTTCTATTATTTTTAATGACTGCGCTTAAACGTGCCATACAACCTCTTATTTCTCTCTGAAAGGCATGCCAAATTGTCTTAACAATTCACGCCCTTCTTCATTGTTAGTTGCTGTTGTAACAAAACTAATTCCCATACCACGTATTTTATCAATTTTGTCGTAATCAATTTCTGGGAAAATAATTTGTTCTTTTAATCCCATTGTATAGTTACCCTTACCATCAAATCCCTTTGGTGAAAGACCGCGAAAGTCTTTTACTCGAGGAAGAGAAAGATTGATCAAACGATCAAGAAACTCATACATTTTAGCACCACGAAGTGTTACAAATGCTCCAATTGCTTGACCTTGACGTAACTTAAATGAAGCAACTGATTTTTTTGCTTTTGCAGTTACTGGTTTTTGTCCAGTTACAGCAGAAAGCTCAGCAGCAATGCTATCTACGATTTTACCATTTGAAACTGCATCACGAGTAACGCTGTTTACAATGATTTTTTCTAATTTTGGGATTTGGTGGACGTTTCCATATTTGTACTTGTCCATCATCTTCTTTTTAATCTCAGTTTCATACTGAGCTTTTAAACGTGCCATATATGTAACCTCAATTATTTAATTTCTGTTTTGCTTTTAACGGCAACTCTTGTGTTTTTGCCAGCAACATTTTTCACTGTAACTCTTGTTGGCTTTCCAGTTTTTGGATCCAATAGAGCGACATTACTGATATGGATGGCTTTTTCCATATCCACAATTCCGCCTTGCTGATTAGCTTGATTAGGCTTAATTGCTTTTTTTACAACGTTAACACCTTCAACAACAACTCTATTTGTTTTGAAGTTGATCGACTTGATCTTACCATTCTTTCCTTTGTCCTTCCCGGCAAGTACTTGAACAGTGTCATTCACTTTCAGCTTTTGCATAGTCCCCTCTTTTTTTACACGCTGATTAGAGCACTTCAGGAGCGAGTGAACAGATTTTTGAAAAATTCTTGTTTCTTAACTCTCTCGCGACGGGCCCAAAAATACGTGTACCTACTGGCTCATTATTTGCTGCAATAATAACCACACTGTTTGTATCAAAATTAATATATGAACCATCATCTCTTCTTACTGGGTAAACAGTACGAACGATAACAGCTTTTTTAACGTCACCTTTTTTTACCTTGCCGCCAGAAATTGCTTGCTGAACAGCTACGACAATTACGTCGCCCACATTTGCGCTCATGTGCTTAGAACCGCCCAATACTTTAATACATTGTACTGTTTTAGCACCTGAGTTATCGGCTACATCTAATATTGATTGTTGTTGAATCATAAATTACTCCACTACTTCTGAATTGAAACAAGTGACCATCTCTTTAATTTTGAGAATGGCTTTGATTCAATAATCGTCACTGTATCACCCATTGAAGCTTGTTCTTTTTCATCATGAACATGGAACTTCTTAGAAGTTGTAACGAACTTGTTATACTTTGGGTGCATTGTTTTTCTTTCAACTTTTACAACAATTGTTTTTGCTGTTTTGTCGCTTACAACTTCACCAGTAAGTGTTCTTTTAAATGTTGTGCTCATTTTTCACCTATTTCTTTTTTGCGTTTTTAGCAGTTAAAAGACGAGCAATCTCTTTTTTCAAAAGTTTTACAGTATGAGGCTTCTCAGTACCTGTAGTGAACTTATTGAACTTCTTATGAAAAAGTTCAGTTTTGAGAGTTGCTACTTTCTCTGTTAATTCTTTATCGCTTAGCTTTGAAATTTCGCTGCTTTTTACCATAACTACCTCTAATGATCCAGCTTATTCAACAGTTGTGGTTGGGGCATCTGCCGAAACCAGGTCTGCTTTAGATACGATTTTCGTTCTAACTGGAAGTTTATATTTTGCGAGTCTAAGTGCTGCATCGGCTGTTGCCTTGTCTACACCACCGATTTCAAAAAGAATACGGCCCGGCTTAACAACTGCTACCCACTCTTCTGGAGATCCCTTACCTTTACCCATACGAACCTCTGCAGGCTTTTTAGACAAAGATTTATCTGGGAAAATTTTGATCCACATATTTCCGCCTCTCTTTGTTTCACGAGAGATGGCAATACGAGCAGCTTCTATCTGACGGTTTGTAATGAAACCGCAAGATAAAGCTTGAAGACCGTATTCACCGAAAGTGATGGTATTTCCTGAATTTGCAGCACCAGTCATACGACCTTTCTGCATTTTTCTAAATTTTACTCTTTTAGGACTTAACATATATTACCTCTAAATAACTACTATTTATAGATCTCACCTTTATAAACCCATACTTTAACGCCAATGATACCGTATGTAGTTTTGGCCTGAGCAGTGTTGTAATCAATATCAGCACGAAGTGTATGAAGAGGAACTTTCTTCTCGGCATAACCTTCTGTACGAGCAATTTCAGCTCCACCCAATCTTCCAGAACACTTTACTTTGATACCTTTAACGCCTGAACGGAAAGCAGAAGTCATCACTTTTTTCATCGCTCTTCTGAAAGCAACACGCTTTTCAAGTTGTTGAGCAATGTTTTCTGCAATTAATTTTGCTTCTGAGTCAGGACGCTTTACCTCAGCAATATTGAAAAACAAAGGGCAGTTTGTAATTTTTTTAAGGTCATTACGAATTTTCTCAATTCCTGTACCTTTTTTACCAATGGCTACACCTGGTTTAGCTGAATATACAGTAACTTTTACTTGGTCAGCAGTTCTTGTAATTTCAGTTTTGGCAATAGCAGCTTGAGCAAGTTCCGTATCGATATAATTACGGATTGCTAAATCTTGTTGAAAAATTTCTGCATAATTGTTTTTTACGTACCAGTTAGAGTGCCATCCTTTGATGTAACCTAATCTAAAACCGTACGGATTAACTTTTTGTCCCATTTTAGTCGTTCCCCTGATTAAGCTTCTTTAAGCGATAAAGTGATGTAACTTGATTTTTTACTAATTCTGTAAGCGCGACCTTGAGCTCTAGGCATTATACGCTTAAGAGCAGGACCTTCATCAACCTTAACCACTTCTATGATTAGATTATCAAGATCATACTTCTTTGAATCAGCAGCGATTGCAAGACCACTATTGATAAGTTTTGTAACTACAATAGCTGTCTCTTTCTTTTCGCAAAAACGAAGAATCTTTAAAGCTTCCTCAACTTTCTTTTTGCGAATCAAATCACAAACCTGTCTCACTTTACGAGCAGAAGTTCCAACGTTGTTATTTTTAACTGTAATCATAATTTACCTCTTACTTGTCAGATGCGGCTTTTTTATCGCCAGCAGAGTGACCATTGAAAGTACGAGTTAAGGCGAATTCGCCAAACTTGTGTCCAACCATATTGTCTGTGACATAAACAGGAATAAATTTCTTTCCGTTATGAACAGCAAAAGTTAAACCAATAAAATCTGGAACAATCGTAGAACGACGTGACCATGTTTTAATGACTGTATTACCTTTAATATTCTTCTTGGCCTCAGCCGCTTTTTTGTAGAGATAGTTATCTACAAAAGGACCTTTTTTAATTGAACGTGCCATTATTTACCTCTTACTTTCTTCTTTTTACGATGAACTTGTTAGTACGTTTGTTCTTTCTCGTCTTATATCCACGAGTTGGAAGACCCCAAGGAGATACAGGGTGACGTCCACCGGATGTACGGCCTTCACCACCACCATGTGGGTGATCTACTGGGTTCATAACAACACCGCGTACAGTTGGACGAATACCGCGATGACGGTTTTTACCAGCTTTACCGATATTGGCAAGTTCATGCTCAATTTTACCAACCTGACCAATTGTAGCGCGACAATCAGCTTTAACTTTTCTTAATTCTCCAGACGGTAAACGAAGTAGAGCGTACTCCCCTTCTTTTGCCATAAGTTGAGCGTAGGAACCAGCAGAGCGAGCCATTTGACCGCCACGCTTTGGATTTAACTCAACGTTATGTACTAATGTACCAACTGGAATATCTTTTAAAAGTTTTGAGTTACCAGCTTTGATATCTGCATTGTCAGATGAAATTACAACATCTCCAACTTTTAGTCCGACTGGAGCAATGATATAAGCCTTCTCACCATCAGCATAAACAACTAAAGCAATATTACATGTTCTGTTTGGATCATGTTCAATTGTCTTCACTGTTGCAGGGATATCAAGTTTTGATCTCTTGAAATCAATGATACGGTATTTTTGCTTAGCACCGCCACCAATGTGACGAGTTGTAATTCTACCTTGAGAGTTACGGCCAGCAGTTTTTTTAAGTTTAGTCAGGAGTTTTTTCTCCGGAGCTACACCTTTAGTTACATCACCAGTTACAACAACCATTTCACGTTGTGATGGTGTGATTGGTCTGAATTTTTTTAAAGTTGCCATCGTTTTAACCCTTTACCTTAGATACCCTTGAAGAATTCAATCTTCTGGCCGTCTTGGAGTTGAACATAAGCTTTTTTAGTCTTTGCAGATTTCTTAAAGCCTTTACCAGCACGTTTTGTTTTCCCAGGGAGAACAGAAGTACGTACGCTAAGAACTTTCACATCAAAAAACTTTTCAATAGCATTTTTGATATGATTCTTATTTGCTTTAACGTTAACAACAAATGAATATCTATTGAAAGCTTCAGTCTCTTTAGACGTCTTTTCAGTTAATAGTGGTTTAATAATTACATTTTCTAAACCCGTCATCTTACACCAGCCTGCTAATTAATTTTTCAAAAGCACCTTTTTCAATGATTAGGTTTTCGAATTTAATTGCTTCGTAAACACTAAAACCATCAACAGGAGCATATTTAGCTTTTTCAAGGTTGCTAACAGACTGAAGAACTTTTTCATTCATTTCTGTAGTGATCACAAGCGCCGGTAAAAGCTTTCTTGAATCTAGAGCCTTGAACATGTCTTTTGTTTTTCCAGTTGCTTCAATTTTCTCAACAATGTGAAGTTTTCCTGCTTGAAATTTATCAGCAAGAACAGAAGCAATTGCATTAAGCATCATCTTCTTATTCACTTTTTGAGTATAATCACGAGGTACTGGACCGAATACTGTACCGCCTCCAGGCATTAAAGGAGAACGAGTTGAACCTTGACGGGCATTACCAGTTCCTTTCTGCTTAAATGGCTTTTTACCACCACCAGAAACCATGGCTTTTGTCTTCGTCATCGCAGTTCCCTGACGACGACCAGCAAGTGTAGCTTTTACAACTTGGTGAACAACAGTTCCATTGATCTTCTCTGCAGAAAAATCAATATTGGCCTTAACAGAGCCAGTTTTTTCAAATTTTGTATTTAATAGTGCTATTTCAGTCATACTTACCTACCTTACGCTTTCTTAACAGATTTCGCGATTTTTACGAATCCGTTCTTTGAGCCAGGGATCGAGCCTTTTACAAGCATGTAACCAGCTTCTAAATTAACTTCTACCACTTGGATATTTTGTACAGTTGATGTTTCAACACCTAGATGACCTGGCATTTTCTTTTCTTTCCAAACTCGAGCTGGAGTCGCACGACAACCAATCGAACCTACGCGACGGTGAAAGTGTGAACCGTGAGCAGCTGGACCACCTTGGAAATTATAGCGCTTCATAACACCAGCAAAGCCCTTTCCTTTAGAAGGAGCTGTTACATCGATGTAAGTAGCAACTGGAAATTGATCAAGGGAAGCTTCTTTACCAACAGCATCTGCAGCAACTTCAGTTACTTTAATTTCTGCAAATTCAGAGAAAGATTTTTCGATGTTTGCTTTCTTGAGATGACCTTTAGCTGGAGCTGTAATGAGAGATTCTCTCTTCTCATTGTAAGCAACCTGATAAGCAGTGTAGCCATCTTTTTCAGCAGTTTTAACTTGAGAAATCACATTCGGAATTAGTTTTACAACAGTGACTGGAACGTGATTACCGTTCTGATCAAAGATTCTGGTCATGCCAGCTTTAACTCCGTAAAAAGCAGGCAGACTGATTTTAGCGTCTGACATTCGCCCTCCACAGCATCACCCTCTCACAGGGATGCATTCATGGTTAATATTAGAAAAACAAAAAAAAACGTTTAGCGTTTATACTAGTACTTGATCTCTACGTCAACACCAGCAGAGAGATCTAGCTTCATTAAGCTATCAACTGTCTGTTGAGTTGGTTCTACGATATCGATTAAACGCTTGTGAGTTCTCATTTCGAACTGCTCACGAGACTTTTTATCGATGTGTGGTGAACGAAGAACTGTATATTTATTAATTTCAGTAGGAAGAGGAACTGGACCAGCTACTCTTGCACCTGTATTTTTAGCAGTTTGAACAATTTCTTGAACTGATGCGTCAAGAATATTGTAATCATAAGCGCGAAGCTTGATTCTTAGTTTATTGGTTTTCATGAAATCTCCAAAAAATTTTTTTTGACAAATTAAGGCCAGAAAGGGCCTTTGTAAAGCCCCTTCTGTTATTTTTTTGACATTATTCTACGATATCAGAAACTGTACCAGCACCGATCGTACGTCCACCTTCACGAATCGCGAAGCGAAGACCCTTCTCCATAGCTACTGGAGCGATCAATTCAACACCAAATGAAGTGTTGTCACCTGGCATAATCATCTCAACGCCTTC
>JAIYBW010000003.1 GCA_027488375.1 Pseudomonadota bacterium
CCGCAAGTTTTACAGCGATAGCGTTGGATTAATTTTGAATCCTCACGCCGATAAAATGTACCATCTCGGATAATAAAGTCAGGGCATGCGCAGCTTCGGTTTGGGCAAATCTTATTCATGCAGAATGATCTGCAAGCGACGAATCCAAGTTTTGAAAAGATAAGTATGTAAAAGGTTTTAACATATACTGCAGAACGATAAATTTAAGACAGTCTGCAGTTGGGTAATATTAAATAACGAACACCATTAAGAGAGGGCAGTTTTCAAGTTTGGCTAGTAGGAGGCTTCGGTTTCGAATAAACATCCACCGAGTGAGAATGTTCCAGAACCACCATAAGTGAAGTTGACCATCATATTATTACCAGCAGTTGTTGCTAACGGACCAGCAATGAGCTGAGTAGTCAAACTTTGAGTTGATAAATTTAGGGTTGAAGCTGATATTGTCGATGTTGCAGTTTGTGATGAAGTCGATGTTCCATAATCCTTAATATTTATTTGGGCCGACCCGGCAGTGTTTGTTTTAACTCTACACTTTAAATAGTGTTCAGGGGTGATTAAACCATAACTATTTGCAAAACTCTTAAATCGATGTCCATTAATTACTGATGAAGAAGTAAGAGAAGATAATGAGGGTGTAACGAGCTCTACATTTGTATGATTATAAATACCAACATAGTTCAGCAACATTCCAGCTTTGTAAAGGTATCCGGTTCCAGCGCTTGTACTCAGTCGAACTTCAATGTCTCCATCATTTGGGAGTAGAGAAGGATTAATATTACTTGGATTAATAGAAGTTTCATTAGTTGAAGTGGTACAACTTTCTGCGAGTTTCAAATTGGTTGATTTAACCCATAGTGAAGCACAGGCACTCGCGGCACTTGATGATGACTTTCCTGCGAAAACAAAACGGGCAGAGGTGATATTGTTAAAGTTGCTTTTGACAAAGCGATAGATTGGAAAGTTGATATCATTTGGTGACGCCATTGACGTTGCTGTTGTTGTGTTAGTCGTACTTAAGGTTTCAGTTGTCGTAGATCCATTGATAGTTAGAGGGATGTAGCTTAGGGATTTATTCGCATTTGTTTGTTTTATAATAACTTTTGCAGAATGAATGGTTAAAAATTTTGTCGTGTCGCTATTGGATGTGGCGAATTTTAGTGCTAATTGATAATCACTTGTTGATGAGGGGGTGGAAAAAAGTGTTGCCTCGAATATTGTTGGATTCGTAGTATTCGCCGGGATAGTTATGTATCCGACGGTAGATCCATTTACGCTTAGTGTTTGCGATGTTCCGCCTAGTTTTATATAGACTCGACCATCTGTCGCAGTTTTTGTGTTAGTTGCTACAATTTGAAATTCATATGCAGTTGTGCCGTCCAAGTGAGTTGGTCCAAGGCGGATTCTAGATCGTCCGTAGTTTGTTGTTGTTGTTGTTGTTCTGTTATGGAAAATGGGTCCTTGAAGCATATCAATAGCACTTACAACCGTCCTCGGTGAGGAGTCAATAATATCAAAGTTAGGGGAGGTAATAGTGGGAAAGCTTTGATTATTTGTAACTCTAAAATTAAATGTCCCAATATTATTTATCGCAAGATTTGTGAAAGAGGAAGCTCCGCTTGAAGTTGTTCTAGAGGTTGTTCCAGAAAGTGTTCCAGATCCTGAAACTGTTTGCAGAGCGACTGTAATTGAAGTTGTAGGATTCGTAACATAATTCCCATAAGTATCTGCAACTCTCACTTCAGGATAAGGGATAAGTATTGCCGCTTTTATTGTTGAGGCCGGTACTTGCGAGAAAACTAGTTTTGAAGCTGCGAGAGCATTTATATTAAATGGTGAACTCTCTGCCGATACGGAACCTTGATTTGCAACTAATGTGTGAGAAGTTCCAGCTCTTTGAATATTAACATTAGTAAATGTGGCAAAGCCAGCTACCGGGGTAACTGTTGTAGTGCCGGACACCGTGGCATCTTGTTGTACTGATCCATCAGTTTCGATGTCTATCGTGACTGGATTAAAGTTGGTTGTGCACGTTGAACCATCAGCTTTAAGGAGCTTTACTCTTGGCTGAGTTGTCATCGTTACGCCAGCATTTGTGGTGACTGGTTGTCGATCCCATGTTATTGAGTTCACCACACAGCCAACCACATTTAAAGAAAAACTAATTGATGTTGTTGATACTCCATCAGTCGCAGTGATTCCAATAGATGTCACTCCAACACTAGCAGCACGAGGGGTGATCCTTAATCGACAATAAGGATATGTTCCTGAAAAGCTAAACCCTGCTGAATCAACTATTGATGTATTAGATGAAGAAGCGCTTAAGTAAGTATTGCTACAATTGAGAATATTATCATCATCATTTAATTCGAAATCGATGTTGACGGAAGTATCGGAAACAATTTCCTGATCTGCGACGAAGGTTAATTGAGGTGTCGCATTAGTGCGGAATCTGAACTCCTCACTATTAATAGTTGTTCCTCCTCCAATAGTATTACTTGCAATGATTTGACCATAATAGTTTCCACCACTCACAAGTCCTGAGATCGTCACACCTGGGGTAACATTTAAAACTTCTTCAGTGTAGACTCCTGGCTCAGTTCCATAACGAATCTTATATGTCCCTGCTCCAGCACTGTCTGACCAGCTAATTCGAGCTGTTGTTCCACTCGCGGCCTGAGGATCGATATCAACCGGTATTCCGATTGGTTGTTTAAAGACCTCTGAACTTAGAGCTGAATCACTTCCGTTGTAGGCCTTAACAGCATAATAGTAAGTGGTCCCATTGCTCACAGTTGAGTCAGAGTAAGTCCCACCAGAAACACCTGCCGTGAGTTCAGTGAGTGCGCCAGATGTTTCACCTCTAAAGACTTTGTATGAAGTTGCACCATTCGTTGTCCAAGCTAAATTAATAACTGAATCTTCTGCTGTTGCTGCGAGACCTACTGGAGCTGCAAGAGGAGTGATTTTATAAACTTCGTTTGAGTAGACGGATGTTCCCGATCCAACTGCGTTTCTTGCCAGCACTTTAAAATAATAAGTGGTGTTCGCAGCAAGCCCTGCTAGAGTTCGTGGAGAAGTTGCACCAGTTATTGGAGCACCATAAGAGCCAGAAGCTGTTCTGTAGTAAAGATCATAAGAAGCTGCACCACTTGCCGCATTCCATACGATTTCAAGAGAAGTGCTTGAGATCGGAGTCACGGTGGCGATAGTGAAGTTGCCAATCGGTTTACCAGTCGCTTCAGATGAGTTAACAGATTCTGTTCCGTTAAAAGCTCTGACAACGTAATAATACTGATTCCCGTTAACAATATCTGAGTCAGTTGTCGTAAGGGCACCTGTTACAGTTGAAAGAAGAGTGTAAACTCCAGAAGTTGTTCCTTTATAGATTTTATAACTTGTGGCCCCAGTTGCTGCAGTCCAATTGAGTGTAATTGAGCCAGTTGAAGTAGTTGCTGTCAAAGTCGAAAGAGCAGCAGTCGCAGTTGTAGCCTCAACTTCTGCAGATGAAAAGTTGCTTGTTACACCGACAGAGTTTTTTGCCTTAACTAAGAAAAAGTACCTTGTGGCACTAGAGAGTCCAGTAATTGTCGTTGGCGATGTTTGGCTCGAAAGAGTTGTCGTTGCACCACCCGAAGCTGGACGATAAATAATGTCGTACGAATCAGCACCTGTGACAGTTGGCCATGATACTTGAACAGTACTGGCCGTTAAGGCCGTTGCAGAAGAGACCGTGAAACTTTCGATTGGCATGACTGATTTTTCAAGAGAGTTAACGGACTCTAGACCATTATATGACCGTACAACGTAAAAATAGGTTGTTCCGTTGGAGCGACCTGAATCGCTATAAGAAGTTCCGACTACTGCTGATTGAATTTGAGTGTATGGTCCACCAGTTGATTCAGATCTGTAGACATTATAATTAGTCGCCCCAGTGACAGCACCCCATGAGATAGCGACTGCGCCTGGGGTCGCAGAAAGAGCGAGAGTTGCTGGAGCTCCTAGAGCTGTTTTGGCATTTCTTTCATTTGAATTTTTTGTTGTCCCTGCACCGACAGTATTTCGAGCACGTATTGAAACGTAGTAAATAGTTCCTGAGTCAAGAGAGGATAAAGTGTAACTTGAAGTCACTCCTGATACAGAGAGGAGATACACGCCAGTACTTGTTCCATATTGAACATCATAGCTGTCAGCACCAGTCGCAGATTCCCAAGTCAGATTGATAGTTGAAGCAGAAGCTGCAGTGGCAGCAGTGAGAGAGAATGTCGAAATTGGTTTTGCTGCGACTTCTGATGAGTCCGCAGATTCTGTTCCATTATCTGCTCTCACTGTATAGTAATAACTTGTTCCATTCTCTGCAGCTAAATCCAGGTAGGCATTTGTGTTCGAGCTACCAAGATAAGATCTGCTTCCTGAGCTAGTCCCACGATAAATTTTGTAGGTGCTGGCGCCACTCACTGAATTCCAGTTAAGTCCCACTTGATTATGGTTCGCCGTCGCCGCTAATCCTGTTGGTGCTCCGAAGGCCGTAGTGGCAGAAGCTTGATTTGAAAGCTGAGTATTCGACCCACCCACAGAGTTTTTTGCCACTACAACAAAATAATAAGTCGAGTTTGAAGTTAAACCGGTGAAGGTTTTTGGACTTGTTTGAGAAGCAAGAGGAGTTAAACTCGCAGGATTTGTACCGTATCTAATATCATAAGAGTCTGCACCGGCCACAGCAGGCCAAGAGAGTTCAATGCTTGTTGAACTTAAGACAGTTGCATTTGTGATGGTGAAAGTCTGAATTGGTTTCATGGAGACTTGGGCCGATTGAGCAGAGTTTACACCATTATAAGCGGTAACTACGTAGTAATAAGTTGTTCCTGCCGTCGCTCCAGAATCTGTAAAGGAGTTCGTTGCAACGTTGTCTTGGTAAGGTGTTGCTGAAAAACTTCCCGAGGTGGTTGAGCGATAGACTTTATAATAACTTGCTCCAGTAACCGCGGTCCAGTTTAGAGTCACTATACCATTACTTGTTGAAGCTGTGAGACCAGATGGTGCTCCTAGCGAAGTCATTTGAGAAACTTCTGTTGAGTTTACAAAAGCTCCAGTTCCAGTTGTATTTTTTGCTTTAAGAACAAAGTAGTAAGTGGTGTTCGCCGTTAATCCAGTAAAAGCAAACCCAGAAGTTTTATTTGAGAGTGTTGTGTAAGCCCCTGTTGGATTTGTACGATAAAGAATATCAAAAGCCGTTGCTCCTGCTGGAGTCGTCCAGGTGAAAGTGATAGATGAATTTGTTGCGACTAAAGAGTCAAAACTTGGTGTCGCAATTGGTTTTGCTGTAACCTCTGAAGAGTTCGTTGACTCAGCTCCATTGAAGGCCCTGACAACATAATAATATTGAGTCCCGTTTACAAGAGTTACATCAGTATCAGCATAAGTTAAAGTTGTTACATTTGATGCTATCTGAGTATGAGAACCGGAAGTGGTTCCTCGGTAGATATTATAGCTTGTTGCTGTTGCAACTGTATTCCAACTTAAATCAACTCGACTTGCTCCTGCAGTTGCAACGACTCCAGTCGGAGCACTGGCTGACATGAGAATACTTGCTGAAGAGCTTGTAACATTTGTGCCAGCTCCAACCGTATTTTTTGCTCTTATAGCAAAGTGATAAGTGGTTCCTGCTGTCAGACCTGTAATTATTTTTGGAGAAACAGCGTTAAGTGAAGATGAAGTGAGAGAGCTGCTTGAAGTCCCATAAAGAATATCATATGAAGCTGCGCCTGTTACTGCAGGCCATGTGACTGAAGCAGAGGTCGATGTTACAATCGCTAGAGTTGGAGTTGTTACAGAATCGATAGGACGGATGCTCACTTCACTTGAGTAGGCAGAGTCAGATCCATTGCTGGCCTTAACGGCATAAAAGTACGTGGTACCATTTGTGATATCTGTGTCTGTGTACGGTGAGCCGGAAGAAGATGGTTCTATTTCAGTGTAGTTTGAAGAACCTGAAACGGTTGAGCGATAAATTTTAAATGTACTTGCTCCGGCCGGAGCTGTCCAAGTTAAAGTCACTTGCCCTGGAATCGCGGTTGCCGCTAATGCTGTTGGTGCAGCAGTTGATGTTTTCGCCGAGACTTGAGCAGATGTATGATTGGTTCCAGGACCTATGGCATTTTTTGCTTTTACAACAATATAGTAATTTGTGTTCGCTGAAAGACCTGTTAGCGTTCTCGTTGTCGTAGCACCAGAAGATGTTCCTGTATAAGTTCCAGAAACAGTGCCGTAAAGTACATCATAAGTATCTGCACCGGCAACAGTTGACCAACTAACATCAATAGATGAATGACTAGCAGAAGTTGCAGATGAAATAGAGAAGTTAGCAATTGGTTTAATGAGGGCTTCTGATGAACTTGCTGAATATAAACCATTATAAGCCTTAACGGCATAGTAGTAAGTTGTTCCGTTCGTCACACTCGTATCTGTAAAACTCGTTGTTGCCTCTGGAGTTGGTAAAGCTGTTAAGCTTCCAGATGATGTACCCTTTAAAATTTGATAACTAGAAGCACCCGAAACAGCCGTCCAGTTTAATGTGACAGAACCTGGTGCTGCAGATGCCGAAAGACCAGTTGGGGCTGTGAGTGTTGCAATTGGAGTTGCAGAAGGAAGACTAGAAGAGACTTGAGATGAGGTTGAACCGACTGCATTTTTTGCTATGACTTGAACGTAGTAGGGACTTGAACCAACAAGGCCAGATAATATAAGTGGTGAGGTTGCACTTGTTACTGAAGTTGTTAGACTAAAAGGATTTGTACCGAAATAGACGTCATAGGTATCAGCACCGGTGACCGCAGGCCAAGTGACTGTGAGTTGCTGAGCTGCAGGTCCAACAACGACTGAAGTGTTGGAGAATGAAGCAATAACTTTCGTTGAAACCTCACTAGTGGCAGCTGAGTCATAACCATTATTGGCCTTCACTGAATAGAAATATGTTTGGCCTGGGGCCACACTTGTATCAGTAAATGAATTTGTTGTTACGCTTGGTGTGATTTCTGTAAGGTTACCTGAAGTCGTTCCCTTAAAAATTTTGTATGATGTGGCCCCAGGAACAGAGTTCCATTCAAGATCAATTTGAGTAGGAGAAGACGTGACAGACAGATCACTAGGGGCAGTTGGTGCGCCAAAAGGTGAGCCAGAGGCTTCTGTATCACTCATGAGGTAGCCGTTGCTCGCATTCACTGCAATAACTTTGGCGTAGTAGGTGACACCATTATTGAGTCCAGTGAGAGAGTAAGGTGACGTTACATTTGTACGAGTTTGAGAGTAAGATCCAGCACTTGTCCCATAAATAATATTATAAGATGTTGCTCCTGCAGAACTTGACCATGAAATATTCATCGCACCATCAGCGACGCTGGAAGAAGTGATATCAAAAGTT
Organism: Pseudomonadota bacterium; assembly: GCA_027488375.1. Taxonomy (GTDB): domain Bacteria; phylum Bdellovibrionota; class Bacteriovoracia; order Bacteriovoracales; family Bacteriovoracaceae; genus Peredibacter. The sequence continues at coordinate 7,418 of JAIYBW010000003.1, forward strand.
CCTACACTCAGAGCACTCCCAATATTTTTTATGACTTGAGTTCCTGCAATATTGATCGCTTCAACTTTAAAATAATAAGTTGTTCCAGCATTAAGACCTGTGAGTTCACAACGACGGGAGCTTAATTCACAAGTTGAAATAAGTGTTGAGACATCAGTGGATGATGTTCCCATATAAAACTTATATTCACTCGCGCGATTGGAAGCTTGCCACGTGACTAAAACAGAGTCATTAGCTGCTCTGATGGTAGAAAAACTAAATGGGCCTGGTGGTTTTAAAAGTGGTGTGTGATTAGCAGAAACAACAGATCCACCGTTCGGGTTATTACAACCCGAAACCAACATCAACATCATGATGGAGATCAGTAAAAAGATCTTGTTCATTTCCTCACTCAGCAAAATAAGGGGTCAATTAAGAACCCCTTAATAAGTGGTCTATCGGCTTAATAATTAAGGAAATTTAGCTAGAAAGTATGGCTGATTAAAAATGAATATCCCAGTATCTCATGGGTAAAATTTACCTCTGCATTTGGAGCACTTGCGCCTTGGTAAATCCCTTTTAGTTGATAGAGGGTGCCAAAAGGGTCAACCCAGCCTAAACGAGCGTAACCCTCTAATCCTGCTCCAGTTTCTGCTACGACATCTCCCCCGTGGGCGGGAAACATGCCAAAGAGTTTTAGTCCTGTACCCCAAATAAGACCTATCCGACGCCGCTGACCGAGTGAGAAATGCATCCCGGCCTGCAAGAATTTTTCTTTTGATATTTCATAAACTGTAGGTCCCTTCGCGTAATAAAGTGGGCGCTCCTGTTCCATGATGAAATAGCTTATTTTGGAAAGGAGGGATGTTTTATGAATGAGTTCTAGACCATATTGATTAAGCGCCTGATCTTCATTTTTTACCGTTCCAAAAGCTGGTTCATTCATGCGGATAAGGCTAACTCCTCCGAAGAGCCGAACACCCCAGTTTGCTGTCAGCCTGTAAGTGTAACCACCGAGCCAGTAAGGATTTTGATCACTCGTAAATTGACCTTTGGATCCATTATCTTTTTGTTCTGCTTTAAGCGTTTGATAGGCCAGTCCATATTCAAAAGAAAAATCATGGGTCTCATGATTGAGTTCCGCTAGCGCTTGAAATGAAATAAGAAGAATTAAAAGAGCAAGTTTCACGGAATTATTTTAGCTTGAAACTTATGAATGATTTTAAAGGGAAAATTATTCCAACCAAGTGGATTTGTCAGTTAGTTCAAGGGTTTTAGCTTTTTCCAAACGGTTCCAAATCCCTTTCCACTCCTCAGAATTCTCAGATGAATTTCGATAAATAAGGATCAAATCATGGCCATGCTCCGAAAAATCTCTGAGCTTTTGATAGAGCTCCCGGGCCGCCAGGATGGGATCCGTTGGAAGTTTCCAGATGGCCGGACGCAAGAATGTTTGGTTTAGCTTAGATTCAATACTATCCTTTACCTCAGACCAATTTTTATTTTCAGGGATGATAACAAGGGGAATATTTGGCATGTAGTGATGCTTAAGTTGACCAGGTGCTACCGGGCTTTCGGCATAGGAGACGCCGACTTCTAGGCCAGCATCGTTGAGAATTTGTTGAAGCTTTTGAGCACTAAAAAATCCAGGTCGAAAGATAAGAACTTTCCATTGATCATTGATCAACTCAACTCCGGCCACAGTGGATTCTATGCCGACTTCACAGGCACCACCTTCAAGAACTTCCACTGTGTCTGCAAACTCTTGAATCACGTGCTCAGCACTCGTTGGAGAAGTTTTTCCAAATTTATTAGCACTCGGTGCCGCTAGCCCACCTTCCATTTTTGAAAGAAGTTCTAATGTCAGTGGATGATTAGGGCAACGAAGTCCAACTGAATCTAGTCCAGAAGTGATCAGAGGATGAATAACATCAGCCTTTTTAGCAATCAAGGTGAGGGGACCTGGCCAGCAAGCTTTGGCCAGAGTGTCGTGGATCACTGTCCAATCTGAAGTCAATTTTTTAGCCTTTTCAATTGTATCAATATGCACGATGAGGGGATCAAAAAATGGGCGCTCTTTGGTAGAGAATATTTTTCTGAGACCCTCCTCCGAAAAAATCCATCCGGCCAGTCCATAAACAGTCTCAGTGGGAATGGCGACCACATTTCCATTTAAAAGAAGTTCTTGGGCTTTGGAGAGACTTAATTTTGTCACGACTTACTCACTTACAATGCTGGCCGGTTGTCTAGATCCTAAAGATCTTTTGAAGTTATCAATAACTCCTAGACCGCGAAATTGTCCAGAGGAAAAAGTGGTGACAAACTGAGAGTTGGCGTTCGTTGTTGCCTTTAATTGACCATGAATAAAAGTATGATTTGATCCGAAGAGAGAACTTAGAGCTTCAAGGTTCTCAGCTCTTTTAAAATACTTTGTCAAAAAGGTCTTAAATTTTGCCAAAGATGGCTTAAGCTGATTGGCCTTGTAATCATTTTTAAAATCTATAAAATCAGAGCCAATCGTTTTGACACATTTTTCTGAACCGATTTGCATTTTACGAAGTAATTGGGTCCGCGTATTTTCCTGACTCCATTCAGGAATCCTTTTTGATCCGCAGACTGAAGCAATTTGATTGAAGACAGAATTTTCTGAGGCTTGAAGTAAATGTGTAAAACCAGCTTTTTCAATCCTGAGATTCGTTTCAATAAGCATAGGGCCTTTGAGTTGTTCAGAGCGGATAATCGTTTTATAGTCTTTTGGTAAGGTGGTGAACATGTCAACAAACCAAATCAGATCATTTTTAAATTTTTGATCCACCCAGCGATCCGTACGTGAGGCTTCATAGCTTTGATGGAGAACAAAAGAAAATTGTTCGGTATGGTCAATGCGAGCAATCTCTGGATTTGAGGCTTGGGGATGAGTGGCTTCATATTCAAGATGAACTTCACGGTTATAAAGAGCGGCGTTTTTTGTGCCCATGGGTAATTTGAAAATTTTATAAATAGCTGCTGAGAAAAGACGACTAAAGACATTTTGCACAACTCTAATATTTTGCGCGTAGGATTTAAAAAAGGTCCTGACTTGATTGTCTTTTATAACTCGAATTTGTTCCGTTTTATTTTTTGCTAGTTTTCCCCAAATAAGAAGGCTCCCTCTTGATGCAAAAGAAGAAGAATCTTCTTCATCTAAAGAAATAACATACTTTTCCAAATGTGAGACTTGCCCAAAACCATTGAGGAGGCCTTGAAGCTCTCTCTGTTGAGCTACCTGAGTTTGAACATGCTGCCACTCTGGAGAACTCATGCCTAAAGTTAATTCTTTGGCCGAGGCATACTCATAAGTGAGGTCAGCATTCATGATGGTTAATTTCAAAAGTTTAAAAAAATCGATTTGCAAACTTAAAGATGCTCCAACCGTCGCTGACGTTTTTGACTTCGTAGAAAGTCGAATTCTTTCTGCTGTTAAATCTTGAACTTGATTATGCTGAACGGCGACCATATTTTGATACGCAAACTGCGCCAAAATACCGCCTGAAAATGAAAAACCATAATAAGGTGGAGTCGAAATAACCCCTCCAGCACTCACGGTCCAATCATCTTGCCTCTTAATAATTTCTTCATGATTCATGCGAGAAATTGAATTGGGATTTAACTTTAGAAAAGGTAAAAAAAGTTTTGAGAAGTCAGCTCGCAATCCTTCTTGGTAGGAGTTTGCATAATGATAGTAAGTATAAACTCGCTTGAAGGTGAGACCGGCAAAGGCACCAATCTCTGCTGCACTCATGTTTGTGATGCCAGCTTCATTTGTCTTTTCTAGAAAGGTTGTGGCCTCAATATCAAAGGTAAAGGTATCTTGAATCAGCCAATTGCTTCCAAAAAGATTGGGAGTTACTTGTCTATCGGTGTAGACATGAACAACCCCGTAAGGTTTTTGCCAACTAAATCCTGAAAGATTTTGTGTTCCTAAGTTAAATTGGCGATTAAGAAAATCGAGTTGTGTTACTTCTCGTAGACCAATTTCACGATGAGCACCTTCAAGATGGTGCCTAATTTGTTCTAAGAGTGGAGATTGGGCGCCGTCGGTGGGAAAAGGATCATTGAAATCCCCAGCTCCAGAGTTTGCTCCCAAGAGCACAGTGCGCATTCTGTCAGAAAATTCATCCTTTACGACACCGCCAGACCCAAAAAGTGATTTCGCTCCCAGAGGAGAGACGCTTTTCAATTTAGGACGAGTGAGATATTGTTCAAATTGAGATGATAATTTAATGTGGTTGAAATCACTTGCAAAAGAAGTGATCGACATCATTGTGAGAATGACTATCCATACTTGGATCATAGGGAACTCCCTAAAGCCTTCTGTGGCCTTATGGAATCCTTGTCGTCAGCTCTGATGAGAAAACTTAATTTTCAGAGGGGAAGTTAACTCTTTGAAATTATTTTTCATCATCTTAATTTCAATAACTTAATTAGATTAAATGGGAATGCCCGATGGATCAGCATCAGTTTCAAAAATTTCGTGAATTGCTTGATGAGAGTTACCAGTGGCCTGATTATTATGAATTCAAATTTATCGTCAAAATTGATGATAAAAACCTCATTTTAGCGAAACTTCCTGGCTATTCGATTGTGGAAACTCCGTCTAAAAAAGGCAATTATATAGCCATCAGTGCCCGGAAGCTGATGAAAAGTACTCAAGAAGTTTTGGATGTTTACGAAGTGATGAGTACAATTAAGGGTATTATTAGCCTTTAAAAGGTAAGTCATGAAATACAAGACAGCTTTAGTTCTCGCCGGTGGTGCTTTCGGAACTTCTCTGGGCTTCGTGCTGGCCCAAAACTTTAAAAAAGTGATCATCAAAGTCCGTTCCCAAGATATCTATGAGGAGATTAATAGAGGGGAAAACTCGACTTATCTTCCTGGGCAAAAATTGCCTAGCTCACTTAAGGCTGCTCTCTCTTGGGATGAGGTTCATTCCTTGGTCGAAGGAGATATTGAACTCATCATCTCAGGTCTTCCCATGGCGGCGATCGATGATTTTTGCCTCACACATCGTCATGAATTGATCAAGTTACTAGATAAGGGAATTCCTCTCGTCAGCCTGGCCAAAGGAATTGACCACGAGACATTAAAGCTTCCGGATGAAATTTTTAAGACTCATTTTGATTCTTATCGCACTCAGTTGATGTATTTATCAGGTCCATCTTTTGCAAAAGAAATTCTCGATAAGCAAATTACAATTGTTTCTCTTGCTGGCGAGGATAAATCTAATCTCCTTTCTGCTTGTGACATGCTAGGCACTCCCTTTTTTAAAGCGTTGCCAACCACTGATGTGAAGGGGGTCCTCTTGGGAGGCTCTCTAAAAAACGTGATCGCTATTGCTGGAGGTATCATGGAGGGGTTGGGCTACAACCATAACACCCGTGCCGCTCTCATTACCCGTGGAATTGTGGAGATGCTGCGTTTTGGACAATACTTTGGGGCAAGACCAGAAACATTTTATGGTCCTTCAGGAATGGGGGATCTCATTCTCACCACAACAGGTGAGCTATCTCGAAATAAATCATTTGGGATTGAAATTGCGAAGGGAAGAAGTCCAGAAGATGTTATTAAGGCCACTAAATCTGTGGTTGAAGGTTATAAGACAACGAAAGCGGCCCACTTGCTAGCTCAGAGTAAAAATATTAATGCCCGAATTTTTACCGGTCTATTTCAGGTGCTCTATGAGCAGCACGATCCTAGAGAAGTCATTCAAGGCTTAATGATGCTTCCACCAAAATTTGATGAGGAAAGCTAGTTCAGATTTTTTTCAATTTTATCAAGGCTGATGGTTTCTCCCAAAAAAAGAATTGTTCCATCAGGCTTTTGAAGAAAATAGGCCGGCACACTGATCGCCCCATATCTTTTTAGAAATTGCGTAATGTGATCATCTCTTTTAGTCCAGTCGGCCCTGAGAAGAGTCAGCTTCTTTTCTTGAGAGAGCTCTTGAAAAGAATCAGTTTCAAGAACTAATTTTTTATTCACCTTACAGGTTAAACACCATTCGGCCGTAAAATCCATAAAGACCCATTGACCTTTCTCCTGGGAGAGTTTCTCTTCAGACCAAGATTGCCACATTTTATTTTCTAGGCCCACTTTATTCTCAGTGGTTTTTAATTCTAAATTGGCCACGGCAATATAAGTAAGTGAAATGGGCAAAAGAAAAGCAGTGAAAGCAAAAAATTTCGAAGAGGAAATCTTTTTGATAAAAAAGAAGGAAAAAAACCAGGCCGCAAAAAGTAGATTTAATCTCCAACTGATCACTTCGAAGTTTACTAAACTGACAAAAACATCATAAAGCCATATCACTGTGATAAGCAGCGAGAGGCCAAGAAAATATTTTAATTTCTCCATCCATAAACCTGGACGTGGGAGTAAACGTAACGAAGCGGGAAATAGTGCGGTCATAAGAAAAGGGAAAGCCAGACCTAAACCAATAGCTGTAAACATCAAAAAAATAGTTCCGTTGCCCACGGTAAAGGCAAAGGCGAGAGCTGTACCCAGAAAGGGTGCCGAACATGGTGTCGATAAAATCGTCGTAAGCACACCACTAAAAAAATCACCAACAAATCCTTCTTGAAGTTGGGTGTTGCCTAGCTTTGATCCCCCAGGTGTTTTAAATTCAAAAAGACCAAAGAGATTAAGGGCCATAATAAAAAGAACTATCATCATGATCAGAACAAAGGCCGGTGATTGCAACTGAAATCCCCAGCCCACTTCTTCTCCTTGGGACTTGAGGGCCACAATCACTCCAGCGAGGGCCATAAAGGTCGCTAGCACTCCTCCTGTATAGGAAAAATTATGCTTCATGAGTAAGGGACGAGAGAGATTTTGATGTTTAATGATTCCAAAAAGTTTTAGGGAAATAACGGGAAGTACACAGGGCATAAGATTTAGGATGAGACCACCGAGGAAGGCGAGCAGGAGATAATTAAGAAGACTTTTATCTGACTGAGCAGGGCCTTGAATGGTAGGACTATTTTTGCCATCAAAGGGAGTGAGTTTTTTATAAAATGAATCAAGTGAAGGAGAGGCCAGAGAAAAATCTTTAATTTTTAGATAAACTTTCTCCGGACTTTTCATGCCTGGTAAATTTAAAAGAAAACTTAATTCATAGGGTTTTTCAAAGGACCCAATAGGGGAGAGTGCAACTGGTGGTTCTTGGTACTCCCCATCCCATTCAATTTCAGTTTTTCCATAAATCATTTTTTCATCGGTAAAGAGTGTTTCCCTCTTATGGCCAAAGGGTGGGGCCGGGAATGGAGTTAAGAGATTCAGTTTCGCTGGTAGCGCTTTGGGGCCCGCCGTTTTATAGGAGTAGTGAAGAGTTAAAAGATTTTGATCTTTTACGCGTGTGAGATAGTACTCAAAACCTTCTGGAAGCTTTGAATCCTTTGGAAGTTTTTCAAAAGCCCCCTTAAGTTCAGCGTCAGTGTAGGGTGAGAGAGGACGGTTCGAAATAAAATTTTGATTTTCTGCGAGAGTCAGCTTGGCTTCCCCTGGAATACAAATATCTTTGCAGATAAGCACTGTAATATGAGCATCAATTTTTCCTTGAGGATCCTCAAAGAAAAAATGTTGAAGACCTTCATAGCCAATCGTAAGAATATCTCCGGCCTCAAGATGTTTTTCAGGCGTCGGCCATTCAAATTCTTTGAGCTTCAGCGGTTTTTTATCAGCGGAGAAAAATTTAAAACTTGAGGGCAGTCCAGAATCACCTGGGTTTTTCCAATACGTATGCCATCCTTCATCATGAAGAATACTCACAACGATTTTACCTTGGGATCTTTGGAGGGAGATCGTAGCCTTGTCATCAGCCGCGAAGAGATTAAAAGATAGGACCAGAAGGAATAAAAGAAATTTCATTTGAATTCATCCTCAAAGCTTAAAATTTAATCAAAATTATAGGTCTCAAGTCTTGAAAGGTCGAGTTTTGGGTTCTTGATGATTTGAGTCAAAAGGCACAACCTGGTGAGGCCCTTGACGATAATAAAAAAAGGCCCATAGTTGAGGATATGAGAAGGATGTATGTGACCCTTGGGGTTATTTTCTTAGTTTTTTTCACTGGTTTGATGCTGGTGAGTCGTATGATTTCTTTTGCCCAAAATCCAAGTGATGATGGCCTGAGAAAGCGCATGGAGCTCAGAGAAGAAATCCATAAGCGTATTAGGGATAAGCTTATTCATGGTATTGGGCCTGATCAGGATATGTTTAAAGACATCGAACAAATGTTTGAAGAGAGCATGGCAGAATCTTTTTCAGGTCTTTCGGTCCGCTCAAATGCCTTTCAGTCTGAGTGGAAAGAGAACTCTAATGGTCGAACCTTGATCATCACACCCCAAAGTCCTGAGCAAAAACTCAATATAGATGTGAACTCAGCGATGATTACGATTAAAGGTGAGTCGGTTCAAAAGAACAACGGCTCTACTGTCTCTTCGTCGTTTAGCAATTCTTTCCCAGTGCCAGATGATTGTGATGGCTCTCGAGTCCAGATGGATCAGAAAGATGGTAAAATTTTAGTCCATTTACCGTATCGAAGTTCAAAAACTCAGGTGCCTGAAATAAAGTTAAAAAAACCTGAACGTAAACCACTTCCCCCATCAACAGATGATGTTCAGATTTAGCGTATACTCTGAGTCATATGTAAAATTTGAGTTCGAAGATTTCCCATCATTGTGTCGTAGGTGGTAGAGAGTGGAGGAAATTGAAAGAGGCCATTAGCGGTTTTAATATCAAAAGCTGCAATTAAGCCAGAGATAACCAACGTTTCAGTGGGAGAGATTTCCTTCAAATAAACAATCGAATAATTTCGATACATAAGTTTTGAGAAATTAGTCATATCTAGTAAAAGAAATCTTTCTTTACCTGTTCCTGAGATCCCAGAGGCTTCATCCCTAAAGTATCGAGCTATGGATTCACCTAAAGTCGCTGAAGAGACTTCTTTAAAGCGAAAATCAAAGCTGACTTTGAAAGGGAGGCCGTAAGCTCTCACTTTATTCGTCACTTTCCAGATATCTTGAGATTTTGGCGAAATCGATACTGAGTTAAGCATATGGGCAATATAAGAGGCTTCATTCATTTTAGCGTGTGAAAGTTCAGCGAATGATTTACGAGCAATGAAGGCTATTTTAGAAGCAATGATTTGATTATTTTCTGGATAAAGATTTTGTAGTTTGGCCTGATCAATCATTCCCATTTGGGTTAGCGAAAAATCATTGGGCGTTAGCCATTCGAGGGCCATGTGAATTTTTCCGGAGCTGACGATGGCCGGTGAGATTGTGAAGTCCACATTCTTTTCAACAGACTGTGAAAATGCATTTTGCCCTAAAAATAAAATAAGAGTTAAAATCAAAATCATCGACTTCATAGTCAGCCTCTGGGGTAAGTATTTTGGCTTTTTTACCTCTAAAAAGGGCCTCTGGGCCTGAACAAAATTTAAAAATGTAAGTCTTACATGTTCTTTAAGTTCCTGAATTTAGAGGAAATTAAAAACCGGCATTTTTTTCTCATGATAGAGCCGATAAATCCGATGAGGAGATTGAGAGTTAACCCATTCCGTGGAGCCCTTTATGGCAAAAACACTGGCCCTCTTTTTTGTACTTGGACTAATGGTAAGTTGTGCTTCTTATCATAATGAGAGAGGAATTTCTTCAGTCGATTCTGAAAAGGAATCACCTTATCGCTATGAGAGAGGATTTCAGCACGGTGGACGTGGTGGTAATCACTAAGATTACTTCTTTTGCCAGTCAGGAATGACGCTGACTTCTTCTAGAACTCTTTTATATGAATCTAAGCGAGAGAGGATGAGTTCATCCTCTCTTTTATTTTTATCGAGTGATTGAAAAAAGCAACCCTTGTTATTTTCCTCATGGGTACAGGTCGAAAATTTACATTTCGTCGCAAATTCTTGAATATCAGAAAAGCTCATGATGAGTTCCTCTTGAGTGAGGTCACTTAAACTCATAGAGCGAATGCCAGGTGAATCAATTAACGTAAAAAGATCTCCATCAATGAGTTCCGCCCATGTGGTGGTATGGGCCCCTTTATTGGCCTTACCCAGTTCTCCACTGAGAAGTTTAATTTTCCCACCTGAGAGTTCTGTAATGAGGCGACTTTTTCCGACCCCTGAATGCCCCACCAGAATGGCGGTTTTACCTTTGAGTTTTTCTTTCAGCTCTTGGAAACCTTGAAGGATGAATTGGGGAGAATAACTTTCATCTTCAGCTGAAACTTCAAAGCATTCACTTTTAATCCATTTCAGCCTGTCTGCTTCAAACCGAATATCAAACTCGGCGGCATCATAGAGATCCATTTTATTAAAAATAACGTAGGTGGGGACCTGCCAGTAGTCTGAGCGAACAAGGTAGCGATCAATGAGCCCTCGTTTAAAGGCCGGTCGAGTCGCACTGGCCACCACTAGCATGATATCGACATTGGCCGCGATAACTTTTTTCTTTTGTTCTCTTGGCAGATTTCTAAATATCGCATTTTGGCGAGGCAAAACTGTTTCGATTTTCCATTCCTCTCCCCCTGGAGGCGGAGGGGAGATTTCGACCCAGTCTCCAACCACAAGATGGTCCTCTTTGAGGAGAGTCGCCAAAGCAGTGGCCGTCACCATTTCCCTGGTGTCTGAACGCTGGCAGTCAAAATGTCGTTTCGAAGATCGAAAAATACGGGCGCGGATGATCATATGTCCTTTCAGGGTAACATAATTACCATGACATGATTGACAATTTTTGAAGAGGGACTTAAAGTTGGTTCCTCAAAGGCTTTGATTCTTAAACCCCTTGGAATCAATGGGGTTTTTAAAGATAAGCTAAGCGCACCGGTAGCTCAGTTGGATAGAGCAACCGATTTCTAATCGGTAGGTCACAGGTTCGACTCCTGTCCAGTGCGCCATTTTTGATTTGATGCCAAGACTTTTAACCAACGATCATTACTTCAGTTTGCAATTTCCATTATTAACATTTGAGGCCAGTACACCAATTAATAAGTCTGCTTGTTCGTCAGTGTAATTTCCTCTGAACTGACTCTTTACAAAAATTTGAACTTAATTCATGGGATCAGATATGTTGCCAGAATGGGGACTGGCAAACTAACTGTGTAGCCGTTCTCCACATCTCAAGTTTATTTTCATTTGTCAGAGTTTCAGGGAACAACGTTCTCACTTGCGACAATGCTTCGATCTCATCAGCTTTAGGAACGTATGCTGCATGAAAAGCTTCCATTAAGCGAGTCAAATTCTGAGTATCAAAATCTGGCAATGAGTCTAAGCTGAAACCCATTTTATTAACTAAGAAAGGTGACAACTGAGATTTTGTGACAAGATGGCAAACTCGCATCACCGCAGAGAATCTAGCGGGACTGGAAACTACTGGCTGAGTCCAATTCATTGTCGGTATTCCAATGAAAGTGAGATAGTTTTTATGAAAATGCCAGCATGATTCTTGCCAGAATTGTTGTGAAATACCTGGTTGAAGTTTGTATAAAAAAGCAGTCGAAGTTGAAAGGATTGAGTCCGGTAGTGGATCCTTAGGAACTGGAGGCCAGGCATTGACTGAGGCATAAAAATCACAACCACCACCCATTAGACCAAATTCAAATAAGGCAGGCTTAATTTTATCATATAAAGTAACCTGGGCATGATCTGGGAACATTTGGTTTTCTGGTATGCTAAAAAGATCCATAAATTTATTTAACATATAGTAACGATCACCGAGAATAATTTGTAATTCAATTTCCGCCTTTGGAGAATTTGCAGATTCAATGGTTGAGGTTTCTGTTGCATCACTGGAGTCGTTAGAATTATTGGCGATATCAGAAAAAATCAAATCAGTTTTGCCCTGGTTCTGGCAACTTGTTAAATAAATCAAAAAATGGAGAAGAAATATGAATTTTAATTTCATCCTCAAGCAATATTCCTTTTCTCAGTTATGGTAGGAATTATTGTGTCACCCTCCACCCTCACGAGTGACATATTATTTGGTGAAGGAGATGGGATTCCAACGATCGCAGAAACTGTTGATGCTACATTCCCCGGATTAAGGGTACGGCCTCCAATAGATTCTAATGGGGCGGCAGCTCCCCAATAACCTCGATCCACCAATGGGCCATTTCTTGACATCTCAAGACCAATATTGCCAATCACAATTGGTTGTTGCACCTTGCCTGTAAAACAAGAAAAAACTGCTCCCTTATAACCATGTCCTGTTCCCACCCCGTTAAGTAGGGTTGAGCGAGAAAACTCTGACAGCATATTAAACATGGTATTACCAAATAGATTTTCTGATTGGAGGACACTCATTAATTCATAAAGACAAGCTGAAACGGCTTTAAAATATCTGGAGTTCATTAACAGTGGTACATTGGCACCATCAAAATGCTGATCAAGTGTAAATTGGTAAATTTCATTCGCAATAGGAGTATGGACCCCATTATTTGAATAATGGATTTGATCTAGTTTTAAATTAGTAATGCCGCTCACAACTCCATAAACACTTTGTGAAAGTTTATTTTTGAGCATAAATTCTGCAAGAACAAAACAGTTCGCTAAATTCGGGATGTCGGCGCCCCCGTGGTTATTGTCAAAACATGTCCGCAAATCTGCTCCAGTGTAAATTGGATTTTGAGCATATGTTACTCCGGCTCCCTGGATAGACATTCTCCAATGTGGGTTGTCCTTATTTCCAGCAAGAATTCGATCATCTATGCCTGAAATTTGTAGAGCTGGCTCAGTAGAAAAAAGGGCCCTATCGATTAAAGATTGGTATTTTACAAAAAGAGTGGTGTAAAGGCTCTTGAGATCACCAAATTGGCCTTTCAAAAGTTGTTTGGCCTTCAATCTATCCTGATAGCTTGAGGGAAGATATTTATGAAGAGCACCAGAGTTATTTGCCATCGTTTCAAAAAAATGATCAAAAATTGCGCCTGTCTGATTGGATCCTATACCCATAGGAAATCCTATGTTCGCAGCACTATCTCCAATTAAAAGACCTGGATTAGAGGTTGTTGTTGAACTCAAAACAAATGGAGCCATTGCTGAAACGAGCATGCTGGAACTTGCGCCAACGACAGCATGGGATACACCTTTTCCAGATTTATAAAAAGGACTACTTCCTAAAAGACCAATTGAAGGGATTGGTCTAGAAGAGGCATCGGCCAGAAGTCCAGTTACATTCGGTCCTTCAATTGGAGTCAACAATCTGGCAGCATTTTGAATATGACCATCAGTTGGTTGCTCAACTCCTCTGATCACTAACATCCTTCGTGCAAGTTCAGATGAATCTACAACTGCACCATTTGGAGCTGGAAGTTTACCGCTCCAAAACCAGGGCAAATAAGTCCCGCCGATATTTATCGACTTATAAATGCCTGGAGACCCTTCATTCTGGCCATATTGAGTGATCAACATGGGATTTTTGGTATCCATCATCTCAGCACCAGGTGAAAGTGGTAAATCAAAGTTCCATCTTGCTGGTCCACCTCCCATATAGATATTGAAAATGGACATCAGGCTTTGTGGGTCAACACCTTGAGCGAGGGCCTCTGATTTCAAGATGTAATTACTTAAAACATTTCCAAGAAAAATAGATAAAGGAGAAACAGATGCTGTCGCAGCAAGGGAACTTTGAATAAAATTTCTTCGCGACATCTTGTTTTTAGAGTTTCCCATTATATTCCTAATCCTTTATTCTGAAGGATAAACGAATTCATTCGATGAAATAATATCTCGTAGTAATTCTTTAAGCTTTTGAGTCTCTTTCAGTCTTAATCCGAACTCAACAACCTTTTGTTTTTGTGACAAATGTTCTTCAGTCAATTCTATCGAATTGATATTCCCGGGGTCGGCGAGTGAGACTTCAATTCCTGTGAGTGCTCTATAATACTTCTTTGCCGTACAAACATAAAAGTCTTCTGTCTCGGCAATTGCCTGACCGAGAGAGGCTAAGTTCGAGAGCGGAGTGTTTATGAGATCACCTTTATAGTTTCGATAAAATAATTTTCCACTTGGAGATTCTTTATAAAAATTTGGATTTTTATCCTGCACAGGTAGTGGAGTTGTAGGTAGTTTGCTAGAAATTGGATCAGTTACAAATCTAATACCTCTTCTATTTTCTCTCCATAGATTATTTGTTCCAATGACAATAAAGTTTCTCGTAACGGCTGCGATATTATCCTGACCTGCATGGCATCCCATGCATGAGAATCCTTTTCTGAAATCGATATTAGAATTTGGATTAATTTCACTTACAATATCAGAGGACCTTAGGTAGGGCGCTGATCGACATAAAAAATCGGCCAAAATATTTTTGCCCAAAGTACGATGTATCTCAATGGCCCCATCTGTAAGGTAATGAAACGTATCTATGTTGGACAATAAGTAGGCTTGAGTTCCTATGGCCCCTGCTCCATGGTGCTGCTTTAAATTCTTTCCAGCAGAGTTAAAAAGGGGGCCGAGGGAGTGATTTCCTGCACCAACAATAACTGGTGACTCATCTTTGATAAGGCCAATAAGCTCTCCTGTTTCAACTAATAATGGATTAAAATTAGTTGGAGGAACTGGATTATTAAGATCAGTAGGAAAAAATCCCTGCCAAAAACTTAATAAATAATTCCCATAGCCTTTATCATGAGAATACTTTTTAGGTGTAATTGAATAGCGTCTTTCAACCGTACCTGATCTTTTTGCCAAAAGTGCGTAATCAAGAGAAACAACATCACTAAAGTTAGAAGTCGGGTGAAAGATAGAGCGTGTAAAAAAATGAGCGGCTCCCATACTATCAATGACATCAGAAGTGTTATCATTTGCATCTGTTGTAAAAAGGGCCGTAATATTATCATTTGTAAAAAATGTTAAGCTCATATCTGAAAAAGATCTTAAGATACGCTTACTTTCTTCATCACTTGAATTGATCAACATTCCAGATTCATCTAAATTTGCTTTAGAAATAAGCTCCATACAAGCAGTGACACCAGTTTTGGTCCCTTGAGAAACAGAGATCCACAGTGGATGATTTTCTGGAATTGGTTTACGAACGAAAAGGGCATAGCATTTATGTAAACGCTTTTTTTCTGTGACCACATCAGCAAGGGCCACCTGTGCGAGAAAAATAATGAAGAAAAATTTAACCAATTTAACCCCTGTTATAAACATGGACTAGGTTTTGAACTTACTACTTTTACTCATCGTAAACGGAAAACGTTTTAATTAGTTAATAATTAAGGGAACGGTAAATAAACCTGAATGGGGAATGTGAAATCAGAAGCTTAGGTCTCAGGGCTGACTAGCTCTCTCGTTGCTTGATGACCAATAAAGTTAGCAGTCCTTGGCTTCCTGTACCAAGGTTGTGTTGAAGGCTAAGACTAGCTTAAGAGGGTGAATGAGTGGATAGTGTTTAATTCTTAATCCATCCCTGAACGACACTCAATGATTCCTCACTGAAAAAGTGCGCCGTATTTCTAACGAATACGCCCTTGGAGTTGGTGGAGCCTGAGCTATGAACCGCAATTATTTTGCTACCGACTCTGATCGCTGAACCTGACATCCCTGGCATGGTATCTAAGGAGTGGGTGCCGGCATTTCCTCTAAATTTAATTTTGCTGCGTCCACTTGATTCCCACATTGTTCCTTTTAATTTATCGGCCGGATAACCAGTTACTGTGAGTGAAGTGAATCTTAAATGAAACTTCCGATTGGCCACTTCCATTTTTAAAATATCAACAGGTAAGTTCTCATCAAAGATCACCATGGCCAGATCATTGTGTTCTATTTTTGCTTTCAGGTAAGCTGGATAAATTTTTATCTTGGATGACATAAATTTACCAAATGGTAACTTGCCCGACTTCGGATCACCTAAAAGCCCTGGGTAGAAGGTGACTTTATCTGGATAGTGATTTTTATAATTTAAGCAATGAGCAGCTGTTAAAACATGTCGAGGACCGACAACTGTACCAGAACAACTGAAACTTAAGTTTCCATAACGAATGGAGAGTGCGCCGATGGATTGATGAACTGGAGCTTGAGTTGATTCTGTTATTTGGATGCGTTCATCTTTCCCTATCACGCCCGTATCATTATCAATATTCGCCCTAGTTATTGCTGGTGAGATAAGTATCAGGCCTAGTAAAAAGCCATATAGGGATTGAGAGCTAAAGTCTTTTATCTTTCTCATTTTAATTGGCCTTAGAAAGTGTTTGCCACCAATTTGTTACCTCTTTATTCGTGACACTTTCTTCACATGACTTAGAGCAAATTTGAACGAGATAAAGATCATAATCTTTAGAGGGGGATCTTTTCATAATTTTAAACTTTTGCCCATGCTTCAAAAGAACTTCATCCTCTCCCTGATCAATAAGGAGACCTTTTACTTTTTGATGAGCAAAATACAAAGCGAACAATGCTTTCGTTTTACTCATGTGTCTGTCTGAACTTAAACCCTTCGCAAAATATTCAGCTACTGAAAAAGTTGTTGTGGTTGAAACGTAAGCCTTATCATCAAATTCCTCTCCAATAGAAAAGGGGCGGTCTTGGCGCCATTTCAAAGTCAAACCGCGATAAAGGAAGATGTTAGAAGGAAGCGTGGGAGATTTTGAGATAATATGATCAATATCCCTAACATTTTGGGCCGCAAGCTCAGGACTTGTCCCTTCATACTCATAGTTATCAGGACCCATACGTAAAAAATTATTAATTTCTGAATAAAAACTTTCGTATTTGTCGATATAACTTTCGATGCTCATCACTTGATCAGGTGTTGAGTTAAAGTAGTCCTGTTGCTTATCATAGCCAAGGTTGTGATAGAGTTGTTTGAATTCGTAGGTCTTACTAAAAGCAAGAGCCGAGGAGAGCGCCAGGATGAGGATGAGTAGTTTTATCATGCCTGGATTATAGCGATTTTAATGACTGAGACAGGGGCATTTGTAAAAATCCCCTCGTCTTCAAGTGATGTGTCTAAAAAACTGACATATTTTTAAGAGTTCTCTCCGCTAAGTTCATGAAGCTTATCCTGATTGAGGATATAGAATGTCCGATTTTCTTCTCTGATATAGCCTAAGTCTTTAAATTCAGTCAGGCATCTGATGACGGTTTCATGGGCGCTTCCGAGATAACCAGCAAGCTCCTCACGGGAAAGTTGGGGGGAGGGGGACATGCGCACAAGATAGCTGGCAAGGCGACTTTTCAGGTTTTTTAAAATCAGTTCATTCCCTCTTCTATTGGCGGCAATCAGGTCTTTTTCTAAAAACTTAAAAAGATTAGAATTTATAGACTCATTCTTCCTGACGAGCTCTTTGATTTGTGATTTTTCAATAAAGCAAGATTTAACTGTGCCTAAAGCCTTCGCACTTAATTGATAATCTTTTGCATGGAACAGACTACTGATATCAATTAGATCCCCTGGCATCGCAATTTTAGTGATAATTTCGCGTCCATCATCACCTTGAGTGAAAAGTTTTACACTACCTAGTTCGATACAATACAAACCAAATGAAGGAGAGCCTTGGTGAAAAAGAATATCTCCTTTCTTGAAAATTTGATGATTCTTTAAATTTTTAATCTCATCAAGAAGTTCTTCTCCGAGATCTTCAAAAAGGCTTCGACATTGTGCCGGACATTCAGTGCAATTCATTTTAGTCGGATTGATCATGCAAACTCCTTTAGCCTTCTTTATAAGTTCTAAATCTGAAGAGGCATAGTAGATGACGAATATTTAAAGGATTAATTAAGGTAAAAGATGGCCAATGAATTGAGATACATCATTTAATTTCTAGTTTCACTTTGACATCCTTCCTTTGACTTTAGGCAGGACCAGAGCGTTAGAGCAATAAAAATGGAGGCATTATGAATATGATACAAAACGATTATTTGCAGGCACTAGAGAAATCAACAAAAGCCTTCAATGATGAGACAGATTTAGCACCTCTTATTGATTTTGTAGGGGATAAAAGAGTTGTGATGATTGGCGAGTCTACGCATGGAACAGTTGAGTTTTATAAATGGAGGAATGCAATCACTCAAACGCTTATCAGTCAGTACGGTTTTAACTTCGTTGCAATAGAAGGGGACTGGCCTGCAACAGAAAAAATAAATCAGTTTGTAAAAAATAAGACCTACGAAGATGCGAATCAAGCGCTTGGGCACTATGATCGCTGGCCAACGTGGATGTGGGCGAACACTGAAGTTGCTGAATTTGTCGAATGGCTAAAGAGTTATAATCAAAATTTTAAAAAGAATACTGGGATTCATGGGCTTGATGTTTATTCTTTATTTGATTCAATGGATCAGGTGATAAAAATAATGAAAAAAATTGATCCGGCCTCTGTGGAGCAGGCAGAAAAATATTTTTCCTGTTTGAATCAATTTAGTCGAGACGAAATGACATATGCCCGTTCACTTTTTAAGGCTCCCGAAGGATGTAAAAATGAAATCCTTAAAGTCTTAGAGGACCTTTTAAGTGGGAGGTTGGAGGCCAAATGTGATTCTCCAGATGTTTATCTGGATCTCATTCAGAACGCAAAACTTCTCAGACACTCTGAGGATTATTATCGCGCTATGATCTTTGGTGAGGAAAATTCTTGGAATGTTCGAGATGAGCATATGCTCGACACTTTAGAATCATTACTTCACCATTATGGGAATCAAAGTAAGGCTGTTGTTTGGGCGCATAATTCTCATATTGGTGATTACAAGGCGACTGAAATGGTTAACCAGGGAGATGTTTCCCTAGGAGGACTTGCAAGAGAAGTCCTTGGGGAAAATAAAGTCGCATTGATTGGTATGGGAACAAATTCTGGAGCTGTTCTAGCAGCCGATGCATGGGATGGGCCCGCAGAGATTAAGATGATACCTCATGGGCGCTCTGAAAGTATTGAAAATCTATTTCATGAGTTAGGCAAAAAAATGAATGGGCGTCAGTTGTTTTCAATTTTCAATCATGCTGCAAAAAATGGCCCCTTATCAAAACCGATTCCTCATCGTGCGATTGGTGTTGTTTACCAACCTGAATCTGAAAGTCGAAGAAATTATGTTCAAAGTGTCATACCTGAACGTTATGATGCTTTCGTGTTTATTGATGAAACAAATCCCATTGTACCTATCGGCAGTCATTTTAATCATTTGAAGTTTCCTGAAACTTATCCATTTGGGACAAGAATTTAAAAAGAGGGGGGGCGATGAGCAGTCATCAATATTATGAAATTTCTGGAGTTGAGTTTGAAAAAGACAAAGAACTCAGTTTTGTCGGTCTCGGACCAAAAAACTATGATCCTAATAAAAGATTATGGGAGGAAGTTTGTTTAAACCTCACTTTCCATCCTGAAATTGATGCCTCTCAAATAGAGGTCTTTGTGCATGATAAGGTTGCGACACTTAAAGGTTGGGTTCCAACAAGACGGATGAAAAAAATGGCTTATCGTTGTGCTAGTCACATAGAGGGACTTAAAAAAGTGATCAACGAAATAAATGTCCCTCCATATTATATGGATTTTATTAGTGATGAATATGATACGTATTAATTTTAAAATGTGTACCGCTCTCTATGAGAGTGGTACATGATCTATGAGTTCCGTGATGCCCATTTTTCGTGCACAACCTGCACAACAAAAGAATTGTGACCCTTTTTCTAGGCCATGCCCCATAATTCTTGTACCACAGCTCTCGCAAATGGGAGCAAGTTTTTGAATAGCGCATTCAAATGAATCAAATGTATGAGTTGCTCCATTCATGATAATTTTAAAGACTTTTGCATAACTGTTTCCGCAATTTTCACAACGTTCCATTTTTATCCTCCTAGTTGGCCATGAGGAATATTGTGCAAATGAAGTACCATTAAAAAAAGGAGTCTCTCATGTGGTCTTGGTGGAAGTCTAAAATCTCAGGTGAAGTTCCACTTATTTTTAATCCTTCAAATGAAGTCCTTTTGAAACATTTAAAAAACCTCAAGACTCATAACTCTAGTGGTGAATTAAAATGGATTGGATTAAATAATCAATATAATCTGCAGACTGAGGTCTTAAAAAGCATCAATTTTTTTAAACCTATAACTTATATTTGCGAGGGAGAGTTTCTAACCGAAGTAGGGAAGCTAATTGAACTAAGATTTGTCACAACTTCGGCCTTACATGCAGCTTACTTCAGATATTTCATGTTTCGATACTGTACAACCAAAATTAATAACAAGTGGACAATTTTCCATTCCCATTTAGACTCCTTGACCCCAAAGCAAGGTTGGATAGACAACGGAAAGAAGGAGATTTGGTTGTCGGGGACTTTTCACCCCGACCAATTAATTAAAGTCTTTGATTATTTACATATTAAAAAAGATAAAAATGAAATTGGACCAACAGTTCCTCTTTTTGGACTAGAGAGCTGGAGTTGATTTCTTTTTATTATTAGGATTATGTATCATAAACTTCATTCCAACACTGTTACCCATGAATCCTAGATTATATTTTTGAGTCCCATCAAGAAAACCATGCTCCTGGTGATAATAACCAATTTTGTTTTCATAAAAAACGCCGAATCTTTCTTTTGGTGTATTGAATTCGAGGCGATTGGTAATACTTCCACCAACGCCTTGGATTCCATGTTTATCTTGGTATTCATCAAAGTCCCACCACTGACCTTCTTTAACCATGACAGTCACATTTTCACCCACCATAACTCCGAGACCTATACTTGGAACATAATTGAGCGATCCAATTTTTGAATCGAGTAAAGTGAAACGGTGACCATAACCCAACTCAAATGTCATTTGTTTATGAGTATTTTGATTTCTCACAAGCTCACTTTCACCAGGCGATTGGTTGTAGCCATCAAAAGGTTTATTTATTGGAGCAACTTCATCAACGGCCACTCCATCGATCGTTCCTTTTATGTGCTTGACTTGATCGTTAGCTTGAAGAAATTTAGGATGGAAAGCAGATAAAAAGAACTCATGCCCATCTTTTTCAAGACTCACAGTGAATGTATTAGTGGGCTCATCGATCATTTGAAAGGGATTACTTCCTGGCTTTTTCCACTCCTCAAGAGTAAAAAATTCCCTAGAGCCTCTCTCTGCCCATTCATAATCTTTTATTTCGACATTGTATCGCGATGATTGAAAATTTATGTCTGAGTTAAAATAGGTGGTATAAGAGTGGCTCGCATAAAAACGAACTTTCCACTTATCAGACTCAGTACCTATTTTCTTTTCTGGTGGACATGAATTTAAATCCGTCTGTTCAATCCCTTTTTCAAGAGTTTCTGCTAATTGCGAGACTTTTATTTCTGACTGCTGTTTCAGATATTCTTGGCAAAAGCCTTTATCAATTATCATGAGGTCTTTATTTTCAACATTAACTAATTTTAAAGAGGTACTTGAACTTGCTTGAGAGGGATTCGATTTCCCTTGGCAGATGGAAAGTAGATTTTGTGGGGATAAATCTTGTGCTGAAGCTACTTGAGCATAAAGAAAAACTGAAAGCACGATTGATTTTTTCATAAAAACCCCTTTGCTCTTATACAGCAAAGGACGGGCCAATCTTAAGAGAGGAGGAGATTCGTCTTATTAATAAGTTAATCAAAAAGTGACTAAATTTTAGACAACTCTGTAAAACTGACATACAGCTTTTCTAGCGTTCTAATCTCTTGATGTATTCCTTTAATTTGAGATTGCTTATTTTGGGATTGCCATTAGTAGGGTCATGGTAGGGAAAGTCTTCCTCTCGTCCAGTGGATTTAAAACCTCGCCGTTCGTAGAATTCGATAAGTTCTTTACGTTGAGTAATAACCGTCAGGCGGATTCTGTCTTTATTTTCTTTTCTTGCAAGTGACTCAATATGGAGAAGAATCTTTTTGCCAAGACCGGACCCTTGAAGGGAAGGTTCAACCGTCAGCATGCCGAAGTATAATGTACTTTCATCTTCTCGCTTAAGAAAAACACATCCCACAACTTTCCCCTGGGAATTGAGGGCGATTTCAATTTGTTCACCTTGATTTTGAATCATCTTGATGATTGAAGCATCGTCAGTTCTCTGGCCTTCTATAAGATCAGCTTCAGTGGTCCATCCCTTCCTGGAGTAATCTCCTCGGTAGGAAGAATTTACTAAATTTGTAATGAGTTCGACTTCATCAATTTGTGCCGTTTTAAAATGAATCATAGAACAATCATAGTCATTTTGATCAAAAAGAGTAAAATGATTTTTAGATTGATGAGAGGTTTTATGCAGAACATTCAAGGTTTTATTTTTGATATGGATGGCGTGGTTGTGGATAATCACAAGTCCCATTTTAAGGCCTGGATGGAATTTGCAAAAAAATATAATTTTGAACTTGATGATAAAATTTATCGCGAGAAGTTTAATGGTAAAACCAACCGTGATCTTTTTACCATGATTTTTGGTGAAATTTCAGAGAGTGACATCCTTTCCTATGCGATGGAAAAAGAACTCAGGTATCAAGACATTTATCGCGCTGATATGAAACCCCATCATGGTTTAGTCGAATTTTTAAAATACCTTCATACAATGGGCGCCAAAATTGCTCTCGGTACTTCAGCTCCGACTATGAATGTTGATTTCACTCTCGATACTCTTGGACTGAGAAATTATTTTCATGTGATCGTCGATGGAACTCAGGTCAAGCAAGGTAAGCCTCATCCGGAAGTATATTTGAAATGTCTTTCTTCATTGGGTCTTGCTGGCGAGAATTGTGTTGTGTTTGAAGATTCACTGGCAGGATTAGATGCTGGCCGCAGTGCTGGTTGTCACATTATTGGAGTAGCAACGAGCCATAGTTTAGAAGAGTTAAAATCAAGAACTTCTTTTTTGATTAATGATTTTACTGAGGCCCGTGAATTAATGAGAATCTAGTTGGGATCTTACAGATTTATAGACTTCTTTCACATTAAGGGATTTTTTTGACCGCTCAAGGCTTGAGTATAATGTCACAAGAGCAATGCCTAAATAGAGAAAGTCAGTAGAGATAATAACTTTCTTTTCTAACATAAAATCAGCGATCTTAAAAAATGACGCTTTAAATGTTTCAAGATCAAAGTTCATTTCTTCTGTTAATGACGGACCGAAGTGGGATTTAAAAAGATTCGCGAGTGCAAGACGATCTTCGAGAGGCCAGCTCTTTGAAGTCAGTCCACAGGCCAAAAGACCTTCATGAAAAAGATTCTCTTGTTCTAAAAAAAATCCATCATAAATTTGTTTTAATCCTTGAGAAAATTCGGGTCTGAATTTTGTCCAAAGACCATTGGGATTATAAATTAATCTCTGATCCTTCATGTCAAGATGATTGGGTCCAAGGTCGAGGAAAAGTCCATGGGGCGAAAAAAGCTGAGCAAAGTAGAGGCTGAGTATTTTTTTGGCCTTGACCTCACTTGAAACTGCTTGAGGTCTTGAATCGTGAGTGGTGACCAGATCTATTCCAAATGCCTCTAAGTACAGGCGTTGTGGAGTGAACAAGGAGTCAAAACCTTCTTTTTGCAGGAGTCTTCGAGATAATTTTGGGAGTTCTTGCATAAGAACTTTCCACTCAACTACTTCAAAGAGCACTGTGGGAACATGCTTCATAAGCTCTTTGAGGACACCAGGTAAAATTCTCATAAAAATCATTCTTTGATTATGCTACACTCGTGTGAACATTCGCTAGGGCATAATATGAAAAAAATACTAATTGCGGGCGGTAGTGGATTCATCGGTCTTTCCTTGATTGAATCCTTACTGGCCGATGAGAATAACGAAATTGTTGCTCTTTCAAGAGGTGCAAGAACAAGTCACCATCCAAGACTTTCATGGAAAAAGTGTGATCTCTATTCTTTAAAAGATATTTCTGATGCCATGAAGGGCTGTGAAGTCGCCTATTATCTTGTTCATTCCATGTTACCTTCAGCTTCCTTATCTCAAGGCACATTTTATGATTTTGATCTGATTATGGCCGATAATTTTATCAGGGCCGTTCAATCTCAAAATCTAAAGCATATTATTTATCTTGGAGGAATGATACCTGAAGGCGAAGAGCTTTCTTGGCACTTAAAAAGTAGACTCGAAGTGGAAGAAACTTTTGTTAATTCTCGGATTAAAACGTCAGTTCTGCGGGCCGGTCTCATCATAGGTCCTCAAGGTTCATCTTTTACGATCCTAGAGCGCTTGATTCGCCGTTTACCTATTATGATTTGTCCAGCATGGACTAAAACACTTTCTCAGCCTGTGGCCCTTCAGGATATGGTGAAAGCTTTATGCCGAATCTTAAACGATGAAAAAATTCAGGGAAGAGTTTTTGATATCGCTGGGCCTGAGGTCGTTTCCTACCAAGGACTGATTCAAAGAGCTGGTGAAAAAATTCGCAAAAAAAGCAAGCTCTTTACTCTTAATATCATACCTCTGGCGATGTCACGTTTTTGGGTTTCTCTTGTTACAGGAGTGCCGAAAAAATTAGTTTATCCCTTGGTCTTAAGTTTAAAACATAAAATGTTACCATCTCCCATGCGTATGTGGCCATTTCCAGTAGATATATCGACTTCTCTGGATGAGTCTTTGCAAATTTCTTTACTAACTCCTGCGAGAGAAAGCTTCAGTGGATTTATGCCCAAAGAGAAGGATGTTCGATCAATCCAAAGATTAGTTTTACCCCCTGGCCGAAGTGCAGAATGGGTGGCAGAAGAATATTTTAAATGGTTGCCGACATTCTTTTCGACTTTGGTACGCGTTCAGCTTGATGGCAATAGGTGTACTTTTTATCTCATAGATCCCAACCTGAAGTTACTTATTCTTGAAAGAAGTGTAGAGCGCAGTACACCTGATCGTCAGCTCCTATACATCGTCGGTGGTCTTCTCTCTGCCAAACAAGAGAGGGGACGACTTGAATTTAGAGAAGTTCTTGATCGTAAATATGTCATGGCTGCTATCCATGAATTTAGGCCATCTCTTCCATGGTTTATCTACCGCTGGACTCAAGCCGTTTTACATCTATTCGTGATGAATGCATTCGGCGAGCATTTAAAATGGTATGTGATCTCTGATCAAAAGGTAAAAGTATGAAAATTCTTGTCACTGGTGCTAACGGATTTGTTGGTACGGCGCTGATTCATCAATTAGTTGAAGCTGGTCATGAAGTCACGGCACTCGTACGTTCTTTAGATCGTATTCAATCGCCAAACAAAAAAGTGAATTGGATTGAAGGTGATTTACTTAAACCTGAAAGTCTGCCAGAGCTAGGGCTTATACATAAAGCATTTTATCTCGTTCATGGACTTAAAGAAACGAGTCAGCAATTTGAATTTTTAGAGTCAACAGCTGCTGTAAACTTTGTGAATTGGATTCGTTCAAGTGGAGCATCTGTCATTTACCTAGGTGGACTTGGACCAAAGGGGTTAGATCTTTCACCTCACTTAAGAAGTCGTCATTTGACTGGGGCCATTCTAGGTTCGAGTGGTCTTGGGGTGATTGAATTTAGGGCGAGTGTTGTTCTTGGAGAAGGATCACTTTCATTTGAAATGCTGAAAGCTTTAACTGAACGACTACCTTTTAGACCTCAGTTTGATCTTCTTAATCGACCATGTCAGCCGCTGGCCTTGGGTGATCTCTTAAAATATTTTGAACTGGCGATTGAAAAAGAAATTTCAGGACATGAGATCATTGAAATTGGCGGTGATGATGTCGCAACTTATGGCGAACTCATGGATCTCTATGC
The DNA here is from genome assembly GCA_027488375.1 of Pseudomonadota bacterium. Classification (GTDB taxonomy): domain Bacteria; phylum Bdellovibrionota; class Bacteriovoracia; order Bacteriovoracales; family Bacteriovoracaceae; genus Peredibacter. The sequence goes on from JAIYBW010000003.1 coordinate 33,105, forward strand.
AGAACTTGCTGGTCTTAAAAGGAAAAAAATTAAGATCCCTGAAGTTGAAACTAAAGTTTTATTAAAAGCTTTGGATTATGCTATTCCTGAACACTCACAAATTGGTAAAAAACTCACTGAAAGTCTTGATCACCCAACCGTTGTTTCTAGCTCATCGGCCAAAGTCATTTTTCCAGAAGTTAAAACTCAATCTCTTCGAGTCGCGATGGACCTTGCCCGTTCTCGTTCAAAAACTCATTATGCTCCTCTTTGGGAGAAAGATTTTTTAAAAATTATGTTATCTGATAAACTTTTAACTCAGTCAGGCTTACTTTCTCCAGAGCTTTTAAAGAATTTAGAAAAAGTTGGAAAACTTAAAGACATTTTAACTCGAGATAAGAAATGAATAGGCCCATTGGCATTTTTGATTCAGGACTTGGTGGACTCACGGTACTTAAAGTTTTGGCCGAAAGATTTCCACAAGAGTCTTTTTGTTATTTAGGAGACATCGCAAGACTCCCATACGGAAATAAATCACCAGAAACGATTCGTCGTTATGGACTTCAGATATTGCGCTTCCTCAAGGAACAAAATGTAAAAGCAATTATTATTGCCTGCAATTCTGCCTCTACAGTATTTTTAGGTGAACACGACTTTGAAGGGATACCTTTATTTAATGTGATAGAACCAGGTTCAGAAGCTGCTTTGAATGTTGCCAAGGATTCAAAAGTTGCTGTCCTAGGAACTTCTGCAACAATTCGCTCTCATGCTTATCGAGATACATTAAAAAAGTTAAATCATTCCGTTGAGGTGATTGAACAGGCCTGCCCACTTTTCGTTCCGCTTGTTGAAGAAGGAATGGTTGATGATCCTATTACTGAGATGGTCGCAAAAAAGTACTTAACTGACGTTCTGGCCAAAGATTTTAAGACAGTGATTCTTGGATGTACTCATTATCCTGTCATTAAACAGGATCTTAAAAAAGTTCTTGGTCCCGACGTGGCCCTTGTTGAGTCTGGTGATGTCCTAGCTTTAAAGCTTGAACATCTTTTTAATAACCAAGCAAAGTTTTCAGCTAATAGTCAGAGAAGAATTAGGGTTTGCATAACAGATTTAACTGATCATTTTGAACGGTTAGCGCATCATCTCATGCATCCAATTGAGATCGAGTCACTGGAAAAAATAGTTCTTTGAAGTTTTTTACTCAGGTATTCGACTAGGTCAATTAAACTCATCATCAATTTTTTAAGGAAAATATTTCAAGTCTCATGATGCGAATCCGATAGGGATATGACTGACCGAGGAGTATCCATGTCGAGTGATAAAAAAGTTGTAGATTTTAACCAAAAAAGAAAAGAATCTATTGAGCAAAAGCGAAGAACTTTTGAAAGAGTTGTCTTCCAAGAGTTTTTAGGAGTTTATTCAGTAGTTGATGATCAGGGTTCAAGTTACCCTGTTAATCTCGTTGATATATCTAAAGACGGTTGCCAGTTTCAGCTGCCTTTTAGTCTTAAGGCCAAAAATCAATTCAAAAGCGGCACAGAGGTTACCTTAAAGCTCTTTTTTACGAAGGGAAGTTATATTCCGGCCGTAGTCAATGTTCGACACGCTACTGAATATATTGATCAGCAGGGTGATGCATGGTTACGTTTGGGCGGTGAATTTGATACTGGCCTACCAAGTTTTAAGGCCCTGTCACATTTTATTGAGTTTATTTATCAGTATGCTGAGTTTTCTTGCCTGGATAAAGGGGAGAGCAAGGTTTACTTCCTTTAAACGTCGCCCTCTTCATAATTTTTTGTTAGCATAAAGACCTCAATAATTGAGGTCTTTTTTTTTATGAAATTAGCAATAATTGGTTCAAATGCACTGGCTCTTGAAGCTTCATTAAGATTCCATATTCATGGTGCAGCTGTGACTTGGTTCATTCATGATTCAAAAATAAACCGATCTATTTTTGAACAGGATCAAGATGCTGAATATTTTATTTCATCAAACGGTTTAGATATCCTTAAAACTTTAAATCTCTCCTATGTTGCTGAGAAAAAATTCAACTATGAGAATTGGAAGAATCAATATTTTCTTCCTTTAGTAAATTTTTTATCACAAGAACAGAGAGTTAAATTCCATCAAGTATCAAGTATCACCAAGAGATACCTCGCTGCTAAAGAAACTCCAAAGGGGAAATCTCGGTTCTTAGATCTCTTCAGACTTACTTATGAAGTAAATCCTCAAGAATTTATCAAAGAGCAAGAACAGCAAAATCCAGAAACATTTGAAAGACTTTCTCAAGAATTAGTTCTTTCACTTCAAACTCATCTTGAAATGTATGAAGATTTTGATCTTGTCTTGGACCTAAGAGAAAGTGATTGGATAAAATCATTATCTGTCACAGGTCACGCGCTCGGAGAAAAGAAAGTTTCTCGAGAGCATTTAAGTTATGGTCATGAGGCTTTAGATTTGGTTAAAAACTCAAGCCTCATTTCAGAGATGAGGGAGCTTGTGCTCATAGGCTCCTCACCATTAGCTGCTGAAATTCTTATGACTCTCTCTCCTTGGCTTAAAGATGAGCGCAATCGACTTTTTATTATTTCTCATGAAGATTGGCCATTTGCTCAGTTCATGGAAGAGGCACAAGAGCAGTTTAAAAATCAGTTAAAAGACGTTATGATTTATTTTGAATCTGAATTTGAAAAAGAGACGACGAGTTTTCATCATAAATTAAGAGAATGGCAACAGCTTGATGATTTTGTTCAGGCAAAAATACCAAGACCGGTTGAACCTATTCCTCGTTTAGTTTTTTTCTCAGGTCATAATGCTACGGCAGTCGATCAATTGATTGATAAAAAAAGATTATTTTTAACCCTTGAAAAACCTGATTTTCGAGAGGGTTTAAAACAGCCAGAAAATAATCTCCTTGATCTTAAAACAATAGGCGTAGATAGAGTTCTTGTTGCCTTAGATTTTGAAAGAAAGCCTTTAGAGATTAATCTCAGCCCAGATGAAAAAGGTTTTTTTGTGTTAAACCCAAGTCCAATCTCTTTTGAAAAATCTTGGGAAAGTGATTTGAATCGGTTGAAAGGTTTAGAAAATGAAATATTTAAGTTGTTTACTCCTGCTCACGCTCATTAGTTGTAGTTCTGGAGATTTAAAAAAAGATTACGATCCTTCACTGGCCTATACAAGTTCTGGTGTTGAGCAGTTTTTTTTACCAGAGTTACCAGCGTGGAGTAACTTTTCTTCTGCCGGTGGTTGTTTTAAAAAAAGTTCTTTTCATTACTTGAATTTTTCAAAATTAAAAGAAAATTATCAACTGAGCTACTTAGAATCTCTAGAGCTCCAGGCGCAATATAACGAGCGCTTAGAAAATTATTTTAGGGCATCTGCTATAAAGTTTTTAAAACCGATTGAGCAAGCAAGCTTTTTTACTAACACGCTTGAGCAGGTTCGTGGTGGTGTTAAAAGTTTGAAGATCCCAAAAGTGGATCAGGTTGCGGTGATTTGGATCGAAGCTTTCACTGATCAAGAATTAAAGCAATTCATGAAGTCTTCAAAATTTGACGAAAAATACACGGTACTTCTGAGTAGTTGCCAATCGAAGCAATCTCTTCAGCAATGGCTCGTGCAGGAGAATTTTGATGGTATTGGGTTTGGACTTATTACAGCTGAATGGTTAAGTCCTTTTGATAAAGAAATGAAGCCGATACCAGGTCTCAAAATTTATTTGCAGGAATTATTTGGCCCTGAAATAAAGATAGAATTCTTAAACTCAAAAAATAAAGAAATGATCGAATTCATTTTACCTTAAGGAGATAGAAATGTTTGGGATGATGAAAAAGGATAAGGTTGATTACAAAGAAAACGTTAATGGTTTAACGGCCATTTTTAAGACATCAATGGGAGATTTTGAAATTGAGCTTAATGTTAAGGAAGCTCCTGAAACAGTTTGGAATTTTGTCAATTTGGCAGAAGGAAGACAACCTACAGTTAAAGAAGGTCCTTACTATAATGGCCTTATTTTTCATCGAGTGATTCGTGGTTTTATGATTCAAGGGGGATGCCCAGAAGGATCAGGCCGAGGAGGCCCGGGATATCGCTTTGTTGATGAGTTTGATAAAAATCTTCGCCACTCTGTTGAAGGTATTTTATCTATGGCCAATGCTGGCCCTGGAACAAACGGTTCACAATTTTTTATTACTCTTGGTCCAACTCCACATCTTGATGGTCGTCATACTGTCTTTGGAAGAGTTGTTAAAGGCATGGATGTCGTGAAAAAAATCGGAGATACACCAACTGGTGCTATGGATCGTCCGAAAATGGATGTTGTGATTCAGTCATTAGAAATTAAAAGAAGCTAGATCTAAATGAAATGGAGGGGCAGAGCTCCTCCTCTTCACTCTATGAGGCATTTTTACTGTTTTACTACCAAAAGAAAAATATAATTAAATTTATCCATTTTGATTTTCATATCCTGCCATTCATTAATTTTTAGATCCCCGATCTTCTCCTCCCAACGCTGCTTTTTTACATCATTGAAGGCCACGAGTTCGAGTTTAGAGTTGAGGCAGCGCCATCCAAAACGAGCAGAGTTCGTGTGGTGATGACTATATCAATCTGAGAAGCCAAAGAGTTTATTAATGGCCTATTGTTAGCCTATTTAACTTCGTACAAATTTGAGTATTACTGTTTACTTTGCTGATTTTATGACAATTTTTGTCACAACGGTTTCTAGGTAATTCTCCCGAACCTTAACTTTTAGATCAAAGTCTTTATCTGGGGATAAACATTTGTATTTAATGCTGTAAAAGCATGTGGCAGGAGTTCCAATACATTTACTAAATATGGTTCGTGACGTTTGAACACAACGAGCGTTTCTTTCTGTTTCAACTTTCAGGACAGCATCCTCAATAGGGCCAGCAAAAGCTGATGAGGCCATGAAGAGGGAACATAAGATGATAAATTTATTCATAAAAAACTCCTAGATCCCTCTAAATAAACATTTTCATCTTGGGCCGGCAAGACCTGTGGTAAAGATTATCATTTAAGTTTCCAAGTTATTGATAGAACTTATAGAGAAAAGAAAAAAATGGTACCGCCGGATCGCTTAGTTTAATTGGCCAGGAATGAGACGATCAACCATTAATTGTATTGATTCGTTTCCATTGAACCTATTGATACTAAGAGTAAATTGAACAGTGAGGCCATTCTTGTTTTGGAGGGCATAGAGTTCTTCAGGAGTCGCCTCATTCCACTTTCCTAGGTAGTTAAAACTCACACCTTGAATAGTTGATTTGGGATTCTGTGGACTATTAAAGCTCCAACGAACATGGGCATCTTTCATGATGCGATAAGAGGCTATTTGAGCATTTTTCATTCTGAAGACGGGGCGCTCATGGCCTGGGCCGAATGGTTCAAGTATTTGTAGATCCTTGACCAGTTTAGCATCAATCTCCTCAAGTCCAATTTCAATATCAAAGCTAGAAGTTTTAGTTCTGAGATTAAGGGGGATTAAGCTTAAGAGCTGATTCATTTTAATCTTAAAAGCTGAAAAGTTTTCTAGCTTCATAGAAAGCCCAGCAGCTGCTTTGTGGCCACCGAATTTAATAAAGAGATCTTTGCATTGTTCGAGGAGATCAAAAATATTTAATTCCCCGGCGCTCCGGCAACTCGCTTTTATCACTCCTGCTTCTTCAGCATTGGTAAAAACGATCGCCGGCACTTCAAATGTTTCAACCAGTTTTGAAGCCACAATACCAATAACACCTTCATGCCAATGAGGTTGGTAGAGAATATTTATTTTAAGTTCTTCACTTTTAATCGAATCAATCACGTTTTGTTTGGCCTCTGAAAAAACTTCGGCCTGAATTGTGCGACGATCACGATTGGCCAGTTCGAGATGAGAAAAATGCTCTCTGGCTTCATTAAAGTTTTGAGCGATCAGTTGTCTTAAAGCTCTTTCAGGATGATCAAGCCTACCTTTTGAATTGATATGTGGGCCAACATGAAACCCTATTTTTTCACTGGTAATACTTTGAGCAAGAAGCTCTTCAGGCGAGAAGAAGGCCTTGATTCCGGGGTACTGAGTATGAGGGATCTGTTTTAGGCCATGTCTTGATAAACGTAGATTGAGAGGATTCATTCGAGCTAAATCTGAAATGGTCCCGATGGCTACAAATTGTAAAAGAGGATAGAGGCTAGCAGTTTCTTGACCCCGTTTGGCCAGATCATTTTTAATCTGTAAGCATAGAGCAAAGGCGACTCCAACACCCGCGAGGCATCTCAGTGGTGAATCCTCCGGCTCATCTCGACGACAAGGATTAACGACTGCAAAGGCTTCAGGAATGTGAGCAGCTGCATCTCTGTGATGATCAGTGATAATAAGATCTAATTTTCCTTTCGCATATTCAGCAGTGGCCGTAGCGGTAATTCCACAATCAACTGTGATTAAGACGGCAACATTCTTTTTTAAGGCCTGATCAATTGAAGACTCATGGACTCCATAGCCTTCGATAAATCGACTAGGTTGAAAGAGTTCGACTTCAACATTGATTGATTTAAAAAAATGCCACAGAAGAGCGCAAGAGGTTGTTCCATCAACATCGTAGTCCCCATAGATACCAATTTTTTCATTTTCACTTAAGGCCTTCAAAATTCTTTGAGAAGATTTGGCGAGATCTTTCATCTGAGTAAGATCAGGAATTTCTTTAAGATTCCAGGACAGCATTTCTGCTACTTGATCCGGACTAAAACCACGCTTTTTAAAAAGTCGTGCAATAACAGGGTGTAGTTGAGTTGTTGATTCTTGTGAAGTTAATTCCATGAATTGAAACTAACATACTTTACCACAAAACAAATAGCCCCTTGATAAGATCTTCATTCTCAAGTTCGTCAGCGTAGGAAAAATGTTTTTTCCAGCTTTCACCTTTAAAGTCGTGAATTTTCTCAAAATATCGGAGGGGGAGAAAAGCCTTGCCGCAATGCAAGCATCGCTCAAGTTCTTGATTGGCCTCAGAAATTTTCGAGCAAGTATGACAGGCCCGAATAATCATTTTTTCTTTATCAATTTTTTTTAGTTCATTCATAAGACCCTCGCAGGTGGGTTCATGAATTTTTCGGCAAGTTGCAGAATTTTCCTAAGTAAAAAACGCTCACTTTTTTAGTGAGCGTTTGTTTGAGGGAGTCTTATAGTTGACTAAAATTTCTAACTAAAATTAAAGCTATAAGGAGACATCAAAGGTCCTTGGCCAAATTGGCCAGGAGATACTGAATATGGTGAGTAGTATTCGGGCTCCATATTCCATTGAGGACCATAGGTTTGAGGCAGTGGTTGATATTGGTAGGGAGATTGATACTGGAATTGGCCAGGGAAAGCTCCTTGTTCATAGGCATTCTGTCCCATCACCGGACCACCCTGATTTCCAATCATGATAATTGTTGGAGAAGATTGGTACGGATACTGAAGGTAGGGGTTAACTAAAGAACCTGAAAGCAGCCAAGATGGTACAGAGTAGGTCTGTTGCTGGCGCTGGTTTTGTTGATGCATTTGAGTCATCATGGTGTTCATGCCCAACATCGTATCAAGAATTTTCTTTTGCTCGGCCAGAAGATCCTCAACCTGCTTAGAAAGGACTTTATTTTTATCCTCAAGATCACAAATTTTTTGATCTTGATCTGATTTAGGATCTTCCTTTGGTTCCTCTTTAGGTTCTTCTTTAACCACTTCTTTATCTTTCAGCTCTTTTTTAAGCACTAACAATTCATTTTCAACTTCATCAATGAGAAGGCTTTCTAGAGTTGTTTTAAGTTCTGACATCGTTTTTTTAGCGATCTCTTCACCGTCAGGTGTCCAAGCACTTTTTGATTTAAGAGCTTTAAAATCTTCTTCCAGCTCTACTAAGCTTTGAACTAAGCTTTGGACTCTTCCTTTCTGAAGTTTAGAACCTTCTTTATCAACGAGGTCGACTTTATAATTTTTTCTTTCTTCTAAAAGGCGGTTTCTGAAAGCCTGTCCACGATCAGAGAAACACGATAAATCCAGATCTGCATCGATGGTGATTTTTGTCCGATCAATTTGGGCGGCCCTGGCTTCATATTTAGGAAATGAAGATGAGACTGTTTCATCTTCTACTGAAGCAATACTTCGACTAGGGTATGAGCTCTCAATTTGTGCTGGTGACATCGTTAATAAGGCAAAGAGTGGCATGACGGCCAGAAAAGTTGTTGAAAAAGATTTCATACAGGACCCCCTCAAATAAGGAACACTTTAGTTAAAGACCTTTCAAGATAGGTGCCAAAATCAGTCAATTGTACAAAGGCAAGAAAGAGGCGGGAATTCGGCAATTATTTCAGGGGGTTATTTTCTTGTCGAGAATCTGACCTGCTTTTAAACTAGAGAGTGGAAGCGACTAAATTTTTCACGGCAGGGAAGCCACTGCCTAATAATTAGACACTAATGGAGCTCTATGCGGAAACGGCGAAGTGCCACCCGGCAACCTAAAAAAATCAATTTCAACGTTGATCCAACCCATTTTTTAAATCGTGATATTTCATGGCTTCATTTTAATCGTCGAGTTCTTCATGAAGCTTCAGATAAAAGAAATCCATTACTGGAAAGATTAAGATTTCTCATTATTTTCTCATCCAACTTAGATGAATTTGTGATGAAGAGAGTGGGGTACCTCAAGCATCAAATTGTTTCAGGAGTGACTCATCGTTCAGTTGATGGACAATCTCCGCAAGAGCAATTAGCTGCCATTAGAAAACACATAAATATTGATCTCGAAAAGCAAAGAGATATTTATTTTAATCTTGTGAGTGAGTTGGAGAGGCATGACATCTTTGTTTATGACTTTGATGATCTCTTAAACGATGATCAAGAATATTTAAAAAGTTATTTTCGTCGTAAGATCTTTCCTGTCCTCACTCCACTTTCTGTCGATCCTGGTCATCCGTTCCCTTTTATTTCCAATCTTTCCTATTCTCTTGGATTAATTTTGAAAAATCCTCAAACGGATTCAATTCTCTTTTCGAGAGTTAAAATTCCTGAAGTGATACCAGGACTGATTGCTCTGCCAAAAGCAGAGGGAGATAAAAAGTTTCGATTCGTCACAACTGTAACTCTGGTGAGATCAAATCTCCATTTGCTTTACCCTGGGATGGAAATTCAACAAACCGTTCCTTTTAGGGTCTCTAGAAATGCAGACGTTGATCACCGCGAGGATGAAGCCCAAGATTTACTTATTTTAGTTGAAGAGGGTATTAAGGAGAGAAGGCTCGCTGAATGTGTGCGCCTTGAAATCCATAAATCTACAGACCCAAGTGTCACAAGTTTTTTAAAAGATTCACTTGAGATTAATGATGAAGATATTTATGAGATGGATTTCCCAATTGATTTTTCAATCCTGAAAAGTATTGTTGATTTAGATTTACCGGCCCTTAAGTTTAAACCTTGGTCTCCGGTTATTCCCAAAGCGATTATTGAGAATCAAAATATTTTCCAACTTATCCGTCAAGGAGACATCCTTGTTCATCATCCTTATGAAAGCTTTTCTGGGAGTGTGGAGAAGTTTATTGCCGCCGCAGCTGACGACCCTCATGTCCTAACAATAAAGATGACTCTTTATCGTACCGGCGATAATTCACCTTTCATCAGAAATTTAATAAAGGCTGCAGAGAAGGGTAAGCAAGTTGTTGCGTTAGTGGAATTGAAAGCACGTTTTGATGAGCAAAGGAATATTGTCTGGGCCCAAAAGCTTGAAGATGCCGGGGTCCATGTCGTTTATGGAATTTTAGGTTTGAAAACACACACTAAAACCACTCTTGTTATTAGGCAGGAGAGTGATGGTGAGATGATGAGTTATGCTCATATTGGAACAGGAAATTATCACTCCCAAACTTCAAATCTCTACACTGATTTAGGATTGATGACTTGTAATCAAAAGATTGCTTCAGAAGTGATTGAGGTTTTTAATTATCTAACAGGGAGCTCCCTTAAAACAGACTATCATGAGCTTTTAATTGCACCGATTAATATGAAATCGAGCTTTATGACCAAGATTCAACAAGAGATTAAGAATAAGAAAGCTGGGAAGCCTGCAAGAATTATAGCGAAGATGAATTCAATGGAAGATGAGGTCATTACTGAAGCTCTCTATGAAGCGAGTAAGGCCGGAGTTGAGATAACTCTTATCGTGAGAGGGTTTTGCTGTTTAAAGCCAGGAATAAAAAAACTATCGGAAAATATCAAAGTTATTTCTGTCATCGGACGCTTCCTAGAGCATTCAAGAATCTTTTATTTTGCGAATGGCGAATCAAATCCAATTAATGGTGAAATGCTTATTGGATCAGCTGATTGGATGCACCGAAATTTACACAATAGGGTTGAACTCATAACCCCTATCTATGATCCTAAGCTCAAAGAAAAATTATGGGAATTTATTGATGTCATCTTGCATGATAATCGTCAGGCATGGATATTAAATACTGATGGCACTTACTCTCTAAATCAACCCAAAGATGGAGAAGCTGAAAGAGGTACCCATCAATTATTAATGCAGAAAACACTTCAACGTGAAAAAGGGTCTCTGTGAAACTCATATTTGTTCGACATGGATTAGCAGAGGGGCATTTTTCTTTAGATCAGTATGCTGATTTTGAAAGAGTTTTAACTCCTGAAGGAATTAAGAGGCTGAATAAGACCTTTCATTTGTTTAAACAGCATGAATCAAAAATCGATGTGATTTTTTCGTCTCCCTTAGCGAGAGCAGTTCAATCAGCTGAAATTTTTTGGGACTTTTATAAACAAGCCGATCTTGAGCTCATGGCCGATCTCGATATTTTAGATGACCCCCTTCACTTAGTTGAATACATTTCATTTTTACCAGCTGATGGAACTTACGCCTTCGTAGGGCATGATCCCCACCTCACGACGGTGATCGCTAGTTTACTTGCTCTTCACCCTGAGCATGACTTTATGACGATTAAAAAAGGGGGAATTTGTGTTCTAGAGGGCAGAATGTGGAAGGGATTTAATTTAGAGTTGCTTGTAAGCCCAAAATTTTTAAAAGATATTACAGATTAATCTTTAAGAATAAATTCTTCAGGTTTCTCACCAAGCATTGATAAAAGAATGCCTTCTTTAAGCCCAACCGATGGTAGCTCAATTTTTGATTGCTTTAATTCTTCCATCAGTATTTTAGTGATCATAATAGCGGGGAGGATGACATCTGCTCGATTCTGGTCAAGCTCAAGACTTCTTATTCGATCCACGTAAGACATACTAAAGATAGTCTCTTCCATGTGAGCAATTTCTCGATAGAAAGCCTCATTGGAAGAGGTTTTTCCTAATATTTTTTTTCTGATCTTTCCAATCCTGCGTAAGTTTCCACCAGTACCGACAAAAATATCTAATTTCTTTTTGCCGAGATTTTTTTCAATAAATCTCATCATCTTTTGAATTTGAAGTCTGATGCGAAGTTCAAGTTCCTCTTGGCTTTTGTAGTGGAGGAGGCGAACCGTGCCAATATTAAAGCTATGGACACCCATAATCTTTTCATCGTGAACGGCAATCAGCTCTGTGCTGCCTCCGCCAATATCCATTAAGAGCGCTCGTTTATTTTTTAAATTTAATTGGCCCTGAACCGCAGAAAAAATCATTTTTGCTTCTTCAATGCCACTAATAGTTTCAATATGAATACCAGTCTGCTTTTCAATTCGCTTAATGAGGTCTAGTCCGTTGCGAGCATCTCGCATCGCGGAGGTTGCCTGGGCCCTTACTTCTGAAACATTGTATTCCATGAAGATGTGAAAAAGTTGGATGAAGGCATTTTCAGTTAGTTCCATTTTTTCATCAGATATTTTTCCTGATGAGAACACATCCTCTCCTAAGCGAAGAGGAACTCTAAGATTTTTGATAATCCTAATCCCTCGAGGGGATTTGAGAGCGATACTGGCACGGAGTGCATTTGAGCCTAAATCAATGGCCGCAAGTGTTTGTCTATTTAAAGCTTCTAATATAAATCTTGGCATTTGAGAAATTCTAAACAAAAAAGCCCCTCTTGCGAGGGGCCCTTAAATTACATTTGTATTTTCTTTCTAAGATTATCGTTAATGGCTTCAAGAAATTGTTCTGTCGTGAGGTATTTATCAGCTGGAACTTTATCACCATAAATACAAGCAGCAAGATCTTTTGTCATTTTGCCTTCTTCCACAGTTTGAATACAAACGGCTTCAAGAGTCTCACAGAAAGTGATGAGTTCTTTATTTCCGTCTAATTTTCCACGGTGAAGAAGTCCTCTTGTCCAAGCAAAAATGGAAGCAATTGGATTTGTAGATGTTGGTTTGCCTTGTTGGTGAAGGCGATAGTGACGAGTCACTGTACCGTGAGCAGCTTCAGCTTCAAGAGTTTTTCCATCTGGAGTAAGGAGAACTGAAGTCATAAGACCAAGTGATCCAAAACCTTGTGCCACTGTATCAGATTGCACATCTCCATCATAATTCTTACAGGCCCAAACGAAGCCACCAGACCATTTCATACAGGCCGCAACCATGTCATCAATGAGACGGTGTTCGTAGACGATGCCTTTCGCTTCGAATTTCTTTTTGTAATCTTTTTCATAAATTTCAGCAAAGATGTCTTTAAAACGACCATCATACTTTTTAAGGATGGTGTTCTTTGTTGAAAGATAAAGAGGCCAGCCTTTTACGAGGGCCATGTTAAAACATGACTGAGCAAAACCACGGATTGACTCATCAGTGTTGTACATAGAAAGTGCAACACCATCGCCTTTGAAATTATAAACTTCCCACTCCTGAACTTTCCCGTCATCGCCAGTGAAAGTCATCTTAAGAGTTCCTTTACCTTTAATCACTGCATCAGTGGCACGGTATTGGTCACCAAAAGCATGACGACCAATCACGATTGGCTGAGTCCAGCCAGGAACAAGACGAGGAATATTTTTCATGATGATAGGTTCACGAAAAACAGTTCCATCTAAAATGTTTCTGATTGTTCCGTTTGGAGATTTCCACATTTGCTTGAGCTTGAATTCCTCAACTCTTTTTTCGTCAGGAGTGATCGTGGCACATTTAATACCCACATTATATTTTTTGATAGCTTCAGCTGCCTCAATTGTCACTTTGTCGTCAGTGGCATCACGATTTTCCATACCTAGATCATAGTACTTAATATCAACATCAAGGTAAGGGGTGATAAGTTTTTCTTTGATGAATGACCAGATAATTCGAGTCATTTCATCGCCATCAAGTTCTACTACTGGGTTGGCCACTTTAATTTTTGCCATATTTGTCTCCAAATAAACGGTTGAGAAGATGAATCTATTTTGTGAGAAGAACGATCTTTTGTCGACAATAATGCAGAGCACGTTGAGGACTATTTTATTTGATTTGGCTCTTTCAGCACTTCAAGTTTAACTTTATAACCCTGGGCGAGAAGATTTGTGTATTTTTTTTCCCAATCATCAGGGCGAGTGATGATAGACATGAGTTTTAGTCGGGAATGATAGTAGTATTCCTGATGACCTTCATTTTTTAGTTTGAGTCGATCTTCTTGAGATATTTTTTCAACATGAAAGACCTGGGAGACGGGATAAAGCTTTTGGTTTGACTGGTTGATTGCTGCTGGCATCGAATGATTTTCGTCTTTTTTTGAAGGGAGGTAAAAAGTAAATCCCTCATGTTCATCTAATTTTTTACCAAAAGATTTTTCATATCTCTTAGACTCAAGTGCTTTCACTTCTTTCAAGAGACGATAAGATTTTCCGATGGCATGATCAGTCATAAATGGTTGTATTGCTTTTTTTATTTCAATTGGTGGTGGTGCTTGAAAGACAAAATGACTTTTAACTTTTCTGATACCTTGTGAGGGATAAACGGTCGTTATGATTTTCAATGGCTTAGAGCTAAGGGGCTTTTGAAAGGCAACTTGGGTCTGCTTAAGATCAAACTTAAAATAAAAAAAACATCCTATGCCGAAGATAATCAAAATGAGTGCGAATGACTTCTTGACGTTCTTCATGGAAGGACTTGCCAGCTAGAGATTAAAACACTTGAAGCATTTTCCTGAGCATCAATAGCTCTAATATTAATAAAGTAAGTTTCACTAACATCAAGTTCAAGTTGATCAACAAGCAGCCCGGCATGTGAAAGACCAATTGAAGCCCATTTTAGTATTTCCTGGCCACCACTAGTGGTCCCTATAGACAATTCATATCTAACGACATCATTTGAAGTGGATGGTGTAAAAGAGAATAGTGGTGTTTGATTTGATTGTGCAAAAGTACTGCTGTGAGTGAGTTGTGTTGGAGGGAGGGGTGATGAACCATCTCCTTCAATTCTGTGCCCATTAATTCGTAGCGACCAATGAGTGACCGAGCCAGTATCTCCAGATTTTCCATCTACAACCTTTAGGGTCCATGTACCAAGAGAGGATTCACCATAAAAGGCATTGGTTAAAAAGAGACTATTTTCTGGGAAGCTTACGGCGTAAATATTACTATTGATAAGGAGTAGTCGGCTCTCAGTTCCTAGAGGTGATATGAGCGAAAGGCCTACATCTGAAGGCAAGGAATGATTTGAATTAAACTCAACTTGCACTGATTCTATAAAAAAATTGTGTAATACATTTAATGTTGTCGAAGTTCCATTTGAATCTTCATCAGGAATTTCAAGATCAATAAGACCTGAATCATAGTAGGATTTTTTAGTGATGGGATGAATGGTGCTTTCATACTCACCAATAGAGAAGTTATAAGTGGATGCCATCAGAACTGCTTCCAGAGCATTCACTCGTCCAAATCCGTACCAATTTGAAAATTTATATCCGGCGGCGTTTGAAGTCCATTTAAGATCATAGTCATGGCCGGCCAGTTCATAAGTTGAACCTAAAGGATGCTCAAGAATATCACTTAGTGAATAATCAGCTTTATCTGAAGTTGATGCCAAAATGTGTTTGATATCTCTAATTGTGAGTAGGGGATTGGCCTGCATGATGAGGGCAGTAATCCCACTAAGAACTGGAGCTGCTGAGGAGGTTCCATTCATGTTACTTGTGTAATTACACTTTCGATTAAGTGCATCCCAACCTTTTTCAAAGTTATTTGAAATACTTGTTGTTCGACTAAAGCCTCTGTTGCATGAACTAAGATCAGTCGTGATCATTGCAGGATTTTCATCACCATCCTCACCACCTGGAGCACTCACCCACAATCCGCTACCAGGTGTCGAATAGCTCGCTTTTATACCTTGGGCATTGATGGCGCCAACGACAATATATCCAGGGTGTGACATATTCATATCGAAATTTGTATTCCCTGCAGTTCCACTTAGGTCTGCTAAGTTCAATGAACAAAACTGACGATACATCAAATACTCGTTTCCAGAAGATTTTATATAGGCAACACCTTTGCCTGATCGAAGCTGTGTTGTTCCTAAATCAATGGCATCAAAAAGACTTGGTGTATTTTCAAAAAATTGGCATCCATTAGTTCCAAATGAGAAGTTGAAAATATCAAAATTTCCATCATGGACATCAATTTGTTTGGCAAGTGCAGAACTATAAGTTGTTTCTGAAAATCCAAGAATTTTAAACGCTGCAAACTTGGCCCCGTATCCAGTACCCCTAGAGCCAAGTCCGTTCATCCCAGCTGCTGCAGCCAGACCCGCGACAGCAGTGCCGTGAGCATTTTCAGGATTTGTCTGAGAAACAACTGGCAGTGAGCCTCTCCAAAGTGATGAATTTGAAGTCGAATAATTACGGTGTTCACCTTCGAGTTCATTCGATTTAAGATCCTCATGAGTTGTTTCGGTGCCATTGTCCGCTATAGCAATTCTTACACCAGAACCGTTGTAGCCTTGGTTTTGTGCGCTAAGAACTGAGCTATCTTCACCGGCCTCACCAGATTCAGCAGAAAAAGTATTTTGACCTGTATTATTAAAATGCCAGGCTTCGCTTAAGAGGGGATCTAGAACAGGAACGGAGCTTGAATCATCAGGATCCTCAGTTTGTGATCCATCAGAAATAGTGGCCGGCTCTTTCATACAAGAGCTTAATAAGAAGGCAAAAAATGAAAAGACCAAGATCGATCTCATACAAGATCTCCTCGGTCTTTTTTAGGATATTTTTAATGTTTATTAACCGACTAAAACCCTAGGCTGCTAACTCCGGCCTGACCACGTAGACATCACAGGGAGCATATTTCATCATTTTGTCAGCAAATGAACTGTGGAAAAGTCCTTGGAAACCATGCTTCCCCCTTGTGGAGAGTACGAGAAGCTCTGACTTGAATTCTTTTAATGAATTTATAATTCCATCTTCAGGACTAAATTCTTTGCTCACATGAAAATTAATTTTACCTTTAAAATTTTTGGGTACTATTTTCTGAGCTTCAGATTTTAAATGTTGTTCAAGTGTTGGCACCATTTCTCTAAAGGTTTTTTCATCTGGCATTTCGATGATGCCAAACTCAATCGGTGTTAAATTCTTTTTTACGACATGGATAAAATCAACTTCTGTAATTTCAGACCAATCATACTTTTCTCCCCAGTGATAGAGTGGTTTGAGTAATTTGTCTTCTAAAGGCAAAGCAACAGCAATTTTGTGTAAGCTCATAGTGACCTCCGTTGGGGTGATCATGGCATAAACCAATCTGGGAAAAAATATTCACTGCATTTTTCCTGATCGTTTTGCCTCCATTTTGGGCCGGCACTAAAATTGCTTTTACTTTTTTAGACGAAAAGTTTCTCTATGCAACTAAAGGGGAAAAGTATGGCAAATGTAGCAAATCAAAATCAAATGAGTCGACTAAGATCAACAGAGAAAAACGCTATTCAAAAAATGACGATAACAATCGGCATAGCTTTATTAGTGATTGGTTTTGCAGGTGTCCTTATGCCTCAACTTTTTGGAATGCATTTAAGCATGCTTCATAATCTCATCCATCTCATGACAGGTGTTTTTGCAGTTTGGTTTGGTGCAAGTCGTCCTAGTCGTGCATTTAATTTCACCCTAATTATGGGGACCGTTTACTTACTCGTTGGGATTACAGGTTTTATTTTTGGAGTCCCCGGATATCCTACAACTGGTGATCTTGATGCTGATCAGAATCTCGTCCGAATTGTCCCTGATTTTTTGGAGTTAGGCTCCATTGATCATATTGTCCATATTTTGATTGGCGCCTTCATGCTTTTCACTTGTTACACATTTAAAGAGGATCGAAAACCAAAGAAGCAATAGCTTCGAGAGGAAACAAAATGGGGACTTCACAGACAGAACATCTGCACCATTTTTATCTTAGTCAGCTATCAAAGAGATTCCTTTATGTTCGAAAAAAGACAGAAGACATGTGCCATTTCCTCAGTGATGAGGATGTGGCACTGGCCTATTCTCCCCATACTTCACCTTTGAAATGGTATCTTGCTCATACGAGTTGGTATTTCGAGAAGTTTATTCTAGAAAAATATAAGAAAGGATACCGTTCTTATAAAGCAGAATTTGATTTCCTTTATAATTCATACTACCGAAGAGCTGGATCCTACCTCCCAGAGGATAGAAGAGGAGTTTTGAGTCGTCCTTCAAGAACAGAAATTATGCTCTATAGGCAATATGTGACTGAATCTGTGATGGGTCTTTTAGACTCACTTATGCCTTTTAGTGAGGGCAAGATGTTAAAGGCATTAGAGCTTGGAATTAATTTAGAAGAACAAGATCAAGAAAGAATGCTGGTTGATTTAAAGAAAAATTTTTTTGAAAATCCTTTGCGGCCTCAATATCAGAATATGAACGCGCAAGACACAACTCAGCCTAGAGTTGCAAGATGGAAAAGCTTTCATGAGGGCTTAGTTAAAATTGGTGTTCCAACTGATTATCAATTTTTTTCTTTTGACCATGAAAGAGATCAGCATAATGTTTGGCTTGATGCTTATGAGCTTTCAACTCATTTAGTGACGAATGGTGAGTACATTCAATTCATTGACGAAGGTGGATATGACAATCCAAGATTTTGGGTCGCTGAGGGTCTAGAGCTTAAGGAGAAAGAAAAATGGGAACATCCGTTGTACTGGGAGAAAGAAGGTTTACAATGGTGGAGCATGACTTTATCGGGAATGTCTCAGGTTGATTTGAATGCACCGGTAGGGCACATCAGTTTTTATGAAGCCCTGGCTTTTTCTAGATGGAAAGGCGCCAGACTGCCCACAGAAGCAGAGTGGGAAACGGCTGCAAGGTTAGAGAAAGTCTCAGGATCTTTCCTTGAAAATTCTAACCTCGAGCCTCAGACGAGTTCAGATAAATATGATCACTTCTCTCAAATTCATGGAACTCTCTGGGAGTGGACGATGAGCCCACTTTTGCCCTACCCAAGATATAAAGCACTCTCTTATGGACTATCTGAGTATTCTGAAAAATTGTTAGGCCATTATTTTGTTCTTAGAGGTGGAAGTTGTTTAACTCCCCAATCTCACTACAGGTCAACTTATAGAAATTTCGCAAAACCCGAGATGAGGCATTACTATACAGGAATTAGGCTCGCGAGAGATATTCATCAATAGGATTTAAAGGCACTCAAACCCATACCACCTGGAACTGAGCGAGGAAGGATCATCCATGAAGTTTGTTTCTTTTCGATTTCTTCTGGTGATTTGGAGCCACCCATTTTAACGGCCGCTTGTCCAAAGACCCAACCCATCGCTATTCCCAGAGGATAATCGCTGGCCCAATGAACACCGTTATTCATCATCTGAAATGAAAGTGCCGTGAGCCAAACTCCTCCAGTCCAATAGAGTGGGACTTTATACTTTGGATATCTTTCCGAGAGTACAGTAAATGTCACTGTAGAGGCCATCACATGTCCACTTGGCATTCCATCAAAACTGGCCGTCTTAGAGTTGTAGTCTTCAAAACTAGGAAACATATTCCAAGCTCCACGCTCTGAAGTTTTAACTTCTGGGCTCTCTCGACCAAAACTTCTCTTGAGCGCTTGATTAAAAATAGTCGCCACAAAAAGACCATGAATGAGCATGTAACCTGTATTCACTTCATAGGTCTGGTCCTTAGCGTAGCCAGCACCTAAAAATGAACCTGCAATCCCCATATGAAGCCAACCATCCCCTAAAAAGTAGAGGGTAGAACCAGTATCAGTAGGAACTCTCAGTAGGGGAACGCCAAAAGCCTGCACGGCCGGTTTCGTGTTATCCTCATTACCAATTCCCCAGTCACGACCAAGTTTTTGACTGTAACGGTAGAGGTTCTCATCGTAATAATATGTGACAGCCGTTGAACCTAGGACAATGCCCCAGCCTGGGAGGGCATCCCGAGAAAAACTAGATTCTAAAGCTGAGACTGATGTATCAGGAATTTTAGTAAAAACATCAATAAAAGAAAGTCTCTTCTCTTGCGTCTCTAAAGGCTCGGCCAAAGCAAAAAGCGGGAATAAAAGAAAGAACAAAAAATATGTTTTCATAAAAAATTAATACTATTAATGGTTTCATGAAATCATATCTCCTAAATAGCACCACGACAATCCTTGATCTTAGATCGATGCATTAATTTGTTTCTTCTTCTTCTTCCCCCTCATCTTCTTCCTCAGCTGGTGGCGGTTCGATTCTCCTACCCGGAAAACGAATGGGGCCGTCTGCTGGTGTATCTTGGTTCTCATCCACAGTTCCAATGGGGCCAGGGACCTCACCGTTGTAGATCGTGCCTGGTGGTTGAGTTTCATTTTTTTCAATAACCCCACAAGCGATGGGAAAAGTTTCTATATTGGATAAATCCCCATCACCCGCAACACTTTCAGGTAGCAATATTTCTGTTGAGACACCTTCGATGAGTACAACTCGTCCATCGAATCCAAAGGGCTCATTTTCATC
This sequence comes from Pseudomonadota bacterium, assembly GCA_027488375.1. Classification (GTDB taxonomy): domain Bacteria; phylum Bdellovibrionota; class Bacteriovoracia; order Bacteriovoracales; family Bacteriovoracaceae; genus Peredibacter. The sequence continues at coordinate 52,965 of JAIYBW010000003.1, forward strand.
AAGCTTGAGAAATAAATCATCAGGATCATCGTCTTTTTCCCTTAAATCTTTTAAGAGCAGTGAAAAAGAACTCAGTTTTTCATAGTGATAGTTTCCAGAGAGATCGCCGCGAGGGAAGTATGTCCTCCCCGAATATTGGGAGTTAAGGTTACCATCGAGAGGGATCAATATTTTGCCAACTACTGTCCTCGCTTCTTGAATATCAATGTAACCATCCAGATTTTGATCGTCACTCATTGAAGGACATCTTTTCCCCGGATAGATGGCCTGACGATGTTTTACCCGAATATTTCCCGCAAAAAGACGAAGAAAGGTGAGGAGTCGATCACCAGACCGATTTAATGTTAAAGATCCGGGTAAGGTTCCATTTATGTGTGGATTAAGTGTTTCAAATTTTGCGAGATAAAGACCACTTATATTGGCCCCATCTATTGATTCTTCCAATTCAGGAGTCGATGAGGAATTATTTGTTGATTCAACTTTTTTCCCACAAGATTGAAGTGTAAAAAAAAGAATTAAAAAAAAGATTAAACTAAATTCTTTCATTGTTAGACTCCTCTTCATCTATGGTGACGATTTCATCCATGGCTTCACGGTACGCCTGTTGCACTTCTTTTAAGATAAAATCGCTCTTTTGATATCCCCAAGCCTCATACATCTGAAGGTCTGCCGGTTGATAGGTGAACATATGTGTTCTCTGAAGATAACAGTCTCCTTCATAGGGGTGGTCTGCATAATCAGAGTATTTTTCAATGATAGGGCAATCGGGATTACCCTTCATGAAAATATCCGTCCAAGATTTTAGGGAGAGTGGACCACTACTGTATTTAACATCCATAACTCTTTCAATGACTGATTCCTCATTAAAAATATTAACCAAGGGGGCGATATGAAACCACCATTCAAAATTGTAGCGACGAATATAATTTCTCGTAAAAAAAATCAAAATCTTATTGGATTTTAGGGAATGTCTTCGCCACCACTCATAAGACCAAACCATGGCCCGGTTAAAGCACTGAGATTCTTTTTCATAATATCTTGCCTCTCGGAAATAGCGTCTTGCGGTTGACAATGAAGATATTGTCGTGGGGATGAAATCTGAAAAATTCAAACCGGATTGAATATAAGAGGTCATTTTTCTTTCGGCAGCTCTAAGGCTTAAGAGATTCCTTTCCGGTGTGTAATTAAAAACAAATTCTCTTTTATCATCTATTGCCGCTTCAATTTCAAAGGGGATGTTTTTATTTTGAATAGTTTTTAAGACTAAACCTGTACTCAAGAAAAGGAGTGTCTCCTTTTCAGGAGGTTTGGGATAATCAATTGACCAGATATGAGCAACAACTTGGGAGTTGGCCATGACTTGAGTGCCAAAAAAAAGCAGGATGAAAAACGAAAACATTAGACCTCCTTTGTCAATTCCAACACTGGACAAATGATATTCCATGGATGACCGACTTTTTGTCATCTTAAGTTTTCCGCAATTGAAAGATAAAATTATGTTTAGATTAAATTTAAAAATCATTTTTATTTCGTAATGTATTCATTTGGAGGTCACTCAAATGAATCATGAAGAACAATCACTAAAGACAATCATCCTTGACGGGTTTAATAAACATCCCGTTTTAAAAAATTGTACGCTTTATGTAGATGTTTTTAAAAATGAAGTCACACTTCATGGGCTTGTGAGTGATTTGTCACTTAAATGGCTAGCCGAAGATTATGTGGCAGATCTTTTAGGAGTTCTTTCAATCTCTAACAGAATTGAAGTTCGGAGAGAGTCTATAAATGATGAATCGAGCTACTATTCTGAGTAATAAACTAAGTTAGATAAGGTTTCCGCGGCTTGATTTTGTTCTGTATAAATAGAAGAAAAAAGTCTAATGATAATATCGCTCGGAACACAGATATCATTTGAATGAGCATAGGTTAATAGGGAAATGAGTCTTCTGGGAGCAAAGCGAGATCTTTGAAGAAGATAATTCCAGTCAATATCCCCTTGTTTTAAAACTGAAAGAGCATCATACCAGTGGTGAGGACAATCCTCTCTTTGTGCCGCGACTTTAATCATAATATAATCTTCAGGAGAAATGGTTTGAACCCATTTGCCCCCAAAGGAAATTTTTTTTCTGTGACTTTTTACCTCGTCATCAAGATAAATCTCTCCGCAGGACTTAAAGATAAGATCAATTAAAACATCATTTTTCCAAGCCTTATAAAGCCAGCTAGGATATCTTTTTTCAACTTCGAAATTCAATCCTTCGAGGATAGATAGGACAAAGTCTGCATCAAAAGGATGGATGAGAATATCGATGTCATGCGTAATCCTAGGGCGTCCTAGTTTAAGCCCGGCAAGTCCACCGAAAAGGGCATAATTTATGTCATGCTTTTCAAAAATAGTAATGAGTTCCAAAAGAGTCATCATGATTGATTGAAAATCTGTTTCATGATGATCGTGATAATCTCTTAATCGACGATTTGCCTCTTCACTACGGTTGCGCATCTTTTCACCGCTCATAACCTACCACCTTGCTCCATCTCGCTTCAATAATGATGCCAATGAGCTAGTCTTGATAAATTAATGTATATCCTTGCCCGTAGATGGACTGAATCTGTATTTTGGGGCCTGCTAGATTCCAAAGTTTAGATCTAATGTGAGAGATGTGTGAATCAATGACTCGTTCGTATTGAATATCTTCTCCATAGACTAATTCAATCAATGTGCGCCGATCTATTGTTTTCGATTTATTTAGGACGATGTGATAAAAAATTTCAAATTCTTTTTTTCCTAGCTTTGCGACTTTACCCATTAATTCAATAATTCTTTTTTGAGGAGTAATGAGTAATTCTCCGACAGAGGTTTTAGTCATCTCGACTCTAATGGGGAGATATTTTTTTAAGCGAATATTAAATTCTTCAATGGGCATGGGTAATTTGAAGTAATCATCAGCTCCTGCCTTAAACGCTTTTACAATTTTATGTTCATCGACTGTATGGGTGAGAAATACAATAAGGCCTTCATGGCCTCTTTCTCGAAGCTTTAAGCAAAATTCTACGCCGTCCCCATAGTCTGTCGTGTATTCAGTAAGAATGAGATGAACTTTTTTTGATTTAATCGTTTCCCAGGCGACAGAAAATGAATCTGTAACGATCGGTCTCACATCTAAACTGTGAAAGTTATGTTTGATCTGATCTAAAAACTCTGATTTTTTTTGAATCAAGAGAATCGTTTTCATAATTTCATATAGTAATAATTTGGGATCTTAAGTAAATATTTATTTTATTCATATTTTTTACACATTCGAATCATTTACCTCCTTTGAATAGCTTTTTTGTCTGTGGAATGATGCATTTACATTTTTATGTCGGATATCAGGAAGATGTTCGTTATGCCATGGAGGGTAGTATGACAAAAAGTTTTTATCTGTTATTTATTTTGATCTTTTTATTTTCATGTAACAAAAAAGATCAGGATAAGGTCCTTAATGAACTTGCGCTGGGGGATTCTTCAAAAACAGAATCTCCAGTAAAAGATTCTTCTTCAACGGTTGATCTTACAACTCAAGACGTAACCAATTCGGCCTTACCAAATGAGGCACTTACTTTTGAAAGCAATCTTCTTTTTATTAATACAACTTCTTTACAAGAAGAAAAGTTTGATCGTGCCGTAGAGTTAATTAAGAAGGTTGTTGGAACAGATGAGTTTCGATCGGCCGTTCTCAATCATACCTATAACGGAGTAAAGACCTTCGTTGACAATGGAGGCTTAACTAATGCACAGATTTATGAGCGAATTTTAGAAGCAGCAGAAAAATTATTTCCATTGAAAAATAATGCAATGGATATGGAGGTGCAACTTTACACTAACTTAAGTTCTAATGTTGTCGGATATACAAATTCTGGAACAAAAAGAATCTATGTTAATACAAAATATTTTAATGTCTACGCAGCCAATAGTGTAGCGGCCAATCTCTTTCATGAATGGTTGCATAAAGTAGGGTTTGGTCATGCTTATACATATTCACCAAGTCGAGATTATTCTGTGCCTTACGCGATTGGGAGAATGATTGGTCGATATGCAACTCAGTATCTTTAATTAAAGGAGTTTTTATGAAGAATATTTTTTTGTTACTTGTGTTCACTTCGTTTACTTTTGCTTTTGCCCAAGAAGAACATTTAGATTTTGATGAGAATCTTGAGCGTGATTGTTATGAAGAGTCGAGAAAGCTTAGTTGTTTAGACAGCGAGATGAATCAAATGGAAGATTGCCTCGATAAAAAGCATCAGAGTTTATCTGACAAGTGTCAAAACTTTCATAATGAACGGAAGAAGAGAAAATCTAACTAACCTTGAGATGGTGCCCTTTTTGAGGGGCGCCATCTTTTTAGTAAGAGGGAGTTTGAAACAACACATATTGAGCTTAGCCCCATAGCGATTCCCGCTAATAAGGGACTCAGTTTACCCATCGCCGCTAGTGGTAATCCGATGAGATTATAAATAAAAGCCCAAAAAAGGTTCTGTTTAATTTTTTGATAAGTTTTTTTAGAAATATCAATCGCGTCAGCAATGAGGTAAGGGTTGCCATTCATTAAAGTAAGGGAAGCAGTATTCATCGCTATATCCGTTCCCGTTGATAAGGCGATCCCTACATCAGCAGCGGCCAGTGCAGGAGCATCGTTGATCCCATCACCAACCATGGCAACGACTTCACCTTTAAGCTGATGCTCTTGAATGATTTCAATCTTCTGTGATGGCATAACTCCTGAGGTGATATCATCAAGATCAAGTTCCTCCCCAATTATTTTGGCAGCACTTTGATTATCCCCAGTTACCATTAATGTTCTTATTCCATTTTTTTTGAGGAAATTGATAGTCTCTTTAGATGTAGATCTCAATTGATCTTTAAAAGAAATGATTCCGATTATCTTTTTCATCTCTTCATCAATCAAATAGGAAACTGTTTCTCCTCGGTGCTCCCATTCATGAGCAAGTTCTAAGTCTTCTAAACCCATACTCTTTAAAAGTTTATTGTTACCATAAAGATAAGACTTTCCTCTGATCTTGCCAGTAATTCCATGTCCCGGAATTGTTTTTTGGTTTTCCACAATTAATGGTTGAGTATTTTTATTGAAGTTGGGGTCTTGAACAGCTCGGGCCAGAGGATGTTCGCTACCAAGTCCTAAAGAGGAAATAATTGATTTAAATTCTTGTTCTTCAATATCAAAGACTTTAAAGTTTGAAATTTGAGGACTTCCTTGAGTGAGAGTCCCTGTTTTATCAAAAATAATAGTCGTCACAGACTGTATAATTTCTAAGGCCTCTCCATCTCTAATTAGTATACCGGCCTGGGCCGCAACACCGGTTCCAACCATAATTGAGGTGGGAGTTGCAAGCCCTAAAGCGCAGGGGCAGGCGATAACGAGAACGGCTACAGCATTGATGATAGCAAGCTCCCAATTGGCCTTAAATAAACCAGTGAGAACTAAAGTCATGAGTGCAATGACTAAAACTGTCGGTACGAAAGCTGCACTTATTTTATCTACGAGTTTCTGAATGGGAGGCTTCTTATATTGCGCATCCTCAACCATTTTAATGATTTTCGATAGCATCGTCTCAGCACCAATTGAAAGCACCTGAATTTGGATGACACCTTCTTGGTTGAGGGCACCACCAATCACCTTATCACCAATTGTCTTTGATAATGGAAGGCTTTCACCTGTGACAAGAGCTTCATCGATATGTGTTTCACCCTCAATGATTTTCCCATCTGATGGAATTCTTTCCCCTGGTTTAATCAGGATAATGTCGTTAATTTGAATGTCTTCAGTCGGAATCTGGTTGAAGTTTTCACCTTTTTTAACCCAACTAGAATTGGGGCGTAAATTTTGAAGAGCATTGAGAGCTTCTGTCGTTTTCCTTTTCGCTTTTGACTCAAAATACTTTCCAAGCAAGACAAGTGTGATAATCATGGAAGAGCTTTCAAAATAGATATGGTTATGGTCGTGGAGTAGTCCATAACAACTTAGACCAAAAGCTGCTGATGTACCAAGGGCAACCAATAAATTCATATCTCCTGTTTTCGATTTTAAGGCTTTCCATGCACCAATATAAAAGGTAGAGCCCACATAGAATTGAACAGGGAGTGCAAGAAAAAATTGGAACCAAGGAGGAATGATTGCATGGTGATGTTGAGGACTGATGAGCATCGAGACGAGTAAGGGTGCCGAGAAGATGATTGATATGATGAGTTTTAACTTTTGAGTCTTCTCATCTTTTTTAATTAAGTTTTTCCCCTGAAGCAATTCACTTTCATAACCAATGCTTTTGATGAGCTTAATAATCTTTTCTGGATCAATTTTCTTTTCATCATATTTAATCTTTGCTTTTTCTGTGGCGAGGTTAATTTCCACGTCCGAAATATCGGATTCTTTGAGCAGACCCTTCTCAATCCTGCCAACACAGGACGCGCAACTCATGCCCTTTATTTTTAAATTAACGACTTGCTTCATGTTTTCTCTAGCTCCCTTAGACATTTCTATCATAGAAATTATCTTCTAAATGCACCATGAGTTTTTGCTGTTGGATAATGCTTTAAATCTAGCTAAAATGAAGATCATGAAATTCATCAATTCTTACTATGTCTTGCCCGAGCGTTTTTACACTGACTTTAAGCCTTCTATCTTTAAAAAACCTGAATTGGTTTCATTTAATGAGTCACTTGCTAAGGATTTAGATTTTGATTTCTCCGCATTTAGTCAGGAAGACTTAGCGATGATGTTTAGTGGCCAGACATCATTGAATGGTTCCATATTCAAGTCACTTGCCTATGCTGGTCATCAATTTGGTCATTTCGTTCCTAGTCTTGGTGACGGACGTGCTGCCTTAATGGGCGAAGTTGAAAGTGCATCAGGAAAGACATTTGATCTTCAATTAAAAGGATCTGGACCGACTGCTTTTTCTCGACGAGGTGATGGATTTTCTGCTTTGGGGCCAGCTTTGAGAGAATATCTTGTCAGTGAATCGATGTTTCATTTAGGGATTCCCACAACGAGATCACTGGCCGTTGTGGCCACAGGTGATCTTGTATATAGAGAGACAGCTTCACCCGGAGGTATTCTTACTCGTGTGGCTTCTTCTCACATACGTATCGGCACTTTTCAATATTTTGCTGCGAGACGGGACACTGAAGCCTTAGAGATTTTACTCAACTACTCCATTAATCGCCATTATCCAGAACATGCTCATCTCTCAATTGGTGATAAAGCACTCTCTTTTTTATCATCAGTGGCGAAGAAGCAAGTTGAACTTATTTCTCACTGGATGGGAATTGGATTCATACACGGCGTGATGAACACTGATAATATGGCCATTTCTGGTGAGACTCTCGATTTTGGTCCTTGTGCTTTTATGGATCATTTTAATTATCATCAGGTTTTTAGTTTTATCGATAAAAATGGTCGATATGCATATTCTCAACAACCTCATATTCTTTTATGGAATCTCTCACGCCTGGCCGATTGCCTGGTTCCTCTTCTTGGTGCCAATGAAGCTTCAGCTGTTGAAAAATTAAATGCCGTTCTAACTTCAATCCCTAAATTGATTGAACAGGAGATGAGGAAAGTTTTTGCTCGCAAACTTGGATTAGATGGGAAGGAGAGTGAGTGCGAAGATGTCATCTCTCAATGGATTAACTATCTTGAAGAGACTCACATTGATTTTACATGGGCCCATTTTTATCTGGATGATTTATTGAAGGAGAGTCCTTCTAAGGATGCAGTCTCTTTTTTCCCACAGACCCAGTCAGGGAAGAATTTTTTTGAAGCATGGAAAAAACTTTCCCCTGTGATCAAGCTCTCTGTGAATCCAGTATACATCCCACGTAATCATTTGATTGAAGAGGCTATCTTGAAAGCTTATCAAGGAGATTTTTCTTTATTTCACCGTCTTAATAAGCGTTGGCTGAAGCCATTTCATGATGGAGGAGAAATAGAGTTCGATTTAGCACGAGCTCCTCTAGAACAGGAAAAAATCAAGAATACTTTTTGTGGCACGTGAGAGCTAATTAATTGATGATAAGGACTTTTATTGATTCTCCCTTTACACCATTCTGTTGACTTGAATTTCGATCCTGCTCAAGAAAACTAAAGGGACGGAGAAAATAGACTCCCGAGGCAAGATGGCCAGGAAGTTTAAGGGTTATCTCTTGTTGTTCTGATGCACCGGATACTCTTTGAGGAAGTGTGCGCATGACCTGAGCGCCTGCTGAATCAAATAGATCAAATTGCACATATTGATTTTGAGTTGCATAATAAAAAACTTTTAATGGCTGTTGCGACCTTACTGGATTAGGTCCAATTGCACTGATGGTAAAATCTCGGTCACTAGTATCCCATATGGAAAGCTTCATATCATGTGGAGCCTTTAAATTACCTCCAAAATAAGGATATAGATAATAGCCCTTCAAGTTGGGTTGCAGACAATCACGCTGAATGGCAACAGGTTGAGAGTTATTAAAACTTAAAAGATAGGAGGCTTTATCAGGGGAGAGCTTAATTTTGAAATCATAAACCTTATTTAAATCTGCAATTCCTAAAAGCTCAGTGAAATAAATATTTCCGCCTCTATGGATTAACCCAAAAATTTCCATCCTGTCACCGAACCATCTCCAGCCAAAGCGGACTGAGCTTTGGAGGTGATGACTCAAGCAATCTGAAACTCCATAGAGTTTATTAACATCAACTTGATCTGGGCCCGCGAGATCGTAAATATTGGTGGCATTAAATTTCGCCTTGAAACTAAGTTCTTGCCCAGAAAAAACTTTCTGAAGACCAGACCGAGATCCTTCAGAGTAGTGCTGGTTTTTATTTATAAAATACTCTTTTCCCATTGAGGGATGAGAGGCGATGATAAGAGATAAAGCGGCAATAATAAAGCGTTTCATGTTTTGATTTTAAATCAAACGGGGAGATGTTACATGAAAGTTGTAAAGTCTTCCCAAGGATATTGAGAGTGTCTAAAAACTAGTCACATTCTTAAGGTCATGAATTAATTATAAAAGCCTCAGCATCATAGGATTCTATCGCGTAAGATATGCCCATGATCTGGCAAAAAGCCCTTATTTCAATTGGCCTACTAGTGTCTTTCTTGGCAGAAGGGCAGTCACTTTTTTTACCTGAAATGGGGAAGTACTCATACTCATCAGAAGAGGTGAGTCGTGAAATACAAAATGATCTTCCTTGGGTGAAAGTCCAAGCTTCTAAACTCGTAGGTGATTATAAACTTCTTAAAAAAACGAATGAATTTCAAAAAGAAAATTGGTTCCTAGAAGATTGGTATTCTCTTCAAGATCAATTCTCTTTGAATGCTGAAGTTTTTATCTCTAGACACAAGGCCCCATCATTTGTTGAAGCTAAAAGATCGCAGTATAAGAATTTTTCTTTTCGAAAGATGTCTCTTACTTATTCCAAGAATCTTCCTACGATGAAAGAGTGGGGTGGCCTGACTCATCCGCCTGTTAAGAGTTTAAATCTTCCACTTGAGCGTTATCACGCTGGTTTTGGAGTGCTTGATTATAGAACATTAGAGAGTCCTTATTTCTCAGAGAAATTACAAAGAAAAATTGATGATATAAGCCAATCTGAGCTTTCGTTTAATAATAAAGTGTCTGCTCTTGCAGATCATGAAGCTTACCTTAAAAAACGAGAACTTATTTTAAAGGCAAAAGATTCAATACTCATTTCAACTCTCGTTTTTGTTTGCGACACCACAGGGACTGAACTTTTAAATCTCTTGATTTCAAAAAAACAAGAGGGTCTAGATATCAAAGTCATGGTGGATAAAACAATATCAAAGCTCATTGGCGCCCAGGATTGCCCTCGCAGACTTAAAAAAGCAGGAATTGAGCTCATTGAGACGAGAGATTTTACAAAGTACAAGGGATTAACCATCCATCATACTAAAACCATGGTGATTGATTCAAAAGTTGCTGTGGCCGGCGGCATGAATATCATTGATGCGGATCATTTATCAAAAACAACAAACTTTATGAATCGAGATGTGGATCTTTTGATTGAAGGTCCTTTAGTTTTAGATGTTCTCAAGCAATTCGTTGAAAATTGGAATTATCAAGCAACACTCCAACCGAAGCATCAACCACTTCTCGATTTGTCAAAATGGATAGAAAAAGAAACAATCCTTCAACGCCAGCGTGGAGAGCGGGGGCGTGAGTTTTATCACAGTATCCTTATGGATCCTGAGCGACGGATGAAAGGAGTCTGCCGCTTTGTTAAACAAGCTCCCTACAGTAATCCTCATTCCATCGGTCAAACCTATGTAGAGCTTCTTTCTCATATCAAAAATTCTCTTGTGATCACTGATCCCTTGAAATCGGATAGCTATAGAAAATATGCTCTGGAGGGATTACCCATTGGTTGGCTTGATTCTTATGAAATGTTTAATCAGCTTCATAAAGCTGTTCAAACAGCTGCTAAAAAAGGTATCGCTATTGACTACCTGACGACTTCTCTCCCCATGGCGGGCAGTGAGAATGTTCCCGTTTTAAATAAAAAAATTGCTGAAGATAAAGAAAATGAAAAAATTATTGCAGCTAATTATTCATGGCTGAAATTAACGGGCTTAAATTATTTTTTTGGGCGACCTCACTATAAAAATCTCTTAGAGGATTGGGTTCCTTTTGAAAATGTTCACGTCTGGACTCATATTAGTTTTATGCACTCAAAAATATTCTATTTCGATAGAGTCCTGGCTTCTGTTGGGAGTTATAATTTTCACCACTCCTCAACTGATCAGGCCTATGAATCAACTACCCTTTGTATGGATGAGAGTTTGAATCAAAAGCTGGATCAGATTCTAGTTCAAGATATGGTCAATTCTCTTCCTCTCCTGGGTCCTTGAAGAATAAAATCCATAGGTTAACCGATTTCCTGATGGCTTTACTTTAGTATTTGTCGGTTTTGTCCGATAAGTCTAAGTGATTAAAAAGTTTTTTTCCCTTCTCATAATTGGATTTGTAGCAGATTCACTGGCCCAAGTGCCTCCAGCTATTGATAAGTCACTCATTAATCAGGTTAAAGTAAAAGCTTTGGAATCTCCCGAAGGAGTAACTGGTGATGTGATTGCCAAAGACATGAACCCATCTCTCACGCCTGGCCCTGGAGATGATGAATGTAAAGATGAAGAAAAAAATAGTACGAAGGAACTTGTCCTTATTTTTACCGGTGAATATAACTCTCGGCCTCAACTTCAAGTGAATGGGCAAAATGTCAAATCCGCGAGACTTTCATCCTTTGACCCTAATGTCCCAGAATATAAAAATCTATTTTCCAAAGATCCTCAAAATATCATGGAGCTTGCCATAGCTCAGGCTGAAGGTAATACACTAGATGTCATTCCAAATTTTGGTGCTCTCCTGCTTGTAGGGGCTTCACAAATGTACCAAGCCGATAAAGTGAATGACATTGACTATAACAATCAAGTCAATCAGATGATGGCAGATAAAATTAAGGCCATGAATTTTTCTCATGACCAAATTGTTCAGCTCATCGCTTCGATTTCAAATTCTCTTTATGATAACTATAATGATCCTCGGAACGTCACTCCTCAAGCGGATAATAATCCTCGTTATTGGACTTCCCAGGCCAGTGGATTATTTACTCAAGATAATAATCGAGGAGGAGTGTGTGATGATATTTCCTTCCTTGGATGTCAGCTCTATCAAGCTGTAAAACCGGGTGAGGATTGTTTAACCATGCATGCCTCTGGTGCTGGTGGATCACAACACTTTGTCATGCTCCTAGGAAATAAAGGCACAAGAGATCATACAACCATTAATGGTGGGTATGTTGAAAATGCCAAAGGTCTTAACTACCTTTCCATGGATCCAGCAAGTCCCATGGGAGCTGATGGTGGTATAAATGTACGTTTAAACCGAGTTAAAGATGGAAAGCATGAAAGTATCGCTGTCATTAAAAATGAATATGGGCAGTGGATGGAAAAAGTGATGGACCAGGAAGGTAAGCCTGGTTCATCAGTCGTAAAAGATCTCGATGGTCTTGTTCTCCAAAATCTTGGAGCTGCTTTCGAAAAAAATCAAAAACAAATTGAAGAATCAAAAAATAGTTCAGTTAAATATGGCATAAACCAGGGCATGCTTTCAAATGGTACCCAAATGATTGCAGTTTATGCACTCATAGATAAAACCACTTCCAAGAAAAAAGTTGGTATTGGTTTAGGTTATAATTTTTCTCAGTTTGATGCGAAACAATCTCTAGAAAATAGTAATTATAATTATAACAATCTTGAGCGGGAGCGCTCGGGTTGGGTTGATTATCGAAATGACATCCATCGTTTACACATCAATCCTTACTGGGGCATTGGAAATACTCATCACTTCTCGAAAGGAAATAATCAATTTAAAATTCACTATTTGAATGGGGTTTATGCAAACCTTCTCGCTGGAGTTCAGGCCTCTGAATATGTACAGACTTCTCAAGTCATCGATCGAAATAATCAGGGTGAGCTTGTTAACTCCCAAACGAGTACGAGTTCTATTCAGTGGGCAGGAATTGTATTTGATGGAAATCTTGGTCTCTCACAAAAACTTGGAGTGGATTATACCAATAAAAAATCGGGCACTGATTTAAAACTAAATGCACAACTCACTCAAGAGTTTGGCCCAAGTGATTGGACCCGGACCCACGGGCTGCAATCGGACTTTTTAGGCGGCATGAAAAAAATGACCTTCTTTTTAAATCGTGTTGAAGTGAATGCCCAGGCCAAGCAAAAAATAGGGGATGGTAAAGATCTCATTGGCGGTGCTCAGTACTTAGGAACGAATGTTGGTCAAAATCTCTTAACCCAAGTCGGTTTTCAATTTGATATTCCTAAAGATATGAAAGTTTATATTATGACTGGCTACGGAGCAGAATTTGGTGGATACAAAACAAATCAAAATTATCTACCAGTGAGTAATAATTCAGGTGTCTCGTTGAAGACTGGAGTGACTAATGAGAAGGGTTTAAAAGTTGGGGCCGGTGTTCGTTATGATCCTAAGTCTCAAGCTCCTGTGAGTGGCCAGGTAAATGCAACAATTCCAATTGGTGTGAATAAAAAGAAAAAGAGATAAAAAAATGGAGCGGCTTATCAGATTCGAACTGACGACCTTCTGCATGGCAAGCAGACGCTCTACCAACTGAGCTAAAACCGCATGAGAAAAAAGTATCGAAATATTAGCCGTTTATCCAATGCCCTGTCAACATTAAAGAAATAAAAATGTCTCTTTATTCTGGAACTTTCAACCCCTTAGAGGTCAAAAACTCTGGATTATAGAGCTTAGAAAGGCTTCTTTCCCCACCATCGCAGGAAAAAGTCACAATTGTTTTTCCAGGACCAGATTTCTTAGCTAGTTCATAGGCCCCAAGTACATTCAAGGCCCCTGATGAACCAAGAACAATGGAGTCTTCTTTTCTTAATCTCCAGGCAAGATTTATCAAATCTTGATCATGATAAGTGGTAGCCTCATCAATTTGGGCTTCTTTGAAATTGGCCACGGCCCTCATGATCCCAATTCCTTCAGTAATTGAACTCCCTGAAGATTTAAATTCGCCATGATGAAAGAAATGGTGAAGTCCAGATCCATCAGGATCGATCAGATGAACTTTAAGCTGAGGATTTTTAACTTTTAAAAACTTCGAACAGCCGGCAAGAGTCCCACCACTGCCTGCAACGGATACAAGATGATCAATCTCTCCATTCGTTTGCCTCCAAAGCTCAGGCCCTGTGGTTTCAAAATGAGCAAGATGATTATCAAGATTTTCAAATTGATTGGCCCACCAAAATTTTTCTGGTTGCTCTTCATAAAATCTTCGAGCTGTATGGTAAAAATGGTTGGGATCAGAGAATGGACATGGAGCTATAAGCTTGAGCTGGGCCCCGTAAAATTCGATGAGTCTTTCTTTTTCCTTCGCTTGATTATTTGGCATGCAGATCAAGACTTCATAACCAAGAGAGCGGCCAACTATGGCCAGACCAATTCCAGTATTGCCTGCCGTTCCCTCGACGATGGTCATGCCAGGCCTGAGGTCTCCTCGAGAAATAGCCTTTAAGATCATTGATTTTGCTGCACGATCTTTAATGCTTCCACCAGGATTTAGATGCTCGCACTTGAGCAAAATCTTACACCCAGTTTCACGAGATAAGCTTGGTATTTCTATTAAAGGAGTTGATCCGATACTTTGAAGAACTGACATCGAAAACCTTTATTCAAACTTCTGTTCAAGAGCTTTAAGAATTTTTTGGTAACTAGGATTAGTGAACCTCACGCTTAAAAGCTCAAGAATATCTTTTTTTGATGAAGGAAGATTAGGGTTTAAAAGGACTTTTACAAAAGCATCAGCAACGACAAACACTTTTGAAAGTGGGTGAAGGTCTTCACCAGGATTTTCTTCAAGTCCAACGCCATCAAGTTTTCCGTGAGATTGCAGCAGAACCGTTTTGATATATTCATTGGCTTCAGGGTGGGTTGAAAGGATTTCAACAGCATCCTTGGCATGAGTAAGAACTTGTCTTCTTTCCTCATCAGTCAGACCTGATTCGGCCAGTTCCCTCATGCTACTTATCTTCATTTGTGTATTTGATTTTAAAGTTGCATCAGAGAAAAAAGAAACGAAGCTCAGGGTTTCTAAATGTTCAGGACGATACCAACTTTGTTTTGAAAGGATGTAATGGCACATAAGGGCCAGCATGTGACAATGTTGATAAGCATAGGAAATTTTATTTGAAAAAAGAAACTTAAGCAGTTGAGCGACTTGGGGAGAATTCTTAACAGACTTAACCATTGAATTGATTGATGCGTGAGAAAGATCAATAGTTGATTCCTCAAGACCAATAATTTGTAGATTTTCTCTCACTATTTCATGTCCATTGGCCGTTGTCAGGATTCTTTCTTCAAGAGAAAGATCTTCTCTTTCAAGTTTTTGAACAAGATTATTTGTGACAAAAGTCGTGAAATACTGAACATAGTCTTTTGAGATATAGAACTCTTTCAAACCTTGTTGCTCGTATTTAAGGATATCTGATTTATCAAAAATATCTTTTGAATGAATCCTTTTTACGAACTGAAATTCATGTGGCCCTTTTTTTATCCGAATGTAAACGTCACAGGGCGTTTTTTGGATATCGTAAAAGTAGTGAATACCTACAGGAATGTAATCTGGTCTAATTTTTTGTAAATTATCTTGTAAGCTTATTCCTAGGGCGTGACCCGCTTGCTTGATAAGAAGCTCCCAGCTTACAGGTTCTTTCAGGCAAACAACTTCATGAGCAAGAGGCTTGCAGTCACCCATCACAATCAGCGACGTTGTTAAACCTTCACTTTTTATAAACTGATGAATTTTTAGCGCCGTCTCCTCACCATTCATCCGAGCTTCAGTTATGATAAGACTAATTTGTGGAAGGATTTTGAGAAGATCGATGGCATCTTCAGCATTCTTTCTTTGGATAACATCTGTTCCAACAAAGGTATTAAGGTTAATAGAAAAAATTTTTTTCAAATCTTCGTTTGATTCGATCAAGATTGTTTGGCTCATGAATAAATTTTATCAAGAGATTAGATTGTGACCAAGAAAATAAGTTAGATACTAAATAAGTCAGGTTCTTTATGGGTGTTTGCTAGTCCATTTTTACCAATGAGTTGACCTGAAAATTCATAGTTTTCTGGGTTGAAAGCATTCACTTTACCAGGACCCTGAGGGATATCAATCACATAATGAGGAATGGCCCATCCAGGAAGTTGATCCCGAAGTTGGGCATAGATTCTTCTTCCATCCTTGAGGGAAAGATAAAAATGCAGACCACCTTTTACTTGATCTGGATGATGGAGATAGTAGGGGCGAATTTTAAGTTCCAGAAAAATATTAATCAACTGAACTAGTTCATCAGCACTATTGTTAACACCCTTTAAAAGAACGGTCTGCGACAGTAACTGCACGGGTGTACTTGAAAGTGAAAGAATTTTTTTTACTGCTACGTCATCAAATTCATCAATATGATTGGCATGAATCGCCAGCGATAAAGTCCGAAATTTTGCGCCATAAAAATTCAATAGTCCTAAAAAATTATCATCAATTCTCTCTGGCATGATGACTGGGTAACGTGAATGAAAACGAATGTCTTTTATACTTTCAATTTTTGAAAAAGATTCGAGATAGTTCTCAATTTTTTCATTTGAAAGGGTGAGAGGATCACCACCCGTGAAAATAATTTCAGAAACTTCAGGATGATTTTTTAAATAATCGAGCGTGAGTTCAAAATCTTTTTGAAAGAGATCTTCATTCACCTGGAGTTCATTTCGTCTGAAACAATAACGGCAATGGACCGGACAAATACTAGTTGGCGTGAATAGGGCCCGTGTCCGATAACGATGGATCAATTGGGGAGCCTTAAGATACTTTTTATCACCAATAGGATCAACGAGACCTTTGAACTGTATTGTGGAATTGACCTCATCTGAATGAGGAAGAAATTCTCTGGCCAGGGCACTATTTGGGCCTAGCCTTTTAATTTTATCAGCTAATCTTTTAGGAATAAAAAGCGAGAAATCTTTCTCTGCAGGAAAATGTGTTTCCTGATCCCAACCAAGGTAGGAATAAAGTTGCTCTAAGCTTTTGAATGCTTCTTGGAAACTATTTCTCCAGAGTTGGTTCTCGACCATCTTTTTCCAATTCTTTCAAATATTGTCTTTTGTAATACCAAGCACAGAACCTAATAAGACCCGCACCATAAAGGGAAATACCAAGAAAATGATAAAGGAGAGTTTTAAAAGGAAGAACTCCACCTTCATAAAGGGTATAGAGAATCCATTTTAGGAGAACGATGTGGGCCACTAGAATAAACAGTTGTATCAGTCTTAAGT
Source organism: Pseudomonadota bacterium (assembly GCA_027488375.1). Taxonomy (GTDB): domain Bacteria; phylum Bdellovibrionota; class Bacteriovoracia; order Bacteriovoracales; family Bacteriovoracaceae; genus Peredibacter. The sequence goes on from JAIYBW010000003.1 coordinate 69,892, forward strand.
TCAAATTTTCTTTGTTGATAAAATTTTTCATAAGTGTCCTGGTTTCCAATAGCTCGCCTCGAGGGGAGTGAAGGATTTTATTTTTTTAAGCAAAAAAGATTTGTTCATTCCTGTATAGAGGCATTCCGCAAATAAAACAGGGCCTTTTGGGAGAGGCATTAGTCCAATGGGTCTCACTGGGCGGATACTTTCTTTTATCGAGCTACCTTTGTACTCTAAACTGAGAAGTTTTTTGTCTTGAACAAGCTTAGGTAATTCTTTGAGGCGAGTAGAAAAATTAAAACAATCATTTCGATCAAATTGTGAAAGTCGGAATACGAAACTCTTATCCATTTGTGTTTTTTGATCAATTTCTATTTCAGCTATTTTCGCCATTATTTTAAGACAGGCGAAAGTATCTTCAATGGCGACATGATGTAAGAGATCAAACTGAGCATGCTCGCTTAGAGTTGATAATTTAAAATTTCCAGGAGAATCAGGTCGGTTTTTATAAACGGCCCTTGCCCACCGACATGAATCAAAAACATCGAGAGGAGGGAAGTTTATTTGAAAATCGTGTGAGGCTTTTATTAAGTAACCCAGATCAAACGAGGAATTATGTGCGATTAATGGATATCTTTCTACAAATTCCCAAAATTCCTTGAGGGGTTTCTTTATAGTCGGTGCATCTTTGAGGTCCTCATTCGTCAAACCATGGTATTGAATCGTTGATGCTGGAATATCGATAAGAGGATTTATAAGGCTATGAAAAGTTTCAATTTGAGCATCAGGTCTTATCTTCACCGCTGCAATCTCGATGATTTTATCCACCAAGGGTGAAAGTCCCGTCGTCTCTAAATCAACAGCAACGATTCCTTTGGGGAAAAGTTTCAAAAGTGAGGAGATCTCACCTGAGGAAAGTTGCAATGAAGATTGTGATCTTGACATGGGGCTTCTTATAGCCTTTTTCCTAGGCTTTCGTCTAGGGAGAAAGGGTAAGGTTTCATTGACAAGTGCAGTGCGCAAAGTCCAAGATTTCAGGACATTTTAGTCAGTCTTTATAACAAAAGGATTTCCTCCCATGGCCAAAACATTTGATGTAGTTGTTTTAGGTGCAGGACCTGGCGGTTATGTCGCCGCAATTCGCGCCTCTCAGTTAGGAAAAAAAGTAGCCATTATTGAGGCCGATAAACTCGGTGGAGTTTGTTTAAACCGAGGGTGTATTCCAACTAAAGCACTTTTAAAATCTGCTCACTCCGTTCATGAAGTTGCTGACTTAAAATCCCTTGGAGTTAATGTGGATCTTAAAGGTCTCGATGCTGGTGTCGCTGTTAAGCGTGCTAATGACATCGCCGAAAATATGTCGAAGGGAATTGCCTTCCTCATGAAGAAAAATAAGATTGAAGTTATTAATGGCATGGGTGTTTTCAAATCAGCTAAAGTTTTGGAAGTCACAGATGCCGCTGGAAAAAAAGAAGAAGTTTCTGCGACAAATGTTATTATCGCTACTGGTGCAAAATACAGAACATTTCCTGGTCTTGAGCATGATGGAAAGCGCCTCGTTGGTGCGTGGGAAGCTCTTAAAATTGAAAAACTTCCGAAGTCGATTGGTATCATCGGTGCTGGGGCGATCGGAATGGAGTTTGCGTATTTCTGGAATGCCTTTGGTGTTGACGTGCACATCTTTGAAATGCAAAAAAATCTTCTCCCAATTGAAGATACAGATGCCTCTAAAGAAGTAGAACGCGCTTATAAAAAGTATGGTATCAAGATGAGCCTTGGTATTGAGGGAGTCACGGCGAAAAATAATGGTCAAGATGTGACCTTGACTGTGACTGAAGCTGGCAAAAAGACTGATTATACTTTTGAGATGGGTCTTATTGCTGTTGGGATGACAGGTGTGATTGATGGTTTTGGACTAGACAAAGCCGGCGTTCAAACAGAAAAAGGCTTTATCAAAGTTAATGAAATGTATGAGACAACCTCTAAAGGTGTCTATGCTATCGGAGATGTTTCAGGGCCACCACTTCTTGCTCACGCAGCTTCGCATGAAGGTGTTGTTGCAGCTGAACACTTGGCCGGGTTACATCCTCATGCTATTGATAAATTAAATATTCCTGGCTGTACTTACTGCCAACCTCAAGTTGCTTCAGTGGGATATACTGAAAGGGCCCTTAAAGAAAAAGGGATTGAGTACAAAGTTGGAAAGGCTCCTTTTATGGCCAATGGTAAGGCGATTGCTTCTAATGAGAAGGATGGCTTTATAAAAGTTCTTACGGGTAAACATGGTGAGCTTCTCGGGGCACACATTGTGGGAACTAATGCAACTGAGCTGATTCATGAGTACGTGCTTTTCAGAACGATGGAAGGCATTGATGAAGAAATATTTGCGACAGTTCACCCGCACCCAACTCTTGGTGAGTTTTTGGGTGAAGCCGTTATGGCCGCGAAGGGTAGAGCACTAAACTTATAAGAATTTGAAGGAGAATTTATATGGCACGTATTGAAGTTGTAATGCCTCAGATGGGAGAGTCCATCACTACTGGAACAATCACAAAATGGCATAAAGCTCCAGGTGAAGTGATTGAGCTTGATGCTATTCTTCTTGAGATCTCAACTGATAAAGTTGAATCAGAAATTCCTAGTCCAATTCAAGGAAAAATCGTGGAACTTCTTTATCCTGAAGGCGCTACAGTCGATGTAGGGCGACCTATTGCGATCATTGAAGATGATATGAATGCTGCTGTTTCTGCTCCTGCAGCTAAAGCGGCTCCAGCTGCTGCCCCAGTTGAAGCACCAAAAGCTGCAGCTCCTGTTGCTGCTCCAGCTGCTGCAGTCGAAGAAGTTGAAGAAGGTTTCCGTTTTTACACCCCACTTGTGAAGGCCATGGCCAAAGAAGCTGGTCTCCCTTTATCAGAGCTTAAAAATATTAAAGGTTCTGGAGCTGCTGGGCGTGTGAATAAAGCCGATCTTGAAGCCTATATTGCTAACCGTGGTAAAGGTGGAGCTGTTGCAACAGCTGCTGCTCCGGCCGCGACGAAGGCTCCTGCTGGTGTTGCTCAGACACGTGCTGGTGGTGAGAGAGTTGAAATTGTAGCAATGGATAATATGAGAAAGGCCATTGCGAAAAATATGGTGGCTTCAAAACAAACGTCTCCACATGTGAATTCAATCGATGAAATCGATATGACTAGTCTTGTGAAGAGCCGTGAAAAACTTAAGAACGAATTTAAAAAGCGTGAAGGTATTAATCTTACCTATACTCATTTTGTTCTCTATGCCATCGTTCAAGCTCTTAAAGAGCATCCTCTCGTTAATGCTTCAATCGAGGGTGATAACATCGTTATCAAAAAAGATATTCACCTTGGCTGTGCTGTGGCCGTACCAGGAAATGGTCTTGTGGTTCCAGTTATTAAAAATGCTCAAGATTTGAATCTCACAGGAATTGCTCGTCAGCTTGACTTACTTGCCAATAAAGCAAAATCTAAAAAGCTTACGATGGATGATCTCTCTGGTGGAACTTATACTTTCACAAATAATGGATCATTCGGAACACTCATTGCTACACCAGTTATTCTTCAGCCGCAGGTTGGTATCTTCTGTACAGGTGTGATTAAAAAACGCGTGATGGTGATGGAGGATGATGCAATTGCAATTCGAAGCATGATGTATGGTACACATACTTATGACCATCGTTTGATTGATGGTGAGCTTGGAAGTAAATTCCTTGCCTCAGTGAAGTATCATCTTGAGAATATGAAACCTGAAAATTTGATCTAGAAAAACTAAGGCCCCTTTCTGGGGCCTTTTTATTTATTTTTTCCTACCTGTAAACTGCATAAACTGATCTAGCAAAGCTTTTTCACTACCTTGAGTTGTTGGGTGATAAAATTTTACGGCCTTCATATGAGGAAGATATTCTTGATCGACCCAGTGCCCATTAAAGTCATGAGGGTAAAGATAATTTTTTTTCTCTGGTGAAGTATTTGAGAGATGAGCGGGGACTTCGATCGTAGGATTTTCTGCTACAAATTGAAGGGCTTCATTTATGGCCAAATAAGCCGAATTTGATTTTGGTGATAAGCATAGATAAATCGTCGCTTGGGCCAGGGAGATCCGAGCCTCCGGCATGCCAATTTGTTTCGTCACATAATGGGTATTGGTCGTGACTTGTAAGGCCTGTGAATTGGCCAGACCAATATCTTCAGAAGCTAGAATCATCAACCTTCGGGCAATAAACTCTGGATCCTCCCCACCATCAAGCATAATCGCTAAATAAAGTAATGCAGCCTCTGGATCTGAACCTCTGACTGATTTTATAAAAGCAGAAATAACATCATAGTGACGATTTGAGTTCTTATCGTATTGGCGTGCATATTGAAAAATTTCTTTGAGTATTTTTTCTTTGTTTTGAAGATCCTCAGTCTTATATGAGGCAAGAACCGAGAGTTGGTTAAGGCAAAATCTTGCATCACCATTTGATAATTCTGAGAGGTTATCTATAAAGACTTTAAGATCAGGGCGCTTAAGTTCATGAAGACCGCGATTGAGGATCTCTTTAAGATCCTTCGGATCTAGTTTTTTTAGTTCAATAAGTGAAACTCTTGAAAGAAGGGCCTTATTCAGTGAGGTCTGAGGATATTCTGTTGTCGCTCCCATAAAAAGAAAATCCCCATTTTCGAGATAGGGGAGTAGAGCGTCTTGCTGTGATTTATTAAAGCGATGAATCTCATCTATGAAGAGAATTGTTTCTTTGTGGAGTTCTTTTCTTTTATCGATAATCCCAGAGATTATTTTTTTCAATTCAGGTATGCCAGATGTCACTGCTGAAAAAACTTCAAAATCTTTGTTTAGTTCTGCGGCCATGAGATGGGCCAGGGTTGTCTTGCCAGTTCCTGGAGGGCCCCAAAAAATAACATGTCGAGGGTGAGAGATTAATTTTTCTAATTGAGTTCTTATTGTCACCTGCCCAAAAAACTCATCAAGACTTTTTGGTCTTAATTGGGCCGCAAGGGGTAAAGAAGAATTTGATTTTGGTTGAAAGACATCTAGTTGCATGAGCTTTTTTATCAAGCTCAAAGTCGACTGTAAAAAATAAAAGGTTTTGCGGTGCAGCTTTTATTGACTTAGAAACATGTTTTCGATAGTTTATTGGACCTTAATGAAAATGTCTTTTTAAGACAAAATTTAATGTTCCATAAGAAGGGGGTGTAGAGCATGGCAACGATTCAAATCGACATTGACGACAGATTTCCAGCTGAAAAAGCGATTAAGAAATTTAAGCGTCTTTGTGATGCCTATGGCATCGTGAAAGAATATCGCGCTCGCATCGAGTACAAAAAACCTTCTATTAAGATGAAAGAAAAACTCGAAAATGCTGACAAACGTCGTCGTAAGACTGACGGTCGCACTCGCGTTCGTTCTAAGTATTAAGCTTAAAAAAGAAGGCCCCTTTTTGGGGCCTTTTTATTTTAAAAATAATATCTCAACAAACTATTCCATTTATTATGAATGACTGACAGATAGGGGGCCATACCTTCAGGGGTCTTCTTGCTTCGTTTCGTGAGATTTTGATTTAATAAATTCAGGGCAAAATTTAATGCATTTATATTTCGATTTAAGAATTCATAGTTCTTTTTTTTAGAGACATGTAATTCTATAGGGTGAATAAATTGGAAATAAAAATGCCTGAAATCAGATTGGTAGTGAAAAGGTACAAATTCAATAATTGAAAGCGAAGCATAAGTGATAAGCTCATCGATAGATTTCACTAAATCAATAGTGTTCTTTTTATGTTTCGCTTTTGCTTTGAGAGTGAGTGAAATGATATCAAGATCAGTCTTTATGTTTTCAATTTTTAAAAGCAACGTTTGAACTGTTCTTATTCCTGATTGCGATGTTATGTAGAGACTTTTTTCTGGAGTAAAGTTTGAAAGAAGTTTTTGGGCCTGAAGAGAGGAAGAAAGAAGGTTTGATCTTATTTTGTTTATTTCTTCATCGCAATCTTTCGCCAATCTCTGAGGGCATTTTTCAAGCAGTGTTTCTTTCTCTTGTTGGATTTTATTTAAATTATCTACGATAGAAGGAAGATCTGTAGGAAAATTTGGAAATAGTGTAATCATTTGATAGAAATCATTCACAATCCCGTTAAGGACTGGTCTTACTTGAGTTTGAAAAGTATCAGGCCCAACACTTTTTTGCGCCCACAGGTGAGATGAAAAGATGAGCAAGAATAAAATTAACTTCATAACTCCATTATGCAGAAGCTTTGAAGTCCTTCAACTCAAAAAGTGACATAATCTCAGACTCACTCCATAAAGAAGGAATATCTGATAAAAAACTATAGTTTTGGGGAGAGTAAATGAGTTGTATGTTAGGTTTTTTCTTAGCTTTGATCAAAGGAAGAGGAAGCTCAGATGTATGGCAGCTTATTTCCTTATCGCTATTAAAATTTGCATTCATAAAAAGATAAATCCCACCACCTTGAGTGGAGAGGGTTATTTTCTTGTCAGGCAATTGATCAATCTTGTTTTTGAAGTTTCGACAAATTTTTTGAAACTCTTGAGTCTCAAAGAGTTGGTGACCCAGAATAATCTTTCTCATATCGAGTGAAAGTTTCTTTTTATCATAATCGCTTAATTTAAATTGTTTGAACTTTGAAATGATTAATTCTTCAAATTGAAAATTATTGCTAGGTCGCAATTGGGCCTTAAAAATAACCTCATTTGTCTTTAAGTTAGTCACCGATAAGACAAAATAATTTTGCCAATTCATAGAAATAACTCCCCAAGGGTTTTTTGAGTTTTCTTTATCGGCTGTGACCCCATAAAAGTTGAGTTATCTGGTCAAGGGTGCTGCTTTTGGCCTCTTGTTTTGCATCTTTTCAGTAAGTTAGATGCTGTAAGTTGACTCCTTTAGTTTATTCTTTTAATCATTAATAATGAGTTTTTATTAAAGGGAGTTTTTATGCGTCTTATAGCTCTTGTTTTGTCGTTAACTCTTTCTTTTCAGGTTCTGGCCCATCCAACTCAAAAAGTTCTCAATGAGGTGATTGATAATTATGAGTACGAGATGACAGTTGAATGGGATCAGCAGGATCTTGTTTACTCTCAAGCGGCAATTGAAAGATTGTATCAAAATCTAATGAAGCTTTCCCAAGAAGGACTTACTGAGAAAGATATTGTAGAAGTTCTGTCCAAAAAATCATTGAGTTCTGAACAAATTGAAGCCTTGAAAACTCAGCTTCGTACTATGACTGCTGGAGCTCGTGGACCAGAGGAGCTTGCGAAAGTTATTTCATCTTACTCCAAAGACCTCTATCAGAATGGAGCTAGTTGGAATGGATCAGTTATTGTGATGGCCGGTGTGGGTGTCGTAGCTGCAGCTTTATTAGGTTACTCTATTTGGTTTAGTGTAAATCACACATGTGTCGCTTATGATCAGGGTCAGCGTTGCGGATGGTACTCAAATTATTATGGTGGACCATCATATTATCAATGCTGGGTTGAGACTTATTGCGTTCAATACGTTAGAAACTAAACGTTATTAAGTTCGGTCATTTTTATAAATGGCCGAAATTTCACATCAAGACCTTCAGAATAACTGGCCCCAACAAATCTCATTTCTTTTAAGTTAAATTGATTGGATAAATTTTCGTTTATGTCTTCTATGGCAACACTCTTGAGTTGCCATGGACGATGCATAACAATGCCACGATAGATGCTTTTATTCTTAGTCGTAAAAAGAGAGTACCTTTCAGTCGCCCAAAAATCGAAAGTGCAAAATTGTTTAGTTTGACCAGTTTTTACTTTTAAATTGCTAGAGATATCACCACGCGAATGGATAATGCTGTAATTTGAACTTGAGACAGAAGATTTTATTTTTGAATATCGATAAGGGAGATTGAAAAAAGTTTGAGCAATATATTCGCCAAGTTTTGAATCTGTTTCAAGTGTAAAAAAATAAACACCTTTTATGCCATTGACCTCAACATATGTTCTAATGTTAAGTTCCCAAAGTTGAGAGACCCAAGGAATAGAGGGAAGATATGGAAAGCGAATTTTATTCATCAACAAGGGAACAATTGAAATGACAGCTTCGCCCTCATGGAGATCAAGTTTGAAAGGCACCATGGGAGCTATTAAATCTGGATTAATTTTATAATGAAGAAATAAAACATGTCTCCAGCTTTGCTGAATGATCCAACCTGTCGTTTGAAGACTTAAGGCCATATAGATGAGAGGCCATTGAAAAGCAGTTCTTAACCATAACCAGATTGGGTTGGTAATACCAAATATTTCAATCCCATTCCATGAAACATAGATGTGAATTGGGATCAGTAAAAAAAGATAAAGGGCAGTTAATCTGGCCGTGAAGTTTAGAAATTTTTTTGTTAAGAGACCAATCCCAAGAAATATTTCAAAAAAACCGCTTATTAAAATAAGCTCAATTTTAAAAGGCAAATAATCAGGAAGTGCCCTTAAAAAGAGCGCTGGTTGGATGAGATGGATAAATCCAGCTATGATGAGTAGGAGGCTAAGACCAAAACGTCTTATCAAGTTTGTACTTCTCTTTAAGAATTTGGAAGAAAGGTATCCACCAAATAAGGTCATTAAATAATATATTTATTCCGAAACTTAATGGAAAACGCTCAGTCACGAGTGCTCCAATAAAGCCGATCGGCCCAAAGACTTTTCCGAGAAAACCAACAAGGACAATTGGATAATGTTTGATAGGGTCTTGAGCCGCTAGCCAATATCCAACTCCGTAAACACCTACAATCATGCCCACGCATTGCCATATCTCAGGGTAATTTGGTCTTTCCATTCCAAAGAGATCAAAAAATTGATTCGGGAATAAAATAACGAGTGTGCCCCAAATGACATTATAAACGGCAGCCCAGTGTAGTGTTTTCATGAGACTATCTTAAATGAAAATGACTATTTCTGCCCTCTACATACTATGAACAATGATTGAATTTAGCTTAGGATTTCCTGTCGATTCGAAAAGAATTTCATGGAATTTGTTTTAATGACGTCAGCATGGCCACTTTCCATTCTTTCAAGGATGTCAGTTAGGTAATGTGCTGAAACAATTCGAGGCATATAAACATAATCGGCTCCTTGGGCATAGAGCTCTCTTGCAACTTCAATATTATCGGCCGTCACAATCATTTTTGCGTTCGGAGCCATCTCTTTAATCGTTTTTAAGAGTTTAAAATTAGTCGTCCCTCTAAGCATTGAGTCAGGGATGGTTGAAATGATAATTTGAGCTTCTTTTAGGTCAATATGAGTTAAAGTATCGCGATGACCAATATCTCCATAGTGAACCTGAACCCCTTTTGACTTGAGCTTTTTTATCGTCTGGGGATTAAAATCTATGACTTGTATGTCTTGAAGCATGGTTTTTGAGTGGCGCTCTTCTATCTCTTTAAAGAGAGAGCTTGCTTCTTTGAAAAAACCAAGAAAAACAATTTTAGGATGAGCTTTTGTTTCATCTTCACTAGCCTGATCTTTTATATGGAGATAATCCTTAAAGCCGAGCTTTTCAAGCAAGGGATTCAACCAATGATAAAGATGATGAGAGTATGGAATAATCAGAGATGAAAAAAGTGCCATGACGACGAGTGCGAATATAAAAGCAGATAGAATTGTTTTGGGAATATGTTTATACGTGACTCCCAAAGAAATTATAACAAGTGAAAACTCTGATATTTGCGAAAGATTGAGACTTGGAATGAGGCTACCGCGATTTCCAAATTTCATGAAATGGAGAGTTGGAAATATTGTCAGAAAGCGGCTGAGGATGACAAATCCCATAATTAAAAAAGAGAGTTTGATTATATCCCAGTTAGGTAGTGGAATTTGAAGACCTAAGGCGACGAAGAAAAGTGTAACAAAGAAATCTCTAAGACTCGATACTTTCACTCCAATTTGGACGTGGTAGGGAAAGGAAGCAATACATATTCCAGCAATGAGTGCACCCATCTCTAATGAAAGTCCTAAAAGGCCTGCGGCCCCAGCAAGGCAAAAGCACCAGGCCAGTGCAATCACAAGCATGAGCTCCATATTTTTGCCAATTTTCTCAAACAAGTGAGGAAGAACATACTTGGCCATCATAAAGGCTGCTAAAATCAGGATACCTGCTTTTCCCAGGGAAATGGCCAGAAAACTGATTTTGAAATCAGCAATTTGAGCTTGAGAGGAAAGAAAAGCGATGGCCCACAAGTCTTGCAAAACAAGCACACCTAAGGTGATCCGAGATGTGAGTGTGTCTAGTTCAACTCGATCTGAAAGTATTTTTACAACGATGACAGTTGAGGAGAGTGACGCCGCGACAGCAAGGTAAATGAGACTATAATCGCCATTTTCAACGCCATAACCTGCAAGTGAAAAAGCGCCTAAGCCAAGGAGGAGTGACCCTAAAAATTGCACAACTCCAGTAACAATAACGGCCCGGCCGGCCTTCATAAGTTTTTGTAAATCAATTTCCATTCCCAAAATATACATCAGCAATATGAGACCTATTTCAGATAGGGTGGAAATAATTTGAGGATCTGTGATGATCCCGAGCCCCATATGAGGGCCCAGGATAATGCCTGCAGATAAATAACCAAGCAGCAGGGGGAGTCTTAAAAAGTATAAGATAAGACCCAAGCAACCTGCTGTAACGATGGAGACACCTACATCATGGAGAAAGCCGTGATCCATTTTTCTTCTTTACGCTTTTTTTACAAGAATTGAAATTTTATCTTCTTCAATATCGTAATCGATGGCCCCAATAAGTGGTGAAGGTGAAGTTTCCCCTTGAACCATAAGAGTTTCGGAAGAAATATAAGTTTTAAATTTCTCAAAAACTCCAGAGAGCTCCGCACCTGCATGGATGATAACATGAATGCGATCGGCCACATTAAAGTTTAGATCCTTTCTTGTTTTTTGAATTCTGTTAACAATTTCTCGAGCAAGTCCTTCATCAATAAGATTTTGATCAAGAGTGCAATCAAGATCAATTGTCACAAAGCGGTTCGTGACGGCTTGAGTTCCTGCTTTAGCAGTTCTAAAAACAAGAACTTCCTCACTGCTAAATTCAACTCCATTGATGGTAATTTTATGGCCATCTTCGATCTTTTGAACATCTGAAGAGGAGAGCTTTTCAATCAGTGGCTTGAAAGCACCCATTTCTTTCCCAAGCTTTTTGCCGAGAACGGGAAGATTTGGTTTCGCCGAAAGAGTAACAAAATCGGATTCATTAGTTTTATAATCAACAGTCTTCACGTTGAGTTCAATTTTGATGTATTCCTCAAGCTTTTTGATTTCTTCCAGCAAACTGGCTTCTTGATGGATGACTTGTAGGAGTTTGAGAGGAGTTTTAACTTTAACCCCTTCTTGAATTCTTTTTTGACGTCCTAGCATGACAACTTGGGCCATTCTATCTACGGCCGTTTCGAGAGTGGAATTAATCAACACTTCTTGGGCTTCAGGATAACGACAAAGGTGAACAGACTCTTCAGTCTTTCCGCCAAATTTTTTCAGGTCTTGGTAGATATGATCTGCCAAGAACGGAGTAAAAGGGGCCATGAGGCGTGAGAGACTTTCAAGCGTTGTATAAAGAGTTGAGTATGCGGCATTTTTATCTGCACTTAAACCTTCCTCCCAGAAGCGTCTTCGGTTAAGACGAATATACCAATTTGTGAGATCTTCAATAAACGCAAAAAGTTCAGGCACAACATTATATAAACGATAGGCCTGCATTTCACGGTTCACATTTTTTACAAGTGTTTGAAGTTTAGAGAGGATCCAACGATCTAGAATATTATCTGATGTAATAGTCTTCTCGCTTACTTTCCATCCATCGACACTGGCGTAAGTCGAAAAGAACTTATAAGAATTGAACCATGGGAGGAGGGCCCGTCTAACCATGTCTTTCACACCATCATCAGTAAAGCGAAGTTCTTCAGCCTTCACGAGACCAGAATTAATCAAGAAAAGTCTTAAGGAGTCGGCCCCGAAAGTCTCAATCAGTTCGTCTGGTGGAGTATAGTTACGAAGACGCTTACTCATCTTCTTACCATCTTTGGCGAGAACCATTCCGTTGACGATAACATTTTTAAAGGCAGGTTTATCAAATAAGGCTGCTGATAAAACAGTTAAAGTATAAAACCAACCTCGAGTTTGATCTAAACCTTCAGCGATGAATTCTGCAGGGAAGCCATCTTTGAAAACGTCTTGATTCTCAAAAGGGTAGTGGAGTTGGGCATAAGGCATGGAGCCTGATTCAAACCAACAGTCCAAGACTTCTGGAATACGTTTATAAGTCCCTTCTTCCCCTGGTATTGAGAAAGAGAGATCATCTACGTACTCTCGATGGAGGTCTTTAAGTTCAACGCCTGTATATTTTTTAAGATCTGCAATCGATCCCATGCAAATGGCCTTACCATTTTTATCATTAATCCAAATCGGAAGTGGAGTTCCCCAAACACGGCTACGAGAAATGGCCCAGTCACGAGCATTTTCAAGCCATTTTCCGAATCGACCTTCTTTAATAGTTTCTGGAACCCAAGTAATTTCTTGGTTCGCTCTGATCATTTTGTCTTTAATCTTCTCAACAGCAAGATACCACTGAGGCATCGCTCGGTAGATAAGTGGAGTATCTGTTCGAGGGCACATTGGGTAACTATGGACGAGCACAGACTGATGAAAAAGTTGCCCACGCTCTTTTAAGTTTTTGATGATGTCTTTGTCTGCCTCTTTAATTGGCATTCCGGCAAAGTCTTTTATTTCAGATGTAAACTTCGCAGAAATATCTAGGGGGACTACAACCTCAGTTAGACCTGCAGCCTTCATCACACGATTATCATCTTCACCAAAGCCTGGGGCCTGGTGAACAATTCCCGTACCATCTGTGGTTGTCACATACTCATCATTAAGCATGACGAAGTAGCCATCTTTTTCTAGATGATTAAAGTATGGGAAAAGAGGTTCGTATTTTTCACCTTTAAGTGCTGAGCCAGGGAAAGAATCAATCTCTTCATATTTGAATTGTTTTTTATAGGCTTCAAGTCTTGCTTTCGCCATGATGATAAAAATATTTTTTTCAAGGTCTTTAACTTTTACGTATTCAATATCAGGATGAACACAAAGGGCAAGGTTAGAAGGAAGTGTCCAAGGTGTTGTGGTCCAGGCAGCAAAGTAAGTATTGGGATCTTTCTTGGTTCTGAAAAGAATAGTCACAGCAGGATCTTGAATGTCCTGATAGTTTTGGCCAGCTTCAAAATTTGAAAGAGCTGTTTGAAGAGCTGGTGAGTAAGGAACAATTTTGTTCCCTTGATAAATGAGACCCTGATCCCAAATAGATTTAAAAACCCACCAAACTGATTCCATGAAACTTAGGTCCATGGTTTTATAATCATTTTTGAAATCGACCCAACGACCCAATCGACCAATTGTTTTTTCCCATTCATTAACATAGCGATCAACAATCCCGCGGCATTCATCGTTGTATTTTTTTACTCCATGAGCAGCGACAAAATCTGAAGCTGACATGCTAAACTTTTTATCAATTTCTTGCTCAATAGGAAGACCATGACAATCCCAACCAAAGCGGCGGTCAACGTAATACCCCTTCATCGTGAAGTAACGAGGTACAACATCTTTTAGAGTTGAGGCAACGATGTGACCATGGTGAGGTAGTCCTGTGGCAAATGGGGGCCCATCATAAAAAATATAATTTTTGCCGGACTTGGTTTTATCCAGAGATTTTTTGAATATTTGAGATTCATTCCAGAATTTAAGTATGTTCTTTTCGGCCTCAACAAAGGAAAAGTTATCTGGGCTGGCCGATGTGTCACGTGGTTCCATGGGAAAACTCCGGGCGAATAGGTAAATTAAGCCATCAATCTAGCAGAAACTCTTAAAATCGTAAATTTTTAGGTCGGGTTTCCGAGAAGAAAATCAGAAGAATATCCTATGTTTAAACTAATTTTGTCAGCTTTTGCTGTGAGTCTATGGTGTCTTAATCAATCTGCTTGGGGGCAAACCCAAAGAATTGATGATTTTCGTGAGGTCCACGTTGAAGATATTTTAGATATTGAGAATGATGATTTGGTAGATTCACAATCTCAAATTTTGCCTGAACTCAAAGGCTCTCAGCTTTTTACTTCGCCTGATCATCATGAAAAAATGGATTGGAAGGTTTCTGAAAAAGAAGTTGTTATCGACACTCCACCTCTTAAAGGGCAGGGTCATTCTTTAATACCTTGGTCAACTCAGTCCCCAGAGGATTTTTTAAATATTGATAAATGGCTAGCGGAGAGATCCTTAAAAGATATAAATCCTGATTGGAAAATTCGCTTAAGGGAGTATGAACAGTCTGAAAACGTCGGTAAAATTTTGCAATGTAAAGGTAAGTGTGAAGTCTATCGCGGCTCTCTTCCTTCAAAAGTTCAGCACCTCTCTCAAATTATTGAGGGAGATGAATTAAAAACGGGGCCTCATTCTTCAGCATGGGTCTATCTCATTGATGGAAGCCTTTTAAGGCTTGGTGCTGATAGTTCTGTGAGCTTAGTCGAATTTAATTTATCCAAAGACACGGCTTACCACTTCTATAGGCTTAATTACGGACATGTTTTTTGGCATCCTCGAAATGATAAAGAACTTGTCCTTGAGTCTGGACCTGAAACTGATCATTTCAACCTGCCTCTACTCATGAGAGAGGCCAATCAGGCAAATTTTGAAAGAAAAATTTTTAATCAGCAAAATGATTTTGAGCGTAGTCATGAAGTTTTAAATCTTGAAGAGAATGCCATCAAGATGCAGTTTACTATGCTTAATGAATTGAAGCAGAAAAATAATAAGATAGGGCTTTTAAAATCTAAAATGATGCTTATATCTCCCAATGCAAGCTTGATTTCAAGTGGTTCAACTTTAGATATGATTTATAGACTCGGATCAAAAGCTTACTTTAAGAGAAGAACAAACGATGAAGGGACTTCGCTCTTATTACAAATGAGAGGATACTCACTCAAGGACCTCACAGAGGTTAATGAATTAAAGTGGTATGAAGTCGCCGAAAATGGAAGAAATTTTTCCTTAGCGGAAAACGATTTAGGGCATCTTGAGATAACAGAACTTCTTACGAAGAGGATCAAAACCTTTGAGCTTGCTCGAGAGATCTGGATTGATCAATATACCGGACCTATTTTTGCCACCATTGAAAATAAGGAAAAGATGGCCATTAAACATGGATTTAAAATCTGGGGTGAAGAGATCAGTAAAAGATTTGATTTTATGCTTGAATATATGAGACGAATAGAAACGACTAATCTAAAATCGATTGAGTTACTGTTATCGAAAAATGAAATTCAGGTTGAAAAAGGACCGGGAACAAATCATTTTCAGGCCGCTTTAGATTCCTATCTCTTTGGCTTGAAAAAACGTTACTCAAATGAGAGATCACAAGTTAGAGAAATGAGTGATCTTCAGTATTATGTTTGGATTTTAAGAAATGGAAAATAAAAAGATCAAATTTATACTTGCCAGTGCTTCTCCTCGAAGGAAAGAACTCATCTCTTATCTGAATATACCTTTTATTATCTCCTCAAAAAATATTCCTGAGGAGTCTCACTTTTCAAATCCGGTAGAGTATTCACAACACATCTCTGAACAGAAAGGTTTTGCTGTCTTTGAGCACCTTACTGAAGACTCATTTGTGGTCTCGGCTGACACAATTGTTTGTTTAGGGGACAAGATTTATGGTAAGCCCGGAAGTGAAAAAGAAGCCAGAAAGTTTCTCATGGAATTGTCTGGGAAAACTCACTCTGTTTACACCGCTGTGACATTGAATTTGAGGTATAATGGTAGCATAAAAACTCATTCATTTGTTGAAGAGTCTAGGGTTACTTTTAACACCATCGACCAATTATTAATGGATCATTATATCAAAACAGGGGACTCTCTTGATAAGGCGGGTGCCTATGGAATTCAAGGTCCTTCACTCACTTTTATTTCTAAAGTAGAGGGGGATTATGCAAATGTCGTTGGTTTCCCGCTTAGCCGATTTATCATCGAAGCAAATGAATTCTTTAAACCATTTTTAAAGGGCCAATCATGGCAAGATCTCTTTTAATATTTATTTTTTTATCATTTAGCATGTCTGCTTATTCTGATTTTTTAGGATTTAAAACTTCTAAAACTCGGAGCCGTATACCGGCCATTACTGAAAAAATAATGAATCTTAAAATTGAACCAGGGCCTGTCTTTGAAGATAGTTTCAATCAACTCATTAAATCTCTGGAAGTGACACTTGAGGAAGAGAAACTCTTTTGTGCGGGAGAGTCTGCAGATAACACTGGAAAGGTCATTTCAAATGAGCAGAAGCAGGTTTGTTTTAGAGAGTTAAAAACTTTTTATCTTGAAGCTAGCGACGCTGTTTTTAATCAGAAGAAAAAATATCTAGGTGTTATTCATGAAGCTCAGGTCAAAAAACTCAATCAGCTTCAGTCAAACATGCGAACTGAAATAGAAAAAAGCTTTTAATCTCTTTTATTCTGCTCTTCAGCTTTCATGGCCATATTTGCCACGATTGTTTTTGGCTTAAAACTTCTTGAGGCAATGAGGGATCTCATCGGTCTTAAACTTTTTGGCTTAGATTTATCGGTAGGTTTCTCAAAATTAAAGGGTTTGGTCTGAACTTGTTCTTTCGTTTTCACTTAATACCTCTGGTTTAATTCTTTGACTCACTTAAACCATCGGTGGAAGAGATGCTTTCAGTGTTAGTCAGTTTCTTTATTAACTTACTGTACTTAAGTTGTCGGTTAGTTCGAGTGAAACCTTGAGACAAATATTTTACAGTTCTGTGAATATAGCATAATTCCCCAGTAGGCTGGCCAAAGAGGTAAAAATTTACAGGCAAAACTATTCCTGTCGAAATTGGGTCCTTTGGATAAAATAAAGTGACAGTGAAATTAGAGGGTTAGGAGTCTTATGAAGCTTTTGGCTTTATGTTCAGTTTTGATTTTAATAGGCTGTAGTTCGGTAAAAAAAGTGGCCCTCAGGGGAGCAGCCCCCCTTTTCGTCGATGGAACTGAAAAATTAACTCTTGAGAGAAGCTGGGATTTTTTCAAGGATTCTTCGCCGGGCAATCTCAAATTTCTTGAAACACTTTATCTTCAAGATCCAGATAATTTATCCCTTCTTGCCATGCTTGTTAAAGGATTTGCAGGGTATGCCTACGGTGTTCCAGAAACTCTTGCGTTCGAAGATGAGCTTTCTGGAAATGAATCTTTAGCTCATAAAAAGAATGCTCTTCACTTGTACACTCGTGCTTTTGATTATGGGATGATTTATTTTGAAAAAAAAGGAATCGATCGCAAAAAATTACTCGAAAATTCAGATGATCAACTTTTAGAGATTTTAAATAAAAAAATGCAAAAGTCTGATCATATTGCAGTTCTTTTTACGGCACAGTCCTGGGCCAGCTTGATTAATCTACAAAAAGATAACATTGCACTCGTTTCTCTCGTCCCTAAAGTTAAGACTTTGTTTGACTGGGTTTGTAAAACTTCACCTGACATAGAGTATGGAGTTTGTGAAATATTTTATGCTCAATATGAAGCTTCAAGACCAAAGATGCTTGGTGGGAATCCTGAAAAAGCGATTAAACTTTATGAGGAAGCGATCAAAAAGCATCGTCAGCATTTATTAATTAGAGTGGGATATCTTCAGTATTCCATCATTCCTGCCTTTGACCGAGTAAGATATGATGTCGTAGCAAAAGAACTAAGAGAGGAGTTCTCTAAGTGGGATGATCTTAACCGTGATAATCTTGAAGATGTGAGTGAGTACAAAACGGCTGAGAAGTTGAACCTCTACAATGCTATCGCACAAAAAAGATTTGAAATTATAGAAAAATATAAAACTAAAATATTTGAGGAATAATAGATGTTTAAAAAAATTTTCCTAACTGGTTTATTTAGTCTTTCCACTTCAGTTCTGGCCGCGCAACAGATTAAACTCGCAGTGCTCGTGCCAGAAGGCACAACTTGGGGAAATAGTTTAAAAAAACTAGCGAAAGAAGTCGAGACTGTGACTCAAAATGAAGTGTCTTTTAAAGTTTATTATGGGGGAGTCTCTGGAGATGAGCCAGATGTCTTAAGAAAAATTCGAATAGGACAACTCCATGGTGGTATTTTTACGGGAAAAACTTTAGGTGATATTTATGGCGATGTTCGTGCCATGGAAATCCCTTTTACTTTTTATGATAAGCAAAATAAGGCCTCAGCTGCTTTAACAAAGCTGACACCTCAATTCAATCAAGGCTTGAAAACAAAGGGATTTGTTAATCTTGGCTTTTATGAAGTGGGACAAGTCTATGTTGTTTCTACAAAAAAGATTTCTAATTTAAATGAACTTAAAGGCGTCAAGATTTGGTCCTGGGAAGGGGATAAGCTCGTTGAGGCGATGATAAATTCCCTTCAACTTGTTTCAGTTCCATTGGCCCTACCAGATGTCCTTTCCTCTCTTTCTACAGGAATTATCGATGCAGCCTATGCGCCACCTCTGGCTATTTTGGCCCTTCAATGGCACTCAAAAGTAAAATATTTAGTGGATTTTCCAACTGCTTTTTCAATTGGGGCCTTGCTTGTCTCAGACAAAACATGGGGGAAAATTAAACCCGAGCATCAAAACAAGATTATGGAACTTTCCAAAAAATTTGTTGCTGAGGCCAATAGTAAATCCATTCAGGAAAATCAGCAGGCCAGAGATCAGCTTAAAAAGTTAGGTATTCAATTCTCTTCTTTTCCAGCTGAAGATTATAAAAAAGCCGCTGGCGCGAGAGGAAATGTTATCAATCAAGTTAAAGATACTTATATTTCTTCGAAAGTCATTCAAGTCTTAGATCAAGAGGCCAAATGATAAAACTGGTTCAATTATTTGATGAATTATTAGAAAAAATAAGCCGTTCAGGTTTAGTCATTTGCTTATTGGCCACATTATTTCTTGCCTTAAGTTCAATTGTTTTAAGATGGCTAGGCTCAAGTTTAAACTGGATTGATCCTCTTGTTCGTCACTTGGTTTTTATCTCTGCATTTTTAGGGGGATCAATTGCCACTAAAAGTAATCAGCACATTAAAGTCGATCTACTCACCAAGATCATTGAGTGGGCGGATTCGAAAATCGTATCTTGGTTTCATCGTAATTTAATTTCATTTTTTTGCTTTGTCGTTGCGATTGCTTTAGTTAAATCAGGTTGGGATTTGTATCTCTCTGAAAAACAATTTGGTAGTGACTCATTCCTTGGGATTCATAGTTCTGTGATGGTGGGCATAATCCCCATGGGAATGGGTTTAATCTCATTGAGATTTTTAAATCAATTAATTTTAGGAACACTAGGCGGGAATAAATAATGAGTACCTTTATTTATTTAACGATCCTTGCATTTGCATTATTTGGGGCTCCCATTTTCCTTGTCATGTCAGCCTTTGCGCTCTCAGCATTCTATTTTAGTGGAATTGAACTTTCGGCCGTTGCTGTTGAAATTTATCGCCTAGCAAGTGCACCTACTATTTTAACGATTCCTCTATTTACCTTTGCTGGTTATGTTTTGGCCGAATCTAAAGCACCTGTTAGACTTTTACGTTTATGTAATGCTTTTTTGGGATGGATGCCTGGTGGAGTTGCCATAGTTTGTCTTTTTATCTGCGCTTTTTTTACGGCGTTTACAGGAGCTTCTGGTGTCACAATCATTGCCCTTGGGGGATTGCTTTATCCTATTCTCATAGAAGAAGGATATTCTGAAAAATTCACACTCGGCCTCATTACAACCTGTGGTTCATTAGGTCTACTCTTTCCTCCAAGCTTGCCTATTATCCTTTATGGAATAATTGCCAAAGTCGACATCGATCAGCTTTTTCTTGCTGGGATAATCCCTGGAATTTTACTGATGATTTTTCTAGGGGTTTACTCAATTTTTGAATCGAGAAAGAACCCAAAAAAGAAGCATGTTTTGTCAGTGGTCGAAATGAGAAATGCGATTTGGGATGCTCGCTTTGAAATACCTCTTCCTTTCATTATTTTAGGGGGGATTTATGGAGGTTTATTAACTCCGACTGAGGCTTCAGCGATTTCTGCAGCGTATGTTCTTTTTGTAAATTGTTTATTAACTCGGGATTTATCTTTTACTAAAGATATCCCTAAGGTGATTATTGAAAGTCTTACTCTTGTGGGCGCCATCTTACTCATCCTGTGTTGTGCGCTTGGATTAACGAATTATTTAGTCGATGAAGAAATTCCTATGAAAATATTGGAGGCGATGAGAACTATTATTACAAATAAGTACATTTTCCTTCTCACATTGAATGTGTTTCTGTTGATCGTTGGTTGTTTAATGGATATTTTTAGTGCAATTATTGTTGTTGTCCCGTTAATACTACCTATCGCGGAACAATTCCAAGTGAACCCCCTCCATTTAGCGATTGTCTTCCTCACGAATCTCGAAATCGGTTATATAACTCCTCCTGTAGGGATTAATTTATTTATTAGCTCATTTCGATTTAACCGGCCTGTTCTTGAACTCTATAAATTGACGATTCCGTACTTAATTTTAATGATTGTAGCACTTATTATTATTACTTATATTCCATGGTTTACTTTATTTTGGTTCAATTCATAATTTTTGTTTTTATTTTGTTCTCGAATGATTTGCTTGCCTCAGGGCAAGCATATCCTCGTTTCTTACATGGTGAAAAAAAAATTGAGTTATATTCAGGTTCTAGATCACCTCAAGTAAGTTTTGAAGCCTATCGGGGTAAAATTTCATTTCAAGATGAAGTTAAATATCAAAATTTTTTTAGACCTTATTTTTTTGAGAATGAATCTGAGTACTCAGATTTTATTAAGTTAGAACTGTATACATCCTCGATGTGTACCAACCAACAGCTTGAAACCCATACTCCTTATATTCAGTATGCCTATCGTTTGTTAGTCATTAGCTATTTGCTTGAGGCAAATTGGCATATGGAGCTTATTTCAAAAAATCTTTTAAAACAAAATGGGTGTTCTTTTAATTTTGATCAGTGGCTTAAATCATGTCGTCCAGTGAGTGGAGATATGAAAAAGTTTCTTAATCAACTTGGAAAATATAGGCCAAAATATAAAGAAATTCTTCCTCCTCATTATTCTATCCAAAATTGGATACAAGACTTCAAGGATGGGAAATATAATTTCTTTTCTCATTTTAGAATAAATGAAGAATGTGGTGCCAATTGTGAAACTAAGGATTTACCCAATTCTTTCAAGCAGGCCTGCGAAGTAGATCAGCAACTCATGACCCTTGCTTGCTCAGAAAAAGACGAATTTTTTGGCCTTTCATTTGGAGCAGGAGCCTATCAACTTCTTGCTCAATCAAATATCATCAACACTTTTAATAAAGAAGGTGAGGCTTTAGGCTGCCTTAGACGTTTTTCTGATTCTTTTGCCCATCGTGAAGTTAAATATAAGTCACTCAATCAACTTTTTGTTCCACTTAGAGAGCATTTACATCGATTATATCAAGAACGTTTTATACAAGGGCGAGTTTTCTTTTATGGCTCGGCTAAAGAGTTTGAAGAAAAGGGTTTAACAAATTTACATGTTATGGATCAACCTCTGAAAATTTCTAAGCTCTCTTTTAATGAGCCCAAGGAAATGGGCAAGGCTCCTTTATCAGGGCCTAAGGTAAAGCCGCAGCAAGGTTCTGCCCCTGAAAAAACTTCAATTGAAACAATTGAAATCAATACAATTCCACGCCATTTACCTCAAAAGAGTTCATTCCTCACTGCTGCAGAATTTCGGCAGGAGCAAAATTTAGATGCTTTCAATGTCGATATGAATAAATTGAAATATGATTATGTTTTTAGTCTTAATACTCTTAATTCATTGTCTTCAAAACTTAAATCCTTCATGACTCGAGATGCATTAAAAGAAATGAAGACATATGATAAATTAGGATCACCTGAGGGGCCAGTGCCACTTCTTTTCATCAAGTATATGATTGATATGCATGAGCATACGGGATTATATAATTTGCTTAGTGTATTAGGGGATGAGTTTTTTGTTTCAAATGAAATTGATGCCAGTTTTACAACAAAGCCTGAAAGAATTCGTATTGAGAATGGTTATCACACTGAGAATCAATGGCAACTCGTGATTCTTAAGCCTTAATTTTCATACCAATCGGCCTTGATGACATTGGCACCAGATTTTATGGCAGCTTCCATACCGACATTTGAATCTTCAAAAATTAAAGTTTCATGGGACACGCAATTAAGCTTTGTCATTGCATGAAGGTAAGGCCATGGATCGGGTTTAACCTTTAGAGAATCATCTCTTGTGAGTATTAAATCAAAATAGTCATAGGTTTTTGAAATTTTTAAAAGCTCGTGAGTAATAATTTTTTCAGATGAAGTGACGAGTCCAATAGTGACTTTTTCATCTCTTGCTTGGTCTAGCAGGGCCCTTAATTGTTCAGAGAAAAAATCTTCAGTAGGAACGTTTTTTAATATTTTTAGTAGGGATGAATTTTTATTTTCAATAAAATCCTGAACTGTCCAGTCATTTGGAAATCCTTTCCATGACTTCAAGATATCAAAGAGTAGGTGGTCAGCCTTACCCACCATCATGTGGTAAAGTTCATGTTCTGTGAGTTCTACTTTTATTTGAAGCTGCTGGCCCAGTTCTTTGAGAGACCAGGCATGGTACCTTTCGGTATTAAATAAAGTGCCATCCATATCAAAAAGGATTGTTTTTAGACCCTGAATTTGATTTTTGAGGTCATTCAAATGAGGGATTTTATTCATCGATTTTACAGTTTCAAAATTCATAAGATTATTCTACTTGATGCATTGTGTTTTGGCGAGTCAGATTGGCCAAACAGCTTAAAAAAAGGTAATAATTCATTTTTTTAACTCAAGGGTATTTATGGGCGAATCAATGATAAAAAAAGATCTCTTAAGCCAACTTCTCTACGAGGCCCAAGCTTATAACAGGTTTGAAGACATCGAAAAATTAGTTGAGGCCGGTGGTGACCTTTCCATGATTCCGATTCAACCCCTTTTTGTATCTCTTCAAAATACATCCAAAGATCAGCTGGCCGATATCCTTCCAAAACTTTCATCTGAGCAGCGTCAGGCCATCCGTGACATAGACCTTTGGCAGAAAGATACGATTGATCCAGATGCCGCTAATTACTGGTTAGAAGTTTATTCAAAATGCCAAGATGAACTTGTTCAAATGGAATTCATTAAGAGTGAGGATTTCTTACTTGCGATAAAAAATCAGTTAACGATATCGACCTTTGATGTTGAAGACCCGATGTATCCTGATGATGATTACTATTTTTTAACTGAAGATAATCAGCTTCTTATTGCTTATCCTGAAGATTTCGCTCTTGTCCAAGAATTAAAAGAAATGGTTCGTAAACTTTACGCTGAGATCGGTGTCGAAAATGCCTATGCCTTTTTATTTAAAATGATCGTCGATTCTTACCAAATTATGGAAGAAAACAATTATCAACAAAAGAAAGAGAGACTTCGAGACTTTGGGTTTGTCGATTATTTTGACTCCTTAGAATATAACGCTTCTTTTTTATCTTTAGATGCAATAAATAACTTTATCAAAAATAAAAAATCAATGACTCCTGAGATTGATTCGCTCTCATCAAGCCAAAGTCTCCACTCGACATCACTAGTTGCTTTCCAAAGTTCTCTGAATGACATCAGAGATGCACTAAACAACATCCAAAACGAAGCAAGATCTAAGTATCTTCACTTTAATTTTATCAGATTAGTTAATGCAAGGATGGCCTATCTTGGAGCACTTAAGAATGGAAGTTTGGCCATGACCAAAGTTGGTCACCAGACTCGTGCGAAACTTGAGCTTGGATTTCAGTACGTAACGAAGATGAGAGGAGGAGAGGTCGCTTTATTTGAAACTTTTGATTTTTTTGATCTTTTCAAAGTGGGTCATAGTCTAATTGAGATGAATCAGAAAAAACTTAAAAAAGCACTTTCCTCTACAGCTTTTGAAAAAGATGATTTCTCTTATTTCTTAGGCATGTATTGGAATTCTTTTCTTGAACACTCTTATAGTGAAATTCCATCTTACAAATTTGATGGTAGTAGTAAGCCTCAAGAGATAAGCCAACTCTCAATCTATGAGTCTTGGTTCAAATTTTCCGAAACTTTTATCAATTCTCTTCCTTTTATGCAGTCTTTTTTTAAAACGATTGATGCCTTAAAAGGGAATGGCTTATTAAATGATCAGTTCTATTTAAATTATGAAGTTGAGAATATTGATTTTGAAGCTATTTTAATTTCAAGTTTTGTAAATTTTAGTGGAGGACATCTTTTTGAAGGTTCACATTCAAAAATGGGTGTCACGATCCAAGAGTTAAAAACTTTTTACTATAATTTCTTCAATAAAAATGGAGATGAATTTTTAATTAAGGGTGAAGAAGATCCCAAACTCAAACCTAAGATAATTGAATTTATTGAAAAATTTGGATTGTCGAATATCCCAGCGTTTCAAGTTTACCTTTATCAGGTTCTTGTAGAGCAATTAAATGGTTACGAAATTGATGTTATGGATGAGGAAGAATTCAGACATATTGGCGGTCCTATCCTTCTAAATTCGACCAAGAATTAACTTTTTGTTGGACCAAAAAATGAATCAAAAATTTCGCTCAGGGATTTTCTGTAACCTGATGATTGGTGCTTGAAAATATTATTAAGGTGGATTTTTAGAGTTTCAATTTCTAATTGTTGTTCATGAAGTAGTGCTTCAGATTGATCATGCGACGTCATAAATGGTAATTTTTGTGACATGAGGTTTTTAATCTTTCCTAGCCGATGAGAATCTTTTTCAAGGAAATTGTAGCTTTCAAAACCGCCCTCATTTTTTAATGGACGCTGAAGCTGTCCTTCTACTGGATGGTCTTCAATAAATTCTTCAAATCCTTTTAAATCTTCCTTTGGGAGATTAGTCGACTTCTTATTATCCATTTTTTTGTCTTTTACTTAATTTATTGAGAAGTGAACGATAAAAGAAGCGCTCCCGCTCAAGTTTATTTATGGTTTTATGTTTGTGTGCAAAATCATCAATAATGATTTGATTTTGCTGAAAATCACTATTTATGATTTCCTTTTGAAGTAACTTGTTTTTGTGAAGGAGTTGGGATTCTTTAATATTGATCTTTGAATCTTTATGGGAAAAAAAACGAGGTAGTTGATCAATTTCTTTTATTACTGGCATACTGGCCATTGCTGGATCAAGATCAGAAATAAGGTAAATGGGATAGGGGAAGAGATAAGACCCATTTATCTGCATGATAAAGTTTTGAATAAAGCCTAAGATTTCTTTTTGCTGATCGAGCGTTAATTTTTTTATATCGATAGTAATAGGTGAAGAAAAATTAATTTCTTTATGAAGAAAAAGTTCTAGCTCATCTGGTTTAAAGGCAGTCAGGGCTATTTGTTTATACTTCGGTAAATCCATATCACTATTATTCCTATGATTTAGTTTCCTGTCGTGTTTTAATTATAAATAATCTCAACTGTTTTAATGAGGACTAATATTGTCGGATATGACTGGGCCCTACTTTCCATTTATTATTTTACCTCAAGAGTTTTTAGTTTTGTTAAAAACTAATCTCCCTTCTTCACCAATCCCCAAGCAGATTATTGAAATATTAAATGGTAATAAGGCTTTTAGTAGAGTGCTTGAAGTTAGTCTTTCAGAATTTTCAGATGGTCTTAATTTAGAAAAAGCGATCAAGACACTTGGATGGCCCAGTTTTAAAGAAAGAATGGCAAGTCTTTTGATTTATAAGGTTGTTTATGGTGATTATCCCACTAAATCTCATATTCGATTAATTGAAGATATTAAAAATTTTGAAACAAGATTTCGTGATCATTCAGTGACAGGTTCGTCTCGTTTATTCCTTCTAGGGCTTTACCTTAAACTCGCCAATATGGAATTGCAGATTGCAGAGGGTGATTTTTTAAAGGAAATTATTCTTTCAGATGAGATTAATTCGCTGTTGAAAATTTCGCAAGGGCGCTCTGAAAAAATAGATTGGCTCTTGATTGTAATTTATCATCTAAATTTATTTTTAGGGTTTGAAGTTTTTTCAAAGCATTTAAGGAATAACATTTCATTCGAAGAGGTCTTTAATTTGTTATCCCATGATCAGCGTGAAATATTAGGTAGAAATCTCTTGGGCTATGGTGCCAGTATTCAGGAACAGGATTTCTTTTTATACGAGAAAATTTAGGTTGGATTTATGACAAAAAATAAAATTTTTGAACTTATTGATGAAATTGGCAAAATAAATGGTGTCTCTGAAATAATCATCAATGGCCTTGATAATGTTTTCGTTGAAAAAAATGGTGAATTAATCAAGTTGGAAGCAAGGTTGAGCAAGGTTGATCTGGATGGATTTTGCCAGGACTTGGCCTCTTTTAATAAAAAAGCCTTTAATTCTGATTATCCAATACTTGATGGCAATCTTGCGGACGGTAGCAGAGTCAATTTAATACACGAAGACTACACCAAAGAAACTCATGCCGTCACTATTCGTCGGTATTCAAAATCGATCAAAACATTTGATAATAATCCAACTTTATTTGGACTTAATCCTCATTGGATAGATTTTTTAAAAGTATTAATTAAATCAAAGATGAATGTTGTTGTCTCTGGTGGAACTGGAGTTGGTAAAACAACTTTTTTAAATCTCTTGCTTCAAGAAATTCCGACTAAGGAACGAGTGATTACAATTGAAGACACGAGAGAGCTCCAATTTAATTTACCAAATGTTGTAAGACTAGAGGCCAGGTTGCCTTTTGCGCAAAATAAGGGACTCACGATGCGTGATCTTTTAAAAAATACGCTTAGGATGAGACCCGATAGAATAATTCTAGGTGAATGTCGGGGTGGTGAGGTCTTTGATCTTTTACAGGCGATGAATACTGGGCATGAAGGTTCTATGACTTCTGTCCATGCAAACTCACCAGCAGAGTGTCTTTTACGTCTTGAAAATCTCTATTTCTTATCTGGTTATGATCTCCCCATAAAAGCTTTAAGGTATCAAATTTCATCTGCGGTTGATTTTATAATTCAACTTAAAAGAGACAAGGACGGTAAAAGATTAGTTTCACAAATTACCGAAATATCTAATATGGAAGGGGATAGAATTCTGTCTCAGGATATTGGTTTAAATAAGTCCGGTGAATTGAAGTTCACCGGACTCGTACCTAGTTGTTTCGAAAAATTACAAAAAGCTGGTCTACCAAAAGATTTCTTTATTGGGACCTAATCTTAAATTTTTTGGGATTGAATAATTTTTACAAGTTTTCGAACGTTTTCTTCCGGAGTCTGTATAAGAACTCCATGTCCAAGGCCTGCAATCCAACGTTTAAAATCAAGACCACGAATCCTCAGATCTTGGTAATACGTCGTTGCTTTTTTCTCTAATAGATCTGTTGGCAAGTGAAGCCAAGCAGGATCTAGGTTTCCTTGGATAAATACATGCTTTGGAAGAAGTGCTTGGATCTCTACAAGATCACATCTCCAATCAACTCCAACCACGTCGATATAATTAAGATCTAGGCATTTTATGTGTGATGCCTGGGTGTGTTTCGAGTAGTAGATAATTTTAGTGTTCGGATATTTTGACTTAAATTCTTTGAGAAGCTGGGTGAGTACAGGAACAATAAGCTCCTTATAGTCTGAAGCACATAATTCTCCCGCCGCTGTATCAAAGAGTGCCACAGCATCGGCTCCGCTTGAAGCTTGAACCATCATCTCTTGTAATAATTCTGGTAATAAAATTTCCACAAAAGCTTTAAAACGACCATCGTAGAGCCCTTTTTTAGCAGAGACAAGATTACCTGAGTGGGAGCCCTCTACGGCATAGGTATAGAGAGTAAATGGAGCTCCTACGAAACCTAAAAGGGTGCAATCCTTTGGAAGTTTTTCTTTTAGTAATTTACAGGCATCACCTTGAAATTTATAAAATTCTTTACCAGGAGTGGTGACTTTAAGTTTTTTAGTGTCCTCGATTTTTTCTAAATGCCACTCTAAGGTTGGTGGCCCAGAATGATAGGAAAGGCCCATACCAAGTTGCTCTAGAGGAAATAATAGATCTGAAAAGAGAATTGCAGCATTAAATCCAAAATCTTGGATAGGTCCTAATGTCACTTCACAAGCAAGTTCAGGATTTTTACACATTGTCATAAAATCAGAATTCTTCTTGATCGCTTGATAATGAGAGTGGTACCGGCCAGCTTGTCGCATAAACCATACTGGTAGAAAGTCTTTACGATTTTCAAAAATATTCATTCTCTAATTTCCTTTAATTTCAAGTTTATATCCAATACCTCTTACAGATACGATTTTAATTATTCCTAAAGAGTCTGATTCGGCCCATTTACGTAATTTTACAATGTAGTTATCAATAGTCCTATTTGTAGGGAAACTATTCTCACCCCAGATTGTTTCAATCATTTCATCTCGCGATACAACTTCATTTCTTTTTTCTAGAAATAGCTCAAGGATCGCACATTCTTTCTGACCAAGTGGACTTATTTCACCTGATCCATCTTGAATTTCAAATCTTTTGGGCCAGAAAATAAGGCTGCCAAATTTTAGTTCATCTGGATTTTTAAGCGTAAATTGGCGTGACTTGAGTATCCGATCAAGTCTTAAGGTGAGCTCTTTTAGTTCGAAAGGTTTTGTAATGTAATCTTCGGCCCCTAATTCAAATCCCTCAACACGAAGACTAGGATCATTTAAGGCAGAACAAAAAAGGAGAACGCAATCTTTTCTTGCTTTTCTGAAGTCTTTGGCCAAATCAATTCCAGAGCCATCAGGAAGACCAATATCAAGAATGGCAACTACAGGTTTGATCAGATGAAATTTTTCTCGAGCTTCTTGGCATGACTTCGCCAGTTCTACCTGAAATTTCTTCGCACGGAGATAGTCTCTTAGTGTCTCCCCAAGATTCGGTTCATCTTCAACGAGGAGTAATGGTAAATTAGACATGGGTTTCACCTCTTATTTTTTTAAAAACAAGATGAAATTCCAAATGCTGAGATTGATGAATCTGAAGCTCTCCCTGCATCTTCCTCATTAAGTTTTTTATTAAATAAAGACCAATCCCACTGCCTTTCGTTGAATTATATTTGTAAAAAAGTTCACCCAGTCTTTTGGCATTCCCTAAGAATCTTCCACCTCCATCAGAGTACATGACCTTAATTTGGTCATGGTGGGATTCCGTTGAAATGCTGATTATTTTGGAAGTGGGGTTATGTCTTGTTGTATTTTCAATAAGATTTCTAAAAATGACATTCATCGCAAGTTCATCGGCGAGTATCTCTTGGGCATTTTCGGCCAGATTTAATTCAAGAGTGAGTGAGGCCGGGAGTTTTTGCTGATAACGCTTAAGATATCTCTCAAGGCTGATAGGAACAAGATTAAGTTCTCCATCTCTTTCAATACGAGAGAGTTGCAAACTTTTTTCAAGTTCACTCTCTAGCTTTGAGGTGTCTTCAATAAGACGTGAGGCAAGATCTGCGAGTTGCTCATGGGAATGAGTTTCATCTTCTATGAGATCTTTGATGACCTCAGATTGTAACCTCATGGATGCGAGGGGTGTTTTAAGTTCATGTGACAATGATGCAAAGAAGGCTTGCATCGCCTTTGTTTTTTTCATGTCTCGAATGTACATGATAAAAAGAGAGCCACCTAGAAGTGTAAGGAAAATGAAAAAGAATGATCCCTCCCATTTCATCATATTAAGAAATTTGGCCTGGGAGCCAATCTCAGGGAGATTGATCAGGCTAAGGCTCGTGTGAAGTTTAAAAACAAGATAGAGCCACCAAGAGCCAAGCCCTAGTAACATCACAACCCAAAGAAGAGTGAGCGCGTAAAACCAGCGCCTTGTTTTATTTAACTCCATAACCTCTGCTTTAAATCATCAATAACTTTGTCCTCTAAAGCAAGACTTCCAAAACCAACTTCATAGGCATTTGGAGCAAGATAAATACCTTTCTCGAGCATGACCTTGAAAAGAGCATAGAAGCGCTCATTCATATTTGTTGGAAGCTGAGTAATATTGCTCAGCTTATTATGAGTAGAGATAGGCCAGAAAAGAGATCCGTATTGGATGGTTTGATAATCCTCAAAACCATTCTTATCCATCCAGTCTTTTAAGACAGAAACGACTTTAGTGGTTTGTGTATTGAGTTTTACATAGGCTTCATCAGTCAGTTTCTTGAGGTTCACAAGTCCTGCTGCCATGGCCACAGGATTTCCTGATAAAGTTCCGGCCTGATAAACAGGGCCAAGTGGTGCAAGACATTCCATGAATTTTTTTGGACCGGCGACAGCTCCAACTGGCATCCCTCCACCAATAATTTTCCCATATGTCACGAGATCAGGAATGATTCCAGTCTTCTCGGCCATGCCTCCAAAACCAACTCTGAAACCAGAAATAACTTCATCAAAAACCAGGAGAGCACAATGCTTATCACAAATGTCTCTTAATTCTTTAAGGAACTCTTGAGTTTGTATAAGGAGACCGTTATTCGCCGGGAGTGGTTCTATAAAAATAGCCGCGATTTGATCTTTGTGATCGACGAATATTTTCTTAACTTCCTCTATATCTCCTAATTCACAAATAAGAGTATCATCAGCTTGTTGAGCGGTGACTCCTTTAGAAGAAGCCTCTGCTGTCCCGGCAAGACCCGAACCAGCTTTGATGAGCATGGCATCGAGGTGTCCATGATAACAGCCATTGAATTTAATAATTTTAGATCGGCCAGTGATTCCTCGAGCAAGACGAACCGCCGTCATGACGGCTTCGGTTCCAGAGCTCATGAATCGAATTTGTTCGATAAATGAAATTCGATTGACGATATATTCTGCTGTCTCAAGAGAATATTTCTCACAAGCCCCAAAAGTCCAACCATTATCAAGGGCCTTTATGATGGCTTCCTTGATTTCAGGATCTTGGTGCCCATGAATGAGTGGTCCAAAACTCATACAAAAATCAATATAGTTTTTTCCATCTTCATCCCAGATATAGGCACCTTTACCTCTATTGATGAATCTTGGAGTTGTATGGAGCCCCTTGAAGGATCTTACAGGGGAGTGAACTCCACCTGGGACATATTTAAGAGACTTTTCAAACAGTTCATTTGAGTTCATAAAATTCCTGCATATTTGCTAATGGGTTTATTGATATTCCTGCAGCTTTAAATTCTTGCCACGTTTTACCAAGCCCACAGTAGTGTTGGGCCTGATTTAGAAAAGGGAATTTCTCTAGGTAAGCATGGTATTGATAAATACTCGTCCAAAAACATGCGCCTACATCTTTAAGCTCTTGAGTGAATTTTTCACTCACTGCTTTATTTTCTCGATCATAGCATCCGATGACTTTTCCAAGATCAGATGTTGCTTCTGGATGAGTGAGCACCGTCCAGTCATGAGAGATATTTGCATGCATCATTTTGAGCACACTTGAATGTTGAAAATTTTTTAAGTCGGCTGTTCCAAGAGAATCAGCACAGCCATTAATCCAAAATCCATTTTGGGCCAGCTGCTCAGCTGTTTTTGTTCCTGCAGCCCAAAGACCTTGAGGGGAATTTTGGATTGAGGCTTTCAAAGTTGGTAAGGTGTATCGAGAGGTCACAAAGACATGTTGATTGGCCAGATTTAAATTTTGGACCTTTGGAACTTTTGCCACATATTGATCATTAAGAATGCCTTCTCTTTCGATATGGGGAAGACCTACAAATAATTTTTTACCATTCATCCTATTGAGAGTTGATTGATTCTCAAGTTTTCTTAATTTGATGGTTTTCCCATCAACCTCTCCAGCATGAACATGCAAAAAGGTGTCACCTACCTTTTTGACATGAATACCTACGGCAAGATGGCATCCTCCACCATATTCTTTAAAAGCTTTTCTTTCTCTTGTGACTTCCTCGATCGTTACAGGATGATTGAGGTGACTAAGTAGAGTGGCCAAGTATCCATCATCTGAACGATCGGCCTTCATTTCAATTCCTAAGGCGCCCTGAGAGGCCGCTGATGGGAAGATACTTTGAGGAAGAACAAAATAATTTAAACCTTCGAGTAATTCGGCCAGTTCAATTCGACTTTTTTCACCATGAGCAAGGCGCTCTAGTCCGGCCAAGGCCAGAGTGATCGCATGGTATTGACCTTCTTTAAGTTTTTTAATGCGGGTATTAACATTCCCTCTGAGCATCTGAGTTTTTACGCTTATGTTCCTCTGACTGAGGTGAGGGATATAGTTTTTCAACTCTGCAGATAAATTGACAATCCTTCTTGGGGAGGATGTGCCAACATTAAAATCTCCCTCCCAGTTTTGTAATTTGTTGATGAGAGCTTGAGGGATGAGGAGAATATCATGGGCAAATCGTCTTTCAGTGACGGCCGCAAGTTGAATCCCTTGGGGTCTTTCAGAGCCAAGATCTTTGTAGGAGTGAATAACAAAATCCACTTCCTCTTTAAGTAAGGCTTCATCTAATTCTTTGGTAAAAAAATCTTTTCCCTCAAGTTGCCAAAGAGGTTTTGAGGTAATTTCATCACCCTGAGTTTTAATGAGGACTAATTCAAATTTGTCCTGTGAGAGTTGCTCAAGTTGATTTTTAATTAATGTAGATTGAGTCACAGCAAGAAGTGACCCGCGAGTTCCAATTTTGAAGGTTTTCATAGGACTAGATGTATCTCATGTCCTGATTGATTTGAGGAGAGAGAAGAGTTGGTAATTGTTTTAATTTAGCTTCAAAAAGTGACTTTCTTTTTGCTGTAACTTCTTTCATAGCAGCTCGCGCCAGCTGAATCTGAAGTTGCTTTTGCTCTTCAACAATAGCTCCTTCTTTAAATATGTCATCGAGCCTGACGACAAAGTCATTTATTTTAAAGGATGTTCTTATGGCCGATGGACTTCCGAGATCAACAAACAGCCTGTTTTGATGCTGTGAAGACCAATCTCTAAAAAAATCTTGATCAAAAAGAATAGATTCAGTACCAACGGTATTAGCGATAAAGGGTTGTTTTGATAGACTTAATCTCTCATCCCATGGAATCACATTGAGTCCATGCAACGTGGCCAATTCTAGGACTTTAGCTTCATTCCTAGCACAAATACTCACCTGGGCTTTCTTTTTAAACTGATTAATCAAGTCTTCGGCAAGTGCTCCGGAACCAATCACAACCACATGATTGGCTTTCGCTTTTTGTATCAGATGCTTACGAGTGATTGAGGCGTATGTTTTTTGAGATATGCCGATAAGGTACTGCGTTCTAATTTCCTTGGCATCTTTAAAGAGCTTTTCCAGGATCATGAGAAGCCTAGTATCTTTTAAAGTCTGCTGAGCATAAATTTTGTAAGCTTCTTTAAACTGGCCAACAATTTCATTTTCCCCAATGAGTTTGCTTTTAAGACCACATATTGTCTCAAGAAGAAAAACATAGGCTGCTTCACCAGAATGAATTTCATGGGGAGGGAGATGAGTCGATGAAAATGGAATATGATCAAACGTCAGGACAAGAGAGCGCTGACAAGTTTTGAGGACGAATGCAGTTCCTTGCAAATTATCCTCAGGCGTTATACCTGAATTAAAATTCCATAGCTTAAGACCATTGAGCATGGGTTAAGAATATGAAATCTAATAAGCTTATTTGTCATCGAAATGTCATAACTGATAAAAATCAGCTTTTGACCGAGATTAATTTTGTTCGGTGTGGCAAGAAATCTTGACTAAGTCATAACATTCAAATTATCTCTTCTTTGTTAATACTTTTCAAGAACTTGGGATAATTCATGACTGTTTGGATTAAAAACAGATTTTTGTCATTTGACCGCAAAGTTGATGGGGCCATTAGCTTTTTCCTTCGTCACTACGGCAAGACAAAATTCATGGTGGCCATGTCAAAAAAGGCTCAATACTTGGGTCTTGAGCGTCTTTTTTTAAAAGGGCCTAAAGCCTTTGTGTACTTTTTTTTATTTTATTTAATACGAGATACCATTCTCTATATTATCATCCCTATTGGGTTTGCGAGTTGGCTAGAGTAGTTCACAAGGAGAGTTGATGGAAGCCTTTACAATTATCTATACCCTTCTAGGGGGGTTAGGAATTTTCTTCTTTGGAATGAAATTCATGTCTGATGGATTACAGGCCGTCGCTGGTGATGTCATTCGTAAAATCATTAATTCTTTAACTTCCAATCGGATTATGGCCGTAGGCGTAGGCTTACTCGTGACATGTATCATCCAATCTTCATCGGTGACCACTGTTATGACCGTGGGATTTGTGAATGCTGGTCTCATGAATTTAACTCAAGCTATTGGAGTTATCTTTGGGGCCAATATCGGAACAACTATCACTGGTTGGATCATTTCAGTGAAGGTCGATAAGTATGGTCTTCTTTTGGTAGGGATCGGTTTTATTCCTGGTCTTTTTTCCCGCTCTGAAAAATGGCAACATTTAGGAAAATCAGTTCTTGGCGTAGGGCTTGTTTTCTTAGGTTTACAGACAATGTCGACTGCTTTTGCCCCATTAAGAGATAATCAGGCTTTTCTAGACTCGATTTCATACTTCTCTGGCGAGCACTACGGGGCTTATATCGCCTCTATTATGATGGGTTGTTTGCTGACTATGATCGTGCAATCATCATCGGCCATGCTGGGAATTACGATGGCCTTGGCATCTGCTGGCGTCATACCGTACCATACGGCCGTCTCTTTAGTTTTAGGTGAAAATATTGGTACAACGATCACGGCGATTCTTGCCTCCGTTGGCGCCAATGTGAACGCCAAACGAGCAGCTCGGGCCCATGCTTGTTTTAATATCTTTGGCGTGATGATGATGCTTCTTGTTCTCCCTAAGTATTTTGAATTGATCGATTGGATTATTCCACATGATCCTCGTTTAAAGGCAGCTGATGGGACAATCCCTCACGTCGGGCAACATATCGCTCTAGCTCATACGATGTTTAATTTGAGTGCAACAATTTTCTTTTTACCTTTCATTAATCAACTAGCGGCGTTTGTAACAAAGATCACTCCTGATAAGGGAGCCGAAAAAGAAGTTCCTCATCTTCTCGTTCTTGGTGACCCGTCTATTATGCTTCCTGCTGCTTCTATGGCCCAAGCAGAATCTGAATTACGTAAAATGAAAGAGATCATTGAGAGAATGTATAAGCTCACAAGAGATTTTTGGGAGCAGGATGAATATGATCCTAAAAAACTTGCTAAAATCATTGATTACGAGCGGATTACAGATAATATCCATAAAGAAATTACTGTTTTCTTGTGTTACGTGATGGAGAAACCAATGTCTCACCATCAGTCTGAACAAATTCAATCCATGATTAAAATTACGGATGAATTAGAAAGTGTCGCTGATTATATTGAACGACTTGCAAATTATAGAGAAAGATTTAAAAAAGCTGATTCTTTAATTGGAGAGAGCCGAGTAGAGTTCTTCCAATTTATGGATGAAGTTTGGAACTTTTTTGATCTTGTGGCCAAAGGACTTTCTGATCCAGAAATATTAGAAATGTCTCGAATTGAATCGAAATCAAATGAATTACAACTTTGGGCCGATTCGATGAGAGAAAAGCACTTAGATCGAATTTCGAAAGGAACTTATGCTCCTGTCACGGCTTTAACTTACTCTGATATGGTCGTTGCCTTAAGAAAAATCCGTGCTCATTCTTTTCTGATGGCCGGAGCGATAGAAAATTTTCATTCAAAACATGAATAATAAAAATAGGCTCCGAAAGGAGCCTTTTTTATTTTATATTACACGTTTTTCTAATTCTAATTTCTTCAAATTCTTTAACAATAAATTCTGTAATGATCTGAGCTTTGCCTTGATACTCAATTAGTTCCCAAGTGCCTAAGAGATTATCTGCCGTGGAGCCATTAGGCTTTTTAAATCGGAGTGTCGAGAAGCTATCAGTTAAAATGAGCTGGCCATTCATCAATTGGAATTTAAACTTTTTATCTGCTGAGATATCGAGTTCACAACGGTATTCTTGATCAAAGTCTTCATCAGAAGCATTTTGAAGGAATGTTATTTTGTTACTCTCAATAGCTGCTTGAAAAGTCACTTCTGCAATATACTTTTTTCGATATTGAGAAACAGAGAGATTATTGGAAGCCATGGAGCAATCAATAATTTGATTATTATAAGATAAACATTGTCCTCGCCGAGTTTGTGGCAAGTCTTCACAGGATGAAAGAAGTAGGACAAAAAGTAGTAAAGCAACGTGTTTCATTTTTCCTCGTTTTTCCAAGCTTACTCCACCTTGATTTGGTTGGGAGAGGCTTCAGTACTTTTTACTGATGATGTCGAAATTATTGACAAAAATTTGACGGAATATCATACCTAACTGGTTGAAATGTAAGAATATTTTTGCTCAGTTTGGGATTGGTTTAGTTCTCACTTTTTGAGAGCATAAACTGACACACAACAATTTTTACTTGCGAGGGAAAGATGACACTCATTTTCACGGCCCAAGGTATTTTAGAGCGCTCACGTGGACTCACATTTGACGATGTCTTACTTATGCCTCGACATTCAGAAATGAACTCAAGGAAGGCACCGTCACTTCAATCAAAGGTGACAAGAAATTTCGAGCTCAAGGTTCCCATTATTTCGTCCAATATGGATACTGTCACAGAAAGCTCCATGGCCTTAAAAATGGCTGAACTTGGTGGGCTTGGAATTCTTCATCGTTTTATGTCCCCGGAAGCTCAGGTCGAGCAGATTAAATTAATTCGAGATCAAATTCGCCAACTAGGACTGCCAGTTGCGGCCAGTATTGGGGTTAAGGAAGAGGGAATGCGTCGGGCCGATATGCTGGCCGATGCTGGAGTAAATATTCTGACGGTGGATATTGCCCACGGAGATTCAGTCATGATGTTTGAGACTCTGAGTTATGTTAAAAAAAGATATCCCCATATTGATGTCATTGCTGGGAATACGGCCACCCCAGAGGGGGTGAAAGGTATGATTGAGCATGGAGCAGATGCCGTCAAAATTGGCATCGGCCCAGGTTCTATGTGCACGACTAGAATTATTACTGGTTGCGGAGTTCCTCAATTAACGGCGATTGCTATGTGTGTCCTTGAGGCCCATAAGCATCAAATTCCCGTCATCGCTGATGGTGGAATCAAAACTTCTGGGGATATTGTTAAAGCTTTTGCTGCTGGTGCTCAATCTGTCATGTTAGGTTCTATGCTTTCAGGTTGTCTGGAAACTCCCGGAGAAATTGAAGGAGGAAGGAAACGTTACAGAGGAATGGCCTCTAAAGATGCTCAAGTTTCTTGGAGAGGGGAGCTTCCTCAAGGTATGGCCGCTGAAGGAGAGGCACGATGGGTCAATTGTAAAGGATCAGTAGAGAATATTGTCCATGAATTATGCGGAGGCATAAGATCAGGTATGACATACTTAAATGCAAATATTTTATCTGATCTTTCAAAGAATGCCCGCTTCATGGAGATGACAGCTTCTGGTATGATGGAGTCCAAACCACACGGACTCAACCTTTAGGATGTTATGTTTTCAGATGAAGCTTTAGAAATTGTCTTAACTTATCCAAAACTCGCGGAGCGAACAGCTTCGCGGGCCCTTGATCTAGAAAAAGTAAAAAAGATTTTTAAAGAAATACATGGAGAGTTTTCACCCACTGTGGTGAATTCAGCAGTCAAAGTCATCGATGCGACATTTTTGAAACTTTATGATGGCGTAAACCTTGAGGTTTTTCCTGGTACTAATTTTCACGAACTTCGTGAAAAGTATCATATCGTCCTTGTTCCAAATCATCAGTCTCATGCAGATTATGTTGCTCTCACATACTCTATGTTCAAAAATTTTGGAGTCGCCATAAGAGTCGCTGCAGGAATTAATCTTAATGTTTTTCCTATGGGACAATTTTTCGGCAAGGCCGGAGCTTTTTTCATTAGGAGATCTTTCACTGCAGATCAACTTTATAAAATCACTTTTGAAGCCTACGTTTACTATCTCTTAAAAACGAATCAGGTCGTGGAATTCTTTTTTGAGGGAGGACGTACGCGAACTGGTAAACTCCTTAAACCTAAGTATGGTCTTTTTCAGATGCTTCTGGAGAGTCACTCACAATTAAAAGACGCAAAACCACTTATGTTTATTCCAGTTTCACTGGCCCATGAGCATATCCCTGAGGAAAAGGCCCATGCCCGTGAATTAGGTGGCGGGAAAAAGAAACCTGAAACAGGGGCCCAACTGTTTAAACTTTTTAAGCTCTTTAATAAGCGCTTAGGAACCATTCACCTCAATTTTGGTGAAGGTCTAATTGTGGATGGATATAAAGGGGAGCTCAAAGAAGCAACTCAAACTCTGGCCTTTGACTGTTTTAAATCCGTAGGGCGAAATATGCCTATTACTCCTTCATCTTTGCTTGCTCTTATTATGCTGGATGAACCTTCAGGAGCCTTAACCTGGAAGCAAATTGAAGAACGAGCTCAAGATGTCGTGGATTATTGCCTTGCTCTCAATATCCCACTTACTCCCTCTTTAAGAGATGATCTTCATCATGACTCTTTAAGAAGTGCTCTTGATATGTTTATCGGGAATAAAAAAATTGAAGTTTTAAAAAGAGAAAAACTTAATCAAGTTTTTTATGCGATTAAATCAGAAAGAAGAGTCGAAGTTCTTTACCATAAGAACATGATCCTTCATCATTTTTTAGTCTCTGGGATTATTAATTCAACTTGGTTTAATGTTTTCAATGGTTCGATCAAAGATGGAATGTCCCTTACACGTTTTCTCCAAGCAAAACGTAAAGAATTGAAATACGAATTCTATCTTCCAACAGTGAAGGAAATGATTAGAGAGGCCCTCAATATTATTTCTTATGCTCTTGGAAGACGTGTTGAATCGATTGAGGAATGTATGAAGCTTTCCTCTCAGGAGCTTTATCAAATTGCCACAAAAGTGAGACGATTTTCAACAGCTCTTTCTTACCTGTATGAAGCTTATTACATCTCAAGTTTAACCGTGAAGTATTTAGCAAATGAGAATTTTAACCAAGAGAGATTCGTACAAGTTGCCAAAGAACTTTTTGATCTTGAAATTGAGCATGGGCGAGTCGTAAAATACCCTGAGTCTTTCTCTGTCTCAATCATTAAAGAAACTCTAGATTTTCATCTTAATCAAAAAGTTCTTGAGAGAAATGATGATAGAAGTTTCAGAGTGATTGATGTGGCCAAATTAGATCAATCTATCGAAAGATTTATCAGAGACCTTAATGATCAGGTGGCGATCAATTTAAAATTTAATAAAGCTCTTCCGTGAATAAATCAATCCTTCCGAATGCTCGTTTTATTTCCTTACCCTCAAGTCAGCTTGGCAGAGACTGGTATGATGTTACATTAAAGCTTGATTCCGTATTGGAAGAACTTGGTCTCGAACTTCTAGAAGAGGTCGTTTATCTTCACTATGGTTCAGCTCCTGGAATGGTGATTGAGGGGAGTGCTGAATGTCGGATCGCGAGATCGGTTATAGGGCCCTTAAAAAATTTAGAGGGTGACTACAAGATAACTGATTGGACCCAAGGACTGGTGTATAAAATTCCTCTCTCGGCTAACTCCTGGGATGCTTTGCTTGCGCAGTGCTATACAACTTGGGAGAATTTGGTGAGGATGGCGCTTAAGCCTACCTCTCAATTTACTATTTCCCTCAAAAGAGAGTTAAAAGATTCACTTCATCATAAGGTTGAAGTTATTTTCTACGAGGGATAAAGATATTTTAGTTTGTCAGGTAGTTCCAAAGCGTTGTAATTTTGATTTATTTGATTGAATACCCTAAAAGAATGATGGAGGTGGGTTATAAGCGAGAAAGTTCAAGAACCGCGTGTAAATGAGAGAATCAGAGCACATGAGATTAGACTTATTGGTGATGATGGCAAAGCCTATGGAGTTGTCACGTTAGCGCAAGCTAGAATTATGGCCGATAGCGAAAGTTTGGACCTTATCGAAATTTCACCTAATGCTGTTCCACCAGTCGTGAAAATGATGGATTATGGGAAGTATAAATATCAAATTCAAAAAAAATTAGCTGAAGCCAAGAAGAAGCAAGTTGTGATTGATGTTAAGGAGATAAAATTTCGTCCAAACATCGAGAAGCACGATTTAGAAGTTAAAATTAATCATATTGAAAAGTTTTTGGAGCAGGGCGATAAAGTTAAGCTTCTTATGCAATTCAGAGGTCGAGAAATGGCCCATAAAGATCTTGGTCTGGCCAAGTTCGATGATATTGTGAAGCAAATTTTAGATAAAGGTGCTGTTATTGAGTCTCCATCTAAAATGATGGGTAACCGAGTTATTGCTATGGTAGCTCCGGGAAAGAAGAAATAAACCTAGAAAAAAACTTTATCTCTTGGATAAGTCATGTTAATTTCATGCACTCTCAAATGAGTGCATTTTTTTTGTTTTAGGAGCATATATGGCGAAAATGAAGACAAAGCGTGCAGCTGCAAAACGCTTTAAAGTAACGGCAACTGGAAAAATTAAGTATAAGAAGGCGCATCTTCGCCACTTATTAGTTAACAAATCTAAGAAAGCTAAAAAAGATAAGAATACTCCAGGTTATGTTCACCCAGGTGATTATCATAACGCTGCTTCTTGTATTCCTTATTTAGTTTAATATTAACCAACGAGAGTAGTGAAACAGGGTTAAGTGATAAAAAATCCCCCTGTGAACGAAGAAGGAGAGCCAAATGGCACGAGTCAAGAGAGGGTTTAAGGCCCGTCAACGTAGAAACAAAGTTTTAAAATTAGCGAAAGGTTTTCATTTCGACCGTCGTACAAAGTACAAGCATGCGTCTGAAACTGTAAGACGTGCGCTTCATTACGCCTTTATCGGCCGTCGCCTTTTGAAGCGTGATATCCGTAAGCTATGGATTGTGAGAATTAATGCTGGAGCTCGTATGCTTGGCACTTCTTATTCTCAATTCATCTCTGGATTAAAGAAGAAAAATATTACTATCAATCGTAAAATGCTTTCTGAGCTTGCGATCCATGATTTTAATGCTTTCAAAGCGATCTTTGACGCAACTAAATAGATTTTAATGAAAAGCCACCTTCGGGTGGCTTTTTTTTTGCCTTTTTTTAACTGTTTATCAGTTCTTGCCCCTATGCAAACCCCTGAAATTTAATGATTTCTTCATTTTTTTCTCTTGAACTAATTCTGAATGCTGCTAACCTATTAATAATTCTAAATTAATGGCGATAAGCTTTTGAAACTTCATGGGAGACTTTCAATGAGCATGACTAAGGCAGACATTGTCGAACGTATCTATAAAGAAGCTGGATTTTCTAAAAAAGAAGCAGCTGAGTTAGTAGATTTGGTCTTCAAAGTCATTAAAGACACTCTTGCTAAAGGCGAAAAGGTCAAGATTTCTGGATTTGGAAATTTTTCAATCAGGGATAAAGCAACCAGAGTGGGCAGAAACCCTCAAACTGGTACGGCCATGAATATCAGTGCTCGTCGAGTCCTTACTTTTAAGCCATCTCAAATTTTAAAAGAAGATATTACAGAGAGATACTCTCATCGACTAGATGAGAATGGTAATGAGAATACTGCTCTTCCGATTAAAGAGGCGAAGCCAAAAGCGCTAAGTTCTTTCTTGAATAACATTGATGACACTGTCTACGATGACGATCAAGATGATGACAATGACGAATAGTCTTGCTCTTGATATGCTTTTTGCATGATTCCTAATAAATCTAATTTTAAATTTCAAGAATTGACCCCAATCACTGGGGTCAAGCCTTATGTCATTCGTTTTTGGGAAACTGAGTTCGAGGATATTTCTCCCGTTACTTCAGATTCTGGTCAAAGACTTTATGCCCGTAAAGATGTTGAAGCGATTTTAAAAATCAAAAAACTTCTTTTTGAAGAGAAATTAACCATCCAAGAAGCCAAGATTGCGATCAAATCTAGAGTGATAAGTTTTGAATCTCAAGGTCATGATTTAGAGGCTACAGAGCATTTATCCATGAAGAGTTCTGAGAAGAATTTAGCAAAAGAAAGTGTGCTCACTTGTCTTCAGTTAATCAGTGAGATTAAAAGTAAGAAGAACTGGTAATTTAATTTCCAATTGGTTTAAGTGATCCGATAGTCCCACCAAGTTTTACCTGGTAAAATCCATCACGTTGCGTGAAAGATTGAAACATCATTTCAATGAGTGGCAAATTCTTTTTGAATTGTTCAGAAAATGCAATTTCACCACTAAGGTCAGCTGGAGACATACCAAAGTTTCCATCTAACATTGAAATACGACCTTTAAAATTGGCCCGAATAGGTGACTCTGTATTTCCCATAATAAGTTTTTCTATCATGAGACGTGGCGGATTTTCTGAAGACGCCTCAAGATAAAAATCATTAATTTTAAGTGGGGGAGTTGTGAAGCCTTGAATATTTTGTGGAGGAATCTGGAGATCTTTAGATTGAGCTTTTAAACGTAGTGAGCTCATTTGGCCCTTATTTAAACCAAGAGCTAAATCTAGAATAACAGTCCCGCCTAATTTAAAATTACTCCCTAGAAGTGGCTGAATCCTTACGAGGTTAATGGACTGATCTTTAATCCTGATAAACTGTTGACCAATTCCTGCCACATAATAAATAGAGAGTGGCTGCCCTCCAAGTTCTGTCTCAATTTTAAAAGGTAAGCCAAAAGGTGAAAAATTGATCAGCTGATAATTTAATGTAAGGTGAGTAAATTTAATCGGTGGACCTTGTCTATCAAGGCAATTGGAAGGAATAACCAAATCTGAAATGATTATTTTTGGAAAAAACCACTCCATTCTTATTTGATCAAAATCAGGATTACAACCCCGCCCATTAAAACTTGTTTTAATGGTTGATTTAATCTTGTCTCCGATTGGATAAAACTGAAGAAAGGAGATAATAAAAATAAATACTACCAAAGCAAATATGATAAGAAACTTGAATTTGCTTTTGTATTGAATCTCGTCAAGAGATTGGATTTCACTCATCGTCGACATTATTCGTCCCCGTTAACCTGAGGAGAGAATTCACTAAAATGAATGGCGTGAAATTGGCCCTGAAGCATGTTGGTGTCAGCATTTCTTTTGATATTAATTGAGGAAACTCGGAATTTCTCTCTGGAAATCATCGCCGTAATGATATTCATCAACTCATCAGTAGAGACATTATTAAAATTAAAATCGGCCTCAGCCTTTAAGAGAGTTGCAGAGAGTTGATTTGAATTGAAATTTGAAACTTGGATTTTTGAGAGATCAACACCACTAGATGATAGTAGGCCAGAAAGACGAGAAGTCATCATTGATTGCCCATCAATCGGATTAAGAGAAAAAACTCTTGGAGTAATCTCATTTAGGGACTGATCTTGCCCAATAATTTGGTTGGCCTTACTTATGATAGATGTCCGAAGAATAAGATTCTCCCTAAGGGAGTTATTTTGCCACCAAAACAAACCAATGATGCTTAGTGGAAGAGCAAAAATTAAAACGACAATAAGGCCTTTGAAAATTTTCTGTTGCTCTTCTTCGAGCCCATTATAAAAATCTTGAATAATATTATAGTTGGGTGTTTTTTGAAAAAGATCAATCTTTTCAAAAATAACCTGATCTAATTTTCTAAAAGCGGGAATTTTTTTTATCTCATCCATTTTACTGGCCCATCGCTGAAAGTTTAAGTTTCAAGTTTTGAGAATCAATTTCTACATTACTATCAATCAAAGCTGAGCGTTCAATTTGTGTTTTTATTTTTTCTAGTTCCTCAATATTTTCTGCAGAAATAACAGCTGATACTTCTCCTGTCTCTTCAGATTTAAACTCAATAAGTGTTCCTGATGAAGACGCTGCAGATTGACTTAAGATTACAAGAGGGTGCATGGCCTTAATTTCAATCGCCGATTGGATAGATGAAATCTCTTGTTTAATACTTCTTTGTTTTTTTACGAGTGCATCCAAGACAGGTTTGGGATTTGTTGCCATCGTCCGTCTAAGTCTGCCATTGATCGCAAGGACATCATTTTTCATAACTGATCCAAGCTTAGCATTAACAAACTTGATATCTTTTTCGATAAAAAATCTTTCTACAAATAAAGAAATCATAATAATTGCTGCCACAGCAGCTACCCTTACACCCAAGAACGCAAAAGAATGTAATGGGATCTCAACAGATGATGCTTGAGCAAACTTACCATTAAGGAGATTGATGAAGCGGTTTTTCCTCTTCATTCCAATCG
This sequence comes from Pseudomonadota bacterium, assembly GCA_027488375.1. Taxonomy (GTDB): domain Bacteria; phylum Bdellovibrionota; class Bacteriovoracia; order Bacteriovoracales; family Bacteriovoracaceae; genus Peredibacter. Next base: position 114,216 of record JAIYBW010000003.1, read on the forward strand.
CCATCATATTAGTCAGTGCATACTTGGACTTATTTTTAGGATCAATATCAATTTTTTCAGATTCAACTTTATCAAAAGTTTCAAGGAGAACTACTTTTGCATCCCACTTTTCTGATAGGTAACCAGTCATGTTTCTAATATTAGTCGTTCCACCAGTAATGAATACATGTTGTAAAGAAAGACCAAAATTCACTTTAAGACCAATCTTCCATCTCAGGAAATCATTCACAAGCGGTGAGAAGGCTTTATCCATGGCCATGGCGAATTCTTTTTGAGCTTGATCAACAGAGTCCATAAGATTACTGGTTAAGAGAAAGGCACTCTGATGTTTGTAGATAACAGCTTCATCAATATCGAGACCATATGTTTTTGAAATCATCTCATTAATGTGAGAGCCTCCCATATAGCTAACATGAGTGGCAATCAGGCGAGAGTTATAAAAAATGTAGGCTTTTGATGTTTTATGTCCAATATCGAGAACACAAAAAGGACCAGCAATTGCATTTTGATTGAAATAGTTTTCGACAGCACTTGCTTCAGTCGTGAGGATATTAGGAAGAGCATTTTTATCTTTGAACAAATTATAATTTGTTTCAAATTCATTCTCTTTTACAAGCCCAACCAAGGCCATATATTGAGTTTTGGCAAACTCCATACGGTGACCAAAATGTATTTCACTCAATGCATAGGGTATGTCCTCTTCAAGTTGAAAAGGGAGCATTAATTCAGCTTTTTTCTTACTTTTAACTGGAAGAGTTAAAAAGCGAGTGGAGAGGAGTTCATTATCAAATTGAAAAATAACCCGACTATCTGGCTTACTGGAATTTTCAATAATCTCTTTAACAATACTTACTTGAGCTTCAATCTGAGAAAGGCCTTGGTGATCGGCCATAAAATCATGAATGATAATCTCGCTCATTTCAACGTGATTAACTTTACGTTTCTCAACATATGAAGAGATATACTTGACACTATAAGAACCAACATCAATGGCTAAAATATGCATAATGTTATTTTAACTTAAAAAATTTGATAAAGCCTAGTAAATACCTTAATTGATTTGCATTTCAATGATTCTAGGCTCGAGTAGTTGAGTGGGTTGGTTTGCTAGGGATTGAGTTCTTTTTTGGTAATCGGCTTCTGTCTCACCAGGATTTTTTGGTGGTTTTGTAGTGGTGCCCGTGCCTTGATTGTTTGAGCTCGCTTCCTGTTTTGGCATATAAACATAGGCCACGAGTGTATAAGTTGATCTATTGTAAAGTCCCTCACTAATGACCTTAAAAAGATTTGGATTTGAACCGAATGTGACTCCTGCTTTCGTGAATTTCTCTATCCTTTCATCAAACATAGTATCATTAACGATTCTCTCAATTTCGACGACCCATTTTTTGAAGTCTTGTATGTTGTTAAAAAATTTAGGTTGTTCTGGATTATCTCTATATTCAAAAAAAGATCTTATTTGCTCATCATCAATATTAGGGACCAGAATTCTTAACATATTGGACGTCAGCTTATTCAAGTCAATTTGAGCTGATGGATAGATACTAAATTCATTCTGAATGAGTTCAATAAGTTCATCATTCCAACCAGGGATAGCATAAAGTTCACTGGCAGAAGAAAGCGGTCCATATTTAGGTTCAAGTGGAATCCTCTGAAATTCCGCCTCGGCTCTCCCGGCCATGGGATCGGTCATCAGACTTTGATAATCAGAGATATAAAATTTCAAATTTGTGATGAGTTCTTGATAATTAATATTGGCATTCCTATCTTCAAAGTCTTCATCTTTTTCTTTCTTTTCATCAACAAGTCTTTTTAATAAAAAATACAATGATTGATCAACTGAGACATTGTTTTGAATGGCCGTAGGTCCTGCATCTATAATTCCATCATTCGGATCATCGTCAATTGAGTTTCTTCCCTCAGGATCATTTGGGTTATAAGGTCTTTTTTTAGCAGTATCAAAGCGGAGAAGATTGAGATTCATTCGATTGGATATATTTGTGACTGTCACTCTCATGGACCCTTCTAATAAAGAATCCTCAGTAAATTTTTGGACTGTATCTTTGATTGATCGGCTGGCACCAGCTCCTAGAGGGACAGGAAAAATAAAGGGGACTTCCCACAGTTGATTAAGAAGTTGTGGTGGAACCTGAGTCTTGGCCGTGGCGTTGCCTTCAATCTTATTAAAAGCCTCTTTGTAAAGTTTTAAGCGAGTCATCGCCATTTGAAGGCCTGATTCTGCAAGTAATTTGGCCTGAGAGCGATCCATGACGTTGGTCGCTTTTATTCTTGAGATTTTACTCTCGAAAGTAAATTCACCATAAATCGCCATTAATAAAATGATGGCGGTCATGATCATCATCAAAGCAACACCACTTTGATTCTTGATAATGACTTTAAAGTCTTTGAGGAGATAATCTTTAATTCCCAAAGCTCCCTCCTGTAGGTGTTGTCGCACCAGAATTCATTCCTGAATTTGCTCCAGAGTTAACTCCGTTCGTTGCAGTACCTGGTTGTGAAATAGGAGCTGCCATATTGTCTTGAGGGACTTCCATTGGCCAATGGTTACGATAAATACGTGTGACAGACTTTTTTATCCCTGAGGAATCATACCATGTAATAAGAAGTTTAACTCCACGAATAGATTGCTCACCACCAGGAACACTTCGGAGTGATGATTCCCATCTCCGGCCATTAGGGTTCCAGAATTGGAATTCAAGGTTCTCAACATTTTCGAGCAAGATGGCCGCTTTAACATTCGAATTTTCAGGATTTATTCTTTCATCATCATATGGATTATCCGCGCTAAAGTAGCGTACGAGGCTTTTTAGTCCTTGGGGAATTTGAGAATTTTTTTCTTCTTGTTCATCTTTTCTTTGGGGAGTTTCACCAAGTGTATACCTTACCCATGCAAAGTGAGACTGCCTTGTATTTTGGATTTTGCGGCGATTTGAAGATGTAAAAAACTCAAAAATTGATTTTTCAGGATTGTAAAAACGTGGAATAGGTAGGCCCTCCTTGCTCAAACCACTAAAATGCTGATTCTGCTCAAATCTTTGATTGAGTCGCATATAGTATTCTTGAAGCTGAGGACTAATAGGGGTACTCGGTTTTATAGGCTGGCCTGTATTATCATCTTTCCCGTCCATATTCGCGTCGGAAGTTGTTCCAGATAGTTGATCTGCTCCACTTCGATCTAGGACAGTTGAAAAATACATAGGGGAGTAAATTTGTGAAAAATCCCATTCAAAACGAGAAAGGGCCGTTTCAATTTGAAGATTATTTTTATTTATTTCAGTCGTACGCTCCATGGTATCAGCAGCGTTTTGAGTAATTGAAACAACTCCAATAGTAATGAAGGCCAAAAGTGTGATGGCGATGAGAATTTCGATGAGGGTAAAGCCTGACTCTTTAAAAGCCGACATTGAGTTGAATTCTTTCATTATAATTTGTTAACCATGTAGCGAGACTATAACTGTATTTGGTATCTTTGTTTGTTACAGTGACCTTCGCTTGCCATACAATTTTTTCAATATTCTTCTTAAGTTCATCAAAGACCATCTTTTCTAATGCAGCATTTCGATTAGAACCTGAACTATTTTGATTCATGTAATTACCACTATAGGCACCTTGACCTTCTTCAGAGACGTTGCCTTTCTGACCAAAAATTTGTCCGAAGTCAGGAATCGTTAATTTTTTAACTTCCAGAGTGTACTCAAAGTTAGAAAGATCTTTATCTTCAAAAGTCTTCGTTTCCTTCATTGATCCCATGATGTTTTGAAATTTAGGTGGATCGAGAAAGAGTTCATTGATTTTTCTTTCACAGAGTTGTTGGAGGACAAGTTGCTCCTCAGAGAGTTGTGAGTCTGAAACATTGTAGCCTTGAGAGGTTAGGAACGCTGTCACAAAAAAAGCAAACAAGGTAATAGCAATTAATACCTCGATGAGAGAAAAGCCGCTTTGATTTGTTTTTTTTATTGAGTGATCCAATCTTTATATACCTCGTCCATTCTAGTTTGAAGTATATCTTCCTTCTTAGCAACGCTTTCAGTCTTCAGAGTTTCAAAAACACTCCGAGTTTCAGATAAAAATGGTTGGATTTCGAGATAGGCGAGTTCCTCATCTGTAGAAAGAAAGATGATGGCCGCATCTTTCTCACCCGTAGGGTAGAAGTAAATGCTTGCATCGTTTTCATTGAGAATCTTTTTTTGGAAGGAACTGGCCAGTCCATTAACAGTCACATATTCGGATAATTCGTGCTTAATCTCTTCAAATTCTTCGACCTTGGTAAATTGCTTATTCAGTTGAGCGATTTTTGCCTGCTCAGCTTTATCTTCTTCTAAGCTTTTTGATGTTTTCTCTGGCATATCAGGGAGGGGCATGTTCCCGGGAGGGCCATACTCCACATTGTATTCTATAGGTTGCTTATCAAGGGAGATCCTGAGTCGGACAACTGTATTTCTTAAGATTGATTCATTGGAGGCAAAACGAACTGATCTTTCAAGGTCAGAGACAGCACTTTGAAGATCTCGGTGTTTTTGAGTATCATCCCCCGAGGGGACGGCGAGAAAAACTAAAGAGGCAAGAATAAGGGCAACGAGGATCTCAATAAGCGAGAAGCCTCTTTGCCCTTGTGAAGAATTAAAGATCTTTTGAGTTGATATCTGCATCAGCGCCTTCACCACCTTCGGCATTATCAGCGCCATAAGAAAGAATGGTAAAAGTTTTGCCATCAGATTCATAAATATATTCCCCATCCCATGGATCAAGAGGAACTTTTCCACCATCAATGTAACCACCTGGAGCATAACGCTTACACTCTCTGCCACCTGTTGGTTTTTCAACAAGGGCATCAAGACCTTGGTCAGTAGTTGGAATGAAGTTACAGTCTCTTCTGAATTCTTTAAGACGTTCAGAAATAGATCTGATTTGAATTTTGGCCGTTTGCACTTGTCCTTCAGCTAAACTTTCTGTCACTTTACCGGCCACAAATGTACCAGCAAGACCAAGAAGAGTGAGTGCAATTAAGATTTCAATTAAGCTCATCCCTTTTTGGGAAGCTATAATTGAACGCAAATTATTTTTCATGAAAGTACTCCTATCACATTTAATTTTAAATTTTATTGATATCCATCATTGGAATCACAACTGCAAAAACAATAAAACCTACTGCGACACCAAGGCAAATCATCATAATAGGTTCTAAGATAGAAGTGAGTCCGCCGATTTTCGATTGTACTTGATCCTCGTAATTTTCTGAAATGATTTTTAACATAGGTTCTAACTCGCCTGATTTTTCACCGAGGCGAATCATATGCGTCACGAGAGGTGGAAAATAACCACTTTGGATGAGTGGGGCAGTCAGGGTTGCACCTTCTGAAACACTAATACGGGCCTTTTCAATGGCATCCTTCATATGAACATTAGGAATTAGGTTTTTAACAATAGTCATGGCCGTCAAAATAGGCACGCCAGAATTAAGCAATGTTCCAAGAGTTGAGCAGAAACGGCTAACATTGATCATCTTAGTCAACATTCCCAGAATTGGAAGTCGAAGCTGAAGGGCATGCCACTGAGCTTCACCTTTAGACGTTGAAATATATTTACTCACAAGATAGATAGTTCCAACAATCCCTGCGATAACAAGCCACCAGTAGTTTTGTAAGAACTCTGAAATCCAAATACAAACTTTAGTAATGGCCGGAAGTTCTTTTTTTGTTGATTGAAATATTTTTGCCATTTTTGGAATCACAAAAATAAAAATCACATTCATCATCGCAAAGCCAAAAACCGCCATGATCACGGGGTAGGTCATCGCCCCTTTAATTTTATTTCGAAGTTTTACTTGGGCTTCTGAAAAGTCGGCGAGCCTCAGGAGAACAATCTCAAGAGTACCAGAAGCTTCACCGGCCTCAACCATGTTAATGTAAACCGAGTTGAAAACTTTTGGGTGATCATGCAGGGCCTTGGCCAAGCTTGCACCCTCATTAACTTTTTGTCTAAGATCTGCCAGGACTAATCTTAGATTTGCATTCTCAACTTGATCAACGAGGGCCGCGAGAGCTTCAACAATTTGAATTTTTGCTTTAATAAGAGTGGCCAACTGCCGAGTCATCATGGCCAGGTCTTCAACACTGACACTTCCCGTGAAACTTAAAAAACTTCTACCGCCACTTGTACCCTGTGCTTTTTGCTCTTTAATATCAATGAGCATGATACCCATCGATTTAATTTTTTGTTTAGCAACGACAATACTTTCTACATTGATAGTATTTTTGATTTCTTTGCCAGACCGGTCCATTCCCTTATAAGCATAGATAGGCATAAATTAATGAGTCTCCTCAGCATTGATGGCCCGAAGAATTTCTTCAACTGAAGTGATTCCTTCAAAGATTTTATCTAGAGCATCTCCGCGAAGAGTACGCATCCCAGATCTAACTGCAGCTTTTTTAATGGTGGCAGCATCAACTTTTTGAATAATAAGAGCGCGAATCTCATCATTAATAATGAGAAGTTCAGATACGACGGTTCTGCCTGAATAACCTGTCCCATGACATTTTGCACATCCCACGGGCTTAAAGATAGTGGCCGTGTCTGGCAGTTCATCAACATCTAAAACAACTTTTTCGAAATCGGAAAGATTCGTTTTTTGCTTACATGAATTACAAAGTGTTCTTACAAGTCGCTGAGCAAGTACTCCAACGAGTGAAGAAGAAATTAAGAATGGCTGAACACCCATATCAATCAAACGAGTCGGAGCAGAGGAGGAATCATTTGTATGGAGAGTTGAAAGAACAAAGTGACCCGTTAAAGAAGCATTAATCGCAATCTCTGCAGTCTCTTTATCTCTGGTTTCACCCACCATCACGACATCTGGGTTTTGACGAAGAATAGATCGTAGTGCGACTGCAAATGAAAGATCAATTTTATGGTTCACTTGAATTTGAGAGATTCCAGGGACTTCATACTCGACCGGATCTTCAACAGTGATGATCATTTTATCAGGAGAATTAATTCGATCTAAAATTGCCATAAGAGTCGTTGTTTTTCCGTGACCGGTTGGCCCTGTCACGTAAAGAACTCCATGCTTACGAGCTCCTAAGTCCTGAAGACCTTCAAGCACTTTTCCTCTAAAACCCAAGGCCTCGAGTCTTAAGATGGTATTGTTTTTTTCCAAGATACGCATAACGATACGTTCGCCGGCCTGAATCGGAATAGTTGAAAGACGTATGTCGACGTCCTTACCCGCAATTTTAATTTTAATTCTTCCATCTTGGGGAAGACGTTTTTCAGCGATATCAAGTTTCGCCATAACTTTGATACGAGAGGATACCGCCGCATGGGTTTTCTTTGGTTGCCTTAGAATTTCAGTCATCACGCCGTTAATACGAAAGCGATAAACTGTTTCTCTTTCGTAAGGTTCAATATGAATATCTGAGGCCTTTTCTTTTACGGCCTTGAACATGATGGAGTTTACAAATTTAATGACTGGGGCTTCATCTGCTGATGAATCAAGAATATCAATGGGTCCTTCAAGGTCAAGATTTTCCTCAAATGATTCACCCTCAATCGAATCAACAATATTTCGGTTTGCTCTTTCATAAACTCTATTAATGGCATCTTGGATTCGATGTGAGGTTGAGCAGATGATTTTAATTTCTTTTTTAAAAATCATGTGTAGGTCATTCACCACATTGTGATTGAATGGCTTACTCATTAAAACAGTGACTGTGAATTCTGTTTCTAGAACAGGGAGAATTTCCTGGTTCTTTGCATAATTAATTGAAAGGTCCCTCACAAGATTAGGATCTATTTCATCGACTTTGATCTCAGTGGTGTAGGGGATTCCTATCTGTAAGCAAACAACTCTTGTCAGGTCATTCGTGTTAATGAAATTTTTGCGGATAAGAATATCACCAATTAGTCCACCTTCATTACGTTGAAGATCGAGAGCTTCTTCAAGTTGAAGTCTAGTTAAGGCAGAATGTTTGAGCAAAAGCTCTCCAATCTTTTCCTTAGATGATTCTAATGTTGCTGCAAATTCATCCGTCATTTTCATTATTCAACCGATTTCCTAATTTCTTGATAATCAGGTGTTTCTGCTTCGGCCGGATCGATTGCATTTTCATCCGGTCCAATTTCTTCATTATTTAAATTCTTATAATGATCAGCATCCGCTAAATCATAGAGAGGACCCTCAATTTGGCGATCAAGTTTGGCATTAAGTTCTTCAGAAACTTTGGCGTTTGGATCAATTTGATCATCTTCAAACATTCCTTTCATGCCTTTTGAGCGACGGCTAAGAACTTCTTTCGTATTCGTTGAAGCCGTTTTCGCATAAGGAGCAAGAATTTTTGGCGTCATGAAGAAAAGGAGATTCACTTTTTCCACAGTTCTATTTCGACTCTTAAATAACCAACCAAGAACTGGAATGTCTCCCAGAATAGGGACTTTCGTATTGTCGACACTTTCTCTATCTCTTAGGAGACCACCCATCGCAACAGTATCTCTGTCTCTGACCATCACTTCTGTAATCGCTGATCGTGTGGTCTTTGGTAAACCTCGTCCAGGAACCTGATCAACTCCAGCTTTAAAGTCATCAATTTTCTGATTGATTTTAAGCTTCACAAAACGAGTCACTTTATTAATTTGAGGCGTAATCTTAAGTGAAAGTTTCGCTTCTTGGTCTACTGTACTAAAAGCTTGCACACCACCAGTCGCCACCGTTGAGTTTTGTATAGGAACTGTATCCCCAACTTCGAATGTTGCTTCCGTATTATCTAAGGCCAGAATCTGTGGAGTCGCGAGAACATTCGCACTACCATGGGAGGCGACAGCTTTAATGAAGGCATTCACAGCATTGACTTTGGCCGTACGGCCAGCACCTGCAGTTGTTCCAGGCACAGATATCTCTCTCGTTGGGCCAAGACCAACTCCACCAAAAAATCCCCCAATAGAAGTTGGAACACCTGTCGCTAAAAGGTTCAGAAGTTGAGTACTTTTCGAAGTAAAGCCAGCTCGTTGAACGTTTCCTGCTCCATAAGCACCCACGTATTCAACACCAAAACTTCTGATTTTTGAAACGTTCGCTTCAAGAATTAAGCCTTCAACGTAAACTTGATCTCGAGGAATATCGAGACGACCAATCACATCTTTAAGAGTGAGCCAGTCAGTAGGGGAGGCTGTAACGACGAGAGCATTATTGTTTTTATCTGATGTGATTTTAACTTCCGCTGAAAAGATCGGATTTTCTGCTGGTCCTGAAAAAGAGGTAAAGCGAGTTGCACCTCCAGCAGCACCGTCTTTTGAAGTGGCCCCAGTCACGATACTAGAAAGTGTTTTTGAAAGTTCTTCGGAGTCTCCATAGTTTAAATAATAAACATGAACTCGATTTGAACTAGAAGACACTAGCTTCACATCAAGTTTTGAGATTAGGTCTCTCAGTTGTTTCGCTCCATCTTCATTGGCCATAGCAATGATAGAGTTCGTTCTTGGTTCGGCAATAATTCTTGAGATGGAGCTCTGAGAGGATTCTCCTCCACCAGCACCTGTAAAACGCGGAGTCGCTGAGCCGGCCCTTGCGCCTGCAGCCCCACCACTTCCACCTTTGAGAATATTATCAAGAAGTTTTGCAATCTCTTGGGCCGAAGAATTTTTAACTTTCACAATCTGAAGTGACTCTTCATGTCCAGCTACATCCAAAAATTTGACCATCTTTGCGAGACGGTTAATGTTTGAACCCGTATCAGCGATGATGATGGTATTGGTCTGCTTAATATCGATGAGTCGTCCATAACGGCTCATGAAAGGGCGGAAGTTTCGCGCGATTTCTGCCGCTGAAACGTGCTTAAGAGAGATTACCCGCATCAAGTAGTTTTCAGTATCTGGAGTATAGTTACCGGTATAAATCTTAGTTGGTGTATAACGGATATCGCGAGCGTTAATGACTTTGTAAAAGGCACCAGTCTTAATAAGTGAATAACCGGCCATATTCAGAGCTGCAAGGTAGGCTTTCCAAGCATCTCCTACTGTAATAGGAGTTGGTGCGATGATAGAGACCTTACCTTTAACGTCTTTATCGAGAATGAGGTTAATTCCGGTAAGCTTTTGCATGTGTTTTGTGATTTCCATGATATCTGTATCTGGAAAATCAAAACTTTCAACAATTTCTGGGCCAAAAGCTGTCTCTGGATTGAGGTTTACGTATTTTGTTTCTTTTGGTTGGGCCCCTTGTTTAGGTGCCGGACGATCACCAAATGTTTCTTGGTTAGCATCATCATCTTCATCACCTGCAAATGCAGATTCATTGTCTTCCTCTTCAGAGTCAGATACAGCTTGAGATTCTTTTTCAAGTTTTTCTGCTGCCTTTAAAGCCGCTGCTGCATCCTCTGCCGTCATTGTATCTGCATCAGGAATTGAGGACTCATCCATTCGAGCTTGAGGTGAGCCTTGTTTGTCTGGGGTGAAATTTGTCTTGGAACGATATTTATTAAATTGTCCAAAAGCGGATTGATGGGCCAGAAAGATCGTGGCAAAGAGCACAGGACCTATAAAGCGCTTTTGTTTTTTGTTTGAACTCATATCATCGTTCCTTATTTCTTAATGGTGTAGTCTTGAACAGACTCACTCCCATCACGTTTAATACCTAGAGATAAATTATCAAGTCCCTTAATTCTTCCAAAAAGAAGCATCACTTCATTCATGTCATAGATAGGCTTCCCATTAATAGAAGTAATGATATCTTGATCCTGGATTCCGAGATAAGGGAAGATTCCTTGAGGATCAAGTTCAGTCATTTTAAAAGAGAGGGAGCCATCTGGGTTTTGGATTTTTACGGCTTTTGCTTGAGTTAATACAGCAGCGATGTCTTTAAGCTTGTCATCAAGAAGTGTTTTTGAAATCGCAAATTTATTTCCGTTATTTTCAATTCCAGGCAATTTCTTGTTGGACTTGAATTCTCGACTTTGGGCCGGTGTCATGACAGAAAGAGGAGAGGAGCTCATCGCGTTTTTTAAATCAGAGGTTATCGACTCACACATCCCACTCTCAAGATTCTTTACTAAGATCTCAAGTCGTGAAATTTTAAAAATTTTGGCAAAAGTTGAGATCTGATCTCCGACTCTAAATTCTTGTAATTCTCTTTCACCACGTATTTGAACAGAAGCAATAGACTTCACCGTATCTTGAAGAACAATTGTATTTAAAAGTTTAATGGGAAGGGAACTTTTCTGCTGAGCCTCATCGCATTTTTTGTCAGCAACAACATTCTTTTTTCCACCGAGACCAGTATTCGTTCTGAAAATATTGATACTCTTAACCTGAGCTAAAGTCCCTGCATTAAATTCATTCTCAACAGGTATATTAATTCCAAAATCTTGAGACTGATCAAGTGAGGGTGTTCCTCTTGCCACGAGAGCAGAAATTTTTGCCACGGTAAATGTAATAGAGCAAATAATGAGAACTAAACCAAATTGATGAATCGGCTCTCTAGAAGAGCGTGAAAGAATTTTTTCAATCGCTTTATTTAAATTTGGTGAGAGAAGAGATTTTTCACCACCTGAACCCAAACTCGAAAAAATAGTCTGGGGATTAGCTCTTAATTTATTAAGATAGAATTGGGCCCTGTAGATGCTTGTCTTAACTTTGTCTTTGAATGCTAAAGAGGAGTGGGAAGATGTATCTGATAGGTTTTCAATTTTATGGTCACCAGTTCGATCATCAATTGATGAAATCTCATCCTGATTAGATAAGTTATCCGATGGCTTGCGGCTTTGCTTCTTTTTTAGGAAGTCTTTGATTTTATTTATCATCAATTTATTGTCATAAAATTTAATGTGATGTGCAAGTGCTGTGAGGGGAATTAAGCTTAAGCTATATTGTCGGGTATTCTTGAGATTATTTTCGTGCCGGTGAGCTGAAGACTTTTCTGTACTTTAATATTTGCTGTCCTATAATAAATACAGCAATTTTTTTTAAAAATTTTTCAAGAGGCCAGTTATGTCACATGATTCTTCTAAAGAAATCCCTTCTATTGTTAAAAACATGTTTTACGGCGAAGTTGTTGAAGAAGAGGTTTTTCCTTTTCCTCATTTGTCTGAAGGCCAGGTCGAGATGGCAAAGGCCATGATCGATGCAGTTGACAAATTTGCTCAGAATTCTATTGATGCCGCTAAGTTTGATAAAGACGCTAAAATTCCTAAAGAAGTCCTAGATGGATTGGCCTCCCTTGGTCTATGTGGGCTTGGTGTTGAGGAAGAGTTTGGTGGACTAGGTTTAGATACGACTCTTTATGCAAGAGTTTTTTCTGAGATTGCTGGGATTGATGGTTCTATCGCTACAACTCTTGGGGCCCATCAGTCGATCGGCTATAAGGCCCTTATTAATGAAGGGAACGAGGAGCAGAAGAAAAAATGGCTCCCTAAACTGGCCACTGGTGAAGTTTGGGCTTCTTTTTGCTTAACTGAGCCAGGTTCTGGTTCTGATGCCTACTCAATTAAAACAAAAGCCACAAAAAATGCAGATGGAACTTACACCATTAATGGACAAAAGCTTTGGATCACCAACGCTGGTATGGCCGGATTTTACTCTGTATTTGCTAAAACGGAACACGATGAAGAGGGCAAAAAGGTTGAACGTATTTCCTGCTTTATCGTTGAAAAGGATATGCCTGGAATCTCTTTTGGTGAAAAAGAAGATAAGATGGGAATTCGTGCCTCTGAAACGCGAGCAGTTTATTTTGACAATGTCGTTGTTCCAGCTTCAAACATGATTGGCGAGCCAGGAAAAGGTTTTAAAATTGCCATGAATGTTCTTAATACAGGTCGTCTATCCCTTGGATCTGGCTCAGTGGGCGGTATGAAGGCTATTTTAAAATTAGCTACGGCCCAAGCAAAAACCAGAAAGCAATTTGGAGATTACATTGCTAACTTTGGTCTCATTCAAGAAAAACTCTCGGCCATGGCCGCGAATATTTATGCTTCTGAATCCATTGTCTATATGACAACTGGTAAAATCACTCAAGGCATGAGTGAGTTTTCTCATGAGTCTGCGATTTGTAAAATTTATTGTTCTGAGAAATTGTGGAATACCATCGATATGGCAACACAGATTGGTGCAGGTAACGCCTACATGAGGGAGTACCCTTATGAGCGAATCATGAGAGATTGCCGAATCAATCTTATTTTTGAAGGAACAAATGAGATTTTAAGAATCTTCACAGCTCTTTCTGGGATTAAGGGGCCATCTGACTCTTTAAAAGAACTTGGTAAAGTGGCCGATGTTTCAAAAGCTATTCAGGATCCTATTAAATCCGTAGGTATCCTTTCTGATTTTGCGAAGAAAAGAATTGCTAAGTATGTAGGCTCTAAGACTTTGACTAAAATTCATCCTTCCCTTGAGACTCATGGATCTCATTTCTCAAGTGCCTTGAATGATTTCTCTATTGCTGTAGAGAACACGATCATGAAGTACGGAAAAAATATCATCGGAAATGAGTTACCACAGATGAGAATTGCCAACATGGCGATTGAACTTTATGTTCAGCTTTGCGTATTATCTCGTACAACATCGATTTTAAATAAATCGGATGTTTCTGATTCTGATAAAGAATATGTGACATTACTTACTGAGATGATTTGTCGTGATAGTCGCCAAAATTTCACGCGAAACTATAAGAGATTAAACTCTAGTTATGACAAACTTATCCCGAAAGTTTCGAAGCATATTTCTGAAAGAGATGGTTTTGGATTTGATATCATTGATTTCTAAGCTCTTGCCCCCCGTCTTGGGGGGCATTTTTTTACTAAACTTATCATGTTCCCAAATTCCTCAAATGAGTCATGATGAGGAGTCGATTAAGCTTTCTGAAGAACTCGATGATCTTTCAAAAAAAATTCAACCCGTTAATTATGGACCTCTTCAAAAGAATGAGTCTGGATTTATAGATAAGACGAATGAATATGGTTTGCAGGGACTAGAGGCTATTGCACTCAATGCTGTCGATATCAATTTTGATGGCTTTACTGATCTGGTCATTGTCCCTAGTTATTACTCTCGACCAAAGTTTTTAATTTTTAATCCTAAAGAAAAAAAATTTTCTCCTTGGTCGCATGATCCATTGCCTCTGGACTTTAAAGCGACCTTTATTCTCATTTATGATCTCAACAGAGATAAGGTCCCAGATATTTTAAGTGGGGTTTTAAATCAACGGAGCGAGGTCAGTCAGATACCGGTTAAGTTTTATGAAGGTAAAATCAGAAATGGTCTTCTTACTTACAAAGAAGTTCCAGATGCTATTAAATTGGGTCCCTCATCGACGAGTTCATTGAGCTTAATCGATTATGATTTAGATGGGCAATTAGACATTTTTGTCGGCAATTGGTTTGAGCAAAAAAATAATCAATATTTTCCTACTGCTGATAGGCTACTCAGAAATAATTTAGGAAAGTTTGAAGATGTTTCGCATTTATTAACCAATGAAACTAAAAAAAGTGCCGACCAGATCTTCCCACCAGAAGCACGGCCAACTTATGGTTCTTCCACATGTGATATTGATCAAAATGGGTTCCCTGATATTCTTACCGCTTCATCTGCGGGGTATAAGAATAAACTTTGGATGAACTTAAAGGAATCACAAACCGGTCAAAGAAAGTTTGAAGATGTTGGTCCTCTTAGTAATTATGCCTCTGATCCAGATGGGAGCTTAATTGCCACCGGAGGAGGAAGAACATTTTTTAGCTCATGCACAGATTATAATGATGATGGACTCATGGATGTCTTTTTAGGTGAACTTTCTCATGCCTATGATAATGATTCCGTTGATCGTTCAAGTATCTTAACTGGCTCAAAAGAGACTTATCCTCCCTATTTTATGCGTACCGAGTATCTCAGCGACGCTTTGTCTGAATCATGGAATCAAGGAGACCGTCGGGGAGTGTGGGTTGATTATAATTTAGATGGCAGGATTGATCTTCTGGTTGATAACTCAGGCTTTCCACCGTTTTCAAGACTAGTTCTTTTTGAACAAGATGAAACTCGTGCTTTTATCAATGTTGCCTCACAAATGGGAATTGATATCGTTAACCCAATCGGTACGATCACCCTTGACCTGAACCAAGATGGTTTACCTGATATTGTAACAGGCCAAAACAATATTAGAAAAAATGAGATTAAACCACGTCTTTACGTATTTGAAAATCGATCCAAAATCCCTGGAAGAAAAAGTCTAAAGGTGAATCTCGGTGGTCTTAAGTCGAATCACTTAGGTCTTGGCGCCATGGTGATGCTCTATCAAAAAAAAGAGGGAAGAAAAATCATTCAACGTCGCTGGGTAGAGTATTCTCAAGGTGGTCTCATGTCTCAAAATGAAGACGGCATTTACTTTGGGATTGATGAAAGTGTAGAGATCGTGGGACTAAAAGTACGCTGGCCATTTGTCCAAAAAGCAGGATTTAAACAAGGTGAAGTTTTAGAGAAGCTCTACTCAACGAAGGGAATCTTTAATCAAAAAGATCATACAGAAATTACAGTCTGTGAAGATGGCAAAGTTCTTCCAGGAAAGATGTCTTGTCAGTTCTAAATTATTTCTTTTTTATCAAATCAACTAAGCTTTTTATGTGTTCAGGTATCGTTTGAAAATTCAAACTTGAGAGATGAATAAATTGTTTGGCGAGACCTTTAAGCTCATAGGTATTTAATTTATCATCTTTATCAATGGTATGGTCTGGCACAATCGCAATCCCAACACCTTTTTTAACCAGTTTATGGATAGTCGTAATAGAGTTTACGACGATAATTTTTTGAGATCTTTTCTTGTATAGATGAAATAAGTGATCCTGCTCCGAATAAACAATCCATGGATAGTCATAAGCTTCTTTGGGATTTATATCCATTTTACTAATCAGAACCATTTTTTCTTCGAAGAGTTTGAGTGAACTCACAAGTTCACTCTGAATATTTTCGGTGGTGAAAATCAGATCATATCTTCCGCTATGGAGCTTTTCTTTTAGATTTTCAAGAGAGTTCACTTCAACATTAAGCTGGTGGGAGCTTTGCTTATTGAAGTCAACCATCAGTTCATTGAACCAAGTTTCAAGAAGACCATGGAGAATACCAACACGAATAGTTTTATTCATGTGTCCAAAAAATATATCCTGTAATTTATCTTCAAATTGACCTAGTTCACTGAGAAGGGCCTGACCTTTTTCAGTCAGGAGAACCTTTTTTGAAGAGCGAATAATGAGTTGATCACCAACAGATTCTTCTAAAAGTTTAATTTGTCGGCTAACAGCGGACTGAGCAATATTTAATTCTTGAGCAGCTTTTGAAAAATTAAGAAAACGAGACGTAACGAGAAAAGCCTTGAGATAGCGATAATCGAGTGAAATTTCTTTCATTTTTGCGCCCAAGGAGGAAGTCTAGTCGTATCTTTAAAAAATTTACCTTTATGCTGACCATCGGCTGCATTGCTAACGATGAAACCTTCTTCATTATTTTGGGCATCTAAAAGATAATCAAGAGTAAATTCTTGAGTATAAAATGCTGTGAAAGGATCTACGAGGATTTGAAGTTTAAAATTAATGAGTGGGTACTCTTTCTCTACCACGAGATCATCTTCATGTTTCTCTGAAAAGCCCGTATCATAGGTGAATCCATCACAACCTTTTCCGCCAATTTTAATCCGGAATTGAAGGCCTTCAAGAGTGTAATCATTAACCTGCATGAGCTGTATTTGCCTCACGGCACTATCAGTAATAAGTACTTTCAAATCAGAGGCAGTCAGTGTTTTTTCCATAGAAAAATCTTATCAATTCTTTTGTGTATTGTCTTTAATTCATCCACATCTTATTCTTTTGAGAAACCGAGGTCTTAGTTATGAATATAAATTACATAGTCCAATTAGATCTACCTGAGCAGCATCATGTCAAAGTCACGCTACAAATGAAGTGGCCTGCGGGTAAAAAATCTTTAAGAGTCTTCCTTCCTTCTTGGAGTCCAGGTTCTTATCTCTTAAGGGAGTATGCTCGCCATATAAGACATTTTGAAGCTTCTCAATCAAATGGAGAAATTCTTTTTCATGAGCAAATAACGAAAAATATTTGGGAGATTAATTTAGAGAAGTCAGCCGCTACACATAATACTGAGAAGTTAAGTGTTAGTTATGAAATCTACTGTAAAGATCTAACTGTGAGAACATCACACGTTGATGCTTCACATGCTTTTTTGCATGGACCAAGTTACCTCATGGGAGTCCTTGATGAAAAAATAGAGGCTCCAGTCATAGAATTTCGTTTTCCTAAAATTTGGAGCAAGCTGAGTACTTCTTTGAAAGATATTTCTGAGGTCCGTGATCAGTTCATTTTCACTGCTCCAGATTATGATTCATTAATTGATTGTCCCGTTGAAATTGGATGTCATGAGACGGATGGCTTTGAATATCAGAATAAACCCCATCATCTCGCATACTATGGTCAACTTTATCCCCATAAGCAGGATTTAAAGAACGATATAAAGAAAATAGTCGAAACTGTAGCCAAACATTTTAATCAAGAGCTCCCTTATGAAAATTATCTCTTCATTAATCACTTTGTTCCAAAAATTTATGGTGGCCTAGAGCACCTGAATTCAACGGCCCTACACTTTGATGGACGAAAATTAGGAAATAGAAAAGATTATTTGAATTATCTTTCTCTCCTTGGGCATGAATATTTTCACCTCTGGAATGTTAAACGTATAAGACCTCAGGAACTAGGCCCTTTTGATTACCATCATGAAAATTATACGACTCTATTATGGCTCGCAGAGGGGTTAACGAGTTTCATGGATGACCTCTTTGTTTATCGTGCTGGCCTCTCAACCCTCGAAGAGTATCTCGATGCGGTAAAGGGACATTTTGAAACATATTTTTCCACACCCGGCCGTTATTTTCATTCTTTGGAGCAAAGTTCTTTCAATGCTTGGGTTAAACTCTATAGGCCTGATGAAAATTCGAAAAATTCTTCAGTGAGTTATTACCTCAAGGGTGGACTCGTCTTTATGGTTCTTCATGGACTTTTAATCGAAAAGGGGAAATCCATTAATGATCTTTTAATCTCGCTCTGGACTCAATTTAAACAGAGACCAGATCAAGGGGTCTCAAAGCAAGAGATTTATCAATTGATTGAGAATTTAGGTGGGAGTGATGTGGTTGAAAAATTTTCAACGATGATTGAGACCACTCAAGATATAGATTTTGATTCCGCTCTAAAAAAGATGGGACTCGAAATGAAGTGGCACCAAAGCAATAATCCTTGGCTTGGAATTGACTGGGAATTTACTGGCGAGCGAGTCTTTATTAAAACCATCATTCATGACGGTCCTGCTCACAAAGCTGGGTTAAATGCAGGTGATGAAATTATATTTCTTAATAGTTTAAGATTTTTAAAAGAAGATGCGGACAAAATTTCAAATTTTATTTTTACCGACATGACCTATGAATTTATTGTTTCAAGACTCGGTCAGATTCAAAAAATTGAAATTGTTCCAGGTAAGCAGCCGCGAGTTTTAAAAGAAATCTCAATCATCGATCGAGTATTGGCCGAGCGAGTGTTTAAATTTTAATCCAAGAAAGGGCTATTTCAAGCTCAGGGTGAGCTACCATTTGATAGTCTCCACTTGAGTCTGAATCCAAGTGGACCCATCCTTGTTCATTGATTTGAATGGTTGAGAACTCAACTGGATGATGGATCTTTTGAGCATTTATAAGAGTTTTAAAAATGGCTTCCTTGAGGCACCAAACTTGAAGTGGGGGAAGGTCATGATCATTCACATGCCTGATGCGATTTAAAACTGCAGATTTGATTTCACGAGATTTTAACTCAATATCAATACCCAGCCCAAGATAAGAACCGGCCGGAGCTGTTACAGCAGCTCCCCATTTTTTAGTATGGGAAAGCGACAGTGTGAAACTGTCAGTTACTTTTATTCTGTTATAATCAATTAATTGAAGCTCAGCTATCTTCACTTCAACGCCTGATGCCCTAAGGCAAGATCTCAGGGCTTCTCTTGCAAGGCAATAACTCAGAGCACGATCAGGATGAACTTCATTTCCAAGATTCTGCATCTCGAGATTTTTCCATTCTTCCTGTTCTTGAGCTTCTAATTCTTGAGACAATCTAAAGATTAACATAGTTGAGTTAGTTTATCTTGAAACTCCTTGTCTCTCAAGTTAACAAAAAATGCGGAGAATTTATTCCTTCATTGTTCCAGATTTAAGTCCCTTATATAATGTTAAAGATAATAATCCCGAGGAGAAATCTTATATGACTCAAGATCTTAAAGATCAGGCCCGTTTAACGGCCTATTCAAGAAAAACAAGAAAGTGTTCTGTGCCTGTAAATGATCAGGGTAAATATTTGAAGGTAAGCCAGTATTATGGCGAGAATGTTTACAACTATCATCTTTCAAAATCACTTTCACTTGAAGATAAAGATGCTCTTAAGCAAGTCATAGATGGAAAAAAAACAATTACCAAAGATCTCGCTGCCAAGGTTGCAAATTCAGTCATGGATTGGGCGATTACTAAAGGTGCGACTCACTTTTGTCACTGGTTTCAACCTTTGACTGGCTCAACGGCCGAAAAGCATGATGCCTTTTTAAGTTTTGATGGTGATCGTCCTATTGAAGCCCTCTCTGCTTCTCAGCTTATGCAAGGTGAACCAGATGCATCTTCTTTCCCCAATGGTGGATCTCGAGCTACTTTTGAGGCTAGAGGTTATACGACTTGGGATTTAACTTCTCCAATCTTTATTAAAGAGGGAGCTAATGGTAAAACTCTTGTTATACCAACGGCCTTCGTTTCTTATCATGGCGATGCCTTAGATACAAAAACTCCTCTTTTAAGATCTGATCTGAAAATCAATGAAGTCATGACTAAATTTTGTCACCTCATTGGCATGAAAGATGTGACTAAGGTCCATACAACATGTGGAGCTGAGCAAGAATATTTTCTCATTGATAAAGCTTTCTATTTTGGACGCCAAGATCTGGTGATGACGGGTCGAGCGCTTGTTGGTTCATTAACTTCAAGAAACCAACAGCTTGAAGATCACTATTTTGGTCTTATTGAAGATCGCGTTCTCGCTTACATGCAAGAAGTAGAAATTGAACTCTACAAGATGGGAATTCCTGCAAAGACTCGCCATAATGAAGTGGCACCAGGCCAGTTTGAATTAGCACCTATTTTCAAGGATGCGAATACGGCAGCAGATAATAATCAAATCGTTATGACTGTTCTTCGTACAGTTGCCTTGAAGCATGATTTTGTTTGTTTATTACATGAGAAACCATTTGCGGGTGTGAATGGCTCTGGAAAGCATTTGAACTGGTCTATGTCGACAGATACTGGAGTTAATCTTCTTGATCCTGGACATGATCCTCATGAGAATTTTCGCTTCCTCGCCGTTGTCGCGACTGTTGTTGAAGCCGTTTATCGTCATGCTGATATTATCAGAATGGGAATTGCATCTCATGGAAATGATCACAGACTAGGTGCTAACGAAGCTCCTCCTTCAATCATGTCAGTATTTCTAGGGGATACTCTTACAAAAATTTTAGAATCAATGGTTTCTTCTGGGAAATACGTAGCAAGTGCACGTCAAACTCTTGATCTAGGAACTCGCCAGCTAGCGGATATTTTCAAAGATAATACAGATCGAAATAGAACATCGCCCTTTGCTTTTACAGGGAATAAATTTGAATTCCGTGCTTGCGGCTCTTCTGCTTCAATTGGATATCCACTTTCTATTTTGAATGCATGTATTGTTGATATTTTTGAAGAATCAAATCAAATTATGGAACAAGAACTTGCTTCAGGAAAAACGAGTGATGAAGCGCTGATGAAGGTTATTCTGAAGTGGTATGGTAATGCACAAGCTGTTGTGTTTAATGGAGACGGTTACTCGCAAGAGTGGGTGAAAGAAGCAGCTAAGCGCGGTCTTGGTAACATGCGTACTACTCCAGAAGCTATTTCAGTTCTCAAAGACTCAAAGAAGACGAACGTCCTTTTAAAGACCGGTGTTTTTAGAGAATCTGAAATCAGTACTCGTTATAATGTGATGCTTGAGCGTTACATAAAATGCCGAGAAATTGAGCTTCGTACACTTCGCCAAATGGTAATGCAGCAGGTACTACCAGCTGCGATGGAGTATAAATCTCATCTCTCTCAAGGGATTCAGACCACGAAGTCTGCTGGCGGTGATACGAGTGTTGAAGTAGAAATTTTGAAAACTATAAGTGGGTTAGTGAAAGATCTTCATGATCAGGCGCTAGTTCTCCACAATAATCTTGAAAGTTTACATGGCAAGATGGATGAAGAAACGATTTCTAAAAAGATTGGCGCAGAACTTATGCCAGCTTCTTTCCAGGTTGCTGATATCTGTAATCAGCTTGAGCAATTACTTCCAGACAACAAGTGGCCTGTTCCTAAATTTTTCGACATGCTTTTTATCCGCTAAAAAAAAAGCCCCGAAAGGGGCTTTTTTTTTATATCCCTGATCTTCGTAATACTTTTTGAAAGCGATTTATATAAAGATCTTTTAATTCAGTTGAAGTTGGAATGTGAGGGAGTTTTAAATTTCTCTCATTACATCTGATTGTTAGCTCATTGGTAAAATCATCAGCATTTTTTGATTTAAAGCTCACTTCTTGAATGAGTGAGTAAAGTTCTTCCCTTGAAACTGGGTTGAGAATAATCATTTCATGCAGGACAAAACTTGTGAGTGCTGTGGCATTATGAGTGGCCCTCTTTTCAATGTGTTCTCGATTAATCACAAGATCTCTCACTGTCGATGCCATTCGACGGAGAGTGTAGGCAATTAACCCAAAGTGATCAGGGAGGTATAATCTTTCTGCAGAAGAATGGGAGATGTCCCTTTCATGCCACAAAATTTCATTTTGAAGGGCGACATCCATGTGGGAGCGGATAATACGAGAAAGACCCGAAATATTCTCCGAGCTGATTGGATTTTTTTTGTGGGGCATGGTGGAAGATCCCTTCTGGCCAGCTTTGAATCCTTCACTAATCTCCGCAATATCAGAATGATGGAGGAGCCTAAATTCAACCGCCATCCTTTCAAGGGTGGTGGCGAGTAGAGCACCAACAGAAATTATTTTAGAGATATGGTCCCGAGGTATAACTTGTGTGCTTACTTTCTCAGGCCTTAATTTAAGTTCTTGGAGGGCAAGCTCCTCAATTTCAGGAGAGATCACTGTGTAGTTTCCAACGGCGCCAGAGAGCTGGCCCGTGAGTTCATTTTCAATGATTGATTGATAGTCTTCTTTTCTTCTTATGAGTTCTTGATGAAAAGATAAAAACTTTTGAGCAAAAATCATAGGCTCAGCATGCATGCCATGAGAGCGTCCAATACAGAGAAGATCTGAGGTCTTTTCGATTTTATTTTTTAATTCAATGGCGAGTTTATCAATGTCTTCTAAAATAACATTAAGTGTAGATCTCATTTGTAGAGATAACGCTGTATCGATAATGTCTGAAGATGTGACACCAAAATGAAAAAATCGAGCTATTTGTGGCTCAATCTTTTCAGTAAGACTTGCACAAAAAGCGATGATGTCATGACGAGTTGTCTCTTCAATCTCAGCTATCCTTTGAGGATTTATGGGAAGATCTTTAAAAGCGTGGTGTGTCCCATCTGGAATTTTCTTATTTTTTTCAAGGGCCTTAAGGAGCGCGAGCTCGACTTGAAGAAAAGTTTCAAAACGGTATTGATCAGTCCAAAATTGAGAAACCTCTTTCACTTCATATCTTGTAATCATCTTATTCTCACTTTTTTATAGAATCGCATTTTCTGGCCCGAAAATCATGGATAAAGATGTTTTTTTGTTCCGCAACATGAGGTTTTTGACTGACATGGTCCTTTTAAATCTGAGAAAATTATTAATATGGAACAACATACAAATAAAAATTGGCAGCTTAATACTCTTTTAAACCATCCTCAAAGAGTTTCCCCCAAAGACGTTAACCCCTCACTTCTGGCCCCCATTTACCAGTCAGTTAAATATGTTGTTTCACCGGATTTGAGTTTCGGTGATCAATTTATCTATGGTCGCGTGAGTAATCCAACGATTCGTCAGTTAGAGATACTGCTTGCTGACATTCAAAAGCGTGAAGATTGTATTGTCGTGAGTTCCGGATTGGCCGCTATTACTGGCATGCTCATCGGTCTTCTTAAGGCCGGCGACCATGTGATTACCTTTAAAGAACTCTATAAACCTGGAAGAATCTTCATTCGAGATACCTTACCTCGTTTTGGCATAAAATCATCAGTTGTTGCTCTCAATGATTTTGAAGCACTTGAAAAATCAATTATACCCGGTGAAACCAAACTTATTCATTTTGAAAGTCCTACAAATCCGAATTTAATGATTGCAGACATTGAGTCGATTATTAAAATGGCGAGAAAGTACAATGTGCTGGTGAGTATGGATGGTACTTTTGCAGGTCTCCATCAGCATCAGGAATTTGATATTGATCTCATGATTCATAGTCTGACTAAGTTTGCGAATGGACATGGAGATGTTCTGGCGGGCTCTATATCAGGTAAAAAGTCACTTCTAAGTCAGATTCGACAAATCACGATCTCACTGGGAGCAAGTTTAGATCCCCATGGGGCCTACTTAGTTGAGCGAGGATTGAAAACCTACAGTCTTCGAGTCTCAAGACATGTTCAAAACGCAGCGGCGGTGTCAGAGTTTTTATCTCATCATCCTAAAATTAAAAAAGTTTTTTACCCTGGTCTTAATCATCACCCCGGCCATGAGCTTGCTCAAAGACAAATGAAGGATATGGGGAGTGTCGTTTCTTTTATTTTAGATGATCAGTATTTTCATCAAGCAGAAGATTTCATCCGTCGCTTAAAACTCATCCAATATGCTGTTAGTCTTGGGGCAACTGAAAGTATTATTTGCCCAACTCAATTCTTTTTTGGTGATGATCTTAACGAAGTGGAAAAAGAGCAGATGGGTATTGGTAAAAATTCATTAAGATTTTCTGTCGGGCTAGAAGATGAAAGAGATATCTTGGCCGACTTAGAGCAAGCTTTGAGATAAGAAGGGAAGATCTGCCTCATAGAGCCCTGAACTCACTTTAGGGTCATCAGCATCAGTCACAATGTAGGCTTTTCCTTGGTGAAGACAGAGACCCTCTGGTTTACAAGGTATCTTCAACTCTGTCATTTGAGTGACTTCATTTTCTGGACTTAATTCTCCGATAACGGCACCAGAAAAAACTCCATCATCATAAGTTGAATTTGAATCTTCTGCAGCGGCCAAGAAAAAAAGCCTATTTTTATAAAAGGTGGCATCTGTAAAACTTAAGGGGATATTGTTCAATTTTCCTAAATTAATGAAATGAATTTCTAGATCTTCCGATCGATCAGCGAGAAAATTTTCCAGATCTAGCTTTATAATGGCATTTTGATTGGAGGGACCATTTCCTCGTTGAAAGAAGGTAAGTTTTCCGCCATTTAAAGCACAACCCTCAATATTGAGTTCGGAAAAAATGGAATTTAATTTTTGAAAAAAATTGCTTGTTTTGAGAAAAGTTTTTTTATTATTTAAATCAATTAATACGGCTTTTTCTCGTTGGGGTTTTGACCCAGAACCAAGACAAAGGATGGAACCTTTTTCAGGTAAGTACGTGAGTGATTCAAAATCAGGTTTTAAGGCCTTCCTTAATTTGGGATCTTCAGGAAGTTTTTCTTCAAAAATATGAATCATCTCTCCTGGCCTATCTAGGTTCTCATGAAGTTTTATAAGGGCCTGTTCATCGTCAGCAACCAAATAAAAGTAATTCTCATGAAAAATCAGCCCACTGGCAGAAGTGATAAAAGGGGAGAGAAATTGGTAGCGATTAATCAGTTTGATCATGATTTGAAATTTACCATTCATAAGATCGTATTTGTTTAGTATTTTGACACTTTTCCGGCTTTTGTACAACCTGGGCCTCCCCCAAGTATTGAGAATGAAATGGTTTGAGCTGGCCCCATTATTGCTCAGTTAAACACATCTATTCAATCAAGGGGACACTATGAAGCAGGCACTTCTTTTATTGGCGCTGACATTTGCAATAGGTCAGTCTTATGCACAAGAAACCCAAGAAATAGGCGAGATGGAAAAAGAAGTTATTTCTCAAAATCTAGATAAAGAGGCCGAGTCTGGAGATCACGATTCAAAAACTAAAAGGTTATTAAAGAAGATTTCTAATTCTCTAAAAAATTCATCAGAGAAAGTCGTCTTAGAAATTAAAAAACTTGATGATTGTGTGAACTGCGAATCAAAATCAAAAGGACAAGTGATCCTGACTAATACTGGTAGAGGCCTGGGCAAAATATCAGCTTGGGTTTCAACCAATACCAGTAAACCGTTCATGGGAGCTGCCGGGTTTTTAAAGGGTGTTTTTGAAAAGAAGGACAAAAATGCAGATCTTGTTCATCTTTATAAATTTTTCCTTAACCATTCAAAAGATTTTGATCCTCTCTACCTTGAGGCCGGTACACCTGAATCTATGATTGAATTAGTGCTTGCTCAAATGGAAGTTATTTTAGAAAAGAAAACAAGAGTCATCTTGAAGGATTTTTTAGTTAGTGTCGGTATCAATCGTGAACTTCCAACTGATCTTTCTGATTTTCAACTAAGTGATGAAGAAATCGCCTCGATCGACTTCGACAAAGTGTCTCCTGATTTTATTAATAATCACCCAGAGTATGCTGAACTTAAACCAATCCTTGGTCCTGTGTCAGAGGAAGAGTTAAATGATCTTATTATAACTGGATATCTTGATACCTCGATTGGATTTGAAAATTATAAAGAGGCGCTACCAAAAATTCATGAAGGTGTAGCGACTATTGTTGGACAATTAGTTGTTCCAAAAGCTGCGCTTGGAGTTATCTCGAAATCATTAGCAGGATTGTATTCAGCTCCAGTCATGGCCGCTGACATTGCCACAGGGATCTCTTCAGCTATCTGTTTACAAAAAGAGACTCAAGCTAAATTTGAACAAGACCTAGATTTAAAAGCTTTCTGTTCTTATGTGGTTAATAAATCTGCCTATGAATTAATCAAGAGCAGAGCTAAGGGGTATGTTTCTGGAAAGAGTTTTAGAGAAAAAATTGAAAGGAAAATTAAGGCGAGAAAAGAGCGACGAGCAAAAAAGAAGTCAAACATCGGATAAAACTTAGGATTTAAAATATTTTTCAGGCCCACTTTATAGTGGGCCTTTTATTTTTGGTTTTACTTTAAGGTTTTGAAATTACATTTAGATATCCCACAACAGAGTTGATTTTATCTTAATGAAGTCATGCATCATTTTATAGAATTGATCTAAGTTCTTAAAATTTAAATCCTTGACGTTTTTCCGGATGGCCCTTATCTCTATATATTGTCGGTTCTTACAATTAGGAAAAAAATGGCAGAGAAAAAGTATCTGGTAATCGTGGAGTCTCCCACGAAGGCCAAAACCATCCGTAAGTTTCTTCCAAGCAACTATATTATAGAGGCTTCGATGGGTCATATTCGTGATCTTCCTCAATCAGCTTCAGATATTCCTGCCGCTTTGAAAAAAGAGGAATGGGCCAAGCTTGGTGTTAACGTGGATGAAGATTTTGAGCCCCTTTATGTTGTACCGAAGGATAAAAAGAAAATCATTACCGACCTCAAATCAAAAATGAAAGATGTCGCCACCATTTATCTTGCGACCGATGAAGACCGCGAAGGTGAATCGATTTCCTGGCATTTACTGGAACTCCTTAAGCCTAAAGTTCCTGTGAAAAGAATGGTGTTTCATGAGATCACGAAAACGGCGATTCAAAACGCCTTAAAAGATACCCGAGAAGTTGATGATAAACTCGTACGGGCCCAAGAGACTCGACGAATTCTTGATCGACTCTACGGCTACACCCTTTCCCCTCTGATTTGGAAGAAAATTGCCTACGGGCTTTCGGCCGGGAGAGTGCAATCAACTGGTCTAAAGATGATTGTGGAGAGAGAAAAAGAAAGGATGCGCTTTAAGCGTTCTGTTTATTGGGACATTAAGGCCGATGTTCATCCTGAAAAAGATAAAAAAGCTGTTTTTGAAGCAAAGCTCATCTCTGTTAAAGGTGGAAGAGTTGCTGGTGGTAAGGACTTTGATGGACTTACTGGTAAGTTAAATGATTCAAGCAAAGTGGTTCTTTTGGATGAGAAAAAGTCCAAGGATCTTGCAAAAAATATTGAAAAAGCTGATTGGAAAGTGACTTCAGTCGAAGAAAAAACTTTCAGTTCCAAACCCGCCATTCCTTTTATTACGTCGACTCTTCAAATGGAGTCGAACCGAAAATTAGGGATGTCTTCAAAAGACACCATGAGAACGGCCCAGCGTCTTTATGAAGAAGGTCTTATTACTTATATGAGAACAGATTCACCCAACCTTTCACAGGAAGCCATTAATGCTGCTCGTGAGATGGTGGTGAAGCTTTACGGTAAAGATTATTTAAATCCTGAAGTCCGTCAGTATTCGGCCAAGCAAAAGGGTGCCCAAGAGGCCCACGAAGCTATTCGTCCTGCGGGGTCAGAGTTTACTCACCCAGATAAAACTGGTCTTTCTGGAAGAGAGCTTGCTCTTTATGAGCTCATATGGAAAAGAACTATGGCCACTCAGATGAAAGAAGCTGAGAAGGCTTCCATGACAATTAAAATTGAAGCCGGGGATGCTGAATTCTCTGCCTCTGGAACTCGAATTTTATTTCCTGGATTTTTAAGAGTTTACGTTGAAGGCTCGGATGATCCTGAAGCAGCCTTAGAAGATAAAGAAGTTCTCCTTCCTGTCTTGAAAAAAGGTGATTCAATCAAAGCAGTCACTATTAATCCACTTCAACATGAAACTAAGCCACCTGCTCGCTATACCGAAGCTTCAATTGTTCAAGCTCTAGAAAAAGAGGGTGTGGGTCGACCATCAACGTATGCCTCAATTATTGGAACAATTCTTGATCGTGGATATGTGAGAAAAGATGCTTCAGCGCTCGTTCCGACGTTTACAGGAATGGCCGTTATTCAACTTCTTCAAAATCATTTTGAGACACTTGTTGATTATTCTTTCACCTCAGATATGGAAGCCTCTCTGGATAAAATTGCATACGGAGAAGAAGATTCGCTTAAGTACCTTACAAAGTTTTATAAAGGTAAGGGAGGTCTTGCTAAGAAAGTTGAAGAGCAAGACAAGAAAATTAAACCTGATGAGTCCAGAACCATTCACATCGAAAAAGATGGAAAAGCGATGGACATTAAAGTCGGACGCTTTGGACCTTACGTTGTAGAAATGAAGGGGAAGGAAGAGGTTCACGCCTCAATTCCTGAAGATATTGCTCCGGCCGATTTAGATCCTGAGCAAATAAAAGACTTGATTAAAAATCAGGCCGATGGGCCAACTCCGATTGGTAAAGATCCTAAGACTAAGCAGAGTGTTTATTGCTTAGTTGGCCGTTACGGTGCTTACTTTCAACTTGGTGAAGTGACTGAGGAGAATCCAAAGCCTAAGCGGGCCTCTCTTCCAAAAGGTATGGATCCAAAAACGGCCACCATTGAGGCTGCTCTAGAAGCTTTATCTCTTCCTAGAGAATTAGGTGTTCATCCTGAAACAAAAAAGCCAATTCTTGCTAATAATGGTCGATTTGGGCCTTATGTTATGCATGATGGAACTTTTAGATCCTTAAAAAAAGAGGACGATTTATTTACCATTAATCTTGCCCGCGCCCTTGAGCTTTTAAATGAAGAAAAGGCGGCGAGTAAGCGAGGCGGTAAAGTCCTTAAAGATTTTGGCGTTGTGGCAAAACTTAAAAAGAAAGCTTCAATTCTTGATGGTAAGTATGGGCCTTATATAAAAGTTGGTACCAAAAATATCACTCTGCCTGAGGATAAAAGAGATCCAAAAGTCATTGAAAAAATGACTGAAGCCGAGCTTGCAAGTATTGTTCTTGCTGCGGCGAAGAAATAAATGAAGATATGAGTTCTTCGTTGACAGTGGGCGCAGGTCCTTGTAAATTGCCAGAACTTCATTTTAGTACTATTTGTTCACTATAAGGATAAAGTTATGAAAAAAGGTATTCACCCTGATTACAGAGACGTAGTTTTTAAAGACGTTTCTTGCGATTTCGAAGTTATTACAAAGTCTACAATCAAAACTTCAGACAAGATTACAGTTAACGGAAAAGAGTATCCTCTTTTTAAAGTTGATATTTCTTCTGGATCTCACCCTTTCTATACAGGAACTCAACGTGTTGTTGATACTGAAGGACGTGTTGATCGTTTCAAGAAAAAATACGGAAAAAAATAATTTTTCTTCGATTAAAGAATTTAAAAAAGCCTCCCTTGCGGAGGCTTTTTTTTTGTCTTCTTATCTCACCATGGTAGGCGCACTTTGTTTCTCTTTGGAGTGTGCAAAAAACCAAACAACGGCCATTCCAAAAAAAGTATAATTAGGGTTCTTATAGAGAGGACTGTCCTTGTAAACGGCTCCATTTAAGTAGTCATAGCGAATGAAGGGCACAAGCAAAACATCCCCAATTCTTTTATTAAATGTGGCCATGAATTGAGTTCCAGAATAACCAGCAACAGAGTGAAAATAGGGCCGCTCTGGGGTCACGTCTTTTGAGTTCACAGAATAAAAACGATCATGAAAACTCTTTGAACCGTACTGAAGACCGATAGAAAATTCAGAGCCCCAACCCCAGGTGGATTTCGTTCCCTTGGAGAGTAAATTTAAATAAGGAATAGAGTAATATCCAACGTGATCAATATAAGTCAGATTCGTGGCATAGACTGCTCTGTAGGGCATTTCAATATTGAGGAAATGATTTTCGTCCTTAGATTTCCAGAGATAGTAGCGAAGGATAGGCCCTAATTCAAAAGTAGGATCTAGGTTTTCCATATCCTTTCTGAGTCTGTCAGCATCACTATTGACGTTAAGACCAAGGCTGAAACTTAAATCAAGGACGAGGCTTTCACTAAAGCGCATGATGTGTCCTCGAATGTAACCATTCTCTCCCTCGAAATTTTTGCCTCTAACGGTGTAGGCCGGGAAGGGGAGTTGGTACCAGTCGTTTTGGGGAGAACCTCTATAATGATCTGCTCGAAAGGGGAGTACACCCACACCTGCTTCCCATAAAGGGAGAGTTGAGGTTGTCGCTTTTGATTGAAAACAGCTTAAGAAAAGGACAAAAATCAGCAACACTGCTGAGGCTGTCCTTTTTGATGAGTTTTTCGATGTGAATGTTGTAAATTTTTTGCATGAGCAAAAACTAAAAATAAACTTCCGCAAATTGATATCCCATGGCTTATTTGATCTGAGACCTTATCTTCTAACAAAATTCCCATGAAGACCAGCATAAGACCAACAAGGGCCGTCGTCATAATCCAAGTCATCCCGTGCTTTCTATAGCCTGGGAAAAAAGCAAGTGGTGAAGTGAAAAGAATAATTGTGGCCACGACAACATGAATCCATGAAGCATGAGCTAAAGTTTTAAGAACGGGAAAGAACAACGGAAGAAAGGCCACAATGACACAGTGGACTGCACAGGCCGAAGAAAAGGTAATTCCTAGACGATCCCAAAAGACTTTTTTCATGACTCGAGGTATACCTGAGTTTAGATTCATCGTCTATAATTGTGACGCCTTTAATCGATGATGATGTAAAAACTACTTTTTCTACAGAAGGGATAAGCTATGAAAATTACAACTTTATTTGTTCTCATCTTTCTTTCATTTCAAGCTTTAGCGGCAAAGGTTGAAGTAGAAGTCATTGGAATGACCTGCGGTATGTGTATTGAATCTATTACTAAAGAGCTTACTGCGACGGAAAAAGCAGAAAAAATCACTGTTAGCCTGGAAAATAAAAAAGCCTATCTCGAAGAGATCAAAGGCAAAAAAATCAGTGATACTGAGCTTCGTGCGGCGATAAAAAAAGCTGGGTATGAGACTGGCAAAATTTATCGCAAGTAGGTTCTCTCTTGATTCAAATT
Organism: Pseudomonadota bacterium; assembly: GCA_027488375.1. Taxonomy (GTDB): domain Bacteria; phylum Bdellovibrionota; class Bacteriovoracia; order Bacteriovoracales; family Bacteriovoracaceae; genus Peredibacter. Next base: position 145,259 of record JAIYBW010000003.1, read on the forward strand.
TTATACGGTACTCAAACGGGTAATGCTCAAAATCTTGCTCACGTCGTTCATCAATCGCTCATTGATGCTGGCCTTGAAAGTGATGTCCATGGTTTTGAAGCTCATGCTCCAGAATTCGTGTACGACATAAAATTTTTAATTATTGTGACGAGCACATATGGCGATGGTGAAGCTCCCGACAATGCTTCCGATTGGCATAGCTTTTTAAAATTTAGTGATGATCTAAATCTCGGACACCTTCACTATGCTGTTCTTGGTCTTGGGGATACTTATTACCCTCATTTTTGTCAGTGTGGAAAAGATTTTGACGAGTTCCTTAAAACTCATGGGGCCCAAAAAATTTTGGGCCGACTTGACTGCGATACTTATTATGAAGAGCAATATGGTCCTTGGCTCAATGAACTAATAGCAGTATTAAAAAATAAAATTTCAGCTTAAAATAAAATTACATTTCATAATCAAGGATGGATGGGCGTGAAAATTGGTATCCTCTCTCGTAACCCTCGAATTTATTCGACTCATAGGCTCGTTAAATCGGCCCTCTCCCGTGGACATAAAGTTCAGGTCGTGAATCCTCTGCGCTGTTATATGAATATTACTTCGGCCAAGCCGATGGTGCATTATAGAGAGCAATTGCTTAATGACTTTGATGCTCTCATTCCAAGAATCGGGGCCAGTATTACTTTCTATGGAACGGCCATCCTTCGACAATTTGAAATGATGGGAATGTATTCTCTGAATGAATCGACTTCGATTACTCGCTCGAGGGATAAGCTTCGTTGTTTGCAGATTCTTTCCCGTTCTGGCATTGGACTTCCCACGACGAGTTATGCTCATTCAACAAAAATGACGGGCAAGCTTATTGAAATGGTTGGCGGGGCTCCTTGCGTGATCAAGTTGATTGAAGGGACTCAAGGCAAGGGAGTCATTCTCGCTGAAACCCCAAAGGCAGCCGAGTCTGTGATTGATGGTCTAAGACAAATGAAAGCCCATTTTCTTGTTCAAGAGTTTATTAAAGAGAGTAATGGTTGTGATATTAGAGCATTTGTTATTGGGGAACGAGTTGTCGCGAGTATGATGAGAAAAGCAAAGGAAGGAGAGTTTCGCTCTAATTTGCATCGCGGAGGTACAGCAGTGCCCGTGGATATTTCTCCTGAAGAGGCCAGAGTTGCTGTCAATGCGGCCAAGGCACTTGGACTTAATGTTGCCGGTGTTGATCTCTTGAGATCCTCTAGAGGGCCACTCGTTTTAGAGGTGAATTCTTCACCAGGTCTTCAAGGTATTGAAGCTTCAACTGGTCTCGATATTGCTGGAATGATCATTGATTATATTGAGCAAAATGTAGAGAGCAAACGAGATCAGTATCAAGGTTGATCTAAAATTTTAACTCTATCCTCTAGGGGAAGTGATAAAAATTGATTGAGATCAATCAAATTATTTTTATCCAGAAATTGAATAATATCTTTATTTATTTTTTTTAGCAGATCAGGCCCTTCAAAAACATAGGCCGTATAAACCTGTACGGCCTTTCCACCCATCCTCCAAATTGATTTAATATCTTCAACATTAGATATTCCACCTACGCAGATGACTTCAATAGGCAGTTTTAAATTAAGAAGTGTTTCATGGACCTTTCTTGCTTTTAATTTCAGCAAACTCCCCGAAACTCCACCTGGCCCTTTGGCTGGCATGATGGTTGTATTTGTTGCAATCATTCCAGTTAACTTTAGTTCATGGGCGAGATGGGCAAGCTCAATAACTTTATCGATCTCTAAATCTGGCGCAATTTTAAGATAAAGATCTTTACTCGTAAGTTTTTGAAGCTCACAAAATAGTTTCCGCAAGTAATCTGGCTCTTGGAGTGATCTAAGACCAGGAGTATTTGGTGAAGAGACGTTAACGACAAAATAATCAACCTTATCATTAAGAGTCGCCACAATTGTCCCAAGCTCATCCAAACTTTCTTCAGGTGTTGATTCTTTATTTTTCCCAATGTTTGCTCCAAAAGGAATTATTTTTTCTCGGCTGAGTCTGGATTCTATAGTGAGGAGTCCATGGTTAGGAAAGCCCATGGAGTTTCTTAGACTGTTCTCTGGTATATAGCGAAAAATTCTTGGGCGATCATTCCCAAGCTGGGGTTGAAGTGTGACAGTTCCAAATTCGATCGCGCCAAAGCCTTGATGAGAAAAAAAGTCCAAGGCCTCAGCATTTTTATCCAGCCCAGCGGCCAGACCTACAGGCCCATTCCATATTGAATTTCCGATCTTTAATCTCAGCCTCTGGTTATGTTTATAACCAGTAAGTTTTCCGATCTGAGGAGAGAGATGAGCAATATGGATGATGAGTTCGTGAACCTTTTCAGGATCAAAATGGAAAAGGAGAGGCTTGAGTAGGGAATAGAGCATAATTAAATCCTATAAAGCTTTTCTTTGAAAGTCATTAAGGGCATGGGATAATTTGTAAATGATGAGAAATTACATTTTAAAAATATTTTTGACCCTAGTGTTAATCAATTCAGAAATTTTTGCTTTTTCGACTGATCAACCTATTGCTGAGCCCCATGCAGATTTAAGATCACACTACCCAGTTTTCAGTGTCGAAATGGTTGAAACTGGGCGTTTCTTTTTTTTAGAAAAAACAGTGAATGGTGAATATTTTTTAAGACAAAGGTTCAAGAATGAGGAGCATTTACTCAAGATTGCTGGACGAGAGGCTTCTAGGATAGACAGGGCCTTTTCCGCCAACTTTTTAAGCTGTCAGTTTGAAATTCCAGAAACTCAAGGGGAGTGCAAAGTAACGCTTCGCCTTAAACTTCATGGAGACGGTATTCAACTCTGTCTTAAAGATGAGCAGAAGACTCGGAAGATGAATTCATTTATTGACGCTGAACTCATGCCCCATTTTTTAAAGAATTAATCTTAAAATTCTCTGCCAAAAAGATTGCTTCCTAAGCTCTCAAAGTAGAAAATATTTAAATCTTATATCTAGCGAGAAAATCGAGGTTTCATGAAATCCGTAAGTTTGTTTTTTGGTCTTTTCCTTCTTTCCCCATTAGCTCTTGCCCAAAAGGTTAAGACAGCTTCAACTTCAACGAATGAAGAACCCTCAATGCTTGGAAGTCTTATTTCAAGCAAGCCTCGCTATACGAGAGAAATGGTGTTGGGGAATATTTTAAAAGGTGCACTTGAAAATATGCATCTTTCAAATAAGCAGATTGATAATGCTCTTTCAGACAACGCTTTTAAAAGTTTTCTCGAGCGAATGGATTACGGTAAGCAATTCCTTCTCCTGTCTGATGTGAAAGCGCTCGAAAAGTATAAAAGAGAATTTGATGACATGCTTATTTCAGGTGAACTAACGATCCTTGAAACTAGTTCGGAGCTCATGAATAAGAGAATCGGTCAAATTGAAAAGTATGTAGAAGGACTTCTTTCAAAACCGATGGATTATTCAAAAAAAGATTTCTTAGAGACAGATCCAAAGAAAAGAAAGTTCCCGCTTAATGAGCAAGAGCTCTATGATCATTGGACCAAACTTATGAAATATGAAGTTTTAGGTCGAATTATAGATCAAAAAGAAGAACAAAATGGTCTTGCCACAGATGACAAGGGTAATAAGAAAAAACCTGTCTCTGATAAAAAACTTTCAGATACCGAAATTGAGAAGGAAGCAAGAACTAAAGTTCTCAAAAGCTATAAGAAGATTTTTTCACGCCTCGTGAATGAAAAGCGCTCAGATAAGCTTGATAAGTTTTACAATTCAATCACAAAAATATTCGATCCCCATACAAACTATCTTGTTCCTGAAGAAAAAGAGGACTTTGATATCGACATGTCTGGAAAGCTCGAAGGGATTGGAGCTATTTTAAGAGAAGATAATTCTTATATAAAAGTAGAAAGGATTGTTCCAGGTTCTGCCTCTTGGAAAACAAAAGAAGTCGAAGCTGAGGATATGATTCTTAAAGTTGGTCAGGGCAAAGATGAGCCGGTCGATGTCGTTGATATGAGTCTAAGAGATGCCGTAAAACTTATTCGCGGTAAAAAGGGAACTGAAGTTAGACTTACGATCAAAAAACCAAATGGATTAATTAAAGTCGTTCCGATTGTGAGAGATGTCGTAGAAATTGAGGACTCTTATGCAAAGGGTACAATTTTAGAGATGTCTCCAACGAACACAAAAATTGGATATATTAATATCCCAAAATTCTATCGTGACTTTAATGATCGAGCTGGCCGCAATGTGACTGATGACACGAGAAGAGAAATTGAAAAACTGAATAAAGAAGGAGTCTCTGGTCTGATCTTAGACTTGAGAAACAATGGTGGGGGAGCTCTAGAAGATGCGCGGATGATTTCGGGTCTCTTTATTGAGAAAGGTCCGATTGTTCAAGTGAAGGCCCATACGGGAGCTGTAGATATCCTGGCAGATACAGATCCAAATATTGATTTTAAAAAACCTACAATTGTCCTTATCAATCGATTTTCAGCTTCAGCTTCTGAAATCGTCGCTGCTGCCCTTCAGGACTATGGAAGAGCAGTTGTTGTTGGAGGTGAGTTTTCCCATGGTAAAGGAACAGTTCAGGCCGTCGTCGATCTGGATGGTTATGTTTCTCCTATGGCAAAATCTTATTCTCCATTGGGAGCTTTAAAAATAACGATTCAAAAGTTCTATAGAGTTAATGGAAGTTCCACTCAGTATAAAGGTGTGACTCCAGATATTATTTTGCCGGATCAATTTTCACATTTAGAGTCTGGTGAAAAATTTCTTGATTATTCAATTCCATGGGGTGAAGTGAAGCCTGTTAAGTTCAATTCTTGGAACGAACGATTTGACTTAAAAGGCTTAAGAGCAAGTAGTTCGGCTCGTATTAAAAAAGAAGGAAAATTTAAGAACACACTTGAGTCAATGAAGTGGTTTAAACTGCAGAAAGAAAAATCAAAAAGATCTTTAACTATGAGCGATTTTGAAAAAGAAAGAAAAGATATTCGCGAGAAGACTGATGTTTTCAAGAAAGAACAAGAGTTTAAAAATCTTATTGTTAAAGATTTGACTCCTTCAAAAGATAAAGCGCACTTAGAAAAGTTTGAAGATTTTTCTAAAAACCTGAGGAAGGATTCTGTCATCGAAGAATCGATGCACATCATGGACGACATGCTTAAAATGGCAAAAAAATAAGAAAAGGACCATCTTGTGAAATCTCAGCTGACTCTAGAGCAGAAATATGATTACTATGAGAGATCTGTTCAAAATGCAGAAGGTGAGGTCTCTTTCATGCATGATGAATATAAGAGATTTTACGGACACTCACCTTATGTCTTTAGAGAGGATTTTTGTGGGACTGGTGCAATCTCCTGCTCTTGGGTTCAGCAAGATAAAGAATGTGAAGCTTATGGTGTAGATCTTGATCCTGAACCTCTCAAAATGGGACTCTCTAGGCACTATTCAAAGTTAACAAAGTCACAACAAGGAAGAATGCACTACCTTCAGCAGAATGTTTTGAAAGTCAAAACTCCACCTGTCGATGTTGTGTGTGCTTTTAATTTTTCTTATTTTATCTTTAAAAGTCGTAAGCAAATTCTTCAATATTTTAAAACTGTTCGAAAGTCTCTTAATAAACAGGGTGTCTTCTTTCTTGATATCTTTGCAGGCCCAGAAAGTCAGAAGCTAATTACAGATACTAAAAAACTTAAAGGGCTAACCTATTATTGGGAGTGTCAGCACTTTAATCCTTTTACTCATGAATGTACTTTTGCGATTCATTTTAAAGATGCGAAAGGCAAAAAACATAACAATGTTTTTACTTATGATTGGCGTTTCTGGACGATGCCTGAATTGCGGGATCTACTCTCTGAAGCTGGCTTCTCAAAGACTGTTGTCTATTGGGAAGGTGATGACGAAGATGGGAATGGCAATGGGGTCTTTACGCCGGCCGAAGATGCTGAGAACTGCGATGCTTGGGTTTCCTATATTGCCGCTTTGACTTAATTTCTGGAGTTCCATGAAAGATTTTAAAGATTTAACTCAAACTGAGTATAGCTCTAATATCAAAAACTGGGAGTCCGCTCTTAAAGCTGAGCTGAAGATAGAGGATGCTGAGGCAAAACTTAAAAAAAAATATGAGGAGATTGGGTCTTTCCCAGTTCTTTCAACGGTTTCAAAAATTTCTGCCTCTTTACCAACTTATACGAATTGGAAAAAAGCCTCTCAGACCTATGTTCTTTTTGATGATTCCAAAATACAAAATCTGTTAAAAGACGATTTCGAAAATGGTGTTAGAGTTTTTTTCTTTCATGGAGAAAATTTTAAAAGCAATACTTGGGATTTAATTCAAGAGGTGCTTACATCATTTGAGAAGTTTCAAGAAATTGAAATATTTATGCTGGGTATTGAAGTAAGGCACGTCTCTTCAAAACTGAAAGTGTATCAAGCTCCCAATCTTCTTATGATCCCCAATATTCCTCAAGGCGGAGGTCATGTTGTCCATGAGCTGGCCATGCTTCTGATTCAATTCATTGAAAGAGGTGAGGGAGGATTGCCCGATGTCGTTGGTGTTCATGTCGATTCTCATTTTTTCAAAAACATTGCTAAAATTCGCGCTCTCAGGCTCCTCATCCTTAAAGTCTTACAAGAATTGAATGTTTCTAAAAAGGTTTCAATTGTAGCCTTAAATTCATACAGTGATTGGACTCTGTTTGAGAGATACTCAAATATTTTAAGAAATTCTTTGCAAGTGTCATCGTCGTTAATATCTGGAGCTGATTATATTCAATCCTCTGGCTATCAGACTATTTTTCATCTTGAGGTAGAAGATTTCTCTACAGAACACGATGAGAATTCATTCCGTATTGCGAGAAATTCATCTCATGTGCTTGCCTTGGAAAGTATGTTAGGAATTGTAGAGGATGCTGCGTTTGGAAGTTTTCATTTAGACACCCTTGCACAGACTTATGCTGAAGAAGCATGGAAGTTAATGCAAGTCATTCTGCCGTTAAATCAAGCTGAAAGAGAAAAGATCATGAGCGATGGAATTCTTCAGGTTCAGAATGAACGAATTATTTCGATTAAAAAAAGAAAAAAAATTATTTCTGGCATAAACGATTTTCCAGATTCTAAAGAAAAGCTCAACGTTAAATTAAAAAAAGGCCAATGGAATCGTCCGGCACGAATTTTTGAAGACTTGAGGCTCCAGGTAGAGGATATCCCTGCTAAAATAAAAGTGAAGATTTTGATATTTGGACAAATCTCTGAATTGAATTCAAGAATAAGTTTTGTTCGTAATTATTTTGAACTTCTGGGACTTGAAGTGATGGAGACTACAAACCTTAATGACTTTACTTCTCAGGATATAATCATCCTTTGTGCCAAAGATGATGATTATAACTCTATCGCTACAACCATCGATCCTACGAAGGCTTTTCAGGCCTACATTGCTGGAAAAGTCATGCATTCTGGCTACTCCTCCCTTTATATGGGGCAGGATGTTTTTGCAGAACTTAACAAACTAGTACAAAAATTTTTGGAGCGCCCATGAGTTCTTCGCGTTTTCTGAATATGCCTTGGAGTACTCCAGAAATTGGAAATTCAAATTCACAAGAAATTTTACGGTTTCCAGAGGGAATACCTCTTAAAACATCTTATTCTCAACAAGATTTGAAATTTTCTCACCTTAAAGAAACTCTACCAGGTCTTAAGCCTTTCATCCGAGGCCCTTATGCTTCGATGTACACAAGCAAGCCTTGGACGATCAGGCAGTATGCAGGCTTTTCTACAGCGGAAGAATCTAATCGCTTTTATCGTGATAATTTAACTAAAGGCCAAAAGGGTCTTTCGATTGCTTTTGATCTCGCGACTCATCGTGGATACGATTCAGATCATCCAAGAGTGAGAGGTGATGTAGGCATGGCCGGAGTTGCCATTGACTCAATTCTTGACATGAAAATTCTTTTTGAAGGCATTCCTCTCGATAAAATGTCTGTTTCAATGACTATGAATGGGGCCGTGATTCCCATTCTCGCTTTATTCATCGTTGCTGGGGAAGAGCAGGGAGTTTCTCCAGATAAACTGTCTGGGACCATCCAGAATGACATTCTAAAAGAGTTCATGGTCCGTAACACCTATATTTATCCTCCAGAACATTCAATGAGAATTATAGCGGATATCTTTAGTTATACTTCTCAGTATATGCCTAAGTTTAACTCCATCTCGATCTCGGGTTATCACATGCAAGAGGCGGGGGCGACTGCTGATTTAGAACTCGCTTATACACTGGCGGATGGATTGGAGTATTTAAGAACTGGCATCAAGGCCGGGCTCAACATAGATCAATTTGCTCCTCGGCTCTCCTTTTTTTGGGCCATCGGAATGAATTATTTTATGGAAATTGCCAAAATGCGGGCCGGTCGCTTGTTATGGTCTGAAATTGTTTCTCAATTTCATCCAAAAAATTCTAAGTCTCTGGCCCTTCGGACTCACTCTCAGACTTCGGGATGGAGTTTAACAGCTCAAGATGTTTATAATAATGTGACACGCACTTGTATTGAAGCTCTTGCTGCAACTCATGGTCATACTCAAAGCCTTCACACAAATTCTTTAGATGAGGCCCTCGCTCTTCCAAGTGAGTTTTCAGCTAGGATTGCTAGGAATACTCAACTCCTTATTCAACAAGAAACCGATACCTGTGATGTCATCGACCCTTGGGGGGGAAGTTATTTTGTTGAATCGCTGACTCAAGATCTTGCCCAAAAAGCTTGGGCCCACATTTTAGAAATTGAATCTCTAGGTGGCATGAGCGCTGCTATTTCAAAAGGGATTCCTAAAATGAGAATTGAGGAAGCTGCGGCCAGAACCCAGGGGAGAATTGATTCTGGGATACAACCAATCATTGGTATGAATCTCTTTAAAAGAAAAAAAGATGAAGTTCCGAATATTCTTCAAGTTGATAATTCAATTGTAAGAGAAGCTCAAATTACAAGATTAAAAGAACTCAAAACACAAAGAGATTCTAGTCTAGTTGAAAAAAAATTAGCTGCGATCACTAGCGCTTGCGAGCGAGGAGAGGGCAATCTACTTGCCCTTGCAGTTGAAGCTGCAAGAGCGAGAGCAACTGTGGGTGAAATCACTTTAGCAATGGAGAAAGTTTTTGGAAGACATCAAGCAGAGATACTTACGATTCAGGGGGTTTATCTGAAAGAGATGGAACAAGCGAAAGTTGATGTGAAAGAGATTCAACAATTAATGGATCGTTTCATACAAATTGAAGGCAGACGACCTCGAATCTTAATTGCCAAAATGGGGCAGGATGGACATGACCGTGGCCAAAAAGTTATTTCAACGGCATTTGCTGATCTAGGCTTCGATGTAGATGTAGGTCCTTTATTTCAAACCCCTGATGAGACGGCCAAGCAAGCCGTAGAAAACGATGTTCATATCATTGGTGTATCATCTCTAGCTGCTGGTCATTTAACTCTCGTCCCTGATCTAAAACATGAATTAAAAAAACTTGGGAGAGAGGATATCTTAGTCACTGTCGGGGGAGTCATTCCTCCACAAGATTATGATAAACTTTATCAGATGGGTGTTGCCGGGATCTTTGGCCCTGGAACTGTCATTTCAGATGCGGCCAGGGATCTAATGAAAAACCTGATTCGTTCATTGGAATCTTAATGAAAAAAAACTTATCACTCGATGATTATGTTGCCGGATTTTCTAAGCATGATCGTACCATTCTTGCTCAGGCCATAACTTTAGTTGAAAGTTCAAATAAGGTTCATGTTGAAACTGGGAAGCAACTGATTGAGAAGCTTCTTCCTTTAACTGGAAAAAGTAAAAGGATTGGTATTTCTGGAACTCCAGGTGTTGGGAAGAGTACCTTTATTGAAGCCTTTGGAAAGTTGCTTACATCTCAAAATAAATCAGTGGCCGTCCTCACTGTTGATCCAACTTCAAAAATAAGCGGCGGTAGTATTTTAGGTGATAAAACGAGAATGAATGAACTTGCGGTTGACCCCCTGGCTTTTATTCGTCCTTCTCCTTCAGGTTTAACTCTGGGTGGAGTGGCCAGTCGAACTCGTGAATCCATTCTTCTTTGTGAAGCCTTTGGTTTTGATTATATTTTAATTGAAACTGTGGGAGTTGGTCAGTCTGAGACCACAGTCTCTCAGATGGTCGATATCTTCCTTATGCTTTTACAGCCTGGCTCTGGAGATGATTTGCAAGGAATAAAAAGAGGGATTTTAGAACTGGTTGATATGGTTATTGTGACAAAGGATGATGGGGATAATCATCAGATCATTCAAAAAGCTTGTCATGATTATCAAAAGGCCCTTCATATCCTTCGCCATGAGGGATGGATTCCTTCCGTCCTCTCTTGTTCTGCGCTGAAAAATAAAGGCCTTAAAGAGATCCAGGAAAAGATTGAAGAGTACTTCCAATCTCAAATCAATTTAATATCTCTCAAAAGAAAAGAACAAAATATCAATTGGTTTTGGCAGTTAGTCGATGAGGGGATAAGAGAAAAGTACCTCTCAAAGCTCAATACTCAGACCATCAATGAAACAGAATCCCTTATTAAAGATCAAAATCTTTCTGTCCCAGAAGCTGCTGCTAAAATTATAAAGATGATTTGATTAGTCGGTTAATTTTTGCCCTTTCAGTTTATAAAGTCTTGAACTGAAATAGTCTCATGTTAGAATATATTATGCAAAATAATCGCCCTAAACTACTGCTTGTCGATGATGAGCCCGATATTCTTGAAACCCTCGTTTTAATCCTCGAGAAAGACGGATACATAATTGAAACAGCCGAAAATGGGGTAGTGGCCTTAGATAAAATTAACAACACAAATTACGATCTTGTTGTTTGTGATTACGTGATGCCAAAGATGGATGGAATTTCATTACTTAAAAAAATCAGAGAACAAAATAATCATATTCCCTTTGTTTTTTTTTCGGGTAATGCGAATGATGAACATTCTAAGAGGATGATGGAACTTGGTGCTATGGCCCTCGTTTCGAAATCTGAGATCTTCAAGTTACCATCAGTTGTTAAGAGATCTATCATGCATGGGAAAGGCATAAAAAACTTAGCAGATAAGCATACTGATGAATCCGATGAATTCGTCAAAATTCTGAATTCTACTAAGTCTTAATCTGGCTATCTCTGATGACCCTGATTAGATATCCTGCTCGTTTCTTCAATCAGAAGCTTTAGTAGGTTTCTAGATTCTTTCTCATTAAAAGCATAAGGATCATTTACTAAGAATTTCATGAGTGGGATCAGGATACCTGTCACACTTGCAATTGTTTTTAGTTTCATGACTTCATGACTGACAAGATCAAATCTTTTAACATTGATGAAATTGAGTAACAAATCAAGTTTATCTTTAATCTCTGTTGAGGGCTCTGACTCAGACTGGAATGATTTGTCATTCTGAAGACTCTCATACTGCTTAAGAAGTTCATCAGTTTCATAGCCTGCAATTTTACTTATCGCAATTCCATGACGAGTTAGATTTCCAAGAAGTTTTAGACGTGTGATGTCTTCTTGTGAATAAGATCTGAAGTTATTTCCAAGTCTTTTAGGTGTTAAAGCATTGTAGCGTTTTTCCCAGGCGCGGATTTGGTGAACACTCACACCACTCATCATTGATGCTGCTTGGATGTTAAAGTCGTTCATAAGAAACTCCCTTTATAAGTAGAACTGATAGTAAAAATTTTAAGGACCATAGAATGGTTCTAGGCCAGTTGGTATTTATAAGTTTTTCGATCACTTGACGGTCATAACCTAATGATAATTTTTGATGGCAAGGGATACTAAAGTAAAATGTTGAAACCCAAATCAAAATAACACTGACAAATGAGATGGAGAGTAAGAGGTTTTGGGGGGCTTTAAAAAATAAAAGGCCCGACGTGAAGAGCTCTATGAGCATCAGGGGCATAACAATAAATGAAATCGATCTTGTATGAAAGCTTTCAAAAAGAGCAAAGTTTGCTTGATCTATAAATCTAAAACTAGGGTAATGAAGAACTTGAACGAGCCAAATAAGGCACATAAGCATCGAGGACGAAATGAGATTTATAAGAATCTCAAATTTCATAGGAGCGCCATAATGGTGTTAAGGCTTTTTTCACCATTTTTTATAAAACGGTCTAATTCTTTAATTCTAGTCTGTTCAAGTGAGGAGTAAGTAAGCTGGTTCGGCGACATTTCTTTGAGCTGGGTAAAGGCAGCCTGGATTTTACCCATAAGAACTTTCTCTCTCTGACGTAATACATGATTAATCACGTCATTAAGATCTGGGTTTGCTGAATAAAGTCTCGTCCCCTCAGGACTTAAGCCTTCTTCTTTGATCACACTGTATTCAAGTAGGTCTTTGATAGAGATGCTAATTAAAGCCTTTGAGACTGATAATCTCTTCATGAGAGAAGCAGCATCAAGAGGATGCTGATTAAGATAAAGGTTGAGCCAAATTTTTCCATGGATTCGTTTAAAACCCCAGTACTCAATAAACTCACCAATAAGGTCTGCAAGGTAATCGACTTCAGGGATGTTTTTACTTTTCATAGTTATCTCTGTTTAAGTCTTTTTGAACTGTTTTAAGGTTCGTTTGTTTAGTGTTTTTTTTGATTTTTCGCTCTGAGTACTCCTCAGTGGCTAAAAAAAACAGAAAAATAATCACTATAGTTTAATAACTCTTAAACTCGATGGGGTCAATGCGATCAGCAGACTTAGACAATTCCTAGGCCTATACAAAACATGAACAAAGGGGGTTAGCGCATCTTCCAGAGGAGTTGGGAAAGATAGGGTCTTCGGGTTTCACCGGTGGCCACCATAAGGAGTTTTGTAATCTTGAGATTTTCTGGGTCGGTGAAAAGCAGGATGAGAAGTTCTTGGATGTAGTTCGTATTCAGAGTGATGTAATTATCTGTGCCAATACCTAACTTAAGACCCTTTTTCTCCCACCATGAAAAGGGATGGTCTTTATAATCAGCAAAGCTATTGGTGAGTTTGTTATTAGAGGATGGAAGAGCGATCAATGAGACTTTCTTATTAATCATGCGGTTAAGCACATCGTGCTGATAGTGTTCAACTTCACGGGCCGTATGAAATTTAATTTTTACAAAATGTCGTTTTTCATCTTCATTTAGTTTTATACCATTAAAAAGTTTTTCACGAATATTATCGTGTTCGCGCCATTCCATATCCATAAGTTCTTTATAGTCTGAAGAGTGAGGAAGAATTTTACCTCCGTGTTCATTATCATGAATGAGTCGATGATAAAGTGAGTGGAAATAAAAATTTGGATTTATGCCAAGAGATAAACCATGTTCAAGAGTATCGATGTGCCAAATATTTAAAGAGTTATCAACTGCCTGAACTCCTTTCTTGAGGGTGTGCCAAGTTTCTCCATGGTGAGAGCGAATGGCAAATCCTTTGAAGTGAAGTTTTCTAAAGCCTTGTTGCATTTCTGCAAAGTGACCCTTGCGATAGAGATCTTTCTCACTTCCCACTGTATCCACTTCACACAAATAGGGGCCAAGATAAGGGTATTTATCAAGCATTTCTAGGATCGCATCTACCTGGTGGAGAAAGTGATCTTTCTTAGATTTAAATTGGGGGTCAAAAAAATCGGCTTCTTTTCGAAAACAGGGTGATAACACAAAATTAAAATCTGGATATTCACTTTTAAATTGCATGAAACCATCATAGAGGCCTAGGACAACATCTTCCTCTTTGAGATTGGCGATGCCTGGTATTTGTTCATCAGCGGTTTGGGTCGCTCTCGAAAGAGTAAATTTAAGCCTAATCTTTCCCACATTATATTTTTCATAAAGCTCTCGGGCCATATGATAGGCAGCGAGTTTATGCATATCTCGGTTCACAAGAATGAGCTTTGGTAGAAGGAGAATTTTTAAGTAGCGATCAAAGAATTCATCATCTTTCAATCGAATGAGATTATCCACATCTTCAACCGTTGCAATTTTTTCTGCTGTTCCAGATCCATAGACTTTATCGATAATACCGACATAAATTTCTCGATCAGGGCCATTTAGGACTTTCATCAGGTGAGGATGAATAAATTCAGCACTCAATGATCCTGTGAGGTGAATATGTTCTTCAATATAGGACTTAGGAAATTTTTTAAAAAAGATGAAGAGGGCCGATGAGACAGGATGGGCGAGCAGAGTTTTAATATCCACTTCATCGCTTTGAAAACCATAAAGGAGACGTCTGAATTCTTGTAGAGACTTTTTGACATGGGGATGTTCGTGTTCCCCCAGGACTGAAAGCTCAAGTGTATCAGCGAGAGTGATGCCATTCGTTTCCGAAATAACTTTTATCAGATGCTCAGCGAGCAATTCAATTTTTGATGATTTGGCCATAATGACCTATCGGATTTATTTATGAAAATTTGAGGACTGTTATAGTCAGTTAAGGATTGATCGCCGAAATCCCAACTTTGCCTTGGATTTTTTGGACCCAAACCTCTCCATCACCAAACATCACCCCTTGATACTGGCAAAAGAGATCTTCAAGTTTTTGAGCTGTGATGACAGAAATAATTTTTTCTGTAAAAAGAGTTTTAAACTTAGCTTCAAATTCTTGAGGGTCTTTAATTTTAATCGTCGTTTTTCCATTCACTTTGAAAGGATAAAGCATGTAGGGAGAAATTTTCTTTGGGTCTTTAGTCCTAACCGCTTCTTTAAGGAGGGGAAAAAATTTGAGAAAAGATTCTTTCTCATCAAAACCTGCAACCTCTAAATCACATCCACTGCTTGTTTCAGTTTCGGGAGCGATCATAAGACTTTTCGCCAAAGTAAGAGTCGAGCTCATCATGAGGATAAGAAATAAGAACTTCATCGGTTAACCTCCTAGAGGGATTGGGCTGCGGCCCGAGGTGTTGAATCTAAAAGGTTTTGAAGCTTCGCCCGATCTAAGAGATCAGTTCCATTGATGTAGTTTAGCACGTCTTCCATGGCATCATTTCCCCAGAATACTTCCTGGCCAATGACCATAGAAGGAACACCAAAAACTCCACATGAAATAGCTTCTTGAATATTAGACTTGAGCTCCGCTCGTGCTTCTTTAGAAAAACTTTTTTCAAAGAGTTCTTCTGATGGGAGTCCGGCCTCATGAAGGGCCCGCTTTAATTCTTCAGGTTCTCCCATATCAATTCGAGTTTTCCATCCTGCCAGCCAGAGGGCCTTAATGACCTCTGATTGTAAATCACCCGCCGTTGATTTAAGAGCAAGCCTTAAGGCGTAGAGAGAATTAAAGGGATGTGTTTTTGGAGTTGTGAAAGCGATGTTATGTTTGGCTGAATACCGAAGACATTGCTTGAGGAGAAATTCTCTTTTCGGTTGCACTTCACCAGGTCCTTTTATGCTCCAATGATTGAGTAAGGGGCCCAAAGCAACTGGTTTGAACTCAATATTTATTTCTGGATGGGATTGAAGTCTCAACCAAGCAAAGTAACTAAAAGGAGATAAAAAATCGAAGTAAAATTTAAGCTCTTTCATAGGTTTAGAAGAATGCCCGGGGGAAGGCTCGATTGTCCATCAACAAATATCTTGCAATAAATAAATCTTATGCTAATATAATGCGTCGCATTATTGATTTAATCACTACTGTTGCACGTTTATCTCAAGTGGCACGTCTGTTGGAATGTAGAGTTTAAATCGTCTAAGAGACTACGTCTCGGATAGGTATAATCATGAAATTTCTTGTCGTAAAACTCATCACACTCGTGTGGCTATCCTTAATTATTTCGGCCTGCGGGAATGGTCGTCCTCAGGTCGTCACAGGTATTCAGGTTCAATCGAGTACTGTGAATCAAGATGTTATTCTCGCCGTTAAAGCGGATCTTAATTTGGGGTCCATGTCTTTTCCTGCGGTCTCTCTTCCAGTTTTCCATCCAAGAGGGCAAATGAATGTGGGATCGGTAGATTTGATTCCGGTCTTAGGTGGCAAAAATCAAATTAAAATCTCGGTTAACGTTTCGGCCTTATCCGATATTCAGGCCACATCAGTAACTCTGCCCAACGGAAATCTTGTGCCTCTTATTGCCCAGAACCCAACGATGACAATCCCGCTTGGTTCAGGAGCAAAACTTTATTTAACAATTGGAGCTAATGCCGTCGCTCTAGGTGTGGCCGTCCCTATTAAGCAGTTTGATACTCTTGGTGGTTCAGTAGGGGCCGTTAATCTCTTTCCCGTTTTTGCTATCGATAAAGTCATTGGGGCAGCTGGTATTTTTACCAGTTCTCAGGCCGGACAAAATGGATTTGCCCTTGTTGCTGACGTGACTCAATATGTGAATATGCAAGATATTTTTGTTCCCGCTCAAGAAACTTCAGTTATCAAAATGGCCATGATCCCAGATGCGCCAGAGAGAGTTAAACTCGATTACAGTGTTCAAGCACCTATTGCTGCAAAAGAACAAAAGATTAATTCGATTTTACTAGATCTTATGCGTAGGAAGACGAAGTTAAAGTTGAAATAAAAAGCCAAAAAAAAAGCCCCATGGAAGGGGCTTTTTTTTATATTTTTTTCGGTCCGCGACCAGTTTTTGAATTTGTTTTCTTTCTACGTTTATCCGCAGCTTCTAATTTAAGTTTCTTTTTAACAGAAGGCTTTTCGTAAGATTCACGGGCACGATATTCTTTTACAATTCCATAAGCATCACAAAGTCTCTTAAATTTTTTAAGAGCTCTTTCAACGGCAAAGCCATCAGTGATATCAATACGGATTTTGTCTTTAGGGTCTTTTTTACTGTCGTAGGCCATGGATCCTCGAGGTGTTGGTTAAGGTTAAGTTTTTACTAGGCTAGAAAATAGCATAATGGCCTAAAAAGGCCAGAAGATAAAGCGCATTTCGTCTTTTAGAGGGTTTAGAGCTTTAATGTGGCAAGAAAAGGGTAATGATCAGAGGGTAATTGGGATTTTTGATCTATTCTTGTTGGGATAGGGAGAGCTCGACCGCTGGAGTTTTTATAACGGGGGAAATAACATTCTTCAGAAACAATCATCCCTGAATAAGCTTCAGAAATAAAAAGATAATCAATTTGTTGAACGAAGCGATTGCCTCCACGAGTGAAATAAACATAACTGAATCGATCTTCATCTGGAATTTTTGCCAGGTGAGCGATGTCTTTTAAATCTGTTTTCTCATAGATCGTTTTGAATTCTTCTTCCGTTTCTTTTTCTCCTGCATGTCCATTAAAGTCGCCCCCAATTAAAATGGGGACTTTAAATTTAGTGAGCTCTTGATAAATATCAATCAAACCTTTTATTTCAAGGACTCGTCTTGTTCGTCCCTCGAAATCACTTTTTCTAAGGTCTAATTTAGATTTTATGTGGACGAGCAGAAAGATCATCTGCAAATCTTGATCATTCATCAGATCTAATTGAAGAACATCCCGAGAAAACTTTTGGGCCGGTGCCGGTAAGGGATAATCAATATGGCTTTTGATTTTAACTCTGAGAGGTAGGCTCTTTTTTACAAGATACCCGAGGTCAATGCCTCGATCAGAATTTGAGGGGAGTGAGTAGGCCGTATATTCATCTTTTAGAACAAATCTCGCAAAATTACTCAGAGATTCATGGCCACCGACTTCGGTCATCATCACGATATCTGCTTGAGATTCCTTGATGGTTAAAGCTAGGCTGAGGCACTTTTCTTTTGATTTATTATTGAGAAGGCTTGAGCTCATGAGATTCCATTTGATTTCCGTGAGGTCTTCTAATGAAGTCTCGTCATGTTTGTCCATGAATAAGAACAAGTCTTGAGCATTAAGCACCATGACTTTGAGTTCAGATTTTTTTATTTTCGAGTCGTTTGTATGCATAAGAATCAGATAAAATATTAGGAGGCTTTCTTTTTTAGTTCATCGTATGCTGTATTGATATCTTTTGTCTTTTTTTCTGCAAGTTTTTTTAAGTCTGAACTTAAAGAAGCCACTTTGTCAGGGTGATTTTGTCTTAATAACTCATAATACCTTTTTTTAAGCTGTATTTTTGTAAACTTTTCATCAGCACTTAAATCAAAAATAGCGAAGGCATTTAATTTTTGAGGGGATGATTTTTTCTGCTCAGTCTTTTCTTGTTTTTCTTCTTTTTCTTCTTTTTCTACTTTTTCTTGCTTGGACTCTTCTTTTACTTTTTTAAAAGTTTTTTCAATTTTTATCTTTTCTTGAAATGGAGTGGGGGCCGATTTTTCGGGGGCCGTATCGTCTTTATTTTGATTTCTATTTTCTTTTTGCGACTTTAGAGCAATTAAAAAAGGAAGTTTAATAAAAATGAAATAACCAACGAGTGCATATGCAATCAAGGGCCCAATTTTAGAGGCCGCATTTGAGAGAGTCGTCATGTAGTACTGAGATGGATCCATTAAAGATCTTATCGACAGAAAAATTGATTTTTATAGGATAGATTCTGATTAAAGAACAAGATTCAGGGGGAGTCCCACAGCAAAAATGATTGCTAAGATAATTGCACTACCGACAAGGACAGAGGCCATGATTTTATAAGGAATTCCAAACATATAAATCTCCTTAAACCATTCTAATACCGAGGGATTTCGGGGTCAATCTCCAAAGACCAGAGATCGATTCCACCGGCCAATGAGAGAGCATCATAGCCATGGTACTTGAGAAATTGAGTCGCATAAAGACTACGCACACCATGATGACAGTAAACAATGAGAGGTTTTTTGTCCCTGGGAAGCTCTTCAAATCTTGCTTCAAGTTGATCAAGAGGGATATGAAATCCACCCAGAGAACAAATCTCTCTTTCATCATCTCTTCGGACATCTAGCCAATTGAATGATTTATTTTCTTTAAGCCATGTTGAGACTTTAGATGGGACTATTTCCATCGCTGGCCCCCAGGGTATGACCCATTTCAAGTTTATTAAAAACAACGCTTCCTGGAGGTATACTTTGAGTAAGCCATACGTTACCGCCAATAATTGAACCTTTACCAACGATAGTATCTCCACCCAGAATAATGGAGTTTGCGTAAATAACAACATCACTCTCAATTGTTGGATGCCGCTTGAGTGCCTGGAGTTTCTTTTTGACACTCATCGCACCTAAAGTTACACCCTGATAAATCTTAACATTTTTCCCAATAATAGATGTCTCACCAATGACCACTCCAGTTCCATGATCAATGAAAAAACTTTCTTCAATTTGAGCACCGGGGTGAATATCAATACCTGTTTTTTCATGAGCATATTCACTCATTAATCGAGGAAGAAGTGGTATTTTAAAATTATTAAGAGCATGAGCAAATCGATAAACACAGATGGCATAAAAACCAGGGTAAGCAATGATGATTTCTTCCTTGGAGTAAGCTGCTGGATCACCTGCGTAGGCTGCAGCGACATCGGAGTCGAGCATTTTTGCTATGGTAGGAAATGAATTAAAAAAAGACTCAATTTTTTCATGACCTGTTTGTTTTAAATTTGGTTCTAAATGTTCAAGACAACTCACATATTCCTGAAATCGATGCTTGAGTTCAAGAATCTTTACTTCTAATTGGGTTGAATCAGATACTCCGTGACCACCGCGTTGTGGATAAAGCAGATTGACAAGCTCATCAACCGATTGCCTGACTTGACTTACATTTAGGACTAATGTTGCCGTTTGGTAACGTTCCTGATGTAAAAACTGGGCAAGTTTTGAAGACATTAAGTACCTTTTGAAGTATAAATAAGTTATTTCAAATTACCGCTGACACTGGGAAAATTCAATGGATCTTAAAAAGAAACTCAAGTCCACAGGCCTCTTGCAAGTTATTGGAAATACTCCATTTTTGAAAGTTCAAAGCCTGAGCTCGTTAACTGGTTCTGATATTTTCATGAAATGTGAAAATCTTAATCCTGGCGGAACTATCAAGGATCGTCCGGCCCTTCATATGGTGGTTGAAGCGATAGTGCGTGGAGATCTTAGGCCTGGTATGAAGATCGTAGAAGGCACAGCTGGTAACACGGGCATTGGACTGGCCATGGTAGGCCAGGCTTTGGGTTATAAGGTCATAGTTGTCATGCCTAAAGGAATGGCCCCGGAAAAGCATAAGGTTCTTCAACTTTATGGAGCAGAAGTTATTGAGACAGATGCTGTACCTTTTACTGATGAAAGACATTTTTTTAAAGTGGGTAGGAAAATAGGTCAAAGTTCTCCAGATTACTGGTGGGCCAATCAATTTGATAATCCAGATAATTATCTTTCTCATTATCTTTTTACGGCACCTGAGATTTATGAAGATATGAAAGGTGACATGGATGCTGTCGTTGTGGCGGCTGGTTCTGGAGGAACAGCAGCTGGGGTTTCTAAATTTATTAAAGAAAAAAATTCTTCAATTAAGATCATTGTTCCTGACCCAATGGGAAGTGGGATTTCAAACTATTTCAAAACTGGTGAGTTCAAGTCTGATAATTCTTATACGATGACTGAAGGTGTGGGAATAACTCGATTCCAAGATAATTTTAAGCATATCCATCAAGATGATTGCTACACCATTGATGATCAGAAGCTGACTACACTTGCGATGTATCTTAGGGAAAAAGAGGGACTCGTGATGGGGATGTCGTCGATGCTCAATCTTGCTGGTGCATTTAAAACGGCTATCAAAATGGGCCCTGGTAAGCGAATCATCACTTTTATGTGTGATGGTGGAGAGCGGGCCATTTCTAAAATGTACAACCCAGATTTCTTAAAAGAGAAAAAAATAGATGGATCTCTCCTTACTGAGAAAGAGGTCCTTGAGATTTATAAAAATTTCTAAATAATCCAGACTGCTTCGATCGGTCTATCCGGGCTAATTTAATTCCACATTCATCCGATTAAGTCACTGAGACTGGTCATTTAATCGGAGAGAATGCATCGTGAGAATCAACCACAAGCTAATAAAACTAATAGGGGTCCTACTACCTCTGTTTGTTTTATTTGGTTGTCAGCCTGAGCTGGAAGAAGGCACTCCTATTAGTATTTCTCTCATATATCCTAATAAAGGTCCGCTAGAAGGTGGACAGGAAATTACCATTTATGGGGAAGGACTTGGTTTTGTTGATTCTGTTACTTTAGGTGAATCAGATTGTACTGAGCTCGAGATAATTGATTCTACAGAAATTAAATGTACAACTCCTGCCGGTGACGCTGGTTCAGTAAATATCTCAATTATTGGAAAGGCCCGAAAAACAGGATTTAAATCTGAAGCCTATACTTACCAAGATCCTCCAGTTGTAAGTAGTGTTTCACCCACAGTCGGCTTTGCCTCCGGTGGTTTACCAATTACGATCACTGGTACCGGATTTATGGATACTGAAGAAGGGCCGATCAGTGTTAAAATTGGTGGTGCTGCTTGTTTAAATGTTAATCTTGTCGACTCGACAACGATAGAGTGCACGACCCCAGCTAGAAGTGCCGGTCTAAAATCTATTATTATTACAAACTTTGATGGGCAGTCCGCGACTTTAGCAAATAGTTTTACTTTCAATGCTGCACCTAAAGTGACGAGCATTACTCCAAATGGAGGAGCACTTGCTGGCGGAACATCAGTAACTATCGTTGGTTCAGGTTTCAAGTTAAATGATACAGCTATATCGATAGGTGGATTTCCTTGCGTACCTTTGACATTTAATTCGACAACGAATTTAACTTGCACAACGACTGGCCCAAGTAGTGGTGTTAAAACTGTATTGGCCACAAATCTTGATACCCAAACAGGGTCCTTGCCCAATGCATTTACTTATCAAGCGGGACCTGTGATCTCTTCCATCTCTAAAGATAGTGGTGCCCTTGCTGGTAAAACTCATGTGACACTTACTGGAACAGGGTTTCTCCTCGGAGCTACTGTTAAAGTTGGTGAAAAATCATGTCAAGGTAATGGGTACTTGGGACCAACAAGTTACTTTTGTTCAACACCTGCAGGTGTTGCTGGGACAGTTGATATTCAAATCATAAATCCTGACGGACAAGAATTTACATTGAGTTCGGCCTATACCTACAGGCCAGCACCAGTTATTACAAGTGTTACTCCTAATGTTGTTCCCGTGACTTTAGGTGGAGAAATAACTATCGCAGGTTCAAATTTTATCGCTGGTGCAACGGTAAAACTTGGAAGCACACCTTGTCCCGTTTCATCTTTAACTTCTACCTCTATAACTTGTGATGCACCTCCAGTTGCAGAAGCAGGTGTTTTGTCAGTTTATGTGACTAATCCTGATGAGCAAATTGGAACTCAGACAAATGCCTTAAGTTACAGAGCTGCGCCAACCATTTCTGCTATTTCACCTGAGGATGGGACAACAACCGGAGGAACAGAAATTACAGTTACTGGAACAGGTTTCATGGAAGACCCAGTTGTCACGATTGGTGGATTAAGTTGTTTAAACATACAATTTGTAAGTGCAACCTCTGTAAAATGTAATGTTCCGGTTGGAACAAGCGGATCTAAGACCGTTATTCTCGAAAATACCGATGCTCAAAGTGTAGCTCTGGCGAATGCTTATACTTACTATACTCCTGCCAATCTTGAGTGGGATATTACCACCCATGATTATGGTGGAGTCACTATCAATTCCTCGCAAGTTTTTACTTTAACTAATACCGGTGAGGAATCAACTTCTTCAGTAACAGTTGCACTCACAGGCACGAACGCTTCTGCTTGGTCTTTAACTTTAGGAGCAGGTAATAGCTGCAGTGGAATAGTACTGGAAGAAGGAGAGTCTTGCATCGTAGAGGCAACCTTTCTTGGAGCAACTTCAGCGGCAGGAGATTATGAGGCTGACTTGGGCGCTAGCGCAACAACTGGCGGAAATCCGACTTCATCATTAAGTGCCACAAGGGATCCATAGGATAAAATGATGAATATTAATATAAAAATATTTTTTTTGATGTTGGTTTCAATCCCAATTAGCTGCCTGGCCAGCGAGTGTGAAATTAAAGCTCATCAAATTGGATCAGGAAAGGGGATGGATCAACTCGATTCATATTGCCTCAGTTATTTCAAGGGAAAAGCAGAGGATAAAATGAAGATGGAAATTAGAAGTCATAAGATTATGGTTCATAAGAATGTCATTTTGATCGAAACTCCGAGCAAAAAAAATCAATTAATTGCAGGTCCAAGTACCGGTCTCGCCGATTCAGTTGCGATTAGTGAAGGATTGGCCGAGCATGAGTTAATCGTTTTAGATTCGAATGGTAAGGTCATGACTTTTAATACCACCCAGTTTGGTAATATCGGTCCAGTTAGATTATATCAACACGAGGCATTTAAAGGTGCTAGAAATATTTTTCTCCAAAAGCAAACGGAAGAAATTATTGTATTTAATCAACTGAGTCAGAAAGTATTTTTCTTTTCAGTCAAGGCTGATTTAAGAAGCAAGAAATTCAAGTCAATGTCTAAAGTCAAAAAAGTTCTCAGTGGTGTGGTTAGTCTCAAGAAGAATAATCAAGACGGGAAAATAGATTTTATAAATGAAGATGGAGAGTCTATTAAATAGGTTCTTTGAATTGATAGATTTTTTCCACTTTCGAACTCAAAACTAACTTACCAGATTCACTTGATTCAAGAAATTCGGGAATGGGAATATTATTTAGGATGCAATAATTCTGATAATAGTTCTTTCGTGAAGGATGAGAGGGGTGGATGAGATTGAATATTTCTCCATAAATCTTTTGTTCGATAACCTGAATGGTGAAACTAACAGCGTCCTTCTGTTGGATAAGATTGACTGGATGATTGCCACCAGAGATATCGGTTCTACCACTAAGATATTTTCCGGGGTGACGATCAGGTCCAATAAGTCCGCCGAAGCGAATTATTGTATAATGAGAAAATGATTGAATCCATTCTTCTTCTTCGACCAAGATCTTACCTCCCACTGAATCTGGGATGGGAGA
This sequence comes from Pseudomonadota bacterium, assembly GCA_027488375.1. Lineage (GTDB taxonomy): Bacteria > Bdellovibrionota > Bacteriovoracia > Bacteriovoracales > Bacteriovoracaceae > Peredibacter. The sequence continues at coordinate 169,163 of JAIYBW010000003.1, forward strand.
AATTTCTTCATTAACAATTAATTGATTTTGTCCGTAGACTGAAGTCGAACTAATAAAAATGATGTGTTTATCTTTTGGTATCGGCCAGTTTTTTAGCCAATCAAGTTGGCCTTTAAAGGGGGGAATATTGATAATGATCACATCTGCGTTTAGGATAATTTTATTCGGAATCATCTCAGTGTTTAAAATAAAAACTTCGGGGAAAATATTTTTAAGATTTTTCAGTTTCTCGTCCGATCGAGTTGTTCCAATAATTTCATGTTTCATCTTAAGTTCTTGCGCAAGAGCAAGTCCAAACCAGCCTAGGCCAATTATTGAAATTTTCATTTTATTCTTTCCTCAGTTGGCTTTAAGCGTATGTAAAGTAGAAACATCTCCGGATAATAGCGATTCTGCTTCAGCTCAGGAACGACATCGGCCATAAAGATAAAATGCTCAACAATGTTCAAAGCAGAATTGAGGTCATTACCTTTAAGATAGGACATCGCAAGATTATAGCCAACTGGTAAATTCAGCGGATCATAATCAATGGATGACTTGTAAAATTCAATTTCATTTTTATAGTAGGGTGTTGATTCATGTACCTTGAAGAAAAAGAATGGCATTAAAAGAATAAGTAAAATTTTAGGGAGTCTAGGACTAAGTTCAAAAGACATTTCGAGAAGGAAGGCAATAAATAAGGGGAGAACAAGATAAAGATGTTGATCACTTACCCAAGTCAAATTCATGTAGGGGGCAGTAACTATTCCCAAAAAGGGCAGAAGCATGATGTGAGCTGCTAACAGGAGAAAGAAATAGTTTTTTTTCCAAATAATTAAAAAGATCAAAACTAAAAAACCAAAATGACAGTAATACAGGATTTTATGAGATGGCGGAGAAGCCTCTTTAACAGGGCTATTTTGAGTGGGAAGAAAAACTTGCCAAAAGTAATAGTGAGATGAGGCAAGAACAAAATTCCATTTTTTATCAAAATCTTGGGCCAGTGTTGATTTCTTTTCTTGAATGTAAGTTCGTTCCTGATTTATTTTTTTTTCGATGTGATGAGGCGATTGTTGATTTAGATTTTGAGTTGTTTCAATAGTGACTGGGCTACTAAGTAGCCTGATCATGGCAAAAAGACTCAATATCAAAAATGGAATGATCTTAAAATTAATTTTGATATTTTCTTTTATCCTTGAGTATATAAACAATAACAAGGGAAGTCCGATTGAGGCTGATTTAGAAAGGAGCGAAAATTTAAAAGATATTATTGATAAAAAGTAAAACTTCCAGGACTTTCTTGTATCAAAATAGAGATGGAGAGATATCAGTCCAAAGAAAAAGCAAAGCAGTGTTTTAAATTGGATTATCCAGGCAACAGATATAACGTTTGCAGGATGAAACATAAAAAGAAGGGTAATCTCTTTCGAGAATTTTGAACCCATCTTTTGCAAAAACGAGTAAAGTAAGATTGAGTTCGTGAAATGAAGTAGAAGATTTATGCTATGAAAGAGTCTTAAATTTTCTCCCCAAAAATTTAACATAAGTTTATGAATCAATACACTTACAGGCCAGTTAAAATCAGTCCAGATTTTGAGGGAGGGGAATTCTCGACGAGTAAAATGACTTTCAAATAAAAAACTATTGTCATCCCAAATCGGCAAACCATTCAAAGCAGGCCAATATAGAAAAACGAGGGCAGACAAAGCTCCAACAAAAAAGCCGTATTTAATGATTAATTTCTTCATCAGATAACTGAAGGAGTAATTGGACATTTTGATCAACATCGGTCCCCATATAAAAATAATAACACTTTGATTTCATCAGAAGTTGAAACGCACAAATCGAACGCATTATTCCAAAGCCGGAAAGCCTAAAAAAGTCAAAAAAATTAAATGTAAGAATATTCTCTATAATTTGAGGTAGACCAATACCTATTATCATATTTTCGATAAGTGGTCTTATCATTTTCCATTTTTTAACTTCCGTAAGGATCGATTTTCCATTTGATAACCGCAGTCCATAAATTAGGATTTGTTTATCACTTTTTTCAGTGGCATCTATTTTATCTTTAAATTGAGAAAGGCTTGTCACATACTTTGGTGGATAAAAAGTTCGACTAAAAGTCTCCCAATGGAGAGTTGAAAGGATACCCTTTTCAGGTTTTTGATCTAGACTTATTTTTGTCGGGAAAGCATGAATATCTCCATTGAGAGAAATCAAAGGCATATCATCTGACAAAATTTTTAAATTTTCATGCTCAATTAAATGTTTCAAAAGAGTACTTTTTCCACCTTTGGATGGGAGCATGATAACGGTTTTTGCATTTTTTATTGAGTAACCTAGAGCATGAATTCTAGAGAATCCTTTTTTATCAAGCCCCATTCCTAAGTAGGAGTGAATTGTTAAAAAGGATAATTCAAACATTCTGTCTTCATCTTTACTAAAGATTTGAATAAGGTTCTCATCCTTCTCTTTAATAATGAGCGCTTTCCCTTGATAATCTTGATATTGCCTACCAGCAAACTGATAGATTGAGCAGGTTTCAAGAATTTTTGTCGCTACCATCGAGGGGATATCAGGGCTGGAATCTGAAATCAATTCGATTTCGAGGTCAACTTTTTCGACAGGTTCTGCTTTAAAAAAATGAAATTCAGCTTCTAGTTTTTTTAGCAGCTTTTCTTCATTTGATTGAATAAAAATGATATAATCTTTAAAGTTTAAAAAGAGTTTCAAATTAAAGGACCTTGTGATTTCTTTTAGTGTTATAATCATAACTCATGGACGCGAAGATCTGCTATTGAAATGTCTTGAGTCTTTAAATCAATTTTCTGGAGAGTGGGAGCTTGTTCTCATTGAAAATGGACAAAAACTCTCTTCTTTAGCTACAGACTTTGCCAAATCTCTAACGCCTCACCTTAAGCTTTTTTATCTTGATGAAAAATCCACTCCAGGAAATGCAAGAAATAAGGCCCTTGATCTTGCGATTGGAGATTGGATTTTTTTTATCGATGATGATGCCTATCTTTTGGATGGTTACTTCAAAATTATCAATCCTTATTTGGCATCTACGAATTATGATGTGATAGGGGGGCCTGATATTCCGGCGCGAGGAATGTCCAATTTCTCAATGGCACTTGCACTTACTTTATCTTCACCTTTTTGTACTGGCCTAACCCATGTTCGTCACAAACCTTCTGGCACAAATCCAATTCATGCGTCGGAGATACATTTATCATCCTGTAATCTTTGGGTTCGAAGAGCCTCAATCGGTGACATAAGATTTCCTGAAAATTTCAAAAGAACTGAGGAAACAGCATTTTTAACAGATCTCAAAAAAATAAATAGAGTCATGATTTATGAACCTAAACTAAGGGTGGGACATTTTAGGAGAAAAGGATTTAAAGAGCTCATATATCCTACATATTTTGCTGGCCACTACCGATCGATTTTAATGAGAAGAAATTCGGATGTTTCATTATTTTTTTGGTTACCCACCATTTTTGTCATTCTACATTCGACTTTATTTATTTCTTTGCCCCTTTTTATTTATTTGGCACAAATTTACTTAAGTTTGATTATTATGATGAGTTTGAAGGTCTCTTCTAAAGAGAATAGTTTTTTCATCCTTTTTTTTGTTATCCTTTTACATTATTTCATCGTCTTTACTTATGGTTTAGGTTTTTTAATAGAAAGGCTTCGGTTACATGGAAATAAATGACCAGATTCTCAATGACATTTTGGCAAAACCTTTTTTTAGAGGAAGAATTTTATCTGGATCCATGGATCCAGTGATAAAAGTTGGTGATGAAATCCTTGTAGATGTTAAAGCGAGAAATTTTAAGAGGTTTGATATTATTGTTTTTGCTCATGAAAATATTTTAATTTGTCATTATGTATGGAGAGTCAATAAATTCGTTCAGCCTCTTATGATTCAAACGCGTAGCCTTAAGGGAGAATTAGATTTTCCCATTAGTATGGATAAGTATGTTGGGAAAGTCATTTCTCACCGTTTAGGTATTTACAGGAAATTAAGGGCAGTATTTTTTAATTAGATGATGAAAAGCTTTATCCCATAAAAGATCTGATTTTGGGAATTTCTTTTTATAAAATAAAATTTCAGGGAAATGAGTCTTAATATTTGGTAGAGGATGAATTGTCATTTCATGGTAAAGACTGAGCTGCAATCTGAAAATAATATCATCTTGATTGTTTATGAGAAATCTTTCGATCGTCCCACCTCGAGCAGCAATAAAATGATTCAAGTAATTATCTGAATGTAAAAGGTGGTTTTCAAAAAGATCAATGCAATAAATTTTGTGCCATGAATTGGTCGCCATCACATCTTTTATTTTTACATAGTTAATCTTATTGTCGTGAAAAATAGTTTTAATCATGTCTAAGAGTTCATGGAAGAGTGTGGAATCTTTCCACTCATTTTCGAAGGGGCTTTTCCTTTGAGATTGGAATAAAATCAAATTTTTCGACTTAATTTTATCTTTAAGGTTTAAAAATTGATTCTTTAAGTTATGAATATTTGAAATTAAATCCTCTCCAACAAGTACAAAAAGAAAGATATTGTCAGCTTCTTCGGGCCGAATTCTTTTTGCCTGCGAAATCCTCCAGGATGAGAATTTACTTTTAAATTGTTCTGGTATGAGAGGAGCTAGCTCTGGACGAATTAAAAAATGAGTCTCTAGCTGTTGAATTCTATTGATATTATTTAACAAAAAATCAGAGAAGCTAATAGCGCCATCTCTCAATGTTATGATATGGCAGTAATTGAGATGTTCAATTGTATCAAGATCTATAGTTGTAAATGGGTTAAGTTCATGAAAATAATTAAGAGGGATAGGATATAGATCAGAACGAAATTGCGACTGTAAATTTGTTCGATAAGGATTATAGGTAGGACTCTTGATTAATACTTGTCTAGAGCTAATTTGAGCCTTAATTTTATCGAGTGTAAGCACTGTAAATTTCCTTGTAAATCTTTCTTAGCTTTCCTTTTTTACTAACGAAAAGTGGAAGGCCCCTCCTCGTGCTTTCTTCAAAAGAGATCTGTTTTAAGAGTGCCGAGAAGCCTTTAAAATTATTTTTTTCTGCTATCAGAGTGTCCATTATGATTCTGGAGCAGTATTCGATTCCAAATTTGGCAATCGCTAAATGTGCAAGTCTTTCTCTGGATTGTTTTAATGGCTCATTGAATGAGTCCTTGAGATGTTTTTTTAAGGAGTTTTTTGCAAGTAATTTTGAGCTTGTCCCAATTTTTACAGGGATAAATCTTGTCGCCTCTCCAAGGTTTTCATGATGAAAGCTTGCAAGTCCACCCCAGTCAGACAAGATGGCCGGAAGCCCTGTAAACTGAGCTTCAGCAATACTCATTCCGAAGTCCTCATCATTATGAACACTTGGAATAACCAAATAGTCCGCACCACAGTATACGGAAAGAAGTTCCTTGTTTGGAACTCCTCCCATGAAATGAATCCTTGATTTGAGCTTTTCAGGAAGATTATCAAAATAACGATAGAGGTACCTAAAATATTCTCCTTCAATCTCATGCACTCCGACAAAAGGATCTCCTATATGATCAGGATCACCGTAAAGGAATAGATGAGCATCATTATTTTCATGAAAAACCTCAGCAAAACTTTCTATTAGTGTTTTGGTTCGTTTTTGACGTGTTAGACGACCAGTATAGATGTATACCTTATCCTGTTCTTTAATATTCCAACTTAATCTCTGTTGTCTTCTAAGATTCTCATCGAAATAGAATTCGTTAGTCTCTACTGGAAAGGGACAGATAATAGAAGTAGAGGAGTTTAACATTTTATCGATGAGGATTTTTTGTCGGTCAGATGCGACTACAAACTCAACAGGAAATTTTAATAGATTTTTTTCAAGTTCGTACCAATTTGTAAAATGCAGTGAGAAATCTCCAAAAATATGAAAAATGATTTTGGGTTTTTCCTGATTATTGTAAAGAGGCATTAAGAAATCAAATAACTGCTGAGGATGTGGCCTATGGTCAAGAAAAGTGATGATGTCAGGTTGTTGTTTGAATATCTCGTTGGCAAGAGACTCAAGTTCATTCTTATTGATCGTATCATCTGAAAAGTTAAAATGGATGAGTTCAAACTTATTTCCAAGTAATTGATAGGCTTTGTGTAAATTAAACACAATTTTTTGGCAACTAATCCAGCTAGATGGTTTGTTAGAAAAGACACAGGCTATTTTTAACATAACTCATTAAATCAAAGAGTTAGTCTATTCTGCAAGAAGATTTAAGAACTTGACCTCGTTAGTGTGGTAAGATTAGCTGGGCAAAGGCTTTAGATTCTTTAAAGTATTAAGGGTGAGGAATATTATGAAGACATTTTTTTATCTTTTAACCTTGTTCATTTCATTAACGGCCTATTCTACAGACTATGGTTATCTTAAAAAAGAAGACCAAGTTTATTTTAAAAATGATAGCTTTGAAGGGAGTAATAAATGGGAAAGGATAGACAAAAACGTAAAGGAAATAAACAAACTCCACGGTGAAATTGCGACCCTAAAAGCAGACATTGCTGAACTCAAAAAAGAAGTGGAGATGTTGAAGAATAAAAAATGAAATTATACTTTGAAACGAAAATTGATAATAACTTTGAGATCATTAAAAAACATTTCAATAGAGACCTCTTCCTGGCCTTAAAACCTCCTGGCGTAAATATAGAGCTTGAGAGATTTGATGGTTGCACTAAAGGTGATGAAGTTCACCTGAAAATCCTGTCTCCAGTCTTTACTCAACATTGGGTTAGTCACATTACATCTAATTCGAGCACTCCAGATGAATGGAGTTTTGTTGATGAGGGCTTTGAATTACCCTGGCCTCTCAAATATTGGAAGCATGTTCACGTTGTAAAAAAAATAAATGATAATCAAAGTTTAATCGTCGATGATATTACTTTTAGTTCTTCATCGTTCTTTTTCGATTTACCTCTAAAACCACTTCTGTGGCTTAGTTTTGCTGTGAGACCTAAGCGTTATAAAAAATTTTTTATGGATAAGGTATGAGATTTTTTGTCATTCTGTTTATCCTCTTCTCTCTGACTTCGGTCTATGGAAAGACTATTGTATTTTTAGGAGATTCTCTCACTGAGGGCTATCAGCTTGCCAAAGAGGAAGCTTACCCTTCACTCATCGAGAATGAGCTCAAACTAAAAAAGATGGATGTTAAAGTTATTAATGCTGGCGAAAGTGGGGCCACTTCGGCAAGTGGTCCCAAAAAAATAAAGTGGTATCTTAAGTCCAGGCCTGATGTTCTGGTTCTGGCCTTGGGTGCTAATGATGGATTAAGAGGACTTAGCCTAAGCGAAACAGAAAAAAATCTTTCTCTTGTTATAGACATGGCCATTGAGGCAAGAGTTAAAGTTTTGCTTATTGGGATGAAAATGCCGATTAATTATGGCGAGCCTTATCGGACTCAATTTCAGAATTTATTTAAAAAACTCGCTGGTAAATTTAAACTAGAGCTTGTTCCTTTTTTACTTGAAGGAGTAGGGGGGAGACCCGAGATGAATTTGACCGATGGTATTCATCCAAATCCTGCTGGACACAAAGTTATGGCAAAAACGGTTCTAAAAAAATTGGTTCCTCTCTTATGATTCTCATAAAAAATCTCAAAAAAACATATCCTGGAAGTATAGAAGCGGTTCATGTTTTAAAAGGCATCAATCTTGAGATTAAAAGTGGTGAAACTGTTGCCCTTTTAGGGCGCTCAGGTTCAGGCAAGTCAACACTTCTCTCTCTTTTAGGTGGTCTTGATTATCCTGATCAAGGTGAAGTCTGGGTTAATGGTGTTTGTTTAGGTCATTTATCAGACAAGGAGCTTGTGAAGTTTCGGGCCACTCATATTGGAATAATATTTCAGCAGTTTCATTTAGTTTCAACCCTTAGTGCACTTGAAAATGTATTGTTACCTCTCAATCTTCAAAACCACCCTCATGCTTTTGATTTAGCTTCGGGCCTCTTATCAGATGTGGGTCTCTTAGATCGTATGCATCACCTGCCATCCCAGTTAAGTGGGGGAGAATCTCAGAGAGTTGCCATTGCAAGGGCTCTCGCCGCGAGTCCATCTTTTATTCTAGCTGATGAACCGAGCGGTAATCTTGATGAAGAGACTGGTGAACGTGTGATGGATCTTCTTTTTAAATTAGTCCGTAGCAAAAATACAACAATGGTACTGGTGACTCATGATAAAGAAGTTGCTGCTCGATGCGATAGGATTGTTTATTTAGAGCACGGGAGTATTCAGTGATATTGAGACTCTTTTTCTTAAAGGAGTTAAAAAAATCCTATTATTTCTTCCTAGGTCTCTCTTTCCTCATCCTCATCGGATCCATAGGTCTGCTTGGAATTAGTTTTATATCTGAAAAAATAAAAAATAATCTCAATTCTAATGCCAGAGAGTTATTAACTTCTGATCTGTCGATTAGCGCTCGAAGAGATCTTTTTGAGATCGAAAAAAATAAAGTTAATGATTTTTTTAAGAATCTTAACCACTCAAGTTATCAGGTCATTGACATTTACTCCATGCTTTCAAATCCTAAAAGGGGAGATTCCAAATTAGTTGAAATCAGATGTTATGAGGAAGGGTATCCTTTTTATGGTTCATTGAAACTGGAGCAGGGACTTTTTCAAGGAAAAGGTTTGTATGTATCAAGAGATCTCTCCAATTTGTGGAATGTTACAAAAGGCGATTTGCTGAAAGTTGGTTCCGATCTTTTTACAATATTGGGGATTGTTGAAAATGATACTTCGATTGGCATTAGGGGAGTTTCACTTGCTCCTCGAGTTTATCTTCCTCTAAAACTTGTAAAAAAAGCAGGCCTTTTGAATCCTGGTTCCACAGGACAATTCTCACTTCACTTTAAGCTTGATGGTTCTGATAAGGAATTAAAAGAGATTAGGCAGAAGATTCTTAGATTAATTCCTGATCCGGCGATCAAGGTCATGACAGCAAAAGAGAGTAGTTCCCAGACCGGTCGTATTTTTGATTACATCACTGATTTTATGTCACTTTCAGCCTTAGTGGGGTTTCTCCTCGCTCTGGTTGGAATATTTTATTTTTACCAGTCCTACCTTGTCACGAGATTAAAGGATTTTTGTCTCTTTTATCTTCACGGAATGACAAAGAAGCAAATTGTCTTAGGTGTTTCAGTTCAATTCACAATTATTTTTTTATGTTCAATGCTTCTCTTCGTTCTGATTGTTAATCCATTATATTTTTATTTTAGAAATTGGTTAGGTTTAAGCTTAGGATTAGAGCTGCCCGTGATGATTGATTATTCATCACTCCTCATTCAGTTTCCTCTCCTCTATGGGCTTGCTCTGTCTGTTTTAATTCCTCTACTTATGGGGCTCATCAGAACTCCATTAGGTATTCAAATAAAATCATCTAAGCAAGCACTTGGTGAATTCAAATTTTTCGATTTTATTCCTTTTCTCATTTATCTTTGGGGAGTTGCCTGTTATCTCTCTCACTCTTTTAAAATAGGGAGCTATTTCCTTTTAAGCCTCATTCTTATCATTGTCCTTTCTCTCCTTATTATAAAGTTTTTTCAATCCATCACACTGCGCTTTCAATCAAAGTCTAGTCTTGTTTTTATCAATGTTAATGTCGGGATTGCCCTTCGGAACTTTATTCATTCTGGGCAAAAAATGAGTTTGAGTTTCATCTCGATCGTCATGGGAGTCTCACTTATCTCTCTTATTTATCAGCTAGATTTTTTAATTAAGCGAGAATTCACGCTTGATTCAAAAAAGCCAAGTTTATTTCTTTTCGATATTCAAGATGAGCAATTAGAAAGGCTGAAGACGCTTGCTCGTGATATGAAGGTAGAGCTTTCTGCAATCACTCCACTCGTTCGTGGTCGAATTGAAAAAATTAATGGAGCTAAATTTGAGAGAGCAGAGGAGCGACCTCAGGATATTTCTCGCGAGGAAGAATTTGAGGCGAGGACGAAAAACAGAGGAATTAATCTCACCTTTAGACAAGACTTAAGCCCATCAGAGAAAATTATTAAAGGTGAACCTTTTCCTGACGTTTTAGAAAATCAGCAGGATATTGCTTTTTTATCGATTGAAGAAAAATTTGCTAAAAGAATGAAGATTTCAATTGGAGATAAAATTATTTTCGACATTCACGGTCTACAAATAGAAGGGATTGTCCGAAACTTTCGAGAGGTTAAATGGACTAGTTTTTATCCCAATTTCTTTGTGAATATTAGCCCGGGTTTTATTGATGAAGCACCAAAGACTTATCTAGCAGTTGTTCCCAAAGAGTATTCTTCACAAAAAGTGGCATTCCAAAAAGCTTCAGTTGATAAGTTCCCAAACATATCCTTCATAGATATGGATCAGCTTGTTAAAAAGTTGTCTGATTTATTTGAAAAATCTCGTCGCGCTATAGAATTAATTTCTTGGCTGAGTTTAAGTATTGGATTTGTGATTTTGTATGGTCTGGCCCACGATCAGATACACCGGCGCTCTTACGATATCTCACTTTTAAAATCCTTGGGATTTAGTCCTTCTTCACTTCTTATTCAGCTTTTAGCCGAATTTGGTTTTATCTTTATTTTGGCTACGAGTTTGGGGTTGTTTTTAGGTTGGTCGATGGGGCAGTTAATTGGTCTGGAGGTCTTTAAGATTGGTTATGAGTTTTATTTCTATCATTATCTTGGTCTTTTCCTATTTTTAAATACCTTGTGCTTTGCAACGATCATATTTGTTTCCCAAAAAGCTATTCGGGGTAACGTCCGACATCTGTTGTCGGATAATTAGTTACTATTTCTCATCTGTTTCTTCTTTTCATTAATAGGGAGAATCATTAAAATTTCCACCATATGTTTGGAATTGAATTTACCGAAGCTGGGCTTCTTAATTTTTTTGCACCCTTTGCTTATCAGCCCTTTCAGGTCTACACATTTGTTATTTGTTTTATGTTTGCCTCTTCTTTTGGATTACCTATCCCCGAAGAGTTAACTTTGATATCTGTTGGGTTAGTCGCCAATATGGGTTTACACCCAGAAATCTATCCCCCTCCATTTCCCAATGCAGAACCAATTAGTGTGCCTACATTATGTATTGTTGCCTTTCTTGCTGTCTTCATCAGTGATGTAGTTGTTTATCTCATTGGTAAGTTCTTTGGTGCCAAAATCATCAAAACTAAATTTTTTCAAAAGCAAGTTGCTGGTGCAAGTTGGGATAAAGTTAACTCTTGGTTTCAGCGTTTTGGTGGGTGGGCCTGTGGAATCTTTCGTTTTACTCCAGGTATTCGATTCCCTGGTCATTTGAGCTGTGGTCTTCTTGGCATCCCATTTTGGAAGTTTTGCCTCATAGATGGTCTTGCCGCACTCATTTCGGTACCGACTCAAGTTTATCTTATTTCTACTTACGGACGTATCGTTCTGAGTTATTTAAAAGAAATCAAAATGTACATCCTAGTCGCTGCGGGCGTAGCCTTAGTGATTTGGCTTATCAGAAAAGTTTACCTGAAAAATATTTCTAGAACATCTCCTTAGAGAAAAATCTCACAAGCTTCTTCAAGTTTTAAAGCAAGTTCTTTCCTGAATTGAGAAAGATCAGAGTATTTGAATGGAACAGTTTTGATGAAAGATTTTTCATCCTTATTGAATTCAGGGAAGTCCCAGCTGATTTTTGAAATGATCTGGATCTCGCCATTTGAAGTTTTCAAGTTTGTTAATTTGATGGAAAGTGAGTATTGAACCTTGGGGCCCATAGATTTTGGGACAGACTTCGCAAAATGAATGAGCTGCTGTTTTATCAAGGGAGAAGAATTTTTCAAAACTTCTACCATGTTTGATTCGTAACTAACGGCACCGTAAGTTTTTTCATCAATACCTTGGGACTTTAAATTCTTTGACTCTGAGGTCTCTAAGTAGCGATAAATGAAATTATCCAAAGTATGAATAAGGTAATTCAGGAGATTAGAATCATCGTCGAAGGTATGTTTAACCTTGTCTTGCCAGTCTTGAATATGTTTAGAGTTATCACTCATAAGGTTTCCCGGTAAAATAGCGAAGTGGATATTATAAAACCCAGATCTGATTTTATCATTGTAAAAGACTATTTTACACCCGCGCAAGCTGCAAAGTGGTTAGAATTTATTTTAAAAAAAGGGGAGGATCCAATTAGAGGATTTTCTCATCCAAATCTTAAACCTAACCGATTTCACAAGACCCCTAAATATCCTGTTCGTCATTACATGTGTATGGGGCTTTACTGGAATCCTTTAGATTATTCTTATCACTCTGTGATTCCTAGTCATGATGTGAAGCCCTGGCCCATTTCTTCCTCTCTCAGAGAATTAAGTTCAACAGTGTTGACTCAATTTTTTAACTGGAAGGATTTTTGTCCTGAAACGGCCCTGATTAATTTTTATGACTCTTCATCATCAATGGGTCTCCATGTGGATAAGGATGAAGAAGACCATGAATCTCCCGTGGTGGGATTAAGCTTCGGTTCAACATGTCGTTTTTTCTTTGAAAATGAAGAGGGCGATATTACCGATATTCAAATCCCAGGAAATAGTCTTTACATCTTTGGCAGACAGGCGAGACTCATGCGTCATGGTGTCGGAACAATTTATACAAAAACACTTTCACCTGGAAGTGATGCTTATTTAAAGAACAAAGAACGATTAAGTATTACAATTCGCCAGGTCTATCATTAAGGAGTCTCTATGAAATTATTGCTCTTAGCTCTTTTAACATCTTTCTCTGCGTACAGTTCTCAGTTCTATGGGATCATGGATAAGAACATCAATGGAAATGAATTTTCAATGTCACAATTGAAAAACAAAGTTGTCCTCGTTGTAAATATTGCCTCTCAGTGCGGCTACACTTCACAGCTTGAAAAGCTAGAAGCCCTCTTTCAAAAATATAAAACGAAAGACTTTGTTGTCCTCGGAGTTCCGACCAATGATTTTGGAGGTCAAACACCTGAAAGCGATAAAGAAATGATGGAGTTTTGTTCTAAAAATTACAAAGCAACTTTTCCAATCTTAACGAAGAAGACTATCCAGGGGAAAGAGAAGAGAGAGCTTTATAAGTTTTTAACTGAAAAAACGAGTAAAAATCTTCAAGGAGAAGTGGGATGGAATTTTGAAAAATTTCTCATTAATAAAAATGGGGACGTGGTCAATAGATTCAGGTCTTCAATGGATCCTATGGATAAAGAATTGACCTCTAAAATTGAACCATTGCTCACTAAATGAAGACCATTATCGTTGGTGGTGGAATAGGCGGAGTGGCTTCTGCTTTGCTCGCTGCCAAAAGAGGCGAGAGCGTATCACTTTTTGAAGCTCATGAGAGTTTGGGGGGATGTGCATCGTGGTTTTCTCGAGGTTCTTTTTGCTTTGATGTGGGCGCCACGACAGTAAGTGGTGTTCTCGCTCATCAACCGCTAGGTAGACTGACTCAACATTTTACGAAGGCTCCGGGCCTGGTTCTACAGGATCCAGGGATTGTTTTTCACCTTTCGAATGGAAAGAGATTAAGTTATTTTTCAAATTTTGAAGCATGGATGGCAGAGCTTGAGTTAAATTTTCCTCATCTTTCCCATCGTCCATTTTGGAGAAAAATTTATGAAATTAATAATCTTGCTTGGGATTTACTTGATTCAGTAAAGTCTTTTCCTTTTCAAAGCTTTAGTGAAATATTTGAAGTCTTTTCCAGACCTGATCTTTTCAAGCTTTATCCCCACCTTCTTGTTAATACGGAGATGATGCTCAAAGTTCATGGTCTCTACCAGGAGGATTATTTAGAACTCATCAATGGGATTTTACTCATTTCTGCTCAAGCCCATGCTGATCAAGTTCCTTTTTTGATTGGCGCGATGGCGCTTGCTTATCCAAGTCAAACTTATGCCCCCCTCGGTGGTATGCGTGGGTTTTTTAACGCTCTTGAAGAAGAGTGCATAGCGAGTGGGGTAAAAATATTTAAAAATACTAACGTTTCTAAAATCCATGAGAATAAAGCTTATACTGATCATCAAGTGACAGAATTTGATCAGATTATTCTAAATTTGCCCTATTGGAATCAAGCTGCCTTATTTGAAGGGATCGAAAAAAAGAATGTTGAAAAAGATACGATGGCCACTAAAGAAGCTTGGGGTGCGTTTACTTTATACTTTGCTATTCCAGGAAATATTGGAGAACTCTATCAACAAGTTCATCTGAATCATCCAGATGTTGCAAATTATTTCATCTCTTTTTCAATTCCTAATGATGAATTGAAAGCACCAGTTGGTTGGCAAACTGTGACGATCTCAACTCATGTTTCTGCTCATGATTGGTTTGAATTGAGTCCGTCAGATTATCGTCAAAAAAAGAAATCCTTAATGGACCTTATCTTAAATGATTTTAAAAAGAGATTTTCAGTTCAGGAAATAAAATTTCTTATTGCTGGAACACCTAAAACGTTCGAGAGATATACTTCCCGTAAGTTTGGTTATGTGGGCGGCCTTCCTTTCCTGTACGGGATGAATCCTTTTAGTATTTCTAGCAGCGAAACAAAATTAAAAAATGTTTATCGTGTTGGGGACACAATATTTCCTGGCCAGGGATTAGTTGGAGTTGTGGCCGGGGCCATGTCACTTGATCACAGAATAAAAAAATCTAGGATTTAATGCGGACATCAATTGTTTTATCCATCTTGAGTCGAAGATCCCTTTGAGGAAAGGCCATTTCTATTCCTAATTCTTTGAATTTCTGGTCAATTTTAAAGCGAACATGACTGCGGACATGGGCCAGTGATTCTACTTTTACAGTGTCACAAAAAAAGACCAACTGGAAAGTGAGATTACTTTCGGCAAAGTCTGTAAAAAAAACGTAAGGTAAAGGTGATTGCTCTATACCCTCGGTATTAAGAAGTATATCCATACAAGCATTTTCGACTAATCTTGTATCAGTCCCGTAAGCGACTCCAAAATCTAGAGTTGAGCGAATGATGGTTGTTTCAAAATTCCAATTCAGAACACCTTTCTCTAAGAAAAAACTATTCGGAACGATGAACACTTTATGGTCGGCATTTCGAATTTTTGTACTTCTTGTTCCAATAGATAAAACAGATCCTACAATTCCATCAACTTCTACAACATCTCCAACTTTTATGGGCTGCTCAACTAGCATGATGACGCCAGAGATGAAATTATTAACGATATTCTGGGAACCAAAACCAACTCCAATGGCAAGGGCCCCGCCTACAACCGTGAAGACGGTGAGTGGGATACCAGCAATAGTGAGGGAAAGGGTTACGAAAAGAGTCAGGCATCCGTAAAAAGCAAATGTCTGATAAGTTGTTTGGGAGGCCTTGTCTTCAACAAATCTTAAGATAAGTTTTTTATTAATAAGTTTTACGGACAGGCGAGAAAGTCTTGTGGCAAAAACGAGAAGGATGAGAGCTATAGTCACGTTTCCTAGGCTGAGTTTAATTCCAGCAATCGTGATAAGTTTTAGTCTCCAAATAGAATCAAAAGCAGCTAAACTTTCTTTTAAGCCTTGGTCCACAGCATTACCTCGTGTCTACAATTTAATCCCTTCAAATTTGGCATGGGGTAAAGCCTTCGTAAAGTGTTTACGAAGGCACGAATTTGGGCTTATCATCTTTAAATCTTTGTTGGTCTTTAAGAAAGGAATGATATGCGTATTGTCGACTTTATTAATGCAGGTGGCTCTATAACCTGGATCCTCGTTGCCATGAACATTGTCGGGTTGTCTCTGATTTTATGGAGATTCTTTATCCTTAAGGACTTTAAAAAAAGAATCGATTCTGAGGCCAGGTTACTGACAAATGATCTTCATCAACAATTAACGACAAAAAACTTAATGTCTCATCTTGATCTTGTTAAGGACAGTATCTCTAGTCGGGTTCATGAACTAGAAGTGGGAATGACTTCAATTAAAGTTATCGCAACAACTGCTCCCTTACTTGGTCTCCTCGGAACTGTTGTTGGTATCTATGAAGCTTTCCAAGTCATCTCGGCAAAAGGTCTCACTGACCCAGGACAGTTTGCTTCTGGGATTTCTTATGCACTCATTACAACAATCGTTGGTCTGATTGTGGCCATCCCACATTACATTGCCCACAACTACTTATCTGGCGAATTAGACACTTTAGAAATTAAAATGGAGAAGCATATCACGCCCATGCTTAAAGGCGAGTAATTATGGGCCGTCGTCAGCGTCGTGAAGCCCTTGCTATGGATCTCACACCACTTATTGATATGGTGTTTTTGTTATTAGTTTTTTTCCTTGTAACATCAACCTTCAAAAAAGATGAGCTTGCTCTGCTTTTAAAACTGCCAAAAACAGAGCAGGGAGCAGGCAGTGAAAAAAAGTTTGATCAGCTAACGATTGAACTTTCAAATGACGATGTTGCCGTCAATGGCAAAAAAAGCTCGATGGAAGATCTCCCGGCTACGCTGCAGGGAGCAAAAAAAGAGTCACTTATTAATTTAAGGGTTGATGGGGATGTTAAATACCTCCGTTTGGTTAAAGTTTTAGATTTGCTCCAGCTAAATAAGCTTGAAAACATCAATCTCATAACTGACAAAGATAATAAGTAAATATTTGTCTCATTGGATTTTTTGGAGGGTTTGATAAACTTAATCATTCCCATTCCAAGGATTTCTATGAGCGCATCAATTAATTTTCCCAAAACAAGTTCGCCTTCTGAAAACGTGCTTTCACAAATGAAAGAGTACAAGTCTGAAGATGTAGACTGGAAGCGTGGAAGATCTTTTAGTCTCGTTTATCCCGTGAATGATGAACATCATGAGTTTCTAAAGAAAGCTCATAATATGTTTTTTTCTGAAAATGCTCTTAATCCCATGGCCTTCAAATCTTTGCGCCGATTTGAGCATGAAACTATTCGGATGTGCTCTGATCTTTTTCATGGTGGTGATGAAGCCGTAGGGCTTGTGACTTCAGGAGGAACTGAATCACTTATTATGGCGATTAAGGCCTATCGTGATCGTGCTCGTAAATTGAAGCCATGGATTAGAAAACCGGAGATGATTATTCCGGAAACTGCTCATTCTGCTATCGATAAAGGAGCTTACTATTTTGATGTTAAAGTCCGTCACGCTCCAATCGGCCCAGATTTTAGAGTTGATGTAAAGGCCGTAAAAAAATTAATTAATCGAAATACGATTTTGATCGTAGGATCTGCGCCTCAATATCCTCAAGGAGTGGTAGATCCGATTTCTCAGCTTGGAGAGATTGCACTTTCCCATAAGATTCCACTTCATGTGGATGCATGTATCGGAGGTTTTGTTCTTCCGTTTATTGAACGCTTAGGTTACCCCGTTCCAGTCTTTGATTTTAGAATTCCAGGAGTGACTTCAATTTCGGCTGATATCCATAAATATGGTTATGCCGCCAAAGGTGCTTCGGCCCTTGTTTATCGGGATATGTCCTTTATGAAATATCAATTCTTCATTCATACAGAGTGGAAAGGAGGGGGTATTTATGCTTCACCATCTTTTCCTGGAACTAGACCTGGAGGGCCTATAGCTGCTGCCTGGGCAACCATTCAGAAACTTGGCGAGGAAGGTTATCTTGATTTAACGAAGAAAGTTTTAAAAGCGAGAGAATACTTTTTAGAAGAGCTAGGAAAAATTCCAGAACTTAAACTACAGGCGTACCCTGATTCAACTCTTGTAAGCTTCATTAGTAGAGATCCTCAAATCGGCATTTATGCCGTTGCCGATCAGCTTCAGGCCAAGGGATGGAATGTCACTCGACAACAAACTCCAGAATCGTTGCATCTCACTTTATCCCCGGCCCATTTAGAATTCATAGAAGAGTTTATGCAGGATTTAAAAGAAGCTGTAAGTGTCGTTAAAGCAAATCCTAAACTAAATACCTCTGGACAGGCCGCTATGTATGGAATGATGGCAAAAATTCCATTCAAAGGAATGATCAAGGGCTCTGTTCAAGGAATTATGGAAAAAATGTATGGGGCCAGTAATGAATCAATTGATTCAAAATCTGGACAGGTAGAAAACTGGGGAGATTTTGTTGAGAAGATGGGCGCCAATGCTTTAGAGGTTAAAAGACAAGTTGATGAAGCATGGTCGAAAGTAAAAGATCAGTTTTCAAAAAATTAAAATAATTAGAGTTTTGTCTAAAATTAAAGACTTGCTAAGTCAGGATCCCCTGAGTAACTTGTTTTAAACAATTGTTTGAAACGTTCGTTTACCATGGTGGATTCATGTCTAATTGCCTGAAATCTTTAGTTCTTTTATTCATTTCAATTTTTGTCACAAAGCAACTTCACGCACAAAACTTTGTTTTGAGTGAAAATTCCTTAAAAGAATTGGCCGCTCAAGGAGCTCCTCAGCTTGAACAAATTCAAGCTGCTTTTTATGCTTCAGATCTCCAAAAAGCCCAGGTGAATGAAATTTTCTCCCCAGAATTATTTGGTAAAGCGAGCTATGCTGAAGCCAATGAGAAACCCATTATCCAGTTCATTCCTATTTGGTCCCCAGTCAAACAAGCTCAACTAGGTGTACGGCAGAATTTTAAACAAGGTTTAAGTGCCGAGGCAGCCATTACAACGGATCAGAGAAGTGCTTCATCAGTAACAGGTAAATACAACGATATCACCACAACCTCACTCAGCTTCATGATGCAAATGGATTTATGGAAAGATCTCTTTGGTCAAATGAGTAAGGCCCAAATCGATGCTGCTCAGTATGAGTCTCAGCGAGCTGAAATAGAAAAAAACATTCAGATTAAAACATTTCTAATTTCCTTAAGACGAATATTCTGGGGACTTGTGGCCAATAAAGAATCCATGAAAATCTCTGAGGAGCTTTTGAGAACTTCTAGGCAGCAACTTGAGGAGTCCAAAAGAAGATTTAAAAATTCTGTCGCAGAAATTGATGAAGTGGCCAGAAATGAAGCCCAAGTCTCCTCTAGAGAAGCCAACATCATCTATCTCAATTATCAAAAAGAAGCTTTGTTAAAACAGTTGAAAACACTGCTGCCAGACTTATCTTCAAAAGAAATTTCACTCGCTGATTATAATTTACCTCAGACGATTGATCATGTGGCCGCATGTACGGGACAAATTGCTCAAGAGTCTAAGATTCCTTACCAGAATACAAATTATGATGAAGTGATGGAGCTTTTAAAAAAGATGAAAGGTCTCGCGGCTTCAGTTAACTCTAAATACGACGATGCCGATTTAAAACTTTATGGACTCGTCCGAACAACAGGGGTTGGGTCAGAGGGAGCTGGGACAAATGCCTTTAGAGGGAGTTATGGGTCTTCCGTTGGAGATGCCCAATTCAATAACAGAACAGGGTATGAACTTGGTTTAAAAATAAATGTTCCACTTGGAGATTCAAAATCTCAAACTCAAAAAACCAAAGAACTCTATGATGAAAAAAGATTTCTGGCTTCAATTCAGGCTACAGATGCCCAAGTCATTAATACACATCAACAAGTTATTAAAAATATCATGCTCCTGAATGATGTGATCAGGTCTCAAAAAGCTACAACTCTTCAATTAGAAAAGAGACTTACTCATATGAGACGTAAATATGAGCAAGCTCGAGTCTCAATCAATGATTTAATTATGGATCAGGATGCACTTCTCAGATCTGAACTTACGACCATTGAAACTCAGCTCCAAGTCCTGAATGTACTTTTTGATTATCTCGCGATTTATACAGAAACACCTTGTGATTTTAATAGGATTTAAATATGAAATTCTTTGTTGATTTTTTCCTGCGTAATTTCAAATTAACTATCGTTCTGACTCTCTTTCTTATCGTCCTTGGTGCTCAGGGTCTTCGCAAAATGAATGCTGAAGCCTGGCCTCAAGTTGACTTTGCCATGGCGACAATTGTCACTCAGTATAAGGGGGCATCCCATGAGGATATTGAAGCTCTTATTACAAAACCGATTGAAGATGAAATTCGAACAGTCTCTGGACTTAAAGATGTCAAATCTATTTCTCAAACGGGTCTGAGCACGATTATTGTTCGTATTGATATGGATAATGTTGATGAGCGGGAAGTGATGGATGACCTCCAAAAAGCTGTTCAGCGGGTATCAAAACTACCAAGTGATCTTGAGCAGCGACCTGTTTTTACTCAAATCAAATCAGATGAGTTTCCAGCGATCGAAATTTCAGTGATTGGTAGTGGTGATAAAAGGCTTAGAGACAAAGTAGCCGATCTTTTGAAAAGTGAAATTGAAGATCTTGATGCTGTTAAAGATGTACGTCTTCTTGGTTACAGAGAGCGGGAATTTACCATTGAGCTCGATCTCAGGAAAATGGATAACCTTCATATTGGTATCCCAGAGGTTCTTGGAAAGCTTCAGGCGAGAAATATAGCTATACCAGGTGGTGATGTTGAAGCTGGAAAACATAAAGATTTAGTCCGCCTTGATGCGAAGTTTAGGTCTGCAGAGGATCTTAATGAACTTGTGATTCGTTCGAGCTTCACCGGGCAACTTATTAAATTAAAAGATTTTGCCCTCGTTGAAGATGGAGCAGAAGATCCTCGAACACTCGCCAGTTATAAAGGCCAGGATTCAGTTAATTTAATTGTGAACAAGAAAGCTGGCGCAGATAATTTAAAATTGGCAAAAAAAGTAAATGCTATTTTGGATCAATTTAAAACGAACTGGAAAGGGCAAGCTGAATTTATAGTTTTTCATGACGAGGGAGAAAAGGTAGAGGAAAAGTTATCGACACTTGGATCAAACGCTTGGTCAGGTTTAATTCTTCTCGTTATTTTCCTTATGATTTTTATGCCGGGTTGGATCGGAATTATGGCGGCATTATCACTGCCAATTGGGGTGATGACTGTTTTTGGTCTTATGCCGACATTTGGCCTTAATTTAGACTCAATTTCTATTCTGGCCTTCATTATTGCCATGGGGAACTTGGTCGATAACTCTATCGTGATCACGGATAACTTTGTCGATCTTAGACGAAAAGGAATGGAAACTATTCCGGCCGTTAAAAAATCGGTGATGGAACTTTGGGCGCCAATTACGGCAACCGTTTTAACCACGATCGCCTCATTTTTACCTATGCTAGTGACGAAAGGTATTATGGGTAAATTTATTGCTCCAATTCCTATTGTCGTGACACTGGCCTTGCTTGTTTCACTCATAGAATCTTTTTTCCTACTTCCGATGAGATTAGTCTTCGTTGGAAACAAAGTGAAGCCAGTGAAAGCAGGAGAAGTGAATTGGTTTGATAGATGGAAATTAAAATTTGAAAAAGTGATGAAGTGGGTTGTTCACCATCGTTACATCACAGTTGGGGCCTGTACCGGTTTAATTTTTGGTGCACTCCTGATGATGATCTTTGCCAATAAATTCATTCTATTTCCAGCAGATCAGACTGAGATTTACTTTGGTCGAATTGAGGCTCCTAAGGGGACTCCAATTGAAACGACTCAGGAATTTGTTAAAGATCTCACTCTAAAAATTCAAAAATTAAAACCGGAATGGGTTAAGCATATTACTGGTAAAGCAGGTTCATCTCGAGGAAGACCAGATGATCCCAAGGGAGGAGAAGGAGATTCTCAAGGCTTAGTAGTGATCTACGCCTCTGATTTAGCAAAATTTAATGTTCCTCATACTGAATTTCTAGCGACTCTTCGAAGTCTTGATACTTCTGCTTATGGGACAGTATCATTTGAAGAAATGATTAATGGACCCCCAGTCGGATCTCCCATAAATGCAACTTTTCGCTCCAATGATCCAGTTCAACTTGAGAAAGCGTTGTATCTTTTAAGAGATAAGGTCTCAAAACTTCCTGGTGTCATAGATGTTAAAGTTGACGATTTTATTGATGCCGATGAGGTTATGGTTGATATGAATTATGTCGATGCTGACAGGCGCGGAGTTAAAATTGCTGATGTTGGTACAACAATCCGTACTGCTCTCGGTGGTCTTTTTGTTTCTGATGTTACTCTGAATAATAAGGAAGTGAATCTTAATGTTAAGTTCATGGATACTTATAGAGAGGAGACGAAAGATCTTGGGGCCATTAAGGTGATGGATTCTCGGGGGAATCTAGTCCCTCTTGGGAGCATCGCTAATTTTAAAAATAAGGAAGGATCACCCCAAATTAAGCGTTTTGATTTTAAGCGGGCCCGCACTCTTTTAGGCTCAGTAGATGAATCAAAAACGACTGCTTTTGCAGTTAATAATGTGCTGAAGTCTGAATGGCAAAAAATTCGCCCTGAATTTCCTGAAGTTTCTCTAGTCTTTGGAGGAGTTGAAGAAAGTACGCAAGAAAGTCTTCAATCACTTTTTGATGCCCTGGTCTTGGCCATGATTGGTATTTTTGCACTCTTAGTTTTTATGTTTCACTCATTCCTTAGACCTTTTATTATCATGATGACCATCCCACTTGGTTTGGTTGGTTTTTCTGTTGCTTTCTTCCTCCATGGAAAACCGATTTCCTTTATGGCACTCATTGGAACAATTGGACTTACTGGTATCATCGTAAACTCGGGGATCGTACTCATAGAGTTTATTGAAATTGCAAGACGGGAGGGGATGGAGCTACATGAGGCCCTTGTGAAAGCTTCTAGTCAAAGGCTACTGGCCGTTGTTGCCACAGCTTTCTCTACCATCTTGGGGCTTTTTCCAACAGCTTACGGTATTGGTGGATCAGATGAAATGCTGATTCCAATAACTCTCGCCATGGCATGGGGGCTAACTTCCGGTACAATTTTAACCTTAGTCTTTATTCCACCTGCTTATGCAATTATTGAAGATTGGATGGCCTTCCTCAAAAAGCGCCAGTCTTTAAAGAAGTTCATTCATTTGATGGAAAATACTGATACCGATAATGAGGTATTACAAGCAGGCGAATGATGAATGATTTAAGTCTTGAAACAAAATCAAAAATTATGGATGCAGCGAGAGTCCTCTTTGCCCTACAGGGCTTTGAGGGCACATCCATAAGAGAAATAGCTTCTCAAGCTGATGTAAACGTCGCTTCTGTAAATTATCATTTTACCAATAAGGAAAAACTTTTTTCTGAAATACTAAGAAGCGGTTATCTTGAATGTTCTCAAACGATGAGAAATTATTTCAATCTTGAGTCTCCTCAGCTTGAAGATTTACTTGTTTATATGTTCAATTATTTCTCTGTAAAATCTCATGATCTTTTAACCTACTTCAAAATGATGATGTCTGGTAAGCACTCCCACCATATGACCGCCTACGGGACTGAAGATGAAATGCTGGGGCCACCAGGTGGAAAAGTGATTGCAGATTGTATTCAAAAAGAATTAAAAAAAAGCCTCGGTCCAAATGAGCTTGCTTGGGCCGTAAGGACTCTTTTTACTCATGTCACACACACCTCGATTCTTTATCAGTGTTGCTTCCATGAAAATAAAATTCCCTACACTGAAATTTCTGATCTTGAGCTCGGAATTAGAAGACTTACTCGTTTAGTCCTTCAAGATCTAAGTAAAGCTTAATCTACAACCAGGTGCCAATAATCTTTAAGCACCAGGCTGACCTCAAGTTTTTTGATCAGAAAGAAAACGCCTCCTAATTTTCTGTGCAAGAAGAGGAGGTCTTTCGGAGGAGGAGAGTAGCGACATTTTTTTGTCAGTTCCCATGACTGATCACGAGACTTTTCATAAAAATTTTTATCATTAAAGTTGAAAGGGGTGCCTGATCTAAAAGGGGCCGCGAGGGTTTCCATCATGGAAAGGTAAATATTTTTAACATCTTCAGATTCTCTAGGATCAATAAATCCTAGCTCCTCACTTATTTTCAGTAATTCAATCTTATTATCACTAAAAGCGGCCACAAGGACTTTGCGATAGCCGTTAATAAAAGCTGGGTCATATTCTTTAACAGCACCGAAGTCTAAAAGGGCCATCTGACCATTTTTTGTAATGAGAAAATTTCCAGGGTTGGGATCCGTTTGAACAAGACCATATTTAAAGAATTCTTTTAAATATAAAGTCATAAACTCATGGGCGAGTCTCTGCCTTTCTCCAAGGAATGATTTCTCAATCCAGTCAATTATTTTTACGCCATCAATTCTTTCCATAACGATAATTTTATCAGTGCAGTATTCCTTGAATAACTTTGGAATAATGAATGTGGAATCCTTAAAATGTGATTGATATCTCTCATGCATCAAAGCTTCATGATGATAATCAGTCTCTCTTTGTAGAACTTCTTTAACTTCTTGGAAAAATGGGGCGAGCTCTACTTCCTTGCCTTGGAATAACGCCAAATTTTTAAAAAGGATTTCAAGTATTTTTAGATCAGAAGGAATTGATTCCGCCACACCTGGATATTGAATTTTAATAACGACATCTTGCCCATTTAGTTTCGCTGAGTGAACTTGACCTATGCTTGCAGCAGCAATAGGTTCTTGTGAGATATCTTGAAGATCATTGATTTTTTCTTTTAACTCCTTCACGAGGAGTTCCTGGATTTTACTGTAGGGTAAGAATGAGGATTGCTGATGGAGTGATTCTAGAATTTTCACAACCTCAGGTGGGAAGTAGTCACCTAGGTCCATACTAATAAGTTGGCCAAGTTTCATACTTGCCCCCTTAAGCTCCGACATTGTTTTCACTAAGGTCTGGGCCATTTCAAGCTTGGAAGCAAGGCGATCCTTGTCGCTTTCCCAGGATTTGAGTTTGGTCCCAATTTCGGCAAGGGCCACTTTTGAAGCCATTCCGACGAGTTTTGTACCTCGAGACCATAAGCTTGTTGGTATTTTAGTCACATTTTCTCCTAGGTCTTTGAATTATAAAGGACTTCTGGGTTTAAAACATTAAACATTCACTCTTTCTTTTTTACTCGGTTGGTTTAGAACTTTCTGGAGCGATGCTATATTCAGAAAATCAGAGACTTAATTATGTTTAAAGCCCTACTGCTCTTAACTTTGCTTTTCCCCATGATCAGTTTTGGTCAGGGACTCGCTGTGACTTTAGAAAACTCTAGAGAGGGCTCTTCTTTTTACTCAAAAAAATTTACTAAGAGAGCTTACAAAAAATTCAAAGGGCAACTCTCTGGCAATGAGGCTTCTAAATTATTTAAAGACGTTTTTCTCAAGCAGCAATCCACACAAGTTTGTGCTTATTCTTTAAATGATGACCTCGTTACTGAATTAAAGAAAAAATCACTTGAAAAGAATTTTAAAAACCTTATCTATCTTTTGAGAGAGAGTAATCAGATTGATGACGTCGTTGTCCGTTTACTCCTTGAGGCAAAAAAAGTTCAAGAAACAAATCCTCTCGATAAAGACGAAGAAGAGATTGCCAACTTGTTCGATACTGAAGAAACCGAAAAATTGCTTAAAATTGTTGTGAGTTTTGAAAAAAGATTTTTAAAGAACACATGTTTTGATGAAGCTTACCAACGCTACATAAATGAACTTAATAGGCTAAAAAAGAATATTGAACCTTATATTGTTGAAGCCCTTCATTTTCAGGCCTATCGTACGGGGCTAATAACCTATTCCGTTTATAAACTCTTAGAGCAGGGGCGACTTAATTCTCTTGAAGCCTCACGACTCACTTTACAGACTTATTGGGATAAGCTTCGAACCCTAAGGACCCAGTACCCTTTAGATCGTGGTGCTGAGAAAAGTGATTTTGTATCTAAAAAGGTTCAAAAGTTTCATTTAAGCCGTCGTCAAAAACTTTATGACTCTTACTCTGATATTCAGATCATTCTGATGGCAAATGTGATTAAAAAATTACGGGCCCGTCTGGAATATGATGCCGTTGCGATCAGTGGCTATCGAAATGGGGAGATCCAGGAGACAATCCTGCTTGAACCGATGGAGAGATTTCGTTTCGCGATCAAAGCTTTAAGAAAAGAAATGAGTCTCTTGTCTCTGAACACATTTTTCAATGGTAGAAGCCCAGATTATATTGACCTCATGGTCGCCTCTTATGAAATTGGCATCATCCCAGCAAGTGAGCTTGAAACTGTAGCTTCTCTCGAAGAGATATGGAACCCGAAAAAAACCTTTTGGGATAAGGCCGGTATTTGGATTAGAACATTTTCAAGTGTTGCAACTATTGTCATACCTCCACCATATGGTTTCATCCCAGCATTAGTACTGGTCGTTATTGAGGGAACAGTTGTGAAGAAGAAAAACCAAAACTCTGATGATCCAACGAGTATGTTTTAATGAAAAAACTATTAATAAATCTTTTTATTCTTGCAGTCAGCTTGCCTCTTCAAGGGAAAACGGAGAGGTTTAAAGTTGTGGCCCGATCTGAATCTCACCGTGCCGTTGAGGAAAAAGTTGAACTTGCCGATTTAGAGTCTAAAACGAGTTTTGATGGGAAATATTTTAAGATTGTAAAAGGGAAGGATGATGAGGCGATCCCTTTCAATTCTGACGAGAATCTTGTTTTTAAGGCGGCAACGGTTTATTTTCACTTAACTAAAGCTAGAGACTATTTCGTTCATCATCTAAAGTCACAATATGTGGCAAGTTTGCCAAAGATGATTATCCGTATCGAGCACAAAAATCAATTTTCGGAATTAGGGCACTTTGCTCATGATAATCTTGACCCTCAATTTAATAACGCGCTAACAGTGCCGGCCGGTAAAGGTCTAAGTTCAAGAAATATCAAGCCATGGGGGATTGAAATTTGGTTTCGCCCTCAAAAGAAAATTCATATCTCAGAATTAAACGCAAATAATCTGCAGTCCCAAGAATTTAAAGTTCTCATGAGAGGTTTTCGTAACCAGATTCATATGCAGTCTCTTCAAAGGTTTCTGGCCCAGTCAGTAAATATCCTCATTAATGGCACTCAGCCCGGTCGCGGTTTGACTTTAGATTCGGTGATGAGAACTGCGGGCTCTTCTCTCATTATGGAGTTTGGGTATCAGTTTTATGATCCTATAGCTAAGGCCACTTCACGAAAAAATTATTGGCTTGATACGGCCCTTGTTCCAGAAATTATTTATCATGAATTTGCTCATGCGGCCCTTTCTGATCACCTTGTTTTAAGCCGCTCTACGGCCATTATTGAAGGGATGGCGGATTTTTTTGCTGGGCAAATTGCAGGCTCACCAAAGCTGGCGAAGAGAATAAAAAAATACAACACCTTCAATGGCAAAAATGCCAAACGTAAGCAAGATTATATTCTCCAATTTGAAATGTCTGAATACGCTAATACCGACTTTGTTTTTGGACTTCTCTGGGAAATGAAGACGATTTTAGGAGAAAAGCCGGGTGAGAGCTTTATGTTTGAGCTCAGAAAGAGATTATCCACTGAGGGAACAATAAGAAGTGACCTTGTTGAGGGTCTTCTCCAAACTTGCAATGACATTTGTCAGGCCCCTTTTCAGGACAAAATAACGATTTTAAAGGCTTTGAACTACAGAGGATTGTAAAAATTGGTGCCTCTTTGGCCCCAAGACTGCTGTAAGAATCAAAAAAAGTTTACAATCATTTTTTTCTTTTCTCATTTGTTTTTTTTTAAGTTAGAACAAAATAAGTGATTAATTTTTGACTTATTCCGGAGGTCCCCGTGTTTAAGAGTCTTATCTCGTTAATGATCGTTTTTTCTCTTTTTACTGTCCAAGCTCAAGCTTCAACTGTTGAAGGCTTAAAACAAGCTTTCGATGAGCTTCATTTTTCTTTAGAGCATGAGTGGGATCAACAAGATCGAACTTATTATGAAGCCCAAATGAAAAAGTTTAACCAGGAGCTTCGTAATCTTCAGGCCCAAGGTTTGACTTCTGAACAGCTTCTGGATTTTGCTAAATCTCAAACAAAAAATCCTCAAATGGCAAAAGATCTAGAAACTGCTTTTACCATGATCAAAATAAACAAGATGTCTGCTTCTGAAGCTAATAGATACATTCTTGATGTGATGAAAAAAACTTATAGCCGTGGCGCAAGCTGGACGGGTGAAGTCTTTATTTATGCAGCGATTGGTATCCTGATCGTAGCTCTTGCAGTTGGAATTGCGACTGGTTCAACATCTTCAGGTGGTGGTTACAACGGTGGTGGTAGTAACTGTTATTATGACAGTATCTATCTTTGTGATACCTACTGCTATGATGATTACTGGTATGGCTACACTTGTTATGATGACTGTTACTGGTCTAGACAATATATTTGTTACTAAGAAAAAGGGAGCTTCGGCTCCCTTTTTTTTATGTCTTCTTTCTAATCTCAGATGATGATAAATTCTCAAACTCATGACGACCTAAAAATTCAATTTCAAGGTGGGGAGCACTTCTTCTAATAGGTTGTAAAACTTCATCTCTTTCAGGGTCATCCTCTAGACGGGATACGACGTAAATCTTATTTAAATTTTTAAGTAAATCTTCACTTCTATGCCAAGATTCTAAACTTTTAAAACTATCAAATCCCATGAGAAGTGAAAGCTTTTGTTGAGGAAATCTACTTCTGACTTGTTCAATCCAGTTAATCGTTGGATTTTTGTCCTGATGGATGAGAAACGTCGGTACAAAATAATGATGGGTTCCGAAATTAATTTTTCGGATGAGCTCAAGAGAAGTGGCCACTGGTTCTCTTAGAGAATCTTCTTTAAAAGGATTTTTATCTGGAAGAATAAAGCACCATTTGTCCTTTGGCAGAAGGTTTAAGCAGGCCTGGTGACCTTTATGCCAGGGATTAAATGTTCCTGCAAAAAAGACCCACTCATCAACATTATCCTTAAAGAGAAGTTGCGGACAAATCTTTTGAAGCTCGGCCCTGTCACGGGAAAAAGGATATCGGCTGGCGATTAAATCTAGAAAACTTCTTGCTGTCTCTGGTGAAAGTTCAGGTATTAAATTGGGCCAGGTCACCATTCTCAAAGAGGAAGAGGTTATTTCAAATTCTAAATCACCCCATCTCAAAGGTGAGGTAAGCTCTTCCCAAGGCTCAACTAGTCTGGCCTTAACGACTTCATTTTCAAGATAAAGAAAAAGTTTATTAATACTCAAAATATAACCTTTAGAGGGCGCAAGAGTTCTATGTTGTCTAAGGTTATTTTACATTGATAAGCAAGGATTTCAACACCATTACGGTAAGCCTGCTCAAGAAGATCTGCATAGTCAGGATCAATTTCTTTGGCAGCCTTGAAAGCTCCAACGTCCTCTCTTTGGATGATGAAAAGCATGACGGCTCTCAGACCAGATTTTTTGATCTCCATGAGTTCAAGAAGATGTTTTTGTCCTCGCTCCGTAACAGCATCAGGAAATTGGGCCAGGCCATCTTTTTTTAGAGTGACACTTTTCACTTCTACATAACAAGCTTTTAAGTCAGGATGTTCCTCGAGATAAAAATCGACGCGTGAGTTCCCAATTTTTTTTTCAGGTATAATTACGTTGTAATTTGAAAGCTCAGGGATTTTATTTGCCTTTAACCAATTCTGGGTGAGCTTATTGGCCGTGGCTGTATTCACGCCAATCCAAGTTTCTCCATTATGAGTTAATTCTAGAGTATAAGGCATTTTTCTGGTTGGGTTTGGCGAGAGCGAAAGAGCACATCGTTGGTTTGGTTCCCAGCAAGATGTCATGCTTCCCGTATTAGGAACATGAACTGTTAGAAGTTCGCCATTCAAAATAACATCAGCAAGAAATCGTTTATAGCGTTTTAAAATTTTTGCTTCAATAAGAGGGGAGGGCCAGATCAATTTTATTCTCCTTCAGAGAATAAAAACATTAACTGGGTATCAATCTTTTGTAAATGAAAGGCCAGAGCATCAGCTTTTAGATTCTTAAAGTTTTTAAGATCGATGCGGAGTTTGTGATCTTGAGATTTGTTGGCCTGGCGGGCATAGAAGCAATCTCTGATATCCTCAACCAGGCCAAGAAGTGCACCATCATGGGGAACTCTAACAACAGTGAGACAAAGAGTTTTGTTTAAGTTTTGATCCTCAACTCCTATTTCAGTCTTTAAGACGTCAACTTCAATAGTTTTAGCAAATGTTTCACAGCAAAATAGGCAGAAGATGAGAATAGTCAGGTTTTTCATAAGCGATTTATAGGCCCCGGATTGCTATGTGGAAAATAGATAAACCGGAATCTTAGTATCTAAAAATTAGATTCTATGTTTTTGCGTGGATCGGTTGGCGCGACTTGTTAGTCAAACTCTGAGCAAATTTAAAAAGAAGCTCAACTTTTGTTTACTCTCTACCGATTGGAAAATATCAATAGTTTTAGACAGATACCTGAGATTAAAGCTAAGATACGCCAAAAGTATTTTCGATAAAATCTCATACACATTTAAGGAGTTTTCCATGTCTGAAAAGGCAAAATTAGTACTAGGTGAAAAGACCGTTGAGCTCCCAGTTTTCACGGGCACAGAAGGCGAAAAGGCGATTGACATCACTAAGCTTCGCGCAGAAACGGGTTACGTGACTCTTGATTCTGGTTACATGAACACAGGCGCTTGTACTTCATCTGTTACATTTCTTGATGGTGAGCAGGGAATTTTGAAGTACCGTGGTTATTCAATTGAAGAAATTGCTGAGAAGTCTTCATTCTTAGAATCTTCTTATCTTGTTTTCTACGGAAAACTCCCAACTGCTTCTGAGCTTAAGGCTTTTGAAGAGAGAATTGCTTCATTTGATGATGTCCCTGAAGGCATTAAAACTCAGATTAAAGCTTTCCCTAAAGATGCCCACCCAATGGCCGTTCTCTCGGCTAACATGGTTTCTTTATCCGCTTTTTATCATGATCTTTGTGCTCAAGACTTAACTCCAGCGCAAAAAGATACGGCGATTGCTCAATTAATGGGACAACTTAAAGTTGTGGCAGCCTATGCTTACCGCCATTCTCAAGGCAAAGAGTTCGTTAAATCTAATAAGAACATGGATTATTGCTCAGACTTCATTCATATGATGACTGGTTCAGATAAGGTTGATCCTAAGGTTGCCAAGGCTTTAGATATTCTTCTTATTCTTCACGTTGATCATGAACAAAACTGTTCAACATCTTCAGTCAGACTTGTGGGATCATCTAAGGCAAATATTTTTGCCACGATTTCAGCTGGTGTTGACGCGCTTTGGGGCCCACTTCATGGAGGTGCGAACCAAGCGGTGCTTGAGATGCTAGAAGAAATTAAAAATTCAGGTAAAGACTATCAATCATTTTTAGCTGAAGTGAAAGATAAGAACTCTTCTTCACGTTTGATGGGTTTTGGTCACCGTGTATATAAGAACTTTGATCCACGCGCTAAAATTATTAAAGTGGCCTGTGATTCAGTTCTTGCTACTTTAGGTGTTAAGGATCCTCTTCTTGATATTGCTAAAGGTCTTGAAGAAGTGGCGTTAAAAGATGAGTACTTTGTTTCAAGAAAACTGTATCCAAACGTAGATTTCTACTCTGGTATCATCTATCGTGCTTTAGGAATTCCAACGAATATGTTCACTGTGATGTTCGCTATGGGACGCCTTCCAGGGTGGATGGCCCAGTGGAAAGAGATGGTGGAGCAACCAGGATTTAAAATTTGTCGCCCTCGCCAAATTTATACTGGCGATACTAAAAACACCTACAAAGATATTAAATCTCGTTAACAAACGAAAGGCCCCTAACGGGGCCTTTTTTATTTTAGGGCTTCTTTTCTTTCATGTATTCAATCAACGGTTCAAAGTTCCCTTTATCAGCTTGTTGCAAGGCCTTAATATAGATTTTTCTACGTTCTTTCGGATCGTGAGCAAGAGACGCTTTCCAGCTTGTTACCTTTTGTTGGTTTCGTTTCTGAACATACTCAGTATAAATGCGAGTCGTTCGCCCATTTCCATTAGGAAAAGGGTGAATACAAACAAGACGATGATGCATTTCAGCTGAGATTTCATCCCAACTCATTTTACCACTTTCAATCCATAGTTTGAGATCCTCAAAAAAATTTCTAAGCTGAGGCCCAACATCATAAGAGCGGTATTTTGAAATATTCACTTCAACGGTACGAAACTTTCCCGCCCACTTCCAAACATCTCCAAAAAGTTTCTCATGCAGTTTGCATAAGAATTCCATCGAGAGATAATCACTGCTTTTTTGATGATGAAGCCATTCTAAGCCTTTTTGAATGTTTAAATCTTCTAGTTCATCAAGTTCACCCATATTTGTGAGGTGAGAAAAACGTATCCCTTTTATTTGATCCGGATCAAGTGGGGTAGAGCCATCTCTATCAACGAGATTATCTGCTCTCATTCTTTATCCCAAAGGTATTTGGAAAAAATTTTTTCTTGGACTAACTCTTTAAGGCGCTCATCTTTATCAAGTAAAACTTTCTGATCTTCTAGCTCCATATGGATTTCAGCTTCTGCCATCAGTTTTGATGTTTTGTTAATGGCCTGTTTAAGAACGATATCCTCAATTTTTTGCCTTGGTACAAAACCGTAAACAAGCTCACAATCCATCGCCTGGGCAATTTCTGTCAGTTTATTTATTGTAATTCTTCCTTCCTTTTCTTGTTTGATGAGGCCACTTAAAGAGGGCTGAGTGATTTTTAAACGTGTAGCAAGTTGGTTTATGGTCATACCAAGGCCGGACCTAATATAGTCAATCCAGGAAGGCACTCCACTGGTCTTAGAAACTAGTGGACGCAATTCTTCTAATTTTCTTGAAACCTGCTTTGTAATGATTTTTTGATCTGATGGTTTTTTCATAAGTTATAACCTATTTTTTATATGATTTATTATCGGATAAAACCTATTAAAAGTTAACTCCTTAATAGGTTATTGCCAGTTTTTATTGCAAGTACCTGTAATTACATTTGTTGTTAGGGGGATAATTTTTCCCATTCAAAGATAAAAAATCTTATTTCGCTGATCCTTGGGGCGTTAACCGAAAAGCTCTCATACCGGAGTTTTTCTATGAAAACTGTTTTTATGCTCATTTTGGCCTTTGCACTTTTTGATGCAACAGCATTGGAGATTCAAGTCAGTCGAATGAAAAAAGTGGCGGGTTACTCTGATCGATATGATCTCAGAACTTCTTTGGATGAAAAAGTTGTTCTAGACTGCCAAAGTTTTATTCAAGGTTTAATCTTTGGAACTTTAGGTGAGTCGGCCATCATGCTCGAGGAATGGCAATGTGACGAACTCACCCAAGAAATGAAGAAAAGTTTAAATCAATTTAAAAGGCACTGTCTTGAAGTCGATCGGGAAAGGGCCGTACTAGATTCACAGCATTCCTGTCCCTAATTCACTAACTGACATTATTAATATCTAGCAGAAGCATCCGTTGAGGGATGTCGGTATTTTACTGAAGTGTGCTCATTGTTTTTAGAAGCACATGAAACACAAGAAACAACTAAGACGAACATGATAAGACGAGAAAACATATTAACTCCTTTAAGTTATGTTTCAGTCTTGCCTGTTTAACTTCTGTCCGGAGCTATAAACTCGTATTGACGAAATCAGAAGTCTCCTATGGAGAGGGCTACTCCCTGAATGTTAAAAACATTATGACTTTATTCTTGAATTTGATCAAATAGATAATTCAAAAGGAATTGTTCGATAAAATCGAATATGGTAGGATCTATTAAAAATAGGAGAATTTATGTCTCATCTCAATCTTCACCATCTTAGGTATTTTTTAATGATTGCTCAAGAGGGCTCACTTTCTGGGGCTTCAAAAAAACTTTTAATTGGTCAACCTGCTCTCAGTGCTCAATTAAAGCAACTTGAAGAATGGTTAGGTCGACAGCTTTTTGATCGAGTAGGTAAAAAATTAGTGCTTACTCAGACGGGAGAGTACGTTTTAAAATACGCCAAGGCGATTAAGGCCTTGGAAGAAGAGTTAATTCTCAATATGGCCCATACTGATCAAGTTCTTCAAAAAGAGTTTTCACTTGGTGCCCTTGAATCAGTGCCTAAATCAACTCTGGCCCAAGCTGTTTCTGTTATAAATAAAGTGACACCAGTCCGTTTAAAAATTATGGAAGGAACTGGTGATGAGCTATTTGATTTACTTTCTAATGGTAAGATAGATTTTTTTATTGGGAATTTTAAACCTCGAATTGAAAATAGAGAAATGTATTTTGTTTCTCTGGGTAAAGAAGATGTTTCCATTTGGGGATCTGATCATTTCTTAAATCTAAAAAAAGGTTTTCCTAAGTCTCTAGAAGGTAAGCCATTCATTTTACCTGGATACCAAAATCCCATAAGAAATGATTTTGAACGTTTTATGCTTCAAAGTGGACTAAGTTTTCAAGTTGCAGTCGAGGCCCAAGATACGGCATTACACAAAGAGCTTGCCGTAGCGAGTACTGGTTTAATTTTACTTGGTGAGGAGAGTGCAAAGGCTTGGGTAAAAGCTGGGCATCTTCATCGGATTGGTACAACTAAAGATATTAAAGAAGAATATTGGTTAGGAATGGTGAAAAAGACGATTGATAATAGTTATATCAAATCTATAATGTCTGCTTTTAAATAAGGTCTTATGAAATTAAGTCAGATTTATCCCTTCTTAAACTACCATTTTACAAGCGAGAGTGATCTTGTACGAGCTATCCAAGAGGTCTCACAAAATTTTACTCAAAACAGGCAAGATATAAAACAGTACTTAAATGATCCTCGCTTGTCCTCAGCCTATACAGCTTTTTACCTAACGACAAATATTCCTAAGCTGGAAGGTGTCTTTCAGTGGATGGATGAATCTTGGCTCCAAAAATTAAAAAAATGTATTCTTTATGATGTTGGTGCAGGACCAGGAACTTTTTCATTTGCTTTCAGACAATGGCTTGGACACCCCTTGAAGATTATTCAAATAGAAAATTCTCCCATCATGAGAGATCAAGCGAAAAAGATATGGGAAGGTCTTTATCCAGGTGAGTTTTTAACTCAAATGGCTCAGAGGCAAGAGAATATTGAAGAAGAAAAGTTAATGCTCTTTGGTCATTCTGCGAATGAAATGGGAGCGCTACAAGTTTTAAAGTATGTAGAAGATGTTAGACCGGAACATATTCTGTTTATTGAGCCAGGAACAAAAGATTTTTTCTCTACCATGCTTGATATACGGGAGAAATTACTGCTCAAAGGCTATGAGATACTTTTTCCTTGTACGGACTCTACGACTTGTCCTCTGGCGAATCAAAATCAAGATTGGTGTCATCAATTTCTCAACGTAAAGCAAGATTCTGAGGTGGAACGATTGTCTCAAATGGCAAAAAAAGATCGTCGTCTTTTACCACTGACAGTTTTTGCTTTCTCTTTACCAACGAAGAGAATGATTTCTGGTGCAAGAGTGATACGAGTTTTTTCAGAAACAAAATTTAGTTTTGAGTGGGAAGTTTGTGAGAAAAATATAATCTATCACTTTCAAGTCATGAAGAGGGGGCTCTCTAAGCAAAATCTTGATCTTTTTGCTTCTGTTAAATCTGGGGATATGATCCAGGTCGAGGTAGATAAGACTTTAGAAAAGCAGGTGAGAGTGAAAATTAAGGCGTTGAATAATATCCCTATTGAGCCTTGACACTCGTTTTTTCATCATCATCTTAAGAATGAGATTATTAACCAAAGAGGTTTAATATGAATAAGTTTGATCAGGTTGTTTTAGGCTCTTTAGATATCGCCCAGACAGAGGCCTTGCAAAGAAAAAATACAGAACTTTCTCCCGAACATTTGCTTTATGGTTTGATCACGAACAAGTCTTCATACTCTTCGAAGGCGATGAAGGAAAATCAGAAGGAAGTTGAAGGTTATCTTGAGCGATTGCCTCGCACGACTTCAACACTTACCATTGAAAATCTACGAACCTCGTCAAAGTTGCAAGAATGGATGACGATGGCTTCGGCCGATGCAGCTCAGGATGGTAAAGGTGAAGTTAGCGAAAAACATCTTTTAAAATCTTTACCTAAAATTTTCCCTCAACTAAAAGTTGATTATCAAAAGTTTTCAGATGGTGCTGAAGACGTGGAGGTACCCACGTTCTTGGTCAACCTTAATGAATCCGCTCAAAAAGGAAAACTTGATCCCGTTATTGGAAGAACAAAAGAAATCAGATCAGTCATTGAAATATTGGGTCGAAGGTCCAAGAACAATCCGGTACTCGTGGGGCCTGCAGGGGTTGGTAAAACGGCCATCGTGGAAGGACTTGCTGAGCAAATCGTAAAAGGTAACGTCCCTGATGTCTTGAAAGGGAAGACTGTTTATTCTCTTGAAATGGGCTCTTTAATGGCCGGAACTAAGTACCGCGGAGATTTTGAGGAAAGAATTCAAAATCTTTTGAAATTTGTAAAATCTCAATCTGGTCAGGTGGTTCTCTTTATTGATGAATTACACCAGTTAGTGGGGGCAGGGCGAACAGAAGGTGCGATGGATGCGGCCAATCTTTTAAAGCCAGCTCTTGCTCGTGGTGAACTACATTGCATTGGTGCGACTACATTTGATGAGTATCAAAAATAT
This sequence comes from Pseudomonadota bacterium, assembly GCA_027488375.1. Taxonomy (GTDB): domain Bacteria; phylum Bdellovibrionota; class Bacteriovoracia; order Bacteriovoracales; family Bacteriovoracaceae; genus Peredibacter. The sequence goes on from JAIYBW010000003.1 coordinate 205,559, forward strand.
ATTTTAAATGATCCGGCCTTAGAGCGCCGATTTAGAAGTGTTTCGGTCCATGAGCCCAGTAAGGAAGATGCTGTGGAAATTCTCATGGGTGTAAGATCTAAAATGGAAGCTCACCATGGAATTAAAATTTCTGATGATGCTGTTTATAATGCTGTCTTTTTATCTGATCAATATATTACAGATAAAAACCTACCAGATAAGGCGATTGATCTTTTAGACGAGTCTTCATCGGCCCTTAAATTATCAGCTGAAGCGATGCCATCTTGGCTTGTTGAATTAGAAGCCGAATTACGTTCAAAGAAGATTTATGCCCAAATGGAAAAAGAAAATGCCGACCTGAAAAAAGAAATTGATACCTTGGAGGCCAAAGTTTCTGAAGGTAAAAAAGGTTGGGAAAAAGAAATTGGCTCCCTTAAAAAAGTATCAGAAATAAAAAATAGAATTGATCGATTGCAGTTTGAGCTTGAAACAGCGGAGCGTTCTCAAAATTACGAGGAAGCGTCCAAAATTAAATACATGCTTATCCCACAAACTCAAAAGGAACTTGAGAGTTTTCAGCATGATTGGGTCCTTGGAAAAAAACACATTGCTGAAGTGATATCTCGTCAAACAGGTATTCCGGTAGAGAAAATTCTCAAATCAAAACAGGATTCAATTTTGAATCTTGAAGATTTTATGAACAAAAGAGTTTTTGGCCAACATGAGGCCTTGCATGAAATTTCTGAAACCCTGATGGCAAGTTATGCTGGATTATCTGATGAAACACGACCTCTAGGATCTTTTCTTCTCCTTGGGCCAACTGGGGTTGGGAAAACAGAAACGGCAAAAGCACTTACTCAGTACCTCTTTGAAAATGAAGACAATATAGTCCGGTTTGATCTTTCTGAATTCTCAGAAAAGCACTCTGTCTCAAAACTTATTGGGGCCCCCGCCGGATATGTTGGCTATGAGGAGGGTGGTGTTCTCACTGAGGCGATACGCCGCAAACCCTATAGTGTAGTTCTGTTTGATGAAATTGAAAAAGCTCATCCTGATTTTGCCGATATCCTTCTTCAAATTTTAGATGATGGGCGCCTCACTGATAATAAAGGTAGGGTCATTAATTTTAAAAATACGATTATCATGATGACGTCTAACTCAAAAAATCCCAAAGAAGATTTTAAACCAGAAGTTCTAGGCCGAATTGATGCTGTTTTAAATTTTCATGCTTTAGATAAATCGGTGATGAAGCAACTCGTTGATAAGCAAGTAAAGTTACTGAATGAGCGATTGAAATCTAAAAAAGTCACACTTCGTTTAGATAAAAAAGCTTATGATACACTTGAAGAGCAAGGGTTTGATTTTCAATATGGTGCTCGACCTTTAAATGGTGTTTTTCAGCGTTTGGTGACTCGCCCCTTGTCGAAGAAAATCCTGGAAGGAAATCTTCAAGGTGGAGAGTTACTTATGACTTGGAATGGGCAAGAAATGTTAATACATGAGTATGGTGATGCTAAAGAAGAACTGCATTAAATTAATCTTATTTTTACTTTTTTATTTTCCAGTTCTCAGTGGCCAGGCAAAGGACTACCCTCTGTCTGACCACTATAATGGTGACGTTTTTTTTAATACAACTCAAAACCAATTATTATCTTTTTGGGATATTTTGGCCTGGAAGTTAAAAGGTACCGCCGCCAAATGGCCAAAAGAAATAAAAAATAATTCTTATCCCTTTTCACGACATACTGGGCATGAAAAGGCAGTCGTGACCTTTATCAATCACGCTTCTTTTCTGATTCAATTGAATGGACTCAATATACTAACAGATCCTATTTTTTCCCAAAGGGCCAGTCCATCCAGTTTCTTTGGTCCAGAGCGAGTCAGAGCTCCAGGTCTTGGGATGGACGACTTACCACCTATAGACGTCGTGATCATATCCCATAATCATTATGATCATCTTGACCTCACCTCATTAAGAGATATTGACTCTAAATTTAAACCCATATTTTTTGTCCCAGTTGGGGATAAAAAATTATTGGCCGAAAATGGGATTCAAAATATTCATGAAATGGATTGGTGGAATGAGCATACAATTAAGCAAGTGAAGATCATCTTCACACCTGTTCAGCATTGGTCAGCTCGTGGACTCTTTGATAAGTGCAAAAGTTTATGGGGTGGGTACTACATCAAAAGTGATGAATTTAATTTATACTTCGGTGGTGATGCTGGTTACTCCACTTATTACTCAGAAACTCGTAATAAGCTAGGAAGTCCAGATCTTGCCTTGTTACCGATCGGAGCTTACGATCCAGAAAACTTAATGCGTATTAATCACATGACTCCCGAAGATGCACTCAAGGCGCATCATGATCTTGGTGCGAAGCTCTCAATCGGAATGCACTTTGGCACTTTCCAATTAACTGATGAGCCTTTTGAAGAGCCTGTTAAAAGAATAAAACAATCTGGTGTGTCGAATTTTATTTCATTAGATGTGGGAGAGTCGAAAGCATTTAACTAACGGTTAGATGAAAAGTTCTTTGTATTCTATCTTTTTCTTCAGTTGAGAATTTATTTCCGTCGATAGAAAGATGGTGAAGTTTAGCCATCTTCTTTATTTGATCCGGAAAAGATTCAAATTTATTTCCATCAAGATTAAGTCTTTTTAATTCTTTTAGATCGATAAATGAATAGGGAAGAGATGAAAGTTTATTGCCCGGTAAACTTAATTCCTGAAGGCTTGTGCACATGGAAATTTCTTCAGGTAGTTTTTCCAGACCGCATGATTTGATTGTGAAATATTTTAAGGGTGAAGTGATTTTTCCCAGAGGTAAGAGAAACATCTTAAGAGGTGTTTCAAGAATTTTCAGATTTTCTAAGTTCTTCAGACCAAGGATGGCAGATAAATCACCAGAGAATTCATTCCATTTGATGGAGAGAGTCCTGACCTTATCCCAGCCTTGAATTCTATCAGGAAAGTTTTTGCATTCCCCATCGAGATAAACTTCTTCTAGATTTGGAAAACTAAAAATTTCTTCCGGTAAGTTATCAAGACTTAAGTTGAGTTTAAGTATTTTGACATCATCTCTTGATTTTAGAGCACTTGATAAATTTTTATAAATTTTCATGATTCATAAAACTCAATGCATGAGTCATTGGGCCGTAATTTATTCGATAGTGAGCAGCCTTTTGAACTTTTTCTTTGGCATGAACGGCTATACCTAAACCTGCTTTTAGAAGCATTGGGATATCGTTAGCACCATCTCCAATGGCAACGATCTCTTCGAGAGAGATTTTTTCGATTTGTGCAAGATCATCAATGATTTGTGATTTTTTTTCAGCATTAACAATAGGGCCAGTCGTTTTACCAGTTAAAATATTATTTTGAATCTCGAGATTATTGGCAAAAAGGTAATCAATTTGAAGTTGTTTTTGAACATGTTTAGCAAATTGAAAAAAGCCACCAGAGGCAATTGCCATTTTTACACCTCTGGATTTGAGTTCTCGACAAAGCTCAGGAGTTCCCAGTGTAAATTTAAGGCCTGATATAATCTCATTCATTTGATTTTGATTGAACCCTTGGAGAAGGGCCACTCTCTCTCTTAAAGATTCATCAAAATTAAGTTCTCCATTCATGGCCCGAGAGGTGATGAGTTTGACTTTTTCGCCTACACCATGGGATTGGGCCATTTCGTCGATGACTTCTGCAGTGATGAGTGTAGAGTCCATATCAAAGACAACTAATTTCTTTTTGGAATGAAAGATCTCTTTAGGGATAATCGCGGTATCGATATGATATTGAGCGTTTATTTTTTTTAAACTGATTTCAAAGAGTTCAGTGTCAAAAAAATCATAACTAAAATAAATAAAAAAATTATAAGAGAAAACTGAATCCCTCTCAATCTCTTGAGACATAATGAGGTTGAAATTTTTAAAAGTATTTCTAATTTCTGATTTTAAATCGTGACTAATTTTCGATTGTGATGCACACACAAAGATGAATTCATGCCTCATGGGATGTCTCTTTGTCCTTTATTCTCTTTTTTGGCTTTTCTTTTCTCTGCTCTCTTTTCTTTTAGTTTTTTTATCATGGTTAATGAATAAAGAAGAGCCGACCACATGGAAAGAAGAGCAGAAAGATAAATTAATATCGTACCGATGAGAGGGAGATTCATGCCGAGGAAATGATCGTAAATCATGAGCATAGGTGTGGCGACCATCTGAGTCCCTGTTTTCCATTTCCCTAGAGAGCTAACAGGAACATCAACCCCTTCGGTAAGAGCAAGAAGACGCAAGGAAGTCATGTACATTTCTCTTAGGACTAAGACAATGACAATAATGGGATGGACGCGTTCAAGGGCAAGGAGCATCACAAGTGATGATACGACTAAAAACTTATCTGCAATGGGGTCAAGAAATGAACCAAAAACGGTCACTATATTTCTTTTCCTTGCAATATAGCCATCTAAAAAATCAGTAATACTGGCCACCACAAAAACCCAGCAGGCCACATGACCTAACCAAGATTGAAATGGAGCGAGGAGATTTGGAGTATTTTTGCTGAAATAGAGGGCCAAAACGACAACTGGAATCATTAACATTCTAAAAAACGTTAATCGGTTTGGCAGATTATCAATCTCTAAATCATTTTTTTCCATGTTTCTATAATTTATCAGACAGATTTGCTTACGGCAAAAGAAAGCTTTACCTATCTTTAGTTCTCCTCAATTCCATCTAAAATAGATTGATAACTAGGAGTTTTATGGAAAGACGTTTTAATCTTATTAAGTCAGACTTTGAGAAACATGAAAAAAGAGTTTTACCTCGTTTTCCCTTCTGTTACCTGACATTCAAGTCAGACGATAACTCTCGGGTATATGAAGTTAAAGATATCTCCGCAACAGGGATGCAAATTTCTTTGAAAGATAGTTCTGTCAGTTTTGGCCATGATTCTGTGCTTCGTGGAAGTATTCACTGGCTTGGGAGTCATCTTGATGTTTCGGGTGTTGTTAAATGGACGACGCAAAATCGACTGGGTGTCGAATTTAACAAAAGAAGAGACCTCCTTGAGCAAATTAATGATTTTTTAAAAACAGAAGAAATTGTAAAAAAATTAAAACCCCTTCATAAAGTCGAAGGCGGACTTGAGATACCGCCTAGACTAAAATACTGGTTACGGGCCGATGGGCCGGTTGAGTTATTTATTTGGCAGCATGGAGATGGAGAAATCTCGAAAGTTCAGATTTTATATCTAGATGCCTTTTTTGAATGGGAAGATGGAGTAGGTGCCAAAACTGGTCGTATTCTTTCAAAACGTAATGTTGATTCTCCACTTTTAAATGAAGATGAGTGGGTTTTTAATTTAGATGCCTATCTTGATATTGAAAGACTTGAAAAAGTTAAAGAACTTGTTTCTTCCATTGGGTATGACCTTTTGCCTCGAGAAGTTCAATCATTTTTACTGCGTCAATTAAGTTAGAACTTCATAGAGTTCTTAGGATGTTGTAGTATTTTAATGATTAACTTTTTCAGGGATTAATGAATGAATAGAAATCTTGCCATGGAATTTGTACGAGTGACCGAAATGGCAGCTATCGCTTCAGCTCGTCTGATGGGTCGTGGTGATGAGAAAGCCGCAGATCAGGCAGCTGTTGATGCGATGAGGGCCATGCTGGATTCAATTGACTGTGATGCTACAGTTGTTATCGGAGAGGGCGAAAGAGATGAAGCTCCGATGCTCTATATCGGTGAAAAAGTAGGTTCTGGGCATGGAGCAAAGCTTGAGATTGCATTGGATCCTCTAGAGGGAACAACAATTTGTGCCCATGGTGGACCAAATTCAATATCAGTTATGGCGATCGGTGAAGCCGGTGGACTTTTGCATGCTCCAGATACCTATATGCTAAAGATTGCAGCAGGTAGAGAGGCAAAGGGACAGCTGGATATAAGATTATCTGCAACTGAAAATCTTAAGCGCTTAGCCGATGCTAAAAAATGCCGTGTTGCTGATCTTACGGCCATTATCCTTGATAGACCGAGACACAAAGACTTGATTGAAGAAGTCCGTGCTTCCGGTGCAAGAATAAATCTCATTGGAGATGGTGATGTTTCTGCAGCTATCGCCACTGCAACTCCAAACACAGGGATTGATATTTTATTTGGAATTGGTGGAGCTCCCGAAGGTGTGATTGCAGCCGCAGCTCTTCAGTGCCTTGGTGGAGAATTTCAAGGTATCCTTAAACCTCGAAATCCTGGAGAAGTGGAACGGGCCCTTAAAATGGGAATCCATGACATTAATAAAGTTTTTAAAATAGATGAACTGGCTAAAGGTCATTTGATGTTTTGTGCTACAGGTGTGACAACGGGAAATTTCTTGGATGGAGTGATTTTCAAGCCATGGGGTTGCATGACTCACTCCCTAGTGATGAGAAGTGAGTCTGGAACTATCCGACATATTAGGGCCGAACATCATTTTGATAAAAAACCAAGATACTAAAAAGGACAATAATTATGGCACGTGCTGATCGAACAGAAGTCTATGAAGTTCCTATTGAGAAATTTTATCAGGCAATAGTGGACTACAAAAAATATCCTGATTTCGTAGATGGGATGAAATCTGTATCTATAGAAAAAGAAGGCAATGATGGCGCCACAGTAAAATTTGGTATCAATATCATCAAAGAAATTTCCTATACCATTAACTTAAAACACGTACCTAATAAAGAAGTGAGTTGGTCACTTGTGACTGGGGATATGATGAAAGTTAATAATGGTAAGTGGACTTTGAAAGATCTGGGCGGCGGAAAGACTGAGGTAAACTATAACCTCGAGATAGAGTTTAAAGGTTTCTTACCTGGACTTGGAATGATTGAAAAAACTCTCGTAAATACCAACCTTCCGCTCACAATGAAAGCGTTCTCAAAAAGGGCGCAGGAGTTATAGGATGGATGAAAAAGATCGGGACCGTGATGGTAAACTTGGTGATATCTTAAAAAAAGTTCTAACGACTGGTGTGACTGCAGCGTTCATGACCGAGGAAGGTGTTCGAGCTGTTCTAAAGGACCTGCCATTGCCGAAAGATATCGTTGGTTCACTCGTTGATAATGCTAAAAATACCAAAACTGAATTTTTAGCATCAGTCAAAAATGAGCTCCGAACTTATCTCGATAAAATCGATGTCTCGAGTGAATTTGATAAAATCGCTGAAAAATATGATTTCGAGATTAAAGCAACAATAAGTTTGAAGAAAAAGAAAAAGGGAAAGGGGACTGATATTGAGTCCTGATTTCACAAATAAATTTATTGAAAGGCTTTCTCGAGTCAGATCTCAGCTTACAGCTGAGAGCCATCTCATTATTGTCTCAAAAACAAGATCGATCGATGAAATAATGGCGTATTATGAACTAGGCCAACGTGATTTCGGTGAGAATAAGGTTCAGGAACTTCTTGAAAAATCGCAGCTTCTACAAGCGCGTTGTCCAGAAATACGCTGGCATATGATTGGTCACTTACAGTCTAATAAAATAAAGCAATTATTCTTAGTGCCCAATTTATGGGCGATTCATTCTGTGGATAGTCTTGAATTGTTAAAAAAGTTAATTCAATCGGAATCTATATTAAAAGGTCCTGTAAAAATATTTTTACAATTGAAGACCTCTCATGAAGAAGAAAAATATGGCTTTCAAGAGAGAGCTCAACTTGATCTCGCGATAGGTGAGTTTAAGAAAGGTCAATCTCTTGAGCTCTATGGACTCATGACGATGGGTGAGATACGCACTGAAAATTTTGAAGAGCAGGCCCGCCGGTGTTTCCAAGATCTGAATAAGCTAAAAAAAGATCTATCAAAAGATTTTAATTTAAATCTCATGTCCTCAATGGGAATGAGTCAGGATTATGAATTGGCCCTAAAGGAAAATTCAAACTGGATTAGATTAGGGACAATGATGTTTGAGTGAGGTCATTAAATGATGAAGTGTATGATTTATATAATTTCCCCTTTAATGCTCGCTTTTAATTTATGGGCAGGTGTTGTTCCAGCTGAGACAATTCAGCGGCTTCAAAAAATTTATCCAAATCAAACTAAAGAGTTTATAGAGTTGAGACTTTCAAATGCTCAGAGTGTATTTGAAAAGTGGCGTTCTTTTCCACCGTACTTTTACGATCTTGTAAAAAGAACAAAAATTTCGAGTTCCATCTCTAAACGCCAAGGTTTCTGTACTGGTGATCCCCATGTTGAAAATTTTGGCTTCCTTCCCCTGAAAAAAGAATCAGTTCATTTTGGTATTAATGATTTGGATGATGCAACTGATTGCTTGTTAGATCTCGATCTCATCCGTCTTTATCTCGCTCATAAGTTTTATGGTGTTCAATTTCAAGGGGAATCGTTTTATAAGAGTTATCAGACTGGACTCTCTGGCATCCAGTGCTCAGAGCCAAAATATATTAAAGAATTAGCAAAGGATGCAATCAAGAAGGGAAGAGGAGTTTCAAAGAAGGCCCTGAAAATGCTGGAAGAAAAAAGCTGTTCTGGAGAGTTTTCATTCCTTTCAATTGAAGATCAAAATCAAATAGTTTCCATCCTTGAAAAAGCGAGCCCATTATCTGGCCAAAAAAATTGGAAACTTCTCCATAGTTGTTCGAGGATGAAAAGTCATGGAGGATCAGCGGGAGAAAAAAGATTTGTACTTTTTATGCAAGACCTAAAAGGAGATATTCATCATCTCGAACTTAAACCACTTGTCACTCCAGCGCCTGATGTGGGTCGGCAGATGAATTTAACTCAAAGAAAGGATATTTTTACAAAATCTGTTTCACTTTTTTACGGTGAAGAGCTTTTGAATGAATATTTTACGGTTATTTTTCAAAATAAATTGTATCAAAGACGACCTTTGTGGGCCGGAGTTCAAGAGGTGAGCCGAGATGATCTCGCTGAGCTTCCAACTGAAGAAAAGCAAGAGGTCTTAAATTATGAAGCCTGCATACTTGGTGGTCTTCACAGGTTAAGTTCTTCAACTCCACTCGGCCTTAGTTCTGCTCAAATGGAAGCCTTTTCTTCTACCCTAGAGCATCAATTCCGCCAGGAAATGGGTCATTAAGTTATTAGAAAAACTAATATGACCCTGTAATTTTTCTATAGTATTTTTCAGCTAGGACCTATCTAATTTTTTTTATAGACGATGGATGTCATCGAAGATTATTTAGATAGTACTTATCCACAATACAGGAGGTCCTATGGACACCATGAGAAAAGTCCCTGAGTTAAGTTTAATGAGTTTCTTAAACGGAACAAATAACGACAAAACAGCATTTGTGAATAACCTTTTTTCTGGTCTTAAAGATTATGGATTTATTGTTCTCGTTGATCATCCAGTAGATTATGCAGTTACGAATAAGGCCTATTCTCTTATTCATGAATTTTTTCAATTAAATGAAGAAACAAAGAAAAAATATGTTTGCAAAGAGGGCGGTGGTCAGCGCGGTTACACTGCTTTCGGAGTAGAGCATGCTAAAAATTCACCTTTTCCAGATCTTAAAGAGTTTTGGCATGTTGGCCGTGAGACTTTAGTTAATCCTGAGATGAAAAAATATTTCCCTGAAAATATTTGGCCAACTGAAATCAATGAATTCCAAGATACATTTTTAAAACTTTATAATGCCTTGGATACCACTTCAGTTGTTATCCTTGATGCTCTTGGAATGGCACTTGATGTTCCACAAACATATTTCAGAAGCATGCTTCAAGATGGTAACTCTATTTTGAGACCGATTCATTACCCACCTCTTGATAAAAATGCTCCAAAGAATTGTGTACGTTCAGCTGCTCATGAGGATATCAATTTGATTACAGTGATGGTTGGAGCGACGACATCTGGTCTTGAGCTTTTAGATCGTGATGGTAAGTGGTTACCTGTTAAAACAACTGATAAGCAACTCGTAGTTGATTCAGGCGATATGCTCTCTCGATTAACTAATGATGTGATTCCTGCCACAACTCATAGAGTTGTTAATCCGGATGATGCTTCAACGAATCGTTATTCAATGCCATTTTTTGTTCATCCAAATCCTGATACTGTCTTATCTTGTGTCCCTTCATGTGTAGGAACTGGAGCAAAGTATGATCCAATTAATTCTCATGAATGGCTTATGATTCGTTTAAAAGAAATCGGTTTAATGAAAAAGTAAGATAAAAGGGCCCGCTTCTGCGGGCCTTTTTTTTAGAAAAATCGTCTTAATCCAAAGCCAAATTTGAAGTTCGTTTGAGTTGTGGTTTGACGACGTCCATCCTGTTGCTTTTCACTCGTTTGTAGACTTTCAAAAGCCCCATCAGTCAAAAATTCCCAGTCTGAATTAAACGGTAAGCATAGGCCAATTTTGACAGTCGGAAGTAAGCTTGCTGGACCTGATTGTGAGAGACCCACGGTGGATGTATTTGAGAGGCCGTATCCCATTCCAGCACCAATATAAAACTTACCTTTAATATAATCTCTTAAGTAGTCAAAGTAGTAGAGGATGTCGGCAATAGCCAAAGAGCGTACTGTAATAAGTGAAGCGCCTGGATAAGTCACAACTTCTCTTTCATATCTGACACCTAGATCAAAGGAGAGGTTATCGTAAAATCCTCTCTCAAAATAGATTTCCCCTAGATAACCACCGCGGTTGCTGGTTGTTGCCGCAACATCTGAAACAGATTCTGATAAGCCTCTGGTCAGAGCACCTTTAAAAACCCAAGATTTTCTCAATAAGTTAAGTTCACTCTTGATGTATTTTCTTCTTTCCGACTCAGGAGCGAGGGCCCAAATATATTCAGTGGCCGGGTAGTAAGTCACAATTTGACCTTTCTCAAATGGCAGTTGAGACCCCTTATTTAAGATCTCCCACTGAGTAAAATTGCCTGTGACGGTTATGGCCTTGGCCAAGATCGATATGTCCTCAGCTGTAAAGGTTCCCGTCATACCCTGAATATGGCCCTGTCTCTTACCATTTCTGGTGATAAAAGTTTGCTTAGAGTCTGAGACAGCTTGAACCATAATGAGCTCGAAAGCCTGGGCCGAAAAGCTCAGTAAGAAAATGAAAACAAAGAAAAGGTTCTTATGCACCATGCACTTATCATAACATGGCGTTTGATTTTTCAAATATCTTAGTTGTACCCGACTATATTAGTAGACACCGTGGATAGCATTTAGTTGGGTGACGATATTATCGAGATAAGTATTACCAAGAGGAGATGTAGGACCAGAAAGAAAGATAATCTCAGCTATTCGACCATTGAAATCAGAACCACCGATTAGGCTATTTGAATAGAAGTACATCCAGCTACTAAATTCAAAAGTCAAAATATAATGAGTATCATTAATCCATAGGCCAGAAGCAGTTTCAGACCCTGCATAGGATGCAGATTGAGCGGCCAGATTGAACTTTGATTTTTGGAATGGGGAGTAGGTTAAAGTTTTAGTGGTGCTATTAGAAGAGAATTTTATCGCTGGTGCTAGAGCACCAGAGAAAGATGGCTTTCGGTTAAGCAGAGTATGATTTGATGTTGTGGATGTTGTTGATCCATTCGTTACAGTCTTCATCACAAAAATAACCTGTCTAATGGCCAATGATGATGGAGTGGTTGGAGTTTTTAAATGTGAAAGGTTATTAAACTGCAAGTAGCTTGTAAGATTATTTCCAAATCCGACCTTAACCTTAGGCCCTGGGCTACTTGTATTGAGGTGATAATTATTTCCCGATATATCTTTCAGTAGGGTGAGGCAAGTATCCACCCCATCACAAGTTGAGGCATTGTAATTGGATCCAGAAACTTGATAGCGGCCCATGATATTTGAATAATATACATAATCCGTTTCATTGTAAGGGATACTGCCACTGACAGAATTTCCACTGGCATCAGTGAGATTACCACCATTCATATCAATCGTGCTTGTGACTTGAATTCCATCTAAATCTAAGACTGCATTAGAGGCATCAACTGTATATCTAAAATAATGAGTCGTAGAAGAACCTGAATACCAATTGGCGTATTTTGTTTGGCCTCCGATATCGAGTACAATACGAGGAGTACCCGACTTTGTAATCGCTTCACTAAAGACTAATTTAAAACTCATAATTTCGCCTGGGCGAAACTGAGCAGGTCTTGCAGAAACAGTAGCATTAGTTGTGGTTGCAGAGATAATCGTTGGAGGGGTTGCTTCAACTTTTACATTAGGATAATTTTTATTAGCAAAGGTAAGAAGAGCATTATCAGGAGTTACATCCTGAATAGTAGCTCCGTTGGCGTAAATAGGGCCCAATATATCTATGCCATTTGAATCAAGATCACCAGCAACAGCGGTATAACTAAAAGTAAGTGATGTGCCAGAATATCCACTTGAATTCGTACAAAAGGCTTGTCTATAAGTGGAGCCTACCAAGATATTAACATAAGGTGTTCCAGCCGATGTATCGAGCGTGACTGTAGCCGTAAAATTAATACTGAAAGTGATGGTTTCACCTAAAATGTAAGTATCATTTGCTGGAGGAGTAATCGCGTTGAGTGGATCAACAGTGGTTTTAATACCATCGACGAGTACACCTGTTGTTGTTGGTGTCGCAAAATTAAGAACTGCAGAATTAGTCGCAGCGTCTTCTATAAGACCAAGATTCAAATCAATCGCTGTACTGACAATTGTTATGCCATCAGTATCCATATAACTAGCACCAACAGTCCATTTAAAGATCGACATTTCTCCGGTTGGACTTAGGAGGGCACTTAATGCCGCATCATAAGTGGCGTAAGCAGTAGATGGGCCAATGGCCAGCTCTATTCTTGGAGTTCCTAATGAAATATCGAAACTCACAGGTTCGGTCCAAATGACTGTGAAATAAATATTTTCATTGAGTGTGTAGGTCGCATCTGATGGTGGAATGAGAGCTGCAATTTTGGGAGTGACTGCATCTACGTTGAGTCCAGATAAGTCAGGAGCATTAATTTGCAATGAAGCATTATTCCCATTTTGATCTCGAATCAAATCTCCCGTATCAAGAAAGATAGCTGATAGAAGATTGATTCCATTTAAGTCGAGTTCATCAGGTGACACTGTATATTTAAAGTACAGTGAAGAAACATTTGAAGTTAGATAAATTGGGTCTAATGAAGCAATGACTGTGGTATTACCAATAATGTATTTTAGAGTTGGAGAACCAGTAACTGTTACTGGTTCAGAAAAAGTTAATTGAAAAGCGATATCTTCACCGGCCTTGTAGATTGATTGAATCGGCGCCGAATGAGTAACATTTGTAACAGTTGGAACGACTCCATCCAATAAAATAGAAGTTGTTGAAACGGTAGGCAAAGTAAGGTTAGCATTATTTCCTAAAGAATCCTTAATAGTCCCACCGTAGAGCTGTAGACTCATTAAGCTAATGCCATTTGTATCAAGATCCCCCGCTTTGACGATGTAAGAGAAGTTTAATGATGTTACTCCACCGGCACCCGGATTAGACATAATGGCCTGAAGTCCAGTTGGAGTTGTCGTATCTGCAAATAGTAGCTTGGGGGCCCCAGTTACGAAAATTGGTTCATTAAAATTTACAGTAAAGGTCAGTGTATCACCAATGTTATGGGTCATATTTCCTGGTGGAATGATCGATGAAATGGAGGGAATAACTCCATCAACGATAAGATCATTTGTAATATCGTTAGCAAAGGTCAGTGCTCCTGTATGCCCATTGGAATCACTTACGCCTCCACCAGTTATGGGTGAAACAATATTAATCCCATTAGCATCTGAGTCACTTACTAAGACTGTGTATTCAAATTGCAATTTATTCGTTCCAGATCCAGAGACATAACTAGCTGATGTGGTCGTGGTATTGACTGTTATTGGTAAATTGAGAGGAGGAGTTACTGTGACAGGTTCAGAAAACTCTACAATAAATTTCACAACCTGACCTGCAGTTAATAGACCCGTTGTTTGGTTATAAACGTTAATAATAGATGGTGTTGTTGCATCAACCAAGATTCCCACTGTCGACGGAGCGATATATTGATAAATCGCGGTTTTAGTAGGAGCAGAAGCATCAACGATGGATCCACCATTTGGATCAACCGGGCCTGAAAGACTAATGCCATCAAGATCTTCCTCACCAGCTTGAGGTGTGTATCGGAAAGTCACACTTGAACCATTTATAGAATGAAAATCAGCATAAGTTGTGATGGAACCAACAATAATAGGGAGACGAGGGCTACCAGAAACGGTTACAGCTCCTGAAAAATTCAAAATAAAATCAAGGTTATCATTTTCTGTATAAGTACCGTTCTGTGGTTTCAAAACCGTTTGAATATAAGGTCCAGTTGTGGAATCAACCCAGACCCCAGAAGTTAATGATGGATTAGCGGTAAAAGTCGTAAGTGCATCTTGGTTTCCTGCCGTGTTTTTGATTGACCCCGCATTCAATTGGAGAGGGGATAAAATTTCAATGCCATCAAGATCCGCTTGATTAACTCCTACCGTGTATTCAAAATCAAGAGTTAACCCTCCTGAGCCTGAGAGGTACTGAGCTTGCACATATCCAGTACTTAGTCTTATCGTGAGAGAGGGGTTCCCAACCACATTAACTATTTCACTAAAGGTCACTGAGAAAATTAAACTTTGATTCGCTACGTATGTCGCATTCACTGGGCCAGAGATTCCGGTAATGATGGGTTTAGGAATATTAATCAGAACACCAGTTGAATTTGTTGCAGGTATGCTCGCAGAAAGTTCATTCCCTGCTTGGTCAACAATATAGATATCTGAGGATGGATTTAAGAGGAGAGTGGTATCAGTGGAAAAACCATCTGAGTCAAGATCTGTTATTTGAACCAGTCGTGAGAATTCTAACGTATTAGTGCCTGAACCTGTTTTATAATTTGAAGAGACATTACCAGAGCTCAAAAAAATATCAAAACTTGGGGTCCCTGAGACAAAAACATCTTCTGAGAAAACTAAAGAATAAGAAAGATGTTGAGCAGTAGCGTAATGCCCATTTGAAGGAGCTATTATTTGATCCAAAGTTGGAATGATACCATCCACATATATTTGAGATTCGGGAAAGGTGATATGAAGTGGAAGAGGAGCCGTGTAAGCGCTATTGACATAATAATAAATTTCTCCGCCATTCAAATTAATCGATGAACTATTAAAATTTATTCCATCTAAATCCATGTCTGTTGAATCAACAGTGTAACGAAAAACAAGGACCGTGCTTCCACTACCTGATTGGTAGTAAAACTTTCGAATGTTATTACCAATTTGAGCTTCAATATAAGGTGAGCCTGATACATGCATGGCCGTTGGAAAAAGAAATGTAACATCTAAACTGTCACCAAGTTTTTTCCAACCATCATTTGGTACAAGCGTAGTTAAAGCAGAGTTGGGAAAATTTACACCCAGAGTTTGATTTGCGGACGTGACGTTTTCTGCCACCTGACAGGCCTGAAATATGAACAGAATAGGGATGAGTAGAATTAGCCTAAGCATCAATAATCCTATCGTTATAATTTAATTTTAACTTAGTTCTTTCTGAACGGGGAATGTTCGATCTAAGAGCCCAAAATACGGATTGTGATTGAATAAATAGATACTTCTATTGCCAGAAATCTATTGCAATATGAAAGGGAGGATAAATATCCTCCCTCTTTTGATAACTAGTTTTTGACGAATGGGGAACGGTAGAGACCTGCATCTTCATTTGGAGAGCTTCCAGTAAAGATGGTAGTAGAGTTTATAGCTTCTCCTTCAACGTTGTAGACACCAATGACAGGGTCACAAGCGGTCGGAGTGGTATTATCATCAAGTTTACCGAAGGCGATAAAGGCTACATCCTTTCTTCCCTGGTTTGTGACATAACCATCACTTGAAAGTCTGTGGGCAACACTATTATCAATTCTTATAGGTGCTGCAGATAATTTGACGTGACTGCTGGCATCCAGATCAAGTTCAGAAATAGGGTTACAATCACCACACGAAAGTGTCCATGTGGACGATACTGATCTTAGTCTTGCCATGTAGACCTTGTAATTACTTGTAGAGGCTGCTTTTGAGGAGGCAATAATTCTGGCTTCTGATCCGTAGGCAAGGACCTGATAGCTTGAAATATCATTAGTATTGAAGATACTGGTGGTTGAAGTTGTCATATCGACATTGCTTGAGTTGTTCATGTCAAATTCATCGAGCTTTGTACCATTATAGTCATAAACACCAAGTTGGAGGGTTGGCCCTATAGCCGCTGTTGCTCCTACGAAGACATTGGTGGAACTTGCTGTTACTTGAACATTGAGTAGTGCCTCGTTCACGAAAATATTATCACTGTCATTTAAAGCGAACGTTGCTGGATTAAGTTTATATAATTTCCCTGCACTACCGCTTTTACTAACAAGAGCTACCCACAAGTTAGTTCCGTCATAGAAGCTATCGAAAGCTGAAGCAGAATTAACTGAAGATAGTCCTGTGGTCCCATCATTAGCATCATAGATACTCTCGGCAACAAGACTCATGATACTTCCAGTGGAGGCATAGTAAGCCGAAATCCGATCGTTGTATGAGCCACCTAGTGAGCTGTCGATGAAAGGTAAATACCAGGTTGATCCATGAAGATAAATTTTCCCAAGTCTGTCAGCGATTCTGGAATTTGGATCAGTAGAGGCATCAAAGTAGTCACCGGCCTCTGCTCCATAAATTGTAACGGTACTACCTACAGCAGTGGCAGAGTAGCCCGCGAGTCTAGGATCAATTGAGGTATTAATAATAGTCTCAAGATTTGTTGCCATTGTTGAGCCGCTACATGTACTACAGATAGTATCAATACCATCGTAGGTTCCAAAATCAATAGTCACACTTCCATTTGGATTTCCATTTGGAGTTTGAATAAGGATTGATCCTGTTATAGAGCCTGCACTTGGTGAGAAACTAATTGTTGTTACACCTGAAGTGGCAGTAGAGTCACAGTCTGCAGTAGGAGTACAACCATTAACAAATCCTAGGCCATCATAATCAAAACCAAATTTTCCTTCATGATTATTAGGGGCCTGTTTACCATTTGTATCTTTTAAGTCAATTCTTCTAACTTGAGGATAGAAACTATTTGGAGAGCCAGTTCTAGAAGCCAGGTAGGCAATGTAGAGTTCATTATCATTTCCTACAATAGACAAGTCTTTTACGGTATGAACTGTTCCAGTAGGTACTGGATAAAAGCTAACGAGTAGTTCAGAATCAATCGTATCAATGCCACCTCTGTCTTTTACAAGTACTTTTTTCACATGAATGAGATGATCTGTTCCAGATTGAAGATTTCCAATCATGGCAACATAGGCAGCAGAAGAGGTAATGCCGTTAAATGTAGAGGGAGTGTCATACCAGATTGCAGTCTCATCTCCCTTATCAGTAGCTCCATAAGCTAAACTGTCTGGAATAAGAGGTGAGGACATATCATGGGCCACGGCCATGTTATTTCTAACAGTGATAGTCCAAAATTGTGTTGTGGCACTACAAATGGAGTCTGAAATATTCACATTCGTGACTGCGCTAACAGGATGATCTTCCACACAAAGCATAATAGTGAGAGGATTGTCTGTCGCCAGATTTGCTTCTTTTATAAAAGATGGTGTCCAAATAAGGTTGTTAGTATTGGCCCCCTCAATTTCAGTCCAGGCCGTAACACTCGTATTATTTTTTATAAACCATTGATAACGAAAATTCTTTTCAGCTGTGACACCTGATGTATCAGTTAACGTAGAAGCAGGCGGATTGTAAATTGAGAATGGGTGCCCGACGAAGCCAAACAGAGTTGTTGCCGCTAAGTTCGTTGGCACCGGAGTCGCAGCCGCGAGGTTAAGTGTTGGAGCAGGGTTAAAGTTAGTAATGGTTGAGGCTGTTTGTGCACTCACTACGGTCCCTGGAGTCGCTGTAAATGGAGTGTCTGTTACGCTGATAAAGAATGGCACAGAACATGTATTCCCTCTTTTAACTGCGTCGCAACCCAAACCCGTGAGTCCAAGCAGAAAATCCTCAGGAAGAGTATAGGAAACAGATAAGTTATATGGGTCTGTGCTTGAAGTTCGTGTAACTGAGCCTTGAGTGAGTGTCGCTGAACTTGTACAACCAACATTGGTACAATATTTAATGATGTAGCTAAAATTATCTCTTTGATTATCGGAAACATCAACAGAGAAAGTCATACTCTGTCCCTCTGTCACAGCACCAGATGGAGACCAGTTTGAAATTGTAGGGGCCGTATTTGTTTCAGTGACGCTACCTACAGCAAAGTTCCATGCAAGTGTATTCGATGTGGAACCACTAGATGTAATAGGTGAGTCCACATCTGTAATTTCTGCTTGGATTTGATAAGAAAAAGTCGCGTTATTAATCGGCCCAGCTGCGTTGTAGCTATTAATTCGAAATTCACATTCGTATCCGTCAGCTCCGTTTGCATCAGCTGCAGCTGTCAGATATGGATCACTTACTGAATAGCCACTTTTAGTACAAGTTTGAATATTAACTCCATTCTGATAGAGCCTAATGGAGTAATCAAATTTAGCTTCATTCGCGGGCAAAGTATAAAAATCATCTGATGTCAGATTAATTTTTACTTTGAAATTGGTATCAGATCCAATCGAACATCCAGATTTGGTTGTACTAGATGAGCTCGAGCATGTCAGTGCGGTCATCGTTCCGAAACTGACTTTCGGAGCTTCGTTCTGTGGACGGACATCAAAATTCCAAGTGATGGGATATGTTCCTAGTGAGACTGGATTATTGATGTCTGCGGATGAATATTCCTGACCTGTGGCTTCGTCAACAACACGTGCTACGAGTGTGTGGGGTTGTGCTGTTGTTGACGTCGTATTTGAAAACAGTACAGTATTTAATGTTGCCACTTGAGCATCGCTTAGACAAACTTGTGAGTCAACAGCTGTGGTCAAGCCATCATATATATGTGTGGTGCCATCAAGGTAGTAGGATACTTTTACGAAGTATGTATCTGACGAATATGTCCCTGTTCCATTTGCCACAGTTACGCAAAAGTTTCCTTGAGCACCTGTAGCTGGGGCCGTCACTGTTTCTGGAATAAAGTTGTATGAAGTTGAGCCTGTGTAAGGAATATTATTGTAGGCGACAATATTCGTGGAGTGAACCGTTGCATAAGGAGACGTAGGACTTGCATAAATGTCTCTGTTCGTAATTTTTGGAAGCGGAGGATGAGCAACTGTTGCAGACCATTGTTGTTCAGCAACAACTTCTCCAGCATTATTTGTGACTCTAGCATTTATGACGTATCCACCAACTCCTAGAGTTGAAGGACTAAAGGTCATTGAAGGATAATTATAACCACTTGGAGAAATCGTTCCAATTGGAGTTGTCGTCGGAAAATTATCAGTCTCAGAATAAATCAGGACTCCCGATTTATAGAGCTTCCAATCTGTTCTATAACCTGCTCCACTCATCGTTGCATTATTGTTATAAACTTGAAATGAGTAATTTTGATTTGAATTTTGTGGAGTGTAGTCCGCAGCATAGAGTGCAGGTGTCACACTAGAAGAAACAATAATGGGTCTTGGCGTTTCATTAATCTTTAATTCAAAACTATGTGAATCAACGACAGCATTTGTAGAATCCAGGACTCGCGCGGTAATGACATGAGTTCCTAATTGAGTTGAAAGTGAACTCGGAGTTGTTGTGTAAGTAAAAGTTGTGCCTGAACTTGTTCCTGCGAGAACCACTGGAGAGCCATTATAAACTCTTTCCCATGTTACAGTATAAGTTTGAGCATAGGGGTTCGCAACAACGATCGAAAATTGAACAGAACTGGTATCATTTTTATATTTACTTAAAACTGAAGCTGGTTGGAAGCTATCGATATCTATGAAAGAGCTCGGACCATTCATCACTGGTACGCATGTCCTCAGCAAAGCATTAAATGCTTCATTGGTGCCACACTCAGTTTGCTTTGTCTGTGGAATACAGCTCGCCAAAAAGAGGAGTATAAATAAGAGACCAATAGATTTGAAACCAACCATAGTTTCTTTCCTTTTCGTTCCGTCCCAAGCTTTATCGGATGTTTCGCTGAAATTCCTTAGACTTGTGAGAATTGAAGAATTATGGGTTGACTCTATTGTCTCTTTTTCCTGAGTGTTGTGGTTGGCTATTCTTCAGTTCTTTTCACAAATACAACTATTTACAAAGGGTTTCATCGGGTGGCAAAATTTAAGTGCTAGGAATTTTTGACCATAATTGTTGGCAAATGAATGGAGAAACTTAAGATGTTTTCATTTTTAAAGACGACTTCTCAGACTTCCACTAGACCTTTAGGTAAAGTGATGGCCCTCATGAATCAAAAAGGCGGAGTCGGGAAAACCACCATGGCCTTCAATCTTGCTCATGCTTTTGCCCATGAAGGAAAAAAAGTTCTTTGTTTGGATATGGATCCTCAAGCGAATTTTACCTCTCTCTTTGATGTAGAGACTTCTGACTATCATATTTATCATCTTCTCATTAATTCAGTGAAAGAGTTAAAAGCGCTCCATACATCAGCTCTCCCTTCAGATGTGATCATCAAGACTAAGCAAGAAGAGGGTGTCCATATTGATCTTCTCCCAGCTGGGCAGGAGTTATCTGGTTTTGAATTAACAGTGGCCGGAATCAATGGACCTAGACAGCTTATACTCAAAAAGTTTATTGAAAAATATGAGCTACGCTCTCAATACGATGTGATTGTTATTGATGGTCCACCCACTCTTGGATTACTCGTCGTCAATATTCTTTGTGCTACAGACGGCGTTCTTTATCCATTTGTTCCAGATCGCTTTTCAGAGCAAGGTCTCAAAAACATTCAGCAGGTCGTTGAGGATATTGCTGAGATGGAGATTACTTCTGTCCCAAAAAATCTTGGTTATATTCCAAACTTATTTGATATACGCCGCAAGCAAGCCAGTTCTGATCTTGCCCACATAAAAGAAACATTAGGTGAGGCGACAGTTTATGAAGCCTTTACAAATAAAGTTCAGTTTGGAAAGTCACTGGCCTTGAGAAAATCAGTTTTCCAATTTAAGTCTGCTGAGTATAAAGATCTTCAAAGACAATTTGTGGACATGAGCCAGAACGTGACGAAGGAATTACAATCATGAAAAATAAGACAAAAAACCCTCTCTATGTTGTTAAAGGGAATGATGTACAAGAGGCGAGCGGAGTCTTTGACCTTGTTATCAAAAATTTGGGTCTAGAACCTGTCATTCTTTTTATTCAAAGCATGCTTAAGCTTTTACTTGAACAAATAAAGTCTTATCCGACATTTATTGCCATGAAGGCTTTCTTAGATGAATTTTTTGAAAAGTATCTTTCTGCCTTGAAAAAAATTATCCCTCAATTGGCCTAAAAACTTCTTCTTTTTGGAGCAGAGGCTTTGCTTCTTATGGTCTGAGTATCTTCTGTTCCAAAATACTCTTCCTCTAGACCTTGAGATTTTTTCTCTGACTGAGGAATTGTCTCTCTCGATTCCTGTGCTGATACAATTTGAACGTTTTGGGCAGATTCCTCAAGAAACTGCATTTCTTGGTTTAAAATAATCGCCTCTTCGCTTGGAGTGGACTCGGCAAAAGATGTAAAAGAGTAAATCGTGAGGATCAATAAAATGTACATCTTCATAGAGGGTCTCCTATAATTAAGGTTAGCAAGACTAATAGGCCTTTTCAACTATCAATGAAAAAATGACTGATTTTGACCTAAAAAGCTATGATTTTGAACTACCTCCAGAACTGATTGCCGAAAGACCAGTTGCTGATCGTCATTCTTCTCGGCTTCTCGTCTATGATGAAGCTCGAGATCAAGTGATTCATTCATCCTATAAGAATATTGGAGAATTTCTTCCTCCTGAATCTACATTAGTCTTTAATCGCTCTAAGGTCTTTCCATGCCGCTTAATTGGCGAAAAAGTTACTGGTGGAGAGGTTGAAGTTTTTATTTTGTCGCTGATGAGTCAGGATCATTTCTATCCAAGTATGATCAGAGCTTCAGGTAAAAGGCGAGAGGGAGAAATCTTTCATTTTGCCAATTCTCTTTCTTGTAAAATAGTTAAAGTGATCGGTGATGGTACTTTTCTTGTTCAGTTTAATTGTTCTCATGAGGAATTGCTTTTTCAGCTCGAGCAAGTGGGCAAAATCCCTATTCCTCCTTACATTAGGGGGGGAGTCAGTGATGAAGAAGATAAAAAAACTTATCAAACAGTCTACGCGAAAGAGGTTGGTTCTGTAGCAGCTCCAACGGCCGGCCTCCATTTTTCTTTGGAACTTCTGGAGGTTTTAAAAAAACAAGATCACAAACTGGCTTCAGTCACACTTCATGTAGGGGCTGGAACTTTTGCCCCAGTCAAAACATCCAATATTCTTGAGCATAAAATGCACGAAGAGTTTTATAGCATTGATCAGGAAAATCTTAAAATCATTCAAGAGGCCAAATGCCGTGTGGCCGTTGGGACCACAAGCCTCAGAACACTTGAGTCCTGTTGGATAGATGGACAGATTCAATTTGATCTTTCTCAAGGAATGCAGGGAACTTCAATCTTTCTTCACCCTGGTAAAGCAGTTCATTCCATAGATGCTCTTGTCACAAATTTTCACTTACCTCAATCGACGTTACTCATGCTTATTAGCTCCCTCATTGGCCGAAAAAAAGTCTTAGAGCTTTATGAGATTGCGATCAAGGAAAGATACCGCTTCTTCTCTTATGGAGATGGGATGCTGATCTTAAGAAAAAAGAGATCTCCTTAAGTCTTTTTTAAAATAGAAAACTCATACATCCTCGTACAATCTGCTTTGGCCATTTTTTTGTTGAGTTCTACGTCTGTCACCCAAGGAGAAAGAATTTGAAAATGAGGCTTTCTCATGAAAGTTCTAATGACGATTTGGGCACCCACCGGAACCGCTTCTGGAAGACTTGTTAAAAATGATGAGACTTCGCTATCACTCATGTAAGAGAAAGTGTCAGAGAGAGAATAGAAATCATGAGATTTCTTTTTAAGTAATTTGAGCAGATCTTCCTGATGATAATATATTTGAGTTGTGCTGCTCTTAATTTTAAAAAAAAGATCTTGTGAGCACTCAGCAGGAAAGGCTTCATCGAATTGAACTTTATTCAAAAAAATAAGTTGTAAAAAGTAATTGGCCTTCACCCATGTGTTTTCAAAAAGATCATTAAATTCATGAGCAACATAATCCGCTGCACTGAGGGGGGTTGTTCTTTTATCCTTTGATCCAGCAAAATGACCTTTATAGAGAAGCTTATTCGCCACCCAGGGATTGAGAACGATTTTGGTATAAAGATTAAAAAGTTTTTTATTCCAATATTGATTAAGCCTCTTGCCTTGTTCATTAAGATCTTGAGTATCAAAGATTGGAAGAAGTTTTTTTAAAATTAACTTTTGATAAAGTCTCCCAAGACCCATGAAGTGATTTTCCCATTTCCCAAGATAAATAAAACCCTGATCCTTCCATAAATGTTCAAAGTGATTCCAGTAGGTCATATCTTCATCAGTGAGTCCTAGCTTATTTAGGATTGAAATCCGATCACTACCTTTTTGAATTTGCTTATATCCCAAAAAGAAGAGGTATTCCTCATAGCTGAGATTTTTTATGGCATTAAGTCTAAGCCTAAATAGCTTGAGCTGAGCTCCAGAAAGGTCAGAGATATGAAGCTCTTTAGGATTTTTGGCCAGTAAGGGAATCACACGACTACCAGATCCACAAACGCAAAAATAAGAATTCGCATTTTCTGGCGCAAGGTTATACTCAATCCATGTATCCTCATTGGCCAGTGAGTAGTTGAGCCCCTGGAAATATTCTTCTTTCACGGTATTTCCTTTTTTACCAACACATAATCATGAGTCCAATTAAACGGAGACCATTTTTGGCTCTGTCCGGCTATCTTTTCGCTGGTTAATCCCGTCCGAACAAGGGCCGAAACGGTTATTTTTTTATTTTGATCAAAGGCCATCTTGACGGCGGAATAAATCATACCTGAGGAAAGTTTAAGACCTTGATATTTTTTAAGAAGAGCGATTGATTTTATCACGAGGACTTCTTGATCAAAAAAAGCAAAAAGAAATCCAGCAGTCTCCCCCTCGGGTGATAGAAGGACACAAGATGGAGAGAAATCATAACTAGTTTTTGCTGCTGCGTAGAGTGCTCTAAATGTCTCAAGATCAATCGGTTCAAAAAGCAAGGCGTCCGAGAAAGCTTCATGGCTTATTTTGTGAAATAAAGGTAACTCTTGGTCAAAGAATTCTTTCATGTTGAAAGGACGAAGTGAAAAATTCAATTCTTTAATTCTTTTAAAGGATGATTTGAGATGACCTGTTCCAGGTGCAAAGAATCCCCATTTGATGTTTCTAAAAAAAACAGAATTAAAATAAGTGGAATCTTTGTAGCCAAGATTCCTAAACAAATTGAGATACTCTGGGGGAGTGGTAGGTTCCCAGGTGTAGCGTGGGAAATATTTCTTACCACCAAGACTAAATCTATAATTAAACCATGTATTTAAATCGATAGGGGCGAAAATATTCTTCACTTCTTTTGAGCCAAAAATATTTTCTATTTCTTGGATGGTGAAGGTGAAGGCTTCTAAGTACTCTGGGTCCCTTAAATCAATTTCAAAGAATCCTATTGTTCCCGTATTAGCCTGACTTTTAGAGATTCTAAAACTAATTCTTAAAATCGTTTTTCCATGATGGTTTTTTATGAGCCAAAATTGTGAACCATTGTAAAATCCCCATTCAATGAGTTTCCTCGTATGTTCCTCAGTTATGAGCCCAGTACAGTGTGGATCTTTTCTTACATCAAAGGAAAATCTTGAGAACTCTTGGATAAATTCAAGATCATTTAATTGAGTTAAAGTGACAATTTGAAATTTATTCATCATCTATTCGCTGAGAATTTGAATCTCTCCCTTCGTTGCATCCATTCTTACTCTCATCCCGGTTTTTAGTTTTTTCATCAGACCACCGTGAATCCCAACGATCGTAGGAATGCCTAACTCTCTGGCCACAACGGCAGAATGAGAGAGTAAACTTCCTCTTTCAATAAGAAGCCCTGATGTTGATGGAAAAAGTGGAACCCAACCTGGATCTGTTCTCTCAGAAACCATGATTTCGCCATTTAACCCTTCGGCATCCTCTGATTCTCTCACTACTCTTACGATGCCCTCCACAATACCTGGTGAACATGGGGTACCAATAAGTATGTTAGGGTCATTTGATTTAGGTTCTTCATTAATAAGCAGGTCTTGTTCGGCCAAAATTTGGGTGAAGCTTAAATTGAGGCCAACTGTGCCTTGGGTGTAAAATCTATCTGGAGGGGCCTGAGTTTTTCTGTAATGATGAAAATCATTTTTCCTTAGAGTTGTAAGTTGCTTGAAATCAACTTCGAGGGATCTTCCTTCTTGATAGGCCGTTAATTCATCAATTGTAAGATAGAAAATATCCATGGGGTGGTGGATTAAGTTCAGTTGGTAAAACCTTTGCCCCAAAGCTTTAAATATTCTTCGGCAAATTCCAAAAATATTAGTTCTCAGTAATCGGAGATCCTCTCTATCCTTAACTGCAGAGCGGGCCTTATTGACAATAAAATTAAAAAAGATGAGCTTCGGCCCGCTGATATTTTCTCGAACAATCTGCTCGGCTTTTGCGTGAGTTTCTTTTTCTCGCTTTATAATCTCATCAACAGATGTGTTTTTCATCCTTACAAAACTTAAAATCGCATCCATGGCAAAAGTGGGATCTTCATGAAGATCTGTTGATTCAAGTTTTAATTCGTTAATACATCTAAACCCATAGAGATCAATAAAATGATTGAAATCATTTGCAATCTCAATCTGATGACCCTTTTTCAAAGAAGAAATTATTGTTGGAGTGGGTGTCGAAAGAAACCAGCTCCTTCTCTCGGGATCCCCCTCATCAATCTTTTTTGCTATCCGCATGAGAAGTCTTGTTGGTTCAGTGCTTGGTAAGTCCCCTTGGCCACTTAAAAGATCATTGTAAAGAGATGGAGAGTGGCCTTTCTTGATCCATTTTTCTGTGAGTCCTTTTAAAAGGCCAAAGAAAATCATGCATCTCGTATCGCTAATAATAGGTGCTTTCCATTTAAAGAGTAGTTCTTGATTAAGTTCATCATAAGCTTCTAGGAGTTCTTTTATATTTTTTTGAGAATAGTCTTCTTTTTTTGCCTTTGAATAAACTCGATCAAAATCAGCTTTAAACTGATTAATAAATCCACGAACTCTGAGTAGCCGCAGGAGATTCCTGAAAAAAATATAGAGATTTCTTAATTTGGAGTAGGGAGGAGGGTTTTTAGTAAAGTCAAAAAGAGCCGCTAACTCTGGTCTTAGGTTCTGCTTAACCCCCATCATGGTTTCCATAAAACCTTTAGACGTTCCTGCAAAAGGAAAAAGGAAAATCATCTTGTACCAGTTCCCGAGATTGTAATAAACCCTTCCCCGGATAAGGCCCAGCATATTTCGAAAAGTAGATTCATTTTCTTTGATAATGTTGGCCGGTACCCCCATGACCTCACAGTACTGAAGATAGACCTGGCGATAGGCCTTCGAGACATGGCTAAATGTAAGCGGAGTCGTTACCCCATTATAGGATTCAGTGATGTTTGAGTTATCCCAAAGAATAAACTCATTCCCTTTAACTCTTTCTTGATAAAAGTCAGATGGGGGAAGATTAGTGATAGGTCTAGTTTGAACGCAATAGAAGATTCCTTTTTCGATAACCCATTCAATATCCTGAGGGCAACCTAGTTTTTCCTCAAGAGAGATGAGGGCCAGTGAAATTTTCTTGATTTGGTCTTCAGTTAAAGTCGAACTATCTTGCCATGATAAATCGACTGGTTGTTTTCCAATTCCTCCATCACTTGAGCTTTTATACTGAGTGGTTTTTTTTACAATATGGGATTCAATTGAAAAATCAGTTTTTTCATCCAGTGGTCTTGTAACATAAAAATGATCCGCATCAAGTTCGCCACTTACAAGTCCTTCACCAAGTCCATAAACGGAGCTTATGATCATGCGCTCTCTTTTAAGGACACTTATGGGATCACGGCTAAATCCAACACCCGCAACATCAGCAAAAACCATCTTCTGGATGATGACTCCCATACCAAATTTCTCAATTTTTATATTTTTTTCATTGCGATAAGTTTTCGCTCTCTCAGAAAAAGAAGAAGCCCAGCATTTTTTTATGCTTTCAATAATTTGATCTAGGGTCATTTGATGAAGATAACTTGAAAATTGTCCTGCAAAGGAATGATCCTTAGAGTCTTCTCCAATACCACTTGAGCGCACTGCAAATGTAGTTTGGGGTGGGAAAATTAATTTAATTTCCTTATCCAGCTCCTCTTTTATGATGCTTGGGAAAGGTGTCTTTAAAAATAGGGCCTCAACCTCTGAATGAGATTTTTCCCAGAGATTTTCCTCTCTAAATGGTTTTATAAAATCCGAAAATAATAAATTTGAAAGGCAAAACCATTCTGGGACTTTAACACCTGTTTGCTCAAGTCTCGCCATATTAGTCGCTTTACCGCCACCAAAGAGCTCAATTTCAGAAATAAGTGTTTTTGAATTTAGAAAATATTTACTCATATTAAATCCAAGTTTGGTATAACCACAATAGGGCGGGCCCTAGATTAATAAATAAACCTGCGATAGCGGTAAATGCTTCAACTTTTTTAAAGGTTGTTTGATTTCTTTGCCACTTAAAAAGAACAATTGTTAAAAGAATGAGAGGAAGACCAGTGAGATGGGCAATCTCCGACATAATGGAACCAATTGTCATAAGGACAATAAAAATCAAACTAAAGAAAACAGTTTTCTGGGGGCCATAGAATTGCACATATGTTTGGGCGAGAGGATGAGAGTTGGGATTGAGTTTCCTACAAATTTCAAAATTAAAAGATGATCCAAAATTTGCGAGCAACCAGCCCAGAAAGAGTTTGCTCTCAATTAGTGAGGGGTTTAAGGCCAATGCTGTCCAACCATAGATGAAAAAGACAATAATTTGATGAGAGAAGGCATAAAGCATCGGGTATTTATTAAGCTCTTTCCCAATAAAAAACTCATGGTACATGAGAATTCCAAAAATCGTGGATAAGGCGAGGAGGAAAGCACCCATCATGTTGTGACTTATTCCAATATAAATGCTCAAAGCTAGAATGCTGAAAAAAATGAGATTCATCGCTTTGTAGACTTCGGATGTATTTAAAAGTTCCCTTGGTAAAGGTCTCTGAGGATTAACAATTTTATCTTTTTCAAAATCTTTTAATTCATCAGCTAACCGAAGTTGAATAAAAATAAGAGTATTGGCAAATATGCTTAGTAAAAAGAAATCAAATTTGAATTCTCTGATAAAAGCGAAGGATGAGATAGCTGCCATCGAGGCTAGGGGAATAAGAGCACTCAGTGGTGATCTTTCTTTAATGTAACAGTTCCATTTTGCTAAAGCATTCATATCATGTCCTCTATAAATCTTGGGAAGACTTGCTTTCCTATCAATCCGGGATCTGTGTCTCCGATCTCTTATTATTTTTTGTTTTTCGATTGCCTTAATTGATGGGAAAGCGTCGTTTATTTTATGACTTTCCAAATCTGTGATTTCGCCAATCAGAATTTTTTCTTTCTTCTCATTTTCATGAATGAAAAGTTTTGAATGACCAATAAATGAGTAAATTTTTTGTTCTAGTTCAAAAAGGTCTTCATCTTGATTGGCCCTTCCTTGAATCCATAGGAAGCCATCTCTTTCAATGATTCGATCACCCATGTTATGCCAAAGTCTTCCATCCTCATCTCGTTTTTTGATACCTGCATTCAGCGAGAGATCTCCAATGTATTCACCAGAAACATTAGGCCCAGAGACCCATAGGATTCCGTTAATTATTTTATAATTAATTTGAGGGATTGGTTTTCCAAGGCACAAGACTTGAAAGTAACCTCGCTCTTGGCTTTGCTTAAGGGCTTCTTTAGCTTCAACATAAGCAATTGGTTCCGCTTCACTTCCTCCATAAATATGAAGAACTCTTGTCTGAGGGAACTCATGAATGGCCTTTTCCATTAACCAACAATCTGTCAGAGCACCACCAATGACCATTCTTTTTAGATGTTTTAATCTATCATGGAGGGTTGATTCAAGGATGATTTTTAAGAATGCAGGTCCAGTTGAAATTGTTTCAGGTGAGTATTTTTGGCAAAGGACCTCGAGACGTTTTAAATTCTTTTCATTCCATTTGTGGGGCACAACGATAGCCCCGCGCCCTGTCGCCAGATGAAAAAGGGCGACATTGGGAAAAACAGCGAGATCAGGGCTGTCGAAATTTTCATGTTCAAGCTGAGTGAAGATTTTGACCATTGTCTTTAGATAGCCATGTGTCCGAATGACGCCTTTCGGTTGTCCTGTTGTTCCACTAGAAAAAACAATAAAGGCATGATGATCCTCTTTGAGATCCTTAATAATAAATTCTTTTTTTGCATGGGCTTCATTAACGCTAGGAAGTTTGATCCAGTGAGGAATATCTCTTATTTCTTTAGATCTTCCCCCCCAGATTTTTCCTATCCCTGAAGTGATAAAAGCTTTAGGTTTAATGTCTTTAATGACCTGATTTATTTTTTTGAGTTCTAACCAGGGCTCAATAAAAATAATTCGAACACCAAGTCCAAGTAAAGCACTGACTGCTGCATACATTTGAGGCGAGGGTGCAAGGGCGAGGACGATTGAATCCGTTTCTGTTATTTTGTATTCAATAATTTTTTCTTGAATTAAGGCAGTCAAGTTGGCGAGTTCAGAAAAACTCCATTCCCCATATTTTATATCTCCAATCGCTAGTCGATTTGGATTCTCTTTTGCTCGTTTTTTAAAAAGTTCTATCGAGTTCACAGAGAAACCTTTTTAATTTTAACCTTGCAACCTTCTTTGGGCTGCATCGTAAGACTTAAAAGTGGTGTTGGATCAGAAGAAAAAGCTGGGGCGATGTCATATTTTTTTAAACAAGTGGCAATAATTGATATGGCTTCAATCATAGCTAGATGAATTCCTATGCAAACCCTTGGTCCAGCACCAAAAGGGATATAAGAAAATTTATGATGAGCATTTTCCTCCAGAAATCTTTCTGGCCTAAACATAAGGGGCTCGCTCCAATAAAGAGGTGAGCGCTGGACAGTATAGATGGCCGCAATCACATCAGTGCCTTCGGGGACATCAAATTCTTGAACCTTAGTTGGCCCTTGGGCCTGTCTTGAAATCCTCCAAAAGGGTGGATAGAGTCTCATTGATTCTTGAAACACAGCCTTGGTATAAATTAGTTTTTCAATTTCTTCGTAGGTAGGAGTTTCACCTTGAATGATTGTCCTTACTTCAGTGGTGACTTTGCTCATGACCTCAGGATATTTAAGGAGCTGATGGAAAGTCCAGCTGAGAGCATTTGAGGTGGTTTCATGTCCTGCGATGAGAACATTCACCACTTCATCTCTTAGTTGTCCATTTGTCATTCCAGAACCATCGTCGGAGTCTGTCATTCTTATCAGTAAATCCAATAGATTTTCGTTTCGCCCCTGAAGTCTTCTTGTTTCAATGAGGCGATGGACAAGGTGATTAATGGAATCAATAGATTTAAAAAAATTCCTTGTGCTTTTGAGAGGCAACTTCGATTCGATTTTAATTGAAAAAGCAATTCTATCTTTAATAGGGAAAATAAGTAAAAATAGTTGAAGCCAGAGGTGTCTTGAAGTTTGAAGGTATTTGAGCATGTCCTGAACGGCTGCTCTTAATATTTTTTTCTCCTCATCTCTTAATTCTCCTAACATCGTTCTCGAAATAATTTGTAAAGTAAGGCCGTTCATCTCTTCGGCCAGATCCACAACATCAGATTCCTTCCAATGAGAAATCATTTTTTCTGTCTCTTCATTAATCAAAGGGTAGAGTTTTTCAATATTTTTAACAGTAAAGGCTCCGGCCATCATACGTCTTTGTTTTTTCCAAACCTCACCCTCACTTGTTAAGAGACCATTACCAAAAATGAGTCTAAATCTTTCGTACGCAGTTGATTTTTTATATTGTTTAGCATCTGTTTGTAAGACTTGTTCAATGGCGTCAGCGTTATTCAACAAGAGGAAATTGTGTTTCCCCCCCCGAATGAAAACCATATCTCCGTATTTTGTAAACATCGATTCATAGAATCCAATTGGATCGATCTGTCTTTTAATGAGCAATCTTATCATTTCCCAAAATGAACTTGGGCCAGGAGGATAATTCATTCTTCTTCCATCATTTTGATAAAGAGCTCTCGGTCATGAGAGGAAAACATCTTTATTTCTGGATTCTTTAAATGAATCTCTCGTAACTGAGAGAGTGTTTTATAGGCCTGCTTTAAATCCACATGTGTCATTTTATCATAGAGCCTTAAGGGCAGTGGGTAATTGTCTGACTTCAGTTGTGTCTCAAGTAGGTATGAATCACCCGTGAAAAAAAGATCGTTTTTATGTTCAATATAAACACCTGTATGACCTCGGGTATGTCCTGGTAAAGCAATTAAATAAATCGATTTATCGATGCCGACAAGATTTTGAATCTTGCATAGTCCATTCCAATCGTCCCCAACGCTTTCATAAGTTTTTATCTTGTTGTTATTTTTCCATCTTAAACTTTTGTATCTTACTTTCTCTCGAGCATCTTTAGGATTTAAGGCAGCCTGCCATTCTCCTTGAAGGACATGAACTGTTGCTTGTGGAAAATCATTGATGCCGCCAATATGATCGGCATCAAAGTGGGAGACAATAATATGTTTAACATCTTTGGGGTTAAGACCAAGACGCATGATTTGCATAAAGGCCGTTTCTTCTAAGTCCAATTTCGGTTTAGCTAATTTATTAAAAATAAAATTTGGAAGAAATCTTTCCTGATTACGAACATCTTCAAGACCTAGTCCTGTATCAACTAAAATCAAACCTTGCTCACTCTCGATAAGGAGGCAGTGGCAAACAAGATTGAGCCGGTCTAATTCTGGAATGGCCCGATTAACAATAGGATGGCTGAGTGGACAAAATGATCCACAATTCAGGTGATGTATTTTCATGCCACTTTATCGGTTGGAAGGCACTAAATTTTGAGGTGGATAATGAGGTTTGATTAAAATAGAAAATGCCTAAGACCTTAATTTTCTTAAGGCGAGATTCCGGCAGGTCTCAATTTCTGACTCTGAGATGATCCCCGTATGCCCCATAATGTTAGAAAGGCGAATGCCATGTTTCCGTGATAGGCGATCAATTTGAACCACTTTTTCATAAGCGAGCTCTCTAGAGATTGAAAAACTTTCGAAGGTTCCCTCCAGAGTGAGGAGTGCAGTTTCGGCCAGGCAAGCATAAACAGTCTCGCCCTCTAAACCAATGGTTTTCTCAATTTTGACATCACCTGGAAGATCAACTTCACCACTCGCAATAATAAGAATATCTGGTCTTTTGGCCGCATCATCTAGAGAAATATCAAAGGGGCGGCTTACATCACAAATAACACAACCTGGTTTTACTAAATCAATATCTAGGACTCGCTCACCTTGGGCGGAAGTTGACGTAATAATAAGATCGCAATCCGAGGAATATTTATTTGGATTCGTTGTTCCAACTATTTCTGTTTCGGGTGAGAAATTTTTAAGAACTTCAACCAATTCAAGAATTTTATAAGGCCTTGGTGCCACAACAATAATTTTTTTCCATTGTCTTGCTAGAATCTTGGCACAGATTTTTCCAATACTACCTGTGGCCCCAATCACCATACAAGTACCTTGATAAGAATTATTCCTCTTAGTCACAAGACCCATTTTGTCGACACCGTAGCTGGCCGCCCAAAGGGTTGCCGCAGATGATAAGGAATTCCCCGTTGTGACGGGGATAGGGGATCGTTTATTGACAGTGACTCCAGCATCACCAACTATTTTAGTGTAAGCGCCTAATCCAATGAGCTTTGCCCCTCTTTTATAGGCCATATCACAAATATTTGTTAGAGAGTCATAAACTTTTTCCGCTGGTTGGTTTAAGAGCATTTTCGGAGTTGAAGGGAGGAGGTAAAGATCACCAGATATCTCTTTGCCATTATGTTCTGATCTAATGCCCGTAATTTTACAATAGTGATAACCAGGAACTTTTGAGGCAACAGTCTCAGCAAAATCAAGAAGAGGTGATTTTTTTAAGAAATCGAATCCCGGTATTTGGGCAATCTGAGTTTTTGAAAGTGGATGAATAATAAAGGCAAAGCGGTCATTATGTGTGTGAGGATCATTTCTTAAGAGCATTTGAGGGCGAATTTCTGTTTTTTGTAAGTTATGAAGGATATCTTCCTCACTCAGATCTCTGGTATCACTTGTAACAGCTAAAATAGCTTCAATGACTGATGAGCTCAATCTTGGTTGGTGGGTGTCTGGGGGAAAGAGATTTAAAATCTTTTCAGCACCTGCTTTAAATATTTTATCCTCATTTTCCTTATTCAGACGATCTACGATGACAGTTTTTCCTGTGAGGTCATTTAATTCCGTAAACTTTAATTGAGATTCTGTGATGAAAAAAATATCAGCATCAAAGAAGGGTTGCATGATTTTATTTTTTATATGAGTCGAATTAAAGTTGCGGATAGACTTTTTTTCTAGTTTGAGGCGGGTTAAGAAAGGTGCATTTATTTTTAAAAAAGTTTCGAGCCCTTCTATACCTTTAATCGAAGCGGGTATACCCATTGAAAAGTATAAATCACCAAAAATGAGTGGACATTGGAGATCTTCAAAAAATGAGAGGTAGCTCCATTGAACGAGTCCAGTATAAAAAGCGATGGTTTTATTGGAAAGAAAGTGGTGATCAACTTCTAGATATCTGCGTAAGGCCCAGGGAATGGCGGTTTTCCTGAGCATATTTCCATCTAAGATTGGTTTGCCTTGGGCAGCTTCTCTAAGTCTTTTCATCATTTGATGACTTAAAGTTTCGTTTTTAAGTTTTATATCAAGTATAAAACCAGACAGCGCAAAAGCGTCACATTCATCTGAGTAACGCTTGATGAGATCTAGGGCAATATCAAGATTATAATTGACACCTAAACTTCTAATATGAATGTGATGACCATTCATTTCAATGATTTCATCAAAATTATCTGAAGAACTTCCAAGATTTAATTTAATAATTTCTTTCATATTTTTTTATTTAAAAACTCTTGGATGATATTGGGGAGATAATCCTTGAAAGGGGGGTCATCTAAGTCAGGATAGTCTTGATTTAAAAGGCTCCTATCAAGATGGGCCGTCTGTTTCATGTAAAAAACAAGCTGGGGAGGAAGACTTAAGAAACGAAAAACAACCGGAAAGGCTTTCTCCAAAGGAACACAGATAATTTTCAATGGAGATTTTAGCAAGACAATGGAAGCTTGGAGAAAATCTTTGGTCAATATTTTATTCTTTGGAACGAGATGGTAGCAAGTTAATGTCCGAGATGGAGGGGCCAGTATGATCTTTGTACACCAGCTGATGAGGCGATCTACCGGCAAAACCGGCATCAGAGATTCTTCTTCTACGGGTAATGGTAAAACTTTTAATTTTTTTGTTAGTATTTCAAACTTTCTAGTTTTTTGTATGAAGTCAAAGAAGTAATAGGGACCATCATTTTTATCTCTCTCTCCAGTTTTTGAGTCTCCGATGATAATTCCTGGTCGATGAATTATGGTTTTAATTTCTTTTGGTGCAAGTTTTCGAACAAGGTGCTCGGCATGATTTTTACTTCGAGCATATTCATCATAAAAGTAGGAATTTCCACTTATGAGCTCATCCTCATGAATCGTACCCGTAAGCACCTGATTGACTGCATAAGTACTAAAATAGTGAAAGTATTTTAAATGATTGAGTCGATTCAAAAACTTAAGGACATTTTGAGTGCCAATAACATTTTTGAGATAGGCCTCAGAGGGGGAAAGTTCAAGTTGATAAGTTGCTGCGAGATGAATCACGCATTCAATTTTTCCGGTTACTTTTTCAGCTTGACTAACATCAGCGAGAAGATCAGTGTGATCAATATCTCCTCTAAGGAAGTGAATGTTTTCTAAATTTGAGAAAAGTTTTTGAGCTTTGGTTAAACTTGATGGTCTTACTAAAAGATGGATAGTTTCACCGCTTGCGTGAAGACTTTTAACGAGTCTCTGTCCTATAAATCCGGTTCCACCAATAATAAGTATGTTCATTGAATCATTTCAATTTTATCCAAGGAGTGGCCTGAGCACAATAGGGATTCCCCTTTGTAAGTACACACCTCTAAAGCTTTATGTTTTAGTCCGATATTTAACTCATTTGCCTCAGGAAATATTTCACCGTCCCCGAAGAATCTTAGCGGCACCTGGTCTAGGCTCATGAGATTTAATTCATCAGTTTCAAATGAAATAAGGTTTTGATCATGATGAGGATATTTTCCTTGCATCATCATAAGGGTGCATTTCAAAAAATCCAAGCGGTTTTGATGGAGAAAGATGGTTACATTAAATTTCCCATCATCATTTATTGTTTTTGGTGCGACTTGAAACTTGCCCCCAATAAATTCTTGGTTATTGACAAGGATCATTGGAGTTTCAATCCGCGGATCAAGGAGGGGGGAGTCTTTCGACTGCAAATAAACTCTTCTTTTATTATAAGCTTTCATCAGCATTTGTTGAGCATAAACTAATGAATAGGTTTCTTTCCCAATAGTCTTCATCATTTTTTTAAAGAGAGGACTACTTTTTCTCATCCTGTCGACTGTGGCGGCAACTTCGCACGCCATCCCAATTCCTCCATTCGTCATCATTGCTCTGCCGTTCACATGAATGGCATCAATTTTTTTTGTCGTTTGTGCATTAAAAATCTGTGTGATTTTTTTTAAGTTATTTGAGAGCCCTAGCTCATGAGCAAAATCATTAGCAGTGCCTGCAGGTAATATCATTAATTTAATTTTCTTATCTAGTAACTTTTGGGAAACAGCATTCATCGTGCCATCTCCACCTGCTGCAAAGATGTACTCAGTTCCTTCTTCACTTTCTTTTTCCAAGCTTAAGTTTAATTCTTCTAGACTTTGAGGTCTTTTTACCTCTAAATCATGGCGAAAAAAGAATTTTTTGAGTTCTTCCTCGTTAAATGAAGTTAAACCTTTCGAGGAATGTGAATTTAGGTACACACTAATTTTGGCCATGATTTTTTCCGTGTTCTTTTAAAATATTTAATTCTTCTAAATCGATGTCTTCAATGAGATTAGGGAGTTCGTTGCAAAGTATCGGTATACCTTGTTTTTGAATTGGAGCACTTAGTTTATCAACGTATTGAGCAAATGGGAGGACCAATAATTGAAGCTTCATCACTTGAATTAAAATCTTTGTCGGATCTTTTAAGTTTTTATCTTCACTTTGTTTTTTCCTAATTGGAACATAATAAGCGAAACGGTAAATGGACTCAATAATATGGCGAGTGAAGCAGTGATAAGGTGGACTTTGATGTAATTCTATGAGTACCTTTAGCGCTTCAGTACGAATGATATTTTCATCCTTTGTTTTAATGGCATTATTAATTTTTTTATAAAAAGAAAAATACTTTAACGATAAGGGGTCAACATGTTGGACTCGAGGATCTTTTAAAGATGGTTCAAATGGAATCATCTCTTTAAATTCTTGGCACAGAAGATCTATGCCATGTTGATGGTATGTTTGGACTTTTTTATCAAAAGATTTAGCAATCTTTAGGCTAGCCTTCTCGCCGGTAATTAATTTTTTTAAAACCTTATCACTCTCACCGCCAGTTAAGGCTCTGTAAAACGTTGAGCTTTCCTGGTTAATTTTAATGGATTCTTGAATGTGATGTGTAAAGCATGATTTTGCCTCGCCCTTATCAAAGGTCCCTAGGAAAATGAAAATAAGGGCGATGAATCTGATGATCATGCTTATTAAAGCTGCAACTTAGGGGCCATTCAGTAACATCTGTGAACAGTCCTTTCTCACTGAAATCACTGATTTTTCTCTTATCATTGCGCCCATCCCTCATCTCACTTCTGTCAATTTTTTTGACACTGACTATAATTTTTCCCCTTGGTCATTATGTTTTGGGTTCTTTAAGTTAAGATAGATAAAAACTTGTTCCTAAGGACTACCATGAATAAATTATTTTTATCTTTCATGCTTTTGGTTTCAGCACCCGTCTTTGCGAGCTATCATTTTCAATGTTATGAAATCGTTGGTTCCAAAACTAGTGATAAAATGTTTTTACTTATCCCAAACCTTGCAGATCTCTCATCTGGAGCGACCTTTTCACTTTCCGATGATGAATCAATGATCGAAAATTTTACTTTTCTTGAACAAAGTTCGAATAAATTGAGGAAGGGCTCTATAAAACTTCTTGGATCAAATGGCTCAATCCTTAAAATTGATCACAAAGGAAATGTGAGATCAATGGAGATCAAAGAGGAAGGCAAAGTAACAGACTTTCAATGTTTTATTGAAAGTTCTATCTAGTTGCGATAAATCTGCTGCATGACTTTTTTTAAACTTGAAGCTCAATCTGGGCAGGCGAGAGCTGGTCGTATTTTTACCTCTCATGGGATTATTGAAACTCCTATATTCATGCCAGTTGGAACTCGAGCTTCTGTCAAAACTCTTTGGCAAGAAGATTTAGAGGAACTAAATGCTCAAATTATTCTTGGAAATACTTATCATCTCTATTTAAAGCCTGGTCATGAGCTGATTGAAAAGTTAGGTGGCCTGCATGAATTCATGAGCTGGCCGAGACCTATTTTAACTGATTCGGGTGGATACCAAGTTTTTTCCCTCTCAGATATAAATAAGCTCACTGAAGAGGGTGTGACATTTCAATCTCATATTGATGGTTCTCGCCATCTCATTACGCCAGAAAAATCCATGCAAATTCAAAGGGCCTTAGGCTCAGATATTGTGATGGCCTTTGATGAGTGTCCAAAACTACCGGCCTCCAAAGAGACTCTTCGAACAAGCATGGAGCTAACCCATCGCTGGGCCAAGCGCTGTAAAACAGTTGAGCTTAAAGAGCATCAACATCTATTTGGGATCATTCAGGGTGGGCTTCATTTTGATTTACGTACTGAAAGCATGGAGGGCCTAAAAGATTTAGGTTTTGATGGATATGCTCTCGGTGGACTTTCTGTAGGGGAGAAAAATGAAGAGATGGTCGACTTTTGCGAGAAATTTGTTCCGACTATGCCCAAGGACAAACCTCGTTATCTGATGGGAGTTGGAAAACCTCTGGATGTCCTTAATGGAATCAAATCCGGCTTAGACATGTTTGACTGTGTGCTTCCAACTCGAAATGCACGAAATGGCCAATTTTTAACTTCACATGGACCGCTAAATATTAAGAAGGCCCGATTTCTTGATGATAAACTTCCTCCTGACCCGAAATGTAAGTGCCGGGTTTGTAGCCGTTATTCCCGTGCCTATATACGACATTTGTTTAATGTTGGTGAATATCTCGCTGGCCAGTTGATTACTTTCCACAACATTCATTTTTATCTCGATATGGTCAAACAGGCGCGAGAGGCCATTTTAAAAGGTGAGTTTGACGTCTTTTATCGAACATTTTATAACGATTACTCTTCTAATCAGTGGGAATAAACAAAGGAACATTCATGTTTGATATTTTAATTTCATCTGCACATGCTCAAGCCGCTGCAGCCCCAGCACAATCTCCATTCGTATCTTTCATTCCATTTATCCTTATCTTTTTAGTGATGTATTTTCTCATGATACGTCCTCAGAAAAAGCGTATGGAAGAGGAGCAAAGTTTTCTGAATAAACTCGCTCATGGTGACGAGGTTTACACTAAAGCTG
Organism: Pseudomonadota bacterium; assembly: GCA_027488375.1. Taxonomy (GTDB): domain Bacteria; phylum Bdellovibrionota; class Bacteriovoracia; order Bacteriovoracales; family Bacteriovoracaceae; genus Peredibacter. Next base: position 244,427 of record JAIYBW010000003.1, read on the forward strand.
GTATCCTCGGTAAAGTAACGGCGATTGCAGAGAAAGCAGTGACTATTGAGATTGAAGGTGGAGCTAAGATGAAAGTCCTCAAGTCTCATATTGGTGGTTCAGCTGCTAGTATTTTTGCTACGGAAAAGAAGTAATTATGTTCGGACTTGGTTTTGGAGAACTTCTTGTCATTTTTCTCATTGCTCTGATTTTTATTGGACCAAAGAAACTTCCTGAACTTGCAAAAGGTTTAGGTAAAGGTATTAGAGAATTTCAAAATGCTGCAAAAGGTTTTTCTGACCAACTGCAGGAGAAAGAAGAAGACAAGGTTCATGAAACTCATGATAGCGTTAAAATTGTTGAGGCCAATCAACAGCCAGCGTCAAATAAGGTCGAAGTTTTGCCTCCAGAGAAAGATCAAACCCACTCTTAATTAAAAAGGGGCCTATGGCCCCTTTCTTCTGATTGCTCTAATCCCTCAAATTGTTTAGAATTTTTCGATACATTAACTTATTGAAAACCCTTAAAGATACGGAGATCACAATGGCCAGGGGATGGTGGATTCGCTTTAGTTTGCTTGCTGTATTTACAATTGCAGCTTTAATGTCGGTCACTCCGACCTTCTTCAATTTAAATGAAAAGAGTTCTTTTCCACTAAAGACAAAGATTAATCTTGGGCTCGATCTCCAGGGTGGTCTTTATATGGTGCTTGGTATTGATTTTAATAAAGTCTACCGGGATGAAATTCTAGGGAGTGCTCGTCGTATACAGTCACTTCTTAAAGAAGAAAATATTGAAACAAAGCCTGGTGATCTAATTGTTGCTGATGTGAAAGATCCTAAGCACACCATTAATCTCGTTAAGCCTACTGATGCTCCCAAAGCTAAGGAAATAATTTCAAAATATTTCAGCTCTACACTTCGTCTCACTGGTGATGAGCCTGGGGTGCTGACTTATGGTTTAGGTCGTGAACTTATAAAAGAAGTAGAGGATACGGCCCTCTCTAAGTCAATTGAAGTGATTCGAAATCGTATCGATGAATTTGGTGTGACAGAGCCAGAAATCGTTTCACAAGGTACAGATCGTATTGTTGTTCAATTACCTGGTGTGAAAGATATTAATCGGGCGAAAGACCTGATTGGTAAAACCGCAAAATTAGAATTCAAGTTCGTTAATGATGATATCCCTGCCATTACACTTGGTGAATGGATGGAGAAGGTTAAAAAAGCCGGAATTGAATTTAATAAGGGCATGAGATTTTCGGAGTATGTCCAAAAAGTAAATGAAATTTTAGTGAATGATCTTCCAAAAGGGTATGAGATTTCATTTTCTAAAGAAGCCAATAAAGTAACAAATGAAATTACAAAACTAGACCCATATCTGGTTCAAAATTCTTCTAATTTGACTGGAGAAGAACTCCAAGAAGCCTTTGTTCGTATGGACCAAGAGCAAAATAGACCTTATGTTGCCCTAGAGTTTAAACCAAATGGAGCGAAGCTCTTCGAAGAATTAACAGGGGCCAATATTGGTAAAAGATTGGCCATTGTCCTTGATGGTAACGTTTATTCTGCACCGGTTGTTCAATCTCGAATTGCTGGTGGTTCTGCGCAAATTACACTCGGTGCAGGTGATTATAATACAGTTATGCAAGAGGCCCGAGACCTAGCTCTTGTCTTAAGAGCAGGTGCTCTTCCTGTTGAGCTTATTTTTGAAGAACAAAGAGTTGTTGGACCTTCATTAGGTGCTGATGCCATTGAAAAAGCTCAATTAGCGGCCATCATTGGTTCGTTTCTTGTCTTAGCTTTTATGTGCTTTTACTATAAACTTTCAGGTCTCATTGCAACCGTTACAATTATTCTCAACGTTCTTTTTACTCTTTCATTCCTTATCGGAATTGGTGCGACTCTTTCTCTCCCTGGTATTGCTGGTATTGCGTTGACGGTTGGTATGGCCGTTGATGGTAATATTTTGATTTACGAGAGAATCCGTGAAGAAATCAGACTGGGAATATCTCCTCAAGAGGCAGTGAGAATTGGTTTTGAAAAAGCATTTTGGGCCATTGCTGATGCAAACATTACAACCGCTCTTGCCGGATTATGCTTACTTAACTTTGGTACTGGTCCAGTAAGAGGCTTCGCTGTGACTCTTCTCATCGGTATTGCAACAACTGTTTATACTTCTTACTTTGTCAGCCACATTTTATTTGAAATGTATGTCGGTAAGGGTGCTAAAAAAAGTTTGAGCATTTAATTAAGGGATAATAATTATGAAAAATATAGATTACGTTGGAAAATTTAAAGTAGCTGGATTTCTTTCTCTCCTCCTCGTTATTGGAACTGTTGTGCTCTTTTTTACAAAAGGTCTCAATTATGGAGTTGATTTTAGAGGCGGGGTTGAAATCCAAGTTAAATTTAAAACGACTGTTGGCCTTGGTGACATCAGAGAGCTCATGTCCCAAAAGAATGTGGCCCTTTCTCAGTTGCAAAGTATTGGTGAAGCGTCTCAGAATGAATTCTTACTTAAGTTAGAAACAGATAAAGGCGATTTAAATGCGATCTCTTCTCAGGTTAGTACTGTTTTAACTGAAAAATATGGTGCTGACAGTTTTGAAATCTTGAAAAATGATATTGTCGGTCCTAAGGCAGGGTCTCAATTAAGAACTTCTGCTTTTCAGGCACTTGCTTGGGCGATTATCGCCATCATGATTTATCTGGCCTTAAGATTTGACTATAAGTTTGCTCCCGGAGCAATTGCTGCCCTTATTCATGATGTTACCATTATTGTTGGTGCCTTCATCTTAACTCAAAAAGAATTTTCACTTCAGATTGTTGCTGCTCTCTTGGCCATTATTGGTTACTCAGTTAACGATACGGTAGTTATTTATGACAGAGTTCGTGAAATCGAGAATGCTCATCCAACAATGTCAAGTTTCGAAATTATGAATCGTGCTTTAAATGAAACCATGTCGAGAACGATTATAACTTCTTTAACAGTTCTTGGAGTCTCTGTTGTTATGTTGGTTTGGGGAGGAAGTGTTATCCAAGATTTCTTTTTTGCTATGACAATTGGGGTTATTCTTGGTGTTTACTCTACAATTTTCATCGCAGTCCCAATGACCGTTTTCACTGAGAAGTTTTCAAAAAAGAATGCCTAAATTTTTCTTCATTTTCTTTTTCCTTTTAATTTGTCTTCCTGGTTTCGGCCAGGAAGACCTTGAAAAGAAGCCTTTCTCACAAGGTGGAGGGAGAGTCATTATCAAAGGTGGGGCTGAAGCCTCTCCACCTCAACTTGATTCACCAACCCCTTCTACATCTTCTCCAGAACAACCTCAGGCACCGTCTTCAGATTCTATTTCAGACTCCTCGAATAACGAAGACTCGGCAATTGCTGAGTTAGAGTTGGCCCGGAAAAAACAGCTGGAAAAAATGAAGATGATTGAAAAAAGTGTGGAGCCTTTAAAGAGTCCCATGCTTAATCCAATCGATGAGATTAAGAAGCTTGGGCACAAACAACTAGATTTCAACGCCCTTCTTGATAAGCGAGTTTTGGTGATTCTTAAAGAGGCTTTTAAAGATGGAATTCTTGGTCATCTACCTAAAGAAGAAGTCAGGAAAATTATTGAAGATAAAATAAAGCATAATTTCCTAGGCTCAATCACAAGGCTATTTCCAAAAGTGTTAGATTTTTTAGTCGATCTTTCTAGAGATAAGCATGTCTTTCATGGGCTTATTACTCTGGTCGAACGTAGAGATGACCTCAAAACTTATGGGTATGTTTGGCTCATCATTTTTATCTTTGGACTATTGGTTAAAAGGCGTTTAGTAAAGCCAAAATGGACTTTCTTTAGAAGATTCAAATGGAATATGACGATTAATTTTTTTCTAAGTTTAATTTCAATCTATGTTTTCTATTTCATGTTCTCAATAGAGCTAGATCCATTTGTGCGAGTCTTAACTCAGCAGTTTTAAAATTTTGGTATACAGCCAATCTTCCTATCATGAGGTGGGTAATTAGAAGAGATGCCGGATGAGGTCGCAGCACCAGCTTCTAGATTTTGTGACGTTATTTCATTAGCACCTTTCACTTGGTAAATTCTTTGAGTTGAAGATTTTACAAATGGTGAGGTTTTATTTAGTGGGTAATAAAAGAAAACTGGGACACTCGAAACCACTGCATCAGTTGGAACAGTTGGGACCCCATTTTTCATATAAAACCAAACAGATTTTAAATCAGTTTCTCTAATGAGAATATAATCAGCCGGAGCAGGAATTGGAGTATTTGTTCGATCAAAAACTGTCTCTGGAGCCTTGGCGCCAACGTAGAGCCCTTCCATATCTACACCAACAATATCTCTCATGGCCTTAAAAAGAGGATTTGTACTATTGTAGTGTGAACTATTCAGGCAATAAGAGCGGAATGTGGATTGATCAATCCATGGAAACATATAGTAGCCCATCGATTGGGCCGTTGAATTTGTTCCACCTGCTTCTGAGGTTTCCTCAACTGTAGTCATGGCAGAAAATTTAACAAAGAATTTTGTTGAAGCAGGAATATTATTTGCACCAAAATATCGGGCTTTTTGGAGAATGAGATCATTTACATCGTCATTTCCATTTCCGTTGTTATCATAAAACCTTGGGTCAGTGTTATCCCAGAGATTAAAGATTCCCGGTATCTCTTCAAGTCTTGGGAAAAGAATATCATCGATCGCACCATAAAGCGGATTCATATAATCATGGCAAACCATCGATGACCCTGCCTGTATAGGCTGTGGCGGTACTCGAGGAAGAAAATAAAAATGAACTCTGAAAGCGATATCAAAAAAGGTATCACCACTTTCCTCATCAAAAATGGGAGGTCGTTGTAGGCAAGTATACTGAGTAATAGGAGCATTTTTTAGTGGGCCTAGAGTAGCGATCGGAATATCAGCAGAGTATTTAATGATTTGAATAGAGTCGGATTTTGAACCAGAGCTCGTTTCAACTAAAGTTAAGACATAAGTCTTATCTTCAGATAATCGATCGATATTGGCAGAAATAGAGTTCGTTGAAACCTCAACATCTAAGGTTATTTCATTATTGTCTTCATCTTTTGCTTTAACGACACATTTAGGATTTGTTTCTTCATCTTCAAGAGGTGTGTTACACCAGCCTTTAACGTTCACTAAGCTTGAATTGAGTGATATCGCCTCTGTGACATTAAAGTTAGCGTAAAAAATTCCTGCACCATTTGTATTTTTTGAAGAGCAGTAAGAAGAACAATTACCGAATGTGACTGCTTTACCATCTTTGCATCCACAAAAATCTGATTTAAATTTTATCGCCTGATCTGGTCTGGCCATTGGTTGAGCAACACACGAAAAGCTTCCGTCTGCGTTTGTTTGTTTGATCTGACCTTCAGGACAAGTTTGACTATCTGTACTCAGACCTGAGTCGGGAGAAATCGTTGATCTTTGAGGAATAGTGTCTTGGCATGAAGCTAATAAGCAACACATTCCAAGCAGGAAAACTTGTAAATTAAAATTTCTTAATCGTGAGACCATAATCCTTATTCCTCAGCGACTTATCGAGTTCCTGGAATGAATACTTAAGCTATTCTAATCCTTTACAATGCGTTTTAATTTGCTTGGGAGCATTTTTCAGTGATTTCAACTGTTTATAGTGAAATGGCTTTTGTGGGCTTGGGATAACCTGCCCAAACTATAGGGCAGGGGCTAAACTAATTTTTCAAAGTACCGATAAGTATTTGGAAATATAATCTCGATTCCCTTCATAAGGAGCATTAAATGACGAAAGCTGATTTGATTGCTGTTATTGAAAAACAGGCCAATCTTCCCCATCATCAAGCAGAAAAAATTGTGAACATTTGTTTTGATAGTATGATCCAAGCACTCTTCGATGATGAAAGAATTGAAATTCGTGGTTTCGGTTCTTTTGCCAATAGAAATTATAAGGCCTACGAGGGGAGAAACCCAAAAACAGGTAAAGTGGTCAAAGTGAGTCCTAAAAAAGTTCCATTCTTTAAGGTTGGTAAAGAGCTTAAGGAAATGGTGGATGATGGTAAGGATAAATACGTTATTCGAGAAGCATAATTCAATAAGTTATTTTCCAGCGAAGGCCTGCTTTAAGCAGGCCTTTTTATTTGTCCCGATTTGATTGACAATTTCGCCCCCCCTAGGGTTTTCTATAGGGATTAAAACTTTAAAGGATCATATGAGTAAACTCCTCCGTGGTTTAACCCTTACAGACTCTATTTCTATTGTGATTGGTACAATCATCGGGACGGGAGTTTTCTTGAAAACAGCCACCATGGCCCAGACATTGGGAAGTCCTCTTTGGGTGCTCGCCGCTTGGGTTGTTGGCGGTGCTCTTTCTTTAACGGGCGCACTTGCATATGCTGAGCTTGGCTCCATTATGCCCGACGCTGGTGGAGAGTATGTTTATTTAAAAGAGGGATATGGAGATATCTGGGCCTTCCTTTATGGATGGATGCGTTTTTGGATTGGCTCTCCTGGATCAATTGCTGCTTACGCAGTTGGGGCCATGACCTTCGCGAGTGGGATGATCGATTTAAGTTTTGTAGGTGGTAAAGAAGTTGCCGCCGTTTTAGTCATAACTTTATTTTCTGTACTCAATTGTTTCAGTGTTGCCTTTGGCGGCAAGCTCAACTCCTTTATGACCGCCCTAAAGCTCATCATGATTATTGGAATTACGATTGGAATATTTTTGTTTTCAAAAGAGGTAAGCTGGTCTCACTTATATGAGAGAGCCGAGGGAGTTGAAGGTTTTGTTGGTTGGTCTGCTTTTGGGACAGCGATTCTTGCTGCACTTTGGGCTTACGATGGATGGAATAATCTTTCCATGGTCGCCGGTGAAATTAAAAACCCTCAAAAAAATATTCCACTTTCTTTCGGGATTGGTCTTTTGATCATTTTGGGAATTTATGGCCTAACCAATCTTGCTTACTTTTACGCGCTTCCTTTCTCCGAAGTGCTTAATTCAAATTCCAGTGATTTTCCGGATGCACTTCCTGTTGCCACTAAAGCGGCCATGACTTTTCTTGGTGGATCTGGAGTTGGAATTTTATCAGCGGCTTTTGTATTTTCTGCTCTTGGGGCCATGAATGGCTCAATTATGACGGGAGCAAGAGTTCCCTATGCTATGGCCAGTGATGGATTATTTTTTAAACAACTTGGAAGCGTCAGTGCTAAATCTCAAGTTCCTGTTGCCTCCATCATGGTTCAGGCGAGTGTATCAATTATGCTCGCACTTTCAGGCACTTTTGATCAATTAACGGATTATGTGGTTTTCTCGGCCTGGATTTTTTATGCCATGGTGACTGGAGTTGTGTTTAGACTCAGAAAAACGAAGCCAAATTTAAAGCGTGATTATAAGGCCCTGGGGTATCCTGTATTGCCCGCCATATTTATTATCTTGGGCATTCTATTGCTTATAAACACTGTTTATACATCTCCTAAGTCGACTCTAATTGGGCTAGGTTTTATTCTCTCTGGGGTGCCGGTCTTTTATTATTTTAAAAAGACTAAAGCCTAGTCAGATCTGATCATTTTTTCATGGTGCTTTGGAATTTAGGCACTGCTCTTGGGTTTTCGATTAACCTTAAGCAAAGGAAAAATGACCATGAAAACAACAATTCTACTTTTGGGGATTCTCCTGTCATCTCTTGCTCAAGCAGAGTTGATTAGTCTTAATGTGAATAACCTAGGCGGGGAGAGTGGTCAGCTGGCCCTTGCTATCTTTAATGATCCCGATGCTTTTCCAGATCGAGCAGCTTCTGCCATCCATACACAATTTGTGCCTCTGAACTCTGGAATGAATCAAGTTGAAGTGAACATTAACCTAAAACCCGGAACTTATGCGATTGCAGCTTATCTTGATAAGAACAAAAATCGCCAGCTCGATACTAATATGGTCGGGGCCCCAAAAGAAAGATTTGGTTTCTCTAATAATCCATCCATTCGTTTCTCTGCACCAAATTTTAATGAATGCTCATTTGATGTGAACCAAAAGACAAAAAGATTACAGATAAATCTAATTAAATTCTTTTAGGAAATATAAAATTCAATTTTAAATTTTTGGAGGAGACGGGCGGATTTGAACCGCCGGCTTTACAGTTTTGCAAACTGCTCCCTTGGGCCACTCGGGCACGTCTCCATTTAGAAGATGTTTAGTTTCGGTGCTTTGAGCTTTTCTGTCAACGAGATATTCATTTTCTGTGGCGAGTCAGCTATGACAAAAATGCCACGTCTGAGGATTTATGTCGGGACATTTAGACTACATTTCGGTCTAAGACTTCCTTTTCAAGTGCAAATATCACTGGCCCCACTTTTGCTTTGAGGCTCCCGTGTTTTAACACGGAGGTTCTCTAAATGAAAAAATGTTTTTCGATTGTCTCAAGTGTCCTTTTACTCACTTTAGTTTCTTGTGGAGAAAAAGCCAGTAGTAGAAAAAAACTTTCTATGCAAAATCTTTTTCAAACAGAAAAAGGGATTTATGAAGCAAATCTTGAACCCTTGAATTCTCATCTTGCAGGCGAGGCCAATGGTAAAGCTGTCATAAAGCTTCGCGGAGATGAAATGATTGTAGAAGTGCAAGTGAATGGAGCAGAAAGTCAGATTGTCCATCCACAGTACTTACATCTTTCTGATCAGTGTCCGACTCTAAGTTCTGATACCAATAAAGATGGAATCATTGATGATTTAGAGGGCAGAATGAATTATGGCTCTGCGCTCATTCCTTTTGACTCTGACCTGGCAACTCAAGTGGAGGAAAAATCAATTTTTCCAAAAGCCGATTTTTCAGGAAATTACTTTTATCGTTCAGAAACATCTTGGGTAAAAATGATGACAGATCTTCTTCTAAAGGATGCAAATCCTTCAGATGGAATGGCAAAACTTAATTCAGCACTTAATTTAAAAGATCGGGTGGTGGTGATTAAGGGAATTTCATCGTCAATTAAGCTTCCAGAAACCGCACAAGCTTTGGAAAATGAGGTCCCTCATAATTCCATGCCTATTGCCTGCGGTCGTTTAATCAAAGTGGCTTCAGCTGAAGATTACAACGATTATAGCGGAAGCAAAGATTAATAATTTAATACGGCCCTACCATCAAGGTAGGGCTTTGCTATTCTGAGATTTCAGTTTTAAACTTGTTTAATGACAAAAATTGGAATTGTAGAAGGTTTTTTTGGACCTTCCTGGCCAGAAGAAGCGCGCAAAACATTCGCTCCCTTTATGAAAAATTATGGGGGCGATTTTTATATTTATGCCCCTAAGAGAGATGCTTTTTTAAGAAAATCTTGGCGTGAATATTGGCCAGTAGAATATCTAAATTTTCTTGAAGATCTAAAACAAAATTTTAATTCTCATGGGATTAAGTTTGGTGTTGCTATTAGTCCTTTTGGGTTAGGTACGGAAATTTCGAATGAAGATTGGAAACATTTAAGAGAAAAATTAAAAATACTTTCAAATTTAAAGCTCGATTATCTAGGTCTTTTTTTTGATGACATGCCATCCACGGACAAACTTTTGGATGTTCAAAAATCTGTCGTCAATTTAGCTAAAGAATTTTTTTCCGATGGGCTTATTTTTTGTCCTAGTTATTATTCATTTGATCCCATCCTAGATAAAGTTTTTGGAGCTCGTCCGCCCTTATATGTAGAGGGCCTGTCACAGGCCATTGCGGCCGGAGTCGAAGTTTGTTGGACAGGACCGAAAGTAATTTCAGATGAAATTCCAGCATCACATCTCATAGAAGTTTCACAACTGATTGGTCGAAAGCCTTTCATCTGGGAGAATCTCTTTGCTAATGATGGCCCAAAAAATTGTAAATTTTTAAAATTGCGCTATTTCTCAGGTAGGGATGAGCATTTTTTAGATCAAATCTCAGGCATTAGTTTTAATTTAATGAACCAGCCTTATTTATCTCAGTTGCTCTATCTTGCCTCAGTCATGGTTTTGAAGAATGAGCTTGAACCGGCACAAGCATTTGAGGCCAGTTGTAAAACTCTCTGTTCACCAAAATTATCACAACTTATCATCGAGCATCGTTTACTTTTCTTGGCCACGGGGCTGGACGGTATTAGTCAGGAAATGAAATCCAATCTTCTTGAACTTTTTAATCTTGAAGGAAGTGTCCTATCACTTGAGATTGTGTCTTGGCTTAAAGGTGACTATATTGTCGGTCCTGAATGTCTTACAGACTAAGACTTGATAAAAGCTTCTAGAATGGCCTGAACAAGACCAAAAATATTTATAAAAAGAAAAACCATAAAAAGAATTTTTTTGGCCATTCAATACCCTCCATGACTGAGGGGTGAGCAAGAATGGGGCCCTTAAAGTTGATTGCAAATGTCGGTTATCTTGAAAGATTGTCAATCCGTTTTATTTCTAGCAATCTTATTAAATGAACATTTCAGAACAATACCGCTCTAGTATGGAGTATCGGGAAATTCTCAGGATCTTGCAAAGGTCTTCGGCCACATCTGGTAATATACTTTGGCAATCCAGTGTTCTTGGTAAAAATATTATTCCTATCCATTATTTTGAAATTGATTTTATTGCGAGGGAAGTCGTTATCAAATTTGATGACGAAACCTACAAGATAGATTCTGAGATCCCTCTTTATATTAAACTCTCATACAGAGATACTGTTTTTAAAGTTTCTAATTTTAGAAGAAAAACAGATGCTTTGCATTTTACTTTTCCTGTAATTGTTAAATCAAAAGAGTTGAGGAGAAGTCAGCGGGTTATCTTTAAACAACAACAAGAAAAGTTTGTTACTCTTAAACCTGCTGTTAATTTAGGTCAGAAAGATTTTGGTAATGAATTCAAAGTTAGAGTCTGTGATATCTCTGACTCTGGAATAGGACTTGTTGTTTCTGAGCAAAATAGAAACTTTCTCAAAAATAATAGAATCCTTTGGGTCACTGGTCTGCAAAACGAATTGTTTGATGGGCCTATCGTTGCTGAAATTGTTTACATGAATAGTGACGTTGATCATGCCTACCAAGTAAAAAAGCAAAAACATCTTAAAGTGGGTCTGAAAATCTCTGGCAACTTTCCAATAGATCCATTTTCTCGTTTTATTCAATAAGGCTCACATGAAACTAATTTTTTTGTTAATTATTATTTCTAATTTTACTTTCGCGCATGAAAACTTAGTAAAAACAAAAGCAGATCATTTTGCCACGGGGAAATTTACGACCCAAAAATCTCACTCCTGGCCTTTTCCATTGTTATCAATTGGGCATAATATGCAATCTTATCAGGACTACTCTGGGTCCCCTTATTGGCATGACGGTCTTGATATTAGGTCTCTTCCTGATCAAAATATATATGCTGCAGCTGGGGGCCAGGTTGTTAATATAGAAAATTATGTTTCTGGGAATCACCTTTATTGGGAAGTTGCCATCCTGGATGATGAAGGTTTCGTCTGGAAATATCATCATGTTGCTAAAGAGAGCATTACAGAAGAGATTAAAAAAGCTTATTCCACGAGAGAAAAAGTTTCACCTGGAACACTAATTGGACAAGTGGTGAAATGGCCTGTCACAAGTTATGGTGAAGTTTATCACCATCTCCATCTTCTGGTTGTTGGATCTGATGGACGTTATATAAATCCCTTTTTGATGATGGAGCCCCTTACAGATACTATTGCACCTACAATTTCAAGAATTGGTCTTTCTAAAAATCATAAAGCTCTGGATGGAGTGACTGAAGTAAGAGGGAGCCATGGAATATTTGTTGAAACGAGTGATCTCGTTCTTCATCATAAGTTCATCTTACCTCCACACAAAATTTCTTATCGCCTCGATCAAGGACAAGAAAAAGAAGTTTGGACTTTTGTTTATCTTCCATCAGGTAAAAATGATGTCGATTATATAAGTGACTTTTACCTGAAAGGGACGTGTGGAGATTACTCCTGCAGAAAAATATTAATAAATCTCAATTTTTCTACGAACAAACCACGAGCGGAGTTCAACCTTACCCCTGGACAGCATAAGGTTGAAGTTATTGTGGAAGATGTCGTGGGTAATAAAGCTCTAAAAGAATTTACTTGGAATGTTCTTTAACTTTATCGTTTTGAGAAACATTAAAAACTTTTAATAATGCTTCTCTTTTTCCAGGGCCTTCTTTCAATGTGACATTAAAATAGTGACTAATTGTCTTGAGATAATCCTCTGGAAGTGATTTATCGTTACATTTTGCCTCATAGATCTTTTTTTCCTGATTATAGATCAGTAAGATCTCATGTTGATTAATGTGAATAATAAATTTTTCACCTTCCTGAAGTTTCACGAGTTCATCAGATTTTGTAGAAAGTAGTTCCTTGAGTTTTTCTTTAAATAAACCAACCTTGCTCAAATCTTCTTCACTTGCCTCTATGCCTATTTCGTTAATGCCAAGTTCATTTTTAGAAATTGATAAGCTTGGGACACTTTGTCTATCTACACTTGCCGGTGAGCGTTTGAGTTGAGCATCTTGTAGGGCCTTATTAAATGATTCAGAGATAGAGCGTTTATTGGACGCTGAAAGCTGATCTTTCGTCACAGGAGTTATTTTTGGCATGAAGGTAGATGTGCTTTCTGTCTTTGTTGGAGCTCCATCATAAATAGGAATGTTTTGAGACTCAGGAAATGAATGCGTTTCTTTCGTGGTCCTTGCGATATCCTGCCTCTTTTCTTGAGAATCATTTTTAATCTCTTGTTTAGTAGGTCTGTTTTTTAAGTAATTTAAAATCTTCTTTTGCTCATCCTCGTTTAAGGAACTGAAGGCAGGAGATTTTTGATTAAATTCTATCCCAGGCTTCGTTCCAGATTGTTCTGGTTTTAAACTTTCTGAAGCGCCATTTTCAAAGGCAGAATTAAGTATATGATTTGTTGAATTTTGCGCCATTTGGGCGCCACCAACTGGACTTAATTTCATCGATTTTTGAATGGATGATGTTTCCTTATGAAAACCTGTAACATCCTTAGGTTGATGATGTTCAGTTTTAGGAGCACCAGGAAGTATCCCTTCATCCTTTAGAAGATTTACAGCATAGCTATCAACACCAAATTCGTTCTGTGGAAGACCGGCACCAACTAAAGATCTGAGGATCTCATTGATATTTTGATCAGATGATTTTGCAAGTTCTTTGTAGCTTTTGTCATTTTTAGTTTTTTGAATATAAGAGAGCATAATACATTCTGAAACCTTACTTTCTTTGGCACATTTATTTGAATTTTGTGCCTCACAAATAGCATGACCATCATTTCCAATCGAACGGTTAAAAGCATCCGTTTTAAAGTTTTCTTTTGGAAGGCTTACGAGAGCTGGGTCATTATGTTTATTTAATTTTAAAAATTCATTGATACTTTCTGTTTTTGTGCCCTCAGTAATTGAATTCATTTCAGTACAATTGGCCTGGACATAACTTTCTAATTCTAGATTATTGAGATCAGTCAGTTTTTTCTTATTCACTAGACTCATCGCCAGTGAGTTATCAGCAATGAAAGAAAAGTTTGGAGTACAATAAATTTTTTCAAGGATCTCATTCGTATGCTTCACGACATTACTACATCTTTGGGCAATATTTTTCGTAAATGTCTCTGCGGGGGCTTTACCATAAAGTTTTTCAATAATGGACTCATTTTTATCCGAAGGTGAAACTGAAGCTAAAAATTTTTTTAATTCGTCTGGATTCTGAATCAAAGATTTAAAGATTGGATGTGTAGAAAGTTTTCTCAATGGGCCAGAAAAATTACTGTTGTTTTCAGTTTTGAACATCTTCTCGATTTCTTCTTCGAGGTTGGATGATTTATTGAGTGAGAATTCTCTTAAATTTTCTATAAATTCAGAATCAAGTAAGGATTCATGATATCTCATTTGAGCAAATTGAATATCTTGCTCTCTGATGTCGTTGCATTTTAGTTCCCCAGTTCTTTTGAGAAGAGATTCTCCTTTGCTCGTCTTACCTGAAAGGATGTTGGCCAACTCCGTTGCAACAGTGTTTTGAGATTTTTTAATCAATTTCTTTAAACCCTGCAGTTCTAACTTATGGTTCTCAGTTGATAAGCATGAAGGCTCAATTTTATCCAACTGACAATCCATTCTGGCCTGAGCTGGGTCAATTGGAAGTTTAAAGGATGATCTGACCTTCATAAGATCTAATGTGATGAAACTTAATTCTTTTTCAACTTCAGCGAATAAAGTCTCACTTAGTTTTTGCTTCTTTTGAAGCTTGCCTTCTTCCGATTTTTGGATCGGTTCTAGAAAAGGGTTATGACATTTTTTACAGAATTTTTTTATTTTCTTTTGAGTCGCAAGTTCCATTTGAATATCATCATTTGTCATTTCAGGAGAAAAGCATTTTTTATCCATGAGCTCCATAATGGGCTGCCCATCTAAGGGGAGTGGGGCGGAACATTCTTCACTCCATGCATGAAATGATATTAAGAGAGCTGGTATTAAGAGCTTAATCATAAATCCTTTGAGTGCTTAGCACCTTGGGCTTCAAGAAGTCGGTATAGATTTTCGTATTCTTTAATTTTCGCACTCACGTCGACAGTAGACTTTTTGTAGGTTTGAATCTCTTCGTTGATGTAATCCATAATAGTTTTTCCATCTGAAGGATCTTTAAAATTCATATCCAGCTTATAATTTTTTACAGCATCTAAAATAAAAATACTAAACCCTGTGTCTAAGCTTAATTTGGTGATATTCCCACGAGGGACTTTGACACCTGGATAGTCGCAAGAGAAAGAAGTCCTATATTTAGTCCACATGGATTGAATTTTCTTTCTGGCCTCATCTAAATTTTCATCACCCTCTTGAGCACAAGACATTTTCCACAGAGTTTCTTGATAGCTATAACTAAGGTCACTTTCGTCTGTGGCCTCTTTTTTTGTATAGATTTGATCACAAATGAGTTCAAATTGCTTAGATGAAGGAGCAGGGCACTCCTGTGATGATAAAGCGACTTTTTGAATGTCCTTGAGATTGCTTTCAAGTTTAGTGGAATGACAATTCATTTCACTTGAAACAACTCCTCTAGAGATGATTAAACCCATCGCGAGAGACAAAATTACTTTTGTTCTTTTCATAACTCTCCATTGCTTAGATGAACGTCTTAACGGCGAGTTATAGGGCTTACTTGAGCAGATTTATTGAGGCAAAGATGGGGCAAGTGTTTGTTTTTATTAAGTGCCTCCTAGAGATAAAAAATCATCTTTTGAGGCACTTCAATAAGGGAAACTAAGTTAAAACTTCAGGGAGGGGCGACTTTTTATCATCAACGAGAGCGGCAATAACGAGGTCCCCACTGACGTTAAGAGTTGTCCGGCACATATCCAGAAAACGATCGACTCCCAATATCAGGGCAATTCCTTCTGCAGGTATTCCAACGCCATTCATAATAATCATGATCAGAGGTAGTGAACCTCCAGGTACTCCGGCCGTTCCAATCCCTGCGATGATACACATAAGTACAACTTGCAATTGTTGAGTTGTAGAAAGATCAACTCCAAAAACTTGCGCAAGAAAAAGCACTGTTACACCTTCAAATAAAGCTGTGCCATTTTGATTCGCTGTGGCCCCTACTGTTAATACAAATCGAGAGACAGCTGGTGTTAGACCGAGTTTTGTTTCGGCCGTTTCAATTGATTTGGGAAGACAGGCATTTGATGATGAAGTTGAAAATGCATAGAGCATGACATCTTTTGTATCAGAGAAAAATTTAAGAGGGGATCGTTTGGCCACAAATTTAAGTAGGGCCGAGTAGACAATAAATTGCTGAATGAGAAGACCTAGAACAACAACTGCTGAAAAATAGAAAAGGGATTCAAAAATACTCAGTCCGAAACGAAAAGCCGTGTTAAACACAATAGCAAAAACCGCGACTGGAGCAATCTTCATGGCAAGCTCTACAATCTTGAGAGAGGCATTAAAAATTTCCTCAAAGATGGCCATAATTCGAAGTTCAACTTTCTCCTCAGAATTTTTCTGATAGAGGTAGAATGCAAAACCAAAAAATAGAGCGCAAAACATAAGGGCGAGCATTTCCCCTTCGAGAGCCTTAACTGCTGCTTCAAGTGGATTTTTTGGGATAACTTCAACTAAGGCTTGAGCAAATGATTTCGAGCTTTTTGCATTTTGAGTAATTGTTTCGATATTAGATTTAGTTGTCTCAAAAAGTGACGTATCAACTTTAAAACCTTTTCCAGGTTGAAAGAAATTGACGAGACCAATTCCTATGAGAACTGAGAAAGTAGAAGCGATGACAGTATAAAGGAGTGTCTTGGATGCAACCTTACCAACACCCTGATGCTTGGCCAGATCGTAAACACCTAAGACGAGTGCCGAGAAAACCATGGGTACAACAATCATAAAGAGAAGACGCAGAAAGATTTGACCCACTGGAACCATGAGAAGCTCATTTATCTTTTGTACCCAGACAACATCTTGATAAGGATGAACTAGCGTTCCTAAAACAATCCCAGCAATCAGACCTATGACCAATTTATAGTGGTTTTTCATTTCGACTCCGTTCAAAGATGATTCTTCTATTTTAGGGCCTTTTCATGAAAATAAGAAAAGTATTTAGGGTGGTCTAACTAGAAATTGTTTATGGCTCAGATAAAAAAAATGGCCCGTGAAGTTGAACTCCAGGGCCATGGCAGAAAAATCTAAAATTACTTTTTCTTGCTAGCTTTGCCAGCAGCAATTTTTTCTTTAATTTTTGCTTTTTTCTTCGCTTGTCCTTTGCGGCGTAGCATTTTGACAGCTTTGCTTTTACGACCAAAACCCATAATCCATCCTTGTTGCTATAGTTTTTTCAATTGTAAAGATTTGGAGACTGAATGACAATGGGGTGGCCTATATTGAATGTTTTATTTATTAAATGTGGAGTTTGACATGAAATCACTACTGCTTATTTCTTTAATTTTTATTTCTTTTTCTTCTGAGGCCAGTAAGCAACTCTGCACTTTTGATATTAAAAAAGAATCAGGAGTATTAAGTTGGACTGCTTTTAAAACTCCTAAAAAAGTAGGGGTGAAAGCCAAATTTTCTGATTTTAAACTGACTGCCACTCAAGCTGCTTCTATCCCGGCACTTCTTGAGTCAGCAAGCATTGACGTTAATTCTCAGTCTGTTGATTCTGGAGATAAAGGTCGTGATGTAAAAATTATGACTTTTTTCTTTAAGAAAATGGCCAAAGGAACCAAAATTAAAGGTAAGGTGACTCAAGTTAATGCTGATAAAGCACAAGTTGAGTTTACGATGAATGGGGTGACTAAATTAGTTGAGATGAAATTTTCTTATGATGAAAAAAACTCAATTCTATCTCTTTTAGGTAAAATGGATGTTTTAGAGTTTGGATTAAAAAATAGTTTATCGGCCATCACAAAAGCCTGTTATGAAAAGCACGAAGGAGTGACTTGGCCTGATGTTGAATTAGAATTTATTGTTTCTCTGAATAAATCTTGTCGCTAATTTATGCTTAAGGGAGCAGGTTTAAACTTGCTCCCTTTTGAATTTATAAATCAAAAATTTAACTAAACCTATAACCCAAAAACCACTCCCGACTGGATGCAGAACAACTGATGTCCACGACTCCTGAAAAACAATTTTAGTAAAAAATCTAAAAAGCACTAAAAGAAAGAAACTGGCGATGGCCCAGAAAGGGTGAGTGATCAGACAAAGGACTGGAAACGACCAGACAAAGACTGATGCTGCAAAAATCCAAAAAGTAGATTTATTTTTTTTATTCCACATCATTTGCCATGTTTGAGCAATTTCTTCAAGGGCCATATCCAGAGTTTTAGAGTGGAATCTCTTGAGAAATTTTTCACCAAAGGCTATTTGGAAACGAATTTCTTGTTCCTGCATTTCAAGAGCAGCAGCGTCTTTCCAAGAAGTGATACCCATCGATTTAAAGTCAATAGATCGAAAAAGTTTTAAATCTAAACATAACAGACCATCTGAAGTTCCAAAGAGATTTTGGGAGAAATGTTTTCTCCATTTTTTTATTCCAAACAATGAAATAAAGGTAAGAGTCGGATTAAGACTAAAAATGGCTTCACTTAAGATTGAGACTTGTGCCGTTTGAGGAATAGTATAAATCGGAATTTGTTTTTCACTGATAAAACTTCCAAGGCTTATAAGCGCCTCAGGCCCAGGTATGGTTTGTGGGTCTGTAATCATAATAACAGATGAGTCGATAGATGAAGAAATTTGATCAATCATCCAAGAGCATGATTCTGTCTCATTCGGTCTTTGGGTGAAGTGATGAATTTTTATCCAAGGATAAGTTGATGAGAGTTTTTTCCATTGATCTAGGTCTGGCTGAACGCCATCAAAAAGAAAATGAATTTTTAGCTGTCCATTAAAGGGTGTGAATGAATCAATCGCGTCTAACCAACGCTCAAAAACAATACTCTGATTTGCACCAACAGGAATAACTAATTCAAGAGGACCATGAAAGGAACTTGTTTTATTAAGTTGTATGCCAAATAGTGCGTTCTTTACGAGGGTGTAAATCATTAGAGATGTAAAGCCAAGGGCGAGAAGACCTAACATGTGATCGCCTTTTCAAAGAGATTTATATAAGATTATTTTATGAATAAACGTCAATATATGCAAAAGAGTTTTGAGAGGCAGCGTCTTCTTAATAAAATGATGTCAAAACCAGGCCCCTTTCCTTTTGTCCTCATTTTGGATCACCTCAAAATTGATTTTAACATAGGAAAAATTATTCGCTCGGCTGAAGCTCTCGGGGCCCAAGCCGTTGATGTGGTTGGAACAAGCTTTTTTGACCCATTACCTGCAAAAGGCTGCTTAAAAAGAGTTCCATGGACGATGAGAAAATCATTTTTCGAAAGTTATGACTATTTTAAATCTAAAGGATTCACTTTTTACGCTCTTGATTCAGAGGCTTCTGAATCAATTCATGAAGTTGTGATGCCTGATAACTCAGTTTTTATTTTGGGCCATGAAGGATTTGGGGTTACGTTTAAAAAAGAGGACTACCCGGATATTAAGTGGGTCAAGATTCCCCAGTTCGGATTAGTCGAAAGTCTGAATGTCTCAGTTGCTGCATCTATTGTGATGTATGAGTTTGCAAGAAGCAGAAACTTTATTCCTCCAAAAGAGAGCCCTTAAGGTGAAGAACTAATCCATAAATAAGACCAACACTCAAAACTCCAAAAAAGAGATGGGGAGGTTGGGCCGAAGCAGGAAACTGGAAATAGTTCAAAATAACTCCAGAGAAAATATTGGCCAGTACGCAAAAAAAGCTCATGAGAGTGAGGAAAAAAGCATGGCGGTTGTATCTTGAGCGATGAAAATAAATGAGGAGATAGAGGAATACTGCCACAATCAATAGAGAAAAAGATCTGTGGATGTAGAAAAACCAACCAAGTTGAGAAATGACCGTGTCTTGAGTCGCACTTTGCGTGTCCCGTAGAAGGTAATCAACTTGTTGTCTGACTTGAGTTCCCATCAGGATTTGAGAGAAGAGAAGCGTGACTAATAATTTTGATATTCCAATGGCCTTAGAGTCTATTTGAGGGACAATTGCAGTGTCTTGGAGATCTTCACAATATTTGCTTAGGTAGAGAAGCCCAAATAAAAGCAATATGGCCAGAAACATATGAACAGTTATGATGTAAGGCTTGAGATGGGTTGATACAACCAATGCACCAACTCCACCTTGGATGAGTATAATAAAAAGTAGTCCACCACAAAACCATGGAAGATTTCTTTCTGTGTATTTGAAACTAAAAGACTTAATAAATAGTGACACTATTCCAAGGCCTAGAAAAACACCAAGTAATCTGTTGATGTATTCAGTCCAGGTTTTAAAGGGGTCAAAGTCTGCGATAGTTTTCCCAGCAATCTTGTAGACTTCTTTATAGTTGTCAGGGAGTTCATGAATATCCATAGGTGGAATCCACTGGCCGAAACATCTAGGCCAGTCAGGGCAACCTAAACCTGAGCCCGTACCTCGCACGATGGCCCCGGCCAAAATGACCAGATATGTTCCTATGATACAAAGGCTAACTAGACGTTGAAAACTTCTCATAGACATAGAGTAACATGATCATTTTGCTTTTTCACCCATAAGATGATGAAATATTACTATCAAAGGATGATTAATGTTGAGTCTTGAGATCTTACTTCTGGGGTGTGCACTGGCGCTGGATGCAGGGATTGCTAGTTTTGCCTTAGGTATTCTCAATCTAGACATATCAATTCATCATAAATTTAGACGTGGCTTAATCATTTGTACTCTTTTTGGATTCTTTCAATTTTTTATGCTCTGGCTTGGAAGTCATGCAGGGTATTATCTATCTTTTTCAGATTATGGTTACTTGTTCCAATTGATAGTCGCTTCAATCTTTATTGGATTGGGGACAAAAGTTTTTCTAGAAAGTTTTAATTCCGATGACAGGTCAATTGTTTGGGGATTTGGTTCGTTACTTATTATAGCCTCTGCTACAAGTCTTGATGCCCTCATCTCTGGTGTCAGTTTAGGTACTCTTCCTTATCCTCATTGGACAGCCACAGAAGTCGGAATTATAACTTTTCTCATCTGCAGTCTTTTTTACGGAGCATCTTTTGTTTTAAAATCTCTTCCAAGTCAATGGCTACTGAGGTTCGCTGCTTTTGTGTTTTATATCCTCGGTGGAAGAGTTATCTTTCAGCATTATCTATAGGAGAAATTATGATCGTAGATTTTGGACAGCTTAAAAAAGCCTATCAGAAATTATCTCCCATGATAGGGCCAACACCATTGGTCTATAACGAGTGGCTTTCTCAACAATACCAATGTCAGGTTTTTTTAAAACTCGAGAACATGCTTCCTATCGGTTCATTTAAAATGAGAGGAGCTACTTATAAAATTTCACAATTAAATGCTGCTGAAAAAAAATTAGGTGTTCTTGCTGTGAGTGCTGGAAACCATGCTCAGGGAGTGGCCTGGGCAGCTCAAAAGTTTAAAATTAAAGCAACAATCATAATGCCAGAAGGATCGCCTTTAACCAAAATTAGAAACACGGAATCATTAGGAGCAACTGTTATCCTTAAGGGAAAAAATATTGAAGAGTGTTTTGAAGTCGCTCAAGAAATGATGAAAAAAAAGAAAATGATTTTCGTTCATCCCTATCATGATCCTTATGTGATTGCAGGACAGGGGACTGTCGCTTTTGAGTTATTGGAGCAATTGCCTGAAGTTGATTATGTCTTCTCTTCGATTGGCGGTGGAGGATTAGTATCTGGTATGGGACAGGTTCTCAAGGCAAAAAAAGCAAAAGCAAAAGTTATTGCTGGTCAAGCCTCTGGTTGTTCTTCGATGGCGCAATCCTTGGCGGCCGGGAAAATTATTACGACCAATAAAGCGGAGACTTTTGCAGATGGTATTAGAGTCAAAAATGTTAATGAAGATATGTTTAAATCTTTAAAGTCTGTAGTTGATAGCTCACATCTTGTTGATGATGAGAAAATGGCATGGGCCATCTTGCAATTGATGGAAAAAGCAAGAGTGATTGCCGAAGGGGCCGGGGCATTACCATTGGCACTTTTTGACCAGCTCTTTCAAAAAAATCCGAAAAAATTTAAAGGCAAGAAAATTGTCCTCGTCGTATGCGGTGGAAATATTGACGTCAATTTATTGGAAAGAATTATTGATCGTGGACTTATCGAGTCTCATCGTAAGATCAGAATATCTATTCCTATTAGTGATCGACCAGGAGTTCTTCATCAGTTAACAAAAGTCATAAAAGATGTTGGCGCTAACATTCTTGAAGTTGTTCATGATAGAACTTCAAATGAGACTGGTATCACTGGGACAAACGTTTTTTTTACGCTTGAAACTAAAGGTGAAATTCACATGAAGCAATTGCTAGAAGAGATGAGAAAAGACTTTCCTTTAGTTAAAGTCATTTATTGAAATTTGAAGCCTTCTGAAATGGAATCAAATCAGAAGGCTTAATGATAGACTTAATCAAGAGAGTCAGGCCTAATTTTTAGACTAAGATTTCTTTTTGCAGTGATCATCAGCGCAGCAAGGCTTCTTTTCTTCTTTCTTGCAAGAACCATCCTTACATTTTTCTTCTTTCTCACAAGAAGGCTTTTTACACTCTTCTTTAGAGCAAGATGTCGTTTCTTTTTTTGCACAACAAGACTTATTCAACATTGAGCAAGAAACGTTTGCAAACAAAAAGGCCAGGGTAAGAATTGAAACAAGTTTCATACATTTCCTCATTTTTATATTTGGGATAGTTCAATTAACTTTCTTTCGTATTATAATGGACTCTTTTCTGATAAACAAAATGATTTGTTTTATTAGTTTTAATAGGGGTGTTGTTTGACAAGGATTGTTGGTTATTTCTCTTTATTTTTAATTTTTTCCTCTGCTGCCTTTGCAGACTCAATCACATTACATCTCCTACGCTCTCCTCTTGGTATTAATTGGAAAAGTCCATTTACGATGACTATTTCTGCTCTTAAAAACTCTCTGGCCTATACTCAAGGTCGTAGGGCCTTTGGAATAAGTCATGTTTTTGTTGAAGTTTCGTGTGATTCAACTGGTGAAAGAATCTTTCGAGGGCAAACTTCAACTGATGATTCCAACGAAAGAGAATTAATTTTTAAAGAGAAATATGGCATGGGTGTCATGTTTCACACTTATAAAGGTAAGTATGAAAAAGACTCAGACATTTTAAAAGATTTGTCATCTTACGAAGGCTCCCCTAGACGAGGCGCCTTTAAGGCCCTTATTTCTCCGGCCACTTGTCAAAGAATGCTTCGCTATGCAGATGAGTATGAGAGACTTGGTTTTGGTCAAATTTACTCAGGCTTACAGGCAGATCCTTTAAAAGGTGAGGGAGCAGGTTGTTCTGCATTCGGAATTAGTTTTTTAAGAATTGGTGGAATTCTCGAGCCCTTTATGAAGAACTGGCAAAATGTTATTGATGTCCCTAAACGTTTTATTGGGGGACCACTAACGGGTAAGGAAGTTCATATATTAAAAATACTCAAACGACCTCAAGCCAAATGGAGCTCAAAAGAACCTCATATTCATCTTGAAGCTTGGAATCCAGAGAAAATGCATGATTGGGTTGAGAAAACTTATGATGAGTTTATTAAGGATGAGTATCAAGGCAGCTATCTTTTAGAAGTCGAAAAATTGGGAAAATCAAAAACTGTTATCGTGGATCTGACTGATCGTAAAACTCCCACAGGATCTTTTTGGATGTATTAAATGTTATTTGATGAAGTCGGCGGAATGCCTTTCATAGAAAAATTAGTTGATGATTTCTATGAAATAATGAGTAATGATCCCGAAGCCAAAGACTGTCTTGCTACTCATCTTGGTCGTGATATGAAAGAGTCAGCCGTTAAATTAAAGTTTTTTTTATCAGGTTGGCTTGGCGGTCCCCAGCTTTATCTAGAAAAATTTGGGCACCCAAGATTAAGAATGCGGCATAATCCCTTTTCCATCGGTCCCAGCGAAGCTGAGCAGTGGCTCTATTGCATGCGTCAGGCGCTTTTGAAATCTACAATTTCCGATTCTTTAAGAGTGCAGCTTTTTGATTCTTTTATCCAAGTTGCAAAAATGCTAGTTAACCGTCCAAGCTAAAATATCAAATTAAATAGAGAGTAGTTGACTCGAAAGCTTAAGAACTGATTCTCAGTAAGAAAATGATGGAATTGAAATTAAGGTAACTCGCTATAATAATTTGATGAAGACTTTTCTTACTCTCATTTGTTTTTTTCATTCTCTTACGATCTTTGCCTCATATTCTAAACCCCAGTTGATCGCTAGATTCAATAGTTCAGATCATTTTAATTCTGCACCGGGAATTTCTTGTTATTCTTCTGATCCGCTGGCCGCTGAGAGTGGAATATTTTTAAGCTGTAAAGATTCTAGTGGAGATTCGATTCTTGCGAGATTTAGACCTGAGTTTGAAGTATTAGCAAAATCTAATTCCTCCCTATTTTCACGTCCTGTGGAACTTAATAGTATCGTTTCATGGTATGAATTTAATGAGTCTCAGCTCAATACATTTTTTGAATTTGAATCTGAAAAATTAAAACAAAAGAAGCTTAGAGATTTAGGGCCATTAAGTTCACTTATTGACTCTTTTTTACCAATTAAAAATGGTTTCTATATATATCGTCTGCAAGATGATGATAAATCCTTTAATCTCTGGAAGGATGATGTCGTTTCTTCATTATTTAAAAATTCTTCTTCACATCTTTTTCCCCCAATGACTAATGAGAATGGAGAGTTCATTTTTAAAAGAAGGCAGAATCATCTTTCAGAAAATGCACCAGATGACTTAATCCTGTGGGATGGAGAATTTAAGACAATTTTAAAAGACCGAGATAGTGACCCTCAATCGATTATAAAATCGTTTAGACATCAGTATTCATTTGATCAAGAAGGCATAGCACTTGTTGTTACAGATGATAGGGGAGAGGTTCTTGTTATTGTTAAGAACGGAGCTCTCAATTCTGTGGTCAGAGTTGGTCAAGATGTTGGTAGTTTAGATTATTTCTCACCCAAATTAAGGAATGGAATATTAGTTTTTAGGGGAAATGATTTAGAGGGACGCAAAACTCTCTGGGTTTATGAAAATGGGAATTTAAAAAGATTATTAACTCAGGGTGATGTCGTTCAAACTGATAAGGGGCCGGCCAGAGTTGACTATAATAATCAGGATGCAGTGTTCTTTAGTTCTGCCGGGGTAAGTAAAAATGGGGATGTTTATTTTCAGGCCGCTTTAACTGATATTGATTCGCCGCGCACTCTACTTGGAATCGGGCTTTTAGCATTTTATAGGGAGTAGATTTTGCCTCATCTGGAGTTATGTTTTTTGATTATTAAGAGTCAATTAAAATAGAAGAAAGGTGAATTCCATGAATTATAAATATTTAGTCTTTGCTACTTTTCTATTTTTAAATTTTTCCCAAGCCGATGCATCTTGCAAGCTCAAATCTCCTGGTGCCATTGTCATAGGATGTACAACGAAGTGTGATTTTTTTACGAAGACAAGATTAAGGTCTCTTGGTCTTATGATGGGATACTCAGTAAAATTTAAAGACTTAAGCGCAAGACCTCATTCATTTGAAGATCTTCAGACAATCGATAGCCTTATCATACCTGGTGGTGCTGATATTCACCCTAAGTTTTATTTAAAAGACGTTGGCCCGGAATTAAGAACATATACGGAGAACAATCTTCATCTTGTTAAGTTCACAGACGAAGGTAAAAGAAGAGATCTTTTCGAGTATACAATCTTAAAAAAAATCATCTCAAGACCAGAAGAATTTCAAAAATTCCCGGTGTTAGGAATTTGTAGAGGAATGCAAATGATGTCGGTGGCCCAGGGGCTGCCACTTTACTTAGATATTGCCACTGAATTAGGTATCCCTAATCGTCAATACAAACTGGATAAAATAGATATCACCGAGACTCCTTCCCTGATGAGCTCATTATATGGAAACAAAAAATTTAGAGGGGTTGAGCTCCATCACCAGGGAATTAGGGTTGATTATTATCAATCTCACAAGGAAGATTACCCTCAAGTGTTAGTGAGCGCTTATTCAAACGATGGCAAAATTGCAGAATCAATTGAGTATAAAGGATTTACTGCTTTAGGTGTTCAATATCATCCTGAAAAATCCACTCCGAATGTTGCCCGTCCTGTTTTCAGTTGGCTTTTAGAAAAAGCATGTGAATACAAAAATAACTTTAAGGCCCAAGAATGAAAAAAATATTTTTCTTATTCTCTCTCATTTCTTCAGCTGCTTATGCCAATCTTCACCTCGCTCCGCCTGATTTTGATGTCCAAAACGGAAGGGCGATTTTCGTAGACTTTAAAAAAGCAGATTACTCTATTCATTACGATATGATTGAAGAGCGCGCTACTGTAAGAACGCGAATTACATTTGAAGCTAAAAATTCAGGATTCCCTCTTTTTGATCTCATTCCTTATCCAAATTCAATGCAGCTTGATGGCAAAAAAGTAAGCCAGGATTTAATCAAATTCCCAGGTGGCGTTTCGCAACTGAGAAAAGTTAATCGAGTTGTTGGCCCAGGAATTCATGTCTTAGAATTGAGTAATGAGATTTCTACAAACATATCTTTTCATAGTGATTTCGGGTCTGTTTCACAAGCATTTTGGATCAGAGATTTAAAAGATCGAATGTTCCTTGAGCAGTATATCCCTTCAAATTTTGAGTTCGATCAGTATGAAATGAATTTGAATCTTTCATTTGAGGGAGCAGAGGAGATTGAGCAAGATATTTATACAAACGGTGTTGCGACAAGAACTTCACCAACGAGCTGGTCCATCAAGTTTCCTGCCCATTATACTGTATCCTGTCCGTATTTTCATATGACTCCTCAAGGGTGGATGAAAAGACTTGATTTTAATTATTTATCTTTATCAGGAAAAAATATTCCAATAACTGTTTATTCACCATGGAAGAAACGCACGAAACGCTTTAAAGCTGAAGCCTTGAGGGTTATGCAAGAGCTTGAAGCTGATTATGGCCCTTGGGGACATGATGGATTTGTCGCTTATGGAACCATGAAGGGAACAGGGGGAATGGAGCATGCTGGTGCAACTGCAACCTCTTTTGGGGCCCTCGATCATGAAATGTTACATTCTTATTTTGCCAAAGGTGTAATCCCGGCCAATGGAAATTCTGGCTGGATTGATGAGGCGATAGCAAGTTGGAGGGATAAGGGTTATCAGCGACTTCTTGCTCCAGGATTTTCAGGAAGTAATCTAGGATCACAGTCAATCTATAAACGGAATACTGATAGCCGGGCCTATGCTCTTGGGGCGGCTTTTATGGGCTACCTAGACTACAGATTACAAGATCATGGGGGTCTCAAAGCGTTTTTGCGGGGTTATTTCCATGCTTATAAACATCAGGTCATAACCACTGAACATTTTAAAAACAATCTAGAGTTCTTTTCAGGTCTTAATCTCGATTCAGAATTTGAAACTTATATTTGGGGTGAGAATAGCGAAGATTCTCTTCATCATGTAGAAGAAAATCCTCATCATAAGGCCCTTTCAACAGCTCAGCTTAAATCAATCCTTTAATCCGACTTTGGCAAAAGAATCACTTGCCATTTTCGAGATACTAAAAAGAGGGAACCATTGGGTTCCCTCTTTTATTTTAATAAGTTAGATCTGACTAAATTATAGACAGTCGAATGTATTAAGTTCTCGAGTACTTCATTTTAACAGGTCACGAGCTCATACTTGGGACATGATAAAAATCTTAAGTTTTTTTCTCATCCTTTTCAGTGCCTCCTTGATGGCGCAAGATCTAAGCGGCGATCTTGATTTTATTGAGACTCAAAATACTTTAGGTAGTCCCTATAATGTTCCCATCTATATCGATCTTGATGGAAATATAAGTCTGATAAACCAGCACTCTAATGCGAGTATTTCACTTGGTCCTCTTGCTCATACGATTTGGACACGTAATAAATCTCGATATATTAAGGCGATGCCTAGCTCAAAGTTTTCATTTTATGACCAAGATAATAGTTTGGGCTGGATAGAAGTAAAAAGAAATAGAATCGAATTTGGATTGGGTTTTGAGGGGACTGTAGCATCAAATATACTGGCTGTTGGTTTGGCTCCCTTCAAAGGTGCGAGAGAAATCATGATTCGCCAGACAAAAACAGTGGATGAAAAGACAGATGGTACATCACTTCCAAAAAAACTGAATGAATTAGAAGACTGGCAAGTTGGTGATAGTGGAACTTTTCAACGATATGGTGGAATCAGCCTGTACGCAGGCCTAAGCTACAGTGTCGTTAATATTCTGACTGCTGGTATCGTTATTCAAAACTTATTTAGCATAAATCTGCGAAAGCTATCTTCAACAAAAGTACAGTTGATGATAGCCGAAGAAAATTTAAAGAATCGTCGACTTCAGGCCGGAGTCACTGTTGCAACAACTCAAATTCACTTTATAAAGGGGCATCGAGTTGCTTCTTTCTTTACTCTTGACCTAGACAATCCTGAGCATCATAAACTCTATAGAGATGCGATTAAAGGTAGAATTCACCTTTTACAGGAAAAGCTCCCCCTTGATTCACAGAAGATGGATTGGAAAGGTACAGAGAAAAAGGCTTATTTTGGCATTCCTGGAGTTCTCGGGAGAAATTTCCAGCGCTCTCACTATGATTTTAATACAGAAGGGGAGGAAGAGGCTCTCGATGTAAATCTAAGAAAAAATTCAGGAATATTTCTTCCATTAAGAAACCATAGTCGAATTATTTATCAATCTGATGAGGCGATCACAGTTTTTTGGTTCTCTGAAATGAATAAAGCGAGAATTAAAGATCTTAAAAAAAGATTTCTTATCCCTGGTAAAATTATGGGAGCCGATGGCTTTGATACGATGTTACCTGATGAGAGAAAGCTAGGGGCAACAGTAACACAAATTGGCTTAAGCTTGAGCCGCTCAGAATTGGAGTCGGTTTCTCCAGAAATTTTGAATTCTATTTTACAAAATTTCAAAGAGCGTTGTGAGGAGCTTAATTTAGATTGTAAGAGAAGATCAAAATTAAGGAATATTTCCGAAAAACTTAATGAGTGGAAAAATCAGGCGTGGAGTGCCGTCAGAGTTCCCCTCGCAAACTTATTAATGGAAGAGCCTGCTCTTATTTATGCCTATGTGAAATCTCTCAACCTTAAAAAGAGAGTTTATTTCAAATTTTTAAATCAAAAGTTTCAATCTCTCGAAGGAGCTGCTCCTATTATTTTTTAAATAATTTATTTCAGAGGGCCCTACTGACTCAAAATCAATTAAGGACAAAAAGAGTATTGGTGTGGCGTGTTAGAATTTGTCTTTCAATTTATTTGTTTGAAACGCAGCGACAAGGTTGCATCTTTTTATTCTCTCATATAAACTGTGGATATTTCAGAATCTTTTTTTTTGGAGCTCAATCTATGTCAGCTAATGCTCATCACAGTGACCATGCTATGCCAGTTAGAAACGATCCTCAATTTGGAAGTGCCTCTATTGGTAAGCTTGCCATGTGGATTTTTCTTGTCACAGATGCCATGTCTTTTTCTGGATTTCTCTTAGCTTATGCTGTTTTGAGATCTACGATGGATTGGCCAGTTCCGGCAGATCATCTTGGTATTAATTTATCCGGTTTTGCAACTTTTATTCTTATTTGCAGCTCAGTCTCGATGGTGTTGTCGATTGATGGCTGTAAAAACAAAGATAGAAAGGCTATGCTCAACTGGCTTTTGGTGACTATTTCTGGTGGAGTTATTTTTCTTGGTATCCAAGTTTATGAATATACTCATCTCGTTCACATGGGAATGACTCTTTCTAAGTTCATCCACGGAAATAATTTATTTTCTTCGACCTTTTACATCATTACAGGTTTCCATGGTCTTCACGTTCTCACAGGTGTGATCTATTTGATCTGTGAGTATCGTTTGGCCCTTAAGGGTAATTACGATAATGGAAATTATGATCGACTAGAAATTCTAGGTTTATTTTGGCACTTTGTTGATCTTGTGTGGATTCTAGTGTTCACATTCATTTACTTACTATGAAATTTTCGTTTTTTATTTTTCTCATTTTATTTAGTATGACAGCTTGGGCTTGCCCCAACTGTCATACCTCAATTGATGAGGCGAATAAAACACCTTACACCATCATTTTTTTAGGCCTTTTTATTCTTTTAACTTACATTCCTTTCTATATTCTTTTTAGGGCCGCTAAAAAGTTTGATCCTCATAATTAGCCAATGATCTTCATTTCATTGCCCACTCAAAATGCTTTTTTCAATCTCCTCTCAACACTTTGTTTGTTGTGGGGATATTACTTTATTAAGAAATCAAATAGGGACGAAAGAAAACACAAGATCTCCATGATCATGGCCCTGATCTTTTCTACTATATTTTTGATTGGATACTTAGTTCATCATTACAATCATGGTTCAACAACCTTTCCTGACCTTGGCTGGATAAAGACATTATATTTAATCATCCTTATCCCTCACATCATTTTAGCTGCAGTTATGGTTCCGATGATAATCATGACTTTTGTTTATGCTTTTACGGGTAAACTGGAGAAACATAAAAAAATAGCTAGAATCACTTTTCCTATTTGGCTCTACGTTTCAGTAACGGGCGTGATTATTTATCTAATGCTTTATCAATTATTTACAGTTTGAAAATCTCATCATTTAATGTAAGTTAAGATCTCAATTATTGTGAGCTATTATTATGACTGCGCCCTCAGTAGCCTTTGATGTTGTTGGTGAAAAAAAAGTCTCAGTATTTTTAGATTTTCTTTCACTGACAAAACCTAGACTTTCGGCACTTGTTATTTTTACAAGTGCTCTGGGCTTATTCCTAGCTCCGGGAGAAGTTTCTACTCTCACAACTCTTATTTCAATCGCTGGAACATCTGGTTTAGTGGCCGGCGCCTGTGTGATTAATTGCTGGATGGAGAGAGATATAGATCGTCTGATGGAGAGGACAAAGAATCGTCCACTTCCTGCTGGGAGAATATCACCTCCTGTTGCTCTCATCATGGGTCTTTGTCTTATCATTTCCTGTTTAGCGGTCTTATTTTTGTTTGTTAATAACTTAACTGGTTTATTAGGTCTTATCGCTACACTGACTTATGTTTTTCTTTACACTCCTTTAAAAAAAATAAGTTCGTGGGCGCTTTTTGCAGGGGCCATTCCTGGAGCGATTCCGCCTCTTATGGGGTGGACGACTGTGACAAATTCAATTAGCCTTTTTGGACTAGTTCTTTTTGGTATTTTATTTGTATGGCAGCTTCCGCACTTTCTTTCCATTTCTCTCTATCATTCAAAAGATTACAATAACGCAGACTTTAAAATTTTTCCAACTCAGATCGGTTTTTCAAATACCGTTCACCAGATAACTTTTTATACATTTTTACTCGCTGTGATCTCTCTAGTTCCTTATTACTTACAGGTCACAAATAGTTATTACCGAGATTTCATTCTGCTCATTGGTGGAGCATTTACGGTCCTTTCCCTTATGGGTTATCCAAAGCTTAATTCAGCGGATGACTTAATGAGTTGGGCGAGGAAATATTTTTACGCATCGCTTATTTATCTGCCATTGGTGTTTATTGGAATGATTTTTTTTAAATAGAAAATTTATAGATATTAGATAAGATAGTTAAATAATTCAGAAAGTTAAGAACTTATTAAAGGGAATATTATGGGCTTTTTAAACCTTAATGTAACTGCTAGTTGGTGGGATCTTGCCAAGCCACCAGTGGACATTTCGACTAATGGTCACCTGATTGATAGTCTTTGGAATTACACCACAATGCTTTGTATTTTTTACTTCGTTTTGGTTTGTATTGGTCTCTTTGGTTTTTCTTTCTTTTACTCTCAGAAGAGAAATAAAAAACCTTATTATACCTACGGAAATAAGAAGAAGCATTTATTAGTTACGGCCGTGATCGGAGCAGCTGTTTTCTTAACAATCGATTTAAATATCGCTCGTATTGCGAACAATGATCTTTTAAATCAATTTTGGAAATGGCCTGATCCTAAGACTGAAAAAGTTCTTAGAGTAGAGGTGATGGCGCAACAGTGGCTTTGGTCATTCCGTTATGCTGGACCAGATGATTTATTTGGTACTGCTGACGATGTTGTGACAAATAATGATTTACGTGTTCCAACTGGAACTAAAATTCTTTTTCACCTCACTTCCAAGGATGTTATTCATTCCTTTTTCGTTCCAAACGTTAGACTGAAAGTTGATACCATTCCAGGTCGAGTGACTCGAGTTTGGTGGGAAGTTAAAACTCCAGGTGTTTATGATATTGCCTGTGCTGAAATGTGCGGCACTCATCACTACTTAATGAAGGCAAAGCTAACTGTTTATTCAGAAGAAGATTTTAAACGTTGGATGACTTCATCAGAAAAAATTGCCTTAAATACAAATGATCCTTCCGATGCAAACCTTGCGTGGGGATGGAAGTGGGAGAAATAAAATGAGCGGCGGTTATAACGAAATTCACCCAGAACCTACCACCTTCTGGAGTAAGTACATTATTTCTTTTGATCACAAAGTAATTGCTAAGCAATTTTTGTGGTACGGAATTTTCTTCCTGGGTCTAGGCGGAATGATGGCTCTCCTCATTAGATGGACATTGGCCTATCCTGGAGTTCCTGTTCCTGTTTTAGGATCACTTTTATTTTCTGAATCTGGTGGAGTAGTTCCTCCAGATACGTATTCCATGCTTTTTACCATGCATGGAACCATTATGATTTTTTATGCTATTACACCGATTCTGATTGGCGCCTTTGGTAACTATTGTATCCCTCTTCAGATCGGGGCCCGAGATATGGCGTTCCCGATGTTGAACATGCTTTCATTTTGGTTTGCCTTCTTATCAGGTGTTGTTCTGATTATTTCCCTTTGCTTACCTCTTGGGGCAGCAGCTGGGGGATGGACCTCTTATCCAACTCTTTCAACTTTGATTGGAAGTCCTGGGGCAGGTCAGACTTTATGGTGTGTGGCCATCTTCCTTTTTGGTGTTTCTTCTACAATGGGAGCTGTAAACTACGTCACGACTGTGATTACACTTCGTGCTCCTGGAATGGGCTACTTTGATATGCCTCTTACGATCTGGGGTCTTTGGTTAACTGCCATTCTTAACGCTATTTTCGTTCCAGTTTTAGGTGCTGGTGTTCTTCTCCTTATTCTTGACCGTGTAATGGGAACAACTTTCTTCCTTGCTGGTGCATCGGCAACTTCTGGCTCAGGTGATCCAGTTCTTTTCCAACACGTTTTCTGGATTTTTGGTCACCCAGAAGTTTATATTCTTATTCTCCCAGCATGGGGGATTGTTTCAGATCTTCTCTCTTTCTTTTCTCGTAAACCTGCTTTCGGTGCCAAGGCTACGGCCCTCGCTATGACTGCGGTCAGTATTCTTTCGACTCTTGTTTATGGTCACCATATGTTTACGACTCAGATGAGTCCTCTTCTCACTCAATCTTTCATGACTCTTACGATGACAATTTCAATCCCGTCGGCGATTTTCTTTGCTAACTGGCTTGGGACTATCTGGAAGGGGTCAATTCGCTTTGATTCTCCTATGTTGTTTTCACTGGGTGTAGTCTTTGTTTTTGGTCTAGGTGGTCTAACAGGACTTCACCTTGGAACAGTTACAACCGATTTATATCTCCATGATACTTACTTTGTTGTTGGTCACTTCCATTACACTATGGCAGCTTCTGTTCTCTTGGGTGGATTTGCTGGAATTTATTTCTGGTTTCCAAAGATGTTTGGAAAGATGATGAACGAAACAATGGCTAAAATTCATTTCTGGGGAACGATGATTCCATTAAATGGAATTTTCTTCGGAATGTTGATGGTTGGTTACGGCGGTATGCACAGAAGGATTTATAATCCATTTGTTTACGAATCTCTTCAAAGATTGATTCCTATTAACTCGATGATTACCACTTCAGCGATCCTTATGGGTGCCTTCCAGATTGTTTTCGTGATCAACTTCCTTTGGTCACTTAAGAGTGGGGCAAAAGCTGTAAATAATCCATGGAACGTGGGAACTTTAGAATGGACTATTCCTTCACCTCCAGTTCATCACAACTATGATGAAATACCTGTTGTGAAGTGTGGACCTCATGAGCTTGGAAATCCAAACCTGAAAAATGGAAGGGACTTTCAATATCAAACTGAAGAATTGGTTGAGGCTTAATAATGAATAGAGGCCAGCTACAAAATAGCCTTGCAATGACTGTGACCCTAATCATGGGGTCCATGTTATTCGCTACTTTGTTTCTTGGTTATGCTGTTTATCGCTCTTCGGCGGTCATGTGGCCTCCACTTGGGATTCAGAAAGTGTCTCTCTTTTTGCCTTTGCTTAGTACTTTGATCATCTTGGTCAGTAGTTGGTTCATGAACCAATCAAAAGTTAAAGTTGAAAGTGGAGATGTGGGTAAAGCTCTTACAGCTAATAATATGACGTTAGCTTTTGGAATGCTTTTCATGATCATTCAGGGCTACTTTTGGTATCACCTCAAGAGCACAGGAATTTTCTTAACCACATCAGGGATCTTTGGTTCAATCCTTTATGGATTTACTTGGATACACGCTTTTCATGTGGTGTTTGGTCTTTTGGCGCTGATCTATTTAAGATTTGCCCTCAAGCAAAATGGTCCTCAGGTTTTGCAGGTAACTGTCAACGTTGAAAAATTTTGGCATTTCCTGGGTGTTGTTTGGCTTATTATGTTTATAACTATTTTTGTTTTATAAGTTTTTTTAAGGATGATTATGAAGAACCTAAAAAACCTCGTTTACCTTTTTCCACTCGTCCTCATTGGATGTAGTAAGGGCGATTTTAGAGAGTCCAAAACCTTTGCAGGTGGAAAAATTGTCTCGGCCAGTACTTTGAACTTGGGCCAGGCGACCTATACGGAATACTGCGTTTCTTGTCACGGTGTAAAGGGTGATGGGCAAGGTACATCTGCGAAGGGTATGTACC
This sequence comes from Pseudomonadota bacterium, assembly GCA_027488375.1. Classification (GTDB taxonomy): domain Bacteria; phylum Bdellovibrionota; class Bacteriovoracia; order Bacteriovoracales; family Bacteriovoracaceae; genus Peredibacter. Next base: position 278,970 of record JAIYBW010000003.1, read on the forward strand.
CACCTCCAAGAAATTTTACTCAAGGTATTTATAAGTTTGCCAATGTGGTGAGTGGAGAGCTTCCCCATGATGAAGATTTTGCTCGTATTATTAAGCACGGTCTGAACGGTACTCCTATGTTGCCTTGGGATATCACTGGTGAGAAGTTAGATGCAGTGATTCAATACATTAAGACCTTTGCACCGCAAACGTGGGAAGGCTCTGATAAAGTTCTTGGGACAAAGTTTGAGTTGCCCGCTGATCCTTTTGGAGATGTTTATCGCCATCAGGCCATAGAGAAGGGGAGAAAGGCTTATCACATAACTGCTGCGTGTACTCAGTGTCACCGTGGTTATGAAGTCAAAGAAGATATCTCTAAGTTTAACCAGGAAATAAACAAAGTTCCTCTTAAGCCTGAAGAGTTTGCTGAAGATTTATATACTCTAAAACTTCAAGATGGAGACTATAACTATAAGGTTGTTCCACCTGATTTTACTTTCCATCCTCTTAGATCAATTACGGATGTTCCTTCAATCGTACAAAGACTTATGTATGGAGTTAATGGATCAGGAATGCCGGGCTGGAAAGATGTTGTGTCGGATGAGGATCTTTGGGCGATTGCTTACTACGTTCAATATTTGAGAGAGATGAAAGATACTCCTGCAAGATATGAATTGATCAATAAAATTGAAAACCAAAAATAGGACATAATTTGGAAACGGCTATTCAAACATCTCATATTAGAAAAACCAACTTCATAGAGAAGTTGGTTCTTAATAAGTATTTTTGGATACTGGCCTGCACGTTCCTCTTTGTTTATCCCATTGCAAAAAGCATGAATCGGATGTTGCCAGCTGAGCTTCCAGTTCTTGGTGATGTTCCGGTTTTTAATTTTACAGATGAAAATGGGAAGCCCTTTGGAACTAATGAATTAAAGGGAAGAGTTTATATTGCGAATTTTATGTTTACGAGCTGTACAACGGCTTGCCCCATTTTATTAGGAAAAGTCCAAAAGGTTCAACATCGCATCCGTGGCGTGATTGATAGAGCTGCCATTGTTTCGTTTACCGTAGATCCTGAGGTTGATACGCCAAAGGTTTTATTTGATAAAGCTAGAGAAATGAAGGCCAATCCAGTAGTTTGGAAGTTTTTAAGCGCACCTGTAAATGAGACAAAGAGTTTACTTGTTGATGGTTTCAAAGTTCCAATGGGTAATAAAGAGATTGCTAATAGCGTAATGGATGTTGCCCACTCGAATAAGCTTGTTTTAGTTGATCAAGATGGGAAAATTCGTGGTTATTATTCAACTGAGAATGATTCTATCAATAAGTTGATGATAGATACTGGTCTCTTAATTAACAGAAAGAAAAAGTCTTAAATAAGGAGATATTCGTGAGTGAGACAAATCACACAAGCCATAAAAAAGAATACTTCAAAGTATTTCTTGTTTTAACTGCTTTAACCATTGTGGAATTAATTATTCCTGCCATGAAAATTTCTCAATTTGCCAAAGGTTCATCATTAACACTTCTTGCCCTAGGTAAGGCGTGCATTGTGGGTTGGTCTTATATGCATTTAAAAGATGAAACAAAGTGGATGCGTTTTATTGCTCTAGTTCCCATTTCAGCTTTTGCTTACGCCGCGATGGTTATTTTAGAGTCTCTTTATAGATAGGAGTAGTTATGGAAAAAACGAATACGAAAAAAGCTGAAGCTTTTAAATCTGAGTCCTCTATATTTTCTCACCCAATTAATTTCCCTAAAAAGAATCAGGCCTATCTTCCTACTTGGGGCGTGATTGTGATTCTTATTATTGCTTTTTTTATCTTAAAGCCTTTCATCTACATCACTGATAAAAAGAGACACGGCAAGTAATGTCAACTGAAAGACAACGGGAAATTATTCACGACATCGCTAATAATTTCTCCGTTGTTGATTTAAATTTAAATGTTATTTTTAGATCGATCTCACAGCACCATCCACATCTTACTCAAGAATTAGAAAGACTTAAGAAAGCCATCGAGAACTCAAATTCTGCCATTCAGTCTTTAAGAGAGTTAAGATCAAGTCTCAAAGACAATTCCCAAAGCTAATTTACTTATTTGTCAGTAGGTGTCGGAGTAATGATCTCAATGATATCCTCTACTCTTTGAGAAGCGTACTCTTTGCAGCTTATAAGTTGTTCTCTGCAGCTTTTAATGAGACGTTGCTTTAGATTGTTGAGAAGGAAATTAGGAACAAGTTTTTTCAAGGGTAGATGACTTACAAATTTAGAAGTCTCTGGAGACATATTTAAATCATCCGTAATTTGGGCCTCTGTTTGAAAGTAAACCATATTGTTTTCTTCAGTGAATTTCAGGAGAGCATCTCTGATGAAAACTCGAATATCAGCTTGCTGATTTTCCTTGAGAAAATTTCTATAGAAATCAGGATCATGTTCTACATTATCTCCAAAAAGAATAAAGCTGGCATCAGGATGTCTTTTAGCAATTTCTCTTAACTTGAGAGTTTTGAAGACCTTTGATTTATCTTTAAGGCCTCTTTGATACACAATCCCTTTCGGAAAGCCATGCTTCGCGGTCCATTTTTCCCCACGGTAGAGAAATGGGTATGAATTACTTAGATAATAAAATTTAACTTCTGACTCTGTTTGCTTGATTTCATTAAAGATGGCCCTTAAGCCTTCATAGGGTTTTACACCAGTGATGAGTTTACCGGCCGCTTTGACCTTTTTTTCTATGTTGGCCATTCGTAATGTTTCATCGAGATCAGAAATGATCACAACTTCTTTGGCTTCAACACTTGCCGAAAAATAAGTGCTTAAACTTAAGAACGATGCCAAAAGAAGAAATTTCATCTTAGATCTCCTGATTAAATATGACTCTAGCATAGGTCGAGATTATATCTTTAATCATTATAAAAATTACCCTACATCACACAAAAAATGACCAAAAAAAAAGGCCCTCTTGCGAGGGCCTTGATTTTACTATTTTACTTTCCAGTAGTACTCGATCACGAGACGTTTTTCAAAAGCAAATGGGATATCCTCAGCAAGTGGCTTAGATACCATTTTCGCTTTTTCTTTCTCAGCAACAGCTTCTTTAGTTAAGAAAGCTGGAACTGAAGAAATACGAGGGCGAACTTTCGCTTGAAGGTAGTTACCAGATTTTGCACCTTTATCAGTGATTTCGATAACGTCACCTGGCTTAACTGTGTAAGCAGGAACGTTAACAATTTTACCGTTAACTTTGATGTGCTTATGAGTTACCATTTGACGAGCACCTGGCGTTGATGGCGCCCAATTAAGGCGGAAAACAACGTTATCAAGACGAGATTCAAGAGCGATGATCATTGTATCAACCCATGAAGCTGTCTTAATTTTCTTAGAGTTTTTTACGTAGTTACGGAGTTGAGACTCACGTAATCCGTAGTTAAACATAACTTTTTGCTTCTCAAGAAGTCGAACTGTGAAGTCCGAAAGCTTCTTACGTTGCATACCGTGCTGTCCTGGACCGTACGGTTTTCTTTCTAGAGCTCCGGCCTTACCAAGACCAGGAAGTTCAACACCAAGTCGGCGCTGAATTTTGAAGCGCGAGCGCCCCATGTCGATTTTTGCCATAAATTCTCCTTAGGCATTGCAGGAAACAAATAAATAATAAACTTCTCCCAGGGAGCCTGCGTCCTCACAAAGAAAAAGTGTGGGGTAGTTATAAATGAAAATAGGGGGTTATGGCAAGAGGGCGGCATCGTTTGATTGGTGTTTTAAAAGAAATTTTATTAGAATCTATTAAATTTGAGGTTAAAATGACAATTTCCGCTCTCTATACTTCCGTCCTGGCCATCATTTTTGTTTTTTTGAGTATTCGCACGCTGCGTCTAAGACGTAAGCTTAAGATTGCCATTGGAGATGGTGGAAATGAGCAAATGCTACGCGCCATGAGGGTCCATTCGAATTTTGCAGAATATGTCCCTATCGCTTTAATAGCACTTTTGATGGTGGAATCCTCTGGTGCCCCACATCTCTTGATTCATTTCTTAGGCGGAGTACTTCTTTTGGGACGGATCTCCCATGCTTATGGAGTCTCAAATTTACATGAAAATTTTTTCTATCGAGTTGCAGGGATGTCTCTGACTTTTACTTCAATTGTGAGCTCTTCAATTTATATTTTTTATAGGTCCATTTTTGGGTAAGAGAATTTTAAGTTAAATCTTTTATCTAATGAGAATTTCAAATTCTTGATCATTCCATCAGCTTCATACAGATCTCGCTTGGTGTAGCCAATCGTAATATGAGGGAAAAACCATGATGGATCAAAAGCCGATCGATTACCCCCACGTCGGGTAAATTCATAAAAGATCATTTGTCTAATCAGCCGTAAATCAGCTGAGTCTACAATCACAAAATAGGTTTCCTCTTCATTGCCATCAATACTTAGTTTTCCTGAGCCAATTCCAAGAACATTAAGTTTTGCGGATTGAATGTCATAACGTTCAGCTATGGCATCAATCTCTTTCATCGTGAGTTTAGATTTTAAGACCTGATCATACTCAACAGGTGTCACGACAGTGATATGGGCTTCACCGTTTTCATTCCAGCCTTGGAAAAATTTTAATTCCTTTCCAATGGCCCGCTCTAATTGGGTCCGCAAATTTTTAATGGGGGCATAAGTAATGTTCATGGCCAGAGCATTATCAAAGGGGCCATGACCTGTACGGGAATAGAATATTTCTTCTTCGTTATGGTAGATGGCCGTTGAGAGAGTTAAGTCGGTCTGGGCAAAAGCCATGAAACTGAAAAGAAAGAAAAAGACACTGACAGCTGCCTTCAATTACTTGCCTTGAAGTTTTGGGATAAGATTCGCCATTTCAATCGCTGCCATAGCAGAATCCCAGCCCTTATTTCCAGCTTTCGTACCTGCACGCTCAATCGCCTGCTCGATAGTATCCGTTGTGAGGACGCCAAAGATCGTTGGAACCTGGGTTTTCAAGCTGACATGTGAAATGCCCTTAGCAGCCTCTGAGCAAACATAGTCATAATGTGAAGTTGAGCCACGAATCACAGCACCTAAGCAAATAATAGCATCATATTTTTTTGATTCAGCTAGGGCCAAAGCTGCTACAGGAATTTCAAAGGCACCTGGAACCCAAATTTCATCAATGTTTTGAGAGCTAATATCGTGGCGACCAAGGCAATCAATGGCCCCGCCTAAAAGTTTTGAAGTGATGAATTCATTAAAGCGAGCACAAACGATGGCCACTTTTAATTTAGATGCATTTAAAGATCCTTCAATTTTCATATGAGACTCACTTATTGGTTAAAAAGATTTTGCTTTAAAATATGCCCAAGTTTGATTTTTTTAGTGAACAGGTACTGAGCATTTTTACTGTTGGCACTCACTTCGAGGGCCATGCGCTGAATATTTTGATGACCTAACTTCGTTAGACCATCAATTTTTTGCGGATTATTAGTCATCAATTTTATATTTTCAATTTTAAAAAATCTAAGAATTTGTGAAGCCATGGTGTAATCTCGCATATCCACCGGAAAACCCAGGTGTATGTTTGCTTCAACAGTATCCATACCCTTATCCTGAAGTTGGTAGGCCTTCACTTTATTAAATAATCCAATCCCTCGACCTTCTTGTCGTAGATAGATAATGACACCAGAACCTTTTTCCTCAATCAGTTTCATCGATTGACTTAATTGATCACCACAATCACATCGATAGCTTCCAAAAATATCACCTGTGAAGCATTCAGAATGGACTCGAACTAGCGTCTCTGAATTTAAAAGTTGCTGAGTCTGACCTTTAACGATCGCCACATGTTCTTGGTTGATGACTTGAGATTTAAAAATAAACATCTCGAAGTCACCAAATTTAGTTGGAAACGGAATCGATTCAACACTCGAAATAAGATTTTCGGTAAGTTTTCTGTAACTAATGAGATCAGCGATTGAAATCATTTTTAAGTCATGCCGATTGGCAAGCTCACATAGGTCAGGAAAACGGGCCATAGACCCATCTGGATTCATAATTTCGCAAATGACTCCAACGGGAGAAAAACCAGATAACCTAGAAAGATCAACAGAAGCTTCTGTGTGTCCAGGTCGTTCTAATACACCGCCATCTTTGGCTATCAAGGGAAAAATATGTCCTGGCCGAACAAAGTCACCGGCCGTGGTTGTGTTTTCAGTGAGAAGTTTAATGGTGTGCGAGCGATCTGATGCTGAAATACCGGTTGAGATTTTTTCTTTGGCATCAATAGTGACAGTAAATGCAGTACCAAGCGAAGCTGTATTTGTTTGAACTTGTAGAGGGAGTTCAAATTTTTTGGCCAGATCTGTGGAGAGTGGAGTGCAGATCAGACCACGGCCAATGGTGGCCATAAAGTTTATTGCCTCAGGAGTGATCATGTCGGCGGCCATAACGAAGTCGCCTTCATTCTCCCGATCTTCATCATCAACAACAATAATCATCTTTCCTAGCTTGAGATCAGCTAGGGCGGCTTCAATGGAATCTAGAGGACGTAACTCTTTAGTCTTCATATTTCACATCAAAAAAATTTTTTGCCCATTCTTCTTTTTTTGGGCCTTTGTCGAAACGTATGAAGTTTTCGATATATTTTGCAATCATATCTACCTCGAGATTGAGGTGATCTCCAGCCTTTTTTATGCCTAGTGTAGTCTTTTCTAGGGTGTGGGGAATAATCGCGACAGTTAATGTGGTATCAGTGAGTTTCGCAATCGTCAGACTTACGCCATCTAAGGCGATGGATCCCTCTGAAATCATGTACTTGCGAAGGTCTTGAGGGAATTCCACTTCAATCTCCCAGTTCTCCCCTCGGGTGATGATTTGTCTAATTTTTCCAAGGGCATTCACGTGTCCCTGAACAAAATGGCCACCTAAGCGATCGTGAGGACGTAAAGAAAGTTCCAGATTAACTTTGTCATTGGGTTTTAGAAAACCAACAGATGTTTTCTGCAGGGTCATATGGATGGCCTGCACTTTAAATGTCTCACCTTTAATTTCTGTTGCAGTTAAGCAACAACCATTAGTGGCCACGGAATCATCAACCTTAATCATTTGGATGAGATTTGGAGCTTTAATGACAAATTCTTTACCCTCTGTATTTTGAGTGACTGAAATAATAGTACCAATTTCTTGAATCAGACCTGTGAACATTTATTTTTCCTTATTGGAGTCGGCCAGTGATTAAAAGATCCTCTCCGAACCATTGAGATTCAAGATTGATCAGCTTGGGACGACTCATTAATCGAGAAATATTTAAATCGGAAAGAGCACTCTTCCCACTTCCTAAAAAGCTTGGATTGATAAAATAACTAACTCTCTGAATTCGATTTTCTTTAATGAATTCTGAGGCAAGTGTCGCACCACCCTCAAGAAAAAGATTCATTATTTTTTTTTCTTTTAAGATCATTAAGGCTTCTGAAATATCTTTGATACGAAGAATATTCTCCGGAGGAAGTTTAAGATCAAGAGGAGATTCGGAAAAAACAATTGTTTTATGGGCAAGATCATCAGTAAAGATTTTAGAATCTTTAGGAAGATTTCCAGAGCGGGTGAAGATAATGCGCCAAGGTTGTTCTGCCTTAAAATGATCTAAGCGCACATTGAGCTGTGGGTTATCTTGGCGAAGAGTTTCCGCCCCAATGATGACGCCTTGATGGATAGAGCGCAAATAGTGCACGTAATTTCTTGCCGCTTCTCCAGTAATCCATTTTGATTCTCCTGAGGGAAGGGCAATACGGCCATCTAAAGTCGATGCTAGTTTTAAATGAATGAAAGGAGACTGGGTCCTTTGATTGTAGAAAAAAACTTCATTTAATCTTTCCCCAGCATCTTTTAAAATTCCGTGCTCAACTTCAATGCCCTTTCCTCTGAGAAGAGCAACTCCTTGACCATTCACTTTGGGATTTGGATCAAGGTTACAGATCACAACTTTTTTAATTTTTTCTTGTACAAGTCTTTGAGCGCAAGGGGGAGTTTGTTTATCTGTATGGCAACAGGGCTCAAGATTAACATACAATGTTGCTCCCTCTGGAGACTCAGAACAATGTTTAAGGGCATTTATTTCAGCGTGCCCTTGGCCATATTTTTCATGGTAGCCCTCGCCAATGATTTGACCATTTTTGACAATCACGCATCCAACCAATGGGTTGGGGAATGTATGTCCCAGTCCTAATGAGGCAAGTTCAAATGTTCTGTTGATGAAATATTCATGATTCATTCAGGATCGATCTCCCTAAAGACAAAGAGTGAGGGATCTTTCTTGAGCTCGTCCACATAAAGTTCAAGTGAATATGATGGAGTGACCCCTAGCCATTCCTTAATTGTGGCATGATTAACATTCTGATTAAGCCATTTAAAGATGCAAGACTGTCGAAGTGATTTGGCCGTGATCTTTGTTTTTAAATTTTTTCTCAAATCCTCAAAGAATAACTCTGTTCCTCTAGGAGAGAGTCCTCCGGATAAAATTTTATAAGGATTAGAGTTGAATAAAAGATGGTCAATCTCTAAGGACTCCTGCTTTAAAAATTGCAGATAATTTAATTTGTAAAATTGAAAATCTTGGTTGAAGGCTACAGGTAAGGGAATGGAATAAGGATCTCTTTTAGGGTGCTCAACTAGTACCCTAAAGCCATTTTTATCTTTCATAATGCTTGAAAATGAAAGTTGGGATATATCTGAAACTTTAAGACCGGCCCCATAGATAAGATGAAAAATGATAACATTCCGGCTTGCGAGAATTTGCCCTAAACCTTCTGCATTTTTTAATTTTTCTTTCAGAAACTGATAGGTCTTTAAAACTTCTGCAAAGTTTGTTGGAGATGGTAGATCTAATACTTTGGGAGATACTGCCATTTGTTTTAGAGGATTATCTGGGAATAAATTTTGTCCTAAAAGGAAATCAAAAAATATTCTCAACGCCTGAACTCGCCGACGGACAGAATTAGGAGAGTCATATTTTTGATCAAGATAACTAGAGTACTCTTGAACTTGGGTAGAAGAGAAAGATCTAAGCTTCAGATTTTCCTGCTTCTGAAGAAGAAACCCATTAAAGCATTGCAGGTCTGCTTTATAGTTTTTGACCGTATTAAAACTCTTACCTTGAAGTTCTAAAAGTTTTAAAAATTCTTGTTGTTTATCTAATAAGTTGAATTCCATGGGTTCGTATATTACGAAAATCTCTTGGACTTGGGAAGCTAAAAGGGATATTCTCAAGCCTGTTTCGGAGGAAGAAATGATAACTGTCTCAAATTTGACTAAGTCCTATGGTGGGCAAGTTCTTTATCAAAATGGATCTTTTTTTATAGGACCTGGTGAAAAGGTGGGTCTGGTTGGACCAAATGGGGCCGGTAAAACTTCTCTATTTCGTTTGATGACTGGTGAGGAAAAACCTGATTCGGGAAGTATTGATTATGCCAAAAGTTTGAGAATTTGTTATTTTTCTCAGAATGTAGGGGAGCTCAAAGGTCGCAGTGCGATTGAAGAAGTTATTCATGGTAACCCTCGGCTTGGTTTTTTAAAAAATGAAATATCAAAAATTGAAAAGTCACTTGAGGATGGTGATTATTCAGAAGAATTACTAGAGAAGTTAGGTGATTACCAAACTGAGTTTGAAAAACTTGGTGGCTACGACATAGAATACCAGGCAGCTGAAGTGCTCACTGGTCTTGGTATTTTACCAGAGGCCCATCAACGAGCAGTAGAATCTTTTTCTGGTGGTTGGAAAATGCGTATTGCTCTGGCGAAGGTTTTAGCACAAAAACCAGAGTTCATTTTAATGGATGAGCCTACGAACTATCTTGATGTCGAATCAATTGTTTGGCTTGAAAATTGGCTTAAGAATTTTAAAGGTTCTGTTTTTATGACCAGTCACGATCGTGACTTTATGAATGGTCTAGTGAAAAAAATCGTTGAAGTTAATCATAAAACCATCACTGTATATTCAGGTAACTATGATTTTTATGAAAAAGAGCGTGAGATCAGAAGAGAGCAATTGATCGCAAGTTCTGAGCGTCAGCAGGCGATGCTTCAAAAAGAAGAAGAGTTTATCGCTAAGTTTGCCGCTCGGGCCTCTCACGCCGCTCAAGTGCAATCACGAGTTAAGAAGTTGGATAAAATTGAGCGGATCGAAGTGATGCCTGAGGATCAGTCAATTAATTTTGAGTTTCCAAAACCTCCACGTTCAGGAAATGATGTTGTTAAAATGGAAAGTGTGGGAAAGGTTTATGTGACTCCCGAAGGAGTTGAAAAAAGAGTCTTTGCAGGAGTTTCAGGGGTGGTTAAACGCCTCGAACGTGTTGCAGTTGTCGGGGTGAATGGTGCTGGTAAATCAACGTTACTCAAAGTGATTGCAGGTCTTATTGATTCTTCTGAAGGTAAAGCCGAGATCGGAGCGAATGTGAATATTGGCTATTTTAGTCAGTACTCCATGGATGTACTTAATCCACAGAAAACAGTTTTTGAAGAAGTGCGTGATCGAGTGAAAGATAAATCTGATGGCTACATGAGAAATCTATTGGCCGCTTTTCTTTTTCGCGGCGATGACGTTGATAAAAAAGTTTCAGTTCTTTCTGGTGGTGAGAAATCTCGCCTTATCCTGGCAACAATTCTTACAAATCCATGTAATCTTCTTATTTTAGATGAGCCAACAAACCATCTTGATATTCGCTCAAGAGAAGTTCTCGTGGAAGCCCTCAAAGCTTTTGAAGGAACACTGCTTATTGTTTCCCACGACCGTCACTTTTTAAAGCAACTTACAACTCAAGTAGCCGAAGTTAATAAAGGTGGAGTGACTTTTTATCCTGGTCCATATCATGAATATCTTCAACGTGTAGGTCATCCATGAGTGCAAGAAAAATTACTTTAAATGCAAATGAAATACTCCTTCATGAAGGGGATCATTCTAAAAGCATGTTTTGGGTTCAAAAAGGTCAACTGGTGGTGACCAAAAAGAGGCTCCATGAAGATGTGGTCTTAGGACATGTGATGGCCGGCGAACTTGTTGGAGAAATTTCTTTCCTGGACCTTGAGCCTAGGAGTGCAACAGTGAGGGCACTTGTTTATTGTGAGCTTTTAGAGATTCCTCAGGATGCGATTGAAACTGTCTTTAAAACTCAACCTAAATGGCTTGAGATTCTTGTTATGACTTTAGCTGAGAGATTAAGAAAAGCTAATGCGAGGATTAAGATCTAAAAACTCAAAACAGATCTCATGAATTTCAATATTTAGACCTTGTAATGGGAGCCTATGTAATTCTTTCGGCCTCCTTGACACAATGAGTTCTTGGGCTGTAAAAGCTGTTCACATTAATTATTTGTCCAGGCTTAGCATCTTGGAAGTAGACGACCTTAGGTGATACATGTCACAGCTAACTTTGCACCAAGCTTTAACCAACCTATTTTCATCAGAAAGAGATGATCTTTTGCTTGAAGCTTGTTTAAACCATCCAGATTTGGAACTTTTCTTAAAAGTTAATCAATTAAATCTTTCATTTCAATCACTGGTTCATGCGTTGACTCATGCATCTTTTTCTCATGAATACCAAGTCCCCCATCAAGAACTTGCTGAATTTTTTGGTGATGCTGTTCTTCAGTTGATTGTCACTCAAGAATTGATGAGGCTGTACCCTCAAGAAAAAGAAGGCCGCTTATCAAAACTTAGAAGTACTATAGTTAATGAGAAAACTCTCGCTATTGTTGCAAAAAGTTTAAATCTTCAGGATCTGATATTTGTGGGTAAAGGTGAATTCAAAAAAAATACCCAATCCCAAGATACCGTTCTATCTGACTCACTAGAAGCTCTAATGGCAAAAATATATGAGGTTAATGGCCTTAACTACACAGGTGAAAAGTTTTTAGGTTGGCTTAACAGAGCTGTGCCCCAAGCTTTTGATTTAGATCAACTTGAGCAGTTTGATGCTAAGTCAAGATTACAAGAAAGAACATTGGCCAAATATAAAAATTTGCCTCGCTATTTATCCGAGGAGATTTCCCAAGGTTTTAAAGTCCAGCTTTGGATAAATGAAAAACTTCAAGCGGAAGGACATTTTAATTCAAAAAAAAATGGCGAGCGTGAGCTTGCTCAACAAGTTTTAATAAAAAATGAGTTTTGAGGAGATGTTATGCTTTTAGAAGATCAGCACCCGCACAATAAATCTATTATGATTGCCGTTCTGGGAAAGCCAAATGTTGGAAAAAGTTCCTTCATTAATCATCTTTTAGGTTTTGATCTCTCCATCGTGAGTTCAAAACCCCAAACGACAAGAAATAATTTTCATTGTGCATTTACCATCGATCGCACTGAAGTAGTCCTCGTTGATACTCCAGGAGTCCACTCCAATGCTCAGGAGCTTAATAAAAGAATGAATGGTCAAGCTCAGATGGGGGCTGAAGGGGTCGACCTTAATTTTGTTCTACTTGATTTAACGACAGATATTGTGACTGAGTTCAAAGACTTTCTCAAAAATTTTGAAAGTCCACTTTTAAAAACGTGGATTGTTTTCACCAAAGCTGATCTTGTGAATAAAGAAGCGATTGTCTTGACTGAAACTCTTAAGGTTCTTAAAGAGCTTTGTCCTTCAATTGAGAAAAGTTTTATTATTAGTTCTAAAGATGGACACAATATCCATGAGCTTACTGGGGCCATCCAGGATGCTTCCATCAATGGGCCACACCTTTATCCAAATGGCGATGTTTCAAATAAAAGCCAACGTTTTTTTGCGACTGAATATATTCGTGAGCAAGCTTTCCGCTTACTCAAAGAAGAGCTCCCTTATGAAGTAGCCGTTGTTATTGATGAGTACAAAGATGTAAAAAAGAAAGATGAAACGGCAACTCCTGAAGCTCATATTTCTGCCTCTATTTTAGTTAATCGACCAAGTCAGCGCGCGATTGTTGTAGGTCGAGGTGGTTCAATTATTAAAGAGATTGGCGTTAATGCTCGTAAAAAGATCGAAGCCATGACGGGCGGTAAAGTTCACCTTAATTTGCACGTTAAAGTTTCCCCTAAATGGTTTAATAATAATTTTGTCCTGGATGAGATCGGTCTTCCCCGCACTCAAAATTCAGCTCGTGTGTGGAGGAAAAAATGAATAAAAGATCAATGGTCGTATCGATCATCGGTAGACCCAATGTAGGAAAAAGTACGATCTTCAATCGCTTAATGAAAAAGCAATATCTGGCCATGACTCATGACCAGCCAGGTGTCACACGTGACAGACATTATGGAATTATGAAGCTTGAAGAACTCTATGAAGGAGAACTTCATGAAGAAGATATCATCCTTGTTGATACGGGTGGATTTTATCCAGATAAAATTGATATTGATCCCAAGAAGAAAAATAATGTAGATCCTTTTTTTAATATTATGGCCGATCACGCGAAATTGGCGATTGATGAATCAGATCTTGTTCTTTTTGTCGTTGATGTTCGGGATGGTCTTTTACCATTTGATAAAGGTATTTGTGATTATATCAGATCGACTAAAAAATCTTTTTGGCTTCTTATGAATAAGTTTGATTCTGAGAAACAAGAGGGCGATCAGTACGATTTTTTTAATCTTGGTCTTGAGGAAAATGAGATGTTTCGTCTTTCTGCCGAGCATAACCGAGGTTTTAATGATCTAAGAGAAAGATTGATGATGGCCGTTAAGAAATTTGAAATTTCTGAAAAGGGCAAAACGGAAGAAGACTACTTACAGAATGGTGTTAAACCCCGCAATGATGTTGTTTCCTCAGTGGCCATTATCGGTGCTCCCAATGCTGGAAAATCTACATTACTAAATTGCTTAGTCGGTGCTCAAAGAGCACTCGTCTCTGAAATTGCAGGAACGACAGTTGATCCAATTGAAGGGTATATTGATCTTTATTTTGGGCCAGATTCAGAGATTCTGGCATCGCAAGATAATATGTTTCGCAAAGACAATACTAAGATCTTTGAGGAAATGAAAAAGTTTGCTGAATCTGGAGATTTAAACACTGAAGATATTGATGAAGAAGATCTCACAGAAAATGAAAAAAAGATTTATATTGAATTTGGTCAGACAGAAGAATTCAAAGGCTTTGCTGATGAAGAAGATCAGAATCGAGGATCTTCAGACTTCAGCTTTGATGAATCCAATGTAGGAGAGGATTACTTCTCTGAAAAACAAATTATTAGTGATATTGAAAAGAACTGGGATGCTCCCGCTGAGGAGGTTGAGAACCTCGAAAATGCTCTTTATGTTAACCGTTGGAGATCTGTTAAGCTCGTGGATACTGCCGGTATACGAAAGGCAAAGTTGGTCGAAGGGTTTATTGAAACTCAATCTGTCTATCGCTCTCTTCGTGCAATCTCTGAGTCTGACGTTGTTCTTTTTATGATCGATTCAACTCTTGGGATTACTCACCAAGATCGTCGTTTAATTGATATTGCACTTGAAAAAGGTAAATCACTTATTGTTTGCTTAAATAAAATTGATCTTCTTAAAGAAATTTTTGCTGATAACAAGAAGAAGAAAGAGTGGATGCAAAATTTACGTGACCAGGTGCCTTGGCTTGGCTTCTGTCAGCTTGTGACTATTTCAGCTCAGAAGAATCGCAACATCAATTATCTAAGAGAAGCCCTTAAGAGAACTGTCGTGGTTAGGAATCGTAAAATTCCGACGGGTGCTCTTAATAGAACTCTTTCAACACTTACGGATAAAAATCCGGTCGTCATTAAAAAAACAAGCGGGGCCCGTTTTAAAATTAAGTATGCTTCCATGCTTAAATCAAGCCCTCCTACATTTTTAATTTTTTCTAACAAATCACAGGGGATTCCTGATAACTATCGGCGCTATCTTGTGAACGGCTTGAGAACTCAGTTTGATTTGACTAATACTCCTGTTCATTTAATTTTTAGAACTTCGACGGATATTGAAAGAAGAATGAAAAAAGTGGAAAAAAAGAATTTATCTACCAAGTAAAGTTATAGGTGACCATGACCGACATTACATTGCCGGTCAGGTCATTATAACCATAAGTACTGCCTGCTTCAGTTGATTGTCTGTAGTCTTGAGTATATTTATCGAAAAAGTTGACGACATGATAAAGAAACTCAACATCGAGGTATGAAGCTTTAAGTTCAATGGGAAATTCAAAACCAAAGCCAATTCCCGTGCCGATTCCTCCGCCCTTTTGAATGTCAAAATTTTCTTTATCAATGAAGTCATTGGTTTGATACCAGTATTCTAAACGTCCTATAACATAAGGATTGGAATAGGTAATCGCCGTCCCTAAATCGGTCGTATCAATATAATATTTAAAACCAGTGAATACTCTTGTCATATCTGTGACCACGGCCCCAATTTGCTTTTGCCCAGGATAACCACTTACGACAGTATCGAGAATCATTGTATGTTTTGAATATTCAACTCCTAAGAGGATAGCTTTTTGAAAATCGATAAAATAATTCACTGAGAGGTGAAAGGTGGGAGGATTGTCCACATAGGCCCTCCCTCTATTTCCAGAGAAAGTTGTTAATCCTCCACCAACATTGACAGAAAAAAATCTTCCATACCTATAAAAACGCTCGTCTTCTAAAACTTGGCTTGATTCAAGATCTTCATTGAAGTCAGAAAATATATCACCGCCACTCATGGATGTATCATCATCAAGCTCTTGCATAATTTGATCATTTGATTGACCAATTGAATTGAAAGAGAAGAGGAGCAGATTAATGAGGAGAAAAAATTTAATCATAAATTAAAGGTAAAAATGGACTCCAGCCTTGATAATTTGATCACCAAGAGTTTGGAAAGTGCTCCCACCGTCATCAACTTTTCTCACCGATAATCCATATTCTAAGCTGAAGCCTAGGCTTTCTAAACCTGCAAAATGAAATTCAGTTCCAAATGTGCCATCAACTTGGTAGCCGGATTCTACTTTGGAGTCATCATTAAGGTAGTTTTCACTGGCCAAAAGACCGGCCATGTAGAAATTAAGCTGTGGCTCGTCAAAAATGATGCGGTATAACTTAATACCGCCCCCATAGAGTGTTTGGTCTTGGTTAGACTTAAATCCCACAATAGCTCCTAGGGCAAATGTCTTGGATTGTTGGATCTTTAGGGAAAGTGCTGGAATATCGTTGGCCAGCTGGTTTGTCATCCCGAGGCCCATTCGACCCCTCAGGTCAGCTGCGAAGGTCAAAGTTGGGATTAAAAATAGAAAAAGCGTAAAAAATTTTTGTGTCATAAGTTAAGTCTAAGGAATCTTTTGATCTTTGACAACGTTATGAGCAAGGTTTTAAACTCCTAGGGTAAATTGTTAAGCTATCAAAAGGATTTCCATGAGCGAAGCGACTCAAACTCAAACACTTGAACAAACTTTTAATAAAACAGACCTTGGTCACCTCATTTACGAGTATAGAAAGCTGATGTTTGCTTTAATCGGTGCTGTTCTTGTGGCTGTCATGGGTTATGCACTCTGGAAACAATCTCAGAAATCACAAGCTGAAGCTGTATCAGCAAAAGTTTTCGAGTTTCAGTCAAAAACATGGGCATCTGTGAAAGAAGGAAAGCTCGCAGCAACAGAGCTTCCAAAAATTTTTGAAGCCCTTGATCAAGAAGTAAAAAATGCACCAGTGATGATTCCACTTGCCTTAGAAATGGGTAAATACCTTTTTGATAAAGGCCAACTCGTCGAAGCTGAAATGATTCTTTCAAAATTAAACTCTAATCAGCCAATCGCTCAGTATTTTATTGCCACTCAAAGAGCGGTCATTCTTGAAAAGTTAAATAAAATTCCGGAAGCGATTCTTGCCCTTGAACAAGCGGCCAAAAATAAAG
Source organism: Pseudomonadota bacterium (assembly GCA_027488375.1). Taxonomy (GTDB): domain Bacteria; phylum Bdellovibrionota; class Bacteriovoracia; order Bacteriovoracales; family Bacteriovoracaceae; genus Peredibacter. Next base: position 295,780 of record JAIYBW010000003.1, read on the forward strand.
ATGCTCTCATGGCAGCTAAACTTAATTTAGAGCTTGGAAGACTTAATTTCTTGAATGGTGAGAAAGGAAAGGCCCAAACACACTTTGAATACGTTTTAAGTACTTTCCCTAATGATGATCTTGCGAAGCTGGCCAAGCTTTACATGGGAAAGATGAATAAATGAATAAATGGGTTTGCCTGTTATCGATTCTTCTTTTTGGATGCAGTAGCTTTAAGCTAACCAAGCCTGAAAAGAAGAGTGATTTTTTTAAGAATACATGGACTAAAAATCTTGATGATTCCTATCTATCAGGGAACTTGCCAATTGGTTTAGGGGCCCCTCGGATCTACCAAGACATTGTTTACATGGGAACCCTTCAAGGCAAAATGAATGCCTACGATGTTGAATCTGGACGATTACTCTGGAGTGCTTCTGATAAGACTCCTTTGGGTGGTCCAGTAGAATTTTTTAATGATCATATCGCCTACGGCGGATTGAATGGTCGACTTTTTGTCAGGCACTATCTCTCTGGAAAATTAAAGTATGCCATTGACCTGGCGGCGCCAATTGAGAGCGCACCCGTTTTTCACAAAGGTCATCTTTTTATTTACCTGAGAGGACATCAAGTGGTTCATCTTGATGCTGAAACTGGAAAAGTTATTTGGGCTTACAAGCGAGCCGTTCCTGTAACAACAACGCTTCAGAGAACCTCAAAACCCCTCATTATTGGAAATAAAGTTATTTTAGGTTTCGCAGATGGATTTTTAGGTGCCTTATCGATGGATGAGGGATTGGTTCTTTGGGAGACAAAGCTTGTTGAGAGTTCCAAGTTTGTTGATGTTGATCTAAATCCTGTTTTGGCAGGAGGAGTTGTTATTTGTGGTTCTCCATCTGGTGAGCTTAAAGCCGTTAATCCTGAGAATGGGGCGATTTCTCGTTCTTTTGGTGTGAGTGTCATGGCACATCCTCTAGTAAAAGGTGAGCAGCTTATCTTAGGCACAAATGATGGTGAAGTTTTGGTTATGGGTCTTGATGGTAAGATTCTCAAGCAAGTTAAGGTTTCTTCTCAGCCAGTAAGTGCTCTAACATGGTGGAAAGATTATCTTGTCGTGGCAAGTTTTGATGGTGTTGTCTCGGCCATTGACCCATTGAGCTTGAAAGTGGTGGATCAGTTCAACCTCGGTTATGAATTTTCTGCGATTTTTTCAGATATGGCCTCTAATGATGATTTTTTGGCCCTGTATTCTTCACGTAATAGATTATATTTATTTCAATAAGATCTTCTTTACCTAAAGAAATCTATCTTTTTGATATCCTTCGTGGATTTCCTTTGTTGAGCAGAGTAGTATGCTTGGGCAACAAAGGAATTGATTATGAAGAAATCCCTCGTTTCGATTGCTGTTCTTTTTTCTTTAAGCTCTTACGCTTCTGTTAAAATTGAAGAAGAGTTCTATGTGATGGGTCAAAACCCAGAAGTTATTAAAGATCTTGCCCAAGCTGGATCTGTTGAAATTGACCACGTAACCTCTGAAGGTTTTGAAGTGTACGGCCCCAAAGGTCTTTCTAAAGTTCTTTCAGAAAGATCTCTTCCTTTTTTCGATATGAAATCAATTCTTAAATCAGCTCTCGCGGATTATCCGAGTCATGAAGAGATTACAAGAAAGTTAAAAGCAGCTGAGGCTAAAAACCCAAAAATCATGAAACTCTTTTCAATTGGAAAGTCAGTTACTGGAAAAGATTTATGGGTTATGAAAATTTCAGATAACGTTAATACGGATGAAGTTGAGCCAGAGTTCAAATATATTTCCTCCATGCATGGTGATGAAATTACAGGAAGAGAACTTACAGTTAAATTTATTGAAGAGATTGCTCAGACTTATGGCACGAACCAAGAACTAACTGATCTTGTCGATAATACTGAAATTTATATTATGCCTTCTATGAATCCAGATGGTTCAGAGAGAAAGCAACGTGCCAATGCGAATGGGTATGATCTAAATAGAAATTTTCCAGACATTAGTAATAGAAATGGAAATACTATTACAGGTCGTCAAATTGAAAACCAACATGTGATGAAGTTTCAAGCTTCAAGACAATTTTCTCTTTCTGCGAATTTTCATGGTGGGACAATCGTCGTGAATTATCCTTGGGATTCTACTTATGACCGTCACCCGTTGGACGGTTTTATTAAAGAATTATCTCTAGGCTATGCTGAACTTAATCCAGAGATGCGTTCATCTAGAGAGTTTGCTGGTGGAATCACAAATGGCGCTGATTGGTATGTTGTAAAAGGTGGTATGCAAGATTGGAGCTCATTTTTTTATAATGATCTTCAAGTTACAGTTGAGCTCTCTCATGCAAAATGGCCACGCTACGATGATATTCCTGGATTTTATCAGAGCAATCGTGAATCTATGATTTATTTCATGAAGCAAATTCACCGCGGAGCTGGATTTAAATTTAATCGCCCAGGAGTTGCTGGAACTGTGCATGTGAAACAAACTTCACCTGTTGCTAAAGACTTAGGTTCATTTGCTTTTAACTCATCTGAGTTTTTTAAAGTCATGCCAGAGGGGCAATATTCGTTTAGTATTACAGAAAATAATAAGTCTGTTCGAAATTTAGAAGTCACAGTTGATAAAGATAGAATCTTCAAAGATGGAAACTATCTTGTGATCGATTAAGACCCAAGCTTTAAGATAAATTTAAATTCTTCTTCGGAAACCGGCAGAATTGAAAGCCGGTTTCCTTTTTGAAGAAGTCTCATTTTTGACAGTTCCGGAAAATTTCTTATTTCTTCTAGAGAAACAAATGATCTTAGATCTTTTTCAAAGCTCACATCAATAAGTATCCAGCGAGGATTTTCTGGTGTGGCCTTTGGATCAAAATATTCTGATTTTTTATCAAATTGAGTGCTGTCAGGGTAGGGCGCAGAGCTGACTTTAGCTATCCCTGCGACTCCAGGTATTTCACAGCTTGAGTGATAAAATAAGATGAGGTCCCCAACCCTCATTTCATCCCTCATAAAATTTCGGGCCTGATAATTTCGAACCCCATTCCAAGGTTCAGTTTTTTTTGGCCTTGATTTCAGGTCCTTAAAAGAGAATACATTAGGTTCAGATTTCATTAACCAATAGTTCATATATAGATACTGGAGCAAAAAGGTTTTAAAATCAAGTTTTGAAGTAGGGAGCCGACTAGTTTTTACGGAGGATGTCTATGTTTAGAGCTCTCTTTTCTATTTTATCCCTAAGTCTAGTGAGTTGTTCACACCATATAAAATTGGCCGAAACTTCTCCGAATTATCCATTCTCATCTGAACTTGTTCGGGAAGCCCAACAAAATTTCGCTCGCTATCCGGCCAGCGAAAATTCTGATGAGAGTTCCAAGTCAACGAGAAGAGTTTATTTTAGTGCACTTTATTATCAGTATCTAACACTTGGGAATCATCTTGATGAGGTTGCGCAGTTAAATTCATGCCCACAGTTTCATCACGATAAGCTTGAGACAGAGTCTTATCTTGTGCCGCAATTTTCAATGATCAAATTAAATAAAGATGAAAAGAGTTTATCTCCCTATTTCCCTGAAACAGCTTTTAATAAAAATTTTTCTATCCAGGATCATTTTTTTGCGGTTAAAAATGAAATAAATACCCTTTGTGAAGAAGGGATCAGTGATAATTATTATAAATTTGATAATCTCGTCACGCATTATGCTTCGAAGTCATCATTCCATCGTCACCCTGATTCGATGAAGTCAGTTTTAAAGATCCCAGTTTTTGCAAATTACTATTTACTTAAAATGTTTCAGTCATCACAAAGGCATACAACTTTTCATCCTCATGAAAAGCAAATGATTTATCTCACTAGAACACATTGGTTTGAGGACTACGTTTCAAAAGCTCAAATTTTAAGAGAGAAGATGATCCAAACAAAAATGGTTCAAAGGTAATTAAATGAAATTAGCATATTTTTCTTTATTTATTTTTATACTCGCATGTGGGCGAGTCGAGCTGAAGGTCGGAGATAAATTGGGTGATTTTAAGAATGTCAGCCCACTTACTTTGGGTGGACAGGAACTTGAATTACTTAAATCAATTTGTAGTTCAATTTCTCAAAAAACGAGTGCATTACCGGTATTGGTGAATTCATCATTCACTTTTAGTTATTCTTCGCGAAGTTGTGAAGACGAAAGTTACAGTGCTCCTGTTGATTTTTTGACGACAATTCAAAATTCTTTTAATGGTTATCGTTTTCTAAAAAGTGATGGAACTTCATTTTATTTTTCTGATCTTGAAACGACCGATTCAGGTACCATGTCTTTATTTTGCAAACAGTTGAATGAAGCTCAAAGTTTGCAAAGCCCAATCCAGGCGGGCCAGGAATATTCTTTTATATCCACCACTGGTATTTCATCAGAGGATTGCGCTATCTCTGAAAATGAAGTCTGTGTAGAGATCTCAAAGGGGACGCAGGATTTAAGTGGATTGGCAAAAATTCACACAAAAGAGTGGATCAAATTTTCATTAAATCCTTTGAATGGTCGAAAAGGTTTTTTTACATCCAAAAAATTAATAACATCAATGGGGTGTCCTGAAGGAAAACTTCTCGGTCATAAGGCCAATCTTAAATAGAGCACCCCAGTGCCATCTGAACAGTGACTAATTTCCTTGTGTCAGCATCAAACACTTTTTTACAGAAGATGTGTCCAAAAGCTTGATGGGGCTTAACTTTACTTTCAGGGCAATTAATATTCTCTTTTTTATCCTCAAATTGCCCAATATTGGACAGGTCAAAAGAAATAATTTTCCAATCTCCTTGAGAGGAGACTTTAAGCATAAAGTAGACTCCATCCTCTTCCTTTAAAATATAAAGTTCCTTATTTTTTATGAAGAGGGGTTGATCATTTATGGGCAGGTGATAAGTCTGAGGTCCAGTTTCATAAAATACCGTTACAGGCTGGGGGAGTAAGTTTTCATTTAGAGGAAGTTCGATTTGGGATTGATCTCTCCATATAAAAGCCTTGGCCGGCCCGATTGATTTTATAAAAGAAGTTCCTCTAAGTATTTTTTCACCTTGTTTGGGATTGTGTTCTTTACACTCAGAAGTATGCGTCGCTGGCATAAATGCTTTTTTGGCTTTTTCAAATGTATAAAACTCTACCGGGATTCCGAATTGGGCGCGAAAAGTCTCAAATTCATGAGATATTTTATTGTGATCAGATGAATTTTTGTGCTTTTGAACGAGATCTTTCCACTTGGAAAATAAATGCCCCATCGCTTGGTCACAGTCTGAATTTTCCGGACATCCTTTGATTTCATGGGTGAAATCTTCAAGAGATTCTGGGTTGGGGAGGACTTGAATCCTAGGGTTATTCTGAGCAAAAGCTGAGAACATTAAAAATAATAGAAAATAAGTGATGGTCATGGCCTTCCCTAGCGTTTGCAAAAAGATTCTTTTATTATAGACTGAGTCGAATTGATATTTTGAGGAGGATTTATGAAAAAACTAAAAAAGTCTCGCCCAGCGAAGAAGGCTTCAAAAAACAAAAAAAGTGGAGTGAAGCTTAAGCGATTAGCGCGCAAAAAAAAGCTTCTTAAAGGTCACAAAAAAGGTAAGTAAGCCATAGAAGGGCCCTCGAAAGAGGGCCTTTTTGTTTGTGCGCATTGTAAAGTTATTGAAAAGTCTTAGCAGCGTCAAAGTCATGACAATAAATAATACTAGATCTTGTGTTTTTGTTTTGACGGGTTGGTTAATTGACTGGTTAAATGATTTTATTAACTCTTAAAAAAGATTTTGAAAGAGATTTAATTCCTGCACACACACATAAAAGCCTCCGAATGGAGGCTTTTTTTATTCTTCACTATCTAGTTCTTCCAAGGCTTTTTTTTGTTCTTCTTTGAGTTTATGTCCTTGTTGGACTTTCTCCATAAGCATTTTTGCCTGTTCAGGTGTCATAGCAGGGATACTGCTGGCCGAAGGTGGTGAGACTTGTTCAGTTTTTGAGAAATTTTCTTCTTCATCATCTTCGGCCCAAGAAACTTGCATGAAGATAATCAAAGCTATAAAAATTAATTTTTTCACCAATTCTCCTCGTTTCTAATTTTTGTGAGAGAGCGTGTCTCTTACAGTTTTCTTCATCGCGACTCTTTTCTTGGCATTTTCAAAGCGTCGTTTTTCATCTTCTGTTTGCGGATCTAGAGTTGGAACGACGACAGGTTTACCTAAATCGTCTAGGGCGACAAACGTAAGATAGGCTTTCGTTGTAGTTCTTGATTCACCAGTATAGGGATTCTCAGACGTCACTTTGACTCCAACAATCATAGAAGTCTTCCCCACATAATTCAGAGAAGCTTGAATAAGCACGTGATAGCCAACTTTTATGGGAGCAATGAAATCAATATCATCAATATGAGCAGTCACCACAGGACGCCCACAATGACGAGCGGCGACCATGGCAGCCGCAATATCAATCCAACTCATCACAGTTCCACCGAATACAGTATTTTGAGGATTTGTGTGATGAGGCATGACCATTTCACGCATTTCAACAGTAGATTCATTCGGAGTTTTAGACGATTTCATTTATTTCCTTTAATCTTGGCAATAGAGATGGTGATTCCAGCGGAATCCGGCCATGAAAGCAGAGTAGCCCACTGGAATTGTAGCTCCTGCAGTCGATACTTTTCCTTCATCACGAGAAGAATCCACAATACCATAAATTTTATCTGCAAGATTTGTTTCATTTCCAACTGGCTCAAGAGGGAACTCACCAAAAGCTCCACCTTGGCGGACTTTTTTAGATTCACAGTAAGCTTTGCCTAAAGCTGCAATTTTTTGGTTCACAGTGGGAGTGAGTTTAGGTTCACCAGTAATATAATTAAAATCATTTTCTCCAAGTCCTCCACCTGGTTTGTCACTTCCAACTGCTTCATTTGAAACGAAGCGATTAAAATAAACCATTAAGTCTGTCCCACCTGGGAGAGTGCAGGTATAGGTCGTGCTGCTGCCAGTTCCTGAAGAGACTCCATAACCTGAGCAACATTTTGTCTGGTCCTTATTTGTTTTTCCGAGAGGTGTACAACATTTAAAATCATTTTCAGAGAAAATGGGCTCATGATCTAGGCCATAACGATTTGTGTAGTTTGCTGTATAACTTGCACCAGAATCAGGATCAACAAGAGTATGTTGAAAGGAAAAGTCAGGATTATCAAAATGATTTTTCTTCAAATCAGGAAATCCAAGTTTTTTAAACATTCCTGGGATCAAACGAGTAGAATTATCTGAGCAGTAGAGAGGCTCATAACTAATCTGAGGAATTCCAGATAATTCAAGCTTACCAAGGCGTTTCAAGTAATAAGTATTAGTTCCAGGTTCAGCTTTTGGAATGCCCGAGCCTACTCCTGCAACGGTCGCATTAATAAGCTTAATCCCCATTTTTTTTGTTGCGCTAGATGCAACACCAAAAGTTCCATCAATAGTAGGAACTACTTTGAGTATTCTATTTGCAGCATCAAAAGCATAACAACATTTGGCCCCACTTGCCGTTGCCGTTGTACATTGGGTACCACCATCGGTCGTAGGGTAAGCAAGATAAGTTAAAAGTGACGATATTTTTACGCAAGCATCAACATCCGCATTTTCCTGGCCTGCGGCTGCATTGTACATGTGGACTCTTGCCGATCCTTGCCATTGACTAGATGGTCCATCAGCAAACGAGGCAATGTTATTATCCCAGGACGGAGTAATAAAACTTGGTATTTTGATTGAGATATTTGCGCGACCACCATTGGCACCTATCTTAGCATTATCAATGATAATTGCCTGATCGCTATCGGCAGATTTGGGGTAGTAATAATAATCGAGAGAGGAATCAAAATCAATTCCAGATGTCTTGTAATGCCCAACATCTGTTGGACCTGTAAGAGTTGTGTAACTGTCTGGTGATGGAAAAGTGTCATTTATACTGTCCAAAATTGTGTAGAGAGCACAACTCCCTTTGTTTCCAGCCGCATCTTTACAGTAACTACCAAGATCTTGATTCACGAGATTGGTTACATTGCCGGCCGGATATAGGCTTGCAAAATCTTCTGGGTTAGTAAGAAGAGGAGTCCTTGAATTAATACAGGTGAAATTTTTAACATCAATATACAGTCGATCTCTTTTCGTCCAATCGTTTGACCCATCAGAAAATTTTCTGATCCAGCCACCACCGCAACAAGATTCAGAGTTGGCTTCGCTAAGAGTTTTCCACTGGTAGGGAGTCATAACATTAGGCCATGGGGCCGAAGTAAGATTTGAACCCGTTTTATCTTGGAAAGCACTCAGACCTGGACGATTTGTCGTTCCTAAATTTTCAACAGTTGCTAGTCTTGAATAACGGTAAGGATCACTTGGACTCATCCCAGGAGCGAGTGTCGTTTTGAGACCAAAAGAGAGTCGATCGTACGTGTCATCATTAAGTGATGCATTGAGGTTTGAAGCACTGTTTGGATTTACAGTCGTTGGAACATAACTTGTGTGAGTTGATAAATCACTTCCAACTTCTCGACAACACACATTCTTATTCATCTGGAAATTTTTATAGTTCAGAGTATCTTGAAGTGAAGGTTTTGAGTCGGCCTGGCCGCAAACGAGGTACTCCGTATAATATTTTTTCTCAGCTTCATTACCAAAATAGTTGGTACTGTAATTATCAGCCTGGGCCGCATGCATTTTATTTGGCCCACAATCAAGATCTGTGTGGCAAACTTGACCAGCTCTTCTCATACACGCATCTCTTGCAAAACTTGGCTCTACAACCGTTTGACTTGCAAGAGGTTTAGATTCAATCGCCTTAAAAGGGGAACTGGCAAGAAGGTTATCTGCACTCGTATTTAAGTTCGTCCCATTAAAAAGTGTATCTAAACCGCAGGAATTTTGATTTCTGGCCCTGAGATGATAATTGTTTAAATCAAAACCAGAACTTAAAAACTCATAGTTTCCATCAGCTCCAATCACTGGGCATGATGAATATCTGTAGGAAGTGAATAGACCAGAGTTACAACTACTGATTTGGCTGATGAAGTCTGTTCTACCTAAAGTATCTGGAGCTTTATGCTGCTCAAAAGGATTTAATAGAGTGGTTTGATTACTAGTCGTTGGTAGGCTTTTCCCTGGTAGACAAATCCCACTTGTCGCATTTGCTGATGACTCATATTGCAAAATATTGTCTTGAATATTTTGACGAACATCACTTGGGAGAGTTGTTGTCTGGGTGCTGGCAACATAACTTAAAGGACGACCCAATATATTTGCATCTTTACCGAAGAGATGATTTTTTGTGACAGGAATTTCTTCTAGGGTTGCTCCATATCTTGCTATCTTTGAGTTAAATACGGCGCTACTTGTTGTTAGATTGGCGCAGTAGAAATTTGGTGCGCATGAAAGTGTTTTTCTTTTATTTAAGTCAGTAATCGTCCCAGGTGTTTGGACACAAAGTGAGCCGGCCCCACGATATACACATCTTTTAGTTGAAGATGAGGGAAAGCGTTTTTGGAGTAGGACTTGATCGATAGTTAAAGCTGTTGATTCGCCGGCTTTTTCTTTGGCATTTACATCAAAGACTGGCCACTGAGTTTTAATGTCCTGAACATTGGCACACATGTATTCCCAGCCAAGTCTTGTCACACAGTCTGTATCAGTTGAGCAAAGATGATTGGCCTGACAATTACCCGCTTCATTTTGGTAAGGGTGAGAATTATGATATTGAGGATCATAGTCCACTTGAGCTGCGAGGGTGATTCCATCATAAGCTTGAACATTGACCACGTGAAGAGTGGGTGTCGCTAAATCGGCAAATGGTGCATTGATTGCTAGGTATAATTTTTTTGATGTCGACTTTACGATTCGTCCTTTACCAATCGCAAACCAAGTCACCCCGTCAAAAGACCCTATTAAAGCACCTTTATTAAAACCAAACCAATCTCTTTGATATCCGTTAGAGAACAAAGCAGCTTGAGTTTTTAATCTTTTGAGACGCTGTGATTGAGTTGTGGTCCCAGCCTTATGTGAGAAAGGAATCATCGTTGGAGGAATCCAACAAGCTCGCCCAAAGATGGTATCTTCATAATTTCCACCAGTGGCATTATTGTCATAACCATCTCTTGATGTCGAATGTCCAACGGCTTGCAATCCCGTTCCATAACCGCTTGAAGGAAAGGCACTCAAAGATGTGAACCAAGAGTCTTTAGCGCAAGTTGGGCAAGGAGTATAGAAACCAGAGGTTGTTGCAATTTGATAGACTTGATCTAATTCAACTTCAACCGCTTTGGCCGGAAGGGCCTTATCAAGAGTCACAGTCATTTGACCAAGGATGGCGTTCATTCCAAAATGTTCTTGGGAGGGAAGAATATTTCCTTCATCTTGATACTCAAAGATATCACCTTCTTGAGCATCTCCACCTGCACAGTTAGCTCCAGAACCAAATTCTTCTCCGCATGACCTAAAATAACGGTGAGGTGCGCTTCTTGAATTCACAGAGATTGTTTGCTGTGTCGGAATTGGTGGCGATGTTGAATCAGGAGTATAGCAATCAATTCGGTTTGGTAGACCAGAGTTTTCAAAATAATTGACTGAATACTCATAAGCCGGGCAATAGGCAATCATGTCGGCCAGAGTTGATTTTGTACATCCACAATTTTTATAAAGTCGTTCTGTGACTTTTAAAAAGTTCATCTCTGAATTCTGAGAAAGGCTATTCTGATTATTTCGACACTCAATATCCAGAGGATAAAGTGTAGAAGACTGACCTGGGATATCAGTGATGTCTAAGTCATCTGAAAAGAAATCGATACCGGAAGTTAGAGCAGTCATTACATCTTGATGAAATGTAAGTCCCGTTTTATTTTTCTTCATATGCTCAACACAGTAGTAATCTTTCTTGAGTTGAGTTAAGCCCTGATCATAACTTCCGCTACTGCCACCAGTCGTTGAACTACCCGGGTTTGCACCGCAGATATAGTAAAGATGTGGATAATTGAGGTAGGCAAGAGGATTAGATATTCTCTCTTGCTCTGCTGACAAGATCTCGCTGCTGTATTGGGATTGAGCAGATGGTCTAATTGACCCATCTTTAATACATTGATTTTCGAGACAACAATCAAATCCACGAGCAGCACATTGAGACTGCGTACAGTTTCCGGCCGGAAGGGAAGTATTATTATTAGGATCAATTAATAGTGATAGAGTTGAAATATTTACTTCTGACAATTTGAGTTGTTGAAGCTCATTTCCTGATATTGAAGATTGCTTTTTAAAGACCATTAATTTTGTAGAACTAAGATTACTTGTGCAATTAGGACACAAAAAATTCGGATTAAATTTGGGACTTGAAACAGTCGTATCTAGTGAGAGTTCACCATTAGCATCTAGCACTTTTAGTGGGATAACAGGTGAGGAGACGCAGACAGATTGTGAGTTCGCAAGATCGTTAAAATCCACTCTGAAAATACGGATGGTTCTTTTAGCTGAAAAATCATAATAAGAAATGGGCACGATTCTTGAACGAAGTTCTTGAGGAACACCCGATATTGAAAAGCGACTGACGAGACAATAATCCTGAGAAAAATTTGAGCTCGTACTGAGAAAAGTCTCAATTGCTTTTCCTGTGACATAGGAGTTATTTAGATTAGAAGCATTGATTGAAATAGTTTTTGCAGTCGTGCCCAGATAGTTCCATAAAGTTTCTGTTTCAGGAATTCCAGATGAGCTTGTCTGTGAATTAGGATCTGTCGAAGATGAATCAGATGATAATTGGCCCTTACCTACCTGAGCTTCAGGCAAACAAGCGACGAGCAAGAATAGGAGCAGTAAGTACTTAACATCCATGTGTACAAAATCCCTCTTTCATTTTTCGGATTTTCATGAGGTTATCTTAATTCTAGCTTACCCCGAGGAAATTTTTTCCGTAGATTTTCAGAAACATCTTAAAGTATTGAAATAATGAGAATCTTGAGATCCCAAGGACTCATGATCCAAAAGAAACTGACAAAAATATCCGCCAATTATTGTCCAGTAGGGTAATTGAAATAGCTAGAAGTGCTGAAGGTATAGGGTCTTGCTCCGCCGCCAGGTCCAGATGGTGAGTAAGCCGTGAGACCAGGGTGACTTCTATAGGCACCATAACCCGTCATTAAAGCTGGCTCCATTAATTGCGTAACAATATGTTTCGCAGGAGGTAGTGGAGCGACCATTGGGTAATGTGATGTATATGGCCTAATAGGCTGCGGTGGAGGAGTAAATGCTGTCGCTACTGAGCCTAGAAGAGTTTTAGTGAAATTACTGATATCTTCTCCCGCACGGTTCCGAGTAACCGGATCAACAGAAGCTTGGAAAAAATCTTGATTTACGCTTTTTTCTTTTTCTATTTCCTCATCATCGAGTGCACAAATCTCATCTTTAAAAGGAATTGTTTCTTTGGTTTCTTCACATATTTTCTCTATATCTGTTTGAGATTTAGGATTTTGCAGAACAAAGATAATGTTATTTGTTTCACTACTAAGAGCGACAGCTTCTTTGGAAATATTTCCAATATCGGCTGAGCAATTAGAAATGGATGAGTCCGTGGCATTTCCACACTTATTACTATAGATTTTTTCCAAAAGAAAGTTTCTTAGGCTTATGCGATCAGTTGATTCTTGAAGAATTTTAGTTTTAAGAGCATTCAAGTAGTTGGATTTTTCTAAAAGGTCTGCCATCTTTAGCGAAAGCATATCATGACATTCTTCAGGATATTTTAGATCAGAATCGGGCACACATTTAGCAGAAAAGCCTTCTAGCTTTTTTATATGGTCATGCCCAATAGCGAGTTCATTATTAAGATGATTTATTATTTCTTTTTCAAGCGGTTTAACCTGATCACTTTTGGCAATACTTTCAAGGCATTCATCTATTGGCCCCTCAAGAGATCTTGCCTTGAGACAAACTTCTGAAGATGTTTCTGGTAGTTTAGGGAATTGACTAAAAATAAGAGACATCTTGCTCTTCATTTCCCATATTTGTCTGTTTTTTAAATCAGTCAGGAAAGTTTGAAAGCGCTGGGGAATATTTTGAATAGTAACTAATGATTTTGATGTTTCAATTTTTTCAATAGATGATTTAATTTCTTTTAAAAAAGAATAATCAGCTGGTGATTTCAACTTAGGAAGTGCTTGGATTTTGTTGAGATCTTCCTCAGTTAATATCTTACCGTCATCTGGTTGTTTGAGTTCACTTAGGAGTTGAGTATAGGTGTATTTTTTCTCGTCTTTTTCAATATCCAAAGCCTTAGAAAGGTCTTTAATTTGAGATTTGCTAAATTTCCTTTCAGTCTGTTTCCCGATGGCGGTAAAATCATTAATCTCTTTATAAACTTCATGAGTTAATTTGAAGCCTGGACTACAAACATGATCGCCCGTGAGTTTATTTTCTTTATTGAAATCTTGGCAATGCTTTTTCAAAAGTTCAACAAACGAATCAAAATCTTTCCAGCCAGTTTTATCTGAAGCAAGTTTAGAGAGAATATTTTCAGATTTGTTATTGTTGGTGGCCAGAAAGAGTTCTAAGTTTTTTGCGACTTTTAGATTTTTGAAGAGATCAGTGGTCGCTTCCGTAGCAATGTTCTTATTTGGAAACTTTTTTAATGTTTCAAGTCCTTCGTTTATTTCATTCTTTAGGTTGGTAATCCCATTGAAGAGAGCAATTTCATTTTCAATTGTTTTTAACTGCATCTCAATTGCGGAGTAATCTTTACAGCGATAATCAAAGCCAATCTCTTTATCTTTATTTATTTCTGGAAAACCAATTGATTTTTCATCCAAGCTTAGATCGGCCGGCTTAATCTCAGAACACTTGTCCCCAATTCTTTTTTCTTGAATTTGCTTTTCAAGTGTTTCGGCCATCATTCTCATCCTGCCACAATCGGGAGCAGCAGCAAGTGATGTGCTTAAAATAAGGGGTATTGTTCTTAAAAGTCTCCGCATACTTTTCAAGTATCGGTAAACATGACTTAAATATTTAGAACTTTATTAAATGACTCAGATCCTAGGTTAACCATGGCCGGAACTCATGAAAACTTCATCATAATTGATAAATTTTTGAGAGTCCCCTAAGGACTTAAAGTAGTCCTCCGTGATTTTCATGGTGTCGCTTAAGACTTGGCAGGTAAAGATTTGGGATCTAAAAGCGGCTGCATGAGGGAAACCAGCAGCAAACCAAACAATGAGTTTTCTAAGTTGAACCAAAGATGTTCTTTCTTCTGGGAAGGTCTCAGTCACATAGAAATATAGTCTTTGTATGACTTCCCAATAGTCATTTCCAGTAAAAATAGATCTCTTTTGATTGGCATAGCTTGGGTCCAGAGATTCAATAAAAATAAAAGGATTTCTGAGTGCCCCACGAGCAATCATCAGAGCATCACATTGAGTATTTTGAAGTCTCTCAGAAACTCCGTAAGGATGATGAAGGTCCCCATTTCCAATGAGTGGGAGCTTTTTTATTTCATTAAGGTTCTCGATAAAATTCCAATCGGCGAGACCCGTATATTGCTGAGTTCTTGTGCGCCCATGTATAGCAACCCATTCGATACCGCTTTCTTTGGCAATTTTGATAATTTCACCCGCATTTAAAGTACTGGCATCCCAACCGGTTCTAATCTTGATTGAGAGAGGGATTTTAATTTGAGATCTTACTTTTTCAAAAAGTGGTGCGAGATTTTTAATCTCTTTCATGAGTGCAGAACCACCGCCTTTAGAAACAACTTTATTGACTGGGCATCCCATATTGATATCTAGAAATTTTGGTCCATAAGTTTCTGCTACCACTGCGGCCCGGGCCATCGCTTCAGCATCTTCACCAAAAAGTTGAATACCGACATTCTTCTCTAAGGGGTCAATTTTAAGCATTTCGAGGGTTCGCTGATTTCCATAATTGATACCGTGGCAAGAGATAAGCTCTGATACGGTTCCACCGGCACCAAGATCTTCCATTAAAAGTCTATAGGGAAGGTTACAGATTCCGGCCATGGGGGCCAGTAATAGGCGGGAAGAGAAATCGATTGAACCCAACTGAATGGGCTTTTTGAAAGCTTGGAATTTCTCTAACTTGGCCTGCAGTGCCTGCCCAAATGCTTGAGGTTCTTTCATGCTACGTATTTAAACGAACAATATTGATCTTGCAACCCTCCAAAATTTTTTTCACCATGGGCTTGTCTAAGAGCAAGGGACGGCCTATCTTCAGGCGACTATTTCATTGAGGTAATTTTATGATCAAATTGTTACTCGTTGTTTGTCTTATGGGTCTTAACGCTTTTGCCGACCAGACATGTTCAACTCAATCTTATGATTTTAGAATCACTGACTCCTATATCGAGGCTCAAGGTCGTGGTCTAGAAATTAAAGTTCCTTACCATCAGATGCGTTCTTTAAGCCAAAATTCTCGAAGCGATTTTAAGGCCATGGTCAAGCGATTATCCGATATTACACTAACTGATGAAGTATTATCTACAGATGAAGCTTCAAGACTTTATCGATTCTCTATCACCGTAGCTGATGATGTCGAGGAACTCATCACTCTTAAGTATATTAAGGGATATGATGCATCTGGAGTCCTTGTTGCCCGCTTCATGATCAATCAGGATCGTGCCTACCGTTGTTTATAATTCTTAATGGTTTTTCATGTCGTTTTTGATTGTGATGGGACATTAGTTGATACATCTTCAGCTAGATATTCACTTTATCCTTCAATTAAAACGATTATAACGGACCTCTCTCAAGTTGCGGTCTTATCTATTTGGACTGCAAGAGATCGGGTATCGACTTTGAGAATCCTGAATGAAAATCAAGTGTCTCAATTCTTTGAAGCCATCTATTCATCTGATGATTTATATCCAAAGCCTCATGTAAAAGGTCTTCAAGAGCTGACTTTTGGAGCTGAGAAATCGAAGGTATTTGTAATTGGTGATTCTAGCGTGGATATGATTGGAGCTAAAAATTTTGGAGCAAAGGGCATTGGGGCCTTGTGGAATGGTCAATCTCAACCAAATCTCCTTCTTGAAGCAGGCGCGGATTATATAGCGGCAACACCCCAAGAATGCTTTCACTGGATTATGAGTCAACTGCAGGATAGTTAAATTCGACTCTTCGCGTTTTCTGCAAATTCATGTAAGATAGCCTAGTTTTAAATTGAGAGGAGTACCCGATGTTCGATAATTTAAGTGAAAAATTTTCCGATGCTTTTCGAAGTCTTCGTGGAAAAAATAAAATTTCTGAAGAGAACATTGAAGAAACTCTTAAAGCTGTTAAAACCGCATTACTTGAAGCTGACGTTAACTTTAAAGTCGTTAAAGAGTTCGTTGAAAAAGTTAAAACAGAAGCATTAGGTGAGAAAGTTCTTCGCGGGGTGGAACCAGGTCAGCAGTTTGTTAAAATCATGCATGATGAACTGGCCAATCTCATGGGTAAGGAGAATGAGGGTCTCAATGTTAATCGTCCCCCAGTTATGCCAATTCTGATTGTTGGTCTCAATGGAGCGGGTAAGACAACTTTTGCTGGTAAGCTTGCTCTTTTTTTAAGAAACAAAAATAAAAAAGATATTTATCTTATTCCTGCTGATAATTTTCGTCCTGCCGCTAAAGATCAACTTATTACACATGCTAAAAACTTAGGTGTTGATTATTTTGATTCTGATTTAACTCAATCTGCTGTGGATATTGTTAAAAACGGAATGGCCGAGGCAAAAAAACTCCATAAGCAAATTGCCATCATTGATACGGCCGGTCGCCTTCAAGTTGATGAAGAGCTGATGGGTCAACTTGTTGATGTACGCAAATCCCTTGAGCAGCCAGAAGTTTTAATGGTTGCTGATGCCATGACTGGCCAGGAAGCCGTTAACGTGGCCAAAGTTTTCCATGAAAAAGTGGGATTAACAGGTGTGGTCCTCTCTAAGATGGATTCTGATGCTAGAGGGGGAGCCGCTCTCTCCATTCGTTATGTCACAGGAGTTCCGATAAAGTTTATTTCTGTGGGTGAGAAGATGAAGGATCTTGATCCTTTCCATCCGGATCGTCTCGCCAAAAGAATTCTTGATATGGGTGATGTGCTCTCTTTAGTTGAAAAAGCTGAAGAAGCTATCAACCAAGATGATGCCATGGGCATGATGGCCAATCTTGAAAAAGGCAAATTCACTCTTAATGATTTCGTGAAGCAAATGGAAACGATAAACCGTTTAGGTTCTTTTGGTTCTATTTTAAAAATGATTCCTGGTATGGGCGGGGCGCTTCGTCAGATGGGTGATCTTAGTGCCGCAGAAGATGAGATGAAGAAAATGAAAGTCATGATTAACTCCATGACAAAAAAAGAACGAGAGCACACAAATATTATTGATGCCTCACGCAGAAAGAGAATTGCATCTGGTTCTGGTAAAAGTGTTCAGGATGTGAATCAGTTTCTCGAACGATTTGAGCAGATGCGTCAAATGATGGTTGGCATGATGGGGATGATGAAGGGCGGTGGACTCCCTCAAATTCCAGGTATGGGTCCTGTTAAAGGTTTTAGGCAGGCCCCTCAGGCCCAGCAACCTTTTGGGCAAGCCCCAAAATCTCCTAAGAAAGGGAAGTTTGGTAAGAAGTATTTCTGAGGGGTTATTGGTCTTCGGATTGACTTTAATAAGTTGTTGGCATATAAAACATAAAATTTTTTTGTGTACTTTAGAGGAGACATCCAAATGGTTAAAATTAGAATGGCCCGTGGCGGCCGCAAAAACCGTCCAGTTTATACTATCGTAGCTACAAACTCTCGTAGCCCACGTGACGGCCAATTCCTTGAAAAATTAGGTCAATATGATCCTAAGGCTTCGGAATCAATCAAGCTTGTTAATGTTGAAGGCATCAAATCTTGGATGACAAAAGGTGCTCAACTTTCTGATACCGTAAGAACTTTGCTCAAAAATAACAATATTAAGTTATAATATTGCTTAATCTTGGTTTTACTCCAAGAGTCTGACCCTAAAAAGCAGGTGTTATGAGCAGTGAACTTAAAACTTTGATCGAGTTTGTCTCAAAAGCATTAGTGGACATGCCAGAGCGTGTGGAAGTTAATGAGATTGAAGGTGAGCAGACCACTGTTATTGAACTCAAGGTTGATAAATCAGATTTAGGTAAAGTCATTGGAAAGCAAGGCCGTACGGCCCGTGCTTTGAGAACGATTCTAAATGCGGCTTCCACCAAACTTAGAAAAAGATCAGTTCTCGAGATTATTGAGTAAATTTTGAACCTTTTATAATTGGTACCCCAGATCTTCGCCTTATAAAGGCAAAAGATTCTGGGGTTTTTTATTTTATGGCCCAGATTGATTCTAAACTTATTAAAATCGCTGATGTCTTTCACCCCCACGGTCTTAAGGGTGAAGTTGAATTGCGCCTTTTGAATGATAATTATGATGAGTCCATTCTCGACGAAGGAATGGATGTGCACATCTTTCCTTTATCTGAAAAATCGACAGTTTCCACCCAAGGTGAGAAGTGGGAAATTTTGAAACTACGATTTGGAAATAAAGTCATCTGTCAGTTCAAGGGTGTGGTTGATAGGACTCATCTCGAAAAACTCCTTCCTTTTGAAATTCGTGTCTCTCGAGATGATTTTCCAGAGACTGAGGAAAATGAAATTTATCTTGTTGATCTTGTGGATTGGGATGTTGTTAGTCCGGCCGGAGATAAACTTGGTCACCTTGAAGGATTTTCAGACAATGGAATGCAATATCTTTTTGAAATTCGATTGAGCGATGGATCTAAAATGACTCTTCCTTATGTTGACGCTTTTTTCCCTAAAATTAATTCTGAAGAAAAAACGATAACGATGATCATGCCGGAGTACACAGAGTGATAAAACGTATCTGGATCATGACACTTTTCCCAGAAATGTTTAAACCCTTCCTAGAGTGTGGAGTTGCCGGTGCAGCCTTTAGAGGTGCTCGCGAAGGTGACATTAAATTTGAAATTAAATTTGTGAATATAAGAGACTATTCCACAACGAAATATAAGAGCGTTGATGACTCTCCATATGGGGGTGGCCCTGGGATGGTGATGAGAGCAGATATTTTAAAAGATGCTCTGATTAAAGGTGTCCTTGAAGCTGGTGGATACCAGTCTCTATCAGATCTTGAAGTGATTTATACCTCTCCACGAGGCAAAGTTTGGAATGCTCAAGTGGCAAGAGAATTTGGTCAAACACAATTATCAACTACTTCTAAGGATCTGGTTTTTATAGCTGGCCGATATGAGGGTATTGATGAGCGCTTTTTATCTCTTTACGTTAATTCCTATTATTCGATTGGTGATTATGTCCTGACTGGGGGAGAGATTGCTATTATGTCCATGCTTGATTCGGCAGTGAGATTTTTACCAGGAGTTTTGGGTAATAATCTTTCAAGTGTAGCAGATTCATTTGAGGATGGATTGATTGAATATCCACAGTACACAAAGCCTCGGGAATTTGATGGTCTAGATGTCCCTTCAGTTCTGCTCGAAGGTCATCACAAAAAAATTATTGAATGGCAGGATGAACAAAAAGTTCAAATGACTAAAAAATTTCGTCCAGATTTAATAAAATAATCTTACCATTTTTGCGGCACTTTCTTAATGAGAGTAATGTCATAATCAAGTTTTTTTACTCGAGATACAATCTCTTCATAAGTTTTTTCATCTAAAGATGGAGTCCTGGCCATAATCCATAAATATTTTCTGCTCGGTAATCCTATAACGGTATAAGAGTAATCTTCCGCCAGATCAATGATGTAGTAGGGGAATTTAAGAGGCCAAAACATCTGTATACGCCATTCAGAATTGGTTTGTTTATCGAAGATGAAAGCTTTTTGAGGCAATTTTTTCTTCTTACCTTCGAAAGAATCCTGATTAAATTCAAAGAGAACATCTATCCTATTTTCTTTTTCGTTCCAGGTGTAGGTTTCAACTGCATTATGAGCACCCTCTTCAATAAAAGTGGGGATGTTCGCAATCACGTACCAACGGCCCATGAACTTATTGATATTAACCGAATCGACTTTTTTAAGAGGGGGTGGACTAGAGCAAGAGAAAAGAGAAATAAGAGTCACTAAAGGTAGTATTTTCATAATTTTAGAATACTACAAAGCTTAAGAAATGGCCTTCCCCCATGGCCTAAACATTTTTGCGCCAAGTTTTGCAAGTTCTTGAATATTCACTTGTAAAATTTACTCAAGGCCAAATAAATATGAAGCTTGGACTCTAGACTCATGATAAACAACGTTCCATGCGTAGCTTCTTTTTCTTAGCATTGATTTGGGTGAGTCCTGTTCTTGCCGAAAATGTTCCTGGTCAGGAGCTACTGGGTTATTTTTCTGCCAACTGTCGGACTCAAGGGGAATGGACTCGAAGCGCGCTCGCCGATTCTCGGGCCTTAATAGAAAGTCTGCGATCCATAGCTCAAGATCCAGATTGTCGTGCTCTCTCAGGAAGTATCACTCAACTAGAATTACTTGGTCAGCAGCTTCAGAGTGTCCAAAGTCTTAACTCAGCTCAGGTTCAAGTTTCAGTTTTAAACTCTAAAGAACAAGAGCTTATGCTCCAGTTGTCTCAGACAAGTGACGTAAGTGTGATGAGTGAGATCAATTCTAAATTGCGATCTCTTCAAGTTGAAAGAGCTGCCCTTAACGGAAGCTTACTTTCACAGAATCTTCTTAATACCCCAGATAAATCAGAACTTTTAATGGGAATTGTTCAAACCGCAAATTCCTCATTTAAGCAAATCGTTTCAAATCAGGCTTGTCTGAGTAAAAATGCTCATCTCTTAAAGTCTGTGACTTCTATTGTGAGTTCAATTGGTGCAACTGTCGCAACTGTTAATCCTGCGCTTGGCCTTGGACTCAGTGCTGGGTCGGCTTTTATGGGTCAAACAATTGAGGGCCTAAGACAATCGATGAGTTATAGAAAAATTAGAAAAATTTCTAATAACTCAATTGCTTTTGAAGCTTATAAATGTGCTCTTGAAACCATGTCTGAGCGCTGGTGCCAGATGAAAGATGCTGAGTCTTTCTTAAACTTTAAAGCAAACTTTAGAACTCGCCCCATTGAAAACTCCGGTCTTTCATCCGCGATTAGGCTTAATGACCGGGAAATCCCTGTCATCTTAGAATGGCTCACCAAGGTTCGCGCAGGTGTTACACCAACAACCACATCAGATGCTGGCAGACAAAGTTTAGTTTTCCAAAGAGATGCTGTCCTAAGATCATTAGAGGCAAATGGTATTGGTCTTATAGAGGAAAATAGGGCGCTTTATAATACTTATGAAGAGGCTAACGATCGTTGGATTTTTTTAAGAAGCTTAGTCATCACGTTGATTCCATCTGTTGCACCTAATAACATTAAGAATCCTCTTTATGATGTTATTAGCGTTGGCTACACACCTTATTTTCTTATTGGACTTGCAGATGATAGTAGCATCAGAAATAATCAAGGTACTTACTTAGATTTTAATGCCTGGTCAAAACCAGCAGGTTTTAATCCGACTCTTGATCTCGTGAAAGAAAGATATCTTGAATGGATTCAAAAAACTCGTATTCGTGTCAACCAAGAATTGACTCAAGTTTTGCAACCTGATGCTCTCCAAACTCTTTCAAGTGCCTATGAGCGTTCTGGTAACCGTTGGAAACTTTCTCCAATGGATAGTTTAAAGAATATTATTCTATTCCTTAAGCAAAATCCTCCTCAAGAGAACAATGAGCCATTCGCTAGGCTCTACCAAGGTACGATTAATAATTTGTCAGCAGTCTACGATATTATTCAGAATGCCGTTTTAGTGGATGATATTGGCCTTGCTCAATCTCCGGTAGAGCAAATCTTTGAAATAACCCAACTCAAATATGGTACAGTGGTTATTCAGTCTCGATTAGATATGATCATTCGCCTCGCACTGATTGAGCTTATTGAACAATCTAAACCTGAGGATCAGGTTCTTGTGGCCCAACTTCTTGCGGCAGAAAGATTTACAGAAACACTCTCTCGCATGTCTGGAACTGATAACCTTGCTCTCATTAAAGCAGATATTAACCGCGCTCAACCGATAACGATTTCTAATTTGAATGCTTTTGGTGATATTTTTGGGAAAAATCTTTCGAAGCTTCTTAAAAATTTGAAAGTAGACGAGGATAAAGCGACTGGAACAGTTAAGAACTCTAAACGTTACGCTCGAACCGAGTTATGTTTTTTATTACTTGCGATTCCTGAGTTGAATAAAAAAATTGATCAAAGCTTATGTCATGGTGTGAAGTTCAATGCCGTGATTCCTGGAGGCCCGGAATCAGTGACCTTAGGTTATTCTGAATTTAATAAGGATTTCAATGATCGGGCCTGTGTTTACAGAGATCATTTTCGTCGAAGTAAAATTTATGAGAATTGGGGCATAAAGTAGATTGTCAGGGTCTTAGCCGATCGCTTATAAAAAAGCATGAACACACTTCCAAATTTTTATATTGGTCTTGTCCATGGGCCCATCCGCTCTAAAGATGGTCAGGAAATAACCACTTCAGTCACTAATCTTGATATCCATGATATTTCACGATCGGCCCGTACATTTGGTTTTAAAAAGTACTTTCTTATTACTCCCATACAAAACCAGCAGGTCATGGTTAAAAAAATTCTTGGGTTTTGGGAATCTGATAATGGGCTCATCTATAATCCTGACCGTAAAGAAGCCCTCGCTGAAGCTACAGTGGTGGATAAAATTCAGGATGCCATTCAGGAGATTACTCAGCTTGAAGGTGTCGCCCCTTTAGTCGTTGTTACAGGTGCCAATTTTGAGAAATATGAAGGTAAAGAACCTGAGCTACTAAAAACGATTAAGGCCCTCAATAGACCCATGCTTCTTCTTTTTGGTACAGGTTGGGGATTAACCCAATCAGTCACTGATGCGGCGGATTTTCGCCTTGAGCCAATTTTTGGCTGTGCGCAAGATGGTTATAATCATCTGTCTGTGAGATCAGCCGTGGCCATCTATTGCGACCGGTTGGCCCAAGCAGCACGCGAAGTCATCTAAGTTCTCAATCTTGCTTGACGAAAGACTATGAAATCGTTTACTTAGTACATCCTAGAGATTTATTGCCTCAATTTGCAGTTTTTAAAATTGTGACGGATATTATCATAACTTTAAAAATGACCTGAAGCCTCTGATCTCATTATTATTTCCCTTCCCTCTGGCCACATGTTGCGCGAATGGAAGGCTCGTCATTGAGAGGACGTTATGAATTTGATTGATGTTGTTGAAAAAAAGTACGCAAACCCGAATGCAAAAACTTTCGCTCCATTTAAAACTGGTGACACTGTTGAAGTAGCTGTTCGAATTAAAGAAGGTGAAAAAACTCGTATCCAGAATTTCCAAGGTACATGCATTGCCATGAAAAACCCTGGTCAAATGAATGGTCACTTCCGCGTTCGTAAGATTTCTGACGGCGTGGGTGTTGAGCGTGTTTTCCCTTTCCATTCTCCAGCTGTAGAAGGCGTGAAAATTATCTCTAAAGGTAAATCTCGCCGTGCTAAACACAATTATCTTCGTGAGAGAACAGGTAAGGCAGCAAGAGTTGCTATCGATTACAACCGAGATTAATCTCAAGATTGAGAAAAAACAAAAGAAGAGGCTCCTTAGGGAGCCTTTTTTTTATCTAGACTAGGAAAGAAATGAAACAAATCTGGCTCGCTCTCTTTTTTGATTTGAAGAAAATGGCCCTTCTCAACCTAGAAATAATTGAATCTAGAGCTGAAAAATCTGTTGAGTAAGGACCATATTCTTGATTGAACTTGATTTAATTTCATCTTTTCCTCATGAAATTATTGCCGTAGATGAAGTCGGTAGAGGTCCCCTTGTAGGCCCTGTTGTTATTGGAGCAGTCAGGATCTTAATTAATTCTCAGTTAGATCTTCAAACCTTCCTCAAGAAACTTAAATGTTTTCAGATCAATGATTCTAAAAAACTAACAAGCTCAAAAAGATTAAAAATTTTAAATGATCTTGGAGTTCATCAGCACGACTTCAGAGTTCCCGGGAAAATTGTGATTCAATCTATAGAAATTGATTATGTGACGTGGGAAATGTCTCCAGAAATTATTGATCAGGAGAATATTTTATGGGCAAGTATGAGGGGGATGAAAGAGGCAAGTCTTTTTCTTTCAGATAAGAAAAAATTTGAAAGTACTGTCTTGATTGATGGAAATAAAAAATTCAAATGGGATAATATAAAATCACCTTTTAAAGAGATTCCCATCATTAAAGGTGACAGCAAATCAATCCTAATAGGACTTGCTTCAATTATTGCGAAGGAGAAAAGAGATCTTTATATGTCTAAACTGCATGAGATCTACCCAGAATATGGATTCAACTCCCACTTCGGTTACCCCACAAAACATCATAGAGAAGCCATTAAAAAATATGGCCCAACCCCGTGTCATAGAAAGACCTTTAAAGGCGTCAAAGAGTTTACTCCAAATTAAAGGTTATTCATTAGAAGTCTTTCATTCAGTCTCATTTCACTCAAATTCAATTCCAGTTCTTGTTTCGGCCCAAGTCTTGAGATCTAGAAATCTTGGACAGGTCGATCTCGCTCGGATTTCTCGAGATCATGAGGGGCAGTTTATTGAAATCACTGAGGTCAAAAATTCTCAAATTGGTTTTCAGTTATCTCAATTTAAACAAAAAAATAGGCTAGTTGGGGCGGGAAAATTTATATCAGGTGTCTTAGGACTCAGGATTAAGCTTACTTCTTTGGTCGGGTAGTGTTTTATTTTTTGCAAAATTTCCTTAGATTCATTAACCTAGTCGTATATGAATAAATTCCTGAGTTTTACTTTTGCTCTTATTTTATCCCTTACTTTATTGATGCCTTCAGTTTCAAGAGCTGAGTTGCCGGTCAAGGCCAAAGCTTTTATGACGATGTCTGCTTATGGTGCTGCTGGGGGAGCCCTTTTAGGCTTTGCGACCATGGCCTTTGGAAACTCCTCCCGGGCCATTGCTCAAGGGGCATCTCTTGGACTCTATGCTGGTATATTTTTTGGTTCTTATGTCCTTCTTTCCCATTATCAAAAACAAGTTGGATCCTACGACGACAATAGTTCACCATATCAGGAGTCTAGTGATATTTATGGTGATGAGTATGATGCCGAACAAGGCGGCGGTGATGGTGGATCTAGCGGCAAGGGAGGATTTTTTGATAGATTTGAAGTCATGCAAGAGCATGTCCATAATCAATCTTTTACCTTCCAATCTCAAAAGCAAAGAAAAACATTACCCTCAATACAGATGAATTTGTTTCAATATAATTTTTGATAAAAAAAAAGGTGCCTAGGGCACCTTTTTTTAGTTTTCGAAAGTTTGGTCTCGATTGGCAAATCTTGAACTTAAATTATCAGTCTCATCATTATCAAAATTCATGAGTTCTGCTACGTAATCAGCTTCATTAAGCGAGTAGAGCTTAAAAATCTTTAAAAACTCTGGCTTAACATTTGAAATATTGATGTTGTGATTTTGTTTCTCTTTCATGATTTTAAGAGTTTCTACAAAGTGACAAATCCCAGATGAACCTACAAAATCGATGGCACCCAAATCAAGAGTGATTTTTGTGTTTGGGTTATTATTAACGATTTGTTGAAGTTCATTTCTTAAAGGGTAACTATGATCATAGTTTAAATCCCCTTGCATATGAACGATAATATTTCCATTGGCATCTCTAAGAACGTTGGCCTTCATACTCATGGGGGTTTCTCCTTGGTGGTTGCCCTTTTCAATAGATAGTAACATGTGATCGCAAAGGGCTGAACGTGGGAAAAATCATTCTACTAAACACACCAATTGGTAACCTTGGTGACCTGACTCCTCGAGTTCTCGAAGCTTTGCGAGAGGGCGAAACTTTCGCCGTCGAGGACACTCGGGTATTTAAAGACTTGTTAAATCACCTTGGAATCACAATTCTTGGAAAAAAAATTTTATCTTTGCATGATCAGTCTGAACCTAATCAAATCGAGAGATTAGTGGATTTGGCGGAATCCCATCAGCTTTATGTCGCTTCTGAAGCCGGTAGTCCTATTGTCTCTGATCCTGCCTATCCTTTGATTCTTTCTGCTTATAAACGAGGTATAGAAATTGAATCTTACTCTGGTGTGAGCTCACCAATTATGGCCCTCGAACTTTCTGGACTACCTCCAATTCCTTTTCATTTTCTTGGATTCTTACCTCGCGAGAGTGCAAAAAAAGCTAAAATTTGGGGTGAACTATCTTATGGAACTAATATTTTTTTTGAAGCCCCAACGAGAATTGAGGAGACATTAGATCAGATGGCGACAGATTTTTCTGACTTACAAATCTCTTTAGTCAGGGAACTTTCAAAAAAATTTCAGCAAGTCGAAAGATTTTTCGCTAAAGATTGGGGTGAGGTGAAAAAGAAGATAACTTTCAAAGGAGAGTTTGTTCTTCTTGTCTATAATTCTAAATTACAGCAAGCATCTTCTCCAAACTTAAAGAAAGTAGCTGAAGAAATTCTTATCCAGGGAGCAACTCCCAAAAATATTTCAAAACTTTTAAGTGATATCCTTGATCGACCGACCAAGGATATTTATGCAGAATTAAATAAGTTTAAAAAATAATTATAAACGTTACTGAATACCTTGAGAGCTGGTATTCAATGGAGAAAATTGGAATGTTGGAGCATTACGTGGAGGAGTTCCGTTGTTATAATTATAATTAGTGTTTTGGGTTGGTGTACTCGATTTCTTTAACAATGGGATCTTTTCATCATCTTTTGATTCCTCTTTACCATTTGCATTTACAAGGTGAGCAGTTACAGTATAGTCATCCTCAACCCTTTGAGCTGAGATGCCACTAGAGCTAGTTGAAAATTCTCCCTCAAAAAGTGGTTTGGCTTCCGAACTCTTTCCATCAATATTATCGCCAGTTGCTTTTGACTCTTGTTTTTTTGTATCTTTAACTTTAGAAGCACCAGTTCCAGACCTTGTCCAAGAAACCTTATAACCTTCAGGAATACTTACGACTTCACTCTTATCATTTTTTATGATGGCTTTGACTGAAATGCTTGCATCCTGATCCTTATAGCTGTCAGCCTGTAGATCAATTGAGAATTTTTTGGCTTCATCATTTTTTGCGCCAGATGCAACAGGTACTTTACCAACGCATTTTTCATCGTCTTTATCGCCGAATTTTACAGATATTTCACGTTCCTCAGTCTTCTTTTCAAGAGTCAAAGATTTTTTATCTTTTTCATCTGCAACACCTTCAGACCAATTAAATGATTCAGGATCTTTATTATCCTTGAAGCCAGAAAAACTGACAGTCGCCTTTACTTTCTTATCTTTATTTTCGCCCTCAGTGATTTCACTGATTTTTATCTCGCACTTTCCTTTCGCTTCATCATCTTTTGGTTCTGAAGTTGCAAGTACAGGACATGTAAATGTAAGTTCACCTGATTTAATTGCAAAATTTACCATAGGTAGAGATATCGTTTCTGGAATTTGTTTTGTTATGTCTTCATCAATTTTTATTGTTTCTGACTTATCCCCAATATTCTTTTTTAATTCTGTGATAGAGCATTTTAACTTAGTTTTTTTATCATCCTGGTATTCACACTGAGTTTGACAGGAGGTTTTCGTCTCAACTTTAACTTCTTCAGGCTTGAAACTTGCCTTACATGTTAAAGTCGTTTCCGACTCTCCAGGAGGAGTTATTTTAAATTTTATGTTACCAGCTAACTTATCTTCGCTAGTTAATTCAACATCTGTACTTGGTATTTTGCTAATTATATCAGCGTATAGGGCCTGATCGATAGGTTCTGATGAACCAGAGAATTCAATGACAGTAACTTTGTTGACTCCATTTACAATACAGTTATAGGTTCCATCAGGATTTTTTGAACATTCTGCATAACTAGCACATTCGTAGGAGATCTTCTTTTCTTTTGGTTTTTCAGGCAAAGTTCCTGCGCAATAAGCTTTAACCTCATTAGAATCAATGAGGTCCTTATATTCTTTTTCAATTGTCTGTGACGGATTATATGTATAATCACCAATTGGCTTTGGTGGATTGTTGTTCTTCTTAAAAAAATCATTCCATTTATGGATGAATGAATCGTAATCAGAGTTTGTAATCTTCGTCGTAAATTCTGTACATGAATTTGATTCAATCTCATTCAAAGACTGAATCATACCGAGACAAGTTCGGTGAGGACGCATGTATTTTTGATACCCCTTATGGATGTTTGTTGCTTTGGGGTCCTCGCACACGCAGGATTTAAAAATATAATCATGGAGTCCATTAAAAGCTGGTTTCAATTCTTCGGTTTGCATTAGACCAGCAAGATGTTTAAAGCGTTCTTCTTTTGAGTCCGTTTTAGTTTTCAGATCCTTTTCAACCGTAAGTGCCTGCTTCATACACGAGTAGGAGGCGTTGTGAGATTTTGATCCGCTGCCAGAGTTATCGACATCTGCGCAAAAGCTAGTTTCACCAGCAATGTTTTTCAATCCAAAGACCATCGGATTACACGCAATTTGACTAGCAGAACATTTTGAATTTTTATTCAATTTTTCATAAAGGACTTTAGTCTTTGAATTGTTGGCTGGATGAAGGCAATAAAAATTTTTCGTCGCAGGATCAACCCAAATAGTTGAAACCCAGCCTGCGTAGATACATGATTTGTTGTTAAGATTCCCTGTATCGGAAATTTTCTGGAATTCTTCAAGAGTTTTTGCATCTAATAAAACACCACTGGCCTTCGCCTCACTGATGATAAAGTTTCTTATCATCGTAAGAACTTCAAGATATTTTTTTTTAACTTCAGGCTTTGTCGAGGTGGTCTTTATTTCTTTATGGTAGATGCTTTCTAGTTCAACCATGATTTCCATGGTTTTAATTAGGATCTTTTCCTTATCTTCTTGAGGCAGATGAACAAATTTTTCGACTGTCATCTGCCAGCGATGCTCTGGAGAAATGACTTTTTGAGATCTGAGAGGCATCTTTTTGGCATAGACAAAGGGAGACATCGAGAAGATCAGCAATAAAGAAAAAATAAATTTCATACATTCTACCTCTGTGAACTTATCGGATATTTCGCCTATTTCTTAAGATGATGAGCAGGAGCCGAGCGAGTTTTCATAGATTTAGGGTGCTTGTGATCGATAATTCAAGAGGTTAGATGGTATTGAGGACTCATTTTTCTTCTCAAAGTCCTATCTTTTCGCCTAAGATGAGGCTTCACACTTTTTAAAGGAAATTCTGCGTGGGTTGGTTTCATCAAGTAAAAAATCCTAAATTAAAAAATGTTAAGAAGCTTTCTGGAAATGTTCCTGTCGGTCTTTGGAAAAAATGTAATCAATGTGGTGAAATTCTTCAGGCCGAAAAACTTGAAGATAATCTTCATGTCTGTCCTGTTTGTGATTATCACTATCGCATTAGTGCTTATGAAAGAATATCGCTCATGGTTGATGAAGGAAGTTTTGAAGAGATAGGGCCAGATCTCATCTCAAATAACCCTCTTCAGTTTCAGGACAAAATGCCTTATGTCCAAAGGCTTCAGGCCGCGATTAAATCAACAGGAATTAAAGACTCTACTGTTTGTGGTACGGCAACGATTGATGGTATGCAAGTGGCCCTTGCTGTTATGGATTTCCGTTTTATGGGCGGCTCTATGGGCGTCGTGACTGGTGAGAAAATTGCTTTGGCCATGGATATTGGTTTTGATAAAAAAATTCCAGTGATTGTTGTTTCCTGTTCAGGAGGAGCGAGAATGCAGGAAGGAATCTTATCCCTTATGCAATTGGCAAAAACTTCTGCTTCTCGAGCTCGATTAAAAAATAACGGAATTCCTTATATTTCACTTTTAACAGATCCAACAACTGGTGGTTGTGCTGCAAGCTTTGCCATGCAGGGTGATTTAAATATTGCTGAACCTAAGGCGCTCATTGGTTTTGCTGGTCCACGAGTTATCGAGCAATCCATTCGCCAAACTCTCCCAGAGGGATTTCAGCGTTCAGAGTTTTTAAAAGACCATGGATTTATTGATCGAATCATTCATCGAAAAGAATTAAAAAAAGAACTAAGCTTTTTTATGAAAATGTTTTCCCCAGGGGTATGAATAAAGAAATCGAATCTTGGGTCTTTTCTCATTATGGTCTTGAGTCTTTCTGTCCTGGTCTTGAAAGGATCAGTGAGGCTTTAAAAAGCCTTAAAGAAATTTTATCAGAGTCAAAAATTGTCATTATAGCTGGGACAAATGGGAAAGGGGAGACTACTCATCGACTTTCAGAATATTTAAATGATTCTACCTATTGTGCTTGGACCTCACCCCACATTATAGATATTTGCGAGCGCTTTACTTCTGAGAACGGAAAAATTTCTTCTCTTGAGTTAAAGCAGTTAGTCTTTTCCACTCACGAGATCGTTTCTGCTCATCAATACAAACTTTCTTTTTATGAATTTCTTTTCTTTGTCTTTTGTCGTTGGGCAGCCCTAAGGAAACCAAATTATTTGCTTTTAGAGGTCGGACTTGGTGGGAGACTGGATGCCGTAAATGCTCTAGATGCTGATCTTGTTCTTTTGACTTCGATTTCAAGAGACCATCAGGAATTTCTTGGTCATCGCTATGATCAAATTTTAAAAGAAAAACTTGGAGTTTTGAGACCTAAGTCAAAATTATTAAGTTATCTCGATTTAAACTATCTCAGGGAAAGGGCGTCTTCAACGTGTGAAAAGGTTGGTTGTTTACACACTGACCTTAATCTCTTGAAGCAATTACCCAGTTTCGCCTTCTCTGAGAGAAATCAGTTCTTGGCCTATGCAGCATTATGCGAACTTAAGCAGAAGGCGCTCAATGCAAACGAATGGCTTACGTCTGCCAGAGAGCTACCTAGTCGGGGAGAGTCGTTAAGTTTGGAGCATGAATGGTGCTTTTATGGGTCCCACAATGTCGATGGTATGCGAAAACTGATTCAATTTCTAAGAGCAAAGAATTATAATTTTACTCAAAGACCCTTTGATTTCGTTCTGACCTCTTTTTCAAAAAGAAGTGAAACTGACCTGCGGGTTATGCTCAGGATGCTTCAAGGTTCAAAATTAGGTCATGTCATGGTGGCAAGTTTTCCCCATCCCAAGGCATATCCTCATGATGAGTTGAAAGAAATAGCTTTCCAAGAAGGATTGAATTTTGTTGATAACGTTTCAGAAATTTTCCAAATCAGGCCTCGCCAAAAAATTTTGGTGGTTGGTTCTTATTACTTCATGGGTCACATCAAGTCTTTGCTTCGCCTCTGATAAGCCCCAGCTTTCTTTGGGTGATAAAATTTCTGTTTACTCAGATAAGGCTTACCGAAAGAATAATGGAAGATATTTTGAGGCCGTGGGTAATGTCGTTATTCTCTCAGAAACGGATACGATATACGGCGAAGTCGCTTCATTAGATCAAGATAGCATGCTCGTTAAAATTGAGGGGAACGTACGAATCCTCAGTAAAGATATAACTCTTTATGGTTCACACATAGAGTACAATCTTTCAACTGGTGCAGCTGTTATTAAAAATGCTCGAATCTTAGCGATGAATTTTAATATCGTGGCCAATAAATTAATTAGACTCAATCAGACTGATTATCTGGCCAAGGATGCGGAATTTACGACTTGCAAAGATTGTACGGAGTCTTGGTCTGTTTTTGGTAAAGAAATTAAAATTAAAATGGGTCAATCTGTTACGATCAGAAATGGTCTCGCAAAAATTAAAGGGATTGATGTTCTTTATCTCCCTTACATCGTCCTCCCCATTCAATCAAAAAGAAAAACAGGTCTCCTTTTCCCTAAGCTTTCCTCTAGACTGGCCGAAGGTTTAGCCCTCGAGCAGCCAATATTTGTTGCAATTGACGAGTCAAAAGATGCAACTCTGAGCCCAACTTTCTGGGCCAAGCGAGGATATGGGGGAGATGTTCAGTACCGCCAACGTTTCAGTGATCTGAGTTGGTTTGAACTTAACACTCGTTTACTGAATGACACCATTTATGAGCCAGGTGTTTCAGGTCTTACTCCATCTGGAAAAACATTTTTTAGATATTTTACTGAAGTTGAAACTCATCAACAGTTTTCATCCAATTTGAATTCGCATGTTCGTTACACTGGTTCTAGGGATCTTGATATTGTAAGAGATCATCCAGGGTTTACAGATAATAAAATCTTGAGCTCAGACATGGGGTTAAGTGGTTTTGTGGATTGGAGGCAAGATCATTTTTCACTTGGGGTGAGTGCTGATTATCTCCGCAATCAACTTTTCAGTGAACCTACTGAGTTTGACCGCAGCTATGTTCAAACATTGCCTCGATTAACCTTAAACTCTATCCCATTTAATCTTGTGCAATCAGACTTACCGCTTTTGCAGTATATTGGTGTGGGATTTGATGGTTCACTGACTCGCTTTCATCAGGTCAATGAAAAAGAAAATTTAAATATTAGGAATGCGAATAGAATTTCATTGCAACCATATGTGATGTGGCATTTTTTCAATAAAGGACCTGTTAGTGTAAATTCACGATATGTTTTTGATCAACAGTCTTATCAGTTTCAAGATTCTGATGAATCTCGCTTTGGAAAAAATGCAGGACTTTTAAAATCTGAAATTAGTTTTACCATGGATAAAGTTTTTGGATTGGCCTTTGAGGAAAAAATTCCGATTAAGTATATTCCGGCCAAAGAACTTAAAGTACTCCGAGAACGAAAAGAACAGGGACTAAAACCACTCCAGACTTCTGAAAAATATAATTACCTTGTTGGTGACATTGAGCCCTTTGAATCAGATCTTGCAAAAGATTATATAGTCCAAGTGAGGAATAGTTATAAACATATTCAAGAGTACAAGCTTTTACATCATTATATCGCTTCAGAATCTGAATACGGTAACAAACGTTTTGCAAATCAAATAAGATACAATACGGGATGGTTTGATTACGAGGATGCTGTTCGGTCTGAGGAGTTCTTATTTGGATCAAATACAACAAGGACACTTATACCTCCACAAAATACTCTAGAGCTCCAGTGGAATAACAGTTTGATAAGGAAATCTCCGAAAGTTTTTAATTATCTGACGGATGATAAATTTTTGAGAGATAATTTTACTTATTCAAAGCTAGGTTGGTTTAATGTTTCTCAGGGGTATCTCTTAGATGAGAAGAATGTTGACGATGAAAGATTACTTTTAACTCGATTGATGATTTCTACGGGGTACTCAACAGATAAATGGACACTTAGTTTGCAGGAATATTATTTCCATTTTGAAAAAGAAAATATTTTCAACCTTAATTTTAATCGTAATTTTGAATCTCTTAGACTTCTTTCTGCTTATACTTATAACTCTTTTGGACAAACAAATTTAAATACTCTTTCAGCTGGGGGACAAATTCGTCCCACAGATAATTTGGGATTTGCTGTTTTAAAAGATATGGATTTAGAGGCGAAAAAGAATATTAGGACCACTTACTCATTAGACATTATGCCTAATAATAATTGCTGGATCCTAAATCTTAATTACCGAGAAAGCTTAGTTGATTCACGATATTTTTTTAATATTCTCTTTAATTTTGGTGATGATAATTTTTCTTCTTACAAAGAAAATTATTTCGCAGTCAAGCGTAGATGAAACGGGCCTTGTTCTTAGATTTCGAGGATAGCTTTACCTTCAATCTGATTCAAGAAGTTGAAGAAATTGGTGTTTCAGTCCACGTCATAAATTGGGAAAAGTTTACAGGTGAAGAAAAAGCAGATCTTCTCATCTTGGGCCCTGGCCCTGGTCATCCAGATGATTACTCAGCCATTTTTGATAAAATTGAAACTTGGTTAGGGGACGGAAAGAAAATATTTGCTGTCTGCTTAGGTCATCAAATTGTGTGGAAGCTAAAAGGTTTTGAAATTATTCCTTCTGTGAGACCCATTCATGGACAGAGTGTGGAATTGCCAATTTCTCAGGATGTTGAAAATTGGATAAACCTTAAGGGGCCTTTAAAAGTCCAGCGCTACAACTCACTGGCCGTTAAATATTCGAATTTAATGGACCTCGCACTTCAAATTATTGATGGGGAAGAGTTGATGTTGGCAAAATCAAGTCAGATAATATCATATCAATTCCATCCGGAATCTGTGGGCACTAACTGCCGTAAGTCATTTTTTATCCCAATTTTAAAGGATCTTCTATAATAGCTTCATGGATTTACTCGTTCAGGGTGTCTATGACATTCAAACTCTAAAAACTCTCCAGCAAAAAAAAATCTCAGGTCTTTCTTTTGATCTGAGAGGCAAGAGCCTTAATCTTATTCCATTCCATGTTTTAAAAAATCTCATTCCTTTATTTAAATTCCATAAAAATTATCTCATCTTTGAAAATGATAAGATTCTAACAATCAACTCATTTTTAAATCTTTTAGGTGAAGATAAAAATAAATTTGAACTTCAATTTCGTGACTTTCAATCCTTCGATTTTTATGCCTCAATTCATCATCCCTTTTCATGGTTTTTTACAACAAAAACGGATTGGAGAAATATTTTAACTTTACCAAGCCTAAAGACTGTTTTTCTCCCTCTTGATTTTAAAACTGAGTATGAGGATCTGGGCGATTTTTGGAATATTGTTCAAGTGAGAAACTTGCAAGTTATTGTTCACTCGAATTCTTTTGCGGAACTTGAACATTTTACATTTGATAAAAATCTAAAACTTAGTGTCGATCTTGGCCATGAGATGGAGATTTCATTTCGTCAAATTGACCAAGATAGACTTTCTAATTTAACCATCTGGAAAAACTTATATGAATCTGCTTCTGGCCAATGATGACGGCGTTATAGCACCAGGGATCAAGGCACTACATCAAGAGCTCAAAAAAAAATTTAATTTAACTATTGTTGCACCTCTTGAAGAGCGTTCAACCACAGGACATAGTCTAAGTTTAGATAAGCCTTTAAGATTGGAAAATCTTGAACCCGGTGTATATGGATGCTCTGGTTTTCCAGCTGATTGTGTTCTAATGGGTATACATCTTTTAAAAGATCAAAGGCCTGATGTTGTCATTTCAGGCATAAATCGTGGGGCCAATCTTGGTCAAGATCTTTACTATTCAGGAACTATTGCAGCTGCAAGAGAGGCTGCCTTCCATGGAATCCCTGCATTTGCTGTAAGTTTAGTCTTTAATTCTCTAATGGCCCAGCACCACTATGAGACAGCTGCTAAAGTGATTGGGCTTTGTCTCGAGGCCCAACTTCATTTGCAAATTCCAAGGCTCTCCCTTTTGAATATTAATGTTCCGAATGTGGAATTTTCTAAATTAAAAGGATTCAAGCTTACGAAAGTAGGTTTTAGAAGATATTCTGAAGAAGTTCATGCTAGAATTGATACAAGAGATAGAAATTATTATTGGATAGCTGGCCAGTACTTAGGATTTGATCAAAATCCTGATACTGATTGTCAGGCCGTCGATGATGGCTTTGTATCTCTGACTCCGCATTTTTTGGTTGATGGAATATCCCATAAAAGTGAACTGGAGCTTAATCAAGTTATTGAGAGATTGAATGCAAAGATGGCTTTTTAGTCTTTTATTTTTTTTAGTTTTTGGTTGCTCAACGATGAGGAGCGGCCGCTACGTCTACATTGAGTCTCCGGCCCAGATCAAGAAAGTGGCAAAAGACCATGGTGTTAGTCTTGATGAAATCAAGAATGCAAATCCCAGGACTTCATTCAAGGGCAATGAATGGCTTTTCATCCCTTCTAAAGTAGGGATTAAATATTTTCTTAGGGATACTTACGTCATTGAAGATTACTCTAGTCTTGGTAAAGGTCGATTTATGTGGCCAGTACCACAATTCTATAAAGTCTCATCTCATTTTGGTCAAAGAGGCCGTAAGCATCACGATGGAATTGATATACCTGCACCTCAAGGAACTCCAATTTTAGCTGTTGATCATGGTGTTGTGGTTTATGCAGATAATGGGATTCGAGGCTATGGAAACATGATTGTCATAGCACATCAGGATGAGGTCTATACTGTTTATGCTCATAACAGAAAGCATTTTATCCGCAAGGGAGATGATGTTCGAAAAGGTCAGCTCATCGCTCATGTTGGTAATACTGGTCGCTCAACTGGGCCCCATTTACACTTTGAAATAAGAGTTAAAAACAAAGTGAGAAATCCGGCCCAATATCTTTCCGCAAAAAAGCGTTAGTCCTTTTTACGTCCATACATGTCTAACAACTTAAGGTACATAATCGCCGTATTCTTGGCATCTTCAAGTGCTGTGTGGGCAACTGCCCCCATTCCTAAATGATTCATCAGATTTGTTCCGGAGTCCATTCCTTGAGGAAGAAAACCAAGATCAATGAGGCCATAGCCAATTCCTGAAAGGTCTAAATTTCTATGATGAAAGTACTTTCGCATAAAATCCCAACCTAAATCACGATTAAGAAAGGGAAGATCAATGGCGGTCATCGACTTTCCAAAGAGTACAATTTTTTGATTTCCAAAGTAGCTACGCACTTCAGGACTTTGAAGATATTTTTCTAACCAAATTTTAAATTCAGAAAGCGTGAGTCCCTCTGAGTGGGCTTTTCTAATGATTTTCTCATTGTGCTCTCTCACCCAAGGATCCAAACTTTCTTTTAAATCTTCAAATGAGGGGCAATGAATGTAAGTTGTTCGAGCGAGGCTATCTTCAAGTCTTTTAAATTGAGTATCAAAGGGGATCATCGCAAATTCAATGATCTGACAATTTTCTGCAAGGCCAGTAGCTTCAATATCAATACTAAGAAATTTCATAATTCACCTCTAGAACTATTCTAGAAGTGAACCATGGATTTGAGAATAAAATTATTGGATAGTGGCAGTTTGTGGACAGTGATCTGAAACTGACTCGTATGAAATGCCAAGTTCTTGAAGAGTTGCTTGTCTGCAAGAGACTTTTTTACAATGGGCATGAACTTGGGCTTCATTTGAATTCTTTCTAAGTCCAGGGGTTACGATCAAGTGATCTAAAAGAGATGGTTCTTCTTTTCCATCATCTGTACCGCCCCACCAGTAAGCTGAGCAACCTAGATTTTGAGATAAATCAACCATGCCAAGGTCTGAAACAAGTTTTGTGAGCATCTTATAGTCAACACCACGGTTTATATACTCGGTCGTATTTAAGTCACCAGCAATATAAAAGTCTGCAACACCAGTTTTAGATTTTAACTCTTTAACGATGTTCTTAATAATTTGGAATTGTTTTTCTCTTTTTAAGACAGAATCTGCTTGAGAGCCTGACTTGAGATGGGCGGTCAAGCCGTAAAATTTTTGTTTCGTGGATTTGATTTGAAAAAGTCCAATCGCCAAAGGTCGAGAGCCACTATCACATCCGCCGGCCTGCCCTGGTTCAGACACAGACAAGTCTTCATTGAAACTAAGTAGATCAACTGTCGCAGTATTATAAATAAATCCTAAGTGTTGTCCGTGGGCACCACCACATTCTGAAATAGCAGCTTTATATCCTGGAAGTTTGCTCGTAATAAAAGCATTAAACTCTGAAGTATTAACAACTTCTTCTACGCTGAGGACATCAGCTTTAAGATTCTTAAGTATAGTCGTGAGTTCTGATTTATTAGTTCTGATTCTATAGCGTTCATCGTAGTCAAAGTTTCTTATATTATAGGCGCCAAGAGTAATGGCAGCATGAAGACTGAGTGTTGAAAGAAGGGAGCCAATTAAAAGAGCAACTTTCATTTTTTTCCTTTTAAACATATAAGTCTGATTTAAATTTCTTATAAGCCCTACTAATACGTAATTTCGCACTTTTTTTATCAGACTTGGGCATGAAAAGCCAATGGAAATAGATGAAATGTGGAAAAAACCTGTAAATGGCTCCATGTGTTATAAGTTTTTCAAAATTAATCTTTCTTGGGTTTTGACTTTATAGGTCAAGAGTGTTTTAAGGTGGCCTGATACCATCCTAAAAAGGGGAGTAAAAAATGACTTCAAATTATTTTAGAGTGCTTGTTTTGTTGGGTGGCCTGGGTTTAGGTTCAGTTTATGCACAGGATATCGACTACTTAACTCTTGAAAAAGTAACAGTCTCAAAAATTCAGGTAGATGTGCTTAATCAAGAGATCTCTCAGAAGGTGATAGAGAAGCATTTTGACCGGCAGCAAACTCTGCAATTGCCTGGGATGCCTACCGACGATGGACAGGGAAAAATTGATAAGGTTGGAAAGGTTATATCGGTTGGCCGAGAGTTAGTTGCACTTGGCGAGGATATTTATAGATTGGTTCAAAAAGGTAAGCCTGTTAATAAGACCAACTATGCTCCGATTAGCGTAGTTCCAAAGACTGATGGGGGTTATGCAGATATTTTAGATACAGAGGGTTGGAGGATGCCGACCAAGGCTACTTACCAAATTACCTATGAAAATCTTTATGGAATGGAAGTCGTGAAATTTCGTTACAGCATTATTTTTTCTTACGGTGGATCTTATAATGGTAAAGGGGCGTATCTCACAGCTGCTCAGATAGTTCCAGAATCAGTGGAGACATTATTCGGATACACTTTCGGCGCAACTATGAAGCTAGGTGGGATTCAAAATCATGGAACAAAAGAAAATCCAGTGGCCGGAGCGATTCTGGCGATGGAACATACTGTTGAAACAGTTATCAAGGCGAGCTTGCAAA
The DNA here is from genome assembly GCA_027488375.1 of Pseudomonadota bacterium. Taxonomy (GTDB): domain Bacteria; phylum Bdellovibrionota; class Bacteriovoracia; order Bacteriovoracales; family Bacteriovoracaceae; genus Peredibacter. The sequence continues at coordinate 334,504 of JAIYBW010000003.1, forward strand.
CTTCATCTTACCACATTACTGGTCGAGGTGGATTCAAAGAAATTTAAAGATAACTAATATAAATTGTTCTATCTGCTTGGCGCTCAAGAAATTGCTTGAGCGTCATTTCACAAGTTAACCAATCTTTCTGAATAGTACATTTTTTACAAATACCGTGTCCGCTACATGACGATGCTATAGTGACTTCTTTTTCGACAAGAAAATTTAAGAGTGTTTTTTCCAAATCATGAATCGAATATTCTAAAAGAAAAATTTTGCCAGAGGCCATACCAATTAGTGTTACTTGCACGAGTAGTGACCCGGATTTCTATCATCTAATATAAAACGAGATTGAGATCCGAATTTAGAGAATGACCAAATGTTGCCCAGCTTTTCAGCATTATAAATGGGCAGACTTAGCTTCAAAAGATTTTCAATTTGGTCAGGTCTACTTCGACGAGATTCAATCACGAGTCTTACTGGATCAGACAGAAAAAGATATCGAGAGTGTCGAATAAGCGTATCTACAGTTTCAATTTTATCACTGCTGGCCATTCCATATTTAATGAGGTGAAAAAGGTGTTGGCCCGGATCTCTACCCATATTTGAAATGAGCCAAATAAAATCTTTCTGATTTTGAATCATGCAAAATGCTGAGCTTCTCACTTTAGATGAGCCAAAGAATAGGGGAAGAGAATCAATTCCTGAAATACTTTCAATTTTTTGATTTGTGGAAGCGAGAAATACATCTTGTCCACTTGAGAGACCAAATATGTTTGATATCGGCATTTCTTGATCAATGAGGAAAATAGAATTTTGGTAAAGATTAAAATCATAATTTGATTGGATAACTTGACCACCTGTGGTCGTGAACTTATTCAACGAGGTATGAATGGTCATTTTTTGTTTAGTTTCAATCTTTCTATAGAATTTGATTAACTGAGTGAATTTCAAATCCGGAACTCTTTCCCCTTCTTTAAGAATTTCGGTTCCGCGGATAAAAAATGGAGCTAACTCATCGTTTTGTCGGAGATTATCTTTGTTCTTTTCAAGAAAGATTTCTAAATTTTTTTCAACTTTAAATTTTTGTGAGAGCTCTGAGTCTAGTATCTGAGCATAGTGTTCAAGCCTTTTCCCATTTAGTTTTTTTGCTATCCATTCAAGACCGAAAATAAAAGGGTACTGATCCTTCTCATGGTCTGAAAAGAAATCAAGATACAAAGGTGACGTTTTAGTTGAAATGATAAGTTGTAGTCTTGAACTTGGTGAGGATTGATCAGGCCTAATGGCCATTTGTATTAAAGACCAAAAAATAAATTGATCTACAAAATTGTATTCTGGATGGCGCCCAATGAAATCGGAGAAAATTTCTTGAGATTTTGGGTTTGAATTTATGAGTTGCAGTGTAGTCTTTTTCTCAAGAGGACAATAAGTTGCTAATGTTGGTATATTTTTTAAATAATTTTTATCCTTCACAATTTCGGAATCAATTTTAGAAACAAAAAAAGCACAGCTCGATAATAAGATTAGTAGTAGCAGATTAGTCATTTTCATCGTCCAGTTCAATATCAGGTGATGAATGCTTATCTTGAAGTTTAAATTTTTCATGAAGACTTAAATCATGATCGAGATCCATTACTTTCTTATTCTTCGCCTTTAAAATCATAAATACAAAGACTCCATTCTCTGAAGATTGTAGTTTGAGGTCAAGAATCATAAACCCACTTTGGAGTATTCCCTGAAGAATTTTGTCGAACTCTTTTTCTCTGTACCCTGTTTTTCTTTGAGGTGGGGAGGGAAGAAAATAGGTAAAAGGCTTGATTAAAATTGTTTTTGAGGAAGGCTTTTTCATCTTCTTTGCCATCTAAAATGCTCCGGTATTCTTTATCTTTCACTACTTTAATTGATTTTATTCTAGTCTTTTAATAGGCGAGAAGGCAAATGCCTGAGTAGGATCTTTATTTTGGTAAATAATATCCCTTGGAAAAGTTTGCCTCCTGATATTTTGCTTTGTTAAAAAAAAAGTCTGGGTATAATAAAAGTAAGATGTGACAGGATGTCACTCTCAAAGGCACGGATGCCGAAAAGAAGGGAGCCAAGCAGGGGCTCCCTTTTTTTATGTCCTCTTACCATCTTGCCCATTGTTTGAAGTATGTTTATCAAAGTTGAAGTTGAATTTTTAGACACTGTTATTTATGAGATAAATCAAGAAAGATTTTTTGTCGGTTCTGCACTCTCAAATCACATCTCCTTTAAATTGCCGTCAATCAGTAAAAAGCATGTAGAGTTTATTTTTGAAGAAAATGTCTGGAAAGTTATGGATCTGGGCAGTACTAATGGCACTTATCTTGAAGAACAAAAACTAGCTAAAAATAAACCAATCAAAATTCTTCCCGGAGAGACTGTTCGCCTTGGAGATATGGTTTTTTTAACACTTATTCAAAAGGCGAATGAATTTTCACCTCTTCCTGCTGCAGATTTAGTAGAAGAGCCCGAAGAAATTCCTCTTTTAGATCCGGATAAAACCCAGGTTATATCGTTAACTGCGCTTGAAAGAGCTCGTTTAAATATGGCCAGGAAAAAGAAAAAAGAGCTCATGCAAAAAAATGCAGAAGCTCTGAAGCAAAAAATAGCCGATACTCAGCTTATTTCGAGAGTACTATCTATCATCGTTTTACTTTTGGCCGTTGGTTGGGGTGTCAACAAGCTCTGGATCGCCAGAATGAAGAAAGTTGATAAAGAATTTATTATTAAAAAAATACAGGGAAAGAATGCTGGTGATTTAGAGATTGAGGCCGATATTGAAGGGTTGAGAATCCCTAGAGCACTTTTATTATCAAGAAGTAAGATTGGAAAATATTTACCAACTAAGAAATGTGGGCAGGATCAAGTTAAAGAATTCTGTGAAGGAAATCCTATATTTTCAATCAAAGATAATGGTGTTTTGATAGATCCTCCATCAAATTATTTATTCTTTTTAGATGAAAAGAATTATTTAGCGAATATTAGATTTCTTTTAGCTGAAGGTGATTCACCAAGTCAGCGAGCGATCATGAAATTTGCTTTCCTCTCATTTTATAAAGAGTATATTGAAGGGAAAGAGCTTTTAGAGGGGTCAAGAGTCTATGTTGCTTTCTATGCAAAAGATCAGCTGAATATTTTTTCATTAAAATCTGTGATTGGATTTGAGGCAGACAGGGCCCAGATGATCAGCTCTGAGCTAGAGGCTTTAAAGTTTCCAGGTCCCTACCCAAAAATTGAAAAAATTCTGACTGGTTTGGATAAGTACTTTACCCTGTATTAGTTTTTAATTTTTTTTCACAAAATCAGGTATTTCCTAGCTAAATCCAACCTATTTTAACTAAAATAGTCACCATGACAAACTCAAATATAAAACCCAAAATTTTACTTGTTGAAAATATTCACCCAGTCGCTAAGGAAAGATTAGAGTACGAGGGCTTTCAAGTTGATACTTTGTCGCATGCCCCTGATGAAGCTGAATTGATTAAGATTTTACCGTCCTACACGGCAGTAGGTATTCGCTCTAAAACTGAAATAACAAAAAAAGTTTTAGATTCATTAAATGAACTATCATCCATCGGTTGTTTTTGTATTGGGACCAATCAGGTTGATCTCGCCGCTGCAAAAGAGCGGGGTATTGCAGTTTTTAATGCTCCTCACTCTAATACAAGAAGTGTCGCTGAACTTGTTATTGCAGAGATGATTGCTCTATCTAGACAACTTGGGGATAGAAACACAAAAGCTCACCTTGGCGACTGGTTTAAGTCAGCAGATGGCTCTAAAGAAGTCAGAGGGAAAACGCTAGGAATAGTTGGTTACGGTCATATTGGTAGCCAGGTGAGTATTTTGGCCGAAGCGATGGGCCTTAAAGTTATCTTTTTTGATACAATAAAAAAACTCCCCCTGGGTAATGCTAAATCGTCTCCAAATTTAGATGAACTTCTGGCCGAGTCAGATTTTGTCACTCTTCATGTCCCAGAGATACCGGAAACCATGAATATGATTTCTCGAGATCAGTTAATGAAAATGAAGAAGGGAAGTTATCTTATTAATGCAAGTCGGGGCTCAGTTGTAGTGATAGAGGATCTCGTAGAGGCCCTCAAATCAAAACATATTGCTGGTTGTGCGGTGGATGTGTTCCCTGTTGAACCTGCCTCAAATAAAGAGAAGTTCATTTCTCCTCTTCAGGGTCTAAGTAATGTGATATTAACTCCACATATTGGTGGTAGTACAGAAGAGGCCCAAAAATCAATCGGAGAAGAGGTCTCAGAAAGTTTTAGACGGTTTTTAAAAATTGGTTCTACTTCTGGTGCAGTCAATTTTCCTAACGTCGATCTAGCGATTAAGCTTGGAACTTCAAGAATGCTAAATGTTCATAAAAATGAACCAGGTGTTCTTGGTGAAATTAACGGAATTATTTCTACTGCTGGGGCAAATATCGAGGGACAGTACTTGTCTACGGATGAGAAAATTGGCTACCTCGTTATAGATGTTCATTCATCTCAGGTCGATGCAATTGCTGCAGAAATTAGTAAACTCAAGCGATCAATAAGGACCAGAGTCGTTTACTGACTTTGAAGTATTCAGAATGCCTAATTCAAAAGCGGCCCATTTTTTATCTATCGCTGATCAGTTTAAACTTGGTCATCTTGAGACAGAGAGTTTTCATCCTCTCACTGGTCATTTATCACAAACAGTTCAGGCCGATGTGGGCCAGGCTTTCAAGATTCTTGAACAAGTTGATCGGCAGGCCATTGAGCTTATAAAAAATAAAGCGGAACTCATTTGGGAAATGGCCCAGTCTATTCAAAATACTCTGCAAAAAGGACACAAAGTCTTTATGTGCGGTTGCGGAGCAACTGGAAGATTAAGTCTTGTTTTAGAAACTCTTTATAGGCAACAATTTGGTCAAACTGATCAAGTCATTTCTTTTATGGCCGGTGGAGATTTCGCCTTAATTAAGTCTGTAGAAAGCTTTGAGGATAAGGTTGAATATGGTGAAAGACAGCTGAAAGAACTTGGTTTTGGAGAGCATGATTTACTTCTTTCCCCGACTGAAGGAGGGGAGACTCCCTTTGTGATAGGTGCTACAAATTTAGCAGCAAAAATTTCTTCAGTGGCGCCATATTTTTTATATTGCAACCCTGACCATCTTTTAGTTCCTATTAAGCGCTCCCAGGAGGTCTTAACAAACCCCAAGATTAAAAAAGTTAATTTAGCAGTAGGCCCTATGGCGATCTCTGGGTCTACAAGAATGCAAGCTTCCACAGTTTTGATGCTGGCGATAGGTGTAGGATTGCTTTATCAGCATAAAAATCGAGTTGAATTCAATGAGTTCTTCACAGATTTCTTAAAAAAATTAACAAATACTGATTACTCTTTATTTAAAAACATTACTTCTCTTGAAGCGAATTTGTATCATGAGAAGAGGTATCTCAATTACCTCTCTGATTCTTACCTTGGTATTAGTATCCTCACTGATACCACAGAGCGATCTCCTACATTTTCTCTGCGGTCTTTTGAAAATAGACTTGATGCCGGTCATGAGCACTCCTTAAGTTATCTTTTCATAAAAGATGCTGAAAATTCTGCTCAGGCCTGGAGTGAGCTTTTATGCCGCAAACCAAGACCTGTTGAGTGGCCTGAGTTAGATGGGCGAATAGGGCATGAAAAGTTATTAGGCTTTGATATATCCTCAAATGGACTGAATTCACGCTCTAAAGAAATCCCTACCGTCGATTTTAAAATTTACTATGAAAATGAATCGGTTCAATTTCATTGTTTATCAGAGAAAGTGATTTTTTCTTGGGGGGATCAGCCTTTGGTTAATCATTTAATGGTTAAGATGCTTTTAAATGCTCATTCTACTTTAGTGATGGGCTTAATGGACAGATACCAGGGAAATGTGATGACTTGGGTGAGGGCGAGTAATAATAAACTTATCGACCGAGCTGCTCGTTATATCCAAGAGATTTTGAAGAAAAATGGTCGCGTCGTAAATTATGATCAAATTGTAGCTAAAATATTTGAAGAGATTGAAATCTTAAAGGATAACGAATCAATAGTCTTAAATGTGGTTAAAAAGTTTTAAGACTTTTTATCATTGTCGTTATCACCTTTCATGCCCTTCTTGAAATTCTTGATAGACTCTCCAAGGGAGCTTCCAAGTTGAGGTAGTTTTTTTCCACCAAACATCAGAACAACGATGAGTAAGATAACAACAAGTTCGCCCATTCCTAATCCAAGCATATAAATCCTTTTAAATCATTTTATTAGTAAAGCCTTGCGAGGTCCATTCCATATTTTCCAGGCGAATAGTTGGCCATTCTCACATTTTTTAAGTTTTTGAATTCTTTTTGGCCATTATCCATAGAAGCATAAGGGAAAATAGCGATGCCTCCACGCGGGGTAAAATCACCCATTACTTCAATAAATTTTGGCTTCATGAGTTTGAACAAATCTTTGCAAATTTTTTGAACGCAATCTTCATGGAAATCACCGTGATTTCGAAAGCTGAACAAATAAATTTTCAGAGACTTTGATTCAACCATTTCTTTATCAGCAATATAATTAATAAAGATTTTAGCAAAGTCTGGCTGGCCTGTTTTTGGGCATAGAGAAGTAAATTCAGTACAGATGAAGCTAGTCCAAGCATCATTTTCAGGATTTTTGTTTGGAAATTTTTCCAAAATTGATGGGGAATAGGTCTCTGGATATTGGGTTTTTGTGTCGCCCAATAAGCTCACTGTACCTAGTTCTTTATCTTTACGCCCCTGAGGGCTTGCTTTTTTACCCATATCTAACACCTTGTATAAGCTTTGATTCTAGTCATTTACCGCTATGTGTGACATAAAGTCTAGACTATGAGTGAAAAAATTAAAGTTGTGTTGGGTCAGCTCGGCTCACCTAAGAGTACTAAAGTATCAGATGTCCGTGCCTATCTTAAAGAATTTCTAGGAGATCCAAGGGTTGTGGATATTAATCCTATCCTTTGGAAGATCATTTTGAATCTTTTTGTCCTTCCTTTCAGGCCTAAAAAGTCGGCTGAAGCCTATTCGAGGATCCTTCAAAAAGACGGCTTCCCATTAATTACAAATACCGAGAAAGTGGCCAATTCACTCAAGCCTCTCTTGGATAAGAATCTTGAACTCAACCATATCTTTCTACTTTCATCTCCTAGGGCCAAAGATGTTCTTGATGAGTGGGAGAAAGAAGAGGTTTCTACAAGGGCCCAAAAGGTTCTGGTTTTGCCTCAATTCCCTCAATACTCTGAAGCGACTATCGCCTCAGTCGTTGATGCTCTTGGTGGGGAGTTTAAAGGTCGAGTTAATATTCCAAGTTTTACCGTTTTGAATTCTTATCATCGATCTAAAGCGTTTATTGATCATTCAGTGAGAAAAGTTCAAGAATCTCTTGAACTTCATAATGACATAAACGAAATTGTGATTTCCTTTCACGGTATCCCCTTAAGACGAGTCTTAAAAAAGAAAGATCTTTATCTATTACATTGTTTAGAGACTTATGAATTAATTAAAGAACGATTAAACACAACGCTTCCAATGTCCATGACTTTTCAGTCACGATTTGGATCTGAAATTTGGCTTGGGCCCTATACTGATAAGACAGTTGTTGAAAAAATCGAGTCTGGCGTAAAAAAGATTGCTGTTTATTGCCCAAGTTTTGTCGTTGACTGCCTTGAAACCACTGATGAAATTGGGACTGAGCTTGCCCATGAAGTCCATGAGGCCGGTGGTGAACTTGTTCACGTGCCGTGTTTGAATGCAGATCCTGAATGGATCAAGGATTACGCTCATTTCATCAATACTTACGCCAACGGATCTGAGGAAGAGAGACAAAATCTTTTCTACAATATAGATGCTTCTAAAAGGTATAAACACGTGCTGACTGAACAAGAAAAAATTGCTCCATCTGAGTTAACTCCCGAATCAAAAAAAGTGTTAAAGCTTATTTTCCTCACTATGTTCATGGACCTCGTGGGATTTTCGATCATTTTTCCGATGTTCCCGGCTATGGCGAAATATTATTTAACGACAGATTCTAATAATTTCTTCCTTTCAAAAATGATGGAGCTTATTTCTACCATCCAAAGTATATCCTTTGGTAGTGATGGTAGTGTCGGAATGAGCACGGTTGTCCTTTTTGGAGGTCTTCTAGGCGCCCTTTATTCCTTATTGCAATTTTTTGCGGCCCCAATTTGGGGAGGTATTTCTGATCGAGTTGGGCGTCGGCCTGTTCTTCTCATTTCTGTTTTTGGCCTTTTCCTAAGTTATGTTCTTTGGATATTCTCTGGTTCTTTCACTCTTCTCATTGCGGCCAGGGCCATTGGTGGTCTGATGTCGGGGAATCTCTCCATAGCGTCAGCCGTCGTGAGTGACATTACAGATGAAAAAAATCGATCTAAAGGAATGGCTTTTATCGGGATTGCCTTTGCTTTAGGTTTTGTTTTTGGGCCTGCTCTAGGAGGGATTCTCTCTCTATATAATCCGCTAACGACTAATCCAGATTGGCAAAACATTGGAATTAATCCATTTTCTACTCCAGCATTGTTAGCAGCTTTACTAAGTTTTATAAATTTCATCACAATTTATAAATTTTTCCCTGAAACTTTAAAGCCTGGAGAAAGCACTCACTATAAGCGGAGTTTAAATCCTTTAAAGTTGTTCAAACCACTTCCAATTAAGGGAGTGAATCTTACTAATTTAAGTTATTTCTTTTTCATCACAGCTTTTTCTGGCATGGAATTTACTCTTACGTTTCTGGCCGTAGAAAGGCTTGGCTACACTTCCATGGATAATGCTTACATGTTTATCTTTATTGGGTTTGTGATTGGAATGGTTCAAGGAGGATATGTAAGGAGGAAGGCCCATTCAGTTGGAGAAAAGAAAATGGCCCTCCAAGGACTGACGCTCATTGCTCCAGGATTAGTCCTCATTGCTTTCACTAAAGTGGCCTGGATGCTTTATTTAGGTCTATTCTTCCTTGCTGTTGGATCAGCTATGGTCATCCCATGCATGACAACGTTAGTGTCGCTGTATTCCCCTAAAACTATGCAGGGACAAAGTCTTGGTATCTTTCGCTCTCTAGGTTCTCTAGGGCGTGTCATTGGCCCAGTCTATGCATCTCTTATTTATTGGCGCTTTGGTTCTATAGCGGCTTATATCTCAGGAGCTCTCTTAGTTTTTTTACCAGTGACGATTTTGTCTCGATTGCCTGATCGTAATAAAGAAGAAGAGATGTAATCTCTCCAAGTTGCGCTCGTAAATGTGATGAAAAATATCCAAAACCTTAATTAATCGACTGTTGGATTCATCTTATGTTCAATGGCATAGATGACTGCATCCTTAAAGAGTTGCCAAAATTGATTGGTTTCGGCCGGATTGGAATTTGGTAACTCCAAGGTGTACGTAGGAATATGCTTTTCTTTGCCGGCCCAATTGCCTAGGCTTCCAGGGAATATGGGATAATTAGAAACCTTATAACCTGAAGCTTTATTACTCATCTGCTCGAGGAGTAATTTTGCTCCTTTATTGTCATCAGCTCTGAGAGAGGGACCATCATAATCAAGCAAAGTGAGTGGTGCATGAACAGAGATAACTTTATTCGGTTTATATCTAAGAACAAGGTTCATTTGAAAGATTGTTTCTTGCTCTGATGCTGATGAATGCCCTGGAAATTTTCTTTTATCAGACTTGAGTTGTTGCTTCCATCTTTTGTGGGCATCCGTTTTCCAGTCTGCGGTTGGAAAATTTCTATTTACATCCACCCCACGACCATTTGTTCGTGTAGGCTTAGGAACTAAAAATGAATCAGGTGCAACAATAGGAGCAATAACTATTAACTTATCTTTATGAGTTGAATTTGCAGAAAGTTCATTCATCAAATCCCAGCAAAATTTTATGGGAGTTATTTCATCCCCGTGAACACCACAGAGGATAAGGGTCGTATTGGCCTTGGCCGTTTCAGAGTTCTCATCACCAAATACTGTCCAGATGAGGGGAGTTCCTAAATTCGAATTTCTAACATGATTCCAATTAAAATTTTCACAGAAGGGTTTCCCCCATTGATAATCCTGAAATTTGATTTCAAGCTGTGTGCACATTTTTTTTATAGGATCAGATAAGGAAATTGATGAGACTAGGTTTTTATCATCGGCCAGTGTAAAATTATGAAAAATAGTGAGAACACTATAAAAAATTATTTTAATAAAACATGATAATCTCATGCTGAACATTTTATATGAAGCTCAATGAATAAACTAGTTGTGGTTGCTAAAAATAAGGACACTTATTTTATTAAAAGACTGATTGAAGAGGTCGGGGATTCTGCTGTTTTATTTAACCCTTGGCTCGACTATCAAATACCTGAAGGTCAAAAATATCTTGTTCGCACGACCGGTGTTTATGGAAATGATCTAGATCTTCACGTCCTTGGGACGCTTTCAAATGAAAAATTAATAAATCCCCTAGATTCCCTCAAAATATTTCGTTCTAAGCCTTCTCAATATGAATGGTTAGAGTCTAAAGATTTACACACTCCAGAATGGATTAACTTGAAGTCTGTAGATCAATTAACTGTAGAAAAATTTTTCCGTCTTTTTCCGGATGCTGTGGTTAAACCTCAAATAGGCCAGGGAGGCTGGGGAATTGAGAGGATGACCTGGGATTATTTTAAAACTTGGTGGAAAAAGAAAAAGGGTATTGATGAAAATTTTATCCTTCAAAGATTTATTTCTAATGCTTTGGAATTGAGGTGTTTTTTTATCAAGGGAGACCTCAAAGTTACTCTTGAGCGAAAGTCAAAAACTTCAATAACTGCGAATTTTAAGCAGCAGGGGCAAGCTTCATTGGCAGAATTACCAACTCATTTGGCCCCAGTCATCGAAAAGATTATAGAGCTTTCAGGCCTTTACTACGGTGCGATCGATCTCCTTGTAGAGGGTGATGAAGTCTATTTTCTGGATATAAATGCTGTGCCCGGAATCGAACAACTAGAAGCTGTATCTCATCAAAATATCATGCGAAAACTCCTAACTGCCAATTTTTTTAGTCAATTATTCTAAAGTTATTAAGGATACCTCCGATAAGAAGCTTGAATTAAAGCGGCTAAGGAGCCTATATGCTTACAAGTTTTTCTGAATTTAAATACTACCAATCTTTCAGAGTCCCTGTTGAGTCTCGGGATGATGTTATGTTTTTAGTTGAGCATGAAAGTGATTCTGGCAAATTTGAATTTATAGAAAAAGTTAAGCTGATTGATGTCAGTATGACTGGACTTGGTTTTGTGACATCTGCTCCACTGGCCGTTGGAACGACTCTCAGATGCTCTTTGCAATTTAAACGACTCAGATTTGATTTTAGTGCAAGTATTGTGAGAGCTTTTCATAATATGGGTACTGTTAATGAAGATTCGATGAGCTATGGAGCCGAATTAGATCCTGAAGATTACGGAAACATGAAGCGATTTATTGAGCAGTACATTCAAAGTTTGCCTCCAGAACGTTTAAAAGATAGCTTAGTAAAACTGGCCCTGACTCAACACTATGCCTCTGAAAAAGAGGGATTCGAGATGTTTTCACTTCTCTTATCTTTATTTAAAGATATTACTCAGTTTGGTGACAAGGAAAAATTTGTCGAATCAATGCTTGAAGAGATCGTAAGAATTCTCAATGGTCAGAGAGCTACGATTTTTTTAATCAATCCTGAATCGAATGAGCTTGAGGCTGTTGCTGCACTTGGAATTGATAAAGAACTCTTACGTTTTGATTACAGAAAAGGTATTGCAGGATCTGTCTTCACGACGGGTGTATCATTAAATATTGATTGTAAAACGGATAAGGTCAGATTTTCTGAGGAAATGGATCGATTAACAGGTTTTGATACTAAATCAATTATCTGTAGTCCCATTACGAATAGAGAAGATAAAATCATTGGGGTTATCGAGGTCTTAAATAAACGAAATGAAGATCGATTTACTGCTGAAGATGAAAAAACAATGAAAGTACTAGCACTCATTCTTTCATCTGTTTTTCATCACTATAATCCGATCTCTGAAAAATCATTAATTAGAAGATTTTCTACTCCTTACGATAGAGAATTTGCATGGATTGGTCGCTCTTCACAAACTTCGGACATCCGCAGAGCAGTTGTTCGCTTGAAAGATATTGATTCACCTCTACTCATCAATGGTGAAGCAGGGGTTGGGAAAAAACTTTTTGCCAGAATCATACATCATGAGGGTAAAAGGGGTCTCTCTTCCTATTTTGTCATTCAATGTAAAGGCGTCGATCCTGAGGCCCTGACGACTGAGATTTTTGGTGGACCGGGCCAAAAAAGCAAACTTGAAGAATGTATTGCTGGAACAATTGTTTTTGATGAAATAGGTTATATGCCAATCTCTTTACAGGCAAAACTCCTAAAAGTTCTCCAGGAAAGAAGAATATCTGGATCTCATATTTCAATTGATGTGAGGGCGATATTTACATCAAGTCGAAATCTGAAACAAATGGTTGAAGAAGATGGTTCATTTAATCCTGAACTTTTAAACTATATGTCCTCATCTGAAGTCAGTGTTGATCCGCTTAGAAAGAGAACCCAAGACGTTGAAGATTTGTTATCTTTCTATTTGAAAAAAGAGTGTAAAAAGCAGGGATTCCTACTAAAAGACTTTAGTGAAGATGTTCGTGAGCAACTCGTCAATTATAGTTGGCCAGGGAACGTCAACGAATTAAAGCAAGCAGTGGAGAAAGCTGTTCTGTACAATCCAAAGTCTCATGTGATTTGCGATCTTGGGACAAAATCAACTCCCATTATTGATTTATCTAAGTCAAGTTCACTGATTCTAGAGAACATTCCACATGCTGATGACTCTCAATTACCCTTAAAAGACAGAGTGGCCCTTGTTGAGCGAGAGATGATACTGGCCGAGATTAAGAGACATAAGGGGAATAAATCTAAAGCTGCAATTGCCATGGGAATATCGAGGGAGGCACTTCGTAAGAAAATGCTGATTTCAGATGAGATCATTGAACAATTAAAAGTACCAGAGGCACAAAAACAAGAAAAGAAAGTTGCCTAATAATTAGATTTAAAAATCCTTTCATTTTGTAGTGGTAAAGACCGATAGATGTAATATTACGAGGACTGTCTATTGCAACAACTTGGAATACTCATCTCCAATTTCAGACTGCTTGATCTGCTAGACATTTTTGTCGTGGCCATCATCATGTATCGGTTCTTGTTTATTATCCAAGGTACACGTGCGTACCAAATGCTTTTTGGAATTATTGCTCTGGCCATCCTATGGTGGTTTTCTAAATATTACGAACTCTATTCACTGAGCTGGATTTTACACAATTTCTTTGATTACCTTTTTATTATTTTAATTGTCCTTTTCCAGGATCAAATCAAGAGTACTTTAGCATCACTTACAACAACGAAATTCTTAGGACGAAATAGTCGAACCAAATTTGATCAACAAATTGAGGAAGTGATTGCGGCCTGTCTTGCATTATCAAGAGAAAGAACTGGCGCACTTATTGTCTTTGAAAAAAATCAAGGCTTACTTAATTATTCTTCAAGTGGAACAAGACTTGATTGCCGAATACATTCAGATATTATTTATTCAATTTTCCAGAATAAATCGCCCCTTCACGATGGAGCCATCATCATTTTTAGTGGATTCATTCAAGCCGCTGGTTGTTTCTTGCCCTTATCAAAAAATGTTGAAATTGATCGCCATTATGGGACTCGTCACAGGGCCGCACTTGGTATTACAGAGATCTCAGATGCTGTTGTTGTAACTGTTTCTGAAGAAACGGGTCGAATTAATATATGCTATTCAGGGATCTTTTATTACGTCGATTCTGAGGAACAACTGAGAAAGAATTTAAGAAAATTTCTTCTGGAAATTGACAAGATTTCTTCTGAAGTTTCTTTTGGGAAATCTCTATGACGATGAAATTGAAGTTGAAAAAGCATTCATTGAAATTTCTTTCCTTATTTCTTTCTTTGTTTTTATGGGCGTATATTTTAAATTCTGAAAAACTTAGTTTTGAAAAAATTGTTTACCTTGATTACATCCTTCCTGAAGATATGATTTTTAGTCAAAAACCTCCCCAAGAGGTTATTTTTAATATTGAAGGTCCGAGAGCATTTATTAAGACTGTTTTAGATAGAGAAGATCGGATGTTGATAGACTTAAATCGAGTTAATCAAAAAAAACAACTTTCTTTTTATGTTGACTTTAATTCAGCTCAGCTTAATTTGCCGTTTGGGATGATTGTTGAAAATGTTTCCTTGAGAAGAATTCCGATTAAGCTTGAAAGGAAATTTACTAAAATGCTCCCCATTAAGGTAGAATATTCCTCATCACTTCCTGAGGGCTTTTCATTTCAAAAGTTTCAAGTTTCTACAACTGAAGTTGAAGTTCAGGGACCAAAAACTATTTTAGAAAGCCTAAAATCTATTTCAACAAGACCAATTGATTTTGATTCTTTAATTGGTCATGATTCTTTAGTTTTAGAGCCGGTCCTGCCTGATGATAGGCTTTCATTTCCTCGCAATGAGGAAATAAAGATTAACTATGTCTTAAAACTAAACTCATCAGAGCTTCTTTTAAAAGATATTCCCATTAAATTTCTTTCAAAAAATAAAAATATTTTTTCAAAAATTAAAAAGGCTTCAGTAAAGGTTAAATTGGATAAAATAGCCCTTAAAAACCGATCAAATATATCTTCTTCTGTTCAGATCTGGGCAGATATCTCATCTAGTAAAACTGGTGAAGTTATTATTCCGCTCAATGTTGTTTTGCCTCCAGGAGTAGAACTTTTAGAGGTAAACCCGAAGACCATTCTTGTTAATATTCAATAAAATGATATAGTTAAATCAGAAATTATCACTTCTATTGTAGGTCTATATGTCTGAGCGTAGATTATTTGGTACTGATGGTGTTCGAGGGAAAGCGAATGTCTTTCCTATGACTGGTGAAGTTGCTTTTGTTTTAGGCCGAGCGGTTACGAGCTACTTTCAACAAAATTTTCATAAAAAACCACTTATCATTATTGGTAAAGACACTAGACTTTCATGCTATATGTTGGAGCAAGCTTTTTCAGCGGGTGTTTGCTCTCAGGGTGGCCGGGCCATTTTAACAGGTCCTTTGCCAACTCCAGGTGTTGCTTTCGTTACTCAAAGTATGCGTGCTGATGCAGGGGTCATGATTTCTGCTTCTCATAATTCGTTTGAAGATAATGGAATTAAGATTTTTGATCGAACAGGCCATAAATTACCTGATGAGATTGAAATCGAGCTTGAAAAAATGGTTCTTGATCCAAGTCTGATTTCAGTTCGTTTAGGGGATCAATTAGGAAATGCCAAAAGACTCGATGAGGTTATTGGGCGATATATCGTTCAAACCAAAGCAGCCCTTTCTCCTCAATATAGTCTTGAAGGGCTTAGAATCGTTGTCGATGGGGCCAATGGTGCTGGATATAAATTAGCTCCTGTTGTTTTTGAGGAGCTTGGGGCCGAAGTTATTCCTTTAGGCAATACACCGAACGGTACAAATATTAACCGTGGTTGCGGAGCTCTTCATCCTCAACTGTGCGCTGAGACTGTAAAAAAATATCGGGCCGACTTAGGAGTTTGTCTCGATGGAGATGGGGATCGCCTGACAATTGTTGATTCTCGTGGGGATGTCATTCACGGAGATCGATTAATTGGTTTATGTGGAAAGTTTTTAAAAGATAATCAAGAAATTGGTCCTTCAAAAGAAGTTGTTGGGACCGTTATGAGCAATTTTGGACTCGAACATTTCCTCCAGAAACAGGGTCTCAATTTTATTAGAACTGCAGTGGGTGATCGTTATATTGTTGAGCATATGCGCCAGTCTGGTGCTTTGTTTGGTGGTGAACCTTCAGGACATTTGGTTTTTAAAAAATATTCCACCACGGGTGACGGTATTTTGGCAGCTCTGAAAGTGATTGAGAGCATCAAGTTCTATGATAAAGATCTTTGTGATCTTACTCATGAAATAGAACTCTTTCCTCAGGTCATAGAAAATGTTCAGGTTCAGAAAAGAGTTCCTTTTGAGAATGTTCCTGAAATTCAAGAGGCTTTATTAAAGGCACAGAATCAATTAAAAGATGAAGGCCGAGTTCTCTTAAGGTATTCTGGAACTGAAGCCCTTGCCAGAGTCATGGTAGAGGGAAGACACCAAAAATTAGTGTCTGAAGTTTGTAAAGAAATCGCTACCGTTGTTCAAAAGGTTTTAGGTTAACCCATGAAGTTTCCGCGTTTAGGCGTTAATATTGATCACGTGGCAACTCTTAGGCAGCAGCGTGGTGAAAATTATCCTGATGTTACACGGGCCGCTGATATTGTTCTGGCCGCTGGCGCCCATCAAATTACCATTCACTTAAGAGAGGATCGTCGTCATATCCAGGATGCTGATGTCCCTTCAGTGCATAAGATGTGTAGTCATTTTGATTTGCCACTTAATTTAGAAATGGGTTGTTCAGATGAAATGATTGAAATAGCCATTCTTGAAAAACCAGAATGGGTTTGTCTTGTCCCTGAAAAAAGAGAAGAGCGTACAACTGAAGGGGGGCTAGATGTTCTCAGCCCCTTTAATTTTGATCGAATTAAATTGGCCTGTGAAAAGTTAAAAAAATTTAGTCCAGAGACTAAGATTTCTCTTTTTGTAGAATGCCACGAGGAAGTCCTCAAGAAATGTGTGGAAATGCCTATTGATGCCGTTGAAATTCATACTGGTGATTACGCTAGAGACTTTCAAGATTCTAAAGATATTTCTCATCATTTAAAATCTTACAAGAAACTAAAAAAAATTATCAAAAATGCAGGACTAGGTTATCACGCTGGTCATGGCCTAACTTTAAGTTCTCTTGAGCCTTTACTCAAAGAAAAAATCTTTGAAGAGTATAACATTGGTCACTGGATAATTTCTGAATCCATATTTTTAGGATTGGGACCAGTTGTTAAAGAAATGCTTGCCTTAATTAATAAATATCCCCTCGAGGACTAGATGAGAATTGTGACTCAAACTGAAATGAAAGAATTGGAAGCCTTGGCCCAAAAAAAATTTCATTTTACTGAAAAGCTGATTATAGAAAATGTTGCTTCAGGAGCAGCAAGAATAATTGTTGAAAAGCTCGGTACCGACATTCATTCGGGGGAATTAATTTTTCTGATTGGGAGAGGAAATAATGGTGGAACAGGGCTGGGAATCGCAAGACATCTCGCCTCAATGGGATTTGAAGCCCAAGCATTTTTACTCTTTGATAAAAATGATTCCTCTCAAGAAGTCAAAGATCAGCTTCGTATAGCTGAAGCCTATGGAGTTCGCACGGCCTATATTGATGATGTCGCTGATATAGAGGCTTACTTTCAGCAAAATTCTAACCCAAAAATTATTATCGATGCTATTTTTGGAACAGGTGTTCGCTTACCTTTGTCTCAATTCCTTTATGATGTGATTCATCTTATTAATCAAGAAAAAGCTTATACAATATCTCTTGATATTCCCACTGGGGTTGAAGGGGATACTGGTTTTATTCAAGGTAATGCCATTCAAGCAGATCTAACTCTTGCAGTGACTTTACCTAAACTCGGTTATTACCAAGCTGATGGGGCAAAACTAGTGGGTGAGATAGCCATTATTCCCTCAGGTTTACCAAAATCACTGATCGAGAATGGGGGAGATAAGTTTTTAATTGATCAGCAAATTACTGATGAATTACCGCATGTCCGTAATAAATTTGGAGATAAAAGACTCTTTGGTCATACACTTGTTATAGGTGGATCACATGGTCTAACGGGTGCATTGGTCATGGCCTCTACTGCGGCAATAAAAGTCGGGGCCGGTCTTGTGACAGCAGCTACTTGGGAGCCACAGTACCAAGAGTTTATGACTCGTCTCATTCCAGAAGTCATGACAGGCTATGTTCCTCTTGATCAATCCAAGTGGGGACGACTTATTAAGGATCTTGAAAAATACGACTCAATTGTTATAGGCCCAGGTTTGGCCCGCTCAAATCGAGCAAGAATGCTGGTCCTCGAGATTCTGAATAATTTCTCTGGACCAGTTGTTTTAGATGCTGATGCTATTAATGTTCTTTCCTTAAAGGAAGATTCACAGGTCTTTATTTTAAGGAATGCTCCAACTTTATTAACTCCTCACTTAGGAGAATTTAGTCGTTTTGCTGGTCTTGAAATCGCTGATGTTCTTAAATCTCCCTATTCTCATCTCAGAGAAGTGATTGAACAGATTAATTGCACTGTGGTTTTAAAAGGACCTTGTACTTACTTAGGTCTGACAAATGGAAAAACATATTTTAACTATGCACCAAATGATGGGATGGCCACAGGTGGTGTCGGGGACGTCCTTGCAGGGATTCTGGGTGGACTGATTGGTCAAGAAGCCAATGTAAAAAAACGGGATTCTCTTTATAATATTTATGAAAATTTAAATAAAACAATTCTCATGGGAATTCTCATCCATACTATGGCGGGCAAGGCTGCTGCTGAAAAATATGGCGTCCGTCCTATGACAGCAACCAGCCTCATTGAAGTTTTCCCTGAGGCTTTTAAAATGTTTGATGATTTTTTTAAATCGGAGTTTCGCTGATGAACAAGAAGATCATCCGTGAGTGGAAAAAAGTTTATCGATCAGATTTATCCTATATTGTTTACGAAATGAAGGATCTCGTGAAAGTTCCGGCGATGGTGATACTTGAAGGTGATCTGGGGTCTGGTAAAACCACTTTTACTCAATTCTTTGTAGGAGAGTCAGATATTCTGAGTCCTACTTATTCAATTCTGTCTGAGACAAAAAATATTATCCATGCGGATCTTTACCGTATAGAGAAGCAGGAGGAGATTCTTCAATTAGAAATCCCTCTTTACATCGAAGATAAACAGTATTTTTTTGTTGAATGGGGATTAAAATTTTCGAGAAGATTAGTAAGAGAGTTGCCTGAGACTTGGTCCACTTACTTATTAGAAATAAAAATAAATTCTACCTCCCCTGAGACTGACGAAGGCTTCAGTCGAAACTACACCCTCTATAGTTTGCATGAAGACTAACTAAGTTGGTCGGAATTTTTTGCCTCTTTTTGTCGGCCACATCCGTTTTTCTCTTTTTGTCTAAGTGTTCGAATTTACTTATCTTTTTTCTTGTTTTTCCCGTGTGATAAAAAATTAGAAAACATTCGTAATAAAAAGTTGACGTGAGAATTTAGAAAAGGTCATACTATTTAGGAGATATTTTCAGTCTGATTTGCAGTGAGCGGCAATCAAATTGAATCTACCTTACGGGTGACAAGGATGGTTTAGGAGCCCGATTAAAAAACTTACCAACTTTTTTGGATTTATGGAGGAAGACAATGAGACTTACATCTAAAGGCCGTTACGCAGTCAGAGCTATGCTTGACCTTACTTTCCACTCAAATGGAAACCCAGTAAGACTTCAAGAGATCTCTACAAGACAATCAATCTCTTTACATTATCTTGAGCAGCTTTTCAGAAAGCTACGTACAGGTAAAGTTGTGAAGTCTGTTCGTGGTCCAGGGGGCGGATATGTTCTATCTCGTTCTATGGATGAAATTTCAATGAAAGACGTTCTAGACTGTGTAGGTGAGAACATTAACCCAGCTAGAGATATCCTTGGAATTCCAAGCTCTGGTATCGAAATCATGAAAGATGAAGCTGGTAATGAGATTAATGCTGTTGTTGATACAAGAGAATTTAACCTCACTAAGTCTTATTTCGAGAATCTTGGTACAATTATGCAAGATTACTTAGCTACAACTACTCTTGGTGATCTTATGAGAAAATCAAAGGGTGCTGAAGCTTTTAATAATGATGTTGCAGTAAACACATCAGCTATCCGCACTAATGTTGGTGAAGTAAATCAATAAGAAGTGGATTTAGTTCGTCATTATTTAGATTACAATTCAACATCACCACTTTCTCAATCAGTCAAAAGCTGGTTGGTAAGTGGTGATGTTTTTTTTGCCAATCCTTCTTCTCAGCATCATTTAGGCAAGCTTTCAAGAAAATCGATTAATCAAGTCACTGAAGCTATCTTAAAAACTTTTTCTCTTGTCCCAATTACTCATAAAATTCTTTTTCACTCCGGTGCATCCGAAGCGTTCTCCAGTTTTGCTTATTCTTTTGGAGTTTGGTCAAAGCAATCTAAGAAAAAACTTCTCATTTGTTACTCTGATTTGGATCATCCGGCCGTCACTTCACAGGTTAATAAATCCTGGGATGAGAATGTTCTTTTTCTTCGCTTGGAGCAGAATCAAGATTTTACTTACAATGATGATAAAAATTTAGCTGAGATTTTACGCTTTAAAAGTGATTACCCTGATTTGATTGTTCTTTATCATCATTTATGGGTTCATAATGAGGTTGGTTCTGTAGCCTCTCTTGAAAACTTGAAAAAATTTAAGGCCATTCAAGATCTTTTCATCCATGTTGATTCAGTCCAGGCACCAGGGAAAATACCAGATTGGAAAGTCTTAAGTGTAGGTGATATTTTTACTTTCTCGGCCCACAAGTTTGGTGCTCTTAAAGGTGTCGGTTTTAGTATCTACTCTTCATCTCTAGTTCTCCTTCCATTTATAACCGGTGGAGGCCAGCAGGCCTTAAGGTCTGGTACAGAGAATGCTATGGGGGTTAAATCAATAGAACTTGCCCTTAATGACTTGGCCCTTATTGATTTTAAAATTAATTTCTCCCGCAAAGCTCGATTAGAAGAACTCCTCTCTAAAGAACTTAGTGGGATAGGAGCAGTCCTCTCATCTGATTCTAAGATTTCAAATTCCAATACAATTTATTTTTATTTCCATCGCATTTCATCCGATGTGGCCCTTGCCCTTTTTGATCTTAATGGATTGATGATTTCTGCAGGTTCAGCTTGCTCTAGTGGGGCCGCCAAACCTTCTGCTGTGCTCATGCATAAAGGCCTGAGTGCTTATGCAAAAAATGGCCTTCGTCTTTCATTACCTTTTAATTTAAATGAAGCTGAATTAAGTGATATTGAGAATAAGCTAAAAATTATATTTAATAAAATTCGTGAAACAAACTTCTGAAAAAATTGGTCCTCAATGGGAATGTTAGAAAGAATTAAAAAAAGACAATTTGATGGGTTCAGAGATTTTGTTTCTAATCTTGAAACCACTGGTTTTAGAAGCCGTTCTCATATTCTTTCTCTGGCCATTCTTGAAGACCCTATCTACATGACTTATGTCGTAAAAAACATTAAAGGCTTTAAAGATTTTCTCAATCTCCCGGGGCACGAGATAGAACTCGTACTCAGCACCCAACAGCAGGTGCCTCATATCTTTGCCAAGTCTCTTCATGGTGAGGATGATCATTTAATTAATTCCCTGAAATCTACAATCCCACATTTCTTTTCTAGGCTTAAAGATGAGCTTAATTATGTTCAAAATATTCTAAACTCTGAAAAAGAGGGAGCGATTTTCCATCTGCTGAAAATAGTTCGGAGTCTCCAGGCAGATGAGAAGATTGAAGGCTTTTATTGGCAATTGCCTCCAGTCGAAGTGTTTCATCCACGAACTTTTAAAGATGGTGATGTGTCTCTCTTTTTTGATTCTGGAGTGCTTGCAGCCCAAGGGCCTTATTTAAAATCTCAAAGAGAGGGCGCCTGGAAGCATTACTATGATAATGGAAAGCTCTTTGCTGAAGGAGAGTATGTTAATGGCGAAAAGACCGGTGAGTGGACTTATTATTTTATAACTGGTTCCCTAAAGTCTCGTGGTCAATTTAAGCATGATCTCAAGGTTGGTTCTTGGCAGGAGTGGGACCGTGCAGGAGTTGAGAATTTAATAGTTTATAAAGAGGATCAGTCCTCTTCAAATTGAACATCGTCTGAAATTTGCACGCCATCGACGAGTCTCTCTATTTTATCTTCAATAAATTCAAAAGATATAGTTTCAAGACCTTCATAAATTTCATTAAAAGCTATCGTGATAGTTTTTGGAGCAATCTCCATCAGGGAGTTTAAATAATAGTGCTCTCCAAACAGAGAAATCGCTTGATCATCAGAGTTGAGATGACGGAAATCAGCTTCATCAATGAGAGGGTTATGGGAAGTGTTCTTGACTATAATGGCACCCTGGATTTTCTCCCTAGGCAGGTCTTTAGTTGTTCCCCACGTGGCCAGAGGGAAATAGTCTAAATGAAAGGTGGAATTTCCATATGTAAGCCTTCTTGGAATCAAAAGTTTACTTATGAAGCGACGCGTCGTGTCGTCTTTTGCCTTCTTGGCCAACTTTTCGGCCAGGGAAGCGTCCTCAATTCTAATAATATAGTGTCCCGGATGCTTCGTTGATCGGAACAGGATAAATTGAAAAGCTACGCTAAAGAGGGTGAAAAGTTTCTGCTGATTAAGGTGAATATGCTTACTTGGATGTTCGACAAGGGCTTTGACGGCTTCGTAGAGTGTTGATTTATCTAAGTCTTTCTTGCTGTTCATGACCTAAATATTTCGTTTAAAATTCATCTTTTGGCAATAAGCAAAAATGACTTAAAAAAATTGACTAATCTTGGACCGTTCCATTATGATGCAGGCTAAAATTTTACCTTATTTTAAGAACCTTCAACTATTTTTGGAGTCCAGATGATTGAGAAGAACTTACCAAAAACCAGAAACATTGGGATATCGGCCCACATTGACTCTGGTAAGACCACGCTTTCTGAGCGTATCCTTTTTTATTGTGACAAAATTCACAAAATTGAAGACGTTAAAGGCGGTGGTGCCGGGGCTACCATGGATCACATGGAGCTTGAGAAAGAAAAAGGGATCACAATTACTTCAGCTGCTACGACTGTAGAGTGGGAAGGGGTTGGAAGTAATGGAATCACTTTCGCAGAGGGTGATCAAAAGAATATCAAAATCAATTTGATTGATACTCCGGGACACGTGGACTTCACTGTTGAAGTTGAGCGTTCTCTCAGAGTTCTTGATGGTGCTATTCTTGTTCTTTGTTCAGTGGCAGGTGTTCAGTCTCAGTCAATCACAGTTGACCGTCAGATGAAGCGTTACCGCGTTCCTCGTCTTGCTTTCTTAAATAAGATGGACCGTATGGGTGCAAATGCATTTAACGGTGTAAAATCTCTTCGTGAGAAGCTTGGGCATAATGCTGTTCTTATGCAGTTACCTATCGGTGCTGAAGAGAACTTTAAAGGTTGTATCGACCTTATCACAATGAAGGCTTATTTCTTTGATGGTGATAATGGCGAAAATGTTAGAGAAGAAGCTATCCCAGCTGAGCTTGCAGATAATGCAGCTAAAGCACGTGAGGAAATGCTAGATGTTGTTTCAGCTTTTGATGACGCTATGATGGAAGCGATTCTTGATGGTGAAGACATCTCAGAAGAGCAAATTCACGCAGCTGTTAGAAAAGGTGTGAACTCACTTCAATTTACTCCAGTTTTCCTTGGATCTGCTTTTAAAAATAAAGGTGTTCAATTGCTTTTAAATGCAGTTGCTCGCTATTTACCTTCTCCAGTTTCTTGTGAGAAACCAAAAGCCATTGATTCAAAAACAAATACAAAAGTTGATCTTAACCCAGATAAAGATCTTCCACTTGTTTGTATGGCGTTCAAGATTACTGACGAACAATTTGGTCAGTTAACATATACTCGTATTTACCAAGGGACTCTGAACAAGGGTGAAACTCTAGTTAATACTCGTACGAAAAAACGCGTTCGTGTTGGCCGTATCGTGCGCATGCACGCTAACGACAGAGAGAATATCGATTCAGCATCAGCTGGTGATATCATTGCCATGATTGGTGTAGATTGTGCGTCTGGTGATACTTTCGTATCTGAAGATGGAAATCTAGAGCACCTTTCTTGTGAAGGAATGCATATTCCTATACCGGTAATTGAGCTTTCAATTAAAGCTAAGGAAAAAGATTCTCAAGCTCGTATGTCTAAAGGTCTTCAACGCTTTATTAAAGAAGATCCTACATTCCATCTTTTCACAGACGAAGAATCTGGTGAAACTCGTATCGCTGGTATGGGTGAGCTTCACCTTGAGATTTATGTTGAGCGTTTAAAGCGTGAGTATAAAGCTGAGGTTGAAGTTGGTGCTCCACAGGTTAACTACCGTGAGACAATCCGTTCTGAAGCTAAATTTGAATATACTCATAAGAAGCAGTCAGGTGGTTCGGGTCAATTTGGTAAAGTTGCCGGTAAGATTGTTCCTCTTCCAGCTGATAAGAAAGAAAAAGATGATCAAGTGTTCCGTTTCGTTAATGAAATTAAGGGTGGTGTGATTCCAAACGAATTCATCCCTTCTTGTGAAAAAGGTTTCAACGACGTAATGAACAAAGGTCCTCTTGCAGCTTTCCCAGTGATTGATGTTCAGGCCCATCTTCAAGATGGTCAGGCCCATGATGTTGACTCTTCGGATATTGCTTTCCGAATTGCAGCTCGTATGGCCATGAGACAAGCTATTAAAGATGCAAACCCAGTTCTTCTTGAGCCAATCATGAAAGTTGAAGTTGAAACTCCAAATGATTACCAAGGTTTTGTTATTGGTGACCTTTCTTCACGCCGTGGTGTGATCCTTGGTTCTGAAACAACTGATACTGGTGATGCAATCATTAATGCTCACGTTCCACTTTCTGAAATGTTTGGATACGCAACAGTTCTTCGTTCAGGTACAGCTGGTAAGGCCGGTTATACTATGGAATTCGCGAAGTATGAGCCATGTCCTTCTTTCGTTCAGGATAAAGTTATCGCTGAAAGAAAAGATAAACTAGCTGAGCGTGACTAGTCTTTGATTAAATTTCTTCCAAGAGGGCCAGGTTATCCTGGCCCTTTTGTTTTTGTATTAGTTTTACTAATATGATGTAAAAGGAAAACTTTTATGATTGAAACATCCCAACTCCAAGTCCTCATTGCGTTATCCCACAATGAAAATATATCCAAAGCTGCTGAAGAACTTAATGTTACCCAGTCGGCAGTTTCCCAGGCACTAAAAAATCTCGAGACCAAAGTTGAATTCCCCATCGTTGCAAGGCAGGGTAAAGCTGTTACTTTGACTGACAATGGACGAAGACTTGCCAAGGTCGCAAAACAATATTTTAAAAGAATAGAAGAAACAATTGAGCAAATTCACCTAGAGAATCATGAGATTAAAGGAAAAATTCATGTGGGTTCTCTTTATGGACTTGGTAAAACATGGCTCTCGAGCAGGATGCTTGATTTTCTTACGAATTATCCCCAGCTCGAAGTAAAGGTCTCAATGGATTTTCCAGAAAATCTCATTAAGAAATTTGAACAGCATGAGATTGATTGTCTGATTCTTCCTGAGCACTTGGTTCCGGCCATTGCGGAGAAAAAAGATCTGCACTCTGAGCATACAACTCTTGTTTTTCCTGAAAAATTTAAAATAAATGCGAAGTCTGATTTAAAAGAAATTCTGTCTCATCCGATTATTTTTTATGATAATCACGACCCCAATTTTTTTAGATGGTGCAGAGAAAAATTTGGTGTTGTTCCCCGCAATTTAAAACCAAGGCTTGTCGTGAATTCATTCGGTCAGATGCTTCATGCTGTCGATGAGGGATTAGGGATCGCGGTCGTTCCCACTCATGTGTTGAAAAGATCAATTCAAAGAAAAAATATCGCGACGGTGGATAAAGATTTTGAAGTCTTTTCTAATAAGGTGTCGTTTGCCTTTCATGCTGATGATGGAGAAAACTACAAAATTAATGAACTTTACAAGTTTTTATTAAAGGCTGCTCGGGACATATGAGTTTTAAACAGGAGATATTCCTTCGCTCTCTACCTCGTGAATGGATAGATGTTCACTCTGTGATTTCATCACTTGGTTTTATCCCAACTCTTGTTGGGGGGAGTGTGAGAGATTTTATCCTTTTTGAAAAACTTGGAAATGATTGGGACATAGAGCTGACTCATCCTCATCTCTCTTTTAATAAAGATTATTGGAAAAATTTGGGGAAGGACCTCTCTCAATTGGGAAAGGTTTCCTATCTTCCGTTCGAAGTCATCAGACTAGAATTTAACCAGATTCATTTTGAATTTTCACCCCCTCGCAAAGAGACTTTTTTAAACGACTGGGCAAATCTTGGGCACAGCAATTTTGAGGCGACCTTTGATTGGCAAATGGATTTCAAAGAGGCAGTTCTCAGACGAGATTTTACGATTAATGCAATGGGGATAAGATTTACAAATAAAACCTCCGTGGAATTTCTTGATCCATTGAATGGAGAGTCACATCTCTTAAATAAGCTCCTCTATCCTTGTGGACCAGATTTTCAAAAAGATTCGGTCCGATTTTTAAGGGCCTTTAGATTTAAAAGAAAGTTAGGTCTAGATTTCAGTCAGGACTTAATAAATACTCTCAATAATATGCCAGTGACTCGACTTGCGAGTCATTATTTCTGGGAAGAACTGCAGAAATCCCAAGCACCGAAAGACATGCTATATGACCTTCTTCAGTGGATAAATAATGATCAGGAACTTATCCATTTTATCGACCGTGATAAGCTCCTAGAGAGCTGGTCAGAGTTTTCCACTGCGCTCATTGATCAGACTGGACATGATTACTGGATGATCGCCTTTGAGTGGGTGAATATTTCATCTCAAGATTGGCAGGAAAATTTTAAGTTGAGCAAAGATCAATCTGTCAGATTATCGAGATGGGTGGCCCAGACTAAAAAGATGGTGACACTTAGACCTGAATCATTACAAGGGGAATTTGAAGCGATTCTAAATCATGAAGATTTTAGTCTTGTTTTTGATTGGTATTTTACCACAAAACAGCTGGCCCAGAAAAAAACGACTTCTCAAGTTTTGAAATTTCTAGATATGAAAATTCCTGATTGGTCTTTCCTATTTAAAATTGAGATGCCAAATGATGTCAAACATATCGATCCTCCTTTAAGATCAAAATATCAGGTTTGGAATTTATGTCAGCGTATTTAATTGTGAATGGTCTTGATCCTTATTTGCACAGTTTTGATTATCATCATCAGATGAGTGATATTTTTTTTGAATCCTCCACAAAAAAAGATTTTCTTAACTTAAAAGAAAAAAAGGCCTTTGCCTGGAAATATTTGGATTTTTATATAACTCATTATCCACAATATTTGTGGGTGGCCTTAGATGGACAGAAAGTGCTGGGATATATTTTAGGTATGCCCTTTACGCTGGATAGCAGTCTTTATTCGATTCAGCCTCATCTTAAAAAATTTGAATACCTCTATTCAGATTTTCCCGCCCATCTTCATATTAATTGCCATCATGAGGCCCGTGGCAAAGGTGTCGGTGGAAAGCTCATCCAGCGTTTTATTGTGCAAGTTAAAGATCTTGGGCTTAATGGAGTTCACATCATGACAGGTGCTGAATCTCGAAACAGAGATTTTTATATTAAATTAGGATTTCACTTTGAAATGATTCAAGATGGAGTCTCTTTTATGGGTCTTAATCTTAAGTAATTGAAATTGTGTGGTCGAGAGCGTTCTTTCAGTGTGTGAAGTAAGTAAGAATTGGCCTAGTTTTCAAATAAACTTTGACAGTATTGGTCTACGAGTCATAACCTTTTTTAACACTGAATTTGAGAGGATATGATGCAGATTTTAATCCTATTTTTATCATTTATAATGACTTTACCGAGCCTGATGGCCGTGGAAATAACACCTACTGTTCAGGTTAATCAGTCCTTAAATTTTATCGATGACCTTAATTTTGAAAATTTAGATTTAGCTATTAATCGTCAACTTTCATCTTATGAAGTTCAAGGATTAGGCGGAGATATTAAGTTTGGTTCAAGAGTTTATCCAAAGAGAGTTTTAAAAGATTCTTTACTCCTGCTTCAATCAATTGGGGCGAATACACGTTTATGTTTGCAATCTAATCCGGCCGAAGAATGTTTAAAATTTTTAAATCAGGAAATTAATTCAAAATTTACCATCTATCGTCCAGTTCCTAAAAAGTCAGAGAGCGGTTACAAATCTGAACTAACGACTAAGTACACTTCCTATTATTCCCCAGATCTGACTGGCTCAAGAGTCCCAACAGAGCGTTTTAAGCGTGCCATCTATAGAAAGCCTCTTGAGACTGAATTGCAAAATTTTTCTCGTGTAGAAATCGACTATAAAGGGGCACTTGCTGGTAAAGGGTATGAGATTTTTTGGGTAGAGGATTCGTTTTTTGATCTCTATCTTCTTCATGTCCAGGGTGGTGGTCGTATCAATATTATTAATGCTGATGGCTCTAAAGAAATTAAATATTTGAGTTATGATGGAAAAAACTCAAAATCTTTTAAAATGATTTATCACTACCTCATTCAGAGTGGTTATCTTAAACCAGAAAATGCCAGCATTGATAATCAGAGAAAGTTTTTACAAGAAAACCCTCATAAAGAAGAGGAAGTCTTTGGCACTTGTCCATCTTACGTCTACTTTAGAGAATCAAATGAAGAGCCTTACGGTTTAGATAATATTCCACTCACTGAAGGTCGTTCTTTGGCCATGGATTCAAAAATTTATCAAACAACTGGAATTATTAATTTTGTTAAAACAAAAAGGGCCAGTCATCTTGATGAAAGCGGAAGAGTTGTTAAGGTTCCTTTTTCTCGATTCTTTATTGGCCAGGATACTGGTGGGGCCATTAAGGGCAACGCCCGCTGTGATCTTTATTTTGGTTATGGGCCTTTAGCGGAAATGACGGCTTATAATATGAATGAGATGGGTGAGCAGTATTTCTTAATTAAAAAGTAGAACATTAAATTACATTTCAAAATAGTGTAGGGAAGTTGCTCTCTTATCTTTTTGACTATCTAATTCAAATAGTACAATGACTTCTGTTTTGGTTTGTGGGGCAATGTTATAAATAACAAGATCACTATTTTCTGTGATCAGATATAGACCTTTCCCCGCACCGCCTTTTCCTTCACTTTCTAAATCTGTGCGCTCTTTTCCGGAGTAGTTTCCTTCTAGGTATTGAAAAATTGTCTCTTTTTTGAAAACTCCAAAGGGATCCTCAACTGATATGGCAAGGTAGAGACCATCAGTGGCAAATCTGAGTTTTCCCTTCTGATAATCTTCGAGAATAACTCTATCACGTCTTGATTTATGATTATGGAGAGGGGTTCCCTGCTGATCCACTGGTGCATCGTAGATTGCATTCATTAAGAGTTCCTCTATAACTATCTGGGCCCTTGTTCTGATTGAGTTCTTAATCCCAACATCAGCGAGAATGCTTAGGACTTTTTCGTTGATATTGTTTCTCTCTGCGGAGTCAGAGAAATCTATTTCTTTTACTTCAACTCCCCAGTTGAGATATTTTTCAAGTCCAAAAATATCTCCAGTGGTCATTTTTTTTACAGTCGTAGAAATACTTTTTATATTTGAATTTCGATCATCCTCATTGGTCGTGATGATATTTGAAAGGAAGGGGTAGCTTTTTATTTTTGAGATATAGCTTTTAGATTCTTCTTCAGTGAGAAGAACAATTTTTATGTTTATTTTTTCTTGGGCCACAAAGTCTGCAACTTCCAGCATGTTTGCAGATAAAAAAAGAATAGAAAATGATTGAGATGTGAGAAGTGTTTTGACCTCCTCTACAGATTTAGCGATTTCAACTTTAACGCCCGTGCCACCAAGTGCAATCTTCATCATATTTCTGAGTTTGGTATTTGACTCAGCCACTAAAACATTGCGCCCCTCGATGGTATCTTGCTCTTTTTTGAGGTTTTTAATGAGAGACAAATTTTTCTGAATCAGTTTTAGTCCGTTTTGGATACCAGCACGATTTTCTTCACTAGATTGACCTTCAAAAAGGAGGAGAGTGTTTTTAACGAGTTCATCATCTAATGATGCAAGCTTATTGATTAGAATTAAACTTTCTGAATGCATGTTTTCTAATTTTTTAAAGCTTAGAGACAATTCAGAGTTTTGGACCTTTAATTCATAGGTTCTTTTATCCACTTCATCTTGGAGGGTCCTATTCAGGATTTCAAATTGTTTCGCTTTGACGTTTGTGTTTTCTAGTTTCTGACTTAAGCAAAGACATACAAATTTATAAATGATTTGTTCTTCTTTAGGAGCTTCTACTTTGATTTGATCCATTCTGATTTTCAGGAGTGAACAATCTACCTTAGCGATAACATCCGCATGACAATTTTGTTGAGTAATAATACTCATCTCGCCGATAATTTCACCTTTTTGGTAGAGATGGGCAATGTGTTCATTCTGCAAATTAATTTCAAGTTCTCCGGATAGGAGAATATAAAGACTCTTATTCTTTTCTCCTAAAGAAAGAATTTTTTCACCCTTTTTAAATTGCAACGTTTCACTGAACATCTTTAATTTTGAATTAAAGTAATTGGCCATTTCTTCTTTGAAATTAATGTGAGTGAAGAGTTGTAAGAGCTCCTCCTCATCAAGAAATGATTTTTTCAAATGATCCATATTTTGAGTTATCGGAACTTTCTTGTCTTTTCCTGAGTGAAGTGACCCCTAAACTGGATTATCTGAATCGATAAATAAACAATTTAAGTCAGGATATTTGGCTTGAATATTTTCCATCAGGGCCTGGATCCCGTATCTTTCAGTTGAGTGGTGCCCACAGGCGTAATAGTGGATGCCGGCTTCTTTTGTATCATGCCAATTATATTCAGAAATTTCTCCCGTGATATAGGCATCAAGGCCATCTTCTAGAGCTTTGATCCATTCATTGTTGGCCCCACCAGTAATAATACCTACCTTGTGGATATTTTGATTTTCATCTGCTGAAGCTAAGATCACTTCCCGGTTAAGTATTTTTTCCAATTCGACTTTGAACTGACTGGCCTTCATAGGCTTTGGAAGCTCACCCTTAGTGCCTAAGGGTTGCTTTTTATAAAGGGCAAAGGAGCTTAGATTTTTGAGTCCTAGTTGACCTGCTAAGGCTACTGCATTGCCTATCTCTGGGTGAGCATCTAAAGGGAGATGATAGGAGATGAGATTGAGATCATTTTTAATACAGGCCTGAATTCTTTTACCCCAGGCCCCAGAAATTGGACGAGCTCCCTGATATTTCCAAAAGACACCGTGGTGAGTGATAAGTGCTTGAGCACCCCAGTCAACTGATTTTTGGATGGAATCTTGGGTGGCAGAGACGGCAAAAGCCACTTTTTTTAACTCTGAAGCTCCTTCTATTTGCAAACCATTTGGTGCGTAATCATCAAAGAGTTGGGAGGAGAGAAGTTGATCGAGATATTTAATCAATTCTTTTGCTTCAAGACCCATTAGGATTCCTTTTCAATTAGAATTCGTTTCATTACAATCTTACTGTTTAACAAAGGATTGAGAAATGAAATTTAAACCAGGCCTAGTCTTTGGATCTGCTCTTGAAGATCTTTATCAGTATGCCAAAGAAAATAAGTTTGCTCTTCCAGCGGTCAATGTGATTGGGACGAACTCAGTCAATGCGGTGTTAGAGACGGCCAAGGCAGTCAATTCTCCAGTTATTATTCAGTTCTCAAATGGTGGTGGTCAGTTTTATGCTGGTAAGTCACTCAAGCTAGAAAATGATAAGGCAGCAGCCCTTGGAGCTATATCTGGTGCTCAACATATTCAAATGATGGCCGAATACTATGGTGTTCCAGTTGTCATCCATACTGACCATGCTGCAAAAAAACTGCTTCCATGGATTGATCATATGCTCGAGGCAGGTGAGGCCAATTTCAAAGCTCATAAAAAACCACTTTTTTCATCCCATATGTTGGATCTTTCTGAGGAATCTCTTCAGGAGAATATTGAAATCAGTGCCAAGTATTTTAAGCGTATGAATGGTATCCACAGTGGAATTGAGATTGAGCTAGGGGTGACTGGTGGCGAGGAAGATGGGGTTGATAATTCTCATATCGATAACTCTAAGCTTTATACTCAACCAGAAGACGTGGCCTATGCTTATTCTCATTTAAAAGAAGTCGGATCAAATTTCACCATTGCTGCTTCTTTTGGAAATGTTCACGGCGTCTATAAACCTGGAAACGTGAAGCTCTCTCCAGTGATTCTTAAAAATTCACAAGATTTTGTTCAGAAAAAATTCAATACAAATGCAAAACCTGTTTCTTTTGTTTTTCACGGTGGCTCAGGCTCTCTTCAGTCTGAAATCCGTGAAGCTATAGACTATGGTGTGATTAAGATGAACATTGATACTGATATGCAGTGGGCATTCTGGGAAGGCATTAAGAATTTTTATCAAGATAAAGAAGCTTACCTTCAAGGTCAGCTGGGTAATCCAGAAGGCGCAGACGCTCCAAATAAAAAGTTCTATGATCCTCGCGTATGGCTACGTAAAGGGGAGGAGAATTTTGTGAAGCGCTTAAAAGTTGCGTTTGAAGATTTGAATAATATTTCTAGAAATTCCTAATTGATCGCTGAAATATTAGTTAAAAAGATATCCTGATTGCTTTGATGGGATATTCCTAGTTTATTGTTTTTTAAATTATGAGTTGCTTTAAATCATTTATCTCCTATCATTATACTATGAAGTCTAAGGTCCTGAGTTTTGTCATTTTTTTTACTTTTATTATTGCACTAGCTTTTGCTGGCCAGACTCAGCAGTCCTCAGGACATTCTCATTTAAAATTTGAAACTCTTGTTCAGTTACCCCAACCAGACTTTTATCAAGTTTCTCCTGGTTCTGATAAAATTAAATTTGCACTCAAATTCATTCTCCGTCAGGCCCATTCTTATGTGCTATCTGATTATGATGGTGAGAAGTGTTTAGAGCCTCTTTATTCCCTCCCTAATTATTGTCTTCTTAGGTCTAAAAATTACTTTCTTATTATTTAAAACTATTTTCGATTGTTCGTTGTTGGTTGGTTGTAAGTGGATCTAGGAATTTATTATGCAGTTGAATAACATCGATTATGTGGTGGTGATTTTATATTTGGCATTGATTTTTATCATTGCTATCAGCGCCAGGAAGTACATGAGGAGAAGTTTTTCCTCAAACGCTTCCGATCAAAAGAATCCCTTCCAGTACCACTACCTTGCAGGTAAGAGTATCACATTCACTGAGGCTTTTTTCTCTATCATTGCCACGGAGTTTTCGGCCTTAGCCTTTTTGGTGATACCGACCTATGTTTATTTTGATAATTTTAATTACCTGAAGTTTGTTATTGGAGCTGGCTTAAGTCGATCTCTGATTGCATTTTACTTTTTGCCCTATATCTATGGTAAGGGGACAACAGTTTTTGAAATACTGGCCAGAGGCATTTACAATTATGAAACCCTTCGATCTGAATCTATAAAAGGTAAGAGGACCTTTGCTTTTTTATACATTACTTCAAAAATCATAAGTGTCGGTGTTAAACTTCTTGGTGGCTCTCTTATTATTTCTGAATTTTTTCATATTCAGTTATTTTCCTGCATTCTCATGATTTCTCTTCTGACTTATTTCTATATTTTATTAGGCGGACTGAAGGCGGTGGTGAGGACAGATATTCTTCAGGCTTCAGTTTTTATTTTGGGTGGTTTTGGGGCCCACTATGTGATCGGTAAAATGAGTATCGATTACACCTGGGGCGAACTTTTTATGTTTGGTTTTTCAAGTGGAAAAATGAATTTATGGTCCTCTCCCTTAGATAGCCTTCATTTCTTTTATGGAATTCTAGCAGGAATTGCTTATGACTCGGCCACTCACGGTGTTGATCAGGATCTCACTCAAAAACTTTTAGGAACTAAAGATCTCGAGTCTGCTAAGAAAGCCTTGGCCTGGTCAGCGGTGGGCTCTTTTATTTTAAACCTCCTCTTTCTCAGTCTTGGCGTCATCCTTTGGGCCTACTATACAAAACATGGTATAGACCTCCCTCAGCCAAGAGAAATTTTTTCTTCCTTAATTGCAAATCATTTCCCTAGTCCGCTTAAAGGTCTCATGGTGGCGAGTTTACTCGCGGCCTGTATGTCCACACTTGATTCTTCCATCAATGCTCTGAGCACTGTTTTTTGGAATGATCTTATGATTAAGCCTAAGACCAAGTGGTTTCGCATTTATATCAATCTCGATAATTTTATTATTACGGCCTCGGTTGTGATTATGGCCTACATGTTTTCTGTGATCCCAGGAGCCTTTAAGTTTGGCCTGCAGTTTTCTTATTTGACCACTGCACCTTTGTTATCATTTTTTCTATGTAGAATGCTTTTATCAAAATACATTCTGATCAATTTTTCTTCATCCTTAATTATCCTCAGTTTTATGTTTTGTTTCCTAGGAATGGCCCTGAATTATTTCACTCTTGGCTTTAATCCACAGCTCACCATTTTGTGGGGTATTGTTGGAACAATAGCCTCTATGTGGGTTTACTCAAAAATCAATCAATTTTTAAATAAATCAAGTGAGACTATATATGAGTAGAAAATTATTATTTCATCGAAAAATGGATGAGAGAGTAAAGTCAGGGGAGCGCTTTAGAGATCTCTTAAAACTCATGTCTAATCCTGAGTTTGGTTTTGTGAAAGCCATTGTAGTGATTACACTGGCCATTAGTCTTTTAAGCTTAGGAGTGCCACTCGCAGTTCAAATGATTATCAATAATATTGGTGTGCGGACAATGTCCCAGCCCCTTATTGTTTTGTGCTTTATTCTTTTTTTCATCCTTTGTACCAGTGGGCTTTTACAGGCGATACAAACTTACACCATCGAAATCCTTCAACGCCGTTTGTTTGTCAGATATGGTCTTGTGATAGTAGAGCGCTTAACAAGCTATAAGCATAAATATTTTAAAGAAGCTAATTCTCCAGATCTCATTAATCGCTTTTTTGATGTGATCATTATGCAGTCTCAGATGGTCACTTTTTTTGTTTCTGGTTTTGGATTTGTTATTCAGTTCATTATTGGTTTTGGTCTCCTGGCGATTTACCATCCTTATTTTTTAGGCTTTGCAGCTTTCATGGGCCAGTTTTTAATTTTTAACTGGATATTTTTTGGCCCAGATGGGGTGAAGGCCGGTTCACCTGAAGCTGATGGAAAGTACAATACAGTGAGCTGGGTGGAGGACATGGGCCGGGTAAGAAATATGTTTACCTCGGATAATGGAAAAGATTTTTCTCTGAATAAAATGAATCACCTTTTGAATAAATGGTTGGTAGTGAGGAATACTCTTTTTAATTTTCAATTTCGCCAGCATATAGGGCTTCAAATCTTTGGCATTATCATGAATATACTGCTTCTAGGAATCGGGGGATACCTGGTTCTCAAGCAACAATTAAGTGCAGGTCAATTAGTAGCCGCGGCGCTCGTTGTTAATAGTATTATTGCGAGTATTCCGAACTTACAAAACTTTTTTTTCAGCGTGTATAATTACAGTACGGCCCTTGATATGATTGCAAGGTTCTATGATTATCCTCTCGAAGATGTGAATCCAAATGTTTTAATGCCTCAAACTTTTGATTTTGAATTTACTGATCTTCGCTTTGAACCAAATTATGAATTTAATTTTGGCTTTAAAGAAAGTACTAAAAATCTAATTTTTGTCAGAAGTTTTTCATCGGTGGAGAGATTTTATGATGCCCTGATGGGGTTCAGTGAACATGTTTCGGGAACCGTTCGCTACGATGGTAAGATGATCGAGGATTTAGATGTTGGTAAAATTAGAAATGATATCCAGATCATTCGTCTGGATCAGTATTTTATTGGAACAGTTTGGGAAAATTTAGTTGGCTTTAGTCAGGATAAGAAGTTCACACTCACTGAGGTCTATGCTGTTCTTGAAAAACTGGGGTTATTAGAAAATATTCTAAGTCTTCCTGATCAGTTAAACACGGTGATTAAACCACAAGGTTTCCCTTTCTCTAGATCGCAACTTTTGACTCTTCAGATTGCAAGGGCCTTATTACTGAAGCCAAGAATACTCTTTGTGACAACCGATTTTGAGCAAATTTCTACTTTTAAGAGAAAGCTTGTTTATGATGAGCTCCTGAGCCGAGATAATCCTTGGACTTTGCTGTTCTTCACTCAGCGATTATACCGTGGAAATTTTGATCGTTTTTCAGTCATTGAAAGGGCCCAATTTAGAGAGCTTAAAGATGAAAGTGAGCTTTTAAAGGAGATTGAAAATCATGGTCCTTAAAAAAGAAAATACCGATCCTAAACAAGCTTTTTCAGTTATCCCTGAAAATAAAGAAATCTATGCCTCAACACCAAAGAATATGTTGAAGCTTCATGATTTGCCTGAGATTGCGAAGCTGCTGACTCGCTTGGTTTTAGTTTTTTTATTATTTATGGTCATTTTTTTAATTGCTATCCCATGGCAACAAACGGCCAGTGGGACAGGGAAAGTGATGGCCTATCTTCCACAGGACCGTGTTCAGAATGTTCATGCGACTGTTTCTGGAAGAATCAAACAGTGGTTTGTGAAAGAAGGATCATTTGTTAAGCAAGGTGATCCCATCATTGAAATCGTTGATATTGATCCGAACTATATGAACCGCTTAAATGTAGAGTATGCTGCGGTTAAAAGCCAATATGAGGCTGCAGCCGCTGTGGTTAAAACAGCAAAGTATGATTTTGACCGACAAACTGATTTATACGCTAAAGGCATTAGCTCTCGAAAAGATATGGAGCAAGCAACTATTGCCTTTAAAAATGCTCAATCATTGGAAGCTCAGGCCCTGGCCAATTACACTCAAATGCAATCCAAAGTGACTCGTCAACAAAGTCAGTTGGTGAATGCTCCTGCTGATGGCACTATCGTGCGGCTCTTGATTGGGACGAGTTCCGTTTTTGTGAATCAGGGTCAGGTCCTTGCGATCTTTGTTCCTAAAAGTGATAAGCTTTCGGCCCAAGTATTTATTAGAGGTAATGATCTACCCTTAGTTTATGAAGGGCGAAAAGTGAGATTGCAATTTGAAGGATGGCCAGCGATTCAATTTTCTGGCTGGCCTTCTATTGCTGTCGGAACCTTCGGTGGAGTTGTGACATTTGTGGATCAAAGTGCTAATCCCGAAGGACTATTTCGAGTCATTATTGTCCCTGAAGAGGGTCAAAAATGGCCTGAATCAAGATTCATCAGGCAAGGAACTAGAGTCAATGGTTGGATCCTCTTAAATCGTGTGGCCCTTGGTTATGAGTTGTGGAGACAATTTAATGGTTTCCCTCCATCCCTAGACACTGCACCTGGCAGTCTTGAAGCTTCTTCAAGTGATATACCGGAGTAAGTTATATGATTTCCTTTCTTTTAATGATTATACTTTTTCCCGTTTATAGTGCGATCAATCCTTTAATCGTAAAAGAAAGTGCTTTAAAAAATCACCCGTCGGTTTTAGCTGCGATGGAAAAGTTTCGTGCACGTGAAGAAGCGATCCGAGGAGCCAAGGGATCTTTTGATACAAAAATTATCTCTGACTATAAACGACAAACGAAAGATGATTATAGAAATACTGTTTCCCGTTCTTTTCTCGTAAAGCCATTCCCTGTCGCGAATTCTAAAATTTACGTGGGCTCGGAGCAGATTAGTAATGGTAGTGGTCGATTTTCACCGGTTTATAATACTGGTAACCCGAGTACGACTGGCCAGCCTGGTAATTACTCCGTCCTTGGTGTTCAGCTCTCTCTTTGGAAAAATCTTTTTCTCGATCCAAACCGTGCGGCCCTTAAAAATGCAAAATATGATGCCAAAATTGCCGAAGCAGAAAAAATGTTAACGGAACTTGATATCGAAAGATTAAGTCAGCTTTCCTATTGGGAGTGGTTAACAGCTAAAAAGATTAAAGGCGTTTATGAAGAGCTTTTAAAAAATGGTGAGACACGAAATGAGTTTTTAACGGCACGAAGTAAAAAGGGTGATATTGCCCAAATTGTGGTGACTGAAAATGAGCAGTATATTGCAAGCCGAAAAGGCGCACTTCAAGTGGCCCTCGAGCGATCCACGCGCTCTGAATATGCTCTTTCCTTATTTTTTCGAGATGAGAATGGGGCACCTATCATTCCAAATCCAAATGATGAATTTGAGGATTATCCCTCAGATCTCACATCTTTTTTACAAAACTTAGACATGAATTCTGATATCGATGATTTGATTAAAAAAAGACCTGATCTTGTAAGTCTCCAATTGAATATGCAAAAAAGTGAAGTTGATCTCGAAGTTGCGAGACAAGATCTTAAGCCTCAGATTGATCTCACGACAGAATATTTTCAGAGAACTGAAGCAAATCCAAACATGCCCCGGGATTATCTTATGGTGATGGCCCAGGTGAGTATCCCTATAGAAAGAAATTTGGGGCAAGGTAATATTGCGTCTGCTCAGGCCCGCCGGATGGTTGCCCAAAATGAAATGAGTCTCGGGCAACAGGCCTATAAGGCAGAAATTTTGTCATTAAGAAAGGCCATCCAATTAAGATTAGAGCAGGTGACTCAGGCCCAATTAGAATATCAAAAGGCAAAAGAGTTAGTTGTCTCTGAAAACTACAAGTTCAAAACTGGTGGTGGTAACTTATTTCTTGTTAATCTTCGTGAACAGGCCCAAGCAAGTGCTGAAGAAACTTTTCATGAAGCGCGTTTAAACTTCATGGATGCTTTCTTAAGCTACAAAGCTCTCGTCAGTCTTAAAAACTAACGGCTAAAGAACTCACGATGAATGAGTTGTTATTTGATTGACTTCCATTTTTTAATGGATAGATTTTTTGTTTTGATTATTAGATGCTACAATCTATTTATGTCAAATTTAGTCATCCTCATATCGTGCTTAGTGATTGGAATTCTTTTGCAAAGAGTAAAAACTCTTCCTAAGGATTCGGTGCTCACGTTAAATACGATTATTCTCTATGTTTGTTTACCGTCTTTGACTCTTCTGACGATTCCAAAATTAACCTGGGATCTTTCTCTTGTTTCTCTGTGTTTTGTTGCTTGGATAATATTTTTTATCGCATTTTTCTTCTTTAATTTTTTGGGCAAAATTTTATCTTGGCCCGCCAGTACCACGGGATGCCTTATCTTAACCGCAGGCCTTGGGAATACGGCCTTTGTGGGTTTTCCTATCATTGAATCTGCTTTTGGACTGAGCTCTGTTAGGTATGCAGTTCTGCTTGATCAGGCCGGAACTTTTCTGGCTTGCTCAACCATAGGGCTCGCGATTGCGGGCCATTATTCTCATGGTCGAGTCCCAAAAAGGGAGCTTTTAAAAAGAGTTCTCGTTTTTCCTCCCTTTGTGTCTTTCAGTTTTGCTCTCGCATTGAATTTTCTTCAAATGCCACCATCGGGAATCTGGATTGTTCTTCTCGAGCGACTTTCTTCTATGCTGGCCCCAATGGCCCTATTAAGTGTTGGTCTGCAATTAAAGCCCAAAAATATTTTTCATGACTGGAAACCACTCAGCTGGGGACTGTTTTATAAGTTAATTTTGGCCCCTCTCATCATTTTTATTATTTTTAAATTAATTGGTGTGCCGCATGAATTATTTAGGGTGGCCGTTATGGAAGCTGCAATGGCCTCTATGCTCACGGCCAGTATTCTTGCCATATCCCATGATCTCCATCCTCGTCTTGCAGGGCTAATGGTGGGGGTGGGCATTCCAGTCTCATTTATCACTCTTTTTTTATGGTATTTAATTCTCTAAAGCTTTTAATGTTGACTCAATTGCTCCAACCAACAATTTCTTACTTCAAAGACTTGTCGTGGACGAGATTTTAAAACCTGTCACAATAATTGTTAGTAGCTTGGACACATGGATAAGGAGTACCTATGAAAAGCTTAAAGCAAGGATTGCTAGTTGCTGCTATTGCCCTTTCGGCACCCGCTTGGTCTTGTACTGAGGATGGAAAAGAAGGGTTTTTACCTGATAATAATTTAAAAATTTCGGTAGATGCCAAAAGATTTGGTGGTCTATCTGAGCAAGAGTTCAACGACGTTATTACGAAAGTTGAATCTATCTATGCTCCAATCGTTGCTGAGCAAGGTGGGACTCTTAAAATTTCTCGTGGTTGGACAGATGCTACTGTAAATGCTTACGCCCAAAGATCTGGAAGTGAGTGGAGAGTGGCCATGTTTGGTGGTCTTGCTCGTCATGAAACAATTACAGCTGATGGATTTGCACTCGTTGTTTGTCACGAAATTGGTCACCATATTGGTGGTGCTCCTAAGAAAGTTGGCTACTATTCAAACTCTTGGGCATCTAATGAGGGTCAGTCTGATTACTTTGCGAATTTAAAATGTCTTCGTCGCGCTTTCTTAAATGACGATAACTCTGCCATCATATCTAAAATGGAAATTCCTGTTGCCCTTACTGAGGCCTGTTCAAAAGCTTTTGAAGCTGAACAAGACCGTGCTATTTGTATCAGAGGTGGTATGGCCGGTGACTCTGTAGCAAGACTTTTTGCTGCTCTAAGAAACCAGTCAACTCCAGCAAAATTTGATACTCCTGATCGCACAGTTGTTACTGTGACTAATGACAATCACCCAGCGACTCAATGTCGTATGGATACATATTTTCAAGGCTCACTTTGCGATGCAAACTTAAATGAAGATGTAGAGCAGGATTCTGAAGTTGCTGGAACTTGCCACGGATCTCTTGGTCACGATTCAGGTTTAAGACCTCGTTGTTGGTTTAAACCTTCAGTTCAATAAGTTGATTTTCTTTCCGTCTAAAAAAAAAGGGCCAGTTTACTGGCCCTTTTTTTATTCTATATAATCTGAGTTCTTAAAAAATTTAACGTCAGGATTTTTTTCCATGGCGAGTTTGAGATCCCATTCAGTTCTCACGGCAAAACAAAGTCTTTTTTCTTTATCTTCCATAATGACTGAAGAGTAATCTTGCGCAAATTTTTCTTCCATTTTTTTATCAGGGAATTTGAGCCATCTCACACCCGCCCATGAAACTGATTCATAAGTGGCCTCAACTGAATACTCATCTTCAAGTCTAAATTTAACCACTTCAAATTGTAGAGCACCTACGGCCCCAAGCATTTTTTCGTTAGTGTGCCGTCTGATGAATAATTGAGTCGCTCCTTCCTCTGAAAGCTGGGCTAGACCCTTCTCAAGGTGCTTCGCCTTCATAGGATCTTTTGCTGTCACTCTCATAAAAAGTTCGGGAGAGAAACTTGGAATACCCGTGTAGCGGATGAGTTTTTTACCCATGCTGAAGGTGTCACCAATTTGGTATTTTCCCGTATCATAAAGTCCAATGATGTCTCCAGCAAAGGCCTCTTCAGCGATATCTCTATCTCTGGCCTGAAAGATCAGGGGAGTTGCTATACGAATTTCTTTACCCGAGCGGATGTGAAAAATTTTATCGTTACGATTAAATTTTCCAGAGCAAACTCGCATAAAGGAGATTCTATCTCTGTGCTTAGGATCCATGTTCGCCTGAATCTTAAAGATAAAGCCGGTGAATTCAGAGTCAGTAGGATCTATTGTGATTTTGTTTGCATTTGAATCATAAGGGGCGAGAACGGCTTCTCTTGATTTTGGAGTTGGAGCAATCTCAGTGATGAGATCAAGTGTCTCTTTAACTCCAAAGTTTTTAAGAGCAGAACCAAAAAAGACAGGTGTTTGAATCCCAGCAAGATACTCATCCATAGAAAAAGCTGGAATGAGTGTTTCAACCATTTCGAGCTCTTCTTTGAGTTTCTCAACAAGGGCCTCACCAATAGCTTCTTTTAGGCCGTGAGAGTTGAGATCAGATGCATCCACGTAATTTGGTGTAAATGGATCTTTGGAGTCTTTAAAGCTTAAAATTTGTTTGGTTTTAAAATCATAGACACCCTTAAAATCAACGCCATTTCCTACGGGCCAAGTCATAGGGATACACTGAATTTTTAAGATACTTTCAATGTTATCAAGAAGCGCAAATGGATCCATGGCCTCCCGATCAAATTTATTCATGAAAGTCACAATCGGAGTATCTCTCATCCGACAAACTTCCATAAGTTTGATCGTTTGGGCTTCAACACCCTTAGCTGAGTCGATCATCATCAGCACAGACTCAACGGCCGTTAAAGTTCTATAGGTATCTTCAGAGAAATCTTTGTGACCTGGAGTATCCAAGAGGTGGAGGGCCCTGTCATTGTATTCAAAGCTCATCACTGAGGAAGTAATAGAGATTCCTCGCTGCTTCTCTAGCTCCATCCAGTCTGATTTTGCGTAATCCCCAGTTTTTGATTTCACCATACCCGCTTCACGCACAACTCCACCAAACCATAACAGTTTTTCGGTCATGGTTGTTTTACCTGCATCGGGGTGGGAAATAATCGCAAATGTGCAGCGCGGCTTAAAGCTCATTTTTAGCAGTCCTTGAAATAAAAGATCATGCATAAATATCAAAGAATCATACAGAAGTACATAAACGGACCAACTTAATTAGTTCAAATCACGGCCTCTTTAATTGAGGTAAGTTTAAGATTTCGATGAGTTTTTCTTCCCCTTAAAATAGGTGCATGAATAATGTGATTTATTATCTTCACATCTTAATCGCCCTCCTCGTCACCTCCTTAATTTATGTTTGGTATTTTTATGACAAGAAAGTCACAAAGCTCACTAAAGATTTTGAGTCTCATCAAAAAGAATTAGAAGAGTTATTAAAGTTAAGGAATGATCAGATCCTTAATCAGTCTAAATATTCTGAACTTGGTATGATGTCGGCGGGAATTGCCCATGAAATAAACAACCCCCTCACAGTCATACAGGCCAAAGTTTCACAGCTTTTAAGATACTATAAGGATCCAAATCGGCTTAATGATTTAGGACAGGGCCTGGAGCAAATTCTTTATACTTCTGAGAGGATAAATAGAACTATTCAAGGAGTAAGAGATTTTGTTCATCAAGATGAGAATTTAACTATCAATCATTTTTCTCTCAAAACATTGATTGAAGATGTTTTAGCCTTTTGTGGTCAACGTTTTAAGAACCACGGGATTAATTTACGATTATATGGTTTTGATCACGTCATGATAAGAGGTCATAAAATACAGATTGAGCAAGTTTTACTAAATCTTCTCAATAATTCTTTTGATGCGATAGAATTTCTTCCCGAGAAATGGATTGAGCTCTCAGCTACTGAGAGCGATACCGGTATCATTATCACAATTAAAGATTCGGGACATGGGATACCAAGAGAAATAGCAGAAAAAATGATGACTCCATTTTTTACAACGAAAAAAAATGGAAAGGGTACTGGGCTAGGTTTAGTGTTGGCCAAGGGGATTATTGAAAAACACGGAGGAAAATTTAAATTTATAAGCGAAGCTGCTCATACAACTTTTCAAATAGAACTGCCACGATCATGTGATAGTGTAGCCGTCTATCATCATGACCGGGATCTTGTTTCTCTTCATTAAAAAGTGAAGGGCACAAGGCCCCTCACTTAAGAATTTTTATGGGCAGTAACAATCATCTCACAAAGATCTGAAGTCGTAGATTTGCGAAGTTTATCAACATCCACACGATCCGCAATAATTTCTGGAAGTTTAGAGGTAATCACTTCTGTAAAAACAGGAGTCTTATTAGCAGTGACCTCATCAACACGGTCAATGGGAGTAAAATGTGGAACAGTCTTCAAAACTTCTGGATGTTCATTAATCAGATTGAGAATGGTTTTAACCACATCAGAAAATTGATCAAGCTCTTTTTTACCATAGGTTTCTGTTGGCTCAATCATGAGTCCAAATTGTTCTGGGAAGGCCACAGTTGGAGCATGAAAGCCAAAGTCGAGAAACAATTTTCCAATTCTTGCAATCGTATTCGTTTTAGGAGTTCCTGAAGTCTCAATTTTTTTAAAAGTCTCTGGCGAGAGAGTCAAAATAAACTCATGCATCCTTGGAGCATTGTCCGCACCGATTGGAAGGAGAGGGTAAGACGCTTGGAGTTTATGCTGGAGGTATCTCGCAGAAAGAACCGCCACCTGACTCATCTTCCTCACACCATCTGAGCCCAAGGCTTTAATATAGGTGTAAGCACGTATTTTATGAGCGAAGTTTCCGAAGTGGCGAT
The DNA here is from genome assembly GCA_027488375.1 of Pseudomonadota bacterium. GTDB lineage: Bacteria > Bdellovibrionota > Bacteriovoracia > Bacteriovoracales > Bacteriovoracaceae > Peredibacter. The sequence continues at coordinate 378,516 of JAIYBW010000003.1, forward strand.
GAAAAGAACCAACTGATTTTGGGGCCTTCACAGTTTGAAATTGACCATCTTTTTTGATGACTTGAATCCCTGGGAGAAAATCAAGAAGCCTTGATGAAACCGCTACAATAGCATCACCTGGGCCACCGCCACCATGGGGGATAGTCCAAGTCTTGTGGAGGTTGTTATGAACTGCATCTACACCAAGCTTATTAAGATCAATAATACCAGCGATGGCGTTCATATTCGCACCATCCATGTAAACGAGACCACCAACTTCATGAATGAGTTGACTCATTTCTTTGAAACTTGATTCAAAAATTCCGGCCGTATTTGGGTTTGTCACCATAACACCCGCAACTCTATGCCCATCAGTTTTGAGAAAGTTTTTAATCTGGTCTAGGTTCATTTCTCCATTAGCTAAAGCTTCTACCGTATAAATTCCAAAAATTTTGCCATCGATGGTTTTTGTTTCGTAGCCGGCCATCGTGGCTGTGGCCGGATTCGTCCCATGAGCAGAGCGAGGAATGATGACGACATTTCTTGTGTCTGCTTCTCCACGATCGCGATGATAGGCCTGAAATAACTTAAGTCCCACGAGTTCACCCTGAGCTCCTGCCACTGGCTGAGTCGTGACTCCTGGTAGACCAGTGATGGCCTTAAACATCTCTTGAATTTCAAACAGGATTTCGAGAGACCCTTGAACATCTTCAATAGGTGCCTGCGGGTGAACTTGAGTGAAGCCAGCTAAAGAAGCCGCATAGTCATTAATGAAGGGGTTATATTTCATGGTACAAGAACCAAGAGGATAGATCCCATCATCCGGAGAGAGGTTTTGCTTTCCTAATCTTTCGTAATACTTAATTAAATCTTGTGATGAAATTTTTGGGATTCCAGGATTCGTATCTCTTAAAAGAACGGACTGTATTTTTGGTGCTGTTACACCTTGCTTTTGACGAGTAAATTTTGTTTCAAAAAATTGAACAAGTTTTTCGATGTCATTTTCTGAATGGATATCAGTGAAACTCATGAGGAGCAGGCTTTCTCCTTGGATTTCAGAGTGTCTTGTTGAAACATCCACACCGATCTGGATACCATGTTTAGAGGCTTCATGAATGAGATCAGAAGCCGGAACCGGAAGTTTTAATGTAAACTCATTGAAGAATGTTGTGGCCCTGAATCTTAGGTCCACACCCTCAAATTGTGTAATCGCCTCAACGGCCTTTTCAGCTAATGCACGTGCAGTCTTGAGTGTTTGCTCAAAACCTTCATCACCTCGAGCAAGCATACAGGCTCCTGCAAGTGAAGCCACAAATGATTGATTAGAACAAATGTTTGAAGTCGCTTTTTCACGGCGTATGTGCTGCTCTCTCGTTGAAAGAATTAAAGCCTTGCACTCTCTGCCTTTAAGATCTGTGGTTTTTCCAATATAGCGACCGGCCGTCGATCGAATTGAAAGCCTATCCTGCTCGTTATAGCGGATGCCGAAAATACCAAGTCCAGGACCACCAAAATTCGGGCCAATCGCCAGGTGCTGGCCTTCGGCCACAACCATGTCAGCTCCCTGAGAGCGGGAACCAAATTTGGCAGGAGATTTCAATCCACTTGGACCCAGAAGCATCGGATCCACAACGGCAATAGATTTGATATTATGGTTAGAACATAGGTCTACGATTTCATCGATAGGTTCAATATTCCCTAAATTATTGACTTGAGGGAAGGCGAGGGCCGCAAGTTGTGGCGTTGTATTCAAGAGACGCTTGAGAGCATCCATGTCTATGCGCCCTGTTTGACTGCTTACAGGAACGCGAATAAGTTTTAATTCTGTTTCTTGAGCAAGGGTTTCTAAAACTTCTAGATCGCCTGGATAAAGAGTATTTGAAACAAGCACGGTTGTTGCTTCTTTGACTAATCTCAGAGAGCAATTCATGGCTTCAAATAAACATGTTGATCGATCATAGAGTGAAGCATTAATGGCTTCAAAGCCCGTGAGTTGTGAAATAAGAGATTGATAAATCCAGAGCGTTTGAAGAGTTCCCTGTGATCTTTCCGGTTGATAAGGCGTATAGGCCGTAGTGAGTCCGCGAATATTACAAATGGGGCCGGCCACATCCGTGACTTTGTATTGGGGAAGTCCATCACCTAAGAACGAAATCTGAATTTTATTTTTTGCCGCAAGTGCATTGACGTGAGCGATGAGTTCTTCGTAGCTCATATGCTTAGGGAGCGGAACGGAACTCATTTTAGTGTCTGGTGCAATATGGGAATACAGATCTTCCAGTGAGTTGAGTTTAAGTTCTGCCAACATATCGGAAATATCTTTGTCGTTAGCGCCGATATAAAATGGTTTTAATTCTCTTTGAAGGGATTCAGGGTGGTAGCCAAGCGGTTGATGAGAAGTTTTCATTGAAAATCCTTCGATAAATGACATCATAAATTATTCAAATAGATCCTAGTCCTAGGAACGAAGAATGTTAAGCATTTAGAATGTAAATGCAGCTAGTCAAAATAGACTTTTTTTGACTCAAAATTTTTTGTTGGAGTTAAGTCAAAGATAAGTCAAAATCAGCTCATGAAATTAAAAATTTTAGGCGGACCAATGAGGGAGGATTCAGAGGAATATCAAAATCTCATCTCATTTTGCCAGTCGAGTGGCCAAGAAATTTCTTTAGAATGGATTGATGGCCAGTACTGGCTTCACTCTGATGACCCTAAAGAAAATCCAGTGAGTGTGATGATTGATAGGGAGTTAGAACGTCATCTTAGCTATTTTAAAAAATCTTCGATCCATAAAGAAATTCTGGCCCGTGCCCTAGGCATAAAAAGTGGTGTTCGACCAAAAGTCCTGGATCTCACAGGTGGTTTTTTAGGGGATAGTCTTTTGATGCTTAGTTTTGGCTGTGAGGTCACAACTCTTGAACGCCATCCTGTGGTTTCTTTTCTAATTAAAAGTGCTCTCGCTAATTCCCAACATCCCTTACTCGCGAATCTAAATTATATAGCTTCAGATGCAGAGACTTATTTGAGGGCCCATTCCTCACAGGAGGTCATATTTTTTGACCCCATGTTTGAGGATGCCAATGAAAAAACTCTCCCTAAAAAAGAGATGCGTATATTTCGATCCGTGGTCGGTAAAGACCTTGATGCCAAGGATGTGTGGGCCCTTGGACTATCATGTCGCCCAAAACGTCTGGTGGTTAAGCGCCCACGACTCTCAGTGGCCCTCGGAAATACCCCGGATATTTTATTTGAGGGCAAGGCCACTCGATATGATGTTTATTTGCCGAAAGAGTAGAACTTTTGCATCAAATCTCCTAAAGTAAAGTCTCAATTTCCGGAGATTTTATGACTACTAAATATGACGTTTATGCCATAGGTAATGCTCTTGTTGATATGGAGTATGAAATCAGTGATGATTTCCTTGAAAAGTTTCAAATTGATAAAGGGTTAATGACTCTTGTTGATGAGGCAAGACAAAACGCCCTTCTTGATTCTCTCGGTGGAACGCCTCGTAAACAGCAATGTGGTGGCTCTGCGGCCAATACGGTGATTGCTGTTTCTCAATTTGGTGCGAAGGCTTTCTATTCGTGTAAAGTTGCTTCTGATCCGATTGGAAATTTCTATTTTCAAGACTTACAAGATAATGGCGTGGATTCAAATCTTAAGATACAAAATCGTCACTCTGGGACAACAGGCAAATGTCTTGTTCTGATTAGCCCAGATGCTGAAAGAACAATGAATACATTTCTAGGAATAACTTCTTCAATCAGTAAGGAAGAGATCATTCCAGAAGCCATTAAGAATTCAAAATATATGTATATGGAAGGCTATCTTGTGGCCTCTCCGACTGGAAAAGAAGCTGCTATTGAGGCCCGGGAACTTGCAGAAAGTTATGGCGTTAAAACCGCTTTAACCTTTTCTGATGTTAATATGGTTAAATTTTTTAGAGAAGGACTTATGGAAATGATTGGCCCAAAAGGGGTTGATCTACTTTTCTGTAATGAGTCTGAGGCCTTAAGTTTTACCCAAACACAAGATATCTATGAGGCCCGTGAAAAGCTAAAACAAGTATCAAAAACTTTTGTTGTTACTCGTGGTGAAAACGGGGCTATGATTTTTGATGGTGTTACATTTATTGAAATTGAACCGTATTCAGTGAAGGCCGTTGATACGAATGGAGCGGGCGATATGTATGCAGGAGCATTTTTATTTGCCATTACTCATAATCATTCTCATGCCTCTGCTGGTAAACTTGCCTCCTTAGCGGCGAGCAGGGTTGTAGGTCAGTTTGGTCCACGCCTGAAATGGCATGAGACTCAAGAAATTAGAAATCATATCCTTGGAGATGCATAATGAGTGACTATCTTTTAATTAAAAAAGTATTCGATGTTAAACCGGTGGATCAGATCATCACTGTAAAGGGATGGATTAAATCATTGAGACAATCTAAAAAATTCTCTTTCATGGTTTTAAATGATGGAACAACTCAAAAAGATCTTCAAATCATCGTGGATGCGAGTCTTGAAAATTACGAGGAAGTCACAAAGCTTACAATGGGATCTTCTGTTGAGGTTGAAGGACTTTTAGTTGCTTCTCAGGGCAAGCAACCCATAGAGATGCAGGCAAAAAAAGTTCATGTTTTTTGTGTTAATGCTGAAGACTATCCTCTCCAGAAAAAAGAAACTTCACTTGAGTATTTAAGAGAAATTGCTCATTTGCGTTCTAGGACAAACACTTTCTCCGCCGTTTTTAGATTAAGACACGTACTTGCTCAGGCAACCCATGAGTATTTTTCAAATGAAAATTTTACGTATCTCCATACTCCTATCATCACGGCTTCTGATGCTGAAGGTGCTGGTGAGATGTTTCGTATATCGACACTTCATCTAGATAAGCTTCCTCGCACTGATAAGGGGCAAATTGATTTCACAAAAGATTATTTTGGAAGAGAAACATTCTTGTCTGTTTCAGGTCAGCTTGAGGCGGAAACATTTGCTGTTGGTGGATTAGGACGAGTTTATACATTTGGTCCTACATTTCGTTCAGAAAATTCAAATACGGCCCGTCACCTTTCTGAGTTTTGGATGGTCGAGCCTGAAGCAGCCTTCAATACACTTGAAGATAATGCGAAGTTGGCGACAGGTTATGTTAAGCACTTAATTAAAAAATCAATTGAGCAATGTGGTGATGAATTAGAATTTCTTGCTTCAAGATATGCTCCGGAAAACCTCAAGACCTTAGAACATGTGATGAATTCACCTTTTGAGATGGTGACTTATACTAAAGCGATTGAGATCTTGACTGAAGTTTCAAAAACTCACAAGTTTGATTACCCAGTTAGCTGGGGTATGGACCTTCAAACAGAGCACGAAAGATTTTTAGCTGAACAATACTTCAAGCGTCCTACAATTGTGACTGACTACCCTAAAGACATCAAAGCTTTCTATATGAAGCAAAATGAAGATGGAAAAACAGTTCGCGCCATGGATGTACTTGTTCCAGGTGTGGGTGAACTTATTGGGGGATCTCAACGTGAGGACAACTATCAAAAGTTAGTTAACCGCATGGAAGAAATGAAAATGGATACTAAAAATTATTGGTGGTATCTCGACTTAAGAAAGTATGGATCAGTACCTCATGCTGGTTTCGGTTTAGGTTTTGAAAGAGCTGTCATGTATATTTCTGGTATGAGCAATATTAGAGACGTGATTCCGTTCCCAAGAACACCAAAGAATGCGGAGTTTTAAATCAAAGTTGCTGTCGTTGATGGTGGCCCAATTGGAATAGGACTGGCGATTATTAAAAATCTTCAATCACAAGGGATTAACGCCATTTCCTGGGATATTAATCCCCCCTAAGAAGATGTTCCCTATATCGTTTGTGATGTTGCAAGCGAAACTTCAGTTTATGTCTTCAGTGGAAGAGTTCCCTCTTGAAAAGTGGAACCAATTGATTTCAATTCTTCTTACCGGTACTTTTTTTTATGCTCAAAGCACCTTATTCCCTGGATGAAAAAAGAAGGGTGGGGCCGCATGATAAATGTTTCAAGTATTCATGGTAAGTTTGCTAGTCCATTTAAGGCTGCTCATGAGTGAAGATCAAGTTGCAGACATGGTGAATTATTTTATCTCAGATTCTGCTGCAGCAATCACTGGCGAAGCTTTTTCTCTTCATTAATAAGGTTCTCTGTTGCCAGTAGAACGGCTTCTAAAATGTTTTTCATGTAATTAAAGTTTAGGCGCTCATCAACAACATCACATTTTGAGTGATAACAAGGGTCAGCATCTCCACCGAAAAAGTTCTCTGAAATGACGACTGCTGGTAAACCATTTCTCCAAAATGAAGCATGATCGCTTCTATCTGTACAGGCCTTGACTATGGTTAAAGGAAGTGAAAGTTCTGAAATTGCTGAGCGAATTGATTGAGAGAGATGAAGAGAGCTTGGCTTTTGACAATCAATCACATGAAAGCTTCCATCTTTTCTTTGATTCACACCCATCATTTCAAAATTAATATTGCCAATAATGTCTTTCTTATTTTTTAAGGTGGCCACATAAGCATCAGAGCCAACTAAGCCTATTTCTTCCTTATCAAATCCTAAAATCCTTATTGTATAGGGGTAATTCTGTTTTGAAAGTTCTTTGGCAACGGCCAATAAACCAATTGTTCCTGTTCCATTATCATTGGCACCGGCACATTTAACGCTATCGATGTGGGATGAGAGGATTAGGACCTTCTCAGGATTTTTAAAACCAATTTTTTCTGCGATAAAGTTTGTTCCATTTCCAAAAGGTTGAGATGAAACTGAAAAACCTATTTTGTTATATTCCTCTTGAAGAAACAGTCTTGCTGAATCCAAGTTCTCAGTTGAGCGACGATCAGGCGTAGAGGAAAATTCTTTTAATTTTTCTTTGAAAAAAGAGATATCAATTCTTTCTTTCTTGATCCCCTGTGATTTTAAATTTTTGATGCCTGCAAGAGGGAATTCATAACGAACTGAGAGATAAGCTTCATAATCTGTTCTCCAGTCATGATTCTCATGGGGCAGGGCAGGTAGAGAAAGAAGCGTTAAAAGGAGCAGAGTCCATTTCATCATTTATCCTTAGATTTAATCCTTATTAATTAGCACGAAGTCCTCATAACTTAAAGAGAAGGGGGTCATTTTTCAATCTTTTTATGCACTGTGTTTGACGGCCTGTTTGAACTCTTGGAACAATCTAAGTATGCATTTATTTTTATTAATAGTTCTGTCGTTTTCTCTTGTAGGTTGCGGTAAGGGGTTCAAAAAAGATAATACCTTACCTGAAGCAACTCAAGTCCCATCGACTCCTGATCAATACACTATAAATCAAGATTATTTGATTCAGCTGAATCAGTACAGAGTGAGTAAAAAGCTTAGGCCTCTTACTTATAGTTCCTTTATTGAGGATGAGGCCTTATCCCATTCACGATCAATGGCCCTATATACGACAACTTTTGGACATGTCGGTTTCAATCGGAGATGCAAAAGAATAAAAACGAAATTAGGGCCTATTCTCCAGTGTGGAGAGGTCGTGGCCATGGGACAGAAAACAGCTTCATTGGCCATGAAGTCCTGGCTCAACTCAGATATTCACCGTCAGGAACTTGAAAATCCTGATTATACCCATACTGCTATAGGAACTTATAAAAGTTTAAGTGGCACGTCTTACTGGACTCAAATTTTTATTGAGAAATAGCTCTAATTAAAAGCTATACGGAGTGAAGAGTTTCCATCTTGGGCCTTAATCACATTAAGGTTAACTGGTATTGAAGTGGTGAGCTCTTTAATATGGGAAATAACTCCAATCATGAGTCCTCGAGTTTGAATTTGTTTTAAAACATCTAAAACATCATGAAGTGATTCTGAGTCTAAAGTGCCAAAGCCCTCATCAATGAATAATGAATCTATTTCGGCTTTACCTCGGGTCATTTCCGCCAATCCGATGGCCATGGCCAGTGATACCATGAATGTTTCACCCCCGGAGAGGGTAGATATTTTACGAACCCCTCCGTCCCGAAATTTATCCATGATAAAAAATTCGGGAGTCATTTTATTAGATTTTGAGAAATGAATAATTTCATATCTTCCCTGACAAAGCTTTTGGAGTTCTTCATTCGTCTGGATGATAAGATTTTCCTCTACGATTGAAAGTACAAAAGTTCTGAGTTCATCTTTACCTAAGACTTCATATAAGCGTACTTTTTTCTGATGTTTTGAAACGAGGTCATTGGTTTTTAACTCGAGAATTTTAATTTTGTCTTGTTTCCTTTCCCAGGCCTCATGCTTCGTTTTGAGTGAGGCAAGTTCCATTTTGAGATCAGTCGTCTTATTTTTATGGAATTCTTTTTGGTTTATGATGAGATCATGAATAGGGATGAATAATTCAATAGGATCTGAAAGTGTAAGATCAAAATTTTTAAAACTTGTGACAATTAATGCAATCTCATCAGTCGAAGGTTTAAATTCTACATTTGAAATTTCTTTGAGGCTTGCAAGCGTTTTTGAGAAAACCAGATCTATCTCTTTTATGATGTCGTCAAGCGAGATGAGTCTACTTTGTAGCTCTTTTATTTTTAGCTCTTGAATTCTTAATTCTTTATCCTTCACTGAAAACAAATCTGTTTTTTCTTTTAGTTCATTTGTCATATCTTGAAGGATCGAAGCAGCTGTTTTGGTGCCTAATTTTTTTTCCAGATCATGTTTCAAGGTTGCCGTTGCTTTATCTTGATTAGAGATAACTTCTATGAGTTGATTCAAATTCAAGGAGAGTTTGTTTGCTTGATCGGTGTGAAATGATTCAAGTTGCAAGCTTTTTTCAATCTCAAACTCCATTTCATTCATCTTGCGAAAGAATTTCTCATCATTTTTGAGTGTTGCAATAATATTATTATCAAAAGGAGTGAGTAAAGACATCTCTTGCTCATATTTATGAACGGATTCCGTTGAGTTTTGGATTTCCTTTGTCAGGTGATCGAGGTCTTTTTCTAATTCTTTAATTTTTTCGGTTTCATGGAGTAAATCTTTTTTTATAGTTTCAAGTTCCTGAGCTTCTTTTTCCGTCTGCCAGAGGTTCTTTTGTGACAGATCAATTCTTTGGCGAACCTCATCAATGCTAGGAATATTTGAATGCAGATTAGATTTAATCTTTTCTGAAAGTTCTTGGTTCTCAGCAAGGTCAGTTTTGAGTTGAATTATTTTTTTCTTAAGTCCCTCAATTTCACTACCAAGAATTGTTTGATGATGGACAAGCTCTCTTTCATTCTTTATCACATCGGATAGATCTCTCATCACTTGATCATTTTTAATTTTGTTAATTTCCTCAATGCTAAATGGAGAGCGACAAACGGGGCATTGCTCAGATTCTTGAGTCGTCGGATGAGTGAGACACTCCTCAATGGCCGAAAGAAGTTTCCCCATTCGGAGTTCTTTTTGAATATTTTCTAATTTCTTGTCGCCTTCATTTTTTAAATTTAATTTTAAAGAAAATTCCTCGTCGGCTGCTCTAACTCCAAGAAGGGTTAGTTTTTTCTTATTTTCTAATTCTGCTAACTTTTCATGAGAAGATGTGTTCTGGTTTATTTTGTCTAGGACTAAAGCTTCCTCTTTTTTTAGCCCTTCCACTTCATTTTTTATTGAATTTATTTTTGATGTACTAATGACTAGTGCTTGAATCTTGTTTGTTTTTTCAAGCTGTATTTCTTTATTCTTTTGGAGAATTTCTTTTTTTGTTTCAAATTCTTTTGTTTTTTGTTCGAAAATGTTCCATTTCTCAAAAAGATCAATGAGGTCAATCCTTTTAAGGAGAGAGTGGTTATGGACTAATTTCTTTTCTAATTGATTTCTTTCTCTTTTTTGTTCTTCAAGTTTTAGCTGGTTTTTGTCCTTGTTTTCGAGGAGTGATTTAATCTCTTGCTCCAAATTGTTTTTTAAGGTCGTGTTTTTCGCCAGCTCGGTCTTAAAGAATTTTAATTTCTCCTCTTCTTTTAGGAGTTCTTGGAGGATGGGTCTTTTTTCATCAAATATTGATTTTAAATGATCTAGATCTTCTTGATAGTCTGATTGTGATTTAGAGAGAAGGTTGAATTGAGTTGTTTCCTTAGCGAGACCTTCTTTTAATAGTCCAACCTTCGATAAGTTTTCATTGTTTTTCTGATGGTAAGTCATTAGGCTTGAATAATTAAAGGCTAATTTTTCAATGATCTCAACCCAGTTGTCATAAATTATCGTTTTTGTTTTTAATTCTGTTATCTTCCCAGTGAGGGTTTCCCCTTCCTCATCCGGTCCCTTGAGAGCATACAGCTCTATATCAATCTCTCTTATTTCCTTCTCTAAATCATCTTTCTCTTTTTTTAATATATTTGAAAGGCTATCGATGAGTTCGCCTGGGTAAAGTTTTTCCAGGATTTCTTTTCTCTCAGTGAAATTGGCGGTTAAGAAACGTGCAAATTCCCCTTGATTGAGGATGATACACTTGCAAAACTGATCGAAATCCAACTGAAGAATATTTTCGGCTTTTTCGTTGAGGATGACTTTAGGAGAATTAAACTCTGCCGCTTCCATCTGATAAAGTTCTCGACTTGGTACTTGTGGTGTTGAGTAGAATTCACCATTTTGTTTTCTCGTTTTCACTTTCCAAATAGCGTAATAAATTTTACCTGCTGCTTGAAAAATAAGTTCAATAGCACCTTCCTTCTCACCAAGAGTGACAAGGTCATTTTGATTTATATTTGACTTGTAGACTTTTCCATAAAGAACCAGACCGATACTGTTGAGAATCGTTGATTTTCCTGAGCCTGTTTCTCCCGTTATGGCAAAAAGAGAACTTTCTTTTTGAATATCAGCAAAGTTGATTTCGTGCTCACCTCTAAGAGATGCGATATTTTTAATCTTTAATTTGATCAGGCGCATTTTTAGCTTTTTGAATGAGTTCTATAAAATCGGATTTAATTTCATCCGGTACTTTTTCAAGTGCAGGATATTTTTGTTTGTAAAATTCTTCAAAAATTTCAGTTAATCCTAGTTCAAAGATTTTTTTCTTTGAAGGCTTTTTAATTTCTTTGGGATTGAATTGAGGGATGTAGGAAAGTAATTCCATCCCTTTTTGCTTTAGGATCGCTTTCATCTCATCAATAAGCCCTAAGACTGGGCTATCTAAATCAATTTGAACTTCTACCATAGGTGTGAGTTTTGACTGACTCTGAAGCTGGGATAGATCATTCTTCCAATCTGCGATATTGGTTTTTATGAGATGGAAATCTCTCCATTGTGGGATAAGATGATCCGTGACTGTTATGAGTCCATCTTTAACTTCTAGTATTTTTATTATCTTTTTTTGAGTCTCGGAAAATCTCATGGGAAGTGGTGAGCCAGAATAAAAGGCATTGCCAGAAATCTTTTGCGCCTTATGAATATGTCCAAGGGCCACATAATCAAATTGAGATAACTCTTCACTTGGAATCGAATCAATTCCAGATAAAGTAACGACCTGTTCACTTCCTGCACTTTCAAATTTTCCGGCCAGGTGATGGAGCATGAGAATTTGGGGATATTTCTTATCTCTTTGAAGATATTTTTTCAACGCATCTAAGACATTCCCCTCCCCATGAGGAAGAAGCTCATAAGATCTAAAAAAAGGAATTGAGCAGAGGTCAATTGTCTCACCTTTAAAGGACAATCTTTTCCAGTGTTCGTCTGTGTTTGACGAGAGTCTACCCCAAACGGTTACTCTATGATGTTTGAGTATCTTTGATGGTGCATCAAGCAAAATTCCAGAGTCATGGTTTCCTGCAATGAGATAGCAATGCGTTTTCGTTTCTTGAGAAAGGCGATGTAGAAAATCATAAAATATTTCAAGAGACTGATGTGGGGGAGTGGGAACATCAAATATATCGCCTGCGATAAGCAGGGCATCTACTTCCTCGGCGATAAGAAAGTTAATAAGCCAATCAAGAAATAAGAGATGCTCCTCTGTCCTATCTAGTCGAAAGAGTTTTTTACCTAGGTGCCAGTCAGAGGTATGAAGTATTTTCATCACTTATTACCTCTGAGGACGCGGGCCTCTGTTTTTTTGAGAATTTTGTTGTGTAAAGTTTTGATCTCGTTGAGGTCTCTGAGGGCCTCTTTGGTCTTGTCTTGGACCACGTTGAGAATTTCTTTGTGATCTTTGATCTGGCCTTGGTCCACGTTGTTGATCTTGGCGATTATTTCTTTGATCTCTATCTTCTCTTAAATGACCTCTTGTGACGACCGGTTCTGATTTAGAATAATCAAATTCATCATCGTCATCAAGTGTGTCTTCGTCTGTTGGAGTATAGTCGATTTCCTCTTCATCATCAGGCGAGAGAATAACTTTTTTATTTGAACTTTCAGGTTCTTTTATATTCGGTAGGCTATAATCGAGAGTTTTTTCACCAAAAAGATTTTCGAATATAGACTCAGCATAATTTTTGCTCTTATCTTTTAAGCTTTTTATTTCTTGTTCGAAATTTTTCGTCTTTTTAGTTTGAGCTTCATCAAGACCAATGATCTTGAACGTTTCATCCGACACAGAATCAAATTCTTGTGGGAATTTAGCTTCTTCTTTATTGAGGGTCTCTTTGTAGAGATCGACCACAAAGCGTTTTCTTACTCCGCGATTAGTCATCATGACAAATTGCTCACTTAAGAGATGAAGGCGATCAACTCGACCTATTTCTCCTGTGTGGGTAAGGATAATATCTCCCTCTTTAGGGAGGCGAGATCTCTTCTCACGATAAACTTCGTCTTCATATTGAAGACAACACTTTAATTGACCACAAACACCATTCAATTTTGAGAAATTTAGTGTTAGGTCTTGGTTTTTTGCCATTTTAATGCCGGCATTACCGTATTTAGTGAGGAAGGATGAACAACAAAGCTCGCGTCCACAAGGACCGATGCCCCCAACAGAGGCTGATCGATCTCTCACGGAGATTTGTCTTAGTTCAATACGTGTTTTAAGTTTACCAACAAGGTCTTTTACAAGTTCTCTGAAATCAACTCGGGCCGGAGCAATAAAATAAAAAACAGCTTTTTTACCAAATGAAGTAAATTCCACATGGGTAAGGTACATATCGAGTTTATACTGCTCAATCAAATCGTTACATAAATTTTCAGCGTGCTTTTGTTGCCTGTAAGCCTCTTTGTCTTTCTCAATATCATCATCCATCGCAACTTTGGCGATACTTCTAATTGGGAGCATGCTTTTGTTGAAGGCAATATCATAGGGGAATGAATTGACATAACCGACGGCCATACCGCGATCACTCATGGCCACGACTTTCTGACCATATTCAATTCTTCTTTTGCCCACAAGGAATGGAAAGGAACGGGAGTTTCCAGGAAACCTTACTCTTACAAAACGGAGAATCTGGCCTTCTTTAAAGCGAGAATCCTCTCGATCTCTATCTTCTTGGCCATCATTTTCGTTTTCAATGAATTCTAATGAATCTTCATCAGAAATTATATTAACCGAGGCGGGAGTTATTTCATTCCCCTCGTTATTGTACATAGTCATCCGACCATTGTGTGGGGATTTATGATGGATGTCAACGACTTAGACGATTGAAAACATAGAGTTTTAGGACGCCATAAAAAAGAGTCCATTTTGTTGCAGATGGCTGATGGAAAGTCTCTAGCTCCTGGAGATTCTTGAGCCAGTCAATAACTGCCTGCTTAGCATTAATATCTTCAGGATGCTCTGCTTCCCAAGTTGCCCATTCTTGAGTCCAGTGAGCTACATCAAAATCAGTTTTTTGATTGGACTCAATAAAGTCAGCCAAATTTTGTGTGGCAGACTTTTGAATGAAGCTAGTCCAGTTTGAGTTGGCGGTTTTTTCTTTTTGAAAACTAATTCTTAGTGTTAAGCCACGGGATTGAATGGTATCAAGGAGTTTTTGTCCCCTTGGGTTAAGCAAGAAGATGGTGGAATTCCCGTTTGGCTCCTCTAAAAGTTTTAAGCATTTATTGGCCACCTGATTTGTCAATTTATGGCCCTCTGGGATTACGGCAAATTTTCTGGAGCCTTGAACTGGGCGAAATTCAAAATAACGAATCATGGCCTCAGCGTCGCTAACCACATAATTAGGATCTTTTTTGTCTTGATACTCAGGTAGATTACCCATCATGAAGACATCAGGATAGTCTAAGAGATTTGAACTATTTTGTTTAAGATGATCAATTTTTTGAAAATAGTCCTTAATGAATTGTGTCACGAATTCAAGTAATTTTTCGTAAGCAACATCTGGGGATAGGGAAGTTTCAAGAATGTAAAAGTGGCCTAATTGTTTGCTAGAGGCTTTTTCAAAAAGTAGCTGGCCCCAGTTCATTTGATAAATCTCTCTATATCTTGTTCTATATAGGTTGAGACTTCTTCAACAGATCCTCTGGCATCGATAGTGAGGATTCGGTCACTAAATAACCCCGCCATCTGCTGATAGCCTGTAATAAGCTCATTATAGAAATCTGCTTTTTCTGACTCAAAGTAGTCTTTTTCTTGACCTCTTAGATTTTGGCGTTCCCATGAAACCTCTAGAGGGATATCTAAGTAAAATGTTCTATGAGGTAAAATGTTTAGTGGGTTATGTTGGTGGAGTTCAAGTACCGTTTTAAAGCCCAATTTCCTTGCTTGCCCTTGATAGGCAAGAGTCGAGTCAATATAACGATCTAGGATAACAATCGATTTAGGTTGGAGAAGAAATGGTAAAATTTTTTCTTTTAATAATTGGGCCCTTGAAGCTAGAAAAAGATGACATTCTGCCAAAGGATGCAAAGGGGTAGAACTTTTAAGAATCGCTTCTCTTAGTCTTTCCCCGAATTCAGTTCCCCCAGGTTCTCTAAGGCTTAGGACTCTATAACCTTTTTTAATTAAGATTTTTTCTAAAAATTTTATTTGAGTGCTTTTCCCAGATCCCTCAATTCCCTCAAGTGAAAGGAAATAACTTTCCGGAGTTTCAGGAGTTATATAAAATGATTTTAGATGTTGTAGGGAATTTTGCACCCCACGAGTTTAGCATTGGCAGGTTGCATCGTTCAAAGGAAATCTCATGATTCGAGCTCTTTTATTATTATTTTTGCTTAATACATCGTGCACGTCCTCACCTGTAAAAAAAGAACTTCGCTATAAGGGTGAAAACTTATCAAAACTGGGTGATTTTGGATTGTTAGTTGGTTACCTTTCCATACCGATAGATACATTTCCCTTTGATCGCAGATCGGCGGTGATCTATTTTGAAAATTCTTCGACAAAGGAAGAATATTTTTTTGGTGAAACGAAAGGTGTTTTTTATTTAAAATTACCTCCAGGTGACTACACTGTTAAAGACATCTGGGCAGCCGGTAAATGCAACCCTTCAACTGGGCACAGCCTGAGTGGTTTTTTTGATACTTTACCAAAACGAGTTCAAAAACAACGAGCTCGAATTGAAGCTCCAGTGAAATCCGTTTTCACATTCAGAATTGCCAAGGGCAAAATGACGGATCTCGGAAGTATTTTGATGACTTGCTTGGAATGGAATGGAAGTCAAAAATTTATTTTTGAATTTTCAGATTTTATTGAGGACGGAAAATTTGAGGTCTTCAAAAGTCTTAAATCTGATGAAGAGGAATGTGGATGCAAGCTTCTTAGAAAAAAAGATGGCAACTCAATTAAGGAAATGAAAAAAGACCTAAACTAGCTTAAAAGTCTCCTGCTTCTTCAACCGGAGGTGCTTCTGGTTGGGGAGGCTGCTCGGCCATGTTCATGGCCTGATCAAGTGATTCATTGCTCTCATTTCCAGGAGTGGGGCTAACCAAAGAATGTTCAGCAACTTGATCCACTTCTTGAGGAGGTTCAGACTCCATGGGTTGGTCAACAGGCATCTCTGGCTCATAGGACTGAGGCTCCTGATGTCCTTGAAAAGGTTCATGATGGATTGGATGGGCCTGAGTTAAACCTGATCGATTTTGATGATCCATCGGTTGATAGCTTGCAGGTTGTCTTCGTGAAGGTCTTTGAACGTTAGTTTGTTTAGTTTGTATCCCATTTGGTTCAACCACCTCTTGATTTTTATCAGAGACGGCAAATTGATCAGGCTCACCATGTTTATTGCTAATCACTGTAACTAAACCTACGACCACAACAAGGCCTGCTACCATAGCGGGCACGGCCCACTTTAGTGAACGGCTCACTTCTGTTTGATTTAAAAGTTTTAGATCAATCTCATTTAGATTTAACTGGTGGCCTTCTTTCTTATTTCCAAGGTAGGCCAAAGCCGCAACACCATTTAGTGTTTCTGTTGTTTGGCTTTGTCCTATGCCCTCGGCTATTTCCTCTCTGGCGTAGGAGAGCTCGAGGTCACTTGGAGTTGTGGGAAGAGAGTCAGCATTTTTGAGCAGCTCTTGAAACATCTGAACTTCATAAAATTTATGCCAGCTATGACCTTCATCGAATGAAACAAGTTCGTTAAATCCGAGGATGTTCATTTCTAACTTTTTTTGAATATCAAAACGGGAAAGGGGACCTTGCTTTTGACCATTTTGCAGGATCCAGAATTTTTCAATTTGCGCTTGATGAGCAACGGCATGTTCCCCAATTTCAGTGAATTGAGCGTAAGAATAAAATGCGTGCCAATCGTTGCTATCCATTCTTGAGGCGAGGCACTCTTGAAAGAGGTTTTCATTCTCAGTAGCGTAGTGCTTGAGTGAATCAACTTCAAACGGACCAAAGACTTCTTCTTTGTATTTTACCACCCATAAATCATGAGTGGAGTAGCCCATCTTATGGATAACTTCATTCGTCAGCGGTTTTAAATCGATACTCATAGGAAGCTCTTTTTCCTCTAATGTTCTAGAGTCATTTCGGCGCTCTTGGTCTAAAGCTTTAAATCTCGACAAAATGAGGCCATTTTTTGACGAAAGCTTCACAAAAAGTCATACTAGACCCCGCTAGACAAAGGAAATTACGTGAAAATGACTGAGAGAGTTAATCAGATTAAGCAGCGGTTGGGTCAGTATTCAGATTGGGAAGATCGATACAAGGAACTCATTCAACTTGGTAAAAGTCTGCAAAATTACCCTGAAGATAAACGTGATGAAAAATATAAGGTCAAAGGATGTCAATCACAGGTTTGGCTTTATCCGGAGTTAAGGGATGGTCGAGTTTACTTTTTTGGTGATAGTGATGCTGTACTAGTCAAAGGTATTGTTGGTCTCCTTCTATCCGTTTACTCAGATGCGACTCCCGATGAGATTCTTACAACTAAACCAGAATTTTTAAAAGAAGTTGGTATCACTGAGCATTTATCAATGAATCGCTCTAATGGACTAGCGGCGATGATGAAACAAATTCAAATGTACGCACTCGTCTTTAAATCGCTCAATCAGCAGAAGGCTTAATTATGCTTATAAGACCTAGAAGAAATCGTCAAAATGAAGTTATCCGCTCCATGATCCGAGAAAATTTTTTAGCACCTGAGCATCTTATAGCCCCCCTTTTTGTTATTGATGGTAAAGACCAAAATATACCTATTAAATCAATGCCGGGTCATAGTCGTCTCTCTATAGATCACTTGATCTTAGAGGCGAAAGAACTCTATTCAATGGGGATAAAATGCATAGCTTTATTTCCAGCAATTCAAGATTCACTTAAAACTCCTGATGCTCGTGAAGCTTATAATGAGCAAGGTTTAAATTTTCGGGCCATCAGGGCGATTAAAGAATCTGTTCCGGGAATGCTCGTTATGGGTGATATTGCCTTAGATCCTTATTCTTCTGATGGACACGATGGTCTGGTTGATCCAAAGACGGGAGAAATTTTAAATGATCCAACTCTAGAAATACTCGCTCGCCAGGCCATTTGCGAAGCGAAGGCGGGAGTTGATATCATTGGACCCTCAGATATGATGGATGGGAGAGTAGGCTACCTTAGAAACGCCTTAGATGAAGAAGGGTTTCAAAAAACTTTGATCATGAGCTACACCGCCAAGTATGCCTCAGCCTTTTATGGCCCTTTCAGAGATGCACTGGATTCGGCTCCCAAAAAGGGAGACAAAAAAACTTATCAGATGGATCCCTCAAATGGCACTGAGGCCCTTAGAGAGGCTGCCCTTGATGAAGCTGAAGGGGCAGATATTATGATGGTTAAGCCTGGTCTTGCTTATCTCGATGTGATCTATCGATTAAAACAGCAATCAACACTTCCTATTTCTGCTTACAATGTGAGTGGAGAATATGCCATGGTTAAAGCTGCTGCTCAAAATGGATGGATTGATCATGATAAAGTTGTTCTGGAAACTTTAATGAGCTTTAGACGAGCAGGTGCAGATATCATCTTAACTTATCATGCAAAAGAAGCAGCCTTGTTACTCAATTAGAGTCTAGTATTGTCGTTCTTCTTGTTATCTAGTTTAATATCATCATGCATATTATATTGATAAGATTTTCAAGTATGGGGGATGTAGTTCTTCAGACGGCCACGGTGAATTGGTTAAAAGCCCTTTATGGTCACGAACTTTATATTACTTTTGTGACCTCCGATGAATTTAAATCTCTTGTTGAAAATCATCCCGGTATAGATCAGGTCATAAGTTTTAATCGCCGAGGTGGTGAACGCTGGGGAGACTTTATTCTTAAAATTAAGGGACTTCATCAAGCACGTCCTATTGATCTTATTTTAGATCTTCATGGAACTCTAAGATCATTGAAATTAAGACTTCATTTTTGGTCAATACCTTGTTTAAGTATCGATAAACGTCGTCTTGAAAGATTTCTTATTACGAAGGTCAAAGGGAAATGGCTGAAGACATTTATCGCTTCAAAAATTATTGGTTATGAAAATCAAGTTGAAAGAATCATTAATGATTTTCAGGCACTCTTTAATGATCACCGCGCCTTAAGGCGAACTATAGATAAGGTAAATGGCCCACATCAAGAGATAACAACTCTTTCTAAAAATGATAAAGATAAACAAGCACATTCATATATTGTTCTTGCACCATCAGCTTCATTTGAGGCCAAAAGATGGCCAGTTGAACGGTTTGTTGATTTAGCTGAAAAAGTTCTTTCAAACCATCATATAGAAATCGTTGTTTTAGCGGGACCTGGTGATGATTTCTGTAAGGCTTTTGATAAAATTCAGTCTCCTTTGTTAAGAAATTTACAGGGCAAAACTTCACTTAAAGAATCGATGGATATTCTTAGTCATGCCTCTTTTTGCATAGGCAATGATTCAGGCATGAATCATATTTCAGAAGCCTATGGAGTTCCTTGCCTAACACTTTTTGGGCCGACTGATCCTTGTTTTGGTTTTGCGCCTCATGGGACATCATCAGGATATATTTCCAAAGAGATTTGGTGCAAACCATGCTCAACAACTGGTTCAAAGAAATGCTTTAGAGATCGGCCTTACTGTATGAATGAGATTTCGGTTGAAGAAGTTTATAAGAAATTTCTTGAGTTGAGGGACCATTGATTATTTGGTTTTTGAGTTCTCTTTTTTTTGGATTATTCATGAAGCCACTTCAGTGGCTTGCAAGATTCCTTTCATTGTTTTTACCTTTCTTTAAACAAAGAAATGATTTTGAAAAAAAGAACTTTCAAGACAAGACCACTCAAAGTTTTAAAGAAATTGGAGTCAAGGCTGATCTTTGTTTTGAGTTTTCTTCAGAGGGTGAGTATCAGCAGGTCGCAAGTTTGATTGACGATTCATTAGTGGCCGGAAAAAAAATAGAACTTGTCTATTTTTCTCCAAGTGTTGAAAAAACGATAACTGAACTTGCCCTGAAATATCCCCAGAATATTCGTTTTTTAAGATATTCTCTGCTTTACTCTACGTTTAGCGGCTGGATCACATCACAAACTCTCATTTTAGTAAGGTATGATCTTTTTCCTGAATTCTTTATCTGGAGTTTGAAGCCTGGTCATAAACTTAAAATGATTTGGGTGACTTTTAAAAAGGAACGTCTTACGAATAAAACTATTTCAATTTTTAAAAGAATATTTCTTTGGCGTTCATCTCAAATCATTTTTGCATCGGAGGCAGATGCGAATTTAGCAAAAGAAATGAATTTAAATGGATCTTCTTTTGATTTTCGAATAGAACAAATTCGTCGTAGATTAATAAAAAAAGATCAAACTTTTAAATTAAAATTCCCTGAATATTTTAATCTTGAAAAAAAAATGTCCGAGACGCCAATCAATAAGAGAATCATTTTTGGTAATGTATGGCCTGAAGATATTTTTTTATTAGAAAAGTTACCCTCTGATTTCAAGTGTCTTCTTGTCCCCCATAAACTTGACCAAGTTATTCTCCAGAAAATGACTGATGAGTTAACAAAACTCAGACTTTCTTTTCAGCTTGTGACGGATGATTTTGTGCCGGAAATTTCTGCACAAATTATTATTTTAGTTAAAAAGGGGATTCTTTGTGAGTCCTTTGGAAATTTTTCCAAAGCTTATGTCGGCGGAGGTTTTGGAGAAAGCATTCACTCAATTTTAGAGCCTTTAGTTGCTGGTTGCGGAGCTATTTCCTGTGGCCCTGTAAATTTTAGATCTACAGAATTTGATATAGCCGAATCCATGAATATAATAACGGTGGTTAAGAATAGTCAGGAATTCTATGATTGGCTAATTCAAGATTTTGCTCAAATGACTCTTCATGATAAACTTAAAACCTATTTTGAGTCCTATCCTGATTTTATGAAGGATTTATTG
The DNA here is from genome assembly GCA_027488375.1 of Pseudomonadota bacterium. Taxonomy (GTDB): domain Bacteria; phylum Bdellovibrionota; class Bacteriovoracia; order Bacteriovoracales; family Bacteriovoracaceae; genus Peredibacter. The sequence continues at coordinate 399,223 of JAIYBW010000003.1, forward strand.
TCATGCTAAAGAGTCGCTATCAAGAAATCGTTATAGGAATGGGCCTCCTCTCGTTAGTTCGAGGTCTTATTTCGTGCAAAAGAATGCGCACCACTTTATTAATTGATGACCCTCGTTTTGAAGTTGATAGTTATCAGTCTCATTTCCTCACTGAATTTGAAGTGCAGGCATTTTTAAGAATTGGGAAAAAATACGAGATTCAGGAGCTTCTGGAGTTGAGACAGTTTTTCTCTCCGGCCCAAATAGAGTTTTGTTTTTCAAACATTCGTTTAAAACTTGGCTCTGATCCATTTTCAAATTTGATTGAGCTTCTCAGAAAGTTTCCTGAACTTATTGATGATTCTGATCTGGATATTGTCTTCAAAGAATCGCCTGAATCTTTTAATGCCTTTTTTTTAGAGGAATTAAAACGCTATGAAGAGAGGTGTTTTAATTCAACAGTTAAGAGCAAAAATATAAGATTCGAGCTACAAGGTCCGAAGTGGTTTAAAGTTGTTTTTCAGAGATTTTCTCAGCTTATAAATGGAGAGTTTTCGACAACAAAAAGTTTAAAGTTTGCGGGTCTTCTTCATCTACTTTCGCTCTCTTCAGAGGAAAAAATTAAAGCTTATTTTCCCCCGGAAGAAATTCTCTTTCAGTTTTTGAAGATGCTTTCTCCTGTTTATCGTCTCCAAGATTATTTTTTACTGACTCAATTAAAAAGACGTCTTTTGTTATCTGGAGGAGATTATAAACAAAGCTCTGTTCAATATTGGCAATTTCACGAGAAAAAGTTTGAGAACTTACTTTTAGCGAGTTTTGAAGGAGTTATTTCTGGAGAGAAAGTTTTATTCTTTGCTTATCCACCAGAAGAAGTTCCCTTTAAGTTAGTAGGATCATATCCCGTTCTTAAGAAATATCAGCTTTCTCCTCAAAAAAGGACTTCATCTTCTAGACCGTCACGAGAACTTGTATTTTTTGCTGATGAAGCGAGGCTTGGTGCCGATACTCCTTTTAGACTTCTTTCTTTATCATCTGAGGGAATGGCCTATTATCACTGGCCCTATCCGGACCTGCCAGGCTCTAAAGCTGAATTTTATGATTCTGATCTAAAAAAAGAATATCAAAGGGATATAGAGTATTTACCCCTGAATATGACTCCAGTGGAATCAAGCTCCCTTCAGTCAGTCACGATGGATCTGCGCTCACTTAGGGATTACCGAAAATCTGAGAATTATCTTTTGGCCCAACTTCCTCTTCAAGTAGATGTTGAGGGTCAGTCAATTCAAGGGTTTGAATACTGGGGTCATTTCCGTTACCGAGGCCATGGCCTTCTCGCACTTTGTTATGGAATCGATGGGATTTGAGATATAATAAAACTATGTTTAAGCGCTTAAGTCTCAATCAACTGGGACAAACCTCTGTAGAGTATCTGCTTGTGATTGTTGTTTCAGTCGGCCTATGCATGACCTTTTATAAGAAGTTTAAGGGGTTTTTACTAGATAATCCAGATAGTTACATGAGTTCTCACATGAAGCTCTATTCTGCCCTCTTAGATCCAAGTTTGAATTATAAGAAGTACCGCCTGCCTCGATAGTTCCCAAACAACCTTTCTTTTGTAATTTTTACATCAATTGCTTGAAATGCTTTATCGCTAAGCGTTACTGCGTTATGCTGTGCCCAAATATTTGATGGCCCTTTTGAGGAGGAGCGTATGAAATCTAAAAACCTTTTGGCGTTGATGATGACTTTGAGTTTTGCCAACGTCTATGCCCAAGCCGAAGAGCAGGTACTTAACTCTGACCCGATCGATGTTGATGGATATATTCACCAAAAGCAAGTCAGTGATGGTGAGCTTGAATCGATTAAGAGTACGGTTAATAAATACAAAAATGAAAACACACTCTATAAAGAAAAAACGAAAGAGTTGAATAAGCTGACCAATGAAGCCGAAAAAATTGGTGAGAATGCCGAAGAAAAAATTACTGCTAATGTTGAAGCCAAAAAAGCTGAGACTAAGGCCATGGCAAAAATTAAGAAAGCCGAAGCCAAACTCAAATGTCTTATGGATGATATTAAGTCTCCAGAATGCGATGCGATTAGAGGCGGTGGTGATACAGTTGAGCAACAGGTCTCTGTGGCCCAGGCTGCTCCGGCCGTAACTTCATCTGCCGATGCACCTGCTTCGACGGGTGGGGCTTTTGAGACAATTAAGATGATCGCCTTTGCGGGTGGGACTCAATATAACGGTGAAATCGAACAACTTGAAGCGGAAGTGGCTGCAGGTCTTCGTTTAGAGTCGAATATTACGTCTCGATTCTCAATGGGGATTGGATTAAATTTTGCTCAATTAAAAACAAATGATTTTGCCAACTCTATGTTTAATAATCAGAGCTGGTACAACGGCTATATGAACAACTATGGTGGACGTGAAATCCAGTATCGTTCAATGGGCATAGATCTATATGGTAAATTCTTTATTACAAAAAGTGAGCGCTTTCGTCCGTATGTGGGAGCAGGTATCGGGTATAGTCGTGCAAATATGAGCTATACTAATAATGATACATATTCTGATCCATTTTCAAGCACTCAATTTGGTAACGAAAATTATCAAACAAGCTATGCCACTGGAACAATTATGGGTGGTTCTGAAATTATGATCACAAGAGGTTTTGGTTTAAACATTGAAGCGGCCTATTCAAGCGGTTTAGGAAGCTCTTTAAACTCTAAAGCTTCAAGAAGTTTTACAAATAGCCCTGACCAGATGCGTCTTCGTGAGTTAGGGACTGAAATCATCAACGCTAATGCTCTTTCGATCTTCGCTGGTGCTATTGTAGCTTTCTAAGCTCCCCTCCGAACATCGTTTTATAAAACCCCAGTTTATAACTGGGGTTTTTTTGTTTGAGCGTTTTGCTTTTGCCTTCATCCCCATGATCCTTTGATTTATGATTATAGAAGATTTTTTAATTTCATTTTTATATTCAAAGGACCCTTATGAAACCAGTTTACCTTGTTGATGGAAAACGTACTCCCTCTGTAAAGGCCGGTGCCGATTTAAAAGAAATTGCTGCTCCTTATTTAGGTCATTATCTCGTTCGACATCTTTTAGATAAACATGGCTTACCTTCTGATCAAATTGATGAAGTTATTGTTGGAAACACAGGAACACCTGCAAAGTATCCAAATGTTGGTCGGGTTATTGCTTTAGAAGCTGGTCTTCATAAGAAAACTTCTGGTTATTCTGTTCACCGCAATTGTGCTTCTGGAATGGAGGCCCTTTCTCAGGCCTACGATAAAATTGGTTCTGGTCGCGCTCACCTGGTTTTTGCTGGTGGAGTTGAGAACATGACACAAATGCCTCTTATGTTCAACAAGCAGATGACTGAATTTTTTATGGAAATGATGAAGGCCAAAACTACAGCGCAAAAGCTAAAAATTGTTTCAAGTTTTCGTCCAAATTTTCTTGCCCCAGTCATCGCTATTGAGCAGGGTCTTACAGATCCTTTTTGTGGACGTAACATGGGTCAGACAGCTGAAACCCTCGCTCGTGAATTAAATATTACTCGTCGTGAACAAGATGAGTTTGCCAACCGCTCTCATCACTTAGCGGCAGCAGCGACGAAAGAAGGGAAATTTAGAGAAGAAATTCTTCCTATTACGGCCGGTCATAAGCTGGATAAAATGATCGCAGATGATATTGGTTTTAGAGATAACTCAACCGTAGATGGACTTGGTAAACTCAAACCTTATTTTGAAAAAGAAACGGGAACTGTCACTGTTGGTAACGCTTGTCCTATCACTGATGGTGGCTCCATGTGGCTTCTTGCCTCTGAAGAAGCAGTCAAAAAATATAACTTAGATCCAGTAGCAAAATTGGTAGATTATCATTTCCATGGACTTGAGCCTGAAAGAATGGGCCTTGGGCCAGTGCTTGCTATTCAAGGACTTTTAAAACGTACCGGTATGACTTTAGATCAAATAGATCTTTTTGAAATCAACGAAGCCTTTGCAGCCCAGGTTCTTGGATGTTTAAAAGTCATGAAAGATAAAAATCTTTCATCTAAGTGGGGGATAAATGAAACGATGGGAGACATTCCACTGGAAAAACTTAACGTGAACGGTGGGGGAATTGCCCTCGGTCACCCTGTTGGCTCAACTGGTTCAAGATTAGTGGTGACGCTGGCCCACGAACTTAAACGCCGTAAGCAGAAGTATGGTCTGGCCTCACTTTGTATTGGTGGTGGTCAGGGTGGTGCAGTTCTTATTGAAAATTTAAAATTATAGTGGAGCTCTTTTATGACGTATCAGCATATCTCTTATGAATTAAAGAACGATTTTATCTGGATTGGATTGGGTCTTAATGAAAAAAAATCAATGACCACTCTTACACGTGACTCATTAGATGAATTATCTAAGATCATGGTAGAGGTGACTGAGATAGATAAAAAGAAAGGGGCCAAGGGACTTTTCTTTTTTTCTCATAAGCCTGGTGTTTTTCTGGCCGGCATGGATATCACTGTTATTAATGATTTAAAAAATGAAGCGGACGCTCTAAGAAATTTAGAAGTGGCCCATAAACTTTTTAATTCCATTGAAGATTTGAAAATGCCAACGGCTTCTCTTGTGAATGGGATTTGTCTTGGTGGTGGCCTTGAGCTTTCGTTATGCTGTAAAAAGATTTTTGTTTCTGATCATCCTAAAACAGCTCTTGGCTTACCTGAAGTCATGCTCGGAGTTCTTCCTGGATTTGGAGGGACATACAGACTACCAAAAAAAGTAGGTCTTCCACCGGCGCTGGATATGATTCTCACTGGTAAACAAATTAAAGGTAAAAATGCTTATAAAATGGGCCTGGCCGACGCCATTTTGCCTGCCGAGAGAATGCTGGAGCTTGCTCCACAGTATCTTAATAAACCGAAGAAAAAGACAAATCTCAAAGAAGAGCTTGAAAAAGCGGCGATGGAAAATTTCCTCACTCGTAAAATTATTTTTCAAAAAGCCAGAGAGCAGGTCATGAAAAATACGAAAGGTTTTTATCCTGCTCCTTTAAAAATTCTTGAGGTTCTAGAGAAAGGCGCGAATAAAAATCGCTCTGATTATTTAGCGATGGAGGCCCAGGCCTTTGCCGAATTGTCACAAACAATTCAATCTAAAAATCTTCAGCACATTTTCTTTCTGACTGATAATTCTAAGAAATTAGACAATAAAGACCAATTACCTTCTGTTAACAGGGGCGCCGTTCTTGGTGCTGGAGTTATGGGGGGAGGGATTGCATGGCTTTTTGCTCAAAACAATCAAGCACCACTCATGAAAGATATTACTCCTGCTGCCCTTGAACTTGGTCTAAAGCAGGCTTCGGCTAATTTTGCTGGGGCCCTTAAAAGAAAAAGAATGACCGAAGATGAGTTCAACCGAAAAATGCGCTCCATTGAACCAACTTTAACACTTGAAGGGATGAAAAGTGCTGACCTTGTAGTAGAAGCTGTAGTTGAAAATATGGATTTAAAAAAGAAGGTCTTTGCTGAGCTTGAGGAGTATGTAAGGCCTGATTGTTTGCTGACTTCTAATACATCATCACTTTCAGTTGAAGAAATGAGTAAGGCGCTAAAAAATTCTGGGCGTTTTGCAGGACTGCATTTTTTTAATCCAGTTAATAAAATGCCTTTAGTTGAAATTATTACTCATGAGAAGGTGGATCCGAAGACGATTCAAACTTTGGTTAAATGGGTTTTAGATGTAAAGAAAACTCCTATCGTCGTTAAAGATGGTCCAGGGTTTTTGGTTAACCGTATTTTAGCTCCTTATCTCAATGAAGCAGCTTTTTTACTTGAAGAAGGTGTTTCAGTTGAAGCCCTAGATGAAGCAGCCTTAAATTTTGGAATGCCAATGGGGCCTTGTCGTTTGATGGATGAAATTGGACTCGATGTTTGTGTCAAGGTTGGAAAAATTATGCAAGAGGGCCTTGGCCAGCGAGCGAACCCAAGTTCACTTTCTACTAAACTTTATGACGCTAAACTTTTGGGAAAGAAAAATAATAAGGGCTTTTACCTTTACGATGAGAAAGGTAAATCAACCGGCAAAAACCCTGAGATCTCAAAAATCATCACATCCAAGAAAAAACATATGGATGAGATGACAATTCAGATGAGATTATTTCTTCCTATGGTCAATGAGGCAGCCTATATACTCGCAGATAAAATTTGTGATAAGGCAGCAACTGTTGATGTTGGAATGATCTATGGGACAGGTTTCCCTCCATTCAAGGGTGGTCTTTTAAAATGGGCCGACCAGGAAGGTCTTGATTCTATTGTTGAACGTCTCAATAACTTTGCCAAAGACGTGAACAAAGATAGGTACCAGGTTTCACCTTTCCTCTCATTGATGGTGAGTGATAAACGTAAGTTTTATGACCTCTAGATGAAAGTTTGGCCTTTTTTTAGTTACTTTTTTAAGTACCTCTTTTTTTCTAAGACGCGCCAGCGGCTGCTTTTCATAGCAGTCACTGGTCTTTTTATTTCCTCTTTTTCCCTTGTTGTGATTCAAGGAATAATGGGTGGGCTTCAGAAGAGTTTAGTTGCTCGATCAAAGTCGGTTCATGGCTCTTATCTTGTTGTGTTTGAAAAACCGACAATTGAATCTCTGGAAGAATTTAAGAATATTTTCCTCAAAGAGGATGCTCCCTTTTATTCCGAACTAGAAACAGAGGTGATGCTTAAGTACAAGAGTTATGTTGCGCCTGCGAAAATTCATGGACTCGTGTTAAGCGATGAAAGGCCAACATTTTTAAGAGAGAAGGATTTTTCAGGTCTTGTCATAGGAAACGATCTTGCCTCCAAACTCAAGCTGCCTTTTCTTGATGAAATTCAGATCATTACTCCTGCTGTTACAGACTCTCTCATGGGTGAAGTTCCACGTTTTATTTATGAGACTTTATCAGATTATGTTTTTACAGAACTGCCAGAGGTTGATGAGTTTGAAATTTGGGGCAGGGTTCAGGTTGTTCAAAATCTTCTTCGCCAAAATGGGATAAATCAAATCAGAATTTTTAAGACTCTACCGTCACAGGTGCTTGAAGAGTTAAAAAAAATTAATACCTCAGTTCCGTTTAGAGTTATAAGCTGGGAAGAGATGAATAAAGCGTTGGTATGGTCTTTAAATTTAGAGACCAAAGTCATGCTTTTCCTTTTTATAAGTATGAGTCTACTGGTCTCAATTGCCATTACCTCCGGGCTTCTCATTTTCTTCTCAAAAATCAGAAAGGATTTGATGAGCTTTTGGATCCTCGGTATGTCTCAAGAGATGCTTATGAAGCTTTGTCTAAGATTTGTGACGCTTCTATCAGGTATCACTTGCTTCATTGGAGTCATAACGGGAATTATCACTTTAAAGATTCTTGATCTCCACGGTCATGATTTAATGCCTAATATTTTTGTCGAAAGAAGATTTCCAGTGGAAGTCACTCCCTTTAACATTATACTAAGTTTATTTATCCCTTTTGCCATTTCAATCATCTTTAGCTTTTTATCTTACTTGAATTTCAAGAAAGAGAATCAGTCATTCATTTCTATTGTAAGAAGTGTTGGTTAGAACCCTTTTTCGGGTTAAAATATTTCTAAGATTCAGGATGAATCCATTTTGTTGAGAGGACTTTAATGTCAAATATTTCATTTTCAGAGTTTTTACCTTTTTCTCCCAAAAATCTTTCTGCTGAAAAGTTCTCCCTCGAAGATGAAGTTTATCTCAGTGATAATGGTAATGTAGTTTTTCATTGGGCCGATTTTTATGAAACCTGTGAGCTGATTAAGAATTCAGTTTACGCACGACCTGAAGTTAAAGCTGATTTTTCACTCAGAGAGAAATCTTTAAATAAACTAAAATTAATTTCTGTTTGGATTAAGTCTTTAAAAAAAGTTCATCAAACAACGATGTATGACCTTTATGAGCAAGCCGTTCAAAGCCGATTTAACTTTTCAAATAGTTTAGGTCTTAATGGTGACGCCCAGGTGTCTTTTATTTCAAGTACAGGTCCTTTTAAAAAGATGGCGATCACTGATTGTTTCAATAAAGAGATCTATAAAGATTTTGTTTTGATTTCCTTGTTAAGAGATAAGCTTCCTCGTCGAGATTACCGGCTTAGATTGAAATCAAAAGTTCTTTTTCAGTATGGCAATGATTTTTCAAAGTCATCTCTGATGGGACTTGAGCAGCTTACTATGAATGGGATGCTTTTTTCTGTAGATTCTGAGGAATATTCAAATTTTATTTCTAAGCAGACTGATTTAAAAGTCTTAATTGATTCTTCGACTCTTAAGTCTTCATTGGGCAAAAATCTAACAGAATTAAATCAATTTTTGTCCCAGTTTGCTTTCAATCTTTTCTATTCTTCTCGGTATGAAGATTCCATCCTTTGCCAATTGAAAGATTTTAGTGTTCAGACAAGTTTTGATTTCTATCAAAATAGAAAGATTTATCTATTTATTAGTTATGACAAACTAAGCGGACAGCCAGGTTTCGATGTCGGCATGATAAAAGATTTTGTTGTTCACACTAAAGAATTAATCAGACAAACTTATAATTTAGATCAAGATCTGAAACTTGCTTAAGCTTTTTTCAGAAGGTAATCAACTTGGTAAGCAGCAGATTTATCAAGATTCTTTCTTCTCTTATCATATCTCTCTGTCGTTGTAATATTAGCATGGCCCGCAAATGTGGCCACATCTCTAATAGCTGTATTTTGTGTATCTAAGAGGTGTGAGATGACTGTGGCCCGACAGGAGTGTGGTGAAACTGCTTTATTAATTCCCAAACTTAAAGCGTATTTTTCAATGACTCTATAGATCGTAGATCCGTCCATAGGGCGTTCATTTTTATGATTGATCTCAGTCTGAAGTAAAAAGTCATCTCCCTCTAAATCCACCCCATGATCTCTGAGATGGTCAGTGTAGGCGAGTACCTCATCATAAACAAATTGATTTAATGGGATCAGTCTTACTTTATCCCCCTTACCATGAATTCTTAGGACCACATGCCCTCTATCATTAAAGAATTGAGACATTTTGATATTAATGAGCTCTGATCGGCGCAAACCCAAATTAAAAAGCATCACCATAATAAGCCGATGAGTTCGACCTTTATGAGTTTTTAAATCAGGAGCATTGATCATTTTCACAACTTCCTGATCATCAAAAGCAATGGTGGGTGACTCTGTTTGGACTTTTGGTAACTTAATTGTATCAAGGGGATTGTGGTCCATTAATCTTGCGGCCACGGCCCATTTGATAAAAGATCTTATACAAACAAGTCTTCTATTGATTGTTGCTGAGGCGAGGTTTCTTTCAATCAAATGATCCCTATATAATTGAAAGTGAAATGATTGAATCTGTGATGGGTGGGCTATTGTTACGTTCCCTGACTTTAAAAAATCAAAAAAGAAATTTAAGTCCTTAACGTAAGCAGTTTTTGTGTCCTCAGAGAGGAATTGAACGAGAAATTCACTGATAAAATCTGCAATATCAGTTTTCTTCTGACTCGCCTCTTGAAATTTTCGGGCCAGTTCAGGGTCATAATTTAGGGACAGGGCAGTAGATTTTTTGGCCATACCCATATCTTATCGAAATCTCAACTGATTACAATTTGGAAGCTCTTTCCGGAGCAAGGGGGTCGGGTAAGTGTATTTTTTTCAATTTCAATGTCTTAGCTTGATTTAGAAGGGGAATAGATTTAGAAAAGCCCCATTATTACAAGGTGGTTTATATGAAAAACTTTTTACTAGTTCTTTCTCTGTTTTCCTTTTCTGCTATGGCCGTTCAAGCCTGTGAGGATAAGGTATTGAATGATTATATAAAATCAGTTCCTTCAAATGAGTACCATGCTCTGACTGGTGAAGTGCTAAAAGTTCAGAAAGGTCAAAAATCTTTTAAGGCTTACGGTGTAACTGTTGAGGTGAATTTTAACTTTGATATTGAAGTTTATATGGCCTCAAGTGAGTACATGGGTGGTTATGGTGTTGAGGCCCTTGTGGTGGATCCTCGCACATGTGAAACATTAAAAATGGAAAATGTTTATTCTGAATAGTGATCTGTAGATTGAAACAAGTCCGACTCTTCTTAAGAGTCGGACTTCGTTAACTACTTTTTTACTTGGATATTCTTAAGGGCCGCAAAGGCATTATTCTTAAATTGAGGGCCTGAAGGAATCTGCGGTCGAGAAGATTGAGATCTGTCACCTCCACCTTTTCTTGATGCATTTGTTCCCTGGCCTGTAATACCTTCCGTTTGCGAATCGGCCTTACAAGAGAGAGAAATTCTTCTGCGATCCATATCAATACCTAGAATTCTCACTTTAAGTTCCTGTCCAACTTTCAGTTCTTCCATGGCATTTTCAACAAAGCGGTCACTCATTTCAGAAATGTGAAGAAGACCATTCTCTTTGATACCAATATCTACGAAAGCACCAAACATGGTGATGTTAGTGACGACACCATTATACCATTGGCCAATTTTTAGATCTTTGAGATCAGAGATACCTTTTGTGAACTCAACTGATTTGAATGTTGTCCTTGGATCTTGAGTTGGTGCTTTTAAGCATTTCACAATATCTGCCAGAGTCATATCACCCATTTTGTCTTTAAGTCCCTTATCAGTGGCAAGTTCATTTTGAAGGGATTCATCTGTTAAAAGATCTTTGAGATCTTTCTTTTTTGTTTTAACCCATTCTTCAAGGACAGGGTATCGCTCTGGGTGAATAAAGGTACCGTCTAATGAATGTGGACCATTATAAATACGAAGGAAGCCGGCCGATTGTTCAAAGACCTTTTGAGTGAATCGAGAGACTTTTAATAAGTCTTGTCGAGATTTAAAGCCACCATTTGTATCTCTATATTTCACCACGTTCTGGGCCACTGAAGGGCCTATGCCTGAAACATAAGAGAGAAGAGGGGCCGAAGCTGTATTCAGATCTACTCCAACAAAGTTCACGCAGGATTCAACTACGGCTTCAAGATTGTTTTTAAGTTGTACTTGGTTTACATCATGTTGATACTGCCCAACTCCTATTGATTTTGGATCAATTTTAACAAGCTCGGCTAAAGGATCTTGGAATCTTCTGGCAATGGAGATCGCCCCACGGACAGTAACGTCTTTATCAGGGAATTCTGCACGAGCGATGTCAGAGGCAGAATAGATGGAAGCACCAGCCTCAGAAATCATTGTTGCTTTAACTTTACCGTCTTTAACTTGTGGGATGTGAGATTCAACAAAATCAAGTGTCTCACGGCCATATGTACCGTTCCCGATGGCGATATACTCAATCTTGAACATTTCAACCATTTTAGTGAGAATTTGGGCCGATCCAACTTTGTCATTCTTTGGTTCAAACGGATAGATGACATGATCACCTAAAAACTTCCCCGTATTATCCACGATGACAACTTTACAACCTGTTCTTACCCCTGGATCAATCCCTAGAACGGCTTTAGAGCCTAAGTAGGGTTGTAGGAGAAGATTTTTTAAATTAATCCCAAAAACAGAAATAGCTGCTGTATCAGCAATTTTCTTGAGTTCATTTTTGACCTCAAGATCTAGTGAAGGCTGAATATAATTAACATAAGATTTTTCAGCACATTTTTTTAAGAGTTCGTAATTCGCTAGGCGGTCTTTTTTAGGGAAGAATTGTTCTTCAATCAGTCCCATACCAATTTCTGGCATAATTTCAGAGTCCACTTTAAGAACCTTGAGATTCATTCCACGCCTCATGGCCATGTATCTGTGAGAGGCTTTTGGGTCTTTAATTTTGGCAAGAGGTTCAGAGAATTCAAAGAAATCTTTAAATTTTGAAGCATCTTCAATCTTATCCCCATCTTTTCTAAGGCTAGCCTTCATGACTCCAGAATCCCAGAATGTTTGACGGATTTTTTCTTTGAGTTCGAGTTGATGCGAAAAAGTCTCCATCAAGATATCACAAGCACCATTGATGGCGTCTTGGACGTCTTTGACTTTCCCGCTTGTTGGCTTAACAAATTGAGCATCAATTTCAGTGATAAGAGTTCTCACATCTTTATCACCATTGAGGATCATTTCAGAAAGTGGCTCAAGTCCATTTTCTTTAGCTATCATCGCCTTGGTTTTTTTCTTAGATTTATAAGGAGCATAGATATCCTCAAGCTGATTTAAGTTTGAGGCTGCCTTGATTTGTCTTTCTAGTTCTGGAGTAAGAGCTTCCATCTTTTTAATGGCATCGAGAATAAATTCTCTTCTCTTCTCTGTTTCAACGTATTCATTATAGGATTCTTGAATGTCCCTAATTTGAACTTCATCGAGCCCACCAGTGACTTCCTTTCGATAACGAGCAATAAAGGGGATTGTGCATTCCTCTTCAAATAAGAGTTTGCACGTTGCCATAATTTTTGCAGGTGCAATTCCAAGCTTTGTCGTACAGAAAATCATCGCTTTTGGGTCTAAAGTCTGAGCGGCCATTCTAAATATCCTCCGGATCACAAAATAAGAGTTCTTAAGCGTAACGAGCAAGAGTAGAAATTGGCAAGATTTTGTGGGAAAATGATAGTTAAATAAACAATAAGGATTGAAAATTGACGACACTTGCCATTATTGGTGCTGGAATTGCTGGCAGAAGCCTCATTTATGCCCTTGCCAAAAGCAAAAAAAACTTTTCAAAAATTATTGTTTTTGACTCTGACCAGTTCACCCAAGCTTGCTCCTTTCGTTCTACGGCCATCGTGGCGCCACGAGGTGTTTCTTCAGGTCATTCAGATTTAGGTGATCTTATTTTAAAAGGTTTAGAAACTTTTCAAAGTCATATTAAGAATGATCATCCCAATGGGGTTTTTAATATTACTCAATATACGGGAGCGGTCTCGAAACTAGAAATGTTTAAAAAACGCTACCCTGATGGTGAAGGAGTCACACAATTAGGTTCTATTATTTTAAAAAATGAAATTTATGTCGCTCAAGAAAGTGCTTACCTTATTGATCCAAAACTCTATTTAAATTGGTTGAAAGATCAATCGCATAAACTTCCGGTTGAATGGAAAAATGCTTTTGTGACAAGTATCAAAAAAAATCAAGATTTGACTGAAATAAAAACATCGAGCAATGAAACTGTCCTTGTTGATCAGCTTGTTGTAACAGGTGGCGCCTATAATCGATTTTGGCAACCTCGGACTTTCGGTAAACCGATACAAGGGTCATATTTTGAATTTCATGACGTTGATCTTGGAGCGGAGTCTTTTTCTTTGACTTTAGAGGGTGATAATATTGTCTATCATGCCCATACTAAAATAATGCTGATGGGGTCTACCACTCTTGATCTTGGTCATGTCTTACCCGAGCGCCAAGAACTTGATAGGGTTTATGAGCGTTTGGCCCAAAAATTAGAGACAAGTTTACCCTCTTTAAAGACCGGCCAAGTGATTACAGGCCTCAGAGAGAAAGCTGCTAAAAGGCGTCCTTATCTTTATCGGGATAATAATATTTTTTGGTTGGGTGGCCTCTATAAGAATGGCTTCTCATTAAGTCTTCATTTAGCTCAAGATTTAGTTGGGCAACTTTAGTTTGTTTGATTGTTAGGAAGGAATGAATTTACTTTTTTTCCTAGCTCTTCAAAAAAATCTTTTTCACAGCCTGTTTTTTGTTCAATTTGATATTGGATCTCTTTTTTCAGGATGGGTAAGATTGAAGTTTTTGTCAGATCTTTTTTAGCTAAACTCAAGATCATATTTTCTAATTGTTCAGTGGCCCTTTGAGTTTTATGTTGCAGCATAAAGCAATCATGGGCCGGAACATGAATAAAGCCATAGTTAATATCTGGATAGTAATGTCTCATTTTGTAGGCGGTATTGTTACAGACGAAACTTCCAGCTGAATTAGAAATCTCAATATTTTTCCGATCCCCATTTTTAAGTGCGCAATACATCAACATGGCAGGGTACTTAAGAGGAAGTTGAAGCGATCCTTCGGTGATGATTGGACTATTAAATCTTTCTTGGCCGATATTATCTGGCCCAAAACTATAATCGAGATTTTTTAAACTCGTTTCAAGTTTAAGGTCACATCCACCTTCACCTAAAGATATGACTAGATCAGGGATTTGATCCTGACCTTTTAGACAATCCTCAAGGCGCAGGTAAGCCTCATCATAGATGGTTGGAAGTGGGCAGAGTGTGAGTTTAATTCCATCATTTTTGATAAATTTTTGTTCTAAACTTTGAGCAATCTTTTCTGAATTGTTAAAGGGGGCCCTATTAAAGGCATCAAAATAACTGAGTAGAATATTTATTTTAGCTTCGGCCAAAATAGGGATGAAAAGAAGACTCAAGTAATACACTTTCATGGGCTTTTTTTCTCATATTTAGCTGGATTACGAAGGCCCGGTGGGTAGTTTTTACCCCTTAAAACACAAATTAACAAAAATCTTGGGTTTGTTGGTTTTTGGCCCGAAAAGAAGTCATCTCTTCAAGGATTGAAGTTATGACAAAATGGATTTTAAGTTATTTTTTTATCACCTTACTTTTTCCACAATCTTTACTGGCCTTCCACAATCATAGTAATTGTCAAAATCACCAACACGAGATTTTTCACGGAACATCTTCTAAGACTTTAAAGCCTTTTGTAAAAAATGAATCTCAATTTGTCTCTATTCATAACATTGCCTCTGGGCGCCTCACTGTAAAGGCGATGGATATTCAAGGATTTGATCAGGCCAGTTTAAAAAAACTTGATGATTCATTTAAGTTACTTGAAAAAATCGTCAATTCTGAAGAATTTAAAAATCGTGTTATTAATTTTAGAAATAACGAAAATCAGCGTTCTTTCGCTTCTTCTCAAGGTCTTTCTAATGAACAAATTTTTGATCTTTTTATGGAAGGAAGAGAAACTCTGCAGTCGAATACCCCAGGAGAGATGAATTTTTACTTAAAGCTTTATCATAAAAGATATTCAAAAGTGATTGGCTGGACCAATGGCTCAATTAATACGATTAATATTAATTGGAAATTTTTTAAAAATTTCAAACCTCATGAAGTCGCAGGAAACCTCGCTCATGAATGGACACATAAATTGGGTTTTGGTCATGAGTCTGCGGCCGAGCACGATTCAGTTCCCTATGGGATTGGTTATATTGTAAGAGAAATGGGTGAAAAATTTTCTAAATAAAAGATGGGAGCTTTAAGAATAAAGCTCCCTGAGCAAATCTATTTTCTCGATTCTTCTAGTAATTTATTGATGACGTTGATGAGGGGTTGAGGTCTCGGGTACTTAAACTCACAATTGACCTTTTTCACTTCTCCGTTTCCTTTTTTGATAGGAAAAACCGGACATTTTTCATCCCATCCAAACTCTCTAGTCATTTGATAAATAAAAGAATGAGCCGTTTTGGCCGCAGGACCAAATTCTTTTGGTGGGATTGTTGATTGATTAAAATTCCACTCTGGAAGTCCTGTTACTGGTTGAAAAAACTTTTTATAATCTCTAGGAACAACCCAGAAGAAATCTGGTTGATGAGTCTGGTTATTAAACATTCGTGCAGTTCCGTTTTTATCAACTCGCCACTGGCCACCAATGATTTTGTATTGGGCATCGAGCTCAAGGTCATAGTTGAATTTCATATCAGAGATTTTATCATCTTGAGGAGAGTTTGTTTCCTGGAGAATGGGATCTTCCCAGTCGACATATTTTAACGTCATCGCTACACCAACAATAAATCTTGTATCAGGATTTCTAGCTTCCTTAAAAGGATCCTTAGCATATTTAGAAACTTCAACCATTGAGGATTCTAAACTTCCATCTTTTCCAGATTCAGGATTAAAGTAGGTATACTCATAACCAGACACTGGCTGATTTGAAACTGAGGCAGTCGCTGATTTATCTACCACAAAACTTCTGCCCTCTACTCCTAAGATATTTACGATACTTGTGTGATAAACAGCAGGATGAACATCGGCACATCTTGGGAGAGGTGCTTTATCGTCTTTATCTAGTTCCACATCAATAAAGCGACCTTGATCATCTTTTTTAGGATTTTTTCTGTTACATCTCAAACCTTCAACAATCACAGAATCTTGAACAGTTGAGTTGGCCCACATGAGGGATATGAGTCCCTTGAGGTCAGTAGGATAAAATGGCATCTTTTTTCCGTTTGGAAGTGTGACCCAAACAGTTTTTTCTGGTCTGTCGTAATGACCAGCGGCTACGGCCCAACCATGGCAAATACCTTCCCAGAGAGCGAGAAGACTGGAGGCTTCAGGAATTCTGTAACCTGCGGGCATATCAATTGAGCTCAAAAAGCCCCATTTCTTTTTTTCTCCCCAGGTCGTAGCATAATTCCAAATTCTGTTTGTAAGATCAAAACTGGTATCACCTAGAAGAAGATCATATTTTTCTGAAGGAGCTAGTTCTGCCAGTTCTTTTTCCGATAACTCATAGACTTTTGGGTAGAGTTTTTTTTGTCGCTTCTGAAATTTTTTGTAATTGTATTTCCATGAAACAACTTCAAGTCCATTAAAAGCTCCATGAAGAACAGTAAAATCCTTGTCGTGATAAGGGTTGGCAACCTGACCTTGTATCAGTGGCCAAAATGAGCCACCCCAAGGTTGATTTTTAGTATTGGCCCGAGTTAGACCTCGCTTGGTCATCTCACGTATATCCCACAGAAAATTTTCGTTTTCTGAAAGTCGCACAAGCTTTGCTTTCACATCGGATGTAGGCATAGGTCGGAAGGGATAGATATTTTTAAAGGCCTGATCTAAGCATTCTTCATCATTCACATCGCAAGGGGCCGCATTATTTTGAGCATAGGCCGAAAGTGAAAGCACGGCCAAAGCTAATGAAAAAATATGACGATTCAAAATGAACCTCCGGAGAATAGACAATTAATAGCCTACTTTTACCCTAGATTTGAATTCGCCAGTATAAAATTGAGAGGAGTTGGAAAAACTTACAAAGGGGACTTGAGCTTAAAATTTTAGCGCAAATTCACCCCCGAAAGCTTGGGTATCAGGAGAGTACTTAATCAATGTCTGGGTAAAAAGCCCCACATTGGCTATTTGCTTGATCTTAGAAGGGTAGTAAGAGACTCCTAAGCGGGCACGGTCAGGTAAGTTATTATTAAAGCTTCCAGAAGCTGTTTGATTACCTCTTTGGTCCCAATCAAAGGTCAGAGATGAGTTTACACCCCATCTATCATTGACTCTGTAGCCTATGTAAGGGCCACCACTAACTATAACTGTTTGCCTGGCCAGGGAGGCGTAGCCATTTCTTGGAGGAACTATATTTTGCCCATAGACCATCCGATAATACTGCCACATAAGGCCGGCCGTTAATTTATAAGTCGGAAGATTAAAAGCAAAACTCTGGGCCAGAACTGCTCCATACTGCATACCATTTGTACGGGAAAAAACAGACGTTGGAGCTTCGTAGGATAAGGTCGTAAAAAGAGTTCCAGGCCTTGTCTTTAATCCAGGTGTTGCAATAAAAACTCGAGCATTGAAAAACTCATCCCTCACAGGCATATCATTTTTGATACCAGTCTGCTGATTTGTGACTGTATCTCCATAAGCATTCACGGCCGCAAGGCTGACGCCAAAGGCCCATTCATTACTTAATTGGTATCTTATATTTGCGGCATGGAAGCTTTGATAAGGGGAGCGGCTTTCTTGGAAAACATTATAAGTTTCCCCACCAGTTCCTGCCAGAGTTGGACCTAAGAGTTGATGATAATAATTTAGAGTTGTTCTCTTGAGAATTCTATCAGTCCACGAGCTATACTCAACATCCGTTTCAATTGTCTGATTGAGAGGAAGAGTGCTTTGGGCCTGGGCAAATTGCAACATAAAGCTGAGCACGAGTCCGGCCAGGATAATAATCAAGAACTGAGACACAAAATTCGATTTTTTTATTTTCATTATTGTGCATCCGCAGTTGTTTGTGTTGTTGCCTTGTTTATTCCGTCAAGTTTGTCACGATCAGATATAAATTCTTTAAGGTTCTCTAAAACAATCATTCTTTGTGTCGACTCAATATCTTTACCAAGTCGATTCATGATCTCTTCACGGATACCCACGTACTCAAGAGTCAAATTATGCAGAAGAGTTTCATACATCATAGAAAGCTTCGCTCTGGCAGTGAAGTCCTGAGACTCAAATGCTTTTTGATTGATATCTCTTTTCACAAGGAGCGCTAACTCTTCTTTTTTTGCCGAGTAGATTGATTGTAAAACCCAGGCCGTATTTCGAACGGACCAAATGTACATATTAAGACCGTTATTGGACGCCTCTTCAGTTTTAGAGTTTTGTAGATAGAGGATCTCCCATTGTCTTTTCATATAAGCACGAAACTCTTTCGTACTAAGGACATCTTTTTGTTTAAAGAGGTCAGAGTTTTCTTTGAGGTTCTGCATGATTGAACCAAGTTCTTTGCGATTTCCAGCATAAAAATTGGCGAGCTTTTCAATGCGATCAAAACCTTCAGGCTTTTTAAAGTTTTTGTATCTCCATGAGAGAATATTTGTCATCTCTTGCATAAAAACAAATGAGCGTCCAACATAGTAGTCATTTCTTTTTTGCTCATTATCTTTATCGAGCATCACATAAATCTGATCAAGGATGAAGCGTGACATTCTATCCCAAAGATAGAGCTCTAATTGTTGAGTTCGATTGACTTCATTTGTGAGGTACTGTTTAAGCTTCGCCGAAAGATTAGGGTTCTCCTGACGAATTTTAAAAATGAGATTATTATAGCGCTCAAGTTCTTCCCAAGTGCTTTCTATTTGCATGGGGAAATTGTATTGAGTTTCAAGCTGCTCTAGACGTCCCATACGAGAGGCATATTCAATATTCTCCTCATAGGCAATTTGCATTTGTTTAAACTGGCTCATTCTCTCATTCCAGTTTTGTTTATCAACGGCCTCGATATCGGTGCCGACAATCATATTGAGCCACTGAGGACGAGCTTTGAGTATTTGGTCATTTGATTTAATGATCAGGTCGCTTTCTTGATTCGCGGTCACGGCCGAAGGATAGATAATATTGGCCAGAATGTTATTTTGTTCATTTTGACTAGAGTTTGTGACTTCCTTTTGGGAAGCTGCCTGGATCACCTTTACATTATCTGTGACAACGTTGACTGGAATTGATTCATTCTTCTGACTTACTACAATGGAATCAATAGTTGTTGATATTTGAGTCTTCGCATCGAGATAAGCAGATCTTACTCTCCCTACGGCTTGCATCGCATGAGGGTTCATGGGCATTGTAATGAAATAGTAGGTAAATGGGCCATAGACTGCTAGAGCGACAGAATAGCCCAAGTTATTTTTAACAGTTCTAAAGAACCAAAGAATTTTACCCATCGTGTAGCGATAGAATAGCCCTTTTGAGTTATTAACTGGTCGCGAGGTGAAACGTTTTTTAAAATTTTCTAAATTTCTTTTAAGAAGATTTATTTTAAACTGTGTATTTGAAAGTTTATGGGCACGAACTTTAGTTTTAACAATTTGATTTAATATTTCTTTCTGTTTATTGAAGACAATTTGTCTTTCTTCCCAAGTTAAGACTGGATCAAGTTCAATTTCTAATATTTTATTATAAATATTTTGAATGGAAGCGTCTTTGAGACCTTTTTTGATAGGTAGGTCAATAATTTTAGATTGGTAAACTTCTCGTAAGAAGAGCTCAATTGTATGAACTAATTTTGTTGCCCAGGACTGACCTTCTGAAGCTTTTTTATACTCAAGAGACAGAAAATTATAAAGATGATTGAGAAGAGGGCAACTTAGATCCATTTCAAATGTATCGACAAAAACTGGTTCTAAAACTTTTTTATCGGATTGGAATGTAAACATCCCGGCGGTATCGAAGTGATCATACCTTTGCCACTCTTGGGTACCATTTTTTAATTTTCGAACTAAGAAAAAACCAGCTCCACCAAAAAGAACTCCCACTTCTAAAGAAGCTTCGAGTTGTCCTTCTTTATAGTTAAACCCGCTTTTACCTTCTGTGAATTTTACTGGATCTACACTTCCTTCGATCCCATAAAGCTTTCTCCCACCATCCTGGATAACATTGCCAAGGAAGGCAAAGAGGTTAGGTATGTCAGATGTAAGGAGTTCAAGTCTCATTTTAAACCTATTGTTGTTGTTGTGTCTGGTTATAGCTATTGCCGAGTGAAATTGTACTCAGTATAGGTTTAAGAGAGATGCTTTCAGAAAGATTTAACTTCCTTGCAAAGCTAACTCCGTAAAACTGGTGATTTCCAATTAATGTCAAAACCTCAAAATCAGGCTCAGCTTTCTTTAACGCCTGCATGATTTTAGGGCCATAAGCTTTAATTTGAGCTTCATTGGCACTTGGGAGTGCTGATCTTGCTTCATCCCAAGAAATTTCAAGACCAAGCTCTTTGGCAAAATTAATATTTTTTGCATTTTCTAGAGCTGGGGTGATCTCTTGAAGCGCCTTAACTTTTACTTGATTTGAATTTGGCATCATGTAGCCAAAAAGTGAGCCATATTTATTCAGAACTTCATCATATTTTTCTTTGTCTTCATTGATACCTTTTCTGATTTCTGTCATTAGTGGTGAAAAGAAGTTCGGCACAATACGATCTGCAAGCCCGTAGAGTGGTTGACGCTCGACAGATATATCAACAGATAAGCCTTCAAGTGAAGCAGCTGAGACTCCGAGGAAATTTCCATAAAAGTTGAGGAAGTAGGCCTGAGCAATGGCGCCATCTGAAAGAGCTTTTGCTTCAGAACGAGTTGTCTCTTCAATTTGATGATAGTGAATCACTTCGTGGCCAGCAGTATAGATTAAAGTTAAAGGATCAAGTTCTTTTCTCATCCAAATAAAGATGTCTGAGTCCGAGAAAAGTCCATGTGACTTTCTCTTTTTCGCAAAACATTCTCCCGCATGATCTTGAGCGGAAAGGTGATTTTCTCTAATTTGTTGAGTTGTGAGGATTGAGATTTTATTTGGAGTTAGCTCATTCGTGAAAATCTCTTCAACAGAAAGCCCTTGTTTCTTCGCAAACATTTCAAGGTTGTACTTGGCGTAAGGCATGGCCGGCATCAAGTCAATGAGGTCCTTGATAGTGACTCTCTTTGAATTAATGATTTGATTCATTCTTCCAAGTGATGGATGTTTGGCAAAATGATCTTTGCGTTTTTTGGCGAAGAATGAAGCTCTTTTAGTCTCAGGTATCTTTTTCGCCTCAATCTCAATTTTTTTCCAGTCAAGTCGGGCCGCTTTTAATTCATCTGATACATGATCTGTTTCAATCAAGAGTTTACCCGTCGCAAACTCTTTTTGAGAAGCTGTGAGATAGCTTCCTTTATGTGTTGTTATATTTTTTAGCCCAAAAGTTTCAAATTTTAATTCAGGATGCTGAATTTGAGTTGAAAATAATTTGGCAAATTCAATAGCTTTTTCAGAGTCTTGAAGTCTTTCTCTGGCCATGGTCATGAAGCTTTCGACCAGGTCTTGCAATTGTTGAGAAAGTCTACCTTGAATTGGTGCTCTTGTGAAGTTAGCTTCAATGCTTGATTGGAGCAACGTGATGAGTGTTTTGTATTCTTTTTGAACGTTAGTATTTTTTGCATGACTCGTTTTTATCATTAGCTTTAAGTCTTTTAAGACTTTTTTATCATGCTTTCTATTTTCTTCTGTATAGTTCTGATTGACGATGTCTTGGTCTAAGACCAAGAGTGTGTCCATCTTATTTCTGAATTCTATTGGCAGTTTGTTTTTTGATTCAAGTCTTTGTAAAGTTGTAACAAGATTGATTTGATTTGTATTAATAATATCAAAGTACTGGGCAATACCAGCGGTATCTTGTTTAGTTTCAAGGAGATCAATAATCTTATAAATTGGTTCTATAGCGCGTGGATTCAAAAAGCTCAAGACCTCACGGCATTGCGTTTTTAGAGATAATGCGAGTCCAAGTAAAGTATAGCTTTCTGCCGTTCCATTTTTTAAATGATTAGAGATTTCAACAGCAAGTCTTGAAACCTGAATGAGCTGGGCCGCTACAAACATAGGAAGGTGTGTTTGAAGTGAGACAGGACGAGTTGGTTGAATAAATTCTTTCGCCGTTACCGACTCATTTGTTCCTACATCATCAATCACAACGAAAGGGGCATAACCGCCGCCTTTTGACGTATTGACGATTGAACTCATAGGGCCTCTTTCTTCAGGAGCATAACGAACGAGGGCATTGTGAGTCATCTTAGGAAGCGTTTTTTGACCACCACCGTAGAAAACCCAAAGTCTTATGTCTGCTGCAAGGTTTGCAAATCTTGTTCCTTGCTTATCTTTCATGGCCACAGGGATGCGAGCAATCTTAACTAGTTTCTGATAAGCATAGTGCTGAGGATTCTTTCGAATCATTTCAATCACATTTTGTCTCGCTTCAGGAGAAAGAGTTTTCATTATATAAATCCCGCTACCACCAGAGAGATTCGGAGCTTTAACGACCCATTCATCAGGATTCGATTCAATGATTTTCACTGATTCTTTCTTGGGAGGAAGAGTTTCAGGAGGCGTAATTTTAGGACCTGATAGTGTCAGTCCGAGCTCTTTCAAGCGAGATGAAAAATATTTGGGAGCATAAGTTGTGAGGGCCGCAAGGATGATTTTATTATCCAATATTCTATTAAGCCCACCCATGTAGA
Source organism: Pseudomonadota bacterium (assembly GCA_027488375.1). Classification (GTDB taxonomy): domain Bacteria; phylum Bdellovibrionota; class Bacteriovoracia; order Bacteriovoracales; family Bacteriovoracaceae; genus Peredibacter. Next base: position 421,876 of record JAIYBW010000003.1, read on the forward strand.
TTTTTTTATTTAAAATAGCATCAAGGAGACCTGGTACGGCGTAATCAGATTGAAGAGGGATCGGGTTACCGTTTACATCAAGAACGCAAGGTGCTTCGCCATCTTGACCAAGTTTAAGCGAATCTCTGAGATAGATAGGTTCATTGGTATCAGGATCTCTAAGGATGATTCCTTTATCAGTATCAAACAATGCTGAGTCAGCGTTAATTCTAGAGTACACTGCTGTGACTATTGGATTTGAACCATTAATCGTTCTAAGTCTTATATATCCTTTTTCATCACAGAAAAGTTGGACAGGATCAGCATATACAAGGCCTGAGTAGGCCGCAAGATTATGAATTTCTGGTGCTGCTCCATTCATGCCACCTGGAGGAAGGATGACTTGAATTCCATCTTTAACCCCAGTCCAGTCCTCACCAAGAGATTTGTAAGTCTCAGCTAAAACTTGAAAGTGATCGTTTGGCATGAGTCGACCTAATGAATCTAGCACCTCAGGATTTTGTTCGTAATGTCCTTCAAGCACATTCATATTATTAGAAGCTCCTGAAGGAGCACCTGCATTTAATTCAAGAATTCTAAAGGGAAGCTGAGGAAGCTTATCTGTCTTTTTAGATTTAAGAATGTCTTCAAAATTCTTGGATTGATCGAGATAGTCTTCAATTAAAACTAAATCTAAACCAACGTTATCGAAGAAAGGGTATTTCTTCATATTTGGGTGGTGAAGCTGAGGAAAATAATTAGGAGAATCTTTAATCGCATCGATAAATATCTTTCTTATCTCTACTGGCAGAGATTTTACGAAACCTGAATCTTTGATGGACTTAGAACCATAAATATCCTGAATAACACATCTTAAAGAGACAATAAGTCCTTGAGCCGCCTTTTCAATTTGATTGAACATAGACTTTTGCAAGGGAACGATGGTTGTCGTGCAGGGAACAGTAAAGATTTTATAATTACCTTGGTCATCTGATTTTTGGAAAGTAAGATCACGCTTACGGATAAACTTCGTTAAATTCTTTGATTCTTTTAAATGTTCAGTGACTGATCTCTTAAGGAGATTTTTAACGAGGGCCTTCGAATGTGGGTAAGGAGATCTTTGTCGCTTTGACGAAAAGATATAGTTGGCGACATCCACCTTAACTTGCCCAATAAAACCTTGGTTAGGGTTATAGGCCGGTAGCTTCTTGCGATTTTTCACTTTAATCACGCAAACCTCACATTATTTTTCAGAAAATCTCAATTCAGTTCAAGTTTAGCTAGCCGCCTAACGCCTTGCATTATCTAAGCTGTAAGTTTGTAAAAACTACACAGGTAGTTGCCAAGACCATGAGGGGCCTCCATTAACCTTGCAAATTTGGTGACATCTTTAATTAATAGGTTTTCAATAAGTTGCATCTTGAGTAACTGTCAGATTAAGGGCAATTGTCTAAGGTCTGGGCATTTTAGGACAGTGAGATTTTTGGGGTAATCTAAATAAATCTTAAGGACTTAGGAATTCAGAAGAAGGGTCTGTTTGAAATAAAGTATAATAAAAGTGGTAGCAACGGGCGGAGTTGAACCGCCGACCCCAGCGTTATGAATGCTGTGCTCTCACCAACTGAGCTACGTTGCCACAATACAAAAAAAGTAGAGTCATACTAATGAACACTGATCAAGCCGTCAATATCAAAATCGCTGTATTATACGGTATTTAGCTATGAAAAAATTGAATGCCGTTTCCTATCAGCGACTTTTTCTCAATCATGTTTTTGGTTTTTTAAAAAACATTATTAATTCCCAAGAACTTGAAGGAGAGCATTGTATTGCAGTTTCCGGTGGGATCGATTCAATGACTTTACTGTGGGTTGCTCATGAGCTTCAAAAGCAAAATAAAATAGGTGGAGTGAGCGCAGTCTTTGTTCATCATCATACGAGAGGGGGCCAAGACCTAGAGGCAGAGCTTGTTAAAAAGTTTTGTGAAAAGCGTGAAATACCATTTTCAGTCCTTCATGCTCAAGGCCTTAGTGGAGTTACAGGTAATTTTGAAAAGAAGGCGAGAGAAATACGCCGCCAGTTATTGCAGAAAAATTTGAAGTCCTCACAACTCCTATGGCTAGGCCATCACATTGATGACTCTTTTGAATGGAGCATGATGCAGAAATATAGATCTGGTCAGCCAAAGTCTTGCCTGGGAATCCCTGTTAAAAACCACAGAATAATTAGGCCTTTTTTATCTGTGACAAAATCTCAGATTCGGAATTTGGCGAACCGATTTGAGATTCCTAGTCTTGAGGATCCTACTAATCGAGATAATAAATTTGATCGAAATTTTTTACGCAATGATATGATCCCGCTCATTCAAGTGCGGTATCCCCAATACCTTAAGCATTATGTGAATTATTCAAATCATATGGCCGCGATTTTAAATCTTAATATAACTCAGAGGTTAACAGGGCATGAGTTTTTTATTTTTAAACAAGGGGCCCTGATACAAGGAGATCAGTTCTCCCATTATCAAGTTCAAGAACTTCTTCATCAATTTTCAAATGAAAGCAGAGGTAAAATCACGTCACAAGTTTTGAAAATGATAAAGGCAATTGATCACGGTAAAAAGGGGCCATTCCATTTTAGCGGAGGAACACAGGCCTATTCTACTTTTGGTCTTTTGATGATCTATCGACAAGATTTGAAAAATTACGATCAGGCCATCGCTCATGCCTTAAATGAGATTCAAGACTTTAATCAGCTAGATCTACCTACCATGACAATAGATGACCTCAAGCAGTCTTGGAATAATCTTTTAAAGACTTCTGATGCCATGTTAAACATGCCTGGTCTGGTCTTGTTACTAGAAAATAAAAATATATTAAAAACACTTAATACATCTGTTAATGATACGGCGTTTCCTGAGGTCTCAAAAGTTTGCCAAGCAAAAGGATTGAGATTTATGACTTGTTTAAAATGCTTATCTACGTGGGAAAGTAAAAAAACAAAGTTGCCAAAAACACTCAGGATAATTCCTCTTTGGACAATGTCTAATCTCTTTTCTTTCCAAGAATAGACTCCTCTCGTATAATTCATTTGCTGTCCATTTTGGTGGCCAATTATCACGAAAAAGGTTTCTTATGCGCAAACAACAAAAAACTCTCATGTTATGGATCGTGGTTATTTTAATCATGGCCTTCGTGATGAAAGTCCTTGAACAAAAAAATATTCAAGCAAAACAGATTAATTTTTCAAATTTCATCACGGCCGTTGAAGCTGGAAATGTGAAAGAAGTTACATTCCAAGGTGAAAATGCCATTCAAGGTAAATTCAAAGAAGGCTATGAAAACGGTTCATACTTTGAATTAACAGGAAACACTGGAGATGAAACTTTTCGCATCTTAAAAACGGCGGGTATTGTTCCAAATTATAAAAAAGAAGAGAAGCAGGGTTTTCTTGCAACATTGCTCATCAATTGGTTACCAATGATTCTTCTTTTTCTTTTCTTCTTTTTCTTCCTTCGCCAATTACAATCTGGTGGTGGAAAGGCGATGAGTTTTGGTAAGGCCCGAGCAAAAATGCTCACTGAGAACGATAAAAGAATGACTTTTGTTGATGTGGCCGGAGTCGAAGAAGCAAAAGAAGAACTTGTGGAGATCGTTGACTTCCTTAAAGATCCAAAAAAATATACGACTTTAGGTGGTAAAATCCCTAAAGGCTGTCTACTTGTAGGTCCTCCGGGAACTGGTAAAACATTGCTTGCTCGAGCAGTGGCAGGTGAAGCTGGTGTACCTTTCTTTTCAATTTCTGGATCTGATTTTGTTGAAATGTTCGTAGGTGTTGGTGCAAGCCGTGTGAGAGATCTTTTTGAGCAAGGTAAAAAACATGCTCCGTGTATCATCTTTATTGACGAGATCGATGCCGTAGGACGTCATCGTGGTGCTGGAATGGGTGGTGGTCATGATGAGCGTGAACAAACCCTCAACCAGTTACTTGTAGAGATGGATGGTTTTGAAGGTAATGATGGCGTTATCATCATGGCCGCGACTAACCGTATTGATGTTCTTGACCCTGCACTTTTACGTCCAGGACGATTCGATAGAAGAGTGACTGTAGGTCGTCCAGATGTTCGTGGTCGTCATCAGATTCTTAAAGTTCATACGAGAAAAACTCCTCTCTCTCAAGATATCGATTTAGAGGTTATTGCGAAGGGGACTCCTGGTTTTACGGGAGCCGATCTGGCCAACTTAGTGAACGAGGCTGCTCTTTTGGCCGCGAGAGATGGTAAAAAGTCTTTAGGCATGATTGATTTTGAAAATGCAAAAGATAAAGTGCTTATGGGTGTTGCTCGTAAGTCGATGATGATTTCTGAAAAAGAAAAGAAGCTTACGGCCTACCATGAAGCTGGGCATACTCTTGTTGGGATGAATCTCCCTCATACAGATCCTATTCATAAAGTCTCTATTATTCCTCGTGGTCAGGCCCTTGGAGTGACTCAGACTTTACCGAATGAAGACATGCTCAATCTTTCAAAAGAAAAAGGCGAAAATTTCATTTCATTTTTAATGGGTGGAAGAGTTGCTGAAGAAATTGTTTATGGTGAAATGACCAATGGTGCTTCAAATGATATTGAGCGCGCGACTGATCTCGCCAGAAATATGGTTTGTAATTGGGGTATGAGTGAAAAGCTTGGTCCTATTAATTACACTAAGCAAAATGGCGGGATGGTTTACGGTGGTGAGAGCGTATCGTTCTCGGATGAAACAAGCCGCAAGATTGATATGGAGATTGCAAATCTTGTTCAGTCCAACTATGAAATTGCTAAAAATATTTTAAATGAAAATATTGAAGCCTTACACCGTGTGGCCCTTGCTCTTGTGGCCTGGGAAACACTTGATGCTGAACAAATTAAAGATCTCGTTGCTGGTAAAGATATTGGTCAACCAGTGATGTCTAAAAAACCTACTGAAGTAACATCTGTAGACTCAGCTGCTCAAGGGGCGAGCCCCGTTTTTGCATCTGGTAAGCCAACACCTGCCTAAATGAAACTTTTTAGAATGGGGGTCCTAAATGTGACCCCTAATTCTTTTTCTGATGGAGGGAAGTTTTTTGGACCCTCCAAAATCGAATCCAGGCTAAATTTTCTAGATCAGTTTGATGTGATTGATATTGGGGCGGAGTCAACTGCTCCCATGAATACTTCCCTTAATCATTCGATGGAATGGGAGAGATGGAAGTTGGTTCTGCCTTATCTAAAAAATTTGAAAGCTGTTATCAGTGTCGATACTTATCATCCAGAAACCATTTTTAAAATTCTTAAGTATTTTAAAGATGAAAAGTTAAGCCAGAAATTAATCTGGAATGATGTCTCTGGAAAGTTTGATGACTACGTTGTTGAGTTTTTAAAATCTGGTCATGATTATATTTTCTCTCATAATTTATCGCCTCAAAGAGAGCTAGCTGGCAGGCATATGGATTATGTCCGTCCAGAACTTCACCTTGAGGACTATTTTATTGATAAAAAACATCCTCAAATTATTTTTGATCCGTGTTTGGGTTTTTCTAAAACTTATGAGCAAAATTGGTGGATTCTTGAAAATTTTGCTCATCTTACAGAGAGCATTGGTCATAAACGATGGCTTCTAGGTTTTTCGAGGAAATCCTTTCTTCGAAAAAAATACGATACGTTAGATAACGAAAAACTTGATCAGATCCATAAGGATGAACTGATGAAGGCAATATCAGATTATTCAGGTGAGTTATGGGTTAGGACGCATCGTCCTGAGCTTATTTAGTTCCACGTTTTATCTGTGTCTCAGTCCTTTCTTGGTTTAAAATAACTAAAAGGATTTTTTCATGGAAGCACCTAAAAAGACCAAGTACAAGGCCCTTATTGTTGATGACGATAAAGACCTCTTAGAAGTTTTAACAGATATTTTTGAAGCTTCAAATTTTAAGGTTGTTACGGCCTGTGATGGGCTTGATGCCACATTCAAGTTTAGCAATGAAATGTTTGATATTATTCTCACTGATATCAAGATGCCCAAAAAAGATGGGATCAAATTTGTTCAATATATACAGGCAACAGAAGCTCAAAAAATGATGAAGGCCGGCACAAATATGCGCCCTACACCGATCATCCTCATTAGTGCGGCCATTGAAGACTATCGTGTTGAACTTGAGGTCTTAGGTCATATTGAAGTCTTAGGTAAGCCTTTTACGCCGAAGCAAGTGATGGAAAAAGTCATGGGTCTTCTTGAGAAGAAGACTGATTCCCAGACTGCCAGCGGAAATCTTCTGAGTTTAAAAACGGGTGAGTTTTTGATGAAAGAAGGGGACATGAGCACAGAGCTTTTTTTTGTTAAAGAAGGTTGTTTTAAAATTGTTAAAAAAAGCGACTCAGGTGATGAGGTCCTTATTACGACGATTAAAGCTGGCGAAATGATCGGTGAGGTGGGTGTTCTTCTTCATAAAAATCGCTCCGCTTCGGCCATTGCGGTTGAAGATTCTTTGGTCATTACAATTCCTAAAGAAAAGTTTGAATCACATTTCGCCGCTCAACCAAAATGGTTTAAAATATTATTTGAAACCGTTTCAAACCGTTTGGAAGATACAACGAAGTTATTAGTTGAAGAAAGAGTCAAGAGGTAGAGTTATGAGTAATGAGCAAGACGCCTTAAAGCAGGCCATGATTAAAATGTCCAAGCTTGCTCTTATTGGCGATATGGCCCCTGGAATTGCTCATGAAGTGAATAATCCTATTGCAGTGATCATCGGTAGAGCAGAAATTCTTTTAAGCCAGATTCAAGAAGGTCAAATTGACCCCGCGATGCTCACAAAATCAATTTCAAAAATAAATGAAATGGCCCAAAGAGTTTCAAAAATTATTGAGGCGATGAGAAAAGTTTCAAAGGCAGCGAAACAAAGTGAAATTTCGAATCAGAGTCTTAAACTCATCGTGGAAGAAGTCCTGAGTTTATGTACTGAAAAAATAAGAAAATCCCTCATTCAACTTGAAATTCAAGATATACCTCCAGAACTGAATGTTGTGACGAATTATAGCAGTTTAAGTTTTGCTTTAATGAGTCTTATCTTTAATGCGCTTGAGGAGTTAGTTCATTTACCGGAGGATCAAAGAAATCTTTGGATTACAACCGAGACTCTAGATGAACATGTTCTCATTAAGATTAAAGATTCTGGTAGGGGGCTAAACTCAGAAGTTAAAAATAATCTCTTCTCACCTTTTAATACAACTAAGTCCAAATCGGCCGGCCTTGGTCTCTATATTTCAAAAATTTTAATTCAAGAAATGGGAGCTGCTTTTGAATGGGATTCAGCAGCTTCTCAAACGACGTTTGTGATTAAACTCACAAAGAGCTAATATTTTTACTTTTCACCTAACTTTAAAGAAAGATAAGATCTATTCATGAGGCTTTGTGGTTTAAGTTTAGAAACTCTTTATTTTGAGGATTACCTTAGTTTTCTGACTGAGGTCTTAGAGCTTGAGCTGCAAGAGTTGACAGATTTCTCGATGAAGCTAGACCTCAATCATACCTGGCTCGAAATAAAAAAAGCTCCTCTCCAAGTTTCTCAGGCCGCAAGCTGTATTGAGTTTTCCCTTGATCCTTTTGAGTATGAAGCTCTTAAGCATAAGGTTTCTTTTTTTTATTACCGTAAAGGCCCTTCTCGATTTCTTCTTCTTGATATTTCAGACTCTTTTTGTCGACTACTTGATCCTGATGGTCGGGTTTGGCGTTTCGCATCTAATGATTTAAATCAATTTGACTCCCTGACTGAACAAAATTTGTAAGAAACTTTAAGTTTACGGATCTCATCTGTTTTTGAAACAATCACCTTGTGTATCTTTAGCTATTTTCACTTTTTGGAAAAGGATTTCCGATGAAAATGACCCTCAAACTAATTCCCGTTTCTATTCTTTTTCTTTGTAGCTCTTTGATGGCCAGTTCAAGCCAGGTTGATGTGGTTTATGGCGAAGATAATCGTAAGGATGTTTTTGAATCAACTAATCCTTCTTTTATTGAATTATCAAAATCAACTGCGGCCATGATCAAAGGGAGCAATCTTAAATTGCTCACTAATAATGAAATTGAAATTACGGCATCAACTCTTCAACAAAGAGGCATTTGCTCAAAAGAAAGATTCTCTCAACAAATCTCAGCTGCTAATTGCTCTGGATTTTTAGTTGCTGAGGATAAGCTTGTGACGGCCGGACATTGTATTCGCTCAGAAGCGGATTGCATGAATTTTAAGTGGGTTTTTGACTATCGCGTTGATTTTTCAGAACAGTCCACAGTCAATGTTCCAAAAACTTCTGTGTTTTCATGTAAAAAAATCATTTCTCGCTCTCTAGATAATGTGACGAAGGATGATTATGCATTTATTGAACTTGATCGTAAGGTTCTAGACCGCCAGCCTTTAAAGGTAAGAAAAGGTGGCAAAGTTGAAAAAGGCGCTCCACTTGTTGTGATTGGTCATCCAACAGGTCTTCCAACAAAAATTGCAGATGGTGCTAATGTTCGTTCCCTTCAAGGCAAATTTTTTGTCGCTAACCTAGATACCTATGGTGGTAACTCTGGATCTGCTGTTTTTAACGTTGAGACCGAAGAAGTGGAAGGGATTCTCGTTCGTGGTGAAACAGATTATGTTCTTAATTCAACTCTCGGATGCCAAGTTTCTAATGTTTGCCCGGCGGATGGTTGCCGTGGTGAGGATGTCACTTACATCAGAAATGTTTCTGGTCTCTAAATATTAGCATTCTCACTTTTATCATTTTCTTACAAACCCCTCGAAAGAGGGGTTTTTTATTTTATTCCCTTTGACGATAGCTTTCATATTTAGAGACAATTAATCCACTTAATTCCCATGGAAGGAGATCTTATGAAATTACCTCTGGCCCTCGCCACTCTTGCGGTATTGTCTACTGCTCACGCAGCTAAAATCGCTGTTATCGACTCTGGTCTTGATTACAAACATGAAATGATTACTCCAAATCTTTGGACGAATTCTAATGAAGTTGAGGATAACCGAGATGAAGACGGAAATGGTTATCAAGATGATGTTCATGGTTGGAACTTTGCTGAGCAAAATGGAAAGATCATAGATTATAAGTACCTTGGTACGTTTTCAGATGATTGCAAAAAATACTTCGATATCCAAGGTAAGTACTTCTTAGGTCAGGCGACTGAAGCTGAGATCACTTGGATGAGAGAAAAAGTAAAAGAACCAAATTTTGCTAAAGAGATGGGGAAATTTGGAAATTTTGTCCATGGAACTCATGTGGCCGGAATTTCAATTCGTGACTCAAAAAATGAAGCGATGGGAATTAAACTTATCCCAACTGAAGTAAAACCATTTTTTGAAGGTCTACAAAATAATAAATCAATGACGGCCGATAAATGGCAGCTTCTTGAAAAAGCTTTCCTTGCTCTTGCTGGCCAGCAGATGAAGCTTCTTACAGATATCGCAAAGTTTGCAGCTTTTCATAAAGCAGATGTGGCCAATGGGTCTTTTGGAACTGGCTTTAAGCAAGCCAAAATGATCTCTGATAATGCTTTCCGTTTAGTTTTCTTTAAGAAGCCAACGGAAGAAGAGTCTAATCGTGCAGCAAGACTTTTCATTAATTCACTAATTGCTGAAGGGCAAAAGTTTGTAGCAGCTGCTCCAGATACTCTTTTCGTTTTTGCTGCCGGTAACGATGGTATGTCAAATGATGAGTTTGGAACTTCTCCAGCAAATATTAAAGCCGATAACGTCATCACTGTAGGTGCAACTTATAGAAACGAATTTTTTGCTCCATTTTCAAACTTTGGAACAAAGATGGTTGATATTGCGGCTCCAGGAATGTTGATTGACTCCGCGATCCCTGGAAATGATTATCTAAAAGTTTCAGGAACTTCTCAGGCAGCTCCTTTTGTGGCCAATGTTGCTGCAAAAATCAAAGAAGCTAATCCAAAGTTAAAACCAGCAGAGATCAAAAAAATCCTTATGGGCACAGTTGATCTTAAAAACTTTTTAACTGAAAAAGTTACGACTGGTGGGATTGTCAATCTAGAAAGAGCTGTTGTTGCTGCTCAAATGTCTTCTACAATGTCTGTTAAAGAAGCGATCGATCGCTCTAAAGTTCAAGTGAATGATAAGCCTGCTGGCCTAAAGTCTCATCGGAATTTCGGAACTGTCGTTCCAATGCCTCTCACACCAATGTTTCGTTAATTATTTTTTGGAGGGATGATTAAATCGTCCCTCCAAAAATTTCAACTAGATTTCTACATTTATGCCCCAGCAAATTCAAAATTCCACAAAGTTGTTCATTTTATTAATTTTAACTGGATTGTTGAATTTTTTGATAATGCCTCGAGAATTTTACCGAGGAGATTCAGCTTCAATAAAACTATCAGCAATTAATCTAGTCAAAAATCATGAGTTTGGTATCGATTTGAATAAATTCCCCATCGATAAAGGATTACTCAAGGTTGAGGGGCAATATTTTCATTTTAATAAAGACAGGGGTAGGTATTTTAATAGGTGGGGATTTTTTGTCACACTTTTATTTGCCGTGCCCGAATATTTTAATCAATCGAGTGACTTTTTAGGAATATCCACCAGTAGTGTATTTAACCACAATATCTTTAATATTCTTGTTTCAGTCGGTATTTTCTTTTATCTATTTCAAATTTTATCTAAATACTCATCTTTGTTTTACTCAAGAGTTATTTTTATATTTACTATTTTATATTCAACATTCATGTCTAACTATTTAAGAACGCAAAGTTATGAGATTTTTCAGATTTTTCTTTTTTTAGCTTTTTTTAGATACTTTATTGATTTTATTGACTCTTATAACTACAAATCTCTTTTCCTGGCTTTGATGTTTCTAGGTCTTTTGGTTTTAGTTAAAGATTTTTTTTGTATTTTTTATCTGCCTTTGTTTGTTTTTTTAATCTATTTCATGCCTCAATTAGGGAAGAAGCCAATCTTTTATTCCTTTTTGAGTTTTTTATTAATTTCTATTTTGATTTTTTCTACAAATAATATGCAGTTTGGATCTTTTGTTAAGGAAGCGAAGCCTTTTCCTGAAGATCCTGGATTTGTCACGTTCTCTGCCTCTTTCATTCCTTTTAGATTATTTGATTATTTTTTGTCCATGAGGTTTAGTTTATTTATTTATGCTCCAGCCTTGCTCTTCGTTTTTCTTGGACTGAGAGCCTTTTACAGAAAATTTACCAGAGATTATGTTTTTGTTTTATTGTGTTTTTTTACCTCTTTAATTGTTTTGCTGCCTTTTTTCTCAGTAGGGGAGTGGTGTTATGGACCCCGTTTTTTTTTTTTTTTTTTACTTCTTCTTTGTTTGCCATTAATCTCTTTCCTCGATTCTTTTTTTGAATCAAGGAGAATCCTTTTTCGTGAAAAGTTTTGGGGGTTGGCTTTTGTGGGCTTGATTTCCTATAGCACATTTTTGCAATTTCAATTTAACTCAAGATCTTTCTTTCTGAAGCATGAATTACAATTATTTTTCTCTGATTTTAGACAGGATGCTGTGACTGATTATTTTGATAATATGCCTAGTCATGTGATTGTGAGTGACTTTAATTCCTATTTTGCTGGTAAAGGTTCTTTTTATCCAATCTCTGAGCTTTCTAGGGACAAGGTTGAGTATCAGGTGATTGTTGAGAATTTGCTATCAGGGTTTTGTTCAAAGAAGTGTTATTGTAATTATTATTTCACTTTTCTTTGTTCTAAATAATTAAAAAAGCCCTCCTTACGGAGGGCTTTTTTTTTACTTTTTTTGAAGGCGGCTGTGTTTTATTCCGTAAGTGAAGTAGATCACAAATCCAATCATGAGCCAGATGGCCAAACGAAACCATGTATCTTTAGGTAGACCATACATCACCCATGCACATGAGATCATTCCCGCAGGAGCGATGAACCAATAAATTGGCGTTTTAAAAGGTCTTGCTATATTTGGTTGAGTTTTTCTGAGGATGAAAACTCCTGCGCACACAAGAACAAACGCAAGTAGAGTTCCAATTGAGACGAGCTCACCAACTAAACTCATAGGCATCGCTCCACCACAAATAGCAACGAAAACACCTGTTACAATCGTCGCAATTCCAGGTGTTCCAAATTTTGGATGAAGTTTAGAAAACCAAGGAAGTAGACCATCTTTACTCATGGCATAGAAAATTCGAGTTTGAGCAAGCATCATAACAAGAACAACGGAAGTAAGTCCCGCAAGAGCACCGAACTTAACTACACCGGATATAAGTCCACCAGCAGTCGGACCCCAATTTCTTTTAGACACAATGGCATCAACGCCAACTGCAACTGGGTCAGCAACACCAAGTTCTTTGTAAGGAACAACTCCTGTCATTACGAGGGCCATTAAAATATAAATGGCCGTACAAATGATAAGAGAGGCGAGCATCCCGATGGGAAGATCTCGTTGTGGATTTTTAGCTTCTTGGGCCGTTGTTGAAAGGGCATCAAATCCAATGTAGGCAAAAAAGACAACACCTGCTCCAGTTAAAACTCCATTCCAGCCATAGCTCATAATTTCAGCACCATTGCGAAGAGAGAGACCTTCTGTTGGAACTAGGGCCGCGAAGCCTGTAGCTGAAGTATTAGCAATCCAGTTTGCTGAATCAATTACTCCCCAACCTAGGGCAATAAAGGCGAGGATGATGGCAACTTTTACGACAACCACAATGTTATTCACAGTTGTACTTTCTTTAATTCCTCTAAAAAGAATCGCTGATACGATAAGGGCAATCACTGATGCCGGTAGGTTCCATATACCAGTCACTTGAGATCCATCTGCAAGAGTGACATATTCCCAAGGGCCTTTCGTGAGAAGCATCATGGAGTCAGAGAGATGAATGCCAAATGTTTTTGTCAGCAAAGAAACAAAATATCCAGACCATGAAGCTGTAACTGTCACAGCACCAAAAGCGTATTCAAGGATTAAATCCCAACCAATAATCCAGGCGATAAGTTCGCCTAAGGTGGCATAAGAGTAAGCGTAAGCTGAACCTGATACTGGAACCATGGCCGCCATCTCTGCATAACAAAGACCAGCGAATGCACAAAGCACACCACCAATTAAAAAACTATAGATGATGGCAGGTCCTGCATAATTGGCAGCTGCAACACCCGTGAGTGAAAAAATCCCGGCACCAATAATAGCGCCCATTCCTAGCATGGTAATGGTGAAAGCAGTGAGATGACGTTTAAAACCACCGCCACCATGTTCACCTTCAATGTTGGGATCGTTGGCCTCTTTAACAAGTTGGCCGATGTCTTTTTTTACAAAAAGTTTAAGCATAATGAAGTCTCCAAATAATTAGGAGGCTCTTATACGACTAAACTTATTAGATGAAAACAAAAAGGCCCTCGATTGAGGGCCTTTGGAGAGTTCTAACTATTTGAAAGGCTTAATTTCGCCCGACTTTCGCTTGGCGGCATAATCATTAAGCATGGCCTTTACTTTAGGCAGAAGCATGTAACAGGCCAATAAATTTGGGAGCGCCAGAAGTCCGTAAACGGCATCTGAGATATTTAACACAATATCAAGATGGGCCACAGATCCGACAAAAATAAAAGCAATAAAGATCCAACGATAGACTGGAATATATTTCTGGCCAAAAATAAATGTGACACCTTGTTCACCATAATATTCCCAAGAAATGATCGTAGAAAAAGCAAAAAGAGTGACAGTTGCTGTTACGATCCATCTTCCTGCTGGCCCCATCACTGTCTCAAAAGCGTGCGCCGTCATCTCAGATCCAGCTGCAACTCCTGGTGCACTCCAAGCTCCAGTTAATAAAAGTGCAATCGCTGTAATAGTACAAACCACAATGGTATCAATAAATGGTTCTAAGAGAGCAACGATACCTTCTTGAATAGGAGTTGATTTGGCCGCTGAATGCGCCATAGCAGCTGAGCCCATTCCAGCTTCATTTGAAAATGTGGCCCTACGGATACCCATGATAATAACATCTTTAACGGCCGAACCAGCAAAACCACCAACGGCAGCTGTTCCAGCAAAAGCACCCGAGAAAATTTGAATGAACATATCTGGAATAAATTCATAGCGGGCAATGAGAATCCAGATAGCACCAAAAAGATAAAGACCAACCATGGCCGGAACCATCTTCTCAGTCACTTGACCAATCCTCTTGATTCCTCCGATGAGGATCAGAGCTGCACCAATACAAAAGACGATTCCAGAAACCCACTCTGGGATACCAGCAGATGTTTTAATAACCGCAGCCATTTGGTTGGATTGGAACATGTTCCCGGCACCGAACGAGGATAACATGACAAAGAGAGCATAGATCCAAGCAATCGGAAAAAATGATTTAGGAAGTGCATTCTTAATTACAAACATCGGGCCACCGTGAACAGTCCCGCTTTCACTGACGTCACGATAGTTAAGAGCAAGGCAGACTTCAGTAAATTTGGTACACATACCAATGAAGCCCGCAACCCAAAGCCAAAATACAGCACCAGGTCCACCCAAAGAGACCGCTACAGCGACACCGGCAATATTTCCAAGTCCTACAGTTGCAGACAAAGCCGCACATAAGGCCTGGAAGTGAGAAATTTCACCCTTATCCTTGGGATTGTCATATTTGCCCATGATGATTTCAATGGCGTGTTTAAAATATCTTAATTGTGGAAAACCAAAATACAGAGTGAAAAGAACCCCAGATCCTACGAGAAGTAAAACGAGTGGTACTCCCCAAACAAGTCCGGCAAAATCACCAGTCACTTGTCGTAATGTTTCAAGCATGAAAGCTCCTTTTAAATAAACTTTATAAAAGGATATTTATTAAAGAGGGAATTGTAATCAGTAAAATAGCGGTAGTTTAATTATAAATCAGAATTGCTTTTTATAATTCAACCACCGACCCTATTTCCATAACTCGTTTCTTTGGAAGATGGAAGAACGCCATCGCTGTTTGGGAATTACGAGACATAAACGCAAATAATTTTTCTCGCCAAATGGCCATCCCTTGGTTTTCAACAGTTGGGATCAAATGCTCCCTGCCTAAGAAAAAAGTCGCCGTTTGAGGATCAAAGGTGGCACCTTTATCTAATAAAACACTTGCTTTTAATTCATCGGAAAGATTAGGAAGATCCATAAATCCATAACTAATCGTCATTCTATAAATGCTTGGCCCAATATTCTGTAATCGGATTCGATTTGATTTTGGGACATGAGGAAGATCAGAAGTTTTAACTGTTAGAAATATGAGATGTTCATGGAGAGATTTAAAGTGCTGGTAGGTTTGTACTAAGGTGGCCGGAACGAGAGTCGGGTGTCCTGATAAGTAGACTGCAAAACCTGGCACGCGAAAAGGCTTTTCTCTTTCCACTTGATTGAGAAAATTATCTAAAGGCATAACCATTTTGTTCATTCGTTCAGCGAGTAATTGTCTGCCTCTCTTCCATGTTGTCATGATGATGTAAATGAAGAGACCGATCACGAGTGGTAGCCATCCTCCATCAGCGACTTTAAGTAAGTTTGCACCCCAGAAAGAAGCTTCAATGATGAGAAAAAATCCGCAAATCAATCCCGCGACGAGTGGGTTCCAACCCCAGCTATGACGAGCAAAGAAATAGAAAAGAATCGTTGTAATGACCATAGTCGTTGTCACAGCAATCCCATAGGCGGCAGCCAGATTACTCGACGTTTTGAAAGTGATCACTAAGGCAATACAAGCGAGCATTAAAAGTAAATTGACACTTTTGATGTAAACCTGACCTCTTTCTTCATGTGATGTATGAGAAATTTGGACCCTTGGGATGTAATTGAGCTGCACGGCCTGCATAGTGAGGGAAAAAACACCTGTAATTAAAGCTTGAGAGGCAATAACGGTCGAAAGAGTTGCCAGGATGACAACTGGTAACAAGCCCCATTCAGGAACTAATTTAAAAAAAGGATTTTCAACGGCAGCATGATTGTGAATGAGCATGGCCCCCTGACCGAAATAATTGAGAACGAGGCAGGGAAGAACAACCCAAAACCAGGCCAGTCGAATAGGAGTTTTGCCGAAATGACCGAGATCAGAGTAGAGTGCTTCGCCGCCGGTGACCACCAGGAATACAGACCCAAGAACTCCAAAACCTTTCCATCCATTGAGACTAAAAAATTCTAGAGCATAAGTGGGGCTAAGAGCGACCAAGACTTCAGGATAATTTATGATTTGGTTCAGACCTAAGACACCAAGAACTACAAACCAACAAAGAGTGATGGGCCCAAACACTTTACCCATAAGGGCCGTGCCGTAAGATTGAATAGAGAATAATGCTATTAAAATAATAATCGTGATGGGAATGATGTAGGGTTTAAAAGCTGGAGTTACAAATTGCAGTCCCTCAACAGCAGAAAGAACAGAAATGGCCGGAGTAATCATCCCATCACCATAAAGGAGGGCCGTGCCAAATATTCCACAAAGAGTAAGAACCATTAAAACTTTTGGTGATTTTTCTCTAAAAGATGAAATAAGCGCGGTCAGAGCGAGCACACCTCCCTCTCCTTGGTTATCAGCGCGCACAATAAAAACCAGATATTTTATGGAAACAACGATAATGAGTGACCAAAATATGAGGGAAAGGATTCCTAAAATATTCGCATTCGATACAGCTAAATGATGAGTATGATGGAAGGACTCTTTGAGGGCATATAACGGGCTTGTTCCAATATCTCCATACACAACCCCTAGGGCAGAGAGTGCAGTGAAGTACTTGTATTTACCTTCAATTGATTTCATAGGATTAGTAAATTAAGCAAGTTTTACGTTGCTCAAGCCATTCATTCTGATTTTCAGACATGATGGATTGATACTCATCCTCGGTCCCGTTTTTTTCAACCCATAATCTTAATTTATCCGTGCCATTAATAAGATCCACTGGCACCTTGTGGTACTCATACTCATAAGGAGGCTCTTTCCATTTAAAGTCAGAACCTAGCTCATGATACATTTCTTTTAAAAGATATTGGCATAGTCTCCAAGGCTCAAAAACTTTTCTATCAGTGACATGAATTTGATAACCCCCACAAGGTTTCCCTGCATGCTTTTGGAAAGTCGGAAGGAAAACGAGAGGTCTTAAAATAAATCCTTTAAGATTGGCCTTGGCGAGAACTGGTTTAAGTTTTTCATGAAAGCCGAAAGCCTCAATTTTTGGATGTCCAAGAATTTCTAGAGAGCGAGTTGTCCCTCGGCCTTCAGAAATATTTGAACCTTCATAAAGTACCGTTCCTACAAAAGTATAGGCCGCTTCAATCGTCGGAAGATTTGGAGAAGGGATGACCCACGGAAGTCCCGTATCCTCATAACTCATCTCTCTTTTGTAGCCTTGCATTTCAATGACTGTGAGTTTGCAATCTTTTCCGCCCCAGTATTTTTGATGCATTTTCGCCACTTCACCCATAGTGAGACCGTGACGAACTGGAATAGGGTGGCGGCCAACAAAAGAGGCGTATTTGAGATCAAGAATATTCCCTTCGAGTGTGACAGCATTGATGGGATTTGGTCGGTCAAGGATAACAACTTCAATCCCTTTTTTCTGACAGGCCTCCATCAGGAGAGTCATCGTGTAGATGTAAGTATAAATCCGAGTTCCCACATCTTGGAGATCAACAAAGATATGATCCAATCCTTCCAGCATTTCATCAGTCGGAATGCGAGTTTCAGAGTAGAGTGAGTAAACAGGAAGTTTAAAATATGGATGAGTGTAATGAGTGGTCTCAACCATATTATCTTGAACGTCTGTGACAAAGCCGTGTTGCGGCCCGAAAATTTTCGTGAGTTGCTGGCCAAAAACTCTCTGAAGGGCCAGGAGACCATGCTCTAAATCTTTTGTAACAGAGGCACTGTGGCATAAATAGCCAATGCGTCCCTTAAACTTGGATTGAAGATTTTTATCACCAATAAGTCTGTCTAGACCCGTTACAACCGATCCCATAAATACTCCCTCAACAATAGTGAACTTATTCTATTGTTCTCTTTACATCTAAGCAATGAAAGATCGCTGTCATTTTTTTGACCTAAACTCTTTAATTGAACAAGCAATGGTGAAGGTGCTAGGATTTTTAGGTAGGGACACACAAATTAAATGGGGGCCGCCATGAAGCAGTATCACGAACTCATGCAGAGAGTGCTGAATGAAGGGGTAAAAAAAGAGGATCGAACTGGAACAGGAACTCTGTCTGTTTTTGGTCATCAGATGCGATTTAATTTGGCAGAAGGTTTCCCACTTGTGACAACCAAAAAGTGTCATACAAAATCTATTATTCATGAGCTCCTTTGGTTTCTTCAAGGTGACTCGAATATTAAATACCTAAAAGATAATGGAGTCTCAATTTGGAATGAGTGGGCCGATGAGAATGGAAACTTAGGTCCCGTTTATGGTGTTCAATGGAGAAGTTGGAAAACCCATGATGGCAGAACAATTGATCAAATAAAAAATTTAGTCGAGATGATTAAAAAAAATCCTGATTCAAGACGCCTCATCGTGAATGCCTGGAATGTCTCCGATGTGGATAAAATGGCCCTTCCTCCTTGTCACACCATGTTTCAATTTTATGTGGCCAATAATAAACTCTCTTGCCAGCTTTATCAGCGTTCAGCAGATATCTTCCTAGGAGTTCCTTTCAATATTGCAAGCTATGCTCTTCTCACGATGATGATTGCTCAAGTTTGTGATTTAGAATTGGGTGATTTTGTCCATACCCTAGGTGATGCGCACCTTTATATAAATCACTTGGAGCAAACTCAAGAGCAACTCAAAAGAACTCCATACGCTCTTCCTCAGATGAAAATTAATCCTGAAGTGAAAGATATTTTTAATTTTAAATACGAAGACTTTGAATTAGTGGGCTATCAGGCCCACCCGCATATCAAAGCTCCAGTGGCGGTATAAGATGAGAATTTCATTAATTGTAGCCAAATCAGAAAACAATGTTATTGGCCTCGACAATAAGCTCCCATGGCATCTCAAAGATGATCTCCAGAATTTTAAAAAATTAACCATGGGTCATCATATCTTGATGGGAAGAAAAACTTTTGAATCGATTGGCAAACCTTTACCAGGACGTTTGAGTCTTGTGATCTCAAGTGAGCCTAAGGCCAATACAGAAAATGTTTTCTGGTTCAATTCTATTTTTCGGGCGATTAAGCAGGCCGAAAGAAGTGGGGAAACGGAACTTTTCATCATCGGAGGGGAACGTATTTATAAGTATGCCCTCTCTTTAGTGGATCGAATCTACCTGACTGAAATTCATGAAACAGTTAAAGGTGATGTTTATTTTCCAACTTTATCTCTTAAAAACTGGAAAAAAGTGAGTGAAACTCAATTTGAAAAAGGGCCTTCAAATGATTTCAGTTTCACTTTTCAAGTTTTAGATAGAAGGTAAGATGAACTCAATTCTTCTCGCCTTTCTCTTTGTTCTTTCTTCATATGCTTCTCCAATGGAAATGATGGAGAAAAGACTATCAGCTTACAATGAGGTTAATTCACTTCACTGTGCTCCGTCAGATTCACCTTCACAGAACGAGGGCCTCTATTTAGATGTGACCTGCCAATTTAATTGTGCTGGGAAATCTATCCGGAAAGAGCGAGTGCGTGGAGCTTTTATACCGGGTGAGAGAGGTCTTTTCCCTGGGAATGGCTCGACTGAAGGTAATCCTATTTGGAGTTCTGTGGGTGTTTCTATGAAGACCTGGGTACAGGACATCTGCTTAGAAAAAGCTCAGAGTGCTTGTAAAAATTATGAAAATATTGAGACCTTAAGTTTTGAAAAGGTAGAATCAGGCGATTGGTCTTTGGAAAAATTCCCGACTTGTCAGGATAAAGAAATCACTCTTTCTCCTTTCAATAATTCTTTAAAAGTTAATCGTATCCTTAATCATTTTCCTTTAGTGAAACATCTCAGTCAGAATGATGCTTCTTCAGCTACTGTTTTAAAGCTCCAGGCAAAAATTGAGAATGTTAAAAAGTGCCAAAAAAAGATCAAGGGTTCAATTTGTTTTGGTGATTGCGTAGATATGTCCTCTAAAGATTTTGTAGAAACATTGGGCACTCAGGAGCCTCTTGGAAAAAGTGACTTAGAAGTTTGTGGTGATGAACTTCATGCTGAGTTGAGTAAGCTAAATGCTACTCAAGCAGTAAGGAAAACTTTATGTGATTCTTATTTTTGGAACTCAGTGATTCATGATAAGACAAACCTCTATAGAAGCTGTGCTGCCATTAGAGGGAGCGTTGATTGTGAGGGGTTTTAATTTTTTAGTAAATCGCCACAGATAGAATCATCGATGTTCTCTAGTTCTGGCTTCCACGGTATTTTAATTTCAAAGAGTTTACTCATCTCTTTACAATAAAGAAAGATGACTGTGAATTTTTTTGATGCTGAAGAATTTGAACAATGGCCAGGGGCCCCATTCTTTAAATAAAGTTCAGACACGGCCCAAATAGCATTCGCTGACTTATTTATTTTCCCAATCTTATTTTCTTTTAAGCATTGTTCAGTCCACTTGGGAACGCCATAATAGGGATCTTTAGACTGTTCAAAAAGCATTTTGATGAAATTATTTTGATTTTGAATCCAGGCCCCGCTTTCTTGCTCTGAAATTGTCTGTATTTCACGCTTCGAAACCTCAGCTTTTTTGAAGTGCTCCTTCCAGCTTTGACTTGAGGAGCACGACCAAAGTTGAAAAAATAATATTAAGTGAAAAAGATGTTTAGTCATGGGTACAAACTTTTTCGTTTTGGACTTTATTTTCCATGTCTGTTGAGATGATTTGATAGGCACCTTGGCCCACACAATCATCTGTTTGAATGAGGAAAACGAGAACAAATCTCTTCCCATCAACAGAGCTAAAGAGAGCAGGAGATTGAAATTTTTTTGCCTGATCTTCAAGGGTGGGTCTCACTTCATCAAGAGTACCTTGGAAGACATTTTCACTCATCTTCTTGTGAGAGAGTATTCTTATTTTCTTAAATGTCTTAGGAATAAATTCTTTAATTGGTGGGGCGACTTGAGCGATTTCGATCCATTCAAATTTTATTTTATCTAAAACATGGCCATTTTGAGGTGACGTAAAATGTGCATTTTTTAAAAATGAGACTGGTTGAGAAAATACATCTCCTCTATTTTCAACGATAGTATGGCAGGCGTAGCAGGCATTTTGAGTTGTCACTGGATCTTCAGGAAATGTCTCTCCTTCAGCATCAAAAAGACCATACCCCCAGCCTCCAGTGGAAGCATACTTCTTTTTATTTTTCACCATCAGCTGATAGCGTCTTATACCCTTGGGAATAACAGAGCTTTCAAATTGCGGATCTACACCTGTATGAATTCCTGTTTTGGCAAACACAGCACCATCTGGATAATTGATAGAGCCTTCTGTGAGAGTTTTCATGGCAATTGAGTTGGCGTAGGTGAGTCTCATTTCACCTGTATCTTTTCTAAAGCGGATGGTTACAAGGGCCCACTTCTCTGGAAAATTTTTAAATTCTTTAAATTTGATTCCATTCATTTCGTCTTTCCCAGCAAAAGGAGATGAGAGGCCCATGATGAATGGAAGAATGAGAATAAAAATGATTTTCATTCTCTAAGCATAACTGGTGAAGAGGATTTATCAAAGCGGGTTCAATTCCGATTGAAATGCTTTGTATTATTTTTGGCAGTGCGGGC
This sequence comes from Pseudomonadota bacterium, assembly GCA_027488375.1. Classification (GTDB taxonomy): domain Bacteria; phylum Bdellovibrionota; class Bacteriovoracia; order Bacteriovoracales; family Bacteriovoracaceae; genus Peredibacter. Next base: position 443,561 of record JAIYBW010000003.1, read on the forward strand.
AATAATAGGTTCCTCTTTGGGCCAGAAGTATTTTTTTGACTGGTGTTTTAAGACAAAGCTGGCAAATCTTTTGATAGAAAACCACTAAGTGTTCGACACCTTTACCTTTTTCGCCACTTGCGTCTCGATAGCCCCCTTGGAAGGTGGTTCCCCCACTGGCAAGAGCAGGAGCGAGCACTTCTTTGATAGCGTTTAAGATTTTAGGGAATTCATCTTTTTTAACCATTCTACATTTTCTTGTTGGGCGAATGCCGGCGCGAGCGCAGATTTCATTGGCGATATAATTCCCAGATCCAGCAAAGAGTTTTTGATCGAGCAGGGTGACCTTGAGGGCACGTTCTGGGTAGCGCTTAATGGAGGTGGTAAGGTATTCCAGATTAAAATCTGGATCAGCAAGGTCTAAACCTAGCTCGGCCAGTTTTAATTCAGCTTCTTCTTTTGAGTAGTAGTACATGTGACCAAAGCGGCGAGGATCATCGTAGGCAAGAGTATGTTTGTCACCTTGAAGCGTGAGGTGAGTGTGCTTGGTTGTTTTGATTTTTTCTCCAATAAGCCAAGTACCCGTCATGCCCAAATGAGAAAGTAAGTGTGAGCCGTCATCAAAAATAAAATCAAGCATCTTACCTTTGCGATTGATGGTGAGGAGAGTTTTATTTTGTAGTTCTAGATTAGTGTGAAGGATGTTTTGCTTCAATTGCGGAGTCGAAGTCTGAGTGAGTATCTTCATGGGGAGATACTCGGAGAGTTGGAGCCTGATTGTTTCGACTTCGGGGAGTTCGGGCATTTGAAGACCTAGCTTATCGTAATTAAAAACTAGGTTATTATAGCATAGATTAATTTGTCGGTTATAACGACTTTTTAATAAAAGAAAAGATTTCTAATTGTTGAAGAGTGATAAATAAATTCAACGTGAGTGAGACCTATTTCGGATTTTACACTAATTTCATTTCCCACCTGAAGTAATTTCCAGACACTTACATCCACTCTTACGTTTGTAAGTTGACCATTAATGGTTAACACTTGCAGCAGATAAACAATCTCTCTGTGGTCTCTCCACCTACCAGAACCCCAAGAATGACTAGCGGATTTAGATTGGACCTTGGTTATGCGGTCTTCGCTTTTTAAAACGATTAATTGATTTAGTGCACTAATAAAGCCAGTTGAGAGAAGAAATCCGAATACGACAACTGCGAGGCCTAATTCAAATGCCTTTTCAGTTTTGTTTCTTAATGTAAAGAAGAGACTCATTCCGATAATGAGAATTTGAGGAATAAAAAAACCTGGCTGTCTTAAAGGAGAAAAACCTAAATTAGCTACTTCACTACCTAAATAAACAAAACATAAGCAAAGGACTGTCGCTATTGCAACTAGAAGATAAATTAATAGTCTTTTCATGAGTCTATTTTAGCGAAGCTAAAAAAAATTGAAAAGCAATTTCATCTCTATTCAACCTTCGCTGCAATCACACATGCACCATTGCCATAATTAAATCCTTGTTGACGTAAAGAGGGTTAAACTGTTCCTGCAGGCACTCTTCAAAGACCCTCGCTGTAGATGAAATTATTAGTAGAATATTTTATCTTTATAAAGGGTATTTCTGGCCTGCAATTAAAACGAATCGGCAATATAGAATTACCTAATCCTCGGCTCACGTACATTTTCGCCCGTCTTTCTTTAAACCATCCAGAATCATATTTTCCCGTACCTCAGGTGTCCATAGTGCACCAATGAATGGAAGTCTGACTTGACCACCATGAGAGTGACCTGCAAAAGCGAGATGACTTTTTTCTTTTAAGGATTCAAATAATATTCTGAATGAAATAAAGATATAATTTAGTTTTTTGCTTAGATTGTTTTAAAAAAAATCTTCTGAGTTGGGTCTTCGTTTCAGTTTATCAATTTATATCGTTCTAAAATTCCAAAAATAAATCATAGATTTGTGTAGGAATTGTTAATTATACGTTTTTTCTAACTTAACAAAATTCTAACACTAACCTAACAGTAATTTCTGAAGCGATTCTATAACATTTTTAGAATACAAGGATGTTGTATGCAAAAAATTCTACTGTGCTGGTTTTTTATCCTAATTAGTTTTATTCATGAATCTTTTGCTCAAAACGTTACACGTATTGCTTTTGGCTCTTGCAATAATCAAAATCACAAACAGCCTTTATGGCCAATCATTCTTGAAAAAAAACCTGATCTTTTTATTTGGGGAGGAGATAATGTCTATGCAGAAACAAGAGATCCTGAAAAAATTGCCACAGCTTATAAAATACAGGATTCTCATCCTGAATATCGTCATTTTAAAGAACTCACTCCAATTATTGGACTCTGGGATGACCATGATTACGCATTTGACAATGCAGGGGGAGATTTTTCATTTAAAGAAGAATCCAAGAAAAAATTCCTCGCCTTTATCAACGAACCCTTAGATTCTCCTCGCTGGAAAAGAAATGGGATTTACACCAGTTATATCTATCCTTCTGGCAATCATAAAATCAAAATTATTCTTCTAGATAATCGCTATCACAAAGATCTTGATTCCAATTATCCGCTGCTTGGTAAAGAGCAATGGGATTGGCTAGAGGATGAACTCAAGCAATCTACAGCATCGATGCATATTATCGCTTCAGGTCTTAGCATGATTTCACCCAAACTCCCTATCACTGATGAGTGGGCGGATTACCCTAAAGAGCTTCTTCGTTTAAAAAAGTTATTAAGGAAGCATCAAGTGCGTTTTCCGCTCCTCATCTCTGGTGATAAACATTTTTCAAGCATAATTGAAAAAGATGGACTCATCGAGTTTATGTCGAGTGGCATGACTCATTCAGCGCTACGATCTGTTAGAGCATTTTTAAGGACTCAATATAAAAATACGTATTTCGGTTTAAGCTTTGGTCTCGTCGAGATTGAATGGCATGGTCATAATCCTCTAATAAAATTAAGTATAGTTGATCGAAATGGTCGAGTCTTCTTAAGAAAAGCGTATAACTAATTCAAATAGGTATAGAGAATATTTAACCGATCTCTCAAAATGACGATAAGTTAAAAATGAGATTCTATGTTTTAATACTCCTCATGATTTCAGGCTGTGATTACTATAGAGCCTCGATTAGTTTTTTTTTAAATCAATCACAACTAGATAATCCATTAACGTGTAAATCTCAACGACCTCTCACCCAGATCGAAATTCAAGAGCGCCTGATCAAGATGCGCCTTAATCGTCCGGATCGAGGCTTTATTTGTTTCGCCAATAGTGATCTGGCCGGATTTTATATCTCCACAGCACATGTCACTCGCGTCGTTGAAAAGTTTTGGGGATTTTCTGATACAGACGAAGTTTTCTATTTCTATGGAACAACTGAAGAATATGTTTTGGCTTCATCAGGGGCCGATTCGTTGGAGAAATCGTTTCACCAGACGCCTGAAGATACTGATCCTATCCGTCCTAGAGCTTTAAGCTGGGCCAATGTCGATGTCACTGGGGCGAATCTAGAAGGTATGTACTTAAGTCTTACCGATCTAAGCGAGGTTAAAGGCTTCACTGTTGAAATGCTCAATTCTGCTTCGTCAATCAATGGTATTAAGCTTCCTGTGATGGATGTGACCGGATGGGATACATCTAGCAAAGATTTTACCGAGTCCGATTTGTCCCAAGTCACAGGCTTAACCGTCGATATGCTTAACCTCGCTTCAACTTTTCAACTTGTAAAGCTTCCAGCGATGGATGTGACAGGATGGGATACCACAGGCAAAGATTTAGCTCATATGGACCTATCTCAAGTGACAGGATTGAACGGCGAGATGCTTAATGCTGCCTCTTCTATCGAAGGTATTAAGCTTCCGGCGATGGCCATGAACGACTGGGATACTACAGGGAAAGATTTAACTGATATGGACCTGTCGCAAGTGACAGGATTAACGGGCCACCAGCTTGACCTTGTTTCGTCTATAGAAGGTACTAGGCTCCCGGCGATGGATATGACCGGATTAAATACACCTGGCAAAAGGTTAAATAATATGGACCTGTCTCAAGTCACAGGCTTGACCGTCGACATGCTTAATGCAGCTTCCTCTATAACTGGTATCAAGCTGCCGGCGATGGATATGACCGGATGGGATACCTCTGGCAAAGATATTAGTGAGTCCGATTTGTCCCAAGTCACAGGCTTAACCGTCGACATGCTTAACCACGCTTCTACTTTTCAACTTGTAAAGCTTCCATCGATGGATGTGACAGGACTGGACACCTTCGGTAAAGATATTGTTGCTGATTTCTCCCAGGTCACTGGTCTGACAGTCGCCATGATAAATAATGCCTCTCACTTTGCAGGAGTATTTCCGGCAATGGATGTGACGGGTTGGAACACTACGGGCAAAGCAATTGATAAGTGCGATTTGTCCCGAGTCACGGGTTTAACAGTCTCAATGCTGAATAATGCTTCATTAGTCGAACAAACCAAGCTCCCGGCGATGGATGTGACCGGATGGAACCCAGCATGTTTAGACGAAGGTTGCTTTTATGGAATGGACCTCTCGCTTGTTTCAGGACTAACCGTATCCATGCTTAATAATCTTAATGACATTAGGGGCATCAAACTTCCCAACATGGATATCACTGGGCTTGATCTCACTCTCAAACGATTGAGCTCTCCAGTCTCTGCTACCCAGATGCTTCTTAGTAAGCTCAACAGTTCAGATTTAACCACCCTCGAATTCCTCACAGGCGAGGATTTAAAATATCTTTACCCTATGGGCTCTAAACTTCCGGCGATGGATGTGACCGGATGGGATACTACAGGCAAAAATTTATATGCTATGGACCTGTCTCAAGTTTCAGGGCTGACCCTGTCGATGCTTAACGCCGCCTCTGACATCAGGTCCATGAAACTCCCAACCATGGATGTGACGGGATGGGATACATCTGGCAAAGATTTATTTGGAATGGACCTATCTCAAGTTTCAGGATTGAATTTTTCGATGCTTAACGCCGCCTCTGACATCAGGTCCATGAAACTCCCAACCATGGATGTGACGGGATGGGATACAACAGGAAAAGATTTACACTCTATGGATCTGTCTCAAGTTTCAGGGTTAACCGTCTCGATGCTTAACGCTGCTCAATCTCTAACTTCTGCTAAGCTTCCGGCAATAGATGTATCGGGATGGGATACGTCCGGCAAAAGTTTACAAAATACGGACTTGTCCCAGGTTAATCACTTCACAGTGCCGATGCTGAATTCAGCTTCTTTTGTAGTCGGTGCTAAACTTCCTATGATGGATGTGACGGGATGGGATACAACAGGAAAAGAATTATACTCTATGGATCTGTCTCAAGTTTCAGGCTTTACCGTGTCGATGCTTGACGCCGCTTCAGGTTTTAAGTCGATAAAGCTCCCAACCATGGATGTGACGGGATGGGATACTACAGGCAAAGGTATAGTTGAAATGGACCTATCTCAAGTTTCAGGATTGACTTTGTCGATGCTTAACGCCGTTTCTGATGTAAGAGGTGCTAAACTTCCTATGATGGATGTGACCGGATGGGATACGTCCGGCAAAAGTTTACAAAATACGGACTTGTCCCAGGTTAATCACTTCACAGTGCCGATGCTGAATTCAGCTTCTTTTGTAGTCGGTGCTAAACTTCCAGTGATGGAAGTGACGGGATGGGATACAACAGGCAAAGAGATAGCATCTATGGACCTGTCTCAAGTTACAGGCTTTACCGTGTCGATGCTTCAAGCGGCTTCTGATATAAAAGGTGTTAAGCTGCCGGAGATGGATGTGACGGGTTGGGACACTAGAGAGATACATTTAAGTTATATGGACCTGTCTCAAGTTACAGGCTTTACCGTGTCGATGCTTCAAGCGGCTTCTGATATAAAAGGTGTTAAACTTCCTCCGGGCATGGATCTTACAGGCTTCAATTATAATTCAAGAATCTTGGATGAGGTTGATTTTTCTCAATCTATTTATTTTAACGTCAATTTTTATAGAGGAGTAGATTCAGTCAATCAGATAAAGCTGCCCGTAATCACTGACCGTGATGATTTGGGTCCTTCGCGCATTTTTGGGGATTACATTTCAGATGTAGATTTCTCGAATACAACGGGCCAACTTAGAATCTTCCAACAATAAATGTCCTAAACTGCCCCCTTATAATGGTGTTAACGCCTTTTTAAGCAGGTTCTGATTATAAAAATAAATAAACACATCCAAGTGATCCTTTAGCTTCAAAGGATCCTTGGTTGTGCACCAAGTTTTTCTGATAAGCCGATTAATATTCGCTCTCATCATGGCACAAGTATGATTCACGATAAAAAGTGGGTCAAAGTTCACCTTCTTAAGCTCTCCCTGACCAACGACGCAACCTCTCTCACTTGGAAACGTTATATGTTTGGCTTTAGGCAAATAGCCCGAAATAAATCTTGGATAGCTTTGATGTTCATCAGATTTAATAAGCACCTCGCTTGAAACTATCGGTGCAATTTTTTGAAAGAGTCGTGTGAGACCCTGGTGATGCTCATCTTTTCTTTTTCCGTATTTTTTTACGGCCTGCTTCGCGAGATGTCCGAAGGCGGGAATCTCAGAAACCTCTGCTCCTAAAATAAGACGTCGATCTTCATCTACCGCAATTGAAAC
>JAIYBW010000004.1 GCA_027488375.1 Pseudomonadota bacterium
CCGCAAGTTTTACAGCGATAGCGTTGGATTAATTTTGAATCCTCACGCCGATAAAATGTACCATCTCGGATAATAAAGTCAGGGCATGCGCAGCTTCGGTTTGGGCAAATCTTATTCATTCGGATTGATCTGCAAGAGACGATTCTAGATTTGGAGAAGATAACTATTTGAAATAGATCTAATAATGCTGCAGACAGACCAATTTAGGTCTAGCTCCCTATGAGTTAACTGAGATAAGGAACACCATTTTAGAGGGGCAGTTTCTTAGTAGTGAAGTACAGTCATTGAATAAGCAGGGATAAGGATTGAGCTGCCACGACTTTGATATATGCTCTCATGAATCTCGCCTGGACCTGAAGATCTAAACTCCGGAACAGAAGAGAGCTGATCGACTGTAGCAGGTGCATGGGAATACTGATAGACACGGTTAGAGAGGTTGAGAATGATCTCCGAAGTCTTATCTTGCCGGAGCAATTGGGCTGAGGGTCTTGGGGTAAATTTCCATCCTAGAACTTTTTCTGGATTTTCATGGAAGTTAATTTTTTTTAAAATTCTTTGAGTGTTGAGGAGTGGGGAGAGTCGTTTAAGTACTTCGCCAGGTGCAGTCAAAGCGAATTTTCGAGTGGCCGGCGCTGAAGGAATCGATGGAGCGAAGCCGGGGGTGCTGTAACTATCTTCGTCCTCAAAAGCCGCCCCAAAAACTGCATTACCGATTAATCCGTGAAACAATATTTTTGTTACTTTAGGTAACTCGGCTAAGCGCATTGTTGCTGTTCCAACATACAAAGCATGCGCCCAAGTGGCGTGAATAGGTCTGCCAATTTTGTAAAGGTTGTATTCTGTAATCCAGGCTTCCATTTTTGATGGCACTAATGGAAAATCATGTTCAACCATCGCGTTGATCTTAGTAAGTGCGCCGTCCAACATTCGGTTCATATTTTCAGTCGAGAACAGTTCCGAATCAGGAACTGAGTCAGGAATCATAAGTCCCGAATATGTATGGAAGGTTATGGCGTCGGCACCAATGACAGATGAGAGGACTTCCGCGTTCCAATTATCTCGTCTGGGTTTTAGTGGGTTAGTGACCTTGGCCGCGCCTACAATTGAAATTTTTGAATCGGGAAATTTGGCCTTGATTGCAGCGATCCACTGGTTAGCCTCAAGGGCATAGTCTACACCAGTGGGCCACCTCAACTCGAAATCATTATCCGAAGGATCTGCGCCACTAGCATAGAATTCGTTTCCGAGTTCAATCAACTCCACCTTCATTCCAAGTGCTACTGCTGTCGTAAGCATCTTAATTTGATACCTAAGGGATGAATTCAGCATATTGAGGACCCAGACGACCTTCGCACCAGGAGCTGCTTCCAGCGTTTTCTTAAGCGTGGTAAGATCATTCGTCATTGGATTGAGATTGATATAATTCGTTGGAAGATTCGGAAGATCCATAAACCATCCTGTCTTCCAATCCCAGTAGTTTGCTACCGTGCCACCGGGATATCGAAAGAGCTTTGGTTTAAGCTCATTAAGCACACCACCTATGTAAGGGTGATTTAACGAAATATTACGGATGAAATTGACTCCATTATAACCGAAAGTGTGAGGGTCGAATTCGCGAATAACTGATTCATGACTTATCTTCAGAGGGAGTGGAGCTGTTTGAGTGGCACGTTCATAAACGCTTGCAATATTCCGAAAATTTTCTGATTTCGTTTTTTTCTTAAAATAAACAAATCCAAAAATTATGATGATTGTGATGATTACAAAAAACGATTTATTGGATAAGTTTCTCATGTTTTATTTTAACTTTAGCTAAATAGATAAGGCAGATGGAAAAATAATCCTTTATGTCAAAGGATGACTCTTTTAGTCCGACCGTATTGGGGTCAGTTTTCACTCAATAAGTGTATAACTGTTATGAAGATCATCTTGGATGACAGTGGCGAGACCTTGTGGAATAGGGACATTAAGTTCTTCGCTTAATAAACGAGCGCGATAATCCCAACCTCGAGGTAGTTTTAATTTTGACTTCAGATCTTTTAAATTTTCAAGATTGATGTCTTTTACCTCTGTCGTATACGACTGCATGATATAGACTTTTCCTTCAGGTGAAACCAATTCGTAAACGAGCTCTTGAGGGTAAAAAATCCAAATAGAGTTTCTTCTTACTTTTCGTTCTTTGTAGACCGATCTTTTTCCTAAGATGTCTTTGATTCCTAATTTTAAAATTCCTGCTTTCCTCATTTCTAGTCCATTGAAGCTCACGATGGTAGGATTTAAGAGCGTACTTTTCATGGAATCCATAGTCCAAAACCTTGGGCCATTTAATTTAACAAACTTAGCATCCCACTTCTTTTTGATCTTCTTTTCGCTTAGCTTTTCCCACTCTTCTTGGGGACACAAATTAAGCCCGATAGAATTGTAAACATCAAAACTAATGCCTTTAATAAGTTTGCCTTTGCCAATTAAAACTTCGCAATATCTTTGTCCTCGTAGATCTGCTATTTGGGCCAGACCTATGTTTGAAGATATTGTGAGAATGAGGATCAGAAATAATTTCATGCTGGAGGTCCTTCGGTTTTACATATCCGGTCCCAAAATAAAAAGTAGAGACCGAAATTAGATTTAAAATAGCGGTGATGCAGACTATGGTGAGTTGAGGAATTCAAAATTCTTGCCTTTCCACGAGACAATTCAAAGCCTAGATGGCCCTTGATGTTATTAAGAAATGAAATAAAAGCAAAAGTGAGGAGAGAGTATTTATGGATCGGAATAATCATGAGGACTGGGAGAACCCAGATTGCTTCAAAAACCGCTTCAACCGGATGAAAAGAAAATGAGGCGAAGGGAGTTGGGTTCGTGGAAAGGTGGTGAGTCCGGTGAAACTTATTATAGAAAAACTTGTGATGAAGAGTTCTGTGCATCCAGTAAAAAAATGTATCGTGCAGGAAAACAAGGACTGGGATAGAAAGTAGGGGCCACCAAAGAGGATAGCTAGTTGAATCATCATACAATTTTAAGAAAGGACCAAATGAAGGATTTAAAATGGTTGAAAAAAAAACGCTAAAAATAAGTAGGGTGATTAAGGAATATTTTATTTCAGTAGAGATTTGTTTTTTTGTGACAGGAGTTTCTTGAATACGGTGCTTTTGAAAGCGTAACTTGGCCCATTTATTTAGGAAAAGAAATGCTCCTCCTCCAATTACGAAGTATCGAATTGTTTGAAAGAGAAACAATTTTGTTAATAACATAGATCTCATTATAGGTGCTTTTATTTATCCCGCAAACCTGCATTTCTTTAACTTATAGAGTGATGAGTCATTTTATAAAAACTTCTTACTTCTGCTCTTGGGTCATTAACTGAGTGAATGCGAAATGCTAATGTTTGCTCATGTTAAGAATTTTTAGTCTCAGCCTTCTATTTTTTGTTGCTCTAGGGGTTGCACCTCTATATGCCTTCACCACAGGCTTTAATCAGTCTTGGTTTAAAGATCAGTATGCCTATCAATGGCAGGATGGAAATTACGATAAAGAGTATGCTGAAAAACTTTTAATATTAAACAAAGAGGCAGGATCTCAGTTATTACGAGTTTGGCTTCTCGAAGGTAGCTGGCTAAGCCAATTCCAAAAAGATAGAAAGAATGGAGTTCTTACTCTCCGCCCTGATATTCTCAAAAATCTACAACATTTTTTCAAATTAGCGCGAAAGCATAAAGTGAAGTTAAATCTCACTTTCCTGGATGGGAACTCCTTCCGGTATGTCATCGATCGTCCAGAGTTGTCTGCTTTTTGGTGGAATATCTTCAATGATAAATTTGGAGCTCTTGACCAATTTTATGATCATATTATTTTTCCAGTGTATAAAATGATTTCAGATGATTTTCGTGATGTTGTGACTCAGATTGATCTCGTCAACGAGGTGAATGCCATTGCTGAATTTAAACTTTTTGAAAATGAAAAAAATGCTATGTCCCACTTCCTTTGTCGTTTAGGCAAAGGCAGTCCTGCTCCAGTTACGGCATCCCTCGGTTGGGCCAATGCTGAAGATCTATTCTTTAGTGGGTTTTTAAATCAGTCCTGTTTATCTTTTTTTGATTTGCATTTTTACAATGATAATGGGGCCATCCCTCGGTGTGAGGAATATAAGCTTCTGGCCCAAAACGGGATTTTTCTCCAGCTAGGTGAGTTTGGGCAATCTTCAATGGCCCATGATGATGCTTTACAGTCACTCGTTACAAAAAACTTCCTCAATCAATCAAAACTCTGTGGTTTTAAGTCTGCCCTTGCCTGGCGCTTAATTGATCAGCGTGAAACACCAAATCCGGAAGAGCGATTCTCCTATATCTTGGGAGATCGACCTAGACCGGCCTATGTTATTTTCAGGGATGAAAGTCTTTCTAATCGATAAGATGTTTCTCAATGTTTATCTCTTTCGCAAGTACCTGAAATGATTTACAAGACTTGTTAAATCTCTCTCTGTACTTTCTCTTTTCTTATTCATAAGATGAGTAAAATACTTTCAAGGAAAAATCATGCTTCTGGCCCTCGGTCTGTTTGTTTTTGGTTACGTCGTTTCAATGACTTTTACTTCTGTTTTTTACCACCGCGCTTTGGCCCACGAAGCGATTGAGATATCCCCACGAATGAAAAAACTGATTGGTCTTACGGGTATGCTCATCACTGGCATTGATCCCAAGGGCTGGGTTTGTATGCACCGTTTGCATCATGAGCATTCTGATACTCCACTAGACCCACATAGTCCTGCTCACACAGGTTTTTGGTACACATTTATTAAGCAGCATAAGTCTTTTGAGCGAATTTTAGTTAAGCTCATTAAACGTGATAAGGAATTTGAGAAAATTGTCAGAGATATTCCTTTCGATGTGCACTTTTTAAATAAAATGGGCCTATGGTATGTTCCATTTGTCCTTCATGCCATCGTAGGTGTAATCATTGGGACTGCCTTTGATAATTACCTCGCGGGAATTGCATACTTCATTGGAATCTGTGGACATCCGCTCCAAGGATTTTTAGTTAATGCTTTTGGCCATTCTATCGGTTATCGCAACTTCAATTGCCCTGATCAATCCACTAACAATACCTTTGTTGCTCTGACGTGTTTTGGAGAGGGCTACCAGAATAATCACCACCGATTTCCCACTTCTCCCAAGTTTTCAATTCGTTCATCGGAATTTGACTTTGGTTTCGGGATCATCAAATTCCTCTCCCTCTTAAATGTCGTAAAAATTTATCGTGACCAAATTCCAAAAGGCGAACGCGAGATACATTCTCCGCTGGAAATGTTGGAAAATAATTAAAGACTTTAAATTAAAGCTTTTAATGTATTGAAACGTTTGATGGAACAACAGGAAAGCAGATGAGTTCGCAGCCTAATTGCCCAAAGTGCCAATCACCATATGGATATCAAGATGGTAATTTATGGATTTGTCCTGAGTGCGCCCATGAGTGGACATTAGAAGCTGAAGCCTCATCTGAAGAAGTCGTAGAAGGTCCTAAATTTTTGGATGCGAATGGTGTTCAACTTCAATCTGGTGATACGGTGAGAACCATTAAAGATTTAAAAGTTGGCAGTGATACCCTGAAATCTGGAACGAAAGTCAAAGGCATTAGGCTCCTTGATGATCCTGTAAATGGACACGATATTTCATGTAAAGTTGATGGTTTTGGGTCTATTTATTTAAAGTGCTCTGTCGTTAGAAAAGACTAGTTGTAGCATTTCCAAAATCTTTCCCACATAACTTGAGGGTCTCCCGTATAGCCGATGCTAAATCTGAGAAGACCCTCTTCTAGACCCATTTTCTTTCTTTCCTCTTCAGGAATTTCGCTTGAGGTACTTTTCGCTGAGCAACTCATGAGAGTCCGAGAAAAGCCTAAAGAAACCGCATAAAGACCAAATTTTTCATCTTGAAGTTTTGTCGCGAGAATTCTTGCTTTTTCAGCATCCTGACAAACCAGCGTGAGCACCCCTCCGTGTCCAATTCGATTGGCCCCCATCATCTGGTAAAGCTCATGTTGAGGATGAGATTTTAAACCTGGGTAAATAACCTTAAGATTTTTTTCCTCCATTTTTTGGGCGAGAAAAAGCGCCATATCAGAATGGGCCTTCATCCTAATCGAAAGGTGGTCTAAACGGAGATAAAGTTCATGAGCTATTCTTGGATCCATGACTGGTCCATTAAGCATTACCGAGCCATGATTGACGTCAATGAGGGAAGAGATAAATGGCTGATCGCCGCAGATGGCACCCGCGATCATATCACTCGCACCGGAAATGTATTTTGTGCAGGAATGAACTACAACGTCCGCTCCCAGTTCATAGGGACGAACAATCATGGGGGCAAAGGTATTATCAATAACTAATTTGAGATTATGTTTTTTGCACAAAGCGGATAAAGCTTTTATATCACAAACAGCTAAGAGAGGATTACTAAGGGTCTCAGAATAGATAATTTTAGTTTCAGGAGTGATGGATGCTTCGATGGCCGCCAAATCACGAATGTCGACAAATGTGACATCTATCCCACGTGAGGGAAAAATATTGTGAAAGAGAGCATAGGTTCCACCATAAACAGTTTGAGAGGCGATAATGTGCCCTCTGCCTGACTTCGTTTCATTGCGAAAGATTTGCTCCACAGCGCATGAAATGGCCGCCATACCACTCGCTACACCGAGAGCAGCTTCAGTTCCTTCCATCGCTGCTATTTTTTTCCCAAAGAAATTGACTGTTGGATTTGAATGTCGGCTGTAGAGATAGCAGCCTTGAAGTTCACCTGAAAATGTTCGCTCCATGTCAGCAGGATTTAGAAAGGTTGAAGTTGCTGCCACATCAATGACAGGAACTACGCCCCCTTCTTCGCCAAAGTGTTGTACATCTCTTATGGATTGTTCTGGAGTAAAATTTTTCATACCACATACTAGGTTGAAATCAGTCAAAAGGGTAGACGCAGGATAACGATATAAGTTGAATAAATGGATCAGCTAAATTAGAATTTAAAAAAAATTATAAGGAATCATCATGAAAAATATATTAATTGTAGTACTTCTCTTCGTCTCTGCTTGTTCAACAAAAAAAGACAATATGAAAAATAATTATTCACCAGAAATTAAATTTGAAGAAACTGGGAAGACTTTTTCGAGTGTTATTCAACTTCCAAAGCAATTTAAAGAACCACTTCCTCTGGTCATCATTGTTCACGAGTGGTGGGGAAGAAATGATTACATTATAAAGCGCACAGAAATGCTGAAAGCCGAAGGTTTTGCCGTTTTAGCTGTGGATTTATACGGAAACGAGCAAGTTGTGACGACTCCTCAGGAAGCTCAGGCTTTGGCGACACCTTTTTATCAAAACCCTCAACTTGGTATTTCTCGCCTCGTAAAATATCTTGAGGCCGTTAAGAAAGATCCCCATGTGAATACGAATAAAATTTTTGTGATTGGTTATTGTTTTGGAGGAACTCAAGCTCTTAATCTCGCCCGAAGTGGTGCAGAGATTTCAGGGGTTGTAAGTTTTCATGGAGGTCTTGCCACTTCAATCCAAAATCCTCAAATTAAGGCCAAGATTTTAGCTTTAAACGGTGATGCTGATCCGATGGTGCCTAAGAAGGAAGTTAAAGCATTTGAAAAAGAAATGAAGGCTGCGAAGGCCAATTTTAAAATTATTAACTATAAAGGCGCGACTCACGCCTTCACGAATCCTAATTCTACAGCGGTTGGGAAAAAATTTAATATCCCTATTTCCTATAATAAAGATGCCGACGAAGCGTCTTTTAAAGAGCTCATTAAATTTCTTAAGTAAGTTTTATTAACGCAAAGCATAGGGGTCGGTTAAATCACTGACCCATGCTCAGCTATTAAGTTTAAGAAATCATAGTCAAAGTTCTTCTGCTCATGTTAGCTTTTTTCCATGCTTTTTAATTCATATATCTTTATTTTTCTCTTCCTGCCGTTGAGTCTTTTGACTTACTTTTTGCTTTTAAAATGGGAGAAAGTTTCTGCTGCGAAATACTCACTCTTTTTCTCTTCACTTTTTTTCTACGCCTACGGAAATGTTAAATACTCAATTTTGATTATGACTTCAATTTTGGTCAATTATTACATTTCTGAATTCTTGATGAAAATCAAACTCCCGAGCAAGCGCAAAGCACTTTTTTATTTTGCTTTGTTATTTAATATCGGATTGCTTTGTTTTTTTAAATACATGGATTTTTTTATTGAGAACGTGAATTGGCTGTTTGGTTCAGAGATTGGTCTCTTAAAAATTGTTCTTCCTCTTGGAATATCTTTTTTCACTCTTCAACAACTGGCTTTTGTGATTGATGTTTATACGGGACAGGCCAAAGAGAATAAATTTATTGATTATGGCCTATTTGTTACTTTTTTCCCTCAGCTTGTGGCCGGGCCAATTGTTCACTACAAAGACATCATTCCTCAGTTTCAGAGCAAGGATAATAAGAGCTTTAAAGCTGAAAGCCTTTCATTAGGAATTTTCATCTTTACGATTGGGCTTTTTAAAAAAGTGATCATTGCTGATACCTTTGCTCCTTTTGCAAGTGAAGGATTTAAACATGTAGGGGATCTGCATTTCTTTTATGCTTGGGGAACTTCTCTCGCTTATGCTTTTCAGATTTATTTTGATTTTAGTGGCTATTCAGATATGGCGATCGGCCTAGGGGCCATGTTTAATATCAAGATTCCTGCAAATTTTAAGTCGCCTTATAAGTCTACCAACATTGTAGATTTCTGGTCTCGTTGGCATATCACTCTAACTAATTTTATTACGGCCTACATCTTTACTCCTATTGTTCGTTCTATGCCGAAGATGACTTTCCCGTACATGATGCTCTCCATGTTTCTCGCCATGACAATTGCAGGGTTATGGCATGGTGCTGCCTGGACTTTTGTTGTCTTTGGAGTTCTCCACGGAGCTGCGATCGTGATTCATCACAATTGGAAGAAATATAAAATTAAGCTTCCTGTTTATGTCTCGTGGCCAGTGACTTTTATTTTTGTTTCCATGTGTTTTACCATGTTCCGGGCGAAGACGGTCGAACAGGCCTGGCGCATTTATAAGGGCATGTTTGGTTTTTCTGGCTTCCAGTTACCGAAGGGTATTTTATCCACTGAACTTATGAATTCTTGGGGTATTAAGTATGGGCCTCACATGGTTAATGATGAGAATATTCATCTCGCTTTGATTATCATTTGTTTTTTCATTGTGAGAAAAATGAAAAACTCCGTGGAGCATGCACAAGAATTTAAAAGAACTCATAAAGAGGCTTTAGTGACGGCCATGATGTTTGTCTTATGCCTTTTTGGTCTCAATAGATTAACTGAGTTTATTTATTTTAATTTTTAATATGAAAAAATTTAATAGCTATTTTTTTCTCTATTCAGGTCTTTTATTCTTCGGTCTTTATGGACTGATCATTGCTGTTGACCCTTATGACAAATTAGGGATTAACGTTTTTGGTCTAAAAACAAAAGCAGTGGCCAGTTCTCGGGAGAATAAATTCTATCTTCTGGAGAGTTCTAAAGATGCCTATGAAGCCTTTATCCTAGGCAGTTCAACCGCTCATAAATATCACACTGAAGATCTTGAAGCTTTAACGGGTCTTAAGACGTTTAATTATGCTGTTCAACATACAACTCCAGAGGATTATGTTGCCATCATCAACCACATCCGCTCGATGTTTAAACCTAAGCTCATTGTGCTTCAAGTTGCCTTTGTCGATCTGGATAAAAATTATGAGACTGATAAAATTCTTTATTCGTCTCCTTTGAAAGATTTCTTAGGGCAAGAATCAAAAAATACCTACATTAAAGAAGATATCTTTTCTAACAACTACATGACTCTAGATGCATTAAGAGATACTTTTCGTGTGATCTTAATCAATATCGCCGGTGAAATCCGCCATCAGTATCTGGCCCATGGAAATTATATCCCTCAAAAAGATGGAACTGGTCCCGTCCAGGTTGTTCAATTCTCTCACCAAAACTGGATCCTTGATCTCAATCGTGTTGAAATGCTGAAAAAAATCCAAAAAGAATGCAAGGATGCTGGAATTAACTTGGTTGTGATTTCGGCGCCTGTTTCTATCGACCATCTGGAAAAAATTCAGGCCGATCCTCATATGAATAATGCTCTCAAAATTTACAAAAATGTTTTGGCCGAAACTTTTGAAAATGTTCATGACTTTACGACAGAAAAAGTACGTGAATTTAATACAACTGAATTCTTTGGTAACTCAACCCATCCAACAAGAAAATTTTCAAAATATATGCTTGATGAAATCTGGAGAAAAAAATGAACGAAGATCAAATGATGCAAAAAATTCATACTTGCTTTAGCGCTGTATTTAGCGAGGATTTCACTTTTTCGAAAGAACTCTCTCGTGACAATTTTTCAGACTGGGATTCTATGCATCACATAACTCTTCTTGTTGAAATTGAAAAATCATTTGGATTTCGATTTGATGGTGCAACTGCTGCAGTTATGACATCTGTCGACAATATTCTTACCGAAATTAAATCGAGACTTAACTAATGATTAAAGATTCCTATCTTCTTGCTTATAAGATTAGAAAAGTTGAACAAACGCTTCTTGATCTTTTTGGTAAGGGAGTTGTCGGTGGCACAATCCATACATGTGTAGGCCAAGAATTTACCGGCATTGCTGTCGCCAAGAATCTTAATCCTGGTGATACGGTTGTTTCTAATCACCGCTGTCATGGACATTATCTCTCAATTTATGAGGACTATGAAGGGCTTGTGGCGGAAATCCTTGGTAAGCCACATGGAGTGAATAAGGGCTTTGGTGGATCTCAACATCTTCATCGGAAAGGTTTTTATTCTTCGGGTATCCAAGGCGGAATGGTTCCCTCTGCGGCCGGAATAGCGCTTTCAAATAAACTTGCGAATAATAATAATCTTGCTGTTTCTTTCATCGGTGACGGAACCCTAGGTCAGGGAATTATCTATGAAACATTGAATTTTATTTCAAAGCATTCCCTTCCTCATCTGATTGTTGTTGAAAACAATTTTTACTCTCAATCGACCTCTCAGCATGAAACTCTTTCTGGTTCCATTAGTGGGCGTGCCCAAGCCTTTGGGATTGATTTTTTTCAAGGCTCTACTAATTCTCCTGACAATCTTCTAGAAACAATGAATATGGCGATGAATTTTGTCAGAAAAGAATCTCGCCCGGCGATTTTTGAAATTCAGACCTATCGGTTGAATCCTCACTCAAAAGGTGATGACTCAAGGGATATCAATGAAATTCAAAAAGCTAGAAATGATGACTCTCTTAATATCTATTTAAGTCAACATGGTGATGAGCTTAATGACGAGCTCATGGCCTTTGATAATTACGTTAATGTGATTGTGGAAAAAGCGCTTAAGGCCGAAGATTCAATTAAGATATCAAGTGCTGCTAAAAAAAGCTCTACCCATAAAGAACTCAATCCTTCTCTCAATTCAAATCAGACTACTCAGTTAAAAGAAATTAACCGGGCCTTTCATGAAATATTTAAAAATAATGAAAGAGCAATCTTCCTAGGTGAAGATGTCCTAGATCCTTATGGAGGGGCTTTTAAAGCGAGTAAAGGTCTTTCAGCAGCATATCCAACTAGAGTCATGAATATGCCTATTAGCGAGCCTGCAATTGTGGGAATCTCTCTTGGGGCCGCGACAACTGGACGCCTGACCTTTGCAGAGATCATGTTTGGTGATTTTATGGCCCTGGCCTTTGATCAGATTATTAATCATGCGGCCAAGATGAAAAGTATGTTTGGTTGTGATCTTGAAACTCCTCTTATTATCAGGACCCCGATGGGTGGGGGGCGTGGGTATGGGGCGACTCATAGCCAGTGCCTTGAAAAGTATTTCCTAGGAATTCCTGACTTAGATGTTTTTGTTTTTCATCCAAGAGTGGATGCCTTTCAGTTTTATCAAAATTTAACTCATAAAAGATCATCACCAGCTCTCGTTTTTGAGCATAAATTACTTTATTCTCAGGACCCATTTAAGAAGCTTCCAGATCTATACGACTTCACTCAATCTGATGAGGCTTTTCCTTATTCAAGAATCTCAACTGGAGAAGGAAAAGATGTAACAGTTGTGGCTTTTGGCTCCGCTGGGTTGCTGGTTGAATCGATCATGAATAAATTCAGTGATGAAGAAGTCTATCTTGATGTTTTCTATCCTCTGGATATGAACTCTGAATGTTTAAAAGAAGCCATTTCTCAATCTTTGAAAGAAACAAGAAAGATCCTTTTTATTGAAGAGGGAACACCGGTGCATAATCTTTCAGATTATGTCTTGGCCGAAATTTCTAAAAAGGTTTCGAGTGAATTCACTTTTTATTCTAAGTCTATAGCCTCTAAATCGATGCCTTTACCTGCTAGTACTTATCTCGAGAAACAAGTGTTGCCGAGTGCTTTAGAAATTGAAAACGCCATTTGGGAGTTATTTGATGAGTGATCTTATCTATAATGTATTAAGAGAAAACCCGAATGATGAATTCGTCATCATTGGTTCTTGGAATTTGAAAAGTGGCGCCAAAGTTAAAACTGGTGATCTCATTTGTACCCTCGAAGCAACTAAAAACTCATATGATGTAGAAGCTTCTCAAGAGGGCTATCTTTTTTATGAAGCCAGTGAGGGTGATCGTGTCGAAGTTGGTGAAAAACTTTTTGCGATCAGCTCTGATAGTCAATTTACATTTTCCCAAGAGACTTCTAAGGGACTCACATCGGGAAGTGTGATCACAAGAAAGGCGCAAAAAATAATTACTGATTACGGCCTAGATGAAAAAATATTTTTAGCTCTTGGTTCAAGGGTAGGAGAGAAAGAGGTTCGTGCCTATATAGAAAAAAAGTCAATTCAGCCCAAAGGCGAGAAGAACCAATCTTCTCATTCAGATGTGCCTTTTATTGACGAAGAACCATCTGGAACAAAGTCATTTGAGATTCATTATTTAAATCAATCAAAAGACGTTATTTACTCAAAAGTCACTCGTGAATACTCAAATGAGATTTTTGAAAATATCCAGAAGAAAAATCCTGGATCTACGCTAGGGGAGATCATCTCTTTTTCTTTATGTCTCGCCATAAAAAAATACCCATTGGTGAATACATGTTTTCATCATAATAAATTGAGACGTTATCAAGAGTTTAATCTTGGTCTTGCGATCAATATTGGTAAGGGCTTGAAGGTCCCTGTCATAAAAAATATCAGCTCCATGACTCTTGAGGATATTTCGAAGTCTTTTAAAGAGTTGGCCATGAATTATATGCGGGATGAGCTTAAAGGTGCTGATCTTATCGGTGGCACATTTACCGTGACTGACCTTTCTTCACTAGGTGTGAAAGATTTTATGCCTGTTGTGAATAAAGATCAGGGGGCGATTCTGGGGATTTGTGCCCCTTCAAGCTTTTCTAAATCTTTTAATCTTGTCCTCGGATTTGATCATCGCGTGATGGATGGGATGTATGCGGCCCAATTTTTAAAAGAAATTGAGCAAGTCCTTAAGAAGATTTAATCAAGCTCTTCTGAAAATATCTTTTCCGTTATTTTCCAGAATTTTTCCTGTTTTCTCGCGATCACAAATGAAGGCATTCTTAGGTCTTTATGTTGTTTTTGAATGTCTTCAATACTTGAAAGATTGATGGCTTTTTCTGGTCTTTTTTGATGCCAACGTAGGAAATTGATCTTGAATTTCATGATGGAGCTTGGGTGATTAAAGAAAAAAGCTTCAGAAAGGAATTGAGCATCGTTATCGTAGTATCTGACTTCTAGATATGCATTCCCGTTTTTATCTTCTTTTTTATTCAGGCTCATTTTTTCAGGAATGAGGATATGACTATTCTTTGAAAGTTTGGCCTGTTTTAATTTTGAATCCGCATCCACGAGTACGGCGTGGCATTTGTGACATTCTCGAGCTGTCACATCATTTTCACTAGAACATTGATGGCAGAGTTTATATCTAAATCGAAACTGACACGGGGTAAATTTTTTGTGATCTTTTGTTATAATTGATCCTCTACATTTTTTTCCAAAGTGTTCAATGACCTCTCCCTCTGGATCAAGGTATCCCCAGAAATCATTAATAAATTGGCATTGAGGGCACTCCACTTTAACGGGTATTGTGTCCTTTTGAGGTTTTTTATCCGCGATTTCAGGGCGATAAATATCGTGCCCCATGCCGGTGTAATCCAGTATAAAGCAATCTTTTTTTCCCTCTTCTAGGCGAAGACCTCGGCCGATAATTTGTTGATAAAGGCTATTAGATTCTGTGGGCCTAAGGATCGCGATCACATCCACATGGGGGGCATCGAAGCCCGTGGTGAGAACGGATACGTTAACAAGATATTTTATTTTTTTATTTTTAAATTCTTCAATAATGCGATCTCTTTCCTGTGAGTCCGTTTCACCAATAACGATATTTGATTCCTTTTCAGGGAGGTAGGTCATGATTTCTTCAGCATGTTTGACTGTGCTACTAAAGATCATGACTCCTTTGCGGTTAAACTTCTCTGTAATATCGATAATGTTTTTTACAATGAGTGGGGTGAGTCTTTTTTGATTTTTGAGTAATTCATCAATCTCTCCCGAGGTATACATCCTTCCTTTCTCAGTGATTTCTGAAAAGTCATAACAGGTGACTGGTATATCTACTTTAATTGGGGGAGTGAGATATTTTTGGGAAATCATGTAACTCAATGGAAGCTCAAAGATGCAGTTTTTAAAAAATCTGGCTTTCTCTGATTTAATTTCACCTTTGGGAGATATCTCATAAATCCAGCCAAGTCCTAATCGGTAAGGAGTTGCTGTTAAACCTAAGATACAGATGCTTGGATTCTTTTCTTTTAGTTCTTGAATCACATCTTGGTATTGGGTTGAATTATCGTCTGATATCCGGTGGCATTCATCGATAATAAGAATAGAAAATTCTTGAAATAAATTTTCTGAAGCTCTTGCCACTGATTGAATACTTCCAAAAATAACTTTTTCTTTAACATCTTTTTTGCCAAGACCAGCAGAGTACAGTCCAGCTTCTAGGCCAAAAGAAATAAATTTTTGATAGTTTTGTTCTACAAGTTCCTTTACATGGGCCAGGACGAGGACTCGGCCACGGGCAATTCTTGCTAGTTCTGCAATCACCAAGCTCTTCCCTGCACCTGTAGGGAGCACGATAACTGCTGGATTTTTACTCTGTTGAAAATGACTTATGGCACTTTCCACAGCTTCTTTTTGGTAAGATCTTAATTGATACATACCTTATCTTAACCTCTTAGGAACTCGACGTATAGATTGTTAAAAGTCTCTTAATATCTTTCATTGAGTTTATTTTCTTTAGTTGTTGTGAATTTCTTTTGGAATGATACATTTTAATTGGAGAATTTTTTGAAAAATCTAAGTGTTTATCTCTTTTTTGTTATTTTTTTTCTTACGGGTTGCGGAAAATCAATTAATGATCCTGAAAGAATTATTAGTCGCACTGATGTTGATATGGATAGTATGCGCTGGGATTCAAGTTCTTTTCCAATAATGATGAAGATTTCGAACAACTTTGATTTGAGATCTCAGACAGTTGCTCAAGTTGGACTTGATGAATGGGAGCGTGCTGCAAATATTGATTTCTTTACTGAATTAGGAACAATTCCAAATCTAAATTTCACCAAACTAAGTGATTACTATTACAAAGATAAATACGTAAATGGAATATATCTGGCTCAAGGGCCCGTGGATGATTTACAGGCACCAAATTTAGCAGTAACTCAGATCATTTTCTACACGAACAAGGATAACCCTCAAAAGCCTTTTTATCAAATCTTACACACTGATATTATTTTAAATGGTCATGAATATGAATTTACAAGTAGTCCGTTTGATAATGGCGCTTATTATTTACTAACATTAATACTTCATGAAGTTGGTCACGTATTAGGCTTAGGACATGAATATCAAGGTATTATGTACCCTTCGATGTCTACCCTTGATAAGCAAGAAACTCTAACTACTTTTGATGAGAATCTTATTCAAGAAAAATACGACTCAATTAATCCACCAGTCATTACAGCTCCAACACTCAAAAGTTTGAATCAGTATTCAGATGTCAGTATCATCCGTCTTTATTTACCGGACTCAAAAATCTCATCAAATTTTTATAGAAAAAAGTAGTATATGTTTTTATCCATCGTACAATTAAGATATCAATCTTTAAAGTGAGCTTCTTTGATGCATAAGATTTTTCTATCATTCTTATTTTACCTCTTTTTTTATCTTGGTTCATCCCATGCTGCTGATTGGAAAAGACTCCATCTCGTAAATGAATGCGATATTTTTAATTTCGAAGGCTCCTTGATTAAATCATTCCCCGGGAGTGCCTGTATTTTTCTTGAGGATGGTCGATTTTTTAGTTCTACAGTTGATGACATAAAATTAATGAATAAAGATTTATCGGTGGCGTGGTCCCATAAAGGATACTTTCATCACCAAATGAATCAAACTTTAGATAAAAAAAGATTTCTTGTTATGAGTTCAAATCTGCTTAAAGAAAAGCATGGTCTAACTCGGGATGATAAATTAATGATATATGATTTGGAAGGTAAGATCATTCATTCAATATCTTCAAGTGAAATTTATCAACAGTTAAATCATCTCCCATACCTGAGGGAAGCTGAACCAATGTTAAAAGAGTTAATCAACGTTACCCATGAAAAAACTCATTTTAATAGTTTTTACGAGATACCACCTAATAAGTTAGAGAAGAAGTATTCATATATGAAAGCTGGTAACTTCATTGTGAATGGAAGAGAGGATGGTATTTTTTTTCTTAGTCCTGATTTGAAAAAAATTTTAAATTTTATAAGTTATAAGGGTGCCTTTAATCATCGAGTTCATGATGTTCAGGTACTACCTAATGGTCATTTATTGTTATTTAATAATTTTGTAGCTGGATATGATAAGTTTCATTCTCAATCGGCGATTGAAGAGATTTCACCTGTTGATCAGAAGGTCTTCTTTCGTTATCAAGCAAATCCTGGCGTTTTCTTTTTTGTCGCTACTGGAGGCTCGGTTCAAAAATTAAATAATGATCTTTATTTATTTACCCATAGTTTATTGAGTACTTATGTTTATTCAAAATCAAAGAAAGATGTCTTACTTTCTCTTGTTGAAACTCATTTGAGTTCTGCCTCGCCACTAGGAATTAGGCCAACTCTTCAAGTAAAAGCAATTGATTTAAGTTCATTCCTCTCTTTTTGGTCGAAGTGACCTTTTTATCAAAGGTCACTTCTTGGGTATCATTATTTTTTAGCTAGAAGCTTTTTTAGTGTCTTTGGCAGTACTTCAGCAAGTTTCCTACCGTCATCTGATTTGGTTTCGAGGTCAAGTTTGATGTTCAGTCTTCCAATTCCATCTGATTCAACACTCGTGACGTTCGCAAGATTTATTCCCTCAAGATTGTTAATAGGTAATTCGGCAAGGATTGAATCTTGTAATCCTGAAAGAATAGCGCGGATCTTTTTTAGAACAAGTTTGCGACTAATTCCTTTGTTTAAATTACTATCGACGCCGTAAAGACCGTTCCTTAATGTTTCCTCTGTCATATCAACATCCTTAACTTTTACGACAAGAGTCGGAATATTATTTCTCATCACAATTGACAGTTCAGGCACGAGTATCAGTGGAAAGTATAATTTTGTTCTAAAAGTTGCTATAGCTAATCCAATTGATTGGAAAAATTTTGGTTTAACCATAATGTCGACTACAACCTTACCTTGATTTTCAGATTTATTGTCAAGGATGAGAAATACGCCTTTTTTTCCATTTGTAATGATGTCATCACTTTTTGTCGTTGGATCATTAGGAAGGTTTATCTTCCCCTTAGTAATGGTTTGCACCATCGTATTGATATAATCCTGCCCAAGGCTGAGTATCACATCAGTATGTCCATTTCTGATTTCTTCGGTTATTAAATTAAGTGATCTTTCATGATTCCTTGAATCAGTAAAAGGAAATGGTGAAATCTCAGCTGGTCTAAAAGCATTATTGAGCCATGAAACAGAGTTATTTGTTGAAAGGTGAATCTGTTGCATTTCAGATTCATCATTATCTATGATACCAACAGAGTTGATTTCAGAGGTAAGGGAGATCTTTTCATTTTTGTTTCCAGTGCTTATATCAAATGTTTTTGTACCATTAACTTTAATTGAATTTATATTTTTCTTTATCAGTTCAGTTACTTTTTGTCCTTTAACAGCTCCAACAATTGGGCCTGCCACAAGATTAAGAATGAAGGCTCTCTTCTTGTTAACAAGATCGTTGATGTTGTTATTAAGCTTTATTTCTGTTCTGCCAAATTCAATTGCATCAATTCCGCCAATCTTTGAATCATTTCCAAGATAGATTTTAATTTTATCTTTTAATTTTTCGGCGTCTTGAGAGTTGAAAATTTCAAAATTATGACTAATATATTCAAAACCGAGTATTTTGTTGTCGATTTTGCTAAGTCTTATTTTAATTTCACCTGAAATAATTGCGGGCTCATTGTTTGCCGTTTCAATAAGAATTAGTGGCTTGTCATCCATACTTTCTAATTTTAGGTAGATATCATCAATAAGAGTCATGTTCTCTTTACCCGTGACTTTCTTTCTCCTTGGATCCTCAGTATCAGGAGTGACTTGTACTCCTGGTGAGTGATTATTGATGTAGACATTTTCAACATCGACCTCTAAGTGATGAAACTGAAATGAAAGTGATAGATCAATATTGTTTTCTGACTCAGATTTTGATTTAAATTGAAAGATTGGCTGGCCTGTTTTATAGGAAAGATTATAAATGTCAAAAGAAGTTGTAATTTCTTTCAGTTTAAAATTAATCGTATCTCGAATAAGACGCGCCATTTTTTTGTCTATATACTCTTCAAGGAGAATTTCATTTGTTATTTTTGGTACTTCAGGATTTTCAAAGTTATGATTGAAGATATCAATACCTTGAGTTTGCTTTATGCTGTCACGAAGTTGGTTGATCACGTAGTTTCTATTTTCTTCGTTAAATTTCATTTGGAAAACAAGATCAGGATTGTCTTGTCTGAATCTTATGACAGAATTATCTGCGAAAGATTGTGAAGTAAGGGCGAAGAAGAGTGGAAGAATTAATTTTTTCATTTGATCTCCTTCATAACCTTGTCCAGGCCGTAGAATTTTCTTATATTAAGTTTTAATTCCATGTAATTATCTGATGTCAATTTATGGAACTTAAGAGTGCTAGGTAATATTCCATAAGATTTAATAAAATTAGTGATCTCGACTTCTTTGTAACTCTTTTTAATATTGTCGATATAAGCTTGAAGTCTCCATCTTATGGCTTCTTTGATTTTTGGTTTGATGACATATTCTTTCACTGGATAAAAAGGCCATAAAATAATATCAGCAACGGTTTCGGTTACTTTGAGGACTTTTCCTGGTTGAATGCTTTCAATAATTTGCGTTGCATTTGGTACATCGTAATTCAATTTGACCCAGCTTTTTCCATCCTGCCCATGGTAAAGTATTGGCTTAACTTTGACATTGAAAGATATTCTTAGAATTTCAATGTCTTTGATATCAAGTTCAACTCTTGGAGTAATATCAATCCAGCCATTTTTATCTACCTGGAATAGGTTGTCCTCCATGTAGACGTTAACGCTGTCGGGGAGATTCGTTTTTAAAAAATGATCTTTGATTGGATTAATGATCTTATTTAAAAATTTGCCATTTATGGCAACTGATGTGTCTGATCCAATATCATAACTCCATTTGAAGTCTTTTTCTAAAGTAGGTCTTACTGCCGCTTCATTTTCTCTGTAGATCAATTCTGTCCCATCTATTATAAGATCAGAGTTTAGCCCTAGCTCTAGCGCATTTGCGTTTTGATTAACATCTAGATTGTCAAAACCTAATGCTGCTCTGTAAGTCGTAAAGTTTTTAATCAATCCATAGAGATCTCTATTGAAATCAAATTCAACATCTTGATAAAAGTAAAAGTTTCTCCCATTTAAGTTGTACTGTGATTTAATTGAACGATTGTCCTCATTTCCTACGGCCATGGTTTCCGGTAGGGCCGGGATTGAAAGTGATTTTAGCTTTTCATTAACCACTTCAATGATTCGTTTTACGTTGTTGTCAGTTAGTTGAATTGAAATTTGTTTACTAATTTCCTTTGAAAAACTTGAAATCATATCTCTTACGGGGTCATCATTAATATAAGTACAGCGAGGGATTTCTTCATTCGTTTGCACACCATCAACGATCTTTCGAGATTGAGTACGAATAAAGGTTGGGGGAAGAATAATATTTCTAGCAGGCATATAGATTGGAAGTTGCGCCCCGCCTTTTTTATTTAGATTATGTGTAAAAGAAACCAGTTTTACTCTTTCCCCACCTGTCTTTGGATCAATAAGGGCCTTAATCTTAAGACGGAGGACATTCCTTGAATCGTTGTAGTATTTTTTTGATCCCCAACCTAATTGAAAATTATCGACTCTCGCCCAAAGGTTACCTTCATGTCCTTTAAACGATTCCCGGGATAGATTTCTATAAAAATTGTTCAAGTAACTTCTAATGGTGTCTCTTGAGTCATGAGCATTGATAAGAAAATCTTCGCCCTCAACAGCATCTTTTGAACTGATAAGATTGTGACAACTGTTTTCAGATAATTCATCAAGTTCAATAAGACCTGAAGATGTAAACCATACATGATCGAATTTTACCTGGTAGTCTTTTATTTGTGCATCTACCGTTAGAAAAAAACGTCCGTCCTTTTCTTTTTCAATTATCGGCTCATTGAAAAATATTTCACCTTTAACTTGTGGCTTTTCGATGAGAATATTTAAATTTCCCATCCCTTGCTTATCTACTCGGGCAAAATTATGAGCATATTCAAGCATTTCATTATTAAACTTATAATCATTTAAGTTAATTTTGATGGCGTGATTGTAATTAGGTAGTGTTCTTGTAACTTCTAAGTTTTCATTTCCAATGTATCCTACGGCCTCATTAAGAAGCTTTTGAAGTATTGATGCTTTCAGCTGAAAATGGATTTCAGAGTTCTTAGTATGGCCGTCTAAAGAATAGACAGAGGTAATTACTAATAGCCCTAATAAAATTCGCATCATAGGATGTCCTTTCGAAAGTTATATAGTTATTACTTCAATCCCTATGCCA
This sequence comes from Pseudomonadota bacterium, assembly GCA_027488375.1. Classification (GTDB taxonomy): domain Bacteria; phylum Bdellovibrionota; class Bacteriovoracia; order Bacteriovoracales; family Bacteriovoracaceae; genus Peredibacter. The sequence continues at coordinate 21,228 of JAIYBW010000004.1, forward strand.
GTTTTATGACTTTTTTTGACTAGTTTATGAACATTTAAGATGAATAAAAAAGGGCACTTAAAAGGCCTGTTTTGAGGTATAAACTCTTTTTGTCCTATTTTTTTGATGAGAGAGTTAGATCATTCTTAAGTTGTGAGGCAAGATCAGAGTTAAACATTGAAGTTAATTCAAGGACTTCATTTAACTTCGTTTGAAGTTGATGAGAATTCATTTTGGGCTTCAACTTCATCATTAAGAACAAAAAGGGCTATGATTAATAATACGAAAAGATATTAAATTAGAATGTTCCACTTGAATCTAATTTGAATATATAGACATCGCTACTTATGCCATCTCCGCCTGAACCATTATTTTCACCTGGAGAGCCAAAAGTATATCCGCCACAGACAGGGGATTCTGTGTCTGTTATTAAGATTGATTCACAGGCTTCATTTTCACTGTTTGGACCACTATCGACTGTTGTATCTCCTAACTGAAATATGTCGCCTAGACTTCCTGTAGAGTCAATTTTAGCAATAAAGGCATCTGTGGTTGATATACCGCCATTATTTTCACCCAAATTGCCATCTGTTTTACCCCCACAGTAAATCTTATCGCTGTCATCGAGTGCGATCGAGAGACATTCATCTGAACCACTATTGGACCCTGAGCCGTGGATTAATAAATTTTGGACACCTAGGTGTGTAATCCAATTTCTAGAGCCACTACTTGAATTGAAGGACATGACAACGGCATCTATTGTGCCTGCATTATCATCTCCAAGTGCACCGTCACTAGAACCTCCACAATAAATACTTGTTTTATCGCTATTAATGGCGAGTCCATAACAAACATCATTGCCTGCAGTTGAGCCTGTTAAAAATGTAGTTGGACCACCCTGTGTACTCCATCCTCTTGAGCCATCGCTTATGTCAAATTTGGCTATAAGAATATCCTGATTCGTATTAAGGTTATCATCAAAAAGACTTCCTTTCGTCGAACCTGCAGCATAGATAAATCCGGAGTTATCTTGAGTAACGGCATAGAAGACATCATCATTTGATTTATTAGGTGTTAACGCCGTTACCGTACTTGTGAGACCAATTTGATTTGCCCAAATAGGATCACCATCAGTATCAAATTTAATAACAACTGCATCACTTCCACCGGCGTTGGCCTCTCCAATAAACCCAGTCGTTTCACCCACACAGAGGATTTCATCTGCTGCCGACACAATGGTGATGGCATGACACTTATCATCTCCTGAGTTATTTCCTGTAAGAATTGGTGTATCGTTACCAAAATGCTTAACCCAAGTGATAATTCCGTCTTCAGTAAGCTTCATGATAAAAATATCATTTCCGCCGCCATTAGGTTCTTTGAGCCCGCCACTGGTATAACCGCCACAATAAACATTACCATTTGAATCAAGAGCAATACTACGGCAGAATTCATCTCCACTGGCATCTGCATCCATCTCGAGGTCAAAACTTGGATCGCTTGTGGTGTCTTCTCCTAATTGCACACTCCACACAAGGCTTCCCGTTGCATCGAATTTCATCACCACTGCGTCTGCTCCGCCTGCATTTGTTTCAAAAAGAGATCCATAAGTATGGCCTGCACAGTAAGTATTTCCAGAGCTGTCTTTTGTAATACTCTTACAACTTTCTGAGGCAAGAGCACGGTTTGCAATTATATTTTGAGAAAATGAGGAGCCGATTTGATTGATTGTATTTTGGAATAGAGTTGGGAATGTTGTATCAAATTCTAGTTGTTGGATAAAGATATCTGAAGAAAAACCTGTTCCAGAATTAGTGTCACCTAACTCACCTGTTGTTTCACCAACACAGTTAATTGTATAAGGAGGTAAACCATCTGAAATACTAATTCCCTGGCAAGATTCAGATTGTGATGTATTTGATGGTGACGTTGAGCCTAGTTGGTTTGTTAATATGTGAGCTAATCCACTCGTAAATACACTCACAAAAGTATCAGTTAATCCACCATTTACCTCAGTTAGGTTCCCACTGGTCTCACCACCGCACACTACAAATCCTCCATTGGTGGCGATACTTAAGCAGGCATCATCTGAAGCCGTTCCTATTTGAGTGGTCTCGATTTCTGCACCACTTGTCGCATCAACACTCATGACAATTGCATCAAATCCTCCATTGCTTGAAACATCAAGATCTGAAAGCGTTTTTCCACCACAATAGAGCTGATTTGGTGTGGTTGAAGAATTTAAAGCAAGACTTAAGCAGTAGTCATCCTCTTGACTTGCTTCATATTTTTGTTTTATCCAATCTAGGTTTCCAGTAAAGGCATTTAAGGAAAACATGAAGATATCAAGGTCTGTACTCGTTCTAATAATCGTTGCCATATTTCCATTCGTCGCTCCAGCGCAAAAAACAGATGTGCCATCTGTTACAACACTGTAACAAATATCATCTCGCAAATGATCGGCTCCGGTTGGGTTTGTCGTATTATTTATTTCCGTCAGCCAATCAACTGCTCCTGTTGGGAGAAGCTTAACCACAAAAGCATTTTGATCATTTCCTGTAGTACTTGTTGTCGTTCCAGCACAATAGATGTTTTCTGCAGCATCAACAACTACGCTATTGCATGTATCGTCTCCAGTACTGTTGCCTTTGCTAAAGTCATTGCCATTAGTCAGACCGAGTTGGGTGGCCCAGGTAATAGTTCCATCAGATGCTATTTTCGCAATAAATGCATCTTGTCCTCCACCATTAGTCTCGCTCATATTGCCAGTGGTCTGTCCAGCGCAGTAGACAGACAATAGGTCTGTAGATAAGGCTAGTCCCGTACACTCTTCCGATCCAATATTATTTCCTGTGGTAGATTTAGTAAGAGCTCCGAGCTGTCGGACCCAGGCGACGCTAGTATCAGGGTTAAACTTCACGATGATAGCATCCTTACCACCACCATTCGGTTCTCCCAAACTTCCAGTGGTTGAACCTGCACAATAAATGGAGCCATCTAGCGCACGTACTGAAACTTTACATAAGTCATTGCCTTTCGCATTCATCGTGTAGTTGTTTGTTCCCGCCGCAGTCGTAAGGCCTAACTGTGTTGCCCACGAAGGAATATCAGGTGCTACGATCTCACTTGAATAAACACTCTCAAAACTTCCTTGTAGCGCTTTAATCACAATATAAGTATTGGGTGAAGCTGCGATGGTCATGGAATAAGGACTTGTCGCCGTATTTCCTAAGAGGGTATAGCCACTTCCACTTGTTGGTGAGGTATAGACATTATAACTATCTGCACCTGCAACAGCATCCCAAGAGAGATCAACTGTGCCTGTGCCTGCAGCAATCGCAACATTCTGTGGGGCCGGTGGATTAATTGTATGAGTGAAGGTGGTTGATATACTTGTCCCATTAATCGTTGCACTCACGGTATAAGTTCCAGCGATTAAAGGATCTGGTGTGAGAATATTGGAGGATATGCCGAGTGAATCTGAAAGGTTTGATGCGGATGATAGAGATCCTGGAGTTGTGAGCCAGTTGATCGTAACATTCTCAATGGGATTGTTATAAATGTCTGTTACAATCGCCTCCATTGGGCCCGCAAGTGGGTTCACATAGTCACCGATTTGACCATTACCAGAGCTAACGGCAATGAGTTCTGCAGCACCCGGTGTGCCAGTTGCACTAAAACTAACATTGAGCATGGCCTGATTATTAACTGTGGCCGTGACTTCATTAAGACCGGCAACAGTACCAAGGGTATAAATCACTTTCGCGATCCCATTTTGATCTGTGGTGGAGAAGTTAGCACCGAGGGAACCTGCACCAGTTGTATTTGACCAGTTGATTTGAATATTTGGCACCAAATTTCCGTGAGCATCTTTCACTACAACGGCCAATTCCGCCACGAGAGGAGAACCGACTGATCCAGTCTGCAGATCTCCCGAATCAATTTCGATAGTCGCTGGTTGTGCTGCTAATCCTGTTGCTGAAAAAGTAATACTTTCTGTCGTGCCATCTAATGTTGCTTCAACAGTGTAATCTTCAGCGACCGTACCAAGAGTCAGAGTGGATGATGCAAGGCCCGAGCTATCAGATAAACTCGAGTTGGCAGAAAGGGTTCCTGTTCCAGACGTGATAGACCAGTTGACTGTCGCATTTGGAACAGGATTATTATTAGCGTCAGTAATGAGTGCTATAAATGGATTCAGGTCATTCGTTACAACAGCACTTTGTGCATCTCCAGAATTTATGGCTATTAGTGCTGCAGCTCCAGGGGCAACATTTATAACGTTTGAACAAGCTGATAATGAACCCGTCGTAGCTTTAAGTGATTTAATACTTGTTTTAAGCGGTCTCAAATCTGAAAATATTGCTATTCCTTCATCCATCAAAACAGAGCTTGCCCCACCGAGTGAACTTGTGATGACTGAACCACTACAACTCGGGCCCGAGTAAGCTGTGAGATCAATGACGGATGTAATGTTGGTCGTATCCAATGCTCCATAGGCATCATAACCAGTAACGATGGGTTGAGTAATAAAATCTTCGTCTGTTGTTCCTGCTATTGGCTGGGTACTAAAACCAATGGCCGCCAGAGGAGTTAGAGTTATGAATGCCGTTGTCCCACCAGTTTTAATTACGGGAGTCAGTATCTGAAGAGTTTTAATTTCAGCTGCTCGAGATCGAAGCGTACAAAGAGAGACTCCACCAGCATTTGTTTCAGTACAGTTTGTGTAAAGATTTTTATCTCCAGTATCTGTTGCACTGAATGTAGGATAAATTCCAGCGATACCAATTCCACTTGCGCTTCTTATCGTAATAGTAATGGTTGATTGTGAAAGTCCATCTGCCGGAATATTTGTGGTTCCTGTAATCGTACTTAAAGATGCAGAAGGTGTGGATTGATTGAGAAGAACACTCACAACTTTATTAGTAATATACCCGTTAAGTTCAGCGATTATTCTAAGTTGCTGAAGACCAACGTGATAACCAAAATTCCAAGTGATATCGACTTCACCATTATTATTTGTTTTTAAACTTGAAGCAAAAGCACTCCCCGATGTTGTCAGCAGAGAAATATTTGCGTGAGGGACTGGATTATTAATTCTATCAACGAGTTTAACTGTAAAAGCGGGATGTGAAGAGCCCGTTTCTGAGGAAAGTTGAAGAGCATCAACAAGAATAATTTCATCTGGGTATGAACCTTGATCATTGAGCATTCCCTCAGACACAATAGGCTGACAACTTTGCAACAAGAGCAAAGATACAATGAGGGCCAGAAGATTTATCGTCTTCAAGAATAAGTTCATTTACAAAGTAAACTCCTCATCTTTATATCGGCTAAATAAATGATTTTTTGAATTCTATCTTGGGTCTGAAGTATGAGGAGAGAACTTACCGAATTAAGGTAGTTCTTGATTGAGGATGTCAGTTACAGCAAGCGGATTACCTGACAGAAAGAAATCAACCGTTAAAAAATTAATTTTCCTTCCAATATGAGTTTGGCATTCAGAGGCCCTCTTAAGGAGAAAAGCTTTTTGATTAATTTTTTTTGCGTCCCTTTTTTTTCCACTAACAAGAGTTGTAAAGTGATTGAAGATAAAAAGAGGATGACCAATTTCTCCTCTGTTTATGGTGCATTTCATGTCGTTAATTTTTTTAAATGAATAGGGAGTTTCGAAGGCAAATTTTCCAAAAAGATCTAAATTCCAATTTGGATTTTGAGTTTCAATTCGATCATTCAGGATAACAAGCCTTCCTGGCGAGCTGCAATTTTGACTTTTATTCATACTAGCAGTTGAATCTAGCATCTCATTAATTGTTGGCCAGGGCCGCATAGGATCCTGGCAATGTAGGTATGGTGATAGACCAGATTTATCTAATTCATTTTTCAAATCCTGAGTGGAAACGTAGGACTCTAGGATTAAAGTAATAATTTCATTTTTGTGTTGGACCAAGAATTCTTTAAGATCTTTAAGGATATCTCCTGCCAGATCCACACCAAGCAATCCGCATCCTTTGCCACCATGACAAAGCACAACCTTGCCCTTTCGATAGTGCAAATCGAGCATGAGCGCTCTCACTCCATGATCAAGTTGATCTTGAATGGGACGTTCTTGGTTAGGAAATAGATAGAGTTGAGGACCATATTTTTTTAGATGGCCGCGTTTGGAATAATTGAACGAATTATGGGTCGTGAGAAAGGTGATTTCATCATATTTTTTTTGACATAAATCCTCATTCCCTAGACAAGTTTTTGAATAACTTATTTGAGAGAGAAAGATGGAGAAAAGAAAAAGAACTATTTGTAGCATAACCCATTATAAGAGAAAAAATAGCCGAGTGATTAGATTTTTTGTAATTTATTTTGAACTTCACGTATAATCAATCTATGAATAATGAAAGAATTGATGTTAATACTACAAAATCTAATCGCCCTGGTCTCGCTGGAGTCATTGAAAGTATCCTCAGGAAATTTAAAACTTTTGGATTCCTTTTTGCTCTAGCGCCGATTGCTCTTCTTTACATAATTGCCATGGGACTCTCCTTCACTCCTGGTGTCATGCTTTACCAATTCGTTTCACAGGCAACTCAAACTGCACCTTTTGTGCTTCATTCAATTGCTTTAGGTTTAAGTCTTGCCGCAGGTTTTTTTGCTTATGGAATAACCCTTATCTTTGTCGTCCCTGCAATTAATAAAATACTTCCTCTGAAAGTTAGACCCCACAGAACATCTTGGTTTTCAATATCTGTGCTTCCTTGGTACTACCATAATGCACTCACATATCTTGTTCGCTATACTTTCCTCGAGTTTATTACTCCCACTCCACTGAATAAATTATTTTTCCAAATGATGGGAATGAAAGTTGGTAAGGGGACAATGATCAACACCACAAATATTTCAGATCCATGTCTAATTGAACTTGGAGATTATGTGACAGTGGGTGGTTCTGCCACGCTTATCGCTCATTATGGGATGAAAGGTATGCTTGTTATCGATAAACTCATCATTGAGGATAATGTCACGATTGGCCTTCGAGCTTCACTGTTTGGAGACGTGAGAGTAGGTAAAGGGGCCACGGTTAAACCGAATGAGGTCTTACTTCCTAAAACGCGAATTCCTGAGTTTAAAAAAGATCCAGAAGCAGCTTAAGTTTTACTTATTTCTAGTGATAAGAAAGATACCATCTCTGATGGGAAGGAGAGTTTTTGTAAACCCTTCTAATTCAAATGCTTCTTTGTTGTGTTTTCTAATGGAGTCAGTTTGCTTATCAAGTCCGTCCTGAAGCACTTTTCCACTCCATAAAGTATTATCAGAAATAATAAGTCCATTTTGTGAAAGATGTTCAGTGGCCCACTTCAGGTAGTGAGGATAATTATTTTTGTCCGCATCAATAAAGATTAGATCAAACTCTTGATGAATTTCCGCCAAGGCTTCAGGCCCAGGTCTTAAAATCAATTTAATTTTTTTTGAGTGAGGAGATTCGGCCCAGTATTTTTTAGCAATCTCAGTAGTGTGAGGATTAATATCAATCGTGATAATTTCACCATCATCTGGTAAAGCTTCGGCCATAATGAGAGAGGAAAAACCAGTATAAGTTCCTAGTTCGAGAATTTTTTTCACACCACCGAACTGAATGAGAAAAGTAAATAGAGAAGCCTCCATCTCTCCAATAAGCATTTGGCTTCCATGGATATTAGAGCGCGTATAATCCATCAGATTTCTTGCTAAATTTGAAATTCTTGTGGAGTGGTTTACGCAGTATTCTTCAATATTTTCTGGAATGAGATTCATGGAGTCCCTTAGTTACGTCGCGCAGTGTTAAAAGCTTTGGATCTTAGACTTCTTTTACTAAAAAAGGTAGTAATGAGTAAATGGAAAGCTTTTGCTGAGGGGTCACTGATCGTGTCTATTTTATCTTATCTTGATATTCACACCCACTTAAGAGGCGTTTCTGAAACCAATATTCAGGTCTCATCCTTATCGATCGATGAAATTAAGGAGCAAAAACTTATTGGTGAATATTCATGTGCTGGAATTCACCCCTGGTGGTTAGAAGATATTTCGACTGAGGATATTGAAAGACTAAAAATCAAGATTCTTGAGCTCGCGGAGTCTGGAAAACTTTGGGGCATTGGTGAAACAGGCCTAGATCGAATGTATCCAGAGTTTTTTGAAAAACAAAAAGAGCTTTTGAATTGGCATATTGAACTTTCTGAATCGCTTGGACTTCCCCTTATTATCCATAATGTGCGGGCAGGATCGGATTTTCTTGAAATCATTAAAGACAAGACACCTTCGGTTCCTTGGTTGTTTCATGATTTTCGTGGGAATGAAGAATTAGTTAAAAATCTTCTCCGTCTTCATTCAAATTGCTATTTTTCTTTTGGCCTTTCGATTGATAACTCTCCTCAGATTCGCGAGCTTTTACCTCTTGTCCCGATCGAGAATTTATTTTTGGAGACTGATAATCAAAAGCATCTAGATATTCATGAGATTTATCTTCGTGCCTCAGAACAACTGCATTTAGATCTTGATTTCCTCAAGTCTCAGCTATGGCTCAATTTCAAAAAGATTAATCGTAAACTTCAATAAAGGATAAATGATGAAAAAATTATTTTTTATGTTTTCAATTCTGACTAGTTTGACGGCCATAGGAGCCGAAATTTCCTTTACTCATTTTGGGCAGGAAGGAAACCGCCAATCCTATTATGCTTGTTCTTATGTTGAGGATCAAACTTACGATGTTCTCGATACTTTAGGTGCCACTGGCATAGATGTTCGTTGTTCGGGTGGCATAACTTCAGGATGGTATGCAGGCCCAGTTTATGTGACGGCCCGTTTTGATCTTCCTCGCATAAATGGAAGTGAAGAATCAATTCTTGAATTTAAAGGAGATGTCTTCAATCCTTCATGCAGCATCAATGTTAAAATTATTAAGGAATCCCTGAAAGCTTTCTCTCATATATCTATCCTAAAAAAACAGGACAGCTGTCCTTTCACTGATTCTAATTATTATTTTCAGCTTAAAGTCTTACGTTAATTTTCCACTGCCCTGGTGATGTCAATTTTTTTGACGGCCAGGGTATATATTTCACTTCTTTTCTTCCCCTCCCATTAATTTGCTACCATCACTTCAAAATATGGAGCATTTTATGAAGAGACTTTGGCCACTTTTAGCTTTATTTCTTTTTCAATCTTGCGAGTATGCCACTTTAAAATATGGGTATTACTGGAATCCTGTGACCATCCTGAGTAAGGCACAGGAAGCTATTGAAAATAGAGACTTAGGCCAATGGCAGGAAGTCTTAAGTGGAAAGACTCTTTGTGCTTATGGGTCTCATGAGGGCATGGCCAACATTGGGCAGGCGATTAAAAGAATCGATCAGGCTTCAATTCAAGAACCTCTATTAGTGACCTCAAAGCACTTAGAAAGACCAAATTATATTGGGTACTATTCCTACTATCAGGAAACACATATCTCCCGTGCTTATGATCATCAAGGGCGTGAGCTCCTAAAAGTGACCATCGTTTGTGATTTTGGAAGTGATGAACTTTCTAAGGCTTTAGTCAAAGCACCTGTTTCAAGCTATAAAACAAAATCCTGCTCAATTACGGGAATTAAGAATCTCGAGAAGCCTCTTAAGGTTCCAGAGTTCTGCTCTATTTAAAAACCTGTAGGTAAACGAATTTTAGATAGCGCATTTCCGGTAACGCCATAGGGAAGGGGTGATCTTCGGGTTGTCCCTTGATGAGGAGGACTTTACCTCGTCTCTTGGCCCGTGAAAGAGACTCTTGAACTAATTCTAAAAAGAGTTCCGAATTAATATGGCCTGAGCAACTTGAAGCTGCAAAAAAACCCTGATCTTTTACAAGTCGAAGTGAGTCCGCAAAAATTTTAATATAGGCCTCTTTGGCCGCCTCAACCGCTTTTTGATTGGGAGCAAAGCTCGGTGGATCTGTGATCACAATATCCCAAAGTTTTTTTTCTTCTTGGGCTTTCTTCACGAATTCAAAGGCATCCTGACAAATGCCAGCATGTCTTTCTGGGGAGAGACCATTTATCGACCAATTGATATCTGAGGCTTTAATAGCGTGAGGAGCAATATCCACCGTCGTTACTTTACTTGCCCCTCCAAGCCCCGCATAGACTGAAAAGCCACCAGTGTAGCCAAAGAGATTGAGAAGAGTTTTGTCGGAGGCAACATTTCTTATAAAATTTCTATTTTCACGTTGGTCTAGAAAAAAGCCCGTTTTAGCAGCATCAATAATATTGGTTCTAAACTTTACATCATGCTCAAGAAATTCATGATCGTTGAGGCTCTCACATTCTCCGGCAAGTATAGAGCCCTTATCATCTTCCTTATTTTTTCTCTTATAATAAACGCAAGTCACAGGGATGAAGGATTGCTCCATGAAAAACTGAGCAATATTTTCTTTGTTCCAGAAATGTTCACAAGCGGGCCCATCAAGTTTGAGGACGACCACACCTGCATAATAATCCGCAACGATTCCAGAGAGCTCATCTCCTTCACCATTAATAATTCTAAAGCACTGGTTACTATTTGAGAGGAGGTGTTTTTTATTTTGGATACACGTTTTTAACCTGAGCTCGACATCTTGATCAGTGAGTTTTTTATCACCAATGTGTAAAACTCTGAAGGCCAGGTTTACTGAATTCGAGTAAATACCATGGGCAAGGATTTCATTTTTATTATTAATGAGATGAGCGTAACTCCCATCCGTTGATTTTGTTTTTTCAGCGGCATCAGAAAAAATCCAGGGGTTGCCACGCTTGATATGTTTTGAGAGGTCTCGGAGAAGTTTTATTTTGAGTGGTTTCTCGGCCTTAAAATATTTCATTTTTCGACTCCTTTGAGAAACCAAGTCACTTCGTGTTTATTATGGTGCAGATGAACAATCTTTGAATCTGGGATTTCTAAAAATTTAAGGGTGTTTTCCCAGTCAGTTTCCGCCTGATATTTAATTGTGCAGACAAAGTTTTTAACTTTCCCTGAATCACGGAAGCGCTTAACTAGATTCAAAAGCCTTTCGGGGTAACAAATAATATCAGAGCAAAACCAGTCGATTGTATCAAAATTATTGGGGTCCAGACCGAAGGCACTCTCTTGCCTGAATTCAATTTGACCCAAATCCATAATTCTTTTCTCAATGGGGGCCTTATCAACACTAATTGTGTGATCGAAATTTAATGTTCTTAAAACCCATGTCCACCCACCAGGGCATGAGCCTACATCGATCGCCCTGCCTCCCTTAATTTCTTCAGGAGCATAAACTGTAAAAAACTCCCAAAGCTTTAGGTAGGCCCTGGATGGAGGTGTTAATTTATCTTCAAGAAAATTCATTTCTCCAAGAGCAAAGGGTGAACTGGTTTTTGTTGAGGCCATGATCACATCGGCTTCCCATAAAGTCCAAAATCCCATCGGGGCCTGAGGAAGTGGATGTCGAAAAGCGATTGGTTTTGTGTTTATTTTTGGGAGCTCATCTTGGATGAGTTGGGCCCGTCGGTGGTTTCCGACTGTAAATAGCCCCCAGTTTCGCCCCAGTGCCTTTAGTTTTTTTGCTCCATCATTGATAGATTGAATCGCTATCATTTCAAGATCCCAGGCCGTCATTTGGGCCCAGATCATGGCAGGATGGTGCCCCTCAACGAGATATAGACGATCTCGTTTATGAGAAATTTTGAGACCCTTGATCTCAAGTTCCTTTTCTAGTTCGTGCTCAAACTTGTGGACGGCCAAATAGCCTGTATAAATTGACATGCTTCCCTATACACCAAATTGAAGCCGTGTTAAAAGCCTCTTATGATACATACGAAAAAAAACCAGGAAATGAAGGTTTATGGCCGTCATGCGGCTTTGGCCCTCTTCAAGAACCGACCAGAAGATGTGATCCGTGCTTATGTGACGAGAGATGGAGTCTTCGAATTTAGAGACCTCGTCCGACACTGTGTGGACAACAAGCTTGCTTATCACGTAGTTGAAAGAGAAGAGTTAGATAAGCTTTCTAAGGCTACTCACCATGAAGATATTCTTCTCGTTGTGAGAACAAAGAAACTGCCTACGATTAAAGACCTCCTATCGACACAGGGGAGATCCCTTATTCTCGCGCTTGAGGAGGTAGAAAATCCTCATAACTTGGGTGCTATTATGCGGTCTGCGGCCCACTTTGGTGTGACTGGGATTGTTTACGAGGCCAAAGTTCCTGTGGCCCTTACATCATCCGCCGTGAGAACGGCCGAGGGGGGCGCCGAGGTTGTGCCTGCCATTCATCATGCTAATTGGAATGAAGTTTTAGAACTGGCCAAAATGAAAGGCTATAAAATTTTTGCAACTTCCAGCCATGATGGGGAATCACTTTTTAAAACATCTTTTCCTGAAAAAACCCTTTTATTTTTGGGAGCTGAGGGTCAGGGACTTTCTGATAAGTTACTAAAAAATATTAAAGGTCATTTGCTCATTCCAGGGACTGGTGCCGTGGAGAGTTTAAATGTGTCTAATGCGGCCACGGTCATTCTTTCTGAGTGGTATAGGCAAGGTCTCTAGTAAGATTTAGCTGCAACAAAAATTCCGGCCGGTAAAATTCTTTCGTCGTTTTGATGTTTCACACCTAGTTCACTGGCCGTCACATCTTTCCAACGACGATCATGCACGATATTTCGAAGGGCCTCAGGTTGAACACCATGGGTATGGCTTGAAAGGAAGAGGAAGCTATGATCTTTATTGAGAACAGACATCATTAATTCAGTCAGCACATGAATACTTTTTTCAAAATCCCAAACTTCTTTCTTGGCCCCATGACCCCAGCTAGGAGGATCAGCTAAAATACCATCGTAAGTGAATTTCTTTTTAAAAGAGTGTTTGAGAAATTCTTGAGCATCTTCATGAACCCATCTCACACTGCTTTGAGGGAGTTTACTTAAAGCGAGATTTTCTTTGCCCCAGTCCAAAATTCCTTTTGAACTATCTACATGAAAAACCTCTGCACCAGCAGCGGCCATAACAATACTGGCACATCCTGTGTAACCAAAAAGGTTAATGACTTTAGGAGAACGTCCTAGTTTTTCTTTAAGTGTTTTAACTTCATTGTAGAGCCAAATCCAAACTGGGATTTGTTCAAAGAAAACTCCGCAGTGACCGAATGTGGTGAACTTTAATCTGAAAATGAGTTTTCGACCGTCAATTTCAAAAGGAAGTGTGAGATTAGGATTAGGTTCTTTTTGGTGTTCCCATTTTCCTCCACCATCTTTTGTTCTAAGACAATTAGAAGTGGCCTGGTTCCAAGTATTTTGATCTAAACGGGGTTTCCATATAGCTTGAGGAGAGGGCCTTGTGACCTTAATGCCACTTATGATTTCAAGTTTTTTACCGAGCCCTGAATCAAGAAGTTCATATTGCGGAAGATTTTTTGTGATCATTTGATTTCGAATGTTACTTGAATTTGTGTTGAGAAGTTTTGTGTGCCCGCTTCAACCGTTGGAGCACCCCCATCCATCATCATCGCAGTTTTTGCCATCACCATTCGCTCAGGCATAGGAGCTTGATTGAGGGCCGGAGCTTCAACTAAATGAATCACCTTTCCCACTCCAAAGTTTAGTTTTTTGGCGAGGAGATCAGCTTTTTTCTTAGCATCCATTGAGGCTTGGTCTAGGCACTTTAAATACTCTTCTTGGGATTTCTCTAATGAAAGGAACGTATTGAGGGATCCTACATTTTGGATTCCCAATTGAGAGGCTTCCATCATGGCCTCTCCTAAACGTTGAATTTGAGAAGTTGTAACTTCTAAACTCATGGTAACTTTTATGCCCTTATCAACATACTTGTCTTTTTCATACTCACGAATGGGATAAACAGAGTAGTTAAGTGTTTTTAGTTCAAGATGATCCAGTTTAAGTTTCTGAATTTTTTCTTTAAGGTCACTAATTTGTGAAGTGGTTTTTTTGACAGCTGCTTGAAGATCTTTACTTTGATTTTCAGCTGTAAAATTCATGCTCCCTCGATCTGGAACAACTTTAAGCTGACAATTCCCTTGAACCAAGAGTCCTTGAGGAATAGTCGCTTGTACTGCTGCAGTTAAGATAAAGGCAAGAATGAATTGCATTACTCAATTCCTCTAAGGGCCAGATCATCAAGAGTCACAGGGCCACTTTGTTCATCAATCTCAACCACGTAAAGGATACCTTTAATATTTGTTTCATTTTGATAGGTCGTAGCAAGATCCATGGCCTTCATGACAGAGTCTAATAAATTTCTTTGGTCTTTAAATGTCACACCATCGTAAGTATTTTCTCTTTGGGCGATACAGCCACTTGTCCTCATAAAAGGGTAGTAGGGTGTATTTTTATCGATATTTATTTTGCCTGTACCATGGATTCTCAATTGATTTCTTCCGATGTCACGGGCCACACTGGCCGGTTTCCACCAATCTGAATTATGAGATGAGCTTGGTAGGAGTGATTTCATTAAAACTTCGTTCGAAGATTTCGGAACAAAATTTAAAATCATCCGGCGGAATTTACCAAAAGAAAGTTGTGAATCCGCCACAGGCATAACTGAATCAATGGTATGAATCCCTGCAGGAGTATTTCCGTTTCTCACATAACTAGGTAAGCCACGGCTTGAAGAAGCAAGGGATGGATTAGACCACAGTTTTCCTTCTTCATTTCTTACGGCGTCTCCATGGATATTTTTCATCACCATGAGGCATGGATAGAGTCTGTTGGTTCGGCAGAACATGAAGATTTTAACACTTTTCACATATTCACCATTCATATAGGTGGTGACATCTGGGGCATTATGAAAAAGATCCCCAACCTCATCATTAGTCATGTCTTTGACGGAGTCTTCAATCTGAACGATATCAAAATATTGATCATGAGTTCGTGCCAGTGAAACGATCTCTGAAGCTCCAGAAAGAAGAAGAAGTTCTTCATAGGCAGCGACAAGATAAATGACTTTCGTTTCAGGTGAAAGGCTTCTTAGATTATTTAAAAGTTCTTGTTCAAGCTCTTGGGCAATTGTTGTGGTCTTTTTGTATTTAAGTCTCAGAATCGCCACACGAAGTTTCTGAGCAAGATCAAAATGAAGTGGAGCTTCTTTATTAAGCGCCTTCGTGGCCTTAAGAGATCCCTCTTCAGCCAAATCCCACAGAGCATCCACGAACACCATCTGTTCGAATGGAGTGAATCCTTGGTAATTAATTATTTGAGATTTTGAGCTTGTTTCAATGGCCGTTTGGTATTGACCGTATAAAGTTTCCTCCAGCACAGTATCTGAAATTGAAGCAAAAACTGGTGTGATTGAAAGAACTAAACTAAGTGCAACCCATTGAAGCATAATTCATCCCTTTTTAAGCAATCTATAGTCACGAAGCGTAACACTCAAGTGTTAGGGACGACAAGAGGGATGGATGAAATCTTTAGTCTCTTGGGCTAGGGCATGTAAACAATACTTGTCATAGAAGAAAAGATTTTTGACTCACCAAGCCATACGTGACCTTCTTGGCACTCATAAGTCGGATCATATCTGCCACAATCCTCACCCCAGCTATTGCGGATGAGGTATTCGCAGCTATTTGTTTCAGAGTTCCAGCGTCTACCAAGGATAATGGAAGTATGAAGTTGATTAATCTTAAAGCCCCGAGAGGAGCTATCTTTAAGAATTCGAGAGTCATAATCTAGGCCAACAATTTTTTCCTTTTCAAGTTGTTCTGCGACAGATTGAAAAATATGAGGAGATTTAAAACTCATCTTCACTTTGGAAGAATGATCAAAAGAGATTCTATCTTGAGCACAAACTCTTTCTCTTAATTTGAAGTAAAAACCTGCAAGAAATTTTGTGTCTAAGAGCTCAAGAAATACATTTGCATCGACGTTTTTGAATTGAAAGTAGAAAGGTAGATTTTCTGATGTTAGTGATTTTCTTGTTTCAAATAAAAAAGCGATATCTTTCATGGCCTCTTTTAAATTAACTTCTTCGGTCCTGAAATTTCCTTTCGTCAATGTGATTTTGGTCCATTTTTCAGACGGAAAAACAGATTCTGGACACCAGCCATCTTTCATCGTTGAAAGAAGAGCTTTTTTATTAAAGCCTGTTTGGTGGGCCTCATTTTTGATATTTGGATCTTTGCGGCTTATAACATTCGCGTCTAGCCAGCGCATGAAAAGACCAATGTTCGTTTGATTGTAACCGATGGCGACGTCGGCAGCCGAAATTCTCTCTGAGATTTGATAATGCTCATTAAGCATGTCCGCGGCCGTAAAAGAATAGCACCAAGCTATTGGGCCTTGATTTCTCACTTTCCCAAGTAATTCATTTCTTAGATCAATGGCCGAGCAATCACTTCTTTGAGTGGGCACAAATGAATAAACAAGAGTAGGGATTAGAAGTGCAAAATACAACAATTTCATATCTCCTCCATGAGACCAGGCTTTGATTCAATCATGGTTAAGATCCAATTGTCCAAGGGATAATGTAAGTTAAACCTTTGATTTAGTTGAGTCTTTTAGGTTTGAACACTTGACGTTAGAAGAAAGCGCATTATCTTATAGGTAAGGTTTTTTAAATCTATTGGAGTTTGTATGTTTAAAAGGATTTTCCTCTTTGTTCTCACCAACATTCTTGTCATGGTGACAGTTTCTATTGTTCTCAGTGTTCTTGGTTTAAATTCGTATATTACGAGTGCTGGGTTAAATTACAACGCGCTCATGGGGTTTTGTTTAGTTTGGGGCTTTGTAGGTTCTGGGATTTCATTGATGCTTTCAAAATTCATGGCAAAAACCATGATGGGTGTGGAAATCGTTGATGACCGTGGCCAATACGGAGACCTTGTTCGTAAAGTTCATGCTCTTTCTCGTGCGGCCGGCCTGACTAAAATGCCTGAAGTGGGAGTTTATAATTCTCCTGAAGTGAATGCTTTTGCGACAGGACCTTCAAAAAATAATTCACTCGTTGCTGTTTCAACTGGTCTTCTTCAGCAAATGAATACAGACGAAGTTGAGGGAGTCCTTGCCCACGAAGTCGCTCACGTTGCCAATGGTGATATGGTGACGATGGCCTTGGTTCAAGGTGTTGTTAACGCCTTTGTTATGTTCTTTGCTCGTATCGCTGCTTTTGCTCTTCAGAATGCCATGAGAGGGGACCGCGATGATGATGAACGTTCAATGACTGAGGGCTGGGCTTACCATATTTCAGTTTTTGTCTTTGAAATTGCTTTCTCATTCTTGGGAATGTTTGTTGTGGCCTACTTTTCACGAATCAGAGAATTTCGTGCGGATCAAGGCGGAGCGAAGTTTGCTGGTAAAAATAAAATGATTGGCGCTTTAAGAAGACTTCAGCAGAAGATTGATCTCGTTGATGATTCAAAAGACCAAATCAAAGCGATGAAGATTTCTTCAAAGAAAGGACTTATGTCTTTTCTCTCAACCCATCCTTCTTTAGAAGATCGAATCGCGGCCCTAGAAAGATCCATGTAATTAAAAGGGGAGCGAAAGCTTCCCTTTTTTAGAACTCTATAAGATTATTTTTGATTTCGTTATATTCAGAAATAATTTCAGTTACAATCTCTTGGACAGTTTGAGTCTTTTTAATCATGGAGCAACCTTGGCCGATCTCAAGTTCTCCTTCCTCAAGATTTCCCTCAAGCATGCCTAGGCGAGCTCGTCCTTTTCCAAGTAAAGACACAAGTTCTTCTTCACTGGCCCCTTGGTCTTCAAGTTTTTTAATATCTTCGAAAAACTTATTTTTTAGAAGCCTCACGGGAACATTTTTTTTCAAAGTCAGCATGGTACTTGATGGAGTGGAGTGGATGATGGCATTTTTAAAATGATCATGAGCACTTGATTCAAAGCTTGTTACAAAGCGAGTTCCCATTTGAACTCCTTGGGCTCCTAAGCACATGGCCGCTGCTATGCCTCGGCCATCAATAATTCCTCCCGCAGCAATAACAGGAATTTTTACGGCTTCAACCACTTGGGGAATGAGAACCATAGTCGTGATTTCATCTCTTCCATTGTGACCTCCGGCCTCAAATCCTTCCGCAATGATAGCATCACAGCCAGCGGCTTCACATTTTTTTGCGAGCTCTGGAGTTGAGGTCACATGAATCACAACAGCTCCCTGTTCTTTTAACCAGGCAGTGTAGGTTTTAGGAGAACCAGCGGACGTAATAAAAATTTTTATGCCTAAATCTAAACTGACTTGCAGTTGCTCTTTTGTTTTTTCATAAAGAAGGGGAACGTTAACGGCAAGTCGCTCAGGATGATTTGTCAGAGATTTTGCCTTGAGGATGTGTTCCTTCAAAAGTTCAGGCTTCATGGATCCAGCTCCAATAACTCCTAAGATTCCAGCATTCGCCGAAGCTGCTGCCAATTTACCTCCGGAAACCCAAACCATTCCGGCCTGGATGATGGGGTATTTTAAAGGCAGAAGATCAGTTATTTTTTTCATAAAGTTATTTTCGCAGAAGCTCAGAAAGATTGTCATCAGTTAATGCATTCACTGGTGAGCGACTTAGTTGGAGTAAAATATCAGGATCAGATTCACCTACGAGTTTGGCCCGGGTGCTGGTTCTCTTTGGCCCAAATTTATCACCTTTAGAAAGAATCCACCCAGCCTCGACGAGGCTTTTTCTAATAGAAGAACTCGCTGAATAGGTGGAAAGAATCACATCAAGTTTCGAAGAATTTTTTAAAAGTTTAAACCACTCTTTCGTCCAAAGGATGGGATTTTTTTTGGGCGAGAAGGCGTCTTGGTAAATGGCATCCCAGTGAATTGGATTTTTCTGGATATAAAAGGGGAGAGTTTTTCGTGCATCTCCGCAGAGAATATCAATTGTAATTTTATCCCATGAGCAGGAAAGGATTTTTTGATCATTATTTTCGTTCCACTCAAGATGTTTGAGCAAGGGATGATCCTGATGAGTTTCTTTAAACCATTGAAGAAGTTTTTCATCAATTTCTAGAGAGACAAATTTCCATGAACCTGAAAAATCATTTAAGGCCGTGAGAGTTTCCATTAATCCGATTCCAAGTCCGAATCCCACTTCAAGAATATTGAGTTCTGAATTCTTGAGACTCTTTTCTTTGATTTGGCAGCCCTTGATGTAGTGAAGTTGCGTTTCTTCTTTGGCACCTGTGGTGGAATGACAGGCTTCCTGAAAAGCTTCAGAAAAGAGGGTGTATGAACCATCTTCAGTTGGGACCCATTGGTGATTTTCTGGAGCGAGAGGTTTATTCACGGTGTAACTGCCTAAAATAATGGTCTTTTCTCAAGTTAATAAAAGCTCTAAGTCTTTAAAAAGACGTTCATAAAGAATTGTTATCAAAGCTTTACAAGGGGTTCAACTAAAATCGTTCAAGCACTGACTTTTAAAGCCGATAGGGTTACTGGAGAATTTTGTCTCATGAAGCTATTTTCATTAACACTTTTATTGTTAATTTCTTTTTCGGCGATAGCTGGCTCTGAATGGTATTCGACTATCTCAGATTACATTATTAATTCTGATCAGGAAGACGGTAATGTAGAATGTAATGACCAAAATCCTATTGTGAAGGCTTCCTACGAAGCTCTTGGTAAGGAACTTATAAGAAGTTGTAAGGAAAACCATAAAAAAAGGAATGATTACTCAGGTTACTGTAATTGTATCAATGCAGAGTTAAAGAATTTTCAAAAGCAGAGATTAGCAACTGATTTTTCAAGAGTTAATTCAAATCGTGAAGAGCAGATGAATAAAAAGCGAAAGGAATTTGAGACAAAGTTTGACAGTGCTTATGAGCAAATGATTTTTGGTCTTCAAATTCAAAACGAGATTATTAATTCCGAGTCAGATAAAGTTGAATGTACTCCTGCGATTGTGAGCTCTTATGCTTATGATGCAAATGAGAAGTATGTTGAAACGAGAAAAAAATTTCTTGAAGACCAGCTTGCAAAAATTCAGAAAGAATATGGAAATAAATGTAAAGACCCCAGTCTTGTTAGAAAGTTGATATCATTTAGTTTCAAAAAGAACTGCCAAAAGATGGGTGTTAGAATTAATGAAATTGAAAATAAAATCAAAGACAATGATAAATTTCATAAGGAGTCCATCGATAAGCTAGCCGATCCTGATATGGTTTGCTTAGATAACAATAGTTTTAATAGGAATATCGAAGAACTTAAGAGGATTAAACTTGAAGTCGATGTCGATAATAAAACAGCACTCGACGAGGTCAATTTAAAAAAAGTTAATAGCTTACTTACTTCGCTAGAAAAATATGAAGAAACGAATAAATTTGATAAGCAGGGAAAAGTTCCAGTTTTTGGAAGTGGTAATGTTTTAAATTTTTCTAATTCTTCAAATGCTGAAAACTCTTGTAGAAGACCTGAAGATTCAGAACAAGAAACTTTGATTAAGTCTAAGGTATTTATCAATTCTTTCACTTTAATGAAGACGCAGTATTCTGAATCATCTTCAGATAGTGCATGTTCCAAAGATGAGGTTTGTAAAAAATTTCAAGAAAAAAACAAAACTTTTGAAAAAAAGAATCAAGATAAGTATATGTCTGATCATGCCAATGCATGTTTCACTTTCGGGGAATATAAGACGTTTAAGAGTTTGCCTATCAACGATAGATTGTTTAAGGAAATTGCCAAATCTAATAACCCTGTTGCTTTGCTTCAGCCGGATTCACATGATAAAGAAAAGCTGAGTTTTTTGCGATCTAATCCGATCCTTACTAGTTTTCTTATGCATCCAGATGATAATTTGAAAACCAAGTTGAATGGAATGTTAAAAAAACTTTCAAATGATATGCTTTTAGCAAAATCAGATGCTGATAAACTAAAAACTTATCTTCAATTTTTAAAAGGTAATGATGGGCTTGCGGGGCTAAAAAATTCTAATGACAGGAAAACTCAGCAGCTTTCTATTTGTGCAGACATTGCTAGAAATTACAATCTAATTAAGCAGGCTGATTACCTGCCGGACGAAGATGATCTTTTTGATTCGATACCGAAAAAGGTTAAGAAGGAAGTTAATGAGTGTAAGGAAACGACAAGCACTGCACCTCATGATGATCCACTAAAAGTACTTGCTTTAGATCCGCTTTTTACTATTGGTGATGAAAATCAAAATTTGAGTGAAGAGCAGGAGGATAGAGACTATCAAAGGTTTTTGAAAAATGAATGTGTCACGGCCAATGGTCAAACCTATAAAGATTTCTTATCTAAAACGTGCCCTAATGAAACTGAAACTGCAAAATTGGATGAGTGTCGCCAACAATTTCTGAAACTCACAGGCCTTGGTAAAATTAAGGACGTTTATAATGATTCGGGGGTTAACTCTGATTTGAGTCACATGCCTCCTGGTGGATTGCTCCCTGGAAGCGGAGGCCAAGATACGGACTTTATAAATTGGTTTAATCATAATATTCTTCCAAACTATAACCAAGATCCAACTGGCATGTTTGGCATCGAATCTTACCTTGCCAATAGAAAGGCTGAACAAGATTTTATATCTCGTACTCCAATGCCTCAAAGTTCTAAAAATTCATTTGCCTCGAATAGAGAAAGTTCTCCTCCTTCTGACCTTCGTAGAAAGGGGAGAGATCTTCCCAACCCAGGCCAAGTCCAACCGCGTTTCAACGTGCCAACTCAGTCAAATCAGGCCATGGCGAATTCACAAACTCCATCGAGACAACCTGCTTCTTTAGGTATAGACCCTTTAAGAGACAATACAAATGTGCGTAAGCCTAACATCCGAGCAAATTCTGATGATAAATGGAGTTCAGGAACCCAGTCGCCACAATATCCAAATTCTCAAGATTCTAAATTAGGTAAGGCCGATCTCGATAAACTAGCTGAAGACAATAATAAGTTGAAAGATCTCAATACAAGCATGGCAAAAAAAGATTCTGAAGTCTCATCTAATAATTCCCAAGGAGGCACAGTTTCTGGGGCCGTAGCAAGTTCTGGTCCTATTCCTGCCGGATCTCAATCTTCATTTTCCTTTGCCCGTGGATCAAAATCTGTCGCCCTAGGTGAATCTCCCGAAAAAAAGGGAACTTATAACGATGCCCTCAATAATATCCATGAAAAGTCAGCCTTGACTGTCCTTGGAGGGGTCATTGATCCGTCCGAATTTAAAGGACCTCAACAAAGTGCTAAGGATCTCATAGTAGATGATCCTAAAAAGTTTGAAAAACTTGGTGAAGATCCAGCTCTCTTAGAAGCTTTTATTAAAGAAAAAATGAAAGGTATGGCCATCGGTGAATCGAAAATTATTACGATTATCAATGCTAGTCCGAATCGTCCGGTGCCCCACATGATCTTTAGAATTAAGGCTAAAGCAGATGGAAGCTTTGATATCCAATCTGTACCGTCAGAGGTTCCTGTTCGGGTAGCCACTCTCAAGAGTCTTATTGATCAATTACCGAAAAGATAATTATCTAACAAAACTTGTGACTTTCTCTATCGTCCAGTGAGGATCATCGGCCGTGAGGTCATGCCCAGCTGTCGGATGTTCAAAAATGGGAACTTGCCATTTGTCTGCAATGGCCCGAGAGCAGTTCACACTCACCATGCGGTCTTGAGTCGCCGCCAAGATGAGAATAGGAATTTGTGGTTTAAAATTTCCAATTCGGAAAGTTCCACCGGCCGTAATTTGTCTGATGGTATTGGCCAGGCTCACTGGTCGCTCTTTTTGAATTTCTTCCCAAAGATTGAGGGTCTGGTCAAAAACATTTTTATGATTACTTACAAGGCGAAGGATATGAGCTTCTTTGGCCCTTCCTTTTAAGGTTGGGACTTTGAATAAGTAAACAAGGGCGCGGGGTTTTAGCCTCTCAAAAGTTTTAGAGATGCCACCATAGCTGGTGTTAATGAGGACGGCCCTTTGAAAATCTTCAGGAAAGCTCTTCATCCATTGCGCGGCGATCATGCCCCCAAGAGATATCGCAACGAGAATGCAGTCATCTTGTTCCTGACGGGCAGCTAAGTAACTCTCCCGCATAATCTCAACCATCTTTTTGACAGATAAGGGAGAAGGGGTCTTAAAATGTACTCCAGCTCCTGGAATATCGATCATAGTCGTTTTAGCGCCAGGATTTTGGGTGAGAAGTTTATCTGGAAAATCTCCCCAATGCTTAGATTCACGAATTAAACCACGAAAAAGGAAAAAATGTTTTTGCTTTGTCATAGCTAAACATCTTACACTTTTTTTATGAGTTTGAAGGACTATTACGAAGATTCTTATAAGACTGAGGGCAGCAGAGACTTGAGTGAATTGCAGACTGAAGCACTTCAGTCAACAAAAGGCTTGCTTCATTTTGTTGAAGAATCTAAATCTCGTTTTTTACCGGACCTGTCCTGGTCTGATCTTAAATCCATTGAGATGGGTTCAGGCCTCGGCGGATTGAGCCTTCATCTTGCTCGCTATGGTGCAAATGTCACTTTGGTTGATTTTTCAACAACAGCACTTAAACAGGCCGAAAGTATTTTTTCCCTTGAAGGTTTAACGCCTCATACGATTGAAGCAGATCTTGGACTTCCTATTGATTCAATTAATCAAAAGTATGATCTTATTTTAGATTCCCATCTCCTTCATTGTATAACTTCAACCCCAGAACGATCATCCTATTTTAAGCTTATCAACGATGCCTTAACTGATCGTGGAATTTTTGTGGCCGAAACAATGGTTCACAGGAAAAAACTTTTTGTTCCTGATGGATTTATGTTTGATCAAAATTATGTGTTATGGCAGATGTTTGGTGACTGGAAACCAGTTCGAAAAATTCCTGATAGCTTAGATTTAGAAAAAGAAATTATCGAAGCTGGTCTTCATATAAGTTATTTTTATTATTATGGTCAGTTTAGTTTTGTGCCCCACCGAAAATTTATGGATATACCGGCCGAAGTTTTACCGGCCTCCGTTAGAATGGTTTTGCAAAAAAAGCGGAATACTCAATCTTAAAATAATACTCTAAGTCAACTCTCCTGCCCCATTATAATAGGGACTCATCAAGGAGCAGTTATGAACTTAAATATTACTTTTCGTCACATGGAACATACACCAGCATTAGACACTGTGATTCGTGATAAGTCTGAAAAATTTCAAAAATGGTTTGGCCCTCAGGCTTCTGTTCACTGGACCTGTTGGAAAGAAGGGATCGAATTTTGCTCTGAAGTCACGATTCATGCTGGTCATCAAGACTACTTCGCTAAGGCCCATGATGATGATCTTTATAAAACGTTTGATCATATTATTCATAAAATTCAGAATCAAATTAAAAAATAGTTTACGGAGTTTAAGATGACTAAGATTTGGCACAAAGCTTACGACACAGGTGTACCTTATGACATTAACCCTAATGAGTATTCATCTATCAATGATGTGATTGAAGTAGGGTTTACAAAGTTTAAGAATAATCCTGCCTTTCATAACATGGGAACAACTTTAACTTATGAAGAAATAGATCGCTTGAGTTTAAAATTTGCAAGTTACTTGCAAAATGATTTGCATCTTCAGAAAGGTGATCGCGTTGCTCTTATGATGCCAAATATTCTGCAATATCCAATTGCACTTTTTGGTGTCCTCCGCGCAGGTCTTGTCGCCGTCAACGTGAACCCTCTTTATACTCCAAGAGAACTTGAGCACCAATTAAAAGATGCTGGCGCGCAAGCTATCGTGATTTTTGCGAACTCAGCTAGCGTTTTAGAAAAAGTCATTGCTAGCACACCTGTTAAAACAGTGATTGTGACTGAAGTTGGAGACATGCTTAAGTTTCCAAAAAATTACATTGTGAATTTTGTTCTGAAGCATGTGAAGAAAATGGTTCCTGCCTTTTCAATTCCAAATGCTGTGAGTTTTAAAGAAGTCATCGCTAAAGGTGATGCCCAAAAATTTAAAAAAGTTAATGTTAAGCTTGATGATATTGCCTTCCTTCAATATACAGGAGGAACAACTGGTGTCGCTAAAGGTGCTATTCTCACTCACAAAAATATTGTGGCTAACATGGTTCAAGCTAGAGCATGGATTAAAAATCTGATAACTGATGGCAAAGAAATTATTATTACGCCACTACCGCTTTATCATATTTTTTCATTAACGGCGAATTGCTTCATCTTTAATAGCGTTGGGGCCCTAAATGTTCTCATTACAAATCCTCGTGATATTCCTGGCTTTGTCAAAGAACTTCAAAAATGGAAGTTCACTTCAATTACTGGTGTGAATACACTTTTTAATGGTCTCCTTAATAATGAAGAATTTAGAAAGCTTGATTTTTCCCACTTAAAGGTGACTTTAGGTGGTGGTATGGCGGTCCAAAAAGCTGTAGCCGAAAAATGGAAAGAGGTCACTGGTCGTCCTTTGATTGAAGCCTATGGTTTAACTGAGACGTCTCCAGCGGCTTGTATCAATCCTATGAGCCTAAAAGACTATAATGGCTTTATCGGTCTTCCCATTCCATCGACTGAAGTTGAAATCAAAGATGATAATGGTAAGACTCTTCCTCTGGGTGAAATTGGTGAAATCTGCATTAGAGGCCCTCAGGTCATGGCCGGTTATTATAACCGCCCTGAAGAAACGGCCAAGGTGATGACTCCTGATGGTTTCTTTAAAACAGGCGACTTAGGTTTTATGAATGAGATGGGTTATTCTAAAATTGTTGACCGCAAAAAAGATATGATTCTTGTTTCTGGATTTAATGTTTATCCAAATGAACTTGAAGATGTCATCGTTCAGAACTCCAAAGTTCTTGAATGTGCTGCGATCGGTATTCCTGATGAAAAATCCGGTGAAGTGGTCAAAGTTTTTGTGGTTAAGAAGGATGAATCTCTAACTCAAGAAGAGCTGATGAAGTTTTGCCGTGAGCATCTGACTTCATACAAGGTTCCTAAGATGATTGAATTTAGAAAGGAACTTCCTAAATCAAACGTTGGGAAGATCTTGAGAAAAGATCTTCGAGCGGAGGCAGTTTCCCAAGCTAATTAGTTATAAGGGCCCTTACGGGCCCTTTTTTTTGTACCTGACCTATCAATTTCTTACTTCCCAGTCTATTTTCTACGTATTATTAAGCATGTCGCGATAAGTTAGCAAAAGTAAGAAAAAGAACATTTCACACTTTGGATTCATCGACTTAAGATAGATTGTAAGCAGCAATTAAGAATCAAGGATGATTTTATAGACCAGAGAAGGACTTCTGGCTTGAATGTCGCCAAAGAAGGGCCCGTGCAGGGGCCCTTTTTTATTTCAACTATTTATCTTCATTTTTAGACGGTCGTTAGTTCATTTTCAGTAAAAATTCTTACATTAATTTTTTAGATCTAGTGAAAATTTGTCACTTAATTGATGAGTTCTTTTGAAAGATGTCAGATTGAAGCTTGCTAGTGCTTTTCAGCACTAGCGAAGGCATTCCTCGAGGGCCAGGGCCGAAGAGGTTTTAGCGTCTTTGTATTTAATGATGAGGGCGCATTGAAGCTGCAGATTCATATCTTGGGCCCATTTATTATTAGAAAAGGGACGAGTACCTGGCACAACTACGGCATGTGCCGGAATAGCTTCACCAGGATTTAAAATCCTCTGATGAATACAATCATAAACTGGGATCCCTTTTGAGAGCTTCACTCCAGGTGCAATCACGGCCCCTTGAGAAATTTGAATGCCTTCAACGATTACGGCACCAGCTCCAATAAAAGCATCATCTTCAATCACAACTGGTGTTTGACCTATAGGTTCAAGCACGCCACCAATTTGAACTCCGGCGGAAAGGTGAACATTTTTTCCAATCTGAGCGCAACTTCCGACGAGGGCATGGGAATCAACCATTGTGCCCGTATCAACATAGGCACCCACATTGATATAGGCCGGAGGCATGATGATCACTCCTGGAGCGACATAGGCCCCACGGCGAACTGAAGATCCACCAGGAACCATCCGGATTTTTTCTTCAACTTTAAATTCTCGTGGGGGGAGGTTGTGCTTATCAACAAAACCGCCAGCAAATTCTTTGAGCTCACCAGCTTTAAAGGCAGCCAGAATGGCTTCCTTGACTTGAATTTGAGCAACCCACTTATCACCCTCTTTTACAGCAGAACGGACAATTCCTTTTTCAAGGAGATCAAGGGTTTCTTGCCAGTTCATTTTGTGTTCCTTTTATACCAAGCCTTCACATCCTCATTCGCCTCAGTTAGTTTTCTGATGTCTTTTAAATCTTCATGAGAAAGGGGCGCAAACATAAAAGGTGTTTTGATTTTGCCTGCTTCAAACATGAGTCTTTTTACAGGCACAGGGTTGCTGACTATAAAAAGACTATTGGAAGCCTCAGTCCAAAGAGATTTATCATCAAAACTTTTGTTGAGGCATTTTTCCACATAAAGATTTGTTTCTTTTGGCCAGGAATTAGAAGCAACTGAAACAAGTCCAGCAGAACCGGCGAGAGCAAACTCTGGCATAAGAGCATCATCTCCACAGTAAACGGCTTTTCCGTTGGCCGCTTTGAGGTATTCTTTAAATTTTTCAACAGAGCCACTGGCTTCTTTAATCGCCCAGAAATTTTTATGATGAGAAAGTTGAGAAACAGCATCTGGAGCTAAGGCGACGGCCGTTCTTCCTGGAACATTGTAAAGCATCACAGGTTTTGTTGAGACATCCATCAATGATTTGAACCACTGGAATTGTCCAACCGGGCCCGGTTTCGCATAAAGAGGTGTGACCATAAGGTAGGCCTGAATTTTTTGAGTCTCAAGATAGTTGACCCACTCCGTAGTTTCTTGCAGCTGATGGCCACCAACACCAACCATGATAGGGGATGAAGGATTTAATTTGATAACGTGTTCTACTATTTTTTTCTTTTCATCTAGAGTGATATTAAGGGCCTCACCAGTTGAACCTAAAATTAAAAGCCCATTATTTGCTTCACACTGGTCTTTAATAATATGAGTCAAAGTCTCGTAATCCACTTGGTGTTGCTCATTCAAAGGTGTGACGACAGCTGTCCAAAGTTTATATTGATTAAGATTCATAGTGTATCCTCCAAGACTGTCTGAAATGAATGTAGACCAGGTCTTTTATTCTTAAATAAATATTCTGCGGCCCAGATCGCCCCATCGGCAAAGAGCTTACGATCGAGGGCCTCATGAGTAATAATAATTTTCTCTGAACCTGTATTAAATGTTAACTCATGATGACCTATAACATCTCCCTCACGGGCCGAGGTTATATCACAGTCAAGCCCTATCCATTCTTTCATACTCAGTGCTGTACCGCTTGGAGCATCCTTTTTATGAATATGGTGAACTTCATGAATTGAGATTTTTGGTTGTGAAAAAAGGGAGCTTAGTGAATTGATTTTTTCAAGGAGAGTCTTTACAACTGCAACACCTAAAGAAAAATTCGTCCCATGGATCCATGATAAATTTTTAATTTTAAGTGTTTCATTTAAATCAGCTGGCCAGGAAAGACCAGTTGATCCGCATACCACGGGCAGTTTGGTCTCTACAAGAAGGGGGATATAGTGGACAAAGACATCTCCAGGCAAAAAAGAGATAACCACATCACACTTTGTGAGTAAATCAAATGTTGGTAGATTTTTTGTATTAAAACAAATGATTTCATGGATCTTGTTTTCCATGATCTTGGAGCCTGTTTTTCCTGTGCCTAAAAGAGCGATTTTCACAATACTTTCTCTATCAGGGTTTGGTGAAGATTCTCAATACAAGCTTGAGAAACGTCATCCTTAACAAGGAAATTAAAATTATAAGAACTTGCACCAAAGCTCATCATGCGGATAGATGTTGTTTCAACAGATGAAAAAATAGTCTTGGCCAAGCTGTTGCGGGCGAAAAGATCATTACCGATGAGAGAAATGAGAGCTAACCCAGTTTCAATTTCTATTGAACCAATTGATTTTAAATCTTCTAGGAAGTTTTTATTTTCTAACGTAGCATGATCAACTGTCACTGCAATCGCAATTTCAGAAGTTGTGACACAGTCTACAGATATTCTATTCATGCCAAATATTTCAAAAACTTTACCCATAAAACCATAAGCATTAAACATGCTTGGATTAGATATGGTAAGTAAGGCCTGATTTGATCTTCTTGTGATTGCTCTGACAGCTGGACGGTCATTTACACTTCCGCGTATCCAAGTTCCTGGAAGATCCTTTTCAAAAGTAGATCCCACAAAAACTGGAATTGATTGGCGAACGGCCGGGGCAATTGTTGCAGGATGAAGGACTTTGGCCCCATATTGGGCCATCTCTCCCGCTTCAGCGTAAGAGATTTCATTTATAATTTTAGCTTTTTTACAGATTCTTGGGTCTGTTGTAGCGATTCCCGCAACATCTGTCCAAATTTCAAGGGTCGAAGCTCTTAGTCCTTCAGCGAATAGAGCAGCGCTGTAATCAGACCCCCCACGACCTAGGATGGTGGTATTGCCTTCAGCATCTGAACCAATAAAACCCTGAGTGACATAGATATTATTTTTTTCAAGTTTAGAGCATTGAAGGGCAATGATATCGATTTGAGGAGTTGCTTTTCCAAAGTTTGAATCTGTTTTAATAAATTCACGGGCATCTAGGAGCTGAATCTTTTTATGAGGGAGTTTAAGTTGCAGAACTTCTTTAAAGAGTAATGAAGACATGCGCTCACCTAAGCTAAGAATATGATCATGGGCCTTAGGTGTAAGTTCTTTTAGAAGAGTAATATTTTGGACGAGGAGTTCAAGTTCTGTGAAATGAGATTTTAGAATTTCTCTTGCTTCATAGGTTGAAGAGATTTCTTTCATCATGGCTTCATGACGCTCTTTAATGGCATAAAGATTTTTTTCTGTAAGCTCAATATTTCCAGCAGAGGCATTTTGGGCGAGCTGAATCAGGAGATCAGTCGTCCCTGAGGTTGCTGAAACGACGACTAAAAATGAATTCCTTTCAATAGATATGGTAGCACTTCTTTCCATGGCCTGAATCGAACCCATAGATGTCCCGCCAAATTTTGATACAACAATAGAATTCATCTCATTCTCCTTGAATGATAAATTAATCTTTTGTGAGGAGTGAGGATAGGGAAGCCATGAGGCCTTGACCTACCAGAAGCACTCCACAGTTTATGCTGTGACAATCACGGAGATTCAACCCCAGATGACCAACGGTTTTTACCGTTTCGGCGACTTTTCCCTGGATGATTTATTGCTACAAACCATTTACTTAAAAGCCGCACCTCTTCAGGCATATAAAAATCATATGAAATTAAAATCGCAATTCCAAGTTTACTTTTAACTTTTTTTTAGTGATCGTTTAAATGAAAGAGGTGTTTTATGAAAAAAGTAGGATTTATTGGTTGGCGTGGAATGGTCGGCTCTGTTTTGATGGAGCGGATGCTTCAAGAAAACGACTTTGCTGCCATAAAATCTTACTTCTTTTCAACTTCACTTGGGGGCGAAAAGGCACCGGCCTTGAATGGTGCTTATCCTGAGGTTCTTAATTCTAAAGATATCTCACAATTAAAAGAAATGGATATCCTGATCTCTTGCCAGGGTGGAGATTATACGAAAGAGATTTTCCCAATTCTAAGAAATTCAGGTTGGAATGGGTATTGGATCGATGCCGCTAGCTCTTTAAGAATGGAAGAGGATGCTCTGATCATCCTCGATCCAGTCAATCGAGATAAAATCGAACAGGCGTTAAATAACGGAGTGAAGAATTTCATTGGGGGAAATTGCACCGTTTCATTAATGCTCATTGGGTTACATGGACTTTTTAAGGAAGGTCTTGTGGATTGGGTTAGTTCTATGACTTATCAAGCCGCTAGTGGGGCCGGAGCTAAAAATATGATGGAGCTCCTCTCACAAATGAAGTTTGTAGGCGACTATTTGGCAAAAAATCCTTCTCTCGGTGCTTTAGAAATTGAAAAGAAAATTTCTCAATCCATGGGTGAAAGCGATTTTCCTAAAGAAAACTTTGGCCATCCACTTGCCCTTAATTTACTTCCCTGGATTGATACTGAATTAGCGAGTGGTCAGAGTAAAGAAGAATGGAAGGCCCAAGTAGAGGCCAATAAGATTCTTCAATCAAGAAAAATTATACCCATTGATGGAACTTGTGTCAGAGTAGGGGCATTGAGATGCCACTCTCAGGCCCTCACTATTAAGCTCAACCGCTCAGTTGATTTATCAACCATTGAAAATTTAATTAAAGAGGCTAACCCCTGGGTTAAGCTTGTAGCGAATAACAAATCTGCTTCACTTCAAGAATTGACTCCGGCAGCAGTGTCCGGAAAACTCTCAATACCAGTCGGTAGATTAAGAAAGATGACAATTGGGGATGATTATCTCAATGCTTTCACCTGTGGTGACCAGCTCCTTTGGGGGGCAGCGGAACCATTAAGATGCATGCTAAGGCAGCTCATTTAAGGTATTGAATACTAGTTCTAATTATTAAGAATTTCTTAATTGTTTGATTTTACTTAAGTTTTTTTTAAAGCAAATGACTTAACTGACCGAAAAAGTTTAAACACTTTTTTTTGGTATCCTTAATGAGTAAGCCTCATGTTTTGATCGTTGATGATGAAGAAGAGATTCGAGACATCCTTAGTTTTTTTGTCGAATCGACTCATCCCTGTGAGGTTTCAATGGCCTGTGATGGCGTGGAGGCCATTGAACTTTTAACGCAAAAAAATATCGATCTTATTATTTGTGATTACAACATGCCCCATAAAAATGGTGGAGATGTTTATAAGCATATTCTTGAGTCGGGCCTGACTTGTAAGTATGTCATGTGCAGTTCTGAAACTCCTCAAAGCTTTTCTGAGTTTCAAGATGGGCGCTCTATGTTTGGTTATATTCAAAAGCCAAACATTATGAATGGTATTAAGGAAGTTTTTCAGAGATATAAATTAAGTACTGACCAAATTATTAATCAAACTCAATCTGAAATTCAATCATATTATCCGATATCAACGAGGTTATTAGTTTCATTAAATAACATTCCAGTTAATATTTTCCTTAAATTATCGGATGGGAAGTATGTCAAAGTTTTTAGCGAGGGAAGTGTTTTTGATGAAACAGATTTTTTAAAATATGAATCGAAAGGCATTTTGCAGCTTTTTGCTTTAAATTTCAGCACTGATATTCTTGTACAAAAAGTTCAAAAGATTATTGAGAATATTTCAAAAGGTGTGGGGAAAAATAATAAAGCTCAGGCGATTGTTGAAATTCAGGATTTGATTCTTTCAATTTTAAAAGATTACGGCTTTCATGATGGTCTCGCATCGGTTGTTGAGGCACAGATCAGTGAAACCATTAAACTATGTGAACACGATAGAACACTTGAAATGCTCCTAAATAAGATGCTCAAAATAAAGGGGTCATATATTTCAAGGCACTCCTTTATGCTCGCCGCAGTCACTGTTGCATTGGCCAATAAAGTAGGCTGGAATTCAGAAACAACCTCACAAAAGCTTGTGATGAGTTCACTCTTTCATGATGTCTTTTTAAAGGAAGATATTTTAAATGAAGTCTCCTTTTTAGAATCAAAAAACATGGATGATGATTTCATAAGTCATCCATTAAAAGCAGCTCAATTATTAGATAAAATTCCTAAAGTTCCACCTGATACGGGTAGGATTGTTCTTGAGCAGCATGAAGTAGGCGAGGATGGTGGATTTCCTCGCGCCATTGCGGTAAGCGAAACCACACCACTTGGACAACTTTTTACTTTTTCTCATTATTTAGTAGATGCTATTTTAGAATTATCAACGAATAATGAATTTTCTAAATCTGCCCTTGAGCAAAAAATGCAAAAAGTGGCGGCGCGATCAAGTCGCTATAAGAAATTTTTAGTGTTACTTAACGAACTCAAACTTTACTAAGGTTTATATGAATCAAGCGATCCGAACTCTGATTGTTGATGATGAAGAAGATCTGAGAGACATTCTTGAGATGATGCTAACGCGAATGGGTGTTGAAGTTCAACTTTCCTCAAATGGTAGAGAAGCGATTGAGTTGCTTAAAAAAGAAGAATTTGATCTCGTTATTTCTGATATTTCAATGCCAATTATGGACGGAGTAACTCTCTTAAAAGAGTTAAGAAGTCTAACCATTTCTCAGCCTCATTTCATTTTCATTTCTGGTGGTATTGATTTTGACGATAATAAAAAAAAATTAATTGAATCACAAACAGATGGAGTTATCTCTAAGCCTTTCCAGAGAGGCGAGATCCTTGACTGCTTTTCCCAGATATTCCCCTTAAGAAATTTTAATAAAATTTAATTATTTTAATTTTTACTAATAAACATGATCTTCATCAGTTTCATTTCTTTCACTTTGAAAAAATAATGAGATTATGGGGAGAGTCTATGTCTGAAAGCGCTTGCCTTAAGAGAGTTAAATTAATACCGATAAGAACTTATGAGTTCTGATACGTATGAAAAATCTCTTTATGATAGGATCGGCGGAAGAGAGGCTTTGGATAAAGTTCATAAAATTTTTTATGATAAAATTTATGCTCACCCCTGGATCGGTCAGTATTTTAAAGAAATTCAGCAAGACATCATTGAAGTTCAGCAATCTGATTTCATGTCACAGGTCATGGGAGGCCCGGCCATTTACTGCGGCAAACTTCCAATCGCTGCTCATAAGCACATGTTTATTAATCTAGAACTTTTTGAACTAAGGTCTAAACTTCTTCAAGAATCTATTCGCGAGGCCGGAATTAAAAGCGAAGAAGAACAGGCCTGGTTGAAGATTGATCAAGCCTTTAAAAAAGGTATAGTTAAAAGCTCAACATCTGATTGCCAACTTAGATTTAAAACTGATGAGATCATCAACTTTTCAGATCCCGACAAAAAAGCTTCTTAGGAACTACTCTTTCAGAATCTTAACATTTATGCCGATAAGCTTCACAAGAAAAGTGAGGCATCATTATGGCAAAACCAATTTTTACAACTCAATGGGAAGTCGCTTCGAGCACTGAAAAAAAGAAAATGCTCGAACAAGAGTTATGTGGGCTTCGACCTGTGGTTGTTTGTATTGATGATGATCCTCATGCTCTTGAAGCTCTGAAAATAAATACAGAAAAATACGGACTAGAAGTTTTTACTATTACAGATCCTGAGTCGAGTTGTGATTTTATTTCAAAAAATAAAGCTCGAATCCTTTTTGTTATGGCCGACATGAACATGCCAAAGATGAATGGATTTCAACTCGGTGATAAAATATTTGAATCTGTTGGTGCTATTCCATATATCATAGTTTCTGGTTATGTAACTGATAAGATGAAAGCAGAGGCGACAGATCATCATATATCTGGAGTCTTTGAAAAACCACTTGCACCTGAGAATCTTTTAAATTTTTTAAAAAAAGAAATTGAATCGAGAATCGAGGTTTTAAAAGAAGAGTATGAGATGCTCAAAGGATTTACAGATGATGCATCTAATTTATTAGAAAACATTGAGGAACTTTGTCTTGAACTAGAAAATAATCCACAAAATCAAGATGCGATTGCAAGAATTTTTGGAATGGTCCATACCATTAAAGGATCATCTGGTTTTTTTGAGCCTCGTGATTTGCACACATTCTCTCATGCCTTCGAAGATTTATTAAAGGATGTTCAATCTGGGAAGAGAAGTGTTACTGCACCCGTTGTTTCAGTTTTCTTGAAAGCTAATGATCATCTCAAAACTTTTGTGGATGAATTCAAAACAGGTATTCATAATGAGTATAATGTTCCGGAAATGATTAAAATGTTCAAAAATATTCCTGAAGCTCAGGAAAGATCTCCGGAGCAACAAGTTAGCGTTGAGAATCAAGCAGAAGTCTTTACTCAATCGAAAGAGCAAAAAGCTTCAGAATTGAGAGTTTCAATGACTCTTCTTAATGAGTTCATGCAAATTTCTGGAGAAATGACTGTTATAAGAAACATGATTAATAAAACAGTTCGAAACCTTGAAAAGCAGTATCAAGGTGATAAGGAAATTGGACTTTTGGGTGAACTCCTTGAGGAGATGCATAAGATTAATAGTGATGTTCAAGGTAAAATTACAGATATCCGCCGAGTTCCAGTAAGTTCTCTCGTCAAACCACTTTCTCGAACAGTAAGAGACACGGCACGTGCTCTTAATAAAGAAGTTGATTTTGTTGTTGAGGGTGAAGAATTACGGTTGGATAACTCGATAGCCGAAGTTCTTTCAAAATCACTTGTTCACATGATGAGAAATTCAATTGATCACGGTATTGAAGCCCCTCAAAAACGATCTCAGATGGGGAAGAATTCCAAAGGGAAATTACAATTAAAATTTAGTGCACAAGGTGAAAATATTTTCGTTGAAATTCAAGACGATGGTGCGGGTATCAACGTTGAAAAAATTCGTGAAAAAGTTATTTCTAAAGGGCTCCGGAGTCCTTCAGATGCTCAGAAAATGTCTTCAGATGAACTTAATTATATGATTTTTGATTCTGGTTTTTCGACTGCTGAACAGGTCACTGATTTTTCAGGCCGTGGAGTCGGAATGAGTATGGTTAAAGATTCGGTGGAATCATTAAAAGGTCGAATTCATATCGATTCAGAGCAAGGGAAGGGGTCTAAATTTAGACTTGAGATTCCCATACCAAAATCTGTCTTGATTACGAATTGTCTTTTTGTTGAAGTTGGTGAGCGCTCATATGGTATTCCTCAGGATCATATTCTAAAAGTGATGGATAAAATAAATCTTACACCTTCAGATTATACAGTGCTTGAGGGAGCCGAAGTTATGCGATACAACGGTCATCTCATTCCAATTAGCTCTCTTTCAAAACTCATGGGTGTTACTGGACGAGAACACCTCGAGAGTCTAATTGTTATTATGAATTCCGAAAACTCTATTTTTGCTCTAAGAGTGGAGTCTGTTCAAGATATTGAAGATGCCGTTATTAAACCACTTTCTTTTGATCTGTTAAAAAATTTAGGCATTTATCTTGGGGGAACTTTTTTAGCCGATGGTTCAGTCGGACTTGTTTTTAATGTTGAAGGTATTGCAAAGAAAATTGGAATTGTGAACCATCATTTTACTCGATCAAAGAAAAATACTGAACAGAAAACAGTTGCAACCCATCAAGAAAGTCGCAATGTCATTCTTTTCAACCTGAATCGAAGAGGTCAATTCTGCGTTGAGGAAAAAGATGTGCTTCGGATTGAAAAAATTCCATCTGCTCAATTACAGTCAGCTGGAGATGCATTTGTTGTTCCTTACAGAGATTCAATTATGACTCTTATTTGTCTTGATCGCGTCTTAGGTAAAACGTCAAAAAATGAAATCTCTTCAAAAGATGGTGAATCTATTTCAACCATTATTGTGAAAAACGAGGATCAATATCTGGGGCTTGTTGTGAATGAGATTCTTGATCTCAAAACCTCTTATGGTGCACTTGAAAAGAATATGAAAAAGCAATTTGGAATTGATGGTTGTTTTATGATTGATGATCAAGTTGTAAGTCTCATTTCCTTAGGTGATATCATCCATTCTCAGGTCTCTGAAGATTCTTCAACTTCAGAGCAAGAGGGTCTTTTTGCCGCTTGATGATTTAATGCTTTGTTAAAAATTTAAGATCAGCTTATTATTCGTTGCAGTATCATGACCGAGGCTTAATACTTCGGTCATGATTTCATTCTTTTTTTGTTAATCTCTTATCGTTTTACTTTGTTTTTTAAAAAATCAGCAAAAATTCATGATTATGGTAAGCTAAATCCTATGAAAATAAGGATGTTTTCAAGCTTATGAATAAAGTAGATATGGAAGGCGCCCTCGGTGAATTCTTTTCAGAATGCGAGGAGATCCTTCAAAGAGTTACTTCAGTTCTCACAAAGTTAGAGTCACACGAGTTGACTAGTGATGCAATTGATTCTCTCTATCGAGATGTTCATACTCTAAAAGGAACTTCTCAGCTTTTTGGTTTTCAAAGAATCGGCCTTATCGCTCATGCGATAGAAGCTTCATTAGAACCTGTAAGACAAAATAAAGTAAAACTTGATCGTCAGTTCGTTGATCTTATTTTTAAGAGCCTTGATCTCATTGATCAAATTTTAAAAAATCCAAAATTAGATTTAGAAAATGATCCTTTTCTCCAAAATGAATTAATGCATATTCTTCCAAAAATGATTGAGACTTCTAACAAGCGTTTTGGTGGAGAGTTTCAACTCGATCACAGTCTCATCCCTTCTGAGAAAGTAAGCCTTGATACACTAGCGTCAATCTCCCATGATGAACTGGTTGAACAGCAAACTCAATCAGTGAACTCTAATACAGTCAATCAACAGGGTGATAGGCCACAAGCGAATATTTTAAAATTAAAATCAGAAAAAAATATTTCTGGAGAAGAGCAACAGCTTGAATCATCAACTATTCGTATCCAGGTTTCATTACTTGATAAATTAATGAACCTCGTTGGTGAGATGGTCCTTGCAAGAAATCAGGTTCTTCAGTTTGCACGAACTAGTGATAATAACGAGTTTTTGAATTTAACTCAACGACTTGATCTTGTGACATCTGAGCTTCAAGATAATGTGATGAAGACTCGGATGCAGCCCATAGGTTCAGTTTTTTCTAAATTTCAGCGAGTCGTACGTGATCTAGGTAAAGAGCTGGGTAAATCCATTGAGCTTGTGATTGAAGGTTCTGAAACTGAGCTGGATAAATCTTTACTAGAAGCGATCAAGGATCCTTTAACTCATATCGTCCGTAATTCCTGTGATCATGGGATTGAAACTTCTGAAGAAAGAAAGAAATCGGGAAAACATCCCACTGGGATTATTTTGCTCAAAGCTTTCCATGAAGGTGGTCACGTTATAATTGAAGTCAGAGACAATGGACGTGGACTTGATCCAAAAAAGATTATTTCCAAAGCACTAGAAAAAAGAATTATTTCTTCTGAAAAGGCCAATGAACTCTCCGAATCTGAAATACAACAATTAATTTTTGCTCCTGGTTTTTCAACTGTTGAGCATGTTTCGTCGGTTTCAGGCCGCGGTGTCGGCATGGATGTCGTAAAAACAAATGTTGAGCGAGTGGGTGGGTTAATTGATTTGAGTAGTCAGCCTGGACTTGGAACTAAAATAAAATTGATCATCCCCTTAACCTTAGCAATTGTTCCTGCCATGGTAGTAAGGAATCAAAAAGATTTTTTTGCCATACCTCAAGTAAAACTTCAGGAACTAATTAGAGTTGATATTGAAGAAAACTCTAAATCCATTGAAAAGTTGCAAGGCCAATTTGTTTTCAGGCTTCGTGGAGATCTTTTGCCTTTAGTTGATCTCCATGATCTTTTGGCACCAGATTCGAATAAAATTAAGAGAAATATTTTCAATATTGTTATTTTAAAAACAGAGAGTCAAAGTTACGGTCTTGTTGTAGATGAAATCTGCGATACGGCCGATATTGTTGTAAAACCTTTGCCCCAATTTTTGAAAAAAAATGAAATATTATCAGGGGCCACAATAATGGGGGATGGAAGTGTTGCTCTTATCCTTGATACTCAAGGTGTTGCTCAGAAAAGTGGCGCTCATCATGTAGGTGCTTCTAAAGATCTTAAGTCAATGATTGATACTAAAAAGAAAACCATTCTGCTTGATAAGTCTGAGTTCCTCTTTTTTAATCTTCATCGTCCTGGTCTCTTTGCTTTACCATTGGTCCTTGTTCATCGTCTGGAAGAATTCTCTAGTAATCAGATTGAAGTCTCTGGTCAAGAACAAATGGTTAAATACCGTGGGACACTCCTTCCGCTCATAAACTTAGATCGTTATCTAGGCGGACAATCGGAAATCGTTCCAAATGGAGATAATAAAATTTCGGTTATCGTAGTGAGTAAACATAATCGTTATTTTGGTTTAGTCGTTAATGAAATTCTTGATATTCTTTCTTCAGATGAGGAAATTAAACCTCTACTTAAAGAGGCCAGGGGAGTCCTTGGCAACCTCATTAATTCTGATAAAAAAGTTCTTACCATCTTAGACGCTCTAGGAATCATTGATGACATTTTAGGAATCCCTAAAAATAAACAACCCTTAAAAAAGTTAGCTAAAACAAAAATTCTTTTCGCTGAAGATACTGTCTTTTTTGCCAGAATGGTAAAAAAAGTTCTTGAAGATGCTGGAGCTGAGGTTGATCACTTTGAAAATGGCCAATTGGCACTAGACCGTTTAAAAAAATCTGATGCCTCCACATACTCTCTCATCTTATCAGATATTGAGATGCCAGTTCTTAATGGTTATGACTTTGCGAAACAAGTGAGAGGGGATGCAAAATTTCAAAAGCTTCCTCTGATAGCCCTTACTACAAGATTTAATAAAATAGATCAGAAGAAAGGTCTTGAATCGGGTTTTAATAAATATTTGGAAAAGTTAAAGAGTGATGAATTGCTTGAGGCAGTTCATGAATTAATAGGAGTAAGGTAAATGAGCTCAAATCAGTTTTCAACTTTTTGGGTTGATGAGCGACTTTATGGAGTGAACATTCAGATGGTTCAGGAGATTACTAAATCCATGAATGTGACAGATGTTCCTTTGGCGCCAAACTTCATAAAAGGTCTCATAAATCTTAGAGGTCAAATTGCTACAGCAGTCGGACTTAAAGAGCTTTTTGAATTACCTGCAAGTGATGCTGAGTCTGGTAAAATCAACGTCGTTTGCAAAAGTGAGTCTTATCTTATCTCTCTTGTGGTAGACGAGGTCGGAGATGTTCTTGAGCTTGAAGATCATCAATTTGAGATGACCCCAGAAACAGTCTCTCCCAAAGTGGCGCGATTTATGACAGGTGTTTATAAGCTTCCAAACAATTTACTAAGTGTGATTGATATTAAAAAAGTTATTGATTTTTTAAATGTATAAGAGAGGACAAGTTATGAGTATTTCAGTTGAACAGCTTTCAAGTCTTATGAGTCAAATGGTTTCCCTCGCTCCAACAAATATATTGTTGGCCGACAAAGAGGGGATTTTGGTTTTTATGAATGAGAGTTCAAAAAGAAACCTAAAAACGCTTGAGAAATATCTTCCAGAAAGAGTCGATTCAATGGTTGGTAAATCAATTGATATCTTTCATAAGAACCCTGCCTTACAAAAGACAATTATTTCAAATCCAAAAAATTTACCTCATCGTGCAACGATTCAAGTTGGCCCCGAGTCGATGGACCTACTTATTTCTGCTATTTATGATGAGTCTGGTACCTATACTGGGCCTATGGTGACATGGGAAATTATTACGGACAAACTCGCCCAAGAGAAAAAAGCAGCCATGATGACTCAAATGGTGGATCTTTCGCCTATCAATACGATGTTTTCTGACTCACAAGGGAATCTTATTTATATGAATGAAGCTTCAAAAAGAACTTTAAAGACTCTTGAGAAGTATCTACCTGATCGAGTTGAAAATTTAATTGGTCAAAAGATTGATATCTTCCATAAAAGACCAGAGCATCAAAAGAAGATTATTTCTGATCCAAGAAATCTTCCTCATTCTGCAAAAATTCACGTGGGCCCTGAGACACTAGATCTCCTGGTATCACCGATTTCAGATGCTTCAGGTAAGTATCTTGGACCGATGGTCACTTGGTCAGTTATTACTGCCAATATTAAATTGGCCAAAGATCTTGAAGAAACTGCTGAGCAATTATCGGCTGCTTCCGAAGAACTTTCTACAACGGCTACACAACTTAATTCAAATTCAAATTTAACGTCTCAGCAATCCAATGCTGCAGCTGCTAGTACTGAAGAAGTTTCTAAGGGCGTTCAGATTGTAGCAACAAATACAGAAGAAATGGTCGCTTCAATTAAAGAAATTTCACGTAACACTTCTGAGGCTGCAAATATTTCTAAAGATACAATGAAGCGCGCGACAGACACAAACAAGACGATTACTCAACTTGGTGTTAGTTCTGAAGAGATTGGAAATGTTATCAAAGTGATTAGCTCGATTGCTCAACAAACAAACCTCCTGGCCCTGAATGCGACGATTGAAGCCGCAAGAGCTGGTGAAGCTGGTAAAGGGTTTGCGGTTGTTGCCAATGAAGTAAAAGAACTTGCCAAACAAACGGCAAAAGCAACGGATGATATTACGAATAGAATTAATGCAATCCAAGGTGATAGTAAGGATGCAGTTTCAGCGATTAACGGAATTAGTTCAGTGATTGAAAAATTGAATTCAATTTCAGTTGCTATTGCGGCTGCTGTTGAGGAGCAAACTGCTACGGCCAATGAAGTGGCAAGAGTTGTAAAAGAATCTAACAAGGGTGTTGAAGAGATTGCGAACGTTGTGAGATCTGTGTCTGGAGCGGCCAAGCAAAATTCGGCGGGTGCTTCTCAGACTTTAGAAGCCGCTAGATCACTAACTCTGCTTGCTGAAAAATTAAAAGGCCTTGTAAAGAGTTTAAATAATTAATGAAAGTATTAGTGGTTGATGATTCAATCGTTTTTAGATCTCAGATTTCTGCCTCACTCAGTGGGGTAGAATCTGTTGAGGTCGTTGGAACCGCTCCAAATGGAAGGATTGCTATCCAAAAGCTTCAACAATCCCAAATTGATCTCATCACTTTAGATATGGAAATGCCGGAGATGAATGGGTTGGCCACGATTAAAGAGATGAAGCGTCTTGGAATGAAGACCAAAATCATTGTCTTTTCTTCTCAAACTGTTCGTGGCGCAGAAGCCGCTTTAGATGCTCTTTCGGCTGGAGCTGATGATGTAGTGGCCAAGCCAAGTGCAGATGATATGAACTTTGAGAAAGCACAAAAAATGATTGAGGATGCACTTGTCCCGAGAGTGCTGCAATTTTTAAAATCTGGTACAAGATCAAGTAAGACTCAAGCGACTTCTTCCACAAGTCTTAAGTCATCAACCACTTCGACTTCAATATTGCCGAAGAAAAAATTGAAACAATTTCTCCCAAAGGCTGTTGTCATTGCTTCGAGTACTGGTGGTCCTTCCGCTCTTGAAGTCATTTTTTCCCAACTTAAATGTGAACCTAAAATTCCCATTTTAATTGTTCAGCATATGCCTCCAGTTTTTACCCAAATTTTGGCGAAAAGATTAGGCGAACTTTCAGGAATACCTGTTCATGAAGCGACAAATAATCAGAAAGTTTCGCCTGGTCATGTTTATCTTGCTCCTGGTGGGTTTCACATGCTGCTTGCAAGTGAAGGTGGCCAGCTCGTTATAAAATTGAATGAAAATGAATTAAGAAATTCAGTCAGGCCTGCTGCTGATTTCCTTTTTGAAACTGCTGGGCAGATCTTTAAACATCAGTTGCTTGGCGTTGTCCTGACAGGGATGGGTGAAGATGGTGCTGCTGGATCTAAATATATTTATGAATTGGGTGGTGGGATTATTATTCAGGAAAAAGAAACATGTGTCGTTTTTGGAATGCCAGGCGCTGTTTTTATGAATGATACATATGATGATATTATGAATTTAGAAGAAATTTCTTCTTACTTAAGGTCGGTTATTGTATGAGTAAATACTTTGGAGAGTTTCTCGTTGAAAGAGGACTCATCACTAAAGATAATCTTGTTGACGCTCTTGTTGAGCAAGTTTCTTCAACACCACCTTTGTGCCAAATTGTTTTCGAAAATAATATTTTTGATTCCCAAAAGCTATTCGAGGTTTTTCGTCATCAACAAGATCATAGCTCTGATTTTGTATCATCATGTAAAACATTAGGTTTATGGTCTCAGGAGACTCAAGTTAAAATCAATAGTTGTCTTGATGAGCTGAGAAAACCTCTTGGTCATATCCTTGTTTCAAGAGGATGGATTGATCTAAAAAAGCTCACTCATATGTTGGATGAGTTTTTGTCTCAATTAACAATTGATATACCTCAAACTCAAGCTATAGCGACTCCAACTATTCCTGAAGTTAAAGTAAGTCCAGTTACGATTCCAGTTAATGAGGATCTCCTTGAGACAATTCAGCCAGGTATTTTAAGTGAACTAGATGAGACATTTGATGAGAAGAAAAAGAAAATGGTGAGAGTTGCACTTTCTCTTATTAAGGATAATTTAGAAAGTGATCCAAATGTTTGTAAAAAACTTTTTTCAGATATCCTAAAAATTTTGACAAATTTGAACGACCAGTTAGCGATGCTGGCCCTTGAAAAAATTACAGAACTCTTAGGTGCCATGATAGAGACTGTGTCAAATATCAATTCTAATTTGCCAAATTTATCTAAGGATAGAGTTTTAACCAGTACTCAAGAGTTAACGAAGTCTATAGATCTTGCTTGGACGATGAAACAAAGTATTCTTTTTGAGGCGACTGAGAGGCATTTTTTTACGGATCAAAGTCAAAGACAAATATTTGAACAGCAAATATCTTCTTTAAGAGGATTAGTATGACAAAAAAATTAAAAATTCTTAGCGTGGATGATTCTAAATCAATTCATGCTTATCTTCAGCAGTGTTTAGAGCCTATTACAGAAAAAATTGAACATGTTTATAATGGTGTGGAAGCTGTAGAGAGACTAAAGAATGATTTAGATGCTTTTGATCTTATTATACTTGATTGGGAAATGCCTCTTAAGGATGGGCCAACAACATTTAAAGAGCTAAAAGAGTTAGGTTTAAAAACTCCTGTGATGATGTTGAGTTCTAAGTCTAGACCTGAAGATATTATGCAAATGTTAGAGCAGGGTGTTGCTGAGTATATGATGAAGCCATTTACTCAGGATATTGTTCTTGATAAGATTAGCCAGGTCATTAATTAATCATGGAAAACATTCATATCTTAAAATTCTTTGCAGATTATATCGAAGCTGAATTAGGCATTATCTATGTCGAAGCAAACTATTTTCAACTTGAACACAGACTGAAGGATATAGCCGTCCAACTTGGATTTACTGATTTAAAGGCGCTTTATCATACAGCAAGTATGGGGATTAGTGGGCAGATGAAGTCCCTACTGCTTGACCTTGCAACAAATAACGAAACGAGTTTTTTTAGAGACGCTTCCATTTTTAAGGCCCTAAGTGAATTTATAGTTCCTGATTTGATTAAGAATGGTGATAAAAGCGTCATTAACATTTGGTCTGCAGCTTCCAGTTCTGGCCAGGAAGTTTACTCTATTGCGATGGAACTCGATCAGGCCCGTTTAACTAATTTCTCGATCCCATTATGTCGAATGTTGGCCTCGGATGTGTCAGATACAATACTCAAGCGTGCTGAAGCTGGGATGTACTCCCAACTTGAAGTTCAAAGAGGTTTACCTTCTAAGCTCATGCTCCAATACTTTGATAAGGGTGAGACCGATAAGTGGATGGTTAAGCCTCTGCTAAAAAATAATATTACATTTAGGAAGATTAATTTGCTCCACTATTGGGGTGGCATTGGGCTTTTTGATATTGTTTTTTGTCGAAATGTGCTGATTTATCAAAGTGTTGAAAACAAAATTAAAATTATTAAAGAGATTGTGAATCACCTCAATCCAGGGGGCTTCCTTTT
Source organism: Pseudomonadota bacterium (assembly GCA_027488375.1). GTDB lineage: Bacteria > Bdellovibrionota > Bacteriovoracia > Bacteriovoracales > Bacteriovoracaceae > Peredibacter. The sequence continues at coordinate 65,649 of JAIYBW010000004.1, forward strand.
ACTTGGGGCCGCAGAAAGTTTATTTGGTCTTTCTCATGATTTTGAGCAGCTAGTCCATGGAGGAGCAGTATTCTACCGTAAAAAGTGATAAGATTAAGCCATGGATCAAAATGTTGTCTTTGTTTATCCACTTAACTCAGTGTTGTCTCAGTTAAAAGCTGAGCTTGAAAAAGATACGACTCTTACTATCTTTGAAGTTGATCTCGTAGAGGAGTATCAACAACTTGTTTCAAATTTGGCGAATTCCTTTACCTTTTCTTCTGATCTTAAAAAAACAATTCGTCTTCTTGATATGAATAAGACAATTGTGACTAAAAAAAATCATTTCAATCTTTTTGTTTCAAAAGATCTTCCTTCCTCTCTCGTCCTTTCAAAGATGGAAAAGGCTGGACTTAATGAAGCCTTGCCAGATTATACAAAAATAAAAGTTCTTCAGAAAAAAGTAGATAGTTTTTTTAGATTGGCAGAAAATTTTGAAACTGAAGATCCTTATCTTTTTCTAGAGAAAGGGAAAAATGATAAAAAAGGTGATAATAAAGTAGAAAGACTTACCCAGGATATAAAGCTCCAGAGTGATAGACCCAAAATTGAAAAGAAAGATCAGCCACTAAAAGATCTTCCAGAGAGAGAGTCAATTTCCAAAGAAAAGGCTATAAGACCAGAAGATGAAGTTGGTTTAGAAACATCTAATGAAAAGATGAAAACATCTCAAGAGGATGAAATTTCCGAAAAAAATAAATTGCATACTGCATATGAATCATCTCTCGAAACAGAGAAAAAAAAGTATCATTCCGAACTGGATTATCGCGAAGAAGGCAAAGATCAAAAGGAAGCTGATTCAGAATCTCAGGAGGAAAGGAAGTCAAGTAGCTTTGACTATGAAATTGGGGTAAAAAAGAAGCATAATGCTTATGAATCCACAAATGATCAAAAACCTCAAAGTGCTTATGCAGATGATCTGAGTAAGAGCGGAAAAAAAGAGACCTCCTATGAGGACCTTTTAAAAACAAATAAGAAAAATCGCCACAATGATGAAAATAATCCATCCGAGAAAAAACAATCATCTTACGAAGCGCTTTTAGAAAAAAAGAAGTCACCTTCAACTGATCTCGATTATTCAAAAGAAAAAAAGGATCAGAGTGGTTTTGAGCATGAGGGTACCCATGATAAGAAATCATCCGGGTCGAGTGATGAGAAAGATAAAAAATCTTCTAAAGCTTTAGATGAAGAGAAGCGTGATATTCTTCGAGTAAAAAGTAAACTCGGGCCGCAAGAATCTTCAGAGAAAAATAAACTAGTAGTAAAAAAGCTTGAACAAAATGAAGAAAAACTACCTTCTAAAGTTATTGATTTTACTAAATACCCAGAAGCTTTACTTCCTGAACAGGTTTTTTATGCACCTGATAAGGTCATAGATCCTGTTGCTTTCTTTGTAGAGATTCTTTTAGGTGATTGGGATCCTGATTACAAAAAAAAGTATCTTAAAATGAGCTTACTCAAAGTCTATAAGACCCACATCTTCACGACTTCTTTAGATGGTGATTGGGAAGAGGGAGCACCTGAAGCACTCTTGAAAATCAATCTAAAAGAATTTGATAAACCTCATTGGTTAAATGAAGGTAAAAATCAGGAAGAGAATTATTTTATTTTACCTGTCGCCTTTGACGATCAAATTGTTGGGGCCGTAGGGCTAGCGACACCAGGGCGAATTGATCACCATAAAATGGGTGAGTTGGAATTTTGGTGCTACTTAGGCAGGTGCCTATGGAGCTAACTTTTTATCGTGTACCTCTTGAAATTTGTAAAGATGTACTAGAGCTTGATGCTACACTTTTTTATTTTGATTTTGAGGAAAAAGTACGTTATCCCGTTTTGAAAGATGAGTTTCTTGAGTTTCGAGAAAGAGCAAAAAGAAGCAAAGAAAGTTACTTTCAAATTCTTACGAGAGACTTTCCACTCATCATGGACAATGATCTTATTTTGAAAATTATTGAGGAAAATAAGTCACAAATTCTGGGCTTAGAGAGATTGCTATCTCGAAAAGATAAGTACGCTGCTTTTTACAAGGCAGATTGGAACTATCTTATAGAGCTAAAAAATGCCTTTAAATCAAATGATTTTTTGAATCTTGCTTTTCTTATTCAGGCAGAACTTGCAAATGATCCTCAAGATATAAGCGTCTTTGCCAGTAGTATTTCAGAAACATTGGAAAAGATCCTACGTCGGGATAGTGTTTTGTCCCGTATGGTTTGTTTTACTTATTGCCTATATAAGGAAATGAAGTATGAGGACCGGGCATTACTTTATGATCTTTTTGGAGCTGTTCTCTTTAAGGATTTAGGATTATCTCAAAATAAGGCCAAAGATATATTTGCTAAAAATGAAATTTATTTCAAACATCCTTACTACTCACTGTTTTTGATTAAGAAGCTTCCCTTTACAATTTCAGATCAGTGCTATTACTTTATTTTAGATCATCATGAGCTTATTAATGGGGAAGGATTCCCAAGAAAAAAAACTGGAGATTTTTTTCACCCTCTATGCGATGTCTTAAAAGTTTTGGAGTGGATCTTTTTTGAGAAAAGTAAAATCTCTGAATATAAAAGAGTTCTTTCCGGAATTTTAGAACGATCAAGAAATGGAGAATTCCTTAATCCATCTCTTGTCGCAAGTCTGAGTGTTCTTTTATCTTATTTATCTGAGGATTAATTAAGGGACAAAAATTTTATCAATTTTTGACTTGAGTGTTTCAGGGTTAAAAGGCTTGATAATGTAATTACTCACTCCTGCCTTCACCGCAATAACAACATTTGATTGTTCTGCTTCCGCAGTCACCATGAGGAAAGGAACCTTTTTAAATTCATCTTTTGAGCGCACATTTTTTAAAAGATCAATTCCTGTCATCCCAGGCATGTTCCAATCTGAAATAATGAATTCAAAGGGTTTTCCTGACGCGTGGGCTTCTTGGATTAGGGCCCAGGCAGGCATGCCGTCATCGGCTTCACTTATATTGTCGCAACCCATTTTTTGTAACATTCCTTTAATAATTTTTCTCATTGTATTCATATCATCTACAACAAGAATTCTCATTTTAGGATTAAAAGCTGCCATATTTACCTCTATCTATCGTTGATATATTTATTTTAGCATTAAAAAAAAATCTGTCTAACTTTCTCGGTAACAAATATCAAATGTAAAATCACCATGAGCACAAGTAATTGTTGTTTCAATAACAACAGTATTTCCTGGGTATTTAATTTCATAATCTAGACCCTTGACCCTTGTTGGCGTGGACATACCAATTTTATAGCCTTGAGTCGCTAGAACCTTTTTTGCATTACCCATGATAATATTGGCAATTTCGGAACCTGTATCTTCGACATCCTCGTGATAGTCCTTATATTCCTGCATGAGCATAGCAGAAGCAATTTTGAGATAAACTTCTTTCCTGAATGACAAAGCGATCATTCCGTTAAATTCCTGATCTTTTCCGTCCTTTACTACGGTTCCATTCATTCCAATCATGGCCGTCACTTCACCTTTAGCTTTATTATCTGATTTCATTCGTGGTGAATGGGCCGTTATGTCTGAATTAACCATGACTTTAAATGTTTCTCTGAGAGCATCAATAAAGGGTTTTGAGAATTTTACATAGGACTCAACATTCATAAGAGCTTAACCTTGTTGGCAAATTTATAAAAAATTATCGGCGAAGATGAATTTAAAATGAAATAAAAAAGCTCTTTGCTATGTTATTTTTTTCAGATTATTTCTTCGATTCAAAAGCTTATTAAAAAATAATTAAGTTTTAAGTATATTGATTAAAGTTTGCTTATTAATAAGATTGATAAAAATAATTAGTTTGTCTTCGGACTCTTTTGACTAGCAAAATAGAAGTAGATGGTGCCAATTAACAGCCAAGAAAAAAAACAAAGACTCAGATAAACTCTTTTAAACTTGCTTAAAGTCCAATCATAATCATTTCTCAGTCGATACAAATCTCCAGGTACCCCCAGGACTGCACTCTCGCTATTATTTACCCCAAAAGGTGTCAGTGAATTAGTTAGATGTACTTCTATCCAGCTTGATGTCGAATTCACGAGGGTATATAGACCTATGAGTAAAATGGGCCATCTTAAAAAGTAATTCCAATCTGCCTTACCTGGAAAGCGAAAATAAAAAGAAATGACCATGAAAAATGAGATAAGAATTTCACCGGCGAAACCTCCCATGACAGTCATTTCTTCAATCTTATTGTCTGTTGCAAAGAAGAACATGAATGTTGAAAAGATGATTAAAGGGATTGTCCCTAAGAAAATAAAAGGAGCTTTATCGCGAATAGAATTTCTCATTAAAAATGAATTGAGAAAGATAAAACATAGATAGACATATATGGACCTCTCTGAACTGCTCATAAATGCCATCCCAGAGCCTCCAAAACTTAGAGGTGTAGCCCTTAACCCCGATGCCCAGGCCATGCCTGCATGTCCAAATTCATGAACCCATACTTTCAAAAATAATAGAAAGTGAACGAGCGGAGTTTTTAGGCAAAATAGAGATAATAACAAGACTGAGGGGATAGCAAATAATCTAAGTTTTTTTGAATCTTCAAAATAGGGGAGTGGGTTATTTTCAATTTTTGGGAGATCCTTTCTTATGTAGAACCTGAATTTTGAAGGAGGTCTGTATTTTGATAAGACGAGCTGACATGAATCACATTGCTGATCATTCGTTAGAGGGGCCTGGCATTTGGGACACTTTTTATCCATTTAGAGTCTCAACGGATCTTTTTAGTAAAAGATTAATTTGACGAAATCTAGACAGGAAAACTCAATCTTTGTTTATAATGTTACTTTGTTCCTATGGAAAATGATAAGTACTCACTCATTGATATTGAAACAACCGGAAGCTTCAAGCATGGTCAAAAAATAATTGAAATTGCGATTATTAATATTGATGGCAATAGAATTGTTGACGAGTTCACAACACTTGTTAATCCGGAAATAAGAATACCACAATTTATTACAAACTTAACTGGCATCACCAATGAAGAAGTTTTAAGAGCACCTCGTTTCTTTGAGGTCGCAAAAAAAATTATTGAAATGACAGAAGGAAGAGTCTTTTTGGCCCACAATGTATTCTTTGATTTTAATTTTATCAAATATGAATTTAGTGAGCTCGGCTATTCATTTAATAGGTCTAAACTTTGCACTGTTCAATTGGCGAGAAAATTTTTACCAGGTTTTAAATCTTATTCTCTAGGGAAAATTTGTCATGATCTTGGGATTGAAAACTCTGCTCGGCACAGGGCCTTGGGTGATGCCTATGCAACATTTGAGTTATTTAAAGTAATCAAAAGTAAGATGGATGACTCTGTGTCTGAATTAAGTGGAGAAAATAAAATTCCATTACCGCCAATGATGAGGCGTGAAGAATTTGAAAGCCTACCTCCAAAGGTCGGGGTTTATTATTTCTATGATGATGCAGGTCAAATGCTATATATCGGTAAAAGTAGGAATATAAAAAGGAGAGTGACTCAACATTTAAATCCAAATTTAAAAAAGAGAAAAGACATTCAATTAAAAAGTCTTATCGCCAAAGTTGAATTCGTACTCATTCCCAACGAACTCGCCGCACTTCTTTTTGAGTGTCACGAGATTAAAAAGAATCGTCCAGCATTCAATAAAGCCTTGAAAAGGAGAAAGTTTCCTTATGGGCTAGAGCTTAAGAAAAATTCAACTGGAGTTTTCGAGATTATTTCAAAACACAATGATGGATCTTATCATCCTGCATTCCTGGTCAAAAGCAAGAGGATGGCTTTATTGAGAATAGATTCTCTCTACACGGGCCTGGTGGGTCCATTTTTAAATGAATTTGAAAGAAATGAAAAAATTGAGCTTCTTATCAAGAAGATAGGTCAAGAGAACTTTAATAAATTGATTGAAAAGATTTTTTATCAAAGAGTTCCTAGATTTAAAAATTTCTACATTTATTTTAATGCGAAAGACCCTAAGGACGGATTTATTAAAATTCTTGATGGTTCACCAGAAGAGATTCAAATAAATATTGAGGGAGAGTCTTCAATATTTAGACTAAATTCAGACCCTGAAATGGTTTCAATTTTGTATAGCTATATCAAATTAAAGAGCTGTCATTTGGTAGAAATTGCCCACAGAAATTCTTCAACTCCTGTGGGCGATTCATAATTAAAGATATATCAATTTAAATTTTTGATTAAGATTCGTTGTGAGTTCTTGTGTTTGAGCAGAGATTTCATTCCGCTTCAGCCATTTTTCAATAAGTTCTTCATTATGATTAGAGCGATTAACTTTTTTTGTAAAAGGTTGATTGATAAAAATTTTCCATTCTTTTATGACTTCATCAGCAAATGAGCTAATCAGAATTGAAAGTTTCTTATCCCCTTTCAGGGCCAAAAGGAGTTCAGACTCATCAGCGGCATTCAGTTCATAGCCGTCCTTTTTTATTGATTTAATCATGGCTTCATCGCAACCATCTGAATAGATGGGAGTACTAAATGCATCGTATGTCGCATCAAGGATGATAAGTTTTGGGACAACACTTAAGCAGGCGAGGAATGCATTCCCCACCACCTGAGAGTCTTTTTCTAGAGCATTGGAGAAGAGAAAATATGCGCTAGATTCTCTAACTTTTAAATCCTTAGCAAAGGATTCATAAAGAGAAGAAAAATCTTCTCCATCATATTTTTTAAGTAGTTTTGATGTCACTGGTAGCTTATGGATGGCCTTCTTTACATAGTTCCTTACAACGCAGTCATCTTTGAAATTTTTAATCGCAGCACACTGTTTACGACTTTCATCAGCATCAAAATAGTCTAGGTATTGTTTTTTCCTAAGGATATTGAGTTCATTGAAAGCCTGAGCATAATTATCTTCAGGTAGATTGATAGAACTAAGTTCTACTTCATTTAAATTTCTAAATCTTCTGGCAAGTGAACTTCGGCTAAATTCTTGTTCTATTTGATCTTCACATTTTTTTGAATCTTTTTCAGTAATACATTCACTAAAAAGTTTAAAATCTAAGGAATATTCTTCTTTCCCAGCATTTTGAGCTTCAATCCAATCTGAGACGAAATTTTCTTGCTGGGCCAGATTATTTCTATCGATTGATAATTTTGCGTAAACTTCTTTTGGAAGGACCTGTTTAAGCTTTTGTAAAATGTAGTAGGCAGGAACCGCATGGTTTGTGACGTCATTTCCTAGTGAGAGTCCTGTAATGGAAGAATGAGCATAATTAATCCCAACAACATTTCCTTTATTGTCAAAAATAGGGGAACCAGATGATCCGCCTAAACTTGGTGCATAGAAATTTATTTCATAAATTGAATCACTAAAGTGTTGAGCCGCTAATTCAGCACCATACTCTTTAATTTTATTCACATATTTAAATGTTTTGCCTTCGCTGCCTTGAACACCTAAGTCGTAGGAATTCCCAATAAGGAAAATAGTCGAATCAGCTGCGGCCAATTTTGAACTGATTGAAAGTGGGGTCGTAAATTTACTTAAACTATCGCCCTCTTTCGTTTTATTCATTTCTATCAGACAGAAATCATGAGAGTCACAATACCAGACCTTTTTACAACTCACAGTCTTTTTTGGTTTAGTGGATAAATCTATCGAAAATTGACCGCAGGCTTTTTTTGAATTATCTGTATCAGCAACATGTTTATTAGTTAAAACTAAATCATCACCAACAAGAAAAGCACTACCGCGTCCAGTACCTGAACCCGTGGTTGCCGGGAATGATGATGACCCAAGTCTTCGGTAGAAAAGAAAGCGATCAAGAGTCAGTTTGCTTTTATTGCCTTCAGGTGTGATGTAGATGGTATTTCCAGATCGTTCATATTTAAATCCATCAACATTAACTGTGTTGCTACTTTGATCTACTGTTAAATTTTTATACAAGTAAAAGGGTTTTTGTTTGAGCTTCGAGGGGTTGATTCCGTCCACGCCGGCCAGTGTATTTAGGGAGATGGCCAATAAGGCTAGTAAAGATAAGTGTTTCATAAAACCTCGCTTTGAGGTTTATGGAGCAAGCTATATGCCAAGGGTTGGTCTGCACGATAAGAAAGATTATCGTGCAGAAGATCTAGTTAGCCTTCTAGGTGAACTCGACGTAGAAACTCATCTCGGCTAATTTTCCCATCTTTGATTGAGATCTGGCAAACGGCCATAGCCTTTTCGTAGGTCGTTCTTTTGTCGGCCGGTACTAAAGTTAAATCAATGTGTTTTTGGTCAATTGTTCCAGTGTATTTAACTGCATTTCTTACGAGGTCAATGGCCTGATCAAGATTCATCAATAAGCTCCTGTCCAAGAGTTTCTAAAAAATAATTAAAACTAATAATAATGAAACTCTTGGACCAAATCAAGGAGACCCAGGATCCTCTAAGCCGCTAATGCTGATGATGGCATGGCCATGTCAATAAGATGGCTGATGGTTTCTTCATCAAGACCGTCATACTTGGCAGCTTTGTAGATAAGCTTTAGTTTCATGTTCAGCATTCCAAGGTCAATCCGGGTTTTGTGATCAGTCTCACATTCTAAAATGGCTTCTCTGATAAGTTCTTGGTACTGGGCCAGTAAACCTTCATGAAATTGGTTCGAGCTATTAACGTTCAACTGATGCCTCCTGGTAGGAAAAATCTAATGTTCAGATTCTAATTTATTTTGAAAAAAACAATACCTGATTTTAACTGTTATTAGTAAAACAGTAAGTTGCCCAAGAATAGACCATTTTTATTGGATCCCTAAACTGTTGAAACGTTATTAAATGACAATATTTTCTGGCATGTTAGTATGTATTTATGAATTCTGACCTTACTCATTTTCTAAATTCTGCAGATCAGTTTTTACCTGGTAACTCCTTGCAAATACGGCTGACTTTACTGGCCCTCGTCTTAAATAGAAACATCCTTATTGAGGATGTTCCAGGTATGGGCAAAACAACACTGGTCAAATTTTTCGCCAAGGCTTCAGGCCTAGATTTCAAGCGAATACAGTTCACCAGTGATCTCTTACCTTCAGATGTTTTAGGCATTTCGCTTTTTAATAAAGAAACAGAGAAGTTTATTTTTAGACCTGGCCCTGTTTTTGCCGAACTCATCCTGGCCGATGAACTTAATCGTGCTAGTCCAAAAACCCAAAGCGCCTTATTGCAGGCGATGGAAGAAAAATTAGTCACTGTTGATGGTGAAACTTTCAATCTCCCTGCTCGATTTTGCTTAATTGCCACTCAGAATCCAAGAGGACAGTTTGGTACATATCCTTTGCCAGAGTCGCAACTTGATCGTTTTCTTTTTAAAATTTCTATGGGGCATCTCAACCGCGAAGAAGAAATTTCTTTGTTGTCTTCTGGGAGTAGATTAACTCAAGTTGATCAGTTGCCAGTTATTTTTGAAAAATCTGTGCTTGATACTTGGCAGAATCAAATTAATAAAATCGAGGCAAGTCCTGTTCTTTTATCTTATATAGCTGATCTTCTTGCAGAAACGAGAAAACTTGAGGAGCAGGCCGGTCTAAGTCCACGTGCGGGGCTTGATCTTTTAAGTGCAACTAAAGGATGGGCGTGGTTAAATAACAGAACTTTTTCAATTCCTGATGATGTCCAATATGTATTCCCTTTTGTTGCTGGCCATAGAATTTTTTCACATCAATCCCTAAGTTCTTCTCAGGAGAACTCTCGCTGTCATGAAATTCTAAAAAAAGTTAACTTCATAAAAAAATGAAAAAATTTATAAGAGCACAATTTCGTAAGAAATCTCGTGTCTATATTATGCCCACGAAAATGGGTGGATATTTCAATGGGCTATTGTTTCTCATGTTTTTACTGGCCGTTGGTTACAGCAATAACCTGCTGCTGATTTTTACTTTATTTCTGTTTGGATTTAATCTGATTTGGCTTATTCAATCCCATTTTCACCTTTATCACTTGAAATTTGCAGATATCTCTATTGAGACTGGGCATGCTAATCATCCACTTAGAGTAAAGATTAGCTGGAAAAATACACCTGAAGGTCCGCTGGAATGGAAATTTTCTCTTGAATCCATTAAGGATGATTTTTATTTAAGTTCTTTGGGAGAAAATTCCTATTCCTCCCAAGCCGAATTTTATATTTCTCAACGAGGTCTTCATAAGTGGCGTTATTTAAGGGTCTCAACTGATAGGCCCTTTGGACTTTATAAAACTTGGATTTTTCATCCACTTAACCTAGAAACGATAGTCTTCCCTCCCCTGCTCACCTCTATTTATATTGATTTGAAAAGTCAGGTAATAGGGGGGGAGGAGGAGACAGCCTTTAAGGGAACTGAAGATTTTAGGTCACTTTCTCCTTATGATCAGATTGAGTCAAAGAAGATTAGCTGGAAACATTATGCTCGGACCGGAGATTTATATATTAAAGAAGGTTATAGGCCTTTAACCTCAGTTCTTGATTTGAAATTTGATCCTGAGCTTTTTACCAGAGAAAAGGATTATTATTTATCTTGGCTTGCCACTCAGATGGTTGAATCTTATCGACTTGGAATCCCATTTTCATTTGAATTTGGAGAAAAAAAATATTTAGCAAGCACTGATGTCCTCCATTTAAATCAATGCTTGAGAGATCTTGCTTTATGCTAAGAAAACTAAATTTAAGTGTCGATCACAAGCAGGCCATCATTTTAATCGTTTTCTCGATTTTACTTTTTGAAACACTTACTGTGCCTACGGTTTTATTTGTTATCACTTGTGGCATCTTTATTTTCAAAGGTTTAAATCCTGGTGTGATTTTTAGGCACTTAACGGCCCTAGGTCTTTTTGCAGTCTACTGGTTTACGTATGGTAAAATAATAGATCCTGAGGTTGGTTTAAATTTTTTAACATCAATTGTTGTTTTAAAGTTACTTGAAAAAGAATCATTGCGTGATCGATATATGATTTTTTTTGGAATCATGCTTTTAGTTTCTGCAGGAGCCTTATTTCAGAAAAGTCTAACATATGTTCTTTTTTTCACTCTAAGCTTTTACGTTCTTGTTCAAGATTTTTATATTGATCTTGGATTACCGGCCAAATTCAAAAATATATTAAAGCTTATTTTATGGATTCTCCCTTTCACCATTTTACTTTTTGTTTTTGTACCAAGAATATTATCTCCCTTTCAAATTAAAAAAGATTCAGTTCAATTAGGAGAGATCGGATATACACCCGATGTTAATATTTCATCCGTAGAATCTCTCTCAGGCAATGATCAGGTGGTTTTTCAGGCCAATATTTCGGGTCTATCTGAGGGGAAACAATTTTATTGGCGAGGGAACACTGTTTCATCAACTGATGGGTGGAACTGGTTTACTTCTAGTACAGACCAAAATATTCCTAGTTTTTCAAAAAGAGAAAAAGAAATAAAAAATTTAATCTCTCAAAAAATACGAGTTTTTGGGACACAAGATTACTTTTTTTCTCTCGATTTTCCCTTTCTCCTTATAACTCCATCAGGAGAGTCAGAATTCTTGGATGGTCGAGGATTCAAGCAAATGACCTGGCAAAAATTTCAGCGGTATGAAGTTTTAAGCTTTGAGGAAGATTTCAAAAAAAGCAATACTGTAGCAAATCAAAATCGTCTTTTACGCTATGGTGTGAATCCACGGGATGCACGTTGGATTGAAGAAAATTTTAAATCAAAAAGTTTTGACCCCCTTATTTCTGAAATTAAAAAATATTTTAGTGTTCATAATTTCTCTTACTCTTTATCTCCTGGAAAAGTTGAAACATTCTCTTCATTCATGTCTCAAAAGAAGGTTGGGTTTTGTTCTCACTATGCATCGGCTGTAGGACTTATTCTTAGAGCGAAAGGATTTAAGACAAGACTTGTTTCCGGTTTTTTAGGTGCCGGATATAATGAATATGGAGATTTTTATCAAATTACTCAAAATGATGCTCATGCCTGGGTCGAGGTCTGGGACAAAAACAGCTGGAGACGAATCGATCCTACAGACTGGATTGCTCCAGAGAGGATTAAGTTAGGAGGAGAGGCTTTTGTTCAGATGAATTCTAATCAGGGAGTTTCATCTCTTAGATTTTTAAGACCTTATCTTGCGCCACTTGATGAGGTTAAGAAATGGCTTCATCATATCGACTATAAATTCTATAGTCTTTTAGAGGGGATGGATTATGAAGGTCAGAAGAATTTTTTTGAAAAATTTAAAATAAAAAAAGATTGGATTTTTACAATAATCCCTCTCCTCATGATCTTGTTTGCATTACTTTATGCTGCTCATCTTTTTAGAAAAGTTGTTTTTCGCTCCCCTATTGAACGTTTATGGCTAGTTTTTTATCAAAAGATGAGTCGTAAAGGTGTAGAGTTAGAGTTTCAATCAATTGAAGATATTCAAGCAAGAATTAAAAGTGAGGATTCTGAAATTCAAAATATTTTTAATGATCTCATACTCGTAACATTTTCACACAAACAAATTGCAGATCTAAAAAAGAGAATTGAAAGGATATAGGATACTATGTTTTTTCTTCACTCTTGATTTGCGACTGCATCTCCGCTTCTGCTTTTGCTTTATTTTCTGCATCAAGTCTTTCTTGCATTTTTTGTTCGTTTAACTTAGTAAACTCATCACTTTCAGCTTGCTTTTGAGCATCAAGATCTCTAAAAAAAACTGAATTGATAAAACGACGTAATTCTTTTTTATCTGTTTCAGTTATGGCATGGATTAGCCCAATATATTCTGGCAGCTTACCACTTGGCTTTGGTGACGGAGTGATGTGGACAAACATTTCAACAGGAGAAGTAAAGTGAAGATTCGTACCCGAAGGAAAATTAGTCTCAGACTGCAGTATGAGGTCTGTTTCAGAAATCTTTAGGATTGTAACCGACTTAACTATTTCACCGATAGAAGCTCTATTCGTTTTATCGATAAAGTATCTTTTAATAGGCTTATCTGTATTTTTAGATTGATCAGTTGAGATCTTTTTCTGGAGCATATCGGCCATGCTGAGAAGAACCGGTGCTGAAAGTTCTGATTTATCACATAAAGTATTCTTGTATTGAATTGTGCTTTGGAGATCGAGCGAATTGCTATCTGTGTTGAAAACGATGAGATATGGATTAAGATCACTCATCGTCGCAGCGATACTGCTAGAAAGACGCTTAAGTGATTCAATATTATTTCTAGTGTTGTCCCCAGGTTCAAAATTAAAAGCAATAATCTTTGGCCTCATTCGGTCTAGTTCATTATTGTAGTCTGAAAAACTTGAAATACATCTAATAGTATAGGGATGCTTGTCTGTCCTTTTACTGTCATAAAACATTTTGAAAGAGCTATCTACGACAAGAACCTTCGCTTTTTTTTCAAGTGAAGATATCATATTGTCATCAATCCACTTCTTGAGAAGTTTTTTGTGCCAAGTTAATTTTTCATTCCTCTCATCTGTTCTTTGCTTAATATCAGCCTCTAGCATGCCCTCTGAAGGTTTATATTCATCAATAAACTGGAATTCGAGATCAACGCTACTTTTGTATTGATAAAAAAGATTTGAAGTTGAAGAGTCTGTAATTGTAACCTCACGGGATGGAACAATCCTCTTTTTGAGCCAATAATGATTAAAAAGTATTTTATCACCTTTATTGAGAGGCTGATCTGTTTCAATGTGAAGTCCACCCTCGACAAGGTAACCGACCTTACAGATGATACTAACTTCAAGAAAATCATTTAAAGAAGCTGTTGCAAAACCATGCTCTCCTATAGAATCTGGGGCCACTAGCTTTGTGACAGAAAAAACAACGTCAAAAATTTCAGCACTCTTAATAAAAGTTAGATTGGTCCCAGTGGCGACACTCTCACGTACTGTTTCATAAGCAGATAACAAATCAAAAAGACCAACCGTCACAAGTTTATGATCTAAGGGAGTTCTAGATGTAATTCGGGCCAAGTGTAAATAATCTTGGGTTTGTTTAGAAAAATCAAAAAAAACACAGGCCGGTTTCTGGTTAAAAATCTTTAAAAATAGAGATTGAATTTTAGATTCTGTTGACTCGTATATGCGATGAAATTCTATGCTTGATTTGACATGTTTTTTGAATTCACTCTGAAGTGCTCTAAAATAAGCCTCGTCATCACCAAAATAGTAGAACAAAAGCTTGTCTGCCATTCTCTTATTATAGCATGAATATTTGTTGAACAATAAAAATCAGTAAGATAGGCCATCAAGGTAAGCCACGAATTCTCTTGAAATTGGGTCGTGATGGGCTTTAAACGTCTTAAGAAGTGATAATCTATAGGATTGACCTAAGGGAGAAAGCCATATTTCAGAGCCAAAAGGTGAAACTTTACTCATTGAAGGTAGAAGTCCAATCGCAAGGACCTGATAAAAGTACTGATTCTCAAAAATTACGGCTTCTTTATAAAGTCTAAAAGACGATGAATTAAGATAGGCCCTTAGTTCTAGAATATTTTTATGAGGCGAAATAAGAACTAGATCTGAAAGGTTAAGATCCTTTTCAATATGATTAAGAATTTCTTTTGTTTCTTTTCCTCCCATACCAGCTATAAATATGATCTTTTTTTCATCACTTTTAATTTTTAAATTTTGTCCTTTTGAATGTTTAACTACTATTTTATCGGGGATTGTAATATACGAATCTTTCAAGTTTGAATTTAATGTTTTAATGACTAAGTCAGATGGATCAACAAGATTAATTCTTTTAACAGTTTTAACATCAAGGAAGGAAAGTCCGAGATGACCGTGATCACAACCAATATCCCAAACTTCAGTAAAGTCAGTATAAAATGAGGAGAGAAAACTTAATCTTGCACTTAGAGATGATTTCAAACCCCTACCCTAAGCGCTAAAAGAATTGATCATAGTCTTGTCCAAACTGCTGATCAAGCTCCACAGTGAAGTATTTACGGACAAAATACTGCCCAGAGCGAACAGTTTCTATGAAACCATAATTTTCTAGAGATCTTAAACAATGTGATAGCTCATCCGTTGTAATCTGAAGATTGGAAGCTAACTCCGTATAAGAATTTAAAGGGCCAATACCATGGGATTTGTACAGATTTGGTCGACACCAAGTCTGCCTGTACAGAGTCATTAAAATAACAATTTCATTTCTTGTCAGTTTGAATCGTCCAAGAACTTTATCAAAAAAGACATCCGGAATTTCAGAAAACGACGCTTTTTCAGTAGGTCGAGACTCTGACTTCTGAGTTTCAGACTTCTTCTTTTTTAAATTAAATTGAGAAAGGACGGAGCGAATATCTTCCATAAGGCACCCCTTGTTCTTATTATGCTTCAATAAATAAAATTAGACAATAGATTCAGTTGAGGCAAAAAAGGATCTTTTATACTCAACTATTTAAAATAAATCTCCGAAAAGATATCAATGAAAACTTTTTTTCCTATTTTTCTGATTAGTTTCATGAGCTCTTGCTCAAACCTAAATACTGATTCGGGTATGACCACACCTCCAGTTAAATTAAACTTGACCGAGACACTCCATGCTCGTGAACTCTTATTAAATATTATGAATAGGAAAAATGAACCACTTCCCTGTGTAGAGGATTCTGAAGAGGCAGCGATTCTTTTAAAAACTTTAGAACCTGAGTATGATGAAATTCTTGATCATTATCAGGCCAAGCTAGATGATGATAAAGAAATAGCAAAACTGATTCAAGCTTGCGAGGATGATTGCTCTTGCTTATTTATCAGCTCACTCCTCGAAGAAAACGAAATTCAGATTGAGAAAAAAGTTAAAAAAGAATTAAAAATGAAAATATCAGGTGAGAGATTCACTAATTGCACTCAAAAGATGACAAATCTTTTTTGCAGTAGTTCAATCTATAAAAAGATGGAGCATGAAAAACTAGAGTTCAAATTGGATTAAATTTGTCCTGAAATTTCTTTTCGTCTCGATTCACCAGCAGCAACTCCAGACTCTATAACCTGTTTTAGACCATTTTTCCGCCAATTTTCAAGAACGGCAATAGTAACACCGGCCCTTGATGTCACTGCATTTATCAAATGTTCAAAACTTTCCTTTGAACCTACTGCCATCTCACTAGTCCCAAGAAGCAAATTTTTCATGAGTAATTCACGATTCATTTCATCTAATGAAACAAAAGAATCCGCTAGAGATTTTGCGAACTCATAGATAAGCGCGGGCCCAGATCCAGTCAATAGGGTTAATTCATCAAGCTCATTTTCATCTACAATTAAAAATTGTCCCAAGGACTTAAATAGACTTTCAATAAATAACAAGTCTCCTTGAGATGAGTTGGTTGAGGCAAGACAAATACCTTTTTTAATTTTCACATTTAAATTAGGCATGACCCTAATGAGTTGATCGACCCCTAAAATATCCTTTTGATCCTGCTCTGAAATAGCTGCAAGAAAACTTACAAAAGTTGCACTTCTAAATTCTGGTTTAAGTAAATGGGAAGCCGATTTTAGCTGTTGTGGTTTAAATCCAAGCCATATAAATTGAGGATCATTAACATGACTAACATCATCCACCGATTTCGCCCCAACTTTTTCAGCAAGGGCGCGAGCTTTATGACCTGTGGGAGAGTAAATATAAAAATTTGAAAGGTCTGTTTCACCAACCAAACCTTCCAAAATTGCAGAGATCATATTTCCTGCACCCAAGACCAGTGTTTTCATAAGCCGAGCTCCAATGGGGCGCCATGCCTCATCGTGTTTATGGCGAATGATCTGGTCCATACAAAAAGATCTAATATAGAAGAAAAATCTTTATAAACTAAACCATCATAATCAGACAACAATAGTGGGAGTAATTCATTCGTTGCAGATTCAGACAGGACATCTTTGTATATTGTATCGGTGTATAAATTTAATCTATCCGCATAAATAAAGCTATGAGATGAACTTGAAAGGAGCTGATTAAGATCGCTTGAATCTAAAAGTGAGATATCAAGATTAGTTTTTGAAAAGCCAGACTTCCAAGCAAGATCAATTATCCCCTTCCAAACTGTATATGATTCGGTAGTTAAACAGGCGACAGAGAGACCTGTTCCTAAAGAAAGTGTTGAGAACAGATAGGCCAATAATTTACAAGAAGGTCTATCACCAATAATAACAAATAGACCTGAATCTTTGACTAGGCTTTTGTCATTATAACTCAGTTGTCCTGGTATTGTATGATTAGGGTGTTTATTCATTAAAAATGAATGAAGATTATCTTTTATCCAATTTGAGTAAGCACCAAGTTCCGCCTTATCTCTTTCATTGACATGACCAAGCAACTGCTCATACTGGAGTAAAAATTGTGAAGAGAAGGTATTAAAACGAGCTAATCTGCCCGTAATACTTATAAGAGAAGGTTTAGGTTTCATCAATTGATAACCAGATGATGCTGCAAAAGTGCAGTCCTCATCTTTTGATTGAGGTGCCAAAGGAGGGGTACAGTGAAACTGCTGTAAATAATCAGAACCTCCGGCCTTAGGCCCAGTACCAGAGAGTTTAAAACCGCCAAAAGGCTCAATAGCAACACGTGCACCTGTATTTGGGCGATTCACATAAATATTACCAGCTCTCAAAAACTTTAAAAGGAAATCAATATCATCTTGAGACTGTGAATAAATACCACCAGTCAAAGCATATTCAGTGGAATTGAAAAGTTCAATGGCTTCCATTAGGGAGCTATACTCGATTATATGTAGAACGGGAGCGAATATTTCACGTTGTGCCCAAGAATCTTTTTTACGGGCCTGATGTATTGGCAACTCAAGAATGACCGGGCCAACACAATGACCGGGATTTTTTTCAAAAGATCTATCAATGATGATATTTCCATGATGACGAATAACCTCATCTTTAGCTTCATCTACAATTCTTCTTACACGAATAACATCATCTTCCGATACTAGTGGGTTAATTGAAGTTGCAGGATCCAGGGCTGATCCTACTTTTAAATCTTTTACCGCTTCTTTTAATCTATTTACGAGTGAACTCTTCACTTCACTATGTACAATGATTCTAGAAGCAGCAGAACATTTTTGCCCAGCATGCCCAAAAGCTGAATACATGATACCCGAAATTGTCTCATCCAATTCACAGTTGTTAGTCACGATGATAGCGTTTTTTCCACCCATCTCTGTAATGATCTTTTTTTGGAGTGCAGATTGTTGAGTTTCATGGAATATGAGTTTGCTAGCAGAAGCCTGGTAAATCCATTTCCCAACTTGTTTGGAACCTGTGAAAACAATACCAGCAACATCAGAATGCTTAACGAGTGGTGCGCCAACGACTTCTCCTTCACCTTCAATGAGATAAAGAACACCATCAGGGAGGCCACAAGAAAGTAATATCTGATAAAATTCCCTTGCAATTAATGGAGTCTGTTCGGCCGGCTTGAGGAGAACGATATTACCAGCGATCAAAGGTGCGACAGTCATTCCGCATGGGATCGCCAATGGAAAATTCCAAGGAGCAATTACGGCAAATATACCGCGAGCAGAAATTTTTTGATTCGAAGATTGAATATGGATCTCTTGTCGGCAATAATAATTTATAAAATCAATCGCCTCATCAACGTCAGCAAGTGCCTCGGTCATCGTTTTACCTGCTTCAAACATAATGAGGCCAGCTAATCGAGCTCGTTCAATGACCATCCGGTCTGCCGCTTTTAAGAAAATTGAGATCCTTAACAAGCTGGAATGTGGTTTTGACCAATCTGAATAAATAAACGTATCTTTTGCCATACTCATTTGAGTTTGGACATCATCGCTTGTATTTTCGTTTTTTAGGCCAAGGATTAAATCAGGTTCTGAATTTGAATACAACTTTGATTGAGTTGAGTTTTGCCAACTAATTTTATTTGTCTCAAAATAAGTTCGCCAAGAACCGATAGATTCATTTAAAGCTTTAAGATCACTTTCAATATAGAGCCGTGAAGGTATGACAGGAGAAAAGTCACTTGAAAGTTGAGATATAAAACTATCAAACTTAAGTGATCCCATTGATTTCTTACTCAGGTGAATATCGACTGGTGATATTAAACCCGCAGCTTTTTGATGAGAACGCATTATTGAAAGAATACCTACTTGGGATGAATTCTCCATAATTCTTCTTACAAGATAGGCCATCCCCACTAAAAGATTACCAATTGGCATATAATTTCTAGTTGGCCAATTCATCAAAGCTAAACCATTTGATAAGGCTTCATAAGTCATATGAAGGCATTGATGTTCTACAACGGGTGCCGAAGGGAATTTCAGTTTTTTTATTGCTTCAACGAACGCATGATCTTGTAAATTATGTGACGCCATAGCAAGTTGAACATGTTCACCATTCTTTAAAATCATATAAGCAAGCTGGCGAAAATGGAGATCAGATTCTTCTTTATTTAAAAACTGCGGCGGCATAAACTGGTGTGCTTCCGCTTCAATTGTTTCAGCATCCCAATAGGCCCCTTTCACGAGTCTTAAAGGCATCAATAGACCACGCTTAGTCGCAAGATCAATAATGTCTTTTAAGTGTAAGTAGGCATCACGAAGGTAGGCCTGAAGAACTATCCCAGTTTGAGAATACTGATTAAGCTCTTTTGTTTCTAATAATACTTTTGAGTAAATTTTAAAAACAATATCCCTGTAGTGATAGTGTTCAGCATCAATATTGATGAAAACTTCCTCTCTAGCTGCCTCAAGTAAAATACGTTTTAGTCGAGGAGCAACTTTTTGATAGGTTGACTCAAATGCTTGTGGTCTAAAATCATGAGATAAAGCACTCACTTTAATGGAAACATGGGCCTTCAAAATTCCAGCTGCATTCTTTTCACCTCTCGAATAGTGTTGTTTAAGACCATGGATAAGCTGTAGAACCTTTTCAAAATACTCATCTGCTTCTCGAGAACTTACAACCAATTCACCAAGCTGATCTAAAGTGGCTTCTCTGCCTGAAAACTTAAGATCCCTTAGCGTTTTCTCTGATGTATGGATACTCTCACCAGCGATAAATCTTTTCGCCATTGATTTGACAACTGAACGAACCACTCCTGCCAAAAAACCTGCGGGAATTAAACCTGCAAAGAAAGCAAAAAATGAAAATAAAACTGAAAGGTACCAGGGCAGGATACGAGTTGTTCTCTTTCTTTTTTGAGACAGAAGATCATTGTCATCTTTGAGTCTACGTAAACTCTCAAGGAGATTCCTTTTTACCTCGTGCCCATTCTTGTCATGGTCCAGTGAGGGTAAAAGGGCCAAAAACTTCAAGACATGAACTCTAATCAGATCAAACTGCGCCGTTAAACCGAGTCCATAGTCCGATATTTTTTCAAAAAAACTTGGTTGATACTCTCCCACTTTTTTTATTAAGTTTTTGAGAATAATCTTTGAATTCTCATCAACATCCTTCCAATCTTCCTTGATGAGAAAGTTGGGTAAATCAAACTGCTGAGTAATCCATTCAATTTCAGTGGGAAAACCAAGTGTTGAAACAGAGGAAATTTTTTCAGTATGTTCTTTAAGGGAAAAAATAACTTTATCCAAACCATTTCCAAGATCAAAGTGAGGGTTATTTTCATACATTTTTAAAATTGAAAGCTCGCGAGATAATCTGCGGGTTCCCAAATAGAGAGCTTTTTCTTCAGGCCGCACAGCAACTAGAAAAGGAAAGCCGCTTAAGCAAATCTCTCTTCTGAACCCCTTTACTGAAAGATTTCTTCTTGTAAAATTAATAATAGAGAGTAGTTGCGATTGAATCTCATCATGATTAAAAATTAAAGATTCGAATTCTTCATAAAAAAAGATTGAAAAATCCCCGGTAATTTTTCTTTTTACGACAGGTAAAGATAAGAAATTCACTTGAGTACCCCTTAAAAATGACTCCTTCTGTTTTACCTTTAAAAATCTCTTCCGAAAAGAATTCTATTGAGGCAAAAAATTGACGATGTTTAGGCAGGGGGAGTAAAATTAAATCATGAATTTGCAGTTTTTTTTGTTTACACTCATGATATTTTTCCCACATTTGTGTTTTGCAAAAACTCAATACAATTTAAGTGACCTCCAAGCACTGGCCAAAGAGAACAATTTTAATGAGTTTTTTGACCATGCCCTCGATATTCGTCCATCTGAAAGGTTAGAAAATTGGCAAGAAATGGTTTCAAAGATGGCAGAACTCTACTCAAAAGGAGTTCTCAATAAGCAGAAAATTGAAACCTCAGATTTTAAAAAGATTGAAAAACTCTTCTCTTGGCCGCATCTAAAAAGTGATGAAAATTTTAAACAGAGAAGACAAGAAATTGGTTTAACTTATCTTCGTGCCTGTTTCAAATCAAATCCAGATTGCTGGAATGACTTCAATTTATTCTGGGAAGCTGACAAAGAGGATTCTGATCTCGCGATTAAGCTTGCCGAATTAATCCTACCCATAGAACCTAAAAAAATCACTTTATGGGCTATTATAGGTCCCGCCCTAAAGACTCCACTGAGCGAGTTCTATTGTAAAAAAGAATTTGTCCAAGATTCGATTCTGGGAAAGCTCGAAATTGATTATGTAAGACTCAATAAAAAAGGAAACTTTTTAAAAAAAATTGATGAGTCACTCCATTATGATTGCCTTAATTCATTTAATAAAAGAGTTAGTGAACTTTTTTATTCTCCTAAAAAAGTCGAAGATAGAGAGCTCGCTTTTCAAATTTTAGATGCTCAAGGTAAGGCTGACATTAACCTAACAGACTTGTTTTACACCGTTTATCTCCTTGAAATACCATCAAAAGGTGATCTTTTCAATTTATCCTGGAATCGTCTTGTGGAATTATCCAAATCAGAAGAAAGAAGATCGAGAACAATGATACAGCTAAGGAAACTGGACCCACTTCCAGATCAAATATTCGCTAGCTCTGATCAAAACAAAAAGAAGGCAATCATCAATCACTTTAAGGCGAATTTTCCAGAGTACTTAGATTACTACATCGATCAGTGCTTGAGCTTCTATCAAGGGAGTTTGGTATTTAAAAATGGAAATCCAACGATAAAGTGCCAAGATCTTATGAGCTCTGACTTTATTCAAAAAATAATAGATCAAGATAAAATCAATAAATTCAAACAAGTTAAAACTATTTAATTCCCAAAAAAAAGAGGCCACACATGGTGGCCTCTTCTTTAAAGAATCTTAATTCAGATTACTTAAGGTGATTAGAAACAAGTTTTGTCATTTCGAACATAGTAACTTGTTTTTTACCGCCAAAAACGGCTTTAAGTTTATCATCAGCATTGATTGCACGACGATTTTTTGCATCTTGAAGATTGTTCTTCTTGATGTAAGCCCATACTTTCTTCATAACTTCTGTGCGAGGGATCGGGTTTCCACCAACGATTTCAGCAAGTTCTTTTGAAGGGTTAAGCGGCTTCATGAAAGCAGCATTTGGCTTACGAGCTGTTTTCTTCTTTGCAGGAGCAGCAGCTTTTTTAGCAGTTGCTTTTGGAGCAGCAGCTTTCTTAGCAGTTGCTTTTGGAGCAGCAGCTTTCTTAGGAGCAGCAGCTTTTTTAGCAGTTGCTTTCTTAGGAGCAGCAGCTTTCTTTGTTGTTTTCTTGGCCATAAAAATTCCTCCGTCTAAATTGGGAAACAAAATTTCCCTTTGGTTGTTATTGGCGTACTGACAGTTATAATACTTTTACCCACTCAATTATATTTTGATTAAGACCAAATGAATTACCTGTTCTCTTATAACCATGGCTTTCATTAAGAGCTATCATTCTAAAATTGTCTACAGGACAATAATTAATAACTTTATTTGCCTGAGCTTTTTTAGCTTCATCTTCATAAAAATTTTTAATCATGTGAGAAAAACCATTTCCCTGGAATGCCATTTTTATAGGCGTATTCTTTGAGAATAGAGTATCCCCGTCTTTTTTTAATAAAACAGCTGCAACAATCTCGTCGTCAGTCATGACGGCATAGAGTTTCCAACCTGTTTTTACTTCTTTTTTTAGATTATCAACTGACCAAGAGAAATCTTGAGTATCAGTAAAGGCTTGTATATCGAACTTTGATAAATTAACTATTTCGTCTTCTTTTTTTGCTTCTTTAAAGTACAGAGGTAATTTTTCTTCCATTTCGTTTTTTTCTCAAAAATAATTGTCAGTTTTGCTTTTCTCTATTGTATCGACAAGAAAATCAATAAATCAAACATATTTTTTAATCTCTTTTTTTCAAGGCTCAGGAATAAAATTTAAATCCTCTTCAGAAAAGACCCTGACCCCTAGAGAGTGGAGCTCTTCAAAGAGACTTTTTTCTTCATCAGTTTCATAGGGAACCTGTACAAAAGCAGTCATTTCATCCAAATCAATAAGCTCTGGCCTAAGAGAACCTTTATAGATCATTTCAACCTCTTTAGAAGCCAAGAATGCTTTTAATTCCTTTACCTTATCAATGAGAGACAGCCTAGAGAACGGACCTTTATCGCGATTAAACTGATAATCTAAAACTGGGTTTGAGTGCTGAGAGAGCTTGAGCCACTGGAGAAGTCTTTTCCACTTGTTCTCGACCTCAGAATCAAGATTTTCAATGGCGATCTCTGAGTTTTTATCCCTTAAAAAAGCCTCACACTCCCTCAAGCTAATTTGATCTAAACTTGCCAGAGGACGTTTTTGAGCGAGGATTGAGAGTGCTTCAATGAGAACTCTTTCATAATCCTTAAGCTGTCCGAAAAACGACAAATTTTTGACATGACCATTATCTAACTCAACTCCTATATAAAGATCAAATCCATCTAAAGGACACTTCCTCATGAATGAATTCTTTGAACTCTGATAAGCTTTCCCACTTTCGAGAAGTTTCTTAGCGCGCTCAGATTTAACACTTATCATGTGGAACCTCCTAGGAAATCAAAGAATTCAAGGTTAAAATAAAAATCAACTTAAAGGAATATCTTTTAAAATGGACTTAACTTCAAGATCAAATGAAGTCGCTCAATGGACATTAGTGGGCCCTATGGGTCCAAAAGTCCCTTCTCGCTTGGAAGCTTTCAATGTCCTCGCGGTTGATGGTGGGGCTTCTTATACAAGCAAAATAGATGTTTGGGTGGGAGACTCTGACTCTTACCTCGGTAAGCCGTCGGCACCGATCATCCACCAGCTCAAGCAGGAAAAATCAAAATCAGACCTCGGACATGCCTTGGAGCTCGTTTCCAATCTTTCCAGGATTGAACTCCATCTGTGGGGATTTCTCGGTGGTCGTCGCGATCACGAAATGATCAATTTTGGAGAAGTTTTATTATTTTCAAATAAAAAAGAGTTTCTTCAGGCTTACTTTTACGGCCCGTCAGGGGAAATTGAGGCAAAAATTTGCTCTCATGGGGAGTGGAAATTTGAGTTTCGAGGGACATTTTCTATTGTAACCATTGAACTAAGCACATTACTGATTACAGGAAACTGTAAATATAAACTAGAAGAACCAACTCCCCTTAAACCATTTTCAAGTTTGGCCCTCTCTAACCAAGCAATGGGGGCATTCCAAGTCACTTCCGATAAACCCTTTATCATTTTGTTTAACTATGAAGAATAATCGATTTGGCTTTCTTGATCTCCTGCGCGGGGTTGCAGTTATATGGATGATCATTTTTCATACCTGCTATGATTTAAAGATGCTTGGGTTTGTTGACTGGGATTTCTCAAGGGGATTTTGGTATGCTTTTCCTCGATTTATTGCTTCAACCTTTCTCTTTTGTGTTGGTCTATCACTCTTCATAACCCATACACCCCAGCTCAATACGGCCAATCTAAAAAAAAGAACCCTAAAATTGGGTCTGGCCTGCTTCGGTGTAAGCTTGGGAAGCTACCTGTTTCAGCCCCAGCAATGGATCTATTTTGGGACTCTTCATTGTATTTTGAGCGGCTCACTGCTTGGACTGCTCTTTTTAAGAAGACCAAAAGTTCTTCTTTTCACCATGCTCATCCTCATTTTTTTGCAATATTTTGCTGGCTATGACATCAAATGGGTTTCTCAAACGATTCAAAAACCTTCACTGGATTTTATTCCGATCTACCCGTGGTTCTGGGTTATCTTGGCCGGAATTTTTTGTGCCCCGTACTTATCAAAAAATAGACAAATATCTGACATTTCTTCGCCTCGTTTTCTGACCTTTTTAAGTCTTCATTCATTGAAAATTTATTTAATCCACCAACCCCTTATATTTGGTGGACTTTGGCTCATTAAATCCTTGATTTAGTTGGGCAAATCCTCTCAATGAATAGACTTTTTCAGTTTCTCATGAGAAATTCACTCCGCTTATGAATGAATTAATTAAAACTTACAGAAAAATTGAACTCTTTTTCGGCAATTTAAAATTTGCCGTCGTCATTATCTCCATATTCACAGTCTTTCTTACTTATGGAACCTTCATGGAATCCTACCATGGAACTGAATATGCAAATCGTTTGGTCTATAAATCGTTTATCTTCATGGCCGTACAGTTCTGCATGTTTTTATCCATACTTTTTGCGACACTTATCCGCCTACCTCCAAAAAAACACCTTTATGGCTTCTACGTTATACACGCCGGGCTTATTACCCTTTTTTTAGGATCTTTTATCACTTACCAGTCCGGAATTGACGGTACATTAACTTTGGCGCCCAATCTGCCTGCGAGACAAATTCAGCTTTCTCAAGATGAATTTAAAATAGAACTCCCTTCTCAAGGAAAGGAAGTGAGTGTTGATTTACCCTTTTCTGCTGGAGAGAAAGATTTAAAACTTGATTATGAAGGGATAAAACTTAAAACTTTTTTGCCATTTTCTGAAGATAAGCTCAGTTGGATACCTATAAAAATACAAGATCCAAGTCAGTCTACCTCAAAATATCATCTTTTTAATGAGAATTTTGGTGAGTTTATTACTCTGAGCCTTCACCCTGAATCAGATTTTAACAATACCCAACAACTAGGCCCCTTAAATGTCCATTACATGCCGGGTACACTCTTTGAATGTTTTATCAAAAATACACAAGAGGGTTTGATAGTTTGGAATAGTGAAACTGCAAAATGCCTTTCTCCACAGTCTAATGAAATCATTAAAAGAAAAAATATATCGGGAAAACAAATCGCCGAAATTGATTTTTTTGGGACAAAAGTAAGTTTTCTGCCAGAAATGTCTCCACTTCCATTAGGTCCTGACCTTGAACTTAATGAAAACTCCCCCTTCAGAGTTTTCAGCAAAAAGTTATTTGAAAAATCTCCACACCTCTTTCTTTTTGGAGAGGCCGTTGCCTACTTTGATAAAACGAACAGCGAGTGGCAAGGACAGAAACTCCAAAAGAATGCCCCTCATCCATTACCCTGGATGGGCTTCAAAATTAATCTTCTTGAAAACAGAATTGATGCTTACGGCACACAAATCCCACATTATATAAAACCAATCCAGGATAATTCCCAGATTATCTCTGGTGAAATGAAGGCTGTACTCGTTGAAGTCGAAGGCAAAGAGTTTTGGGTAAGGTCAAATAGCCCCGTCTCATTTAATTCTGATAACGGTAAAATAAGATTTGAACTTGGAAAAAAACTTATCACTCTCCCCTATGAATTAGTCTTAGACCAATTCAAAATGGACACAGATCCTGGAACGAACAATCCGGCAAGCTACGAAAGTTTTGTGACACTTTTTAAAGGGAATAAGGGGGCCGAAAAACATCATGTCTTCATGAATAACCCTTTAAAACATGACAACTTTACATTTTATCAGGCCTCATACTTTCAAACTCAGCAAGGCCCCTTTGGAAGTGTTTTAAGCGTCAATTATGATCCAGGAAGACCTTGGAAATATCTTGGCTCTCTTTTGCTCGTATTAGGATCTATTTGGCATTACGTTTTGAGAAAAAAAAGAATAAGTAAACCTGGAGCATCTCATGCTTAAGATCATTTTTACCACTCTCACCCTCTTTATTAGTCTAAATGTCATGGCCCAGATGCAGTTTTGCACCAATGATCTGGAAGACTTTCCCACACGATCTGGTGGCCGAGTCAAACCGTTTTATGTTTTGGCGACAGATACTCTAAAATTCATTTCAGGAAGTACTAAGGTTGGCGAGTTATCCGCTACCGAAGCTTTTTGTAAACTTTCTTTAAAAGCTTTCGGCATGCCTTTAGAACTGCCGATTCAAATTAAAGTTGAGCATGTTGAGGCGAAAAAACTATTAGGTATTCCAGAAAGTGAAACATTAATATCAGTTGAGTCTTTTTCATCAAAAATTGACCTTGTGAATGCTGAGATATCTAAAATTAAAGAAAATAACTCCTACAAAAAAGAATTGAACAAAATTAAGCAAAGATGGCAGGCCTATGAAGCGATCATTCAGGCGAGGTTATGGACGATTCCGGTATTAAATGCTGGAACGATTGAATTTATCTCTCTTGGAGAGTTTCTCTCTCCTGAAAAATTAGATGAAGCAAGAACTCAATCTTCAAATCCTATTCAATACCTATTCGCAAAAGCAAAATCTGATTATCTTTCTAAGAATGGTGATCAATACCTCCTTGAATTAAAATACTTTAAGTGGAACTTTTTCCTTTGGGCGATGATTGGATCACTATTAGCGATCATTCTTCTCATCAGTTTCAAAAATCAAATCCCTGGGCTGATTTTAACCACATTAAGTATCGGGCTCCAGATAGGTGCTATGACGATGAGAGTCCTCATCTCTGGTAGGGCACCAGTCACGAATATGTACGAAACAGTCATGTTCTCTGGTTTTGGGGCGCTCATTATCAGTGTCATCATTGCTTTATACAGGAAGGAAATTCTATTTTTATTAGCGGGACTAGGTTTTAATATTTTATCCCTTATGATGATGAAATTTGCGAATGGGATGCTTGATCCTGGAATCTCTCCGCTTGTTCCCGTTTTGAGGGATAATTTTTGGCTTTCCACCCATGTAACGACCGTTATTTTATCTTATGCGGCTTTGGCCCTCTCATGGATTCTGGCGAACGGACTCCTCATTAGAGAGAGATTTTTTAATCTATCAAGCTCAGAATATCGTTATGGAGTTGACCTCATTTATACTTGTATAAAATTTGGAGTTGTACTCCTCTCTGCCGGGATTATTCTTGGAGGGGTCTGGGCAGATTACTCTTGGGGTCGTTTCTGGGGATGGGATCCTAAGGAAACCTGGTCGCTTATTGTTCTTCTTGTGTATATGGCGATTCTGCATGGAAAATCGACTTCATGGATACCGCCCCATCGCTTTGTTCCACTGGTAGCAGGTGCATTTATGTCAGTTATGATGGCCTGGTTTGGAGTTAATTATATTCTCGCCTCAGGTCTTCACTCTTACGGTTTTTCAGAAGGTGGAGCAGTTTTTCTAGGCTCATTTTTTAGTCTACAGGTTGTGTTACTCATTATTACAAGTTTTAGATTAAAAACTACTCAGAGCAACTCTCCTTAATTGTATAGGATCGCCCCAAAAGACCGAGAAGTTTTTTACCACCATCGAGGACGTTAGACTCATTATTAAGAAGTTTAACGTCTACTTTAATTCCATGAATATTTTGATTTGGCTTTGAGATTTCAAGAAGCACAAGTAACTTCTCACCTTTAACAACTGTTGATTCACTCACATCAAATCTTAAGATCTGCTTTCCCGTATAGTCCTCAACTCTGCGGCGGGTGCTATAACCACCAATTCCATTTTGAGTTAAAGTGACTGATTCTAGTTCATGGGAAACAAATTGATATCGATAGTTAAATTTAACTTTAAATTCTTGGGAAGTTTCTTCATCTACCTCTAGTATGACTTTTTTTACACTTCTCCCAAGAGTTTCAGTCACAACACCCAGATCAACAACTCCACCCTTAACTAGTAAAGTTCCCTGAGCGTATAGATTAAATTGAAAGAATAAGGCGAATATTAAAGTTAATAGTTTCATATTAAATCCTTTATGAGGATGGTCGCAAAGATGGGGCCACAAAATGAGCAGTAAGATACTGAAATTTGATAGTGAAAGGCTAACAGCTGATTAAAAAATAGACAAAAAAAGGGCCACCTGAAAGGTGGCCCTAGCTAACTAAAAGGAAATTATTCAACAATATAAAGATTTGATCTTTGAGAGAAGATAGCCTTTCTCATCTGAGTATCGCCAGTTGACTCAAAGTAACCAACAAGGGCACCCTCAGTACGAACTTGCTTTACGTAAAGAGACTTAATGAAATTATCGACTGCAGACTTAATCCCACCTGGAAGCTTCAAGAAACCAAGAGCGACTCCACCAATATTAAGTAAAGAACGAAATCTTTTCACTCTTTCTGGCTTTGAATAATCAAAAGCAAGGGCAGGCTTCATCGATAACATATGAGCTGAGTGATTAAGATGATAAATTTTACGAATGCCCTCATGATTAACTGAGGCAAAAGCAAAATTTAATTTTTTAACATCTTTAAAAGTCATTGACGAGAAAGGGCCAGACCATTCTTGCACAGTCATATTACCAGAGCGAACATTCATAAAAAATTTATTCATTCCATAATTCGCCCAGTCAGCGGCTGCATTATTTGACTCAAAGAAATTAGTTGCCTCAATTCTATATTCATAAATAGAAGAAACAGCACGATCAATCTCTTTTTTAGTCATCCCAAGTTTTGACTCAGGTAACTTTTCAAAATAATGGAGAAGCATGTTATGAGCGAAATGGCGTTGCTCAAGCATCATATCGTGAACTCTTACGATCACAAAGCTTGCAATGTTAAGGACAGGAATATTTGAGAATCTTTTTTGCGCTTCTTGAAGTGCCCAAGTGACAACTTTATAAGTTACAGCTTTCTTGTAGAAGAATCGAGCATCGTCAAGATTCGCCACAACTGTTGGGTCAATAAACAAAGCTGCCTCATTCAAGCGACGCTGAAATTCTTCCCAGAAATCTTTCTGATCAAGCTCTGTGAAAGCAGCTTCAACATCAATATTAAGAACATTACGAACTGAATCTCTAAAGTGCTGAGCTTCAGTTGAATTCCCCTCTTCACCAAGTGCATAAGGATTAATGCCAAGCTCATACATCATTTCATCTAACTCAAGCTCAGTCATATTTGAAAGGGCCTGCTGCTCACCTAAAAGATCATTTTTAAGTTGCTTAATGAAAGGCTTAATCGTGAAAAAACGAGTGGCACGCTTTAATTTAATAATCGTGACCTGACCTTGTTCATTTTTCACAAGGTTAAAACGATCATTAAAACCTGTTACTGATGCATCCTGAGCAAAAACATTGAGAGCAAAAATTGACAACAAAATCGTCAAAGAAAAATGGGACATGAATCCTCCTTAATAAATATCTAAAAACCTTCCAAATTGGTTTTCTTAAAATGATTTATGATATCGAGTCTTTAATGACTTAGGCTTCTATCAATTACTTACAAAAAATAAGATTATTAACGAGATACTTGATTAAACCTGTTTGAATTAACCTTGATTGACCGGTGTTTTATATCACGTGAGGACCATGATTTAAAACTTCTAATCTCTTGGAGAGTAAAAGGATGTGTCTTTTTTAATTCATTAAAAATAGTGCTGATCAATATGCCGCGATTATAAGATTCTTCGTCCAAAAAATGCCGACCAGTATGGGCCCAATTAATGCCAATCACACGCCGTTTCTCATCAAAGAGCGGGGCGCCCGAGGAACCAATCAGAGTCGGAACAAAATGATGAAACTCTCCCTTTGAAATTCTTAACCCTTTTCCGCGGGAGGCCTGCAAACCAAGACCAGCGGCATTTCCAATGTGAAGCAGCTGGACATTCTCACCTTCACCAACCCATCGATTTAGTCTCAGAGGTCTTAACTCAGCATCTATATCCTGGCCCGAGGCCATTTTTTTCATTTGAACAATACAGTAGTCATATTTGTTGCTGCAAAATCGAATTTTATGACACTGAATCTGCTCCTCTTTATGATTTAAAAGAATACTAAACTGACCACATTCCCAAGATCTTTTTTTCTTTGAAGACAAAAGCAAATGTCTGTTAGTTAAAACTAAATTTTTACCGACGAGAAAAGCTGTCCCTACGGTTTGGCCTGATCCAGACCTTGCTTGAAAAATTGATTGCCCTAAGAATTGCTCATCCTCAAAGTCTTCAGTATCCATCTCTAAAGAGAATCCTTCAGAGAAAATTTTGACTCCCCCTTTTTCCCCTTGAGTTATTTCAATGAGAGGGCCAGTAACAAGAACAGTTCCCCTCTCTTCGTTATAAGCAAAACCTTTAAAAATGTAGTGAAGACCAGAAAGAGAGCGTGAGGGAATAAGATTCCAGGAGCTTGCAAGGCCTCGATATCCTTCTTTTTTTTCCGAAATTGAGACACTAAAAAAGAGTAAAAGACTTGCAACGCAAGTCAAAGCAAGCGTTCTCATCCTTGTATTATAGCACAAATTTGAACTAAGTAATCCTTACAGGGAACAAACATCCAGAGGTAAAAATCTCCTATACTTTCCCCAGAGAGGATAAAAATGAAGAGAATTATTTTAGGCTGCTTAAGCCTTTTTATGCTGAATGCAAGTGCTTATGATCAATACCCAGAAGATCGACTATATACTTCATCAGATAAAGGTTATTTACAGTATGGAGCACCAAGCCTGCATAAAAGCGGGAAATATACTCTAACTTATGATGATGGCCCACACCCAACAAGAACTGCAGTCATTTTAGATTATCTTAAAGAATCCAATGCCAAAGCTACTTTTTTTATTATCACTTCAAATGTAAATGACTCCAATTTTCATCTTGTAAAAAGAATGCTAGATGAAGGTCACATCGTAGGGAGCCATGGAAGTGTTCATGATAATTCAAACCTCATCCCTAAAGCCGAATGGAAATCAAAAGTTAAACAATCATTCTTAGATTTAAAATCAATTTATAAAAAAGCAGGCCATGAGTTAAAAAACTTATATTACAGGTTCCCCTATGCCGCTTATGGTGAAAGAAAAGATCATCACCACATGAACTCACTCAAAGAAATATCTCAGGAATTAACCAGCGGAAACTGCATTCAATTTGCTTTCTGGGATTTTGATTCAAGCGATTGGGTACCAGGCATGACTGCAAAAGAAGTTGAAAGAAATTTCATCACCTCTAATGAAGGGGGTCGCTACATCACTTACAAAACAATACGAAATGAAAGAGGACAGAGAACACAAATTAAAAATCCTACAGAAATAACATCTCCGCTATCTGGTGGGGTTGTCCTTCAACATGATATTCAAGCATCATCTGTTGAGGGGACAAGGCTTATTCTTGAATACGTAAAAAAGCAGAACTTAGAAATTATCCGTTTGGATGAAGTCACAGAATTTATCCCAAAAGCTGAGTGCAGGTTAAATCCATGATTCAATTATTTTTGCTTACACTTATAAATACTCATCTTTGGGCCAGCACTCAAGCTGTCTATGGAGAAGATAATCGGAAAGATGTTTTTGCAGAAACAAATAATCTGTGGGTTGAACTGTCTCTATCGACAGCTGCCCTTATAGAAAGAAAAAATATCAAAATCCAAGGGGATATTGCCATTATAAGTGCTAAATCTCTGGGCGACATGTACCGTCTATGTCCAGGGGAAAAATTTTCAAAACAACCAACGGCCGCAAACTGTTCAGGAACATTGGTGGCCCCAGATCGCATCTTAACAGCGGCCCATTGCTACGATCTCCCTCAAAAGATTTGTAAAGATTATGTTTGGGTCTTTGATTACAAAGCCACAAGAACTAGTGATTCATCTATTACTGTTGGATTAGATAAAGTCTATGACTGCCAAGATGTTATCTATAAAGAGATGAATTTAAAACAAGGCATTGACCAGGCAGTTATCAAGTTAAATAGGCCAGTTTTAGATAGAAATTTTGCAAAATTAAAATCGAGAGACAATATAAAGCTAAACGATCCTCTTGTCCTTATTGGTCATCCAAGTGGACTACCCACAAAAATTGCTGGAGATGCTTATATTTTAAAACTCCTTAAGAATTCATTTGTGTCAAATGTAGATGCGTTTTCTGTAAACTCTGGCTCTGGAGTCTTTAATGCTCTAGATGGTCAATATGTTGGAATCTTATCTTCAGGCAGACAGGATTACGATGGTCATGGAACTTGCACAACGACTACCAAGTACAACATGGTTGAGGGTAATGAAACAGTTGTTCTCCCACAGAACCTAGAGGCTTTTATTAATTAATGAGGCAGTGATTTAAGCACGAAATCCCAAAGATCCTGACGTTTTTGAAGAGCTTCTTGACCTGAGTGCATAGAGAGTGACTCAAGTCGAGGATCACCTGCAGTTAAATAATCAAGACATTTTAGGGCGAGAGGACCGTGCTCATTTCCATCAACCTCAATGTGTCTTTGTAGATAATAAATGAGCGTAGGTGCAGAGACATTTTCTTTTTGAAGTGTATCAACAATTGTTTGAAACATATCTGGAATAAGCTTTTCTCTACCATAAAAGAAACTTGCAGCAACTTCTACAACATGACCGAACTTTGCAACATTAAGATTATAAGAGACAAACTCTCTTGCCCCTTCTGGTATATCGTTCAAATCAAGACTTTTTAAAAATTTACGAATCTCTTCGGTTGAGGCCCCCACTTCTTCCATCGCTTTGAGGTAAAGATCAAAGTGAGAAGTTGGGTTTCCATATTGATCGAGGTCGCTCTCCTCACCTACAACTATTTGGTTAATGAGTCTCACCATCTCTGAAGGATAGCCCGATGGTTTCCATGGAATTTGGGTACAAGTTATGTGATTCTGCAAAGATTTAAGCAAACTCATAAAATCCCACACAGCAAAGACGTGGTATCTCATAAAATGCTGTATAGCACTAACACTATTGAATGATTGGTAAACTGGATGATGAGTTAAGTCTTGTTGCTTAGCCTGGATAATATTCATAGCTTCTCCCAATAGGGCAAGAATAACTCGAATTTTTTAAAAAATCCTTAATAAATAACTTGGACAGATATAAAGTCTGGATTAAATCTAACGATATGTCTTTTTAATAGGTTGCGGTCTTTGACCCATGGGCAGACCCTGATCATGATCTGAATTCCACCTGTCCGTCATCAGCTCCTGTCTCTCTACACGGTAAAAAAGAAGTGACTCATCTAATTCATTTAACTTTTTCATCAGCTCATTTTGAAGAACCAGACGCTCTTGCTTGAGATCAATAAGATCATCCAATGCCTTACGCTTTTCTCTTTGGAGTTGATTGATTCTTTCATCATAATCGGCAGCCGTTTTTACTTTTTGCTGATCAAATGTCCAAATAAAGTGATTAATATCATTCAGCTGTTTTAAAAAATCTTCTTTGCGAACAATTAATTGTTCTCTGTATTTTGAGGCTTCAAAAACTCTTAGGGCAAGTTTTTTTGAGAAAAAATTAAGAACTGTTCCTCGTCTGAAGTAATTTTCTTTTGTAAAACAAGAACTAAGATTTTCTACAAAAATAGTAAAATGAAAATCTTCAACATTTCTGACGAACGCCTGACAAAAGTTTCTATCATCTTTGAGATTTACCTTGAAAAGAACCTCATCCCCTGCGCGAAAAAATTTGGTATTATTATTTTCAACTTCAACTTTAAATATTCTTCCTGAATCATCCTTGTCAGAAACGCGACCACTGAAACGTTCATAATCAACCTGAGGATCAATTGCCCCTCTATTTTCGCGCCCTAAAACACCCTCATCAGGTAGATTGGGAACAACTGTAACACTGTGAGCGTCATTTATGACAAGAACAACCAAAAATATTAATGAAACGAAGTGGCCAAATATAGTCATGCTTTTTATTATGATGGGAAATTAGGCGAAAACCAAGCTTTATAAAACCCGACTTCTCCAGGAGAGTATATGGAATTTTTTATCGATACAGGCGACATCAACGAAATCAAAACGGCCTATGCGTGGGGATTCGTGGATGGAGTGACTACAAATCCTTCCCTTGTAGCAAAAACTGGAAAAAAAAATGCAGATCTCATTCAAGAGATTGCTTCCCTAGTTGACGGACCTATCTCAGCAGAGGTGATCGCTCTTGATGCTGAAGGCATGATTAAAGAAGGTGTTGAGCTGGCAAAAATTCACAAAAATGTTGTGATAAAAATTCCAATGACTAAGGATGGAATGATCGCCTGCAAATATTTTTCTCAAAATGGAATTAAAACCAATGTCACTCTGATTTTTTCTGCCAATCAGGCCTTGCTAGCAGCTAAAAATGGGGCCACTTACGTCTCCCCTTTTGTTGGACGCCTTGATGATGTAGGCCAGACTGGAATGGAACTTATTGGTGAAATCCGCCAAATTTTTAATAATTATTCTTATGAGACCAAGATTTTAGCGGCTTCACTAAGGCATTCACAGCACGTTAAAGAATGCGCTCTTATGGGTGCTGATACGGCCACTCTCCCGTTCAAAGTTATCGAGGGTTTATTCCATCACCCTCTAACTAAAAACGGTTTAGATCAGTTCCTTGCAGACCATGCCAAATCATTAAAATAACCTTAATATTCTCCCTCATTTTTTCCCTGGAAAATGCCGATAACAAAAATGATCGGTCATTGACCAGGGAGAGGGATGAAAAGCTCTTGGCCACTTCTTGCATTATTTATTGTCGGCTGTACACCGAGTACAGAAGTTGTCGAAGGTAGCTCTTCAACAGCTGCCGTTAATGCAGAAGCCCCTTACGTTTGGGGTAATAAGACCTTTCCAAAATCAATCGGACTTTCAAATTCATTCAATTCAGATGAAAAAATCGCCATGACTCAAATGGGTGCCGCTTGGTCAACCTCTGTATCTGCACGAGATCCATTTTTCAGCTTCAGCAATTTATCAAATAATAATTATAACCTAGAAAGAAATGACGGCATACTTGGAATTTACAGGGTTGATGATTGGAATGAGAGCTTTACTCCAAATGATCAAATCGCTCCAATAGCGATTACTCAACTTTTTGGTCGCCGTTACAATACTGGAAGCGCCAATGAATATGTAAGTATTGAACACGCTGACATACTTATCAATTATGATGATTTCTCATTCTCTTCCGAACAAGACCCTCTGCAAAAAGACCCCGTTGAATATGATCTTCATACCGTAGTTTTACATGAAATGGGACATTTCCTTGGCCTATCTCATATTCCTGTTTACTCTCTACGCCCTAATTCTGAAAGTTTAAGCTCTAGATCAAATTATAAAGCAAGTTCTGTGATGTACCCGAGTATTGATTTCTCTGAAATTAAAAGAGTGCCTAAATCTAAAGATACAACTGTGCTCAATTCCAAATATTCCCTATCTGGATTGGCAGCATCTGCGATTGCAGTAGAATCACCCTACAAACCAAACGCCAAAGATTTGGGTAAGAATGTTAAAGTTGTTATTGAATTAATGAGCAATGGCGAATGTCATCATAAAATGGATGGTGTCACAATCGGACACCATTCCATTAAATTAAATTAAAATAATTAAAGATAATTCTTTAGCTCTTCAAGCGACATCTTGCGATGAACTTTAGAATTTGATTTATGTGAAGAATGATCAAAGTTTAGAGATGATCCAAAAGTATATCTTTTAAAATCTTCCTGAACTGAAACTCCATAAAACTCTGACATTTCAGCAATAAATTCTTCAACAAATAAAGGTGAGAAGACTCTTTTGTCAACCATATGCCTCATGAAAGGTTTTAGACCACCTTTTGATTTTAGTTTTCCATCAAGAAAACTCATGAAACGAGCTCCAAAAGTATAAGCGGCCCTGTCTGTCGTGCGGGTATAATAAGGATGTGACGACATTCCGCTAGATCCAGACATATATGTCGAAGTCTGATAACCATCATCTCGCCAAGAAGCTAGCGCCTCATCAAGCCATCCAGAATTTCCATTAGCTGGCATTACTCCTCGAGCAAAATATGAATGGAAGAGTTCATGACCAAGAGCTGAGAAATCTGTCATAGTCGCCCCACAGTACTCCATACCTCCCATACCGGCCTGTAAAACAGTTAAAGTTGGATGCGGAAAAGGACCATAGTCACTTTCTAGTTCTTGAAAAACTTCAATTGTTTTTGCTTTAAGTCTCTCGAGGCCTGTGTTCCAAGTTGATTTTGAAAAATAAACAACCGCAGGAATATCACGACCATCAATTGATTTAAGTTTGAATCTTAATTCATTAGTTGAGCCCTGAGGCACTGTATGAAAAAAGATGCTTGAAGCTGTGTAGTAAGAAGGATACTCAATTTTATAATTATTGTTATCAAGCTCTAGAACAGAACCATTTGTATAAATAACTTGCTTATTCTTAAGACCAAGAAACTCGACAATAAAAGTCATCTTAACTTGATCAAATTCAAAATTTGCAGGTAAATATCTCTCAAGAAATCTTCTTTCATCCAGATCTGATGTCCAAAAAGCACTTTTAACACCTGAGTCTACAAACTCAACCAATGTAGATATTGGAAGTTCAATTTTTAACTCGTGGGAACCTAAAGAGGTTACTTTATTAACATATCTTGCAGTTGTTTCCCCTTGTGGAGTTTTTGTTTCAAGAGAAGTTACTTTTTCACCATCCAACCAAACACCAACTGGTGAAGTCACACTATCAAAAATGGGAAAACCTGATTCAAGCATCTCAAAATTAATTGTGGCAACTGCATAGGCGCGCTTAGATGTTAAGTCATAAGAAATTTTATATTGGGCTTCTTTAAAATCAGCAAATACGGCCTGGCCGCCATTAACATTAAAACTCTTTGGACGATGTGATAAATCATTTTCTGATGCAAAAGCTTGGGCAATAAACAATAAAAGTAGGACTAAATATCTCATCAAAATCTCCTTGATCGATAAGACTTTGATTTGATCAAAAAACTCAGACGTTTGTCTACTAAAAGAAGATTTTATCGACACAGAGCAAAGAAGCTAAGTCAGCAAATTAATTTGATTCAACAATAAACTGAAATCTAAAGGCTTAGATAAAAACATATCTATTTTTTTTTGAGTAAATAGATTTTGGCCCTCAAGGACAGCATCGCTAGAAATAAGTAAAAATTTTGGAGTTAAATGAGACTCTTTAACTTGAGAGGCAAGCCAGGGACCATCTCCATCTGGCATTTGAAAATCAGAAATGATCAGATCATAGTCTTTAACCATAATTCTTTCTAAAGCCTCTTTACCACTAGAGGCCTCATCGCATAGAAAACCATTATGAGTTAAAAAACTCATAAGTAATGAGCGATCATCAACTGAATCATCAACTATTAAAATTTTCCTCATGTGCTCTAAGAGTATTAAACATTTTTGCGGATTCCACCTTAACTTATTGAGATGTCAATAAGTTGCAACAGACTGCTGCCTCAGATGTTAAAGTAAGTATTGTTAAATTTTTGAAAGAGTTAACACATGAAATTAGATAAAATACTTCTCAAGCTTTGCAAGGAAAAAGGACTCACTCTCGCAGCTCTGGCCAAGGAGAGCGGTGTTCCTCAGCCAACTCTTCACGGGTGGACGACTGGACGATCAGTCCAAAACTTAGATGATCTAAAAAAGGTCTGCGATGTTTTAGAGGTGAGCCTACACTACATTCTTTATGAAGAGCATGATCCTTGGGAAAAAGATAAAACAAAATCATAAAAAAAGGGGCCTGAGAGCCCCTTTTTTTATTTTAAATTATTGTCTTGTTCTTGAAGGTGGCTTTGAAGCCCCACCTTTAGAAAAAACTTTTTTCTTCTCTTTTTCTTTGTCATCCATAATGGCAGATAATTTCTTACCAACATCTTCAAGTTCAGCGATAAGCTTCTTTTTCAGAAGCTCAGGAGATTTTAAAACTTTTCTAAAATCTGCCAGAGCACTCGTTTCTTCCTTGATGAGCAACTGACGTTTCTCAACCTCTTCTTTAGTCATCCGATAAATCGCCATATCCGCTAAATATTCTGAGTAGGTGAATTTCTGCTTCGAAAGATAATCGATATAATCCTTACGATTCGCCTTCTTTTCAGCAATCGCATAATGCTTTTCTTTAATAAAACGAATGATCTCATTATTTTTAGTTAAGCGGTCCTCATAATCTTTAATAAGAAGCTCATAGCGGCGTTTCGTCACAGCAACTCTTTGAACGGTAAAGACTTCAAGAATTTCTTCAACCGTATGAAAGACCTTGACCCCTTTTTCTGTAATAAGAGTGTAATTTGGAACGATAGAGCTCGTCGCTCCCATGACTTTTTCGACCTCTTCGAGTGCAGGTGTTTGGCCACGTTTAAAAATGAGCTCA
This sequence comes from Pseudomonadota bacterium, assembly GCA_027488375.1. Taxonomy (GTDB): domain Bacteria; phylum Bdellovibrionota; class Bacteriovoracia; order Bacteriovoracales; family Bacteriovoracaceae; genus Peredibacter. The sequence goes on from JAIYBW010000004.1 coordinate 104,902, forward strand.
ATATTAATGATATTATCGACAGATGAATCGATATAATCTTTTAAGAAATCATTATCCATGTGCTTATTAAGGTGACGATAAATCTTCTGAGCATCATAACCTTTAGGAACTTCAGTGATAAAAATCTTCTCACCGACTTGCTTAAAACTCATCTTGGTGATGATTCTGCCTTTCTCGTCACTATCAACTTTATCAGTGTAGTATCTAAAATAAGGCTTAACTTTCTTAATTTTGCCAGTCTCAACAAAAGAGATCATGGATTTGATAATGTCTTCATGATTGAAGCTTGGAATCACTGATGAGAAACCAGTTCCAATTCCTTCAGCTCCATTAAGAAGCATAATAGGGAGCTTAGGAAGAAGCCCTACTGGCTCCATCACTTTTTCATCATAGTTTGGAACCATCTCAACTTGGTTCATATCATCAAAAAGTAAGAGCTCGGCCACCTTACCGAGTTTACATTCAATGTATCGGGCAGCAGCAGCTTGAGTTTCCATCCTTTCGCCGAAGTATCCTTTTTTATCAATTAAAGGATAGTTATTGGAGAAAGTGTAATCCTGGGCCAGGTTCACAATAGACTGCTCAACTGAAGCAGGACCATGGGGATGCAATGTGAGAACGAGACCAGTGAGTGAACTCACTTTAATCAAGCCTTTATTAGAATTCTTCCAAAGCGTGAAAAGTATTCTTCTTTGAGAAGGCTTGAGACCATCTTGCAAATAAGGAATCGCACGGTCCATCAAAGTATAAATTTGATAGGTTCTATATTCCTCTTTTACTAGGGACTCTAAAGGGACAGCAGACATTGAGTGAAGTGATTGATTCTCTTTCATAAATTAAGCTCTTGATTCACGGGCAGCTTTCTTTTTGGCTGCTTTATTTCCTGCAATTATATTAGTTAAATCGACATCAATTTCATCTGAATCGATGAGAAGATCCTTACGTAGTTGAGACTCTTTACCAAAACAAGTCTCAAGCATACTCTTTGAAGCCTTCATGTCTTTGACAGATATTTTTGTAAAATCTTTTCTATTAAGAACATGTTTAAAAGCTTCTTGGCTCATTTCACCAAGTCCCTTATTTCTCATGATCTCTTTAATCTTAAGATCCTTTCTTACTTTTAATTTCTCAAGTTCGTCTGGAGACTCACAGTAGATCGTTCCTTTATCCGTAACAACCTCGAAAAGTGGAGCCTTCGCAATTTGTATCATCCCCATCTCAAACATTTCAGGCCAGAAGGTGAAGAAGAAATTAGTCAATAAAGTGTTAATGTGACCACCGTCAACATCAGAGTCCGCAAGAAATACAATTTTTGAGTAACGTAGTTCAGCTGGATCAGCTTTCTGGCCTATCGCTAAACCGATTGAGCTCATGATGTCGGCGAATTCTTGGTTTTCTAAAACTTCTTTAATAGAAGCTTGAGAAACGTTCATCGGCTTACCTTTGAGTGCAATTCCACCTTGGTATAATTTATCACGGGCAGAACGTAACCCACCAATGGCTGAATCTCCTTCACAAATAAAAAGTGCACACTTTGTGCGGTCTTTTCTTTCATTAGCATCTAAGAGTTTTTCAACCCTTTGCTTTTTACCTTTTTTGGCAAGTTTTGAAGCATCTTTAAGATCCATTAAACGCTGACGAGAACGAGCACGTTCAAGAATGTGATCAAGGAGCTCTTGATTTTTTCTCATGAACTTTGCCACACCATCGGCCATAAAAGTTTCAAGTGCTTTCTCTAGGAGAGCATCTCTGACTAATTTTCTTTTCGTTTGTGACTCAAATCTTGGATTAGGCATGATAATACCAATCACAAAAGTGAAACCTGCGAGGACATCGTTATCAACCAATGTTAACTTATCCTTTTTGGCCGTTCTTTCTAGCTTTTCCTTAACAGAATTAATGAATAAACGCTTAATTCGATCGTGGTGAAAACCACCATCATAGGTTGGTGTCGAGTTAACAAAAGAGATCATTTTCTCTTTGTCATCGGACTTTTTATCGAAACAAAGGGAAAGATGGATATCATAACGGGCCTTAACTTTTGCCCCTTTGATATTCGTAGTCTCATATTCAAAAACCTCGTCACCGAAAAGTTGGGCCGAGTTCGGATCAATTCTTGAAGCTAACTCGAACAAACCCTTCTTATACATGTACTTTTCATCATTATAATAGAAAGTAAGGCCTGGATTATTGTAGGCAAGATCGATAATTCTCTTACGGAGTAATTCTTTATCGATCACTTGATTCTTATAAACTTCTTTGGCCAAAGTAAGTTCAACTTTAACGCCTGATGGGCCTTTAAAAGGCTTTTCTTTACTCTTTTTTATATGAAGAGCACCATCAGTAAATTCGTAGGTTTGCTCTTTCTTAGAGTTGTAGTGACGAATGGTAGCGCGAAACAAATCTGAAGTTAAACAAGTGGCAGAGGCCCCAAGACCATTCTGCCCGAGAGTCCGATAAAGGAATCCTTTATCATCGACTTCTTCATCTTTAAATTTTGAACCCGTTCGAAATTCAGTATAAACATCTTTGATTTTTGCTAGAGGAAAACCAATTCCATTATCTTGGACTGTCACCAGCTTGGCATCGTCAGAAAGATCGACATGGATCTCAGTTACGTGACCACGGTAAAATTCATCAATACTGTTATCAAGGATTTCTTCAATCGCCTTAGATTTGGCCTGATGAAACTTAACCGTTTTAAACTCAAGGGAATCCTTGGTGTAAATATAAGTATCAAGATCTTCGATATCATTACTTCCAAAAACCAAAGTTACCCGGTTTCGACAATGCCATCGCTGATCTTTGCTTTCAATTAAAGCTTCTTTGACCTTTGAACTTTTGCGTTTTACTTCTTCGACTGCCATAGTCAAAAGCTCCTTTAGAGTTGCATAATGAAAAATCAATAGGATAAGATTAAGGTGTCATAGAACAATAGGTCAACACATGAGATATCAATTTTTTCTAATAGCCCTGTGCGCAATCTTAACGACAAGCATTAATGCTCAAGTTAAAATTGACCTTTCCTCTGCCTTCCAAAAACCTGTTTTTGAGGAGCTTAAATCTTTTTACTCACCTTCTGAAGGACAATTAGAAGAAATCTTAAAAGGTCATGTTATTTCCGTTGGTAAAGTCACTTCACCAACAGAAAAAGAACAGAAACTTTTTTTATTTGTAGCTGGCCTACATCCCCGAAATTGCACTAGGGCCATGAGAAAAATATCTTTTTATGAAAATTACTCTGAGTACATGGATTTTATAAAAAAGAGTGAATATAGCGATGAGAAAGAAACCGTATTTTTTGTTATGGATCATACTCTTCTCCCGTTTGCGATGAACTTAACCTTCAAAATTCCACGGATAAAAAAACCCGGAGTCTATCCCTTCACTTTCGAGCATGGTTTTTTAAAAGACCTCAAAGGCAATATCATAGTTAAAGATATTGGAAAGTATTGTTTACTAGGACTTAAAACTGACTGGCAGGGTCCGGAAACCAGAATTCCCAATATCGCCTTCTCTTTATTCACTCAAACCGTTGGCAAGTTAGGTCTAGAGCATTTGATCAGGGTTTCTCTATTTTAATTACTTTTCAAATCCAGATCGAGACATTATCTTCTTGCACTCATGGAAGTTTTAAGAATTAAGGCCATTGATACACATCCGATTAGGCACAAAATGTTGCGCCCAAATGGAACTATTGAAGACTGCATCTTTCAAGGGGATGGAGACGAGCTCACATTCCATCTAGGGGCATTTGTTGATAAAAAACTTGTCAGCGTTGCTTCTTTTTATTTTGAGAAACATCCTAATTTTCAAGATCCCTATCAGTTTCGCTTAAGAGGAATGGCCACATTGCCTGATTTTCAAGGACTAGGTCTAAGCTCTGCCCTCTTGAGGACGGCTTTCCCCGTGATTAAGCAAAATCAGTGTACTCTCTTATGGTGCAATGCTAGAGAAAAAGCTCTGGGTTTCTATTCAAAAGTCGGGTTTGCTCCAAGTGGCGACATTTTCACTATCCCTCAAATTGGAAAGCATCAATTAATGTCGATCAAGATTGATTAAAATTTAATTTCTTTTTGCTGCCAAATAGGTCCAATACAAAACCGATATCCCACATTTTGAGAAACCAAAAAGAGTTGCTTTTGGAAACAAGACTTTTTATTAGGCAATTCGCCAATTGGGGCGCAGCTCATTTGCTCTTTCTTAAAGTGTAAATCTTCACTTCGCTTTTTTTCACATTCTTTATAATAACTTTCAAGCACACAGGTCCAATGGTTTTGAACACAATCATAAATAAGAAAGGGCCCGGCTTCATAATCCTCAGAAATGATATCTACTTTTGGATCATACCCATTAAGAACTTTTTCCCCGCTGTCAGCAAGGGAAGTGTTTACCAATAAAAAGTAGAAAAGCATCAACTTGAGAAGCATTTTATGTTACCTTTAGAAAACTAATAAACTTATCGGCCGAATTAACTTATCAATTAAGGATCGAATTGTGTTTTGCTATCATGATCAATTTCGTCAAGAACTTGCCCAGTGCCTTTCTCTAGGTATTAAGAATGCTTTTTCCCTAGAAGTCGCATGGGAAAAGATCTACAGCTTACTCGGGCCCACCCCCTCAAAGGATGCCGGCGACATTGCCTTCCCTCTTTTTATCGTGGCCAAAGACGCAAAAACCAATCCTGCCCAGGCGGCAAAAAGCTTAGATGCGGCGATAAGTGAGCTTCCCTCTTTTGTGACGTCTAAGGTCGCTATGGGGCCGTATTTGAATTTCTTTTTTGATTTTTCCGCTATCGCTAAAAATTTGATCCCAAGCTTTGTTTCTGGAGATTTTTACAAGCAAAAGCTCTCAGAGAATATGCCTAGAACAATGATCGAATATTCTCAACCCAACACTCATAAAGAGCTTCACGTCGGGCATATGAGAAATCTATGTTACGGGGACGCTCTTATTCGTCTTCATCGCTATACTGGTTTTGACATCGTCGCCTCAACCTTTCCAGGAGATGTGGGTACTCACGTGGCCAAATGCTTGTGGTACTTGAAATATCACAATAAGGAAGCTGTTCCAGAAAAAAGAAAAGGGGCCTGGCTTGGGGCCATGTACTCAACGGCCCACAATAAGCTTGAGGAAGAAAAAGGCTCTGAAAAAGAAGCTCAGAATCGTGAACAATTAACCATGATTCTTAAGCAGCTGGAACAAAAATCTGGTGAGTTTTTTGAGCTCTGGAAAGAGACTCGTCAATGGTCAATAGACCTCATGACTGAAATTTATAAGTGGGCCGATGTTAAATTTGATGTCTGGTATTGGGAGTCTGAGGTTGATTCTGATTCAGTTAAACTCGCCCGTGACTATCATGAAAAAGGCCTCTTCATTGAAGATAAGGGATGTATTGGAGTAGATTTAGAGCCCTATAAGCTCGGCTTCTGTATGTTGCTCAAAACAGACGGCAATGGACTTTATGCGACTAAAGACATTGAACTTGCTCGCAGAAAATTTCAAGACTTCCATATCGAAAAAAATCTCTATGTTGTGGATAAACGCCAAGAGCATCACTTTAAACAAGTTTTTAAAGTCCTTGAACTCATGGGCTTTGAAAATGCCAAAAAATGCCAACACCTTCAGTACGATTTTGTTGAACTTCCAGATGGCGCCATGAGTTCCCGTAAAGGAAATATCATTCCCTTGCAAAGTCTTATTGAAAATATGGTGAAGATGATTAAGGAGCAATACCTTGCTCGCTATACCAATGAATGGTCACCAGAGGAAATTGAACAAACGGCCCAAATAGTCGCTAAAGGGGCCATTAAGTACGGCATGACGAGAATTGATCCTGGGAAGAAGATTGTTTTTGATATGAAAGAATGGCTCAAGCTTGATGGAGAGTCGGGCCCCTACATCCAGTATGCCTATGCCAGAATTAACTCTATGGTCAATAAACTTGGGGAACCAAAAGATTTAACTTTAAAAATAGAAATGCCTCAAGAGAAAGAACTTGTGGCCACTCTTATGATTTTTCATCACGTAGTTCAGCAGGCGACAGAACAGTATAAACCCTCGGTCCTCACGGCCTATCTCTATGACCTCTCACGGGCCTATAATAGCTTTTACGCTGAATGCCCAGTGGGATCATCTGAGGAGCCCATACGGTCATCAAGACTTATGCTTTCCAAAGCGACGGCACTCACTCTCAAAAAGGGTCTCTCACTTTTGGGAATTGAAGCACCAGAAAAAATGTAAGGAACTGCCCATCTCATAATTTACAAGCATGAGAACTCATTAGTTTCAAAAATTTTGCGAAAAAGATTAACATTGTTTATAATAGACTAATGAGAATTTTTCTTACTTTAATAAATGGTGAACAGATTGAATACAATTCTGATCTTAGTAATGTCATCATTGGAAGATCTCAAAAATGCGATCTCGTCATTCAACATGAAGCAATGTCAAGGACTCACTGTAAGCTAGAAATCAAAGATGGAGAACTCTATATAACTGATCTTGGAAGTATAAATGGAGTTTTTATTGATGGAGAAAGAATCCCATCAAATTCATCAGTACCATTCCAAACCTTTTTACATTTGTCATTTGGTGCTGTGACCAGTGCTCAAGTAGAGATAGACGAAGTAACAAGAATTGGCGTGAACTCACTTATTAATCAAAAAAAATCTTCTCATTCTAACAGCATTGAGATAGCCAAAAAAAATGCTCCCAGTTTTCCGGCCAGTAAGGATGATAAAAATTTAAAAAATGGCTCAAAAAGTACTGCAAAGGGCAGTGCTAAAAAAGAAAAACAAACCTTCGTATTAAATTTCATTATTTTATTAACACTTCTTATTGCTATTTATTTCTATTTTTATCAAGACCAGTTTATGAACACGAACTCGCAAGAGGATGAAAGTTCACAGATCCAAGCTATTGAAAACAAAGATGATTTCTAAAACAAAGAAATACGTGCATTTTTAACTTATTTGAGCTAAAGTGCCTCTCCAGAAACAAATAAGTTAAAAATTGGCGTATTTCTATGATTAAAATAAATCGCAAAGTTGAGTATGCCCTGATGGTGCTGAAGCTCATGTCAGATAAAGGGGCCCAAGAATTAACTACGGCCAGGGAAGTCTGTGACAGATACGAGACTCCCTTTGATACCACGGCCAAAGTTATGCAACTCATGAATGCCACTGGAATTCTCCAATCCCAAAAAGGGGTTAAGGGTGGATATCACTTGGCCAAAAGCCTCGATACAATTTCTTATTTTGACCTCGTTGAAATGATTGAAGGAAAAAGCTTCATGATGGATTGTCATGAGGGCCCATGTGAACTCATTCACAAATGCAATATTTCTCAACCCATTAAAAGACTCAATGATTACATCATAAATATTTTTAGCAGCCTCACTCTTAATGAACTCCTTGCTGAAGATAATCTACTTGCCCTCAAAACCATACCGACACGGACGGTTGAGAATTGTCCACTCGTCACTAAGGCCAATCCATGAGCATTCAAGAAAAATTACAAGATAATTACAAATATGGATTTGTAACCGATATCGAAACGGAAGAATTTCCCAAAGGTCTTTCAGAGGAAATCGTGAGACTCATATCGGCAAAAAAAAATGAACCTGAGTGGCTTCTTGACTATAGATTAAAAGCCTATAGGCATTGGCTCACACTCAAGCACCCAGAATGGCAATACTGCAAAATTCCAGAGATTAATTTTCAAGACCTCTACTACTATTCAAAACCAAAAACTAAAAAAGATACTTATAAGTCTTTAGATGATGTTGATTCGGAATTGCTAGAAACTTTTGAAAAACTAGGCATTCCTCTGACTGAACAAAAAAGACTCATGGGAGTTGCTGTTGATGCTGTATTTGATTCTGTTTCGGTAGGAACAACTCATAAAGAGGAACTGGAAAAAGTTGGAGTCATTTTTTGCTCAATCCAAGAAGCTGTAGAAAAATATCCAGAACTCGTTAAAAAGTATCTAGGCACAGTCGTTCCCTATTCAGATAATTTTTATGCAGCCTTAAATGGTGCTGCTTTTTCTGATGGATCATTTGTCTACATCCCTAAAGGAGTCACTTGTCCTCTAGATTTATCTACATACTTTCGAATCAATGCCAAAGAAACAGGCCAGTTTGAAAGAACTCTCATCGTTGCAGATGAGGGATCATTTGTGAACTACCTTGAAGGTTGTACGGCCCCACAACGGGATGAAAACCAACTTCATGCAGCGATTGTAGAACTTGTCGCCTTAGATAATGCGGAAATTAAATATTCAACCGTTCAAAACTGGTATGCGGGTGACAAAGAAGGTAAAGGCGGAATTTATAATTTCGTCACTAAACGTGGCCACTGCAAGGGTGTAAATTCAAAAATTTCTTGGACCCAAGTTGAAGCAGGATCGGCCATTACTTGGAAGTATCCTTCTTGTGTTTTAATTGGTGATAACTCCCAAGGCTCATTTTATTCAGTCGCCCTAACAAATAATTATATGCAAGCTGATACGGGTACCAAGATGATCCATGTGGGCAAAAATACCAAGTCTACCATCATCTCTAAAGGTATCTCGGCCGAAAAATCTCAAAATGTTTACCGTGGTCTTGTCAAAATCATGCCAAGTGCAACTGGGGCCAGAAACTATTCTCAATGCGATTCTATGCTGATTGGCGATGAATGTGCGGCCAATACTTTCCCAACTATTGATGTGAAGAATCCAGATTCTACAGTGGAGCATGAGGCTACGACTTCAAAAATCAGTGCAGATCAGATTTTCTATCTTCAATCAAGAGGATTTAGTGCTGAAAAAGCAGTCTCTCTTATTGTAAATGGTTTCTGTAAAGATGTGTTTAAAACACTTCCCTTAGAATTCTCAGTGGAAGCGGTGAAATTAATTGAAATGAAATTAGAAAACTCAGTAGGATAATTATGATTGAAATTAAAAATCTAAGTGCAAAAGTTGATGGTAATGAAATCCTGAAAGGCATTAATCTCACCGTAAAAAAAGGTGAGGTTCATGCGATCATGGGCCCTAATGGCTCAGGGAAATCGACACTTTCAAAGATCATTGCAGGACATCCAGCTTATGAAGTCACTGGCGGTGAGATTAACTATGAAATCAATGGAAAAATGAAAAACCTTTTGGATCTCAATCCGGCAGAGAGGGCAAAAGAAGGAATCTTTCTCGGTTTCCAGTATCCCGTTGAAGTCCCGGGTGTTTCGAATTTTACGTTTTTAAAAGAATCATTTAACGAAATTTGTGATCATCAAGGTCTTGATAAAATGAATGATGAGGCTTTTTTAAAGCATCTCAGGACTAAGCTTTCTCTACTCCAGATGAATGAAACTTTTCTTGAAAGATCAGTCAACGAGGGGTTCTCTGGTGGAGAAAAAAAGAAAAACGAAATCCTTCAGATGGCGATCTTAAATCCAAGACTCTCGCTTTTAGATGAAACAGATTCGGGCCTTGATATTGATGCCTTAAAGATAGTTTCAAATGGCGTAAATGCTCTGAAATCTAAATTTAATGCCACCATTCTTGTCACCCACTATCAGAGACTGCTTGATTACATTGTTCCTGATTATGTTCATGTGCTTTATAAGGGTAAAATCATCAAGTCAGGAGATAAGTCTCTTGCCCTTGAGCTTGAAGAAAAAGGTTACGACTGGCTAACTCACGAGAATCAAAAATGAGCAAAGAACTTCAAGATTTCAAAGAATCAAATTTGAAGATGTATGAGGCTTTAAATCTAGAAAGTCTCGATGAAACTTATCCCTTAAATAAAATATCTGGTCTTCTTTCTCAGGCCAGGGACAAGAAAGGGACTTCTAGCATTAATTGGAAACATACTCCCTCAACTGATTTCCATGATCTTTTACTCAACGGCAACGAAGTGACTTATGCTCCTATACCTGGAGTTCAAATCAAAAGCCTTGAAGAAAGTTGGGAGGAAATCAAATTAGATAAATCTCATGATGCTTTAACTCTTTTACACCACTCTCTTTTGCAAAATGGTGTGTCCATCCATATTGATAAAAATACGAAACTCAATAAACCTCTTCGAATTATCTACGGTCCAAAGACATCTGAATTAACGAGTTTTACGGTCATTATTAAGGCCAGTCGCCACTCAGAAGCTGTCATTCTTGAAGAAACATTAGATCAAAATCATAGCCTTTCGCTCATAACAGAAACTCATATTCTCGCCTCAGCAGAATCTAAAATTGAACATGTAAAAATGAGTCAGGGCTCAACGAGCTCCTTTCTTCATCAGTCTACGAAAGTTAAACTTCACAAAAATGCTCAGTATCGAAATTTTATCTTTAATCTTCCTGGGGCCTACAGCAGACAGAACTTAAACGTAGGTCTTCTTGAATCTGGATCCCATGCAGAGTCGTACAATCTTTATCTCGCTGGAGAAAAAGAGTTTTCTGATATCTCAACTGTCATTGATCACCAAGTTGAAGATTCATCATCCAATCAACTGGCCAAAGGCATTCTAACAGGTGATTCCAAAGGTCTCTTTACTGGTAAAATCCATATTTCACCAAAGGCCCAAAGAGTTCAGTCAGGGCAGTTAACTAAAAATTTGATCTTATCAAAAAAAGCTCAAGCCTTTTCGAGGCCACAACTTGAAATCTTTGCAGATGATGTCAAATGCTCCCACGGCTCAACCACTGGCCAGATTTCCCCAGAGGAACTTTTCTATTTCGAGGCCCGCGGTATCCCAGAGAAAAAAGCCAGAAATATCCTCGCCTTTGGATTTGGCCATGAAGTTGTTTTAAAAATTGCTGATCTAAAAGTAAGAAATAAAATTCAAGGCACCATTCAGGAAGCTCTTCAATCCAAAATCCATCTTGGAGACATGAAATGAGTTACTTGAAAATTAACCCCATCAGAAATGATTTTCCTGTAGCGGATCAAACCATCAAAGGCAAAAGACTTGCGTACCTTGATAGTGCGGCGACAACTTTAAAACCCCTTTCTGTCATTAATGAAGTCGATCTTTATTATAGAAAAGAAACGGCCAACGTTCATCGCGGTCTCTACTGGCTTTCAGAAAATGCCACCACCAAATTTGAAGCTACTCGCGATAAAATCGCAAACTTTATCAATGCCAGTGACAGAAAAGAAGTTCTTTTCACCAAAGGCACAACTGAAAGTGTCAACATCGTGGCCCAAAGCTACGTCAGATCATTCCTCCAAGAAGGCGATGAAATTCTTCTCTCTCAGATGGAACACCACTCAAACATTGTTCCCTGGCAGATAGTGGCCGAAGAGAAGAAAATAAAGATTAAAGTTATCCCTATCAATGAAAGAGGTGAAATTTTAATTGAGGAATACAAAAAGCTTCTGACTCCGAAAGTAAAATTTGTCAGTGTTGTTTATATTTCAAATGCTTTGGGAACTATCAATCCAATCAAGGAAATGATTGAACTTGCTCATAACAATGGTGCCAAGTTCTTTGTGGATGCTGCCCAGGCGATCTCCCACGCTCCCATAAATGTTCAAGCGATTAATTGTGATTTTATGGGTTTTTCAGGCCATAAAATGTTTGGCCCTACTGGTGTGGGCATTCTTTATGGAAAAATGGAACTTCTAGATCAAATGCCTCCTTATCAGGGTGGCGGAGATATGATTGATGTGGTGACCTTTGAAAAAACTACCTACAACCAACTCCCCCATAAATTCGAGGCTGGAACACCTTCAATTGCTTCAGTCATTGGTTTAGGAACGGCCGTAGATTATATTCAAAAGATTGGCTTTGAAACAATTCATAAGATTGAGAGTGAGCTCCTTCATTATGGGACTGAAAAGCTTTCGAGTGTTCCAGGACTAAAAATTTATGGAACGGCCGAGAAGAAAACCTCCGTTATCTCATTTGGTATTGAGGGTATTCATCCTCATGACATTGCCTCTCTGATTGATAAGGAAGGTGTGGCCATAAGAACGGGACACCACTGCGCTCAACCACTCATGAAGTTTTTTAATGTGCCTGCGACTTGTAGGGCATCCTTTTCGATTTACAACAACCAAGAAGATATTGATCAACTTTATTTAGGTCTTTTAAAGGTTAAAAAATTTTTTGAATAATTTTGGGATAAAAATATGACAACAGAAAAACTTGAAATCACTATTCAGCCTACTCCAAACCCTAATGCTTTAAAATTCATCCTTAATAAGGATGTTAAAACAGACGGGAAAGTATCTTTTAAAACGCCTCAGGACTGTAAAGACATTCCTCTTGCCGCGTCTCTTTTTGACCTTAGAGGAGTTGATCAAATCCATTTTTTCCAAAATGTTGTCACCATTTCTAAATTTAGTTTTGAAGACTGGGATTCTTTAGAGCCGGCCGTTCAAACTTGTCTTGAAAACTTTATTGAGGATCATGATCCGAACTTTAAAGTTTTTGATCCTGAGGCAGAAAGAAGATCAAGTCTAACTCCAGAGATGCAAAAGATTGAAGAGATTTTAGATAAAAGAATCAGACCAGGACTTCAAGGTGATGGTGGCGATTTAATGGTTAAAGACTTTAAAGATAATGTTCTTATTGTTAAATACCAAGGGGCCTGTGGGACTTGCCCAAGCTCTACCACGGGGACACTTGAGGCGATTCGTTCCATCCTAAGAGATGAATTCCATCCCGAAGTTGAAGTCTATTTGGCCCCTGAGGTCTAAACTTATCTACCAATCTCTAGGTTGGTAGTAGCCCCACATTTTGTCATGAACACTTCCAGGAACTGGTTTGTACTGGTAGCTGTATTTGCAACGGGCCGGCAAAGAAATTAGAATTGAGTCCACTCTTCCGTTAGTTCTTAATCCAAAAAGAGTTCCTCTATCATGTAAGAGATTAAATTCAACATAACGGCCTCGACGATGAAGCATAAAGTCCTCATCTTCTGGAGTCCATTTTTCATTCATGCGTTTTTTGACTATTGGGAAATAACTTTCAATAAAATGCCGAGAAAAATGTTTTACTAGATTAACATCTTCTTGAGTATGACCTGAATTAAAATGATCAAAGAAAAAACCACCAATACCTCGCATTTCGATACCCCGGTGATGATTATTAAAATACTCATCACAGGTTTTTTTCATTGGAGTATAGTGCTCACCGAGAGCTTTTTTCCAAACCCCATGAAAATAGGAGAAATCCTCTTCGTAAGGATAGTAAGGAGTAAGATCTGCACCACCACCAAACCAGAATTTGTCACCTTGGTGAATCATCCTGAAATTAGCATGAACAGTTGGTATTTTTGGGTTTCTTGGATGAATGATAAGGGAAATACCGGCGGCCCACATCTCATCACCACTTCCCTGTAAATGCTTGGCAAACTGAGGATCAATTTTCCCAAAAACACAGGAAGTATTAACTCCGGCGTTCTCAAAAATTTGACCTGTAAATGCTCTAGTGAGTCCACCTCCACCAGGGCCATGAGCATGGTCAGTTCTTTGCCAGGGATCTTCGATTAGCTTTAAGTCGGTATCAAGAGAAGACATCTCCCGAGTAATTGACTCCTGTAATTCTCTCACGTGCTGATGAAAATCTGTTTTTAATCCTTCGAGTTGCATCATATTAATCCGTAAAAAAAGGTGTTTCTTGCGAGTATTACACTAGGAAGTTACAATGAAAATGATTTTAATCATTTTCAAGGTTTTATAAAGTGATACCAAATTTTATCTCAAAATCCATCAGATCGATTGGACTCGTTTTTATAATTTTGTTTGCCATTTATAGTATTTTTACCTCGCTTTTTGTTCAGCACATACATCCTGATTCAATTGGTTTTAATTTTTTGAATTATATTAACTCTTTTGAAAATAGGTTTTATGATTACAGGCTCCGAAATAATATTGATAAAACTCCTAAGAGCAAAGATGTAAGCCTCCTAAAAATTGATGACTACTCCTTAAATAAAATTGGGACCTGGCCTATACCAAGATCAATTCACGCGACCATGATTAACAAACTTAAAGAGTACGGTGCCAAGGTCATTGCCATGGATATTCTCTATCCTGAAAAAGCTCCAGTTTGCGGTAATGACTCTCCGGATAGTGGTCTGGTTAAAGCCTTTCAGGATTTTCAGAATGAAGATGGAAGACGTATATTTTTGGCCTACTCGACAGGAACATCAGAACAAGATTCTTTAGACACATTCCCAGATGAAATGCTAAATGACACAGTTGATGTCTTTAGTGCTCCAAATGTAAATATTAGACCCAGAACTCTCGGACGATATACATTCCCAAATGAGCTTTTTGTAAAATCTAATGTTGGCCTTGGCTCAATTGGAACAAAAGAAGATTCAGATGGGGTCTTTAGAAATTATTTACTCGTTCTCAATATTGATACTGTTTATTTTGGATCATTAGGCTTTAATGCCTGGGAAGCATTCAATAAAAAGAAACATCAAGTCAAGATTTTAGAAGATGCCACAGGAGAACTTGTGGTCAACAACAGCAGGTTAGAAATTAACGATGGTGGTGAAACTAAAATACGTTACACTGGGGGACTTGAAAAATTCGATAGTATTTCTCTCATTGACTTAATTTCAGCAAAGAAAAATGATCCCAAAATGATTCAGGCATTTAAAGATAAAATTGTATTTATAGGATCAACTGCAGATGGAGCACATGATCTAAGATCATCACCGATTGATCCAAAAATGCCTGGAGTTCTTTCCCACATGAATATGGTCAATATGCTTTTAACCGACTACTTTTTTAAGCCAGTTAATAAATCTATTCAGTTTTCTCTCATCATTCTCGCCCTGGGCTTAATCATTTTTTTTATTGGTCAGCATTTTGCAAATGCTCTACTCGACTTAGTTTTAATTCACCTTATTCTTGCTGCCTCCTACGCAGTTGACCATTACTATTTTTTTCCACAGGGATACGAAATAAAACTTTTCTCATGTTTTTTCTGCTTCATCACTTGCTATACATGGAACACATTTTTTAAATTTTCTGAAGCAAGCAAAGAGAAAAAACAAATCAAGGGAACCTTTGCACGTTATGTAGCTCCAACAATTGTAGATGAGATGCTTAAGGATCCGGACAAGCTACATGTCGGTGGATTTAAAAGAGATATCACTTGTCTTTTTTCTGACGTAAGAGATTTTACCTCAATTTCAGAAGGTCTCACTGCAACAGAACTCGCCCAATCCCTTAATATGTACATGGGACGTATGACAGATATCGTTTTCGAGACAAAAGGTACACTCGATAAGTATATCGGTGACGCGATTGTGGCCTTCTGGGGGGCCCCTCTTGAAATAGGAAACCATGCTCAACATGCTGTCGAGGGTGCTATTCGAATGATTGAACTTTTACCAACTATCAATGAGGAGTTTAAAAAACTAGGTAGACCAGAGTTTAATGTGGGAGTAGGACTCAACTCTGGCGAATGTAACGTTGGCAACATGGGGTCGGAAAGAATTTTCTCCTATACGGCGCTTGGAGATAATATGAATCTAGGTGCAAGGCTAGAGGGTCTTTGTAAGTATTATGGAACACAGATCTTAATTTCTGAGTACACCCTTGCTCGTTTAGATCAAAGCAAGATTAAAATTAGGCCAATTGATAAAGTCATTGTAAAAGGTAAAACAACTCCAGTTGCAATATTTGAAGTTATGCACGGATGGCACCCAATGACGAAGAATCCAGTTTTATTAGAATATTACACTTCGGCCTGGAATCTCTTTCAAAATAGAAATTTTGAAGCCGCTTTAAATATATTTGATGAAATATTAAAAAGCTTCGAGGACAAGGCTACGATAAGGGTAAAAGATCTTTGCCAAAAATATATCCTCGAGCCTGATCTTGCTCGAGATGATTTTGATGTTACTAAGATGACTGAAAAATAAAAGCTACACGCAAGGTTTACTTTTTTGTATCAGCGTCCAAATCATTTTCAAAGCACCAGTGCTTCCAGGAAAGTTTTCTGGAAACTCCTCCCTTATTACCATCTGGTAGATTTGGTTGAGAGTAAACGACAATCTCAAATTTCTTCAAAAACTGGTCAGGTACATGGCGAATCCCTCTTTCATTCCAAGTGCGACAAAGATATCCACCGTAATAACGAGCATAATCAACCTTGTCAGACATGTTTAAATAAAACTTTCTCCAATGCTCATTAGGAATAATATGTGGAAATGTCTTATCTTTGAAGCTGTAGATATCTCTGTCTCCCGTCAGAAGCTCAATCTCGGAACCATCACCTAAAATTGCAGGTATTTCAATCCAGATATTATCCATCTTTGGAAAAGGAGCGAACATATTCCACTCCTGATACAAGTGAACCCAGCGGGTTACATCTTGAAAAAAAGGTGCACTCACTTGCCATTTTTTAATGGTCGTTAAATTCCAAAAAACAATTGTGACAAGAAAGAAACCGCCTAGTCCCTGATAAATCAAATTAAAAAAACGAACTTTTTTTCGCTCTGTAGTAAACTCAAGAAACTGAGCAAAGGATGAAATGAAAGACCTTTTTGAATTTAATAGTTTATAAATGTTACTGCAAATTAAAGAGACAGGATAAAAACTAAAGAATTGAGAAATATAAAAAAAGATTGGAGAATGTCGCATCAGTTCCAGAACACCAGAGTAGTGATAAAATCTCTCCCCTTTATTATTAACGACTACCCAGGAGTTTTTTTCTTGTAATTCAAAATCAATGGATTGATCAGTCTGAGAAGGACGTATTGAGACATCTGATAGAATAAAAAACTCAGTTAGAAGATAAGCTAGTTTTTCACAGAAACGACAATCCCCATCATAGAAAAGTAGAAGACCTCGGTTGTTTTTACTCGAAAGCTTAGTAGAAAAATAGTCCCAAAACTGAGAAGGTAAGAACAATAACCACATGACAAGACAAAGATAAGGGAACACACCAATATTCATGGTTAGGATGATGCCGATATGTAAGCCCATGAAAAGGGCAATGACTAAAAGCCTGCCAACCCACCAAAATCTTCCTAAAAGAAAAGCCATGACAAGCAAAAGAGGCCCTAAGAATTCCAAGTAAATGGTAAAAATTGTTGTTAACTTTTGGATAAGTGGGAAATCCCTCAACCAAACACTAAATGAAGTGGCAAAAATATCTAAGCGGGAGGAAAAAAATACGGCCGTAAAATCTTTTCTCCAAACAGGATGATCTTTGAGAATGTAACTGACAAAATAAATGGCAAACACTTGGACAAAAAAGGCTAAGCCCCAAAATGAAAGATGTGATTTTCTAGTGCGATTTTTATCTTTCCTAAGAGCTGAATCTATTGAGAAATATCGATTTAAGGGAAGGAAAATAGATAAAAAAAGCAGGGCTCGCATTATATCATCACCGCCATTATTAACGAGCCAATTCCGATTATGAACTGAAACGCACATCAGAAATGCACCTATCATCGCCCAGGTGGATTTGAATCCAAAAACTAACATTAGCCCAAAAATAAATTGGAGCATAAACATCGCCAGCGCAAAGTAGGTTGTCCCATTGGCCAGATGAAAGGACAGTGACCAAGGCATGGTCATTTCGTTTATAAATATTCCTCTCGGAATAAGACCTACATCTGTATAAAAATTGGTAACATCAGGTAGTCGATAAACCACATCTGAAATAACGATAAATCCCATTAAGAATCTATAAAGGGCAAGGGATCGGTAATCGAATTCAAAGCTTTCTTTCACCAATTTTAGAAAATTCATAAAATACCTTTTAAAACTTTGGACAATTACAATTATTGTAACGGATTCCATGACTTTTTCGAGACTTTCGTCTAATGTTTCGATGCTTACAACCTAAAATATAACGCTACGCAAAAGGCCTCTTTGATGCTCTATAAATCTCGAGATATCATCACCAAAGATTACGATGTCATTATCATTGGCTCTGGGCTGGCCGGTATGACAGCGGCGAATGTTCTTGGCCGAAACGGTCATCAGGTTCTCCTGCTTGAATCTCACAATAAGCTTGGAGGTTTTGCGACGTGGTTTTTTAGAGAAAATAGAGAACATGTGTTTGATATCTCCCTTCACGGATTTCCCGTCGGGATGATCAAAACGTGCAGAAAATACTGGAGCAAAGATATTTCTGAATCTATCGTTCAGCTGAAAGATGTTCGCTTCGTTAATCCACAATTTAAAGTTCAAACCGATTTCACTAAAGAACATTACTCTCAAGTACTCATAAATCAATTCGGGATAGCTCAAGAAGTGGTTTCATCTTTTTTTGAATACCTATCCAGCATGAATTTCTATGATAACTCTCAACTTACTAATCGCGACCTCTTTGAGAAGTTTTTCCCAGGTCGAAATGATGTGGTCAGATTCTTGATGGAACCTATTACTTATGCCAACGGCTCAACACTTGAAGATCCGGCCATAAGTTATGGAATTGTATTCTCAAACTTTATGAGTAAGGGAGTTTATACTTTCAAAGGTGGAACGGACCTTCTTATTTCTAAAATGAAAGATGAGCTCCTAAAAAATAATGTCGATATAAAAATGCAGGCCAAAGTCGACAAAATTCTCATTCAAAATGGTGCAGCCGCTGGAATTATTCTCGATGGAAAAGAAATAAGATCAAAGTCGATCTTATCAAATGCCAATATTCGAAGCACTGTTCTTAACCTCGTTGGGGAAGAACATTTCTCTTCAGATTTTATTCAGAAGACAAAAGATATAAGACTCAATTCATCCAGTTGCCAAGTCTATATGGGACTTAAAAAGGATGCTAGCATTCCACACATTGGAGATCTGATTTTTACCTCAAGCTATCCAACCTATAATCCGGAAAAGCTCCTTGGCCTAAAAGTCACGTCAAGAACATTCTCGGTTTATTATCCTCAGGATACAAGACCTCAATCACCTGAGGCAAGAGTCGCCATAGTTTCAAGTACAAATTGCCTCTATGACGACTGGAAAAAACTATCACCAAAAGAATATGAAGAAGAAAAGAAAATCATGATTGAAGAAACCATACAGGGGTTAGAGGCTTTTATCCCCGACATACGAGATAAACTAGAAATTGTAGAAGCCGCAACTCCTCTGACAGTTGAACGTTACACTCTCCATCCAAAAGGCTCATCATTTGGAACAAAGTTTGAAGGCCTAGAAGTCTCCATGAATCTTCATAAAACAATGCCAGGACTTTTTCATGCGGGATCAGTTGGAATTATTATGTCAGGCTGGTTAGGAGCCGCTAATTACGGAGCCATCCAGTCAAATGCTATAGAATCTTATCTACTTTCACTAAAAGGTCACAATCATGTTTAACTTCAATTCTCAGCATGTCATCGTCACTGGAGGAACAAGAGGTATTGGTGCCGGGATTACAGAATCTTTTCTTAAGGCCGGAGCGACAGTTGTCGCGACCTATTCTGGAAATGATGAAGCCGCCCAAAAATTTAAAGATCATTTGAGTAGTTTTGGAGACAAATTAATTTTAAAAAAATTTAATGTCGCAAATGCCTCAGAGGTTGAAGCTTTTTTTTCTGATTTTGATAAGCAGTTCCCAAGTCTTGAAATACTTATCAACAATGCAGGTATTAGAAGAGATCAAATTGTGGCCAGTATGGGTGAAGGTGACTGGGATGCAGTGATAGATACAAACCTTAAAGGCACCTACAACATGACAAAATTCGCTGTTCTGACCATGATGAAAAATCGCTACGGAAGAATCGTTAATATGTCATCAGTTGGAGGCAAACTCGGTTTACCAGGACAAGCAAATTACGCCGCTTCTAAAGCAGGTCAGATTGCAATGTCTCTTTCTGTTTCAAAAGAGGTCGCTAAGAGAAATATTACAATTAATAATGTTTGCCCTGGCTTTATAGAAACAGAATTAATCAAAGACCTTCCAGATGAACAGGTCAAAGAATATAAGTCGCAAGTCCCTATGAAACGTTTCGGCAAAGTAGAGGAAGTTTCTCATGCAGTCCTTTTCTTTGCTTCTAAAGAAGCGTCCTATATCACTGGAGCAACACTTGATATTGCTGGAGGTTTAAATGCTTGATATAATCCTCGCCAATATTCCTCAACGTGAGCCCTTTCTCTTTATTGAAAAAATCGTTGATCGTTCTGAGAATTCTATTACCACATCAAAAAAACTTACTGGGCAAGAAGATTTCTTTCGGGGGCATTTCCCTGGAGCGCCAGTTTTCCCAGGAGTTCTTATGTGCGAGGCTGTTTTTCAAACGGGAGCACTCTTAATGGCCCTCAAAGGACAAAGTGCGAATGATAATAAAAAAGCTCTTGTGACTAGGATTCAAGGTGCAAAATTTAAAAATATGGCAAAACCTGGTGATGAACTTCATATCACTGTTGATTTCATTGAAATGCTCGCGAATGCAGCTTTTATGAAAGGAAAAATTACGGCAAACGGTAAGAATATTATGTCGATTGAATTTGCTGCCACAATAGTAGACAACCAGGATGTGTAATGGACTTTCTTGACGTAAAAAATAAGTTTTTTCTTATTGCCGGTGTCGCGAATAAAAAAAGCGTCGCTTACTTTTGTGCTAAAACACTTCTAGAACAAGAAGCAAAATGCATATTTTCTGCTCAAACTGAAAGTCACGCCGAAGCCATAAAAAAGCTTTTCCCTCAATCACCTATCATCATTTGTGATGTGGAAAATGAAGCTCATGTAAAAAATCTCTCCCAAGAAGTTTCAAAATACACATCAAGACTAGATGGTTTTTTACACTCACTTGCATTTGCGAACTTCTCTGATGGAGTGAAGCCTTTCATTGAAACCAAAAGGGCAGACTACTTACAGGCAGCACAGATCTCCTGTTTCTCATTGGTTGAAGTTTCAAATCAACTTAAAGATTTTTTCACTAAGAATGCCTCAATAGTGACTATTTCTATTTCAAACACTAAAGCGACAAGTTACGGATATCTAGGACCTATTAAGGCCATGCTTGATGCGACTGTACCCTTTTTGGCCAAGTCATTTTCTGAATTTTCACATATCAGAGTCAATGCAGTAGGAGCTGGACCTCTGAAAACATCGGCCTCTGCAGGGATTCCAGATTACATAGATAACTATCTCTATGCTGAAGAGCTAACACTTAGGAAAGCCGCTCTTGAAACTCAGGAAGTTGCCAATACTGTTTGCTTTCTTCTCTCTCCGAGGAGTAGCGGGATTAATGCCACAACAGTTCTAGTTGATGCAGGAATGAGTGCGAATTATTTTGATCAAAATGTAGTGAAGACGTTCACTAAAAATAAATAATTCAATTTAACTTGAGATGTTCTCTTAGGGCAAAGGTCTTCTTTAGACCTTCCTCGATACTAACTTTTGGATAGTAACCAAAGTCTCTCTTCGCCTTTGCGTGGGAGAAATAATGAGATTTACCTAAATTAAGTGCGACAAATCTAGTCATGGGCGGCTCTGGTTTCTGTATCCCAGCAGCTTTGAATACTTTTTCAAAAAACCACCCAAGGCGGTAAGCCGTGGTCACATCAATGGCCTTCATTACAGGTTCAATTTTAACATAACCTAAAATCTGATTAATAAAATCCCAAAGCTTTACCGGACGTTCCTGGCCAATAAAATAAGCTTCGCCACAAACCTTTGAGGATGGATTTAAATGCTCAAAAGCTTTTACATGTGCAAAGGCTGCATTTTCTACATAAATAATATCAACAAGATTTTCTCCATCACCAACAATACGAAGCTTACCTTCTTTTCCTTTTTGTATCACACGTGGAAAAAGATGAGGGTCTCCTGGGCCCCAAATAAGATGAGGCCTTAAAGCACATGTCAAAAAAGTTGAACCATTATTTTTTTGGAGCACAAGTTTTTCGGCCATGGACTTAGTTTCAGCATAAGGAGTGAGAAATTCTTTGGGATAAGGGCAATCCTCATCGACACCTAATAAATCATCGCGACCAAAAACAACTGAGGGAGTTGAAGTATAGACAAATCTTTTTACTCCTTGTGCCTCGGCAGCTTCAATTAAATTTTTAGTACCAAGATAATTAATATTATAAAAATCCTGATACCGCCCCCAAACGCCTGCAAGGGCCGCAACATGAAAAATAGCATCAAATCCTTGCATAAGCGCTCTTTCAACATCAGCAGGATTTGTAAGATCACCTTTAATTGTAGGAACCCCTATTTCCTCAAGGTGCGAGTAAATATGCCGTGAAAAATTAGTCACAATATATTGAGGATTTTTTAAGAGTTCTTTAATGATGTGAGTTCCGAGGAAACCGCCACCACCAGTTACAAGTATGCGCATAATTTATTTTAGATCCTAGAATTATATACGTCTAGTTCTAGAGAAATGACTGGGCCCAATTAGATAAACGAACTCTGTCTATTTTAATGTTATGTCTCACATCAACCGGAAATGATGGATGCAAAAAGAAATGATCGATCATCTTGGTGTATGGGGAAGAAGAGGCAATCGCCAGTAGCTCTGAACGAAATTTCTTATCCAGCTTTGTACTTTTATCCTTTCGCTCAATCACAAGACCAGGAAAGATATCGCCACCAATGGATAACTTGATCAGCGCTGATCTCTTGATGAGTGGATGCTTATTAAAAATGGCTTCAATCCGAATGGGATAATGTGTAGTTTTACTGTCAACAATTACCTGGTGAGTTTTTCTACCCAAAAACCATAAATTATTGAGCTGATCAAGATATCCAACATCACCCATACGATGCCAAAGCTTACCATCAACTAAAATTTTAGCTTTTTGCGTTTCACTTTCCATTTCAAAATAGGCCGGAGTCACTTGATCACCAGTAACGATAATTTCTCCAATTTCATTCGCTGGTAGTGATACAAAAGACCCAATAGGAATATCCGAACTTTTAATAATTTTGATTTCAGTTTTAGCTATGGCCTTGCCAATACAAGTACCGGCACCTGATTCTGTTGCGGCTTTAGTTTTACCTAAGATTTCGGTACCAGAAATTAAACTCACAGGTAAACATTCAGTGGCGCCATAAGGTGTATACGTATCTCCTCTAGTCAAAATATTCTTAAAAATTTCATGAATTTTCGACCGAACTGGAGCTCCAAACATAACAACATATTTAACTGATGGAAGCTGGATCTTATGGGAGATGCAGTAATCACCTACTCGTTCCCAAATAGATGGTGAACCGGCGACAAAAGTAGCATTGTGATCAAGAATATTTTTTACTATTTTCTTTGGATCACATTGGGCAGGTTTAGTTGGGTCCATATCTGGAATAACAGAAGTCATCCCCATGGCCAGGGTGAATAAAGCAAAAAGTGGAAAGCCTGGTATATCAATCTCTTTTTCATTTAGATTAAACATCGTTTGAAGAGCATCGGTTTGCGCATGTAAAATACCATGAGTATAGAGAACACCTTTTGGTATCCCTGTGCCTCCTGATGTAAAAAGAATGGCCGCATAGTCTGCTAATTTTGAATCATAAATTTCAAAGGACTTAGATTCTTGATCCAAGTTTTCATATAAAAAGGCTGTTTTCCCGCCAACATTCTGAAGTGAAATTTTAATTTGAACATTTTTAAAATAAGAACTTTTAAATCTTCTCACCCAGTGAACAATCCCAATCGAAACCATCGCCTCAGGTCTTACTTGCTTAATACAAGAAAGCAAATTACTAAAGCCCATACCTGGATCAATCAAAACAGGAACCGCACCGACTTTAAAAAGTGCAAATGTAATCGCTGAAAAATCAAGACAAGGCTTAACGAAAAGCAATGTTCTCATCCCTGGCCGAATTCCAAGTTTTACAAAACGATTGGCCAGTTGATTTGAGCGATCCTCAAAATCTCTAAATGTATAAAAAGGATAATCGTAGTTACCGTCTCTTCTTTTTTGAGAAAAAACCACAGACTTCTTATCTGGAATTTTCTGAGAGACTGATCTTATCCGATGAGCAATATTCATACTAACGGATGAAATTGAGAATTTTCAAACTTACTTCATCGAGCGCATCTTCTAAAATGTAATGGCCAGCATCTGCAAACCAATGGGCATCAGCATCAGGATAAAGACTTACCCACTTTTCGAAGAAATGATGATTAAAGCAAAAATCCTTACCACCCCATAAGATTAATTTCGGATGTTGTAAGGTTGGTAGTTTATTTTCAATTTCATTAAGAGTGCTATAAGTTGGATGAGTATTTTCCATAGGTATGTCTTGAACAAAGCGTGCAACCGCCACTCTATTATCCCAACTATCATAGGGAAGAAGATAACCGGCCTTAATGAATTTCGGCAGTTTTTTGGTGGTTGTCATGAAGGTCGCAGGCCAGGCAAACAAATTAAACTTTCGCGTCAGCCACTCTCCAAACTTACCCTGTCTTAGAAGATTAATACGTTGAGGTATATGTGGGCTTGGATAAGCAGCAGTATTCAAAATAACTATTTTATCAAACAATTCCGGGTATCTTGTAACAAGGCCAAAACCAATTGCACCACCCCAGTCATGAACAATGAGAATAATTTTTTTCAAATCAAGAAAACGAATCAGTTGATAAGTATTATGGATATGTGTTTCAAGATTATAACTATAATCTTGTGGTTTATCAGAAAGGCCACAGCCCATATGATCCGGAACAACTGTTCGATAATTAGACTTAAAAGTTGAAATTAAATTTCGATAATAAAAAGACCAAGTCGGATTACCATGAAGCATAAGTATCGGCTGGCCTTGTCCCTCATCCACGTAATTTAGATTAAATTTCCCAAGTTGCAGGAAATGAGACCGGAATGGATAAACTGATTCAAGGCCTAGGTCTTTAATTTTTGTACGAGTTTCTTTCATGAATTCCATTCCATGCCCAACATGGTGCTGGTCAAACCACTACCAATACCCAAGAGTGCAACTTTATCATTAGGTTTAAAGAAATTAGCTTCAGCAGCTTTAATAAGTGTTAATGGTAAGGCCGCTGAGCCGGTATTACCAAAAAGTTCAAAAGTCTGAAAATCTCGATCAAGAGGCAAACCTAATTCAGTCAACATCGCATGACGATGGGCCACGCCAACCTGATGGGGAATAATTTTATCCACATCACTCGTCTGCCAGTTAAGTATGCTTTTACATTTGTCCCAATTGTCCTTAGATAATTTGACACCAGCTTTTAGTAAAGCCTCGGAATCTGTTTCCATCATAAGGCCTTGAGTCGAACCATCCCCCTGGCAAAGATGCGCCGAAGAGGAATCAGTGAGAGTTGATCCGCCTAAAATTTTAGGTGCATTTGGAGCTAAACTCTCATGCGTAAGTAGAATTGCCACTCCAGCGGAACCAATAGTCAAACTTGCAATAAATGGCTTAATTTTTTTTCTATCCATCAAAGGATCATTCTTTAAATATGAAATCGTCTGATCCAGTAAGGGGCCTGCATTTTCACCAGAGACAATCAGTGCTGTTTTAATAGCTCCTGTCTCAATCATTTGGCCCGCCATAAAGATACTTGAAAGCACTCCAAGACAAGCATTTGATAAATCAGAAATCATACAATGAGAGGAAAGTTTTAAATTTGAGTGAACCACAGCTGCCGTTGCAGGCTCTAAAAAGTCACGACAAACAGATGCATGCAAAAGAAGGTCAATTTTTTCACGAGGAAAATTTTTAAGTATTTTTTCTGCAGCGAAACTAGCGATTGAACTTGGTGGAGTACCTTTCGGCCAGAAACCCCGTCGCTTAATCCCAGTTTGAAGTTCAAGTCTACCCTTCGGTAATTTCGCCCGATCATAAAGCTCGGTAAGTTCATTTTCAATATCATCTGAAGTGTAAAACATTTCAGGGGACTGATAAGCATATGAATGAAGACGCAAGCTTTTAAAAATCATCCTTCTGCTCCCATAAGACCATGGAGGTTCGCCAGAGATATACCTGAGAGGATGGAACCAACAATCCCAAGGAAACCCTGATCAGTCCCGATGATATAAAGACCAGAAATAGGTGTTGAACCGTCTCGAGTCTTATCAATAGATCCATAGACAGTTCCATTGAGATGCCAGGTATAGCGCTCAATAGTAAGTGGAGAGAAGATGTCTTTAAAGAGAAGTTCACCTTCAAACCCAGGAGAAAGTTTTTTCACAAGATTTAAAGCTGATTGACCAACGAGCTCTTTTTTATCCTCATAATGATTTCTTTCTAAATCACGCCACTGCTGGTAATTGGCCATGTAAGTTACTCTTACAGTGCCTTCACCTTGAGACTGATTCATTTCATAATTATCTGGAAAACAAACTACCGCAGAGGATTCATCAAAATAATTGATAGCAGGTCGATAATTGTATTTTTTGTTATTATTATAAAAGATAATGGTGGAGTCGTTTTGAGCAGGTAAGATTTTCTTATCAAAGACAAAAATACTCTCAAGAAAGGTCATCGCCCCGACTCGAGGAGAAACTTTATCTGCAAGCTCTGGAGTTAATCTACAAGTTTCAGGATAACCGATACTAGAAAGTATCACCGGTGCTAAAATCTCCTCACCGCCAACATCAACTCCAACAGCGCGACCATCACGAGTGATAATTGAATTAACTGAGGCCTTGAAACGAACTTCAGCTCCAAGTTCTTCTAGTTTTTTCATGAGTAAAGAGATGATTGTTCTCACTCCCCCTTGTGGTCTTGAAAAACCTTCAAAGTATAGTGACTTAAACATAATCACAAACTGAGCAAAATCCATATCATCTTCCCAGGCCGAGCCATAAATAAGCAGAGGGCAGATGAGCATCTCAATAAGTAAATCATCCGAAATCAAGGTTTTCAAAACTTCTCTTGAAGATTGATAACCAAGACCTAGATCAAGTTCATTAAAAGATTTTACTTTCTCAACGAGGTTAAAGAAATGATCTTTTTCTTTTGGAAATTTTTCAACAACTTCAGAACATAGAAGTTCAAAGTCATTAGAAAATTTTAGTTCAATATTGGGAAAAACAATTTTCGAATAAGTCTGAGGGCACAATTTAAAATCATCATAAGATAATCTTAATTGTTTGAGTAATTTTGAGAAAGGCTTTCCCTTTTCCCCTTTCTTAATAAAATTGGTGAGGGCATGAAGACCAACATCAAATTGACGAACTCCACCTTTTTGAAAATTTCGCCTTTGATAGTAGGAATTCAGGCCACCAGGTATAGAATGCTTCTCAAGAATTACGACTTTCTTGTCAAACATCGCCAAACGAATGCCCGCCGCAAGGCCAGACATACCAGCTCCAATGACAATAGCATCGTAACTCATGATTTTATTTACGCGAATTTAGGTGAGAGATAGACGACACAAGATTCTAACGTTGCAAGTTTTGGATAATCCTCTTGGGGAACTTCAACCTTATGACGCTTACGGAGCTCCATCACGATATCCAAAAAATCCATTGAATCAAGATCAAGCTGCTCACGAAGAGAAACTTTATCATCTAGATTTGTTACATCCTCATCTGGGGCAATGTCTGAAATGATATCGATAACAATTTGACGTACATTGGCTGAAGTCATAGGGCACTTACTCCTTAAACAGTATACTTTTTAACAATTAAAGCTGAATTTATTCCTAACATCCCAAATGAATTATTTAAAATATAATTAATATTCCCGAGATATTTTGGCTCATTGAAAACTAAATTTGGGATAACACATTCTGGGTCTAATTCTGTAATATTCATTCCTGGATGAACGGTTCCGTCTATAAAGCTCGGAATATTTCCTGCGAGCTCAAGTGAGCCAGCAGCTCCCATACAGTGACCAATATGACCTTTTGTGAAATTCACATAAGTCTTTTTTGACTCAACAAAAGCATCCTTAACGGCCTTACTTTCATTAATATCGCCAGTTCCAGTTCCAGTCGCATGCATATTAACAATATCGATATCTGAAATCTGCAATCCTGCGCGCTTGATCGCCTTGTGCATACACTGAACTTGTCTTTCACCATTTGGATTTACAAAATCAGTGGCATCAGAATTAATGGCATATCCAACTATTTCAGCATAAATCTTTGCCCCTCTTTTTTTTGCATCAGAGAGACGCTCGAGGATATAAATGCAACCGCCTTCAGAGATAGCAATGCCGTTTCTGTTTTTATCAAGAGGACGAGAAGCTTTTGTTGGATCCTCATGCTGAGCAAGAGCACCCTGAGCAGCAAAAGCGGCAAATATTCCAAAAGTCTGAGAAGACTCCGAGATGCCTCCGGCAAAAGCAAGATCAACTTCACCTAGAAGAAGCTGTTGAACACCTTGAATAATTCCTACGTTACCTCCAGCACAAGCTGAACCTAAGGTATAGTGAGGACCAGTAATGCTTAGATTTAAAGTCACTTCTCCTGCAGGAGAATTGGCAACCGTTCTTGGATTGTGATGTGGGGACCACAGCTTCCAATCCAAATTATTCTGATGCATTTGATAGATTTCTTCTTCAGTTTCAACATTTCCATGCTCTGTGATACCGATATAAACACCGACCATGGATTTATCAACTTTTTCCCAATCTATACCAGAATCTACAAGAGCTTCATTAGCGCAATAGATTGAAATACTACCGGCCCTTGTTCCTCTTCGACGTAGTTTTTTTGATTGATACTTAAACTCATCAAACTCGCACATACCAGCAACTTGTTTGCCCATGTAGCGAATGTCATGGTGCTTTACGCCTGACTTGCACGCTAAGAGATTAGCTCTGAACTCGGTCAGATTATTTCCATTTGGAGCTGTAAGACCTATGCCGGTCATCACGATGCGTTGTGTGTCATCCATCTAAAATACCTAAGGAAGTAGCCAAAATTGAGATAAAAAAATTAACTCATCAAAGCCCATTTGTATAGTGAACAATTAATAGTTAAGTTCACGTTTTCATCTTGCCCAAAAAGGGCCTTTCAAGCATAGTTATTCTGCTTTAATTATTTTTATAAGGAGCCTTTATGGAGAGCCTAATCGTTATTTCAAAAGTTAAAAAATACATCAAAGACAAAGGTGATTTTAATACTTCGGCCGGTTTTTTTGAACCTTTGAATCAAGACATCGTCAAGGCCTGTCATGATGCCGTGGCGCACACTAAGAAACTTGGCAGAAAAACTGTCATGGGTAAAGACTTCAATCTCTATATTGAGAATCCAAAAATTGAAGAGGCTTTAGTCGTAGCGTCAAAAGTAAAGAAAATGATTAAAGATGAGTCTGGTCTTTCTACTTCAAGCCAGGCAATCGAACAACTCACAATTAGAGTTCAGGCCATTTGTAATAAAGCGATTGAAAACGCCAAAGCAGACAAGAGAAAAACTGTCATGGACAGGGATTTCAGCGCTCCAACTTCTTTAACCTAATTTGTTTGTGCCAGATACAACTGTATCTGGCAGCATTTCTGCTTCTTCTTGATTCTTAAAAAATGGCAAAGATATAAAGTAACTTGCAGCACAGACAACGACTGTCAGAATAATTGGAAACTCTATTTCAAAAACATATTGAGTGAGAAGCCAACTCACAAGACTCGTCACTATCGCAAAGAGAGCATTTTTAGATCCTCCCCGCTTTGACCATAAAGCAATCATAGTCATGACAAGAATACTTGGCCCACCCATGGCAGAAGCCGTTTCAACCAGATCAGTTATCGAATCAGATGAAAAGGCAATTCCGTATGCAATAATCCCAGAAATTAAAGTCCCAGACCGGGCCACTAAAACCTGCTGTTTTGAATTAAGATTCGGGAAAATGGGGTAAACAAGATTGTGACTCGCTAGTGCTGAAGAAGAAAGCAAAGTGGTATCCACTGTTGAGAGAATGGCAGAAACTAAAGCACCAATAAAAATAATATAAAAACTATAGTGCAAATGAGTTTTTGCAATAAGAGGCATTAAAGTTTCTGAATCCTTGAGGCCAGGAAAATAATGAGGGCCAAACAGTCCAATAAAAACGGGAATAATTCCAACAAAGAGATAAATTCCAGAGGCCCTCAATGTTGAATGGAAAGCCACTTTTTCGGAGCGACTCGCAACCACTCGAGACACAAGTTCTTGTGCCATGAGAGAACCCAAAATAGGAACCATCCATAATTCTAAATGCCCAAGGAAACTTAAACTTCTATTTTCATCATTGATGAAAGTTAACTTATCCATAGGAATAACAGAAAGAGCAGATTGTACTCCTCCCATATCCATCACAATAGCCACTAGCATGCAAATAAGACCAACGATAACGGCTATGCCTTGGATAAAGTCATTATAAGCGTCCGCTAAAAGACCACCTAGCATCGTATAGCAAATCACAACACCGGCCGCCACGGTTACAGCAAGTGTAGCTCCAATTTCAGTATTCGAATGAATGATTTGACCGAGGGCCCTAATCTGAGCAGCTGCCCAAATAATACTCCCAGGAATAAGTAGAATCGCGGCTAATTTTTCAGTCGTCGGAGAAAAACGATTTCTAAAAAGATCAGGAATCGTTGTAATTTTTTTTCTCCATAAAATTCGAGAAAAGATAAAGGCCATAAGCATGAGACATATAGTGTAACCTAGAGGATCAGCATGAAGAGCTGATAGGCCGTGGTCATAAACAGCACCGGCCGTTCCCACACAAGTTTCCGCCCCAAACCACGTGGCAAAGATTGAAAACGTAGCGAGTCCTGGCCCGAGAGATCTTCCAGCAAGAAAATAGTCATCTTGAGTTTTAATTCTTTTCGATACCCAAACACCTATGAAAAGCATCGAAAGGACATACAGGCCAATGCCAAAAATTTCCCAATTCATTATTGCGATTTACCTCTTTAATAGATAGGCGACAAAGACACCTACAAAATTCCCAACTGCATAACCCACAAGACCTGTCGTTACTCCAGAAAAAAGAATCGCTCGATTCTTTAAAACTTGGCTCATGGGTGCCACAAAGGCCGGACCAAAAATACCGGCCATGGAAGTTATGATGGCCGTATCTCTATCAATTTTGAAAAAAAAGCAAAAGAGAAAATGTAAGGAGATACTACCAAATAAAATACAGGCACAAAAAGCAAAGTACCACCAACTTCCCGAAACCAGCTGAGAAGTGCTCGCTAGGGAGCCAACAGCGACACAAAAAACCAGAAGTAGATACTGGCCAAGCTCCTGAGAACCTTCAAAGTGTCTGATTTTTTGTGAAAATGAGAAGGCTACGGCCACAGCAGTAAGACCAAGAATGATCACACTGACACTTTCACCGCCGGTTAGTAAATGAGACAAACCAATGGAAAGACCAACGGCCAGGGCACTCAGAATAAATAAAATTAGTGAATGGACCAGTTTTTTAGATAAACCAAGATGATCCCAATTAAGAATTTGACCATCGCCTTCCTCAGCTTGAGAAAAATCAAAAGCAGGCAAAAACTTGGTTAGGAGCTTAACTCCTATAGACATAATGAAGAGCAGATAAGTTCCACCCAAAACAACATCCACAGCATTTAAAATAATAAAGACATCATCTCTCACCTCTAAGGCCTTACCAATGGCCATAAGATTGGGTGTGCCACCCGTATAAACACCCACCATCATTCCCGCCATTTTCCAAACTTCAGTATCAAAACCTCTGAAAAAATATCCTGTGACATAAGAACAAATCATGACAGAGATAATGACGAACGCAAAAGATATGACAGTTGTCTTTGCAAGCTTGAGCCAACCCACAAGATCCGTTGAAAAAAGTAATAAAGGAAGGGCGAGTAAAACAGAAACTTCAGAAATGGTTCGGGCAACATTTTGATTCCAAAAACTGCCCAAAACGTTTCCTAGAACAATTCCAACGGCATAACAGCAGACGACTGGACTCAACCATCCGATAAGCTTTATTTTTGACTCACCCTTAATTATCCCAAATGGTAGTAAAAAAGTCGCTAAAATGACGAGAAAAGTGCTCATATGAATCCTTTGGTAGCTATCATAAAAGCTCGAGTCATAAATAATGTAAAGATTTTTCCCTTTGATACAAAAGGGGGTGTCTGAGATGATAGGGGCATGAAAAAAACATTTTTAATCTTCTTATTGATCCTCACTTCTTTTGCATCCCAAGCTGAGTCGGCCATGACTCTTTATTTCATCCCTTCACCTTACGGTATCGATTGGACAACTCCTTCTAGTCTTGCCTGGACGACCCTTAAAAATAAAGTAAGCCTTCAGTCTCGCTTTATGGGACATGTCTTTATTGAATTAGACTGCCAAGGACAAAAAGAACTCACTGGGATGAGAGGTCGTAATTTTGATTATCTCCACCAACTTTTAGTGAATTCAAGAGGATTAGGCATTCTTTATCACAGCTTTGATGGAATGCTTGAAGATAAGACAGAATCAGAAGCTGAAATCAAAGAACTCTCCGAAACAGGTGATAGACTTAATTTTGTTCGCTTTAAAATAAACCCAGGTCAATGCTCTCGGGCCATGACCTACTTGAAAGAATATAGAGAAAAAAATGTGGGTCGCTACTATGGGCTGGCCAATAGACCTCTTTACGGAGAAGGTTCTGGTTGTTCAGCATTTGGGGCGAGTTTTGTGGAAGTCACTGGACTCATGACTCAAGATTTTAGAGATGGATGGTCTCAGACTGTGAATATACCTTTGGAATTTGCTGGGCCACCATTAAGAGATGAAGGTGTTAATCTTTTAAAACTTATGATGAATGCTTCCAAATGGGCAGCCGATAATGAGCCTCACCAAAAATTAATGTTTTGGTCTCCAGATCTCATGTTTAACTGGGTTCAAAAACAATTGACTCTCGCTGATAAAAATAAACAATTTAGCCTTATGCAAATTGGAAAAGCGAAAGGTATTGTCTATGATAAATCCCAGATACCTGTCCCTATGGAACCAATTTGGCAACAAAGACTCGAATCAAAAATTAAAACCACTCAATCAAAAAATTAATTTCCAAGAGCAAGACCCTCACCTCGAGGGTCGCTCACTCCTATCCAACCATTTTTTGTTTTTTGAATCGCCTGGATAGAGCAACCTAATTTTTCATGAACAACATCGTGCCCTTTGAGTTTTAATTCTGACTCAACTTTTTGATTTAAAAAGGGTGATTCTATTTTTAATTTATCCGGCTGCCATTGCTGATGAATCCGTGTCGCTGCGACCGATTCAAAGAGAGGCATTTCAAATTCAACCGCGTTCAAAATTGTTTGCGCCACACAAGTAATGATTCGAGTCCCTGAAGGTGATCCAAGGGCCATATAAGGTGATTCATTTTTTAAGATGATAGTCGGAGACATGCTTGAAAGTGGTCTCTTTTTAGGTTCGACAAGATTTTTTTCCCCACCAACAGCAGAGAATAAATTCAGTGCACCAACCTTTTGAGCAAAATCATCCATTTCATTATTTAAGATAATACCCGTCCCTTTCGCTATCACGCCCGAACCAAACCACCCATTAATTGTCTGAGTTGAAGCCACTAAATTCCCTTCACTATCAGCTATAGAAAAGTGGGTCGTCTCAGTTGACTCTTTAGGTAAAGGCACCAGATTTAAATCAACGGCTTTAATGGCTTTTTCAGTATTAATTTGTTCTGATAATTTATGAAGATAAGCAGGATCTAGAAGTTTTCCAACCGGAACCTCGGAAAAATCTGGATCTCCAAGATAAGTGGCACGATCTAAAAAAGCTCTTTGCATACTTTGAGCAGTTAGATGAACGGCGCCCACAGACTGGGGGCCCATTTTTTTTAGATTATAATTTTCTAGCATCTTAAGGATTTGAATGACATGAACACCACCAGAGCTAGGCGGCGGCATGGAGAAAATTTTTAATCCTTTATAAATTGAGCTGACTGGTACTCTTTCTTTAACTTTGTAATCCCTAAGGTCCTTTTCAGTTAAAATTCCTCTTTTTGATCTCACCGTTTTTATAATTGATTTCGCCACTTGACCTTTATAAAATCCATCCTTTCCGTGTTCTGCAATCAATTCAAGTGTACGGGCCAGATCCTCTTGGATAATGAGCTCACCTAAAGTTAAAGGAGCATCACCGTCTTTAAAAAAAATTCTTTTGGCATCAGGATCAGAAGCCAAAACATGCTTACGATCATTGATTGCAAGATGAAGATGAGGATAATTTGGAAACCCAACTCTCGCTAAATTAATGGCCGGTGCAAGTAATTCAGACCAAGCAAGTTTGCCCCATTTTTGATGAATTTCAAATAGACCAGCGACAAGCCCGGGAGTGGCAATCGCCAAAGGTCCAACTTGTGAAAGCAAAGACTGAGGGGTGCCATTTTTGGAAAGAAACATGTTCTTCCTTGAAAGCACAGGTGCCATTTCGCGAAAATCAAAAGCGTAGACTTTATTTTCATTTTTCTTATAAAGGAGGAGAAAACCTCCCCCACCAATTCCTGTCGATTGAGGTCTTTCAACAGAGATCATAAAAGATGCTGTAACAAAGGCATCAATAATATTTCCACCTGATTTTAAAATTTCAAGTGTTGCCTTAGTCGTCGCTTCACCTTGAGACGTGACCATATGATTTTTACTTTCAGCTTCGTATTGTTTTCTAGAAAAAGGCTCTACAGGAGTGACAATATGAACCTTATGGGCACAACCTACAAGTAACAATAATATTAATGCTTTAAGCATTGTGAACTCCAGACTATAATTTTCCAGAGAGTCTAGGAGAAAATAAGTGAATCTGAAAGATAAAAAATGTATTCCCACAAAAGGTCCGGCCATTCCACTTGATCTGGAGCATAAGAAAATGTACCTTAACCTCCTCAATCAAGACTGGACACTAGAGGACTCATCCACGCGCCTGAGCAGAAGCTATAAATTTAATAACTTCAAAAAAACGTTAGCTTTTGTTAATTCTATATCTGAGATATCAGAAACGGAAAACCACCATCCAGAGATAACTTTCGGTTGGGGCTACTGCAAACTAAAAATTTGGACCCACACGAATAACGATCTCCACGAAAACGATTTCATCTTGGCCGCTAAAATTGATGAAGCATTTAATCTGCTAAATGGGAAAGATTCTTAAACTCTTTGAGGTAAATTTTTTGCTTCTGAGTTTTTCTTAAAAGGTATGACTGACTGGGATCAATATAAAATTGATTAAGAGCTTCACGGCCTAGCAACATTCTGTATTTCATACTGGCCCTGTTTGTGAGAGTTAATTGAATCATCTTTTTGACGGCTCCCATTTGAATAAATGTATTTATGACATAACGATTTTCTTTGTGCCCACCGGAATCAGTCACAACTCGACGATCAATCAGAGGGGAAATACACTCAACAATAAGATCCGTATTCTTTTGAATGGGATGAACTTTAAATTTTACAAATGAAACCCCACCTTTTTTTATAAGTTTTATGTCAAATGCATGAAGACTTGATGTTTTTGCTCCAGAATCAATTTTGGCCTTCAAGGCAGGGAGTTTGAGCTCTGGTAAAGCTATCCATTCACGAAAACCAATAATGGTGGGTGTTTTTGTTGAATTCTCTTTCATGGGTTTATTCTAAAAAAATTTAAAATAATTACAAAATGGATGATTTTTCCTGTAGAGAATTCTTGCAATGAGAACATGGGGTGTTAAAATAAAAAGAGCACTGACATGATGTCACACCTTTTAAGGATATTTCATGACGAAAATTTCTCATTTTTCCCTTCTTTCCCTTTGCGCTATTTCGCTATTAAGTTGTTCTGGTTTTAAACGCCATCCTAGCGTTGATGCAAAAATAGCAAAGACTCAAGGTGAGATAATTGACCTTAATGATCAAGATATCCTCCTTAAAAGGCCGAGAACTGGTGAATACACTCACGAGATGGCCGAGGCAAATCCAGATGATAATGAGATAAAAAAAGAACTTGGTGCAAATGCTATCGATGAAGAATTACCTGGCTCGGAATCAGATGACATCCCCTATGCCAGAAATTTTTTAAAAAATAAGAAAACGAAGCGTATGCAATTCTGGGTCGAATATTTCACAAAAAAAAATAGAGACCGTTTCCAACGTTTCATTAATAACGGTGAAGAATACCGTCACCATATTGAACAAGTTTTTCAACAGTATGGTCTTCCAACTGAGCTTTACTTCGTTGGACTCATTGAATCTGGTTATTACTTAGGTGCGAAGTCACATGCTTCGGCCGTTGGACCATGGCAATTCATCAGAGCAACTGGACGGAGATATGGAATGAAAATCAATCATGAGATTGATGAAAGACAGGATCTCTTCAAATCAACTCATGCGGCAGCTCAGTATTTTAGAGATCTAAATAAAATTTTTTCAAGCTGGGAACTAGCACTGGCCGCTTACAATGCTGGCGAAAATGGAATAATTAGAAGGATCCTTAAACATGGAACGAGAGATTTTTATAAACTCTCTGAAAGAAAGCTTATCCCGTCTGAAACTATTAACTACGTCCCAAAAGTTTTAGCGGCCATGCACATCCTAAAAAATGCTAAAGAGTATGGCTTCACTGTCCCAGAAAAAAAACAACGGCTTTTTGATTTAACTGAGTTAACTCCTGTAAAAAGAAATACATCTCTTCAAGTCATTGCAGAAAGACTGAAAGTAGATCCACGTCTTCTCAAAAAACTGAATCCAGAAATTAAAAGAGGTAAAACTCCTCTCAATTTTGCCGGGACTTACATGCTCAGGATTCCAAAAGCGCAATATGCTCATCATCTTGTCGATCTAAGAAATGTCAGCATTGCTACAAGCAACACATCAAATAGAATCGGTAGACCTGAATCTCGCAAAGAACTTAATCGAAGAACGGCCTCAAATGGATCACATTCACATAAATTTCATAAAGTGAAAAAGGGTGAAACTCTCCTGACAATCTCTAGGAAATATAAAATTCCGGCCAAAGACCTCGCTCTTTTAAATGATTTAAAATCATGGAAAACAAAAATAAAAGTAGGTCAAAAAATTGCTCTCCAAGAGCAAAAGTTAACGGCTAATTTTTCTAAAATTAAAATAACTAATAGACCAATTATCTATAAAGTCACGAAAGGTGATAATTTAAAAGAAATTTCAAAAGTATTTAATTCTCCAATTAATAAAATTAAAAAGGCCAACAACCTGACAAAGGGTAAAATTTTGGTTGGTCAAAAATTAGTTTTACCAAATACACAGAAAGCTATTTATACAGTTCAGCAAGGTGACCATCTGACAAAAGTCGCAAAAGATTTTAATCTGCCTATCGATACCATTGTAAAACTCAACTCCCTCAAGAGAAGAACTATATATCCAGGGCAAAAAATTATTGTGAATATGGATTAAAATTCGGATTCGATATTTGAAAAATTGCCTTAAGTGGCAAATGATCTGAAAGGGCCGAAGGTAAAATTTCGGCTTTTATTTTTTTTATACCCTTCTCGTAAAAAATATAATCAAGTCTTCTTTCTGGTTTTGAAGCTGGAAAAGTCATATAACTGGCCTCATCTAAAGCATAGATCTCATCTGGAATCACTTCATCGAGGCCAGATTTCATCATTTCAAAGTAGCTCTGGTCATTTTCATATTCATCTTTATTGGTGATAAATCTTGATTTTTTTGCTGCAGAAGGAGGTAGCATATTAAAATCACCGGCCACAAAATCTATTTTTTCCTTAGTTATTTTTGAAACTAAGAGTTGAATCTGTTGGGCCCTATTGATTTTGTCATAAGCTTCAAGATGTAAATTAATAAGGGATATCTTTTTATGACCGAGATCAATTTGAATTTTTTGAAAATACCTATGTGGATAGAAAAGATTATACCACCATGGTTGAGATAAAGGTTTCTGTAGCAAAACAACTTCTTGAGAAACAATTGGATATCGACTGAGAATTGCCCCGCCAGACTTAACTCTTCCAAAATGGCGATTAAAAGGCCAGTAAGGAAATGGTATGTAGTTTGACTCCCATCCCACGGCAAGTGCAACATATGGATAATTAGATTTTGCGGCCAATGCTTTTGCTTGATTTAAGTCAAAAGACCTGGCCGATTGAATATCAATTTCTTGAAGACAAACTATATCTGGAGATGACTGAGTAATTTCTTGGGCCAGTGAATTTAATTTATTTTCATAGAATGATTTGTCTTTAGGATTATATAGAGGACCATCCGATCCTTCTCCAAAAAGAAAACCTAGATTCCAGGTTTGAATCTTTATGACGGAAGGATACTCTTCATTATTTACTACACCCTCAGTTTCAATTTTTAAAATCTCGCCGTT
The DNA here is from genome assembly GCA_027488375.1 of Pseudomonadota bacterium. Classification (GTDB taxonomy): domain Bacteria; phylum Bdellovibrionota; class Bacteriovoracia; order Bacteriovoracales; family Bacteriovoracaceae; genus Peredibacter. Next base: position 143,034 of record JAIYBW010000004.1, read on the forward strand.
TGAAATTTTTTGCTGAAGGCTCCATGGGTAAGAACACCACCCCAGAAAAAAGATGACACTCAAGATTAAAAGAGCAAGAGAGAGAATGACCACCTTCATACCTTTTGGCCTCCAATAAAGAGACACTCTAATGATCCTGGAAATGTAACACCTTCAAAAGGACTATGCTTAGCTTTTGTCTTCAAAAAATCAGAATTAATTTTCTGGGGTTTCGAGCAATTAAGGAGCGTAAAATTAGCTCTATGGCCAGGTTCTAAAAAACCAAGACCTCGACCATATTTAAGAAAACTGGGATCGATTGTTTTCCAAGAATCAAGGAATCGATTGAAAAATCGTCCAGGATTTTCAGAACAGACATTAGCAATGATCTGAGGTGACACCCCTTGTTTCATTAACCATGTTAAAAATGAAGCATAGGTATCAAGCCCAGTTAAGCCTGACATTCCTTGATCTTTTTCTTCTGCCGTATGTGGGGCATGATCAGTGGCAAGATACTGGATTTCACCATTTTTTAGGGCCTCTAAAAGTTTGAGTCGGTCTTCTTCATGTCGAATAGGAGGATTCATTTGAAAAAATTTTGATCTTTCAGCTGGAATAGTCTCTTCAGTAAAATAAAGATGCTGAGGTGTCACTTCGATTTCAACATTAACTCCCCTCGCTCTCGCTTCACGGATTAATCTAAGACCCTCACCCGTTGAGTAATGGCATAATTTCCCTGAGAGTGAATACTTTTCAATGAGTCTAAGTGCATCCCTTGTCGCCACAACCTCAGCCGAGATGGGACGCCTACTAAAATGAGTGTCAGAACTTTTAAATTCATCAAGAACAACAGGATCTTCACAATGGAAACTGACATTTTCACCACGATAATGAGACAAGGTCTCATCCAATGTCTCAATGTCCTTAAAATATAACTCTCCAATAGAGGGCCCCATATAAACTTTATAAGGAACTTTTATATTTAGTGGGCGCGTGCTTGGCCCAATTCCCGCATAAAACCAGATACAATGATGGGCCTTATGAGAGAGTTTTTGCTTAGTGCAATAGCTCTTGAAGTCGACTGGAGGGATAGGATTATTTGGCATGTCACCAGCATGGGAAACTCCCCCATTTTTCATGGCCCCAAAGGCCGTAAAAAAATCCTCTTTATAATTATTTTTTCCTGAAGCATCCTCTCTTGCATGGATATGAACGTCACCCATTCCAGCAAAAAGTAAAACGTCATCGGGGAAGAAAAAATCAATCTTCTCACGTGGAATCCCCAAGTCCCCGACTTCAGTAATAATTCCATGATCATCAAAGATGATTTGCTGACGTTTTATGTAAGTAGAAGTTACACATTTAGCATCAATAACTGGCATTAGTTTGACCTCACGACCTTTGTAGGAGACCCCTGGGCCATGGGCATTGTGATTATTTCATCAATCACAACATGACGTGGACGACTAAGCATAAACTGCATCATATCAGCAATGTCATCGGCAGAAAGTGCTTTCATACCAGCATAAACATTCTCAGCTGTGGTCTGATCGCCTTTGAATCTAGTTAAACTAAATTCAGTTTCAACCATACCGGGAGAAATTTGCATGATCCTAATATTTTTTCCACAGGTCTCTTCTCTTAAGGCCTGTGTAAAAGAGTGTACTGCGTGTTTAGTGGCACAATAGACTGCGCCCCCTTGATAGGAGTGATGACCAGCGACCGAACAAAGATTGATGATATCACCTTCACCATGCTTAAGCATCCAAGGAAGAACAAGGTGAACAAGTTTAAAATTTGCCATGATGTTGGTTTGAATCATCATTTCAAGATCTGACCACTGAGAGTCCTGGACAAAATCTTTTCCGAGGGCAAGACCTGCATTATTTATCAGGACATCAATCTTTTCATTTGAAGCTTCTGCAATCCTTTTACCTAAATCAGGAGAATTGACATCAGAATCTATGAGTTTAATTTTGAGATGAGGATATAAAGAAAGTAACTCTTTTTTTAATTCTTCTAAACGCTGAAGCCTGCGCGCCACAAGAATAAGTTCATGTCCCATTGAGGCCAGAGAAAAACTCATGGAACGACCGATTCCCGATGAAGCGCCAGTAATAAGTGCTTTTTTCATTAATTTGACTCCTAAAAATATTTTAGGACTGATGAGATCAAACGTCACTTGATGAATTAAAACTAATTATGAACAAAAAAAAAGGCCACATCATTGCTGATGTGACCCTTGGAAAGTGAACTTACGCGTTTAGTTTACGAAGAACGTAGTGAAGAATACCAGAATTTTTGTAGTACTCTAATTCATTCGCCGTATCAATACGGGACTGAAGTTTAACTTTAGTCACTTCACCATTTTTGCGCTTAATTTCAGCTTCGAGCACAGCTTTAGGCTTCATGTCAGTAAGACCATGAATCGTGACCTCTTCGCTACCATCAAGGTTTAGAGATTTACGTGTTTGCCCATCTGTGAAAACACAAGGAATAACACCCATACCAATAAGGTTCGATCGGTGAATTCGCTCAAAACTTTCAGCAACTACGGCCTTAATACCGAGAAGTCGTGTTCCCTTGGCAGCCCAGTCACGAGAAGAACCTGTTCCGTATTCTTTACCAGCAAAAACCACAAGACCTTTCCCAGCAGCTTGATACTTCATTGAGGCATCATAGATTGTTGTCTCTTCATTTGTTGGGATATAGGTCGTGTAGCCGCCTTCTTTTCCAGATTTCACCATTTCATTCTTTAAGCGAATGTTAGCGAAAGTTCCGCGAGTCATAACTTCATCATGTCCGCGGCGTGCACCGTACTGGTTAAAGTCAGCTGGTTTTACACCACGGCCTACAAGGTAAGCACCGGCCGGAGTTTCTGGTTTAAATGAGCCAGCAGGTGAAATATGGTCGGTTGTAATTGAATCACCAAAAAGACCAAGAACATTTGCACCAATTATATCTTTTACAGCTTCAGGATCTTTTTTCATCCCTTTGAAGTAAGGAGGGTTATTGATGTAAGTAGAATTTGAATCCCAAGCGAAAGTTTCGCCCTCTTTTACGGGTACTTTTTGCCAATCAGCATCCCCAGCAAAAACGTTTGAGTAGCGAGATTTGTACATCGCTGGTGTGATCGCTTTCGCCATCACATCATGAATTTCTTGAGAAGTTGGCCAGATATCTTTAAGGAATACATTGTTCCCCTTAGAGTCTTTACCAATAGGATCTTTTGATAGATCAAGTTTCACATTACCAGCAAGGGCATAGGCCACAACTAGTGGAGGTGAAGCAAGGTAGTTAGCCTTTGTATCTGGAGAGACTCGACCTTCAAAGTTTCTATTTCCTGAAAGAACGGCCGCAACAGCAAGATTTCCATCCTTAATCGTCTTAGAAAACTCTGTGGCAATTGGACCTGAGTTCCCGATACAAGTGGTACAACCATAACCAACGAGGTTAAATCCAAGCTTGTTCAATTCACCTTGAAGGCCTGCAGCCTCGAGATAGTCAGTCACAACTTGAGATCCTGGAGCGAGCGAAGTTTTCACCCATGGTTTAACTGTTAAACCAAGAGCATTGGCCTTTTTGGCAACAAGTCCTGCACCAATAAGAACAGATGGATTGGATGTGTTCGTACAAGAAGTGATAGCAGCGATCATCACATCACCGTGAGTGAGTGTGAAATTCTTGCCTTCAACAGCTTGAGTTTTATTCACATCATCAGAACTGACTTTATAGCCAGCTTCAGAAGTGAGATCTTTCATAAAACCACTTGAAACATCTGTAAGAGAAATTCTATCTTGAGGACGCTTAGGACCTGCAAGTGATGGAACAACTGATCCTAAATCAAGCTCAAGTGAGTCGGTATAAATTGGATCCTTCGTATCATTTCTCCAGAAGCCTTGCTCTTTCGCATAAGCTTCAACTAATTGAACGCGATCTTCATCACGGCCAGAGAATCGAAGATAGTCGATCGTTTTTTCATCAATAGGAAAGAATCCACAAGTGGCACCGTACTCTGGCGCCATATTTGAGATCGTAGATCGATCTGCGAGAGTCATATCTTTAAGACCTGGCCCATAGAATTCTACAAACTTATCAACCACACCTTTTTTACGAAGCATGTTTGTGACAGTTAAAACAATATCAGTAGCTGTCACACCCTCTTTAACTTTTCCTGTAAATTTAAAACCAATCACTTCTGGAATGAGCATGGTCACGGCTTGGCCAAGCATCGCTGCTTCAGCTTCAATCCCGCCAACGCCCCATCCAAGGACAGAAAGACCGTTGACCATTGTTGTGTGAGAATCAGTTCCAACACAAGTGTCACAATAAGCTAGAGTTTTTCCATCTTCCTCTTTGGTCCAAACAGTTTGAGCGAGATATTCAACGTTTACTTGGTGACAAATCCCTGTCCCTGGAGGAACAACTCTGAAATTTTGAAACGCTTTCTGACCCCATTTCAAAAAATTATAGCGTTCAGCATTTCGCTCATATTCAAGGGCCTTATTTTTTTCAAAAGCTTCTTTATTCCCGAAATGATCCACAATCAAAGAGTGATCAATCACAAGATCAACAGGAACAAGAGGATTAATTTTTTGAGCATTTCCACCCACAGCCTTCATAGCATCTCTCATAGCAGCGAGATCAACCACGGCCGGAACACCGGTGAAGTCTTGCATAAGAACTCGAGCTGGGTAGTAATTAATTTCACGAGTGGATTTTTTTTCTTTGGTCCATAGTCCCATGGCCTTAATGTCATCACCATAAACAGTAAAACCATCTTCATTTCTAAGAAGGTTTTCCATGAGAACTTTTAGTGAATAAGGAAGATTATCCACATCACCCACTCCAGCGGCCTGAGCGGCCTTAAGTGAAAAATAGTCATAAGACTTATTTCCGACCTTAAGGGATTTGCGGGTTTTAAAAGAATCTAATCTTTTTTCTGACACGTGAAACTCCTGCAGTTTAGTTGAAAAATTGATAAGTTATTTTATCTCTGTTCTTGGAATCAGACAAAGGGAAACGCAGAGGATTTATCCACCCATAAAAAAACAAAAGCATTTTTGTCGGAAATCTAGATTTAAGTCTGTTTCGAATATCCCGAAAAGAGAAATATGAAAGCTGGGCATCAAATATCAAGGGAAAAGCATTTAGATCACATGGTGAGGGTTGTACCGTTCATCGTTGGGGCCTACCTTTTCCAGTGCTATATGATTATGCAACTCGGAGATAATCCTATCGCAAGAAATGGAATTTTTTTTCTTGGGGCCTGCCTCGCCGCCATGATTTCTAGTTTTATTGCTTATGATTTGACTCATCGGGTAACCCTACATGAAGATTTTTTAACAATTGAAGTGAAGTGGTTAAAAATTCATAAAGTTGTTTATTACAAAGAAATTGTTGAAATCAATGTATCTGATCCAGGCCAGAGCTTTTCTCAAATCTCTCTTAAAACGATTAAAGGCCAAAGAATTAAATTTTATTTTATCGATGAGGCAGATAAAATAAAAAAATGGATAGAAGATCAAAACCAAGAAGCTTTTACTCAAGCTGCCTAATACTATTTATCATCCTTATTTCCCAAGAATCATTGGCCCAAATATTTGAATTAGGCTCTGCAACTCAAGTTGAAGGCGAAATTACGTTTCTAGAATTCTCACCTCCCCATAGGCTTTCAACTGTCACCAAAAATCAAAAGCTCCTCACGGGTGGATCTTATCTGGCCAAAGATGATTCTTACATGACAGTTAAAATTTTTGATGAAAGCTATTTAAGATTGAATCCTAAATCTAAAATTTCGCTTGAATACAATCCTGATTTAAAAGAGATTAAGGTCTTTCTTTTTAGCGGTTCACTCAAGGCCATTCTGGGCCAGTCACCAAAAAGTAGACTTGAAAAAATGATTATTCATTCAGGAAGCTCTCAGTTTGAATCAACCGCGGCCAAATTTACAGTGAGCAGGAACCCAATAAAGGACAGCAGCAGTGTTTATGTAGAAAAAGGGGCCGTCATGACAAATCTTTTTCTGCGGGATCAAAAAAAAGATACTGAAATTATATATCAGAATGAAACAACCACTGTCCTTGATACAGATTCAGAAATTTCTGAATCAAGAAGCATGAAGGAGAAGGAAATAAGATTCCTTCATCCCTCAAAATATCTTCCAAAAAAAATTAAGCGTTAATAGCTTTTCCGCTCCACGCAGCTAAAGAGGCTTCTTTAAGTGCTTCAGAATAAGTCGGGTGAGCATGTGAAATTCGCCCAACATCTTCTGCGGATGCTCTAAATTCCATGGCCACAACAGCTTCACCGATCATATCGGCAGCGCGAGGGCCAATCATATGGACGCCTAAGATTTCATCTGTCGCCTTATCAGCAAGGACTTTTACAAAACCATCTTTCTCATTGGATGCTTTAGCTCTGCCAGAAGCCACAAAACTGAATTTTCCAACTTTATAATCTATTCCCTTAGATTTTAATTCTTGCTCAGTTAAACCGACTCCAGCCACTTCAGGCCAAGTATAAACGACACCTGGAATAAGATTATAATTGATGTGAGGTTTTTGACCTGCAATAACTTCGGCCACAAACACACCCTCTTCCTCAGCTTTGTGAGCAAGCATAGGGCCACGAACAATATCACCTATAGCATAAATATGAGGGACTGAAGTCACGAGGTGATCATTGACTGGAATCCGTCCACGTTCATCTATTTTTAAACCAGCATTTTCTAAATTTAGAGAATCTGTATAAGGTCTTCTTCCTACGGCCATAAGAACATAGTCGCCCTTAAGGATAACTTCCTGACCATCTGTTTTTGATTTTGCTTTAACAGTCACTTCCTGACCTTGTCTTTGAACCTCAGTCACACCATGACCCAAATGAAACTCCATGCCATCTTTTTTGAAGACTTTATGTAATTCTTTACCCAGATCTGCATCCATGGCCGCAATGACAGAATCAGCAAACTCAACAACTGAAACCTTAGCACCCAATCTCTTAAAAACTGATCCCATCTCTAGCCCAATAACACCTCCACCAATCACAATCATGTGCTTAGGGACTTCCTGAAGTTTTAAAGCTTCAGTAGATGTAATGATACGTTCTTTATCAATTTTGACATTAGGTAAAGTAGAAGGTTTAGATCCTGTTGCTATGATGATGTTCTTTCCCTGAATTTCCTTTGTCTCAGTTTCATTCTTAATTGATATTGTGTTTTTATCCTTAAATGAACCGTGACCTTGAAAAACAGTGATCTTATTTTTTTTCATAAGAAAAGAAACGCCACCAGTAATTTCAGAAACAACCTTCTGAACTCTTTCACTCATTTTCTTAGTGTTTAACTTAACGTCTTTCACTTCAATTCCATGAACATCATGAGAATGAACTGTTTCAAAATATCTCTCAGATGAATCAAGCCATGCCTTTGAAGGAATACATCCGACATTGAGGCAAGTTCCACCTAATGTCTTATAGCGCTCAATAATCGCGACTTTAAAATTTAATTGGGCAGCACGGATAGCAGCAACATATCCACCAGGGCCAGAACCAATAACAACAACATCAAACTGTTCCATAAAAACCTTCCTACAGATCTAAAAGCATTCTTGAAGGATCCTCAAGTTGCTCTTTAACTGATTTTAAAAATGAAACTGACTCACGCCCATCAATAATTCGGTGATCATATGAAAGTGCCACATACATAATAGGTCGGATCACAACCTGGCCATTAACGGCAACTGGACGCTCAACAATATTATGCATACCTAGAATGGCAGATTGCGGGATATTAATAATTGGCGTTGAAAGCATAGATCCAAAAATACCACCATTCGTGATGGTAAATGTCCCATTCTGCATTTCATCGATGCCCAATTTACCATCTCGAGCTCTGCCTGCTAGTTCAATTATTTTTGACTCAATTTGAGCAAGCCCCATAGACTCAGCATTTCTAATAACTGGAACAACTAATCCTCTTGGAGTGGATACAGCTACACCGACGTCGGCATAATTATGATAGATCAATTCTTGACCATCAATCATTCCATTAACGGCCGGGAATTGTTTCAAAGCATTAGTACAGGCCTTAGTAAAAAAACTCATAAAGCCTAAACCAACACCATGCTTTTCTTTGAAAGAGTCTTTATATTTTTTTCGGATCTCCATGACAGCACTCATGTCAACTTCGTTAAAAGTTGTCAGCATTGCTGTCGTATTTTTTGCTGCCACTAAGCGAGTCGCGATCGTCTTACGAAGACCTGACATCTTTTCTCTTTTAACTTCACGAGAAAATGAAGAAGCCATTGTTTGCTGAGCAAGATTTTTTAACGAATGATCAACTTCTGGTGCTTTGGCCGGAGCTGATGCCGAGAGAGCATCTGATTTAGTCACTCTGCCATCTTTTCCTGAACCCTGAACGGCATTGGCCTCAATCCCTTTTTCAGCAAGAATTTTTGCAGCTGCTGGTGAAGGAAAATTTTTATCAGATGAGGTTTTAGCCTCTGATGAAGCTTGAGGAGCTGATGCAGGAACAGCTTGAGAAGATGCCGCCCCAGCTGTCGCAGTTTCATCAACTTCAGCAATTTTTGTACCGATAGCAACAGTTTCACCCTCTTTTATAAGGACTTTTAGTTTACCGGCCTTTGGGGCCGCGATCTCAAGAGTCGCCTTATCAGATTCAATCGAACAAATCGCTTCATCTAATTTTACAAAATCACCATCTTTTTTTAACCATGCAGCGAGAGTCACTTCAGAAATGGATTCTCCAACACTTGGAACTTTAACATCAACCATAACTTATTCCTTTCTCAATAATTTAAAGAGATTCAATTTTTTCAGCAAAAGCACCGTTTACAATTTTCGCCTGTTCAGCAGCATGAACACTTGCATACCCTGTTGCAGGAGATGCAGATGATTTTCTCGCGAGAAGTTTGAAATCATCAAATTGCACATAACGACGAAGGAATGTAAAGGCACCCATATTTTTTGGTTCTTCTTGAACCCAAACTTTTTCAGCGTTTTTATACTTCTCTAAAAGCTTCCAGCTTTGCTCTTCAGGCATTGGATAGATTTGTTCTAGTCTTACGATCGCCACATCTTTGCGCTTGTCTTTAACCTGTTTCGCCTTCAAATCATAATAGATTTTACCAGTACACATGATGAGCCTCTTTACATCTTTTGCTTGAACAGAAGAATCATCAATAATTTCTTGGAAGCTTCCTTCCGTAAAATCTTTCAATGGAGAAACACAATCCGGGTGGCGGAGTAAAGATTTGGGAGTGAAAATGATAAGTGGCTTTCTAAAATCCCACTTCACTTGACGACGAAGAATATGAAAAATATTCGCTGGAGTGGTTAAATTCGCGACCACCATATTCCACTCAGCTGCTAACTGTAGGAAACGCTCAGGTCTTGCATTTGAGTGCTCAGGTCCCTGTCCTTCGTAACCGTGAGGAAGAAGAATAGCAAGCCCACTCTGACGTTGCCACTTTGACTCACCAGATGAAATAAACTGGTCAATAATGGTTTGAGCGCCATTGGCAAAATCTCCAAACTGGGCTTCCCAAATATTAAGTGAACTAGGTGAACCTAATGAGTAACCATATTCAAAACCTAAAACTGCATATTCAGATAAAAGAGAATTATAGATTTTATACTTACCTTGCTTCTCAGAGAAATCACTTAAAAATAAATGTCTTGTGTTATTCACCTCATCAACGACACCAGCATGACGATGAGAGAATGTACCTCTGATACAATCTTGTCCGGACATTCTGACCGTAATCCCCTCTTGGAGAAGGGAACCGTAGGCCATAAGCTCACCCATCGCCCAGTCGAATTGATCATCATTCCATCTCTTCTGTCTTTCTTCGAGAAGCTTTTCAATTTTTTGAATTGGTTTAAAATTCGCCGGCACTTGAGTAAGGGCCTTCAGAGTTGTCTCCATGACCTCTTTTGTCACACTTGTTTTCGGAGAATAATCAAAGTCTTTTGGGTTTGATCTTCTAAAAGATTTCCATTGTTCTTCAGGTTTTTGATAAAGATACGGAAGGGGTTTTTGTTTAACCATATTGAAGCGATCTTGAAGGAGATTCTTAAATTGCTCCTCCATCTGTACAGCAAGTTGGGCTTCAATCTGCTTTCCCTCAATTAACTTATCTTTATAGATCTCTCTAGGATTTGAGTGCTGAGAGATAAGTTTGTAAAATGAAGGCTGAGTAAAACGAGGTTCATCAGACTCGTTGTGACCATGTTTACGATAACAAACCATATCGATAAAAATGTCTTTATGAAATTTAGCACGGAACTCACTCGCAAGTTCAACTGCATAAACGACAGCTTCAGCATCATCACCATTGACGTGTAAGACAGGAGTCTCAAGAACTCTTGCTACAGAAGTACAGTAGATAGAAGAGCGTGCATCATCAAAATCAGTCGTAAAACCAATTTGGTTATTGATCACAAAATGAACCGCACCACCGACATTGTATCCACGAAGGCCAGACATTTGAACTGTTTCATAGACAATCCCCTGGCCTGCCACAGCGGCATCACCATGGATGACGATCGGTAAAATTTTCGTAGGATCTTCATGGTAAAGGGAGTCACCCTGGGCCCGACAGTAACCAAGAACAACAGCATCAACAGCTTCTAAGTGAGAAGGATTCGGCATAAGTTTTAAGTAAACTTTTTGACCGCCTGTTGTCGTAATTTGAGATGAATATCCCATGTGATATTTTACATCACCATCACCCATCGTAAGATCTGGTGTTGCTTGACCTTCAAACTCATTAAAAATGTATTCGTAGGTTTTACCCATCACATTCGCCAGTACGTTCAATCGACCTCTATGCGCCATTCCGATAACCACTTCTTCAACTCCATGAAGAGCAGAAGCATTTATCATCGCATCAAGGGCCGGGATTGTATTTTCGCCTCCCTCGAGAGAGAAACGTTTTTGCCCTACATATTTTGTGTGCAAAAAATTCTCGAAGGCTACAGCTTCATTAAGTTTTGATAAAATTCTTTTTTTCTTATCAATAGAAAATGATTTTTCTTTTCCGTCATTTTCAATTTTTTTCTGAAACCAATCTTTGATCTCAACATCATTGATATGAGAAAATTCAAATCCCATGTTCCCACAGTAAATATTTTTGAGATGATTGATGATTGTTTTAAGCTTAGCATTTTGTAATCCAATAATTTCACTTATCGAAAAACTCTCCTCAAGATCGAGAGCGGAAAGTCCAAAATCTTCAAGCTCTAGGTGTGGGAAACGATTTTTACGATCTCTGATAGGATTCGTAGTTGAGATAAGATGGGCCCGAGATCTGTAGCCTTCAATTAATCTATAGACTTTGAATTCTTTTGCAAGATTGGTAGGAGCTAAGGCCTCAGTTCCTTGAGTCGGTATCTGACCTTGAGTTAAGGCAAAATCAACACCCTTGAAGAATTGTCTCCAAGAAACATCAACCGCCTCAGGGTTGCGTTTGTAGTCTGTGTAAAGACCATCAATGTAAGTGTTATCAGATGAAGAAACATAAGAAAAATCATGAGATACAGTCATAAAAACGTCTCTAAATTTTAAAGGTTTATGGAATGAGAATATTATAAGGCAAAGTCGTAAACGTGGAAATGTAAAACCATTAAAAAATAAGGAGTTAGAACTCCGCATCAAATGAAGAAAGTTTTTGTTGATTGCCAGAACCAAATTAAGAAACTAGTTTGATCGGATATGAGAAAAATACTACTGCTTCTTGTAACTGCTAGTCTGAGTCTCAATATTTCTGCTTCTTCATTGGGGCCATCCCAAAGGTTTTACCCCGAAGGAACTCAAGATTCACTAGGAAGCGCCTACGGCTTTAAAGATTTAGTTATTTTTAGTTTAATCGCTAGGCGTTGTAGACGTTACCTACCTCAAGAACATTTAAGCTGCAAAGATGCAGTGGCCGTCATGCTTGAAGAACTTGATACCGATGTCATTTTTCCCCAAGATAAAAAACAATTAGTAGCTCCAGGCTCTTTTTTATTTGTCGCTTTTAAAAACTACCTCATAAACTTTCTCTCGGATAAACAAACTCAAACCTATCTAGAATCTCTCAATCGAGAAATAAATGACTACTTAGTCGGAGTTAAACCTTCGTTTAACTTGTGGTCACACAGTCTCAAATTTTATCGGAACGAAAAACTTGCGGCCATGGCCATCGCCACACTTTTTCAAGATACAACGAACGCAAGACTTCACCTCGCCTACCTCGAAAGAACCGGAACCAGAACGGGTCTACAGTTTGACAAAAATCTAGAGCTCCTTCATCAGACTATTTCTAATCTCAATACATTAATGGATCTTCAGGACCAAAAATATATTGAATTATTCTATCCACAATCGACAGCTGATCCCATAAACAGAAATTTTTATCATTTCTATGTGCCTCTGTACTTAAGACATGCTTTAAAAGATCTCGGGATCAGTTCAAAAATGAGCTCTGTGGCACCTTTTATGATGACTATCACCTACGAGTTTTTGACTGCCTCTGATGATTATCGTTATGCCTTCTCTGACCCAGAGAGATTAACTGAAGAAGACTTATGGAAAATGAAAGACATTTTTGCCGGTTATCAAGGGTCTTACATTACTAAGTCGAAAGTACCTCTGAAATCTTTCAAATTTATTCAAGAAAGTTTTAAGAACTCAACCGCCAAAACGATTCAAGCTCTTATTAGCTCAGAGTTGAAATAAAGTCGCGAACTTCATTTACAACTATTGGTGGAATCTCATGGCCTCCATCAAAAGTATGTAAAGAGCCTTTAAAATCCATCCCTGTTAGCTTCTCTTCAAGCATTTTAGCCCCATTTAAAGGGAGAATTGGATCACTAGTCCCATGAGACTGATAAAACGGAATGCCACGAGCAGCGTTAGGATACTTAGATTGAGCAAGAACGCATCCTGACAATAAAATCAGGCCTGTTATCGGTAAATCTTTTTTCATCACGAGATGCGAAGCACACATGGCCCCTTGGGAAAATCCTCCAATAATAAGTTTCAAACCATTTTTTGAAATCTCTTTTAAAAAACTTTCTTGCTGGCCTAGAGTCATCTCAAACTCAGGAGGAATACTTCCGGCCATATCCCTGAACTCACCTAGTTTCATGGCACGATCTAGGGCTTCCATATCGATGGAAAACCAAGCTCGTCCCTCATAATAGCCCATAGGGAGAGAGAGAATCCCATTTGGAAAATACCAATTAATATCATCTTGATCCCATATCTCCCAAAGGGGGAAAAGGTCATGCATATTGGCCCCATATCCATGAAACAAGACCACTGATCTTTTAGCATTCTCTTTTTCAATGCAAAGGCATTCAATGCCAGCAATATTTTTAAGGGAGGGTTTCATTCTTTAATCCAATTTTTATTCTTATCCATGGTGGGTCTATTTTTAATCGATCATGCCTGACCTGAGAGGCAAGAACTTTCATCACAAGATCTGTTACTGGCAATGGCCCGTATCTAATCTCACTGACTCTAATCGCAAGTGTTTGTCCTTGATCTTCAATCTGAGTCATTCCCCAAAATTGAATAGAAGCAGGAAAAATAAGCTTAATTCTTAATGAGGAGTAGATATTACCTTCCATGACTGAAAGATAAAAATCATTGGCCGGAAAATCTGTCTCGGCCCCAACATCTGGCAATTCACTGGCGAGGGTCTTCAAAAAATCAAAAGGTATTTCAATTTTTTTCACTGATAATTCTAATTTATTGAGGCAATCCTTTTGAATTTTAAAAATTAAATTATCATCTTTTGAGTCACCCTGACAAAGCAGATGAAAATTATCAATGCCATAAAAAGCATCTTTTCCTGACGTAAAATTAAATTGCTCAGCACTTAATTCATGAAATGTTTTTTGTACTTCAAGATTAAGATTTTTTGTTTCTAATTTTTTTATATCATATACAAATGAGATGGGACGAATCCAATCTAAAGCAATGGCCCCAACCGTTAATTCAAAAGAATTTTCCTTCCTAAATATTAGGACTTCCTGCTGACCCACTAACGAGGACATGCCAATTCCGATACTAAATTTATCTAAAACTCCCTGCCCAATACCAGACTCGTAATCCAAATCAAGATTCTTAAGGGATATTTTCTCCACTCCTGCAAAGAGAGATGACAATGAAATGAGCAAAAATAAAAGAAAGGGCATTATTCATCCTTAGTTATGGATGAACTATTTTCTTTTTTTTGCAGTGAAATCGGCAAGGATCTTTTTTATCATTAATACTTCTTGCTTCATATCCGGGTGCTTAGCATTGATTCTAAGTAGTAACTGATTAATTTGATGGTCCATTAATTTCGCATCACTTAGTAGTTCACTCAGAATCTCTGTCTTGAACTCGGCCACTTGAACTTTGACTTCAGCATCAAATTCAGCTTTACGAGCACGCTCTCTTAACTGAACAATTTCTTCACTCTCAAGATCATACTGCCCTTCAACTACATTTTGATTTTGGACTTGCATTTTTACTGCTGCAGAGCCGGCCATAGGAGGAACAGGCGCTTGGCCAATAGGTTTTCTCATGGCCTGGGAAGCAGCTCGAGCATCATCTAATTTTTTAACTTGGGCTACAGCTTGTGGGGCCTGCGCAGGAGCAGCAGCAGCAGATGGTAGACCAGGACGAGAAGGACGTGGTTTTACATCACTACCCTGCATCTGGAATTCCAGATCCACGTCCTGGTGGACGGCATCATTTTTCTTTTTCTTTGCCTCTTCTTCGTCTTCGAATTCGAGGTCTAGATCATCCAAGGCCATTAGATTAATTCCTTTCCTTAGTGTCTTTATCGGTTTTTTATTGTGAAACTTGAGCTTCTTTGGCCCATTTCTCGCCATACAGACAAATTTAATCAGATACTCAAGTTTTACATGAATCTTCCGATAGGATGAATGAAGACTTTATTGGGAATAGGGATTAAGAATATGTCTGAGCATGATGAAGATGATAAACCAACGGTTGTATTAGATTTAAATGCTTTAAAAAAACAAAAGCTTAAGCAAGAAGAAGAGCTCGCTAATCTTGCCTCAGAACTAGAATTTAGTATTCCACAAGATGAACCAGAAAATGAGATGTCAAAATCTCATAACTTTCCAGTCATTCTTTTTGACCTTGGCGGTGATTTTTTTCAAAAATCACTAGCTCACCTCCCTCAAGGCTTTGATTACAGAGTCCTGAAAACCCTTCCAGAACTTAATAACGCTCTTAAGACTAAAGAATTTCAAATTGTTGTGTTTCATTACGATTCGAATCCAAAAGCTGTTAACCAACTCTGCGCACAGATCAAATCTAAAAAGCCCTTAACAAAAACCCTCATCATGGCAAAAGCAATATCACCTGAAAAGGCCAGGATACATGCTCAAACGCCATCAGGCGCTGCTGGATACTATCAGCTCCCTCTTAATGCTCTTAAAATCGAGGATGAGTTTCTAAGAATCTATTCAAAAGTCGAAAAAGCTTCATAAAATAAAAAGGCCATCGTGATTAGACGATGGCCTCTCTATTTAGAACTGGGAGGTGAAATCATGGCTTAATATGATTTCGGCACCCATAATTTACGAAAAGGTGATTCACGTCAACTTACCAAAACTCTTTTTTTTTAACACAAAATACCAATCCAAGACTTAGAAATCAAAAGTTGACTGCTTAGTTCTGAAAACACATCATTAGTCCATGATGAATCACTTTAAAAACAAAATTTATTTAGCATGTCTTCTTTTGTCTTGCAATGCACTAGCACAAATTTGGTCACGAGATTTAGAAGTGACATCACCCCGAGAAAATATTTACCAACTTTCTCCAAATGAATTTGAAAAAACGGTAATGGAAGGAAGAAAAATTGCTTTGTTTTACCCTGTGACGGTCAGCGACTTACTCATACCCTACGGCCCACTTGAAACATTTTTTAATTCTGACCCAGATGATCCTGTTCGAAAAATAATTTATCAGATGGTTCGCTCTGTTTCCCCATTCAAATCGATGCAAGAACTCTATGGGTGGCTGGGTGTTCATGAGTTTCCAACTAAAAGTCAGGAAGAAAATCCAAATCCCTGGCCTGAGTTAAGTCCCCAAGAACAAATGCTCCCAATGGGAGCCACTTTAATCCAAACTGATGAAGGTGAAGCACTTACTTTTGGGTGTGCTGCTTGCCACAGTGCTGATTTATTTGGAGTCAAAGTCCTTGGTCTAACGAATCGATTTCCACGGGCCAATGAATTTTTTAGAAACGGTCAATTGGTTGCTCCTTATGTAAATTCTTTTATTTTCAAAGACGTTCTAAAAACAACAGAGGGGGAGCGCCAAATTCTTCTCAAAGCAAAAAGAGCAACAAAATGGGTTGGTACAAAAAAACCTGTGATCTTAGGTCTTGATACGAGCCTTGCGCAAGTTGCCCTTTCCCTGGCAAAAAGAACAGAAGATAGTTATGCCACAAGAACTATTTTATCTGCAGAATTTCCAAGACCAAATAAACTCTCCACACTAATCGCTGATAGTAAGCCGGCAGTTTGGTGGAATGTTAAGTATAAAAATCGATGGCTTTCAGATGGATCCATCGTATCAGGAAACCCAGTCCATACAAATTTTTTATGGAATGAAATTGGACGGGGCACTGATCTGAAACAACTTGAGAATTGGATGACAAATAGTCATGAAAAAATTGAAGCCTTAACGGCAGCCGTTTTTGCCTCCAAACCTCCTCGTTATGAAAAATTTTTTGGTCTAGACAGTATTGATCTTGAGAAAGCAAAAAGAGGACAAAAGCACTTTGTCCAGTCTTGCCAGAAATGTCATGGTACATATGAAAAAGGTTGGGATCAACCATTCGCATTCACCAAAAGTAAGTTAAAACAGATTCAGAACATTAAAGTAACTTATCATAAAAAAACTCCTGTGATTGATGTAGGTACGGACCCAGGTCGTTATCTAGGTATGAAAGAATTTGCTAATGATCTAAACCGTCTTCAGATTTCAAAAAATCTTAATGCCGTTGTCGAACCTCAAAAGGGTTACGTCCCACCTCCTCTTGAGGGTATCTGGGCAAGATGGCCATATTTTCATAACAATTCCATACCGAATCTATGTGAATTATTAACTCCTGGGCCGAATCGAATTAAAGGTTACTTTGCTGGAAAAGCCTTGGATAAAAAAACAGACTATGACCATGATTGTATGGGATATCCAACTGGAGATAAAACTCCTGCTCAATGGACTCAGAACCGTGAATACTTTTATGATTCAACAAAAGAAGGACTCTCCAACTTAGGTCATGATGAAAGAATTTTCATCAAAGAAGGAAAAGAAATTTATACAACGGCAGAAAAAAAAGAATTAATTGAGTTCCTGAAAACACTTTAAAAGTAGCGAAAATATTCTTTGAGAAAATACAGAGTTTCGGCACCAAATTTTCTCGTTAACTCAAAATACCTCTGTTCAAGTGAGGGAAGGAATTTTTCAAGCGTCTCTGGATGAAAGGCCAAAGTTGCATAGTCTGATTTTTTTTCGTCTATTTTAACTTTCATAACGAAAACTAAATTTAAATCCTTAAGAAGCGAGTAATCTAAATCCCTCGGAATTTCTTGATAAAAATAGAGAAGGATCGAAACATAGAGAAGATCTTTTTTATACTGTTCAAGCTTTTCGACAGGTACTAATTCTCCCTCAGCAACTACAGGGGCCTTAAGATAATCCTTGGCCTTAACATAGTAATCACTTCCATCAAAAAAAATATAAAGGGTCGTCCCTATTTGGACAGATGACTTTTCAATTGATTTAATCTTTTCACAAAAATACTTTTCGATGTCAGTCATGCAACTCATGTTCTGTAAAATTTCAGCGTATTTCTCTTTCGATACAATGACAGACTCATCAACCAAAAGAAAGGCAGGAGGAGGTGGTGAGGCAACCTGCTGAACAGTCTTTTTTTGTGGGGCCGGCCCAGTTACCTGCTGGGCCAATAATTCCTGCTCCTGGTCCTGCTTTAAAAATACATTCCAATAAAAGGCAAATCCGAAAACTAAAAGAGTAAAAAATATGACTCCTTTCATTCGCTTTCTATCATCTAATTTCTTAGATTGAGGAGGAGCCTTTTTTTTACTTAAGCTTTCTGTTCTCTTCTTGATTAAATTTTCTGTTTTCGCCTGCTGCAAATCCTTAAGTGAAATTGCTCTCGTTGCGTCTTGTAAACTTGATGAGTAGGAAGATGAGGGTTTTGTCGCGGGTTTTGAAATTTCTTCTTTTACAAAAGTGTTCAATTCACTCATCATCCCCCCATCAGAAGCTTCTTCATCTGAGAGAAGAGTAATGAGAGTATTATCAGCGATCCTAATTGGAAAAAAAGAAGTAAATTCAACTCTCCTACCTGGCACAAGTCTTTCATCGTTCATGAAAGTGCCATTTACCGACCCTTGATCAATAACAAAATAATTATCATCCTCCGTCAAAACAACTAAGTGCTTTCGACTCACTCCCTCAGATTGCAAAATGATGTCACAACTCTCGTGGGAACCAATAAGTATCTTTGGTCTATTCAGAGGAAAAACTTGAGGGTCACTATTACCAACTAAAACTTCTAATCGCATAAGATCATTTTCTCTTAAAAGCTACACATACCATTGGTTAGACATGGAATTGATCCGCACCAACCATGAAATCGTGTTCCTGTAGGACAAGTATAACCAGGTGGGTTGCAACACGAACTACATCTCGTTGATGTACAAAAACCAGAATCATCACAAGGAGTACCATCAGGCATACAAGATATAGAAGCACCACAACTTAATTTAAATTTACCATTCACTTGAGAGATTGAAAGATTTTGGGAAGTCGGACCGCAATTGATTGTATTGGCCGTATCAAAAACCTCATCCAGATTAATTTGCGATGCTAATGGTCTGCACTCAAGATAACCTAAAGAGGTTAATTTAACGGCTACGGTTCCGTAAGGGCAGGTTTTGTTATTTAGAATACAATTTGTTCCATTCCAAGTGGCCGCTCCCCCCAGACTTTCGCACATGATTCTTTTTGCATCATCATTAGCTTCTCCCAAAACAGGTCCACACTCCGTAATGATGGCCCCAGTTTTTTGGACTAAGATTGGAATCGTCTTAGGGATCACTTCCCTGCCATTTGTAAAAAAGCTCGTTTTACTTGTCACAGAAAAATTAATATTGAGATCTACCGCACTTGTCCCATAAGTAAGTGAGTCTCTGAGGATGACAGCATTGTCATCAATCCGGTAGAGTCCATAATTCTTTTCACTCAGTACCGTTCGATCACCAGTAGGCGTCGTAATTTTTAAAAGTGCAGCGTCCAATGTACCGTTAACTCCAACGGGAGTTCCAGCAGCTGATGTCGTTTTTCCGGCCAGCATTTGTTTACAGCGTTCTGAATTGTTCAGATGGACCTCTAGCTCAGAAACAGCTTTTGATATTTCAGCTTTTGTTCTTAGCATGACCTGATTAGCGGATTGATCACCCAATAGTTTGGCCGTAATTAAAGCAACTCCACCCATGAGGCCGGCAGCAACCATCACTTCAACGAGTGTCATACCTAATTGGTTTTTTAGTTTTATAAACATATGGCCTTAAGTTCTCCCAAATAAAACGAAGCTGCCCTGATACCTTCGAAATAAAAAAATCCTCAAGCATTAGGGATAAAGCACAACTCATGACTGAAGTCTTAGAAAAAATGAGGACTCTGCATGAGTCTTTTTATTTTAAACCAGATCCCTATAAATACCAATTATTTCAAATCTAAGTTTCCATGACAAAGCCATCAGGGACTGGCGCTGTCTGTGCAAATGCAAGTTGTTGCTCTACATGTTCCCATCCCGTCACAACACTGTGATGATGTTGTATTTGAGCAATACATATCTCCAGAGCTTGTCTGAATACGGTCGATAACAGAGCAAGAACTTGATGCTGGAATTGAAGTACCACAAAAACAAAGATATCCGGCAGCAAAACAATTTGCCGGTAAAGATGCTGAAGTCGCTCCACATGCCGTTCCACCAACAGGGCAAGTCCACATACCACCACTGCAGGCCCATTTACAGCTAGCATCTCCTTTGGCAACTTCCCCATCGGTACATCCTGTAGGCTTACTAACGCAGGAACCTCTAACACACACATCATAAGAGCCCGGACAATCACAAGCACTTGAGCAAGATGTTGCAGCCGCTCCACATGCCGTTCCCCCAACTTGGCAAGTCCAGCCTCCTGAATTACATCTCCACTGACAAACCGAATCACCTTTCGCCATCTCTCCAGTGGTGCATCCTGTAGGCTTACTAACGCAGGTACCTCTATCACACACATCATAAGAGCCCGGACAATCACAGGCAGTAGAGCAAGATGTTGCAGCCGCACCACATGGCGTTCCACTAGCTGAGCAATTCCACAGCCCTCCTGAACCACATATCCACTGACAAATTCTATCACCTTTCGCCATGTCTCCAGTGGTACATCCTGTAGGCTTACTAACGCAGGTACCTCTATCACACACATCAAAAGAGCCCGGACAATCACAAGCACTGGAGCAGGTTGTACCCGTAGTAGAAGGTCCACAATCAATTTGTATCTTATTTGCAACCTTAACGAATTTGACAGGTTTAGTTGTTCTCAGATCACAAGCGGCACTCGGGCCAAGAAGATCAGCAAGATTCATCCAATCAGTAATATTACGACACTTCTTAACTCCATTTCCATCCCAGCCAGTGAAAATTTGCGATGGCCCACATGAAAAATTAAGCTTGCAAGTGTTAGTGGCTGCATCCCAAGTGAAAAGTTTCTCACTTGTTGTGCCAGATGTACTTAAACTCTCGCAAAACTCTTGGTGTAGTCTATCATTAGAATTACTTGTGACGGCATAACAAGATAAGAAGCCTTTCGTGGTAGGATCACGCTGAATTTTTACCTGGATGTCTTTAGCAATTCTATTACCACCGTAACCTTTACCAGAGCGGGAGCTGAGTTCATTTGTATCCAATTTCCCATAAGTAATTTTAAGTAGCGCATTTTCTGTTGCGAGGTTGGCCGGAATGTTTAACTCCATACTCACGATTGTCACACTATTGTTCATGTACATCATGGAAGCATCGTAATTGGCAGTACCAATATTTGTATTTATCTTAAAAATAGGAGCCACACTATTTGTCCCCAAAGTGTTATTGGCCCAAATTCCTTGAGTAAAGTTTTTTAATCCAATAAGACTATTTCCGGGATTAACTCCGTGACACATAGTTGTGGCATTACAGCCTATTGAACCAAAGCCTGGTTCATTATTTGATAAACAAACGGTATCAGGCGGAACAAAACTAGCACAAGGACCTTCTCCATTTCTGTGAGTCGCACCTGGAGTCCCGCCCATGGCCCAGCATGCTTGGTGAGCACCATCTACAGTTGCATAGCAGGTATAGGGAAGTGGTTGAATACCATTCTTTAAAAAAGTCCTCTCACAATTACCCTTATCTTGAAGGATCGCATATATAGTCTTGTGAAGTTGGTCGACTCTAAGTTGAGATTCTGCTGTTTTTTGGGCCAATTTAAGATCAGATGTCGTCATCGTTCCAACGTAGGCCATTCCGGCCACTGCAGCGGCCAGGACCATTCCCTGGATCAATGAGAAACCTAATTGGTTTTTGAAGAATTTGGATAGCATGTAAGTATCATAACCCATCGTTACAACTTGAGAAGAAATATTTAAAGAAGCAGGCGCTTAAGGTAGTTGACCCTATCAGTCGGCGCCCCATAAAGTTGGCACTTTATTTAACCAATGAGCTTATAAGTTAAATAATTGGTAATTATTAGGATCTGGTTTAAAATATTTTAATGAGATTTGGGACAATTTTTAACATTTTTAAATCCTTCTCTGGTCAACGAGGCTTTACCTTGCCCGAGATCATGATTGGTGGTGCGATTGTTGCTGGTGTCGCCCTCGCTGGTGCTACTCTTTTTAAAAATCAATCTAAAGAACAGGCGAGAATAGAAAATGATCAGGCCCTCACTCAGTTTCATCACATGCTATCTAAGATTCTCGAGAATCCTGGGCATTGTAATGCAACTTTTAAATCAAGATGGGGTTCAGATGTTCCGGCCACAGGAATAAATGCCGTTTATCTTTGTTCTGGAAATTGTGGATTTGATTTTACGGCCAATATGGTAACAGCTGGGTCAGCCTTTGCAACGGTGGGAGAATTTGTTGATCAGGCCCGCTCTCGGCAATTGTGGTTACTTAGTTCAATTGTTCCTGTAGCGGCTTTGAGTACAAGCGGTTCACTACTTTTGAAAGTTACTTATCGACAAAACCCGAGACTTGGAAATCGTACCATCACCAAGGATATTTCTGTTAACTTGAGATTTAGTAATGGCAGGTTTCAGAATTGCGTGAACAATCAGCAGAGTTCTGTTAATAATTTACAAAATGACCTTTGTCGAAGTTTATATTCAAGAAGTTCTGTTGGGACCATTTCCACAACAGGACAAATTGCTTATTTTGATGATGTCACTCAAAGATGCGTGATTAATTCTGCTATTAAAGATTGTACCGCCAATGGGACCATGCTCACTGGTATGAACTCTAGTGATGGTGCCGTTCACTGTAGTGGATTCACTAATTCTTTTAACACAACCACTCCTATTTTTGATACAACTCCAAGTTCTTCTTGTGGTTCCGGTTCTCAGGCAAGTATTCAATTTGTGGGGGGAAAATTTAAGACTTTTTGCTCTCCAGCTGCAACGACTGGCGGAACAACGACTGGAGGAACAACGACTGGCGGAACAACGACTGGCGGAACAACGACTGGTGGAACAACGACTGGTGGAACAACGACTGGTGGAACAACGACTGGCGGAGGCTGCTTCATTGCTGGAACTGAAATTGCAATGGCCAATGGAGATATTAAAAATATTGAAGACATTCAAATTGGGGATAAGCTTATTGATGTTGATAATAAAATTGTGACAGTCAAAACTCTTCTCCCAAGGGATTATTTGGGAGAGATTTACAGCATCAATGGAGGACCTTACTTCTTTACTCCTAACCATCCGTTTCTCTCACTAGATGGATGGAAATCAATTGATCCTACTGCAACAAAAAAAGAGTCTCCTGAACTCAAGGTAACTAAACTTAGAGTGGGAGACGTGCTTCTAAAGAAAAATGGTATCGAAGCCATTTTAACTCTCGACTCAAAACCAACCAGGGAAAAAGTTTATAACTTTGAGCTCGATGGATCTCATACTTATTTAGCGGATGAATACTGGGTCCACAATAAACTGGCAGCTCCTACACAAGCATGTTGCCCCAGCACTGGACAAATGGTTTCGGACTGTAATACTTGTCCACCACTTGGTATAGGCGAAAATCAATGTACAACTTCCATTACTTTCGCATGTGCTAATTAATTAATAACTTTTAATTTTTATAGATGACAACCGTCGCCGCTGACTTCGATTTACCCCAACGAGAAATTTTCATGAATTGATCTTCAGGTATTGGAACATGGACACGGCTTATGACTGTATCATGATCCCATTCTTGATCTGGATCGTGAATATAGACAAACCCATCATCATAAGCGGTTACAATGACCCAGTGTGGAGCACGACTTTTATAAAAATGATAAGTCGTGATAAGAACAATTGCGACACCACCTTTTCTATGAATTTCTTTTAGATCAGTGAGTGTCATTCTTTTTTTATGAATTTTAATATTTGTATCGAGCATTTTTTTTTCAAAATCTTTCTGAACAAGCTCAATAATTTTTTTCTTCTCTTCGCTTCGTACAGATTCTAAAAACATGGTGTGCGGATGAGAAAGATAAAGATCGGCCCTGTATCCCCTTTTCCATGCGGCCAACGCCAGCCCCTGAGGTCCGCAACCACCATGACCCGAAGTCATGAAAATTGTCGTTGCCTCCCGCCAAATTTGCAGCTCATGAGAAAGAGTCATTTGAAAATTTGAATCAAAAGCCTTGAATGCCATAAGCAGACATGAAGGACCGCAAGTGAAGTCCGTCCCCTGCTGATGATAAGGAACAAGGAGTCGCGGACTTTTTTTAAATTTTTTAATTTGCTTCTCAAAGCATAGGGCCGTGGCCCCATCATCATAATAATTTTCTTTTTGTGTAAATTTAAAATAACCAAGATTCTTATAAAGAGCGATCGCCCCTTTATTACTCGCTTTAACTTCTAGTCTCATATAGGCGCAATCTTCATCATGGGCGGCAAAATCCTCAAGCTCTAAAAGAAGTTTCTTACCTAAACCTAGGCCTTGAAACTCACGCAAAGTACAGATTGAGTAAAGCCTGGCGAGACTCGTTCCCTTGTTGATCAAAACGAGGCCATAACCAATCACTTTGGTCTGATATTCAAGAACTAGAAAAATCGAATGAGCGTGTTTGATCATCCAATGAAAGCTACGACGGCTTAATTGATCATAATCAAAACAACTATTTTCAACCTCAACTAGCTGTGAGAGATCAGCTAGTCTTGCTTTACGAATTTTAACTTTTTTTGGATCAATAGACCCCTTGAAGATGTGCTCCATTCTGCTATTGTACTTAATGAAAGAATAACTTGGAAGGCACGTGGCCAAAATTATTGTAATTGTCGAAAAGCTCAAAGACTGGAACTCTTATTATCCGGCCGAGCAACTCATGACTCCTCAAGAATACCTTGTTAACTGGGATGAAAATGCTCATCGATCTAAAGATTCCAATGAAAGAATAAAAATAATCAACCTTTGCCGTAATTATAAATACCTTAGCCACGGTTATTATTGCTCACTCCTGGCCGAAGCTAGAGGTCATTCTGTCATTCCTCCAATAAAAGCTATTAATGATTTAAGTCGCTCATTTTTATATTCGCTTCAGACAGAAGACTTAGATTTGGCCATTCAAAAGGCGTTTAAATACCAGCCCACTGTAGAGGGCCTAACAATTACAATCTTTTTTGGCAAAACTGATAAAGAACAACTCCAAGATGTCGCGCGCCAGATTTTTGATCTCTTCCCGGCCCCAATTCTCCAAGTTGATTTTGAATGGGAGAAAAAATGGGAAATTAGAAGTATTAGACCTGGAAGTTTAAACAATCTTGTTTCATCTGATGAAGATAAATTTGCCTCTGCCCTTGATGAATATTCTGGAAAAATTTGGAGAAAACCAAAAGCTAAAAAGAAATACAGATATGACCTGGCCATCCTTCATAATCCTCAAGAAGCCATGCCACCTTCGGATAAAAAAGCTCTCCAAAATTTTATCAAGGCCGGTAAGGAAAATGACGTTCTTGTAGAGCTCATTGAGAAAAAAGATTATTCAAGGATTGCGGAGTTTGATGCTCTTTTCATACGTGAAACGACATCTATCAATCACCACACTTACCGATTTGCAAAAAAAGCAGAGAGTGAAGGTCTGGTTGTTATTGATGATCCTATATCCATCTTGCGATGTACGAATAAAATCTACATGCAAAATCTTTTACACTCAAACAAACTCAATGGGCCTAAGACTTTTGTGATCAATAATGATCCAACACAGCTAAAAGAAGCGGTTGAAGAACTTGGGTTTCCGATGATTATTAAAATTCCCGATGGTTCATTTTCTAAGGGAATTTACAAAGTTAAGACGCCTGAAGAGCTTAAAAAAGTCACTGAAGATCTTTTCAAGAAAACCGCACTTTTACTTGCTCAGGAGTATTTTTATACTGATTACGATTGGCGGATTGGTGTCTTAAATGATCGTGTCATCTACGCCTGCAAGTACTACATGACTAAAGGCCACTGGCAGATTTATAACCATGATAAAGAAATGAATAAGAAGGCCCAGTCAGGAAATTCTGAAACACTGCCAATTTCCAAAGTCCCTAAACACGTCCTCTCCACAGCACTAAAAATGGCAGATCTTGTTGGAGATAGCCTTTATGGTGTCGATATTAAGGAAAAAGATAAAAAAGCTTATGTTATTGAGATAAACGACAATCCAAACATTGATTCAAATATTGAGGACGCTATTGCGGGAGCAGACCTCTACCATAATATAATTAACGAATTTGTCCGCCGTATTGAGGCAAAAAAATGATACTCCCAAAAAGAGTGATCATTATCGGTGGAACCCATGGAAACGAATGGACAGGAATTACCATTCTTCAAAATTACCAAGATTTCTTAAAAAATAAATTTCCCGAACTAGAATTAGAATTTATTTTTGCCAATCCTGAAGCTTATAAAATTGAAAAAAGATTTAAAGATGAAGACCTTAATCGGTCTTGCCAATTTTTAAATGAGAATCGCTCCACATATGAACAAAAGAGAGCGATAGAGATTCAAAAAATTATCCAAAAAGAGCCTTGTGTTGTTATTGACCTTCACACAACCACATCAAATATGGGTAATACACTTATCATTTCAAATGAAAATGCTGAAAATCTTACCCTTGCTGGGCTCGTCCAAGAAAATTTGCCCGAAACTAAAATACTCCTAGCGCCAGATCTTTTAAAAAAATATCTGATCTCTCAATCAAGTTTTGGACTCATGATTGAAGTGGGGCCGGTGCCAAATAATGTTATAAGGCCGGGTCCTCTTAAAGATTCCCTCAACATCCTCATCTCAATCCTTTCAAATATTCATAACTTCAGGGTCGGGATTTCGGAGGTTGAGGTCTATGAGGAGGCCTGTGATGTGTATTATCCACAGAATCAAAAAAATGAGCTAACCGCCTGTATTCATGAGGATATTGAAGGAAACGATCTCATCAAATTACCTAAAATATTCATGGCTTTTCAGAGCTTTAATGGTGAAGAAATTCAATATGAAGCGAATGAGGAAATGTACCCAATCTTTATCAATGAGGCTGCTTACTATCCAAGTAGACTGGCCTTTACTCTGTGCCGTAAGATTATAAAAAATATATAACTCACTGCATTTATTTTACACACTTTACATGTTGTCGCATCAAAGTGTTAAAATAATTAACCTAACATCTTGCGCAGACAAAAAACTTCGATTAAATTTAAGATAATCTATCAAGAATTACGAATCATCTTGAATAAGTTTTAGATGAATCATTAAAAGGAGATTTTATGTCTAAGTATTTCGTACTCGCTGCTGCTCTTATCGTTCTTTCTGTTGCTTGTAACAAGAAAGAAGAAGCTGCTGCTCCTGCAGAAGCTACAACAACTGAACAAGCTGCTCCTGCTGCTGAAGCTGCTCCTGCTGCTGAAGCTGCTCCTGCTGCTGAAGCTGCTCCTGCTGCTGAAGCTGCTCCTGCTACAGAAGCTGCTCCTGCTCAATAATTTTTTTGATCTAAGATCAAAATATAAAGAAGCCTGCCTTGTGCAGGCTTTTTTTTGTATAAAAAGTTCACTCCCCTCTCTCCGTTTTAATAATCTAAGTTATAACTTCCTAATGAAAATAATTCTGTTATCCATTTTTTTTATAACTCAAACAGCTCTTGCAAGTGAGTGTCAAGGCCCTGTAGATCTTGTGGTGTTGGGTGATTCTCAGACTGGGGCCACTTGGTCAAAAAGCTATTTTGGTAATTTTCTCCAAGAATGCCTGGAAGAAAATTTTATCATCTTAGGTAAAGGTGGAAGCATACCCGGAAGCTGGATCGGCAAAGGTGGACTTGATCAAATCGAGATCATTGAAAGAACTCCAGAGTCTGAACATCAAAATATTGGTAACGGAGATAAAGTTCCATTATGTAAAAAAAGATTAGATCCCATACTTAAAAATTATCTTCCGAAACGTGTCCTTTTCTTTTTTGGAGATAATTACATTGCAAGTTCTGATGAAATGATATCCAAGGACTTGTCTCAATTTTCAAAAATCATAACTGATAATTCAATCACCAAAGAAAATTGTTTTTTCCTCACTCCAACTTTTGAAATGGAAGTTAAGACCAAGAGAAATGTGACTCGAAAAAACCTCGCAAATACAATTAGAATCAATCAGATTATTGAAAAGACTTTAAATGGGACATGCCAAATTATAAATGGCGTTGAGCTGATGAAAGATTCTGAGTTTTTTGATGGGAAAGATCTGCTTAAGCGAGTCCAAATAGGAGACAAAGTCGGTTGCTCTGGCGGAGCACTTAATGACAATATTCATATTTGCGGGAAGGCCGCTGAAGATATGGCCAGAAAAACTTGTCAAATTCTTCGTTCATCCTCAGATCCATCCAGAGAAAGATAGTGTCTAGCGGCATTTAAAATTTCTTCTGCCTGAAATGGCTTAGTGAGATAAAGATTTGCTCCTAAGTTTTCTGCCTCCTGGATGCGTTTATCATCTGAAAAACCAGAAAGAAAAACAAAGGGAACTTTTATTTGATGGGACCTTATAGTTTTTAGAAATTCCATACCAGATATACCTGGCATACTTATATCAGAAAAAATAAGATCGACATCTCTAAAATGACCCGAATTTAAAGCCTCAGTCGCACTTAAAGAAACGACAACTTCATCACATAAATTAGACAAAATTATCTGCATGATTTCCAAGATATCTTGCTCATCATCAACAACTAGGCATTTCAATTTTTTTTGTGAAATTGTCATCCCTTAATCATGAAACAAAAGCCAAAGAAAATCTATACTGGAGTGTTTTAATTTAAGCTTAATATTCTAAGGAATACTTAACATATTTCTTTTCTCTCATTCTAAGTTATAATCACTTTATTTATAAAAACTGAGGGTCATCTATGTACGGACTAATCAATATGGCCATTAAACAACTTGTCATTGATCATTATGGAACTCAAGGATGGCAAGAAGTAAAAACTAAGGCTTCTGTTAAGGAAGACTACTTTGAACTCCTTACCGTTTATGATGATGTCATTACCTATAACCTTGTAAAAGGTGCCAGTGAAGTTACTGGAAAATCACCAGTTGAAGTCCTTCAACTGTTTGGGAAATACTGGGTTACATATGCATCTCAAGCAGGATATGAACCACTGCTTAAGCTTTTTGGCCCAAACTTTAAAGATTGTCTTGTGAACCTGAACCGAATGCATGAACACATGGGTGCCATGATGCCAGGACTCATTCCACCAGAATTTGAAATTTCAAAAGAAATCTCTAATACTGAATTTGAATTGATTTATAAATCACAGCGCCCTGGCCTAGGTCCAATGGTCACTGGCCTGTTAGAAGCACTGGCCATTAGATATGGCATCACTAATCTAGAATTAAAAGAAATGTCCCAAGAAAGTAACAGCTGTAGGTTTTTAATCAAATGGAGCTAACTCAACTCCAGAAAACGCTAAATAGGCTTTATCCTTTTCACCTAATTTTTAGTCATGGTGGAGAATTAAAATCTTTTGGTAGGAGTGCTCAGAAATGCTTTACCAATATTCAAATAGGCATGCTCGCTAAAGATCTTTTGAATCCTGTCATCCCAAAAGATATAGATCCAATTTCCCAGGCAAGATCTCTCACTGAAAAAGTCGTCACCATTGAATCCTCAAGCACAAAGACTCGGCTTAACGGAGAAGTCATCATCCTTGATGAAAGTCATGAAGTACTACTCGCACTTTCACCAGTCATTCAAAATCTTGCTCATCTAGCAGATAACGGGCTCTCCTATCGAGACTTTCCAGCTTACTCACCAGTTTTTGATTTTTTTGTTCTCATTCAAGCAGAACGATTTTCTAGGCAGGAACTGCAAAAATCATTTAAGAGCCTTGAGGAGCTCAACTCATTCGCTAGGATAAATATCGAGATCGCAAATTTTTGCTCAAGAACCAGTGACCTCCATGAAGCCGTAGAATTTATCTTGAAAATTATTAACTCTAGACTTTCATGGAAAGGATCCATTTCAAATAAGGATCTCAAAAATTGTCACGAGATACAATATTCTAATGGTGGTATTGATATATGTCTTTCATCTGAAAAAGATAAGTATCTGCTTCAGTTGGAATCTGATCAAAAGATCATGCCATCAGAATCTTTAAAGTTTTTCTGCACATCTCTTAAAATCTCCTTGGAAAATGTTATTCTCAGGATGGAGCAACTTGCCTCAGATCAAGAAATACAAGCGCAAAAAGTGATGAGCTCCAAAATGTTTTCACTGGGAGAGATGGCCGCGAGTATCGCCCATGAGCTGAATAACCCCATGGCGGTTATTCAAGGCATGGCATGGATGACTCAATCCTCTGCTCAATCAGGCGAGATTGATTCTGAAAAGACAATTGAAAGCATGACTAAAATTATTAAGATGACGGAGAGATCCAGCAAGATCATCAAAGGTATAAGAATATTTGCCAGAGATGCCGCTCAAGACCCTATGGAGCCCATCGAACTCAATAGCATTATTGAGGATACATTAGAGCTTTGCAAATGGAGAGTTAATCAAAAAGGGATCAAGATTAATTGGCAAACAGAAGATGCGGCCCTATCAATTGGCCGAAGCGTTCAGATCTCCCAAGTCCTACTTAATCTATTTAACAATGCCTCTGATGCCGTTGAGGGATTAAAAGATCCATGGATTGAAGTTAAGCTCTTTCAAAATGATCAAAAATGGATCATTAGTGTCACCGATAGCGGGAATGGAATTGATCAAAATATTTCAAAAAAAATGATGAATCCTTTTTTTACGACAAAACCATCCGGCAAAGGAACAGGTCTCGGCTTAAGCATTTCACAAAGGATACTAAAAGATCATTCTGGTGAAATATGGTATGACGAGAAGTCAAAGAACACTCGTTTTTGTCTATCTCTTCCCGTTCTCAGTGAGTAAGAACTACCAAAATTTCTTTGAAACAATTTTACCAAAGAATCGATCAAAAACATTTTCGAGGTCTAGTTGTGTTCCTTGAATCTTTTGATCCTTTGATACAAATTCATCATTCGACAATTGTTTTTTCAAGACTTCTAAAGTAAGGCTCAAGAATTCAGATCTCTTTCTTCTCACTTCCTCAATATCATGCTGTTCTAAATTTATAAGATTGATCTTTTGATCAGACTCTCTTTGTTCACAATACTTTGAAAAATCTAATTCCCACTGGGCTTTACGGTTGGCATATTCTAATTCGAGTTGCTCTTTTTTCAATTCAAAATTCTGATCAAGGAGATGCATCTCTCTCAAAAAGACGTCTTTCTTTTGCTGATAAAACTGTAACGCTTCCTCTTGCATTAAAAGCATGGCATTTTTCTGGGAGTCCGCTCTTGATATTTCTTCATGAATTTTTGAAAGACAAAGCTCTTTATCTTTTAGTGCCTGGCCCACTTGAAACTCTTCATCTTTCATTGAGCCTAGCATAATTCGAGAATCTAAAATGTTTTTTTCAATATCACTCAGAGCATGTCGACGGTTTGTAAATTCGATCTCTAATTGATTCACACCGGCGATTAATTTGGTTTTCTGAGATTTTACCTCATTAATTTCTTGTAATTGAGAATCGAGCTTAAATTTATCCTCGCTGTATTGAGACTGTACGAGCAAAAGATCAGACTGTAGCTGTGTATATTTAAGACTCACCTCTCTCATATCTAGAACTTTTTGCTTCAAAGTACTTAATTCCAAATCAAGCTGAGTCATTTCATTTTTCTTATTTTCGCAAAGTCTTAAAATCCCCTCTTTAAAAAAAATCTCCTCTTTTAGCTGGCCTAAATATGAAATGAGCTCAAGCTTTTGTTGAGACAATTTCTCAATTTCAACATTAATTTGATGAACATCTTTTTGTAGCATGACCATTGTCTCTTTAACAATCGACCCTACTTGATTAATCTCTTTTGTCTGGTTCTCGATAAAGTGACTATTCTTTTTTCTTTCGTCTAGACTCGACTCAAAAAATTGTTGCATCTCATTTTTCAAATTCGATATTTTAGAAATACGACTTTCAAATTCTTTTTCAAGTGGTGCAATTTTTTTAGTCTCAATTAAAAGAACGTCTGTAGCTTTCTTTAAATCCTCATGAAGCTTACTATTTTTTTGCTGTAATAGTGCATTGAGCTCTCGCTCTGCCTTCAATTTTCTAAGTTCTAATTCTCTCACTTTTTCAGCAGCAGTATGCTGCCTGAGATTAAAGACTTTTGTACTCTCATCAGTTTTACGAACGACCTCTTCTGATTTCACCTTATCAAGCTCATGACTAATATCTTGCTGTTCTTTTTTTAGTTTTTGGGCAGATTTCAGAATTGATTCAGGAACCTCAATCTCTGCAGTTTTATCTTGATCACTCATTTTTAGTAATGCTGACATATGACCCCTCTTTTAGGTGTCAACTTATCGGAATTTATGGAGAAAACTTGACTAGTCTGCTGCAAGAAAGAGGTAAGCTCTTGAATCTACTGGAATTGATCACGCAAGGGACTGGCCTGAGGCCAATCCCTTGCTTAGTAAAAATTAATTATGATCGAGAGCAAATTCCATATCAAGCGCCTTATGATCAGATGATTTTACATCCGTAATCACTTTAGAATCTCTGACTAGTAAACCTCTTACAAAAGTATGATCAAGTGGATAAACTAAAAACTTCATTCTTTTATCATTACGGTATGTCACTTCTTTAAAATTTTTAGCTTTCATAATATTTCTTAGAAATATTGATCGTGCCTTATTACGCGTATTAAAATCACCAGCAAAAATAACTGGGCCATCATGAGCATCGATGACTTTTATAGCATCTAGGACTTGTTTTTCAAGTGCTTCATCCTTTGTAAAATTCATTCCATGAATTGTCAGAGCAAGAAGCTTTTTATCTGATTGCGCAATCTCATAGACTCCATAAGTAATGGCCTTGGGAGTTTTAATAAATGGCTCATAATCACTCGTACGTAAGATTCCTGTTTTAACAGGTGTAGTCTTTGAACCCAGAACAGTACCAGTTGGAGTATTGGCATCTTTATTATAAAGAAAACTTACGGCCATATCGAATCTGAATTGGTGCATCTGATTAAACGTAGATTCCATCACAGGGTTCAAGTAACCTTCCTGTAGTAAGAGAATATCTTTTTTTTCAGATAGACCCATAAAATCCTCAGTCCAATTTTTTCTCTCCGCTTTAAGAAGATTCCACACTAAAACCTTAATTGATTTTGGATCAAGTTCATCCTGATAAGTTTGACCTAGAACAATATGCGAATCTTTAAGAGGAGGTATTGTATATTGCTTTGCTAGACCCCAACGAGAAGCAGAAGATTGCAAAGATAATGAGAGTCCTAAGATGACATAAGAAAACTTCAAGAATGATGGATTAACCAGCTTCATGCAATAACTCCTTTCATTGCGTCCGATGGTTAACTTGTCGACGACATAAGGAAGTTAGATGAGAATTGGGATGAAATTAAAATAAAGACTAGATTTGGGAATTAATTGCCGGTTTACGATTTTTGATCATAACCACAAGAAACCAAAGACCTATACCGGCCAGTAAATGCTTTAAGGTATGCCCAGTAACAAAATCAGCTGTAAGAGATGATATCTGATGGTCAAATGTTTCAGTCAACTTTGCGATAAAATAAAAAAGAAGGCAGTAATAATATCCAGATTTCGTCAAATACTTTGAATCAAAAGTAAGCAGAATAAGAGGAATGCAAAGAAATGAACTAAATTGAACCCAGAAATAAAAACGTAAATCATCCCAAATGGCCCAGATCATCACACTTGCAACACCAGTCATAACAAAGGGAATAAGATATTTTTCAAGCTTTGGTGATATATGCTCAATCAATAAAATAAGATATAAGACCATAAAGCCTGCACCCATAGGAAGTCGATCCCAAACGAGAGTCTCATTATTAGGATTCCAATGATAATAAGCTGAACCCGGGCCAATGAGAAAAATACTAATGAAAAAAGCGATCCAGGACTTTCTTGCCAAAAGATCTTTGCGTCTAAAAGCTTCTTGAAATCCAAACCACCCAACAACAAGGAAGATGAAATTTGAAACAACATCAAAGAAATGTGGGATACCCAAAAAATTTAACTCATCAGCAAATTGATGATACTTAAGGTCTTGGGGCATAGGTGGTCTAACAAAGAGTAATAAAAACATACCCACAAATGTTAGAAGCATGACTGAAATTTTGTGGGATTGTCTTATATTCTTAAACATGAAATTAACGCTTAAGAAATTTAAAATATTGATCTTCAATTGCATCAAAATCTAATTCAACTTCATGGCCATCAACTTCAATAGTTCTTACAGGAGCTTTAAAATTTTTTATATCAGTTGCCTGTAGCAAAATATGCTCTTCTTCATCATTTTCCTCACAAAAATATGGAGCATAAAAAGAAATGACCTTTGCATTTTTAGTTAAAAAACCAGACACCATATTCATTTGCTGAATAATAATGTGGGGACAATTAAAATACTGGAACTCAACTGCAGGACCTAATTTCTCAACGAATCGAATCCACTCTCTAATACCAGTTGAATTAATCATCTTGATTTCATTAAAATCAATTTTGTAAACTTTTCCAGGATTTTCTAATAGTGATTGATACTCAAAATCTTCGTCAATAATTCCAGTAAATGAAATTAGACGAATGTCTGCGTCAATTTTTAAACTTATTTTTAACTTTGACATAAAAACTCCTGATTTATGAAGGCATGAAGAGATGAAATGATTTTTCTTTAGAAGAATACCATTTAAATCTCTTGTCTTTATCGATGACAATAATCATTTCTGTAAACTTTCTTGGAACAACATTTATAACGAACTTATGAGAAAATTTAAAAACAAGGTACATGCCGACTCCAGCGCCCCCCTCTTTTTCTCTAATCTCACCGAGAGGTAAATAATCATAGATGTCATTTCTTGTAATAGAGCCGTAGAAGTCTTTAATACTAATCACAAATTTTTTAGAATCACTAAGGACTTTTGCCACTGGTTCTTTACCTGGTATCATATGAATCACAGTTTTTTTATTCATTCTTTTAAACATATGAGAACCGAGATCATCAACTGGAGCATTAAAAATAGCATTCTGGATGGATTCATTGAGAATCTGGACGAGGTAATCTTCAACCCCTTCAAAACATTCAGAGAAATCATGTCCCGCCAATAATTCCTGAATAGACTCCATCACACCTTCAGAGGACATGAACAGTTTCTCAGAGACTTTCTGGGGACTTTTACAGAAAGTATCTGCAGTCCAAAGCTGTTGATTGAAGAAAGTAAGGATAAAATCTCTGATATCTGAGAAAGAATTAGCACCCGATAATCCAAAGAGATGTTCAACCTTGGTCTCTCGGAGGATGTCATTTATACCGTTATGATCAACTAAAGCTGTCAACAAAGAGAGCTTTGGAAGAAAATTTAAAGCTTCTTTGTACTTATGATCGTCACTCTTGAGGTAGGCATAATCCAGAAAGATAAGATCAGCTTCCTCAAAACTATAGTCAGACTTAAAAACAACCTTGAATCCACCATTAAATTCCTCCATACTCCTCTCCAAGCTCGGGAGAAGCATCAAGGCGCTCTGGGAAAGTATGAGAATTTTTTTAGTTTCCAAAACTATCCTCTTTTTACAATAACTAAAGTAATGTCATCATTTGGTGGAACATCTTCATAATAATCATAAGCGTCTTCAAGAATTTGTGAAGACATTTCTTGAGGAGTATTTTTCGCAACCTTCAGAAGAGATTTAAGGAATCGTCTCTCACCATACTGCTTACCTTTTTGATTCTCTGCCTCCAAAATTCCATCCGAATAGAGAAACAAAACATCATGCTGATTAAACTTTACCCGACAGTTTTCATATGCTGTCTCCAGGGTGTGACCCAATCTGGTTCCATTGGCCTCCATTAAAATATTAAGATCTTCTTTTGAAGCCTCATTTTCCGAGAAGCGATAGAGGAAGGGAGGATTATGAGAGGCATTTGAATAAGTTAAAAACTGACCCTCTTCATCAAAGATGCCGATAAAAAAAGTCATCAAAATTTTACCGCCAAGATTGTAAATAACCCGATTCATCATCGCCAAGATTAAAGCAGGGTCTTCTAAAATTTCAGGACGATTATAAGAAAGATCCTTGATAACTTGAGCGCAACAATTAGCGGTTGCAGTAACTAAGGCAGCTGGCACACCATGACCAGTAGCATCCCCAATCAGAACAATTCTTCTGCCCTCAATTTCATAGGCACCCCACCAGTCACCACCACATTCCGAAGCCGACTGATACACTCCAGATATATTGAGATTCCCTAAGGTCACATCTTTATGGGGAAAAAAACTCGACTGAACTAACTGGGCGAGCGCAAGCTCATCCTCCATTCGAATCTTATCTTTTATTTCATCCATATAACGATGAATTTCATCACACATAAAATTGAAAGAACGACCTAGGACAGTGAACTCATCTTGAGATAAAATCTGTACTTTTGTCTCAAAATCACCGGAAGAAACACGTTTCGTAGCATCCATAAGTTGATTAATAGGCAGAGTTAAAGAGCGTGAAACAAATACACCGGCCACCAGAGCAATTGAGATGATTAACAATCCGATTGCGAGACTCTTAAAAATTAGTGATTGAGCAACTCTAAAAGCAGCAGTTTTACTTAAAACATTCAGAGTCGTTAAACCCAGGGAAGGAATTTTATGAAAACCAATTAAATAATCACGTCCTTGAATTTGGACATCAAATACACCTTGAAGAACCTTTTGACTCGTTAGAGGATTGATAATTTCTTTAAATGCAGACCCAGAGTCTTGCGCAAAAACATAGTTATAATCATGATTCAGTAAAGCGCTTTTAAAAGCAGAGCCCGATGACTTAAAAAGCTCCTCTACTCTTCTTGCGGAGACTTTTAAAACAAGGATCCCTGATGAGGACTTATCAGAAATCGCAATCGCGATAACAGGGACAGGAAGAGCATCGCGATGAAAAAAAACAACCAGACGATTCTTTAAAACTTGGTCAAATTTTGTGACAAGTTCGGAGTTAATTGCAGAAAATGATTTAATCGCCTCAGGTCGGATTGATTCATTAACCAGAAAATTCTGCTCGGAACTTTTCCAACCCTTTTCAGTCTTTGTAAAAATAGAAAAATCTAAAATATCAGTCCTATTTCTTAGGAAAACTCTGATCGCTTCAAGTTGATTATAACTTGAAACATATTGAGCAAGAAGTTCAGCATCATCGACTTTTTGAGATAAATAATCTGAAACCAACTTGCCATCATTTTCTGCTTTAGCAAGAGAAGCTTCAAAAATGTAAGCTGATTTATCTTTGTAAAAGAGATCTAGAGAAAAATAAAGAGTTAGGCTAAGTGAAAAAACGACAAGGATAATAAAAAACGCAAGCAGCTTTGACTGAATGGAATACCGAACCAAGTTAATCGGCTTAATAATTCGTCTCTTTCTCATCAAAATTGATTTCAATATATTAATCATGTTTATAAACTATAATAGAATAAAGTTAGCTTTTGTCCTCAAAAATATTTGGACCCTCATGAAAACTATTCAATTGAACTTCAAAGAAAAGCTAATTTTATTAATAGCCTCGGTCTGTCTAACTATTTCAGCTTTTTTTTTAATCTCATTTGATCATTTTCTTTCTTCAGGTGAAGAGAAACTCACTCCATTTGGAAGTGTTCAGGCCAAACACCATCAACTTAAAAGAAAAAACAGCGAGGGGATGGTATGGGAAGACCTAGAAACAAATATGCAAGTCTATCTTGGTGATAAAATTTTTACCAGCGATGGATCAAATGCAGTCATAAAGATTGGTCAAAATAGTTTCATAGAGATGTCTCCTCTAACACTCATCCAATTAAAACAAAATGAAAGTAAAAAGCTTCAAATTGACTTACAAGATGGAAGTTTAAAAGCAAAGATAGAAAAAGATGATTTGGATTCTATCCAAACCAAAACAACTGAAGTTGATCTTGATAATGAAAACACTGAACTCATCATTGATAGTCATAACGAAAAGGGATCTATTGTTGTTTTATCAGGTGCGGCCATCATCGGAAATGAGTCTAATCGTCAAAAAATAAAAGCTGATGAAATGGCAACCTTTTCAAATAATAATATATCTCAAGCATTTAAAATAGATTATGTCCCGCTTAAACCTAATAACTCAGTTCCACTTGCTACTTCTCAACTAAAGTCCACAGAATTTAAATGGAAGGTCATAAGCAATCATCAAGCTAATAAAATTATCGAAGTCTCACAAGAAAAAGAATTTAAAACGATCCTAAAAGAAATCATTAGTGCTAAAGACAAAGAGATTGTTGATCTTTCAACTCTCCAATCCGGAACCTTCTTTTGGCGAATTCGCCCATCAGAAAATAAATCCAATCCTGGCCAGCTTCAAAAATTTGTCGTCTTTAATGACTCTCCCCCGAAACTTCTCAACCCCTTAAACAATATAGATATTTATAAGCCTCAAGAATCTCCGAAAATATTGAATTTCTCATGGGAGGATGTCTCAGCTCAAAGATATATTTTTGAAACAAATGCAAAAAACAATGATTCGAGGGATGAAATATTTCAATCCACGTTAACAACTAACAAAACTCAACTAAGTATAAATAATTATGGCGAATATTGGTGGAGAGTGAGAGCCGTTTCTCAACAACACTCTGGCCCGTGGTCTGAGAAAAATTATTTCAAAGTGCATGGTCATGAACTTGCGCAAAAGACTGTCTATCTTTTGCCGGCAAACGAAAGCTTTCATGACTTAGAATCTCAAGTTATTCAATTCAAATGGAAGGGATCACCTCATATTAGCTATAAACTAATTATTTCAAAAGACATCTCATTTAATACCCCACTCATAGAGGAAATTTCCAAAGAGGGGTCTTATGATTGGAGAGTTTCAACAACGGGAAACATTTTTTGGAAAGTAGTACCACTAAAAAATGAAACCTCAGTTGACACCTGGAGTTTAAACATAAGAAAACCAATTATCGAGCATAAAGCTCCTGAAGATGCTAAAAAAATTATCTTTGATAAAAAGAAATTGGCCCTCGATTTTGAATGGTCTATAAAGTCTAAAAATGGAATAAACCTAACAGGGGTCAGAATTCTATCCATCATAAAAGATGGTTCCGAAATTGAACAAATCAAAACCACATCAGATAGAATCCAATGGGAGGCGAAAGCGCCTGGCAGATACCAATGGAAAGTGAATTTCCTAGACGCTCAGAGTGAAGCTTATTCTTTTGAAATTACTGAACCACCGAAACTAGAAGCTCCAAAAATAAAGAAAGAAACCAGATCGAGAATTAAGAAAAAGAAATTATCTTTTCTAAGATTACTTGATAACAATCAAATCCATTTTGCTCAAAATGGCAAAATTGTTTTTGACCAAGAACCTACAATCGTCACATTCGCAGAATTAAAATGGGATTCTATCGAGGGAGCAAAAAATTATTATCTTGAAATATATAAAGATAAAGCGGGAAAAGATCTTTTATTAGCTCGTAAGTTAAAAGAAAATTTCTTCCATTGGCAAGGGGCCCCGACAGGAACTTATTTCTTTAGAGTTTGCTATGAAAACAATAACTCTCAAAAAAGTCCATTTAGTCAACTTGGTCGATTAATCGTAGAAGACATTAAGGAAACTGATCGTTTTATAGAACTAAAATATCCAAAACATAAACATTCTACGTTTGGAGAACGTTTTGGGTTTGAATGGAAAACTGTAGAGCAAGCTCAAAAATATGTACTTGTGATTAAAGACTTCCATTCAAAAAAAATACTTAAAAAGATTGAATCTTCAAACGGTTCATTAATGACTCCACTTCCAAGTGGATTATATCGCTGGCAAGTTTTTGGACTAGAAAGTGATCTTGAGGTGGCCATTAGCGAGGAGCGATTTCTAAAAATTGCCGACACTCATAATTTAAAAATCCTAAAATCAAACTCCCAAGGTCAATTATTAAAAAACTTTTTTGGATTTGATGCCCTCATTGGTCAGATTCATTCAAAGAGCAAGGTCACAAGATCTTCAACCACCTATAACAATTCAGAGAACCTTTCTCTTTTTCCAAGTTCTTTCAGATTTAGCTCATTACTTAACTTAAATAACCAGAACTTTGTGACAACTTCTCTAGACTATAAGGATGGAAGTACTGACAGTGTTAATTTTTTATCCCAAGTAACTATTTCTGGAGCCATCAACAGGGCCATAAAAACGACAGATCATTTTCTGTTTTATTATGGCCCAGCAATCAAATATGACTCTTTATCTTTAGTGAGTGAAGACAATTCTTCGAATATTGGTGGTTCAAACTTAAGTTATATTTCGCTTGGTGCTCAAGCAGGATTTATTCATCAAATCGACAACCAAAAAACATTCATTCAACAATTAAATTTAGACTCTCAATTCAGCTTTATAACGGTTCAAGGACAAACTATAAATGTTCTGTATCATTTAAGAAAAAATAAGATCCCATTTTTAAAATCATTCAAAAGTGTCTATGAAAATTTCTATACTCATGCCGGTGTCAAATATTCTCAACAGACAGCAAAGACCTCAGATGATTCACTCAATTTAGCAAGTTGGGAATTCCCTATTGGAATAGGTGTTTATCTTGATTAAATATAATCTCCTTGTTTTTTATTTATTTTTAGTTTCCAGATTCTTTTTTATAAATGAATCTGGCGCCACTGATTTATCTCTAAATCAAACATTAGTTGAAGCTCAGGAAAAGGCTAAAACACTTTCATCGCCTGCCATTGCCACCCTCTGGGGAGGATATCGAAGATTTAAAATTTTCAATAATAACCAAGGTCGCTTGATTAAATTAAATACACCGCTTTTTAAAAATGGTGGAATTGAGGTTTACCTACGTAAAACAACTTCAAGGGAACTTGTTGTCTTTATGCCCGGAATATTTGGATCAATCCAAAAAGGTTTAACCCCTCAAATGATCGACCAAATTGAGCAAACTAATGTCAATTTACTAGTCCTGCCAAACATGCTTTCTCAGGAACACATTCTGGCACAGCCTGATTATAACCATGACCCCATAATGACCGAGGTCAAAATTCATGAAGCAGCACTGGATTTAACTCTTCAACAACTCGGTTATCAAAATATAAAAGTTCACGTCATAGCAGAAAGCCTTGGTAGTATCATTGGAAGTGCATGGGCTTCTTATGATCTAGAAAATAAAAAGAGACTATCAAGTTTGATGCTCCTATGGCCTCCTCTAGATCTTTTTTTGGCCATGAAAAACTTTGATCATATTGTCGATGAACATCGTAAGAATTTAGAAGGTTGTAATTTTATTAAAAGAGCTTGGCTGCTTTTAACAGAAATGGCGCTTAAAGATTATCCAGCAGCTTTATCAAATAAAGATTCTTATTGTCTCGGGTCAGTGGTTTTATTAGACGGTTTTGTGGAGAAATCAAAAAAATCCTGGCTTTCTTATACAAAGGCTTCAGGTATTAAAGGGGCAACCCCCAAAAGTTTTGAGGATTTTTTTAGAAATTACAGAAGTGAAATTTGGAACCTCATTGAAAAAAAAGATGAAGTTACAAGGTTAGAGACCTGGATAAAAAAAATAAAAAAGACAGAGAATTTTCCTCTCACAATTTTAACAGGAAGAAACGACTTTCTTAATTCAGGTGTCGATCTCGAAAAGTTTAAAATTAATTCTAACTTAAATGATTCTCAATTAGTTATCTTTCCTTGGGGAGGACATTCTGGGCCAATTGGAATGGATAAATTTTATAAAATCATTCAATTCTTTTCACCAGCAATATAAAAATTATCTTAATTTGAAATCGTCTGAAAATTGCTCAACGAGCTTTTTAATTTCATCCTGATAAAGTCTTCTGCCCCAAATACCTACATGCTTAATATCACCATTGAAATGATAAGCTGAACCATCATCTTCAGCTCCAATCACAATCGTTTTTGAAGGTGTATCAGATGTTTTTTTCGCCTTAAATTTTATCCGGCCCGTGGATGGAACAAAGACACCATTTCGATAAAATTCCATTCTATTTTTTTCATAATCTATAATGAGTACAATGTGCTGCCAAAGAGATTCCTTCATCACAGAATGGCTAAAACCACGCTGGGCCTCTTCATCATCTCTGGCCCTGGCAATTCCGCCAATCTTACCTTCTGCGAGGAGCCTAATTGAAGCTCGAGAAGAATTACTAGGATTTTCCTTGCCTGCAACAGAAATAGCAATCAAGTCCATAGGATAATTAGAATTATTTTTAGGTCGAACCCACACAGCAAGTGTTGCAACCCCAACATTTCGTAGCAGATTCTCACCACGTTTAACGACCCAATGTCTTTTTTCTGATACCTTAAGATTTTCAAATGAGGGATGAAGGATTTCTTTTGATTTTTTTGGGATAAGGCTTGAGCAAGATGATATAAATAAAAATGAGATAAGCAAGAATTTGAGCATAATGTCCTTCATCAACTATTTTAGCATTAAATCATCAATTATTTTTAAATCAAAATAATCTTCAAAATGGATATTTTTTCTTTTTTCAAACTCTTTCATAAAAACTTTAAAATCACTAGCTACCTGAGTCGTTCGATCAGGAGTGGACATAAAGTCAGTATAAATTCTTTCAAATCTCGCTATTTCAAAGCTAGAAAACCCTAATTCATATTTTGAGGATAATCTATGCTGTTTCATGAAAGATATAATATCCAAAAACTTAACTCCCATGGACTTGGGTAATAAATTTAGAGATAAAAAATCAGGGTGACGTAGTAAAGAAGCCCCTACTTTAATTTCAGCAAGAGGAAATCTTCGTCTGAGATCTAAGATATACTCCAAAAGCTGATGATAATTGAAAATAGAAAGAGCTTGGAAGGTAATAAGAAATGTCATT
The DNA here is from genome assembly GCA_027488375.1 of Pseudomonadota bacterium. Taxonomy (GTDB): domain Bacteria; phylum Bdellovibrionota; class Bacteriovoracia; order Bacteriovoracales; family Bacteriovoracaceae; genus Peredibacter. Next base: position 185,817 of record JAIYBW010000004.1, read on the forward strand.
TTCAATTTAGGGTATAAACGCAAACAAAGTTCAATATTCTGAGAAAATTTTTGAATACTTAATCCCCATCTTAAAAATTCAGCATGTTTTCCCCAAGTATCGATACTTGGATAAAGATGAAAATCCTTTAGGCGCCCCTCCTCAAATGAGTTTTTTATGATTTTTAATGCATTCTCAATCCTGGCCGGAGAAACCATTAAATTAGAATTCAGAGATAAATTTAAATGGGGTAAATGGTCTTGAGATAAAACAGATAAAAGGTGATCAAAATCGGAGCTTAAAAAGGGCTCTCCCCCTGTGACTCGAAGAGTGTGGAGATGAGATTTCAATTGTGGCCACCACCGCCAGAAATAACCTGCAAATTTTTGAGCATCTACGGCATCTCTCGGGTCTATTCTTTGAAAATCATGGGACGTAGGATAGGGCCCATGGATTTCAATTTCTTTTCTGATAGAAGAGCTCACCAAAGGATCACAATAGGCGCACCTAAGATTACAATGCGAGGAAAAACTTATCTCAAGATATTTGGGAAGTATGTTTAATATACTCTCAGGACTCGTAAGTGTTTTTGCATCCAGGCCTGCCCACTCTTCGGAAGATTTAAATACTCTATCTGAAAGTGAACCATGATCTTCAATCTTCCAACAATAATCACAATCCTTGGGCCTCATGCCGTTAATCATTTCATGTCGGGCCTGAATTTTCTGAGTCGTATTATGAAGGGCATTAAGATCCCGCGAGACCTTATCAAGATCAATTGCATGTCTCGGGTTGTGATGACAAGAGTGAGTTTCACCTAATTCAAGATGAAGAGTACTCTGTAACCACTTGGCCTTGCAAAAGGAGGGACTAACCTTGTTCAATTCTTCCTGTGTGATTTTAATATAATTAAGTGAAAATTTATGGGCAATGAGCTTAAGAATTTTCCCAATGAGAGGAAGGTCCTTCAATTTAAAATAAAAAATCTTAGCGTAATGAATTAAAAAAAACATTCTAATTTACCGCACTTTCATTAAAGACTTAGAATTTCCCAAAAAGAAGATATCTGATTATCGTTTACTCCTTTTGAAATAAGAATATGACCATCTGGTAATAAAACTGATGAATGATTGAAGCGCGGATCACTTAAAGACGTGACTGGAGTCCATGTATTTTGATTTAAGTCATATATTTCTACGGAAGAAAAACCTAATGAACCATCTTGTGTTCCACCAGAAATGAGGACTCTATCATTTGATAAAAGAGTCGCAGAATGATTGTAGCGAGCAGTGACGAGAGGTGCTGCCGAAGTCCAAATATCTAAATCGGGGTCATAAATTTCAACCAGATTTGAAGCTACCGCTCCATCATGACCTCCCATTATTATTACTTTATTACTGGAAAGTCTGTGAGCTGTATGTCTTGCTCTTCCAACGCTCAATGAAGCCACTGAACTCCAAGTTTCTAAGCCGGGGTCATAAATTTCAACCACTGCAGAAGGTCCACTCAACATAGACCCCCCAACAATAAGTACTTTTCCATCCACGAGTAAAGAAGCTGTATGGCCAGATCGCGCCTCACTTAAATTCGCCACATTTGCCCAGGAATTGGTTATAGGATTATAAATTTCGGCAGTATTTATAAAACCAAGGCTACCATCTCCCCCGGCCACAAGAACTTTACCACTTGATAAGAGAGTTGCGGAATGGCCATATCGTGCCTGATTTAAGCTTGGACCTAAGGACCAGGTATTTGAATATGGGTCATAGATTTCAACGGAAGAAAGTTCAGCGACATTACCGTAACCACCAACGACAAGCACCCTCCCATCAGGCAACATTGTTGAGGTGTGTTGGTATCTTGCATTCCTTAAAGAAGCCCCAGCTGTCCAAGAGTCACTAGAAGGATCATAAATCTCAGTCGAGTCTAAAGAATTCCACGTAAAACCCTGCCCACCAACGAAGAGAACTTTCCCATTTTGCAATAAAGTTGCAGTATTAAGATTTCTTGATTGTGTTACCATTTCTCCACTCGACCAAGAATTAGAAACGAGATCAAAAATTTCAACCAGCCTGAGTCCTGTAGAAGAAACTCCTCGACCACCAGTCACAAGAACTTTGCCACTAGAAAGCAAATTAGCTGTCAAATAAATTCTATAAAAGACTGATGTATTTCCTGCTGATGACCACAAATTTAAATTAGGATTATAAATCTCGGCTATACTGACTCCAAATGTGCCTACGCCACCAACAACAAGAACATTCCCGTTAGGTAAAAGTACAGAGGAGTGCCCAGATCGTATCATAGACATCGGCGCTAAATTAGTCCAAGAATTTGACAAGGGATTGAAAATTTCAACTGAATCCACGTCATTCAATAGTGATGAACCGCCTGTTACTAAAATCCTCCCATCATTTAATAAAGTTGCTGTATGACCAGCTCTTGGAATAGACATATGAGTTGCAGAGATCCAAGAACCGGTGGAAATTTTAAAAATTTCAGAGGTATCAGTTTCAACTCCAAGGGTTGAATAGCCTCCAATAATCATAATACTATCATCATCAATAAAGGTAGCAGTGTGGTTAAATCTCCCAATCGTTAAAGGACTTTTTGAAGTCCAATTATCATTTATAGGATCATAAATTTCAGAACTGGCCTCTGACATATATCCACCAACGACAAAAACTCGACCATCTGACACAAGGGACGCTGTATGATATCTCCGTCCATTATTAAGTGATGAAGCATTAGACCAAGAATTAGTATCGGGATCATAAATTTCTACTGATGTGAGAGGGCTAACTCCATCATAACCGCCAACAACAAGCACTTTTCCATTATTGAGAAGAGTTGCAGTATGACCTGATCTTGCAAAATTTAAACTTGGACCCGCTCTCCAAAGTTGAGTGACAGGATTATAAATTTCTGTCGAAGAAAAAAAATCACCCGATCCAGACACCCCACCGACTACAAGAATCTCTCCATTACTAAGCTCAGTGGATGTATGCTCAAAACGACCTACCTGCAAAAAAGAGGCTTTGTGATTACTAAATTTGTAAGTAACAGATGAAGATTCATCAACAGGTGAAGCTTGATCACTTATAAAGCTCAACTGACGACAGGACTGAGATAATCCAATCAATAAGATGTGTAAAACAATATTAAAAATGCAGTTCACAATCTTATTATCGGTCAGAGCCTCTTAATCCTTGAGTAGATAAGTCCATAATTATATGCCAATAAAAATTGGCATACTGTGGTTCTAAAAACTTGAAACGAGCATTAGTGATCACTTTTTTCATTTTCCACTGCTCGGTATTGTCTTCATCATTTGGAATAAGAAAAAAAATAGTCCATAAAAAACTAAATGTTCATGATAGAAGATGGTGCAGCTAACTGGACTTTATTAAATGCATAATCTAGAATTTAAAAAAGGACATATACATGGATATTCAACTCATCGATTGGGTTTTTGTAGCGGCTTACGTTATTGCCATTTTTGCTATTGCCCTCGTATCTCGCGAGACAATGCATGAGTCGGAACTTAAAACGGCTACAGAGCTCGCCCAAGAAAAGTATATGGCCAATCGTTCACTTACTTTTTTTGAATCAATCTGCTCAATTATTGCTACCGAGGTCTCTGCACTCACTTTCGTAGGAATTCCAGCTTTTGCCTTTAAAACAAATTTTTCATTTATTCAAATCTACATGGGAGCCATTGCAGCTCGGTTTGTGATTGCCACGGTTTTCTTGCCAAGAGTTTATGATCAAGGTCTGACAATATATGAAGTCATGGCCAAGGCAACAGGACTTCCCTCTGGAAGACGTGCCGTCGCGTTGTTTTACTCTTGTAGTAAAATTATCTCTGTTGGAGTGAGGCTTTTTTCAGGTTCAATTTTAGTCGCTCAATTCTTTGGTCTTAGTATCCCAATAGCCCTCATCTGTGTGACATGCTTAACACTCATTTATATCCAAGTGGGTGGGCTTAAAGCTGTTGTAAGGACAGATATTCTTCAGCTTTCATTATTTATTTGTGGCGGACTTCTTGCTCACTATCTTATCCCAAAGGTCAGTGGCTCAAGCTGGGCCGATCTAATGATGGCTGCCCAAGCAGCTGGTAAAACCACCATCCTTGATTTTTCTAATCCTTGGCCCTTTGTGATTGGAATCATGGGAGGATTTCTCTTTGATATGTCGACTCATGGAGTGGACCAAGACTTTGCTCAACGATTAACCGCCAATAGAAATATACGTGGTGGCCAGTATGCCATTTTCTTCTCATCTTTTATCTCTATTGCGGTGGGCTTACTCTTCTTAAGTGTTGGCGCTCTCCTTTGGTCACACTACCAGTCTCACCCTCTTCCAGCATCTGTCCCTAATGCTGATCACCTTTTCCCACATTTTATCGTCAACTATTTCCCGACGGGACTTAGAGGCATCATGGTTGCTGGTGTGCTTGCTGCGACTATGAGTGTGCTAGACTCAACGATCAATGCCCTGTGTGCCACTTTATACAACGACATTTTTCCAAATCGTGATCCAAAAAAGATGAAATTCTATAGCTTTGTTGACTCAATCATCATTGCCACGCTCATATTTACAGTGGCCATCATTGCATCAAAGAGTGATGGTCTATTACTTCTAGGATTAAGAGCTCAGTCGTGGACAGGTGGATCACTTCTTGCTCTCTTTGCAACAAAAGTTATCTTCAAAAAATGGTTCTCTTATAGACTCACTCCAGCAGTTGTTATCGGGGCCTATGCAGCAGGTATGAGTGGAGTTTATGTAAATACCCAAATACTTGCCTGGGACTGGAATCTGAATGTTTACTGGGGATTTATTCTGAGCACTATCTTTATAAAAATTTATTGCAGAATTGCGCCCATGAATCAAAAAGAATCTTAGTAAATCTAAGATATATACAGCATAGTTAACTTATGAAACTTGAGCATAAAAAGCAAAAAGTTGTCCCCCTATCTCGTTTTTTTAAGCGAGTCTTAAAGTATTTTTACCTGACTTGTATCTTAATTTTACTCTCTCTCATAATTGGAGTTACTGGTTATTGCCACTTCGGAGGATTAGAACTTATTGATAGCTTCCATATGTCGAGTATGATCCTTACTGGAATGGGTCCAGTAGCAGAAATGAAAACAGAGGAAGCAAAGATCTTTTCATCTTTTTATGCACTTTACAGCGGAGTTGCTTTTTTAAGTATTACGGCCGTTTTCTTTGCCCCAATTATCCATCGGCTTCTTCATATTTTGCATGTTGATGATGAGTGAAGAGGTGAAGAACTTTAAAAAAATCTCTTAAGCTATTTTTACTTTAGAATCTTCTTCCAAGAAATAGCACCCCTTTCGAGTTTTAATTTCAATACCGTAGATGGATCTAACTTTAGAGACAAGGCGAGTGAGCCTTTTTAAATCATCTTTCGATTCTGGGTATTCCCCCCAAAGCAATTCATAAATTAACGGTTTTGGCACTGATCCCTTAGCTGACTTCAAGAGAGACATTAACTTTTTTATTTTAGACCCTTCTGTCATCTCAATTTGCTCTGATTTATTAAAATTTGACCTGTATTTATCAAGACCGAGAGAAAAGAGGCAAACTGTCCCCTTATATTCAAATGGGTCACCATGAAGAGAGGGAGAAATCATCTTAAGCTGATTCCAACTCTCAATCGCCTTGACATCATCCGAAGCTTCCAGGGCCTTAATGACCTGAAGTTGATAATGTAACAAGGGAACTTTTATCAATTGGTCTTGAGAAATATAGATGGGAGTATTCAAGGTAAGATTATCTAGCATTTTTTTCATAAAATTGAAGTTTTCATTTAAATGAAATTTACGATATCTCTTCATTTCGATCAGAGTTTGTTTCGCCTTCTCTAAATTTTTAAACTTCACGTAAAACATAAACTCACTTACTAAGTGAGAAATGATATCATTCTCAGGCATCTGGTCTTTAAAGGCATTTAATTCTTCAAGAATTCTTGCTGCCTTTTCAGGTTCTCCAGTTTCATCAGCAAAAATAAACTCACATCGCTTTAAGCGATTATTGAGAATATCACTCCCATCTGTTGGTATGGACCTCAATTTTAATAAATGAGATTGCATCTGTTTTATGTCTGAAGAATTACTTGAAAGCATAAAAAGATTGAAGACTGCAATAAAATGATAATAATTTAATTCCAATGCATTAAAAATATTTTCAGCTTTAATTAAAAAATTTGACGATAAATGAATGTTTGAAAGATTAAGATGAGCAATCCCAAGCAATAGAAATGAATGCGCCCTAACAAAGGCCTCTTCGCTTTCTGGTAAATAACTCAGTTCATCTACAACTTTAATATTATGGTTATCTCTAATCCAAAGATGTCCCAATATTATCTTTTTCTCGGTAAGACTCAATCGTTTATCACGAAAAGCAAGTTCCATTTTTTTATGGTTCTTATTAAGTTCCTTTAAAAGAAGATCAAATGTTTTACATTTCACAACCGGAATTGCCTAAGGTTCATCATTTATCCATAAGCTTAAAAAATTTAAGCATTTTTTCTACTTCAGGTTCAGTAATTCCATACTGGGTTTGTAGATAAGGAATCGTTTTTTGATCTTTAAGAATTGATTTTAATTTCTTCTTCGCTGTTTTATCTTGTAGGCACTTAAAATAAGCGGAAACATTAGCGCAGTGACTGTCGGCTGTGTATGTATTCTTTAAAACGGATAGCTTTAAGTAAACCTCGATAAAGCCTGGATCGATTTCAAGATACCTTAGACCCTGGCCACGACAGATTTTTTCTTTTTGTTGAAGATAACTTGTGTACTCTCTGATTTTTTTTGATTGCTCAGAAATACCACTTCCCCCACCACCATCCAAATCTTTATCTACATTTTTAACTTCCTCCTCAACAATACCCCCACCCGTTCGAATCTGGGCATGAGATAAATGAGACAAAATAATCATGAAGATCAAAAACAAGGGTTTCATACCAACCTTGTCGGATAAACAGCGGCAAACTTAAAGAAAATTGAATAGGACGTAATTACAGTAATCTACGCTTGAATAATAGACGTTTTTAAATTCATTAGTAGTACCCTGGATTAAGATTCTAAGTAATTAAACAATTTTTTTCAAAAGGCAGAAGGTCACTAATGGAATCCCAAATATTTTAATTAAGTTTTCTTGAGGATAAATAAAGGAGAAATTCTCACTTTATGTGTTTACCATCTCTCTCATGGAGAACTATCAAATTTTCATCCTCATATTCTTTCTCATCCTCATAGCAAATCTTCTCTTCACTCTCCACCGGAGAAACACTGAAGTTAAGATCCTTAAAGAGCAATTAAAAAAATACCAAGGCCCATCAGATGAGGAGTCATTTGGTAGAGGAAAATTTACAGAGCTCGGACTTATGTCAGCTGGAATCACACATGAAATTATTAATCCCCTATCCATCATACTTGGTCGAGTGGCGAAGCTTTCAAAAACAGATGTTATTCCCGAACATAAGACTGAATTTCAAAAAGGATTAGAGCAAATCAAAAAAAATACAGAAAGAATCAATACCATTATTCAAAGTGTACGGGATTATATTTACCGCAATGATGAAGAGATTGAAGAGTTTATTTCACTCCGGGAGATGATCGAAGATGTCCTCATGTTTTATAGTCAAAGGCTTAAAAACCACGGAATTGAATTGCGCCTAAGAAACATTGATAAAATGTATGTCTCAGGCCATAAAGGTCAATTTGAACAGGCCTTATTGAATTTAATGAGTAATTCCTTTGAAGCAGTCGAAAAGCTAGATGAAAAATGGATTGAGATTTCTGCCATCAAAAAAGATGAAAACGTCCAAATCTATGTTAGAGATTCCGGACATGGAATTCCTATCGATGTGAGGAAGAAAATGCTCCAACCCTTTTTCACGACCAAGACCAACAAAGGTTCTGGAATGGGTCTCACCTTAGTGAAAGGAATTGCCCAGAAACATGGTGGCGAATTAAAATATGTTCAAAATGATGAACATACCACCTTCATGTTGCAACTTCCTGAAGCAAGTTCTTCACAGTACCATCACTAAAGCTCTACCGTAACTCCAATAGTAATCACTTGCTCTGTTGGTAGGTTAAAGAACCTTGAAGCAGATTGAGAATTTCTAGACATAAAGGCAAAAAGCCTTTCTCTCCAGGTGGACATGCCTCTTCCATTATCCTTAGGTAAGAGATGTTCTTGCCCTAAAAAGTAAGTCACGTTGGCCATATTAATAGACTCATCGTTATGCAGTTTTATTCGGGATAAAGCGAGAGGGACATCAGGTATTTCCATAAAGCCAAATAAAAGTTCAACTTTATAAAAGCCTTGAGTCATATGTTTAACATAGGCCTGCTTACTTACATCCACATAAGGAATCTCATCCGTCTTAACGGTCACAATCAATACCACCTCATGAAGTGAACTATAATGCTGGAGATTGAGAGTGAGTGTCGTGGGAGCAAACTTTGGCTGACCGGCCATATAAACTGCCACACCAGGATTTCTGTGAACCCGTTGATTCATGAGCTTTGCGATGACATCAGTGACAGGGCTCACCTTCTCCAGCATCCTTGCAGAGAGAATCTTCCTTCCTCGGTTCCATGTAGTCATCACACTGAAAACGATAACTCCTACCACTAGAGGGAACCATCCTCCATTGGCGATTTTAAGGGCATTTGCTCCAAAATAACAAAGCTCTACTCCCCCAAAAAACACACACAGAGGAAGAGCGATAAAGTTACTCCAATTCCAACTGTATCTCGCCACAAAATAGAATAAAATTGTCGTGATCAACATCGTCATGGTGACTGCGATCCCGTAGGCCGCAGCAAGAGATGTTGAAGATCCAAAAGAAATAGTCAAAGCAATACAACAAATCATGAGGGCCCAATTCATATTTCCGACATAGATCTGACCAATTTCTTTTTGAGAAGTATGGTCAATCTTCATTCTTGGCAAGTATTGAAGTTGGACTGCTTGCATAGTGAGAGAATAGACACCGGTAATTAAGGCTTGGGACGCAATCACAGTGGCCATGGTTGCAAGAATAACGAGTGGTATTAAGGCCCATTCCGGAGCTAGTAAATAGAACGGGTTTTTGATCGCCGCAGGATTCTCTAATAATAAAGCGCCTTGGCCGAAATAATTTAATAATAAACAAGGAAGAACACAGCTAAACCAGGCCGCATCAATAGGATGGCGACCAAAATGTCCAAGATCTGAGTATAAGGCCTCTCCACCCGTTACGACGAGAAAGACAGAACCTAGAACAACAAACCCTTTCCAACCGTTTGCTACAAAAAATTCAATGGCATAATGGGGACTCATGGCCATCAGGACGTGGGGATTATCAATCACCTTCACTAGCCCTAAAAGACCAAGAGTTAAAAACCACAATAAAGTGATGGGGCCAAATACTTTTCCAATTTTTTCAGTTCCGTGACTCTGGATAGAAAAAAGGGCGATCAATATGGCGACGGTTATAGGAACCACATAGGAGTGCAATCCGGGACTCACAAGTTCTAGACCTTCAATAGCACTGAGAACCGAAATGGCCGGTGTGATGATACCATCTCCATATAAGAGAGCTGTCCCGAAGAGACCAAAGAGTGTGAGCACCTTTAATCTTTTCGATGTGTTGTTGAAAATTTTTGAGATCAAGGCAGTGAGAGCTAATATTCCCCCTTCACCATTGTTATCTGCTTTTAAGATGAGTAAGTGATATTTCAGCGAGATAATGAGAATGAGTGACCAGAAGATAAGAGACAAGACTCCGAAGATATTTTGCTCAACCACCGCTAGTCCATGGGTGTGGTGGAAAGATTCTTTTAAGGAGTATAAGGGACTTGTTCCAATATCACCATAAACCACGCCGAGGGCCGTAATAACCAAACCAGTTGTTAGTTTTTTTTCTTTCATATGATCTCTCTAGTTCTCAGTTTTAAATCTATAGCCCACACCAGACTCAGTTATGAATAGGTTTGGCTCATCAGGGTTTGCTTCTAATTTTTGACGTAGGTGCCTTACATAAACTCTTGGGTACTGGAGGTTATCTACTGAACCTGGCCCCCAAACCTCTTTAAGAATCTGTCTATTAGTCAGAATCTTGTTTGGATTCTTAATGAATAACTTTAAAAGGTCATACTCGGTTGAAGTCAACTTCACTTCTTGACCATTTTTGAAAACAAGTCTTGAAGCGAGATCAACTTTTATGCCATTCACCTCAGTAATTTCCGAAGCCTCTTTTTTTATCGATCTTCGGACACAAACATTTATTCTTGCGGCCAATTCTTTTGGGTCAAAAGGCTTTGTCACATAATCGTCCGCCCCGAGATCTAAAGCTTGGACCACAACTTCTGAGTCGTCTTGCACAGATAGGATAATAATAGGAACGTCAGAGAAAGTTCTAATCTCGTGGAGCACGTTAATTCCTGACATATCCGGCAATCCTAAATCCAAAAGAATAACATCAGGCTTATGTGTCCCAGCAAAACTAATCGCCTCTCTTCCATTAGTGGCCTCAATAACTTTAAGATTCCGCGCCGAAAGTGAAATATTAAGGAGCTTTCTGATCTGGAGCTCATCATCAACAATAAGAATGCGAGGAGATGTATTCATGATTGGTAAGCCTCCCTATCAAGTTCTCGGGGAATCTTTAATGTAAACCTCGCCCCCGAAGGAATTACGTTCTCCACTGAAATAAAACCATTATGAAGCTCGAGAATTGATTTACAAATGGATAGTCCTAGGCCCAGCCCACCAGCTTCCTTGGGATTTCCCCGATAGAATTTTTTGAAAATATCATCTGGATTTTTAACAATGATACCAGGCCCATGATCAAGGATATTAACATTAATATAGTGTTCTTCTTTCTCAACCTCAATTTCTAATGAGGTTTCCGGTGCAGTATAGATAAAGGCATTTCTGATGATGTTTTCAAACGTTTGCTCAATCAAGAAGTAATCCACATAAACTAAAGGAAGATCTGCTTCAGCCTTAATCAGGACATTCTTTTCACCATGATGTTTTTTAACTTTCCTAACCGCAGTATTAAGCGTCTCTACAACATCAGCATAATCGAGCTTAAGCTTTAAATTACCAGATTCAAGACGACTCATATCCAAAAGGTTCTGAACGACATAGTCGAGACGTTCCACACCATGAGAAATTTCTTCTGCAATGGCCTTAATCCTCTCAGGATCCGATGTAAGGTCCTTATCTAAAAGAGCGGATGAAAATCCCATGATGGCCGAAAGAGGTGTTCTCATCTCGTGTGAAACAGAATTTAATAATGTCTTATAGATTCTTTCCGACTCCTCATTAATCATTTTACCACGAAGCTCAATCTCAAGGCGTTCTCGCAGTAAACCTGTTGAAAGTTGCTTAGAGATAGCATCAAGAATAGGCCAGTGATCAATTGAGAAATTTCTCTGGGCATTTAAGTCTAATATAAGAATACCAATGATTTTTTTTTCGGCTACTAAAGGAACGAACAGTGCCCTTGAATGAGAAAATTCATCTGTAAATTTTCCTGCAGGCCTTAATTTACGGACGACACTTTGAATGATCAGATCCTCATCCATAGCTTGAGGTATAAAATCTCCAATCCTTCTCATCTTTGAGGGATGAAAATCATGTCCTACCACTTCATGGAGAAGTAAACATGAAGGACAATTAAATATTTTATTGATCTCACTTCTAATAATTGTATTTAACGAACTCAAATCTTCGGCCAAGGATAGTGCCTTGGTAATGTTATATAATTGAGTGGCACGATTCCTTTCTGACATGAGGACTATTTCTTTAAGTTTAAGTCTCTTGAGAAGTGTCCCAATCACTAGTCCTGCAACGAGATAGAGAATAAGAATTGTCCAATCTTCAGGAGCATGAATGGCGAAAGTAAATCTTGGGGGAATAAAAAGTAGATTCCAACAGATTGCTCCGAGAAATGTTGCAAAAATGATATTGTAATTTTTGAGGTAAAGAGAAGCCGTCGTTATACCTATGAGATAAATCATCCCGAGAGCACGGTAATCTACAATCTTATCTAGGAGATAGTTTAAAGCTGTTAACAGAGCGAGAAAGCCCGTTGTCATGGCAAAGCTTTTTATCATTTGTTTAATATCTGCTTTGGCTATCTTCATAGTTATTTACAATAAGTTTATACATCTCTTATTTATCACAGTGACCACATCTAGGCCTTTTCGCTGCGAAGCATCTAAGTAAATGACATCTTTTAACAATCAAACACCAAGCACCATTAAAAAGGTGTTAAAATCGCTAGAAAAATCCATTTTCTTAGATTCATGAAGCGCCACGCACTGGCATGCTAATCTTGAAGCTTAAAGGAAAAAATTATGATTTATAGAGAAAAAGCTGCACCACAGGCCTTAACAAAGTCTTATTTTGCCCAAAAACCTGGGTTAGGAATATTTGCCACAGGCTTCATGATCATAGTCTGCGGCACGGTCTGGGCCCAAGACAAGCAACCCGTTAAGTTTGGGGGCTTTGTCGATACCTATTACGCTTACGATTTTAATAACCCCAAAGATCATGAAAGAGAATTCACCACTCAGCCAGTTCGCCATAATGAATTCAATATCAATCTGGCCTACCTAGAGGCAGTCATGAAGCAGGAGAAAACAAGAAGCCGTCTCGCCCTGCAATTTGGTCAATCAGTGACAAAAAATACTGTGGGAGAACCCAAAGATGGAACGACTTCAGGGCCTCAAGATGCAAAAATATTTCAAGAAGCCTATATTGGAAAAAAACTCGGGCACAAGACTTGGCTTGATTTCGGAATATTCCTTGGAAACATTGGATCAGAAAGCTGGATATCAAAAGACAACTGGACCTACACTCGTGCTCTTAATCTTGATTATGTTCCCTACTACTCTTCAGGGGTCAGGCTTGAGCATAGTTTAAGTCAGAAAGAAATTGTCCAATTTCAAATACTGAATGGCTGGCAAAATATGTCTGAAAATAATCAGGGCAAGGCCATCGGTATTCAATACAAAAATTTCATCACTGATAAGGTCACGTTTACCTATAATAATTTTTTTGGTGATGAAGAAGTCGTTTCATCAAATCCTCGATTTCGGGCCTATCACAATTTTATTCTACAGTGGATGAAAGATGAACGTTGGCAATACCTGGCCGCCTTCGATGTGGGTCATCAATCTCAACAGCAAGCTGATGGTGTTGATGGATGGGTCGCTAGCACTTTCACTGTCAGACAAATTCTCAACCAAGAGCAGTCTTTAGCATACAGATTGGAATATTATTCTGATCCACACCAGGCCAATATCGTGACAAAAACGTCTAACGGCTTTCAAGTCACTGGTCTTTCCATCAACTTTGATCAAAAACTTGATGAAGCCGTTTTGTGGAGAACTGAACTGAGAGGATTTAGTTCAAAGGATAAGATTTATCCACAAGGAAGTAGTGCTAAAAATGGATCTAATGGATTTCTAGTCACTTCTTTTTCAACATGGTTTTAAAACAATTAAGAAGTCTTTAATAGTCTATTAGATCGGTCTCTCAACCTAAGTATTTCTACTAAATAATAACTTGATTTAAACTCAAGAACTTTTACCATAAGAGGATAAATATTCTGGAGGCTTCATGTATTTTGTCCTATTTACCATCATGGTTTCCACCTTCTCTTTTGCCCAAAATTCAAATGAACTCAAGGCAAAGTTAGACGAGATCGATAAAGAAATTCTCAAAACCAGCAAGTCTGCGCAAGAAGGAGATAATGCCGGAATCTTTAAGCAGCACCTTGAAAAACTCATAAAAGAAAAAGCTCAATATGAGAAACTTTTAAAACAGGTCTCAAAATCCAGCAAGTCTTCCAAAATTTCAGAAGACCAAAACTCGAGAAAAATTCTTCCTACAGTGGTGAGACAAGATTTAGAAAAGTTTAAAGCTTGGCAAGACGAGACTCTCCCCCTAGAGAAAAGATACGATCTCATCCTGAGTGAAATGTCTAACCTCTATGAGATGAATGGTCGCCTGACTGGACTTGAAACTAAAGATGAGGAAATACTTAAAACGATCAAAGAAAACAAAACACGTCTTAAGCAACTCGAAGAGCTTAAAGTTGAATACGAGATTAAAATCCGTGAAGCTGATGATCATGAGTTCAGTGAGCAGAAAAAAGCTGGAGTCCGTGTTGGGATGATGGCCGATATCTATTACCAATGGGATTTTAATAATCCTCGTAGGAATACGGATGGGTCTGCGGAAGTTCTTTATAAAAACTACACCAATCGCCACAATGACCTAACTATAAATCTTCTCGAAATTAACGTGGCAAAAAGTTATAAAAGAATGGATGCTTATGCAGATATTGATTTTGGTGAGCAGCCTGAACAGAATAAGCCCCATGATTCAGATGCGATCGCAACCCATCTCGGTCAGGCCTTTTTAAGATACCGCCCTAAGATGTTTAACGATACCTCTCTTACTGTCGGTAAATTTTATTCTCACTTTGGTTATGAGGTTTCTAAGAACATTGAAAACCGAACTTATTCAAGACCCTTCTACTATACCCTTGTCTGTCCTTTTTGGCATGAAGGTGTCTCAGTTAATAGATCAAACCTAGGACCTTTCAGTGTTTCAGGTTTTATCTACGACCGTACTGATGACAGAGTTGATAATAATTCTGGAAAAACCTACGGATTACAAGTCGGATATACCTTTGAGAAATTAAGTGCAACCTATAACGGAATCTCAGGCTCCGAACTAAATTCAGCAGGTGAAAATACGGAAGGAAATTATAAGACTCAACACGAAGTTATTTTATCCTACCAGGCCACAGAGAGACTCACCCTTATTACAGATGCTGTGATCGGAAAGAATGAAGGATATGACGTTGACACAGGCAGGGATCAAAGCTGGTACTCTTTAGTTGGCTACGCAGATTATAGAACACATTCGACGAATTCACTTGGACTACGAGTCGAAAATTTCACCGAAACAACCTCAAGCAAGGCAGCCAACAATTTATTTACCACAACAGCAAACCCTACAGTAAGACCACCTTCGATCATGGCCTACACTCTGACGAACAGATACAATTTAGGTCAAGGTGCGGAAATTAGAGCTGAGCTTAGATACGACAATTCTAATAAAGAAATATTCTCCAGCGACACGAGCGGAGAATTTGTTAAGGATCAGACGACGATCACGCTTGGATGGCTTTATTCAATTTAGATTCATAATCGGACGCCTCGAGAGGGGCGTCTCTTTAGACTAATTTTAATTTCACCGCAATCGCAATGGTTTCGGCTACGTTCGAGGCGCCCAATTTCTTCATGATATTTAAGCGATGGGCCTCAATTGTTCGACTACTTAACCCAAATTCACCAGCGATTTTTTTTGAACTCATCCCTTTGATCATCATCTTCAACACATCTTTTTCTTTAGGAGTGAGTGAGTAGCTATCAGTCACGTCAGAGATCTGAACTGGTGGCGTAGACGCCTTAGCTGTTTTAAGGTCTATCTGCTCTGGATAATAGACTCCTGTGGCCATCACTTGATTGATAGCATGAATTAAAATGTCTGCGACCGTATCCTTCGTCAAAAACGCTCCAGCACCAAGTTTGAGAGCACGGATCATGTACTCAGGGTTGTCATGCATGGTGAGGATGATGACATGAATATCGGGTCTTTCCTTGCGCACTTTTTCTAGGACTTCAAGACCAGATATTTCAGGCAAGGACAAGTCGAGAATAAGAACATGACAATCTATTTTTGGTAAAAGGCCCAGAAAAACGCTAGGACTTCCTTCTTCCCCCACGATTTCAAAGTCACTATTGGCCGACACTAAGGACCTCAGGCCCTGTCTGACGATATGGTGGTCTTCCAAAATAAAAATCTTAACTTTTTTCATTGATGATCTCTTTTAAACTAAACTCAAATTTAAAACCTGTCCCTGGAGTTTGAACAATCCGGTCCATATGCCCCTTAAACAGCTGTGATCGATAGTGTAAGGAGTTGGGTAAGGGGCTTTTACTATTATAACCGACTCCATCGTCGCTATAAAGCAGTTCTAATGAATCTTTATCTAGTAAGAATTTAAAGTAAATGTTTTTAGCGTGAGCGTGTTTGGCCGCATTCTGAACCAGTTCTTGAATCATGCGGTAAAGATTTAAGGCAAAAGAATGTTTAAAAGCGAGGGACTCAATTTCATCATCAAACTGGAAATGAAATTTAAATTCATAAAATTCATTGCGCTCATCGAGATAACTTTTAATAGCAGAAACACAGCCAAAATCTTTTAACAAAGATGGCATGATATCCTGGGATATACTTCTTAATTCTTGGATAATATCTTCGCTCAAAAGAAGGAGCTTATGCACCTGATCCTTAGTCGTAGGATCTTGAAGTTTTTTCTCCACATCATTTAAGCTCCAGTTGAGGGCCGTCAGAGACTGGCCAACACTATCATGTAAGCTATAGGAAATTTTCTCGCGCTCTTCTTCTTGAATCTTCAACACATTGATGGCCATGACAGCATTTTTTTCCGCCACTGATTTTTCCATCTGATCGACCACTTGAACTGTCTTTTTGGATAAAACATAGGCCACAACCAAACTGCCCAGGACGAGAAAGAAACCAAAGCCTAAAAGGTTATGCTGGATTTCTTTTAAGGGTAGGTTCACCTCATCCCAGTCCATTTCACTTAAAAGAGCATACTCCAAATGATCAAAGGTAAAGCGGGAGTAAGCACTAATCACTTTCACACCCCTATAATCATCCACAATGGCAACACCCCTCTTACCCTGCAATGAATTTTTGGAGGCTTCGTTATTGATTTTAAAATGGCTCAAATCACTTATAAAGCGAGAGGCACTTCTAATGAAATGATCGCTACCTACGATATAAATCTCACCCGAATTCCCTAACCCCTGACGCTCATGAAGAATGTGGCTTATGCCCTTAAAATTAAAAAAATAAAACTCAGCACCTCTTCTAAACACAAACTCTGTTTGAGAAAAAGGTGAAAACATGTTGTCCATGAGAGACAAAAGCTTACGATCAGAGCACTTGGATTCACCCAATGAACAAACTCCAACGTAAGACTTATTTTTGCTAAAGTTGCCAGACGGATCGGCCATGATTAACTTTAAATTGGTTAAATAAAGACTTAATTTATCCTGGGCGAGGCTGTTCACTGATGTCAGATGTTCAGAGGCCCGATAAATAATGGCTTCTTTCGATTTAAAATAAATCCAAAAAGAAATTGAAATGAGATTAATCATCCCAATTGAAAAAAAGGCAATTGATAAGCGCTTATTTAAATTTGGTTTTCTTATAAAATCCTAATTGCCGCTTTGTCTTTTCTGAACTTTAAGCTTTTCTATTTCG
This sequence comes from Pseudomonadota bacterium, assembly GCA_027488375.1. Taxonomy (GTDB): domain Bacteria; phylum Bdellovibrionota; class Bacteriovoracia; order Bacteriovoracales; family Bacteriovoracaceae; genus Peredibacter. Next base: position 203,202 of record JAIYBW010000004.1, read on the forward strand.
GCCTGTTGATCTTGCATTATTTTTATCATCTGGGGTATTAACACATCAACATTTATCCGAACATTTTCTTTGAATCGTGGCCCAATTTCTCTTCTATCCGGATGACTCTGTTGATAGGCAATTTTATCAACTATAACAGCTTCGGGCATCATTTCTCTGATGGACTCAACCGTTGAAGGATCAAGCTTTAAAAGGGCGTCGTCACTGCCTAAAACGTTGCCTGCGAAAAACATGGAAATTAAAAATATTTTAAGACACATAATTAAACCTCATCATCAACTGCCTTTTCAGGCCCAAATACTGCAATGCAATATTTACATATTATCGATCTATTTCAGAAATTAAAATATATCGGAAAAGTACCTATCTTTATGTTCTTTAAGCTTGTCGCCTAAGTATAAATACTAATAGACCCTACAATAACTAGATAAAATTAATAAAATTGAGAGCATGCTATAAAACTAAAGGATTTTTCTGACTATGGAGATCTGAATTCAGAAAAAAATCTTTGCCAGACTCTTAATTAGGAATGGGTAGACAATAGTTGTAAAGAGAAACACCACCCGAGAAATATGCTAATCTCGGGTGGTGTTCGTGAAACAAACATCTAGATCGATTAATCATTTATTTACGTTTCGAGGGAATCTTAGGCTCGGGCGATTTACAACCAGAGACTAGAATCGATTCTTTAAACGGCTTGATCTCCGTAAAGGCCTGCCCTGAATCATAATGAACCAAGCAAGTTGCCGCAATTGTGACGCCACTTTTTAAGAGGTCTCCGTTTTGTAATTTTGCTTTCTCACAGAACTTATAAAGAGCAAAATATTCTAACGATTTTTGTTTGAAAGAATTTTTAATTGCCACCGAGTTACCTTGAAATACTGTTTGCTTTCCGATTGGTTTGCCTGTTGGCAGTAAACCGATACAATCAATACTTTTAGCAAAAGTGCCTGTAGACATAAGTAGAAGTGACATGACTGCAAAAAATTTCATAAGTTCCCCTAGTATAAATATCATACGGACATCATAAATGTGTTTCGGCTCTTTTTTCTAACTACTATACTCAATTTCTTAAATGAAACATAATTCCAGATACTTATCTTTGATTTAATCTCTATGAATCAAAATTCTGGAGCCACAAATTGTAATCAGGCTAAAAATATAGGACCAAAGAATAACTCTAATTCGCTCTACGCTGAATATTAAAACGAGTATCGGCTTGATAAATACTGTGAACAAACAAAGGTTGTATTTGGCTGAAGCTTGCTTTATCGATATCATAACAAACATCACAGTCCTTACGATCAAAGTAAAAAATATGCTATTAAAAATTATCTTCTTTTTAGCTTTTGCCACGGCCAATGCCTCCACTTATGAAATCAATAAAGACCATTCCAAAATCGGCTTTACGATCCCCTATATGACTCTCTCGGAAGTTGAAGGAGTGTTCAAAGATTATCAAGGTACTTTAGATTTTGATGTCTCAGAACAGAGGCTAAGTAAAATAAATGCCTTCATTTTAGTCGATTCCATAGACACCCAGGATAAGAAGCGCGATGCCCATTTAAAAAAGGCTGATTTTTTTAATTCCCACGTTCATCCCAAAATCAATTTTGAAAGTCATTCGATTAAAAAGGTTTCAGATAGAAAGTTTCTGGCCACTGGGTTGCTTGAAATTAAAGGCATAAAGAGAGAAGTAAAACTTCAGATAGTTTTCAAGGGTCGCAAGAATGATCATATCGGAAAGGAAAGCCTTTTTTTTAGCGCAGAATTAGACATCAACCGCAAAGACTATGGAATTATTTGGAATAAAACGTTAGATAATAATGAACTTCTACTTGGGGATGACGTTAAGATTAAGCTTATTATTCAGGCACAACCTATCGGAAGATTGACCTCATTTTCTGGCCATCTCATCCCAAACACAAAAGGAATAGAAGATTATGCTAAATATAAGAGAGGTGAGATTCCTAAGCCCTCAATCAAAATAGAGACTACTGACTTAAAGGCTCCTACAGTCGAAACTCCATTGCAAAAGCCACGTGCAAATCCTACTGTTCTAAAATCTATTAATCTCATAGAGTGCTTTTGGGGATTTGTTGGATTTTGCGTTTTAATCGGTCTAAGTCTCCTTTTAAAATTACAAATTATAAAAATATTCAAAATTAAAAACTATGCAGAAAATTCACTATATTCATTGATGGGTGATGGAGTGATCATTTTGCTTACATTCCTTTATACAGTATGGTTTTTTAACTTAATTTATCCCAATTCATAAGAAGCTCATTGCTTCAATTTTAATTAGCAACGAGCATACTAAATACGTGGCAACACACACGAAATCTTCTTAACTAATTTATTTTTCCCATGTGCATAGAAATTCTCTAATAATAAATCATTATTTTGAGTCAAACTAAGACTCGCCTTAAATCTACTATTTGAGAGTAAACCTACATAATGACCATAATCAAGATGAACTTCTAAAGCATCAAATTGCTTAATCATAATTGCTTGATCCTTCTCGTAAACTTTAATTCCTCGAAAAACTCCCTGAAAAGAAGTAACAGAATCAACCTCCCCCGACTGATAATGAGCGCTGATTTTAACTCCGGATTTTTTCTGATCGAGTGAAATACTATCAATTTCATTCCCTAATAAAGGCCCAGAAGGAATTCTTCCATTAAAGTTTCGAGTCCGTGGCAAGAATGGATGATCCCAGCTCCCCCGGCAAATCATAGATCCGTCTTTAACAGAGAAGGTTCCTTCAATCGCATGGGCCTGAGCTTTAAGGCCAATTCCCAGAAACAAAAGACATAAAAGATATTTCATAAAATTCTCCTTACCTAAGCGGTAAATTTAAAATGATTATTTAATTGGATGTTCTGGCATGTGATTGGATCAATCAGCTGACGTATAAGAATGAAGAGAAAAAAGACCATGGGAGTTCCAACACATGCAAGCCCGACAACAAAGGCGACTGCTCCGATCGGGCTGAATATCATTAAAAAGATTCCAACAATAATCATGAGTGCGAAGGTCATTAACAGGACATGCTCTAAAGGAAAATCAGTGTTTTGCTTTTTCAGATCACGTAATTTCTTTTTTAAAATCTTGTAATAAGCTTTCACGGATCCGCTGCGTTTTACATCTTCCATCAAATCATTTTTAAATTGATCTCTAAAATCATGATTATTAATTTTCGCCAGCCATCCTTTTTCAACAGGATAAGTTGAACCACCATCTTTCTCAATATCAATAAATACATGACTCCAATACAAATCATGATCATACTGCAGGAATGTTTTTTTAAGTTTTTGATATTTACTGGCAATTTCATCCGCAGTACCACTTTGAAGAATTTTATCATTCCTTTTTTGAATTTTTATTAAAGCTTTAGTTAATTTATCCTCAAATTTTTTAAGACTCATGTCGGCCATCTTAGTCTCGTCCAATTGATTGAAATGTATTTTTCCATCTTCGAGATTTGAGGCCGCCAATCTCATTAATTCCACCTCGGCTCCGACTTCGGCCTGAACCAAAGATGAGGATAAAAAACAAAGAGTCAGTAACAGTGATATGAGTTTTTTCATAAATTCTCCTTTCGCCAATTTTGCATGGGCACCGGAAAATCTAGGAAAAAAAATACTTTCAAGGAGGAAGCTAAGTCTTTGTAATTACTTTCAAATCAAGAAGCGGACTGAGCTGTTTGAACTAAAAGGTAGCAGCCTTTGCGATATTTAATCAGGAAATGACCTTTTTTATTAATTCTAAAAATAATTAACTGCAATTTAGCGAGCTCAGACTTGGTTGAAATAGAATGTCCCCATACAAGCTCAAACAACTTATTTTTTTCAATCCTTGTTTCACTTTTAAGGGCGTCTATAACCAATTCTTCTTTGGTCCTCCTGCCTCGGTTTTTGAACTGTCGATGAGCTGATCCTTTTTTATCTGACAATTTTGAAACTGCCATAGCAAAAAGATTATCTTTAACTTTTGTTTCAAAACCTTTCATATAAAATGTAGGATCAAGCTCCTGCAATCTTCCCCAAAAATCTAAAGCCTTCCTATGATCTTTTTCCTCAAGGCATTTCAAGACAGATAACTCATAAAAAAGCACTTTATTTTCACTAAAATCCCGTTCATAAACATAAAACGGTCTGCTTTCGACATGAAAATCCACCAGGGCCTTAAGGTATTTATAATGTGCTCCATAATGATAAGATCTGAACTTTTTCATTTTTATCAAAACATGAGAGCAACTTTGAAAGTCCTTTTGCTTAACAAAAAGATCAAAGAGATCAATGTGAAAATTGAGTCGATTTAACTCACTCATTTCTTCTATTTGACCTTCAAGCCAACTGACAATCTCTTGAGCTTCCTGAATTTCATCATTAAGCAAATGAAGCCTGAATTCACTTCGCTTCATCGCAATATCTTCATTGAGATCAATTCTTGGAATAAATCGCCATTGCTTTATAATTTCAGGCAACCGCTCGTAGCATTTCAGATTTTGACAGGCATTAAATAAATTGAAATAAGCAACAAACTTCATTCTCCTTAATTCATAATCTTCCATCAGCTCAATTGATTTTTCAAATAAGGCTATGGAAAGGGATATTTGTCCAGAGTTATGAAACGCAATTCCTCTAACAAGAAAGATTTGACTTTGGATAAGATTGTCTTGGGAAGAGTTCTCAGTTAACGCTAAAATCTTTTCGAAATCAGCCGTCCTTAACAGGCCCCATGCTTGAATAATTTTTTGCTCCATCTGATTTAAACGCAAATCAGATTTCGCTTGTTCAAAAACACTTTTATCCCGACCTATTTTGTTAAGATAATTTATAAAAGCTTGAGAGGAATGAGTCTTTTTCACTTTTTTTCCAATTCCTGGATAGCCTTTAAAAGAGTGAGAGAGTCTTTGGTATTAAGTTTCAATTTTAATTCTAGGTACCGACCAACAACTGATGACTCCAAAAAGTCTTTCAATAGCACCTGGTCTACTTGATCTTGCATGCATTTTCTCTTTTGATCGTCTTTTTCAGAGCAGGAACTTTCAATCAAAGTCGACGCTGCTTTCTTGTCTCCACTCACTTCTTTTTCAATTTTGCGAAAAGATTCAAAATAATTTTCACTTAGAAAAATCTGATAGTATTCGGATATATCTTTAACTTTCACAGACCTTTTCTTGGCGAGTATGCATTTATTCAAAGCCTTTTCAAGGTGAGGTACTAACTTCTCTGCCTTTAAATCCATAACTAATATAATACTCGCATTATCTATCCCCCAGTTCACCACATTAGTTTCACGCAATGGATCGTCCGGTGGGCCACCTTGAGTTACCTGGCCCATGAGAATTGATGGAAAAAAAAGGACAAAAAGAATAACAAAGGTAAGCGGCTGCATGAGTATTTCCTGTGGATATAGAAACATTTATCCCACTTTTCTTATCGGTTTAATGAATAAAAACCTAAGCTCTAAACTGCTCCCTGTGAATGGTGTTCGACTCTTAAAGTGAACCGTAAAGTCGCAGACAAAATTTGAAACTAAGAAGAACAGGTGAATAAATCAATCTTCTGGCTTAACCATCTGGAACTGATAAACTTCACTTATTACATTTGTAATAGGGGCCTTGATCACTTGAGGCGTAGATGTTTTCTTGATCCATGGCCTATATTTACCTAGTGAAGGATCATTTGAATCAAGAATAATGGCTTCACACTGATGTGTCTCTTGATTCATTTCAAAACCTAAAAGCGTCACCTGATGATTTGCATTTGACTCGTAGAGTGCCGATGATCTTATCGATAAACCTACTGGGAGACCTTGCTTCAATTTATCTATCATAAGATCTGCCATCTTATCGTATCTACTTTTTGAAAACGTTGAATCAGGTCTAAAATCTTCACACGATATTTTATGCTTAATCTTATCTTTTGAACGGCATTTTGGTTCAATTATCTTTTTAGAAATTTCTTCTGCAAGTTCAAACTTATAATTAAATTTATTGTCCCATTTTTTGATAATGCTCCAAACATCCCTACTTAGACGATCATATTCTTTTTTATCATCATAGAAGCAACCAACATGAAATTCGAAATTTTCTTTGAATTCATTTCTAGATCTTTTTTGATCCTTTACATCATCGAAAGCTAAAGAAAGATAATCCACCTCATAAATCTTTTTGGCGACACTCGAATATTCTGTTTTCCCCTTAAATTCATCGCCTACCAATTCAGCAGGACAATATCCGTTCATGGCAGCTTCAATAGTGCTGCAAGTAAATCCACCTTCCATTGACTTCAATGGATCATTTTCCATGCCTTTTTTTGAGTTGTTTATCACCCAATTAAGGGCAAGATCTAAATGAGATGGTTGAACTTTTTCTTTTTGAGCGGCATAAATAAGAGCAGAAGCACCTGCCGCATAACAAGTTCCACCTATTTGCTGAAATGGTTTATACCCATACAAGGAATCATTTTGTCCAAATCCAACTTTGGTATTACAACGACTGTTAAAAGCTTTTTCAATAAATAACTTTTCAAGATCAGGTTCTATCATCTTTAACTTTTCTGAATTTTTATTATAAGTATTAATGATTTTCTGATTGAGAGAGTCGTATTCATTAAATAATTTCGTCATCGCCTCAATATCGGTACAGTCAACAGAAGAGGCTTTTTGCCAAAAGAGTTTATTTTCATCTTGTAGGCGAGAAAATTTTTGATCATCAAAAGCATCAGAGTATTTCCCCCAAATTTCTGAGTCTTGCTTGGAGATTTTTTTGAAGTCAGCTCTGTCTTTAATCTCATTGGAACCTAATTCAAGCATTTTTTGGTTACTTCTCAGTCCTTGACTCATTCCTGGAAAGCAATCTTCTGGTAAATTGAATGATTCTTCCGATTGGGAAAAGATGGGAGAAAAGAAAAATAATGAGAAAAGAATATAAAACATATCAATTACTTTTCGGATAACCCATCTGTAACTTGATAATCCAATGGAACCAATCTAAGTCTAGATAGTTCGAAACATATGCCCGAGAAAAACAATCAGAAAATTCATCCACACTAGCATATACAAAAACTGGGTTTACCTTATATAATTGAAAAATGAAAAACTTTTTTATCCTTTTCTTCCTTATTTCAATTATTTGCTCTTGTTCCCACAAGTCGAGTCCAAATGAACTTGTTGTGATTGAGGGGGCGGAGTTTAGTCATGAGGTAGCTCTAGATCCCAAAACAAAGCTCATATGGAACCATGTTCCTTTGCCGCAAAGTAATTATGGTGAAGCTGAAATGGTGTGCACTATTGCTTTGAGTGGTGGGAAAATGTCCAGTCTTGATCTTGGGATGAATTTGAAATGGCGACTCCCAACCAAAGTAGAATTTGAAAGTGTAAAAGAGAGAGGGCTTCGTCATTTTTTTAGAGGTAATGTTTTTTGGACTGCCGACACTGCAGGAGACTCTATTATAGTTTACGACAAGGTGGTTGATCAATTCATGCCCATTTCACATAATAAACAATATTTCGATGTCTTGTGTGTATCCGAAAAAAAAAATTAGTAGTTGATATAAATAAGGCCATATCAGTCTCAAAAAGCATCATTCCCCTTTAAAGGAAGACGACCTTCGGTCTCACTGTTAAAGGAAAATCTTAATAAATTTTTTCCGAACTTTTCTGAATTTTTAGAAATTCTCTTTAGCCCCTAAAGTGCAGAAGAGCATTAGTGATGAATCGGCGTTTATTATAGAATTAAAAAGTCATTCCCGAAACATTTTAGTCGGTTTTATATGAATAGGTTAATGACCAATTGTCTCTTATAATTTTTCCATGAAAAGAGAAAATGATCCAAGTGCCCCACGAGATGCTCTTCATAACTGGTATCCAGGCCACATGGCCAAGGCCCTACGTGAAATTAAGCAAAAACTTAAAATGGTGGATATCGTTCTTGAAATCCGTGATGCCCGTGTTCCCATGGCCTCTGGCAATCGCAATTTAAATGATCAACTTGGACAAAAACCTAAACTCGTCATTTTTAACAAGGCCAATCTCGCCGATACCCAGATGCTTGAGCAGTGGACCAAGTGGCTGGATGAGCAGAATGACCCCTATCTCTTTGTTAATTGCTTCGACAAGGCCGCGATGAAAAAGGCGATCAGTCAGGCACGAAAAATTGTAGAAAAAAATCGCATGGACTGTAATCCCGATTATGTAGAGACCAAGAGTAAATTGAAGATGATGATTGTGGGACTTCCTAATACAGGGAAATCGACCATCATCAATCAACTTGCTAATAAAAATGCCGCGAAAGTTGCAGATAAACCCGGACAAACGGTGTTGCAGCAATGGATTGTAGTAGATAAAGACATTGAGCTCTTGGACACTCCAGGGGTCATGCCTCCGCGTATCGACAGGCCTGAGCATGCTTTGTGGTTAAGTGCCATTCATGCCATTCCAGATGATATTGCTGATGAAGAAGAAACTGCGATTTTTATCATCAAGCACTTACTTAAAATCAAATCCCAATCTTTTCTTGAGCGTTTTAAGCTTGAGTCCTTCGACTTAGCTGTGGATGATGTTATTCAAAAGATAGCCACTTTAAGAGGGTGTCTCAAGCAGAAGGGTCTCCCTGATTTAGATCGAGTCTATAAATTGGTACTGGCCGAGTTTCGCAAAGGGGAACTGGGGAAAACTTGTTTCGGAGTTCCGCCGAAGCTTTCTCGTTGAAAGTTTCACCGACTTAGTAAAATCTCTTTACCTGGGACCTGCGAAGCTCGAATAAACTCGACATCAGTATACATAACTTTCCAGTCACTAATCTCAAAAGACAGGATTGAATTTAAATAATCTACTCCATTTGTAATCCACTATACTAAAATCACAGTATTCATCAACAAGATCATCTCGATCAATAGTAGTTAATTCCTCAATCGAAAAACCAACTTCCGGCCCAATGAGTATTCGAGGTCTTTGTCGAAATCTTTGATTGTATGGTTAAGCAATCGCTGGCCGGATGACTAAAAATTAGAGTAGGACTACAAAAAGATGAGAAAACAGCATGAATAACTCTATTATCGTTAGGTTCATTAAATCATTAATAGGATTTAAAAAAAAGCCCCACGATGGAGGCCCTTGAATTATTTAAGTAAGGAGTCGATTAAAGAACAAATGGAAGTGAGAACGAAAGCATGTAAGCATCATACTCCTGCTCATAGCCAAGCTTTGTTCCGCTGATTTTACCATCCCCATAAGTAATGCTTCTGTATTCTAAGTTAATGTCTACAAAGGGAAGACCCGTGAACCCAATCCCAAATTTTGTCCCAGATCCTTCAATCAAATCGATGTTGGTATTTTGGTATTCACCTTCACCCGTTGCTGAAAAAATATAGCCCGCGTACACGCGAAGAAGAACCGGGAATTCATATCCAATAAATCCTGTCCACTCTGAACCTTTTAGTGAATCCCAATCACTGTGATCAACATTGTTATTTGAATTTAAGTAATCAAGACCAATTTGAAATCCTAGTTGCTGATAACCAAGGCGACCACCATAAGACATGCCGGTAAAATCCCACTTATCTTTTCCAGATCCTGAATCAGTAATGAGCTCGCCCTTAGAAAAGCCAACGAGTGGTTCTATAAGTAACCCTGCACTAGCGGGTTTAATGGTGAGAAAAGAGAAAAAGAGAATAAAAATTTGAGCGAACTTCATGAAGGCTCCTAAAAAAGTTAGTATGACTTAGCTTAATCATAGGAGTTTTAAATTTTTTTGCATTAATTATGTGTCTTACCGATTAACTCTTGTACTTTAACAAAGACGATCTCTTTCCCATTAGCAGCCCTTTTGGAAACATTCAGTTGTACAAGATCTTCACGATCAAAATTAGAAGATGATGGTGAAGAAGAGATCACTTTACCCTTCTGATTTGATCAAAGCTTGAAAGATGATAACTTCTATATGTTCAGAAGCTTGCTAACAAATATTATCTTTATAAGAAAATTGATTCACTAGTTTAACTAAATCTCCAACACAAGTATGGAGAGTTTTTTTTGCTTCAAAAATTTCAGAAGACTTGATCTTATCTCAGGCACTCCGATATTTTTCAGGTCTAGATTAAAAATATGATCCTTATAGGCCATTTTAAAATGATTGAGCAATTGAGGATGTAATTCCTGTCCACCAGTCGCATGGGCCTTTCCGTTATTAAAAATGATCAGCTTCAATGGTATTTCATGGATAACAGCTTCGTTGAAGCCAAGGATACCCGCCGCAAGAAAAGAAAAATCTCCAGTCATCGCAATGGCATCAGTTTTTCCAGCAAGCATAGCCCCAATCGCCATTCCTGGTGCACCACCCATATATGTGCATGTATCAACACAATGAAAAGGGGCGAAAGCAAAAAGTGTTGATGTTCCTGCATCTCCAGAGACAAATGATGGTCTATATTTTTTGAAGACATGAATAAACTTCTCATACCTCGATAATTCAGTACAAAGCCTTGCGGGCAATAACACTCTAATATCTGTTATCACCGGAGTTATTACTTTTTTATTTTTATTATTTAATTTATTTTCTAATCTTGCCCTCTGATATTTTGTGAGGACGGGGCAAGCAACTCTGTGCTCAACAGGAATATCTTTTATCTTTCTAAATGGCACATTGATAAGTTTTTTATGATGGTGATCATTTAGTTTCTTGCAATCAATAATTAAAGCAACCGGAACCTTTAATTTATCAGATTTTTTAATCCCATTTGCAATGTCTCTGGCAGGATCTTTTCCTACCATGATGTAGGGAATTTCAGATGAGCTTACAATGGATTCCGTGGGCAAAATATTATCAGAGCTTCTGCCTTCAGTGTCATCGAAAACAAAAATGAGATTCGCAGAATTAATTTCAGTACTCAGTGAGGATGTCACTGCATTCATTGCTTTTGCGAACCCCTGAGACTTAATGAGAAGTGCGGATCTTTTTCCATTGGCAGAGACCCCATAGGAAATACTAAAAGCCGCCTCTTCATTTAAATTAACAAATACCTTAAGCTCTTTTTCCCCTTTGAGTTTATCCAAGACTTCTGTCCCGCCATAACCGGGGACATTAAAGACCGTGGAAAACTGGTTAAGTAACAAAGAGTTTTTTATGACTTCTATTAAACTTATTTTTGCCTGTTCTTTCATGACTACCTTGAAATTAAATCTTTAATAACCACCAGCGATTCACTTGAGCAGTACCTTGAGGTATTCCTTCAGCCACTCTAAACGCTCGTCATAAGCGCGAAGCTCAAGGGTTTCGGACTCGGTGTGCATGCCATCACCCCAAGGCCCTAATCCCACGAGGAGAGACATTCCAGTCGGCGCAAGATGGTTGGCATCACTCCCGTAGCCCGCATGCTCACCTACAACTCTCATTCCCATTTTTTTTCCAACGGTTTGTGCCTCTTGAAAAAGTTCACGAGTCGAAGCCAGAGTCATGGCCGGAAGATCATTGAGTATATTAACTTCAGTGGTGCTACCTTCCCTAGATTCGTTCCTCACAAATGAAGTCTGTGCCAGTTGTTTGATGCGCTTTTTTAACGCCTTCAGATCCTGAGGATTTCTGTACCGTGAATCAACCTTCACACTTGCCGTATCACAGACAATATTGGTCTTGGTCCCACCCTGAATCACGTCAGGACTTATCGAAAAACCTCGATCAAGACGCATTAACTTCACGACCTCTACAATTTTGTGCGAAAGATCGACACATGCATTAACTCCCTTTTCAGGGGCCTGACCGGCATGTGAAGCTTTTCCATGCACCACCATCTCAAACCAGTACATGCCTGACTGGGAAGTCACCCACGCGCCCCCTGGTCGTCCAGGCTCGAACACAAGCCCGCGCTTCACGCCAAGGGCCTCTCGATGAATGGCCTCTTTTGAATACAAAGAGCCCAATTCCTCGTCGTCATTAAAAATAATTCTGACCTTCTTAAGAAGATTTTTATCCTTAAGCTCCTCGAGTGCTTGGAGAATCAGAACAATACCTCCCTTCATGTCTATGACCCCTGGCCCAACTAGACGATCAGGATAAACTTGTAACTTCTGAAAAGCGGAAGTGGCAGGAAAAACCGTATCCAGATGACCAATCAGGAGAAGCTCTACTTTCTCCCCAGGAAAGTCCATCACCCAGAGTTCATGCCCACCCTCCAGGGGTATTCGTTTCTCCTGAAACCCTAACTTAAGAAAGTGAGGTTGCAAGATCTCGCGCACCTTTCTTGAACCAGCAGTATTTTCACTGGCACTATTAATTTCAACAATCTCTTTGAGCAAATTGAAATGAGTAGGAGTAAAACCTGCTAGGGCCTGGAATCCGAAGAAAATACTAAATAGTCCGCTAAGCAGATAAATCTTCCAAGACATAGATTCCTTTAATTTCATATTTAATTGTTCATTCTTGCGTGATCTAAACTTATACAAAAAGAAAATAAAGCTCAAGTCATCTAATTATTTATGAAAAATATGGTGAAGTTCATTCCCCTTCTATCAATCAACGGGAGACGCTGGCAAGGCTCCATTTTGAAGAGGGTCTAACCAAAAGGTAAGACTTTACGGGATGGATTGAAATGATCATACAACTAGTTCTTAATCTAATCGCTGATTCCATTCCTTTCTACTTCATCTTCTTTCTATAATGTCCTCTAGTGGCGCCAATTTGGTTTTCACTCATATCAACAAATAAGTTTTGAGAATAAAGAAGCGGTAGAGGATTTCTGCTGAAATTAATCGAGCTTTTGGAGTGTTGATATAAAGTAGTAAGAGCGCCAGGCCAAATTCAGTTATGTCGTATTTAAGATTTTGTCGCTCTTTGCCTTTGGCACCACCTAAATACCTGTTTTCTATGATATTTTTAATCAGCTCAAATTTGAGCTGAATACCTAATTCCTTCTCACATTTCTTAATGGCAGGTAACACATTCCTATGTTCCATCTCAAATTTCTCAGCAATTCTTAGGGAATCTGTCACTGGTCCAAATGGAGTATCCTTTACCCAGACATCACCCATCACATGATTGTTAATGACCCTTTTCTTATCAAGATACAAATTGATTAAGCAGCCTCAACTGCCCCGCCATTAGACATGACTAAGTTTTAATCCTCATAGATTCGAAGATTTCCTCTCGTTTTCGAGAAATCAACTCCCAAGATATAATTGCCTTCATTGCGAGCTGGACCAAAATCATCTGCATCGGTGGTCAAAGGCAGTTTGATTCGAGCATTCCCGCCTGCCGCCTTAAAGAGATTAAAATTGAGGTTAACAGTCTCAGAGAAATCGACATTTTCCACATTCTTGCCATACAAAATCAACCCAGTCATATCCATTCCTGGTGGAAGTTTGGTGCCACTAAAGTTGCTGGTCTGGTTAAGCATTTGGGCCGTAAGCCCTGTGACTAATGTTAGATCCATGCCGGGAATACCATCTGGATGCTTATTAGTATCCCATCCTGTTACATCCATCGCCGGCAATTTGGTATCTCCAACATAGGAAGCATCAGTGAGCATCTCTGCAGTCAGGCCTGTCACTAATGAGAAATCACACTTATCGATCTCCTTTCCTGTTAAATCTAATCCTGTCACGTTCATCATTGGAAGTTTTACTCCGACGATACTGGACGCAGCATTAAGCATGGCAACTGTAAGTCCACTGACTCGGGAAAAATCACCGCTGATTTCTTTGCCATTCGTATCCAGGCCAGTAACATCCATAGCAGGTAATATGATCCCTTGTGTGGAAGAAGCATTGTTAAGCATCGTCACGGTGAGACCAGTGACTCTTGAAAGATCCATTGACTCAAGGGAGTCCCCATTTGTATCCCATCCAGTCACATTCATGGCCGGTAGTTTTATCCCAGGGCCTAAATTATTCAACATCCCAATAGTTAATCCTGTCACTTCGAAAAGATCTACGTCCTTAATACTTTTCCCCAAAGTCTCCCAACCTGTCACATCCATTTCCGGTAATACAATTCCATTAACCACTGCAGCGTTGTTGAGCATGGTGACAGAAAACCCAGAAACAAGGGAAAGGTCAACTAAACTCAAGTCTATCCCAGTCGTGTCCCATACGGTGACATCCATGGCAGGAAGTTTGACTCCTTCAATAGTTGAAGCATTACTTAGCATCGCAGGGGTTAGACCAGAAACAAGAGATAAATCCATATACTGCATGTTCACTCCTGTTGTATCCCATCCGGTGAGATCCATAGCAGGAAGTTTCGATCCATAAATTTTATAGGCATTACTTAGCATGGCCACTGTGAGGCCAGTCACCAGAGACAGATCCATCCCTTCCAAGCTGACTCCCGTCGTATCCCATCCAGTAACATCCATGATCGGAAGTTTAGCTCCATTTGGATTATCAGCATCATTAAGCATATCAATTGTGAAGCCAGATACTTGTGATAAATCCATACCACTAATCTTAAATCCATTAGTGATCTTCCAACCCGTCACATCCATCACAGGAAGTATCGAATCCGTGGCTTGACTGAGAAAATTTAAATCCTCACCTGTCAAGAACTCAAGTGTGCTCAAATCTGGGGATGAGAGAGACTCAAGAACAATCTGCGCCCCAGAGCGATAGGAATTAAAACGCTTAAGGGTGAGATCAACACCACTGACATCCATATCTGGCAGCTTCATGTACCTAACGTCATTAAAGTTATTGAGCATAGATGCTGTTAAGCCCGAAACAAGAGAGAGGTCCATGTCATAGAAGCAACTATCAATTTCAAAACACATGGGAGACAATCCTGTGACATTCATGGCCGGAAGTTTAAGTTGTCCGATATATGAAGCATTATTAAGCATCCCGACTGTTAGTCCTGTCACTTTAGATAAATCAGACTTCTCAATTTCTTTGCCCGTAGTGTTCCATCCAGTGACATCCATTTCCGGAAATATTCCTCCAAACCGTGAAGCATCATTAAGCATGGAGACTGTGAGTCCAGTGACTCGGGAAAAATCACCAGCGATTTCTTTGCCGCTTGTATCCCAACCTGTGACATCCATTTCTGGCAGAATAATATAATCCACTCTGTAAGCATTATTTAACATGGCAACAGTAAGGCCAGTGACACGTGAAAAATCCCCATAAATTGTTTTGCCCGATGTATCCCAACCAGTCATATCCATAGCAGGCAGCGTGACGTCATCAATAGATGAAGCATTGTTGAGCATATCAATGGTAAAACCTGTAACCCTCGATAGATCCATACCACCGAGCTGAATGCTCGATGTATCCCATCCAGTCACATCAATTGCTGGCAGTTTGACGCCGTAATAAGACGAAGCTGTGCTCAGCATAGAAAGGCTAAAGCCTGACACCATGGTGAAATCGACTCGACTGATTTCTTTTCCTGTTGTATCCCATCCAGTTATATTCATCGCTGGTAGTTTAACGCCGTAAATATTGCTCGCATTATTAAGCATCTCAAGAGTGAGTCCTGTGACTAGAGAGAGATCCATTTCACTTAATGATTTACCAGTAGTATCCCAACCGGTGATGTCCATGACAGGTAGCTTGACTCTTTGAGTGTAAGAAGCAGCATCTAACATCGCCACTGTCAGCCCCGTAACTTTTGAGAGGTCCATATCTTGAATATTTTTACCAGACGGATTCCATCCTGTGACATCCATGGCGGGAAGCTTGGCACCTTCAAACCTGTACAATTCATTAAGCATGCTAACACTTAGTCCCTCAACCTCACTGAGATCCGTCTGCTCAAAGTTCATATCTTTTAGATTTGCGTTGGTAATGTCGACATTGGACCAATTTAAAGAAGATATGACCAAAGGATCATCTGAGGAAGAACCCATGTGAAGTAAAATCTCAATAGAATCAAATCCAGACTCCTCTAATACATCCTCAGGATTAGTTCCGAAGTAACGGAAGGCATCGTTGAGGTCATCAAACCCCTGGAACTTTTCAATCAAACGGGCCACATGGGCGGAAGAAATATAAAATCCCGCCAGATCACTATTGGCGAGACAAATAAAGCCTCGGTCAGATCGATTGAGACGCATCTTAGTCAGCCGCTCTTGAATTTCAGATTGAGTTAGAGGCCTTTGGGATTTACAAGTTGAGGGATCATCAATTGGAGTCTTGCTTGTGAAATATTTGATGGACACATTATAAAAATCGCAGCTTGAGAAAAGAATAAGGATAAAAATTAAAAGATAATTCATTCATCAGTTTATCGACAGAATTGAAGTCTAACATGAAGCCAGAGTGATCGTGGCAGAAAACCCGACACAATCACTCGACTTGCTTTGGCGTTATGCTTTATGAGAAAAGGAATTTATTTATTAATATTGGCTTTCTTTTGTACCGTAGTAGGAGCTCCCCCATTTCCACCACCAAGAACAGGATTTCCCACAAGTCCTTCCTTACAGTGTGCCCTTGCCCAAACAGTTACTTGATGCATGTTTGTTTGACCGCTAGGATAATTGTCCGCAATACTTGGGGGTTGCCTGTTTCCGCAAAAAATTTCAATTCTACCGTTTCCAGCGTCTCTAACTGTATACGCATGAGCATCAGTAAATGTGAAAAACTGAAGGATTAGAGCTAAAGCTAATATGCAAGACTTCATAAAATATCTCCTAAAATTTCCGAACTGTTCGTAAAGAATAACTCAATAGAGATGATTATAGGGGCTAACCATTTTATCACAAAGGAACAAACGATCATCTCAATCTCGCCTTCGTTCTTTTGAGCACTTAACATCCTTTTGGGGCAGAAAAATGAGATTCCTCACCTAAAATGATAGGCAATTTTTACTGTCACCAGTTTGATATTCCATCACGAGATGAATCTTGCCCTTGTCCTACTCACCTCGGCCTCATCATTCGCAGAAACTCTCCCATTAGCTTTAAGGCGAAAGTTCTTGACCCAAGATGGCCTTAGCTCCAGTACTCCTTTACTCGAGGAGACAGGGGGGTGTTTCATCAGGATCACAACAATTTAAGGATAGTGCGAATGAGGACTACTTCCACACTAAAAATTTAAAATGAGACCCATCAAAACTGGATGACCTCCGGTCTCTCTAAGGACGTGAAATCTTCAGGTTTTACCTAAGAATCAGCTAAATTTTTACTGAATTCTTTACTTAAAAAATTCCGAAGATCTTTATTTGAGACTTACTTTATTGAACCACTACATCTCCTAGAGGATACGAGCCATCGGACGCTCGTCCAAGAATAGCAAGTGGCAGTGGTTTGCGATAACTGGTCGGATCTTTGATGACCACACTTAGTGAGTAGTATCCGGAAACAAGCGACAAAGGTAAAATAAATGAATCATTAACAATCCGGTCTGAAGTCTCTGGTAAAAACAGTTTCAAAATCATGCTTGAGTTACCATTCCAGACAACTGACCCTGAAGAATTTTTTAACTGATACACGACGTTCCAGTTTTCATAGACTGGAGCAATCCCAACATTTCGCCAGGCAAGTTGAACATTAAGAGTTTTATTTGATCCAACTGTCGAAGTGTAGCTCCCAGCATTTAACTGCAATCGGTAACCAGAAACCTTAGAGGCGGCCCTGATATAGGTTTGAGCACAGGGAATGCTCTGGCCCCCGCCCCAGTTTCCGTTCCCAAATCCCGAAGCATGGTAGGTTCGAACTTGACGTTCAAGATCATAAAAGGCGCAGTCACCACCAGTGGCTGCTGTCGTGGCAGAACCATTTGGCTCACCAATAATTGGAGCTTTTTTCCATTTGTTCATGATTAAATTTTTTAGTGGGACTCCATTACATACCACAGGGTTATTATCCACATAACCTAGGATCCATGAAGCGTTTGTTCCCCAGTTATCTCGACGCCAACCAATTTCACCAAAATTATTTTTCGCCGTTGCGAGGTAACATGAAGCCTCATCAGGGACGATGTAGCGTGATGAAATGGAAGTCGCCGCAAATCCTCCCAATAATCCAATCAACTGAAAATTTGGAAAAGCTGTGATATGAGAATTCACAATTCGAATTAAACTAGCTGCGCTCGGATTCGTTCCGGCAGGTGTACAGTTGCACGCATCCCACGGATAATTATGCCACTCCCCCCACATTCCGAATCCTCGAACATCCACTCTCCCAATCACATCTTTATAACGGATACCATTGTAAGAGCCAGTTTCAATATGGGCCGCCAAGGCCAATAACATTCTTTCCCATGCCAAAAGATAAGAAGGACTGTTCCAGTTTGGAACCCAAAAGGAGCCTTCAGCGGTGTTACTAACGGCCCAGTCTTTCACTGTTTCCGCTTGCATGCTGGTGTGGACGTGAAGTGGGTAGCTGAGAGAGAATCCGTCTACAGTCAGAGTTCCCGAACAGTTTGTGGGAGGGCACATACTCATAATGGAGAAGTCGAATTTACGACCAGCAGTTATAGCTGCATTAATTTCAGCATTAAAACGGGTGAAACTGTAAACACCAGTATCACTTTCAATTTGTCCCCATTTGAAACGGGCAAAATGATCAAGGCTTTGCTCAGGCATACCTGCGATAGGAATTTCAACTGCGAGTGAACCTGTCGTGCCAAGCCAGTAGTGAGCTCCTCTTCCAGGGGCGACGAGATCTGGATCAGAGTAAGGAATAGCATTGAAAGTGACATTTGTTTGTGTGGGAGTAGACGCCACGACACTCAGTGTGAGGGCCCTAGTCGTAACGCCTCCAGAGTTTGAAGCGGTTATTGTATAGGTGCCTGAACCAATTGTAGTTGGAGTTCCGGAAATAATTCCGGTGACCTGATTGAGACTGAGCCCAGCAGGAAGTGAGCTCGCAGAATAGCTAACAACGGTCCCACCGGATGAACTGGGCGAGTTGTTAGCAATCGCCACGTTCACAGGATAGGTGGCCGTGCTTTGAGTATAACTTAATGCAGATGGGGCAACGTCCTTCACCACTAAAGTAATAGTGGTCGTTGTGTACCCTGCTGAATTTGACGCCAACACACTAAAACTTGTTAAGGGCAGAATTACACTTGGAGTTCCAGAGATGACCCCAGTCGTTGCATTCAGTGATAAACCTGCCGGTAAAACTTGGGCCGTGGAAGTGGGAGAGGTTTTCAGGGCATAACTCGTGATCGCTCCACCCGATGAGGTAGGTAAATTGGCCGAAATCGCTACGCCTTTTGTCGCCGTGATTGTGGACAGAGAATAACTGAGACCACTAGGGGCCAGGGCCGTTGGAGCTGAAGAAGTGGCCGTGGCAGTCAAATTGACAGTGGAGGAATAATTTCCGCAAACTAATGTGAGAGATGCAGATTTCGCTCCTACAAATTGGGGTTGAGCAAGAACACTAATGCCAGAGCAAGTTCCAGTGGCAGCTATACCTGCATTGCAACTGCTGGCCCCATTCAAAATAAATTCTGAAGCATTAACACCTGAAAGAACGGCGTCGGAACAAGAGGTCAATGCATTTCCCGAATTCAGAACCGTAAAACTAGTGGCGACTCCTGAAGAGCCCACGACAACACTCCCAAGATTGACTGGACCGTCAGGATCAAAGTTTATGATCCCCGAGGAGCGTTCTGAAGAAATATTATTGCAGCCGACTAAAATAAATAGAAGA
This sequence comes from Pseudomonadota bacterium, assembly GCA_027488375.1. Lineage (GTDB taxonomy): Bacteria > Bdellovibrionota > Bacteriovoracia > Bacteriovoracales > Bacteriovoracaceae > Peredibacter. Next base: position 222,803 of record JAIYBW010000004.1, read on the forward strand.
GTGACTCCTAGAATAGTCCCCCGTGCATACATACTACACTCCAACATGTGTGAGTCTTAAATTATAAGCGTAAAATAAACATGAAACAATATACTAATTTATTGACAGTTTTTCTTATAAGCTGAACAGATTTTAAACAGTTCTTTTTTCTCAAATCTGAGAAAATTCTAAAACGATCCTTCTCTCAAAATTTTGAAGAGGCCCAACTACGCTTTGAGAAAAATGCCGATGATGTAAAGAATCTGGGAAATCATGCGCCTCAAGACAAATTCCATTAAAAGGGATTGGAAGACCTTGCCCTGAGTAAATTTGAAGACCAGGATAGCTTGTCTGAAGTTTCATCCTTATTCCACTTTCGACTGAATAGAGATCAACCTTTTCCATTGGATTCTTTAAAAGAAAATAGTGATCGACACCACCCTGTGAACAAATATTTTTTAAACTTTTAGAAGAGTTGAAGTCGATATTGCTTGGAAGGGGAATAATCCTTCCTGTTGGAACTAATTCATTGTCTGTTTCTATGAATTCATCTGATGGGACTCTCAATTCATGAGTTTCAATTGTTCCCTCTCCGTTAAGATTGAAGTAAGAGTGCTGAGTTAAGTTTAAAGGAGTACGACGATCTGAGATTGCCTTAAAAATGATCTCAATCTTATTTAAAACAATTTTGTAGGTAATTTCGACATCGATATTTCCGGGAAAACCGGCCTCTCCATCTTTAGAGAAGTATTGAAGTGTCACAGAATCTTGAGTTAAATGTTTTAGGTTCCACATTTTGCAGTGAAAACCATCATATCCACCATGCAATGAATGCTTGTCCGACTGATTTGCTTGTAATTTAATTTCAACTCCATCCAAATCGAAACGCGCATTTCTTATTCTGTTAGCAAACCTTCCAACGACAACTCCAAGATAATTCGGATTATTCTTGTAGTGACCTGCAGAGTCGAAACCGACAACAATATTTCTGGGTTTTCCAGATTTATCAAGAACCCAGAGTTTCGTAATCGCTGCCCCTAGGTTAATACCCTCAAGAAAAATGTGATTCTTATTACCAAGACAAAAATGCTCTATTTTGGACATTATTAACAAATCTCCTGAATTCAAATATAGTTAATTATGGAAAAAAAATCATTTATTAAACCAGACGGTAGAAATTTACACTTATATTCACAAACTAAAATCAGCGGTGATTTCAAAATACTAAATCCTGTTGGCCCTACAGAAATTAATCCCCATAGACGCTGGCACCCCTTGCGACAAGAATGGGTCATTTACGCAAGTCATCGACAAAACAGAACTTTTCTACCACCTAAAAACTATTCTCCACTCAATCCTTCAGATGATGAGAATTTCCCAACCGAGCTACCAACCGGGAATTATGACGTTGCAGTCTTTGACAATCTTTTTCCCTCCATGACCCAGAATCCATCAGCAAAAAGCAATCAAACAATTCCTTCGGATGGTAATTGTGAAGTGATCGTTTTTACTCAAGATCCTGACAGTTCATTGGGTAACTTAAGTTTATCACATATAGATCTCATTTTGGAGGTTCTGGCAGAAAGAACGAAAGAGATTCAAAAAAATCTCAATATAAAATACGTCATGCCATTTGAAAATAGAGGTGTGGAGATGGGTGTAACATTACATCATCCGCATGGACAAATTTATGCCTATCCCTTTATCCCTCCCGTGATCGATAAATTTAATCAATCTTTTGAATCTTTTTATGCTGAAAATAAAATGACCCTTCTTGAGCAGGTTATTAAAAATGAACTTGATGAAGATCAAAGAGTCATCTCAAAAAATGAACATTCCCTTGCCTTTATCCCCTCATTTGCGAGGTATCCTTACGAAACATGGATTGCCCCCAAAAGACCTGTTCAATTTCTTTATGATCTCAACCCAGAGGAGATGAGAGATCTGGCAAAAACTTTAAAAGAAACTCTTCTAAAGTTTGATCAACTTTGGCAAAGACCATTCCCCTATTTAATGAATATTTATCAAGCACCTGTAAATTTAGGTGCAGTCAATTACTGGAACTTTTTTATTCAGATAACTCCACCCTATCGAAACAAGGATAGACTTAAATATCTCGCCGGAACGGAATTGGGTGCTGGAACTTTTGTGAATGATAGCTTACCTGAAGAAAAAGCAATGGAATTAAAAAATATCCAAATTATAATTTGAGAAATCACATGAATGAAATCAAGATCAAAACTCACGGTCGAGTTAACCTTATTGGCGAACACACGGACTATAATGGCGGATGGGTTCTTCCTACTTCTATTTCGCAATCAACTGAAATAAAAATTAAAAAGCGCTCTGATGATCTGATTACGATTAGAAGCTCTGCTAATCGATCTCATCAATATCAACTAGGTCAGGAAGCACCAAAGAAAACATGGTCTGACTATCTTGAGGGGGTTACTTTTCTTCTTCTGAAAGAGAAGTACAAACTCCAAGGAATGGATCTAGAGATTCACTCGACGATCCCAGAAGGTTCGGGTCTCTCCTCAAGTGCAGCACTCGAGATTGGTGTACTTAAAGGAATAAATGAGATGTTCCAACTTAATCTTTCAATAAATGACATCGCAAAGCTTGGCCAGAGAGTAGAAAATGAATTCGTAGGAGCAAGAGTCGGAATTATGGATCAGATGGCAGTCAGCTACTGCCAACCCAATACTGCTCTTTTTTTAGATACTCAAAATTTATCATCTGAAATGATTGACCTTGCCGATTTGAAATTTGATTTGGTTATCATTAACTCGGGAATTAAACATCAACTCTCAGCTGAAAATGGGTATAATCAACGTCGAAGAGAATGTGAAGAGGCTTGCCGCCTATTAAATATTCCATCATTAAGACTTTTACACCATAAGCCTCTTAATTTTGATTCACTTCCTCTTGTTCTAAAAAAGAGAGTGGGCCATGTTTATAGTGAAAATCAACGAGTGCATTCTGCAATTGAAGCGATAAGAAAGAAAGATCTTAAAGAACTCGGAGCTCTTCTCTATAAGTCTCATTCTTCACTATCGATAGATTATCAAGTATCAATTCCAGAAATTGACTTTCTAGTAGATGAATTCAAAAACTACCCACAAATTTATGGTGGTAGGATGACTGGTGGAGGCTTTGGAGGTTCAGTCATCGCTCTTACAGAAAAAGGCGAAGGAAAAAACATTGCCGATAAAATAATTTCTAAATATTGGGCGAAATTTAATACACAAGCGACAATCATCAATTATTGATTTCCATAATGCGGAGGCAGAGACGATAACTTTTGGGAGGATTCGTTCCCACCCAGAACAAAAAATTTAGAAGTCGATTTTACTTATTGAGCAAGACTTGCTTGCTCACTATTTCTTCGTTTTTAAATTCAAAGCCTGGTCATCAAACTAGTCGTTATGACCAATTTGTTATTTTCTGTAGTTGTGGATTATTTCTTTGCACCATTTCGAGCAGCATTTAAGGCCTCTTCACGAGACAGATACTTATTTTCAAGTAATAACTTGTGACGCTCACTATAATCTTGATTTCTTTTCTGGACCAGATCTAGATCTTTTTCTAATAAATATTCGTTGTAAGAACAATCCTTCTTATCAAAAAACTTTTCTTCTCCGCGAGTACTATTAAATCTATAAAATTCATAATGATCATCTTGGTCTCGTATTGAATAGCTATTTGGATATCCATCAAGACTGATTGATTTCTTATACTCTTCTAGTTCAATTGGATGATCCAGGAACATAGGATCAATGACATATTCTTTAGGTCCATTTAGACTTTCCACTTTCACGATATTTACTTTATGAACATCGTAGCTTTCAGGAGCGAAATAATTATTCTTTTGATAAGCACCTAAAATCCATCCATTGATATGGAGTTGCTTACTTTTAACTCCCATATCATCCAGCTCTTTAGATATTAAATAAGTTCGACTAAAACAGTGACCAGATGGATGATCATTATTAAAACCTGGGTTGGATTTTAGTTTGTTAAAGATCATATCAAGCTTCTCCATAGAAACTGTTTCTTGTGATTTAGGATTGCATGGGATGACTGATGAGTTTTTAACAAGTGCTCTTTCAAGTGGGCCATATAGGTCATCAATGCTTTCAACTTCCAGAATGCTTGGGATAGCTATTTCGTTGCAAATCATATCATCAGCAAGTTTTTCTAAACTTTCATAATAAGCTGTATATTGGCCTAAGGGATATTCTGGAATTATCTTCTTTTTATAATTTATACTTTTTACCTTATCTAGTTTTTGAACGGCAGACGGTATTTTAAACTGGTCGAAAAGAGCATCTTTGGACTGATCATTAAAATCCTGAATCTGGGAGTAAGCTTGAAATGAAATAAGAAGGAGAAATAAAAATCTCATGAACTCTGATCGGAAAATTCAAAATATTCATAAACTTATGCTACCCTGACTAAAAAAGTCTATTTCTCATTAGTGCCAGATATTTTGACTAATTCGGGAGATAGCCTTGAGTGAGGCAACAGCGCCCGAAATTTATAGGTCATAGACGCTTTTTTTTGAATTCTAAATATTCTTTAAAAATACAAGTCACTGAATCTAATAAAGATTAAATAGCAATATTTCCGACTTCGTTATTGAGTCGTTTTTTTTCGTTATAATATCCAGCCAGGTCATGTCTCGGGAGAAAAAAAATCGACATGCATCCCCCTCGCTATCTACCTAAAATCAATAAATTTATTTTCAGGCGAATGCCTCAGTAAGATATAATTCTTCTAGATCGGAAAAAAATAGTACTCGTGAAATGAAGGGGTACGGTGATGGCCAAAGATATGGCCAATATAGCAAATCAGAAAGACCTCTTAAGCCATAAAAAAAGCCGGATCATGTCCGGCTTTTTTGTGAGAAATTTGGTGGAAATGTACGTTGCTTTGCAATTCCACATATTTACATAAATTTACGAGGTCATACAGCAAACCACAGAAATGTTGAGAAATGTCAGGGCCATTCAAAATGACCCTGAGAAACTAATTTTTAAAGCGCAGGATGTTCTTTTCATTGTGCTTGGACGGAAGAACTGAAAGTCTATCAGTTGCTCCAGCAGTATCAATCCCTGCCAATCTAATATAGATCTGAAAGGTTTTAAAATCTTGCCAGCCACCAATCGCCATGACTTTTGCCGCTTCAGCACCGGAAGCCAGTAAGTGTGTCGCAAAACAGGCCCTGAGAGTATGGAATACAACATCCTTCTCAATCCCAATTTGTTTTAAGAACTGTCTTAAAATGGAGCCAGCATATCCGTTAGTCCAGTATGCCATCCTTGGGAGCACGAACTCGTTCTTCCCATTAAAAACCCTTAGCTCATTGATTATTTCAAGGAGTTCTTGGGAAATAGGAACCGTCCTCCAATATCCAGCTTTTGTTGATTTCTCAATTTTACGTTGGGAACTGTAGGATCTGGAAACTCGGATAAGCATCTTGTCTATTTCAATGTCAGACCATCTTAAAGCCATAAGCTCACCACTTCTCATGCCCGACAAAAGAGCAAAAGCCCAAGCATGATACCAGGGATGATCTCTTCTTTTAGCTTCAAGCAGGAGTGTTTGAACTTCTTCAAGACTAAGAATTTTAGGAACCTTCTCATCTTTTTGATGAAAGCTTAAGCCTTCAACTGGGGATGACTGAGCAGTAATTAAATTTTCTTCAATGCCCCAATTATAAATGAGGTTGATAGACGATTTAACTTTACCGATCTTGGAATCACTAAAATTGAGTTGAGACAAAGAATTAATTAATGCTCGTCCGTCACCTTTTTTAAGATCAGACGCAAGTACATTAAACCAAGACTTTGTATTTTCCCTTAGTCGCTTCACATGAGTTAAATAGTAGTCAGGATGAGAACATCTATCGCCGAAGTGACCATTCTTAGCGGCCATCTCCCAACGGAATATGATCTCTTCCCAATACAATCCTTTGCCTTCGAGTCTTGCCATTTCATCAGCAAGCACTCGAATTAATTTCTTCTCTTCTTTTGCCGCTTGAACGTGAGACTCAATTGAATAAATGTTTCTCTGAAGTCTTAGGCGTTTATTCTTTTTACCTAGAACTTGGCAGTAAACCTTAAAATAAGTCTTTCCGTCTTTTTGATATTCGCTGATTGCCATAAATTACCTCCCATTTGAGAAAGAGGTATCCAGTAGCGAATCAAGCTCATCTTTTTTAAAGTACAATCGTCTTCTGAACTTTCTTGCGTGAATGTGTCCCTTATGAACAGCAATCCTTAAAGCGTTTGCAGACTTACGAATGTACCGAGCGGCTTCATCTGTAGTTAGCCATATTAAGTTGTCAAAGAGCACAGGAGCATTTGATTGCTCATTCTTATTGTAATCAATTCCATTCGCAAAGTAAGTAGCATTTGTAGTGTCTTTTTCCACAAAAGCTCTCCTTTGTTGAAGATTTTTTAACATCTCGGCCACTTACGGCCATGCACAAAAATTTAGCTAATCCCCAGCCGTTTGATTAGAAATTCATCGAATGAAAGCTCGGTATTGTTTTTCTTATTGAATTCAATATGTGCTTTTTTAATTCTTTCTCTGTCTGTGAGACAATTTTCTTGGAGTTTCTCGATGTCTTTCACATTTAGTTTAGACAGAAGAAGAATTAATATGTCTTTAAGCTGAATCTCCCTTCCGAAGTCCTTTTCATTTGCCTGTCTCAGCACATTAAGAATCATCTCTTTCTCTTCTAAGTTCCTATTCACATCAATAATAAATTTGTTCTGATCCTTTATTTCTTTTTTCTCTTTTACTTCATCTTTTCTCTTTCTTCCTCGTTTTTTCTTTGTCTCTATTCCTATTACATTTACCATTTCCATAATCTTTAAATCCTTTTACTCACCACCGCCGCCAGTTTTTAGTCCCTAGTCCGTGACCCCTTTCAACCAACATCGTTGGGTGGGAGGGGTCACGGACGATCAAGGGACGTTAAAAACAAGGCGGCGGCGGAAACATATTGGTTTTAATAAAGTTTTTCTTCATTTGGCCTTAGTCATCGAGTTTTAGAAGTGTTCGTCTCCGATCCTTGAAAACGAACACTCCATTTTTTAAATTCTTTGGGCCAGTTCGCTGATGCTTTTACCAAGATTTAATCCTCGAATTTCAGCAGTCAGAGGATTCTTTTTCCACTCTTCTGCGTCAATGAAACCAATTTTTGAGCCAAGCCTCGCATCGCCAATATAGCGAATACCACGTTTGACCCTTGCTTCAATAGTTGAGTTCTCAGTGATGTAGAGAACAAAATGAAACTCACCAGAATCACTATAAGCTTTAATCGCTTTGTTATATCGCCAATTAGTTTTTCCTGTTTTCTCGTATTCCAAGGCAACAATAGCGGAAGCTAAAGTTCCTTGAAGCTTAAAAACCGCATCAGGGTATTTAGCTCCTCCTTCCTGAACATTCAGTTTAAACGTGGCCGAATTCTGGCCTTTAAGCTCTCTTTCAGTCATCCACCGAGTGCAAAGGGCATGGCGTTCTAGTTTATAAAGACCTTTTGCCACCGTTTCATCATGCTTGATGAATTGCGGTTGAACGAAGTATACACTCCGCCAATTCTGCTCCTGAATCATCTCCAAACCCAGATGTCCGATGATGAAAGTATCAACTAATGAGTCACAAGGATGAGATTTGAAAATGCCTCCCTCTACTAAAAGACGTAATTGTTTCTGCTTCCACCGGAGTGACCCTTTGCCAAAAAGTTCGTTCCAAGTTCCTCTGGTAATCACGCCGACCTTCGCAACATATCGCACGGCCTGAAAAACTGATGATGAAACCTTTCGACCATTCCTGTATCTCATCACGGAGATTCCCAACGTGTTGGTTCAGTAATGATGTACTCAAAATGGCCTTCAATATAGCGGTTGCCGCTGACCTTACTTTCTACCCAAACCGCTTCCACCTTCGGCTGCTGTAAGGATGGTGGGTTACCTGTTTTGCCTGATTTCCTTTGGGCTTCTTGTCCTTTAAGGTACGCAAGTTCTTTGTCTCGTTCATTGTTTTCATGAATCGCCGCACTTGTTAAACCACCAGCAAGCGCACCAATCCCTGCGCCGATAATCACGTTACGAGTACGATACTGTCCATTTTTCCCTGGATCAACGATCCCGCCCAATGCGGCCCCAGTCCCTGCGCCAATCGCAGTGCCGAAGCCCACTGACTTTCCCATGGACGAGCACGCGGTCTGAAATAAAAGTGCAGCAAGACTTATGATCAAAACCATTTGTTTTTTTACTTTTTGAAATTTCATGAATTTCTCCTGATTGTTTAAGATGCGTTTTCAAGAGTGTTCTTCGCTTGTTCAGTTGGTTCTATTTTTAGTTCTTCTCCATTTTTCTCATCAAGGAGTGGCATCAAAGTTTTGCTAATTTCTGGAATTGGCATCGCTTCAAGGTCGTCAGTCTTATTGAATTTGATTCTCACAGTTTTAGTCCCACGCTCATGCGGCACAATCATAATAGCCTCACCAACACCCAAATCTTTTTTGAAAATATTTGGGTGAACGGCAAACTCCTCAACATCACGGGCAGAAACATCACCGCTCTTATTTGTTCCTAAGATGTTCTTTTTCTGCCTTTCAGTGAACTTCGTGGTACTCAGAGTTCCGATCACTTTGGAAAAGTATTCAGCAGAATCAGGATCATTTCCTCTCATGAAGACTTTGACATTGGCATTAGTTAAAATCGAATTTGCTACGGGATCTCCAAGAACCGTAATGTCACCCAGCGCTTGATGAGCAAAGACGATTCCGACATTCGCTGATCTTGATTTATTCAAGATCGTGACAAAACCCTCATAGAGGTATTCCGAGAAGTCATCTAGGAACACGCTAAAAAACTTTTTGTCTTCTCCTTGAGCAAGTCTATGGCGATTAGCAACTGCTGCTTGTAAAGACTGAAGAACGAGTTTTCCCGTTGCCTTACCCAAGAATGGTGAAAGCAATACTGGCAATTGAAAGTAGACGATTTGATTTGTCCTCAATGCCTCGTCAATCGTAATTGCGTTCTTTTCTGGGTTGAAGAGCTTCGCGTTTTCTCCAAAAGCAAAATGTCCTATGGCAGAAAGAAGGCCACTCGTTCTTTCCTCTCTGTCTTTTGGTTGCATCTCACAATAAGTCACATACCATCGCCGAACCTCAGGATCTTTTATTGCCTTTGCCATTTTCTCCATGACTCTGGGTCGAGAAATTGCCTGATAGAGTCGTTGAAAAGTTGGAATAGTATTCGAAGCTTCAAAAATCCGCATGACCTGATTCATGACTTCGTATTGAAGACTTCGATAATATGGGTTCTCAAAGTCAAAAGAGTTAAAGACTCTTTCTGTAATCTCTTCTGCTGTACCGCCAAGCAAAGGATTGAATTGGAATGATTCATTTCTACGACTCAGGCTAAAGAGCTTAAAGTGTTCCTCACGCCCAGCAAGTTTTGTGTAAGACCAGAGTTTATCAATCAGAGAATTGTCGGCCTTTCCATCTATTAAAAGAAGACCTTTCCCCGAATAAATGTCCTGAATCGCCCAAGGAAGAATTACACTCTCAGTTTTACCCGCATTCGTCGTACCGATAACTTGCGTGTGCATGGCCCGTTGCTTTGTCTTAACCCAAATTTCTTCCTTTTTATCCGTTATTCCACAGAAGACAGAATCATCTTCTTTGGCCGTGACATATTTCTCAAAAAGATTTTTATCTTTGATCTTTGCTAATTTATACCAGAGATAAATTCCAACCGGGATACCCACAATAAGAAGTAGACCAGCCAACAGAAATTGATGACGGCGTACTTCAACCCAAGCCATGAACCATTCATGAAACTTTATGATGAAAACGAATCCTAGAATAGCAATGATGATTCTGTCGCTTCCTTGGAGTCCCTGACTTTCATCTGCCATAAATGGCCCCCGGATCTCGAAACATGAAAGGCTGATTTAAGACGGCGATAGTTTCAGCTCCGCCACTAAGTTCAATCCATTTGCGTTCCTTTTGCATATCTTCGCCCATGGCATTAGCTTGATCCGTTGCAGTCTGGGCGACAGCATTTCTCATTCCATTGACATGACCTCCTTGATTCGCTCCAAATGCCCCTGTGTTCATCGAGCCAGAAGCATAAGCTCCAACAAATCGAGTGAGAGTTTGTCCGACAGCATTTTTCACGCCGTCTGAATGAACTTTTCCGTTCACACCGACCTGCCCATCTCTTCCAATGCCAATAGCTGAGAATGGTCTTTCTCTTCCATCGGGTAAGATGAGTGAGCGCCAAGCAATTGATGCTCGTTCTGACTCTTCATCAAAAGAAGCATCACCAAGAACTTTTGAACCAGATGGAATGGCAACTCCACTTTCAACAGAAACGTCGTTAGAGACAATCCCGACTACTGGCATCCCTTGGTTAGCAATAGTAGCTTTTTCCGTAAGTCGGATTGTGACCCTTGTTCCGGCAGACAGTTGAGTTCGAGTGTCCGATCCTCCACGGCCCAAGATCATAGAGGAGTTCCGATCAGATGTTGAACTTCCACCACCAGATCCTATGGAAGAGCTTGGACGATAGAGGTAATCAAGTGATCCATGAACTTGGCGAACATTCGCTTGTGACTCTTGAAGCTGTCTGATTGTTTCCTGGGTAGGATCATTCTCAGCTTCTTTAAACTGGGCGAGACTTCCTTTTTCAGCTTTTTCATGAAACGTATCCTGATCGGGCCGAGAAGAAGGCATAACGATGATGCCTAAAATAACGACTCCCACTAGGACAATTGCCCATGTTTGCACTTTAGACCAATTCACCTCACGCTTTGACGTAAAAGGCTTTGGCTCTTTGAGGAAGTAATTTTGAATTCCTGCCATTTGCACCTCCTTTGCTACCGCTTCCATGAGGAAACCTTTTGAATGGTAAGATAAGAAGTTTTCGACTTTCTCACTTCAAGTCTCATTGGCTCAGATGTATTCAGATCGACTTCCCGAACTTGCAAAACTCCTGAAACGACTCTTTGTTGAGAAACATCAAGGGACGACATAAAAAGATTATGAATAGGACGAGTTTCGCCATTCTGGGTGAGCCACAGCCATTCGGGTCTAAACATTTCTTTCTTTTTGGCAGAAACCGAAAATTCAACTAACAAAATACCGTCTTTAGTTCGTCCCAGTCGCCTTACATCAAGTTGAAGGTTTTCATTACGAAGAGTGTTCTTAAAGTTTGTCCATTTGATTCCTGAATCGACGTTAGGATGTGAAACAGGTTTCACTTTTAGATTTTCTAGATAGACCACATAATCTGCAACAGCTTCGCCACCAGATACCAGCTCAACATTGAACCGCTTCCAATCGGTATAAATGTAAAGGTTGCTCTTGGCCCCATTTGATAAGGGTTTAATTGTGATTGCATTATCAAGATATTCAACTTTGAAGGATTCTTGATCGCCAACTACAACGCTATTGGGTCGATCTGGCACTTGGATAATTGTCGCTATACCGATGCTAGTCCTAACGGTAACAATCTGATCGCCTCGAACTGGAACCCGACGTACACGCTCAGTCGCGTTTGAATTGAATGCCAGAAATGAAAATGCAAGAAGTGTTAAAAGTTTTGATTTCATGACTCTCCCGTGTTTTGCTAATTTGGGGAATCAAATGGAATCGCAATTATTATTTGTAAATCTATTCTTCTCGTTCTTTTGAAATGTAGAGTCCCCACGGATTATTTTGAGTCCTTGGACCTGATTCAAAAGTGAGTTCCAATTTCAAATTACCTGCCGCTTTCAGACCTTGGATTGAAGTCACTCGATCACCTGTAATAAGTGCGGTTCCTTTATTAAGGTCAATTTCAATTTTTTCTGGATAGACCTTTTGAGAAACAATTTTATCCTTAGAAAACTTGGCCACATTACCTACGGCCCCTTGAAAAGCTTTGAGAGCTTGAGGAGTAATAAATTCCTCCGACTCTTTGAGCTTCTTGATTACGCTTTCAGGTTCCCATTGATAGCGTTTTTCAAGATAGCGCTTGATTCCTTCTCGAACTTGATCTTCAGCTTTAGGAAGGGCAGCTCTTCCTATTGTCTTCCCATCACCGCCTAGAGTAATGACCATTGGCTCTTTGGTCGCCAAAACAAAAACGGCAACTGTAAGAATGAAGGCCAGAATAAGTTCAGCGAAGACAAAAACCTTGAGAAATTGGTTCGAGTGCATCAGTTCTGCCATCATCTTGGGAAGAGAAGGCATTTTAAGATTCATTGTTTTTTCTTCTTGCATGAGAAAACTCCTTACCTGCTGGAACGGTTGTGATTACTATTCGGTTTAAAAGATTTATCAAACTGTTTATTCACAAAGTCTTTTGGATCGCTGATAAACGACCTTGAGGTTCTAAGTGAGGATGCCGCTTTCGCAGGAGCTGATGCCATAGCTGCTACTGCGGCAGCTCCGAGACTGGAAGACATTGACTGGAGGCCACTGCCTACAATGGATTTCACCATCATAGGAGTCATAAGCATGGCGCAAGCGATAACGAAATTCATGACGATTAAAACAAGATAATTACCTTCGGCCCTATAAGCATCACCTAAAGAAAGTGCTGTCAGCATGGCCCCCAAGATTGCCCATACGATCTTCCAGCAAGCGACCTCGATCATTCCTTTGAAAAGATTCTTCGTTATTTGCTGAGTCCCTTCAAAAAGATTAAAAAGAAGTAGCAATGGTGCGGAAACCATAAAGAAAATCCAAAAGAAATGGTACATAGCTATGGTTAAGTACCGAGCGATATACAACACGAGATAACTTAAGAAAGAAAGTGTCGCAATAATCAGATCATTAAACTGCAAGAGCATACTGCTTACTGATAGCGTGTATCCTTCCGACTTTTCTTCTGCCATCCGAATCATCGTGTCTAAACTATTAACCTTATCAATCCTTTCTGTAATTCCATCGGCCACATAAAGAATTGCCTTACTAATATCAGGAAACGCCACTAAGAGTATGGTTGCTATGACTGTCCTCTTAATGATGTCGATGAACTCAGGACTTCCCGTCGGACTTTTGAACCATGCTATTACCACAGCGAGAGAAAAGAACACCGGCAGCATTAGGTAATACATATTCACGAACTCTTGATGAAGGTCACGCATAAGAGATCCCAATAGTGCAAAGTCAGGCATAATTACCTCCCTGAACCAACTCCAAGAGGACTTAAGTTCGTTTCCCTCGGAAGACCACCTAGAGCACTAGAAAGTCCTTCGTATTGGGTTTTGAACTGAGACGCCTGGAGTTTTTCTTTTCTATTAGAGAGGGCCATGTTTTGCCCCATCATTTTGAGCATCATCGAATTTGTTCTTAGAACTTGTGTGGTAACACCGATTAACACCGCTAGAGACTGATTGGTAAGCTTTGCTGCCCCTTGAGGGTTGGTCGATTGAGAGTGTGCAATTATTCTTTTAGTTTCTTCATCAACACTATCAGCATACTGAAACAGAGTACCATTCATAGCGATGCTTTCAGAAACAGATCGGTCTTGTGACTCTTGAAGCCGATACTCACTTGTCTGAGGAATGGCGCCGTACAATTCTTCTATCGCTCGTTGCACTTGTTCCGCTGTTTCGAGACTTCCAAAAATCCCAGGATTGTACTTTGGATTAATGATATGAATAATCCTAAGTCCATCTCGGATTCCTCGATTGATGTCTCTCATTAGCGTAAGAGTGTCCTTTCCTGTGCCAACGATTTGTCGAAGCTCATAGAGCTGTTGAATTGACTGGGCCAGGATTTTTAACAGTACTACAACATCTCCTCCCCACATATCAGCCTTCGCAGGCTTGGGAAGAAGCAAACTAAAACAAAGAAAGATCGTAAGGATTCTTTTCTTTATGGTCATTCTGCTCTCCCTTGAGAAATCCCGTTAGGGTGAGTTCTAGCAGCCTCTTCAATCGCCTGAACGAGAGACATTCCTTTATCCCGAAGCTCTTGAATGTAGCGATTGTCCGAAGCATCCGAAGTTGAGAGCCAATATTCAAAAGGGCTTGGATAAATTCGTATGACTTGACGATGGTCTCCCTCGATCATAAAACCTTCAGCGAATTCACCTTTACGTTGTTCAAGTGAGAAGACTAGATTCAATTCCTGCGAATTAAGCTTGAGAGCTTTCTTGAGGATTTCTGAATCACCACGTTGAAGCAGGATAAATTTCGTTGCCGTATTGTTCATGATTGCAGACCCAATGGGACTATCGACAATCTCTTCAACCCCTTGAGTAATGAAGGTGATCCCTGAACCCGTTTTACGGAGGGTTCGAGCGCAATACTCCATGAATCCAGCAGCTGCATTGGATTTCAAAAGCTGCCAAGCCTCATCTAGAATGATGCGTTTTTTGTTCACTTTATCTTGCTCCACCTGAGTCAGAATGAAATCAGTGAGAATCAAAATCATCACGCTTTGAAGATCTGGATAGCTCGATAGACCTTTTAGATCAAAGGTACAGATTGGAGCATCGGTTCTAAGTGACCCTTTACCATCAAGCAATTTTCCGTAAGGGCGATTTCCTGTCCACATAAAAAGAATCTTAGAAATATCAACCATCGTGGATTCTTTACACTTAGCAAGCTTCTCAGTGAGTTCACTGAGAACGGGAATCTCATTAGTCTTACGTTTTTCCTCATATAGCTCAATGACTGCCTTCTCCAAAAGCACACGGTCAAGCTTAGAAAGTTTTAGCTTATCATCTTCCACAATCATGCTCTCTATAACCGCAAGGAGTGACTTGAGTTTCTGATTACTTGGTCCTTGAGATGGATCAGGTATATCAAACGGATTTAACCTGTATTGATCAGACAAATCCATTTCAAGATACTGTCCTCCTAAGGCTTCGGTAAGTTTCTTATAAGAGCCTCCAATGTCGATAATGAACACACGAAGCCCACGAGCAAGTTCTTGAACGAGGATGCAGTTGTTCAAAAAACTTTTTCCTGCACCCGAAGATCCTGTAACCAACGCATTGTAGTTAGTCAGTTTGGGATCAAAAGGGTTGAAGCTTACAAGCCCATTGAGCCGGTTTCTAAAAATTACCGCCGGATCATCGTCTCCTTCACGCGGCCCATAGAGTGGGATGAAATCGACCAAGTTATTCGTCTTAAACTTTTTCGCCCTCTCAAGTTTTACAGGCGCACCTGGAAGATTACCTTTAAAAATCTTCCAAGAGCCGACTGTTTCCTCAAGACCTTCAGCTCCATTCATCGAGCGGAAACGAGAAAGAACCTCTCGCACTTGCCGATTAAGCTTTTTGTTGCCTTCTTCTGTTGCAGGAGCGCGAAGAGCGATACTCAATTGGGCAGCATAAATTCGCTGCCCTGAACTCAAAAGTTCACGGATGAGTTCTTCAGTAGAGCTGAGTTTGGTTTCACTCTCAAGGTCACTGGCCTTGTTACCGGAAGTAACAGCAAGTGAGTGGGCCATTTTTCTTTTTTGTTGAAGTTTTGCCATCTCGTCGGCCTGACTTGGTACTTCAAAGGAAAGCATCAGATCGTAGTGAAATGGCATTCGCAAAAATGTAGAAAGCTGTCCTGCAAAGGTCACTTCTGGAAGTGTCTTGAGTGTGACAACCCTGTGATGATTGGAATCAAGGGTAAATTGTTCAAAACCTAAAATCAGATCACCAAAGACCAGCTGGCCCCGTGGTGATTGTTCCGCAAGCCATTCCATTGCCTCCAATGTCTCCTGCTCAAGGTTGTCCTCCTTGGGAGTTACTATCTTCGGCGTAGGTTCAGTTTTAGAGCGCTTGGGATTGAGACACCCATAGATATGTCTCTGAATCGCTTGCACTTCTAAAAGTGTCGCTTTAAGACCTATAGAGGCAAAAGAAGAAATCAATGTGTCTACGTTCTGAGAGAGAAGTTCCAAGCTCTCCTCATAAGATCGAGTCACACTATCTGAGAAGTCTTCTTGCTTCTTGAGGAAGCTTAACTTCTTGCTGCCTACCATCTGAGTGCGTAGGTAGATTAGAAGCTGAGGACGATAGAGTTCTTCTAAATCCTGTGCCTCTTTAAGTTTCTTTTCACGAAAGTCAGCAATACTTGCCACTAAAGGATGAATTGCTGAAGTTTTGCTATCCGAATGCTTTTGGATGAGTTCTGAAAAGTCTGACCCCACTGAAAGACAGAATTGCACTGAAGTGTTTTCAGAAATAGAGTTTAAAACTCCGCGAAGCCTTAGAGCAAGTTGATTGACTTCGCTATCATCGAAGCATTCAATGTCGAGAAGCGAAAGTCTGATTCCGCTCACTAGAGAACCGTCATTCAGAATCAAATGTGGCCTTGGAGTATTTAAAAACTCCCAATAAGGCAATTCTTCTGAAAGTGATGCTTCACTGTTTTTCTTTTGAAACATTTTTCACCTGTCCTTTAAATTTGCGATAAAGGCAATCAACTGCTCCTGCTGCGTAGTAAGCAGGACGAATTAAAAATTCGCCTAGATGTTGGATATAATTATCTGGACGACCTTTCTTAGCGAAGTGAAGGAACAACGCTAGGCCAATCGTTGTTCCCCACACCAAGATATAACGAAAGGAAGTCCCACCAAATACCAAGTTAGTGATCGCAAGATTGAAGAAGATGAGAAGAAGATCTGGGAGTTCATACCCAAAGAGCTTACTTTTCATTTCAAGTGCGCGTGGCACTCGCGTAGTAATGAGTCCTTCGTCTTCCATTCTTCACCCCACTAGCGAACAGTTTGAGAGATAAAGTCCACAATACCTTGTGCTCCAAAACCAATCATGCAACCGATGATGGCGTATGCAATGTGCTGTTTAGCGTTTGGATTTCCTGTGAAGAAAGAAATCCCAGCAATCGCAATTCCAATCACTGACAGCAAAGGCAGGATGACTCCAGTTAGCTTGGTTTTGATTCCCATCAAACTGGACTCAAGGCCGGCATGAGCAAGTTCTGGACAAAAAAGTCCTACTGTGGCGACAAGTGCCACACAGAGAGCAAGTGAATTTCTATTCATTGATTCCCCTAAAAAGGTTTTATAAAAAAAGACAGTGTCAGACCTTACGCGGCCATAGGCTCAATAAATTGGTTCTTACGAGGATGCGAAGACTCCTCAGGATAAATGTTCATAAAAATTTTCTTATCTAACAGATCGAAGTTGAGTTCAAAAAAACTTTGTGAGGCATCGGCCTTAGCATTGCCCACAATATTCCAGAAAAACTTATTTTTGGAATTTGGAGTTTTATTCGCCTCTCTAGTCATGATGAAATATCGAGTAGGATCATCTTGTGATGGCATGAGAAAGAATTTTTCGTTTAAAAAGGTCCATAAGCGAAGCGTGTAGATGGTTTGTCCTTCGTGGAGGTAGGCCATCCCGACAGTTTTCTTTTGTGCCATCTGATCTTTTGTATAAACCTGAAATCTAAAAAAAGCAGGAATGGTCTCAGCAAGAACTTCTTTCAATGACTTCATTAAAACTCCTTTTCCATTATGAAACTGTCGAGGCTCTACCTGATCTATCTACGATCAATGTTACGAGCAGTGAATTTTTCAGAAGCATTAATTTTTGCTTCATCGACAACTCTTCCTGGGCTACTACAACCCACAAAGAAAAGTGACATGGCCAAAAAAGCGAGTTCGAATTTCATAAATACTCCTGTTCATGCGGCTTCCAGCGAGAAGCCTAGCTTAAATTGCGGATGCTCAAGACAATAGACTCTGAGCTTATTCAAAGCCTCAGTAATGGCATGATCAATTTCATGCCATTCAAGCTCCATTTCCACAGCGATTTCTTCAATCGTTTTGTTCTCCCAAAATCTATGGAATAAAATGTGTCGTTCAAAAAATGTTAAAAAGTTAAGACCAGTTTTAACGACTTCAATATCCTTAGGGGTGAATCTCATCGTACTCCTTTAATAAAGTTGGCAATGAAGAGACAAAACTTTAGTGATTGCTTCTTCGTGAAAGTTACGAGCGTCTCGAAGGTAGATGTTCGAAAGAGAGAGTGCGCCTATGAATCTTTTAAAAATTGTTTTCACCGTTTTACTCCTGATACTCACCAACCATTAAGTGAGTGATTGTCTCCATTACAAGCAACGGGCCAAGATGGAAGACTGAAAGATCAATCAGTTGAGGAAGGAGATGTACGAAGACCCGAACAAGTTCATTCTGTATTCCGAACAATGACGATTGTGACGCAACGAGCCTTTAATAATGATCGGATTTCCGAACATTTGTTCGGAATTAAGTTGAGGAGTTCAAATTATTTTGGTTTAAGCCTAGACCTATGCAAAATGACCTACGAATACTGCTTGTTGAAGACGATTTATACACTCAGAAGGTTTCTAAGCGTATATTGAGCCGTTATGGCCATGTAGAAGCCGCTTCCTCTAAAGAGGAGGCCAAACATTTCTTAATTAAAAACTCATATGATATGGCGTTTCTCGATTTGAATCTTCACGGGGAACTAGGTGGCCTAAATCTCATTAAGCTAACTCAAGAGTATAAAGCCTATCCCGTAGTTCTTTCTGGCGAATCTGATAAACGTACAATCCAAAAGTCTCTAGAATTTGGAGCACGCGATTATCTTTTAAAACCATTTGATGATCAAAAGCTGGATTCAGTTATTGCCAGGTATTTTCTTAACAAGAAAGAAATGACCCTTCTACAAAAGATCAGGAAAGGGTTCATCACCAGAAATGAATCCCAAGCAAAAGAGCTTTCTAAAATTATCAATCTATCAATTTCTGATAAACCAATCTTCATAGATGGTGAAACTGGTACAGGTAAAAGAGTTGTCGCCCATCTCATTAAAGAAACTCTCAATTGTGACAATTTCATTGAAGTTAACTGTTCACAGTTTTCTGGAGAAACCTCTCGTAGTGAACTTTTCGGGCACAAAGCAGGCTCTTTCACTGGTGCTACCTCTGATAAGATTGGCCTGCTTCAAAAAGCGCATAAGGGCATACTTTTTTTAGATGAGATTCATGCTCTCACCACTGAGGTCCAAAAACTTCTCCTTAAGGCTATCGAAGAGAAAGTGTTTTATCCAATGGGATCAAGTATTCCAGTTAAATCCGACTTCAGGATCATCTCAGCGACCTGCGAAGATGTGCACAGCCTGATTGCTGAAGGAAAATTTAGAGAAGACTTATATGCAAGAGTCAGTACGTTTCAAATTAAGTTGTCTCCACTCAGAGAAAGAACAGAAGACATCATACCACTGTTCGAACATTTCATATCAAAGCAACCGTTTCAAATGCTCATTACCGAAGAAGCGCAAGAAATCCTAAAACGTTATTCATGGCCAAGAAATACGAGAGAAGTTCAAGACCTCTTAGAAAATTGGGTGGTGAATGGGCACCGACTCATCACAGCTGAACATATACCATCGAGAATCAGATCTAATCTCCCTCCTCAGAAGAGGCTTTTTACCCAACATCATCTCGATCTCGTCGAAGATATGGGTCTAAAAGAATTCATGAATCATTTCAAAAAAGAAATAGTTAATGAATATCTGAAGCGAAATGGTGGAAACCTTCGTCAGTCTGCTAAAAGTATGCAAATAGCTCCATCTACACTTTCAGAGATGCTTTCTGTAAAGGAGAAGAGTTTATGATTTGCCAAAACGAATTACAGCACGAACTCAGAAAAGAGTTCCAAAACATGCTAGGAATTTTAAAGATAATTAAATTGGAGAATGTAATCGCTGACCGTGAAATACAAGAAATGATTGATCTATGTCTAGAGCGAGAAAATAGCATTTCAACACACTTCAATCAGCTAACTGAAGTTCTTGAGAGGAAATATGACCAATAGTACATATGCTCTTGAATCTAAAGATAGCTCCACCTATGAAGAAGGATACGAAATATTCTTGAAGCGATCCAACTTCAGAGAACGAATTTTGTCCAAGTTCGAGGAGCTTTCAGTAGACGTTAGAACGAAAGTCCCACTGAAAGTTTTTGACGTTGGTTGCGGCAATGGAGAGATGACAAAGAAGTATCTTCAACTTCTTAAGGCAAATCCAGAACATATTGGCCTCTGGCTAACAGAACCTGCGCGTACGAGTCTTGAATTCGCTGTGGATAATTTAAGAAAAGAAGCTACGGTTGTTTATGCAGAGGAAACCTTCCCAAGCACCCAAGATTTTGATCTCATAATCGCAAGCTATGTCTTCTAC
The DNA here is from genome assembly GCA_027488375.1 of Pseudomonadota bacterium. GTDB lineage: Bacteria > Bdellovibrionota > Bacteriovoracia > Bacteriovoracales > Bacteriovoracaceae > Peredibacter. The sequence continues at coordinate 242,973 of JAIYBW010000004.1, forward strand.
CACCTCACACCTGACACCTTGGTTAATTTATCAAAGCAATTGAAGATCCACGGCTCAATGGCAATTATGATGGGTACCTCAGACAATCCATTTAAAACTCATCCTGGACTTGTCAGCTCTGCAAATCACGGTAGTACGGATAAGCTTCAACCAATACTCACAATATTAGAACAAACATCTGATTTTAAAATTTCACGCCATAAGGTCGAAACACTTCTTGATATTAATGGTCTAAAAAATGATTTAGGTCTCACAGACGAAGGCAAAATGCTTTTGGGTTTCTCTTTAAACAAAAACTATTCGTCACTCTCTGAAAAAGCGCTCTCTGCTGTTGATGAAATTTATGCAGAAGCATTCGAAAAAAATGCCGGCAAAGTTAAATCAATTCATGAAATTATTTGGATTCAGAGGTTAAAATGAAATTTCTTATCCTTGTTTCATTAATCTTCTATGCTTTTGTTGCCCACGCCAATGTTTGGGAATTCAGGGTCTCAGATACTTTAGCAACTCTTGAATCTGAGTCATGGAATTCATTTCCAGCTAATAAAAATCCACTTTCAAGAGAATTCGAAGGCTATGCTGAGTACAGAACATTCATAGAGGATGAAGCTTTAAAGGATAGTCAGGGTATTTACCTAGGAAAGATCGGAGATGCTGATAAGACCTTTCTCAATGGACATCAAATTGGCCAGACGGGTAATTTTCCACCTCAATACTCTTACAACATGGATACCGAACGCGTTTACTTTGTACCTGATGCACTTATAAGGCCGGGAAAAAACGAACTTAAAATAAAGGTTTATTCGAAGTTTCTAGTAAATAAGGGCTTTTCACCAACAAGTTTCAGGATAGCCCCAATTGCCCACGTTGATTCAATGAAATATTCCAGTGAGCTGTTAAACAATTTATCAAAAATCATTATCCCCATTCTTTGCTTAGTACTGGCCGCCGTCTCTTTTCCACTTTTAGCCCCTAAACATTTATGGAACACACAGGTCATGATTTTCCTCGTAAGTCTTTCCAGTTTTATATTGGGAATTTGTCGTGGCAGACTTGCGTATCACTATTTTGATATGCTCATGGTTTACAAGATCACATTGATTTCAAGTGTTTTTACGGTATGGCTTGTATCAGTTTTGATGACGAAACAATGCATAAGCGCAATTAAGTTTCTACCATCAACCATAGCGGCCTTCCTAATAACGACTATCCTGATTTCACAAAACCTTATGGAAGCGGCTTCATGGGGACGAGTTTGGTTTCATATATCACCATTCTTCCTTATTTTTGCTCTCTATGGAGTCTTAAAAACACGTCCAGTTGGTCTTTTCCGGCTTTTTGGTCTCGCCGTACTTCTTGTTACAAATGTTAACGATAATCTAAATGATCTTCGGATCATTTCATCCACCTCACTTCTCCAATTTGGTCTAGGGACTTTTATTTTCTGTATGGTAGCGGACCAAATCCTAGGACTTAAAAAATCTTGGGAGAGGTATTTCATGAAAGAAGTCCAACTTGAAATTGATGCAAAAGTCGGAAGACAAGCGATCCAAATTGCTCATGATCTACGTTCGCCAATTGAAGCGATTAAGTTAGGGATTAATGCCCTAAGAATTGATTCAGAGATCGAACAAGGCTTACGAACAGGTTTAAAACGAATGCATGAAATTTGTGAATCACTTCTTTCACAAAACAAGGCAATTAAGCAAAAGCATACCTCAAATGAAATAGAAACTGCTTTAGACGAAGTCAGGAACGAGCTTCTATTGAAGCATCCTGACAGGAATTCATTGGCCTTTAATGTTGACCCCCATCATTTCACTAAAGATGTTTATTTTGATTTGGATTTATCCAATTTAAAAAGAACATTCTGCAATCTCATCAACAACGCTGTCGAAGCTTGTAGCATCAATGGAAATGTAACAATCAATTTGGTTTTCCTTCAAGATGGGCTTCAGCTCCAGATTAGTGACAATGGGATCGGCATACCTGAAACTTCAGAACAGTTATTTGAGCGAGGTTATACAACTAAAGTTTCTGGGAATGGCCTCGGTCTTTGTGCTGCAAAAGACTATCTTGAATCATTAGGTGGCTCGATTCAGCTTGAAAGACTCTCTCAAGGAACATCAGTAACAGTTTTCATTCCTTCATGCCTTCCAGAACAGACAATTATTGAGTCACATCCAGACATGATCTTGATCGACGATGATCCACTTGTGAGGTTTAACTGGAGAAGACAAGGACAGCATGCCAACCTAACGGTCCAGGCTTTCGGTGACTTCAATGAGTTTCTCAAATCCTCATCAAACTATTCTAGGAATACGCCCATTTATATTGACTCCAACCTTGGAGAAGAAAAAGGAGAGGATCTTTCAGAGGAACTCGTCCGACTTGGCTTCAAGAAAGTTGTTCTTTCCACTGGAAGTCCGGAATCAAGCATTACTAACAGAAGATGGATTTCAAAAATTGTTGGAAAAAGCTTTGATCTTGCAGTTCATGGGCAGTCCTAACTTCAATTTTTTTCAAATGAACTTAAAATTTCTCATGCTTAATACCTTCAAAAAAAGAATTGATACCCCAAATGCTGTCAGAAGCCAGCTTCCGTAAAAAGAAAAGACATCGTGATGTATGTGTCCTGGAGCGAGGGATTTCAGTCCCATTCCAAGCATGAATAAAAAAGATACATAAGGTATAATCATAATGTACCCGTGCCTTGCGACCCATTTTCTTTCAGGTAAACTCAAAAAAGCATAAGAAAGCGCATGTCCACCAAGAAAAAAGACACTCGAACAAAATATTCCGCAGACTACTGGTCCATAGCTCATGATTACATTCATTATCCCTGCACTGAAAGCGAAAGGTCCAAATCCATACTGGGGACAAATAGTAAGCGTTCCAAGTGCACCGATTAAGTTCAAAGTGAAGAACTTAAAAAGGAGAGGTTTTGGCTTCAAACTTAAATGAGTAAATTTCAATGTCTCATCATACAGAGCCGTTGGCACTTTCCCACGTCCATCGATAAATTCTTTAAGATCATTATTCATCACTTACTCCTTTTTTGAGAAAGGCCAAGGCCCGACTCATTCTCTTTCTGAGCGATACTTCCGTCAGCTCATATCTGGCCGCGAGTTCTTTGTACGACCAGCCTTCTTTAAAAAACTCAGTTAAAAGCTTTGATGTCTCAGGGGAAAGATTCTTTACCAATTCTTGAAAATCTTTATCATCTACAATTGGCTCTTCAGAAGTGGCCATTTTATCTAAATATTTCTTCTCAACTTGATTAGATCTATGAAAATCGATAACAAGATTTCTGAGTACAACATATAACCAAAGCAAGAAAGGTTGATTACGCCAGCTATCTCTTTTCTCGACAAGCTTAACGAAACAGTCCTGAAACAGATCTTCAGCAGCTTCTTTTGGTAATCGTTTACTGATGTAGCTCCAGACCTTTTCAGCATGGCGCTCATAAATCAGACCGAGAGCCAAAGAGTCTCCTTTCTGAAGTCTTGTCATTAGTTCTTCGTCAGATGGACCTTCCATCAGATTTTCTCACCACAGTCGAGCATAGACTTCCCATAGTATGGATTGCGAAGTGTACCGGGTTTCTGAATCCATTTCGCCTTTGCCATTGGACAAGACGCTTTTTGAAACTTGCTCATTTCTTTTTTATCACCATTTTCAAAGTATACCTCAGAGAGTGCTTTGAACGAAGTCCTGAGTTCTTCAATATCCTTGAACTTTTTGTCGCAGTCTTTATAATCATCCTTGTAGTGGATAAGTTCTTTGTCGCAGATGAATTTATGGACCTCAAGAGCTGATTTAAAATTATCTGATGCCAAAGCATCCTGCATCTTCACATAAGGTCTGATACTCAGATCGTGTGCAAAAGCTGTGACAGAAAACAACAGAGAAGTGAGAAGTAATGTTTTCATATAATTCCTAATCCATTAAACGAGGTAAAACAAATGCATAAAAAGACCCTACAATATTGATTCCAAACGAAATCCAGAAAAGAGGTTTAGACCAATCTTTGGTTTTTTCGCAGTCCTCTTTTTTATCAATAGGACAGACTTGAGTTTGAGAATATTTCTGTGCCCCATAAGATATCGCTAACATTATGAAGCTGACACCAAAAACGATTCCTTTGTTTTCTGAGAGCCAGATAAGTTGCGGAAAATTCCCTAAAAATGAGGCCAGCGTAGCCCCAAACCCAAGAAGCACAAGTGTAGAGGGAATAGCACAGCAAATGAGTGTCCCAAATGAACTAAAAAGACCCAGCCAGCTGAAGAATTTATTTCCTTTCGATGTTGGCAACATTGTATCCCGCCTCAGTGATAATTTTTTTAATCGTTTCGTCATCTATATTTCTACCTTCTTCAGTTGAGATGCTCACAAGCTTCTGATCAAGGTTTACGTCAATGGTTTTGACTTCTTTTATTGCACTAAATTTCTTTTTGATACCCTGAGCACACATTGAGCAGACCATTCCTTGAACTTTAACAGAGATTTCTTCTGCGAAAGCATTTCCACTCATGAGTAACAGAACTAATAAAATTTTTTTCATACTCTATCCTTTAAATATGCACCATGAAGTTGAGAAACCATTCGCCTCTTAAGCTCGAACCCATTTCCCATAAAACATTGTTATAGAAAAATCTAAGTAACGGAGTCACAATTACATTTCTTTCAACCTGTGGCATGTACATAGCCTGAAGCATTACCCAAGACTGTAATTTATCAAAATCAGCTTCAAAGGGTGAGAGACCAATTCGTGCTTGAGTTATTGATACATCCACAAGCTTGGGAGCACTAAACTGATAGAACTTTAACGAAGTAAATAATGTTCGAGTTTCCCAGTCTCCTTCAACACCACCAAGATAGCCCGCTTTAGTGCCTTTCATGTTGAAATTGGATTCAGCTACGCCTGCCCCGGTAGAGATATAAATATTTGCCTGAGAGTCATCGTTGTTCCAGCGTTTAAGAAGATGGTTTAAACGGACTAAACCAAACTGAGTCGTCTCTTCATTCTCTCTGGTGAAACGCCAAAGATTAAGTCCTGTAGCCCACTTTTGATGGAAGGAATAATTAATCTGATTGTCACTAAACATTTCCATGTTCTGTGAAGCAATCATAGTCCCACCCTTATAGATCACAGGGTGAGCGTAAGTTAATGTAGAAACGAGAAGAGTTAAAAGTCCGAGTAAATAAGGCAACATCCTAATCCTTTCGTTTGGCTTCCTATTCAATATAACGGATCAGGACCTTGATTTGTGACAGTATTGAAAAATAATGTAATGGACCCTTTTTCCAGGGTCCATTACTACTATAATTTCGAAGTGCGAAGTCGAAGTGAATTCGTGATAACCGAAACTGAGCTTAAACTCATGGCCAGAGCAGCAATCATTGGATTCAAAAGAAGGCCATAATGATAAAATACACCGGCCGCAATTGGTAACCCAGCAACGTTGTAAAGGAATGCGAAGAAGAGATTTTGCTTAATGTTTTTCATAGTGAGGGTACTAAGTTCTCTTGCCTTTGCTATGCCAAGTAGATCTCCTTTCACAAGAGTTACTCCGGCACTTTCCATGGCGACGTCTGTTCCTGTACCCATAGCAATTCCCACATGTGCTTTGGCCAATGCTGGAGCATCATTAATACCATCACCTGCCATCCCAACGACATAACCTTCCTTTTGATACTTTTCAATTGCAGCCATTTTTTGGTCTGGAAGAACATCTGCAACAACTTCATCAATACCTATTTTATTGGCAACGAAGTTTGCAGTTTTCGTATTATCTCCTGTGAGCATAACAATCTTAAGTCCTTCTTCATGGAGCTTTTTGATTGCTTCAATCGAGGTCTCTTTTATCGGATCTGTTACTCCAATAAGACCCAGGGCTTTTCCTCCCAAGGCAACAAACATCACAGTTTGTCCCTCTAGTCTAAGTTCATTCGCCTTATCTTGAAGTGGCCCGAAGTCAATCTTCTGATCATCCATCAGAGCTTGGTTTCCAAGGAATGCCCATTGATTTTGAATTCGACCTCTAACGCCTTTGCCTGTAACCGAATCAAATTCTTCAACCTGATAGTGATTAATTTTTAAGTCTTGTGATTTCTGAACTATTGCAACAGCTAGTGGGTGTTCACTGTGAGATTCCAGAGAAGCTGAGTATTGTATGACATCATCTTTGGTAAAACCGGACGACTCAATAACCGAAACGACTTTTGGTCTACCTTCGGTAATTGTTCCTGTCTTATCGATGACGAGTAGATTTATTTCTCTCATAACCTCAATGGCTTCAGCATCCCTAAAAAGAATACCCATGCCAGCGCCTCTCCCTGTGGCCACCATGATAGACATTGGAGTTGCTAATCCAAGGGCACAAGGACACGCGATAATAAGTACTCCTATCGCATTTACGATTGCATGTGCCATGCGTGGATCTGGTCCCCAGATAGCCCAGGCCACAAAGGTAAGGATTGAAGCCACAATGACTAAAGGGACAAAGATTCCTGCAATCTTGTCTGCGAGTTTTTGAATTGGTGCCCGACTTCTTTGTGCCTCTGATACCATAGTCACGATTCGAGAAAGGAGTGTATCGGCGCCTACTTTCTCCGCTCGCATCGTGAGAGATCCAGTTCCATTAATTGTGGCACCAACGACCTTAGAACCTTCCTGTTTTTCAACAGGAATTGGCTCACCAGAAATCATTGACTCGTCAACAGAACTCCGACCACTAACTACAATACCATCTACGGGGATTTTCTCGCCGGGGCGAATTTTCAATATGTCTCCTACAATTACATCATTGAGGTCAACTTCTTCTTCATTTCCTTGTGAAGTAATTCGAAGAGCAGTCTTCGCTGATAAACCTAGAAGTTTTTTGATTGCGCTTCCTGTTTGATTCCTTGCCCTTAGTTCAAGGACCTGACCCAATAAAATCAAAGCTACAATCACGGCAGAAGCTTCGAAATAAACGGCTACATTCCCATGATGTTCTCTGAATGATGAAGGAAAGATATCAGGTAGAAAGACAGCGACAACGCTATAAACGAAAGAGACACTCACTCCAAGACCAATCAAGGTAAACATGTTGAGATTTCGATTTTTCACAGATGCCACAGCTCTTACATAAAATGGCCAAGCCGACCAAAGACAAACTGGAGCGGCAAGGGCGAATTGAAACAGCGATGGAATGCTTCTGGTGCCAAAAAAGTGGGCCCCCATTTCACCTATAAAAAGTGGAACTGAGAACGCTGCCGCGAACCAAAATCTTTTCGTCATGTCTTTTAGTTCTGTTGTATCGACTTCTCCTGTGTTCACCAGTGGCTCTAGTGACATTCCACAAATTGGACAATGACCTGGCCCCATTTGCCTTACTTCAGGGTGCATAGGACAGGTAAATATTGTATCAGCAGTGATTTTTACATCCTGAGATATCTTTGGAGGATGGTGCTTATGTTGTCCCATCGGCTTTTCGTTATGACAGCAATTGCCGTGTTTGTGACTGTTTTCGTGGTTCATATGGTCCTCATTTTCAAATTGTAACTCTATTTTAGATCTTTCACTTGATATCCAGCGTCTTCAATGACGCGTTTTTATCAATTTCAAATTTATACATAATTCCTCCTCAGGATTTTATCATTCTGCACCTTCCCCCAAAGGGAAGGTCAATACCCCTTGACCTTCCCACCATGGTAAGGTTTAAGATGAATCAGAAGCAGGAGGCAGTGATGAATATTGGAGAAGTAGCTAAATTAAGTATGGTTAACGCTAAGATGATCCGTCGCTATGAAGAACAGGGCATTATTCCAAAGGCCAGTAGAACATTTGCCGGTTATCGGCAATATTCAGAAAAAGACGTTCATATCCTTCGGTTTGTGAAACGCGCCAGAGAATTGGGTTTTTCTATGAAGGACACAAAGCAGCTACTGGGCCTCTGGAAGAATCAGAATCGATCCAATAGTCAGGTGAAGTCATTAGCGCAAAAACATAAAACAGAACTTGAGGAGAAGCTTAATGAGATTCAGGCTATGCTCTCTACGCTCGATGTCCTCATTAAACACTGCCATGGAGATTCCCGGCCAGATTGTCCAATTTTGCAGGAACTCGAATGTCACAAAGGTCGACACTAAACCGTTATAGGAAGACTATGAAATACTATCTATTGGCATTACTCATTTCTATTTCCTGTTTTCCCGTTTTTGCGAAAGTTGTCAGGTATGAACTCAATGTAACACGAGAAAAGGTTAATTTAAGCGGTAAAAAGTCCGTAGATTTTGCGCTTCTAGTGAACCATTCGATACCTGCGCCCACTCTGGAATTCACAGAAGGAGATGAAGCCGAGATAGTTCTTAAAAACGACAGCGATGAAGATGAAATTTCCGTCCATTGGCACGGAATACTTTTAGACCCATACATGGATGGTGTTCCTTACGTTAATACTCCTCCCATTTATCCTGGGAAGTCATACACATTTAGATTTAAACTTCGTCAGCATGGAACCTATTGGTACCACTCGCACACTAATGTTCAGGAACAGAAAGGTGTTTACGGTGCTATCATTATTCACCCCAAGGAAAGAAAAATTAAATACGACAGAGATATTGTCGCCGTCTTGAGTGACTGGTCTGACGAAAATCCAACACAGATTTTAAAGAACTTAAGAAAAGATGGAGAATATTACCTCTACAAAAAGAAAACGATTCGTTCACTTTGGGGCGCATACAAAGCAAGTTCACTAGGAAATTACTTCTACAATGAAATGACTCGAATGGGTGGTATGGACTATTCCGATGTTGGGTACGATGCTTTTCTCATCAATGGGAAAAATTCTTCTGAGATTTCTGATCTGAGGACTGGAGAAAAAGTACGAATTAGAATAATAAATGCAGCCGCTTCTTCATACTTCTATGTTTCAATGGGCAAAGACCCAATGAAAGTCATTTCTGCTGATGGAGTAGATATAAAGCCTTCTCTCGCTGAAGAAATCCTCATCGGTATGGCAGAGACATATGATCTTCTCTATGAAGTTCCTAAGAATAAAAGTGTTGAACTTAAAGCGACTTCACAAGATGGCACAGGTGAAGGTTCCATATGGATCGGGCAAGGAGAAAAAGTTTCTGCACCCATTAAACCGAAACCTGACCTCTATGCCAAAATGTATATGGGCGGATTTTGGGACAACTTAAAATATACAGGATCTTTCACTAAGCCTGTTATGTCTGGAATGGACCATTCTCAGATGAGCCACATGGATCATGAAATGGATTCTGCTGGCACGACTGAGATCGATAAGTCCTCTATGGATCATTTGAAGATGAATCATTCACAAATGGATGATTCAACGATGGATCACTCAACGATGGATCACTCAACGATGGGTCACTCAAAGATGGATCACTCAAAGATGGATCACTCAAAGATGGATCACTCAAAGATGGATCATTCAAAGATGGATCATTCAAAGATGGATAATGAAAGCAGTGACATCATCAAAACTCTCACAGTAGATAAAATTGAGTCAGAGGAACCAACAAACTTCTCTGAAAGTCTCCCGAAACATGATGTGAAATTTGTTCTTGATGGAGATATGGAGCGATATATTTGGCTCATCAACGGGAAAGCCATTTTCGAGGATCGAACAATTTCCATTAATGAAAATGAAGTCATCCGCTTTACTTTTGTTAATAATTCCATGATGCACCATCCGATGCACCTTCATGGACACTTTTTCAGAGTCATTACTAAAAAGGGTGAAAAATCTCCGATGAAACATACTGTGGACGTTCCGCCACACAGCAGTCGAACAATCGAATTCTACAGCAATGAGTCTGGTGAATGGATGCTCCATTGTCACAATCTCTATCATCTTAAAACTGGCATGGCCCGTGTGGTGAAATATTCTTCGTTCACTCCAAAAAAAGAGATCCAGCACTGGCAAAAACATGATCCTCACATGCATGACCATACTTATTATACTGGAAGGCTCGAAGCCGCGACAAATCACGCTCAAGGAGAATTATTTTTACGAAAAACTTGGGATGAAATTGAATTGCGGGCGGAAACACGCGAAGACTTTAATTGGGAAGGTGAAGGCGATTTATTCTATAAGCGTTGGTTGAATAAATACACTCATCTTATTGCAGGTGGAACCTTAGTAGATCGTGAAGCTGCAGGCGTAGTTGGATTTGGATATATACTTCCATTTCTACTTGATACTCATACAATTATCGACCACAAAGGTAGAATTCGTTTAAATCTTGAAAAGCGTTTCCAGTGGACGGAATACATCTATACTGATGCTGAATTTACGTTCAGACAAAAACAAGACTCTGAATTTGAAGTATCGCTTATGTATCAAAAACAATGGGACTGGTCGGCTGGTCTAATGTTTACAGAGCATAGTGCAGGCCTTGGTTTCGAATATAAGTTCTAAGAACAAACGATGACGTCATTAAGGATGTTTCTGAGACATGCTTATCTATTGATTTTATTTAACTTTTGGGTTAATATGAGACAAATGCGATTAATTTTTCTTATTTTTACACTAGTTTTTTCATTCGGCGTTCTCGCTGACTGTTGTAATTTTGAGATTGAATCCTCAGTTGAAAAGTGCAGCTCTATTGACATGGATCATTGCAAAGATGGTTCAGAACAGACTTCCGAGCCAGTGCATTGCCATAGTTGCCCCATTTATCAGCCGAGAATTCTTCCATCTGATGAATTAGTTATTACTCTTCCTACTGCTTCTTTTATTGCGAAACTTATTTCGGCACCAAATTCTCTTTTCAATTCTGCTTATGAATCTTCAATTTTCCATCCTCCTATTGCTTAATTTATTCTGAAATAACTCTTTATTAACATTTAGATTCGGTATTTTTATGAAATTGATCCTATTGGGATTGGTGTTACTCGCACCAATCATAACTTATGGGCAGGACACTTGCCCAACACCGCAAAGCTTGAATGATATCTTAGTGTGCCTTAAAGATAGGCATCAACTTGTTCGGTTAAAGGATTTAGAAGTAAAAAGCACTCAAGACTTAGGCAAGGCTTTGGGTCAAAGGCCTAACCCCGTTTTAGACGTACAAACCGTTCATGCAGGTGATGCCCGTCAAACCCAGATCATACTTGCACAAGAATTGGATCTGGGTGGAAAATTGAAGGCCCTTAGTTCGAAGGGAGATATTATCCATAAGATGAAACAAACCGAACTCGCCATTTCTAAAGAAGAAGTGGTCGAAGAAGTTCTCCTAAACATACATCATTTCATCCACCTAAATGAAAATTTGAGAGTGAACAGAGAAGTATTTAAGTCTTTGGGGATGGTAATTTCAGCTTTAAAAAAGCGTCCTGCTCTGGCACCTGAGCAAGAGGCATCCCTCCTGAATTTCAAACTTCAACAATCAGAAGTGAATAACATCATTACCCTCATGCTTGATCAAGAAGAAGAGATCTTATTGTTTTTCAAAATAAACGGTGGATACAGGAAAGAAGAAATTTTAGGCGTCATGGAAGATCATCATCATCCACTTGATATTCACAAGTCGAATGAGAAACTTTCACTTAACCTAGAGCGCTTAGGTTTAGAAACAAAAATGGCAGAAAAAGAATTGGATTTTCAAAAATCTATACCATGGGAAGGCATTTCAATTGGCCCCATGTTCATGGATGATAAAATGGAAGTAATTTCTGAAAAATTGTACGGAGTTGCTTTTACCATGCCTATCCCTATATGGCAGACCAATAAAGCTGGTAAGGCCATCGCAACTATCTCTTACTCCAACACCAACACGCAGTATTCATTGTTTAAAAAGAAAGAAGATCTCCAAAAAGACTCCTTTTTGAGTAGGATTGAAGGTCTGCAAGAAAATTTAAAAAAATTACCAAGTGAAAAAGATCTTTTAGAGACGCACCATCGAATTGAAAGGCTCTACACTCAAGGTCTTATTACGCCGACAGCATTTTTGGATTCGCACAGAATCTGGAGAGATACAATTGCATCAAAGCTAGAAATGCAAGAAAGAATCTTGAAGCTTTCTATTGATTACTACCGATTAACAGGAACTCTTAGTGAGGTTCACTTATGAAAATTTTATTCCTCCTTTTAATACTTGCGAACAATACTTTCGCTGGCCCAGCCGGAACGAAAGGTGAAGATGGAAATTTTAAAGTTAGCGAAAAATCTTTGAATCACTTAGGTGTAAAATTTCAATCCTTAAAAGGAAATGGGCCATGGTCTGTTCCTCATGAGGCGTTGGTTAAAATCAAGCTTACTACAGGAATTTATCGACGTTTCGAGGGTGAAATTACTTATGTAATTGTCAGTAAGATTAATGAAGTTAATGGAATAGTAACAATAAAGTCTGAGGATTTAGAATCTGGAGATGAAGTTGCTGTTGCAGGAACAAAATTTCTTCGGATGGCCGAAACTGATTTGAATTCCGAGACTGTGGATAATTGCGCTCACTAAGGACTAACTATGTTACGAAATATAATTAATTATTGTCTCATACACCCTTTTCAGATTGTCTTGATGGCGATTCTTCTCGCTGTATCGGGATTATATGCTTTCAAGAATCTTCCTATTGACGCTGTTCCTGATATTACAAACATTCAGGTTCAGGTCAACACGAAGGTGGATGGTTTTGGGCCAGAAGAAGTTGAGAGAATGGTCACGCTACCTGTAGAAATGTCTCTTAATGGTATCCCAGGTGTGGATCAGGTCAGATCGATAACAAGGTTTGCTTTATCGCAGGTGACTGTCTCCTTTGTAGAAGGCACAAATATCTATTTAGCGAGACAACTAGTTTCTGAGCGCCTTCAGTCTCTAAAGTCTGATCTTCCGTCAAATGCTGTTCCAGTACTTTCGCCAGTCACAACTGGACTAGGTGAAGTCTATCACTATGTTTTGGATTATAAGACAAAGGCCGCTGGCACTGAGAGAATTAAGCAGCTTTCTGAGTTACGTTCCGTTCAGGAATGGTTTCTTAAGCCACGCCTAATGACTGTTAAAGGTGTTGCAGAAGTAAACACTATTGGCGGACACGAGAAGCAATATCTTATTCAACCTGATACGAAAAAGCTCGCTCAGTATGGACTCGATTTAGAAGATATTTCAGCTTCTCTATCAAAGGCCAACCGTAATGAAGGCGGCAGCTATATTGAACAAACTGGTGATCAATTTCTTATTACAGCGAAAGGAATGTTTGAAAGTTTGGACGATATTGCCAGTGTTCCAGTAAGAACTCTTGAGAACCTACAGGTTCTAAGAGTAAGGGACATTGCTAAAGTTCAAATCGGAGTATCAAAAAGAACAGGAGCAGCACTTCTGAATGCTGAAGAAGTTGTTCTCGGAACAGTTCTAATGCTCTCTGGAGCAAACTCACGCGAGGTCTCGGCCAGCGTTCATGAGAAGATTTTGGACGTCTCAAAATCTTTACCAAAAGGAATTGAACTTAAAACAGTATATAATCGTTCCGACTTAGTAGATGACACCATTTCTACGGTACAAGAAAACATTATTGCTGGGGCAGTTCTTGTTATTATTGTGCTTCTAATCCTTGTTGGAAATGTCCGAGCCGCTCTTATCTCTGCTATTGTAATCCCGCTTTCATTACTTTTTAGCTTCATTGCTATGAGATATTTTGGAATCAGTGGCAACCTTATGAGCCTTGGTGCTCTCGACTTTGGGGTTATTACCGATGGTGCTGTCATTGTTTTAGATAACTGTCTTAGGTTACTTTCCGAAAAAAAGAAAACGACGGGAAGATCATTAACTCAAGATGAAAAAAGACAAACTATTCTTGATGCTACATTGCAGATTAGAAAGTCAGCTGGTTTTGGTGAAATTATCGTTGCGATTTCTTTTTTACCAGTTTTTGCTTTTGTCGGTGTCGAAGGGAAAATGTTTATTCCCATGGCCGCAACTTTCATCATCGCCATCCTAGGCTCATTGATACTATCTTTTACTTTTGTTCCTGCAATGGCGATGCTTCTCATGGGTAAAGATACTAGTGATAAAGAACCATGGGTTATGCAAAAGCTCCATCAGCTTTACATCCCAGCTTTAGAAAAGGCCTTATCCTTTAATAAGGTCGTCATAGTATCAGTAATTGGTTTATTGACCCTTGGAGGGTTCTTTGCTGTGAATATCGGTGGGGAGTTCCTCCCTAAGCTTGATGAAGGCTCCATCGCGGTTCAATTTATTCGTCCTGTTTCTACCGGAATTACACATTCAGTGAGCTTGGATGCCAAATCTATGGAGGTCATTTTGAAGACTCCAGAGGTTTCTCATGTATTCTCAAGAATTGGAACGGCAGATATAGCTCTTGATCCTATGGGGCCAAACATATCTGATTCCTATTTAATGCTCAAACCAAGAAGAGAATGGCCAAAAGTTAATGGCTCACAGAGAACTAAAGAGCAGATCATTAAAGAGATTGTTTTTAATCTTGATGAACTTGTCCCTGGGCAAAGACTTCTTGTCAGTCAGCCTATCCAGTTACGTTTTAATGAACTTCTGGAAGGAACAAGGGCCGATGTTTCATTAAAAGTTTTTGGTGATGATATTAATTTGGCCACAGAGACAGCGGAAAAAATTGAAACTGTTCTTAAAACAATTCCTGGAGCTGGTGACGTTGAAGTAGAAATTAAAGGTAAACAGTCGGTTCTAGAAATCATTCCTGATAAAAAAAGCTTAGAGACATATGGAATTTCTCAGGCCGAACTGCTTGAATCAGTCGGTGTAGGACTTGGTGGTCTTGAAATTGGAAAATTCTATGAGGGACAACGGAGATTCGATATCGTTATCCGCTTAGACGATAAGCAAAGAGAAGATTTAACGGAAATCGCTAAACTTCCAGTCACGATTGCCGGAAACAAGACTATTCCATTAGATAATATAGCTGATTTGAGATTCAAAGATAGCTTCAGCTCTTTCTCCCGTGAGCAAACAAAAAGAAGAGTGGCCGTTCTAATTAACCCAAGAGGAAGAAACACAGAAGATTTTGTTAAACTAGCAAAAGACAAGATTCAAAAAGAAATTAAGCTTCCATCTGGGATTTATCTTGAATGGGGAGGAAATTTTAAAAACTTGAAAGAAGCTAAAGATAGACTATTTATCTTAGGGCCTTTAACACTTCTCTTAATCCTTTTCATGATTCATTCGGCTTTCGGTAAACTTTGGCAAACAGCACTTGTCGCTTTTACTGTTCCCTTGGCGATTGTGGGAGGACTAATCTCTTTAACCCTTTCAGGTGAGCCATTTACATTGTCCGCAGGTGTAGGATTTATTGCTCTCTGTGGTATATGTATTCTTAATGGTGTTGTCCTTGTGAATTTTTTTAATGATCTCCAAGAACAGGGAATTCGCGGTAAAGAAGCTATAGTAAAAGGAGCAGGTTTAAGACTTAGACCAGTTCTAATGACGGCATTAACCGATGTTTTAGGATTTATCCCTATGGCCTTGTCTCATAGCACCGGAGCTGAGGTTCAAAAGCCAGTAGCAATCGTGATCATTGGTGGTGTATTGGCCTCAACACTTTTGACTTTGATCGTTTTACCAACCCTATATTTTCTTATTGAAGCGAAAATTACAAAAAAGGTATCCTTATGAAAATGTTAATTTTAGGATTATTACTTGTATCAATGAATGGTTTTGCACAGGAGTCGTCTAAGACGAAATCTCCAGAAAGCAATGTCGAGAAGATTGTAAAAAAAACCAAAAATGATAGAAAGAAAAAAGTAGAAATGTGCCATGAGTGTGGCAAGCCGGAAGAACAATGTGACTGTAAGGGCGAAGAACATAAAAAAGATGAATAGTTTGAGAGAATTCTAAAAAGAGAGAATGATTATGAATAAATCGACATTTGTCGTCAGTAAAATGGACTGTCCTTCTGAAGAAAGGATTATTCGGATGAAACTGGAAGATATGCTATCCATAAAGCACATGGATTTTAATATCCCTGACAGATTACTAACGATAATTCATGAAGGTGATGCCTCGAAAATTCTCGAAAAGTTAATCCCGTTAAATTTTGGAGCTTCATTAAAAGAGTCTATACAAACTGAATCGAGTGTCTCATTTGAGTCGGATTCAACGAATGAAGCAAAAGTGTTAAAACTTTTGCTTCTGATTAATGGCGGCATGTTCTTTGTTGAATTCATATTAGGGTACTTTGCAGAGTCTATGGGACTTATCTCTGACTCTTTCGACATGCTTGCGGACGCCAGTGTTTATATGATCAGCTTGTATGCTGTTGGAAAATCCTTAGAAGCAAAAAAGAAATCTGCCAGTATAAATGGATACTTTCAAATTATTCTCGGCTTGGGTGTATTGATTGAGACCATAAGAAGATTCATTTATGGAAGTCATCCAGAGCCTAGTTTCATGATTGTTGTATCACTAGTGGCCCTCGCAGCGAATGTATACTGCCTTTATCTTTTATCAGCTCACAAGGAAGGCGGCGCCCATATGAAGGCCAGTTATATCTGCTCATCAACAGATGTTATGGCGAATGCTGGTGTTATATTGGCGGGAGTTTTAGTTGCAATAACTAAATCAAGTATCCCGGATTTAGTTATCGGAGTTATTGTTGCTTTGATCGTATTAAGGGGTGCAAGGGCAATATTAAAAATTGCTCAATGAGAAATTATTTTGATCTTTGTCCCGTTAAAGACGCTAATGCTGCATTTAATACTTGCATAGAGATTTTTGCAGTATGATCGTCAGGTTTAAAACCTGTGGATAACTGTTGAAATGGATGAATAAAATTTCTAAAATCTCGAAGAGCGTGACTGAATTTTTTGACATCTAGACCTATATAATTGCATTCGTGAGCAACATCTATAAACTCAGCTAAACTCCAGTCATGGAATTGCTTAACTTTATTGTCTTTTTTTGGTGAGCTATTTGCTGTATTGAATTCCTTCGGATTTTTTGTGGCTACTCCTAACATTAAGCCCTCCAGTATACTGCCAGCCATAAAGATCGTTGAAAGATACGCGCCTGAATTGAGACATTTTTGAGCTTCTTCTAAACGATGAGTTAGGATGGGTATAACACTTGGTTCGATGCTGAGTTTTTCCCAAGAAATCTTTCCGAATTCTGCTTTTAGAAAATGGTCTTCTGTATCATGTGGCTCTGCTGATTTCACACCCAACAAATTATTTACAATTTTCACACAGTCATTAAAGTTTGGGGTATCAATTGGTTTACTAGCTTTCTGCTGATTATATTTCCAAATCTCAAGCATTTCTCTTAAAGCTTTACCTGTAATTTGGTCAGATTCGATTTCCCAAAAAGCTTTTAATCTCTTTCCTTTTGATTCACCATAAATTGCATATTTTTGATCATAAATATTCGTGCTTACGATAGTTCTAAAAAATTCTTCAAATGTCTGATTTGAGAAGTCCATAACGTATCCAGAGCTTGCCCCAAATAGATCTTCGAGTTTCTTTTTATCTAATGCTTTAAGCGACGACATAATTTTTGCCTTTAATGATTTATTATTCTTTTATTCAGTATCATTATAGGGCATTACTGATAATTTAATTTGCCGACACTGAGCACAATAGTCAGTAAAGTAAGGAGGCAGACATTTTTGATGTCTGCCTTAGGATTATCTACTTGGTAGGGTCATGGCCTTTGGCCACTTTGATGCTTGAGACTCTTTTACAAGCTGAATTTGGGCCTTCCTTACAAGATTTAATATCTTCGGCAGATTCCCACTTCCAACAGCTATAAAAGCTAAAATCGCCGCTATCTTAATTAAGTCACTCATACTTCTCCCTTAGATGGAATTCTATACATAACAATTTTTACCTGACCCCAGACAAATTCTTCGATCTTGTCACCTTGCTTTTCAAATGGGTCGGGACACCCAAAAAGTAATTGATGGAGACTAATTTCCAAGCAGACACAGACTTTTTTAAGATCTTCAATTTTGTGAACCGCTCGTCCAGTTGTCCATCCAAATATAGTTGGCTGTTTCACGCCACTCAACCGTGCAAGACCTGCTACGGTCATTCCTTTCTCTGTGCACCTTTTAAGGATGTTCTTTCCTAATTCCATGTGGCCTCCTAAAAGTTTGCCAGGACAGACTGAACGAGTTTCAGTTTGTCTTCTGGCAGAGTAAGGAGTTTCTGGGTGCAGGCCTCAATGATTTCGTCTCTCAGGACTTCTTCTTTCATGAACGCTTCAAATTTTGAGAACTCATAACCATAAGAGGAAACAATGTGTCTGATACGGCTTAACGGCACTTCAATCCGGCCGTTCTCAATATGACCGATGGTTGGACGAGAGTATTTGCAAAGAGCAGATGCCTTATCTTGTGGAAGCTTCTTCATCATTCTAAGAAGCTTAAGAACCCTGACTTCTTTAGTGATGACCCGTCGATAGCTTCTTCGCTGAGTGTTTTCGAAAACAGACTTGTTCTTCTGTTTAGGTATTACCACGCCAGCTTTTTTAATTCTCTTCAGCCTGTATTCATCCAGACCTAAGAGATTTAAAATTTCTTCCTTCCGCTCTGGCGAAAGTGGCATCCGACCATTTTCAATTTTCTCTACGGCCTTATAAGTAATCCCAAGAGAGTCTGCCATTTCATAGCGGCTAATTCCTAATTTCTCGCGTGCAAGTCTAATTGCCCGTAGTTCAGCACTAATATTTTTTTCGATCACGGTAGCTGACATAACTTCCTCCTTTGTAATGAGATAAGCCAGCGTGCGCTCTCCAACGAAAATATGGACTTAACTACGAAATGCTACCGATTCGTGCTACCTGAAAATCCGTGCTACTGACCTAGCATAAAACCTAGCAAGATTTAGCAAACGAGAGAAATGCAGAGAAATTTCAGGACATGAAAATGTAAGATGAGATTGATGGTTTAGTGGATACCATCTTCTAAGTATTTGTTTGTTCTTCTGGTGGGTTACTGTATGTCGGAAATAAAAAGGGCCGATTTATCATCGGCCCTATATGGAAATTTGGTGGAGATAAGCAGGATCGAACTGCTGACCTCTTGCATGCCATGCAAGCGCTCTCCCAGCTGAGCTATACCCCCAAAATGAGTATTGTCTTAAGTGAGAAATAATTTAATCAAAAGAGGTCTATTCGGCAAGTGGTTCTTGCAGAATTTTTCAATATTTGTTTAACTATTTTAAATACTTGGACAACGATGACTTTAAAAAAACTCCTTATTCTGGCCTTGAGTTCAATCTTGATCGGCATATTAGCAGCGATGAGCTGTCATGCTTTCATCTTAGCTCTGCGATTTGTCCTGGATCAGCGTCATCAAGCCCCTCAATGGATTTGGATCCTACCCATGGTGGGTTTTGTGATCATGCTCTCACTAAAAAAACTCCCTATCCATTATCATTGGGGAGTCACTCAGTACCTTGAGGAAATTTGGAATCCAAAACGAAAAGCTTCTCCTTTTCACAGTGCTTGGGTTTTCATCTCCACTTTACTCATTCATTTAGGTGGGGGTTCTGCAGGAAGAGAAGGTGTAGGACTGATTATGAACGGAAGTCTTGCAGATGGGCTCTTGCCTTTTAAAAAGGAATCTGAGGAGCGCTCGATTTTATTGCAAGCTTCTTTGAGCGCAGGCTTTGCCGCGATGTTTGGCACTCCCTTAGCAGGCCTGATTTTTATTTTTGAGTCTCAAAAATTCCGTGATCTCTTTTCGTGGAAGAGAATACTTCTGATCGTGCTGTCCGTAGTGACAAGTTTTTTCATGGGTAAATTTCTGAATACTCCTCATACTCATCAATCCCCTTTCCTAGGTACAAGCTTGCATGGCTTTGGTCTCATGATGATCGCTGTTCCTCTCGTGGCCCATCTCTTTTATTTTAGTTACCACTTTATACATCTTAAAAGTTCTCTTCTTGGAGACTTCCGCCTTCCTCTTGGAGGGCTCATTATAACTTGTATCGTTTATTTTTTCGGGCAACGCTATAGTGGTTTAGGTGATGATATTATTTTTGAAACTCTCCAAACAGGAAAAAGTCTGCCTTGGGATTTTCTTGGAAAACTCTTTTTGACGACTTTGACTCTAGGTCTAGGATTTAAGGGTGGTGAGGTGACTCCCTTATTCTTTATTGGGGCCACACTTGGTGCAAGTATAGGTCAATTGAGTGGAGACACTGAGCTCGCCAAAATTGGAATGGTTTCAGTCTTGGGATCCCTCACTCACACACCTCTGGCCACTGGCATCCTTGCCTTTGAGATTTTTGGAAGCAAGGCCATTTTACCAAGCTTTTTACTCGCCTTCGTAGGCAGAAAACTTCTTGGTAAAAAACACCTTTATAAATCTCACTGATTCAAAACAACTCGTTCTAGTTCAGGTGTTTTTTGAACTCCAAGGGCCGAAAGATCTTTAAGTGTCTCTTCATCTGCATTTTTTGCTAATAACTCAAAAACTCCAAGTCCATTATTATCAGTCACATTTTTATCAGCACCGAGGGAAATTAATTTTTTCACCGCAAGTAAGTTTAAATTCTTGGCCGCAGCTAGAATGGGAGTCTCCCCATTATCATTACGAAGCTCTAATTTTGCTCCCGCACTGATAAGAGTAGATAAGGTCGACTCATTAGACTCATTTAAGTTTTTAGAAATTAAATGAAGGGCCGTATCACCAACTGCATCCTGAAGATTCACATCAGCAGCTTTAGCAAGAAGGAGCTCAACGGATTTATTTTTTCCAGCACTGGCCGCTTTCATGAGCGCACTTTGACCATCTTGAGTATAGATATCAACCCAAAAGTTAAGTTTTAAAATTTTCTCAAGCTCCACTAAATTTTCCGATGTGGCAGCTGCATAAAGAATTTTTTGAAGACCAAACTCAGGAACAGAAGTCATACGGCTCACATCTTCCCCACGGCACTCATTATTGGCGCATTTTTTGGCTTCAATACACATTTTTTCATAATTAGGAACAAAGTCTTCTTCCCCTCTGACGAGAATCCCTTCAACAACTCTCGTTGAAGCATTAAAAACCGCAGACCCAGAATTACCTTGGAAAGTATCTAGATTGGCATTGAAAAAATTTGGATGAGAATTATTTCTGACATTGGCGCCACCAGCGACCTTTGTCGGAAGACCTGAGGGATTACCAATCACAAGTAAAGCTTGATTCTCTTTTACTTTCAAGTCATTTTCAATTTTGAGTGGGGCCCGTCCTAGCACTTTTCGATCAAGTTGAATCAGTCCGTAATCAAGGCCTAAGATTGTGCTCAATTTATTTGAGATAACTTTCTTACATTTATAAATATTTTCTTCTTTAACATCAACTCCTGCACGCTTTGACGTCTGATCAACTTTAAAATCAAAAACCCAGCGATAGTTTTCACAAAAATTCTCAATCTCTACACAGTGCCCGGCCGTCACAATCAGATCAGGGCCGACCAAAAACCCCGAACACATGGCGGGATTGGCCTGCTCGATATAACGAGTATCACTACAAAAACTGGCCCCTTGAGCTGCTGCTTTTTGCACAGATGAGGAGAAAAGTTTTTGCGATAGGGATTTCTCTGGATTCTCCAACCACTCCCGAAGAGTTTTCTGATCGAGTTGCACCAATCCAGGTCGTTGAGCATCACGACTCATCTTATCTTCAGACACCATGGCAGCCGTCGACTTTGCAAGCTCCTGATGGGCAGCTGAGGCCTCAAAAACTTCCTGGCGATTGTCCTCTCCGTAGATCACTTGCACACTGGCACGGGCCTCAAGGAAGGCAAAAGTAGATAGAACGGCCAGGCTTAGAACTTTATTCATGGAGGACTCCTCGTTTGGCGGCTGTTATATCCCGAATAAGAATCGGGACGGTAAATAATTGACGCCTCGTGTAAAAATCACACGAATTGACGGTAAGTCTTTAAAAAGGCAGACTTTAAGGGGTCATTTAAAAGGAAATTTATGGGTATTTACGTTAATCGAACACTTAATATGAAGCAAATCGCGGCCATAGGTCTTGATATGGATTATACCCTCGTTCGCTACGACTCCGAAGCTTTTGAGGCGATGACGTATAAAGAAATTAAGAAAAAACTTTGTGAAGTAAAGGCCTATCCTAAACAAGTGGCCGACCTTAAGTTTCAATTCAATCTCGCTATTAGAGGGCTCGTTATTGATAAGCCCCATGGAAATGTTTTAAAACTCTCTACCTACAGTAAAGTGAAGCAGGCCTATCATGGTCTAACAGAAATGGATTTTAAAACTCAGCAAAAAATTTATCAGGGACTCACCATTGATCTGAATGACTCAAATAGGTTTGCCATTGTTGATACCACTTTTTCCATTGCTTACTGTGTATTGTATATGCAGATTATTGAACTGAAGAAAAAGAATCCTGAACTCGGCCTTCCAGACTTTAAGACGATTGAAGAGAATCTTATCGAAGCTTTAGATGTTTCCCACCGGGATGGCTCACTCAAAAATGAAGTGAGGAAGAATGTAAAAAAATATATCGTCCAAGATGAAAATACAGTCATTGCTTTGGAACGATTTAAAAGACACGGAAAAAAAATCTGGGTGATAACGAATTCAGACTACGAGTATTCAAAAATTCTTCTCGATTATGCCATTAACCCTTTTTTAAAAGATCACAAGTCTTGGCATGATCTTTTTAATATTGTCGTCACAGCGGCGAGTAAGCCGAAATTTTTTACTGATAAATTACCTCTTCTTCACGTTGACCCGCAAACTGGGCTCATGAGAAATCATCATGGACTTATTCAAGATGGCATTTATCAGGGTGGTTGTGCTCAAACAATCCAAAAGAGTTCAGGTCTTTCTGGTGAGCAAATTCTTTATTTAGGAGATCACATCTATGGTGACGTTCTCCAAATTAAAAAGACCTGCAACTGGAGAACGGCCCTCGTGATTGATGAACTCATTCACGAAACAGAGGCTCTCAAAAAATCTTCTGCCCTCTCTCAAGAAATTAACGATCTGATGAAGCAAAAAGTTGATCTCGAACATAAACTCGATGAGCTTTTTGATAAAGAAATTGAAAAGGGTAAAAAACCTGATAAAGCAAAAATTCAGGATGCCTTTCAGAAGATTGAAAAAGTAGATAAGAAAATTGCTAAACTCATTAAGTCCCACATTCAGAATTTTAATTCCTATTGGGGAGAGACCATGAGGGCCGGTGTTGAACCAAGTCGTCTCGCGGGCCAGATTGAAAAATACGCATGTATTTACATGGCCAAAGTTTCTGACTTTGTTGAGCATTCACCTCGAACCTATTTCAGGCCTAAGAAAAAAATGCTCCCTCACGAATCAGTTTGAGGAGAGATTTTAGTTATTATTTCTTGAAGTTTATTCAGAGGTAGAGATTTAGAGAAAGCTCCATGAGCTTCCTCTAAATCTTTTTTCGATTTAAAACCAATCAGCGTTGAATTCACACCAAAATAAGATAGGTTAAAATGGAGCGCAACTTGAGTAAGAGTCATACCCTCTTCGTTAATGAGCTCAGAAATCTTCTCCACTTGCTCAATTTTTCGGGCCACTTCTTTTTTATTCCACCAAGGCGCCCATGAGCGAGCATCTGTTGAGTCATACTTTCTCTCTTTAGTAACCCGCCCCGTGAGAATTCCCTTATCAAAAGTTCCCCAGGCCATGGAAAAGAAATTTTTCCAATCGGAGTGAAAGAGATCAAAAGCCTTCGTTTGATAGAGATTAAGTTCTGATTGAAGTGAAGTGATGAGAGCCACTTCCCCCGCCTTTTTTAAATCTTCTGGATTTGAGTTACATAAACCAAGATGAAGAATCGCTCCTTTCTCTTGGTACTTGGCGAGGATCTCCATGGGGCGACGGATATCAATACTTGGATCGGGCCAGTGAATCATGTAGAGATCAATCTGCTCACGCTTGAGCCTTTTCAGTGAAGAAAGAAGCATCTTTTCTGTGACTTTAGGGTCATTGCTCATATTGACCCTCATATTCGGATGCCAATCAACTCCAGACTTGGTGATCAGGAAGGCTTCTTTTGGGAGGTAGCGCCCGAGCCTTTCCTCAGAAAGGCCAAAACCATAAATGGGGGCCGTATCAAAGAGATTAATTCCCATATCCCAGGCCTCTTTAATGAGGCTTTCGGCCATGAGCTCATCCATTGTCCCAAAACCATAGCCTCCGCCCTCGCCACTTAAAGAAGCCCCACCAAAACCTAAACGAGAGAGAGATCTCTTAAACAATGGAATATCTTGTGAAAACATAAAGAGAATCCTTATAAATTGACAAAAAGAGCTCAAAAAAGCACATTTTCACCATGCATCTTATCACAATGGCCCACTTGGGTGAAGCTCAAGCTCTGATTGATGAGTTTGAACTCAAAAAAATATCTCCCCATCACTTTGAAAATGGGCAACTGATTCTTCTTATCACAGGTGAAGGTCCTTTTGAGGCCCTCTCGCTCACATCCTATTTTCTAGGAAAACGAGACGTAAAGCAGATTATCAATCTAGGGATTGCAGGGTCCCTTAATGATAAAATGAGTATCGGAGAAATTTATTCGATCCGCTCTCTTTATCTTGCGATTGATGGCAAGCCTCAGTTTAAAAGTTTTAAACTCGCTGAGGAAGGTGTGGATGCCATAACGAGCTTTGAGCGAATTTTACGCCCAGAAAAAGCTCGGCCCTTAAGTGCTATCGCTCAGATTGTGGACCGTGAAGCCTGGGGAGTTGCCTTAAGTGCGAAAAATTTCTCCATTCCTTTTGAATGTGCCAAACTCATCTCTGATCGTGCGGGAGAAATAGGGGCCTGTGAACTTATAAGAGAAGAGGCCTATAGCTATTCTCAAAAATTATCTGCTTATCTAAAAAATAAAATCGATTCTCATGTCTCTCCTGAACCCATCGATATTGATCTCCCTGGATTTCATTTCACTTTTAGTATGGGCCATCACTTTAAGGGTCTCTTGCAAAAGATTTCCTTGAGAGATGGAGTCTCCCAGGAAGATATCCTAGAGCTATTACCACTAGAGGATCTAAGATCTCAAAAACTGCGACCTAAGGATCGCTCCTCTCGCCTGATTGAGATGCTTGAACTTAAACTTGATCCCCTTAAGGAAAAACTTCAGTCCGGACTCGCCAGTTGGAAATCACCTTATGAAAAACAAGGTCTCTTCCTCCAGACTGATCCCACCTGGGAAAATCCCTCAGTCAAAGTGAGTTTCGAGATAGAGTCTAATCAAGACTTAAAAGTTAAAATGAATCAACTCTCCGAGCTTGATCTTTCACCTTTTCATCAATTACGAAACGGTTCTTTTAATGTGGAATAAACTTATTATTGAAGAACATTTAAAAGATCATCCCAGGGTTAAAGCTATACAAGAGAAGCTCAAACTCCCTACTCTTTATCTAGAAAACTATGATGACATATGGGGAAAATCTAAAAAGCCTTACCTCCATAAGCGTGACTCTCTTAATTTATTTCTGGCGCAAAAGAAGGGTCAGCTTCTCAAACTCGCCCCAGATGCTTACGGCCAGGCCGGTGAGCCTCATTATTACTTTATCCATGCCTATAATTGTATTTATGAGTGTCAGTATTGTTACTTACAAGGCTATTTTAATACGCCCGACATCGTGATCTTTATCAATCATGAAGAAATCATTCAAGAAATGCAGCGAGTGCTCGATGAACACTCTGGAAAAAGAGTTTGGTTTCATGCGGGCGAATTTTCAGACTCACTTGCCCTCACTCACCTCACAGGTGAACTAGAGCTCTATCATGAGTTTTGCCAAAAAAATCCTGAAGCCATTATTGAACTACGAACAAAATCTGTGAATATCAAAGAACTGACGAAGTTAACTCCCTTGGAAAATTTCATCGTGAGTTTTTCACTCTCGCCAAAAAAAATGTCCTCGCAAATCGACCTTAAGACCCCAAGCTCTGAGGCCCGTCTCAAGGCCATGGCGAGCTTGAAAGATAAGAATTTTAAAATTGCCGCACATTTTGATCCCATTATTTATGAAAATAATTTTAAGGATCATTACCGAGCTCTTCTTGAGGAAATGCAAAATCTTCAACTCACAAGCGCCCTGGAATATCTTTCTTTAGGCGTGGTGAGGTTCACAAAAGATGTCTACCGTGAAGTAGAACGGAACTATCCTGACTCTCCTCTGCACTCCACGCCTATGGTTAAAAGTTTTGATAACAAAATCCGCTACAATCACCCTATGCGCATGTGGATGATGAACACGGTGAAAGATCAGGCGATTGCTCATGGAGTCCGACCAGAGGCCCTTTATCTCTGTATGGAAGAAGATGCTCAAACAACCTGAACTTTTCACCCAAGGTTTTCATATTGCGAGTTTTCCCTTACCTCTTTTGGTTAGGGATTTAATTCTTCATGAGAACTGGGAGGAACTCGATTCCCTTTTTAAAAAATTAACTTGCGAAGAAGGGGCCCTCTTTCAATTTCTTCATCAGTACCATGATTTTTCGAGCATCGAATTCATCATCAGCATCCGAGATTCTCAAAATGATTGGGAAGAAGACGGCATTTGGCATGATGATGGATCCCGTGTTTTTGCCTTCTCACTCTCACTCACTCAAGATGAAATTGAAGGGGGAAAACTTGGGGTTAGAAAAAAGAATGAATCAAGTTTTAGAGAAATTTCGACACCGAAATACGGGGACATTATTTTATTTTTGACGGGCAAAGATGGATTTGAACACAAAATTCATCAAGTCACCAAGGGCCGGCGACTTATTATCGCCGGCTGGTGTAGTTAACCTATTTTTTCTTCATTTTATCTTTCACAACATCCATAAGGACACTGGCCGTTTCAATCACTTTTCCGGCCGTAGCTTCAGCTTTACCTTTAAGGTCATGCTGATTGATTTTCGTCATGAGCTCTTCAACTTTTTTCTGAGCATCTTCTCTTGAGATACCAAGTTTTTTTTCAACCAGAGTCACCATCATATCGACGTTGCCTTTCACTTTTTCAAGATCAGCGGCCGTAATTTTTTCTTGGAATGTTTTCTGAGCAAGAGCTGAAACTTCTTTCCATTTGCCTAACAGGGCTTCTTTATCAAAATTCATCATAAAACCATCCTTAGTTAAGAAGTGAATTAACGGCTTTAATGATAGCAGAAGAATCCATATGGTGCTTAGCATACAATTCATCGGCACTGTAAGCACTCTGACCAAATTCCCCTTTCACAGCTAAAGACTCAAGTTTAAATTCAGAACCTAAAAGCTTTAAATTGTGAGTGAGCTGAGAGCCCATTCCCGCAATTAATTGATGATCTTCAACCGTCACAACTTTTGAGCCTGATTCTTTAATCCACTTTGCTATCAATTTAAAATCCGACTTATTCACAAAACTATGATTGATCACGGCCACATCACCAAGAACTTCGGCCGCTTTAAGAGCATGGCCCACTAAAGATCCGGAAGCGATAATAGCGGCTTTTTTTCCTTCCACTAATTTTTGCGGCTGATGAAGTTCATAATTTAGATTTTCTTTCACTTCGAGGGCGAAATTCTCTCGCCCAATAAAGAAAATATAAGACTCTCCATCATGACCCGCTTCTCTATCTTGCGCCGTTTTCTTAATCGCCTGATAAATATATTCTTCGGCCTCTTTGGCCGATGCGATATTCACGATATTAAGATGAGGAATACTCGCAAGGGCACTCATATAGGTGAGTGACTGATGGCTTGCTCCATCGGCGGCATCCTGAAAACCGGTGTGAGAAAAAATCGCCATCACGGGAGACTGAGAAAGTGAGGCCATAATGAGAGGAAGATTTCCCTTCGTCACACCAAAGGCAGCAAAGGTATCCACAAAAGGAATATAACCGGCCTTAGAAAGACCTATCGCTGTAGAAACCATATTAGACTCAGCAACACCTACATCAAGGTAGCGATCAGGAAATTCTGTATGAAAAGCTTTGAGTCCAGTTGAGCTTTGAAGATCAGATGAAATAGAAAAAACTGGGAGTCCTTCTTTGGCCGCTTTTGAAAGGGCCTTAGCGACTCCTACTTGCATCTTATCTTTAACTGGACCAGAGGCCGATTTATTTTCAGGTTTGAGAGTGAGTTTTTGCGCCCAATCTTGAAATTCTTGAGGAACAGCTTCATCTCCCCAGATCTCTTTTAAAAAACCATGAATCCCGTCATCATGGGCCTTAAGCGGAAATCCGTGTCCCCCAGAAGCACTGTCAGCTGTGGCCTTCACGCCATAGCCTTTAGTTGTTTTTAGCCATAGAGCGATTGGTTTAGTCGCATCAGCTTTCGCCAGAGCGATCGCCACATCTAATTTATGAAAAACATATTCAAGATCATGAGCGTTTTCTACTTTAATCACATGCCAGCCTTGAGCACTCAAGGCCTCAAAAGTTCCTTGCATAGAAAAAGCATCTTTATCAATGCGCCCGCCAAGCTTTGTATTATTATCAGAAAGCATCATGATAAAAGGATTCAATTTCCCCTTGGCCGCAAGACCTGGAATGGCACTAAAGGCTTCTTTCGCCTCACCTTCCATGGAAGCTCCATCTGAAAGTGAAACCACAGTCACACGGTTATTACCTGTGAGTTTGTCAGCAAGAGCGAGACCTTGGGCCTGAGGAAAAGCCGAACCAAGGGGACCATTTGAAAGAAGCACACCTTCAGGATAAAGATGAGATTCACCGTGGCCCGTGAGCTTTGACTTCATGGAGCGAAAACCCATCAGAGTCTCAGCGTTTAAATCGCCGTAACTAAGAATTGTTCTGAGTGCATAAATGCCATTTTCAGCGTGGCCGATATCATTTACAAAATTATAGTGATCAAACCAGTTCTTTTCTTTAAACATCATTCCATGCAGGGCCGTCCAAGCTTCTGTCATGGCCGATGGTCCACCCCAGTGACAAGCAGCTCCCCCATTCACAGCGGCCAAATCCATCAAAGCAATAAGTGATCTTGTGGCCTTTGGATGGGCCAGTTTCACATCATTTTGCTTTGCATCCTTAATGGTGACAAAATATTTAGGGGCAAGATTCGGGGAAGGTAAGAGTTTTGTTTTAATATTCAAGGGTTTAAGTGCCATAAGAACCACCTTTTAAGAATGAAAATAAAATCTTAGAAAGTATGAAACTCACGAGTAGTTAAGTCCACTAGATTCTTGGAGTTTTCATCTTGCCAAGGTGCTTAAAATTAACTAGAGTTTCAGAACTTTATTTTTTGGAATATTTCTCAGAAGGAATTTTTATGGCCCGTCAATGTGATCTTACTGGTAAAACTCGTCAAGCTAACCATAAAGTGTCTCACTCTAATATTAAGACACGTACTTTTAAGCAACCAAATCTTCAAACTAAAAAAGTTTTTGATCCTGAGTCAGGTAAGACAATCCGTCTTAAACTTGCGACTTCTACAATCAAGACTTTAGATAAAATGGGTCTTTCTAAATTTTTACGTAAGTACTACAAGTAGTAGTATAAATAACCTTTACCATAAAAAGTAACGAGCCCCCGAATGGGGGCTCTTTTTTTTAGTAAATGACTTTTGCGTTTCTAATGACTGCTCCCCAACGGGCCTCAGAAGAATCAGATGTAAACTCAACTGTGACTGAATCTGTTTCAGCATAATCAGTTTCATAATTCTGGCCAGCGCCTGAGATTTTTTCAACCACAGCACCCTTAGCATCTTTAACGATCACAAAATCGTAATTTGATTCAGTATCAAATTTTTCAACGATAAGTTTAACGTATTTTGCACCTGGAAAATTGAACGTCTTAGAAACTTTCATATTGTTAGCGTAGGGATGACTTGTTTCAAAAACTTCTGCGAGAGGTTCAGTTGTCCACAAAGAATCATCTGGTCCCTGACGTGGTATACGAGTATCAGTTAAGAAATTATAAGCATCAACTCGTCCACCTGAGATGGTCGTTTTACGATAAGCTCCACCAGGAACAGTTGTGGCCATAAGTTTTTCTCTAACGGCCTTAACATCTTGGCGACCATTTTGAGCAATATATAAACCTAGAACACCTGATACATGGGGTGTCGCCATCGAGGTACCAGAATAAACTTTGTAAGTATTATTTGGAGTCGTTGAAAGGATATTGTGTCCAGGAGCTGCCACATGAACAGTACGTTTACCGAAACATGTAAATGAAGCCATGTTATCACCCACAGTATGAGCAGCAACACTGACAACGTTATCAACTTGGTAGTTTGAAGGATAATGAGGAGCTGAATCATTATTTGTTCCATCATTTCCAGCTGCTGCGACAAAAAGAATTCCCTTCGCCTTGGCCGCTTTAATGGCGTCTTCTAGAGTTTGAGAAAACCCACCTCCACCCCAAGAGTTACTCATAATATCAACATTCATTTTTGTGGCGTAATCAATAGCGATCACAGCATCAGCAAGACTTCCTGAGCCTTCATCAGAGAGAAACTTAACGGCCATGAGAGAAACATCGTCCATCACCCCCGCGACACCAACACCATTTCCGTGTTTCGCCCCAATAGTTCCTGCACAGTGAGTTCCGTGTGAGTTTCCGTCCATCGGGTTACCATTTTTAGCGTTCGCATTCCAGCCGTAGATATCATCTACATAGCCATTTCCATCATCATCTTTATTGTTCCCTGGAATCTCTTTTGAATTGACCCACATGTTATCTTTAAGATCTGGGTGATTATAATCAATCCCCGTATCAATGACAGCGATGACAACTTTCTTAGAACCTTTAGTGATTGCCCATGCTCGTTCAGCATTCACATCAGCTCCGGCCACACCAACAGTCCCAGAAGTCCCACCATTTCTGTCAGGCTCATTATTCCCTTTATTGGAAAGACCCCAAAGTTTTCCATACATCGGATCATTAGTTCTGATCGCCTTATAAATGAAGTTAGGTTCAACATATTCAACTTCAGGAAGCTGCTTAAGTTCATTCATTAAACCAAGAGTTGATTTTGAATGAGTTTTTACTACGGCAAAATCACCAGCAACAAGATTCATCTGGCGCTCAATTTGGGCCCCAATTAAGTTTGATTTTCCGAGAAGTTTTCCCATAAAACCTTTTTTAACTTTAACCACAACTTCACCGGCCACATGAGGGAACTCAGTGGACATCGGACGTGCATTAGCAACGGCCGAAAGACCTAAACTTAACACTGCTGGAACAATCAATTTCTTCATGAGCTCTCCTAGCTTCTGGTAGCGCCTCTTGCGCTTGAGATTTGAACTGATAATTCCATGATACGAGGAAGTGACATAATTCTCGCCGGGGTAAAAATGGCTAACGCACTCAGTTATTTAAACTCAATTAGTCGGTCTAAGTTTTCCCCCTCTTTGAAAATTTTCGTAAATAAGCCAAAATAGGAGTAAGGAGTTTTCATGATCTACAATAAAAGTACTCATCCGGTTGAAGTTAAAAAAATCTCAATTCGATTATGGTCAATTCGAGATGAAATAGAAGCGGCCATTGGCCGTAGGATGAAAGAATGTGAAGCGGCCGGTGTTCCCCTTTATGTTGATGATATTAAAAAGTTTTATAATTTAAATTTAAAAGAACCCCTTAACCAACAATCAAATGTTCTCCCTCTTCATCCAGAAAATGCGACTCCTCCAGCTGCGGAAAATGCCCAAGAAGCCAAACCAGTAGAAGCTGCTCCTGAAGAGGCTGCTCCTGCTCCAGAGGAGAATGTAGAGGCCAGTGCTCCAACAGAAAATTCAGCACCAACTGAAGCTGGGCAAACACTGAGCGAAGCCGATAAAATTATTGAGGAACAAAATAAGCAAGGTCTTGATACCAAAAAACCAAATCCTATTCTTGAGCGGCCTTATACAAGACAGGCCCCAGATTTAGATAAAATTTCTTATGGATTTGCCCTACTTGCTGACATCAACATGGATACACTCCTTACATTCACTAAGGATAAGTTTCTTCAAGGTCAGTCAGTTGTGGTGGAATTTTTAATCCCGCAAAATTTTCTTATGACAGCAACTGTCTCTTATTGCAGCTTCTATGCGATAAGAAGCAGAGTCATTTCATCGACCAAGCCTGATTACCGCGTCCAATGTCGTTTTGATTTTTCTGTGGCCGGAGAGAGAGACACCCTCAGAAACTTTCTCAAATCAGTTGAGCCTGTCATTCCGCAACCAGTGAAAAAGGCAAAGAAAGAAGCTGAAGATGATTCCCTTGGTATCTGATTTCAGGGTAATCTAGTCCTATGAAAGCACTTCTTCGCCCTACTTTATCCACAACACTCGTTATTAGTTTTACGCTGATTCTTATTTTTCTTGGGTTATTTGCCGAGGTCTTTGAGTCAGAGACTCCCGAAGTAGATCTGGCCCAAATTTATGCTAATCCAATTCCGGTGAATGAACTTCAGCATCTAAAAGTTTTTAAGATGACCAATAAGCAAGGAACATTCGTTCTTGAAAATACTCATCCTAATTATAATTTAGAAGGGCCATGGCAGATGACTGAGCCTCAGTCATTGAAAGTTAAAGGAAATGTCATCCCAAAAATTCTTGAAAGTCTCAATGTTGTGAGAGTCCGTAATTTTCACCGCCTCGAGCCTATTAACATTACAAGTTTTTCTCTAGATAATCCCAATCTGACTCTCCAGTTTACCAATGAGAAGAATAAGAATATTGAAATAAAGCTAGGTCTCATTAACCCAATTGATAACTCGGCTTATCTCAGTTTAAATTCCCAAAACCAAATCTTTCAAATTGATCCCCTAGAAATGGCCTTGGAAACGTACGATATATCTCAGCTTGTTGAATCTCGTGTCCTTGCTTTAAATGCAGAATCTCTGCTCGCTCTTGAAATTTACCCCTCATCTGGGCAGGAAACCAAATTACTAAAAAAAGATCAAACTTGGTTTGATCAGAATGGAAATGAACTTAATCAGCAAAAAGTTATTAAATTTTTTGAAAGACTAGAGGATCTAAAAAGTTTTTCAATTCTCAGCTCACTCACAAGTGAACAGCAAAAAGTAATGGAAACCTCTCTTGCGACTCCAGATTTCACGATGAAACTCATCACGGCCCAAGGGGTAAGATCTTACTTTATCACTGAAATTAAGAATGGATTACCAGGTATATCAGTAGGTAAGAATCAATTTCTTGCTCTAACTACTGATGATAAAAAATCATTCGTACTTTTAGAATCTGATCAACTAAAGATATTCGCTTTAAAAACAAGTGAACTAAAATAAAAAAGGGACACTCAGTGTCCCTTTTTTATTTTATAATCTGAAAAATCAAATTATTTAATTTCTTTGTGAACAGTGTGACGACGAAGATTTGGATTATACTTCTTCATTTCAAGACGCTCAGGAGTCGTCTTCTTATTTTTTGTCGTTGTATAACGAGAAGGTGAAGCACCTTCTTTTTTTGCTTCTGTACACTCGAGTGTCACAATTACGCGTGGTCCCTTTGCCATAACATCCTCTCTGGAAATTGCATTTACTTAAAAGTCGTAAGAATATAGACTACGAGCAATAGATAAGACAAGATAATTATTCAAGAAGCTATTATGACTCAAAGTGTTAATACAAAAAACTGGACCTTTAGCCGTTTCACTAAGGGAAATTCCATGGCCCTGATCACCTTTGGGGCCGATCCGGAGAGCGTTAGTGAGGATCGATTAGAATACTATGTCACAGTCCTTGAAGACGAAATCCATGAAACTTTCCAAAAATCATTTTCTGCTCTCGCAGAGGCCTGTATTTACCTCAATACCAATTACGCAGACTGGACTTTCGAAGATCAAACAGCTCCCAAATCAGGTTGTTCAACCTGTGCGGCCCATTAATTAAAAATATGATTAAAGAGATTGAAGACCTTCAAGAACTAAAAAATTTAAATCATCCTCTGGTTCATTTCGAAATTCTTGAAGAGATAAATTCAAAGGGCTCAACCTATCCTATTTTTGGCATTACACTTGGCTCCCAAGACCGAACACTTCCGACATTAGGCTTAATAGGTGGAGTCCATGGACTAGAGAGAGTAGGTTCTCAAATTATCATCACCTTCATCCAATCAATCATTAATCAACTTAGTTGGGATCATACTTTAAGAGAGAATTTTAAAAATTATAGGATTGTTTGTATTCCCATCCTCAATCCAGGCGGCATGGCAGAATTTACGAGATGTAACCCTGAGAATGTGGACTTAATGAGAAATTCCCCGATTGAAGCCACTGGTAAGGTTCTCCCGCTTGTATCAGGACACAGGATCTCTCCGCTGTTGCCATGGTATCGAGGGCAAGAAGGTGTTCTTGAAAAGGAATCACAAGTTCTTATCAACTTTGTTAAAAAAGAAATTTTTTCGGCCCAAGTGAGTGTGGTTCTAGATATACATTCAGGTTTCGGAATTAAGGACCAAATTTGGTATCCATTTGCTAAATCCCAAGAACATTTTCCTTATCTGAATGAGATAAAAAAAATAAAAAACTTACTGGATAAAACTTATCCCCATCATATTTATAAAGTCGAAGCTCAATCTCTCAATTATATGACTCATGGAGATCTTTGGGATTACCTTTTTGAAATACATACCCAAGAGAAAAAAAGTGAAGACTCAGTCTTCCTCCCTCTGACTCTTGAACTGGGGTCATGGAATTGGATTAAGAAAAATCCTCTGCAATTTTTTTCGAAGTTAGGGCTATATCACCCTATGAAAGAGCACAGATATTCCAGGATTATGAGAAGACATCTTCATTTGCTAGATTTCCTCATGCGAGTGACAAAAAATCATCAAAGCTGGCTCGCGCCCTCAAAAGATAACTTGCTGTGACTCTCTTTGTTTTGAAAAATCTGGGAAGAGCCGAAAAATTTCTTCTTGAGTTAAAAGTCCAACAAGATTTTCAGGACTAAATCGTGCCTCGAGAGGGGATTTAATATAACCCTTGTGAACTTTTAAATTCTCAAATTCAAAGTGGGGAGTTTCTCCCCAAAGCCACTCCCAACTTGTGAGTTGATTAAAACTTTCCTGAACTTTTGGTTGAGAAAGCAGATCTCCCTCAAGATCAAATTTGATGGTCTTCAATTCATTGGCAATAAGATCAATCACATCGACAATTTCCACTCCAGGAAACTTTTGCTGAAGAGAAATCACTTTCGATCTCACCGAGGCAATTGATTTCGTATCTTTAGGTATCATCGTGTGCTTAAGACTTTCTTCAAGCTTCATCAGATCAGATGAAATAAGAAAAGTACCGTGATGAAAAGAAGCATCTTTGGTTTGCTTAAAGGCTGAGCCTGAAATTTTTTTTCCTTCAAGCCATAAATCATGGCGAGGAGAAATCTCGAGAGGAATATCCGCACGAGAAAGGGCCCTTTGAATGAGCTCAACACCCCGTCTTCGATCAATCATCCCCTCTGGGTAAATGAATGAGTAATTAAGATTTCCCTCATCGTGAAAAACGCAACCTCCCCCACTTTGTCTTCTCAACATCCAGATATCATTTTCAGCGAGATAAGGAAGGTGACATTCTAACCAAGGATTTTGAAAACGACCTAAGACAACACAGGGTCTATTCACGTAGAAAAAGGCCAGAGGTAAATCTGCTCCACCTCGCATGAAAAAATCTTCCAAAGCAAGATTAATAAAAGGATTTCGAAATGGAGAAACAACGACTTTCATAAGAAATTATTTTAAACTTAAAGGGATGAAAGAACAAATAGCGATTCTCCCCCCTTTGCCTATTGTAGGAACCCTTAAGCTGACTTCCCTTGATGGAGAATCTCTTCATCAAATTGAAGTCATAAAGGCACCTCATCAAATCGACAGGATTAACCTTTCCCCTTTCTTTAAAAATTGTTTTCAAGAGTTACAGGCCTATCTTGTTGGGAGGTCAAAAAAAATAGAAATTACGGCCTGTATAACTTCACTTTCTCCGTTTCAAAAAGAGGTCTTAGGAGTCATGGCCAAAATTCCTTACGGGAAAAAACAATCCTACAAAGAACTAGCAGAATCTTTGAATACAAAGGCCTATCAGGCCGTTGGAGCGGCTTGCGGTAAAAACCCTTTACTCCTTATTTATCCTTGTCACAGAGTTATTGGATCCAAGGGGCCAGGAGGCTTTGCTCATGGCCTTGAAATGAAGAGGAAACTTTGGCAGATAGAGGGACAAGATTAGATTTGCCCCTGTCCATCGCAATCAACTTTTTTTCCATCTAGCCACTTGTGCACCTGATGCTTAAAAGAATTAGGCGTTCTCAGGAGATCTCCCTTGGAATAAACTTTTGCCACGGATCCTGTATCAGTTTTTTCAACTTCTACATAAACCAGTATTTTTGGCCCCATGGATTGATTATCAATTTCATAATGAACAGATCCCGAATTTTTTGCAGCATTATATTCAGAGATCGTTTTTTCATAAACTGGATACTCAGATTGTGGGTAACATTTAGTCATTTTTTCTGTCAGAAGCTTATGAAGTTCTTCAGGTGATTTTGATGATTGATAATCCTCAAGATGAAACTCTTTTTTATATTTACCTTTAGTCATTGTTGAACAGGCCGTTAATAAAACAAGAGCAAGAAGAGATGATTTCATCATTTTTTACCTCCAGTAAAACAGGGATGACCAAAAAGACACTTTTCATGAATTGTTTTTGCCACAGATGGAGGCACCATCGCTTCCCAACCTGGCTCATTCTTAACAATCATTTGAAGAACTTTCGATGAATAAATATGTAGATTATTTCTGTTAGGATTTTCTACATCTAACACTTTTTTATTTTCTTTCAG
Organism: Pseudomonadota bacterium; assembly: GCA_027488375.1. GTDB lineage: Bacteria > Bdellovibrionota > Bacteriovoracia > Bacteriovoracales > Bacteriovoracaceae > Peredibacter. The sequence goes on from JAIYBW010000004.1 coordinate 279,675, forward strand.
ATACGCAAAGACATGTTGATATTTCTCAGGGACTTTCAAGTTATCAAGAGACTCAATATCGCCCTTTTCAGATTTGTAAGGATAAATATAAACCTTCACATTATCTCTAAAAAGTTGGCCCAAAGCTGAAAGGATTCCCCCCTCAAGATTGGAATACTCTGTATCGGTGAAGACTTGTTGGAAGTTATAAATACCAAGCTGTAAACCAAGATGAGGGGCATTCAAACGGGCAAAGTGATTGGCCAATTTATAATACTGTGGGTAGTTGGTAATTAAGGTTTTTTGTCCTAGAGCACAGAGAAGATCCACACGCGCCAGGAAGTCTTCCTTTGTCACATCTCCGGCCTCATCTTTGATGGTGGCAATCGTGATCTCTGAAACGGCCACAACTTCTGAAGGGTCTTTGCCAATGTCTTTTGCAAAATTCTCTTTCCCGGCCTTAATCATGTCAAAACTGACAAGTGTAGGAGGTCGATAAGAACCACGAACAACAAGTACATTCTTTTTGTAGAGATGATCAGCTGAGAGGACAACATGCCCCTGCTCATCAAAAAGAATCGCATGTGTCATGCCTTGCTTGAGTAAATGAAGGTTCATGAGCCGGTTATCAACTTCTTCAAAAACTTTTCCACCAAAGCGAATAAAATCAACTTCTATTCGAGATGTATCCAAATGATCCATTAAAGAATTGATGAAAGCCTCTGGTTGATCCTGGAGAAAAAAAGAGGCGTAAATAAGATTCGCTCCAATAATCCCTAGAGCATCTTGCTGGAGGACATTTTGAGGATCAAGCATTCGTACATGAATCACAACTTCAGAAATCTCAGATTGGGGAGAATGCTGAAAGCGAACTCCCATCCACCCATGTGAATCATTTGTTTTAGAAAAATTTAAGGCCGAAACAGTATTTGAAAAAACAAAAAACTGATGATCTTTTCCCTTGGTGTCACCTAAACGCTCTTGAAGGAGCTCAAACTCTTTCTCAAGCATCTTAAGCAAGCGGGATTCACAAACATAGCGCCCTGATGTTTCTTTTCCATAGATTGAATCTGAAAAAATCATGTCATAGGCCGAAATCGTTTTAGCAATAGAACCACTGGCGCCACCGGCCTGAAAGAAGTACCTGGCCACTTCCTGGCCGGCCCCAATTTCAGCAAATGTGCCATAAAAACGTCTCGCTAAATTAATCTTTAGCGCTTTTTGCCTGAGAGAAAGTGCTTCGATCATTTCATTTTCCTATGATTTAAGAACTTGATTTTGTTGGTTTTTATCATAGTTTTATCCATTTATGAAGGACCAGAGTTAAAATTTTTATCACTCAAGGCATTAAGAAGGCATAATAATTAATAAGAGTCACCCGATAGGAAGTCTAGTCACTCTTAAAGGAGCCCCCATGACCTTGACTATTTTTGTTTCAACTCTTTGCCTGGCCACTTATTCAATTCTGGCCCATCTTTCCAGACGTCCGGCCTATCAAAAAGTAACGATAAAAAAGTAAGCTCAGTTATTGGGCCAGATATTTTGAGACAACCTCAAAAGTATCTCTTGATGGAGAACTCTCCATTATCTTTTTTAAGTTTTTCTGCATCAGTGTTTTTCTATTTTGATCAAGACGATTGATCATAGAAAAGCTCACCGCCGCCCTCGAGGCAACTTGTGGGTTAAACTTATCAATGTCAATAATAGTATTGGCCATAAATTCATAACCGCTACCATCTTCTTGATGAAAGGCCACGAGATTATTGCGCGCAAATTGCACATAGAGCGCTCGCAAGTAATTTGGCACTTGATTAAGAAATAAAGAATCTTCTGAGAGCTTTTTAATTATTCCGAGAGCTTCTCCTGCAGGGGAATAAGAAGCAAGGGCTCCAAACCATTTCAACATAACAAGAGAGTCATGTCCCCATTTTTTATAAAATTTCTGGATCGCTTCGTGATCAAGAGCAACTCCGTTTTTTATATACTGAACAAGACCAGAAATCTCTTCCGTCATATTTGTGGCATTCCTATAGTGAAGGTCCAATTGAGCTAACCCCTCTTGAGAGTCTGATGCAACTAAATAACTTAATATTTGGTTTTTTAGGGCCCGGGCGCCATAAGCTGATGGAGTGAGTTCAAACTTTTGATTTTGTGAAAGACTTTTGTGCTGGGAAAGAAACCAATCTTGAAAAGAAACTCCCATCATTTTTTTCAAATGATGACAGGCCTCATGAATAAGATCAAATGAGGGCTGCATGATTTCTTGAGCAATCGAATTCTCTGAAGGAAGCTCAAGGAGATAAGATTTAAAGGAGTCGTCGATTAACTTATCATTTAAAAGATCTTTGAGAGCGGATTTAAATTCAGTCGGCAACTCAGCTTGAAGATGAGTTTTATCCTTTAACTGATTTAAATAAAGGTGAATTAAATGCTCATAGACTTTTTGAGTCGCTTCATAACGGCAATAAGGATCCGAGTCATATTTCATTAAAAAATAAAGCTCATCCATGCTTCGCTCATAATCAATATGAACAGGAGCAGAAAAATTTCGATTTAATGAAAGGATCGGCTTTTTATCGACAGTAAACTCAAAAGTCTCAGTTAACCGCATTAACTCAACCTGCTGCTCTTGAATGAAACCGCCTTCAAAAATGAAGGCTAAATTTAAAGGCATCTGGAGGACATTGCCTTCAGGTATTTTTAAAGTCGTAGGAGGATAAATTTGATCAATTTGAATTTTTAATAATCCATTATGATAGGAATCTCTAATTTTAAGAGTAGGTGTCCCAGGACGTGAGTACCAGTTTTTAAATTGAGTTAAATCTTTTCCAGACGCAAGCTCCATCGAATGGATGAAATCTTCAGTCGTGACTGCTTGCCCATCAAAGAGCTCAAAGTATTTATCCATACCTCGTCGAAAATTATCTTTCCCGATTAAGGTGGCAATCATTCTAATAACTTCAGCACCCTTCTCATAAATCGTTCGAGTATAAAAATTATTAATTTCTATATAACTTGAGGGTCTTATAGGATGGGCCAATGGTCCTGCATCCTCAGAAAATTGTCCCTCTTTGAGAAGTCTTACATCTTCAAGTCTTTTCACGGCCCGAGAAAGCATATCTGAAGAAAATTCTTGGTCTCTATAGACGGTCAAACCTTCTTTAAGTGTTAATTGAAACCAATCTCGACAAGTAATTCTATTCCCAGTCCAGTTGTGAAAATACTCATGACCGATAACTCCCTCAATGTTTTGGAAATCATGATCAGTCGCACTCGCCTCATCGGCCAGAGTGTAAGTTGAATTAAAAATATTGAGCCCTTTATTCTCCATGGCCCCCATATTGAAAGCATCAACGGCAACAATCATGTAAATATCAAGATCATATTCAAGACCATAAGCCTCCTCATCCCATTTCATCGCTTTTTTTAAGGATCGCATGGCGTGAGGGGTCTTTTTTAAATTTCCTTTGTCCACATAGATTTCAAGTTGAACATTTCGACCTGTAACTGTTTTAAACTCATCCTTCGCGACATCAAAGTCACCGGCCACCATGGCAAATAAATAACTAGGTTTAGGAAATGGATCTTCCCATTCTACGAAGTGGCGCCCCTGAGGTAGCTCACCAGAGGAAATTCTATTTCCATTCGAGAGAAGAAAAGGGAATCTTTTTTGATCGGCCGACATGCGAGTTTTGAATTTCGCCATAACATCTGGTCGATCGATAAAGTAGGTAATTTTTCTAAACCCCTCTGGCTCACATTGAGTACAAAATTGATCCCCTGATTGGTAGAAACCTTCACAAGATTTATTCGTCGAAGGGTTAATCTCGTTCTCAATTTCAACTAAAAGCTTGTCCTCTTGAACATTCAAGATGACAAGCTTGTCATGAGAAAGTTGGTACTCATTATTTTTTAAGACGCGGCCATTGATTTGAATACTTTTAAGCTCAATTTGTTCACCATTGAGTTCTAAATGAACATTCTGGCCTAGCATTGGTTTAGCCTTGTGGATTAACATTTTACTTTTAACCACAGTTTTCTCATCAAATATATCTACTGAAAGATCAATTGAATCAATAGTAAAAGCAGAAGGTTTATAATCTTTTAAAAAAATTGTTTTCGCTTGTTGATTTTGCAAACTATACCTCCACATTCACTTCGTAACCAGTATGGGCACGCACATTAAAAACACCGGTATCAAAAATCAGGTATTGCCCTTTAATCCCCTCTAATTTGGCTTCAATTATTTTATTTTTATCCAAAGAAAAGGAGCTAACTTTTTCAGGATAATTTACAACGGGATATGAAAAAGGAATTTCTTTTTCATCTAAAATTTTATGATCAAATTTTTTGAGCTCTTCACCAACCAGCGAAAGGAGCTTATCTCTCCATGAATAAAGATCAATTTCAGATGCTGGCCCCTTGAGCATTTTACGCCAATCTGTTTTGTCAGAAATATGTTCTTTAAAAAGAACCTCGATCTGCCCAGAAGTTTTTCGATCCTGAACTTCAAGTATAGGAAGCGCTTGAGAAGCTCCTTGATCTATCCAACGAGTCGGTATTTGAGTCTTTCTCGTAATACCAACTTTTAAACCAGAGGAGTTGGCCAGGTAAACGATGTGAGGTCTAAAACAATGGGACTGGGCCCATTCAGGTTCTCGACAGGTTCCCTTATCGAAATGGCAAGTCTCTGGCTTCATGATACAAAGATCACAAGAGGCCAGCTTGATTGAACAGGGAAAACAATGGCCTTGAGAATAAGACTTTTTGGTTATTTTCCCACAGTGCTCACAAATGATTCTTCCCGTAAATTCGATTTTGAGCTTGCTCCCAATTAAGGGATTGAGGTCAAAAGGCACCTCGCCTAGCACAAACTGATATTTAACCTGTAAGTCTTGGTAAGAAGACATTTTTGAGATGGAACCTAAATATTTCATTCACAAATTATGTCTGATTTTGATGCAGATGTCTTAGAAAAATCTGCCCCGATTGATTAAAGTCTAAACTGAACTAGACTGTTCTCTGGAATCAGATTGCTCAAGAAATGGAGATACTCATGAACAAGATCATCATCAAATTTAAATTGATACTCTTCACTCTTTCACTCCTTTTTATCTCAAGTTGTGGTCAATCACCAAAGTTGCCTGAAATTCCTGGAGTTAAAGGACCCCTATTCAATCTTATGGATGGAAAAGTCATGGTAACGGTCAAGCTACTGAGAGCAAATCTTAATGTTGGAGCAAAAGTTCCCATACCAAAAACTAAAGAATCATTTTTTGAGGTTTCACCAAATATTGAAGATGGAGGCACATTAGTTGTTTTCTATCTCGACGTTGAAGATTTAAAAAATATGAATATTGGAATCGGAGATGGCAACACACTTCCTGATGGTCGCCCTATTCCAGGTATTCCTGGTGGGGTCTTAAATGGCTCACTGAGAGCAGATACTGAGCTTCTTGATATGTCTTTTTACTTTCACAAAAGCCTATTTGGCTTTTTTATTCCACTTGGCTGGGACACTAATGGCTTAGGTGGGTACTGGAATGTCGTTATTAATAATAAAAACGTTGGACTTCTTGGGGCCGTATCATCGGATACCAATGGTCATGGGGCCGGGATTATTCTCTTCCTTAGACTCGATCAACTTAAGGATCCACAGTTTATGAGGGCCGTAGAACTCTCCCGCAGAAATCCCAGTCTTATCTTTTAATCAATAACTTAGGGGTCCGTTGGACCCCTTTTTTTTGTCCCATACTATAAAATTTTCCCAAACTCAGCCTTTTTGAGCCGCGTCGCATAATTAGCTGTCATAATACCGTTTATGAAAAAGAATACCCTCATTCTTGTATGCTCTTTGTGTTTAATCATGAATGTTTCATCCTGTGGTAAAAAGGCCAGTGAGAACAGGCCTCCACTTGAAAATACAAATTCCGGCGTTGAAACTGGAACAATTGAAGAAACTCATCAAGAAATTCAAGCTGCTATTATTGCTAATGACCTTGCCACCTTTAAGCAACTCCTCGATCTGAAAACTTTAGTTGATCTCAATATTATATTAGAAGATGGAGAAACTCTTCTTACAACGGCCGTTACCTATCAGCGTTTTGAAATGACTGAAATTCTTATTGAGAATGGTGGGTGTGTTTATAAGGCCAATAGAAAAAAAGAATCACCACTCATGGTTGCAGCCAAAATTGGGAATGAGGAATTAGTTCGTCTCCTTATTTCTTTGGGGTCAAAAACAGACTATAAAGATATCAATGGGAACACGGCCCTTCATCTGGCCATCTTAGGAAAATTTGAAACTATTGCCCTTTATCTCATCAATTCAAATACCAATATTGATATAACCAATAATGAGAATCAGACGGCCTTGAAGCTAGCTGAGAAAATGGATCTCAAAAAAGTCATAGATCTATTGAGAAGTCTTACGCAAACAAACGTAGGACTCCCAGATAAAATGATGGTGAGAAATCTTGTGACTCTCGGTGATGTGGAAAGTCTTAATACACTTTTCACAAAGTACCCAAGCATCGTCCATGAATATAAAGATTTAAATTTTTTCGTTCTTATCATGCGCTCTCACCCCCACGACAAGGCCCTTATCATGACTCAACTCCTCTTAAGTTATGGAGCTGATGCTAATGGTTTAGCTGAAAGTGAGGCAACTCCATTGATTGAAGCCGTCAGAAAAAAATATGAAAATTTTATGAAACTGTTTCTTGAAGAGGGTGTGAATCCAAATTTACAAGATAAAAATGGTAAAACAGCTCTGATATGGGCCATTGAGCAAAATTCAGCTCCGATGGTAAAAACCCTCATCGAAAAAAATGCGAGCAAAAAATATTCATATTACATAAATGGCCAGAAGAAAAAAATGAGTGCTTGCGACACTGCTAGAGAGATCAGAAAAACACTCACCACTTCTGAAGCCAAAAAAGAAATTGAAACAATTATGGACACATTAGGTTGTGGGCTGCGCTGGCTTTTCTAAGCGAAAAACTGGCGCCAGAAGCAACAATCCCGGTACGGCCATAAAGGTACAAACAATAAAAAAAGATTCCCAGCCGAGAACTTCCGCCATTTTTCCAGTCGGAGAAGAGAGTATCACTCGAGGTATCGCCATCAAAGAGCTTAAGAGGGCATACTGAGTTGCTGTAAATTGTTTATTCGTTAATGAAGCCATATAAGCAGCGTAGGCACTGCCCCCCATTCCGGCCGCAAGATTTTCAAAACCAATGATTAAGGCCAGAGAGGAAAAATGAACTGGCATTGAGGGTAAAATCGAAAATCCCAAAGTCGATACGGCCTGGAAAATACCAAATATGATAAGTGAGGTTTTCATCTTCATTCTGAGCATGAAGACTCCACCAACTAAAGCACCTAAAAGAGTCGCGGCCATACCAAAAGATTTTGCGACAGTGGCGATATCTGTTTTGGTATATCCTGACTGGAGGATAAAAGGTGTCGTCATGTTTGAGGCCATATTATCCCCTACTTTGTAGAGCATAATAAACGTGAGAATAATAAAGGCTCCTCGTCGATTAAAAAAATCTTTGAGAGGCTCAACAACGGCTTCACGTAAAGAGACCGGAGCCTTAATCAAATCATGCTCTCGGGGAGCAACAATAGTAAAAATCAGGGCGGGGATCATACAAAGGGCCATGACCTGATAAACGCTCTGCCAGCTCATTTGATCGGCGAGATAAAGAGCAAGCGCTCCTGATACAAGCATCGCTAATCGGTAACCATTCACATACAAAGATGAGGCAAGACCTAGTTCCTCCTCCTGCACAATCTCTCTTCGATAAGCATCAATCACAATGTCCTGAGAGGCCGAAAAAAAAGCAATCAGGAAAGCACAACTGGCGATGTTGGCCAGCTCAGTTTTAGGGTCAAAAAGAGCTAAGACAAGAATCGATTGAATGAGTAGAAGCTGAGTGATTAACATCCAGCCACGTCTTCTTCCAAGAAATGGAAATGTATAGCGGTCTAAGAGTGGCGCCCACAAAAATTTGAATGTGTAGGGTGCACTGATAAGAGAAACCATACCAATCGCCGTTAAGCTCACTCCCTCATTGGTCATCCAGGCCTGGAGCGTTGAGGCTGTTAAAAGTAAGGGAAGGCCTGAACAATAACCAAGAAGGAGCATCACAAGCATTCGATAGGAAAAAATCTTACTTAACATAAAATCCTAAAATTAAAGGTATGTTGACTCTTGGTAGTGAAAAGCATTTTTTGTTAATGAAGAATTTGGGGTCTTCTTTGTTTTAATGAGCTTATTAAATTTAATGTCCTTGATGGATTCACCTAGGGCCCGCGCCAATAAAGGAGGAACAGCGTTACCGATTTGTCGGAAAATTGCCGTCTGAGATCCGTAAAACTTAAAATCATTAGGAAAACTTTGGCAAGCAGCAGCCTCTCGAGGAGTTAAATACCGAGGCTCAACTGGATGGTAGTAACTTGTTCTGGCCGTGAGGATTGTCGGAGCAGGTGCCGCAAGAGGTAGACGCTGCAAACGAGTTTGCCTAAAGCGACTTTCACGCAATTTTTTCCAATCCACTCCATACCAAAGTTTTTTTGGAAGGAATTTTTTTTCATCTGCCTCGTACCTTATCCCTTTTCCAGCAGGAATAAATTTAAGGCGCATACGATCTTCAGTCTTCTTAACTTCAGCTTGTTTCACATCATGATTATAAATTTTTCCATCTTGGGCCCGTAAATTTTTGAAGGCTTCTTTTACCGTCACTGTTTTTTTCTGAGACCTTTCACCGTGAGTCGCTTCAGGGAATAAACACTCACCGCCTTTAACCCCCATAATAATGGTCCGTCTTCTCTTTTCTGGAACCCCGAACTCCTCAGCAGATAGAATCCTGGCATCCATGTTGTAACCAAGTTTTTCAAAATAATTAAAAATCTTTTTCAGAATATCTTGATTTTTTCTGGCCACAAGACCTGTGACGTTTTCAAAAAGGATCACTTTAGGCTGAGTTATTTTCACAATGCGAACAAACTCTCGAAAGAGTTGATTGCGCTCGTCTTCTACCTCACCTCTTCCAACAGTTGAGAACCCTTGGCAAGGCGGCCCACCCACGACCATATCGACTTTCTTTCCTTTTAAAAGTTCTTTCAATTTTTTTTCTTTTAAAAGTTTAATGTCACCCAAATAAACTTCAGCTTCATGGTGATTTTGAGCAAAACTTTGGATAGCTTCCTTATTCGCATCAACACCCAAAAGACAGTGATGTCCGGCCATCTCGAGACCACAGGAAAGACCTCCGCAACCACTAAAAAGATCAATAAATGTCAGTGAACTCTTCTTTTTCATGCTAACTCTTAGAAAAAATTAAAATTTACTCAATGAATAAAGTGTAATTTTTCTCTTGAACAACGTCTATAGATTTTGCAAACAAAAGATAGCTTCACCATGCAAAAGTTTGGCATACAGAACACTATAAAATGTCTTAATTTCCCTCTCAAAAAAATAAAAAAAATGTCATACAATAATAAGAAATTGACGATAGGTCTCAGTACAAAAATCAACAACAAAAGGTTTATCTATGAAAAGACGTGATTTTCTAAAGAGTACAGTGCTTTTTGCAGCAGTTTCTACAGTCATGGGGAAAGCTTCAGGCATTTTCAGCAACGCTCTTGCAGCTGGTGCTGTTTTCGTAGCTGAAGGAAAGCTTGGTTATAAGAAAGTTTCTCCACAAGCTAAAAATGGCAAAGTTTGTTCTACTTGTAAGCACTACAAAGCTAATAAAGAGGCTTCTGCCGCTGCTGGGAAAGATGCTGCTGGAAATCCAATCGCAGCTGGTGAATGTTCTCTTGTAGCTGTAAAATCTGCTATGAAAGCTGCTTCAAATCCATACGTGCTAGATGGAGCTTACTGTAATATGTGGGCAAAAAAGGCTTAATTTTAAATCAAATTAAAAATCAGCTTCAAGGCCCTCCTTCTGGAGGGCCTTTCTTTTTTACAGGGTTCAACCTATCTTAATTACCCACCTTCTTTTGTCAGAATATTTTAGTTTCATTTAATCCCAAATTCTGGAATAACTGCCGGCAAAGTTTGAACCACCCCTTCAGGAGTTATGGTGATGAAGCAATCTGCGCTTATTCTTTCGGCCCTTATGACAGTTCCGGCCCTTGCTGGAGTAGATGTTATTTATGGGACTGATGACCGGAAGGATGTCTTTGAAACAACATCTTCACTCCACCTTCAACTTGCGAAATCAACAGCTGGGATGATTAAAAAATCCATGTTTGTTAAAGGCGCTAAGGCCATGAGTTTTGACCTTAAAGAGGTTCAAAGTCTAGAAAGATTGGCGAATGTATGTTCAAGCGAAAAATTTTCTCAACAACCACTGGTCGCTACGTGCTCTGGGTTTCTTGTCGGTCCAGATACTCTCATTACGGCCGGTCACTGCTATAACACTTTTGATTTACCGGAAAATGTTTGTAAAGATTTTGCTTGGGTTTTTGATTTTAACATGAAATCAGCAAATCATAATCCAACTAAAAATATCTCCATTAATAACATCTACAACTGTAAGCAAGTTGTCGCAGTTCAAAGAGATGCTCTCTATGACTTCGCAGTTATTAAACTCGATAGAAAAGTTGTGGGCAGAGCACCATTAAAATATAGAACCACTGGCAAAATCACTGAAAATGATCCTATGGTTGTGATTGGTCACCCTACAGGTCTTCCACTAAAGATTGCTGATAATGGTAAAGTCACTAAGAATACCGAGTTCACCAGATTTTCAACAACACTAGATACTTTCCACGGGAACTCGGGCTCTGCTGTTTTTAATGCGAAAACTGGACAGGTTGAAGGTATCTTAATCATGGGTAAGAATGATTATCTTCCAAGTAACCCATCTAATCCTAAAAGCTGTAAGGTGAATAATATTTGTGATAATTCGGCTAAGAACTGCAAAGCGGGAACAGAGTCCGGGCCAATTCAATATGGCGAAGTCGTTCTAAGAATTGAAAGAATTAGTTCATTTATTTCAAATTCTCTTTCATTAAAATAGAAACTTTCTCAATTGAGAGCTCAACCAAAAGATCCTTTTGGCGAGAGCTCTCACCTCTGATTAAAAAGACTTTCGATTTAGAAATATTTAAAACCGAAGAAAAATACTCTTGTAATGCCTGATTGGCCTCACCATCTCGTGGTTGAGGCACCTGGTTGGATATACAGTAAAAGCACTGTGCCATTTTGATGATTTTTTAACCATGTTTCCATTCTTCGATGGTAACATGAAAGTCATGAAATTTTATGAATTTTGGATTCAGGTTCGAGAACTATCTCTTGCCTCCATCAAGTCTCGCTACCGAAGTACTTGGGCCGGATTTATTTGGGTTGTCATTAACCCTTTAATCATGTTTGGTGTTCAAAGTCTGGTTTTTAAAAACTTCATGCAAATAGAGGTCCCCAATTACTATCTATTTCTATTAGGTGGCCTGCTCCCATGGATTTTCATCACATCAACTATTCAAATGGCGACACCAACAATATTTAACAGCTCACACCTTTTACGATCATTTAAAATTAATCCTCTCGTTATTATCTACGCACAAGTGCTTGATAACTTCATCAACTTCCTTGCAAGTTTGCTGATAACACTCATCCCATTTTTATTTTTTTATGATGTGCATTTTTTAAAATTAATGCTTTTACCACTTTCTTTGGTTCCGATTTTATTAGGAACACTTTCTTTAAGTCTGATTATGGCGGTTCAAGGAGTTTTTTTTCGAGACCTCAACTTTATTCTGAGCTTCACGTTTTCAGTGCTATTTTATTTAACTCCCATTTTTTATCCTAGAGAATTCGTGCCAGAATCTTGGCAATGGATAATTGATATAAATCCTCTTTACTATCTTCTTTCACCATTTAGATTAAGTATCATTAACTCGGGTGAAGAATACTGGATTTCTCTTGCGAAGAGTTTATTTATTGCAATGATTTTAACGGTTGGAGCTTTTATTAATTGGAGAAGAAAACATAATGCAATCTACTTCAAACTCTGAAATTCTTTTATCTGCAAAAAATATCAGTGTGTTTTATGAGCTTGAACACTTTTACCACCATGGGTTAAGAGATGTATTTGTCTCGGCATTAACTCATCCCTTTGATTACTTTTTTAAAACAAAAGAAATTTTGCCAGTCATCAATGATGTTAGTTTTGATATTACAAGAGGTATGAGATTAGGAATACTGGGTTTAAATGGGAGTGGGAAAACGACACTTTGCCGATGTCTTGCTGGTATGATGACTCCTCAAAAAGGACAAGTCTCAACTCAGTCTGAGGTAAAGGCTATTTTTGACACAGGGACAGGGATCATGCCTGAACTTACTGGGCGTGAGAACGCTTATCTTATAGGGAGATTACTCTTCCCAAAAATGCGAGATATCAGGCCCATTATGGATGAAGCCATTGAGTTCTCAGACTTGGGCCACTTCATCGATATCCCCTTCCGGCAGTATTCAAAAGGGATGCAGGCAAGACTCATGCTTTCAATTATTTCCTCTCAATCTAGTGAAATTATCATATTGGATGAAGTCCTCGATGGTGCTGACTATTCTTTTCAACAAAAACTTTCTCATCGTATGAAAAAATTTATTAATTCATCAGGGGCAAGTATTTTTGTGTCACACTCGGTAGAGCAGATTCGCGAAGTCTGTGACCAGGTAATGGTTATGGAAAAGGGTAAAATAATCTTTTCAGGCCAACGCGAAGAAGGCATTCAATTTTACTTAAATAATCAAAAATATAGTTCTTCAAATCAAATGAAAGGGTTCTCTGCATGAAGAAAGATTCACTTTTTTTCTCTTCCAAATTTTGGCCAATATTCTGGACACAATTTTGGGGGGCGATGAATGACAATGTTTTTAAAAATGCGATGGTTATTCTCATTACATACAAATCATACTCTCTGATGGGTCTCGGAGTAGATCAAATGGTGGCCTTGTGTGGTGGTATCTTTATCCTACCATTCTTCATCGCCTCTTCAATTTCAGGACAGTATTCTGACAAACTTTCAAAATCTCATCTCGTTATCTTCACCAAGGCCCTCGAGGTCCTGGTTATGATTTTAGGCTCGGTTGGCTTTTTAACTGAATCTCTCCCCCTTCTTTTTATCTCGCTTTTTCTCATGGGCCTTCAGTCCACAATCTTTGGGCCGGCCAAATACAGTATCCTTCCCGAATTGCTTGAAGAAAATGATCTTGTCAAAGGGAACGCACTCGTCGAAATGGGAACTTTTATCGCAATTCTTATTGGAACAATTGCAGGTGGTCTTATCATCGGCCTTCCACAAGGACCTCAATGGATTTCTGTCTCTGTGATTGGCGTCGCCATTATAGGACTTCTTTGCAGCCTTAAACTCCCAAAACTTTCGGCCGTTGAACCAAACTTGAGAATAGATCTCAATCTTGCGAGATCAACCTGGGATGTTTTAAAAATAAGTAGAAGTATCAGAAGTGTCTTTATTTCCATTCTTGGAATTTCTTGGTTTTGGTTTTTTGGGGCAACTCTCCTTTCAATTTTTCCTGTTTACGTGAAAGATATCCTCCACGGGAATGAAAGTGTCGTCACCCTTTTCCTTGCCATTTTCAGTATTGGTGTGGCGATTGGATCAATGATTTGTGAGAAATTTTCTCATGAACGTGTCGAACTTGGACTCGTTCCATTTGGCTCAATTGGTCTGTGTTGGTTTGTCCTTCATCTTTATCTTATGGGACAACCTTATGCTGCAACAGGTGAACTCCTCACCGTCAACGCATTCCTCGAGCAAAAAGGCACCTATTGGATATTGTTTGACCTTATGGGTGTCTCTATTATGAGTGGATTTTTTATCGTCCCTCTCTACACCTTTATCCAGGTAAGAAGTGACAGAGAAACTCGCTCAAGAGTTATTGCGGCCAATAACATTCTCAATGCTCTCTTCATGGTGGGAGCAGCTATTATTCTGATGATTCTTTTTGCTTTGGGTCTCACAGCTGTGGATATTTTCCTTGTTCTTTTTGTGCTTAATCTATTTGTTTCAATTTATATTTACACAGAAATACCAGAATTTTTGTGGCGCTTTCTCTGCGTGATTGTAGGCAAAATGATGTACCGGATGAATGTCAAAGGTTTACAACACATTCCTCATGAGGGTGCCGCCGTTCTCATCTGTAACCATGTAAGTTTTGTTGATTGGCTTATTATCAGTGCTTGCGTTAAAAGACCTGTTCGTTTTGTCATGCACTACAGTTTTATGAAGAATCCTTTCCTTTCATTCTTTTTTAAAGGCGGAAAAGTCATTCCTATAGCAGGGGCCAAAGAAGATTCGGTTCTTATGGATAAGGCTTTTGATAAAATTTCACAAACTCTCACAGAAGGTGAAATCATCTGTATTTTTCCAGAAGGCAAAATAACATATGATGGTGAGATTTCTTCATTTAGGCCTGGGATCGAAAAAATTATTACTAGAAATCCTGTACCTGTTATTCCTATGGGTCTAAAGGGTTTATGGGGTAGTTTTTTTAGCCGAAAATATGGGCCGGCCGGCACAAATTATAAAATACTCATTCAGCGTTTCTGGACAAAAGTTGATCTCATTATTGAGCAACCTGAAGCTCCTCATCTGGCCACGGCCCAACTCTTAGAGGAAAAAGTAAGAAGGCTTGTTTCCGAAAATGAAAACTAAGCCTTCTTTGAGGCAAAGAGTGAATAAAAGGCCGGAACCACAATCAGCGTCAATAGTGTTGAAACGAGTGAACCACCAATAATGGCGATCGCCATTGGTTTAAGCGATTCAGATCCTGGCCCTAATGAGAGCGCTAAAGGCACGGCCCCTGCAACAGTTGAGATAGTTGTCATAAAAATGGGTCTTAATCTCTGAGGACAAGCATCTTTAAGCGCATCCAAAACAGAGAGTCCTTCTGCTCTTCTTTGATTGGTAAAATCAACTAGAAGAATTGAATTTTTCTTCACAATTCCCATAAGAAGAATGAGTCCAATCATTGAATACATATTTAGAGTTTGACCCGTTAACCACAGGCCCAAAAAGGCGCCAGAAAAACTAAATGGGAGAGCAAGCAACACAGTCACAGGATCTCTAAAACTATTGAACTGTGCACCTAAGATCATATAGGCAATAATGATTCCGAGGGCGAGAGCAAAAATGAGACTTTTAAAGGTCTCCTTGAAGCTTTCCGAGGAACCGGACTCCACAAGACTGTAGCCGAGAGGTAAATGCTTTTTAGCAATTTTTCTCACTTCTTCTAAGGCTGCCCCTTGAGATGTCCCTGGACTGATGCCAGAGAAAATGGTGACGGCCCTTTGGCGACTTCTTCTATTAATATTTTGAACTCCGGGTAGCTCTTTCACAATAACGACATCAAGGAGTTTAATAAGTTCACCTCGAGTATTTCTCACATAGATTTTTTTAAGATCATCTAGCCTATTCTCTGAGAGATTGCGCATTTTTAATCTGATATCATTACGATGTCCGTCTTTAGAGTATTTTCCAACCACTGCACCACCGATAAGGGCATTAATAGTCGTACCAATCTCTTGCACACTAACCCCAAATTGCTTTGCACGATCACGATCAGGATAAATTTTAATTTCCTGAATTGATTCCTTATAATCCGTATCAATATCTGTATAAAGACCGGTGGACTTCATTTCTTCCATCGTACTTTTTGCAGCTTTTACTAGAAGGGACCAATCACCTCCCGTAAGAGTAAATTCAACAGGGAAACCTCGTCCAGAAGCACTAAAGCCCCCTTGAGAAGTGTCTTGAACAAAAACTTTACCATTTTTAAAATTTTTATCGAAATACTCTCGATACTCACTAAGAAGTTCAGACTGCTTTTTTGCCCGTCCAAGTTTTGAATCAACCGGTCTTAATTTATAAGGATGCAAAGTCACAAACATATTTGAAACGTTTGATTCAGATCCTCCCATGCCTCCAAAACCACCAATCGAAACATAAAATCGTTTGATTTCTTTTCTTGAAGAAAAATAATTTTCAACCTCTTTTGTCGTTTGATCTGTAAAACTTAAGGAAGAACCATCCTTTGTTTTGATGCGCACTAAGAACGAAGAAATATCCTGAGCTGGAACAAACTCCTTGGGAATTAATTTAACGAGAAAAAAAGTACCAGCAAAAAAAAGCGTCGAAAATATGAGTGTTTTCCAGCGATGATCGAGGGTCCATGAAAGTGACTTCCCATACCAAAGTACAACTTGTTCAAAGAGATTATCCACCCACTGACCTAGTCGAGAGCGCTTAGAGGTATCTTCAATAAATTGAGATGTTCTCATAGGTGTTAGAGTAATAGCTTCAATATAAGAGAGTCCAACGGCCACAGATATAGTTATACCGAATTGGAAAAAATATTTTCCAATAAGTCCTTCCATTAGGGCGACTGGAATAAATATGGCCATAATCGCCACAGTCGCCGCTAAGGCCGCAAAAGTGATTTCATTGGCACCGTCTTGAGATGCTTTAACCTTATTCTTACCACCTTCAAAATGACGATAAATATTTTCAAGGACCATAATGGCATCATCAACCACAATACCAATCGAAAGCGAGAGACCTAATAAGGTAAAAGTATTAAGTGTAAAATTGAAGTATTTAAGAATGATAAAAGCGCCCAAAATGGAAGTTGGGATGGCCAAAATGACATTTATCGTAGCTGCGAAAGATCCCAAAAAGAACCAGCAAACTATAGCCGTTAAAATAGCCGAAAGGATCATTGTAAATGAAAGCTCATGAATGGATTCTTCAATAAATGTCGTCGAATCAAAATTCACTCCGATTTCAATTTCTGGAGGGAGTTCTTTTTTCAGAGCTTCAATTTTTTTCTTCACTCCTTGGGCCACATCCACAGCATTTGATCCCCGCTGTTTTCTAACCCCTAACCCTACAGCTGTTGTCCCTCCGACTCGAGAAATTCTTCTCACATCAGCAAGACCCTCCTCAATAGTGGCCACATCGCCCAAAAATAAGGGAGAATAATTAGGAGCACCACCACGACGAATAATAGGTAGTTTTGAGAACTCTTCAATTGAGGTCGCCTCACCTAAAGTTCTAACATTTCTTTCTCTAACAAGATCTTCAATATAACCAGAGGGTGACTCTTTATGTTCCGCCCCAATGGCTCCCATAACATCAGTCACTGAAAGTTGGTATCGATTGAGTTTATCATTATCAACCCAAACTCTTAAATTAGGCTCAACATAGCCACCAAGAAAAATATCGGCCACACCTGAAACAGTCTGGAAACGATCTTTTAAATTATCTCTCACATAGCTCATAAGATCTTTAGGAGACATTTTTGAAGATGTGACAGATAGCCACATGATGGGCCTATCATCTGGGTTAACTTTTGAAATGATCGGAGGATCGATCTCATTTGGAAGAAAACGCTGGGCCTGATTGATTCTTGCCTGAACTTCAGAAACGGCCACATCAATATCTTTATCTAAATTGAATTCAACTGAAATATTGGCCGAACCAAGACGGGCCTGAGAAGTCATACTCTTCACACCCTCAACTGAGAGTACGGCGGATTCGATGGGATCAATAATATCAAGTTCCATGACTTCTGGGGCAGCTCCCTCGTAGGTCACGGAAACATTGACCATCGGAAAATCCACATCGGGAAGCTGGGAAACTCCCATTTTTCGAAGAGAAAAATAGCCAAAGATAATCATGGCGGCCATGAGCATCCAGGCAAATACAGGCTTACGGATGGAAAGATCTGATAAACTCATGGGAGAACTCCAGCAGCAGCTTCAAGGTTCTGATAACTCATGTGTCCTGCGATAAAAAGAGAATCATAAGAGCGCTTATTTTGAATGTAACTATTCATTGATTGTAAAACATCAAGATTGGTCACAAGACCAAACTGATAATCCTTAAGATTCAATTTATAGGCCTCTTCACTCTTAGTGCGGGCCTCTTTCAGTGATTTTAATTGCTCTAGAAGGCGGAGATGATTTTGATAAATCACATGGATTTGTCTTTCTGCTGAACGAACCGATTCATGGGCCGTGAGATAATGAATACGCTTAGAGGCAAGCGCTTCCTTGACACCGGCCTGAACAGTACCACCTTGATAGAAAGGAACAGAAAAAACAACACCTGCGTCCCATTCACTGCTCGCAAGAATACCTGTTCGATCAATATAATAATTCCCTACGAGATCTAAACTTGGGTAATGCCCACCTTTTGAAATATTCACCTGATGATCAGCAACTCTTACTTGTTGCTCAAGCGCAAGAATATCAGGACGTTTTTTTAAGTGACTAAGATAACTTGATTGATCCTTTGAAAGATCAGGAACGGGCCCAAAATCAGGTAACTCACCAGCTTTTTTACCAGTTAAAAATTCAAAGTTTTTTTCGGCTTCATCTAAATCACGTTTTCCCTGCTGAAATTGAGATTCAGCTGCATGAAGCTGGGCTTCAGCTTCAACTAACTCACCTCTTCGAGAACGACCAATTTTAGTTCGAGAGCGAATTTCAGAAACCCGCTCTTTTGTGAGCTCTAAGAAACTGGTCAGATTTTTAACATCAACTTGAATCATCTTAAGTGAGTAGTAATGTGAAATAAGAGTTTGAAAAAGTTCCAACTCCTGAGCATCTTTTTGAAATTGAGAAAGAAGAACATTTTCTTTGGCGGCCTGAAGTCCACTATAGGCGCCACCTCTGATAAGAGGTTGAACTAATCGAACTCCAACAGAGTATTGCTTGGTTAAAGTAAAGGCACTAAATCCGGCCGCAGAAGGTGGATCAATGCGCGTATAATTAGCAAATCCATTAATGGTCGGGAGAAGTGCCCCGACGGCCCGAGATTTTTGTTCCTGCCTCTGGATAACACCTTGCTCCGCTCGCTGAACGCTCTCCATATTTAATCGCGCACTATCCCAAGACTCTTTTAAAGTCATAGATTGTGCGCAGAGGCTCAAAAAACACATCAAAATCAGAAAAAACGGCTTTAAAAACATGATTTTCTCTCAAAAAAAAACATAAAGTTGATCAACGGGCTTCAGTATAAAATTCCCTCAGAATCATGTCTAGGAATTGGTGGTAAAAATCTCTCTTGTAGGGGCATTGTTTAAAGTCATCTTGTCGGCCAAAGTTTTTAAAAGTGAGAGTAAATGTAAGGTGCATTTTATCTAGCATCCTCTAAAGTTAAATGTATTAAAGTCTCAAGGAGGAGATATGAAGAAACTTGCACTCGTTGCATCTTTAGGTCTTTCGTTTCAGGCCTACGCATCAGTTGACACCACATTTTTCCCATCATTAGATGTGAAATCACTACATGATCTTGAACTATCTAATGAGAAAAAAGGTGAAGCTCCTCGTTTCGCTGTCCCTCATGTTGTTTCAATCAATCCTATGAAATCTCAGAACTGGGAAAAGTCTGGTCAAAATTTTACTTGGACTCATCAAGTAAAAGCTCCAAATGCTGTTTCTTTGAACTTTGGTTTTACTCGTTTCAACCTTCCTGAAGGAGCAGAACTTAACATCTACTCTTCTGATCGCTCTCAATTCATCCGTACATTCACTGCTCAAGATAACAATGTGAACAACCAACTTTGGTCTCCAGTTATCATGTCTGATGATGTTACGATCGAACTTTCTGTTCCAGCTCAATCACTTGATCAAGTTCAACTTGAGTTAGGTCAAATTGGCCAAGGTTTCAGAACATTTGCTCAATCAACTAACAAATCTGGTTCTTGTAACATTGATGTTGCATGTTCTGATTCTAAAGGTTGGGAAAAAGAAGTTAATACAGTTGCTGTGATCTCTACTGGTGGATCAGCTTTCTGTACAGGCTTCATGGTTAACAACACTAAAGGTGATAAAACTCCTTATTTCATGACGGCCGCTCACTGCCGTATCACTGCTTCATCAGCTCCAAGTCTTGTGACTTACTGGAACTACCAAACTTCTAAGTGTGGTGGAGCTCGTGACGGTAAACTTACTGACTTCAACACAGGTTCAGTTCACCTTGCAACAAATGCTAAGTCTGATGCAACTCTTGTAAAACTAAACTCTCAGCCAAAGCCTGAGTGGAATGTAAACTTCGCTGGTTGGGATGCTACTGAAACAATTGGTACATCTGCAGTTGGTATCCACCATCCAAATGTTGATGAGAAATCAATCTCATTTGAAAATGATGCAACAGCTCTTTCATCTTACGGTGGTCAATCTTCTCCAGGTGACTCAACTCACGTAAGAATCATTGACTGGGATAAAGGAACTACTGAGCCAGGTTCTTCTGGATCTCCACTTTTTGATTCTAATCACCGAGTTATTGGTCAGCTTCATGGCGGTGGTGCTGCTTGTGGAAATGATCTTTCAGACTACTACGGTCGCTTCTATACAACTTATAAAGATGCCAATCTTAAGAAGTGGCTTGATGCTGCTGGTACAGGTTCTTTAACTGTTGATACGCTCTAAATAAAAAAAAGCCCACCGAAAGGTGGGCTTTTTTTTTTATCTTATTTTAAAGTTTGATTGATGAGATTTACGATTTCAAATTGAATTTCTTTATCATCATCGAGATCCATATGATCAAGCGGAGAAAGAATATTTTTCACTTGGGTCATCTCATGACGACGGGCCACATGTGGTCCATCATTAAGAACGATATTATTTTCACCAAAGACATTGAGATGATTTTTGACATTTTGAGGGACAATATCGTTATCAGATCCAACAGCGTCAATAGTAATGAGTAGATCTACTTTTCTAAAACCATAATCGAGAGAATCCAGTGAATCGGCCACTTCCATGGCCGTGTCACCGCCAAAACTGTGTCCCACGAGAATGATAGGCTGATCCTTATGAACTTTTTCAATATACTCTAGGATCTCATCTTGCTGATCCCAACCATAAATGCGTGAACCTTCAACTGCTTCTGCAATTTTACCAACACCCGCATAGCCTCTTTCAGAAGTGGATGGAGAACTAAAGAGGTCTAAACCCTTAATAAAAACGATGGCCGGTTTTTTGATTGAACCTTTTTTTACAGCAGAGTCAGAAATATCTGAGACATCTTTAAGATCTGGTTTTTTGATTTCAGGCGTTTCTGGTTTAGAACTCGATTCAGGAAGCTTAGGTTTAGGAATATCTACAGAAGGAAGCGATGGAGTTGGAGGAGTTGGTAAAGATCCAGAAGAGCTACTTAAATCAACTTTATAATCAGGGCCAGAAACCTTCTTTAAGGCGCTGGGATCGGCTAGTTTAAGATCAGATTTCACGGGTGGTGCCGCTTTAAGCTTCTGGGCACGATTCTGAGACTGTAGTAATGATCCGTAAGTTGTTAAATCAGTTTTCACGTTTCAATTGTACCTAAGAAATCTAACATTCAGCAGAAGGCAAAATAAACCAGACTAATCCCGACAAGGCTTATCAGACTCAGATACTGACTTGAAAGATTGATAAAAAGTATAAGATAATCACTCCATGAAAATCGCATTCTTTTACCTGCTTTTATCCTTGGGCGCTTTCGCTGAGGAACTCAGAATTCTTTCTTGGAATACTTTTCTTATTCCGCCTCCTTTTAATACAACCAAGCAAGGGCCGAGAACGCTGGAAATAAATGAAATCCTCCCTCATATGGGGCAAGACATTTATTTTTTTCAAGAAACCTTTTTCAATAAAAGACGTCGTCAAATCTTGAAGGCCTTAAAGAAAACTCATCCCTATCAAATGGTGGCCAAAAAGCCCTTTAATCCCGCTCAATTTCAAGATGCAGGTCTTGCAGTCGCGAGCAAATATCCCTTCACCATTTTGGGCCAGGTCAATTTTAAAAATTGTGTTCACAGTGATTGTCTTGCGGCCAAGGCAGCTGTACTCATTGAGCTCCAACTGAATGATAAAAAATTGCAAATGGTAAACACTCATCTTCAGGCCTGGAATGACCCAAAGGCCATCGAGGTCCGCAAAACTCAACTCCAAGACATTAAGACCCTCCTTAAAAAATTTGAAACGCCAGGAGTTCAACAAATTCTCATTGGAGACTTAAACATTGATGGAAAACTTGAAGATGAATACCAATCCTCATTAGCTTTAATGGACATGACCTCATCAGCACTTGATGGAGAACTTGATTCAAGTAATGGCTTTTCCACTGAAGGATGTTTTAAAAATCCAGGAGGCAGTTCAGAAGGAGAATGGCTGGATCATCTTTGGGTGAAGAACAATCAAACTCAAATGAGGGTCATAAAAAAAGAGATTAAACCTATTTATGGCATTCTCGAGGGCAAGCACTGCCCTCTTTCAGATCACTATGCTCTTGAAGCCATCATTCAACTATGATGACTAAAACCTACCAGGATTATTCACTCGCACTTTCGGGGAAATCATCACCAGAGCTTTTCCTTAATCTTGAAGCATTTAATCAAAATATCCAATGGGTACTTAAAAATGCTGGTGAAAAAAAAATTCGTCTGGCCACTAAATCAATTCGGAGTCCTGCTCTGTTAAAAAAAATTCTCAATGAGTCCCCTATCTTTCAAGGCTTGATGACATATACTTTGTCAGAATCACTTTGGTTAAGGGATTTAGGTTTTAAAGATATTCTTCTCGCCTACCCTTGCGTTGATCGGGAGTTGCTCGAAAAACTTGCTCAAGAACCTCATGATATTATCCTCATGACTGACAGATTAGAGCATCTAGAGCTCCTTGAGGAAATAGCGAAAAAGTGTAACGGACAATTTTCCCTTTGTATCGATCTAGATCTTTCGATGGATCTTCCAGGGCTGCGCTTTGGTGTTTATCGCTCTTGGATTCATGACGAAAAACGTCTCCTGACGTATTTAGACTTTTTAAAAAAATGTAAACATCTTAAGTTAAAAGCAGTCATGGGTTATGAAGCTCAAATTGCGGGAGTGGGAGATTTAAAAAAACCAGTCATTAAGATGCTTAAAGCCCTTTCACTTGCCCAATTAAGAAAGAGAAGAGAAAAGTTTGTTGAGATCATCCAAAGCTATGGCCATGATCTTGCCTTGATCAATGGGGGCGGCACAGGGAGCTTAAGCACGACAAGAGAAGAGAAAATTGTCACAGAAATCACAGTGGGATCGGCCTTCTATGCGCCAACTCTTTTTGATAGCTATGAGGACTTTAAATTGACTCCGGCCCTTTTCTTTACCTCTCCTATAGTGAGGCGACCGGATGAAAACCTTTATACCGTGATGGGATCAGGCCATATTGCGAGTGGTGAACTGACTTCATCCAAGGAACCACAACCCTATCTTCCTCTGGGTCTCAAATTACTTAAGCATGAAGGGGCGGGTGAAGTTCAAACTCCTCTTCGCTATGATGGCCCTCTCAATCTTAAAGTGGGTGATCCTATTATCTTCAGGCATGCCAAGGCCGGTGAAATTTGTGAAAGGTTTAATCATATTCAAATTATGAAAGATTTAAAAATCGTAGAAACCATAGAAACATATCGAGGCATGGGGAAATGTTTCTTATGAAAAACTGGGCCAAAAACCTTAACTTTTATCCCCAAAATATTTATGCCCCAAAGAGTGAGCAGGAAATCCAAGAAATTGTTCACCATCATTTGCAAGAAAAAAAATCAATCAGGATGAGAGGGTCTGCTCATTCTTGGACTGAACTTATTTCTTCGGATGAGGGATTTATTCACCTTGATGACATGCAAGGGCTTATCAGTGTGGATCAAGAAAAAAAAATAGTGAAGGCCCATGCTGGGACAAAATTAAAACGTTTTGGTGAAGAGGCCTTTAATCATAAACTCACTCTCCCTAATCAAGGAGACGTCAATCACCAATCTCTAGCAGGGGCCTTGAGTACAGGCACTCATGGGACAGGTGTAAATCTCCAATCAATGGCGAACCAAATTCACGGGATAAATTTAATAAATGGGATGGGAGACATACTTTCTCTCGATCAAACTAAAGATCCTGAACTTATGAATGCACTTTCTGTATCCTTAGGTTCAGCAGGCCTCATAACTCAAGTCTCACTCAAGATGACGGAAGCCTATAAACTCAAAGTCGAAAGTTTTCCTGAAGACATGACCCTGGCCCTGAAAGAGGCAAAAAAAAGAATCCAGCAGAATCGTCACTTTGAGATGTTTTATTTTCCCGTGGGTCAATGGAGTCTCGTCAAATTGATGAACCAAACCCATGAAGAAGCTTCACCAAGAAGTCGTTTAAAAAAAATGTCTGAAATGGTCCTGGATAATTGGCTCTTTGAAGGGATGAATATTCTGGCCAGCAAATCAAAAAAATATGTCGAGATCGATCAACTCGTTCGACGGTTTGTAGGTCATGATTCTTTTATTGATTGGTCTCATCGAGCCTTTCCTACTGATCGAACCGTGCGTTTTATGGAAATGGAATACAATCTTCCTATAGATAAATTTGAAGAAGTCTTTCTTGAAATTCAAAGATGTATTGAAAAAAATAAGTTTCAAACACTTTTTCCTATTGAAATTCGTTTTGTTAAAGGGGATGAGTTGTGGCTCTCTCCGGCCTATCAAAGAGACAGTGTCTATTTTGCCATTCACACTTATACCTCTGAAAACTATCGACCATATTTTGAAGAGATTCAGAAAATTTTCGTCCGTCATGCGGGTCGTCCCCACTGGGGGAAGTGGCATTCTTTAACAGAAAAAGAACTTGCTCCCCTTTATCCACGCTGGGATGACTTCAAAAAGATTCGTCGCGAGTTAGATCCTGACGGGATCTGGTTAAACTCATACCTTAAAACTTTATTTCCTTCTTAACAGAGATACACTTATGGGACTTCCACTTATTGCCATCCTTTTTCTTACATTTATCACATTAGGCTATTTTTTTTATGGCTCATGGGTGGCGAAGCAATTTAATTTAGATCCCCAAAATATTACACCTGCCCACACTCATCGAGATGATGTGGACTATGTTCCAACAAATCCATTCTATCTTTTTGCTCAACATTTTTCTGCAATCGCTGCAGCGGGCCCGATCGCTGGCCCCATTGTGGCCTGCCAACAATTTGGTTGGCTTCCTTCTCTCTTGTGGATCAGTCTAGGTGTGGTCTTTATTGGGGCTGTTCATGACTTTTCTTCACTCACCTGCTCGGTTAAGCATGGAGCAAATTCAATCGCTGATATCACGAAAGAACAACTTGGCTCAAAGGCCGGTCGTGCCATGATGCTTTTTATTTGGATTGCTCTGATTTATATCATTGTGGCCTTCGCTGACATCACAGCTTCTAGTTTTGTCACTGGCCCAGAGGAGCTTTCAGGTCTTTCACTCTCTTTTCATCCTGGTGGAGCTGTGGCCTGGGCTTCAATCGGCTATCTCTTTCTTTCACTTATACTTGGCCTCGTTGAAAAATACCTAAAAACTCCTTTATGGCTTAATACCCTCATCTTTGTTCCTGCTACTTTTGCTATATGCTGGCTTGGAACTTTTTTCTCCGATTGGTTTCAATTTAATCAGGTCACATGGGCCTTATTGATTTGCCTCTACTGTGCACTGGCTTCGATGCTCCCTGTTTGGCTTCTTCTTCAACCTCGAGGCTACCTCGGGGGCTATGTTCTTTATTGCGTTTTATTCTTAGGAATAGTGGGTTTATTTTTTGGGGAGAGAACAATTCAACAACCGGCCTTTACTGGTTTTCATTTTGATCAAATGGCCGGCTCTATTTTTCCTTTCCTTTTTGTGACAATCGCTTGTGGGGCCTGTTCAGGTTTTCACGGGCTCGTCTGCTCTGGAACGACTTCCAAGCAAATTGATAAAGAAACTCATCTTCATCCTGTGGGCTATGGGGCCATGCTGGCCGAAGGTTTTGTGGCACTTATTAGTTTAAGTATCATCATGATGATGGCGCCGAGTGAAGTCATTGGACTTAAACCAGGATCTATTTATGGACGAGGCATAGGTGAATTTCTCACGCTTCTTATTGGCAAAGAAAATCTTCCTTTCGCTATAACATTTGGGGCCATGGCGTTTTCTACATTCGTTTTTGATACGCTCGATGTCTCCACCCGTTTGGGTCGCTACTTGCTTGAGGAACTATTAGGAGTTAAAGGAAAGATGGGTGCTTTTCTTGGAACTCTTCTCACCATTTTACCAGCGGCCTTAATTCTCATGAATACCAAGTCTGGCATGTGGGCGCAATTTTGGACACTTTTTGGGGCCGCCAACCAACTGCTCGCTGCCCTCACGCTTCTTGTGATTTCAGTTTGGCTTTATAAAAATAAGCGTCGCCTTGCTTTTACCCTCGTTCCCATGATTTTTGTTCTTGTCACAACTTTAGTCGCCCTCTTTCAACTCGCTCGAGTGAATTGGGAGAAGGCCCAGGGTCTTGATCTCTCTTTCATGAATTCTTTAATGTCCCTCAGTCTCATTTTGCTTGCCCTTTATCTTGTGGGGACATCATTCAAAGAGGTTCTTAAATCAAAGGCAAATTAGTTTGTTCAGTTTGGATGTAGAATTTTGCCACCGAGAGAAGAGTTTCGAGGTCAAAAGGTTTTTGCATGAGAAAAACACCTTCCGGCAGGGACTTTTCATCTTTGATGGCATAGGCCGAACTGAAAGCAACAGGGATAGAGGCCAGCGTCGTCGGATGATGCTCTTTAAGATACGCCACAAACTCAAGCCCATTCATCTCTGGCATGTAGTAATCTAAAATAATCAGGGCCGGCCACTGATCACTCGCCATGGCCTCAAGACCCTTAATCGCATTTCTTGGGTTCTCAAAATTCAGAGTTTTGTACCCCTCATACTCTAAAGCATAAGTAATAACATCTCTCACATCTTCATCATCATCAATAATACAAATTGAGCGCAACATTGATCACTCCAGTTTTTTAAGCTTTAAAGAGAACATATAGGTATCATTCATTTGTTTTGTTTCAATTCGGGCCTCATGATAATGGAGAATATCAAGGGCAAGCTCCAGCGGTGACTTATCATGAAGAAAGGGACCAAGAGAAACACCAGGGCTTAGTGAAGAAGAATGCTGAAATATCAAGGGATCAAAAGAGGTTAATTTAAAAACAAGGCTTACATTTTTTTTAAGATTTTTACATCTCATTTCCTCGATCTCAAATCGCGCAAGCTCTTTAATAAGAATATTGAGGGCAAGGAGAAGTTTCTTCCTATCACCTTTGAAATAAATATTTGGTTGAATGTTTCTTTTAATATTAACCATGGGTGCCACTTCAAAAAGCAAATCACTAAGAGAAAATTCCTCACCTTTGAGCGTCCACTTTCTTAGACGCCAAGAGCTCAGTTCTAAGAAAAGATCAATGAGCCCACTCATCTTTGAAGTTTGAACTTCAAATTCATCCATTAACTTTTCTAGTCTTTTTGGATCCATCTCCCCTTTTCTGCTCATCAATCTTTTACAGGCCTGGGCCTGAAGCTTGAGTGCCGTCAGCGGGGTCCTGAATTCGTGGCTGACCAAAGTTAAAAACTCTTCTTGGTAAAGGCCTGCATCGGCAAGATCTAAAAGATCTAGAGTTGCTTGTTTCATGTGGCCAGCTTGTAACATAGGACTGGCAAAATGCCACGATTTCGAACCTAAAGAGTTCCTTAAGATATTGAAACGAAAGAAATTGGTTTATTTAGTGAATATCGTTTAAAATAGGGTAACGGGCGGATTTTTAAGGAATAAATTATGAATGTACAAGTGCATGAAGTGAGCGTTGAACAGTTTATCTTAACACTTTCTAATTTGAAGCAGTTTCTTCTGAAAGCTGAAGGAGTGGCCAGGGCCCGAAAGTTTGATATGAAGGTTCTTTTAGAGACCCGACTTTTCCCAGATATGTTCCCCTTGTCCAAGCAAATCCAGACGGCCTGTGATGCGGCCAAATTTTGTGGATCACGCCTCACTGATGTTAAGGCTCCCGTCTTTGATGATAAAGAAGCTAATTTCCATGATTATATTGTGAGAATTGAAAAAACCATCGAGTATCTTAAAAGCCTTGATCACGAAGATTTTTTAAAATTTGAAGAGAAAAAGATTCGCTTTCCCTGGAATCCTGGACAGGAACTCGATGGAAAGTCTTATCTCGTTCAGTTTGCCATCCCTAATTTCTACTTCCATATCACCACCGCCTACAATATTTTAAGAAGCAGTGGTATTGAATTAGGTAAGGCCGATTTCCTTGGGCAAATCAACTGGCAGCGAGAAGGCGAACTTACTGATCATCCCTAGTCATCATGGCGGCCATGTTTAATTTCGCAATTTGGGCCGCATAATTGTAATTAAGAGTTGAAGGCTTATCGCATTCCATATGGTAGCAAGGCGTTTTTGTGCTCCAGTCTTCAATGGTTAAGAGAGTTGGAACTCCCCCATTGATAAAAGGAACATGATCACTTCCCCAGGCCCCAATGGTGATTTTAGTTTTTAGAGAAGTGTAGCTTGAAGCAAGAGATGAAAACCACTTAGCAAGATCTTCATACTTACTATCAGTTTCAAGTTCTACAATACCATTAGAATTATACCCAACCATATCCATATTAATAGCGAGGACAACCTTTTTGATCTCACCAGAATTGATGAGTTGGCGCGCATAGTGTTCGGCCCCTAGAAGTCCATTTTCTTCACCATTCGTAGCAAAATAGCGGAAGGTGCGTTTATTTCCATAATCTTTTAAAACCCGGGCGACTTCTAGTAAAACAGCCGTGCCACTCGCATTGTCATCGGCTCCCGCAAAATTTTTGCCGACAGAATCAAAGTGACCTAAGAGCATAATAACTTCATCTGACTTAGATTCACCTTTTTTATCGGCCACGAGAGAACAGGCCCCGGCGCGGTAACAAAATTCTTTGACCTCAAGGCCTAGACTCACGAAAATTTCTTTGAGCTTGGCGGTGGCTTTCTGATTATCAGCAGAGCCCGCTTGACGAGATTTAAAATTCGCGAGCATCTCCACATCTTCCTTAATGGAATGAGCATCAACACGGGCCACATAATCTTGAATTGTGGATGAAGCGATCGAGAATTTTTCATTGGCAAACTGATAGTGTCTCACTTCTGCAGGATTCACAGGTCTTAAATTTTTTAAAATATGCTGGGGATAATTCGGCTTTAGCTCAACTAACCATAATCTTCCTTCTTGGCGAACAGTCTTAACAAAAGGAGAAAACTCCTTCACATCATGAGGATGAGAAGAAATGACTTGAAAAATTTGTCCTTGGGAATAAGCTTTAAGGGAAAAACAAAGAAATAAGAAAATAGAAACAACTGAGAGCTTAAACATCATCCGATCCTTGGATTGAGTACTTCTAGAATCATTAGAAACTAAATAAAACAGTTTATCAACTTTGCTGCACTGTAAAATAAATGGATGGAATAAGAATTAGAGGGGTTAGCATGAATGAGAATAACCAAAGAATAAAAATCATAGGAATTGCCATGATGGCTTCTATTCTTCAGTTTGTTGGAGTTTTGATTTTTTTGAAGAAAATAACCTTCATTTCCCTTCCCCAAGGGAGCCTCTCTCCTGTTGAATCAATCGCCATGGGGGCAAGCTTAATCTTTGTCTTCTCACTTATGATTTTTAAGAAGAAAGTTCAAAACGAAAAAAATGAGGAGGAAAAATTTAAATTCTTGATCATCTCCTATGCTTTGAATGAATTACCCGTCGGTGTTGCCTTTGCGGCTACACTTATTTCTGGTACTGAAAATGGCCTCTTTATGGCCTTGAATGCTGGAGTGGCCCTCATACTAGATTTAATCTTTTTTGCGAAAACCAATTAATCGTCGGGATTGACAATAAAACCCCACTGAAGTTTGACTTGGCCATTTTTTATAAGCTCACGAGGTGGATTAGGAAAAGATCCAGCGAGCTTAAAGGCTTCAATCGCCACTTTATCCAACTCTAAAATGCCACTAGGACCATAAATATCAATGGATGCCACTCTTCCAGCATGATCAAGGATGACAACGAGGTAGGTTTTCAGTTCACGAGATGAAACTCTCTGTCTTTTAACAAGAAGTAAAAGTTCTCTCGTCCAATAAATCTCAACTTGTTTTTTGATCCTCTGAAAATAACCAAAGAATTTGAATTCAGCTGTATTAAGATTAGTCTCGTGACCCTCCTTAATATCTTTTAAATAATCGGTGCCAGCTACCTTTTTCACCTTAAACCCATTTTTAAGAGGGTGATGATTTCTTGAGAAAGCACCGAGATCACTGAGGCTCAAGCTCTGATTTTGTTTGGCCTTCGTTTGCTGAAGAAAAGTGCGGGTTTTATCGCTCAAGAAATCAGGTTTTACTTTTTTTAAGATAAGTGATGGATCATGTGATTCAACGATCTGCTTTGATTTATTTTTTAAAACTTCGGAAATATACCTAATTTTCAAGGGAGGATGAGCAATTTCAGAAATTTTTGAGTCTCGAGAAAGCCTGATCGCCAAAAGGATAAGATGAAGCAAAATAAATACAGCGAGGAGTGTGTAATAAAACCCATTTTGGAAAAACCATGAGCGATTTTCCATGTACTCCCCCTGACTAGAGGTAAGCTATCATAAATGGATTTAAAAAAAATTAAACCTGGCCCAAGAATTAAAAGGCCGGTGTGGAATTCACAATATCCTTAGCAAATTCTCTTAATGACTCATCGGCCAGTTTTTTATCTAAGCAAATTAGTGTGGATTCATGATTACGGTGAGAATAGGTGTCTAAGTTGAAGCTCCCGGTTGATGTCATAATCTGATCAAACTCCATCTGTTTTGAATGAATATGATTAAAGTAAAACCAAACATCGACAGTGGTATCACTCAAGGCCGCCATAAGGTTTTTTCTTTGACTGCGTCCGGTAAAGGGAGCGAGCGTTTTCTCAAGTTGAAGGACTCCGCTCGCCGCTAACTTTTGACCTTTCTGATTAAATTTTTTAGCGAGCTCTCTTAATTGGAAACCGGCTTCACCAAAACCTGCATCAACACCATTCGTGACAAGATCAATGGTAACATTCCGCTTGGAAGCTTCACTCAGAGTTTTAATAATTTTTGTATTACTAAATTCAGATTGATCATTTTTTTTGAAGTTAAAAGAGAGAGTATTAAGAAGCATCTGGTGCTTCACATTTTTCATGATTTCAATATAGGCCTTCGCAATGATATTTTCCTGCCCGGCCGATTTGGTTCCTTGAACGAGCACCCGGCAGACTCCAGGAATATCCGAAACATTGGGTTGATTCAGCCATTTTTGATAAAATTCTCTTCCTCTCAAACCAAGACTTTTTTCATGAGCTTCTTTCTCTTCTACTAATCTCAAATAAGTCTTCATTGAATCATCAGGCTTTTCTTGTTCGTGATTCCAGATTCGAACATACTGCCTCATCATGTCTGTAACGGCGGGCCCCATGACATGCACATCCTTATCCCGAGTGTGATTATTAAAACCATTGGAGGCATTTTCAAAATCATGCATATTCATGCCACCCATAATCGCCTCTTCACCATCTCTTATCCAAAACTTTGAATGATAAACGGTAAAAAGTGTTTGCGGATTTAAAAATCCCTTCCCTAGGGTGACTTTAACTCCTCCGCGAGTGAGTTTATTTAGACATTTTTTTAAAATGAGACGAGTCCATGCCTCTTCGAGTATGAGCCTGACATCAACACCAGATTGGGCCCGCTCGATCAGAGCATCTACCATTTCACTACTTCTCTCATCACAATACTGAACCATCACCACCGCATGAAAAAAGTGTTTTGTTTCTCTCACCATCCTAAGCTTTTCTTGAAAAGACTGTTCCCCATTACTTAAAAGTCTTAGTTTATTTCCTGCAGTCATTTGAGTTTGAGTGACTTGATCTAGACCCAATTGAAATTTTTCAGTAATCAGGGGACTTTGTTGAATTTTTTCTGAACCCAATGATTCAAATTGTTTCCCATAGAGATCTAGAGGAAGATCCAGAGTCCTTAGAGGATTATGATTGAGTGATTTCCAATCTGAAAGATAAGGATAAGGTCTTGAGTATTGCTGAGTAAGGGAATTAAATTTTTGTTTTTGATAGAACTTCTTTTTGGCCCTTAAAAAATCTTTCGCCTTATATTGATCTATAAACTTTAAGATATTAGTTTTAAAAAGAGATTGAATAAGATCAGGATTCGGATTTTCTAAGACTGCAAACACCCGCTGAGTTTTAGGGTTAAGCTTAAACTCAATGGAACTCTCGCGAGCTGCACTGACCACCCCATTTGAAGCCCCAAAAAGTCTTTGACTAAATTCTTCAAAGGATATGATTTCACTTCTTGCCTCGGCAAAATTTGAAAAGAAAAAAAGCAAAATGATGGAAATGAGACCCTTCACCTTGCACCCTCCATGGTGTTCGATTGTTGGACTCCTTAAATAATAACTGATGAATCTCACATGACTTAAAGCATTAAGTAGTTGAAATAAAAAACTCACTCAATCTTAAAGATGATCTGACTTGACCTTTTTTTGATTTCTTGAACGTAGTAAAAAAAAACATCACGTGATAAGACTGCCATCTAAAAACAATTCAAGAAAGGTCTATGAAAAGCTACAAACAACCACTCATTTTTGTGACAATCCTTTTTTTTCTTTTTGGTTTTATCACCTGCCTCAATGATATTTTAATTCCTCACCTCAAGGCACTCTTCACCTTGAATTTCACCCAGGCCATGCTGGTGCAGGTTTGTTTTTTCTCGGCCTACTTTTTTATGTCTATTCCGTCTGGGCGCTTAACTCAGAAAAAAGGCTACCGTTTTGGTATCGTAGCTGGTCTCATAACAGCTGGAATCGGGACTCTCGGTTTTATTCCGGCCGCTCAATTGTCATCTTATGGAATCTTTCTTCTTTCACTCTTTGTTCTGGCTTCAGGTATCACTCTTCTGCAGGTTGCTGTTAATCCTTATGTGACTTTATTGGGTGATCCAGAAAAAGCAGCTTTCAGACTCAATTTAGTTCAGGCCTTCAATTCACTGGGAACAACTCTTGCTCCCCTCATTGGAAGTCTTTTGATTTTAGAATCAACTGATAAGGTGAAGGCCATTCAAGTCCCTTACCTTATTTTAACTCTTACGCTAATGGCGGTCGCCCTCGTATTTAGGAAAATTCCGCTCCCATCCCTGGCGAATTTCTCCAATGAAGAAGTGCCTGAGGGAAATGAAAGCCTGAGTGAATCCTTAAAAAATTACCTCAAAACTATTAAAGATTATCCCCACTTGATCTTTGGCATGCTCGCGATTTTTTTCTATGTCGGAGCTGAAGTTTCTATTGGAAGCTTTCTCGTTTCATGGCTTGGTGATACTCAAGTCGCTGGACTCTCTCATGAAGAGGCCGGCCGTTATGTTTCTTTCTACTGGGGTGGGGCCATGGTGGGACGCTTTTTGGGAAGTGTTCTCACGGCCAAATTTAAACCGGTAAATATACTTCGCTTCTCTGTCTTTAGTATTCTTATTCTTATTCTCCTCGCCATCATCTTTTATGGCCCTGGTGTTTCCATGTGGGCGATTATCCTCGTGGGACTTTTCAACTCAGTTCTATTTCCCATTATTTTTTCTATATCTGTGGCCGGAATGGGAAAGGCCACGGCCTATGCTTCAGGCCTTCTCTGTACATGTATCGTGGGTGGGGCCCTCGTGCCTCTCCTTCAGGCCCTGATGGCCGATAACATAAATCTACGTTTTTCATTTTTCATTCCTTTTGTTTGCTATGTTTATATTCTTGCTTCGGCCTCAAAAATGAGCCTCCCATCAAAGGATGCAAAATGATTATTATTGCAGATAGCGGATCCACAAAAGCTGATTGGGCCCTCGTCAATGATAAGGGCGAAGTCACTCTCACTCATACCATGGGTCTTAATCCCTATTTTCATGATGCTGACAAAGTCTTTAGCGAACTTACAAAGAAAGAATTTCTGAATATTGTTCCTGTAGAAAAAATCACTCATGTCTATTTTTACGGGGCCGGCTGCCCTGATGATTTTTATCGCAATAAAATGAAAGCAGGACTTGAAAAAGTTTTTACCAACGCCAAGATTGAAGTCCATCATGATCTACTTGGAGCAGCCCGGGCCACTTGCGGACACAACTCAGGTCTCTCTGGTATTCTTGGAACAGGGTCAAACTCATGCGCCTATGATGGGAAAAATGTCATCGATAATGTACCGGCCCTGGCCCATGTACTAGGCGATGAAGGAGGAGGAGTTCACCTTGGAAAACTTATTCTTCAGGCCTACTTTTATCGGGAACTACCGCTTGATCTTAAACTTGAATTTGAAAAAAAATACCCTGAAGGGCCAGATGCCATCATCCATAGAATTTATGGCGAAGGTCAGAACGTTCATATCGCTAGCTTTGCAGAATTTGTGATCACTCACAAAACTCACCCGTTCACGGCAGAACTTATTAAGAAAGCCTTCAGAGACTTTGCTCAAAGACACTTGAAAAAGTATCAAAACTGGCAAAATCTCGAAGTAAATTTGGTGGGCTCCATTGCTGGACTGCTCTCCGAAGAACTCAGTGTTGTCTTTAAAGAAGAGGGACTCAATCTCGGTCGAGTGATTAGAAAACCAATTGATGAGTTAGTGAAGTATCACTTATCAGAAACGCGGTTATAATCATCTTGGTAGCGTTTGATATCATCTTCACCAAGATATGCACCAAGCTGCACTTCAACTAAAATAAGATCGTCTTGACCTAGGTTTTGCAGACGGTGAACACTGCCTTTAGGGATATAAATATATTCATCTCTCTGGCGTGGAATTTCCTTATCATCTAAAGTGACGAGAGCACTGCCTTGAACCACGACCCAATGCTCACTTCGGTGCTCATGACTTTGGAGTGAAAGTCTCGAATTTGGCTTCACCACAATTTTTTTTATTTTGAATCCAGGCTCTTCAAGAGCGTTAAAGTAGGTTCCCCAAGGTCTTTCAAATAGATTTTCATTATTCATTTCAGCAACTTAACATAAACATAGGTTAAGGACAATCCAAACTTCTTATGCTAGGTATAAATCATGAAAAAAATATTACTCCTCACCCTCTTAGGTTTTAACTTAATAACCTCTATGGCCTTTGCCCGCCGTAAGGATTTTGTGACCATTAAAAATGGCCATTTCCAAAAAGGAAATCGCTCTTACTTTTTTATGGGGACTAATTTCTGGCAGGGTATGAATCTTGGGGCCGAAGCTCCTTATGGTGATCGAGCGCAACTTGAGCGTGAACTTGATCACATGAAAAAACTTGGGATCACTCAACTTCGTATCCTGGCCCTAAGTGAAGGTCCAGGCACAGAGCCTTATCGAATTGTGCCGGCCAACCAAAATAAACCTGGTGTACTGGATGAAAAGCTCCTCAAAGGTTTAGATTATCTTTTACATGAAATGAAAAAGCGTCAGATGACGGCCGTCATGGTCTTAAGTAATTTCTGGCCATGGTCTGGTGGCTTTGCTCAATGGGTGAGCTGGAGTGAAGGAAGCTCAATTCCTTATCCACCTCCTCATCCTGGTGGGAGCTGGGGCACCTTTCAGGAGTACTCTTCAAAATTTTACACTCTTCCATCGGCCGTGAAGGCCCAACAGGAAGTGGTGAGAAAAATTATCACCCGCACGAATACTTTTTCTAAAATTAAATACTCTGAAGATCCAACCATTATGTCTTGGCAATTGGCCAATGAGCCTCGTGGTGGGAAGTACCGTAAAGAATTTTTGGACTGGATCAAGTCCTCAGCGAAGATGATTAAATCCCTGGATAAAAATCACCTTGTCACCATTGGTAGCGAAGGTGAAACACTTTCAGCAGAAGGTGCAGGCAATCATTTTATTGAAGACCACTCTATTGCAGAGATTGATTACACTACCATCCACATTTGGGTTGAGAACTGGGGTGTGTATAATCCGAATGATTCCGCTTCAACTTTAGCGACAGCAAAAACGGTGCTTAAAAACTACATTCAAGATCATGTGAACAAAGCAAAGATTTTACGTAAACCTCTGGTGCTTGAAGAATTTGGCATGGCCCGGGATGCACGATCTATGGACCCAGCAAGCTCAACTAAAGACCGCGACAGCTATTATGAAACAGCTTTTGCAGAAACTTTGCGCTTCATTCAGCTTGATGGCTCTATTACTGGTGTAAACTTTTGGGCCTGGTCGGGTGAAGGTCGTCCGAGCAAGCCTTATGGTGGACTTTGGAAACCAGGTGATAAGTGGATCGGCGATCCTCCTCATGAAGAGCAAGGCTGGTATGGAGTTTATAATACTGATGCCTCTACATTGGATGTGATCTCTCGTTACGCGAAAGAGATTTCAAAAACAACCAAACGTAAATTCAAATTCAAAATACAACCATGAAATTTTTATTTCTCACTCTCCTTCTTACTCAACTCGCAAGTGCGAAAGTTTTAGTCGTCACTGATTCCCATGGGGAAGGCGCCTTTGGAACTCGCCTGGTTGAGCTCTTTGAAAAAGAGGGAGAAGAGATTTCCTTCTATGGGGTTGGCGGAAGCACCCCTAAAGATTGGATGCTAGGTTTAGAGCAAATTTGGGGCTATTGGGAGTATCATACTGGCGGGGCCAATATCCGCTCACAAAAACCCAAGACTCCAGAATTTAAAAATTTACTCACAAAGCTTTCTCCTCATAAAGTCATCATCGAACTTGGAACAAACTTAATCTGGAGAGATCTCTCAGCTGATGACACAAAATTTATTCAAGATATGATCCGTCTCGCTTCCGAATTTAAGGCAGAGTGTTTTTGGGTCGGGCCACCAGATTTAAGACCAAAAAGTAGCGAACAAAAAAGAAGAGTTCTTGAAATCCATGAACTTCTCAAAAAAGAAATTGAAGCCTCAGGTTGCCAGTTAATCAAAAGCTGGGAACTCACACAGTTTCCAACAACAGGTGGTGATGGGATTCATTATGACTCTATCCCAGACCTTGGTGAGGGCCTTGCGAGAAAATGGGCCGAGAGCATTTTTTCTGAGCTAACTCCCCAATAAAATTACGATCTAAACCTTTTTAATCAAGTTAGGACATCAACTCTCCGAAAAGGAGACTATGAAAAACCTGCTTTATTTTTTTCTCTCAGTTTCATTATACGTTCCTCAATCGACATCTGCTCAAGATGGGCCCACAGCAACTGCGGTTGAAGTCATCCCTTTTGAGAAACTGGCCTCTCATCAACTCGGAGATGCCAAAGTTGATGAACTTGCTGATCTTTCAAAAAGCCATGTGGTGAAAAGTTCTGAGAGTCAAATTACAGCTGAAGAAATTGAGCTCCTTGACGTTGAGCTCGTTTATGAATCTGATCCGATTCCCCTCGTTGATAAATCGCCGGCCACAGATAATAAAGCAGTTTCCATCGACACTCCCCTTTGTTTTCCGCAAAACTCTGATCCTATAAATAAACTGTCGCACCAAATTGATGATATTTTAAAAACCGATCCACCCAAGAAAAAGCGCTACATTTATTTTACCTGGGGCTACAATCGTGGATTTCATTCGAAATCGGATGCCACCTTTACCACCAAAGATGGGACCTTCACGATTCATGATGCCATTGGATACGATAGACCTTCTAAAGATTGGAAAGACTACGTTTATCCAAGTAGGATTCCGATTCCTCAATACAATTTAAGAATTGGTTATCAGCTCAATGAAAAATGGGATATCGTCGCTGGTCTCGATCATATGAAATGGGTTTTTGATAACAGCCTTAAATATGAAATTTCTGGAGACTACAATCACACCCTTTTTGTCCCTGACCCTTCAGGTGATCCAGCTCTCCTTATGGGGAAAACATTTGATCAAGTTAAGCAAACAGGTGATGCTCGCTGGCTCAGTTTTGAACATACCAATGGTTATAACTATGCTCACCTGGGTGCCGTCTATAAGACAAACCTCTTCACTTCAAGAAATGGTGATTTTAAACTTGAAACTGGTTTAGGAGCTGGGGCCGGACTTATGATTCCTCAAACCACTGTGAAGTATCATCAAGACAGTTGGTGGAACTGGCAGGGTGTGGACAATAACTTTCATATCGCCGGTTTTGGGGCCCATGCTGAGGCCAAGGTTCAATTGGGTTATAAAAACTTTTTCCTTGAACCCGTCGTCCGAGGAACCTACATTAAAGTTAGCAATGCCCTTGTTCAAAACAGTGGAGAGAGACTGGAGCATACTCCGATTGGATCAATCCAGTTTATCGTTCAGGGCGGGTATAAAATTCCCATAAAGGAGCGGAAAAAGCGCGTTCCCAGTTCGGTAGTTCCTTAGATTTTTATCAAGATCATTTTTTATAGTTCTTTAAGACCTTTTATTTATTTGCTAATGTCCTGGTCATGAAAAACGACCATTCAACCCTCGCCTCATGGCTTAAAAAAACTGAGCTTCTTGTCGCGCGTTATTTAGCGCAAAATGAATCTTTAGAGACACCGGTCGTTAAATACTCTCCACCGCTTGAACTTAAAGAAGCCCTCGATTTTTCCTTAGGGGCCCCATTGAATGAAGATTCCCTCTGGCAGGCGGTTGAAAAAGTCCTGGATAAAAGTGTGAGAACCACTCACCCGCTTTTTTTAAACCAACTTTTTGGGGGACTTCAGCCAGAATCAATTAGTGCAGAATGGTTAAGCACCATTCTTAATCCCACGATGGCGACTTTTGAAATTGCGCCGATGATGACCATTTTAGAAAAAGAAGTGGCCAGAAAACTCTCCAATCTCATGGGTCTAAAATTAGGCGAAGGCATCATGGTAACAGGTGGGAGTAACGCCAACCTTGTCGGTCTTTTGTGTGCCAGACAGTTTAAAGTTCCTGATGTGAAAAAACGCGGTTACCAAGGGAAAAAATATACGATCTATGTCTCTACTGAGGCCCATTATTCTTATGAAAAAGCCGTCCATATTTCTGGTCTTGGCATTGATCATATGCGTGCCGTTCGAGTAGATGCAAACGGCGCTATGGATCCAAAAATATTGCGCGAGATGGTCCGTCAGGATATGGCCCAAGGTTTTACTCCCCTCATGATTGGGGCCACGGCCGGAACCACTGTCCTTGGGGCCTTTGATCCCATTGCAGAAATAAACAAAGTCGCCCGAGAATATAATCTTTGGCTCCATGTGGATGCGGCCTGGGGAGGAGGAGCTATCCTTTCTCCAACTCATCGCCATCTTTTAAAAGGTATTCACCTCGCTGACTCCGTCACTTTTGATGCTCATAAAACTCTTAATACAGGTCTCATCGCCTCATTCATTCTGTGCAAACATCCGGGCATGCTTAAACAAACAAATCAGGGTGGCGGGAGTGAGTATATTTTCCACGACTATGATAATTCTGACTGGGATACCGGAACCTACTCTCTTCAATGCGGAAGAAGACCAGATATTTTTAAACTTTGGCTCTTATGGAAATCTCGGGGAGATGAGGGCATGGCCAAGATTATCGATCACCTCTTCGATCTTGCGATTTATGCCAAAAATAAAATTGAAACCCATTCTCGTTTCAAGCTCATTTCATCTCAATATCTCAACAATTGTTTTCAAATTCTTCCCCCAAATGAATTTATAGATATTAACCAGTACACTCTCAAAGTCCGCACGAATCTTGTTCAACGGGGTAAAGCCCTTGTGAACTATGTTGAACTTCCTAATAAAACCATTTTCTTTAGATTAGTCGCGGCCAATAATCAAACCACACGAGAAGACATTGATCATCTTTTTAAAGAGATTCAAGAGTCCATGGAGCTAGTGGATAAAATTTGTTAGGCGGCTTTGCGTTTTTCCAATGCAAGATTCTGAGGCATGGATCTTTCAAGCCACAAAGAGAGTGCTGCGACTTGAGTAAAATCTACGGGGAGTAAATCAAAACTCACTTCATCCTGTAAGGTTTCTAAAACTAAGCGGTAACGAATAAGCGTATCTCCATTTGATGTCATCGTGACAAAATCTTGAAGCTGAATATGTTTTAAGTTCTCAAGCAAGAGTCGAGTTTCTAGTTTTCTCCACAAAAAGGGCCCGTGATAAAAAACAAAATGCTCCTTCTCTACATGCAGTCGTTGCTGATTAAAGATAACACCCATCAATTGATAAATGAGAAAGAGCCCCAGTACCGGAAATAAAATGAGACTTGATAAATAGGGGTAAGCAAAAACAGCTTCCGTGAAAGTGGAGTATCCCTTGCCATTAATCAGAATATCACTTTGCTTAAAAGAAAATAAAATTCCCCAAGAAAGAAAGTTCCATAAAGACACAAAGATAATTTGACGCCGGATTTTACCTAACTGATAAGGAGTAAGAACAGGTTTAAGGACACAAGGATCCTTAGGAGCACTCATAATGGTCTTATCGGGCAAAGACCTCAAAAAAATTTAATGAGGGTCTTAGGACTCCAGGAGCTCTTTAAGCCCTTCAATGAAAACATCGGTTTTACCTGTGCGCCTACGCTTATAGAGGGCCCAAAGACGCTCAAATTCCCGGTCATCGGCCATGAGGCGGCGGGAGAGTCGCTCAAGCTCCTGAGAGGTGAGTTTATAGTCATCCTGGATCATTTTAAGGGCCAGGTTAAATTCATTCAGGTTCATGGGTGAATCCAAGGATGCATCTCATCCCAAAGACCCCTCACCCATTTTTTCACGAGTATTCGCCCTTTAAATCCCAAGCTATCAAAATGAATCCCATCCCCTTTTCCCTCAGGATAAGTGGTGTGGTTCCTCGAATCAAAAAAAGTACAACCTTCTTCTCTAACGAGCTCTTTAAGAACAGGATAAAATTCAGAAAAACGAGGCTCCGGGCGAGCGTGTCCATTCGGAGGCGCAATCCAAAGGCAGCGAGTAGATTTTTCTTTAATTTGTGAAATAAGTTCTTTGACCGAGAGACGAATCGATTCATCACTCCAACGGACCATATTCCCCCCAAGCTGAATGATCACCACATCAGGAGTATAGGCCGATAATAAATCCTTGAGGGCCGGCATGCTCGATCGTTTGATCCGAGAGCTTTTTCCCTTGATATCAATTTTTCTAAAATCACCTTCAAGAGTCTCGTAGTGAAGCCAACTCTCAGAAGTCGATCCCCCTCGAGCAAAAAGAGTTAATTTGATTTCTTGATTTGAAGAGAGCTTATCATGCCAGTAAGACCCAAAAATTCCCGCCGATTGGGAATCTCCTATCTGAAGGATTTGAACCTCGGCCTGGGCCCCCAAAGCAAAAAATAAGACGAGTAAGAAACCAAAAATTTTCATAGTGGGATCTTCTATTGCTCGTTACAGCTTTTCAAGTTTTTATTCTGAATGCTAATAAAAAATCAATCATTTAGCTTAAGAATCTTGGCCATTTAAATTTTTGCAGCAGGAGTGTCGATTAAATCTTGTGAGATGAAGCAGGAGGCATTCATGAATAACAAGGCAGGAGCGCCTTTTAAAATTCTTCAATTCAGACCACTATGGATTGAGGGTAAGTCTTGGACACCAGAGTTCTCCAATAGTTCTATCCTCTATCTTTTCAGGAGAAAATTACCGAAGTCCGTCTCCTTTCGTCGGGCCTACACCGGATGGAGAGCTTCGGGGGCCAAAGAAGAAAAAGAACTTGGTGAATCGAGGGCCTTTATCAGATGGCTTCAAAAACATCACCTTTCTGTTGAATGGAGTCACAAAGATTTTTACCTTCACCCTCTTTTTCAGCATCCAAATTCACCCTCTCACGAACCAGATGATGAAATGTCCCGTGGGCTCTCTTTTGCGATAAGTCCAGTCATTGTTCAGGATAGAAAAATCAAACTCTATGTTAAAGACGAGGATATCTTGGGTCTCATCAATCTCTCTCATGGGGAAGATGAAGATTTTCTCGATCTGGTTTCTCGCTATATCTCCTATCGCTTTAAATGGGAAAAATGGCGGGCCCCGGCCCCCACATTTTATGACTGGGTCATGGCCCAGGGCAGACGACCTGTTCTTGCTCCTGGCCAGATTGGATTTCTAACACCTTAGAGCGATAACTGAGTCATAAAATTGGGAAAAAATTTCAATTTATTTATCTTCGTTGATCCTCGGGATTTCAGTCGGTATGATGAGTGCATGAAAATAAAAATCCTTACACTTCTTAGTTTATTATCCCTCTCACCTCTTAGTTACTCACTTGAAACAGTGACCACCGGTGAAGAACAAGAGCTCACTCAATCCAGTATGGTGAGAAAAGTGAATTGGAAAGAAGGCTATATTTGGCCTGAAGTGAGGATTCTTACAGTGCTTGACCACCTTCCCCAAGATAATCTTAATGAGTTTTTAAATTTTGAAACTCACAAGACCTATATTCCAGATATGCTTGAA
Source organism: Pseudomonadota bacterium (assembly GCA_027488375.1). Lineage (GTDB taxonomy): Bacteria > Bdellovibrionota > Bacteriovoracia > Bacteriovoracales > Bacteriovoracaceae > Peredibacter. The sequence continues at coordinate 321,938 of JAIYBW010000004.1, forward strand.
TCAAAAGTTATCAAAAAAATTTCACCCAATGAACTTAACGTTTATTTTGAAATGGAAATGCCTTGGCCCGTTAAGAAGACCACTCACGTAACTCATAACCTCATCACAAAAAATACCGATGGAAGCTATACTTTAAAGTGGAATCTGGTGAAGGCTGACATGTTGTCTGCGACTGATGGTTTTATGCGTTTTTATCCTTATAAAGGAAAAACCCTTCTTGAGTACGTTTCCCATATCGTTCCCAACTCTTCTCTTGCCAGCATGTTTAAAAATCGCGTGGCCGATGATGTGGAAAAATCTGTTAAGAAAATCGTGAAACATTTAAATAATACTTTAAATAAACGCGAAAATTTGAGTGCCACAAATCAAAAAACCAATAACCTCTAATTCAACTCGGTCATTAAAAGAGAATCACTCCAGCTTAAAGTCAGTTGAGTTCATTGACTGAAATTTTTCGCTTGTCTATGATGAACTATCGTTTCAATTAAAGGAGAAACATATGAAATCATGGAAGAAGCTAGGAGCTTTGGCCGCTTTGGGTTTATCAACCCTCGCCAGCGCTCAAGAAATCAATCTCAGTGGGTTTGCCTCGGCCCATATGACTCAAAAACTCGGTGGTAACTCAGCTCCTGAGTATCACTCAAACAGAACAAACTTTTACAACTTCACGAAGTTTGGTTTGAATGTGGCCTCAAAAATTGATGAGCAGTGGTCTGTTCAGTCTCAGCTTCTTGTTTCAGGAAAAAGAATTGATGTTGGTTCTGAAGATCCTCAGTTCAATATGTACGCAAACTGGCTCTTTCTTGCTTACCGTCCAACAGATAACTTTCGTCTAAAAATTGGTCGCCAATTATTTCCAGCTTGGTTAGTGTCTGAGTACATTGATGTTGGTTATATGTACCCGTGGACAGAAACTCCGCACGCTGTGTACGAGCTGAGCCCATTTAAATCTCTTAATGGTTTAGCTGCTGACTATTCTTTCCCTCTAACAAGCACTCATAAAATGTCTGTAACTGTCTTCGGTGGACAAGAAAATGTAGACATCCCGCTTGCTCAAGGTGGAACTGAAAATAATAAATACGGAAGCATCATCGGTTCAGAACTTGCGATTCAATCAAGCTCTTATCGCTTTCGTGTGATGGGGTCGAATTATAAAATTGAGTCTAATGATGGCGCCACACCAACACCAAATGAATACAAAAACTCAAGTGTGACAACTGTTACAACAGGTTTCAAGTACGAGAAGAACGGTCTCTTAGTATTCACTGAATACGGCTATAGAGAAGGTTCTAAAAATGGATCTGAAGTAACTGATACTCCATATGCAGGAGTTACTTCTCGTGCATTCAATAAGCGCGCTCAAGCGGGTTACCTCACTGTAGGTTACTGGTTCAACAAGACTCTCCCTCACCTAACTGCTTCAACTTCGAAGTATGAAACAGGTCTCATTGAAGGGACGCAAGATCTTTACTCACTTGGTGTAAACCACAAAGTAAATGACAATATTATTTTAAAAACAAACGTTGGTTACTCTGTTTCTAGACAGGGCCCGGCCCACATGGAAGTGCAAGGAGATGCTACAACGGCTTCTGCTGGCCTTGACATGATTTTCTAAGGAGAAAAGCCATGAAAAAATTTCTTTGCCTAGCTCTTATGATGACTTCAGTTGCTGCTTTTGCAGCAGATGCTGAATGCCAATACTTTGATGCTGAAGGAAAAGCATCAAAGCTTGATGCTTCTAAAGTTCCAGATGGGGCTTCAGTTGAAGCAAAATCTGTGAATATGATTCCAGGTGACTTAAAGCAAAAGCTTTATGATGGAAGTATGACAAAATGTGTGACTTGCGAAAAAAACTATATCAAGTGCACAGCTGCTAAGTAATCTGATGGTCCCCTTCTCTATTGAGAAGGGGACTTTTTTAACTCGCTTTAACTAGACCAACTTTTTTAATCACAAAATCCTTCACGACCTGAGAAAGATATTTTGCACTTCCGATCATATGAGCGGCCCCTAAATCAATCGCTTCTTTTGGCATTCCAAAGACAACTGAAGTTTCTTGATTTTGCGCCATCGTGAGGCAGCGGCGGGATTGCTTCATTTTTAAGAGACCTTCGGCTCCATCACGCCCCATTCCTGTAAGAAGAACCCCAATAGAACGAGCGCGCACTTTAGAAAGTGATTCAAACAAGACATCCACACTCGGCCTGTGACCATTGCGTTGGGTTTCAGTTGAGGGCTGAATATAGAAAAGATTATTTTCTTCCGTCACTGTCAGGTGATAATCACCCCAAGCAATATAAATACCATCGGGAGTGAGGGGAATTTTTTTGCGAGTATCTCGGCATTCAAGACCTGAGATCGCTGCCATTCTCTTAGCGAAAGATTCACAAAAAGAAGTGTTAATATGCTGAACGATAATCACAGGAGGACAAGGCTTTGGAAAATCTCTTAAAAAAACTTCCAGAGTCTCAGGTCCACCGGTACTGGCCCCAATAGCAATGATCTGAGGATGAGAGAAAACTTTAAGAAATGGCTCTTCACTTTTTCGCTCAAAACTAGATTCTTTAATTCTTTTCTTATAACAAGAGTTTCCGACGAGCTCAAATTCAGTCTTAGAAGTTTCAAAATTTTCACTATGCCCTAAGACCAGAAGTCCCGTGGGATTAAGGTAGCGCTTAAATGAATGCACGGCCTCAAGTGTAGATTGGGCACTAAAATAAATCAGAACGTTTCGACAAAAAATAAAATCCAAACTTTCTTGAAAGCGAGAGTGATGATCATCGAGTAAGGATCCTGTAAAAAAGATCATTTTCTTTTTAATTTTCTCTTTAACAGCAAAAGTTGCGCCTTTAACGACAACTGAATTCTGAAACTGATTAGGGATTGATTTTAACTGGGCCTCTGGGTATTCACCCTCTTTGGCCGTATTCACACTCACAGGATCAATATCAGAAGCATAGATCTCGTAACTCAATTGAGGATATAAAGTGCAAATAGTTTCTAAAACAAAAGCGATAGAATAAGCTTCTTGTCCAGTACTACAGGCCGCAGACCAAAGTTTGAGTTTAACGGGCCCAGTGGCGGCCATCATCCTTTTTAAGACTTCATCCTCGAGTTTTTTAAAATGCGGATTCTCTCTAAACCAATACGTGGTATGAATCGTAATGAGCGAGAGAAACTGCTGGTACTCGTAGTCATCCTCAGATAAAAGCTTCAAATAAGTCGCAAAGGATGAAAATCCTAAGGAGTTTATTCTACGCTCAACATTTGAAGACAAAACATCTTTCTTGAAACTCCCCTCCTGACATGTTCCTGTCAATCCCTGGATGAGTTCATATAAGGCTTCCTGTTCAGAATCATCTAAACGGAACATTAAGAAGCCTTATGTGTTTGCTTTGGGTCTTTAGACCCTCGCTTGGTTAATAAATTTTTCATAGAATCCTCTAGGTTAACTACAGAATTTCCATCCCCGCCGGATTGGGGCTTTTGGGGAATATGTTCAACTTTCTTGGCCTGAAAATCTCCACCGTTAATGAGAGCGTAAATGCTAGAGGAAATATCTTTTAACTTCGTATTTTCATCAGCAAGGCGCTTCGCCGCTCCGAGTGTTTCTTGGGCGGTAGAGGAGTTCTTTTGAGTCGCAATATCAATCTGACTCATGGCCGTAGATGTTTGCTGCACACCGAGTTCTTGTTGAGCACAGGCATCAGTAATACCTCGAATTTGAGACACAATAACTTCAATTTCTTGTGAGATGTCTTTAAAGTTAGTCACAGCTTGGTTAGAAACTGTTGAGCTTTTTTCAATCTTCTCATGTAAGCTATCAAGAATTTCTTGAACTTGCTTTTGAGAATCCTGAAGCATCATTTCAATATCCTTCGCCGCACTACCACTCACCTTGGCCAGGTTACCGACCTCTTCAGCAACAACTGCAAATCCTTTACCATGCTGACCTGCTCTGGCCGCTTCGATTGAGGCGTTAAAAGAAAGAAGTTGAGTTTTAAAAACGATATCATTAATAATGTTGGTCTTTTTGGAAACTTCTTGGATGATGGAAGAAATTTTTTGAAGTTGTTGGTTAGCTTCTTGAATGGAGCGGAATGAATACATCATTTCTTCCATAATGTGCTCACCTTCTTTGGCCTTATTATTCATTTTCTGGGCCGAGTCCATCGAAGTCTTTGCTGAGGTCGCCGTCTGAGAAATCATACTCCCCATTTCTGAGAGAGCGGAAACGGATTCCTGAATCCCCGCTGACTGCTCAACTGTCGCCGAAGCCACAGAGTCTGAAGACTCAAAAAGAACTTTTGAGAGTTGGTGGGAAGTGACTGAAGAATCTGTAAGTTTTGAAGACTCTGCAATAAAAGATCGTCCAATAAATTTTGCAATAATAAAGGCAATAGTCAAACAAACCACGAGAGAAACAAGGAGTCCAAAGAGAAAGTTCCTTTCATTTGATTGGATATTACCGAGGGCCATAGTTTTTGGAAGACGAACAAGTAATCCCCAGTTTAATCCATCTAAAAAGTGAGCACTATCAAAGGAAGAATACCCCACTAGCTGCTCAACTTTCTTTCTCGTGTGGTAAATATATTCTGCACCTTTTGATCCACGAATCACTTTACTAACGGCCAAATTATCATTTATAAGATCTAGCTTGCCTAAAACTTGTTCATCATACTTAAACTTATCACTCTTATGAAGTTCAGGGTCATATTCAAAAAGAAGTTTTCCATTGCCATCCACAAGGGTTAATTCTGTTGAATATCCTTGGGCAAGAACTGTTTTATGGAAACTAGCAAATAAATTTGCAATCCATTTAAAATTCGCGCGTGCCGTAATGACACCAACAACCTGACCTTTGTCATTTTTAATTTGAGTTGAGAAAGAAGTTCCATAAATAGGTCTATCTCCTGCCTTTGAAGAAACTGGGTCAAACTGCGGGGCCTCCATATAAGTTCCCGTATAGAGCTTACCTGTAGTAAACTCACCGGCCATGGCTTTTTTGAACCAAGTTGTCTCAGCATAATTTTTTTGAAGCTTTGTTGTATCAATATCAATTCCAAAAGAATCAATATTACTTGAAGAAACATAGTTTCCTTTAGCATCAACCACCATGAGCACATCATAAACACCGTAAAGATTAACCAGGGAATTTAGCCCCGTGGCAATCTCTTCTTTGCTTTGAAACTGACTCATCACCTTATTTGAGGCGAACGCCTGGACGTCGTAGTAGCGCTCAAAAAGGACAGTCGAGATACTATTACCTAGTATTTCCGCATCTGTTTGAAATTTCTCATGGACTTTCTTGATCAAACTATCATTGGTCCATTTAAACTGAACATAAGCAATGACACCTGTCAGGAGTATCACTAAAAATGAGAGGCCATTAATTTTGGCACTTAATGAGATTTTTTTCATGCTGCTTTCTCCTGCTCAACAAAACTTTTATTTTCAATTGAAGATACAAATTTTTTAATATCAATAATGGTAATGAGATTGTCTTGATGCTGAAGGAAACCTTTCAGGCAATCAATTTGAACTTTTCCCTCAATCTTGAGATCCTGAATGTCTGAAGGAGTCACGTAAACGACAAACTCGACCTTATCTATGACGGCAGCGAGAGGTCCCACTTCCGTTTCGCAAATAAGCATACTTGATTTTAGAGGATTGACCTCATGAACACCCAGCTTTAATCTCAAATCAATCACACCCATGATGAGCCCTCTGAGATTGATCATGCCTGAAAAGCAACTCGGCATATTGGGGACAAGCTTAGGCTTAATGTATTCGATAACTTCTTTAAAATCGAGTAAAGGTGAAGCATACAGTTCATCCTTGATTCGATAGACGAGATATCTTTCCTTGTCTTCGTATAATTCGCTCATGCTGCTACCTCTTTTGATGTCTGAAGATATTTGAAATATTTTTCACAAATTGACGTAATATTTAAGATGAGTCCCGGTTCACCAGAAGGAAGAATCGTCCCTCCCGAAATCGCAAATGATTTTTCAAAGTATGAACTTAAAGTCCTGACCACACTTTGATGCTGACCAAGAACTTGGTCAATACCTAGGGCCATTCTCTTACCTTGCACTTTAGTCACAATAATCGGAAAAATCCCGCGGTGATGCTCTTGTTTTTCCCCCTCAAAGACATCTCTCAGGTGAAGAAATGGAATCACTTTCCCACGATAAACATAAACGGAATCATCCACTTTCATCTGTGATGCATCCACATCCACAACCTCTTCAAGTGAATGAATAGGAATCACATACTGATCAGAATTTACAGACACAATGAGTGAGTCCACAATCGATAATGAAGTTGGAATCATAATCTTAAACTTCGTTCCACGCCCTTCTTCAGAAGCAACGAGTATTTTCCCATTAACTTCTTCTAGGGTTTTCATCACCACATCCATGCCGACGCCACGACCAGACACACTCGTAACTTTTTCCGCGGTTGAAAATCCAGGTAAGAAGATAAGACTAAAGATTTCTTCTTTGCTGAGGTTGGCATTGGCCGCAACAAGACCTTTTTCAATCGCTTTTTCAAGAATTCTTTTTTGATCTAAACCCTTTCCATCATCTTTTACCACCACTTCAACACCATCATCTAGTTTAGTGGCGCTAATCGTGATCTGGCCTTTATAGGGCTTCCCTTTCTCTTCACGGTCTCCATTTTTCTCAAGACCATGATCTACCGAATTTCGAACAATATGAGTGAGTGGGTCAATGAGTTTATCTAAAATTGTTTTTTCAATTTCAACTTCATTACCATGAAAAGTAATATCCACTTCTTTACTAAGATCTCTTCCAAGGTCTTTAATAGCTCTTTCGAGTCGCTGAAAGATTCCTCCAATCGGAGTCATTCTGAGACCAAAAGCCATGGAATAAATTTCTTTAGTTATTTTACGGCTTAAGTTCAGCGATGATTGAATAAGAGCTTCATTATCCTTATGTGTACTCTGTTGGATTGAATTCTCCAGGATCGATTGCTGAATAGAGAGCTCTCCAATAAGATTCAAAAGACCATCAATTTTTTTCGTAGAGACCCTAAGGACCTCATCTTTAACTTCTTTTTTGAGTGGGATGACCTTCGCCTCCTCACTCACTTTATGAGCAGCTGGTGCTGGCGATGGTGCTGCTGGAGTTGGTGCTGCCGCTGGTGCCTTAACTTCAGTTGTGTCTACTATCTGTATCGGTGCAGTGATCTCATCTTCAACAAATTGAAAAGTGTCAGAAAAATAGGTCTTTAAAAAATCTTCTGGCCAGAATTTATAAGAAGATTCAACAGCAAGAACAGCAAACCAATCTTGCATAATACTTTGAGCTTCAAGAAACATTGTAAGCTTTCTTTTAGTCAGCGTACATTTTCCTTCTTTAAGAGCAACGATAACATCTTCAATGATATGAATGAATTTACCAACTTCTGCAAGACCTACGGCCCGAGAAGAACCTTTAATATTATGAGCAATTCGAAAGAGTGCATTGAGTGTTTCTGCATTAACTTCTTTTTCAAGTTTTAAACACAGACCTTCCCACTGGCCCAAAAGATCAGTGGCCTCTTCTAAAAAACTTTTTACTAATTCTTCATCAAGTTCAGACATACATGTCTCCTTACATAGAGACTTTTCGTCTAAATAGAGGAAATCATGAGAAATGAAATAAATTTTATTATTAAGCTAATCTTAATCATGAACAAAAGTTAAAATCAGGGACTTAGCTGCAAAAATGAGGCTTAAGTTTGCAATAGAAATGAATCACTCAAGATTATTCAAGTGAATTTCATGTTGTTGACAAAGATAATCAACATCAAGTTCGTATTTATTCATGACTTGATGACACAGATCTTTTCTGAATTTAAGAAAAGTTACCCCTTGTGACTGATGGTGATAAGTCTGAGTCAGGAAATGGATGGATTCATCAAGACTAAGATCAATTTCTGAAAGAGTAATTTCTGATAAAAACAATGAACGGTAGATTCTTTCTACCTTTTGAATCAGATCAGGATGCTTAATCGTTTTAAGACCTGAAAAAAGGTAATCGGAAAGATAAGAACCTGGTTGGTCATGGGTCCTTAAACAGAGGTTAATTGTGAGTTCATCGTCATGAAGATTTTGGTGAATAAAATCTTCCTGCCATTTTATGGGAACAACATCGCCTGGATAAAGGGAATGCTGAGACTTTAAAATAAGATGACCCAGGGAGTGATAATCCCCTAATCTTTTAGTTTCCCTGAATTCATAGCTCCAATCCAAATTCTGACCACGCATGCATTGAAAGGCGCCTACAAAATGATGATGATGAATACTAGTAGGTCGTCGACGCCAACAATACATATCTAAAAAACAATGCTCCCCACTTGCAAGGGTTAATGGGAAATCACTAAATTCAAAATGGGGGTATTTTTGAGAGGTAGAAAAGTTCTTATCTAATGCAAATTTCAAAATAGGCTTCAAATCAAAATGCTGATGGAGACCAGCACCTTTTAAAAGAGACTCGGCTTTTTGGGGAAAGCCAAGATGTCCATGGTGATTAAGATATTCATCAGCAAGAAAAACAACCTCTGCTACTTTTTCAAAAAAAATCACTCCTCATTATCCAGCTGACATTTAACTGTAGAGTATCTTAAAACAGGGTAATAAATCGTCGCTCCTGATTCTCGAGTCTTTATTTTCACGGATGTCACTACATCATCGACTTCATCAATGATCAATCTAGTGACAAATTTTTTCTGAGAAAATATAACATTCTGGAACCACGTTGTTGTGAAAATAGTTGTTAATTTACTGTCTTTAACTTTTTGCTCTTTAAGTGTGATGATACTGTGAATATTTAAAGCATCAGATTTTTTCTTGGATCTTAACTCAACAAAGATATTATCTTTAAAGTTTTTAAGCTTCATGGAGCAGTCACTGCCCTGAAGAGCTTCTTGGGCCTTTAAAATGAGGGGCAGATCTCTTTGAAAATTAAACGCGTCTTGGGCAAAGACCATTTGAGAAATAAAAAATGATAAAAAAAGGTAAACTTTCATCTAAGACTCCTTGTGTAGCCATTATTTCATAGATTAATACTTACCTGATTAAGTCTTGTTATATTTATAGAGTGTCTAATTTTGTGACAGAAAAATAGATTATTAAGAAATCCTTAACATACTGAAAATAATGACATTTATCCTACAATAAAACTTTTGGTTCATGTTAAAATAGGAATATTCAGTTTAGAAAATTGGGGAAAATATGAAAATGAGCTACGAAGTTTCCTTTATCACTGATGAAGCTGCTGAACTCATAGTAAAAGCGGCATCAGAAGAGGCCAAAAAAATTAATCTTCCGGCCTCAATTGCTATCGTTGATCCATCAGGGAGGCTCAAAGCCTTCAAGTCTTTAAATAATGCACCTCATGTGAGCCTTGAAACGGCCATTAAAAAAGCAAAAACGGCAATTGGTTTTGGCTTTCCCACTGGGAACGCCTGGCATGAATTTAAAAAAAATGACCCCATATTAAATGAAGGTGCAGGTCAGCTTCCAGATTTTATTCTTCTTGGAGGAGGCTCCCCGATTATGTTTCAGGGAAAAATGATAGGGGCCATTGGAGTCAGTGGAGGTCATTACGAACAAGATGAAAAATGCGTCAAAGCAGCTCTAGAGGCCTTATCTAAATATGAATGACAGAGCATCTGAGAGAAGTTTTAATTCAATTGCTTCGACACTCAAACAAATTCAACCGCTCCTGGGGAAAATCACTCAGGCCAGTTCACTTGCTGAACTCATGGAAGCCATTTATGAGGTTTTAAAGAGAGACTTTGATTTTATTTCTACTGGATTTTATTTCATCAATCCAAAGACAAAGAAATTAGAGCTTCTATATGCTAAGGGGCTTACTGAAGAAGAAATAAAAAATGCAGAAGAAACGGCCATGGATAGACACCCTGGATGGGTGATTAAAAATAAAAAAATATTCCTGGCGCAAAATGAGGCTGAGGATCAACAAACAAACTTTCAGAAACGACTCCACTTAGTTTCACGACTCTATTGTCCCGTTCTTTTTAAAGGAGAATGCGTTGGCACCATAGGTGTCGCCTCAAATATACCAAATGCCTTTAGTGAAAATCATATCGCCTTCATCGAATTTCTTTGCCAAATATCTGCTATTACTTACGAAAACATCATTCATCTTGAAGAAATGAAATTGAGTAAAGAAAGACTCGATTTATCAATTGAGTCCCTCAAATATGGGATTTGGGACTGGAATTTTGAAAAAAACATCCTCTTTTGGGATGACTATATGTATTCGCTTTATGAGATTAATAAAAAGGACTTTTCAGGGGCCTATGACGCTTTTGAAAAAACGCTTCATCCAGATGATGCCCCAAGAGTTCGAGAAGAACTTGATTCATGTGTAAAAAATAAAACGAACTTTCAGTCTGAATTTAGGGTAACAACTCCAGATGGACGAATGAAAAGAATTGCGGCTTCCGGGAAAAGTATTTTTAACAATCAAGGTCAACTCATTAGGATCGTAGGTACAAACTCCGATGTGACAGAAAAAAGAGAAAATGAGCTCAAGCTTATTCAAGCATCAAAAATGTCTACACTAGGTGAAATGTCATCGGGTATTGCCCATGAAATTAATAACCCTCTCGCTATTATTTCAGGCAAAATCTACAAGACAAAAATGCTCCTGTCAGAACAAGATTTTGATGTTAAAGAAATCATTACTAACCTAGAAAACATTGAAAAAACGAATCAAAGAATTGTCAAAATCATTCAAGGACTAAGAAGTTTTTCAAGAGATGATAGCGCTGATCCGTTTGAATCAAGAACTATACGCTCTCTGGTTGAAGAAACACTCACCTTCTGTACTTCTCGTTTTAATGGCAAAAATATCAAAATTGAATGGGAAAATATATCACCCGAAATTCAGATTGAATGCAGGCCTAGTCAAATCCAGCAAGTCCTTTTAAATCTCTTAAATAATTCCTACGATGCGATTTTAAATCAAAGCGATAAATGGATACGTATTAAAGCATGTAATGAAGGGACTCTTGTCAGTCTAGAAATTATTGATAGTGGGCCTGGAATTTCACCCCATGTACGAGAAAAGATTTTTGAACCATTTTTTACAACAAAGCCCACAGGTCAGGGTACTGGACTAGGGATGAGTATTTCCCACGGAATCATCAAAGCGCACAAAGGGGATTTGATGATTGATGAAAGAAGTAATAATACATGTTTTAAATTAACACTTCCTAAATATCAAAAGTAAAAGTTTTAAATTGTAAGTTCATTAAGGGCGCTAATTATTTCTTGGAACATCATGCCCTTGTATTTATTCTTTATAATACTCAAACTTTCGGCCCGAGTGAGAGGAAGCTTTCTCTTTTCAGCTTTTAAAATGAGAGTCACCCATTCATCACTAATGATATACACAAGGGCAAGGGGTGAAATCGTCGAAGGATTTTGAGCAAAATCATTCCCGTAACGATTCCCATGGTGCTGCTTCACAATTGTTTCTACACCAAAAGGAAGAGAGTTATAGTACTTACTCATAATCTTTGCTGCATTAATGGGGTGATTAACGATATTCTCCCTCTCAGCTTCAGAAAGATTCATGAGATCCATATCTTCTTTCGTATGAACAAGAATATGGTCATCTTGATTGAGTAAAAGATTCGAGAAAAAACAGACAAAGGCAATCTTCACCTTCTGGTCATTCGTCCCCCACTCCATTTTATCAATGATATGACTTGCCACAAAACATGTGAGAAGAGAATGTTTAAATACAAAATTAACTTTCGACGTTGTCATTTTTAAGAATTGATTTAACTTAGGAATCTTACCTGTAATAGACATCATCGTATTAATATTGGCTTCAGTTGCCTGAATCGTAACAGGAGAAATCATCATCCTACGTGCCGAATCTCGAACAATATTATAGGAATTATTTGAAAGCATGATGGTATCTTCAAGGCTCAAGCGATCATCGGCCATCATTTCAGCGAGAAACATGGAAATACTATTCACAAACTTTAAGCGATGAGCGGCCTGAACATAAATTTCTTTTTCACCGGATGATTGTAGAATCGTGAGAATTTCAGGATGGATCTTACTTTCAACATCTAAAAACTTTACGTACTCTCCATCAGCGTTCTTTTTAAAAACAGGGCAAACAAGCGAAAGGTTTGGGCATAGAAGTGTTAAGCGGATAGGATAATACTCACCCACATTTTTTTCGGCCATGGCCTTGGCAGTGACCCCAAGGAGGGAGGCACATTTTTTGATGATATCCCGCACCTCTACATTTTCATCATAAATAGTTGCTTGGTGGATTGAAACCTTGGTCTGACCAATGACAATGAGATGTATTTTAAGGTTTCCGCTTTCGATCATCTGAGCAAATTTGACACCAGCATCCCGCTGATCAAAAAGACCTCGGGTAATAATAACCGCCGGAGAGTTTGAAGAAAGAAATTCAACCGCTTCCTCAATGAGACCAAACTCCACCACTGTGGCGCCCACATAGGCTTCGAGACCAACAGAATATAGTTGACCTGATCTTTTATGGTTATCGACAATCAGGATCAGAGGATTTTGTTCAGACATATTTTATGTACCTTTAGATATCATCAAACCAACTCTTAGTTGCTCTTAATTCGATTTCACCGCTTTCAGGTCTCAGAATCCAGACTGAAGAAGCTTCATTAGGATTTTCATTAAAGCTAAAACTAAAATCTGATAACGTTTTTAATCTTGAAGTAGGATAAGTACTGTCCTCAAAAATGATAGAACTTCCTGAAGTTGTTAAACTCAATGGTAATGTTAAACACTGATCACTAGGATAGGTTAACGATGAATAGCTTATATTTAGATCTGATTCTTGAGCGCACATATTATTTGACACAAAATAAGAATTTACAGCAGTTATAAGATTATTTCCAACTACCCCACCAACAGCAGATGAGTTATTTGTATCAACCATACTTAGATAAGAAATCGACTTTTTCACTTTACCTGTCTCAGTATTCCTACCAACAATTCCACCTGCATATGAATGAAATAAAGATTGAGAACCAGAGATAAATATAAATTTAGCAACGCTACTAAGACTATTCTCAATGAGTCCTGCATTTTTCCCAGCAATTCCACCGTAAGAATACACACCTTTATTACTAATATTGGCCGAATTTGTAATGTCTAATCTAAATTCGGCTTCAGATTCTGTAATAGAGCCATCTTCATCATTTAAGCCTACGATACCACCTAAGTTAACTGTATCAACGGATTCATCCATTATAAAATCAGAAGTGGCAGAAAAAGATTTGACTTCAAATTCAAAACGTCCAGATGATTGGGTGATCAATCCTTTATTTATACCTGAAATTGAGCCAACCGAGAGATTATCATAATGTTTTAAATCATTATTTACTTCATCAAAAAAATCTAAACGTCCCCCAACTCTTGATCCAGAGATGGTCCCATCATTAATGCCGACCAAACTTCCTAAATTAACTTTTGTGATAACGTTTTCATTATCGATATTATGCGATGAAAAGATCCATCCTCTGATATCAATTCTGGAACTTTCGAATAAGACATTATCAATAACGCCATAATTAACTTTTGCCAAAAATCCAAAATTATTTTCTTCTAAAGCATCAGCCGCTACAACAGAAGGACTTGCCATAAGATGAGAATGCCTAATTTTGAGATTTTTAAGAACCCCATCAGAGGATATTGTTTGCCAGAGACCTCGAGGAGAATCAACCTGAATGACAATATTTTTGAAACTGAAATTATTACCATTGAAATTAGCACCAAGCTCACCGCTATCACCTAATTCAGGTCCAGTACCTTCAAAATCTAAATCTCTCATCAATTTAAAATACTTTGAACTATCTCCCCAAAGCTCACCCTGTAGTTGATCAACTGAGCAAATGATATAGGGATTAGTCTCGGTCCCCTGTCCCTCAGCATCTGGTGAATCATAACCAAGCTTACCTGAACATTTTCTTTCCAGGAAAGGAATCTTGTAACCGAGTATTGATTCAATTTGAGATTCCCATTTATGGCGTGGGTACTCATTCTTATCATCAACCTCTAATATTTCAAACGCAGCAGATGTTGTATTAACAAAATTTCCGCCGAGATTAGTATTAAGCCAAGAAATATCTTTAAAATCAGAGGAATTTGCTAAACACTCTTCATTTGCAGATGTGCAAGGAGCGGATGAATATGATGGAGAAGCCTGAGCTGAGTAAACATATTCTACACCAGTATTACTTCCATAAAGACCCTTAGGATCATTATTAGAAAATGCTTTTCCTACGGCATGATAACTTCTGGTAATAGGCAATAAACTGTCTACACATATTGCGACGAGAGCACCGGCAACTGGAGTCCCGCCTTCCTGTCGAGCAAAGACATAAGCATGGGAAAAAGAATTTGTGACTTCTGATGTAAATTGAAAACCAAAACCATAGTTGTTGAATACAAAAGTACCTGCAAGCCCACCAGTATAATTAGTTCCACTAATTTCACCAAATGAAGAACTATTTGTTATTTTTGTATTTATTGCATTTCCGACTAGACCTCCAACCCCACTTAACCCCTCACTATGAATAGAAATTTTAGCAGAGGAATTAGAAATATCTGTCAAAGTGCTTTCACCTACAAAACCGCCATAATTGTAACATGTTGAAGTGGGACACTTACTATCAATAATGACTTCTACAAATGAATTTTCAATCTTACTAATAGATGTATTAGAGCTAAATGAAATTTTACCAGCAATCCCCCCTGAGTAGTCAGCCCCCACGAGGTGGCCTTTAATGTAGAGATTTTTAAATGTGGTATTAAGAGCTTCCCCAACCAATATCCCTGTATTGCTACATTTCTTTTCATATGTATCAGAACGACACACAACAGATGTATTATCAACTCTTAGATCAAGAATTTTCGCACCGTCGACCTGACGAAATAAACCAAAATCACTATAGGCTGAGTCAAAGTCTTTAGTATCTACTATTAAAAAGATATTTTCTAATTTGTGTTTGTTTCCATCGAAAACACCAGAAAACTTAGTTGAATTACTATTTGGGCTTAGTAAACTCGCTCCAATTGGAGCAAACTCATTATCATTAATGCCAAATTGAAAATCTAAATCACTTACAAGTCTATAGGAAGAGACCAGGTCATCACTTATTAAATTTAACTGAGTATTATTACAGATTAAGTAAGGTAGCCCTGCAGAACCATTGCCACCTGAGAATGGATTAATGCTTGGATTTTCCGGATAGTTCAGTTGCTCTAAAGACTGAAGAAAGTTTAAATTAAAGCTTGAGGCACAAACATCTGAATCAGATGCCGTTAAATAAATTCTCCATCCAGTTGGTTGTGTCGCAGGAGGGGCTAACATTACAGGTTGAATAGCCTTCACTGCAGCACTATTTTCTTGCCGTCCATTCAAAAGAGTAAATTCTTTAAATCCTTTTGCATCGATTGCGCATTCATTATTACCGTAGAAACCTCGAACCTTAAAAGGAAAGGGTGTAGCCATTGTTCCTACCGGAAGATTTAGAGACGCTATTTTAGACGCATCACCTACTCCACCAGCTTGAGTATGACTTATAGGTAAACAAATTGAAGTCAACTCTTCATCATTTGAAAAAGAAGGAGATGCTGAAGAAGATGATTTCATAAAGCTCGGAACGATCACTTGCAATGATGAAAAGTAACCTTTCAGGCGGGGGATAGAAAGATTACTCATATTATAAGAACAAAGATTCGATGGATCCCCTCCATTACCTGGTGTCGCAGGAAAAGCCTTACAAGACTCAAACAATACTTTGGGGAAAACATGCTTACCGACGATAGTAGGATGAGGATTCATGCCAGCATTATTTGTAAAATCCGCTTCACCACAATTTGTATTACTGATAGTCAAACTCAAATTAACTTCGGAACCATTAAGCTTCACATTTTTAGAACTTCCACATCGGGTCAGACCAGCTAATTGATTAGCTCCACCGGCCCACCCCACAACATAAAATGACCACGTTCCATTTGGTAAGGTTTCATTGAATGAATTTTCACTCAATACTTTTCCAAAACGTGCCCCATTAGACCCAAACCCATAGATATAGAGACCGCCAGCTGTCTGTTCAGCAACATTGCCAACGAGAGCCACACTTGAAACCTGTATTTTCGTTGGAGTTGTACCTTGCTTGGTGCAACTAGAAAAAATAAGAAGTGATAAAATGATGAGTAATACTCTATCCATGTATTTTCTTAACTTTTAATATCCAAAATCATTTTTGGATTAACTTGTACCTTATCGGAGCCTAAAAAATGATCTTAAAAGCTAAATATACCCAACTCAAATCGTCAGAATCTTAAGTTAAAAAAAATTCAATTTAAAAGTCAGATCACCGAAAAAGACTTGTAGATTTGTACCTGCGAGGTCTTTATTAAAATAATTTTTGCGCTCACCCTCCTTGTAGTCACTTTAGATGTCTATGCCCAAAATAAGGCAGCCGTCGTGAAGCTTATCCGCGGAGAAGTTGTTTCAATTGAGGCAGGCAAACAATCAACACTAAAATTTGGGGACTGGGTCTCCTCAGGTGCCGTTATTAAGACAGCGGATAAAAGTTTTGTGAAGCTCATCTTCTTAGATAAGTCGAGTATCAACATCGGGCCAAATTCTCAAATGAACATTGAGAAATTCTCTGGCTCCGAAGCTGGATTAATTAATGTGGTTAAAGGAATGATACGCTCTCAGGTGACTAAAGATCACTTGCAAAGATCAAAAGAGGGATCAAAACTCTTTATCAAAACTCCCAACGCTGTTATGGGTATTCGAGGAACAGAATTTACTGTTGGTGTCTCTCAAAAACCAGGCTTTGAACCAGTCACATCCGTTGTTATGATTGAGGGCGAAGTCAAATTTAATGATATACCTAAAGGCCAGGAGCTCTCCCAAAATCCGGCCGACATGGATCGCTTCTTAAAAGATGGTGTTGCTGTTCATGGTGGTGAAGCCACGGCCGTGAATTCTAATAATCCCGGTCAGCCATTAGTAGAACCTTTCAAACTTAGTCTTGAGCAGCTTAATAAAGTGGAGAAAACAGAAATTCCTGGCATGACTTCTGCCGAAGCAAAAACTGAAAATCATAAAAGTATTTTACCTACTGGCCTTGAAGCCACTGTGGTGGCCAGCAAGCCTGATCTTAAAGAAACAAATTCACCAGAAAAACCAGAGCCAAATAAAACTCTCCCCGGCTCTATGATGGATCTGGCCACTGGAATTGTTCTTCCCCCAAAAGAAGGCGCACAATATGATGCCGTGACTGGCACATTCGTCTCAACGGGAAATGCTGTGGCCAAGGTTAATCCCGATGGAAGCTTAGTGACTCCACCAGGAATGGAATTCTCACCGAAAGGAAAAATTATTATTACGGTTGAAGCTCCAGAATCGGATACTCAAAATAAAGGAAAGGTGGTTCAGGTAGAAATCACTCCACCTCCTGCTTCACAACCATCTAAAGCTTCCGTGGAAGCCATTGGACAAGTTTTTCAACAAAACCCACAACTCGCTGTGCAAGTGGTTCAATCGGGAAATGCTTTCACACTTAATCAACTGGCCCCAGTGGTTGCAGTGGCAGCAGCCTCTCAGGTACAAGGACCAAAACCTGCAAGTGAAGGTCAAGTTCAAGCAGCACCTTCCCCTGCTCCGGCCATCAACTTGGCTACCATTCAGCCACCAACGACTCCAGTCAATGAGGTATACAATCCTCAATTTGTCGGGAATCAAGGATTGAGTGATTTAGTTAACAACTCAACTAGCTACAATGCGCAAACCGGAACAGGCACTTCAAGCCAAATCATCCAACAGAATATGAATACCACTGATGTGAATATCAGTATTGGCGTTGGAGACTAATTTTTTTCTGATACAATAAGCTTATAACAAGAAATTAAGGATCACCATGGTTCGCGTGATAATCATTGTCATAAGCTTTTGTCTTTTCTCAAATCTTTTTGCCGCTATTGATACAAAAAAAGATCTAGAGTCCCTTTATCTATCTTTCAATGAAGCTGACTATGAAGAGGCCATTAAACAATCGAATAATTTAATTTTGACTCTTGATATGCTCTCACCTGCACCCGAAGCTCAACTAGGTCTTATTTATTACTGGAGAGGTTTAAGTTTTAATCGAAAAAAAGATTACAAAAAAGCAGCTGAAAGTTTAGAGAAATCAATTCTGCACAAATTTAGTGCCCAAGATCTTATTTATGAGTACGCTAAAGCTCTTTACGGCATGGGAGATTTAAAAAACGCCCAAAAACAATTTAATCTCTCGGTTGAAAAGAAACTTAATATCTCTTTATGTGAAGTTTATTTAAACCTTATTGCTGAGGAATTAAGAAACCAAGAATTAGTCATTGAAGAAAAAAAAGAAGTTGTCATAACTCCTAAACCTCTTCCCATAAAAAAACCTGACCCTAAAATTCTGTCTGAAATTGATAAAGACCTTTTAAAGGCGCGAATAAAGCTTGGAATGGAAAAAGTTTACGAAGCTTTTAAAACAGGTCTCTATGCCCGCGCCTCTCGTCTGATGGAAAATTTAGAGCAGGAAATGAAGCCTCTCTCCAATGAAAACAAAGAACTTGAAGGCCTTGTCGCCTACTGGAAAGGTTTAGCATTCAACCGCCAATTTGAATTCTCTGAATCTACAAAGGCTTTTGAAAAGGCTATTAGTCATGACTTCAAGGCTTCTGATCTTTACTACGAGTATGCCCAGGCCCTCTATGGGTCTGAAAAAATACCCGAAGCCCTCAGCGCTTTTAAGAATTCTTATGATCAAAAATACAAAGCAGGTGTTTGCCTCTATTATCTCGGTTTCCTTAATCAAGAAGAGGGAAAAACTCATGAGGCGAATACTTATTATCAAATGATCTCGTCTCTTCCAACAGAGGAAAGGAAAGATGTTGAGCAGGCCGCTCAGATGCAAATAGCAGACATGCAACTCGCCCTCATTGAAAGCAGGCCTGATGCAATTAGAGGTGTTGAACTAGTCGTTATTCCGCAATACAAAAAAGCTGTGAAGCTCAATTCAGATTCAAACCTCGCCGGAGAAATGAATAAAAAGATCCGTGAGCTTCAACAGAAATATGAACTGGTCCTCTTTAAGATGAGAAACAACCGACCGACTCAGGTTCCGCCTTATTTTTTGAGATTCTCATTAGATAACGCCTTCGATAATAATGTTGTCTACTCCGCCGATGAGACGAATCTTGCACAATCAGAAAAGGCTTCTGGGTTCACTAAAGCCGATTTAATGGGACGCTATAGTCTTTATTATAAAAATATCATGAGCTTTTCACCTGAATTAAGGATGAATCGAACAGAATACTATAATTCAAAAGATACCATCAAAGCGAATAATAACTATGCCCTTGTTCCGGCCTTGAGAACGGCCTACGAGCATACCCTCTTTGAAAAACCGGCTTCTCACTTACTTGATTACGAATACAACTATGCTCATCGAGATTTAAATTCCGATGACAAGCTTATTTTTTCATCTCGCACACACACCTATATGATTGGAGAAAGATTTAATGTCCTCAGTCTTGGTGAATCTATACTTCGCTATCGTCAAAGGCATTTTGAAAGTTATAATACAAGTTCTAACTCTATCACTAAAAGTTTTGTCCTTGAGCAGATTCTAAGTTTTAAGACAGGTCATATGCTCATTTTAGTGGGAAGCTTTGATCAATCCAATAATGAAAATGATCTCTTTGATACAAAGGCCGTGATGACAAGAGGCGACCTTATTTTCCCTAAATACAAAGACTGGTTTACTCCTACAATTGGGCTAGGTCTTACTTTTACAGATCCTTATAATTCAGACCGAGGATTAGAGAAACAAATCAATCCATCACTTAAGATGACAAGAACCTTTGGGCCAAGACTTAGAGGGACTCTTAGATTCGAATATTGGAAAAACACGTCAAATGTTGAAAGCTTTCAATATACAAAAGCTGCCACAGGAGCAGAGTTGGAGTATGTTTTTTAATTGGGAACAGTTAAAAATGCATCTCTATAGGCCCTATCAATTTCTGACTTAAAAAAGAACTCTTTTCCTTCTCCATAAAGCTCAAGTTTCTCAAGATCTCGGGGGATCACTTGATACATGGATGACTGATGGAGATAACAGTGCTCACTTTCTTGATGGAGTGAATAATCTGAAAACTTATCAATGAGTGAACAAGTACGTTTAGATTTTATAAAAATATCCGTCCACGTTTTTATTGTGAGAGGTCCTAAGCTGTATCGTCTATCTAAAACCCGGGGAAATTTACCAACATAAGTCAAAGGTGAGACATGAAACCACCAATGGAAGCGATAGAGTCGAATATAACGATTCGTAAAAAAAATAAATATCTTCTCTAGCTTTGTTTTGTATTTTCTAAATTCTTCAAAGGTCCAAACATGAGCGCGATTAAAACACTGCCCATCTTTTGTATAATTTCTCCTCATACGAAGAAAGATATTCTTCGCTTGCACACTATCTTTAAGGATGGTCGGCGAAAATGGTTTAGGCATAAATTCATAGCCTCTCTTTGAGTTTTCACTATTGTTTACATTTTTCACCTTTCTAAAATTAACTAAATAGTTATTTTTATCCGTCATGAACTCATATAAAGTGTCCGTTTTTAGAAATTTCTGCTTAGCATCCTTGTTCTTCAAAAAAATAACACGACCTAAATTTAATTTGAGAAGATGATCTTCACCACAGCATCCAAGGTCTAAGCTCATGATATGGTCACGCACGACCTCTCCTGTTGCTATTTGAGTAAGAAATAAAATGAAAAAGAAATAAACCTTCATATCTCCTCCCGTTATGGAAAAATACCTTAGGGCAGCATGGCCACAATCAAAACTTTTTTCTTACTTAAGATTATTTGAGGCATCTTTACATGTTCATAGAAAGTCATTTTACTAGCGTTCGTGGATAACTTTTTAAAAGGAGATTTTATGAAATTCTTTTTTGCTCTCAGCTTCTTTGTGACATCAATGGCTTTTGCTCAATCAAATGGATATCAAATAAAATGCTATGAATCCGCTCAACAAAGTGGTGGCTCTCACCTTGCTTACGTTTTAAGAGTGTTTGGAAATGAAAACAATATCAAACTTGAGTGGCCCAATGAACCTCATATCTCTGGAAATTTAAAAATGCATCATGGCTGCCTTGAAGGTAATAAAGGAAATGATACGGTATGGAAGGCGTGTCTAGGTGAAGGCCAGAATGTTTATGGTCTTGTCCCAGTTGAAGTGAGAGATATAAGTTTTCAATACGAAAGAACTGTCTACTGTCAGAGAGCGATTAAAGATTGGCTACATCATGATATCTAATTAATTTTCTCAATGGGGAGTAGGAACATGGAATTTCCTGCTCCCTATTTTTTCTTTTTAAGTCTAATTTTTTTTGGTAGTTCAGTTTGAATATTTAAATAATCAGTAGAATCGATTTCAGAAGAAAGTCCTTCACAGAATTTCTTAAAGTCATCATCATTTTTAATTTTTTTAATTTGTCGTCTTAGTTTTGCACCGACACCACCACCAGCAATCATGAAACTTTCTTGTTTATCATTATACTCATTATAAAAAAGAGCTGTTCCCATTTCTATTTTGCCCATGAGAGTTGCCTTAAAACCACTTCCATCAGCATAACCGTAAAGTAACATTCCAAAAAGATGATACCAAGGCCCAAAGAGATCAAACTCACCGCCTGTATGATTAATAATTTTTTCTAACTTCGTTGAAACAGTCAATTTCTCGCGGTTCGGCCCACCCAGATAAAAATTTTCGGACAAAACATTTTCAATCGTCAAAAATGCATCATAAACATTGCCCTCAGAAAGTTCATAGGCCTTATGAAACATTTCATGGATGGATAATGACCGAGTCTCCTGCTTAAGAATCCAATCACTTAATTTATCCTCATGACCTGTCGGCATAATTCGTCTAGTATCCCCATTAGCAAGGGCCACAAGTAATTTTGAAAATGGAGGATTGATACGACCTTTTAGAAACTCAGAATTCCATTGGTGAGGCTCACCTACTTTAGGTTTAATCCCTGAGCGACAAATGACTTTTTGAAACATTTGCTGAAAATCTTTTTTCTTTAGAGGATTAACCTTACTTTCAACCCCTGGAAGGTCCGGCAAGCAGGAAAGACTATCTGGATGATTCTCTTCATTAAACTTCTCAATTGATTTTAATCCAGCTTCGATCAATTCAAGGCTTTGCTTCCCCTCACCCTTTTTCTGCTCCTCAATGAGTTGATGGAAAAGATTATCAATCCTTTTTGCATCGTCTTTATCTAATAATGGGATTCGCTCTTCTTTTTTATTTTCTGTATGCCGCTTAAGTTCAAAATTTTCACCATGAAAGCACTTTAGGATTTTTTCTTTTTCTTCCAGGCCAATCCTTCGTACACTTTGATTCTCATTCATGACTGAACGATCACCAAAAAGAGCGGGCAACTTTTCGCTGAATTTCATCTGAAAACTTTTCCATAGTGCGAGATCGGCCATAGGGTCGTTTCGAGCTTCTGAGGCAGTGGTTTCATAGATTAATAGTATTTTTGGATCTCGACGGATTTCTTCACAATTAATTTGGGAATAAGAATTCTGTAAGAAACAGAGGATTAAAAATAAAATCTTCATTTTTTCCTTAAAATATTTTTAATCTTTTTTGTTAACCTTTTTTCAAAATCCTCAGGTTGAAATTTTTTGTGAACTTTAATTTCAAAAATCTCACCCTTTTCTCGGGCCAGCATAAATTTTCTCAACAGGACTCCGACCTCAGCCCCAAGCATATTCATCCGATTTTCCTGGGCTTCACCTTTAAAGCCTGACAAGACGAGACTCCCTAAGGCCTCCGTCTTACCGCTTAATTTCGCCATAAAAGCACCCTCTGCGTAGGCGTAGTAAATCATGCCAAAGAGATGGTACCAATGACCAAAGACATCTCCATGAGAACCAAAGAGTTTTCCAATAGGTTTTAATTTATTAGTCTGCTTCAGTTGGTGACGCTTTGGATGTAGCCAATACTCGGAGAGGACATTTTCGATCGTGAGCAAGGATAGATAGATGTTTCCTTGATTGAGTTGATAACTTTTTCTAAAAAGTTCTTTTGGAACTAGACTTAAATCATCTTGATCTAAAATGAATTGTCTTAATTCTTCTTCAGGCCCAGCCTTCAGAAGAGCAGCACTTTTGCCCCCTGACAAAACGGTCAAAATTTTTGAAGGGATTGACTTAAAATGTTCTTTAAAACCAGACCTCTGGGATTTGAATTCCTTTGACCAACGATGAATCTCACCAAAACGAGGAGTAACCCCTTTTTTTTCTTCTTCTAAAATCACATTAAAAAGTTTCTGGCCTAAATCTTTTGCATCAAAAGGATCTTTTCTTCCTTCAATGACAATTTCACTTTTATCAAAAAGATTGAGGACTTTTTTCTTATCCACATCACTAAACTCACTTAAGACTTCTATAAGAAGTTTACGATCATTTTCAAAGGCTTCACTCTGAGTATATAAATGAGAGTGCCCAAGATCAGGCAAGATATCAGGCCCAAACTTAAATAAATCCGAGGCACATTCTTTTGCCGCATTAAGTTTACTTTTATCAAGAGGTTTAATTTTTAATTTTAAAAGAGACCTTAGGGCGTCATTGAAATTTGACGAAGAGACTTTCACGAGGGCCATATCACCAATTGGATCTTCAAGCTTAAAAGATTTTTGACGATAAAAACTCAAGACTTCAGGAGGAATTTCTGA
This sequence comes from Pseudomonadota bacterium, assembly GCA_027488375.1. Taxonomy (GTDB): domain Bacteria; phylum Bdellovibrionota; class Bacteriovoracia; order Bacteriovoracales; family Bacteriovoracaceae; genus Peredibacter. The sequence goes on from JAIYBW010000004.1 coordinate 345,794, forward strand.
GGGGCGCTCAATAATCCCCTGATCAATATTTTTGAATTGGTCACATTGTGCACTTGCCTCATGGGACAAGGCCATAACAGCAATTATTATAGCTATAGAAGGCTTCAATGCACCTCCCCCTTGGAAAGATTAGAACTAGGGTCTTATCGGTAAAACGGGAGAAAACCTGAGTAAAACAATTCACCAGATAGGATCAGTTTAAATCACCTTCAAAATCAGGGTCAACAAAGTGGAAAAACGCTAATGAAACGTAGTTATCTGGTTGAATTTTATTGCGGTAGTGAGGATGCTCAATGCCTGAGTAAAAGAGGGCCTCATTGGGTTGCAGGATATATTCAACGTTATTAATAAAGATGGGCCAAGGGTTTATTTGATCCAAACATAGATCAATCGAATAACGGCATTGGGGCCTGTCGGTGTGTAGGGGGCAGATTCCTATTCCTTTATTATACATACTCAAAAAAGAGTAACTTATTTTAAGCTCAGTCTTAAATTTCTCTTGGGCCAGTGGAAGAAGTTTTTTATGCATAACTTTCAAGAAACTTGGATTATGCAAGTAATAGCGATAAAACATATCATTATCAAAAGACATCAGTTGATTTCGACTTTTCCAAAATCTATTAATACAGCTTAAAGTATAGTTAAAATCTTCTTCCGCTAAAATATGACTTAATTTTAAAACAGGAATCATATCTATCCCTTCTTTGAACGGATGATGTTATAAGCATCAGAATTTTTCAAAAAAGATTTTAAAACTTCTTGATGTTTAAATTTCTCAGTAAATATTTTCAATTTCGACTCAAAGGTTTTTAAATCATGTTCAAAAGATTCAAGATGATCTCTCAATTCATAAGGGCTTTGATTGTCAAAAAGCTCCTTCCTTAAAAGCATATTAAGATAATTATTAAGCTGCATCTTAAAATTTCTAGTAATTCCCAAAACGATATGAACTGATGGTTCGTTTCCAACTTGCTCCACAAAATGAGTCATCTGGAAAGGCACAAACAAGACATCGCCAGGACTAACAGTAAACTCAGTAAACTTTTGGTCCGAGTCGAGAGGATCATAAGGGATACCAGGTTCCACTGGACAATAAGGCTTTCCTTCAGGATCAAGGGCAAACTTCCAACGTTTAGTGCCGTAAAGTTGGATCGCAAATAAATCCATGGGATCACTATGGTGACCAAATGAAGAAACAGGCACATTATGAGAAAGAACCATGTAGGACTGGCCACCAAAAGGTGTGTATTTAAAAAGATCAAGACTCAATGTTTTTAGCTCAGGCCAGAATTCAAAAATATTTTGAAAATGAATTGAGGAGTCATTTTTTGTTATTGCTCTCCACAGATCAGCTCCATGAAAGGGAGCAATCATTTGATAGAAAGACTCTTCTTGAACGCCATGGGGAACAAGAGGGAAAAACTGACCTTGATATGTCCGAGATAAAGAATTCTTATGAGCAGGATTCTTAATATAATCTTCTAATTTCTCCAAGGGGATAATCCACTCAGGCCTAAACGATTGAGAAAAAAATTTAAGTGTCCCAGGTAACAATAATTCTGGGACAAATTGAGAAGGATCCATGCCGCCTAAAATATCTTTTAAACGCATTTTTATGCCCTTGTGACGTACTTTAAAAATAATAATTTATGAATCATTTTCTGCTCATTGTTTACTGAACTTAACATCAATTCATAGTCAGATGCTAAAGGAGATTTTAAAGCATAGTCTTTGATCATTTTATGAACTGGTTCAGAGACAAATAACCTCATCCTCTGAAGACATGCCGCCATTTCAACCACAGTAAACTGATCTAAAATAGGATAAATGAGTTTCTCTACAAAACTCTGATCTTGATCATCTTGATGGAAAACGAGAATGGAATCAAAAAAATCAAGTGTCTTTATCATTCTTGGATGATCATAGTTAAATTTCAAACGTAAACCTGATGACCAATAAGAATATAAATTATCTTTAAGATCTGGGGTCCTTAAAATAAAAGTCACCGTGGGAAAATCTAAATGGATCACCCGATGAATAAATTTTTCACCTAATTGGATTTCTTGAACATCACCTTGATTAAGATAGCGGGTGCTGATCTTGGTTAAAGTCCCCACATCCACCAGTGGAGAAACATTTCTCCCTTCTTCAAAATGATAAGTCACTTGAAGTGACTGACCTGCGAGGAGCTTAAAAGCACCACAGAAATGGTGATCATGTATGGAGGTTTCATTATTATTCCAGACATAAATATCTAGGTGAAACTTCTCATGCTGAAAAAGGGTAAAAGGCAATTCTCCAAACTCATCCCTTGCAAAACTTTGACGAGGAAGCGGGCCAAGGGAATCGAGGTAGTCTTGAAATTCAAGATGATTGAAATTCCAGTCGAAAGTCCTTAAAAGTTCGGTGGCCAAGGATGGAAAATCTTGAACATTAAAATTGGGATCATTGACCCTTGATTCAACTCTTTCGATGAGATTTTTTATTTCTAACTGAAGTGTCATCTCAATACATAGGTGCCGGTCTAAAGGGACCAGGAGCACTAGAACCAGGACCAGGACCATTAGGACCAGGACTACCAGGACCAGGAGAAGGAGCGACCATCACAGGTAGTGTGGGACCTAAAGGATAGCCTAGGGGCATTCTTCCAGGACTTGGTGCAGCGATAATAGAAAAAACACCCGCAGTATCATCTTCAGAAAGCTCAATTTTTTTAAGCTCACCAAAAAAATAATCCTGCTCTTGAATTAATTTTGAATTATCACTCACAGTACCTTCCCCATTAATGAACTCATTTCATTAATATAATTTAAATGCTTCACACGTTCTTGGCACACATCATTATACCAATGAAAGCGCTTTAAGTCTTGCGAAAAAAGCCTTTCTAGAGCTTCCTCGAACTTAGAGCTAGGATATAAAGGCTTATAATTATAAGACATTAAAAAAAGATCTTTAGCCGACAGCTGCTCAAATGTCTTTTCCAGCAGTAGCTGACAATTTTTTGAGTCAGAATCGTAGTGAAACTGGAAATAACTCGAAACTAAGGACATTTTTTTATAAGCATCCTCATGAGGTCGAACATCAACCCATGCGTACCCAGGATAGATATAATCAAAAAAATCACGAACTCGATTTGATTTGACGATAAGAGTAACAGAGGGCCTATCAAGATGCAGAACTTGATGAATATAGGAGTGCCCTAAAGTTACTTTCTGGACATGATTTTTTTGAATCACTTCATCATTTCTAACCACAAGCTCCCCTTTAAGAAGCCAACTCTCTAACTCTTTCACATGGTTAAAATCGTACTCTAAATGCCTCGAAGACCCATGCAGGATCTTAAAAGCCCCTACAAAAGGATGATCATGAATAGAGGTATGGGCATGAAGCCACACAAAAAGATCAATACTGAAATGCTCGTTTTTAACCAGAGTAAATGGCAGATCAGCAAACACCCCTCGGGAGTGATTCTGACTTCTAAAAGGCATATCAAATAATGATTCTTGAAGGAGAAGCATGGGATCTGGAAAATGAGTTTCTTTAAGAAGCTCTGCAGAAAGATCTGGAAAAAGACCTAGATCAAAGCCCTTCTGGGACCACGCATTTAATAAATTTTCTTCGAATTTTTTGATTATGCTCACCTCATCATCGTATAATGAAGGCGTAGGAAAATAAACAGCTGAAATCGGAGAATTTGTGTCAGGCCAGAATTTTAACTTTAAAGTCAGTGAGGAAGTCATATTTAAAACAAACTTAGAAGGAACAGAGATCTTTATTGTTTTCCTAAATGAAGATAATCACTATTTTAAAATTAATGGTCTCGCTGCAAAAATCTGGAAGATGATTGACGAGAAAGGTGCCGAAAAAATAAGTTCTGTAACTCTTTACCAAGAATGCCTAGAAAAACTTAAGCCAAATCATGATAAGTTTGAAAATGATTTCAATAACTTCATCAATCAACTTAAAGAAGAAAAAATTATTTTCTTAGAATAAACTCTTTCTCAAAAAGTTCACGATATCTTTTAAGACACATTGGTTCTCTAAAAAAAAGATCATGGGAACTATTCCAGATTCTTAAAAAATCTTTAAAAGTATCTCCGAAGTCCCGGGGAGGCATGAATGAAATATGAACTTCGTGAAAAAGAGATAGATCATATATTTCATCTACGCTCATAGAGATTAAAGGTGTCATCACTTGAGCATTTTTTGACATCAAGGCATGAATTAAAAAATGATCATAAACGACGAAGGGCTCAATTGGAAAAAAGACATAATGTCCTTTAAGATCAATCCTTGAAAGTAAATCCTCAAGGGGAACAGATCTAGCTTTAAAATCAAAAGAGTCAATGTGATCCTGTGAATAAAAATGAGGTAGATTTAAATTCACTTTCGAAAAATCTTGAAAATCATTATCTTGAACTAGCCCCTCGATTTTATTTAATTGTCTCGTATTTCCAAATCCGTAATCTAAATCAGGTAATGGGAAAATTGTCAAAAATTGACTAGGACCAGATTTTTTTAATTTGAACTGATAAAAATAAATATGTTCTCTCCAAGATTTTGGGACCACAGAAGCTAGATAGGCCGGGACACCGATAAAAGTTCGAAAGTTCTTTGGAGGGAGTGGGAAACGAGAAAAAAAACAGCCTAAACCTAAAAAGCCATCTCGAAAAGAAACAACCTTGTACTGTGACAAGACTGAAAGATCATCAATACAGATTGAAAACATTGGGTTTAGAAGAGAAAAATAATCATCTGATAAAATCCCTACCTGCTCAGAAAAACCCTGAAAGCTTCTAAAAAGAGGCGCCCGATGAGAGATGAAGTCCTTAGTTAAATTAAAATCAAATAAATCACTCAGCATAATTTTTAAAAACCTCAAGTGAGTATTTGTCATTTTCTGAAGCTCTCACTTTGAGCATCAAATCATGTGAATTAGTTAAAACTTGAGGGATACTAGGCTTACAGACCAAGAAATAACTCATGTATAAGTCTGCAATATGTTTTTGATTAAGGACTGAATGGTAAATTTTAGATTCATAATTTGAAACTGTTTCTAAAAGAACTTTTTTGAAATCATCAAATCTCAATTCAAAGCCAGAGGATGAAGGCACCAAATCAATCAGACTAACTCTTTCGGGATAAAGATTTTTAAAAGATGAATGCCCCCCCCATCTAGTTAAGATGGCATAGAGACCTGATTCTAAAGCCTCAGCAGCGGCCAGACCAAAATCTTCATGACTAAAAGTACTTAAAGAAATAAAAATATCACAGATTCCAAATTCTTGAGCTAATTCTTGTGTTGAAAGTGAACCCAAAAACTGAACGTGATTTTCAAAAAAATCAGCCCCCACTTCCCTTTTTAGAGCATAAAAAATTTCATGAAAATAAGTTCCAAGAGGGGCAGAGGAATCAGAAAATGGAAGGTAGAGGTCATCAAAATGGCCAATAAGTTTTAGCTTAAAATCCTTGCCTAGAACGTTTTCATCTTTAGCTTTTGCAAAAAACTTTATCAAAGAATAAATGTTTTTCTGATGAGAAAGCCTACCGGCAAAAACAAAAATTAATTCATTTCCATTTTTCCTATGACTACGATTGTTTTGATGAAAAACAGATGAGTCCACAGGGAATGGTATGACATGAATGTCAGCTAAAAAAAACTGCTCCAATAATTTCTTCTGGGCATCAGAGGCAACAATAAGACTCATTTCATTTTGATTAGATATTAAAAAAGTGTGCCACTTGATAAAATCCTTTAGAAAATTTCCATAAACAACCACACTCAACTTTATATTATTTAAGCTTGAGATGCTGAAAAATTTTTCAAAAAAATTTGAAGGGTGATGGTAAGGATCTAAATATACAAGATGTTCAAAATGAGAAGATTGATGGGAATTTAGTATTGAGCTCATGAATTCTTGTGTGGTCTCTCCACTAAATCTAAAAAACTCAAATTCAAGTTTGTCATTTAAAGAATGAAACACCGAAATCAAATTATTAAGAATATTTTGACAACTCGGCCAGTACCCATCCTCTAAGGGTAAAATAACTGCTATTTTTCTCTTGGAGGAGAGGAACCCATTCACCAAACTAGACATAATATAAATAATTTACATCAAAATACTCAAAAGCTTTCAAGAAAATCACTAAAAAGCCGAAAAAATCATAAAAAAGAGGATCTCATGACAACGAGTCAGAAAAGAATTGTTTTAGTTGATGATATGACTACAAATCATTTGATTTTTAAATCTCAGCTTAAAAATTGCAATTACCAAATTGATGCCTTTAAAGAACCACTCCAATTTTTAAAAGAATTAGAGCAGATACCTATGCCCGATCTGTTTGTTTTTGATATTGAAATGCCAGAGCTTAATGGTCTTGAACTCGCTAAGATCATTAAGGAAAAATCTCATTATAAGAATATCCCTATCATTTTTTTCACGTCTCTAGATGATGAAGAGATGATGACTAAAGCCTATAACTCAGGTGCTGTCGAATTCATCTCAAAATTAATGAAGGGAACAGAATTAAGATTGAGAATCGAAAACATCCTCCACTTGGAAGAATTAAAGAAAAAGACGATCAGTTTAAACGAAGAATTAACAAAAAAACTAAAAATTAATCAGATCCTTTTTAGAGTCCTATTCCACGATCTGGCGAACCTCATTTCAATTATTGATGCCAACACCACCCTCGCCCAGGCCGTTCTTGAAAATCATCCGGCCATGAAGAGAATTGAGAAAACGGCAAAATCAGTTCACAACCTAAAGGAAATACTAACCTCCATTCGAAGCCTCACTGATGCTTCACCAGAGGTTCAGAGTTGCTCTGTTTCAGATTCATTCCAAATTCTAGAATTCCTTTTCACAGAAAGACTTAATCAAAAGAAATTAAAGCTTGAATACGTTTGTGATGAGCATTTGAAAGTCAATGTCCCAAAATCATTTCTCGTGCATCAAGTCTTGGCGAATTTCTTAACCAATGCCATCAAATTCTCTCCCGAAGGTGGCCTAATCAAATTATGGGCGCAAAAAGATCAGTCTGGAGTGGTCATTAATATTAATGATGCTGGGCCTGGTATAAGTGACGACGTTAAAGTTAAAATTCTTAGTGAAGACCAATTCTACACCACAGAAGGAACCGAGCAAGAAAAAGGCACTGGATCAGGAATTAAGATAGCCCAGTTTTTCATTCAAAAATACCATGGAAGCCTTGAGATACAGCAAGGTGAAACCCAAGGTGCAGTCATTAAAATTAGATTTAATGACTAAACCAAGATAAAGCTAATCTTTTTTTATTTCTTTCTTCTTTTTAGTGGGTATTTCAACGCCGACACCAAAAGTCACCGGAGCAAAATAAAGATTATACTTCGCCCTTCCATCAAGGAATGGCTGATCAATTTTAGCCGCAGAAAATTTTTGATCAACAAAAACTGAAACGATGCCTTTTTGATAATCAACCCGCTGGCCGGCGGAAGCAGATACTCCCTTCACCTGGAGCTTTTGATCATACCCATCAGTCGCCCAGTAATCTTGATCATTTTTATAAGCGGTAAATCCGGTTCCGGCCATGAAGCCGCCCTGAGCATAGGGCGTATAAGTCAGCTTGCCCGTTTTTTCATTGCCCGCAACATTGATCTTATACCCATAGCCAATTTGGGGATTGATATTCCAATAAGTATTCTCAAAACGGCGCAGGTACATTTGGGATGGATCGAGGTTATAGTTTCCGTCAAAGGGCTTATTTTCTGTGACAATACCATTCACGCCCTGACCATTAATGGTCCCATCAAACTGAGTCGATTGATGATTCTGCTTTAAATATTTTAAATGAAAAACAGAGACCATGATCACATGGTGACCCTTGTCTAAGGTCAAACCAAATGTGCTCGTTGGTTCATCTAGAAAGCGAAAGGTATTACCAGGCTTTTTAATTTCATCGAGTTTGAAATATTCATAACTGTGCCTTTCTTGCCATTTAAAATCGGTAAAAGTTCCATTAACCTTTGAACTCTCTACATGGACGTCACTGTTATAATATTTGGAACGGCTATAACCGAATGAAAACTTAATATGCCATTTTTCTTTATCCTCATCTTCAACTTCAAGCACCAAATTTTTATCTTTATATTTTGGATCTTGAAACAAAGTCCCTAATCGCTCACAGGCCTTCTTTCTTTCAAGCTCATCCTCATCAAGCACTTTGGCCATATCTACACTTAAACGCTCTACCGGAGAAAGAACTAAGCAATCTTCAGGTGCTTCTTGAATTTGCATTTTGGGTTCAGGACAAAATTGCTTGAGATCAACGAACAGAGTATAGGGCTCTTTGTCTTGAGCAAAAGATGAAATACTGATTGAACTCACAAGTAAGACAAGTGTTGGGTACAAATTTTTCATACTCATCTTATCGGAAATACTAGAAATTTCTTGAATTTCTAGTATCTTAGCTTAGATGAGGGCAAATTAATAATGAGCAGGTGTTCTCCCCTGCTCATTTAAACCTCAAAACCTTATTTTAAATTCTCATTCAAATAATTACTAAGAAATTTAACCACTGCCTTTCTAGAAAAAGCCGCCTTCTTTTCTTCACCCTTGCGATTAATACCAACAACAGGGCAAAGGACATCATTTTCAAAGGCTTCGACCATAACATTTTTGAGTTGAGAAGCCTGGTCATCGCTGATTTCAACATCTGATTCTCTTGATACCATTCTTAAAATTTTTGACAATGATTTATTCTCTTTACCAGATTTAGCGGCATCAACTGCAGACACAACTCTGTCAAAATTTGTCTTAAGATCAAGCGGCATCGAATTCGTTGCTGTTATAATACCAGCAAAGTAAGCAGCGACACTCAAATGAGAGGGTATGGCCGCTGTGGCAAGAATGGTGTAAGAAAAAGGTCCCATTAAAGCAGCACTCGCCGTAACAATAATCACTGAATTCCGTGTATTTCTGTTTTTAGCAGCTCTTTCGTACTCAGAAGTACAATCGGCAAAAGCAGAAACTGTGGTAAGAAGCATTAGACCTAAAATAAATTTTCTCATTTTTTAGTTTCTCCTGTTATGAGTTCCGTTAAGAATAGAAAAAATTTTTGGTAAAAATGAGAAAAAATTGTTCCCTGAGGAAAGCTTCTAAAATTTGAATTTAAAAAACTGACATTATGACAAGTATTTTTGGCAACCGCAAAAGCTAGTCGTTTAATCAGGCGAACGGTCATTGCTAAACTTATAAAAATAACGTCAAATTATTCTCGTTTCACCTTCATTTTCGACATAAATTTATTGATGATTTTAACATTTTTAAAGTTAATAATTAATTTGCTCATATTAGCACCTTAAATACCAGCAGATCACTTTGACCAAGAAGATATGTACAAATCAAAGATCAAAACGCAGATAAATCTAATAAATTACAGTCACTAGTTCAAAAAAGATGCATTTTTCATTTTTTGAAACATAATTTCTCATATAAGTAATTTGCTTTATGAGCAAGGCATGGACAGTGCGTTTTGAAGATGAAATCGATCCCGCTGTAGATCGTTTTATGGAAAAGAACGATATTAACTTTAATAAACTTGTGAATCTTGCTGTTAAGGAATTCATTAGCAAGCCCCACACCATTGAGTTACAACCAGTTGATGAAGCCGAATGGGATAAGATGATGAAAAAATCTCATAAAAAGTATAAGAAAACTTTGGATGAACTTGCGAAATGAAGATCATCATACCACGCCAATAAGTTTTGCAGAGACATGAAGCTACAAAATTTAATCGTTAAAGCTAAAGGAAAAAAATCAAACTATTCTTTAAGTTTTTTTATCTTGAGTAACTCATCCAGCACTATTTTGTCTTTCATTCTTGGCATGGCCTCTTTTGATTTAATGAGATCATCGAGGGACATAACTAGACAATTTTTGCCAAACAGTGGAACACTGATGGCATTTTTTTTCAAATCATCGAAGCTCCCCACCGCTGTCACATGGGAGAGTACATCCAATATACCTGCATCTGTTTGCAGATAAAGATTGTGAACTTCTTCATCAGGCAATGGTCGCTCATTGAATGAGACATTTGCTTTGAGATTCATCCGATGCACAGGATGGAGATCCTCTAAGGCCTTCCTTAGCTTTAATAATTGGTTTTGCGAAAGAATCGCACAAATATCTAAGTCCTGAGTCACATGGTTTGAACCATGGATGACAGAGGCAAAGCCACCGATAAGAACAAATTCAACATCGTTCTCTAAAAGAGTTTTAATGAGATAATTAAGATCTTTGTCCATCTTGTTCTTTACGAACGTTTTGAAGCGTTCTCATCAAGTTAAGAGCTTTTTGATGATTTATTAGTCTTTGCTCTGGAGTCAGAGATAAGTTATTAATGAGAGTTTTTGTCTCTGAATTTTCAATTGATTGGGGATTGATTTGGTCTTGTGGTTTCATAGCTTGGAGACTCAAAACCTTTAAAAAAATGGTGCCCAGGACTGGAGCCCAGAGACCCAATGGTTGTTAGTCTAGTGATTCTAGTAAATTAGTTAATGATTGCCAACAGTTAGTTTAACTTTGAGCCTTCGCCTGTAATCGTCCGTTTTCGTCTTTTTTTGCCTATTTTCGGCTAAAATAGCGCCAATATAGCGCCAAGTTTTCACTTTGAAATATGAGTTACCGAAGAGCAATCATTGACTAATACATAGTATTATGTAATACTATGTATTATGATCAGGACTTTTAAAGAGACCCCCACATTTACAAAAAAAGTTGAGTTAATAGGAAGTCCAGAACTTTTAAAATCCATTCAAGAAGCCATTATGGAGAATCCAATTATTGGAGACACTATCGCAGGCACTGGAGGGTTGAAAAAATTTCGAATGCCTGACGCTTCACGAGGTAAAGGAAAGCGAGGCGGACTTAGAGTCATATATTTGGATTTACCGGATAAAGAAACCACTTACCTACTTTTCATATATGGAAAAGATGAAGCCGATGATTTAACTGCTACCGAAAAGAAAATTTTTAAAGAATTGGTTAGCAGGATCAAGGGAGAGAACAAATGAAAAAGAAACGTATTGCGGATGAATTATTGCAAAGCCTTGAAGAAGCTGTTGCCATGGAAAAAGGCGAACTTAAAGGTCGTGAGACAACTCGAAAACTTTCAAGACCCGCGCCTAAATGGTCCAAGAAAGAAATTAAAAAGCTGCGTGAAGAAGTCTTTCATATGAGCCAACCTCTTTTTGCATCACTTCTTAACGTAAAGCCGGCAACAATCCGTGCCTGGGAACAAGGGCAAAGAACCCCTGATGGAGCAGCAGCAAGGCTCCTAGAAGTTCTTTCTAGAGAAACTCATATTGCGGATGATTTAGCCTCATAAAAAAAAGACAATAGAAAAATTAAGAGGCTTTCTTGTCGATCTGATAGGTTGACTGGTACGCTTTAATTTTTTTGTGAAACTTTTTAGAATAATCAGCAATGAGTCGTCTTAATTTTGTTTTACCTGATTCTGAGACCTCTTCATTCCAGATAAGCTTTATGATCTCTGCCTGAGACATGGGTAACTGGGCATGAGTTAAAATATAATCAAGTTTCGCAAGGTTCGTAGCGAACTTCGCTAAGTCTTCGGCCTGCATTTTAACTTTGTTCGAATTTGGAACATGAAGTTTCAAAGCTTGAAAAAAAAGAGATTCCTCACCCTGGAAGTCAAATTCAGGTCTGTATAATTCTGTATTATGTTTTGTGAGCATACTCCAAAACTTCTTAGCTGTTTCAGTATCCCCTATTTTCAAATTTTTAATAACTTCTAATTGATGATACAGCTCTGGGCATTCATCAAAATCTTTAGCATAGACATACAAAGGACTATCATGAACGATGAGATCGAGAAGGGACTTATTATATGTATAATTCACTTTTACAACATGCTCATTTAATTTTGCATATTCTCCTAAGATTTCATAACACTTATTATAATTTTTCTCACGGGCATAAAACATGAAAAACAAAATCATAAAATAAGGTTTAAATGCTTTAAATTCAGGAAGGTTTTCTTTTGTTACAAGCGAGTAAAGCTTTTTTGCCTTTTGAAACTGGTTAGACAAATAGAAATAACTAAACTCCGAATATTGAATCTGAAGTTTCCTTAGGGAAGTTTTAGGATCAAACTCTTTGAGTTTATCAATGATCTCGGCCATTTTGATTTCTTCTCTCCTATTGCAATAGACGATAGAAAGCACCGAAATTGGATTAAGGATAAAATCAACTTCATTTGATTCCTCAAAACTCGCGATAGACTTCTCTAGGTTTTCGATGGCGTAATGGTAGTGTCCAAATTGATTATAGGTTAGACCTATCAGATAGTACCGAAAACCTTCAAGAAAAGGGTCATCACTCATTTTCGCTTTAATGAGATCGAGACATTCATTCTTTTTGTTTTTTTTGTAATGGTAAAAAGCCTTCAAAAGGCGGGATTCAGGGATGGAAAGTTCGCCTTTCTCAATCCAATATTTGAACATGCGAATGTTATTGTGGACGAGCCCCCAGATTTCTATGAACTTTCTCTGATAGTCCTTTGGACTATGGTGACTCTTCATACAATTTGATTATTTTCTTGAGATGATCTACATATTTTTTACGAGGACCAAAATTCGTCTCACAATTATTTTTTTCTTGAATACCTTTTACTCCTTCTTCCCAAATCTTAAGAATATCTTTGAGTAAGGCGAGTTCTTTATCATGATCTTTTCTTTTCTTTAAATCAAAGATATCGTTCACAACTTCACTCTCGCAACCATACTGCTGAGGTGCCGGGGGTGAAATATAAAAACCAATCTCTTTAAAAGTGACACCGAATAAGATCATGTCTATTAGGTTAAACGTATCTGATTCAGTTACATAGTTGCGGCCCCAGGCCTTTAAAAAATCACCTTCAAGAGCCTTGGTCTTACTTGATTGCATAAAACATAACCACTGCTCCTTAGACAATCCAGAACTGGAGTTGTAAACAAAGATATCAATCCCACCTCCAGGGTTTCCCACCACCTGAGCATGAATACTAAAACCAAATAACAACATTGAGATAGTTAGTAGCTTAAACATGAGTTCCTTTTCGGAAATTTGATTAAAACACTTTAGCTTTTTATCGGACGGTTAAATGCCAATAAAAACAGAGGCTTACTGTGTACTTATTAATGATAGCCCTTGGCCTTTAGGACCAAGGCCGAGATTAGAAATTAGTGATTTAGTTCTAACTCTTCACAGTTTGGTAACGACTTAGCAGCTTTTTTTGCGTGACCAACAGTGCCTTTACCGAAGATCGTATGTGATACGCTTCCGGATCTTGCCAATTCATTGCCAGATAAATTAGTAATTGAAACAATTGATTGAGTTACTGACGATTCAAGTGGATTTGCACCAAACTGCCCGAAGGTTTCAATTTTGACAATCAGATCAGCTTTATCACCAGTCAGGCTATAGCCTTTGCTTTCCAAAACCTTGCTAACGACAGCAACATGATCATTTTCAGAGAGTACTGCATTATTTGGTTGAACAAATTCATACTTAATCTTGCAATCCGCAAAAGCTGAAATTGAAGTTAATGCCATCATACCAATAATAATTTTTTTCATAAATAACTCGTTCATTTATATAACTCTTTAAATCCATTTGTTGTTAATATTTTCTTGCTTCTGAGGTGAGCAAGAAAATCTTGCTCACCTCTCAATATCTTTAAACTAGATGCCTCTTTTCTTAAATTTTACAACTTTTCTAAATTTCCCATCGAGTCCTTTATTACATGCTGATATTTCTTTAATATAAACACCGGCCTGGTTCAGATCAGATTCAACATTTCCTTCAAAAACTGAATTAGATGTTAACTGACAAAGTTCTTTTGTGTCGGCCTTGATGACAATAGAAACCTTTTCTTTAGTTGCAGCAAATGCTGACATAGAACCTAGAACTAAAATAACAGCTAAAAACTTTTTCATAAAATCCTCTCAAGCTAGTCGCTCATTTTGTTAATGGTTTAAAACCATTAGTTGTTAATATTTTCTTTATTCAGTTAGCTGACATCCCATTGCGGTCGAGTTTTCAAACCCGGATTTGCCATATGTTAGTACGGAGTAATTGCGATCATCATTTTCTGCATCAGCGATTTCTTGGGAAACCAGTTCTGAAACGATTGTTAGGTTGTAGACGGTATTGTTGTACTTGAATAAATAGTTTGCTATTGAACCATCCGATTCGAGTTTTTTGAGTTTTATCGTCTTGCTGATTTCTTCACCAAAATTGAATTTGGCAGTTAGGCTTTTTGGATTGATGCTAATGCTTAGCTCAGCTTGGGCACCTAGTTCGGCACACTCAATTGTATTTCTCTTTGTCTGATCTGCTCCTGCAGAGGCAGAGAAAGAACTCAGAACTAACAATACTAAAAATACCTTTTTCATAAAATCTCCTTCTATTTAATTAATGATTTCTTTTTATTATTTTCTAATCTTAAAAGTGCCTTTCAGATTTAATACTTGGTCATTGATCTTGATATTGATCTTGTCGTTTTTCTCGGCAAGATCATAGGCCTTTGCCAAACACTCAAGAGCATTGAGGTCTGAGCGCTCAGCTTTTACCCATGAAGAAAGAATTGCTGGTTGTAAATTTAAAAAGGTATCAATTCGACAAGCATCATGAAGAGCAGGCAATACTGAGTTGGTTCTGATTTGAAACTTCCCCTTAATATTTAATTCATCATCTGCCACGACTGCTTTAACAGTTTCATTCTTTTCAGATAGACTTACGGCTTCAAGGACACATTCCACAACATTCTTATCAGATCTCTCAACTCTGACATCTGTTGAGAAGATCGCTGGATAAAGTTTCACGTGAGTATCGATCGAACATTTTGATTGAGTTGCCGCAAAGCTTGTACCTGCAGCAGTCATAAGTAATCCAACAAGTAAGTGTTTCATAAAGTCTCCTTAATATTTCCGACTTCGTTATTGAGTCGAGTTTCTTTACGTTAATTTTTAATTGATCAATATCCGTGATTCGAAACTCTGATCTTCATAATCAGATTGCAGAATTTCTTACTTTCGTAAGTCTCTTCTGCTTTCTGACCATAATTTACCAATGACTTATGTCGATTTGAGATAAAAGTTGTGAGGTAGTTTTTTAAGTGTATTTAAGTGGTTGTCATGGAAACTAGATAGCTATCTTGAAGAATTGAGTAATGGTTTCGAACCATCTGTTGTTTATAAATATTTCGTTTATCATCGTAGAAAATGGAGCATTGAGAATACGAACTGAATATCTTGCAATGGCACGTATAAATCTTGGACAGAGAGCCACTTCAAATATTCTTTTAATAAGTTAGGTGCTTTACCAGATAACTCTCTTAGAGAAGGATTTGACTGTATATAAATTATCTGAATAACTTCAAAGCCTTACAGTTCTAAATATTTCGTGATTGCACCTTGTATTCTTTTGTATTATTATAAATACAAAGGAGCTTTTATGGGTTTACCTAAAACAGTTCGATTTGAAGAAGATCTAGAACATAAAGTTGAAGAATATCTTGAGGCTAACGGGGTTAAGTTCTCTCAGCTCGTTAATATGGCCGTTGCAAAATTTATTTCTGAACCTCAAACAATTCACCTTGCTCCTGTTAATACGAAAGCCTTTGCTGATCAGGCAAAAAAAGCGTTTCAGAAGCATAAAAATGCGATGGATAAACTCAAATGAGATTAGTCGTTCAGCCAACTCTCGAAGCCGTTATTGAAGCTAATAAAATTGTCTGTGAAGCCGGTGGTAATCCTCATCAGTGCCTAAGCACGGATAAAATTGAAAGTGCTATCGCTTCAGCCTTCTATCCTGGATCATATCCTTTTGCTCACGGTGGATTTGCAAAGGTAGCAGGTGCCCTCTGCTTTTATCTCGTGAAGGCCCATGCCTTTATAGATGGAAATAAAAGAACTGGTGCCTTAACTGCAATAACTTTTTTGAATATGCACGGACTTGACCTTGAGTATCCAATAGACATTGATCAAGATATCAACGGACTGGCCGAAGTCATTGATGGTTGTGCTGGTTCCACTGTTAATAAGGATGAACTTAAGGAATGGTTTGAGAGACATAAAGTTTATCTCGAAGACTAGACTGTAAACTTCCTACAGATTCAACTGCCCCCCAAGCCCATTTTCCAAATAGTTTTGTTTTCAAACTTTGAAACGATTGTTTCAAAGTTTGAAAACAATCCTGCTATTTAAATTCATAAATCATGATCTAACCAATCACATTTACAGCGTCCATAATAAAATCCTATTTGGCATGATTATTGAAAACCCAAATTGAAAACAATTCAGCGGAGAACATATGAACGAAAAGATTGAAAGAATAGTTGGTGCCAGCTTTAGCTTTGGAGCTATTTTTACATTATACCTTTACCTGAAAATTACAGGGCAAATCCCTGGCCCAGGTTGGGGGATTCTGAATCTAATTGACTCCTACATGGTTAAGGCTTTTCACATCCTTAAAATAGGAGTTCCCGTTCTCATCCTTGTCACATTTGTTTATTTGTATATTAAAAAACTCAGAGAACGACAGGAAAACGAGAGGCAAGAAAAAGAAAGGCAATACGAAATTTATCATCATGAAGAACGAAAAAAAGAAGAAGGGATTCTTGCCCGCTTTCAAAGTATTGAAGCGAAGCTTCAAAAACTTAATGATGAGTTCCACCAAATGAACAGAAGCTCCACTGATATCACTGAATCAGTCTTGCAAGATTTTCTATGATGATTACTAAAAGGGATAACCAGCTTTTCCAAAAACTGTCGACTCATGGGATGCTCTCTACCAAACAAGTTACATCCTTTATTTTTAATTCTATAGCCCGGACCACAGCTTTAAGACGACTAAGAATTCTGGAAGCAAACCACTATCTAAAAAGGATTACAGGCCTAGATGGCCATGACGTTTTATGGGTATTAACAGATAAGGGAGC
This sequence comes from Pseudomonadota bacterium, assembly GCA_027488375.1. GTDB lineage: Bacteria > Bdellovibrionota > Bacteriovoracia > Bacteriovoracales > Bacteriovoracaceae > Peredibacter. Next base: position 362,777 of record JAIYBW010000004.1, read on the forward strand.
CAATGCTGCTGGTGTTTCAACCCCCAAGAAAAGTTGGAGTAAAAATATACTACAACATGACTACAAGCTTATAAGCCTGAGACTTGAACTTGAAAAATCTGGCATCGCACAAACGTGGATTCCAGAACATGAAATCCGGTCACTCATTTACAAAAAATATGGGCTATTAAAAGGCAAACAAAAACTTATCCCTGATGGTTTAATGGGTATAGAAGTCATGGGAAAATTTGGCTCAGTGGCCATTGAGCTAGAACTGACCCTTAAGAATAAAAACCGTATTAAAGATATAGTAACTCGTTATCAGGAAAAAAAAGATTTATCTGCCGTTTGGTATATTGCCTCCAGTCAGACTATTCTCAATAGCTTCTTCCGCGAGTGGAGAAATCACCAAGGGTTTAATAAGACTATAAAGTTATATGGTTCACTTTTTGAGGAAGTAATAAAAAATCCTGTTGAAGCAACAGTCTTTAGCGAAGGAAATGCTTGCAAGATAAAAGACATTTGGAGGATTAAACCTGCTCATACTCCTGCTCATGGGGTGAGCAGGCAACAGGTTACAAACACTGATACAGAAAACCGATTAACTCATGAAAATCAGACGAATAAAATGGATTATTTATTTCAACATAAGGCCGTCGTTATCACTGACCTCACCCTCCCCACGTTGTAGCTAGAGTGAGGTCAGTGATAACGACGGCAGGGTCAAATATATAATAGAAAGGTATGAGGGAGAGAAGGTGTGGAAAAAGAATTAATAGGTGCAATGGTACCGATGATGATGTTTAAGAAGGAGATTTATGAATTTGTTGATGGGTTGATAAGAGAGAAGTTCAATGAAAACAAAGATCGTTTATTCACGGTTCAAGAAGCATCAATCAAATTAAACATAAAGGTTTCAAGATTAAGACAGGCAGTTTTCAGACGTGAAATCTCATATGTCAAATTAGGGGCATTAGTGCGTTTTCGTGAAGAAGACTTGAGTCAATTCATTGAGAAGAACCTTAGAAAGGTTAATTAGAATAAGGGTTTTGTGAACGATAGCAACAATGTTATATTATTTCTCGGTTTTGAAATAATATTCAATACCAGCTCTTTGACAATTAAAGATGGGAACGGACGATACTCGCGAAGACTCTTTTATCAAAAGGAGTTTTATGCAAGTAATTAAAAATAAGAAGGGAACTTTCTATCGTGAGAAAGTTTATGTCGATGGAAAGGCGATCCACTCTCCTCGCTTTCACAGAAAGAGTGATGCTCTAAACTGGAAAGCTAGAATGAGAAATGATAAAGCCGTTTTTCAATCTACCGGTATTCTTCCCAAATCCTTTTTAAAGGAAGAAGATACTACGCTTTCAGAATATGCAACCATCTGGCTAGAAACTCGGGTGAAGCCTCAACTCTCCCCTAGAACCTATGACCATTACTTGCATTCTCTTAAACGCCATATTCTTCCAAGGTTTGGTAAACTTTATCTGAACGAATTAAAACTTCATCATTCAGATCATTTCATCAAAGAGCTTTCTGAGGCAGGACATAACGCACGCGGGATTAATTTAATTATAGGGATTTTTAAGAGAGTTTTGATTGAGGCGGTTAAAGAGAATCGAATTGAGAAAAACCCTTTTCAGTACCTCAAAGAATTAAAAGAACCTCCAAGGCCCGATGTCTATCTGACCGGCACAGAGATTAATCAAGTCCTCGAAGCGAGTAAGGGACACTACTTCCACTCACTTTTCTTGGTAAGTTTAAATACCGGTCTACGTCGAGGAGAACTGGCAGGACTTTGCTGGGATAAGGTCAATTTTCAAACCAGTTTAATGGAGATCTGCCGCATACGAGATCGTAATGGCCTTGGTGACCGAACTAAGACGGTTAAAAGCCGCAGATTTATTCCGATGAATGCCGTGGTGAGGAGTCATCTTTTGGAGCTTAAAAAGAGCTCTCAAAGTGATTACGTCTTTGTGGATGAAGAGAACCAACCATTCGATGTGGATCACCTCTACCGAGAATTAAGACACTTTTTAAAGAAGGCAGAGATTTCAATTCTCATACGCTTTCATGATCTGAGGCATACCTTTGCTTCACACTTCATGATGAACGGAGGGAACATCTACGATCTGCAAAAAATCTTGGGACACACTAGTTTAGAAATGACTCAGAGATACGCTCATCTCGCTCCAGAACACTTAGTCCAAGCTTCAAACGTTGTGAGTTTTGGCGCTAAAACAAGTAGTAGCGCCAATACAGCGCCAAGCTTAGTTTCTTCTCTGTAAGTACTTAATTTTAATTGGGATTTTTTTAATGGTGCCCAGGACTGGACTTGAACCAGCATGCCTCGCAGCGCTACCACCTCAAGGTAGTGTGTCTGCCATTCCACCACCTGGGCACAGGAAATATGGAAAAGGAGTGTATAAGTTAAGGGAATGTCGCCATGTTTGTCTAGTTCATTTTAACGGGCAAAATATCATCAAGGTCACTTAGATAAAATTTTAGGCGACCGAGGCTTACATTTAACTGAGAAAGCTGCTGCTCAAGAGTATAAAGTGACTGGTCTGGAAATTGTGTCTCAGAGACTAAAAGGCGCTTTCTAGTCTCCTCAGGCCGATCATCCTCACTCTCCGCAAAGGCTTCAATCTCAGCCTCTCTTAAAAGCTCCTGGAGAGGATCAAGCATGGTCTCGCTAGAAAGTTCAGGTCGTGCAAAAAGCGAGAGGACATTCGAGTTTTCCAAATTTTCTGATTGACCTAAAACGTTCATAGCAGCCTTTTAAATAAGTGAGTCAACTTCTCACCGTGCGTTATAGGGCTATTAAAATTCATTTTCGAATTTTCTGCTTAAATTTCAGGTCCAACATGTAAACCTTATAAACCTGTTAAAAAATGGTCAGTCAGTGGCTTCAGACTAGGTGATTTCTACCCGGTGGTTAAGGAGGCCAAGATTCAATAAAATAAAGCTATGAGTAAGCCTCAATGTATGCAATGTAAGTACTTCTATGTGACCTGGGATCCAAAGATTCCAAATGGTTGCAAACGTTTTGGAATCCAGTGCCGGGATTTGCCTTCAAAGGTTGTGGCCCAAGCAGGAATGGGTGAATGCGCTGGATTTGAGGCCAAAAAAAAGACTGAACAAAAAAGCGACAAGTTGGACTTAAACCGAAAGGACCTCTGGTAAGGCCTTACCGAGTTCATGATAACTTGGACTCACCTCTGTGATGATCCCGCCTCCTAAGCAAAGATCCCCTAGATAAAATACTATAGACTGACGAAGTGTGATCGCCCTTTGAGGTCGATCAAAGATCACACTGACCTTATCCCCTTCTATTTTAACTCTGCAATCCTGCTCCGGCTGGCGGTAGCGAACCTTGGCCTTACACGGAAATTCATGACCTGGAAGATTTGTAAGCCAATTAAGCTCTCTCGCCACTAGTCCATCTGCATAGAGGGCCGGATGGTCATCGCCTTGAGCGAGAATCACTTCATGGCGCTCTAGATTTTTTCCCACCACAAACCATGGCTCCCCAGGACCACCAATCCCCATACCTTTACGCTGCCCCAGAGTATAGAAACAAACACCATCATGCTGACCTAGGATTTTGCCTTGAAGATCTACAAAGTTTCCTTTCTGAGATTCAATATAATGCGAGAGAAAACTCTTAAAATTTCTCTCTCCAATAAAACAAATGCCCGTCGAATCTTTTTTGGTTTTAGTGGCAAGGTCAAATAAATTGGCCAGCTCCCTCACCTTCGGTTTTGGTAAATGCCCAATCGGGAATAAGACATGCTGGAAAACATTCTTATCAACGGCATAGAGAAAATAAGTTTGATCTTTATTCTGATCAATGGCCTTGGCGAGTTTTGAATCTTGAAGTTGACAGTAATGTCCCGTGGCCAAGAAATCGGCCCCCAAGAGTCTTGCCCGCTGATAAAAAACTTTAAATTTTATTTCACGGTTACAGAGGATATCCGGATTAGGGGTATGCCCTTGACGATAATCTTCTAAAAATTCAGCAAAGACTCCATCCCAATACTCTTTAACAAAATTAACTGAGTAATAAGGAATATCTAATCTTTCACAAACTTTAATCACATCTTGATAATCAAGATCTGCGGTACAGCGACCATCAGGCAGAGTCTCATCCCAATTTTTCATGAATAGACCCACCACCTTATAGCCCTGAAGCTTAACCAAAAGGGCCGTGACAGAAGAATCCACTCCACCCGACATCCCCACCACCACTGTTTTAGTGGCGTTTTCGAGGTACTGCTCATGGGAAAGCTCAATACCAAAAGATTTAAGGAGGTCTGGATTATAATCAAAATTCATGGGGCGTTTATAGCGCTTTTTACTTGGTCAAATCAAGTAAAATACCGCCTACTCCTCCGGCCAGGAACTCATAAGAAGCATATAAAGTTTGATGGTTAAGAGTCTCAGGGGTATCTTGAGGAGTTTGGAAAAATTTGGGATTAAAATCGTCCTCCCAATTCTGAGAATAGGTCCCACCGATGATTCCATTTTCCCAAAATCTAAAATTATCCGAATTTTCGAAACCAATTGGTTTCACTTCAAATTTAACCAGGCCCGTGATGCGGGCACCATGAGTGTTAACAGCTTGGATAAATTTTTCATCTTGAGGACGACAATAGACACTCATGTTTCCTGTTTTTTTTGTTTTATCAAAAAAACGACTATCTTGCCCGAGCATTTCTAGATTTATAAACCCTAAAAAATTCTTGCCTGTTTTTTTCAACTCTTGAGCGTATCGGTGAGAGCCCAAAAATCCAATGCCTTGCCAATCAAGAAAAGTAACTTGCACAGTATAATTAAGATCAATTTGAGACAGCAGTTTAATCAGTCCTAAAGCAACGGCCACACCAGAACCATTATAATTGGCCCCTGGCATGGAGTCCCTCTCAGAAATAAGAAGGGACTTTGTATCAAGTGAGATCGTGTCGTAATGAGCACTCACCACCAGGACCTTCGATGAATCAAGACCTGATTTTTCCCAGGTGATATTTGATCCCTGATTCACTTTTAGTTTTTCGGCTGTCTGTTTCATATGATTCGTAAAACGTAACCATTTTTGATAATTAGGATCAGACGGTGGAAATTGTCCCAGAACTTTTTGATCAAAATCTGCCTGATAAAACCTCTGAGCTTCATTAATGTCGGGTGAAAAAGTATCAACAATGACTTTACCAGATTTTTTTGAATCGAATTGAGCTATTGTCTTTAAAATAAAGTCCCTGGCCTTATCATGCCCCTCTCTGCCGACCATTCTTGAAGGTGCACTTTCATTGACAAAGTCACTCACAAGCGAAACTAATTCTTTTTGACTCATTTTTTGAACATCATATTTTAATTGCCCAGAAGAAGAAGGTGCCTTCCCCCAAACAGTTAAGGTCTGACTAATAATCCCGAGAATAATCCACTTTAGCACGTTCATTTCCTTCTTCTAATTGGGGTTCTTCTTGTACATATCTGACTTGCCCAGTGAGAAAAACTTTCGCGTTTTTCCCTTTTTTCCTAAAGAGAGTCACTATCTCCCCTTCTAAAATATATTCCGGCCTCTCTAATTCAACCAATGCACTCGAATTATTTTTTGGGTAGATGAAACAAGATACAAAATCGCCAGAATCTAATTTAATAAAACCTGATAGGGGTTCATGCCAAGGTGTCTCATCCGAAAGCCTACAGTGATTGAGAAATATTTTTTTTCTTTGGAAGAAATCACTTTTTAAAACTTCAATCTTCTTTTCTTTAAAGTGATATTTAGTCAGTTTAAACACTTCGTTTTGTCTTTGACCCTGGACCGGCAAGTCTTGAGCATAGGTAAATTGGTAGACACCCTGGTGATCACCCGCAGGAGCTTTATCTACACCTGCGACGACTTCACCGGAATCTTTATATCGCTTGGGCACATTTAATTCGAGGTAATTTAATGAATCTTTGTCACTATCAATGCAACTTAAAAAGTTAACTTTTTTCAATTGGTGGGAAATACCAAAATTTTCCGCTAACTTATCTATTTCTTTTTGCTGAAGATCAGACAGAGGGAGAATCAATTTGTTCAAAATATCATGTGGAAGTCGTGAAAGAAGAGTCGACTGATCACTTGCTTCATCATTAGAGCTATGAACATAAACAGAGCCATGGGCTTCATGCTTAAATATTTTTGCCATATGGCCTGTCGCAAGTCCTTGGGCCTCTAGCTCTACCATCTTTTGATAGAGAAGTTTCATCCTCAATTCATGACAGTTCAAACAATGATTAGATTTTGTCCCTGTAAGCCTAGAACTCATCCACGAATCGATAACAACATCTTTAAATTCATCACTCCCCTTAACAACAAAATGTGGGATACCTAGTTGATGACAAAAATCTTTAATCTTATCAATCTGAATCGTTGATAAATGACATGAAAGTGAATTTTCAACTTGTCCGGGATAATTATCCCAATTCATCGAAATGGTTACACCCATAAGATCGTACTTCTGAATTTTTAATAAGTACGCCACGACCATTGAATTTAGACCACCTGAAAGGCCAATCACAATTCGAGATTTCCGACTCTCTCGCTCAGGCAAATAGGTTTCTTGAATTTTTTTAGACATGTCCATCCCCTTATTATAAGGGAGATTTAAAAAATCAGGAGGGGAATTTCTTAAGGTCTAAGGTGTTTTCAACCGAAGAACTCACTGATGATCTCGTATAATCAAAAAGGTTATTTTATTTATCATACTTCTCAAGGTCCTTCAGTGGCCTTGAAGGACATGTTGCAATTTATTAGGAGCCAATCAAAATCAAAGGCACCTCAGTTTGCTCATGTGGAAGGCGAAACCTCTCTTATCCCTCATTTAAGCCTCTGGGAAAATCTCCACGTTGTGACTGGTGGCCATAGCTGGAGTGAAATAGTTTCTTCCATTGAGACTGAACTACAGCCACTTTTTAATCTGATACAGAATCCAAATATTCAAAGTCAAAAGGCTTCAGCTTGGGAGAGGTTAACCGTTGGCCTGATTAAAGCAAGTTTGATGAAGACTCCGAATATACTTATTGAGATTTGTGAAGAAGAACATAGTGAAATGAATCTGATGAACTTTAAAAAAGTTCTGAATCAACTGGCCCAAAATAAAGTCATCTTTTTGGCGACGAAAAAACCCGATGAATGGGTGAATGATGCCCAGTACCTCGTTCGAAGGTCTGGTTATGAATTTGTGGTTGAAAATCTGATCGAAAATAAAATCAAAAAATCTAAGATTGCTTAGTCCTAACTGAACAGTTTATTTTAATCGCTGTTGTCGTGAATTTATTCATAGGCTTGACCCTAATCTGAAGATCAAGAGCACCAATTTTTATTTCAACAGAAGATGTCTGATGAAACTCAAGAAGTTTAACATCCTGAAGATGAGGAATAACATCAGAGTAAGAATGGATCTCTACAATTGAAGAACCTTGAGTCTTGAATTGATGAAAACAAATCACTTGTAAAATATCTGGATGACTAAAACCAAGAAGAGGTGCCAAAGAATCTATGAATTTTTCCTTATCTTGATTTAAGGCCATTGAGAGGATTTGATGCATTTGAGAAGCAACTCTTGCGTAAAAGGTCTTTAAACAATCTCGCTCAGATTCATTGAGCTCACCTGGTAGCTCTGATTTTCCTTTTGAAACCCAAAAGGAAAAATGACCAGGATATTCCCAATCATTAAGTGCATGGAGCTCATGGCCTAACCGCTCAAATTCAAGATCAACAAATTTATTAAAATTCTCTTGATGCTCTTGGGATAAAAATGAAAAATAAGTCAAAAAGAAACTTTTAATCCCCCCACTTTTTGTATTCACAAAAGAATTCATTTTATTCAACTTCAGGCTTAATGCTTTAGGTCCTTGTGACGTTTCAATCAGAATATCTGCTTCTGAGAAATCTTGGGATAGAGTAGATTGAGAAAACTTCCCTCTTAAACGAGGAGCTCGAGGGATCTCATTAAAATAGCTGCTAAGCTTCTCTACTGTAAAATCAGCAGAGGCAAATAAAAAAGAAAGCATTTCAGGGTAAAACTGCCTGACTAATTGATCTTGTTGCCCCAAAACTTTGAGATAATTTTGATCAATCGTTGTTAAGAATTGAAGTTCTTCCTGATTGAGCGATGCTAATTTTTTTGAAACAAGAAATTCAAAAAGGGAGCCTTTAATTTCATTAAAAAGAGCTTCTTTTGAAATTTTTTGCGACATAGGTTATTTGGCCCAATAGGCTTCTTCTAGGCCATCTTCTCTTTCTGGTAATCCTCTAAGTAAACGGGGAGAGTTTTGACTGAGTACTTCAAATGAAACCCTATTCGCATATTTACTAATCTGAGAGATGGAAGAATAAGACAAAAACCGAGCAGCGTGCTTAGGTGAATTTGGTATTTTTTGGCGATGATACAGATTGGCCGCTAAGTCGTGTAAAACGGCTGCAAGAGCTGCATCCCCCGCTCCATTCGTATTTTTGATGGTCATAGGGCCACCGCGGAATGGATTAATATGAGTGTAGACCTTAGTTGGATCACTACAGTCTTGCCTCATCATGGCCCGGGAATATTCAAACTTATTATATTCAACGATAGATTTTGTATGAAGTGGCTCTTTTGTAGGCCTTGCCACTGAAGAATCAGTCAAAGCGCCTATATATAAACCTCGTGCACCAACTGTTAAAAGCACCATATCACAAATATCTAAGACTTTTTCAGCGGCCAGGAGTGGATCTTTGATACCGGTAAAAGTGAGAGCTTCAGCTTCATTCATGGCCACGACAGAAACGTATTTTGGGATAAAATCGAGAAGCATTTCTTTTTTTTCTTCAACTAAACCACTCGTGCCTAGTGATAAAACAACTGGAACATTGGCCGCTTTAGCAATTTCGACAGCTCGAAAAGTGGATTTGGCCAAAGGAGCATTCTCATCTCTAAAAGTATAGGCAGAAACCAGAAGGGCCGCAGACTTTTGAATGATTTCTACAGGTAAATAATCTGGAGAAAGGTCATTCATGCAACCTTTAGATATAGCAAAAGTTCTTTCTCCATCTGGGGAGACAAAACACAGGGCCCGCCCCATCGGACGTGGGCATGGCTGTAAATAAGTGAGGTTCACTTTTGAGCTGGTATTACAGATATACTTAAAGGCGTAGTCACCAACTTCAATATTTTTATTGATTGTTCCAAGAGCAACTGAAGGAGAATCTGAAAGGATTGAAAAATTATGAAGTGTATTACCAACAGCTCCACCAGGAAACTCTCCTGTGATACGAGAAGCCTTCTTTTGCTCCCAGTAAATTGATTCAGCAAGATCATCATCAATAATAAAGGATTCACCTTTTTTGAAATGATGCTTTTCTAAAAACTCATCACTCACAGGAATCTCAATATCGACTAAGAGCTGATCGATACCCACAACATAAACATTCCCAGGACGATTAATTTCACCATCAAATGAACTCCGGTGCTTTTCTTCAACTGGGAAATAGTGCTTAGTGTTGCGACGTCCGGGGAATTTCATGATCTTAAACCTCAATTTTTAGATGAAGTCTTATAGCGAATTGGGATGATTTTAGGAAGAGATCCATGGACTGAATTAGATGTTTTATGGTAATTTTTTCATATGTTTAAGCTTGATCACCCCCAAAAAAATCCTATTTTTGATTATTATGCCCCCCTAGGGACTGAATTTCGAGGCCTGATTTCTATTCCTCACTCTGGAGAGATCATTCCTTCAGAATTTATCTCTTACCTTAGTTCTGATGAGAGGGCCTACAAAGAGGACGTGGACTTTAAAGTTAATGAGCTCATCGATATAAAAAAAATCCAAGAAGCTGGCATCGGTGTACTCGTCGCCCATGTTCATCGAATTTGTGTTGATTTGAATAGATCAGAAAATAATTCAATTCTTTTTTGGAAAGATAATACCCAGGGAAAAAAACTCGTCATCAAAGACCCGGCCCAAGATTTTATTGAAGAAATGATCACCACTTATCACAGACCTTATTTTGAAATAATGAAGGCGATTATCAAAGATCTTGAAGCGAAGAAATCGGGACTGGTTTCTATGATCGATCTTCATAGTATGCCTTCAAAACCAACCGAATATCACATGAAGCAAAATCCAAAACAAAAAACTCACCGGCCGGATTTTTGTTTAAGTGATCGCCATGGCAAGACATGCCGACCTGAATTTATTGAATTTTTCCATCATAATCTGACCCAGTCAGATTATGAGTGCACATTTAATGACCCCTATATCGGTGGCTATGTGACAGAATATGTGGACCAATTCAGAACAAATAATATTCAAATTGAAATTAATCGCTCCATATACATGGATGAAAATAAAAAAGTATTAAGTGAACTGAAAGTAGAACAACTAAAGCCCAATTTAACATCTACTTTAATAAAAGGTTTTGAGAAGTTTGATACTTAATGGACAATCATTTCATCTGACTGATCAAGCTTCTTTTCTTTAGCCTTTTTTAAATACATCTCCATTTTCTCATCTGGAGTTAATTCTTTTTTTACTGGCGGCTTTTTACTCTCTTCATTGGCCTTTAAGAGATTATCTCTTTGCTCGATTTCAATATTTCGTTGAAGAAGAATTTCAGGATCGTCACTCTCCATGACATCCTTTCTCGTGGTAAATGTTTTACCATATTTTTTGAAGGCATATTGATAAAGAGTCCTCAATTGCTTTTTGGTATTTTGTCCCCTCTCGAGGTAATAAATCATTTCCTTAATCAGTTCAACATTGCTCGTATTCTGTGACCAAGCCGAAAAAAGATAAAGCATCCCCTCTTGATCAACCTGACGAGCATAATTTAATTGTTTAAATTCAGTATACAATAAGCGACCTACTGATTCATCCTTTGAACTAAAACTTATGCTTTGAAGAAATTTAGATCGCAATTTCATGGATTCTGGATTTCTGATTTCAGATTTTAATACATATGAAAAGAGATTCCCTCTATTTTGCAGGATAACCAGCTCAACTTTATAATCTTTATCATTAGAAACCAGCTCGATGAGCGCCAATTTGCCATCCTTGAGTAAACCATATCTCAGAGTTTCTTTAGGTAAGAGCTTAGATCTCAAATGTAAAATATATAAATCATAAATCATGTCGTCGTGACTCTTCGTCCCTGGTATAATTTTAAATTGAAATAGATCTTTCCATGTCTCATCACGACTCTTTTTTCTTATTCGATTTCTAAAGTATGGGAGTTTAAAAAGTTCCTGTCCCATGGAATGATCCACATAAAACGTCTTGGGAATATTGTGAATACGGCTGACTTCTCTTCCTTTTGGATCCAGAAAGGCTATTCCCAGATGGGGCATCGAGGATTTTGAAAGAAGATCTATAATGGGAACCGGATGAAATAAAGGATGTCTCGTAGGCATTGGAATAATTGCGTGCTCTAAAGGAAACTCCTTCCAAAGCTGAACATAATCTTCCTGGTAATCAGCTGCCTCATCAATTCCAGTTGGATTAAGGAGTAAACTTCTATAGCCTTCAATTTGGTAAAAGCGATCGAAACTATTTCCAGATATCCATTGAGAATATTTTTTTTGTGGGTAATCCAAAAGATAGGAGTATAGGCCACCTACCCCTAGTCCAAGGATTCCTAATAAAATTAAGAACCACCGCATGCTAAACCTTTAAAACATCAAGAATTTTAACCACTGCTTTATCGGCTTCCAAATAAAACTCATGAAATAATTCTAATTGTCCGAATAGTAGGACGAAATGGTCGGAGACTATATGAAAAAATTGATAACTATGCTTCTCATTTCTCTCATCACAAGTGCTTGTGATAGCCCTCAGAGGAATAGAATCATCAACAACATGGGCACCAATGGTCTTGAGCAACCTCAGGGAGGATCAACTACCAATCCTTGGGGACAACCAACAACATCTGGTTCAACGAGTGGTTCAACTTCTGGTTCAACTTCAGGAACAACCACTGGGGGAACTGATCCCCAAAAACCGGCCGGATTTGAAACTTGTGATTTAGATCCAAAACACTATGCTTCAGTTATTGGTTATATGGGAATTTGTCAGAGCACAATTGATGAAACTTCCGTTGCCGTTAATTCCACCATCACTGATACAAACCGTACATGTCTCATTCCTACATTCAAAGATCAGTCTGGTAGTTCAACTTATTTGGGTCAGCCCCAATGCTTTGCCCCTCAGCAAGGCGTAGTAACAATGGGTAAACTTTATAAAACTCGCTCTGGATTCGGCCAGTATCCCATTAACGGTTTGATGGTGATGAAAGAACGCTCTTTAGGTGCCTACTTCACGTGTATGGATGCCTACGTAACCTTCTCTCATCCTCAATGTCCTTACGGATCTAAGACCAACGCTTACTGCGACAAGATGGCAAGAGATCTCATGAATCTTAAATGTAATAATTTTAAAATGGATAATCCGTACTTAGACTTAAGATTAAAACAGTAGTTTTAATTTAAGGGTGGTCTTTGGGGCTTGCCCCCATTAAATAACCTCGTCATGGATTCAAAACGAGTCACATAAGTCAAAACAGGAACCAAGACTTCACTTTCAGTTTGATCTAAAATGATCACACCTATAATGATTTGATAAAAAATTTCTTCTTCGCTATGACTGCGGCAATAAATTTTAACTCTTTGCCCATCTTCATTAAACTCAATACTCCAATCAGGAATAGATAAAGTTGAATGAATAAGTCTGTCATATTCATGATAAGACTCAAAATTTAAATCATTTTCTGGGGCGTTTTGGATTAATCGAGAAAGATACTCCGATTTTTTGAGGCCAATCCACTCCACAAGATCTTCTGGTAAATAAAATTCATCCATATAAACCTTCCTAGGGTGGCAAAACCTACCCTCTCAACCATCATACCACTCAAGGAGTAAGATTAAGGAGAGAAAAAGGAGATATATGCGTAAGATGCAGGAAGCACAAGGATTGGATCAGTTAATCGAAGCAGGAAGCACCGGTTATCTGCCACTTTTTTACCAGGAATGGATCACAGAATCCTTTGCTGATAAAAACGAAGTTAGAAAAATGTCATTTTCACGTGCTGCTGAGACTGTACACAAAGTCTATGCTCAGATTGAAAAGCATCATACAATTGAAAGAAAGAAGACGGCCATTCAGGCCATGAAAAATGATGAAAGAAAAGACTTTGTTCTCTCCTTTATGAAAATGGTTGAATACCGCACCTTGGATAGATTGAAGGAATTGCATTAATTGAATAAAAAGATCTTTGCGACACTTTTATTATTTGGTCTAAGTCAAGCTGCTCAAGCTGAATATAGAGCCTATCAGTATATTGTGAAAAGCCAAGATCCCTTTGCAGTAGCGACAAAATCAAATGCTCAATACATAGTCTCAACTCTTAATCCACAAATGTTTAAAAGTTATCATGGCGGGAACTCTGTTTCGATTGATCTTATGAGAACCTGGATTTGTCCTGGTTACACTGGAAGTAGAAAACCTGTTTGCGATCACCCGTATGACAAGGCGGCACAATAATGAGTATTAATGAAATCGACAAACTCAGTGCTGCTCGACTTGAAAATGTGAAGAGAAAAACCACCAAAGAAATTTCACGTCTTGAAGATAATCATGTTCGCCATAAGGAACAAGTTAAAAAGTCTCACGAACTAGAGCTTGTTGATTTACAACACAAAAATTTAAATCAGCTGGCCAAAGAATCTGAAAAAAAAGATCGAGTTCTCAATCAAATGAGACATCATCTTGATATGACTCAAAAAATGACTGATAAAGAGATTGATGATCTCAAAACTAATCTAGAAGAGACTAAAAGTTCTGAGTACCACAAACTTGCGGCGCAAAGAGAACAAAAACGGGCCGATCATGATCTGAACATGGAAGACATGAATAGTCGCTTCACTACTGATCATAAAGAATTGATGAATCATCATTCAGAGAGACTTTCAAAACTCAATAGCGACAAAACAGCAGAATATGCAGACAAAGATCATTTTTATGATCAGAAACTTACCACCCAGACTCATGACTTTACAGATAAATTTAGAAAGGATGCTCTCAAATATGAGCAAGTAAAATTCTCTCAAGATAATCAATTTAAAAAAGAGAGACTTGATACAAACTACCGTCAGCAAGTAGAGATGGATAAAATCTCCACTAAACATGATCAAGATCTCTCTGCAAAAGATAAAAACTTTCGTAAAGGTCTTAAAGAGCAAAATGAATTTTATGAAAAGAAATTTGCTGACAACCTTAAAACAAGAAACGATGAACTTTCTCGATTAGAAAATTTAAACAAAAAAGTTGAATCAAAAATTAAAGGTGATTTGCAGGAAAAAATTGAATTCCAAATCACTCGATCTGATGATCCCTTCTACCGCTTTACAGAGCTTAAACCTAGTTTAAAGAAGTTTGAAAATCATATTGAAATATCCGTCCCTGTGCCAGAGTATTCAAAATCTGATATCCAGCTCACCATCAACAATAAGGATGCTATCTTAAATTTTAATCGTCGCTACGATGATGTGAGGCAAGATGGTGTCAGCACGAATAAACTGCACAAAGTGGAAACCTACACCACTAAGCTTACAACAGATTTCTACCTCGATGCTAAAAGCGTAAAATCAACATACAAAGATGGTATGATGACTTACGAGATAAAGCGGGCATAACCAACTAATTTACTCTTCTACAAAGTCGAAATTTCTGAAGGTTTTTTTTGAAATGGGCTCGATTTCCTCGGCAACCTCACGCACCTCGGCACGTGGTGGCCCTTTAGTGCAATAACGGTGCAGCTCCTTTAAAGCTTCTATATCACCTTGGGCGACGACTTCTACCGAGCCATCAGGGCGATTACAAATATGGCCAACAATTGGTAACTTTTGCGTGTGCACATAATCAACGACGCTGTAGCGAAAACCAACTTTTTGAACTTTACCTTTAATTTTTAGTGTCATTTGTAACATCCGCATATTGTGACAAAAAAGTTCAGAACTTCGCAAGCTTATTTGTTAGAATATATTCATGAGACGACCAAAATTAGTCCATTTTTCTGGGATAGAATCCGACCAATATATTCATATACGGGCCTCTATGTCCTATTCATCTCAAGCAAGATTCCATCTTCTCGATGAAATTAATCAAAATTTAAAAGAATTCGTTCCAACGAAACCCATTGAAAGCTTAGGTCTTCTCTCTTCAAATGAGTTCAGACTAAAAGTTATTGGACTGACTTCAAAAGATGAAGAATCGACTATCAGAAACTTTGACTCAGATAGCTTTGGAAATTTTAATTTTAAGATTCCTCAACCCTCAGATGAAAAAGTGGCGAAGCTCAAACTTTTTGAAACAAGATCACATCCCGGCCTGGAATTATTAATTGGAAGCTTCATACCCACCAAAATTAGAACACCAAAAAAAATTATCATCACAGATTTTGATAAGACACTCGTTGATACACGTTATCACACAATGAAAGAGCTCTATCTTTCCCTCCGAAATCCCGTAAGCTATTTTCCTCCTGTACCAAGCTCTATTGAATTGATGAAAAAATTCATTCAAGACGAACATCAGCCATTCGTTGTGTCGGCTTCACCCCATTTTTACGAAAATGCCATCAGAGATTGGCTTTATCAGCATGAAATTTTTACGGGCAATATTTTTTTAAAAGACTACCGAAATATCTTTTCATTTTTTGAGGGCGATCTTTCAACCAAAGATCTGAAGACCCAGGGCTTTTATAAACTCAATACGATCGTTAATATTTTGCTTATGACAGGAATTCCAGATGAACTCGTCCTTATGGGCGATGGTTTTGAATCTGATACGTTAATTTATCTCACTCTCGCTGCAGTCCTTATCGGTCGTTATGATCCCTGGACAATTTGGAATCAGACAAAAAAAGAAGAGTCTTTTAAATTAAATACTCAACAACATGTTAAGTTTCTCTCCCAGTTTTATTTACTAAAAAACATGTCTGATGCTCATCCTCGAGGTAAAATCAAAATTTACATCCGTTGCAAAGAACACATGTTAGATAATTTAAATAACAGAACATTCAACCTTGAATATGCTAATAAACTTAAACATCTCGTAGAGTATTACGTAGGTTAATATGAAAACTATATTTGTGCCTTTAATTGGAGACGTTGAGGATCACCTTTACCATCTGGGGATGAAAGAGAAAGAAAACTTCAATCGTATTGAGAAAAGAATTTCTTCAATTCTTTCGGCACATAACTTCTTACGCTACGGCCATGAGTTCATGTTAAAAGTGCAAAATTTAATCAAAAAGCCTGATGATACTTTTTTTGATCGTTCGGTTAAGTCCTACGCAGAAGGCCTAGGTGTTTCTGAGTCTCATTATAAAAATTTTATTTCGCTCTTTGAGTTTGCCGCCCATTACGGACAAGTTTTTCCTGAATTAAAAAGTTTAATCCCAGGTTGCACCTCTCTCTTTCACAAAAAAGAAGATCAATTCATTCACAATCGGCTCATTGATTTTCCACTCATGGATATTTTTAATGAGTCTCCCAGACTTTATTACTGGAAACCCAAGGATAAACCGGCCATTTTGAATTATAGCTGCGAAGGTCTTGCTCCACTTTTTTTTCAGACGATCCACGACAGTGGTTTTAGTCTGGCCCTTCATCATAAGCCAGGAAATAATTTTCATCGAAATGGAGAGTCTATTTTTAAAATGACTTTCAATACCCTCTTTGAAAGCCCTAATATGAATGAATTCAGAAAAGATCTGAGAAAAAAAATCTCAATCACCAAATGGGGTTTTTACATGATGGATCAGTCAGGTCAGGTCTATTGTTCTGATATTGATGGGGCCTCAACAAATTTTGCGGCCTATAATTTAAATGAAACCTCCCCGCTCATTTTCACCAACTTACCTCTTCATCATGACTCAACAGGAAATGAGGCTTTTTTAAATTTTTGTCACTCAAGGGAGAAATGGTTATTTGATAAAATTAAGCGATCAAAAAATATGACTATGCTCGATTTACTGACTGATATCAAAGATCAGAAAGTTGCTCACTGGACACATCCTATTGCCACCTTATCTACAGTTGCGGCCTATGAAGTTAATCTTCAGAAGGGTCTTATAAGAGTGAAAGAAGGCTCAGGGGCACTTACAGCTTCTGATGGGATCACAGAATTTCAACTCAATGAAATGGCCCAGGGTCAAAAGATTAAAGAAAATGAAACATCGAGCTCCACGGAAAAAGCCTGGAAAGAGGCTTCTCTTGCTCAAAGTGCCTATGATGAGGGTGAATGGGATAAGGCCTATCACCATCTCCAAATGGCCGAAAGCCTAGTCACGATTCCAACTTGGAAAGAGATTTTTAAATTTTATATTCACGTTTGGAATTTTAAATTCATTTCAAATAAAAAAGAGTTGGCGATGATCTACCGTGAGGTCAAAAAACTCAAGCTTCCAGTAGAACTTCACGATCAATGGAATTTTCTTAGCATGAGGCTAGAAAAAAGACTTGGGTTGGTTCTCACAGTTAAAGTAGAAAGCATTTCAGAACATCTTAAAGCTGATTTTAATAAAGAAGTTGATGCACCTAAAGCGATCTTTAATACATGGATGAAACTTATCTATCCAAGACTTGAAATTTTAGATGTTTTCTCTCCTCATCAAAGATAATTTGAGGTAAAAGTAAGGCATGGGATTATTATACGTATTTCCGGTTGCGACCGATGAAAAAGACTTTGTAGATATTCAGGTGGAACAAATCACACTTAAGACCTATGGTCTCCCCTACATTTTCTGGGGTTATGCACTAGGGATATGTTTAGTTATCTTATTCATGTTTCTTGCCATTAAAGCTCCTATCCTAAAACTGATTCAGCTTGGAGACGAGACTGATGCTCTTTTAGGCTATGCCCTATTTAGTTTCCTGGCCCTGTTACCAACGACTCTTTTAAGCTTTTTCTTCTATGAAAAGAGAATCATTAAAACAAAAAATGAATTTATCCTCGAATATAGAACTTTTGGTCTGAAGTTTTTTTCTGAAAAATTTATACCTCAATCGGAAAATCCCTTAGAGGTCTCAGCTTTCTTATCCTCACCTAATGTGGCACGCACTAAAGGTCATGAGGAATCTGCTGGTTTTCAAAACAAAGGCTACTTCATCCTTTGGTTAAAAACAAAAGATGGAAAACGTATCAATATTGATCGGCACTCAAGAAAGGCAGACTTGATAAAATTAGAATCCTTACTGAATGCCCATCCTTAGAGATCATAACTAAAACCTAGCCCAATCCGGGATCCTACAAAAGATGGAGCTATCTCATTGTATGGTTGAGGGGGAGCAAAACTAATCATTTTGCTGTAAAAAAGCCCACCATATATTTCGAGACCTGCATGCTTAGACCAGCGATAGCGCCCCCTAAGACCACCTCCAAAAGTGTAGCCATAACCATTAACCCGAAAGTCATCAGCAAAGGCATAGCTTGAAAAAGGAATGGCCAACGCTTGTCCTTCTAGTTTTAATGCAAATCGACTGATATCCATGGCCCGTTGAGAAAAACCTAATCCAACTTCAACTGCATTGAAAGTCTCTTGTTTCACAGAAGCATTAAGTGCGTTTAAAAGTAGCTCGAACTCAGTCCCCTCACTAATAATGGCCGAGCCACGAAGAGAGACACCATTCCAAGGAACAAGGTCTCCATCTTTGAGCTCGTCATTTTGTTTTCCCATTGAAATCTGGGAAACAAATGAGAGGTATGAGACAGAGTAAGATCCAGCAATAGTAGGTCTTGTTTGCTTAGAAAACCTTTCAGTCACTACTCTTTGAGGAGAAGCAATTTCAGACATTGGTGAGATATCAAGTGAGCGAATGTAAGCAATCTTTCCTGAAACAACAATAGGATAAACTTGGGCCCGATTACGTGGAACAGTACCGACTCTAATTCTCTTGCCTTTCGTTACAAACCCGACAGGAGCACTCATCTGTTTATCAGCATAAACAATTGCGTTCTCAGAAACTACAATCGCCTCCTGAGAAGCCAACAAATTTTGGCAATGAAAAAAGACCAAACAGATCTGTATTACGAAGAATAGAGAGCAAAGTCTTTGTAATTTAAACAGGTGAATCAAGACACCTTGTTTTCCGACTCTTTTACTCTGAAAATAATATGAATTATTCATTCTACTTAAATTCTAACCTGCTGCTTAAAAAAAGAGGAGCAAAAAAAACCGAGTACTTAATTTCTTTTGAGACTGTCCGAAAAGTCCTATGAAATAGGTTTTACCTCAAGGATGAATTATGAAGAGTTTATCAAAAATTTTATCTCTCCTTACTGTCTCAACTGTGATGGTAAGTTGTAACGAAAAAATTTCTCCCGAATTACAAAGCGGAAACTCCTCCTCTACAACTACAACAACCACTGCGGCAAACCCTGATACATATTATTTCAAAGTAACTAACAACTCAGCTGCAGTTCTTAACTACGTTCTTCACAGGACAGGTGATCGCACTGGACTACCTTCTGCAGAGCCATGTAAAATAGAATCTTCTACGCTGGCCCTTAATAATGAATCTTACATCGATGACACGAGCAGTGGTTCACCTCATTCGAGTAAGCTCTATGACATATCTTGCTTTTTTGAAGCTGAGGAACTTGCACTTTATCATAATGGTATAAGCTTTAATGTAGAGGCTTCTAAAAATACTTGTGATTATATTGGCTATGCTCCTTTTTCCTATTTTGATGCGATTCCTGGATCAACGAGGGCCACTTTTCAAGGCAAAACATGTGATCCAAGCGACGCCTCAACTGATCCTACTTGTAATAAAATGGAAGACATTTCCCTACCGGCCATAAACCGAATATCTAAGGTTATTACGTCCAATCTTTCGCTCGAAAAATTCTGTCAATTTAATTACGCTGCAAATGGCGGAGGAAATGGTAAAAACTGTGACACAGGTAGCGTTTCTGCAAATATTGAAGTCCAGCCGAAACTTACAGATGAAAATGGGATTCCATTAAATCCTGTACCAGCATCTACTTTTATAGATCAGGAAATTAACTGCGGTGGCACTGTCGACGCTTGCGTCGGAGGCCCAATTAAGCTGATATCAAGTATATCTAAGTATACTCGAGGAAGTGAAATATACCGTACAGAACTAAATCAAAATTTCAAAACGTCATTTAGTATCCCCTCTCTTTATGGCAAAAATAGGACAGGCAGTTTTGAAATTGTAAATTTTCGACGAGGACTATCCTCATTAAATTTAAATTATGTTTCCTATGATGAATCTAATTGGCCGGCTTGGGATAAAAATGATGCAGACAATAAATTATTTGATGCAAACATTATGGAGCGCTATGCTGCTAATAGAGATCCACTGGGAACTGATCAATTAGTTTCAACAGCAGAAATTACTGCGAAAGAGTCAAGTTATGATGGTGTGAATGTTCAAATTTTTGCTATTGAACCTTTCATGGCCTCCCTGGCTGCTTACCGAACAAATCCTTTCTACACTTTTTACTGTTTAGATTCAGCCTTTGAAATTAAAGCAAGAATCAGAATGGTCGTGAGAGAATGGGACAGGGTCTTTCCTTCGTCCACAGCAAATCTTGAACTTATAAGCGATCTTGGGCTCAATGTTCCTGGAACTGGCAACCCGGATGATCAAAGAAGACAAGACATACCTCTTGATAGTACCGGATATAACCTAGAAGAAGTCGATAGTGATCCAGGTTTATACAATACATTCAATGACGTTAGAGATTGGGATGATCTCATACCAATGCAAAGGAGTGATACAAGTGCTACTCCAGCATCAACTCTGATTTCAACAGGGAATTTCGTTCTTTCACCAATGCCAGATGGTGCTTATGTTGACGGATGGTGGAATCCAAGTATTTTCCCGAATCAAGGTAGTTCAAACTAGTAATAAAAAAAAGCCCCTCTTTCGAGGGGCTTTTTTTTATTTTTCCATATAATTTTTTACTTTATATTTTGATCCCATATACCAGAAGATAAGTGCAAAGATTCCCATCAGAATCGCAAAGAAAAAGAAGTATCCTGTTGAAGCTGTTGGGAAAAAATTAATTTTAGAAACATAGGCCGTAATTAAATTACCGAAGAACACAGTTAAAAGCCAAATCGACATAACTGAAGATTTCATAGAACGAGGAGCTTGAGTGTAAGCAAATTCAAGTCCAGTAATTGAAACCATAACCTCTGCCATTGTAATCACGAGATATGGGAAAAACTGCCACATCACATTGACCTTATTTTCTGGTCCATTAGCATCCATAGACATTTGAATAAGAGCAACAATTACAAAAGAAGCAGCTGCTACAAACATCCCCCATGTGATTCTGCGGATTGGAGTTGTCTTAAGCCCCATTTTATCTAAGAGCGGATATACGCCCATTGAAAATAATGGAATAAGCCCCATCACCATAATTGGATTCCAAGCAGCGATCTGAGAAGCTTCAAATTGCATTCCCATAAAATTAAGATCCATGTTCATGGCCTGAATCACCCATGAAGAACCATGTTGGTCAAAGAGCGCCCAGAACACAGAAATTGCAGCGAAAAGTTTTGCAATATCAAGAACAGCTTTTGTTGCATCAATGTGCTCTTGCTCATGCTCAACAAGAGCAGCATCTAAAAATGACTGACCTGCTTTACGAGATTTCTGATTATTAAGTGCAGAGAAAACCACTGCAAAAAAACCATGACCATCTGACTTTGTAGGTGGAACGTGAACATAGTCATGTCTTCCCATCCAGAAAACAAATGTCGCAATAAACATCAGAACACCCGGTATACCAAAAGCAACCGAAGCCCCGTAATGCTTAAGGGTCCATGGAGTGATAATAGTTGAAAAGAATGAACCAAAATTAATCATGAAATAAAAAAGCTCATAAACTTTTTTAAGAAGATGCTGTTGATTCGCTCTAAACTGGTCCCCTACGTGGGCGGAGACACAAGGCTTAATCCCACCAGAACCAAGAGCAATCAATCCAAGCCCCACATAAAGACCAGCTTTATTCTCCCAAATGGAAAGAACAGCATGTCCCAAACAGTAGACTAAAGAGAGATAAAGGATTGTCTTGTATTTTCCCCAAATTCTATCTGAAAGGAATGCTCCAAGCAGAGGGAAAAAGTAACAAAGACTTGAGAATATATGATAGGTAAAAGTAGCATCAGCTTCTTGAAATAGAAGTACCTGAATCATGAAAATAGTAAGAATTGATTTCATCCCGTAGTAGCTATAACGCTCACAGGCCTCATTCCCTACAATGAACTTAATTTGAGATGGGAACTTGTTATCAACTCCAACTGAATTTGCAGAGGTCATGGTTTGAGACATATTCTAACTCCTTACTCTTCTTTATCTTTTGAATCATCAGAATCATTAAAACTAAAAGCTTTAGGCTTCTTATTTCCACCAAGCTTTTTTGGTTTGTCAGGCTCTTCTGATCCCTTTTCCCAGTGACGATACCAATCATCAGCAGGTTTTTCCCGACTTTTTTCCTCATTTTCTCTGACTGATTTTTCTACTTCTTCGCGCTTTTTTAGGATCGTACTGGTGCTTTTTTGCACCGGCTTTTCAGATTTTCCCGTAAAAGTATTCTTATCATGGGCCGAAATATCAATTGTAACGTCCCCTAGAACCTTTGTTTGACAAGAAAGACGCTCTTTAGTGATGTGATAAACATTTCCAAGAAGTCTTAGTTCTTCAAAATTTTGAGGAGAAAGATTCATCTCACCAGACTTGATAACAACAACACAATCACCGCAAGAGGCACAGCCACCGCAACTTGATTTTATCTTTTTGCCGGCCTTCTTAAGTTGGGCAAGAAGAGTTTCTTCAGGATTAACCTCTAAAACTTCACCAGATGGCCAAAGTGTACATTTAAATTCACTCATACTACTTTCTTTATTTGCTTCTCAATAGTTTCAAGGATCTTCCCTCTTAAAGGCTTAAGAAGAAAATTAAGATCAACTTTCACCTGAGCTTCAGTTTCAGTAAATTTAATATGAGCGGTAAAGCCTGAGCCCTTGGCTTCAATCAATGATTGAGAATCATCAATTTTTGTATCGGCCTTAACACCAAATTTTGCTATAACTTCTGGGATAAGTTTTTTAGCAGCATCAAAACCTTGTTTTTTATCAGTAATGTTCGAATAAGGAATTTTTAAATCCATAATGAATCCTTTCTTTATCGAGTTCCAGTGGAGCCGAAACCTCCGGAACCACGTTGAGTTTCAGATAAACTATCTGCAGTCGAAAATTTTGCCTGAGTCACAGGAGCAATCACAAGCTGAGCGATCCTTAATCCATGCTCAATCACATAGTCTTCTTTCCCAAAATTACCAATGATGATGTTCACTTCACCTCTGTAGTCACAATCGACAGTTCCAGGAGAATTCACGATCATAAGTGGTGACTTGAGAGAAAGTCCAGAACGAGGACGAACTTGAACCTCAAAGCCAACAGGTATTTCCATAGAAAGACCCGTAGGAACGAGCACTCGCTCCCCGGGTTTCACCGTAAGTGATTTTTTTTCAAGCAAAGAAGCTCTAATATCAGCTCCAGCTGCTCCTTCTGTTGCATAGAAAGGGAGCTCAAAGCTTGAATCATAGTGAGGAAGTTTTATAACTTTAACCTCAACCATATTACTTCGCTTTTTTTGCAATAGGAGCTACAGCTCTGATTGAAAGTTTAATTTTCCCGAAGCGATCAACTTCAAGAACTTTAACATCAACAAGCTCGCCTTCAGTTAAATATTCATTCACATCATTCACTCTTTCATCAGCGATTTCTGAAACGTGAACGAGACCAGCTAGACCAGGAACGATATCAACAAAAGCACCATACTCTTTAATTGTAACGACTGTTCCTTTATAAACGGCACCAATTTTAGGACCGTTGAGTTGCATGTCAGCAAGTGCAATAACTTCATCAATTTTTGCGACATCAACACCTAAAACCTTAACTGTTCCATCTTCAGCAACATCCATAGTTACTTTAAAGTTCTCTTGAAGACCTTTAATGTTTTTACCACCAGGACCAATGAGTGCTCCAATTTTATCAGGAGCAATTTTGAACATTTTAATCTGAGGCACACCTGTCTTGAAACCTTCACGGTTTTTAGCAATTGTTTTGGCCATCTCACCAAGGATATGGACTCGTCCTTCTTTTGCCTGAGCAAGAGCTTCTTTGAAAATTTGCTCAGAGATTCCGGCAATTTTCATATCCATTTGAATGGCAGTGATTCCGTTGGCCGTACCAGCAACTTTGAAATCCATATCACCGAGATGATCTTCATCACCTAAAATATCAGTGAGGATTTTATACTTCTCACCCTCTTTAATAAGACCCATTGCTACACCAGCAACTGGACCAACTAGAGGGACACCCGCATCCATAAGCGCCATTGAGCCAGAACAAACAGAGCCCATTGAAGAAGAACCATTCGATTCTAAAACTTCACAAGCTACGCGAACGGTATAAGGGAAAATATCTTGAGTTGGCATAGCTTTTTTAAGAGCGCGTTCAGCTAAATTTCCGTGACCAATTTCACGTCGACCAACACCTCTGTAACCTTTAGCTTCACCGACTGAAAAAGGAGGCATAGCATAGTGAAGATAAAACTTATCAAAAGTCACACCATGGATAGAATCGGCCATCTGCTCGCCTTCTTTTCCACCGATTGTAACAGCTGCAAGAACTTGTGTTTCACCACGAGTAAATAATGAAGAACCATGTACTTCTTTAAGAACAGAAACTTCTGTTTCAATCTGACGAACGACATTAAGACCACGGCCTGCGATTCTTTTGTTCTCATTAATGATATCAGCACGCATAAGCTTATAGAGTATTTCATCCGTTACTTTCGCTGCTTCTTTGCCGAAATCAGTATCTTCAGTGAGTCCATACTTCGATGGATTAGTCTTAAGGGCTTCTTTAATTTTTTTTCTTAATCCATTGGTAGCTGCCGTACGATCTTGTTTAACATTCACAGCAAGAACCGAGCGTGCATCAGAATTAAAATCTTCAGATGCTTTTTGCATAAGAACAGCATTGGGAGTTGCGGGTGTCCACTCACGCTTCTTCTTTCCAACTTCTTTAGTCATTGTATGTACAAGGTTACACCACTGCTTAATTGATTCATGACCAAAAATAATCCCGGCCAGCATATCAGCTTCAGAAATTTGATTAGACTCACCTTCCACCATAAGGATAGCGTTTTCAGAACCTGCAACTAAAAGTTCGAGGTCAGATGACACTAATTGCTTTTTAGTAGGATTAAGAATGAATTGACCATCAACGCGACCTACTTTGGCGTAGCCCATTGGACCATTGAAAGGGACATTAGAAATAGCAAGCGTCGCAGCTGCTCCAAGACCAGCTAAAACCTCAGGATCACCTCCGCCCTCTTTTACTGAAACTACTTGTGCCATAAGCACAGTCTCATTCATAAAACCTTCAGGGAATAGCGGTCTAAGCGGTCTATCAATTAAACGCATGATAAGAATTTCTGCGTTTGATGGACGACCTTCTCTTTTCATAAAACCACCGAGGAATTTTCCAGCGGCATAAAACTTTTCTTTATAATCTACAAGTAATGGAAAAAAATCCTGACCATCATTAACTTCAGGTGCACATCCTAGAGTAACAAGAACCTGAGTCCCCTCACAAGAAACAAGCACGGCTGCATCAGCTTGCTTAGCAAGTCGACCTGTTTCAACAGTGACCTCTTTGCCGCCATAGTTAAGTTTAAATTCTTTTTTGTTATTCAACATAGCTTCTCCTAATAAGACGTCCACAACGTTTAAAATCGTTATGGAAATATTTTAATTTATAATTTTTGGTGTGATGTAATTCAGAAGTTTGAGAGATAAAGAGAAAAATGATTCTTGGTTCATTCCACTTTTTATCTCTAAAAACGCTTCTACTAATAACATCTCTTCCAAAATATAAAGGGGCCCAAAGGCCCCTTTTTGATTACTTACGAATTCCGAGTTCGTTGATGAGCTTAGTGTAGCGAGCTTCATCTTTTAAGCTTAAGTGCTTAAGAAGTGAACGACGCTGACCAATCATCTTCATAAGACCTCTCATTCCTGAGTGATCTTTCTTGTTTTTCTCAAAGTGTGGAGTAAGGGCCTTAATCTTCTCTGTTAAAAGAGCGACTTGAACCTCAACTGAACCAGTGTTTGTTGGCTTTGCTCCAAACTTTTTTACGACTTCTGCTGTTGCTTCTCTAGTAAGCATAATTGTCTCCTTTGCCCAAGCTTCAAACTTACTTTGAAACCTAGTACAAGGTCTAGGTAAGCGTTATTGCTACCATTTTCCTCGTTATTTTATGTGCTTAGTTTTTATCTAAGAAAGTCAGACATGTAAACTTTTAATTGCTCAATGAGACGCTCTTCAACTTGCCTGATTCTTTCCCGAGAAACACCATACTGGTCGGCTATACTTTGAAGGCTTTCTGGAATTTCGCTAAGTAATCGTTTTTTAAAGATCTCTTGATCACGAGGCTTGAGGTTTTTGACAAACTCACCTAAATGCTCCTGAAGAATTTCTAAGTTCTGCAAATTGGCCAATTTAGACTCTACCGACTCATCATTATCGCCAATAATGTCCCCGAGCGTTTGACTACCCGCGCTATCATCAAGGGGCTTATCAAAGCTTACCTCTTGGCCATGAGAGCTCAATCGCTGATCCATTTCTATAACGGCTTTCTCTGAAACACCTAGATTATCTGAGAGAAGTTTAACATCAGGAGCTATGCCTAAACTCATGAGCCTCTGTTTTTCTCGCATCAGATTATAGAAGAGCTTTTTTTGCTCTTGGGTGGTCCCAATTTTTACAAGTCTAAAATTATCTAAAATAAATTTTAAAATATAAGATCGAATCCACCAGCTAGCGTAGTAAGAGAGTTTCGCGCCCTTAGACGGATCGTATTTGGAAACAGCTTTCATCAGCCCGATATTACCCTCTTGAATGAGATCCATGATGTTTTTGTAGGCATTTCTATATTCAAGAGCAATTTTCACAACCAGACGCAAATTTGCCAGTACAAGCTTTTTTGCAACTTCAATATCGCCAGTTTTAAGCAGCTCTGCCGTCAATTCTTTTTCCTCTTCTGGAGTCAAAAGTTTGTGCTTGGCAATCTCTTTAAGGTATAGGGTTAAAGGATCCTGAACTTTAAGATCTGTGCTTTGTCGCACTGGAGGCAAAGATTGGGCCAAGGAAACGGGATAGACATCATTATGAGCTAAGTCTTCAATTATTTCATCATCATCAGACGAGATCTCAACAACCTCGGGACGCACGATTTTTTCTGGAACAGATTTAGAATTAGAACTTTTTTTCGCCATATCTAAAACTTGGTTTCTCTAGGTTTAATGTCAAGGGCGAGAGTAAATTTCTTGAAAAGAATTGTCTATAGATTTAATTTAAGGCGACCAGAGCTGACATCTGACTTGTACCTTAAATAATTAAGTGCAAAAACTCCGTAGGAAAATTTAACTGGAATCTGAAGAACTTGGTCTTGAAAACTATTAAACAAAGGACCTTTGTAGAGGTTCACCTGTGAAAGCAACTCTTGTGTAATAAGTTTGGGGAATTCATCATTCCAAACTTTCTGAAGAAATAATTTTTCTTTGGATTTAAGCTGTAAATTTATATAACGTGAGACTTCCTCTTTAAACTGGATCTTGCCTTCAGAGTCAAGTTCAGAAGACAGATCAGACCACTTATTTCTCATGTATCGAAGATAATTTTTAGATAATTTTATATTAAACGAAACTGATAATTTATCCGACTCATCCACAACCTTATCCATCTCTCCAAGTGTCACATTAAATTTTAAATGAAAACCATTTTGGCGTAGATCTGAAATGCTATCTCTAGGAAGAACTTTAATCTTAAGAGATTCTTCAAAGAGCATATCAACTGAAAAATAATTTAATGTTTGCTGGGCCCATTTTGACCATCGTTCATCAATACTACTCTTGGCCAGCGCTGGTAATTCTTGATAATTCTCAACACCAAAAAGTGGGTCTGGGACTCCTGTCATTAAAGAAATTAAAAAACCAGTTTCTAAAATTGGATTTTCAAGCTCCATTTCTTTTATCCATGATTTTACAACTGGTATCGTCGTGGAGGATGAATAATCTAAATTTTTAAAATGAAAGCAATAGAGTTTACTCAGATCAGTCTGCAAACCTGTTGATCCCATTGAAGTCGGAAAGTTTTGCTTAAAAGCAGTTATATCAGCTTTTCTACAAATTAAATCACGGCAAGTGACTTGAACCGTATTTCCAGAAGGGGCAGGAGTAACTTTTAGTGATTTTTTATCAAATGAATCCTGCACACCCATTAAATTCTTAATGATAAATGCCATGATAAACTTATCTCTGAGATAGGGAGCTAAAAGTCGATAATCTTCAACGTTGCCACCCCAAGAGCAAAAGGCTTTAAAATTACTAATGGCCTGATCAAACTCATTAGACCTTGCTTGATCACTTTCGGTTTTATCTTGATATTTTTTTGTGACAAATGGTGAAGTTAAAACGGATGGAATAATATTATCTTGAGGATTATCAAAGTAATAAATTAGATTATTTTTAACCCTCTTTAATGAAAATAATGTCATATTTTTTGAACAGAAA
The DNA here is from genome assembly GCA_027488375.1 of Pseudomonadota bacterium. Taxonomy (GTDB): domain Bacteria; phylum Bdellovibrionota; class Bacteriovoracia; order Bacteriovoracales; family Bacteriovoracaceae; genus Peredibacter. Next base: position 391,469 of record JAIYBW010000004.1, read on the forward strand.
TTTTCAGTTAAATTATGACTTAAATTTTCAAAGTCATCTTTTGAAAGCTGCAACTTTTTAGCATAAGCACCAATCGCTTTAATGCTGGTATCAAGGCCAATATACTGAAGAGTGGAGACCACCGACCTCTGGGCTTGTTTTTCGCTCCAGTTTGAACTATACCGAGACGGCTGGTAAAGATGACAGCTTTCATTTAAAAGTATGCCACTTTGATAGAAGCTTTTGTATAAATGAAATTTACGATTCTCACCTTCTCTCGATTTATCATAAATATCATTGAAAATATAAAAAAGTGGATCTTTTTGGAATTCGGAGACGGCCTCACCTAATAGAAGACCCTCCACTGGAACCAGTGCAAACGAATAAGCTGAGAGCAAAAACAAATATCCGATTAATAAAGTCTTCTTCATGGTCTTTTTAAACTTATCGGAAATTATTTCGATAGGTTTACTATGAAAGTCTTTATATCGATCTTTTTACTTATCCTAGAAGCAGGCGCTATCACAGCGACTCCCCCTAGAGGCAAATTTGAGCCTTTGTCCCTTATTGGAGATACCCAAGAACTCAATAAGGTGCTCTTTTCAGACATGGCCTCTCAAAATGCCGATTTAAAAAAAATCAAATACTATCTAATCAATGGAGAGACCAATTTGGCCAAACTCCATCTTTCAAAAATAGCCTATTCCCAGACAAAACTGAGACCCATCATTTTTAGATACCTTGGGATCGTTAGTTTTATGGAAAATGAATTTGAAAAGTCTTTAGATTATTTAAGTCTACCTCAATTACAATTAATGCCGAATTATCAAAAAATTTGTACTTTAAAAATTCTAAATTTGATTGTTTTAGATAAAAAAAGAGATCTTTCAAACGAATGGCCTAAATGCCAGGAAGAAAATTTAAATCACTTTAAATCATCGCATTTTGACTGGTTAAAATTAATAGTAGATTTAAAATTGAAACCCCACCAAGGTATAACAACCAAACCTTTTAAAGGAATAAAGTTAATCTCCTTTGATATTGACCAAATAAAAATGATCCTCAAAATGGCCCTCTATCTCAATCAGGAAAAACTAATCGAGGAAGAATTATCTGACCTTACGAGTGATCACTATCAAGACCCAGAAATTCGCGAACTTTTAGGGCAAATTAGTTTTCGTTTGGGCCAATTCAAAAAGTCGTATCGCTTTGTGGAGGGACTAGAGTCTCCAAATGCAGAAAATATAAAAGGTAATCTTTATATTTTGAGGAAAAAATATGAGCTCGCCTACGCTCAATTTAAACTTGCCCTACAAAAAAAATTAAATTCCCAAAATGCAATGGAAAGAATTCTACCACTGGCCTGGTTTTTAGGTGATTGGGAAGAAGGCGCTAAAGTCACTGAAAAAGTCATTGCTTCACCACAAACACAAATAAGTAAATTAACTCTCCTATCTGCTTTCTATGCACAGAAGGGAGATTATCAAAAGGCACGTCAAACTTTAGAACACATCAATTCTAAATCGAGAAAAGGTCAGCAAATTGAAGTGACACAAATCTACAGCTTCGTAAGCCTCATGGAAAACATACCAAATCTGGTTAAAAAACAGGCCAGTTTAAGTTGTGATCAATATGACCTCGTGAACTGCTGGTTAGGCTATCAAATGGAGAGATGGGACGCGTTCCCCCTCGTTTTGAGGAGAGAAGATAAAATTTCTTACAAAAAAGATTGGCAAAGATTGTCAGCGTCCAAAATAAATGAACCCATTAAAGAGCAAGTATTCGTCAATCAACTGGATATAGAAGAACTTGATGATAAATTAATAAAACTTATTCCAGATGCTGAAAACAACTAGTGGTTTGTCTTAAATTCCTTACCATCAAAATGAAATATCACTTCTTTATCTTCATATTTTGTTTTTAAATTTACTGGCCTTTTCCAGAGAGCAAAAAGATTTCTTAACGTTTCATTAGCAAAGCCAACGTCAAGATCAACACCATAATGGACATGACTCAAAAGTAGCTCTTTTCGATTAAGATAATTACCATCCTCGACCTCAATAATTGGCTGTCCAAAATTAGTTAATTGAGAAAGAAGTTTTTGCTTAATCGCTAGAAAATCTTTTGAATCTATTTCAAAGCGACCAGATCGCGGATTATATTTATATGTGAAGAGTTGTTGGCGCTCACAAAACTCTGGCGTTAAAAACTCATCAATAAAAGAAATATCATTATGAGACTTACGGACATCAAAGATTTTTTCTCTTCCTTTACCTAACTTTGTATCCCAGTTAAGTTTCTCACGCATATCTGTGCACTCATTATAGTCCTTACCAAACATACCTCTATTCCAGCGGTATTCAATATCCCTCATAAGCTCAATTCCAATCTTATAAGGATTTATATTTTGCTTACTCATGTACATGACACCAGCATGCTTGTCAGCAAAATCAACAATCTCCGATGCATCAAGTGCCCGCTGAGTCATAATAGTAGAGTGCCAATAACTGGCCCAGCCTTCATTCATAATTTTTGTTAATCTTTGAGGAAGGAAATAATAAGCCTCTTCTCTCAAAATTCCGACAATATCAGCTTGCCACTCTTCTAAAGGAGCATGCTGAATAAGGTAGCCTAAAATATCTCTTGTACTAACTTGCGAGGCCTCTGCAGAGAAAGATTCTTCTTCTTTACGATCCTCTTTTTTCTCAGATCGAGCTTTCGTACGCATAAAGGATTTTAAAGCAGCGGATCTGTCATCGATGAGATAACCATCATCATCAGACTCTGACCTCTCTTGGGCCACTAATTCTTTTCTGGAACGTTTCAAAGCGCTGGTCTCAAAAAGCTCATTGATATCTAGTAAATTTTCTAAAGAAAGAACCTTATCGATAAAAGTTTCAACGGCATCAGCACCATATCTTTCCATATAGCGACGAATTTTAGTGCCATGATTGGCCATCACATCCATCATTTTTCTATTTGTATTAGAAAACCAGGCATTATTCTTAAAAAAATCATTATGCCCATAAACGTGGGCCATAACAATCTTTTGATCGACCCAATTATTGGCCTGTAATAAATAGGCATAACAAGGGTCTGTATTAATCACCATTTCATAAATTTTTTGAAGACCGTAAGCATAGCCCTTAGAAAGTTGATCGTAATCCATCCCAAATTTCCAATGAGGATATCTGCTTGGAAATCCACCCTGAGCGGCAAGTATATTGATGGTATCGTAGTCACAAACTTCAAAGACTTGGGGAAAAAAATCTAACCCATAATCAATTGCATATTTTTCAATCTGATTTTTTAGGGCCAGTAATTCTCCGGAAATAGGCTTCGATCTATTCATCTATTTCCCCTTACCAAGGAACTCTTTAATGGAGTCTAGAATCCCTTCTTTATTCTTAATTTTGCTCATCGTAAGCTTTTCACTATTGGCACCATATTTCGCCGTTAAATCTTTATAGAATTGACCAGATCCATAACGACTCTCCACCTGGCCGTAACAAAAAACATTTGAAACAGGTAGAATCACATTATCTAAAAGATCTAAGCAAATTTTTGTATCATCAGCAGACCAGTTATCTCCATCAGAAAAATGAAAAGGATAAATATTCCACTCATTAGGGTTGTAATCTTTTTCGATGATTTCTTTGCAAAGACTGTAAGCAGATGAGATGAGTGTTCCTCCACTTTCACGAGTCCTGAAGAAAGTTTGTTCATCAACTTCCTTCGCTGTAGCATCATGAATGATGTAACGAATTTCAATATCTTTATACTGGGATTTAAGCCAGAGATTGATCCAAAAAGATTCTGTGCGAACAATTTCTTTTTGCTCATCGCCCATAGAGCCGGAAACATCCATCATGTAAATCACGACAGCTGCATTCTGCATCTCCACCTTAGTATCTGCGGCCCGGTAACGAAAATCTCGTCTTATAGGAACCACGGATGGATTCTCAGGATCGTAGGATTCCATGGCAATTTGACGCTTTAAGGCCTGCTTATAAGTTCTTCTTAAATGCCTTAAAGAATCAGGGCCCGTGGTCCCAATATTGGTGTAGCGATCAACCACGGATTGCAAAGATTTTTTACCTTTAGGCTCGATATTCGGGAGCTCAAGCTCCTCCCCTAATATTCGCGCTAATTCATCAAGAGAAAGCTCAACATCTAGTTCTTTATTCCCTTCACCTTCTCCAGCTTCACCTTGACCAGGCTGACCATTTGGATCTTGTTGGCCATCAACCGGATCCCCCGGCTGACCTTGACCCTGCCCCATTCCCCCTTGAGATTTATCACCAAAGCGAAAACGAGGGATATCAATACTTGGCATAGGAACAGTAAACTTATCTGTTCCTTTAGGTATGATTTGTGAGCCATGAGAAACATATTTTCTCAAATTGTCACGGATTTTACCCTTAACAATTTTCCTAAATCGAGCATGGTCACGCTTTATTGGATGATCCACTCAAACCCCTTATGGCCTATGACTTTATTGAGTCACCTTTAGCAAAAATACTCGCGACAAAGTTTAAGGCGTCTGTGGCACAGATATCACAGTAACCAAAATTCTTTATCAAGCGGCTCTTAACAACTTCAATTTTTTCTTGAGTCTGCTTATCCACAACATTTGAAATGATCGTAGTCAGCTTAATTGTGTCACGCTGATCTTCGAAAAGCTTAAGCTCAAGGGCGCGATGAAGTCTTTCATTCATTTTGTAATCAAACTGTTTCCCTTCAATCGCAAGAGCGCCAATATAATTCATGAGCTCACGACGGAAATCATCTTTACGAGATTCAGGGATATCAATTTTTTCTTCAATCGCACGCATAAATCTCTCATCAGCCTCTTCAAGCTTGTTCGAGTATTTGTTACGAATTTTTTCTTTTTGAGTATAGGCCTTAACGTTATCAACATAATTAGCACACAGAGTTTGAATGGCCGATTCATCCACTGAAATCGCCTTTTGAACATCATTTTTGACGATGTCTTCATACTCTTGGCGACAAACTGCTAGCATTTCTCGGTAGTGATCCATCTGTTCCGGTGAATTCACAAGAGCATGGTGCTTAAGACCTGATTCAAGTTCATTAAAAACCATGAACGGATTTAAACAACCAACATGACCGTTTTTCACAAGGGCATTCGAAATTTTATCCTGAATATATCGAGGAGAAATCCCCTCTAACCCTTCACGAACAGCTTCTTTACGAAGTTCCTTCACGTTGTCTTCATTGTAACCTGGAAGAGTTTTACCATTATACAACTTAAGTTTTTGCAGCTTTGTCAGATCAGATTTTTTTGGTTCTTCTAAGCGAGTTAAAATGGCCCATGTTGAAGCCATCTCAATTGTGTGAGGAGCAATATGGATGTTAGGAATCGTATCTTTGTTGTAATCTTTACGATAGATACGCGCCTCTTGATCCAGTCGCGTGATGTAAGGGACATCAATTTTAACAGTTCTATCACGAAGAGCTTCCATAAATTCATTTGATTGAAGTTTACGATACTCCGGTTCGTTGGTATGACCAAGAATCACAAGATCGATATTGGTTTGAGCAAACTTTTTAGGCTTAATTGATTGCTCTTGAGAAGCTCCAAGTAAGTCGTAGAGGAAAGCAACATCAAGCTTAAGCATCTCGATAAATTCTACAATCCCACGGTTCGCAATATTAAACTCACCATCAAAATTAAAAGCACGAGGATCAGAATCTGATCCATAAATAGCAATTTTTCGGTAATTGATATCACCCGTTAATTCTGTTGAATCTTGGTTCTTTTCATCTTTTGGTTGGAATGTCCCAATCCCTCGGCGATCTTTCTCAGAGAGAATAAGACGCTTGACTCTAAGATGCTTCATGACTTTATTCCAGTCGCCATTGTACTTGATCATGTACTCATTCAGAATAAAACGACAGGCCGGATTCACTTCACCCTTAATTTTTACTTTATAAGGACTCTTATTAACTTTAGCGAGTTCTCCCAAAAATTTTTCACGAACTTCCGGTGGAAGAAGTTTTAATGGCTCCTCATGCATAGGGCTGGCGAAAACTTTCTGGCCACCCAAAATATGGGACCCCTCATCATCAATCCACTCATAGGTATAGAGTGCTCCCTCATCTGATCGAGAGTAGTGCTCAAGACCTTTCTTAAGCAATCGAGAGACAGAAGACTTTGCAGATCCAACAGGACCATGAAGCAAGAGAACTCTCTTCTCAGTCCCGTAACCTAAGGCTGCCGATTGGAAAAAATTCACCATTTTCATCAGGTGAACATCAATTCCAAAGATAGCATCCTTTCCATTTTCAAAAGGATCATCAAAGAAATGATAGCGGATGACGTCTTTTTTATATTCAGTATATTGAGAAGTTCCAAAACTCATGATCATGTCATAAATTCTTTGGAAAGAATTTCGAGCGATCTGAGGATTTTTCATCACCATATCAACATAATCTTGAAAAGATCCTTGCCAATGAAGATGAGAAAAGTCCTTTGGATTGTAATGTTGAGCGATGAATGATTGAATATCAAAATTTGCCATGGACTCCCCCTCAAAGGCGATATTTTGGACAGTTAAGCCCTTAATTTATTGTACACTCATAGGCTAACTTCACAAAAGAAATACAACAAGTCGGCAAATCATCCAAAAGGCATAGTCCGACCAAACTTGTCAGCGACTATCCCCTTGAGTTTATGTTTGACTAAAATGAAGTTCATCTTATGATTAGATTATTGAACTTACTTTTAAAGGGTCTATGGGAATTCTTTGTTCAGGTGCCTCCGATATTGGGCGAAAACGTAAAAGCAATCAAGACTCAATTTGTGTTGATCACAAACATAACTTTTTTGCAGTTGCGGATGGCATGGGTGGCCACAATGGTGGTGATATTGCCTCTCAGCTAAGTGTTAAAATAATGCCTAACTATATTGAGCAAAACTCTCAATTAGAGGCTTCGATCTTGATGAAAAATGTAATCGTCGAGATAAACAATTCCATCCTTAAATTTGCTGAGGAGAAACCCGAGCTTCATGGAATGGGAACCACTGTTTCGGCCATTTACTTTCATGGTCCAAATCTTATTGTCGGAAATGTCGGAGACTCTAGAGTTTATCTTGTTAATAATCAGAATATTTACCAACTCACCAGAGATCACTCTTTTGTTCAAGAAAAATTGAACATGGGGATTTATACTCGTGAAGAAGCTGTCAAAGACCCTCAGAAAAACGTACTCGTGAGGTCAGTTGGGTTTGAACCTGATGTTAACCCAGATGTTTTCAACTACAGAATCTGTAAAAATGATATCTTCATGATTTGTTCTGACGGATTGCATGGAAAAGTTAGTGACGGCGACATTCTTCATATCATAAAAAAATATCTTAAAGATCCAGGGACATGTAGCTTACCGGATATTCAGCAGACCGTGCTTGAACTTATTAAACAGGCCAATGAAAATGGTGGCCAAGATAATATTTCAGTCATCATTGCAGTGGCCCAAGCCTAATATTAATTCAATATTTTCAAGCTTTTATTATTTTCTTTCTTTGATGTTAGTCATAAAATATTCAGCATGGATAAATACTATACTGTGATGGTAGTCCCCGAAAAACAAAAAGGGGTCAAAACGTTTAGAGTGCCTACTGTGCTTTTCAAATCACTGGCATTTTTTAGTGTCATGCTGACACTTTTAATTTCGGTTCTCGCCTACGATTACTGGAAGATCCTCCAACAGGTTTACGAGAATAAACATCTTTCGATTGAAAACAGGCAACTTAAAGAACAAATTCAGCTTTTCCAAATGAAGATGAATTCCCTGGCCGATGACCTTAAAAGAATTAATACTTTTGAAAAAAAATTACGAGTCATCACTGGTCTTGAAGATATTTCTTCTAAAGATGCTCTCTATAAGCCAGAAAAAGAAACTGAAAAAGAATCTTATCCTCTTGAAGATCTCAATAGCTCATTAGATTTAAAAATTGATCTTGATTCTATTGAAGATCAGCCACAGTTCAAAGAATTAAAAAGTTTGTATGATAAAAAGATAGCGGCTAACCTTGGTTTAGAAAGAAGTTATATTCTTACTAAGCAATGGTCAGACCTTGCTCGAAGAAGCTTTGCTCTTTCAAATGACTATGCGAAGTTCGATTTTAAATATACCCGAATTAAAGACACCGTTTCCAACATTGAAAAAAACATTCACGAGCTTGATCAATTTCTCTTGGATAAAGATTCATTTTTAAATTCAACACCAACAATATTACCAGCTGATGGTTGGATCACAAGTTATTTTGGTCAAAGGATCTCTCCTTACTTGAAAAAGCTTAAAATGCATGAAGGGCTTGATGTTGGTGCCCCATACGGAACTCCTGTGAGATCTCCAGCAGATGGTATAGTTACCTTTTCGGGCGAGAAAGCAGGATTTGGTAAATTTGTTCAAGTTGACCATGGTTATGGGATTGAAACAATTTATGCTCACAATCAATCTCTTAGTGTAAGAGTTGGGCAAAAAGTTAAAAGAGGAAATCTTTTAGCTGCAGTTGGAAACACTGGTCACTCGACCGGACCTCACCTTCATTATGAAGTCAGAGTTAATGGCATTGCCGTTGACCCATTATATTTTATTCTAGATTAAAAGGTTATATATGTTAAATGTGATGATGCGCAAAATTTTCGGAACAAAACAAGATCGTGATATGCGCTCTTTGAAACCAACACTCGAAAAAGTAAATGCCCTTGAATCAAAATACAAGTCGATGTCTGATTCTGAACTCCAATCTCAAACAAATCACTTTAAAAATTTACTAGGCAATGGTGGTGCAACCGTCAATGACATTCTCCCAGATGCCTTTGCAGTTGTTAGAGAGGCCAGTCGACGCGTTATGAATATGCGCCACTTCGATGTTCAGATTCTTGGAGGGATTGTCCTTCATGAGGGAAAAATTGCTGAAATGAAGACGGGTGAAGGTAAAACGCTTACTGCGACTCTTCCCCTCTATCTAAATGCACTTACAGGTAAAGGTGCCCATCTTGTAACAGTGAACGATTACCTTGCTCAACGTGACTCACACGAAATGGGCAAGCTCTATAATTGGCTCGGCCTTAGCGTTGGTTGCATTCTCTCCAATATGGATGACGAGGATCGAAAAGCGGCCTATATCGCTGATATTACCTACGGTACAAACAATGAATTCGCGTTTGACTATCTTCGAGATAACATGAAATTTGATCTCAATGATTATGTTCAACGTGAGCATCATTTCTGTATTGTTGATGAGGTTGACTCTATTCTTATCGATGAAGCCAGAACTCCCCTTCTTATCTCTGGACCTTCGGAAGGTGACACTCGACTTTATGGTGTTGTAAATAAGGTTATTCCACAACTTACGCCAGTGAAGCATTATACTGTTGATGAAAAAGCAAGATCTGCCGTTTTAACTGAAGAAGGGATTGTAAATATTCAAGAGATTATGAAAATAGGTAATCTCTATGATATGCGAAATATTGAAACTCTCCATCACGTCAACCAGTCCTTAAGAGCTCATACTCTTTTCAAGAATGAGGTTGATTATGTTGTTCGAGATGGAAAAGTGATCATAGTTGATGAGTTCACAGGTCGATTAAAAGAAGGGTCTCGCTGGTCAGATGGACTTCACCAAGCCGTAGAGGCCAAAGAAGGTGTTGAAGTTAAGTCTGAAAACCAGACTCTAGCCTCCATCACCTTTCAAAATTACTTCAGACTTTACTCTAAGCTTTCCGGTATGACGGGAACGGCAGATACAGAAGCTGAAGAATTTATGAAGATTTATAACCTCGAAGTGGTTGTTATACCTACCAATTTACCTATGATTCGAGACGATCAATCAGATGTTGTCTACGCTTCAAGAAAGGCTAAGTATGAAGCTGTTGCTAAGCTGATTGAGGAATGTCATGCGAAAGGACAACCTGTCCTTGTAGGAACAATCTCTATTGAATCTTCAGAACTCATTTCAACATTCCTAAGCTCAAAAAACATTAAGCATGAAGTCCTGAATGCTAAGAATCACGCAAGAGAAGCTGAAATTGTCGCAATGGCCGGTCAAAGAGGTGGTGTGACCATCGCTACAAATATGGCCGGACGTGGGACTGACATCAAGCTAACAGACGAAACGAGAAAACTTGGTGGTCTTTTTATTATTGGTACAGAAAGACATGAGTCCAGACGTATCGATAATCAATTAAGAGGTCGGTCTGGTCGTCAAGGTGATCCAGGAAGATCAAAATTCTTTCTTTCTCTTGAAGATGATCTCATGAGAATTTTTGGTTCTGACAGGATCAAAGGAATCATGACAAAGCTTGGTATGAAAGATGATGAGCCAATTGAACACTCAATGATTACCAATGCTATCGCCAAAGCTCAGAAGAAAGTAGAAACCCATAACTTTGATATCAGAAAACATCTTCTTGATTTTGATAATGTGATGAATGAGCAAAGGAAGGTTATCTATAAACTTCGAAAAGATATTCTTAATGATGAAGGTAACCGAGACCTTATCAATGACTTTATCGGAGAATTAACATTCAATCTTTCCGAATCCCTAAAACCTGAGAAGAAATCAACTCTAAGAGAATACCCTTGGGAAGATATCAATACTCAAATGAGGGCCATATTCAATCTTGATCATCAACTAAGTGCTGATGAATGCTCTCAAATGACCAAAGGAGATTTTGCCGAGTATTTAAGATCGAAAGCAGAAGCTGCAATCGATAAAAAATTCTCCGATTTTGATCCTGAGCAAGTTAAATTTACCTTTAGAGAAGTTCTTTTGGGGACGTTTGATCAATTCTGGAAAGACCACCTTCTCGCGATGGATCATCTTAAAGAAGGGATCAATCTGCGTTCTTATGGACAAAAAGATCCACTTGTTGAATACAAGCGCGAGGCCTTCACTATTTACGAGGACATGAAACTTGCTATTAAAAGGGCAGTGCTTGAAAGAATTTCCCATATAAAATTACTCACTCAAGAAGAGATCGAAGAAATACACAGACAGCAAGAAGCTATTCTAGAAGCCCAAATGAAGGCCCACCAGGAATCAGAGGCTGCAAAACAGGTTGAAGAAGAAAAAAAGGTTATACGTGCAACTTTAAAAGTTGGAAGAAATGATCCTTGCCCATGTGGATCAGGAAAAAAATTCAAGGCCTGTCACGGAGCCTAAGGAGTACCATTGAGCGACTCTAAAAAAGACCTTACTCGCATTGAAGATTTAGGCGAGTACCTTCATGAATTAAATTCTGAGGAAGAAACTTTTGAGGTAGATAATTCTATAAATTTACCAGAACTTCCTTCTGAAGAGACCAGTTTTGAAACAACAACGTTTGGTTCTGAGAATTTTTCATCTCCAGAAGAGACTTTTACACAAGGATCCGACGAGCAAGTCCCCGACTTTCAAGAAGCTGAAGTTAATTTTAATCTCTCTGAAGATGAAGGTGATTTTTCAGCTCCAGATTTTGCAAATGAATCATCTGGAGAGGTCGAGGAAGAAACTTTTCCTCATCGTGAACCGTCTGATGAAATTGACTCCTCTAAAGAAGAGGAGAGCACAAATTTTGAAACTCCAAGCTTTGATGAATTCCCTGAAGAAGTTCAAGAAGTGGCCCCCATCAGTGAGCCTTCATTTCAAAAACCAGAAACCTTTGAGGATCTTAAAAAGTTTGCAGAGCATACTTCACCCATTGGAATGGGAGTTGAAGGAAATCCTTCATTCAGTGTTCTCCTAAAAGATATTAAGTATATTGAAGATGTTCACGACATTATTTCTTTACTCAAAGAACTTGAACTTCTTACTGATTCTGAAGAAACAGTTAAACAGCGACTTTCAAGAGGACATCTCCTTGTTCCAAGGATATCAGAGTTTGCGGCCATATTTCTTGCCCACAAACTGAGACGTTTTGATATTGATATCCAGGTGGGACTTTCCGATGAAATCCACCCTCCTAAACATCAGGAAAAATCTGAAACCGGGATAGTTTCAAAAAATAACCTTTACCAGAACCAATCTCACCAATTTCAATTTGAAAATTCCAAACTAGAATTATCTAAAATCATACTTTCAACATCATCCAATTTAGTTGGTCACCAGGTCATTAAGTATGTTGGGGTGGCTTCAGAACATAAAATTCTCGATAGTGTAATTGTTGAAAACGAAACCTCAGATGAAATTCCTTCTCATTACTCGGAACTTGCGAACAAATTAAAGGCTCACGCTGTAAAAGCTAATGCCAATGCCATCATAGGACTGAGTTATCAACTCACACCAATCCCTTCTGAATATGGATCTAGTCATAGTAAATACAGACTGAGCTGCACTGGAAACCTTGTATGGGTAAACAGACAATGAAGCATTATGACGTTATTATAGTTGGTGGTGGAATTAATGGCTGTGGGCTTTTAAGAGATCTTGCTCTGAATGGTGCAAAAACACTCCTCATTGATAAGGGTGATTTCTCATCACAAACTTCTCAAGGTTCATCTAAAATGCTTCACGGAGGTATTCGTTACCTTGAAAATTTAGATTTTGGCCTCGTTAAAGAAGCGCTGGAAGAAAAAAATTTATGGCTTAGACTAACTCCTCATCTTTGTTTTGAGAGAGAATTTTATCTCCCACTCTACCGCTATTCAAAACATGCTCCCTGGATGCTACAGTTTGGTCTTTATCTTTATGATTTCCTTTCACATTTTCAAAATAAACCTCATGCTTGGCTAGGAGCTGAGGATGCTTTAAAGAAGATGCCCTCTTTGGATTCTAAAGGTTTAAAAGGTGCGGGAAAATATTTTGACGGAATTGTTGATGATGCAAAACTCGCTTTAGAGTGCCTTTATGACGGTCTAATTGAAGAGGGAAATGAAGCCCTCAGCTATCATGAGGTCATTAAAACAACTCAACTGCAAAATGGTTATCAAGTCGATATCAAAGATCTCTTCACAGGGGAGATTTTTTCGAATACCTGTGAATTTCTCGTTTTCACGACTGGACCTTTTACTGATACCCTACTACCAAAATTAAATATCCCTTGGACTCCTCAACTCGTACCTTCAAAAGGCATTCATCTATGGTTGAAGCCTGACACCATCAAGACAGAGGGAAGTATTGTTTTAACAACAAAAGACAATCGAGTGGTTTTTGTTATCCCTCAAAGAGATTCTATACTAGTTGGCACAACTGAGACTCAAGTTTGTGAAGAAATTTTTAATATCCAGGCCCAGGAAAAAGAAATTACTTATTTATTAAATGTGCTTCAACAATATTTTCCCCATGCAAGTATTAATAGAGATTCAATCATCTCAACTTTTGCGGCCGTGAGACCACTTGCCAAAGAAGAATCATCAAATCAAAACCTTGGTAAAGTCAGTCGTCATCATAAAATCTACCGTCCGACCTCTCATACTTATGTTATGATAGGTGGTAAGTACACAACCTTCAGAAGGATGACTCAAGAGTTGGCCCAAGAAATAGTTCCTAGACTTGGTTTGAGGTACAAACCAAATCTTACGCTTAATCCTTTAAGGCAACATTCCGTGATGCCAACATTTGGAAAGAAGCCAGAACTATCGCTTGAAATGGTAAAAAAAATAATTACCACTGAAAGAGTGAAAACAATGGAAGACCTCATAAGAAGACGGCTTTCCATGATTGAGTCCACTGAAGGTTTAGATACAATCATGGGGATACCCCTTGAAGATATAAAACCTCTTTTAAAAAGATAAGAGAAAGTAAAAAAATGCTTATCCTCGGAACGGCCTTAATTATTGATAACAATAATGAAATAAAATCTCTCATTTGGGAGAATCTTTATCGCGATCACCCAGATAGTTTCATCTTTCAGCAATCTACGATAACGGCGTCTCAAATTGCGATGGATAAGAAAAAAGGTGTTTCAGTCATTGTTTTATCTGCACATCTTCCGAAACTAAATTTAGAAGATTTTATCTCTAAACTTCTTGAAGATACTCTAGGTTCGATTCCCATTATTGTGACTTACAAAAGATCGATTGATCCAAAACTTCAAACTAATTTAATTGCTATGGGGATTGCAGGTGTTGAAGAACTTCCTGGCACTCACCAGGGTATCAAGTCTCTCCTCACTAAATACCTTGGCGACAAACAGAAATTTGGAAACATTCGCGCCTCGGCCGAACAAAAAGATAAAGATTTTACAACCCTTGATGAATCAATGATTCAAGTTCCCTTAGATGATTTTATTTTCACCCCTAAATCTTTTTTCAACGTCTTTATTCGTCTTGCGAAAGACAAATACATCAAAGTTTTAAATGCGGGTGATCCTATCAATCAGGAATTCATCGATAAATATAAAACGAAGAACATACTTTCTTTACATCTAAAAATTGAAGAGCACGAAAAGTACCTGAAGCTTTCCCATGTCCACGCTCAAAATTCAATCCTCAATGAAAAAAAGGACGACACTCAAAAAATTGAAGCACTTTCAAATCAAATTGAATCTACAGCACTTCATATGACCCAACTTGGTGTGACAACTGAGAATGTAGCCATCGCCAAAGGATGCGTAGAGAACACAAGAAATCTTATCAATCAGCTTATGATGAATTCACATAAGAAAGATTCTTATGATCTTATCAAGAAAATTATGGAGCATGATCATGCGACTTCAGTGTCCATGCTATCAGGTTTGTTTGCTAGATCTCAAGATATCAGATCGGCCAAAACGGTTCAGATTATTGGCCTAGCAGCTCTCGTTCACGATATTGGTCTTGGGACGACTATCAGAGAATCCAATAAAGATAATTTTAATCCGGAAGAAAAATTAAAATATATGAAGCATGCATCTATGGGTGCAGACTATCTAAGAAAATCTGGTTTATTTGAAGAAGTTGTCTGCCAAATCGTAGAGAATCATCATGAGCAAGAAGATCCTAATTCGGCAAAAAAGAAAACTGCGAGTATTAGTATTGCATCTGAAATAGTTAGTTTAAGTGATAGCATTTCAACAAATGTTCTAGAAAATGATAATCCTAAAAAAGCATTGTCACAATTTAGGATCAGTAAACTAAAGACCTTCTCCATTCAAATGCAAAAGGCTTTCGATGAAATTTTTCCAGATCAGGATATCACTCAAAAACGATAAGAGAATGCGAGCAAAAGTCTCGGTCCACCAACTTTTTTATTGTGGATTTTGCTCAAGTCATCTTCTTGATAGACTTCACTGCGAACATAATAATCAGCAATAAATCTCGCCCCAAAACCTTTATGAGTGAAAAACTTATATCCTCCACCTATTGAAAACCCAGAGGTTTTTCCACTGGAAGACAATTCAGGTGTACCTGTATTTGTCCCGGCCTTATATGTTGATCTTACGGCACCAAAATTAACAGATGTATGAAAATACGGTATAAATTCACTGACCATAGATGGAGCTTTTGTTGGGTGCCAATTCAATCCCAGAGAAAATTCATTTACATCATTTGTAATTCCAGCTCCGTTATAGGCCTGGGAATCATGCTTTTGAATTGTAAACTCACCTAGGAGAGAAAAATTAGAAAACCATTCTCTTTCTTTTTTAGGATAATACTCAACACCAAGACCAATATGATGAAATGACTGGGAACTATTAAAGGCTTGGTCCCCAACATTTGTCTTAGAATTAGAGCTTAGACCTGAAATATTGATGAGCCCATAAAGCTCCAAATTTTTTTCAACTATTGATAGAGGGATTTGAGATTCCTCTAGTGCTTTTAGGTCAGCAGCACTCATTTTATCAGAGGCAACATTCAAATCCTGAGCACCATCGGCCAAAGGTATCCCCAAATTGGCCGGATCTCCGCCAAGATTTGAAGGTGTATCCTCTTGAACAATGGATTGAGTCTCATCTTTAGTAATTTTAACTGGTGGGGTTATTTTTAAAGTCATCACTGAATCATTTAAGATAAAGTCTGCATTCACGAGCCGATAAATAGACCAAACAGATCTCGTTGGAGAAACTTTAACACAAACAGATCTTGCAACAATCCCTGCCGTCACAATGAATTTAGCATGATCTCCTTCTACGATCCCGTCTTCCGTTCCTCTATTCACCATCACTGTTTTTTTTGATTCGGAAATTTTTAAAAGTCTAATGGTTAATTTTTCATCGACCTCTAGGCCGAATGATAGAATTGGAAATAATAATACTAACCAAATTAATTTCATAAAATCCCTCAAAAAGCATAAAGCAAGCTGATCCCGGCCTTCGACTCAACAATATTAGCAGAATCTGGAAGACTTGAATTCAACTTACTTGATTCATAGCGATCTATTTTTAATGTTTCTAAACTAAGGCTTAATCTCATCCCGAAATTATTTTTTAATAAATACTTATAACCAAAACGTAGGCCAGGAAAGGAGAGGACGGTATAATTGGCAGATTCATTTAAACTAGGAGACTCAACTTGTGCCTGGCCTGTTCTCAGGAAAGCGCCAAGGAAAAAAACTGGTCTTTCAAAGGCATAAGGAGGATTAAAAGGATACCAATTCCCACCAAGGGATAAAGAAGATTCATTGAAATCAGCATTTGCACCATTAGATTTAAAGGCAGAATAATTAGATCTTAAAGTTGCATTTAAGCTAAACCGCTCCAGAGTCTTATGCCCAAGTACTGGAACAGCTTCGAAATCAAAAGCAAAAGATTTTAAACCCTCGCGCCTGTAATTAGCATCCTCCTCAGTCTGAGTATCATTTATGGGAAGACCCAATTCGAGAGCGGCCATATATTGAGTAGGCTTTACTCTAATCCAGTCACGACGATCTTTTTCCTGTAAGATTGAAACTTGTCTCAAAACAGATCTTAATTCCTCATCAGAAAAATCTTCAGACCAACTCTCACCTTTTTCAAGTAAAGAGCGATAAAGCTTTGCATCTGCTGTCTTTTTTAAAGATTGGTTTCGTAGGAACCTATTATATTCTGAATCATAATTGGTATTTTCAGCAAACTCATGAGCAAATTTAGATTTCTTCTGCTTCTCATAGAAATCATCATAGTTAAAGTCAGGATCATTAACTCGCTCTATGTAGCTCATCACCATCTTTTCAAAAGTTGAAAATCTATGTTGTTGAGTCCATTCAGTCTTATGAACACTCTTAAACAGTGAGGAGCGGTGCCTATCTCCACCATTCTTGTTCCAAACTTCAACATCGATTAGTTGTGCATCAACACCAGGCGATTCTATTTGACTGCGTGTTTCGGCCATAGTGTCGTATTGATGTTTAAGTTTGCTCAGACGATCCCGATCAGAAGACAACGCCATTTGAGTATTTTCTTTGATTAATTTTTTAGGATTAACAATTGATAGACGTCCTAAGCTAGGATCTTTTCTCCCCTTCAACATGAAAGACTCAGAAAGAAGGTTGTACTTTTCTCCCTTGGTGAGTAACTCCCCATCAAAAATTTTAAAAAGAATCCATATAGAATGATCAGAATTGACTTTAATATTTTTAGCTCGGGCCACAGGAATAAGACGTAGGTCTCTCGTATCAAGATCCTTTATTTGTTTAACAATAATCGCATAATCACCCTGCTTAAGGGCATCCTGGGAACCAAGATTAAAAACAGCTGTCAAACCAGAGCTTGATTGTTGTAAGAGTCGGGCTTCAGTAAGCGCATCAGCCTCTCCAACGGAGAAGCATAGCGTCAAGGAAAGGACAAAAATCCTTAAAAAGAACATATTTTTTATAAAGAAAAAATATCCCATAGATTAATTGTGTCACCCAAATAACGGTATGAAAACACTCATTTTTCTCTCAACGTCATGAAAAATGCTAAAACTTTAAGTCCTTGATAAAGCATTGCAAAAATCTTATAAAGAATCATCTTATCCAAAAAGGACTTTAAAATGGGTTTTAGATCAAAAAGAAAACGCGAAAAAGTAACTTACAACTATCAGTGTTCACTGACTGGGGAAGAATTTGTGATGACTGAAAAAGCAGCTCATCCAAAAGAGCTTCTCACTGTTAAAGCTTTTTATGAAATGAACCCAGATCTTGATGATCGTCCGGCGATCGTGAAAAAGAAATTAGGTTTACCTACTACGACCGATCAAAAAAATTAAGAGGAGTCTAAGATGGAGAGACGCAAGGTCATTATTATTGGAACTGGTCCTGCTGGACTTACAGCTGCCATTTATACTGCTCGAGCAGATCTTAAACCTCTTATCCTCGAGGGACATGAGCCTGGTGGGCAACTCACCCTGACAACTGAAGTTGAAAATTTTCCAGGTTTTGAACATGGAGTGATGGGACCTGAACTCATGAGTACCATGAAGAAACAGGCTGCTCGATTTAATGCTGAATTTAAATCAGTCATGTGCACTGAAGTTGATTTTTCTAAGCGTCCCTTCAAAGTAACAGACTCTTCTGGATCATCATATGAAGCCGATACAGTTATTATTTCAACGGGAGCTTCTGCAAAATGGCTTGGACTTCCAAATGAGAAAGAGCTGACAGGGCGTGGAGTTTCAACCTGTGCAACATGCGATGGTTTCTTTTATAGAGATAAAATTGTCCATGTTGTTGGGGGCGGAGACACCGCAATGGAAGATGCCACTTTCATTACCAAATTTGCTAAAAAAGTTTACATCGTTCATAGAAAAGATACTCTGCGTGCTTCTAAGCCTATGCAAGACAGAGCTTTTAAAAACCCAAAAATTGAATTTCTTTGGGACTCAGCTGTTACAGAAATAAAAAGCAATGAATCTGGAGTTTGTGGAATAACGGTTGAAAATCTTAAAACTGGTGCCAAGCAAGAACGTCAAACCGATGGGTTATTCTATGCCATTGGACACCAACCAAATACTTCATTTCTCAAAGGTCAAATCACTCTAGATGACCATGGATTTATCAAAACGCAAAATGGCCCAGAAACAAACATTCCTGGAGTCCTTGCTTGTGGAGATGTTCAGGATTCTTATTATCGCCAAGCCATCACGGCAGCAGGTTCAGGCTGTCAGGCGGCCATTAAGGCAGAAAGATTTCTTGAAGGTCATTAGAAATTGGTAGAAAAAATTCTCAATTTCAAAAATAAAGTCTTAGATTTTTATCAACGCCACGAAGTGTTGGTCTCAATGGCCGTATTCGTGGCAGGTTTTCTTTTCGATCTCCTCACTTTAGGGAGAATTGATGATCTCTTTAATCTTATACAACAGGCCATTTATCTACTCATTCTTGGGACCCTGCTCATTATAGAGATGAGAGTTAATTACTTGAATCTTGAACTCACTCCCCGAGGCAAAAAATTTTGGCAGTACCATAATTTAATCGTTCATTTCCTCTTCGGTTCCTTACTATCTGTTTACACTATTTTCTATTACACTTCGGCTTCAGCTTTAAGTTCGCTTATTTTTATTGCACTCCTGGCCGGTCTGATGCTGGCCAATGAGATCCCTCAATTTCAAAAGATAGGAGTTCCGGTAAGAGTTATTCTCTATACGATTTGTGTGCTGTCCTATTTTTCATTTTTTTATCCTATCCTCCTAGGTCACATTGGAGCGATCCCCTTCTGGCTAGCTGTTTTGACTTCAGCCTCAATTCTGACTTTAATATGGCGATTAAATTTTAGCTTTTCTTCCATTTCAAATGCTCTCAAATCACATGTCCTTTATCCTGGTGCTGTTGTTCACCTGGCCTTCATTATTGGCTATTACACTTCACTCATTCCACCGGTTCCAGTCGCGATAAAAAAAATCGGTATCTATTATGATGTCAAAAAAATTGATGGTGACTACCGCGGTCTTCACTTAAAACCATTTTGGAAATTTTGGAGTCAAGGTTCGACAAGCTTTGAAGCACGTCCTGGGGATAAAGTCGTTGTTCTAGCTTCGATTTTTTCCCCTACAGACTTTCAAGATAAGGTGTTTCTCAAATGGTATTATGATGATCCAAAAAATGGATGGACCCTACGAGATGCGATTCCTCTTTCCATACTTGGAGGAAGAGATGCGGGCTTTAGAGGTTTTGGCTCAAAATCACATTATGAATATGGGGACTGGAGAGTCATCATAGAAACGAGTGACTCAAGAGAAGTAGGCCGTATTAATTTTACGGCCACAGAAGATAAATCTAATGATCTAAGAGAGTTTAAAGAGGACGTTTACTAAAGATTTATTTCAACTCTTTTAATATCACTTGAAGTTTTTATTTCAAAAGACTGATTACTATTCAAATAGAAAATTGTTTGCCCAGAATAACAATCTTTCAAATCAGTTATCTGGAGTTTGAATTTTTCATCACCCTTAAGATTTATATAATTCCACAATACAATTGTGACCTTATCTAAACCACGGGTAATTCCGACATTCCCCTCTCTAAGGCACTCATCATAAATCTTTTTATCGTTTACTGAAATTTGAATATTTGAAGGAAACTGATAGGCATCTTTATAGAGAAACCAGTTCATATCACAACCCTCACCGGCCTCCTGGCATGAAAGCGGGTCAAAGGTCCTTATAGTGACCTGATCACCCTGAATCTCAGTGGTGTCATTACAGCCCTGTATAAAAAATAAAGAGCCCAAAAACAGAAGATTAAGAAAGAATTTCATAAGTTCCCTTAAGCTAAAGCATTAAAAGTACAAAATTATGGTTTCAAGCTTAACTCAAACTGACAACAATTTTTTTAAACGATACCCGAGCAAAAAGAACCACAAAGAAATGACTTTGACACATGGTTATTGAGTCTGAAATGATATTGATGTGATGTTTTTGCTAAAGGATTAGTGAAAACTAAATCAATTTTTTGCGAGAAACCAAGGAAGGTGACATGCAGACGAATCTTTTCAACTACACAACACTCTCAACAAGATTAGAAAAATCTACACGAACTTTATTCGTCACCTTAAACAGACCAGACTGGAATAATAGTTTTCGACTTGAAATGTTGTTTGAACTTGAATCACTTCTTGCTTGGTGTACAACGAGGGTTGAAATCAACACGATATTTTTTGACTCTTGCACTTCCCATTTTTCAACAGGCCTTGAATTATCTAACCTTTCTACTTTAACTGCTAATCAACTCGATAAAATTAATACCAAACTCCATAAAATTATATTTGCTATGATGCAATTACCTCAAACTGTTGTCGTAGACCTAGGGCATGGCACACAAACAATTGCTTCTGAGTTCGCATTGGGGGCCGACATACGTATTGCAGCTGAAGAAGTTGAAATGAGCTTTAATCACTGTCGCTATGGTCTTATACCTGCAGCAGGCGGCATGAGCATGCTTTCAACTCTCGTATCTCCTACTTTTGCTCGCTCATGGGTTTTAACGGGAGATAAACTAAATGCACAGACACTTAAAGAATCAGGTCTCGTACGCACTGTTTATCAAGAAGAGAGCAAAGAAGAAGCGATCTCTAATCTTTTAAATAATATTGCCTCTCAGGCCCCTGTTCAAAGAATTCAATCCAAGCTTGGACTATTTGAAACTTTGAGGAATCAATTTGAGAATGGAATTGTGACTGATCGAAAAATTGCAAAAGCCTCAATGGTTTCTGAAGATTGGAAATCTCGCAAAGAAGAGACTGCACAAACTTCATTTATGCCGGCAAAATCTATGTCCTATTCTGTGAAATTATCTCTCATTAAAAGTGAGGATATCACTCCAATAGAACATTAATTTAAAAAGCCACATCGCATATAAGCAGTCATAAAAGAGTTATGAGACCACGTTAGGTTGAGTGCACCCTGCATAAATCCATTTGTTTTATTAAATTGTTCCGAGAGATGACCTTGTTTATCTGAGTGGTAAATAACTCTTTCAAATTGAGCTTCAATATCCTCATGGAGTTTTTTTAATGCATAAGACCTTTTGTTCTTAGTCTCATCGACCATGAGGCAATAATATTCTGCCAATGCTATTGTGGATAAAAACCATGGATTGCCTTCGCCTGAGGTCTCATAGCCATCATAACGATCCTCTGGATAGCGTCCTAAACCCAATCCACGAACTGATTTAGTTTTATTAATAGGGTAAATTGATGAAAATTCTCTCTTCAATGTATCAAGATATTTCAAAATAAATTCATCATCTAAGTGATAAAGCTTTTGATAAGGAGAGGTATGAAGTAGCGCTAATAAAGGAGCTATATCGATGAGGGAGTTTTTATAGCCTAGGACTGCCGATCTATGGATTGAAACTTTTAGACCAATTATAGAGTCATTAAAATTTGATTTTACAAAATGACCAATTAATCTAGATTCTTGATCATAAAAACGAGCAGCACCAAGATCGCCTAATTCTTTTGCAAGAAGAGCTCCTTCCTGAAGAGCTACATGTTGGGCCATTAGTGTATAGAAGTGAAGACCTTTTTCCTCTTCCCAAAGATCAAAACTCTGCTCATTCCAATGATGAGCAACATACTCTAAATCTTTCTTAATCACAGAATCAGCAGGCAAAACTCCATGATAGAGAAACTGAAGAACATAATCTTGATCACCTTCTTTTAAAAGAATACGTGCAAATTTAATTAATGAAAGTGCACGAAGGGCTGGGCCATCATTTTGTGGACGTCCCCAAGGGCCACTAAAACCAGAACCATCCACATTAAATTTTGGTTCACCAAGACCAGTTAAAGTCGGGATATTTTGGCGATAAATTTCAGCTTGGACCCAATTGAAAATCATCTCTCTAATTTTTGAATCTTTTGTTTTCTCAAAATAATCAATAAGTGAACGCATGGTCAGTGCAGTGTCTCTAACCCAATCGTAATAATAATTTGGAGAAATTTTACTTGGACTTGCAACGACCATCCCTTTCATCACATCAGGGCGAGTTGAGTTCTCAATGACGATATCAAGGCTTCGCTGAAATTGTTCATGTTTAGTTGGTAGATTTGCCCATAGAAGTGTTGAGCAGAAAAAAAGGATGATAACATTCATACAATATTCCTTAATTCAAACTGTTCTAATGAGATCAAATTGTTTGATTCAAATCGATTAAAAGAGTATCCAAGAATAAACCCTCCACCACCAGCACCACAAAGCTTAAGAACAAAATCCCCGGAATCAAGGCCCTGATTCCAAAGATGTTTTAATTGAGTGGGAATCATTTCTTGAAAATATTCCCATTGGAATTTCGAAATGAGCCATAAATGATGAAAGAGGTCTTTTTTATTTTGTCCTTTTAAAACATCATCAATCGCGAAATTAACTTCTTTCGATAAAATATTTGCACAACTTAATTTAAACTCAGGATCTTTCATTTTTTCTTGATAGATCTGAACAAGAGGTCCAGTGTTTCTTTGTTTTTCGGAATCAATAAGAAAGAAATTTGATAATTCAAGATCATTATCAAGCACCTCAATCTGATCGAAACTATGAATAAGCAAAGGCTTTTTAAGTAAACTAACAAGCGGGTCAATACCTGAGCTTGATCCATGAAAGTGATCTTCAAGTGAGGCAAGAATCTTTTTCTTTTCAAGAATGCCTTGCTCACTTTTACCATAGCGATCGTAAAGGGCAGCAATTAATGCTCCGGAACTTCCCACTCCAAACCCCTGGGGTATTGAGGAATCAAACCAAAGACCAGAATCTAAATCTTCTTTTAATTTATCGGAATCAAAATAAGAATGCCCCGATTTCTCAAGAAAGGCGAACAACTCCTTTCTCGAATTTATAGCACGCTCTGAATCCTTCTCATTAAAAGACCAAGATCCCTTAAAGTGAGGATATGGTAAGGCGAGAGCTTTAGACCCGTGAAGAATAGTGTACTCACCTAAAAGAAGTATTTTAGCGGGATATTCAACTAGCATAATACAGGTCCATCCCCAAGCCGATCATGAATGATCATTTCACTTAAATGACTTAATTCCGAATTAATAAATGTAAGGACATTTTTTTTATCTGATTCTGGATAAATGAGGTGGAGATTTGGACCAGCATCAAGTGTGAAGTAAACTGGAATTTTCGTATCCCTTCTAAACTGTAAAAGGATCTCTATGGCCTTCAGCGTATTTGGTAAAAGTAGGAT
The DNA here is from genome assembly GCA_027488375.1 of Pseudomonadota bacterium. GTDB lineage: Bacteria > Bdellovibrionota > Bacteriovoracia > Bacteriovoracales > Bacteriovoracaceae > Peredibacter. The sequence continues at coordinate 415,461 of JAIYBW010000004.1, forward strand.
GTACGGTGAAGGAGATGTTAACATCATGGCATGCAGTGATAAAGCCTCTGATTCAAGGATTGATCCCAAAAGATCCATATCACCAGACTGTAATGCCGAAACACAGCGGTTTAAATTAAAATTTGCCTGAGTAAATCGTCTTTCAGCATAAAAATGATCATTCATCAGGCCGTGGCCAGAAGTAGAAGATACTTTTTTTTCCTCAGAACTTACTACAAGAATTGAATCATTGAGGTTTTTAAAAGATTCGTGCACCTCTAAAGGTGTTGCAAATTCATTGGATGAGTATTCTCCCCAAGTCGTGAATCCGCCAAATAATGATCGACATGCACTACCACTCCCCAGCCGGGCCAGGAAGCTTGCTTCTTTATAAAAATCTAGAGTCTTGGAAAGACCTGAACAATGATAAAGAAAATCAGTCATTGTTAAAGCTATGGCCGCCATCCCCGAAGCCGAAGAGGCAATTCCTGTCCCATGGGGAAATGTATTACTAGTCTCAATTTTCAAATGAACTTTTGAAAGGACGGGTAATAAGGGGATCAGTTTTTCAACGTAGTTAAATATTTTTTTTGAAAATGCAGGATTTTCTTTTCCATCTAAAAATAACTCCACTTTTAAGTGATCTGATGGAATAAAATGTGTTTGAGTAATTGTTCTACACTCACTTAAAGTCATCGAAAGTGATGAGTTCGCAGGGATTTGATTCTCTCTTTTGCCCCAATATTTTACAAAGGCAATATTTGAGGGGGCCATCCACTTCGATGTAAACTCTTGAGCATTAATTTTTACAAATTTATCAAAAAAACTTGTCATGTCTTAAGTTGAGAAAATGGATCATAACGAACAATTTCAGTGAAAGGGATGAGGGTTGAGAAGCCTCTTTCGTTAAAATAATCGCGGGTTTCAGAAGGAGTACGATCAGAAGTCACTAAAGCAAAATCCCCACCCCAGGCACCGAGAGATTTAACTTCGCCCCAGAAATCGCCAAAAAACTTGTCTTTAACTTTTTCATATTTAAGAGAACTTGAAATAATATCTTCATGCGTTTTTAGTATCTTGTTAAATATGTTTAAGCTCTGACAACTCACCATTTCCATGGAAAGCTGAGAGATTTCAGTAACGATGCTATTTTTTCCTTGAATATTAGTTTGATTATATTTTTTGACTTCCTTCTCAGAAGATTGCTTCTGGCCTAGATAGACAAAATACAATTGATCTCTAAAGCTTGGATTAAACGTAATATTTTCCCACTGGGGCTTATTATCTAATTTTTGAAATTTAATTGGTCCCATCGCTTGAGCACAAGCAATATCATAACCAGACCCACCAATCGTTTTATTAAGGAGTTCAAATGGACTTACATAAGCCCACTGAGCAACGTTATAAAGAAATGTTGAACTGGAACCAAGACCCCATTCTAATGGGAATTCAATTTTAGTTTCGACAAAAACATCTAAGTCATCTCTTAAGAAATGTGGATTCTGGAGTCTGACTGCTTTTAGAATTTGGTGAACGAAATCCTGTTTTGCATTTTCCTGGTTTTTTATGGGATTAAAATGCCAGAACTCATAATTGGATTCGAACCAAACTTTCCCCGTATGATCAATACTCTTCCAATTTAAAACTGGCTGATAAGATTGGCGGTATTTAACTTTCATTGATTGACCAACTGTTGTAGGGAGGGCAATCGCCAGAGCGCCATCCATAACAAAGTACTCACCACTCAATAAAAGCTTTCCATGGCCGTAAAAAAATTGGTCTTGCATATAAGTCCTAATGTAGAGAGTGATCTTTGTTGAGGAAATCTCTGACAGCACTAAAAGAGACGACTTTATCTTTGAAAAATAATTTTGCCTCTTCAATCTGGTTTTGGTCAGCACCGAGCTGATTGAGAACATTCAGGAGGTGAAGTTTCATATGCCCTTTTTGGATGCCCGTCGTGATGAGAGATTTAACTGCACTAAAATTTTGAGCAAGACCAACAGAGGCCATAATCATCATCAATTTTTCAGCTGAAGGCTTTTCAAGAATCATCAAGGAGGCTTTCGCTAGTGGATGTAAGGACGTCAGTCCCCCCACAGTGCCAATGGCAAGAGGAAGCTTAAGCGTAAAGTGAAATTCATCCCCAATTATTTTCGCTTCAGAAAGTGATTGGTATTGACCTGATCTTGCTGCATAAGCATGAGCACATGCTTCAACAGCTCTAAAATCATTTCCAGTTGCCAGAACAACGGCATCGATTCCATTCATGATGCCTTTATTATGAGTAACGGCGCGATTGGTATCTACCTGAGCAATCTTAACTGCATTTACAAATTTCTGGGCAAATTCATGAGGGCCCATTGCGTCCGAAAAATGACCTAATTCCTTAATAGGGCAACTCACTGAGCACTCCACGAGACACTCAGGGGTATAATTAGACAAGATACTCATAATAATTTGGAAATCATTTGACTGCGGTTTAAGATCCTCACTCACACGAGTTTTGAACTCAGTCGCAACCTGCTCCAAAATGGAATTAATAAAGTTTGCCCCCATTGCATCACAGGTATTGAAACTAAGCTTTAATTGAAAATAATTCTCCATTTTGTCAGTGAGATCAACTAGATCGAGTGATAAAATGCCGCCTCCCCTTTTTTCCATATTAGAAGAAAGGTGCTTCAAAGAAGACAAGAGGTCCACTTTGATTTTGTTAAAATAATTTTTGATTTCATCTTTATTATTCGACCACATGAAATGAACGTGACCAACTTTAGTCATTGAGAGCACACGAGCGCGAAATCCGCCTCGATCAAGCCAAAATTTTGCTCCTAAAGAGGCTGCTGCAACCACAGAGGACTCTTCTATGACCATCGGTACAGAATAGATGTGACCATTGATTAAAAAATTAGGCGCCAGTCCAAATGGAAAATTAAAATTGGTGAGCGTATTTTCTGAAAACTCATCAAACTTTTTTTGTGTTGAAGAATCAGGATGCCAATAGCTTGGCAAAAGATTCACTAGTTCCGCAGCCTCGCCAGTTAATTCACTGGCCAACCATTTAATTTTTTCATCTTTCGTTAGTTTAGAAAAACCAGTAATTGCTTTCATAAATTTTTCTTTATTGTAAGTAAATCGCGTGCAACGATGAGCGATTCTTTAAGTTGTAAAAAATATTCCTGAAGTGCTGAATAACTTTGTTGAGCAGGTTCTAAAAAAGCTGAAGCCATGCCAATCACGGATGGACCTTTTAATTTCATCTTAAGTGCATATCCGTCCAGTACAGATTGGATTCCACCCGAGATAATAAACTCTTTCCCTCCTAAAGGAAGAGAGTTTAAAATTTCAACCATTTCCGATGCCGTATGACCAACATGTATAAAGGGCTTTTTTAAATTCATAGTTTCATTTGATCTAAGGCTTTCAAGCTGAGAAAAATTAGTTCCCCCATAGGCGCCAAACTCTATGGCAGCAATGGGCATATTTAATAAAGCTTTTAAACTTTCGGGACCAATCCCCTGCCCAACTTCTTTAATAATTATAGGGAAACTAAATTTATCAAAAACAGTTTCTAAGACTTGGACTGGAGTCAGTTGAAACCTATCCCCACCAGGCTGAAACCACTCTTGAAGTGGATTCAGATGAATGATGAGTCCATTGGCCTCTAATAAATGAATTAAGTCAGAAATTTTATCAAGTCTGTTTTCTAAAACCAACTCGGCCAATTGAGCAAATCCAATATTGGCAAAGAGTGGACGTGATCCTATATCTTTTCGGATTTTGAAATCATGGAGTCGCTCAGATGATTCAAGGAGGCTCCGGCATGATCCAAGGCCCATTCCAAGATTAAATTCACAAGCGAGTTTTGCTAAGTTCGTATTAATGACTTGAGCTTTTTCTGTTCCGCCAGTCATGCTACTGATCCAAATGGGATAATCAAAATCAAATCCTAAAAAATGAGATTTCCAATTTTCAGTTTGATCAGGATGTTTAAAAAAAAGTGGTTCATAATTGAAACGCAAATCAACTGAGGAGGGCAAAGTCCTCGACTGATGAGTTAGTTTAATGTGGTCTGTCTTCCTTTGAATCAATTCAAAAGAATCAGGGGGATACGCACCATTTGACATGGCATTCTATCTATCAGAATCCCCCATAAAAGTCATGATCTTCCTAGAAAATGGTGACTTTTACAGAGTCTAAATAAATGAATAATTCCGGATACTTGGACTGATAGAGATAAGATCTTAAAGAGGCGCTAACAAAAGTACAAACTCTTTCTTAATTTGATCAGAAAATTTTTGTCTGATTTTTTCGACAGGACCACGAAGCAAGAGCTCAGACTCTCCCCCCAGATCACAGGCCAGGAAGATCTCTCTTTTTGATTTTAGTTCAATAAGTTCATCTAAAATTTTAAGGAGTCTATAGGGTGTTTCCATCCAAATAAGAGTTTCAGGGCGCTTGAGTTCTTTTTTCATCCAGTCCTGGCGTTCAGGACTTTTAATAGGAACAAATCCAGAAAAAACAAAACTCGAATGATTAAATCCAGATAAAGCAACTGATAAAGAAATAGAATTCGCAAATGGAGTGGCCGTGACTTTTATTCCCGAACGGTGACAAGCATCAACAAGTCGCTGACCTGGATCGCAAAAAGCTGGCAGTCCACAATCACTGATAAGGTAAGCTGTCTTGCCAGTCTGAATTTCTTTTAACAGGTCGGTTAATATTTTATCCTGAGTATGCTCATTAAAAAGAATGAACTTTTCAATCGCCTCTCTAGGTAATCCCCACTTGAGCCATCTTTGACGTGCCACTTTATGCTCTTCAACAAGGAGCAAAGTCTCAGGTTTGAGTGCTTCCTCCATTAAGATATTTTTTGCCTGAGTTTCAAGAGGATGCTCATCTTGAAGAGGACTTGGAATGAGTACAAGTTTTCTCATGAGTTTTCCAAGGATAAAAATAATTCAGGTCGATGAAAATCAGGATTCGATTCAGGATTTGGCTCTAAGGCGTAATACTCTCGAGGATTTGTTGAAAGACAAGAGAAAAAACCACCATAAAGCCTCTCTCCTTTCAGTTCATCAGGTAAGGTAAGATCAATGACACCAGTCCAGAATTTATCTTCTACCTGAACAGAGCCCTTAAAATCCAACTTTGCCGGAGGGAAATAAGTTTTTCTTGGCTCAGTAATAATGAGGGCAAATGGTTGATTTAAAGGTGAAAGTTGAATTTCTAAATAAGGAGCAGCAACATCATCAGGATGGGATCTCAGTTGCAAAAAAGCCTCGAAAACGTCTTTATTCCATAGACCCCAATTTTTCAACCAATCAGGACTAAATTGAGGATCAGTTTGCCAACCAGGCCCTGTTCGTTTTTGAATTTCAAACAGAATGTTCAAATTTCTTTGGGCCAGTGACCAATTGACTTTAATTCTATGGCCAGCGAATTGAGAATCGTGTTTTTTTAAGTAAGCTTGCATAAAAAAATGTTATCATAAGTCCTTATGAACGTCAGCTATGAGTTATTCCTTATAATACCACCTGGACTAGAAGATCTTGCCAAAGAAGAGGTTGAGTTAAAATGTCCCGTTTCTGACATTGAAGTCATTAAGGGTGGTCTGATACTAAAAGCAGATATTGATTGGATCTCCGAAGCCCATTTGCGACTAAAAATCCCCACTCGCATTTTGATGAGGTTGACTGAATTTAAAGTAAGAGATTTTCCAAAGCTCTATCAAAAATTAATCACTTTCAAATGGTCACCTTTCCTCTCACACCCCTCTCCTCAGTGGGAAATTTCTTGTACTAAGAGTAGGCTCATGCATACAGGAAGGATTGAAGAAACCCTGAATGATGCCCTCAAAGAGGTTTTAAAACGCCAACCATTAAGCAAAGACTGGGAGAAAAAAAATTACACCCCTCAGACTTTCTACATCAGAGTATATGATGATGTGCTGACATTAAGCTTGGACCTCACTGGCGAGCCACTCTATAAGCGAGGACTTCAGGTGATAAAAGGTGAAGCTCCCTTAAGAGAAAATTTTGCAGCAGCTTTTATTTTTGAATTAATGAAAGAAGTTTCAACTCCAGTCACCTTAGTAGACCCGATGTGTGGTTCTGCCACTTTTTTAACAGAGGCCCGTTATTTTTTTACCCCCCTTCATCTTCGAAAATTTAGCTTTGAAGAAGCCCCATTTTTCAAAGGAAAAATGATAAAAAAAACAGAAGAGGCTAAAAGTTTTCCCATCAAAAATCTACAAGGCTTTGATGTTAATCAAGAGCTGCTCACAAAAGTTACGAAGTCGATTCCTGATTCTAGCGAAATCAAACTCCAGCATCGCGATTCACTTCAAAACAAGTTAATGGATGAAGATTTTTTCATGATTTGTAATCCACCGTATGGAGAGCGGATCAAGATACAAGGCAAACGCGGGCAATTTCTTAGTGAGGCCTGGAATAAATTTTTAACGATTGATCAACCTCTACGATTTGGCTGGCTTCTTCCTTCAGATATGGATGATTTATTTCAAAACCCTAAAGGCTACAAACTCTCAACTAAAAGACACCTCAAGAATGGTGGATTGGCCGTCACTTTTTGGATCTGGATAAGAGAATAGTGCTTTAAATTTTAAACGTAAAAAACATGAGATTTGACCCAAACGCCATTCGCAAATTGAATAATTGCGACTGAATCATTCGGAACTAATTCAACATCTTCTAAGGCCAAATTTCTTAAAGAATAAATATTGATAAAAAATTCATCCCCTTTTGGATGAATAACACGAAGACGGTCAGATTTTTTTAGACCACGTTCATTTTTTATGTGAATCGCTAGATGTGAACCTTTTTCGGCTTCAATCACCTCTCCGACATAATCACCTTGGCGGTTCTGGAGTCTATGATTTTTAAGTTTTGGGAAAAGGACATCCGTTTTATTTGTGAGGTAAAACCCCTTCATTAAATCCTGAGGATAAGTATTTTTTAAATCCTCAAAATTAACTTCTTTTTTCAAGTAAGACATAATCACATCAATCACACTAAAATCAGTCCACCTTAAATCAAGTCTTAAGCTTGAGAGTCCATAATCTTCAAGTTCCTGAGCATATTCAAGAACACAGAACTCTTTTATATGAAACATGAAAGTTCCATGACGATTCTCAATGAGAGGGAATCCTTTATGAGGCGACTCCTCGCTTTCGCCAATCGCTACTAATTCATCATTATAGGAGACTCTATCATCATGTAAGGGGGCAAGTAATTGTCGAGGAGTATAGAAAAGCAAGATTCGTCCTAGACCTAAAAGCTCACACGGGATCTTAAGTTGCTCACAATATTCTTGAATTTTATTTTTAGGTAATTCTAATGAAAGAACAATTCTTTCGAGACGACCCTGGGCATGTTCAATCCACCCCTGTAGCGCCAGAAGATTATGATTCCCATTCTCTGCGATGAAATGAAGAGGGTGATTCGTATTTTTTAGACACCACTCAAAGGCTCCTGGATCTTGTACTCTTAAAGCTTCGGCCTGCGGGAGGAGATCAAAGATTTTATTTTGTAATTGATGAAACTTATCCTCCGTCATCAAAATGTCCCACTCAAATATGACTCTTAAATTAAGTTCCTTAGAGCGTTTCGCAAGGTTCATGAAATCATCATCGGACAATTTTCCAAAACGGGAAAAATCAATATGTCCTAAAATCACTTCTGTTATACCAAGATTTTTAATCCGGCTAAGATCATGAAGATTTTGAGCGTAGGTGACAAATTTCATGCTAAGACCTGCTGCCTAACAAGCTGCCATTTCTCAACTCCACTCACAAACGGAAGCTTTACCAGGGTCGAAGGTCTTGTTCTCGTCACTGGTTTCATCATGATGTCAGTTATTTCATGAGCTGTAATAGAAATGGCCTTCCCACGGAAAGAGAGGATTTCAATAGAGTCCCCCTGATTGAAGGCATTTCTGACTTCCAAAACAATACCTGTTTTTGGTGAGGCCTCTAAAACTTTGCCAACCATTTGCCATTCTGAATCTGATGAATTTTCTCTTTCATTAAAAATACTATCAGCACCGGCAGGATTTATAAGACTCGCTTGTGTGTATGAACGATGAGAAACTTTTTGAAGTTCAGACTCCCATGACAATAAATCTTCTGATAAAAAATGCCCATGCTCCCTATAAAAGCTTAGGGCCTCAGAGTAAACCTTGCTCATGGTTCCGGCATACAAATGACTCTTCATACGCCCTTCAATTTTTAATGAATCAATTTCTTCCGAAATAAATTCAGGTAGAATTCTTAGACCTTCTAGATCTTTAGAACTCATGAAAAAAGCTTTCTTCTTTTCCATGGTATCAATTCCAAAATCTAGTGAGTATTCAAAGCGGCAAGAGTGGGCACAGCCCCCTCTATTCGAATCCCTACCCTGAGTAAAATTGGAAATCACACAATTTCCAGAATAGGCCATGCACATAGATCCATGAATAAACATTTCAACTTCGATTTGGGCTTCTCTTTTAATTTTTCCAGCATCTTTAACTGAAACCTCACGCCCTAGGACAATCCGACTGGCACCAGCGGCTTTCCAAAATTTTGCTGCCTCAACATTCAATGTCGATGCTTGAGTGGAAATATGGATAGGAATAGATGTGAGAGATGCAACAGTTTTAACGACACCCAGATCAGAAACGATAACCGCATCAACTTTTATTTCTGATAAGAACTCAATAAATTCCGGAATCTCAGATAAGTCCTTATCGTGAAGAAATGAATTCAAAACCACATAGACTTTGGCCTGACGTTCATGGGCAAACAGAACCCCTTCCCTGAGCTCATCCAGAGTAAAATTATCAGCTGCTGTTCTTAGGCCAAATTTCTGTCCGCCAACATAAACAGCATTGGCCCCATAGAGCACGGCCACTTTTAATTTTTCAAGGTTGCCCGCGGGGGCAAGAATCTCTGGAAAATAATCTTTCATGACGGAATCTCCTAAGGAACCATTTACCAAAAACCTACTGTAAGATAAACTAGCTTTACATGAAAAAGGTAATCTCTACCATCCTCGTTTTGTTTGGCTTCGGCATGCTAACTGTCGGATATCTCGTTTTTCAGCGCTATCAACAAAACCCAGAGCAGATTTTCCCCTATCCCTATCAATTTAAAGCTTCTGCTACACCTCTAAAGCTTGATGCCCCAATCTTGATTGTCGGTGATAGAATGGGCGCATATTTTGCGAAGTTTTCATCGGAACTATCGGCCAATATCTCGGTTAATCTTTCTAAACCAATAAAAATTCAATCGATTGCAAGCCAAGGAAGAGGAATTCACCGGACTCTTCATGAATTAAAATCTCTTGTCCAGTGGCCCCAAATCGTTCTTTATCAAGGTGCGAGTGAAGAATTCATGGAGCAAAAATTTGATCCAAAAATTACTTCCATTATTAAAAAAAATTTCGCTCTTTATAAAGATGATCGTATCGAAACTTCAATTATACTTTTCCCTTGGCTCTCTAGGCTTGTATACTGGCCCCATCCAAGAATTGTTTTAGATGAATCACCACAACTATTAAGTGAAATAAATGAAGAAGCTTATTTTAAATTATTGGATACAGAGCTTCTCTTATTTGAACAGCAACTTATTCAACTGGTCAATTTAAGTCGTGACAGGGGAAGTCTTCTTATATTAACCACAACTCCTGTCAATCTCGATGTTCCCCCTAAAAAATCATGTTCTTTTACAAGTACGACAGAGCTAGAGATAGAGCTGAATGAGCTTGATAAACTGCTGAGTAACAACAATCCTAAAGCAGCCTATTCCATATCTAAAAAGCTCATTCAAAAGTTTTCAGGAAATGCGAATTTATTTTTCAAACATGGTCTTATCAGCTCTCGGATTGGCTTAAAAGATGAAGCGAAAAATAGTTTTATTCAAGCCTCTGCATTTGACTGCCAACCTTGGAGATCAAATGGTGTTTACAATTCAATTATTCGCAAAGTCGCGCGTGAACATCAGGTTATGCTTTTTGACTTTGCCAATTTAGTAGAAAATGACTGGAATCAAGGACCAACTTTTTTTGATGATATTTATCCACAAAATTTGTTCTATGAAAGAGCAATGAAGCAGCTTGGTCTTGTTTTAAAGCAAATGCTAAAACTCTAGGAGCTATCGTGCAGGGATTTGAATTAGAATTTGAGCCTTATTCAATCATTTGTCGTGAGGGAGATCCCTCAAATGAACTCTACTACCTTCAATCTGGAAAGCTTTTGATTTGTACGATAAATGGCAATCAAGTTAAGGCCATCACCCGAATTTCACCGGGAGAATTTGTGGGCGAACTCTCATTTTTTGATGGAAAAGTTCGCTCAAGTTATGTTGTAACCCTAGAAAAATCAAAACTGATTCAAATCCAAAAGAAAGAAATTGGGCCTTACCTACCCCAATGGTATGTAAGAGTTGGGTCCAGTATTACGAAAAAAATCAGACATCTTGACAACATTATCAATGAATCAAAATTACGACGCTCAAATAGTGACGAAAACAAACCACTGACCATAGAAGAGCAAAGAAAACTCTTCGAGATTCTCACAAACTAATAAAGTTAAGTATTTAGGACAACTTGGCCCTGACTGGGATATTTTTGACCATGAAAAGGGCCAAGTTAAACTGCACCTTGTCACAATATCCCATAATTTGGGCTTTTAGGTTGGCATGCGACTCGCAATCAACTAATTGGGACGACAAGGAGGTTGACCATGAAAACTCAGATCATTTCTTGCCTTTTAATGGTTATTTTTCTCTCTGCCTGCGCCTCTTTAGAAGGAAGAGAGGCATTTAAAAATGGAAAGTCAAAAAACCGCCAACAATTTAGTTATAATGAGGGAGCTTCTGGTCGAGATTTTGCTCGATAATAAAAAATCTTCCCTCCCTCCGGAAAACTATTTGATAAGTAGCTCTTTTTTAATATAGTTCGAGAGTCTAAAAATAGGTATTTCGGAGGATTAGCAAGTTGAAAACAACACAACCTCAATTTACAAGATTTCATAATCTTGATGCTATTGGAGAATGGTCAACTCAGGATGCTGATGAAATTTATCAAATCAGTAGGTGGGGTGAAGGCTATTTTTCGGTTAATGATAAAGGTGATCTTTGTATTAACCCTACCAGAAAAGAAAATGGCCCTCTCATCAATATCATGGAAGTGGTTGAGGAAATGAAGGATAAAAAAATTCCCTTTCCTGCAGTGATTCGTTTTCATGACATTCTTCGCGCCCAAGTTGCAAATCTTAATAAAACATTTCGAGAGACCGTCGAGGAAGCAAGATTCACTGGATCCTATTATGGTGTTTATCCCATAAAAGTAAACCAGATGAGAGAAGTGGTTGAAGAAATTGTAGATGCTGGGGCCCCCTACAACTATGGTCTAGAAGCAGGCTCAAAACCAGAGCTCATTGCAGCTCTGGCCATGAACACAAATCAAAACTCACTCACAGTTGTAAATGGCTATAAAGATCGTGATTTACTTAGACTTGCCTTATTAGGTATTCAGCTCGGCCGAAAAGTTATCGTTGTGGTTGAAAAATATTCTGAGCTCATCGATTTGATGCAATTATCCCAAGAAATTGGTGTCGAACCTATGATTGGTCTAAGAGCAAAGATTGCAACTAAATCTTCAGGCAAATGGGCTTCTTCTGGCGGTGATTATGCCAAATTTGGTCTCACCATTACTGAAATTCTTCAAGCGGTAAAATATCTAAAATCTATTGAAAAAACTCACTGTTTAAAACTGTTCCACTTTCATATTGGCTCCCAGATCCCAGATATTAAGACAATTAAAGACTCAATATCTGAAGGGGCAAGGATTTACGCCAAACTCTATAAAGAGGGTGCAAAATTAGAATTTTTTGATGTCGGTGGCGGAGTTGGAGTGAATTATGATGGAACTCGCTCAAATACACCATCCTCAATCAATTACACGATGAAAGATTATGTAGCCGACGTTGTTTATATTTTAAAGCAAGTTTGTGATCTGGAAGATGTCCCACATCCAAATATTGTTTCTGAGTCTGGACGTGCGATTACCGCCCACCACTCTTGCGTTGTTACAAATGTATTTGGGGCCCTCGAGATTGGATCAGAATCATTTAACACAGATAAAGTGGTGAGTGAGAATATCTTGGTTACAAATATGCGTGACCTTCAAGTTGAATTAACTGAAAAAAATTATCAAGATGTATTCAACGATGCGACAAAGCTGAAAGAGGAATCTGTATCTGCGTTTAAATTTGGTATTCTTTCTCTAGATGAGAGAGCAAAACTAGAAACAATGTATTGGAGAATCTGTAAAAAGATCGTCGAGCATGCATCAAAAGACGAATATGCACCTGATGAAATTCTTCTTTTAAAAAACCAAATGGCTTCTCAATACATGTGTAATTTTTCGATTTTCCAATCAGCTCCAGATACATGGGCCATTGGACAAATTCTACCTATCGTTCCCCTTCATAAGCTCAATGAAAAACCAAGTGAGTTATGTACGCTTGTCGATATCACCTGCGATTCTGACGGTAAAATTGATACCTTCCTCTCTGCAGATGGCCCCACAAATACTATGCCTCTGCATAAATTAAATAATGGCGAGGACTACTTTATTGGTCTTTTCATGACTGGTGCCTATCAAGATATTATGGGTGATAACCACAATTGCTTTGGTCGATTGAATGAAGTTCATGTTTTCTGTGATGACGATGATCCGACTGATTTTTATATCGAAGAAGTCATTTATGGGAATAAAGCAAGCCATGTATTATCAACCCTTCAATATAATCCTGAGACTCTCGCCCAGACCATGAAGTCCAATGTGGATTTACAAGTTAAAAGAGGCAAAATCCGTCCTCGAGAAGGCGTGGATTTAACAGATTTCTATGAAGGATGCCTAAAAAGTTATACTTATTTAAAGAAGTAAGAGGCATCGCCTCTTACTTTATTTCTTTCATAAAACATAAATACTTCTAGCACCAAAAAAATCGTCAATGCAGAATAGAAGGCCCATAATAAAAAAATAAGAATCGCCCCTGCAGCCCCATATAATGATGTGAGGGCAATTTGACTCATATAAAGACCAGTAAAATAATTTCCGATCATAAAACCGATCGAAGAAACAATCCCCATAAAAAAACTTATTTTAAGCCCTTTAGAATAGCTCGGTGTAAAGAAGAAGAGGCCAGTAAAAAGTGTGGTTAAAAAAACAACATTCAACATCTTTTCATAAGAGGAATTCAATATAACTTGAGATTCAAGACCCATAATTAGGAATTTTAAAATAGGCCCAATAAAAAGTGAAAGAGTGAAAAGTAAGCACATAATAAGAGCAACTAGTATAACCAGTCCTCGTTTTTTAAGAACTTCTAGAATTGAATATCTTTTTACGGGTAAATGATTATCCATAATAATATCAAATGAGTTCCTCAGTTGATTAAAAACAAGAGAGGATAAAAAGATAAAGAACACCGTACCCGACAGACCAATCCCCGCGTTGCTAAATTCATGAATTTTATCTTGGTTTAATATATTTAAAAGGACTTGAGTCACTTCTGGATTAATCATTTTAACTTGCTTAAAAAAACCTTCTTGAGCAATTTTACCAAATAAAGATGTGAGAGAAAGAAGGATGAAAAGCAATGGCGCCAATCCGAGAGCGGCATAATAGGCAAATGATGAGGCATGAAGAATAATTTGATGTTGTCTTATTTGTCTTAAGAAAATTTTCAGATCAGAGATTAGGTCTTTTTTTTTGAAGCTTCGGCTTCCTCCATTCCTAAATATTGTTCTTTGTAATTAATATAAGCCTCAAAATGATGTGAAATTTTAGTCACTTCTTCCTCTGAAAGGGGTCTTTCGACCTGAGCAGGTCGTCCTTTAATAAGACTCCCGGCCGGAAATTTTTTACCTGGAGAGACCAAAGATCCAGCGGCCACAAGACAATTGTCACCTATTTCGGCGCCATCAAGAATGATGGCCCCCATACCAATTAAGCAACCGCTACCAATCTTACATCCATGAAGAACAACACTATGGCCAAAGGAGGTATTCGAACCAACAGAGAGGCCATTTTGTTCAGTAACATGGAACATACAAAGATCCTGTACATTCGTATTTTCCCCAATAGAAATTTCATTCACATCTGCTCGAATAACTGTATTAAACCAAATATTGACGTGGTCCCCAAGTTTTGCACGACCAATAATTTTAGCGCCATCAGCAATAAAGACTCTTTTGCCAATTTCAGGTAAAAAATTTAAATAAGGGAAGATTTTCATCATTAACCTCTTAGGATCGCTAGGACATGTGTATCTTGTGGAAAGAAATGGGGACCGAGGAATTGAAGTTTTCCACCCTTCCTCATCACTTCCTCCGCTAACTCATTAAGTATATCAACTGACTGACTATTTCTTGGCTCTTTAAGATAGATTTCAAACTCTCCAGTCTCAAAAGACAATGAACCATACAATTTCCTCTCCGTTGGTAAGACTAATTGCAAAACTTTACCATCTCGAGTGGCTTCTATAATGCGGGTCAAATCGGAGATCATTTTCTTTGATTGGAATAATTTTTTAAATTTCTCTTTAAAATGGGCCGAATAAAGATCAAGAATGGGATACCTAAATTTTTTACATTTTTCAAGAATTTCAGAGCAAGTCTTCTCATAAAAATCTTCATGAATATGAGAAATCACACCAAAATGATTTGAAAAATAGCGCATGAAAATTTGCTTCATATCATCTAAGCCTGTCACAATCACGGGCATAGACTGGTACTGAGAAAGATCCATGATGTCTCGTGCAATAGATTTTAAAGAAAGAATTGATTTGTAAGGAACAAGTCCTAGATTTTGGGGAGTAAAGACCCTGGATTTCATATCCAGTGAGTACTCTTCAAAATCAAATTGACGAATAATTTCTAGATGAAAGAAATCACCTTTATAAACTTTGATATCATAAAATGAAATATTAACCACAAGATAATCTGGATTAACAAATAGCTCTTCTAATACAGGTCTAACGTGGAAACTCTCCCCGATCATGCAGTAAGTTTCAACTTGAGTTTGTAACGTTACGAATCCTTGAATCTTTTCTGAAAAAAAGAAACCATGAGATCGGTCGGGTGAGTTTAATAAAACTTTTTTTATATTGGATAAATTTTTTAAAAGGAGACTTTCTAATTTCAGCTTACCTCTTAGATTAAGTTGCACCAGAATATCTTGGAAAAAAACTTCAAATTCTGAGATGGATATATTCGGAGGATTAAAAAAACTCAGTGTCGTTAAGTTTTTAGGATGAAATAACAATTGGTTAAGATTAACTGGTTTCAAGCTTGACCCTCATGGTCTAGAAATCAAACACCTTCAAATTATAGCCGATGAAGATCTTTCATGATAGCTTTTTAAGTATGAAAATTGACAACTTAGCTCTAGGTATTGATATAGGTGGGACAAACACTAAAATTGGGTTGTTTAATCAAACCGGAAGCTTAATTGAATTTAGAACTATACCAACTAATAAAGCTATTTCTCCCGAAAACTTTATTCAGCAAGTTGCCTATTTCTCTCAGTCAGAAATTCTTGATCCATTAGATATTAGGCTTGGTGATCAAAAAATTATTGGGATCGGAGCTGGGGCGCCGATGGCCAACTATTTTACTGGAGTCATTGATCATGCTCCAAACTTAGGTTGGAGTCAGGTTGAGTTAAAAAGACTTTTAAATTTTTATTTTAAATGTCCTGCCGTGATAGAGAATGACGCTAATCTCGCCGCACTTGGTGAACATCAATGGGGCGCTGGCAAGGATCTCTCTGATTTTATACTCGTGACCTTAGGCACGGGTGTTGGGACTGGTCTTATCCTTAACAATCGACTTTATCGTGGTCATATGGCCCTTGGGGCTGAAGGTGGCCATGTTCTCATTCCTCATTCGAAAAAAAGAATTTGTTCATGCGGCGGAGAATATCATCTTGAAAGTTATTTATCGGCGAAGGGTATTAAACAAACCATAAAAGAAATGACGGGTGAAGACTTAACGATTGAGGATCTTGGCGCTCGCTATATCGAAAATAACGCTGCTGCCATAGCCGTCATGAATCAAATTTCAGAGGAACTTGCGTTGGGATTTGTCTCCATGGCCGTCCTTTTGGGCCCTCAAGCTTTTATTATTGGTGGTGGTGTTTCAAAACTTGGTTTAGCTCTAAATCAATTGGTTGAAAAAAGAATCAATGAATTAATCCACTTTTCATTAGTTGGTAAAATAAAAGTCATCACTGCTTCTCTTTCTTCAGACAAGGGTGCAATCTACGGAGGAGCTGCCCAAGTTTTAATTGAACAAAATCGACTATGAAAACTCTTCACAACTGGTCGTTAAATTCAGATGACAAAGTTTCAAGAAAATTAATTGAAATTATTTCTTCACAGACCCATAACCTTGAAAAATCTATTCTGGCGGCCAAAAAAGAAGACGATAAATATGCAGCAGTTTTTCAATTTTATCGGAAATACTACACCCTAACACTGAAAAAAATAAATCTGGAGGCGGGCATCAATAGGTCACCAACGAGAGATCTCATTTTAGATTATCCTTGGAAAGAGTTAAAGCTTGATCGATTTGATTGCCTTAAAATATGGGAAAAAATCAATCACTAAATACTCCCTATCCACTCATTCTAGCCTCTACTTCTAAGTATAGACAGGAGCTACTCGCTCAGCTTGGACTTTCATTTACTTCTCATGCTCCAGATTTCAATGAGGATTCCCTTAAAAATCAAGGTCTAAATCCAAGAAATTTATCAAGTGATTTGGCCAGGCAGAAGGCCATGGCCGTTTTTAATCTTCATCCCGATTGCTGTGTAATTGGATCAGACCAAGTTTGTGTTTTAGGTGAGCGAATCTTCAGCAAACCTAAAACAAAAGAAAACGCTATTGAACAATTACAGTTGCTCCAAGGTAAGTCACATCAACTTATAACTTCGGTCAGCATTGTTTTCCCAGATGGAGAGCATAGATTCATTAATGAAACTTCACTTAAAATGAGACCTTTAACCGAGGAACAAATTGTTCGTTATATTGATTTAGAAAAACCTCTCGACTGTGCAGGAAGCTATAAATTAGAATCTCAAGGGATAAAATTATTTGAATCAATAAATATGTCCGATCATACTGCAATTATTGGTTTACCCTTAATTGAACTCTGCAATCATTTAATCAAAATTGGCTACCATATATGAAATATCTTTTATTAATACTTCTCATTATTTTATCTTCTTGCTCGAGTTTGCCAAAAAAAAGAATTGATAAACTCTCTATTCTTCAAGGATTAACTTCAGCAAAAGAAGTTGAATTCAGTATCCTCGCCCCAAAAGGCAAAGAACTCAATTTTGAACTGAGAAGTGCTGACGGCCTTATTCATAAACCTGAGGATGAAAAAATTGTCAGTCGCCCAAGTTCTGATTGGGTCATCCATAAAATTGCTTTCCTGAGAGACCAGTCTAATGACTATAATCTTTATGTTTTTCATGCGGGCAAAGTCATAGATCAAAGACTAATCGGTAAAGGACAAATAAAACAGGATCGGCTTAAAACGGCTTTCATTTCTTGTATGAATGATAGTTACGAAAAAAATTTTAAAATTTGGAATGCGCTTTCTGCTACCAATCCTGAATATGTCATTTTCCTAGGCGATAATGTCTACGCGAATCGTGATGACAGTGGTCTTCCATTGGCATCAACACCTGAAAACATTTGGCAAAGATACACAGACACTCGCTTAAGGCTGCCTTTTTTCTTTCAAGAAAAACTCATTCCAGTTCATTCTATTTGGGATGATAACGATTATGGTCCCAAAGATTCTGGAGATGATTTTGAATTCAAAAAAGAAAGCCAAGAAATTTTTGATGCCTTCTATGCCCAATCACTTAGTGATGAGATCTTTACAAAAGGTTTAGGCGTTGGTGGACAATTAAGCCTTGGTGACTTTAATCTTTATTTTCTTGATGCTCGAAGTTTTAGAGCAAAACACAATCAGGGCAAACACTTAGGGATTGAACAACACAAGTGGCTCACAAAACTTCTTAAAGATGAGAGACAACCTAGTCTCATTCTGAAAGGAGATCAATTTTTTGGTGGCTATCATGGATATGACTCCTTTGAGGGCAACCATCCTGCTGATTTTGAAGCATTCGTAACAGATCTAAAACAGATTGGTACCCCTGTTGTCTTCTTTAGCGGAGATCGACATCAGAGCGAGATCATGCAGTTTCCTAGAAGCTTGTTCGGATTACCGAGTTTTGAAATTACCTCAAGTCCCATGCACTCACGAGTTTTCGATAAATCCCCTGAAGAGAATCCTTGGCGGGTTATTCATACATTTGGAAAAATGAACTTCACCGTTATTCAACATATGGCGCAAGATAACCACTGGTTTATGAATGTTCAAAATGTTGGGGAAGATGGTCAAGTTTACTATCAAAGAGATCTTGCAGTCTTTATCAAGGATTTACAAAATAATCTCAATGAAGTGAGAAAAAGAAGATCTGGCAAAAGACGTTACCGTCGCTTGAGAAACAGAAGAAGATAGAGAGCTCGTATTTCTTGGCCTCCTACCTTGAGATTTATTGTTGAGATAGTCTGAGAATTTAAATTGAACTTTATTGGAGAGCCATGATTTGATTATATTTTTGATTGAACCTGATTTTTTGGATTTGAATTGCTCCCCATGTAATCAGTGTTCACTAGATTCAAATCCTTGAATTAAACGAAAATGAGTCAATTCAAGGACTTATTATGATAACTATTTGAGGCAAAATGAACCAAGTATTAGGCCTATGGGGCCAGGAAACAAAACATTTTCACCAACTCTCTCCTGACACAGTCTTTGAGGCCGTTGAGGGTATTGGCCATCGTTTAACCGGAAGAATTCAGGCCCTTAATAGCTTGGAAAATAGAGTTTATGATATCGAGCTAGCGAAACCAAATGACTTTGGGAAAGGTTTCTCTGGAACGAATTTGGTGGTTAAATTTTATCGTCCAGGACGCTGGAGTCATGATCAAATCAACGAGGAACACCAGTTTTTAAATAGTCTTCTTGAATTTGAAGTTCCGATTGTGGCCCCTCTTGAATTCGCTGGCAAAACACTTCATCAACATCAAGAAACCCAACTTTATTTTGCGCTTTTTCCAAAAGTTCAAGGCAGATTAAAAGATGAGCTTATAAAAGATGAAATCGATCAAGCTGGAAGGCTTATTGGACGTATCCACAATATTGGAACGATGGGTATTTTCAAGCATCGCTATTCATTAAATCCCCAAACTTTTGTCTCTGCTTCAAAATCAGAACTTAAGAAGCTTGCCCCAGTAGATCACCTCAGTTTTCATCACTACATCAATCTTTTAGAGCAACTTGAACAAGTTCTAACTCCCCTTTTTTCCGGACTTGAGTTTCAACGTCTCCACGGTGATTTTCATCGCGGTAATATAGTTTGGACAAGTGCCGGGCCGATGGCCGTTGACTTTGATGACTGCCTCACTGGGCCTGTTGAACAAGACCTTTGGTTACTCTTTCCAGGACTTGACGAAGACAGCCTCAAGGAAAGGGAGCGTTTTCTAGATGCCTATAAAGAGATGACAAGAAAAAGTCATTTAAAAATGAATCTCACTGAACCACTCAGAACGATGAGGATGGTTCACTTCAATTCATGGATTGCAAAAAGATGGGAAGATCATTCTTTTCAAAGAATGTTCCCTCAATTTACTTCCGCAAGCTATTGGGATCAGCAACTGATCGACCTAAGAATCCAACTTGGCATGATACAAGACAGACTTGGCATGGGTTTTGGATATTAATCTCTCAATATTATAAAACTGACAGGCATTTAAGTATTTAAGTTGTCTAAATATTTGTCGGCCGTCATTTTAATGGGAGATCTATATGAAATTTAATCTTTTTCTAGTGACTCTACTTTTCAGTCAACTGACATTGGCCCAGACCCTAAAAGAACAAAGAGTAAAAAAAGAGATGCTTGATCGAGTTGAAACTCTCATTGAAAAAGTAGAACAAAGCCGTGAAGAACTAGAAAATGAAAATGTTCCTAATGCCTGCAAACTCATTAAAGAAATGTTTCAGATTTACCCTGACCATCTAAAAGGTATTGGTGGTCATCTCAATTTTGATAAAAGAAAAACAATTAAGGCGAAAGATCTGGCACTTTCGGAGCTCATTTTTATGCACAAACACTCCCTAATTTGTGATCAAGGTAAAGATCATGAATATGTTGACCCTTGCGAATTAGATAAAGATTTGAAGAAGATCAGAAGAGAACTAAAAAAACAACGTCGGATTATTAAGAGATCAGATACAGGTTTTGAAAATACTTTCCATTACAGATATGAATTTTAGTCCTGCCCCTCTGAAAACTTGACTCCAATTTTAAACTCAACTTGATGTTCATCCATAGGACGGATGGACATCACTTTTCCAATGAGGGGATCATCTAATTGAAATTCATTAAAACCCATAATTTGGATATCTGTGCCTTTTGAAAACTCAGTCTCACTTAAAGAGACAAATCCAAGACCACCTCGAGATAAATCAAAGAGTCGATAAATCATTGGCCCATTACCATTAGGACTTAAAATTTTAACAAACTTATCATCCTTTGGTCTCGCCCTGGGACTTTCCCGCTTATCAGCAAAAAGCTTATCTTCTTGATCTAATGAGAGCCCAAACTCCTGATTGAGAAACTCCTGATCATGGGCCGTACGCTGAGAAAGAGATTTGACTCTCATGTAATCAGGACCTTGATTTTCAAAAGAAGTATCCATTGTTTTTAATCTATAAATTTCTGAAGCAGATTTTTGAGATGTTGGATCAGCCTTGAAGTTGTCCGACTCTTCGAGCAAGCTTAGCTGATCAGGCAGTGTCATGCAGATAGTTGAATCTTTAATACTTTCAATGATGGATTTAAAAATAAAGGCACCAGCTTCAACATAGCCATAGAGCGGGAGGTCAGTTTTAAATAAAGAAAATCCATTAAGAGAAAAGTAGACCTTTTTAGTCTCCATATTAAAAGTGTTTAAATACATCTCTGATATTTGTCGTCCACCAGTTTCTGGAGAAACCTGCCAAAGAATGACCTTGTGCTGATTAGCAGCTAATTGTTTGAAAATCTTTATATAAAGTAAAAAACCATTTTCAACTTTAACGACTCTCATGACTTCTTTTGGAAAATACTTTGCCTAATTGGTTCAATAAATTCTAACATAGGAATACAGATTAACAACTACTGACCCAAGGATGGAAATGAGCCGGTTGATCTTTATATTCCTAGCTTTTCTGTCTGGTAATGTCTTTTCATCAGATTTAAATCTAGTCCACCAATATCTACACATTAATAAGAATGGGAAATCTGGCCGACTAACCCAGCTTGGGCTTAAAACCAATGCAACAGAAAATATTAAACTCGGTATTTCTTCAAACTACTTGGAAAGATTTGACCTGTATGAGTTCAATTTAGGACCTCAATTTATTTTTAAAATAAATGAACGCACTTCGATTGAAGCAAAATATCTCAAATCAAAAGCTGAGTCAGAAATTTTGCCAAGCGATCAATATTACCTATCAATCTATCTGGCCCATATGCCAGGATACTCTTCCTCTTTTTCATATCAAAACTCAAATTTCTCCCAGACTCACCTCCAGTGGATCAGATGGGGACTTGAAATTGAAAAGTTTAAACATTTTATTGTTATCCCGTACGCTTTGTTAGGTCAGGCACATTTTCATCGTCCCTTAAATACCAAAGAAGTGAATAGTTTGGGATTTAAGGTCATCTCTCAACATGTAGATAATTATCGTCTCATATTTTTTGCCTCAAAAGGTATTGAAGCCTCTCAAGCACTTATTGGGAGGTCATCTCAGACAATTGAAACAAAAACAATTGGTGCAGGACTAGGCCATAATTTTTCAAATGATTTAAAAGTTGACGCTCTTTTTGATTACTCAGATCTTGGAAAATTAAATAACCAATTTTTAACAACCACTTTAAACTTTAACTGGATATTCTGATGCTACAAGAAATCATTATGACATTTTTGCAATATGCCGCTTACTATTTTTTGGGCATTAATCTTGTTTATGGAGTGCTTGCTCTACTCTCATGGTTTAAGATCAAGAAGTTTAAAAAGGATCAAGAGCTGCATACAAATGATAAACTCCCTGGGGTTTCTTTTGTGATTCCAGCTTTCAATGAAGAATCAATCATTGTTGAAACTTTACAAACTTATCTCTCACTCCCACAAATGAATAAAGAGATCATTGTTATTAATGATGGTTCACACGATCAGACATTTAAAATCCTACAAGTTATGTTTCAACTCAAAAGAACTTCTGAGGGTTCTGAGATTTTTAAGTCATTGAGCTATCCTGAACTCATAGTGATAGAATCAAAACATCAAGGGAAAGCAGAATCTCTTAACACTGGAATCAGATTATCTAAATATGAACTTATCTGTACTATGGATGCAGACACCATTCCAACAGCTGATGGTGTAGAGGCTGCTTTAAGAAATTTTGCCTATGATCCAGAACTTCTCGCTGCCGGTGGAATCATTCAAGTCCTTAACTCACCTGTTCTTAAAAAGAATGTCCCGGCCCACAACAAATCAAAGAACTGGCTTATTAGTTTTCAAAGTATCGAATACCTTAGAACATTTTTATGTGTTCGACTCGGTTGGAGCTACATCGGATCAACCTCTTTAATTTCTGGTGCTTTTTGTATGCTAAGAAAAGAGGCATGGAAAAAAGTTGGCGGCTTTCGCTACAACTCTGTCACAGAAGATTTGGATCTTATCATTAGACTAAGAAAGGCTTATCCAGGCTTTCATAATAAGTTCAGAATTCTTCCGGTCACAACTTGTTATACACAAGTTCCTCAGGATAAGAAGCATCTCATGGTACAAAGGATGAGATGGCAAATGGGACTTATTGAAACTCTTTCTCGTCACCTCGATTTAATTTTTAATCCAGGTCATGGTTTTCTAGGTCTTTTTGCTATTCCCTATTCATGGTTAGTTGAAATCATTTCTCCACTTTTTGAGATTATTGCACTTGTGGCCGTCCCTTTTGCTCTCATTCAAGGATGGATTAATTATGAGACAGTTGGCCTTTACCTTGGACTAGGACTTATTTTCAATATTTCTATTACGCTCTTTGGAAACCACTTAGATAATAAACATGTCTCACTCTTTAAAAAATGGTCATATTCAAAAACAATACTCGTCTGCCTACTCTTTAATTTTGGATACAAGCAATTAACTTCATGGTGGAGATTACTGGCCGTCATAAAAAGCTTTAAAAAGGGATATCACTGGGGTGATAAACCGAGACAAGAGATTATTCACTCTCCGGTTTAAAATAAAGACTTCGTCCTGACCATTTTTTAGAAATCTTTCTCTGCTCAGGTGTAGAGAAAGGTTTTTTACGATACCCCTGTCTACTAGGATCACTTGCGAGACTAAGTTGCTGATCAACTGTTGAAAGAAAAACATCCATCAAATTTTGTTCATGACCTTGAGTCTTCTCTAAACCTATTTCATTCAACTCTATGATCACCTGATGAAGTGATTCAACTGTTGATAAACAACCTTCGATCGGTTGGTGCTTAATTTGAAACTTCGATACACGATTTGATTTAAAACTAATTCGTGGCAAATGGTGTAAGGAGGGAGTGAGCTTCACCATCTTCTTAGCGCAGGGCCATGTTCCATCAATGACAAATATCTGCAAAGGTCTTTTATCAGAAGAGAGCTCTGATCTCATTTCACGGATGTCTAAACTATTATCCCCTGGATAAAGTAGAAAGGATTGATATTTGGGATCATTTAAAGCATGGGTAAACTGCTTATTTGTATCAAAAGCAAGATCAACAATGATTTCTGAGTTCGTCAGAATTAAGTGAGAAAAACGACCAGTCCCCACCTTCTCTTTTTTAAACTCCATGGGGTGCATTAAAATGACAAATTTCGTGTGGGTCGTAAAGGGTCTCAAAAGCTTGCAAACGCAAGTCAAAAGACGCCGTCGACAATTAAGGCATAAATTTAATTTAAGATCATTTTCACCTTTCATAAGTTTCACTATACTTTGGTTTATATGGAAAAATCTAAAACAAATGCCACAACCATTAAAAAAATAGCCCTTACCGGTGGCCCTGGTGGAGGAAAGTCTACAGCGGCCCAACTGTTTAAGCTTGAATACAAAGATATCATCTCAGTTGTGCCAGAAGCGGCGACCCTGCTTTTTCGTGGTGGTTTCCCTCGTGTTGATTCAGATTTTGTTGTCGAAGCGATCCAACAATCAATTTATCACGTACAGATAAATCTTGAAAATGCTTATGCCAATATTTCACCCAATCACACTTTACTTTGTGATCGTGGAACGATTGATGGTGCTGGCTACTGGCCTCATGGGGCAGATGATTTTTTTAAGACGATGGGCACAAGTTTAGAGCAAGAATTAAGTCGCTATGATGCTGTCATATTTTTTGAAACGGCTGCTGCCGGAGGAATAGCCATTGATATTGGTAATCCTGTAAGAAACGAGAGTCAAAAGAAGGCTATCGAGATAGATCTCAAATTAAAGTCACTTTGGTCACAACACCCCAACTTCATCTATGTGAAAAATGAGTCCTCATTTTTACAAAAAATTCTAAGTGGAATTAAAGTCATGGACGAATTAGTTAAAGGTAATGGTCGAACTTTTTATTCACCGTGAACAAATCTCGTCAGATTAAAATCTAAGAAATCTTCATCTTGAAGATAAATTTGAAACTTCACTTGTCCGAAAGGGACTTCACCAATCATGTAACTCAATTGAGAGTCTTCATTATAAAACTCACAAACTTTTATGACTTTGTCTTCAATTCGAATTTGACCTAAAGCCCCTTCTCGACTGACACATGTTTTGAAAACATTTTCAACTTTTTCACGGGTGTAGAGAAAATTTCGGGGTAAATCATGGGATTGATCTTGAGAAATTTCATTATTAACGAGAGAAAGTGTTCTCACCTTAAAAAGATCTTTCTCTTTATCATAAGCTAAGACTTTCTTCTCGATTTTGTAATGATCACCCTGAAAGTGAGCTTCAAAACGAACAAAATCCCCAACTTTAGGAAAAGACCAAACCAAAGAACTAAAAACTAATAGTAAGAAAATTATAAGTATTTTCATAAGCTTAATTTAACCACCCGCAAGTTTTGTTTTAAAACCAATCTTTTCAAGGAATGATTTTATTTTTTCTCGGTGATCACCTTGAATTTCAATTGTGTTATTTTTGTAAGAACCACCAGTTCCACAAACACCCTTTAGTTTTTTTTCTAAATCTTTAAAATAAGCCTCATTCGGTGGCAGCTCAAATATAACAGTGACACTCTTTCCACCACGACCATTTTTTTCAAGACGAATTTTAAGCATATGTGAAGCTGGGACTAAGTCTTCTTTTTTTGCACATGCGCAAGGGAACTTGCTACATTTTTGGCAACGCTTTTTAAAATTAGGATCATCACTATAAACTAATTCATAATCGGACATAAATTTATTAAAGGACTAACTCCCATGAGAGTCAATAGCTGGAAGTTTTAGTCGAGCAGTAGTAAACTTAAAGAAATATTTTTAATACTATAGTTTTTTGGTAAAGTTGAACGCCTATGCCTAAGTACATCATCTTTCACAAACCATTTAATGTACTCTCCCAATTCACCTCTGAAGATGGAGCAAGAAGTCTATCTGAGTTTAATTTACCGCCACATATTTATGCTGCAGGAAGACTCGATAAGGACTCAGAAGGGCTACTCCTTTTGACCGATGATGGCCCTTTAATAGAAAAATTACTTAACCCCAAGAATCAGAAAGTTAAAACTTACTGGGCCCTTGTCGAAAGATTGCCGACTGAAGAAAGTCTCCAAAAAATGAGGCAGGGACTGAAAATTGAAGACTATATGACCCTACCCTGTGAAGTTAAAATTCTTGATCCTCAACCCCAAGTGCCACCTCGAGATCCACCGGTTAGAATTCGGAAATCAATTCAAGACTTTTGGCTTGAAATAAAAATCGTTGAAGGTAAGAATCGCCAGGTGAGAAAAATGACAGCGGCGATTGGTCATCCGACTCTAAGACTTATGAGAAAAAAAATGCTTAACCTACACCTCGATGGTCTTGAACCGGGTGAATGGAAAGAAATTTCACGGGATGAAATTAAAATTTAAAGTGTGATGTCAATGAAGTCATCGAATAAAAAACCAGGGTCATGAGAGTCAGTTATTTTCGGACTCAAATCTCGAGGTATTCTTCTCTCTTTCATAAAACCATTAACATACACTTCTACTGGCAAAGACAAGTCTATCATTTTAGAAGAAAGATAAACACGTAAGACCTTACTTTGATTGGGAATGCTTTTAAGATCAATAAGTACATTTTGCTGATCAATTTTGGCATGGAAATCAATTCTTTCAGATATCGTAAGATCAGTTTCTCTTGCCTCTATCCAGAAATAGCGATTTTCCGAATCATAATCATAGACAATTCCATTCTCTGTATTTGTTGATTGAACAGTATGAAGACTCCCCCAGAGTTCCTTCTGATAGAGATCCCTTGGAAAAGAGCCCATGAGTCTATTCACTTTTGACTTAAAGAGTTCATAGTCGTAGTTGTGACTTCCCTCATAAAAAACCATATCGAACATAGAGAATTGATTATATTTTAGTTCTAATTCTTTGGTCCGTCGGAGTTGCTCCTCACATCGCGTGATGAAAATCTCAAAATGATCACGTCGTCCTTGAAGATGAATATAGGGAACATTAAAAACTTTGTTTAGATGTTCCTCAGACTGATGATTAACATCCATTCCAGCCGCCATGGGGAGAAAGAAGGCCAACTCATCCGCCACCCAAAGATAGCTTCTTGTAATCCCCATTCCTCCCATTGAGTGGCCAGATAGTCCAATTCGATTGGCGTCTACATCGAGATCTTTTCTTATAAGTCGAGCAAGATCTCTGACAAGACCTCTCGTATGCCCCCCCCAATTAAGACCATTGGCAGAAGGCAGGACAACGACAATCTTTAATTCATCGGCGAGACGCTTTAAATCATTAATATAAAGATTAACGGCCCTAATTGAACCTTCACGGTTCATGGTTGAAGAGCCTCCTCCATGATTAAAAATCAGGGCGGGAACATTTTGTTCATCTTTTAAGCTTTCAGGAATGTAATAAAAAACATCATAGCGAAAATCACTTTGATAACGAGAAGGGGCCCAAGAAAAACTCTTAATTGAACCGACTGTATCAAAGAAAGTAGAATCTTTAATAATACCTGCGAATGTATGGGGAAGTGTTGCGAATGAGAGAAAAAGAATGAGGCACATCTTAAGCATACTTGCCACCTTTAAGAGGGGGGATAATATGTCTTAAAAATTCGTTTGGAATAATAGACTGAGAATTTTGTAAATCTTATAGAGTTTTAAACTCTAGTTTGCTTTTTTCGGTCTTTATAACTGTCTGATTTCTGGATTTGACCTTCACTTAATCCATAAGCTTCTTTAAGCTCTAAGAGACTGACGGCCTTCTCAGATGAAATCTCATTTTTTAAAAGTTTAAGATAAATCAGAATCTTTTGATTAAAATCTTTCGCCTTCTCATTTAAGGCTTCAAGTCTAAGAGCCTTGATACCCTTATTTTTTAATTCTTCCACAAGGAAGGAGGCAGATTGAGGAGTTGCTTTAAAAAAAGTATTTCGACACTCTTGATCGGCTTTCAAGTGATGCCAATTGCCGTAAGGATCTTTAAGTTTCACTTCATGTTTCTCACAGGGCTTTCCACAATCCCTAAATGAATGGCCTTTGGATAAGAAAGCTGCAAACACACAGTGTTCCATGTGAAACTCTGGCATGTATTGATGAAGAGTGACTTCCAATTTGCCTGCATCCGTATGTTCAATCAAGTCTATAAGCTGGCCCTGATTTAAATCATAAGAGGTACAAACACTCTCAAGACCTTTACTCACGAGGTATTGGGCCGATAATGAATTAGTCATATTCAATGAAAAATCGCCCATAAGAGGAATAGTTGTTTCTCTTTTAAGAAATTGAATCGCACCGAGATTCCGTACAAGAATCAGATCTGGGTTACAGCGTATAATCGTTTTTAAATGATGATATTCACGAGGCTTTAAAATACGAGTCGTTGCTATGGCACTTAGTATTTTCCTCTGTTTAAGAGCGTCCACTGAACTTAAGTAATCCTTACCAAATTCGAAATCTAAAATCACACAACCCAGGTATTGAAAATATTCTTGAAATACATTTTTATCCCAATCATCTAAAAAACCATCCACTTGTTCTTTAGTCCTGAGAATAATATTAAGTTTTGTTTGAGCTATACCTGAGTTTGACTTTAAAGGAAGAGAAATAGAATTAATCTTCTTCGAAACGACACTTGTACGAGCTTTGTTCAACTTCTCAATCAACTCTCTTCTGAGATCTTTAAGCTCGCGATGATTCATAAAAAGATTCTCATCTAGGTAGCACTCGAAGCTTTCTAATTTATAAGCACTCGCACCTAGGGCACCGAGCTCTTCCTGCAAATCTTCTTTTGTTAATTTACGGTTTTGGGCAGAAGATAAGTTTGAAATAGTTTGGGCATAAACTTCTCTTCCCTCTGGATCTATCGCCTTAACATGTAAAGGTTCACCTAAAAGTCCATGGATCATTAATTTAAGAGGAATCTTCTTTTGAAACTCTCTTGACTGCCAGCCACGCTGAAGTTCCCTATCCAGACCTTCATAAGAATTAAGATAGACTTTCATCCCAGTTTTCAAGGCCAGAGTCTTTCCTAAAAGTTCAACTTCATAGGATGCCCCACGTTTCTCAACAGCAAAGATTTTTGATCCGACCTCTGCGTCTCCAACAAACAGTAAACCCATCCCGGCCTTGAGGGATTCGGTTGAAGAAATCATCAATTTATTTTTCTTCAATTCAATTATTTTTCCAATTTCTAGACCACGGTGAGAGCTAAAAGTTCCATCAACTAAGTTTTGATGATCAACACCATTAAGCCAGCCACTAAAAAAACCCCTCGAATAGGTACTTGAAAGCTCTAGAGAGCGATCTTTTAAATTTAATTCTTGGCCATCAATGACTTCTCGATAATTTCTAGCAGCACTGGCCACATACTCTGGCGTCTTCAGTCGCCCTTCCACTTTAAAAGAGTTAACACCGGCGTCTTTCAAGTCTCCAATTTGAGCAATCCCCATGAGGTCTTTAGGAGAAACAAGATACTTTTTTTCGCCCATTTCTTTTTTTACATCATCAACATAGAGCTCATATTCCAAGCGACAACTTTGTGCGCACTGACCACGATTGGCACTTCTTCCACCAAGAGATTCTGAAGTAAAACATTGTCCCGAATAGGCCACACACAAGGCCCCATGAACAAAAACTTCTAATTCTTTATCTGTATGAGAGCGAATGTCTTTAATTTCTGAAATAGAGTTTTCACGTCCTAAGACAAAACGATCAATTTTTAAATCCTCTAAAAGCCCAATGGCATCAGCATTAGTCACTGTCATTTGAGTCGAGGCATGAATCCGTTGGTGAGGGGCCATTTCTCTGATGAGCGAAGCAAGGCCCAAGTCTTGAACAATTAGCGCATCAGGACCAAGAGGAAGGATTTGTTCAAGTAGTTCAATGACCTTAGGTATTTCGTGCTGAAAAATAACAACATTAAAAGCAAGATTAGTACGCACCCCGTAGAGATGACATAAATCGATCATCTCCTTAAGCTCATCTAAATTTAAATCTGCACTTCTGCCGCGAGCATTGAAGAAAGGGACTCCAAAATAAACCGCATCAGCTCCATGATGTATCGCGGCAAGGCACATGGCCATATTGCCAACAGGTAGTAATAATTCAGATTTCATAGGGCACTTTTACCGAATCTTCCCCCCTATGGTCAATGACTGATCAATTTAATTCTTTGCCCCCTTTTTCAGAGGGAAAAATTTACATTATATCCAAACAAAAGAATGTGATTTTAAATGGTAAAAAGACCGATTCTGGTCCATTTCTTGGAAACCTATCACATGAAGTTTTTTAAACTCACAACCCTCCTGCTTTCTTTTGCGTTAACTTCAATCTCTGAAGCTAAACTCCTGCAAATTATTCATAGTAATGATCTTCACTCATTTTTTGAAGGATCAAGGAGCGGTAAAGGCGGTTATGCCAGAATAAAAACACTCGTCGATCAACTTAAAGAGGATGCCGCTTCAAAAGGGATTGAAACTTACTTCCTTGATGCTGGGGACTTTGGTGAAGGATCAAGTTATTACTTTTCTAATAATGGTGTTGATTCTCTGAAAGCACTCGATCTTTTAGGGATCGATGCTACGGTGGTAGGGAATCATGATTTTATTTTAGGCGGCAAGGAACTTGCCCATCAAATCCATAAGGCACGTCTTAAAGCAGACATTCTATCAGCTAATATGAAGGGCAAAGCTCTCATGGGTCTTCATGGCATAGTGAAGAACCATGTCGACTATGATCTAGATGGAATGAAAATTAGAATTTTTGGTCTCACCACACCAGAAATTCATTATCAATACTCTCTACTCCCCCATGGATTTATCGCTCCTACCATTAAGAAAGGTTTAAAAATCGAACGTAAGGCCAAGAAAGATAAAGTTGATTTATTGATTGGACTGACTCATATCGGTCTTAATGACGATATGTCTCTTATTGCACAATCAAGTGACATCGATTTGATTGTAGGAGGGCACTCTCATACAAGACTTGATCAACCTAAAATGACTCAAAATCAGAAAGGGGAAATTATCCCTATTCTCCAAACAGGTGCTCATGGACTGGCCATTGGTTCACTTATCCTCGACGTGCATGGTAAAGGTGAATATAAACTGATTGATTATCGACTTTATGATGTGACTCAAGAACTTGCTGAGGATAAAAAACTTCGTCATTTTGTTGATCAGGCCTATGTTAACAGAGAAAAATATTTTAATCGTCCTTGGGATGAAGTCATTGGATTCTCAGAAATTAAACTTACAGGCCTAAAAGAAGGTTTAGTGAATGAACCTCAGTCCTGCTGGTCTCGTCATATTGCGAGACTAACTAGAGAAACCGCCGATGCAGACCTAGGTCTTCAGCTTGATATTTTTCAAGGTGAAGAAATTGCAGCAGGGGCCATTAGGTTTGGTGATCTGATTGATAATTTTCCTCATTTCAGAGCATGGGGAGACCAGGGCTGGAATATTTCAAAGGCCAAAGTATCAGGACTTCTTCTCAATCAAGTTTTAAAATTCTTAGGTTCTGGTGATCACCCTCTTGATGCCACTATTGACGGTGCTCAAGTTATGACCAAAGACAATAAGAGCAGAGGGTTTAAATTAAAAAAAGATCAACTCAACGAGCTTCTTATAAACGGCAAGAAGATCAGCAACTGGAAATTTTATACCGTTGGAATGCCCAGCGAGATTCCTCACGCGATAGGGACAATCTCACCTCTCATCAGAGATTTACTTCTCAGAAATTCTGAAGACGTAGAAGGCTCACACTTCTGGCCTCTCTTTGAGAATTACATCGCTGCCAATTCCCCTCTGAGATGTTTAGACAATTAGTATTGCCCAGTTCTCAATAAGACTAAAGTGCAAGCCTCTTCAACCTTAATTCCATGAGAGGCTAGCTCTTTTTGAAGGGGCGGGTTTTCTGTACCGGGGTTAAAAATAACTCGTTTCGGTTTTAATTCTAAAATATCTGCCGTTAACGGAGTAGAAAGGGCCGGATTCACATACATAGTTAAAGTATCTACAGACTCTTTTTGATTAATCAGATCTCTCAGACTCGACACGACGTTTAAATCAAGTATGATTTTTTCACGGGGATGAATGGGGAGAGGTCTATGACCATACTGCTTCAATAACTCTAAAGCTTTAAATGAATACCTATTAGGATCACTAGACGCACCTAAGACAGCTACAACTTCCATGGCCTCTCCTTAAAAAACAAGCTAAGATCATTTCATTTAATTGTGAGAAATTTTATGCCGTTTATAACAAAGACATTCTACTCTATCGAAGACCTTATAGGCCATATCCAGGGCCATAAACCGAGTTTTTATTTTTCCTCAAAAACTTCAACCGTTATCCCTTATGATAAAATCGAAGCTCTACTCCCTTGGAAAGAAGGGGAGTATTTTTTATGCGATTTGAGTAAGCTCCCCTCCTCTATGGAACTAAAAGAAAATGGAAACTTAGTTTTAAGAGGGGCCGTTTCTTGGGAAGATGCGAAGAAATTTCTTCGCTCAAATGGAAGGAACCTCAAGACTTCGCCAACAGAGCAATTAGCTCTCATCACAGCCGGTATTGCAACTTCATGTACTGGTGAAAGATGCTTTGGATTCGGTAATATGCGCTCTCAAGTTGTGAGTCTTAAGTATCTTAATTATGAGGGTAAAGAAAAAACACTCCACCGTGATTCTAATTTCAATACAGCATCATCTCATCTCAAAACTTATCAACAAGAATTTAATGCTTACCAAAACTTTAAGAATGCACCTTACCCTCGCTTTGAGAAGGAAACAGATCTCATGATTGGGACTGAGGGACAACTTGGTATTGTGACTGAGGTTGAAATTGAAACCACTGAAAATTTTGATCTGACTTACGTATTTATGCTCCTCCCTCGATGGGAAACTGATTACACTCCTCATCTTGAAATTTTTAAGGCCGTGCAAGACAAGAGAGACGCTATTCTTTCTTGTGAACTTTTAGACTCAAACTGCATGAACTATCTCAAGGCCGATGAAAAACTTGGAACGAATCAAGATGTTATCTTTCTCGAAGTAAGAACTGATCGTTTTGAAGAAATTTACTCTGAGGTTTTGTGTGGGCTCAATTTAACGAGTGCTGAAAACGTTTTTGAAATTGCTGAAAATAAGTTCCATCACGTGAGGGCCGGAGTCCCAAGGGCCATTTTTGAGGAAAATTCAAAAATGGGAGTCGTAAAAGTTGGAACTGATTGCCAAGTCTCTGGAGAAAAATTTAAAGACCTTCTGAATTTTTACCGCGAAGCAGCTCAAATTGGCGTTCGCTATTGCCTCTTTGGTCATTTTGGTGATGCCCACCTTCATTACAACTATATGCCAACTAAAGAACAAACCCCTCAATGCTTGGACAAATTTCAGGCCCTCTATAATAAAGTCCACGAATGGCATGGCTCTCCTTTTGCGGAACATGGAATTGGTCTGATCAAACAAAAATATATTAAAAAATTCCATGGCCCCCACCAAGCAGGACTCTTTATGGACCTTAAAAAAGAACACGACCCTCATGGCCAGTTCTTTCCCCAAGGTTTTATGAATCCTGAACTGTAAATGTCAGACTCTTTTAGAGATTTTATTTGGCCGTTTCCTTTTGCTCTGAGACAAAATAAGCTCCTGATTTAACTTGGGAGCTTCTAATGAAATATCTATCAATCATTTTAGGACTATTTTGTGCGACGTCTGTCGTTCTTGCTCATAGTAATGTTGATGCCTTTGATCCCTACTTTCAAATCTCAGATGTTTCAA
Organism: Pseudomonadota bacterium; assembly: GCA_027488375.1. Taxonomy (GTDB): domain Bacteria; phylum Bdellovibrionota; class Bacteriovoracia; order Bacteriovoracales; family Bacteriovoracaceae; genus Peredibacter. Next base: position 449,096 of record JAIYBW010000004.1, read on the forward strand.
TTGAAGTCCTGGAAAGCACGGATTCTCAAGAAGACATTGAAATAAAACATGTAGATCAGAACTACGTCCAAGATCCCCGCACTGAAATTGGGGATGTGATTTCGATTGCAAAAGATCTCATCGCCTTTGGTAAGGAAATCTACAAAATTATTGAAGCCGGAAAACCAGTCATCAATACAAATTATGCTCCAATTTCTGTCCTCCCTCTTGAAACGAAGTATGGCCAGGAAATTTCTCCCATGCACCTCAGCCGATGGAAGACTCCAAAATTCGTAAAATTTAAAGTCAGCTATAAGAATGGTTACGGAACAGAGGTCGTTTCATTTGTTTATAATGTAAATATGAGTTACGGCGGACAATTTGGCGGCAAGGGTGCTTACATCACGAACGCTCAAGTTGTTCCAGAAAAAGTAAATGTTCTTTGGGGCTATACATTTAATGCCAAAATGAGTGTCGTTGGTTTGAGTAATATTGGAACGGATGAAGATCCTATTGCAGCGGCCACACTTTCACTTTACTACAGCGTTTCAACAGTTGTGAGAGAAGATAAAAATAATATGACTCTCTTTATTGCTGGTGATGGCACAATCCAACAGATGTAATTCATGAATCGCTTAATTATCTTAGCTATTTTTGCCACTTTCTCTGTTTGGGCCAAACCACTTGAAATCATCAAATTGGGTCACCCAACATTAAGATTGGAAGCCCAAGAGCTTTCCTATGCGGACATCCAGTCCCCAGAGATTCAAAGCCTCATTAGTGATATGGCCGAAACAATGGCAAAATCAAATGGGGTTGGACTTGCGGCTCCTCAAGTGAATAAATCCCTCCGTATGTTTGTCATGAAAAGCTGGCCCAGCGTTCCTTTCACGGTTGTGATTAATCCAAAAATTGAATACCTTGAAGAGTTTGGGCAAAAAAGCTCCACTGAAGGCTGCCTTTCAATTCCAGGAAAAACTTTAACTGTGAAAAGGTTTAAGAAAGTCCATCTCAGTTATTTTGATCAGCATGGGTCCCATGTAAGCCAAGAATTATCAGGCATGGGGGCCATTATAGCTCAGCACGAGTATGATCATCTTAATGGTGTGATGATTGTTGATCTCATTGAAAGCCTCTTTCAGGGCATGGTCGGGAATGAACTCTCCACAGCTCCTTTGATGTAAATTCAATCTATAAAAATTACTACCTCTCAATCATTTTTTTAAATTTCGGTTTAGTATGCCGGCATGAATAATGAACAGCGTCCTTTCTTTATCTCTAAAGATCTACTCGACAGCACCAATTCGGTTTCGTGGTTTCTTATGGATGCCTCTTGGATGCTAGAAGTTCAGGAGCTTTCAATTTTTATGATTATCCCGACAATCCTATCCGGATTATTTCTCTGCTATATTGAAAAAAGAAGAACTCATACGCTCATTAATGTCGCTATTCTTTGCTGGATTTGCATGAACATCAGCTGGATGTTTTCAGAAGTCTTGGAACTCAATAGCTACCTTAGTCTGGCCAAAATCTTTTTTATCTTAGGCTCACTTTTTGTGATCCTGGCCCTTATAACATCTGAAAATATCTCGGAAACCTTCTCCCACTTTAAAAGATTCAGGATCAAGAACTGGAAATAAAATAGACAGTATTGTTAAAAATTCATGTCTAAGCCCTTTCGCTAACTCCTCACATCAAAATCTTATTAAAATACCCCCATACAGGAGTTAAAAATGATTTCTAAAAATATAATCATGGTGAGCTTATCTGGTCTTATCACCCTTGGAGCAGCCTATGCTAAACCTCATGAGAATTTGGCGGATGCAGAGCTTATTACGGATAGCTACACTTTCGAAGAACTCTCTTCACTGGACCAAGAGTTCTTTCATATTAACCGTCTTGAATCAGACTCCTCTTCAAGTTGTAGTCTTTCGGGTAAGACGGACACAGAAAAAAAATCCATCTTTGATCGTGCGGTCTCTCGTCTTTTAAATATTAATAACTTTGAAAATGAAATCACTCTTCCCGGTCAAGATTTTATCCTTCACGATTCGGCAGGCAATATCATTTCAAGGTCAGCCAAGCATGGTGACCTCATTGAAATTAAACTACCTATGGACCCAACCCTCAGGACCTACTGGGTGAGAATTGAGCAAGTGACCACATCAAAAAATGAATTAAAAATCATCGTCCGCCCAACTCTAAACCCACTCCTGAGATATAAACACGGAGTGACGGACCACTTTTTTACAAGTGCAGCGACCAATACATTCAGTGTAAGTTACTCATCCAATAAACTCACGGCCAGAGTCCATGGGCAAAATGAAGAGGCCAATACGAAAGAGGCCAGATCTTGGGCAGATGCTGCGGCCAATGCCACCATTGCAACGATGGCCTGGGGAGTCTACTCCAATGGTAAATCAAAAATGGGGCTTCAATCTTATACTTGGAAATCTCTGACGACGAGTTTAGCGGATTGCAATTAAAGCAATTTCCTGACGGTGAGACGGAAGATACTTAATTTCAACTTGCAAAAATCCTTTCTTCCTGAAGGACTCAGCAATAGGTTTAAGCATGCGAAGGTATCTATCTTGATTTAACTTCAGAGTAAGAACGAGTCCTTTCGGTTCTAAAAACTCAAGTAAACGATCCACCTCTTTTATAACTACACTTGGAGGAAGATTGACATCACTTACAATCCAATCAATGTCTTCTTGAAAATTGCTGGACGTTATGGTTTCAAATGGTTTTTTTAAATGTTTAAAATTTCGGTGTTTAAGAATAGTGGGATCCATATCAGCTGGATCAACACCAATCACTTTCATTTCTTGCTCCAGAAGAAAAAGACTGGCTCCACCAGGAGCTGAGCCAAGTTCTAGAACTTTTTCTTCATAATCCATAGGGAGGTCGAAAGCTTCAAAAGCTTCGGCCAATTTATAGTAAGCACGAGAGGGAGCCTTTTTTTCTAGTATTGAACTTAACTCTCCAGGAGTTTGAAAATGAGTCCTCTTAAGAACGTACTCACCAAGCCAGAATTCATTCTCTCCCACCATCATGATGAGACTCACCTTCTCACCAATTTTAAAAAGAGACTTTTGATTTAACTCAGATAAAGACTCCGGAGGATTAAAATCTTCCTGCCTTTTCCATAGCCAAGCCTTAGGTAGCTTAATTAAATCTTCTACACTTTTTTTTCCAAGACAAATTCCAGAGAGTCGGGCCATCCAAGGATTAAAATTTATTGCGGTCTCTGCTTTCAAAGTCAGAAAACCAGGCCTAGAATAACTCGGCTTAAGCTGGGGATAAAACCAATTCAACTCTTGCTTAAGCAGAGCTTCAACTTCAGAATTAGTAAGGGCAAAGTAAAAGTGAGACATTACTCATGAATATAAGGGAATTTTGCGAAAATCTGCAAAATATTTACGATGAAATGTGGAGAACATTTTCTGAGTACCAAAAAGGCACTGGACTTCACTGCCTGGAGGGCTGTGGAAAATGCTGCAACAATCCAGAAGTAGAAGCCTCAGTTATAGAGATGCTCCCTCTCGCCCTTAGAATGTATGATGAGGGAAAATTAGAGTTTTGGTTTGAACAACTTGAATCAACAACTCAAGATCATTGTTTAATGTATCAACCTCATTCTCCAGATGGCTCTCTAGGTCAATGTGGTGTCTATAAGGAGCGCCCTTCTTTATGCCGAATGTTTGGAGTTTCAGGCTTTTACAATAAACATAGAGAGATCACTCTCTCTGTTTGTAAGCTTATTCGTGAAAAATACCCAGAGCTTACCCAAGAAAATGAAAAACTAGTCACTGAAGAAAAAACCCCTATGCTTGTCACTTGGTCATACCGTTTAGCTCAACTAGATCCGGCCCTCATTCAAGATCGAATGCCCATAAATGAAGCCTTTAAAAAAGCTTTAGAGAAAGTTGCTCTTTATGCTCAGTATCAAGAGAATCCTTAGTTTAAGATCTTGCTCATGAAATATATTCTCTTTTTTTTATGTTCTCTTTCCTTTTGGGCAAGAGCGGGCCAATTTGATCTTAACTATGGTGTCCAAGGTCGAAGTCTTCCCTCCTTTGGAGCTGAACTTTACGCCGATGGTGGCTATGGCCAGCTTCTCTGGGGAAAAAAAGAGAACAATAAAGATTTTCTCTTTGGACTCGTCCGCCCGGCTTTAGGTGCCAGCACATCTGCAGTCATTAATAGTGCAAAAGCTGAATTAGAAATTTATCCTATTTCAATTTTAGGTTTTGTGGCCGGTCGCCAAATCATCCACTCTAATTTTGATTTTCCTTTTTTTGACTGTGAAGAAGTCACCTGCCGTGGAACATACGAGCGAAACTATATCGAATCAAAGATGGTCCTTGGCTTTAAGGGCTGGGTCGCCCTAGGTAACTATAAAATTGATACTTTAAAATCACCCAGCGAAGATACTCCTATGGCCGACTGGAGAAACGTCATCATTGGTGAACCAGGGACTGAAGTCCAATTAGAAAAGAAACTTCTCGTGGGGAAATTCTTTGGGGATCATATGGCCGGAGTCTTTATTGAAAATGTCCAATTCATGGGAAGTCGAGAAAGAAAAGAAAGCTTTGCCGGAATCTATCAAATAAAAAAGGATCAAACTTTTTACATGTTTGGGGCCGGAGCTTTTCATACCGACAGGCAACCCCTTGGATTTCAATTCTATTTCCGCATTCACCACGTCGCGTTACCAAGTTTAAAACTCTTTTAAGCTATAAGATAAAATAATGTGACAAATAAGTTTCGCTATCATAACTTCCCTGTGTCAATTTTACCAAAGGGATCGAATGCGTAGCTCAGTAGTTCTGTGTCTAGTCCTCTTCTCCTTCGGCCTGTTTGCTCAAACAAATCGCAAACTTGCCAATAATCATCTCGCTTACTATGGCGCTGATTTTTATACTAAGAAGGTAACAAAAGACTCACTTTATAAGATCCTTGATGAGCATCACTTTATCTCAAGCAACAACTACGATGTTATTTCAAACAACTGCTCTGGTGCATGTTTCAGACACAGTTCTGTCGGTTATGAGCAAGCTCGGAAGATTATGTTTGGAGAACTTTTTGTCAAAAAAGATAACGAAGGAACTTTCGTAGAAGACGTTTATTGTGGAAAGAAGTTTCACTACAGACAAGTTTCTGATGTTTCAAATATGGGGAACGAAGTCAACATAGAGCATACATGGCCTCAAAGCCGCTTCAACGGTAACTTTGATAAAAATATGCAAAAGTCCGATCTTCACCACCTTTACCCAACAGACTCAAGCGCCAACAACAGAAGGGCCAATCATGAATTTGGTGAAGTCGGGGAAAGTCATGATGAATTGAATGTTCAAAACTGCTCTAGCAGCAAACTTTCTGATATCAGTGGTCACTTCAAGTTTTCACCACCAACTAACCATCGTGGAAATGTTGCTCGTTCACTTTTTTACTTTGCTACAAGATATAAACTTTTTATCGGCCCGGCCGAGGAAATGATTTTAAAAGAGTGGCATAAAAATGATCCGATTGATGAAGCTGAAAAGGCTCGTCATGAAACTATCGCAAAATACCAGAAAGTAAGAAACCCATTCATAGATTTTCCTGAACTTGTAGAAAAGATTGCAGACTTTTAATGAGCTATCCAAATCCTCACGGGCCTAGTTGCCCGTGGTACAACATTACTGAAAAAACTGGTGCACCTAATGTAAAATGGTGTGAGGAGACGTTGTGCCAATGGATTTCGGAACCGGCCAATACATGGTCCAACCTCAGTTACTTAATAGCTGGTCTCTTTCTTCTGTGGTTTGCTCGTAAGCATAAGCATAATATTGAAATGCTGCAGTTTGGGCCTATTATCTTTTTTATGGGCTCCATGTCGTTTGTCTATCACCTTTCAAATTTCTATCTCTCCCAAATTTTAGATTTTATAGGAATGTTCTTTTTTGTCGGTTGGACGATTGGGATGAATCTTATCCGATTAGGAAAACTAAAAACCAAGCATTTAATTGCTTTTAATCTCATTTACAGCGTCATCAATACTTTGATCATGCATGTGATGTATCTGAATGGTATCAAGTACCAGGTTCTTATCATCATCAGTGCACTCATCATTTGTCTTACGGAATATCTTGCTCGACATATAGTAAAGGTCCATTACAAATGGTTCTTTTCAACTCTTGCTTCCCTCATTTTAGCATTTGCCTTTTCCATTGCTGACGGAAAAAGAATCTGGTGCAACCCTACTGATCATGGTTGGTTTTCACAAGGTCATGCTGTTTGGCACTGGCTCGCAGGCCTTGGTATGGTTCTTATCTTTTTCCACTTTCAACAATCAGCTCTAGAACCACAGAAAAAACGCTGAAATAATTAGTCCAGAAACGAAAGTATAAACAAGACAATAGCCCATAATATCTTTGAGCTGAAGCTTCGCGAGAGCGAGTAAAGGTAGCGCCCAAAACGGCTGGATGAGGTTGGTCCATGCATCTCCCCAGGCCAAGGCCATTGAAACTTTTCCTGGATCCACAGAAAGAGCATGAGCAGCTTTAAGCATGATGGGGCCCTGAACAACCCATTGTCCCCCACCAGAGGGAATAAAGAAATTAACGAGGCCCCCTGACAGAAAAGTCCACATCGGTAAGGTTGATGGCGTCGCTATATTTAAAAATGCTAAGGAAATTTGATCCGCTAATCCTGAATACTGCATCAGACCCATAAGTCCTGCATAGAAAGGAAATTGAATAATAATACCACTGGCGTACCCAATGGAATCTTGCAGGGCCTTTAAAAAATGTCGAGGAGTTCTATGAAGCAAAAGAGCTAGAAAAAGAAAAATCCCATTTATTTTTGAGATATCCAACGACTCTCCTCTTCTCAAAGCGGCCACGATCACAAGGGCAAAGAAGAAAAAAAAGACGAGATTAAATCCCTTAAAATTTTCAAGCAGAAATCGAAAGGAGCTTTCGTCAATCGCTGAGGCCTGTGGGGCTTCTGGTACTTGCACTTCAATCTTCTCATCAGTTCTCAAACTTAAGGCGATAAAAGGAAAAATTAAAAAGATGGTGGCCACCAAAGCGAGATTCCAAGTTGAAAATATGGTTGAGGAAAGAGGAACTGACATGTCGGGGAAGACCTTGGTCAAAATTTCATCTTTCCCAGAAATTTTGAGTGGGATTGAACCAGAAAGTCCCCCATGCCAAACCAGAAACCCTGAATAAGCAGTCGCTACAAAAAGACCAAAGTTCACTTTTTTTAATTTTTTGGCCAGCTCGACGGCAAAAAGACCAGAGACAATTAATCCAAATCCCCAGTTTAAAAAACAAGCAAGAGTTGAAAATAGTGAAATAAGCACCAAGGCACTTTTCTCTGTTTCAACTCGTTTAACAATAAAATGAAGAAAAGATTGAACCAGAGGTGTTGAGGCCAGCATGTGACCTGAAATTAAAATGAACACCATTTGCATAGCAAAAGCGTTGAGACTCCAAAAATCTTTTCCCCAAAAATCAACCAACTCTAAGGGGCCAAAAGGAGTCACAACGGAAGCGGCCCCAAAGACGACAAGTGTCAAAATTAAACAAAAAACAAAAGCGTCAGGTAAGTAAGCCTCACAAATTTTGGTGAATAAAATTACGACTCTCTTCATGGACACCTCACTATGAGTCTATGTTAAACTGAGCAGGTTTTATTTTAAAGGAGTTATGCATGGCCGGTTTTAATAAAGTCGTAAAAAGCTACGATGAGGCTCTTGAAGGTTTATCAGACAATATGCTTTTGATGGTTGGTGGATTTGGTCTTTGCGGAATACCAGAAAATCTCATTCGTAAAATCTACGACAAAGGGACAAAAGGCCTTACTTGTATTTCAAATAATGCCGGCGTAGATGGATTCGGCCTGGGTCTTTTGCTTGAAAAAAAACAAGTTAAAAAAATGATTTCAAGTTATGTGGGAGAAAATGCCCTTTTTGAAAAACAAGTTCTCTCGGGTGAGCTTGAACTCGAATTAACTCCTCAAGGAACTCTAGCAGAAAAAATTCGTGCAACGGGAGCTGGTATCCCAGGTTTTTTTACGGCCACTGGTTATGGAACAATCATAGCTGAAGGAAAAGATGTGAAAATGTTTAATGGCCGCCCTTACATTCTTGAGCCAGCATTTCCAAAAGCTGATTTTGCTCTAATTAAGGCCTGGAAAGCAGACACCTACGGTAATTTAATCTTTAGAAAAACTGCGGCCAACTTTAATCCGATGATGGCTTCAGCTGGGAAAATCACAGTGGTCGAAGTTGAGGAGATTGTCCAACCAGGTGAACTAGATCCAAATTTTATCCATGTCCCTGGCATCTATGTTGATCGCCTCATTCAGGGAAATTTTGAAAAACGTATTGAACAAAGAACTGTTAAAAAATAAGAGGACCACCTATGGCACTTAGTCGTGAACAAATAGCTCAAAGAATCGCCAAAGAACTTAAAGATGGATACTACGTCAATTTAGGAATTGGTATCCCTACTCTTGTAGCAAACTACATCCCTCATGGTATTGAGGTTATGCTTCAGAGTGAAAATGGAATCCTTGGTATGGGAGAATTTCCAACTGATGAAAATGTAGATGCTGATCTTATTAATGCTGGAAAACAAACTGTCACCGTCATTAAGGGAGCCGCCTTTTTCCCATCTTCTGACTCATTTGCCATGATCCGTGGAGGACACGTAGACCTTACAGTTCTAGGAGCTTTTGAAGTTGATTCCACAGGGGCACTCGCTTCTTGGATGATTCCTGGAAAACTTGTTAAAGGAATGGGTGGGGCCATGGATCTAGTGGCCGGAGCAGAAAATATTATCGTGGCGATGTCTCATGCCTCAAAAGATGGAGCTTCAAAAATATTAAAAAAATGTAGCCTTCCTTTAACGGGAGTCCATTGTGTGAAGCTTGTGGTGACGGATCTTGCCGTTTTAAAACTTGAGGATGGTAAATTTCATCTGCTTGAGCGCGCCCCTGGTGTCAGTGTAGAAGACATCAAAAAACTGACAGAAGCAGAACTAGTGATCCCGGCCCATGTGCCAGAAATGACCTTTTAATTTAAATCTCTTCATGATGAGTGAAGTTAATAGCCTTCACTCATCATAACACAAAGCAGTAAACTCATTTTTAACTCTTCAAAGAGTTCATTTCATTGATAAAATTCCCATCACAAGGATTTTTCAAATGAAACATAGGATTGTTGTTAAAGTCGGCTCTCTGGCCGTGACGGATGAACTCGGTGGTGTGAGTGCTCAAAAAATTAAGGCGCTCATATCTGACCTGCATGAATTAAAAATTCATGGGTATCTTCCTATTCTTATTTCATCTGGTGCTATCAACACAGGCAGAAAACTTATCACGAAGCCTGATGAAAAACGCATGATGATTTCTTATCAACAATCTTGCGCGGCCGTTGGACAACCCCTTTTGATGAAAAGTTATATTGATGCACTTTCAGAATATAACTGGCCCTGTGCTCAGATTCTTGTGACCCATGAAGACTTTAAAGAAAGAAAAAGATTTCTCAATATTCGAAATACCATCAATCGACTTCTAGATGATGGTATTCTTCCCATCGTCAATGAAAACGATACTGTCTCTTTTGAGGAGATCACCGTTGGGGATAATGATCAGCTGGCCGTCATGATGACAGAAGCCTCTGATGCAGAAAAACTCATTCTTCTGTCTGAGGCTGATGGGCTCTTTGATAAAAACCCTAAAGAAGCAGATGCTAAAAGATTTGAAGAAGTGGAATTTAACGATAACTTCTCTGGTGTGAAAATTGCGACCAAAACAAGTGTAGGTCGCGGTGGCATGGACACAAAACTAAAGGCCGTAAGAAAACTCACTCCCCTAGGAGTTGATGTGATTCTAGGAACATTTTTAAAAGAAAAAGCAGTCTCTCGCCTTCTCATCCATAAAGGGGGAACAACTTTTAAAGGGAACCCCACAAAACAAAAATCGAGAAGAAAATCTTGGCTTTCGACTGTGGTTAAAAATGATTCTTATGTTGTTGTCGATGAAGGAGCCGCTAAGGCCCTTCTTGAAAAAGATACCTCACTTCTTCCTGTCGGGATTAAAAAATTAAGTGGTAAATTTAAAAGAGGTGACGTGATCCAAATTCGTCATAAGAGTAAAATCATTGCCGTGGGGATGATTGAATACGACACAAAAGAAATGGAGCTTATCAAAGGTCGCAAATCCGATGAACTCAATTCGATTCTAGATTTCGCTCACTCCAAAGTCGCCATTCATAAAGATAACCTCCTTTTAAAGAAGGATGAACTATGAGTATTCTAGAAATTGCTAAGAAAGCGAAAGAAGCCAGCCTCAAGCTACAAGGTCTTCCAGAGGAGATGAGGCTCACCGCTCTAGATGCCATCTCAAAAGCGCTTTTAACTCATAAAGATGAAATAATTTTCGAAAATAAAAAAGATCTTGAGGAGGCCAGAAAAAATAATCTCTCCCCTGCTCTGATCGACAGATTAACTCTAAGTGAGAAAAGTGTTATCGCTCTTTCACTCATGTGCACTGATGTGGCCAATCAAAAGCAGGTCGTCGGAATGATAGTTGAAACTCAACAAAGAGCTGATGGTCTTTTAATTCAAAAGCAACGCATCCCTATTGGTGTCATCGGAATGATTTTTGAATCACGCCCCAATGTGGTTGTGGATGGTGCAGCCCTCGCTATTAAATCTGGAAATGCGATTATTCTTAAAGGTGGAAAAGAAGCTCAATTCTCGAATAGAAAACTCTTTGAAATTATCCAGATAGCCATTCATGCTGTTCTTCCGGAGGGATCGGTTCAGTTAGTTGAGACTCGTGAAGATGTCGCTGAATTGTTAAAATGTGATCAGTACATAGATCTTATGGTACCCCGAGGGGGAAGTTCTCTTATTCAATATGTGAAAGCCCATGCTCAAATGCCTGTGGTGGCCCATGATAAGGGTCTTTGTCACCTTTATGTTCATTCTGATTGCGTCGTCGATGCCGTGAACGTTGTCCTTAATGCTAAGGTTCAGCGCCCTGGAGTTTGTAATGCTTTAGAAACTCTTATCCTTCATCATAGCTATCCTAAAAATCAAGAAATTATCACGGCGCTCAAGGCTGCTGGAGTTGAAGTTAAAGATCCTGCAACTGATTCTGATTACTCCACAGAATGGCTGGATAAAAAAATATCGTTAAAATATGTGAACAATCATCTTGAGGCGATTGAGCATATAAAAAAATATTCCTCCCATCACACAGAAGCGATCCTCGCTCAGGATCCTAAAGTGATTGAAGATTTTATGAACTCTCTAGATGCCTCATGTATCGCCATCAATGCTTCAACTCGTTTTAATGATGGAGGAGAACTCGGTCTTGGGGCCGAACTTGGAATTTCAACATCTAAACTTCATGCCTATGGGCCCATGGGGGCCCAAGAAATGACCACGACTCGATTTATTGTGACGGGGAATGGTCACATAAGGAAATAAGGACGAACTATGCCATCATTTGATTTAGTATCTAAGATTAATGAAATGGAACTCGCGAATGCTCTTCAGAATACTGAGAAACAAATTCAAGGTCGATTTGATTTCAAAGGATCTGACGCCAAAGCCGACTATAAAGAGAAAGAAAAGGTTATTGAGATTGTCGCTGAAGGTGAAATGAAAGTTAAGGCCATATTGGATATACTACGTACCAATATGGGGAAACGTGGAATCTCGACTAAAGGAATGAAGGAATCTGAAATTACATCTTCAGGCCTTAAGAATAAAAAATTAACTCTTACTTTAGTCACTGGTTTTGATAAGGATGCTCAAAAGCTCATGAACCGACTCATAAAGGAAAGTGGCTTTAAAGGTAAGAGTCAGTATATGGATGAAAAATATCGAATTGAATCAAAAAGTATTGATGAACTTCAGGCCCTCTTTCAATTCTTAAGAACCCACAAAGAAATGAATCTAGAACTTAATATGGAAAATATGAAACGATAATAAAGGAGTCTCCCATGTCAGCAACACCGATGATGGATAAAGTGAATAGCGATATTAAAGAAGCGATGAAGGCCAAGCAACAAGAAAGACTTGATGCCCTCCGAATGCTTAAAGCAGAATTCATTAAAAATAATACGGCTTCAAAACCAACTGATGAACTCACAATCACTGTGGCCCACGCTAAACGTCTTCAGGACTCTCTCGAAATGTATCAGGCCGGAACAGAGGCCCATGATAAAATCATTAAAGAACTTGCCGTGATTAAGGAATATTTACCTTCAGAAATGGGTGAAGCTGAAGTCGTAAAACTGATTCAGGATATCAAAGCAAAAGGTGCTAAAGATATGGGATCAATCATGAAAGAACTTCAGCCTCAGATCAAAGGTCGCTTTGATGGCAAGAAAGCCTCAGATCTTGTGAAGGCCAATTTATAATGGCGATTCAGGATTTTGGAGAGCATTTTCAGTTAGGAAAACTTTACAAGGCCCAGGAATGGGCCAAAGAAATCACCTATCAAATCTCATCCCAAATTGAGGCGGGGATGACCGAAGATCAGGGTCAAGAGATTTATAAAAAGATTTGTCTTGAATCGGGTATTGAGAAAAATTGGCATCCTCCAAAAATTCGCTTTGGGCCCAATACTCAAAAATCTTTTAAAGAAAATTCTGATCCTTATTTACTGAAAGAAGAGGATATTTTTTTTATTGATATCGGACCTGTCATCGATGGGCATGAAGCCGACTATGGTGAGACTTTTTGGCTCGGTCAAAATTATGAAATAAGAAAAATTGCGGAGTCTTCAAAAATAATTTTTGGCCAGGCCCGACAGTTCTGGTATGAGACCAATTGTACGGGGCCAGAGCTGTATGAACACGCTAAAGAATTGGCCTCTCGCATGGGTTACAAACTCAATATGGGTAGCGATGGGCACCGTATAGGTGATTTTCCTCACCACCCTATTTTTCGTGGACCCATTATTGAATGCCTAGAAAAAATTCAACCCGATGCCTGGATTTTAGAAATACAGCTCGATCACCCACACCTCAAAATCACCTCATTCTATGAAGATATTTTAAAATAAAAGGACCCGTATGAAGTACGTTAGAATGCCCATAGAAATTGAATCTCCTGAACAAATGGGATATTCCACGATCAAGAACAATCTTTCAGAAAGTTCTTATACCGATACCATATTTAAAAATCTTAATCTTAATATGAATGAGCTCGTGATCTGTTATGGGGATCATGTGGGTCATCCAGGACTAAGAGCTGAAATTCTCAAGGGAGAAAGTGGCAATCTTGGGCTAGATGATGTTCTTGTGACTGCCGGTGCAGCATCAGCACTTTTTATCGTCTCCACCTCTCTCCTCGAAGCCGGTGATGAGTTAGTCGTCGCCAAACCTAATTATGCCACCAATATCGAGACTCCTAAGGCAATTGGTGCCAGTATTAAATATCTTCCGATGACGTTTGAAAATAATTTCCAGGTTGATTTAAATGAGCTTAAAAAACTAATCACCCCTAAAACCAAGCTTGTTTCACTCACCTGCCCTCATAACCCTACGGGAACTATGATTTCGGAGGCAGATTTAAAAGAAATTATCAAAATAGTAGAAGCCTCAAATGCATTTCTTCTCTTTGATGAAACCTATCGAGACATGTCTTTTAAATTTAAACTCCCAATAGCTGCGAGCTTATCTGATCGAGTTATTTCGGTCTCCTCGCTTTCTAAAACCTATGGTCTTCCGGGTATTCGTATTGGTTGGCTCATTACTCAAAATAAAAAGCTTCAAGATCTTTTCCTCGCTGCTAAAGAGCAAATCTTTATTTGTGGCTCAGTTGTTGATGAGGAGATTGCCTACCGGTATCTTGCGAGACGAAATGATTATTTCCCAGCAATTAAAAAAGATATGCTAGAAAAATTTGAGATCACTAAGAAATGGATGAATCAGCAAAATATATTTGAATGGATTGAACCATCAGGTGGTGTTGTCTGTTTCCCGCGCTTCAAAAAAGACTTTCATTTTGATAGCGAGAAGTTTTACCGCATTCTTCTAGAAGACTACAAAACTTACGTTGGCCCAGGACACTGGTTTGAAGAGTCTGACCGTCATTTTCGACTGGGATTTGGGTGGCCGACTCAGAATGAACTCCTCAACGGCCTCAAGGCGCTAGAGCAAGCAGCCCAAGCCTCGCTCAAATCGTGACTTTTTTTCATGGTTTATTGAGCCAAAGGCAAATCTGAAGTATGTTTTGAGTATGAAAAATCATAAAAAAATATTTTTAGTGCTCACTTCAGCTTTTATCCTCAATCTCGCTCAGGCTTCTGACAACTGCCTCGAACAGAGAAATTTGATAAATGAGGTGAGTGAAAAAACAAATGCCTCTATCATCCTAGAGGCAACTTCTATCCTGACCAGCGCAGGTAGCAACATTGAATTATCTTCTGAAAATACTGATAATCTAAGTGTTCCAAAGAGTGTTAATAACTCATCAAGACTTTCCGAAATCTAGTATAAAAAAAGCCCCCAATTCTGGGGGCCTTATTACCTTTTAATCTGACTTGTTACTCTTCGATATGAAAAATGCTGAAAAGTTAGCGTTGTAAGTGTCATTGAGATGAGTCCTGTTAGTACCACTATCATTTCCATTTGATTGACTCCTTTTGATAATCAATTGGCTTCTTGCCTGTTCCAAAGTTTACCATCCTAGTAAACTCTCTTCTTAACTAAGCATAAATCATGCCAAGAAAAAGACTGAAAATTGATTATTTTAAGTAACAAAATGGCACTAGGACAAAAAAAAAGGGCCACCAAAGTGGCCCTAGCTTTAAGAAAACGCTGATTAATTCTTCCAAACTTCCTTATCACAATAATTGAGTTCCCCGTCGAAAGTAAAAGACATCAACTGGTAGCTCTTTTTGCCAGATTTGGCCTTCTCATTAAAAATGAGGTAACTGCCATTGCCCCCACCAACTCCAACGTTAAATCGAATAAGCTTTAAATTATCTCTTCCAGATAAAGAGAGCTGCTCTACAGTCATATCATCAATGAATTCTTGAAAAATAGACACACGACTGGCCCCACGATCGGCCATATCATAAATATCTAAGTTATTTAAAACTTCAGAAATAAGGAGGCTATCAAATTTAGAAAGGATAGTTGCGAGCTCTTTTTTTGATGTTTCCGCTGGAGAAATGGTCTCGAGAACTGTTTTTGTGACCTTGAATTTAACTTTCTCGTAATCCTCATGAGTGAGGCACTTCCCTATATAACGACTAGAACCATCAGGCATATTTCTGTAAGCAGTTCCCATATCTTCAGTGCTGGACATATCTTGAGCAAAAGCGCCTCCCCAAACAAATAGGCCCATCACAAAAAGTGACTTCATCATAGAATCTCCTTTAAAATTGGGGAGAATCTATACTCTGGTGATTAAAACTGAAAGGGGGATGGAAAATTCTACAATTTGGGCCAGAGAATTAGGAATTTCGATAAAGTTTATTTCGTCGGGACAGAAATCGATTAAAGACGAGACCGATAAATGTGGTAGAACCAATAATAACCCCAAGACATAATAGCATGTTTTCCATATCACTCCTTAATAAAAATGGTTCTTCCATGAACCGGATGGGGCCCTAACCTTGGACTCTCCACCGCTCTTTTTCCTTGAGGCTGTCTTAAAATTTTTTAATAAGTTCAAATTTGATCTACCATCCTGGCGGACCTCACTTGTTCTTATAAATCAATAAGCAGTTTTCATGCCAATACTAGAGTGAAAGGATTCATCATTTTTGGTGTCAATTAGACCGCCTCAAGAGTATTTGGGGCCAGTCTGGGGTGCTAAAAAGAATCCGATGATGAAACTCAATTAGAAAAAATATAAAGGCTGTTAGGAAGTTTCAGAAAAAAAAACAATTGGCCTCTTGTAGAGTTCACTCAAGCATGAAACCATATTAAAAGAACACAGAACGTGTTCTGATATTTCGACTAGGAGGGTGAGAAAAATGAGTCCGCACTACTACTTGATGAAAAACAAAAAAATCTTAAGACTTGAATCAGACATGTCTTTTACTTCCCTCTCATCAAATATCCAAGAACGATGTTTTGACTTCAGCCGAGAATCCTCTATGAATCAGGAACAGGCCAACTGGCGCGTGGTCCTTTTTAGAGATGAAATTATGGAGATTGAAGAATACCAAGAGTGGCTTCAATCCCCGGAAGCTCTTATTGAAGAAGATTTTGAATATGATCTTATTGCCAATTAATGATGGCATAAAATCAATAAAATCCTTATTCTAGGAATCTGAAATGACTAAAATCCAATAGCTTAGAGGTATCGTCCGCTTCTCTCTCAAAATCATGCGACAATCAGAGCTCATCTGGAGGTCCATGTGAGCGAGAAAATTAATCCCCAAGACTCTTCTCGGCAGGAAATCATAAAAAATTTTATGCCGACCATTCGCTACTGGGCCAAGCATTTTCACTATCAGTATCATCAGGTCTTAGATTTTGAAGACTTAGTCATGGTTGGGGTCATTGGACTTATCGATGCCATGAATAAGTACAAGAAAGATAAGAAAAATCAGTTTAAAACTTACGCAGAATTCAGAATTAGAGGTGAAATTATTGACGAGCTTAGAAAACAAGATTGGATGACTCGTTCTGAGAGGACAAAACAAAAGAAATATAAAAGGGCCAAGAAAAATTTAACTGAAGAGCTGGGAAGGTCTCCAACATCTGAAGAAGTTTCTAATGTTTTACATTTTAAATCGAAGGACATGATACGTCTCGAGCAATATGAAACAGGAGATACAATTAAACCCTATGTTGAAGGTGAAACTTTAACTCAATATCCAGCCTCTAACGAGATAGAAAACTACACTTTAAAGAAGACACTTTCTGTTGTGATGGATGAGCTACCTAAAACAATGCGACTCATCCTGGTCTTAAAATATTTTGAAGATTTAAATTTTCATGAAATTTCCAGTGTTGTGAATTTATCTGAAGGAAGAATTTGTCAGCTCCACGCAGAAGCTCTAGAACTTTTAAAGGATAATCTGGAGAATCAGAAAGTCGACATCCTTGCTGCTTAAAGATTTTCTTTCTTTATCACGGAGCTAAAATCACCACTTCGAGCTGAAAGAGTGGAAGAAACCCATTTACGAAAAAAAGCCAACATATGATCTTCAACATTTTTGGCTTCAAGAATCCCTAGGGCATAGGCAGTGGCTTCAAATGTTGAAACCCAATCGGGACGAGGAGCTTTTCTCAGTTTATATTCAGCGATGAGATTTGGTGGAAGCTTAACACTCTGAATGGTGTCAAATTTAGCTTCACGCTTTTTAACTTGCTTCGCCTGATTCCAGTTTCCATCAGGGACAATTAAATGATAAGGCCCAGGAAAATTTGTTTTAAATGAATCATTTAATTCAATTGAATTTTCATCTGGAAATAAAAATAAAGGACGACCACTTCTTTCAATGATCGGATCAGGACTAAAATGATCATTAACTCTGCCTCTAATAAAGATCCTGGCCTCAGAAGGAATTAGTTTTTCCACAAACTGAGCTGTGTTGGATGTGAGCTTAAGCTCACTCACGTGGACAATTAAAGAAACATTTGTACTCACTTTGATTGATTTTAGATCATCGCAGACACAAAAATAATGATTGATCCGACAATTAGGACATCGATTGTGGTGAGAGGCCCGTCTTTGGCTCACGATATCGCTCCTCTTAAAATTTCTTTCAAATGATCTAACGTCATACTATCACATTCACCTAAGGTTGCTACCCCCGCGATCTTGAAATCGTTTGATATCTTCTCAATTCTTCCCTGCCCAAAAAGAATTTTGGTTGCGTTATAAAATTCAAAATTTTCCATAAACAAAACCTCAACTTTAGTTTTCATTTACCTAGCAATGACCTATGCTTTAGACATTAAGGAGTTTACTCATGAACAAAAGCATTTACGATTTTACAGTTAAAGATATCAATAATCAGGATATATCTTTATCCCAATTTAAGGGTAAGGTCATGTTAATCGTAAATGTTGCCTCCCAATGTGGCTTCACTCCCCAGTACAAAGGTCTAGAAGAAATTTATGAAAGCTTTAAAGGTGAAGTGGTTGTTTTAGGCTTTCCCTGCAATCAATTTGGTAAACAAGAGCCTGGTGATGCTGAAGAAATTAAAAATTTCTGCTCACTTAAATACGATGTGAAATTTCCTCTATTTGCAAAAATCGAGGTCAATGGTTCTAATGCCTCACCACTCTATCAATTTCTAAAAAATGAAAAACCTGGGCTTTTAGGAACAGAAGCCATTAAATGGAATTTTACTAAGTTTTTAGTCGATAAGAATGGTGAAATTGTGAAGCGCTATGCACCAAATGACACTCCTGAATCTATTAAAAAAGAATTACCTCAGTACTTATAGTTCAAGTCCATAAAAGGAATCTAGTCAACTTTATTGCTGCTTATTTTTTTGCTCCTTCAGAGTACAATTAATTAATTTTTCACTCTAAGGAGCCCTTATGCTTTATCAAGGTTCAGCCTTTCGCGCTGAAATGCTACCACAAGGAATTATAAAACTTATTTTTGATCTTAAAGATCAATCCGCGAATGTTTTTAATGCTCTCTCTCTCACAGAACTTGGAGAAGTTCTTGAGGTGATTAAGAGTCAAACTGCTCGAGGCCTTATTTTTATGTCAGGCAAACCAAGTGGATTTGTTTTTGGCGCTGATGTGACAGAATTTTTAGGTCATTTTAAAAAATCAGAAGGTGAACTCATCACATGGATCTCTTCAATTAATTCAATCTTTTCAGGATTTGAAGATCTCCCCTTCCCAAAAGTTGCACTCATTAATGGTTTCGCACTCGGTGGTGGATGTGAAATTGCTCTTACGATGGATTATCGTCTTGCTACACCGAAAGCTGCTATTGGACTTCCTGAGACAAAATTAGGCATCATACCAGGATGGGGCGGTACAGTTCGTCTACCGCGATTGATTGGTGCTGACCATGCAATTGAATGGATTACAGGAGCAAAACAATATAAGGCCGATGAAGCGCTCAAATTTGGTGCGATAGATGGAATTATTGAAGACGCTAAATTAGAAGAAGCTGGACTCAAGTTAATTGAAAAATGCATAAATGGTGAGCTTAATTGGAAAAATCGCTCTCAAGAAAAAAAATCAGGTCTTAAATTAGATAAAATTGAATCTATGATGAGTTTTGATGGCTCAAAAGGTTTTGTAGCTGCTATGGCCGGTCCTCATTATCCAGCTCCAGTTAAGGCAGTTGAGGCCATGCAAAAAGCCTCTCGAATGGACCGCGAAGGTGCCCTTAAAGTTGAAGCAGAAACTTTTGCTTTCTGTGCAAAAACGAAAACGGCAGAGTGCTTAGTACAAGTCTTTTTAGGAGATCAGTACCTTAAAAAAGTTTCTAAAAAAGTGACTAAGGATGCCGCGCCAACGAAGATAGGGGCCGTCCTTGGTGCAGGGATTATGGGAGGAGGTATTGCTTACCAGTCATCCTCAATGGGTGTGCCAGTCTTAATGAAAGATATTAAGCAAGAGCAACTTGAACTTGGAATGAGTGAAGCCACAAAGATCCTTAACAAGGAAATTGAAAGAAAAAAAATGACTCCAGATAAAATGGGTAAAATTATTTCTCAAATTACTCCTACACTTTCCTACTCAGACTTTAAAGAAGTCCAATTTGTTGTAGAGGCAGTGGTTGAGAATGAGAAAGTAAAAAAGATGGTGCTCGCTGATGTTGAGAATATGACAAATGATCAAACTATTCTTGCCTCAAACACATCTACCATTTCTATTACTAAACTGGCAGAAGGCTTAAAGAGACCAGAAAAATTTTGTGGCATGCACTTTTTTAATCCAGTTCATCGCATGCCTCTAGTTGAAATTATTCGTGGAGCAAAAACATCTGAAGCGACTATTGCTCAGGCCGTAAATTATGCTAACCAGATGGGTAAAACACCAATCGTCGTTAATGATTGCGCCGGCTTCCTCGTTAATCGCATTCTATTTCCCTACTTCAAAGGCTTCATCCACTTAGTAGAAGACGGTGTTGATTTCCAAAGAATTGATAAAGTCATGGAAAAATTTGGCTGGCCTATGGGTCCAGCCTACCTTTTAGACGTTGTCGGAATTGATACTGGAGTTCACGCTACCAACATCATGGCCGCAGCTTTTCCAGATCGCATGGGTTACAGCTCTAAAACGGCACTCGATGTGATGTTTGAAAATAAACGTTTTGGCCAAAAGAATGGTCTTGGCTTTTATGAATACGAAATTGATAAGAAAGGTAAACCTGTAAAAAAGGTTAATCCTGCTGTTTATGAACTTATTAAACCAGTCCAGGTCAAACAAATTGAAATCACCGACGAGGACATCATTATGAGGATGATGCTTCCGATGATTATTGAAGCCTCTCGATGCCTAGAAGATCGTATCGTTGAAACTCCAGTTGAAGTTGATATGGGTCTTCTTCTCGGTCTTGGATTTCCTCCCTTCAGAGCTGGAGCCTTAAAATATGCCGACTCTGTAAGTTTGAAGAAATTAGAGGACGAGTCAAAAAAATATCACCATATCGGTGGCAAGACATACGTCTTCACTTCCTATATGAGTGGTATGGCAGCAGAAAACAAAACATATTATTAAGAGGATCATTATATGAAAAATGTAGTCATCGTTGATGCAGTAAGAACTCCAATGGCAAAATCTAAGGCAGGTGCCTACAGAAATATTCGTGCGGAAGAACTTTCTGCTCACCTCATGCGCGAAATTTTAAAACGCAACTCCCAGGTCAATGCCGCTGAAATTGAAGATATCATCTGGGGTTGTGTTCAACAAACTTTAGAACAATGTTATAATATCGGCCGTAATGCTGCTCTACTCACTGAAATACCTAAAACAGTTTCTGCCCAAACCGTAAATCGTCTTTGTGGTTCTTCCATGACAGCGATCCATATGGCCACTCAAGGGATATGGTCAGGCCAGGGTGACTTTTATCTTTGCGGTGGAGTTGAACACATGGGTCACGTTCCTATGACATATGGAGTGGATTTTAATCCGGCCCTTGCAAAGACAACGTCTAAAGGTGCTGGTTCAATGGGTCTAACAGCAGAACTCTTGGCCAGAATTCATGGAATCACACGCACGCAACAAGATGAATTTGCGACACGATCACACCAGACTGCCTACGACGCAACTTTAAAAGGTCGATTTAAGAATGAAATTATTCCAACTCCAGGCCATGATGAGTTAGGAATTCCTTCAATGATTTCAATCGATGAAGTGGTAAGACCTGAAACAAGTGTGGAAACTCTTTCTAAACTCCCTTCTGTTTTTGATCCAAAAAATGGAACTGTGACCGCTGGAAATTCCTCTGCACTTTCTGACGGAGCTTCATGTGTGATGATTATGAGCGAAGATAAGGCCAAAGCTTTGGGACTTAAACCTCTCGCAAGAATTCTTTCAATGGCCGCAACTGGATGCGAGCCTTCAATCATGGGATTTGGACCTGTTGCTTCTTCTCAAAAGGCCCTCCAGAAAGCTGGAATTAAGATGGATCAAATTGATATCGTAGAACTTAATGAAGCTTTTGCGGCCCAATCTTTGCCAGTTCTAAAAGAGCTTGGTCTTTTTGAGCAGATGAATAAAAAAGTTAATCTCAATGGTGGGGCGATTGCTCTCGGTCACCCACTTGGTTGTTCAGGGGCGCGAATTACAGGTTCACTGGCCCATCAGTTACGTGATAATAATAAAAAATATGGTCTTGCAACAATGTGTATTGGTCTAGGTCAGGGTGTTGCCACTGTTATAGAAAATCTAAATTAACGACTTTAAGCAGGGCCCTAGGCCCTGCTTTCATGCTTCACAATGTGTGCGCAATATTAAGCGTTCATCACTTAAAATTGATAGTCTTGTTTTGATTCTCTGTTGACCAACTCTTCGCTCATTTCTCCAAGATCCAATGATCTCACCATCAGAACCACTAATCCTTTTAAAAATAAGATTTGTGCCATCGGGATAAATGATTTTTAAATCTAAACCCTGAAAAGAATGTCGAAAGGCCTCACCTTCATTAATTCTGATTTCACAGGTTGAGTGTTCACCGACATCAGTTACGGATGAACTTTTCATAAAAATTAATTTATCAGAGGAGGTTTTTATACTGGCATCAAAAACAACATCTAATAAATCTAATGATCGTATAACTGAAGTATACCCATCAATTTCGACGAGATTAGGATCTGATTTTGAATATTGAGGAGATTTTTCCTGACAACCAATCAAAACTAAAAAAGATAAAAGTAAGAGTCTCATGATTTTCCCCCTAGGCAAAAAGCCAGTGGAATAAACCAAAATTAATTCCCTAGAGCAAGAGCGTGAGCCTCTTCTTTAGGTAATCTTATGAAAAGGAATTTAAAGATATTTTTTCCCTAATTCTTCAATCAAATAACCTAGGGCATAAGGGACTGAAGCCTCACGCATTTTTGAATAGCGATAGGAATGCTCAAATCCTAATTTATGAGTCCATTCATGAAAAATGTTACCAGCAACCTGTGCAGCATTGTAAGCATTAAAATACTTTGTATTCATCCAGACTTTTAATTCATCAGGATAGGTATAACCAACAGTAGAACGGCGAGAAAAATAAAGCTCTAGTTCAAGATCCATTTCATAATCAATCCCTGGAGAAAGCTCCTCACTTCCCTCGAGAAGAATTTGATAAATTTCATCATTGGAAAAACCATTATTATTAATAAATCGTCTCTGACCTTTATAAGTGAACTGAATGACTTTTTCTTTAAATTCGCTACTTCTGACTACCTTCTTGATGATTTCTATCGCCTTCAACACTTTTTCCTCTTGAGTGGCATTAAAATCAACAAATGAAATGTTGGCATTAAACAAATCAGCCTTTCCTGATGAGACCGTCGAGGAAGAAACTCCAGCGAGTGCACTACTGATAGACAAAATAAGGATTAAACTTTTCATCATTTCGTACCTTCCTTGATACCGGGGTGTCATTCATCATGAATGATTTATTCCCTTACATAATGAATGCAAGTCTTAAGACCAGTATCTCCCCTTGCTGTGAGGCGCATCAAGTCGGCAAAAATGTGTTTGGAAATGAAATTCAATGGGTGCGAAATGCCCAAAGATAAAATTCAATGACACCAATTGAATGTCAAAAAGAAACCAATACCAGAGCTAAAGACTTCTTCTTGGTTTGATTAAAATATTACCAAGAAAAATTCCAACAACAAGCGCCATCGCGAGAGTAATCATCCCAAACGCTGTACCTAAACCACCTATAATATCTTTATCGAAGAGGAAGCTAAAAGATCTATAGCCCATAGACCCCGGAACTAACAAGATGATTCCAGGGAATTGAAAAAGACTTGATGGTCGGTCTTTAAGTCTGGCAAAGATATTACTCATGGCGCCAACAAAAAATCCTCCTAAAAGAATCCCCATTTCAGGGCCAAAAAAATGCGTCGAAACTTTAGCAGAGGCATAGCCGTAAATACCAGCGGTCATCACCCAAATCCAGTCTGATTTATTAGCTTTGAAAATAACTGTCGACATAAGTGCCGTCACAGGGAGTGTTAAAAAAATCAACCAATCAGGTATAACTGAAAATGAAAAAGTTAGTGAAGGGAGATGAAAGTAAGATGAAATTTTAGCTCCAATAAAAACACCAAAAGTTAGTTTTAAAAGGATCATTATCCCACCCATTAAACGGGAGGTTCCAGAAGTCAAATTCTGAGTCGCAATTTCTGCGATGGCTATAGTAATAAATAGACCGGGCATAAAAATAATAAGGCTCGATAAAATAACAACACCAGCATTTAACTGGGGAAAAACTTTTGCCAAAAGATACGCCATGAATGCTGCCACAATCGCCACAATCGCCTCAAACATTTGAGCAATAAGTCCGATTCCATGTGCTGGTTGCAAAAGAGAGATAAGACCTATAATACTCCCTACAATGATGGATGCGATGAAATCAATCCAACTTCCTCCAAAAAGCACCATGAAACCAGCTGCCGATAAAATAAAACATAAGACTCGCATAAAAGCGCCATAAGGATCAGAAGACTTAAGAATATCATCGAGCGCCTGACTCCCCTCTTCGTAAGTTTGCTTACCATGGATAACTGATCTTGCTACGGAATCAACGAGTGAAAGTTTTCCTAAATTAACTCCCATTGGTACAACTCTTTCAACCTTTGTCACTTCAGATTCTTCATCGCTAAAAGTTGTAAAGATCGCAGTTGGCAATGAGACGATATGCCCTTTGATTCCCACCAGCTGGCACATGTCCTGCAAAGTTCCCTCAAGGGTATGGGCCGGAGATCCAACAGTATGAAGGGCCCTACCAAATTTAAGGATAAAGTTAACTCTTCGCTGAAACTGTGATTTTTCCATTTCGACCCAAAAGTAAAAAGTTAGCTGTGAGTCTTATTATACACTTTAAATTTAAATTAGATCAATTTTAGAAAGATCCTCGTATTTAATTCTTTGCCCACTGGATAATTCGATGATGAGATGAGGGTCAATGTAGATTTTTCTAATGAATCCTTGAAAATGCTTTTGCTGAGACTCTATTTTAACTTCCCCAACCGTCCTCAGCTTAATTAAGTGCTGAATGGAGGAATTTAAGGATGAAAATTCAACCAAAGCTTGGATTTGATTTTCATGAATCGTATATGGTGGATTTAAAAGAGTCAGTGAATCTTTCGAATGCCACTCGAGACCAAGACTATCTCCTATCCAAATCGAATGATCGGAATCTCTAATCATGAAATATTTCTCTTTAAAACTAAAATCAAAATAACTTGATAATTTCAAACCTCCTGAAGCATACACTTTTGCCTTTGAATAATGACGTGGTGAAACCAGTGGGATCTCAAAGGCTTCAGTCAACCAAGTCTCCTTTTCAAGTCGAGGAATCAAATCGCTATGAGACTCAACGACAACAAGGTTAAACTTATGAATCATTTGTGACAGCTCAAAAAGAATTCGGTCTAGGATAGGACCAGTTGGAAAATATAGAAAATACAAGTCTGCAGCAGGGATCTTGGTAATCGCCAAATCGTCAAGGATAAATTCACAATTCGGAATTTTGAAATTATTTTTTAACGTAGTGGCCGTCTTAAAACGTACTTCTTCAAATTCAATACCGATCGACTGAGCAGAGGGATAAAGGCGGGAAAAGATCAGAGGTCCATGACCGTAGGCTGAGCCGAATTCAACATAAGATGTGATATGATTAAAATGACTAAAAATGTTAAAGTAGTCAGAAACATCCGTGAGCAAGGCCTCTTGCTCGAGACCAAAGTAACTTCCAGGTCGAGAACTTACACTCTTTTCGAGGTGATCAAAATTAATTTTTAATTCCTCAAGGAAGTCCTTCAAAAGCTGCCACCCATGGTGGTGACAAAGACTTCATAATGGTCTTGCTTATCACCAGTTAATAAATAACTTCCTCTCACACCAACTGTGAAAGGGATAAAAATTCTGAAAAAATGTGAATCAAAAAGGAGTTCCCAGCCAGTTGAGGCCCTATAATTTTCAGATGTCTGGTATCTTCCGAAGGCTTCATCAAAGAAAAAATTAAGAGATAATCGTTTCAAGTAAGCATATCTTGAAAGTTGCCACTCAGGATAAAAGAGGGGCATGAGATAATTTGCTGAATATTTTCTAAATTCATCGAGAAAAATGGTATCTGTCCCTCTTGGATTCAGGATAAGACTTTTATATTGATAGTCGCGGCTGTTTTGATGTTCATAAGCAACCTGATGATAGAATGAATGATGCTTAAAGAAGCCGGGAATATAATACTTCGTCTCAAGGCTTAAAAGTGAACCAGAGGTCTGATCCCCAGATATATCACGTCCTTCCTCTGAATGAGCTAAAAAATTAAATCCCCATTCAGGATTCAGATCTCGCTGGGCCATACGAGATTGAGAGGAAAACTGAATTTCAAGACCAGGTGAAAAGATCTCCCCATGAGTGAGTTCATTCGTCGAAGTTTCATTTTTTCCAGTAACCTGAATTATTTTAGCAAATGATCGTAATTGTAATTGATTAAGAAATCTTCCACTAATTTTCTTCCAAGGAAGTTGAAGACCTGACTCCAAGGTTGATTCTTGCCAGTAATCATCAAATTCTTGATTATTAAGTTCTAGGACTTGATGACGAGAGCCAAGGGCTGCTCGCAAATCAATCACGGGATAATAATGAGACCAGGCCGCACTCACAAAAGCATCGGCCACTTTCTCATTAAGGTTATAATTAGCTCCAAAAGCAAGAGTGAACTTATTTAAAATATCTCGTGACATACCCATAAGTGTAACCTCTGTTGAAAGAGGCGGAGCTAAAAGAAACCAGCTATGAAGATTAATCGAATTTTTAAGTTGTGAATATTTCTCTACAGGATATGAAACGTTCCCTTTTAATTCATTTTCAAATTTTTCTCTTTCTTCAAAATTAGAGAATTTTTCGTAGAAGGGAATAAAACTATCATTCGACGGAGCCGGATGACTCCATTCCTCATTTCTTGAGGCAATTTCCATTCCGCTAACAGTGTAATTATTATAAATGAGCTCAGTTTTAGAAAAGGTTGGAGCATATGCACCAAACTTTGAGGACGTGATTTGTTTTAATCCTTCAGCTGTCACCTCGTAAACATTATCAATACCAGATTCCGGTGATTCCACAAGAATCTTATCAGCTTCAAATGCAATCGCTCCATAGTTTGTGAAAGAGGCCGGAAGAAGTATGTCTTCTGACTTATGTTGCAAATGGAATCGAACAATCGACTTTTGATCATGATTATCTTTAACCACCATGACGATCTCTTGATCATTTTGCCAATCGAGTGATGTGATCACCCTCTCGGTGGGATAATCTATTTCAAAAACAGTAGTGCCATCAATTTTTTTAACAATGATTCTCTGGTTTTGTTGTGTAGACCAATCAATATAAGCAAGCAATTCTCCGGTTTGGTTCAAGACGGCAAGACGAGCCTTGGTCTGGGAGAATTCAGAAATGACTTTATTTTTTTTCAGATCAAAGACTTTTATTTTAGAAAAATCTTTGACTCCCCATCTGGGATCAAGCTCCCACTCAACAAATGCAAAACGATCATTTCTCAATTTATAAGGGTATTCTTGATTGAGCATCCCTGGATAAAAGAGGGTTTTCTCTTTACCATCTTTTAATAAAACAAATTGTGGGATGTAGGAGAGACCTTTTTTGAAAGCAAGAATTTCCCCCTTGGTCGAAACTTGTGGATACAGATAATTGACCCAGTCTTCACTTAAGTTAAGACTTTTAACTTCAAAGGGCGACAAAGGAAGTTTTTCCAGTTTTTCTTGCCACAATTTTATAAGCTCTCTTGTGGTCTCTGCATAAAAATCATCAAAATTCTGACCTGTATGAAAGCGATAAGAATTATAAAAAGATAAAGGGTTAAAAGATCTTTTCGTGGCACGATCTATCAATTTAGAAAGGAATAAATCACCGTAATTATTTCTCAAGAATGTCGTATAAAAGTAGCCATAAAGATAATGGTTAGGAACATAGTCTTTAAATGATCCTAAATGGGCTTTATCATAATTGAATTTCTTACCCGATAAGAGCAAAGTTCTTAAATCTCTTTCAAAGAGAGGTAATCGTCCTCGACCTCCAGGAGTGAGTGCCGTCTCAATTCCAACAGCATCCCCTTCCAAAAGCCAAGGTGGCATTGTAAGACCAATTCCAAGGGCCTGACCTATTTCACCAAGAAAGACTTCAAAAACCTTATTCACACTCTGGCGTGATTTTTCGAACTGAACAATATGCCTAAACTCATGAATCGCCAAAGTCTTGAGCCACTCTGTATTGGTGAGTTCAGGATCAACTGAGGGGGTGAGAAATAATTCTGATCTTCTAGGAGCAAGAGTGACAAATCCATTTGATATGGTTGATTGATTTTGCAGAACAATTGAAATTTTTGGAGGTAAGACCTCTAAAGATCGGGAAACAAATGGATAGGCCGTTTCTAAAAGCTGAGCTACTTTTTGGGCTTTTTCCTCAACAACTGATGGAAAGATAATCTCAAAGTGTGCTGTGTCTATTTTACTCCAAGAAATTTCAGTCGGGTTTTGCTGATAATCAATTAAGACAGTTGGCGCTTCGAGGGCGAGACTATGAGAAATGAAACAGAAAATTAAAATGAAATAATGGATGATCATAAATTATTCTAACAAGACACTAGTCTGCATGAAAAGTAATAAGCTCTTGCCAAAGATTTTTTGCAACAGGCCCAAAACGATGTTTTTTCAATCTAATAAGATAAATGGATAATTCTCTTGGGTGAATATCTGTAAAATTGAGACTCACAAGAGTTTTTTCTTTTAATTCACGCTCAACAGATTTTTGAGGTAGATGCCCCCAACCTAATCCGGCCAAAATAAGTTCTTTTTTAAAAAAACTATCAAGGATCCGCCATTTTTTTCCCTCATGAAGCAGCCCAAAGTTTGCCCCTCCAGATGGGTTTTTATCGCCAATCACAATTTGATCAATCAATTTCAAATCATCCTGCGATCTGACCTTTCTCTCTCGGTAGAGGTCCCGATTCATGACCGGAATCATTTTTATTGTTGAATAAGGAACAACATCTAAGAGATTTGGTTCTTGTACAAAATGTGTAATGCCCATTTCAACTTCACCTAGCAATACTTTGCGCTCGGCCTCAGAAAGAATATCAAAACTCATGGAGAGCTTTGTCATGGGATGCCCATCAGAAAAACGCTTAAACAGTTTTAATAAGTTGGTATCAAGTCCAATTCCATCAATAGAAACTCTGATCTCAGGTTCTTCTTTTTTCTTAAAGCTATCAGCTAGTTGCTCCAGAGACCGCATGGACTCTAGCAGGCCGAAAGATTTTTCTAAAAATAATTCACCATGACTTGTCAGAGTTGGGCGGTACAAAGTCCGATTAAACAGCTCCACACCTAATTCTTCCTCAAGTTTTTTAACTGCAAAACTAATGGCCGGCTGCGTTCGATGAAGTTCCTCGGCAGCAGCTTTAAAACTACCACACTCAACAATTTTATGAAAAACAGAGACTTGGTCGATAGTTATCATGATAAGTTTTTTTTATATTGTTAATGAAAAAATCTGTCTTTTCTTTTATCAAAAACTCATCCATGATTGAACCACAAAAATTGTGTTTTATTAATTAAAGGAGTTTTTAATGAAAAAGATGATGAGTGCCCTTGTTGGTCTTACACTATCAATTGGTGCAATGGCTGCTGATAAACCAATGACAGCTCAATACAAGATTGATGGCGCAGCGACTAAAGTAAAATGGATTGCTGAAAAGAAAGTAGGCGCAGGTCATGATGGTTTTGTGGCCGTAAAAGATGGTTTCTTAACTTTTCAAGGTGATGTGATCACTGGTGGAGAGATTAATGTTGATATGAATACGATTTCAGTAGCAGATATCCCTGCCACTGATGAGTATAATGCAAAACTTGTTGGTCACTTGAAAGCTCCAGATTTTTTTGATGTTGCAAAATACCCAAGTGCAAAACTTATCATCAAAGGCTCTGAGAAAACGAAAGATGGTCTCAAAGTCAAAGGTGATTTAACTTTTATCGGTCAAACAAACGCTGTTGAATTTGTAGCTGCTATTAGCAAAAAAGATCAAATGATTAACGCTAAATCAGATGTTCTTATTGACCGTACAAAATGGGGTCTTAAATACAATTCTGAAAACTGGATCAAGCAACTTGCTGGTGACAAAATTATTAAAGATAATTTCACACTTAAAGTTGATATCACTGCTAAGAAGTAATTTCTAAGAGGGGGCCTGGCCCCCTCTTTTTTTGTCGAAACTATGCTTGAATAACGCTACAATTATTCAACATGATACCATTCACAATTTTCATCCTATTCAGTCTATTGAACAGCTTTGCTGCAACAATTGGTATAATTGATACGGGTTTTGATCTAGATCATGATTTTTTACGCCCTAAAATTCTTAAACAAGAAACTGATGAAGAAGCGATAAATCCAAATCTCAAGACAGTTCGAGATTGGCGCTTTCATGATAATTCACACCTTAAAGAACCTGTCATAAAAGATAAATCTCTCTTACAAGAAATCCTTCTTTACCGAAATCTTAGGGCCAAAGGCCATAGAGAAGGCTTATCTCTCTCAGAATTCGAATGGTTTAAAAATAAAAGCTCTGATCAAGAGTTTATGAACCAAGTTAAAATTTTCAAAAAACATGCACATGGAACATTCGTTGCAGGCATCGCCTTAAGAGAGGGAGATAACATTAATCTCTTCCCTATCAGAGGCCTTAATCTTCCCTCACCTATCATTGCAGTCAATGCTAATTCTAAACCTGAAGCAGAGACTTTAAAGTCAACGAATCCTGAAGATAAGTTTAATGAATCTCTAAAGCAATCTGAAGATCGAGTCGTGAAAAAGTTTGCTAAAATCTGTAAGTATCTTTCCCTCAATGGCATTGATATTGTGAATGCTTCCTACGGTATTACTTATAAAAACATAACCTCTCGTTTTAGAGATAAGTACAAAGAACTTACAGGTTCATTCATTGAAGAGTCTAAGCTCGAATCATTAGTGAGAGGTTATTTTGATCGGATTCAGCTCAGAACAGAAAAAGTCATCAAAAAATACCCAAGAATCATTTTTGTCTTCTCGGCCGGAAATTCTGGTCTCGATAATGATCAGTACCCTCACTACCCCTCTAAAATAAAATTACCCAACACTCTCACCGTTGGGGCCATGAATGGTGACTTCCTTGCAAGTTTTTCTAATTTTGGAAAAAATAATGTCGATATTGGTGCCCCAGGAGTGGCCATTCTCTCTCTTGTCCCCTCAGCTTATACAGTAGATGGTAAAAATATCTACTCACCCTCGTCAGGGACATCCATGGCAGCTCCCTATATTTCAAATCTAGCTGCCCAAATCTTAAATATTAATCTCAAATTACTTCCAGATCAGATAAAAAAAATAATTCTTGAGACTGGAGATGAAAAAGATCATTTAAAAGAAAAGATGATTTCCTCATCCATTGTGAACAATGGGAGAGCTATTAAGGCAGCTCTTCTTTCAAAAGATCTACCTCTCGAGCAGGCGATTACGTTGGCAAAAACGGGACTAGTCCCCATTGAGGATTCAGTCTCCTTTGGTCAGCCACCGGCGATAGAGCCAGCAAAAATCCAACAAAAGGTCATGGATTCGATTCCACAAACAATATCACCACAAGAGATAGAAGAGATTCAAACCACAGGTGATGAGCTATCTTCAGACATTGGGCCTGAGAAAAAGATTGAATCAACTTCTCCTCAAGCCCCTGTAGAATAATTAAAGGCTTCTTCTTAATTTTTTAACTCAGTTTCTTTCAGATCGGTAATTGAAATTTTTCTTGGAAGAGTTTTCTCTTCTTTGGGGATCATAATTTCAAGCACACCATTTTCAAATCGAGCTTCAATATTTTCAACTTTTACATTTTTTGGTAGCGTGAAAACTCGCGCACACTTCCCATAGACTTTTTCTGTTTTAAGAACAGTCTCTGTTTCAGTTAACGTACTTTTTTTCCTTTCACCTGATACATATAGTTGGTTATCTTTGAGCTCAATATTAACGTCTTCTTTTTTGATGCCAGGCATATCAAGACTCACAGTGAACATCTTCTCGAACTCAGAAAGTTCACAAACGGGCGTGTAGTAATCTTCATTCTTCGTAAAAGCCTCAAAAAATTTCTCAATTTCTTGATCAACTCCTGACTGAGATCCCCAATAAGGCTGACGATTTGTCTTAATTTCAAAATTATACATAAGTCCTCCAGTTTTATTTAAGTCTCAGAGGTTCCCACCTCTACCTTCTTAAATTGGTTTGAATTCAAAGCATGTCAAGATTAAGACCAATAAAATTTTTCGATTGAGCTTCAAAAAAGCCAAGGAAATGACTAAAATAATCCTATAAAAAAAGGGGACATTATCATGGCCAAAAAAATAATCAAAAAGAAAGCTGCGCTCCCAAAGAAGACATCTAAAGTAAAAAAGACTGTCAAAAAATTAAGTCTCAAAGACCAAACAATTGAATCTTTAGTAGAACTCATTCGAGTGACCTCTACGGTAGTCCCTGATGACGTTTTTAAAACTATTGCAGCTGCAGCAAAAAATGAAGTGAAGGACACCACTGCAGATTATGCGATGGGGATTATCAAAAATAATATCGATCTTGCTAAATTTAAATCTCAACCACTTTGCCAAGATACTGGGACAGTGATTTTTTATATCTATCATCCTCCTGGATTTCATCAAACACCATTCAAAGAGATGATTAAGAAAGCTGTAACTCTTGCAACCAAGAAAGGCTATCTTCGTCAAAACTCTGTGAACTCTTTGACAGGTGAAAATGCTGGGACAAACTTGGGTGAAGGTCATCCTTCCATTCATTTCTATGAACAAAAGGGCCAGGAAGTATCAGTTAAGCTGATGCTGAAAGGTGGAGGCTGTGAAAACGTTTCTGCTCAGTACTCTCTTCCAGATACAGGTCTCTCTGCAGGCAGAGATTTAGAAGGTGTCCGTAAAGTCATCATTGATGCTGTTTATAAAGCTCAAGGTAAAGGTTGCGGTCCAGGTGCTCTTGGAGTTTGTGTCGGTGGTGACCGCGCTGATTCGGCTTACTTCGCGAAAAAACAACTCCTAAGAAAACTTGACGATAAAAACTCTAATAAAGACCTAGATAAATTAGAAAAAGAAATAGTTGAGACATGTAACAAGCTTGGAATTGGCCCAATGGGTTTTGGAGGCAAGACGACTCTCCTCTCTTGTAAGATTACTCATGCTAACCGAGTCCCGGCCTCATTTTTTGTCTCCATTTCCTATATGTGCTGGGCCTTTCGTCGCCAGGGTGTTGTTTTAAATAAAAATTCTGCCATTAAAAAATGGCTCTACTAGGAAATGATCAAATGAAAAAATTAAATTATCCATTCAGTCCAGAAGCTGTTCGAGAATTGAAGGTTGGAGATATGGTTCTTATTACGGGAAAACTTTTCACAGGAAGAGATGCCGTTCATAAATACCTGCATGATGGAAATAAGCCACCAGTCAATTTAAAGAATCAAATCATTTATCACTGTGGTCCAGTCACACTTAAAGATAAGAAAGGTAAATGGACTGTAACAGCCGCAGGCCCAACAACTTCAATCCGAGAAGAGCCATATCAATGGGAAGTTATTAAAGACTATGGAATCGTAGGAGTTATTGGTAAAGGTGGTATGGGGCAAAAGACTCTAGATGCCTGTAAGGAATATGGCTGTGTTTATTTTCATGCCGTAGGTGGAGCCGCACAAGTTCTTGCTGAAAAAATTAAGTCGGTAGATGGACTTTATCTTGAAGAGTTTGGATTACCTGAAGCCATTTGGGAACTTTCTGTAGAAGACTTTCCTGTCGTGGTCACAATGGATGCTCACGGAAATTCTCTTCATAAGGATGTCGAAGCATCTTCTAAGGAAATTTTAAAAACTGTTCTTTAATAAGATACAGGGCCCAAATTTAATTGGGCCCTTTTTTATTACCATCGATATATAGTTGATGCCCAAGTGAATCCAGAACCAAAAGCAGCAGATGCCACAAGTGATCCTTTTTTAAGTTTTCCCGCCTTCACTGCTTCACTCATCCCAATTGGAATGGTTGCCGCTGTTGTGTTGCCATACTTCATGATCGTATTAAAAACTTTCTCTTCAGGGATTTTTAATTCCTGAGCAAGCATTTGATTAATTCTTAAGTTGGCCTGATGAAAAAGAAAAAGATCAATATCTTCAAGTTTTAAATTATTCTTCTCTAAAGCAAGCATGAGGCACTCACACATTCTTCGGACAGCATTAGCAAAAACTTTTTTCCCATTCATTTGAGGAAAGAAAAGTCCGGCCTCAACATGTTCGTGATTCATGCGAAGCTCACTTCCAAGCCCGGACCCTGGAGCAGCGGCCCAGAGTTCTTTGGCATGCACACCTTCAGCAAAAAGATGAGTCGAGAATATTTTAGAATCTTTGGCACCATTTTGTGCTTCAGCTCTTCTAATAACAACGGCACCTGCTCCATCACCAAAAAGCACGGCGACATCACGACCACGGGTCGTCTTATCTAAGCCTTTTGAATGAATTTCAGCACCCACTAAGAGGATTGTCTTGTACTGACCTGTTTTAATAAACGCATCGGCCATGCTGAGTCCATAAATAAAACCAGAACACTGTTGGCGGACATCAATGGCCGGGATTTCTGTTAAGCCAAGTTTAGGTTGAAGAAAACATGCACTTCCAGGGAAATCATGATCAGGAGAAATTGTAGCAAAAAGAATACAATCAATTTCTTTCTTATCGATGCCAGCATTTTTAATCGCTTCTTCACAGGCCTTTAAAGCGAGATCAGACGTACTGACTTCAGGAGTCACCCATCTTCTTTCCTCGATTCCAGATCTTTGAATAATCCATTCATGAGAAGTCTCCATGACTTGAGCTAAGTCATTATTTGTTACAATCTTCTCAGGAACATACATCCCACAACCGATAATTTCTGATTGATACATTTTTATTCCTTCATTTATTCAGCAAATGCTTCGTTCCACTCTAGGTTATGATAAACCTTTGTTACATCATCATCACTTTCAAGAACATCAATAAGCTTTTGAATTTTTTCATAGCTCTCTTTTGTGACTTCTTTTGTATTAAGAGGCAATCTTTCAAGCCCTGAATCTTCTGATTTAATTTTAAGCTCTTCTAATTTTTTATAAATATCATGGTAAGAATCAGTTGGACCTTTCACTGTCACATAGCCATCTTCCAACTCAACATCGTCGATATTAAAATCGATGAGCTCCATCATGAGATCATCAGTCGACATTTTATTCATATCTTCTTCTTTGATGGTGAATGTTGCTTTTCTTTCGAACACAAATTGTAAGCAACCAGGAGTTCCTAAACTTCCCCCGTACTTATTAAAGTAAGAACGAATATTACTCACAGTTCGAGTCGGATTATCAGTTGCTGATTCAATAAAAACCGCCACACCATCTAGGCCGTAACCTTCATAATTGATTTCTTCAACGATGGCCCCATCTTGTCCAAGACCTTTTTTAATGGCCTTGTCCACGTTGTCGCGAGGAACGTTGTTGTCTTTGGCTTTTTGTAGAGCAATTTTAAGTGCAAAATTAGACTCAACCTCAGCATGGCCAGAATTTTTAACGGCCATGAGAATTTCTCTTAAAACCTTTGTGTAACTTTGAGAGCGGGCCTTATCTTGTGCCGCTTTTTTCATTTTAATGTTGTTCCATTTACGTCCCACGGTCGTACTCCTCATCAAGAATCAAATTTTAATCCCATAAATATAACAAAATCTCATGAAAACATCTCCAAAAACTCAGTGAGAAAATCAGACTCCTTAAAATGGTCAAGTTTTTAAACGCATTGCCCAATAAAGACAAAACTTGTCGAGTCTTTGGGTGAGAAGTAGTCTTAAAACTTATTTAATTCCTGGTAGGAAAATGCTCTTCATTTACGCCCTCATTCTAGGTCCACTTTTCAGTTTGGCCAAATCTCTGGATCAAGACCTGAGTTTTTATATTGAACAAATGAATCATAAAGCTTTACCTTCACCTACTCCAAAGCGCGAGGCCCTCGTGCTTGATAGAAGACCAGAAACTATGGACGAGCGATCAAAAAACCTTGCCCAAAACTTGCCTCGAAATTTAGGACTAGAAATTGAAGAAAAAAAAGACCTTTACTGTTTTTTAATGGTCGCCCTGACAGATATAAAAAATCAAAAAGATCTCTTGAAAAAAGGAGTTTTAGATGAAATTCAAGATTGCTCTCCTCGCCCTTATTTATAATTTATCAGCATCTGCGATTGAAGTTGGACAAGTCGCCCCAGATTTTACTGCAGAATCAGCGGGCTTTGAAAAAGTGGCCCCTCCCTTTAAACTTTCTGATTTTAAAGGCCAGATAGTTGTCCTTGAGTGGTTAAACCATGGATGTCCCTTTGTGAAAAAACACTATGGTGCTGGCAATATGCAGGCCCTTCAAAAAAAATACAAAGATAAAGGCATTAAATGGTTCTCAGTCATTTCTTCAGCACCTGGAAAACAAGGTCATGTCAATGCTTTGGAAGCTCAAAAGGATATGAAAGACCATCAATCCCATGCCCATAGAGTTTTACTTGATCCAAGTGGAAAAATTGGACAACTTTATGGCGCTCAAACGACTCCCCATTTTTTTATCATCAGTGCTCAAGGAACACTTGCCTACCAAGGGGCCATAGATGATCAAGCCGATACCGATCCAAGTTCAATTCAATCCGCAAAAAATTTCGTTTCGGAAGCCTTAGATGAACTTATCGCTCATAAAAAAGTTTCAAGGCCAAAAACTAAAGCCTACGGTTGCAGTATTAAATATTGATGAGAGCTTAAGACCCGACTTCTTTTGTCGGGTCTTTTTTGCTTGGTTTCATTTTTAGAATTGGTTATGATTTAACTTAGACCATGAAGGTCAAATTTTCTTTCAGGAGGAGAGATATGATTTTTAAATTTACAATAATGGCAGCTGCAGCTTCTCTTTATTTTTTTACTCAATTCATTCAGTAATTTTAGAAAACACAAAAATAAAAATTTCTTTGTCTTTTACTGGGACAAGATGCATTTCTTCGCTAAACCCCTCTTCTTGCATGGCCTTCAGAAAAGTTTGAAGATAGTTTCTACCTGGATCGCTTAGTATTATTTTGCCTGAAGGCTTGATAAAACGAATTAAGCCTTGAGCAACTTCACGAGGATGTTTTCCCTCATAAAGAATGTCTGATCCCATCACAACATCAAATCTTTCATGAATTAAATCTTCATCTCTCCAATTCAGTCTCGTATACTCACATTGAACATTTGAGTGACGAGAGTTTCTTAAAAAATACTCCTCAACGTCAGGATGGAAATCTGTGGCGAGAACCCTATTCGCAAATTGTGAAGCCACAAGCGAAGGTAAACCTAGACCACAGCCAATTTCTAAAACGTGTTTTTGAGAAACATGCCCAGGATTTTTAGAGATAAAGTCCCCAAGGGCTTCAGCTGCAGGCCAGAGGATGCCAAAATAAGGACACAAATCCTCAGCAAAAGGATCTTTTCTTTCTTCATCTGTCATGGCCTCACAGATTGTATCGATAGCTTCATCTAAATCTCGGATGACTTCTAAGACAAAGAGCTTCTCGCCCATTTTCCTCTGTTCAATTTTTCTCTTATATTCAACTTTTATTGATTTCATGTCTAAGGCCATTTTGTTTTATTTCATTATACAATACCAATTATGACTTGGGAAAACTTGAACTTTTTTTACACCGACTACATAGAAGTGCCTTTGCCAGAGGGCCATCGTTTTCCCATGGAGAAATACCGTCTATTAAGAGAGACTCTCCTTAAAAATAATATTTTAGTTAACCAACAATTGGAAAAAGCACCATTGGCAGATTTTTCTGATCTCGTTCTTGCCCACAATGAAAACTACATCAAGCATTTCATAAATGGCTCATTACCAGAGAAAGAGCTGCGACCGATTGGATTAACTTGGTCTCATGAACTTGTAAAAAGATCTCTCGCTGCCGTTGGAGGCTTTATTGAAACCTCTGAAGCAGCACTGGCCAAAGGATTTAGTGCTCTCCTGGCCGGTGGTACCCATCATGCCCATGCTGATCGTGGGGAGGGGTTCTGTGTCTTTAATGATTTTGCCGTGGCCTCCCTCAGACTTATAAAACATAAAAAAGTAAAAAAGATTTTAATCATTGATCTTGATGTCCACCAAGGGAATGGTAATAGCTCCATTCTAGGTCATAGAGATGATGTCTTTATTTTAAGTCTTCATGGAGAAAAAAATTATCCCTTTCGGAAAGTAAAATCACATCTTGATGTCGCTCTCCCTGCAGGGACAACAGATGCCGAATATCTAGAAGCCCTCAAATCAGCACTTAAATTAGTACCAAATGACTTTGACATCATCTTTTACCAAGCAGGTGTAGATAATCTTAAAGAGGATACCCTTGGAACTTTTGATTTAAGCTTTAATGGCCTAATCGAAAGGGATAAAATGATTTTTGAGTTTGCTCAAAAGAGACCACTGGCCATGGCCATTGGGGGTGGTTATGCTAAACCCATAGACCTTACGATAAAGGCGCATGTGAACACTTTTGAAGTGGCAAAAAGCATTTTAAAAAGTTATTAATCAAGGAATATATGACAGTTCATCAAGAGTGGCTCGAAAAAGTAAAAATTTTTAGACAAGAACTTCAAAAACAAAATCTTAATACTCTTCTTCCTCCTCCGTCGCTTGAGGAACTCGCTATTGAATATCTTGAAATTAATCCTGGGAAATCCATTAAGGGTAAAGTCCCTTTTCAAGCAAAATTCAAAAATCCGATGGGTACTTATCAAGGTGGTTTTCTTGCTGCAGCTGTTGACGATCACTTTGGCCCCTTATCTTACATGAGTGCAGAACGACCATGCACAACGCTTTCACTTAATATCACTTTTCTCAAGCCCTTTGTTGAAAAAATGGGCCACTGCTTTATCGAAGCAGAAGTCCTACAAAAAACGAAATCATTTATTTTTATGAGAGCAGTTATTTTCAATGATCAGGGTGATAAGTTGGCCCATGCTGAATCACATGTTGCCATTCTTACTGATGAACAACTACAGAGAATTAAACTATGAGTGGATTATTATTTGAACTAAGACAACGTTTTTTAGAGAAGGCCATAAATCTTTACGGACCTTTTTTAGGAGCGGGCGTAAAACTCGAAGAAATGTCTAAAGACTATCGTTACGCCAAAGTCTCCATGCCGCTAACTTTTTATAATAAAAATTATATGGGAACTCAGTTTGGTGGCTCTCTCTACTCTATGGTAGATCCCTGGTACATGCTAATGCTCATTAAAAATCTTGGAAAAGATTATATTGTTTGGGATAAAGCTGCGAACATTCAATTCAAAAAGCCTGGTAAAGGTCGAGTTCATGCAGAATTTCAATTAACAGATGAAATTTTAGACTCAATTAAAACGACAGTCGAAGAGCAAACTAAAATGGATTATTTTTTTAAAGTCTTAATTCATGACGACGAGGGCAAGCTCATTTGCGAAGTGGATAAAGTACTTTATATAAGAAAAAATACAAAGGCGTGAATTAAATCACGCCTTGAAATTTAAATGGCTCTTGCACCTTGCTCATCACCAGCTTGATAGACTGACCATCCTCTTGATCTTTTAGAAAAAGACATCTTTTCGCCAGTATTCAGCTGTCCAACAAATCTTTTACCATCAGAGCTTTCACCCATAATTGTGAAATACTTTATGGCATGCGACCAGTCATTAAAGCGAACTTTAATTTCGTTTCTTCTTCCAGATTGAACCCATACTTTTTCCAAACTGTGCCAATGCATAAAAGACTCCTTTAATGAGCTGACTTGTCACTTCTATTCTGCCCTGTTAAAAATATCTTACAAGATGAGTATAAATTTACCTAATAAATCATCCTCAAGATCAGGCCGATTTAAGAAAAAATTAGTTTCCCAGGAACAACTTCATAGTGAAGCTCCTCAGATTACAAGGCTGATGCGTCCTATTGTGGAGCTTTTTAATCAGAAGTCCCTAACCGCTCCAGAATTCTGTGCACTTTATATTATTCATGTTTTAAATCATCGCTATCCTGGAACATGGGCCGGGGCCAAAAGATCTCTTCCCATAGTGACTGAACACAAACTCAAGAAACCAATCCAAGAGATAATTCATCTTTTTGAACCAAATATTAAACGAAGGTTAAAATCGTTTGAAACAATTGGTGATATTTTTAACTATTTCTCACTCCAGTCAACTCCCCTAACGGTTAATAGATCCATCTTAAAATGGTCTAATGAAGAATACGGCCTTGAGTTAATGTTTCGTATTCCACTGCCAGGTGAAGTCCTTAATCAACAAAAGAAGGGGCATAGATGTGTGACAATCATACTGGATGAAGAGAAATCTTCTCATTATATTTTAGGAGAAAGAGATTCTCTCGGTTTTACCATGCATGATCTTATACATGCTGATCATTTTTATCATGAAAATAAGTGCTATCAGGGTCAACTAGGATTTTATTGTTTACTGGATTTCACTTTTCATCGAGGTGATTTTAAGGTTTTTCAAACAAATAAAGATTTTATGAATGAGTTTGAGTACCTCATCTCAGATATGAACGCTTACCCAATTCATCTTTTAAAATGCCTCAAATCAGCTCTCGTCCATTATCATGAACAAGGTGTCGTATTTTTTAATCATTGGGTAGAAACTTTGGATATGGGCCAAGAAGAGCGAGAAGCCTTCAAAAAGCTCAATACGACAGAATATGAAGGCCATTTAGATCAAAAAATTTTGGGTTTCCTCGATCGCTTCAAACTGAGCTTAATCTAACTAGCAATCATTTAAGGCTCAAATATAGCTGAATTCTTTTCATTTTCTCGAACTTCTACTTTTATAATTCTCGCCCGCTTACCATAAAGACTTTCCAAAATTTTTGTAGCTTCTTCGTAAACATACAGCGCCGTTCCTTCCATACCAGGATTTGGTAGAACTCTTAACATGATGACACCCTTCTGATCGAGTGAACGGAAATGTTCAAGCTCCGGATCATCTTGGGCCACAAGAAAAGTATGATCAAATGTGTAATCTAAAAACTCTTTAACCTTCTTTAGGCCACCAAAATCAACGACCCATCCTTCATCTGTAAGAGAGTCGGCTTCAAATTCAAAATAAAATTCACGAGAATAACCATGAACAAATCGACAATGGGACTTAGCACGCCACTGACGATGAGTACAAGGGAAGCCTGTAAAACGTTTTGTCGATTTGAAATTTTTTGGGTTCATGATTAACCTTTTATTATTAATTAATGACAGCAAGGCCTTGCCAGGAATCAGACTTTTGTCTCATATTTTTTAATTCCTTAATATACCTCTTCGCTACCTGATCTACACCTAAATGCTTATTAAATCTACGTTGTATATAGGTTTCTGGAGAAGAAAGAATAAGTTCCCTATGAGCATGAGTAAAACCATAACCCTGAACATGCCCGGATCTGATAAGAATCAGAGATTTTTCTCCAAGGTTGCGCCCCTCCCCAATAATGATCAAGTCATCTAAAGGAAATTGAGCTGATTTGATTAAAGCTTCAATTTTCTGATTATGCTTAATAATTTCCTCTTTAGATTTTACTCCATCACGGTAAATATATTTCTCCGTTTCAACATCTCTTAAAAGAGATTTCATTTTTCTGCGCGCATCCCCAAGTTGCTCAAAATACCAAAAAGCTTTGACACCTTTTTTAAAAGGTTGAATTGTAAATCTTTTCTCGCCACGATCATCAAATTTGATACAGATACACCACTCAGGTCTATAAGGTGTAAAATTTAATCTTTTGAATTCAGCAATCAGTGGGCTCCCCGTGACTTCACCAGCAAAAGAGTCCGCCCTCATAAGAAAATCTTTATTCTCTCTTGTGACGAGTAGCAATTCCTTGAGGCGCTGATTCATATTTGCAGCGGCCTCTAGCTTAAAAACTTTACCACTTGTGTCTTTGAAATAGATGAGCCCTGAGCGGTTCGGTATTTTCGACATCCCCAATTCATGCTGAGGAAGATAAAGCTTTTTAGGATAAACTTTTTGACGGAGCTGATTCAGTATCTTGAATAATTCTAATGTCGCGAGTGCATCGCCGAGAGCACGATGCCTCTCTTTTATTTTAATATTAAAAAAGCTGCATAAAGAATCAAGACTATAGGATCTCAGACCTGGAATTTCAGTTTGTGAAACCTTAAGAGTGCAAAAAGTTTTAAGTTCTAAATTTTTACCTAAATCATTAAACTTTCTTTTAAGAAGATCATAATCAAAATCAGTCCTATGAGAGACGAAGATGGCATCTTGTAATCGTAACCATATGGAATCTGCTATATCATAAAATTTTGGAGCTTCAGAAATTTGTCGAGACGAAATTGAAGTGAGATCCTGAATATAGTCAGATATCTTCCCTAGTGGATTCACTAATGTGTCATAGACATCAACAACCTTGCCATCTTGTATCGTGACAAGGGCAATTTCAATGATCTCTTTATCTTCATGAAGACCTGTGGCTTCAATGTCACAGATCACATAACGTATCGGATTCATCTTATTATTCTAATTTCTTTTAATGCGACATCACAAGTTTATGCATGACAGATGATTAGAAAAATGTTGAATTTTACACATGAACGACTTCTTAGAGGATAAAACCTGGAAAAAACTACTAGCGGATCAATGGGAACAGCCTTACATGAAAGAGCTTCAGAGTTTTTTAGTCCGAGAAAAGGCGCTTGGTAAGGTTCTCTACCCCAAAGAAAAAGACCTTTTTTCAGCTCTAAACTTGACACCCTTTGATAGAGTCAAGGTCGTCATTATTGGACAGGATCCCTATCACGGCCCCAACCAGGCCCATGGACTCTCCTTCTCTGTTCAAGATGGAGTTAAGACTCCACCCTCACTAAAAAATATATTCAAGGAACTT
This sequence comes from Pseudomonadota bacterium, assembly GCA_027488375.1. Classification (GTDB taxonomy): domain Bacteria; phylum Bdellovibrionota; class Bacteriovoracia; order Bacteriovoracales; family Bacteriovoracaceae; genus Peredibacter. The sequence continues at coordinate 491,739 of JAIYBW010000004.1, forward strand.
GAGGATGATCTTAAAATACTCTCGCCTTCACATGGGTGTCTTAACTCATGGGCCTCACAAGGTGTTTTATTACTGAATAATGTCCTCACAGTGGAGGCAGGAATTGCGGCCGCTCACTCTGGGAAGGGCTGGGAGATCTTTACTGATCAGATTATTAAACTTCTAAATGAGCAAAAAGAGAATCTCGTTTTCATTCTCTGGGGTTCACCCGCCCAAAAAAAAGCTGCAAAGGTTGATACTCAAAAACACTTTATTATTCAGTCCCCTCATCCATCACCTCTTTCAAGCTACAGAGGTTTTTTTGGTTCCAAACCTTTTTCAAAAACAAATCACTACCTTGTTTCAAAAGGCTTGGCCCCTATATCATGGGAAATTAAATAATTTATTCTTTTAGCGCAAACGCTTGATTACTGCGAGATAGAATGGACCCCATCCTGTGGTGTCAGGCAAGACTTGCCAGCCAAACTCAGTCGGTTCTCCAAATGAAAATTCTTTCCTCAATAACTCAAAACGACCAGCACGCTTGGCATATAATTTTTTTATAATATCATCATTTTCAAGCTGCGAGAGTGCACAAGTTGAGTAAACGATGGTCCCACCAACTTTTACAATATCTAAAGCAGATGCCAGCATGGCGAATTGAGTAATCGCAATGGCCTTGGTTCGACCTGGGGCCCAAAGGGCAAGTTCTTTTGAATCCTCCAAGACATGTCTTTCCGAGGAACAAGGTGCATCCAAGAGAACTTTATCATACATATTCTTTTGATAAAGGCTCCATTTTGTCGCATCGTAAGAGGTCACAGTTAGATTTTTTTGCTCTGTTTTAGGTATATAGGTATCAAACACTTGATGTATTCGTGCACGTCGAGCAGCTGATCGATCGTTTGAAATAAGTAATCCCTGCCCTTTAAGTTTTAAAGCGCATAAAAAACTTTTTCCACCTGGAGCAGCACACAGGTCGACAACTTTCTCACCTGGTTGAATATCGAGAGCTTCTACAGGCAGGATGCTGGCAGCATCCATGAGGTAATAATTGAGATAGCCATGATGAGTAGGCTCAGGTCTTGGAAACAGTTCCTTCACATCATGCTCAAAACTTAATCCACTTACTGTGAGGGGAACTTCTAAGAACTTGAAATGTGACCATGGATTTAAAACAGCAACATGCTTTTTTGGTGCAAGTAAGGCTTCTTTAAGAGCGGCCCAGCGCTCACCGTACATGCTTAGATAAAATTCATTAAAGCCATCAGGGCCTTTTAAAGGATTCATAAAATTATTCTACCAGACTTAAAAAATGAGTTCATGAATTTTTCTTAAATTATTTTTTAAAGCTACTTGCTCAACTTTTGTTCTAATAGACAAAGTGATAGTCTCGATTAGAATCAAGAAAAAGAGGCCTGAATGAGATTATTCATATTAATTTTTTTTCTTTTAGCTACATTACAAATAGGGGCAAAAACAATGACTAAAGAAGTTGCAACCTTAGCTGGAGGTTGTTTTTGGGGGATGGAAGAAATTATCCGTGCCATTCCAGGAGTTATTAATACAACTGTAGGCTACACAGGGGGCAAAATTGATAACCCAACTTACAATATTGTAAAGATAGGAACTTCAAATCATGCTGAAGCTGTTGAGGTCGAATTTAACCCTCAAAAGCTTTCATATAAACAGCTTCTACATTATTTTTTTCGTATGCATGATCCAACAACTCTTAACCGCCAAATGAATGATGTGGGGACACAGTACAGATCAGCCATTTTTTATCAATCTGACGTACAACAAAAAGTCGCTCTGGAAGTTATTCAAGAGGAAAAACAAAATGGGCGATGGAAAAAACCCATTGTGACTGAAGTCATTAAAGCTACAAAATTTTATCCGGCGGAAGAATATCATCAGGACTATTTAAAGAAAAATCCTAATGGGTACACATGCCATTGGTTAAGAGATTAAAGCCTTGTAAAAAACCAACACTGAGGTCTTAAGCCAAAAATGTCCCCATTCTTTTGGTGGCAGGCCCCAGTAGTTTCTTCATCGTCATCAAATTCAATCGTTTCAGAGACCGGACACAAAGCACCATTGAAATATGTATCTAGTCTGCACTGTGCATATGGATGCATATAATTCATGGCACGTACTCTAAGTGTGTCAGGAGTTTCAAACTTTGGCTCAATTGAGTCATGATCTAGGGCCTGAATCATCAGGGAAACAGACCGACCGGCAAGCCCCATCCTTTGACAAAGGATTTGCTGATCTTCAGTTTTAAAACTTTGCTCGCACTTCAATTTCAAAGTGTCAGAAATCACTTTTCCTTCCAGAGCTTTTTTATTATCGGCTTTCGCCCAATAACGTCGTAAGCATTTCATTGTTGCATAGTAGTCTGCCTGTCCCTCAGCACTTGACCAACGATTCGTACTTTTTTTGGGGTACCCGCCAAAATGGTGTCCAAGCTCATGGCACAAGGTCGCGACAAGACCATCTTCAGTAATCGCCTGATGGCGTGCCAGTCCCCCATAAATAGTTATGTAAACCTTATCATCAATCTTCTCTGCAAATGCATTAACGGTGTTTGAAGCCCAGGAGCCGATAACAACTAATTCACGATTATTATCACTCTCCACCATTGGTAAAAAGAATTTTTCAAAATCTTTAAGGATCGATTTGAATTGCTGCTCTTTCATATCATTAGCAAAAATGGAATTTTCACCAATAGAGACTTTTTCACCAAGGGGCATTCCACCATCACAAGCAATAGAATTGAGACCGTAAAGAAAAAAACAAAGAAGAATAATATAATTCACAGGGCCCTCATTAAAAAAATTATGAATCAATATTTTCAATTTTATTCAAAAATGTAAATGCATCATTTCAAATGAGGAATATAAGGGATCATTGTATGACGATTGATATATTCTTTGATGATCTTATGACTTTCTGAGTCTAACTTATGAAACTCTAGTCCTATTTTAATAGAATTAGTCTTTGAATCATGTTCACTCCAACGGGCCCACCCCGAGCCCTTTAAAATAATGTTTTGAAATTGAATTGAGAAAACAAATTCATTTTGATTAAGAGGGATTTCAGTCTGATAAGGAATCAAAAAAGAACATCCTCCTCTGCCAATACTGAAGGCTTTTTTTTCAATAGCTTCAATCAAATTAAAATTAAAATTTAACGCGATCTCAATTAACTTATCATCTTGAAATAAATCAACATTAAGGTCTTCCGTTTTAAGCAGTCGAGAGGTCGTAAGTATAAGTTCTTCAAGACGAAAGGGTTTTGCCAAAAAACCTTCTGCCCCTAAATTATATATTTCTTGAATAGAAGCGTCCGTATAACCCGACATAAGAATAACAGGCGGATGGATAGGATTTTTATTCTTAATAAATTTTAAAAGATCAATCCCGGTTTTATGGGGCAATCGGACATCAGAAATAACGACATCAATTGAATGACTGTTAAGAATTTGGATAGCTTTTTCAATCGAGTCGGCCTGAAAAACAATAGAATCTAACAAATCAAATTCAGAGGAAATAATCTCTAAGAGATCTGGCTCATCATCAACAATTAAAATTTTTTTTCTTTTTAGATCTACATCATCCATAAATGGATCTTAATCAGAATAAGTGGAAAAATCCTTTTAAAATGAGATGAAATGACGAAATTATGACCATCTAAAGATTAAACTATTGAAAGTAGTAACGCGCACCTATAACCAGATGAAGATCAACTCCAGATCGACCAATAAAATCAAGAACTGGGGCTGTCTCTACAAAAAAATCAGAGGTGTCTTTTTGCCTATAAACAACACCAACGGGAACCCGTGCACCAAAATTAATGGAGTCTCCAAACTTCAATCTTCCGCCGAAGCCTGAATAAATATCTAAGGGATGGGTCTCTTTAAAATAAAGTGAGTCAAACCAATGAAAGAGGTAATCAGAGTGCAAACTTAGACCAGAAGAATCGTCAAGATTGAAGGCTATGGCCATATCAATTGCCGTCTCAGAGTTATTCCATAATTTAGCATTCACACCAGTTGGATTACCAACCATGGGACCAACACCAATTTTTTCAGCAGAAAAACAGTTTGTATTGAGTACAATTAAGACGATTAAAAGTAAGAAATTCATTCATATCTCCAAGTGTCAAAATGTTAATCACCTTATGGGCATATGTCAAAAACTATGCTTGAATGAATTATGAACTTTCGAAGCCTATCGATTATTACCTCCTCTGTGATGCTTGTTTTTTGCTTAACTCTTTATTTTCAAGCAGACTCGCCTATTCAGTCATTCAATTATGAGGAATATAAAAATCTTCAATACAATGAAACAAGATCCCACTCCCTTTCAGAACTTAATAAAAAAATTTCTCCTTTAAGACTTGAGGATCTCATTGCTGAGATCTATGAACGGAATAAATTTCTAGGTCAAAAAACAAGAGTTATGGAGCTAGGCTTTGGAAATGGAAGAGTTCTAGTAGAACTTAGAAAATTGTTCCCCGACATTGAGCTTTATGGAATTAACAAAGAAAAAACTCTTACTTTTTATCGTCGAGAGAGCTTTATTCTAACAGCATTAAAATTTAGTATAATGACCAAGGAAGAAGCCGAGTCCATGTTTCTTCCTTTTGTGATCTTTCAAGATTTAGATTTTGGAAATAAAATTCCCTATGATGATAATAAGTTTGACCTTGTTTTTTCACAGGGCACGATCCCTCATATCCGTTACACGTTTGAACTCTTTAATGAAAATATGCGTATTTTAAAACCAGATGGAATTGGAATTCATACCGATATCACTGGGGTTAATATCTTCCTTGATGGCTTAGCCTTGAGCTTGAAAGATGCGACAAAAGAATTCAGAAAACTTGGTCATGAAATTTATGTCCTCGACAACCCCCAAAGCATAAGGTTCAAAAAGAGTGTTGGAGCAACTTCTTTACCAGTCACACCACAACAACCAATACCTCGCCAAATCAATGACTTACCAGCTGAATTAAAACGCCCAGAGATGAACTACAATTTCACCGTTCCTAAATAAGGTATTCTTTACAATCAATTCTTTTAAAAACAAGCTTTGAGCTATGATGAAGCCATGATTTATCTTTTCATGTGCCTTTTTATAGGATCGAATTCATTTGCCGGGACCAACTCCATCAATCCTGAAAGAATGGTTCTACCACTCATCGATATCTTTTCTCCTCGGAATCAATTATTAGGTGATGGCAGAATCAAAGCCTCTGTAAGCATTTTTGATGAAAAGGGAGAAATTTATCGTCATCGATCATCCCACATCATGAGCGAGTTAGATTTTACGAAAGCAAAAAATCAATCACGAGCAGTTTATCCTATGATTCCAATTGAATCTCAAGTTTATGATTCAAACTATGAGGGCACAGCATTTCATATTGGTAAAAACCTCGTTCTTACAAATCACCATGTTTTATCCCTCGACCGAGAAAGCATTTCAGAATGCAGAAATTTTCAGCTCCAAGACCAAGAAAACGATTTTCGCTTTGATTGCAAAAAAGTTTTACATTGTGATTATAATTTAGATATTTGCCTGATTGAGATGTCACCTTTTAAAAGATGTCTGAATTTATTTTGTACAAAAAAAGAATTTATTTATCTTTCAGATGGAGCTTCTCTCAAGCTTAAAACGGGAAAAGAAGTTGATCCGTTTAGAACGAGTGAACAAATCATGACAGCTATCGGTAATACGATGGGGCTGGGAATTCATTATTCTCAGGGGCGCGGAGTTCAGAGAAGCGCAGATAGAACTATTTTCTATGCTCCTGTTCGGACTGGTAATTCCGGTGGGCCTCTGATTGGAGAAGATGGTCTCGTCTGGGGTGTGGTTAAACAAGAAAGTTCTGAGAAAGTCAGCAACGATAGTTTTAATGTTGCAGCCTCTATCGATTATGTCATACAGAGTATTCAACTTGCTCTAGAGCAAAACCCCAAATATCTACAAATTTTTGAACAAGCACTAAAAGAATAAAAAAAGGGGCCTTTTTCAAGGCCCCTAGACAGATTCTCGTACTCTCGCTTTTCTAGCTACCGCACGAAACACAAGCTTCAGGATTTTCTAATGAACAAACCATCGCCGCGGCCTGCTCAGCTGCAGTCGTTTGAGTTGGTTCTTTAATAGTAAACTTAATTGCATCTACAGCTGGTCGAGTTCTTAAGTAGTACATTCCTGTCTTAAGACCAAGTTTCCATGCAGCGAAATGGAGCGAAGACAATTTACCAAAATTTGTATCTTCCATGTGAACGTTTAAGCTTTGAGATTGATCGATAAAGGCTCCACGATCAGCGGCCATCTCAAGGATAGACTTCTGCTTGATTTCCCAAACAGTTCTATAAAGCTCTTTCATATCAGCTGGAATCTCTGGAATGTACTGTACCGATCCATTGTGAGCGATGATACGGTCTTTCATTTCTTCATTCCAGAGTCCAAGCTGAATTAGGTCACGCACGAGGTGCTTGTTAACCATGGCGAACTCTCCAGAGAGAACTCGACGAGTATAAATATTTGAAGTAACTGGCTCTATACATTCATTATTGCCTAGGATTTGAGACGTAGAAGCCGTAGGCATTGGCGCCATAAGAAGAGAGTTACGAACGCCATAAGTCTTAATCTTCGCTCTTAAAGAATTCCAATCCCAACGAGATGAAGTTTCAACACCCCAAAGATCGTGCTGTAAAATACCTTTAGAAATTGGTGAGCCTTCGTAAGATTCATAATGTCCATCTTGTTTCGCAAGATCTGCAGAAGCAGTTAAGGCTGCATAATAAATCGTCTCAAAAATTTCTTTGTTCAAACGACGTGCATCATTTGAATCAAATGACATACGAAGTTTAAAGAAAGTATCTGCGAGTCCCTGGACACCTATCCCGATCGGACGGTTCTTCATATTAGAATAACGGGCCTCTTCAACAGGATAGTAATTAAGATCAATAATTCTGTTAAGATTTCTTGTCACCTGGTAAGTCACTTCAAAAAGTTTCTTATGATCAAAGTTGTTATTTTCAACAAACTTTGGAAGAGCAATAGAAGCTAGGTTACAAACTGCAATTTCTTTTTCAGAAGTGTATTGCATAATTTCAGTACAAAGATTTGAAGACTTGATTGTACCAAGATTTTTTTGGTTTGATTTTTCATTGGCCGCATCTTTATAGAGCATGAACGGCATTCCAGTCTCAATTTGAGAAGAGATAATTTTAAACCATAGATCACGGGCCTTAATTGTTTTAAGCCCACGGCCCTCAGCTTCATATTGAAGATAAAGTTTTTCAAATTTCTCACCATAGCAATCAGCAAGACCAGGTGATTTATTTGGACACATAAGAGTCCAATCACCATCAGTCTCTACTCTCTTCATGAAAAGGTCATTGATCCACATTGCGTAAAATAGATCACGAGCACGAAGCTCTTCCTTACCATGGTTTTTACGGAGTTCAATAAAATCTTCGATATCGGCATGCCAAGGCTCTAAATAGATAGCAAAAGCCCCTTTACGTTTACCACCGCCCTGATCAACATATCTGGCCGTATCATTGAACACACGAAGCATAGGAACGATACCATTTGAAGTTCCGTTCGTTCCACGGATGAAAGATCCTTTAGCACGGATATTATGAATCGATAGACCGATTCCTCCAGCAGACTGGGAGATAAGTGCACATTGCTTAAGTGTTGAATAAATTCCTTCGATCGAATCATCCTTCATGGCTACCAAGAAGCATGACGACATCTGCGCCTTATTAGTACCGGCATTAAAAAGAGTTGGAGAAGCATGAGTGAACCAGCCCTCAGAAATAAGATGATAGGTTTTAATGGCTTCTTCAATGTTTCCAATTTGGACTCCTAGGGCAACTCTCATAAAAAGATGTTGAGGACGCTCAACAATCTTGCCGTTAACTTTTAAAAGGTATGACTTCTCAAGTGTCTTAAATCCGAAATAATCGAACTCAAAATCACGAGAGTATGCAATTTCAGCAGAGATTCTATCTTTATACTCTCTAGCGAAGTTATAAATTTCTTGAGAAATCAGTGGCTGAGCTTCATTCGTAAATTCATTTTTATAGTTAAAAAGGACATCAAATGTTTCTTGGAATGAATCTGATGTAGAACGGTGTAAATTAGCCACGGCAATTCGACCAGCTAGACGAGCATAATCTGGGTGGACTGAAGTCATATATGCTGAAACCTCAGCTGATAGATTATCGAGCTCTTCCGTTGTGATGCCATCAAAAAGACCATTAATGGTACGTTTTGCAATCTGCATGGAATCAACATACTTTGGATCTAGCCCGTAAGTTAATTGAGAAATACGGTGAGTAATCTTATCAAATTGTACAGGTTCTCTTTTTCCTGAGCGTGTAATGACGAACATATGTGTGTCTCCTCTCGAAATCTTTAAAAATTAAAAATCAATATCTGTAGAGAATGTGAAGTTAGATCCTGCATTCTCTTTTGTTGAATTTACAACTCCAGCTTTTTGGTATTCAGAAACTTTTCTTTCAAAAAAGTTCGTTTTCCCCTGCATTGAAATCAGCTCCATCCAGTCAAATGGGTTCTTCGCCTCATAAATATTAGAGTAACCAAGCTGTCTCATTAATCTGTCAGCGCAGAACTTGATATACTCTTTCATCATGTCTGCATTCATACCAATGAGTGATACTGGAAGTGCTTCAGTGATAAATTCACACTCAAAGTTAACCGCTTCAGTAATGAGTTCGCGGATGCGTGACTCAGAAGGCTTATTCTGAATATAATTTTTGTAGAGTAAGCAAGCAAAGTCAGTATGAAGACCTTCATCTCGAGAAATAAGCTCGTTTGAGAAAGTTAGACCTGGCATGAGTCCTCTTTTCTTTAACCAGAAAATTGAACAGAAAGATCCTGAGAAGAAAATTCCTTCAATGGCCGCGAAAGCTACAAGCCTCTCAGCAAAAGAATCATTCCCGTCGATCCACTTCATGGCCCAATCAGCTTTCTTCTTAATACATGGGATATTATCGATAGCCTTGAAAAGGTAATCTTTTTGTTTGGCATCTTTAATATAGGTATCAATTAAAAGCCCGTAAGTTTCTGCATGGATATTCTCCATCGCAATTTGAAAGCCATAAAAGGCACGGGCTTCAGGAATTTGAACATCATTGTAGAAACGAAGTGCCAGGTTCTCATTAACGATCCCATCAGAAGCAGAAAAGAAAGCAAGAACATGAGAAATATAATGACGCTCTTGTTCATTGAGATTATTCCAATCATTTAAGTCGGAATAGAGGTCAATCTCCTCGGCCGTCCAAAAACTGGCCATGGCCTTTTTGTACATGTCCCAGATGTCATTGTACTTAATTGGCAAAAGTACAAAACGATCATTCGATTTTTTTAAAATTTGCTCCGTGCTTGTGTTCATACCCCAGCTCCTTCTTCATGATGTGTGTGGTGGTGTTGTTTATCTGTCTTAAATTTAGCGTAGTAGGAGTTCTGACAATTGAAAAGCAAAAAAACTAGATATAGTAGCATTGACATTTTTTTGACAGTTTTTATAACTAGATTTAGTGGAATATCCGATAAATTTTCTCGAAATTTTAGCCAAAAATAAACAATTTCTTACATTAAAATATGCGCCATTCAGTTCTTCTTTACAATAAATGAAGTTAAGTTAAGCCATTTGAACGAAACGACCAAAATTTCTTGAGAAATGACTTATGATCCGACCTTAATCTTTCGATAACACCACATCAGAATTTAGGAGAAAATATGATTTTCTACTCTCTCAAAGGCCCCAATTACAAACTTGAAATCCACGACCATAAACTAAAATTAGTGAGACGGGTCTGGTGGGCACTTTTTGCCTCTAAGAATGAGGTGACAGAGTGGAAGCTGGAAGAAATCAATCATTTTCAAATAACTGTACCAAAGTTCATCTGGGGAAAATTAGAATGGGCCACAAATGACGGGAAAAAAGGATCCTTTAGATTCACAACTAATTCCGTGATCATGGAAAAAATTGAAAAGTACATGAATAAGCTCATTCAAAAGAACATACAACAGCATCATGACAAAATAAAAATACTCGTACCAAAAAGAAAAAGTAAAACTTCTCGACGAAAGGAAATCGCAGCTTAAAACCCAATCTAAATTTTTTCAGTTTCTGCGAAAAAATTCAATGGTTGCTTAACATCCACCATTCCTCCCCCTTTTGGTCTTGGAAAATCAATTAAGCTTAGAACCTGTCCCATACATCCTATACCTTTCTGAGAAAATCGAGCATCTTTGGCCTTAATCTGATGATTTGCCACCTTACCTTGTGGTCCGATAGTAAAATTTAAGTCAATAATCCCTTTAATTTTATCAGACTGACCAATAAGTTCTTGCTGATAACAGTGCCTAAATTGGGGAATATATTCACGTAAAATTTTTCTAAGAAGTTCTGGGTCCATAGATCCCATGACGACAGTACGTGTCTCAAGGGCAGAAGTTTCAAAAGATTTTTTTGAGGCAAGACCACGGGAACCATAATCACTTCCCTCACCATTGCTGTTGCCCCCATTTAATTTTGAGACGCCTATATTAGCACCAGCGACCAAAGCGCCACCATTAGCTTTTCCAGCATTAAATGAAGGCTCGTTATGTTTTCCCTGAGAACCATTGGCAGCTGTATTTATTTTAGTGGAATCTCCTACAACTGATCCTAAATCAACTGAAGATTTAAATTCATAAGCCTTAACAGTAGGTTGTGCCTGAGGTGCTGGTTGAGAATTATTGGAAACGAGCTCAGCTTTTTTAGCAGGTGATGATTGTGATTTTTGCTGAGAAGAGCTTTGACTTTCATTAGCTGCCATAGAGCTCGAATCAGCTTTTAAAAGCTCAGGCTGAGGTAGCTTATAAACAACAGCAAGTTCAACTTCTTCATTAACGAGTTTTGGGAGGTCAATTAAAAGTAAGAAAAGAAAAGGCAGGATCAAAGAAGCAAAAACTTTACCGGATTGTTTAAAAAAATCTCTATCTCTGAAAAAAAGCGGTACCCCTTTCCACTTAAATGCTGAATCAACAATCCTGAAAGACACTTGCTCCATGCCAAAAGTTAAAATCAGAGGATTTAGAGTGGCGGTAGAGTCACCATCGACGATGATACCTGAATGACTCAGGTCATGAAAATGGATGTTTCCTTTTACGACTGTAAATACTTTTAACCTTTGAGCAGAATAAAAAAGAATATTAAAATGACCTTTTCTATCAGAATCTAAGAAATAATCACCATTTTTAAGTTCTATGTAGGAGACATCGGAGATGTGCCCCCCTGAATAAGTAATAATTTCAAGCTTCTTCTTGCTTATATTGTCGACAATATCAAGCGATGCATCTTTCTCATCTAGAGCGATATAATCTCTAGGAATATCAAACATTGGCAGAGAACGAACAGGTGTAAAAGAAGAGTCATCAAATTTAATGTCACAATAATCTCCATCAATATAAACGAGTCCTTCTACCGGTGGCAATTCAACAAATTTCTCTGTACTTGATTTAACTTCAATATTTGAGTCAGGATTTAAAATTTTTGTTTCATCCATTAAAGAAACTAATGAAAAACTAACTGTCCCAAATGTTAAGATATCACCTGCGCCGACAAAAGATTCAGTGACTTTCTTACCGTTAACAAAAACTCCGGCCTCAGAGCATAAATCCTTAACAATAAGTCCTTCACTGCCATTGATGTAGATGAAAGCATGTATAGAAGATACACTTGAATCGGCCAAGATAATATCAACAGAATCCGATGAGCCTAGAATGGATTTCATCTTCTGTAGCTTAATTTCCTCTTTGATCCTCTGATCAAGGCACTGCAGGATAAAAGTAGATTTGATTAATTGTGTCGTCATGGACTATTCCTTATTAAGTTTAAGGGCAATTAATTTTTCAATCTTTTTTGTCATGAGATGAAAAGATACGGCATTACTCTTTTCCCTCTGGTCCAATACTTTTGCTGCTTCTAATGTATTCCCTTTTTCAACAAGAAAAAGGGAGTAAACGGCAGCAACATCTTCTCGCTTAAAACTTTCAGGAGGGATTAATTTTAAAAATTCATCCGCTTTTACTAAATCCCCCTTGAACAAATAAGCACTGGCCAAATTAAGATAGATATCTACATCATGAAGTCCTTGGAAATAATTTGAACTTAAGATGGAAATTGTTTTATCATAAAGTCCAAATTGAAGATAAAGAAGTGCAAGGTTAAAACGAGGGACTCTAAATGAGGACTCTGAGGAGATCGACTGATTGAAGAAATCATGGGCTTTTTCCCAAAGACCAAAATTCACATAGACTAGTCCCAAGTTATTAAGAGTCACAGCCTTAATTGTGCTATTTTTTGATTCAGATAAGGCTTGTCGATAAAAGAACTCCGCCTTTTCATATTCGCCATTGAGAAAGTAGCATGTCCCAATATCAGCCCAGTATGAATCGCTTCTTTGCTGAGCATATGCAGCTTTAAATTTAATCAGTGTCTTTTCAATTTCATCTTGATAACAGCCAGCATTTTCTTTGAAAGAAAGTGCTTTTTTAAGTCTCTTATCATCCATTCTCATCAAACTTTCTGTGGAAAAAGCATCCCAAGTAGGATCTTTTATCTCTCTTTTTATATGCTTACCTGAGCAAGAAACAAAGATAAGCATGAATGTTAAAAGAATAATTAATCTCATACTTAATCCTTAAAATTTTTATCCATAATTAAACTACTTACGGCTGCAGATGAAGGATGTTCAATGTTCTGCAAACTCGCAAACGTCTTGTAGCTTGGGCTCAATAGTAATTTATTATGAACGAGTGATGTTGTTTTCTTTCTAAAATCATGGGACGTTTTTTCAAAAGTAGAGGAAATCCCAAGCATCGCCCGATGGAAATCTTTAAAAGTTTGATCTGTCATCCCCAAAGGACGCATCGTTTTTAACTTAGCTGAAACTTTTGTATAAAGATTTACAAAAACCAAGGCGCTTGAGATTGATACTTCCTGGATATCTGAAGAAAGAAGGTGTTCAAATGTTGAACGAAATTTTTGGATAGAGAGCAAGTAATTATTCAGATTTTGATTAAAAGCTGTTGGATTAAATTCCCCTTCTTTTAATAACTCAATATCTAACATCTTTTTTGACTCAATCGCTGCCGAATGAAGAAGTTTAACATTTACAACCCAGGAAAGAGACTCTTGTGAATTAATCCAAGTCATTTCCTTCACCATGCTTTCCCCTAAACTTGAGTCCTGGTGAACCCAGTAAGATCGACTAAGGAAAGATGAGTAACGATCCTTCAGAAAATCAAAAGAATACTTACGTACGAAGGATTTTAGCTGATTAAAGTTATGTTCTTTTTCAAAAGCATTAAAGACTTGAGCAAGAGCATTTTCTTTGAATACTGGGCCGGTAGTACAGGACGAGAAATCATCGACAATCTTTAAAGTACCTTTATAATCTTTTTCCACAATTGACGTAGCTATTGAAATTTCGAACAATCTGTCCTGGATCTTATCTTTTAAATGACAAAACTCTTTTAGATAAAATGCAGAAAGTTTAAATGAAGAGTTAAAGTCTTGTAGGAAATAAAATCTTTCGGCAATGCTAGAAAATTCTACTCTTTTAAGTAAACGATCTTCTTTTGACATGATTTCAAATGATTTTAATTGCCATTCATAGGCCAAATCTGTTTGAGCGAGCTCAAGTTGAATAAGTGATGCAAAGTAGGCCGAAAGTGACTTAATCTTATTAGTATAAAGATCATTTTTATAAATGGTCTCAAAACCATGAGCAGCTTCGATTTTTTTCCCTGCTTTGGCAAAACCTTGATACTCAAGGAAAAGCATATTACCTAAAGTAATTTCAGTTTGCTCGATGAGAGGCTCAGGAAATTTTAAAAAACCTTTCTTAAATTCATGAATCCAATAAGCTATTTTTTTTGTATCCTTTCTGTCAATTAAGTCATCAACAAGCTTAGTCATAAGCCCTTGCTGATTTTTTAATTCTCCAGGAAATGCTAGTTCAAATTTTTTTAAAACATCGGCCGCTAAAAGATCTTGTTTGAGTTCACGATAAATTTCAAATAACTTTGGATAAATTTTAAGAGTTGTTTCATCTTTAGGGAGAAGCTCAATATGCTCAGTATAGGCCAGGATCAAAAATTCACGATTTTTTTCTTTTGGTATCTCACCTGAAGCAGTTAGAGCAAGGAATGAATGGAGTATTTTTTGCATTAATTGAGAATGACCGGACGACTTCGCTGTTTTAAGGGAAAGTGTATAAGCTTCACCCGCCGATAAAAAATTGCGAACGGAAAAATGTGTTTCACCTTGAAAGAACTGATAATCTGCAGTTCGAGAAGGATCTATAACAATCAGCAAATTGAATAAATTAAGAATTATAATTAATTCTTTCGTATTATAGCTACCACCATCCTCTTTAATATCTTTTGACACTTTTGTTTGAAGAAAACTTGCTAAAGAGCTAAGTTTATCAATTGTTTCTGGAATGAGTTTTAACTCACTATTTTTTTTAGATTTTTGAGACTTATAGAAACTTACTAATTTAGTTGATGTCTCATTAAAATCCCCAGAAAGTCCATAGTGCCGGTAATAATCAAGGTAAGCATGAAAAACATCTTCTTGATAGTGAATGAATCCTTTTGAACTCACAAGATCCTGTGCTGTGTTTAAGATTTTTAAAGTCTCAATTTTATGACCCTTCTCAGACGTCTTTTTCGCTAAATTGAGAATGTATTCAAGTGGTTCTTTTTCATTATTGATATAAAAATGGAGCCCCTCAATTGGTCTTCCAGAATAAACGTAAAATGGTCCTATATTTTCGAGTGCTTGCTCGCGAACACTCACATAGGATGGATTTTTTGACAATTTATAGGCATGATTAATAGAAATAATGGCTTTTTCAAAGTTTTTTGATTTTAGATAACACCAGGCCAAATTTAAATAATGCTTCGCGAGCCAATCATCCTTCTCATCCTGAATGACTTTCTCATAGTAATAAACAGCAAGGTCATATTGCTTTTCATTATAGTAATATTCAGCAATAGCCGTTTCAGCATGATGTAAAACGGGGTGTTTTTTACCCTTAAGAATTTTCATCACTTCAATTAAGTAAGCCTCAGTAAGATGATCTTTACCAAAATCTCGGGAATTAAGAGACATTGTAAACATTATCTCTGCTCTTAAATTGCTCGATGGTTTATTTGAGAGCAAGCTTAAACCGAATACTTTTGTTTTTTCGTATAAATTTCTTGTCTCGAAAAAAAAGCTCTCCTTGCTCGCGCCTGATTGTTTAGACTGAGAAGCATTTAAAAAATCTTTATTGTTTTTTTCATGAATAAGTTTTAACTTCTCTGAATAGAGCTCCAGAAGTCTATAATTTAACTCCGGTCCACGATTAGTTGCACTTTCAATAACCTTAATCTCATGCTGAACCAATTTCATGAGTTCTTGCCAGCGGTTTCCTTTCGCTAACGCAAAAGGAAACCCTACGGACAAGAAAAATAAAATAGTGAAATGAAAATAAAAGCGTTCCATATCTTTAATAATTCCCTTTCACGATAAATTTAAATTGAGAATAACCAGCAAGTGCAGAATCATTCATAATTCTTTGAACATACTGATAATCCATTTCTTTATCAAAAACGAGGTTAACGAGCTCATTAGGATGAGCTGCTTTTTTGCCCTGACTCTGGCTTTCTAATTTCTCCCTCTCTTCCTTAAGTTTTTGAGTTAACATGGTCATAGACCCAGAAGCAGGAATCCTTCCAATGGACTTGTTATTCAAAAAAACCATCGCTTCTTTATTCACTTGAATGACTGGGGCAAATCTTGTCATCGCCTTTGATTCTGACTGGGCCATTTCTAATCCTTGAGTGAGATCCAGTTTTAAATCAGAAGCATTATAACTCTTAAGAAGAAACACTAACAAAATAGTGAGGATGTCTAATAAGGATGTTATATCAACATCAACTCCTTCTCTTATTCGCTTACGTTGAAATTTCTTTTTCATTAGCGAACTCCTGTGTGGTCAAAAACAATTTGTTCAAAAAGCTTTCCTTGATTTTTCTCAGAGATTTGAGTGCTATCTATAACCGCAATCAAATTCTGAAAGGGAACCCGAGGATGAGATCTCAGTATCATCGTGTTCTCTTTTGGATTCATTCTCTTCAGCTCCGTGAGATATTCTTTAATCTGAGCCTTTTGATCCGTTGCAAATGTTTTAGATGAAATCTTCTTCAATCCCGTCTTGATCACCACCTGCTCCTTAGTGATTTCTAATGTAAGATTAAGGGGATCCTTCTCCTTATTCTTCTCAACAGAATCCTTGATCATTGGTAAAGAAGATCCAATTTCATAAACATCCACAAATTGTGCAGACATAAGAAGAAAAAAGATAAATATGAAAACTGAATCGAGTATGGGTACGAGATTAAGTTTTTCAGGTCGTTTCATTTTTCTTCCAACTTTCATATATTCTTCCTTGAATTAAGCTGCTTTATCAGTTGAATTGTTGACCTTTCTTGTTCCAAGAAGATCAAGGAGTTTAACCGAGTTTTCCTCAATCTCTTGGATCATCTTTTCACCTTTTGCCATGAGATAAGAATGGACAACCATGAGAGAAATCGCAGAAATCAGACCAAGGGCCGTCGTATTCATGGCCACTGCAATACCTTCGGCCAGGAGCTGAGCCTTCTGTGAAGCCTCGGCTTGGGCCACGGCCGCAAATGATTGAATGAGACCTTGGATCGTCCCCAATAAGCCTAAGAGTGTTGAGAGATTGGCACAAAGGGCAAGATAAGAGAGTCTTTTTTCAATCAAAGGTACGGTTTCAAGAATACTTGCCTCGAGGGCATCCTGAATTTGCTCTTTTGATTGATTGGCACGCTTGAGTCCATTTTTCATAACAAAAGCATTGAGAGAACTAGAATCCGCACAGGCCTGAATTGACTCTTGAACTTGGTTACCGATGACTGACTTCTTGATTGTGTTCATGAGACTTTTACCGTCGATATCAAATTTGAAATAATTTCTTAGTCTCTCAGCTGCCAGTGCAATACCTAAACACCAAACGATAGCGATAATCCACATGAAGATTCCGCCTTCAACCATGAATCTTGCAATCCACTGAATTAAGTTCTCCTGCTGGACAACTTGTGTAGCTACTTGTTCCATATTAAATCCCTCCTAGGACATAAGATTGAACTGACGTTCTTTGAACAAAGATTTTTGTAAGGAAATAAATTGAATTTCTAATTTGTTTCATTTTTTAATGAAACAAGAACCAGTCTTGTGACTTTTTTCAGATCCGGTATCAACAAACGTGCAGCATGAATTAACGTCCAACAACTAATCTGAAAAAAATGAGAATGTGTGCATTCTACGCCAGTAAAAAAAAAGATAAAGCAAAATAATCAACAATCTTTCATAATATCTAAACTATTAAGTGCTTAAAATTCAGGTGCCTAGATTATTGGCCAAGGCTTTTGGAGTCTGCCTAAAATTAGTGTCATCAGGAAGTAAGTCATTGAAATCATTATCGTAATGAGTCGACATCTCTCTTCTGGATTGAATCAAAATCTTTGCGAGTAAAGAGATCGAGGGAGAATCTCTTTCTATCTCTTTCTCTAACAGTTAAATCACCTGGTGCAATGAGTTCTCCCTTCACTTCTAAATTACCAAGATCGAATTTCTCGTACTTTTTATATTCATAAATAACTTTCTCATCTTTGGAGAAGACTGACATTGAAACAATAAAAAAAAGAAGAGCTAAAAATTTCATTTTGCGGACTCCGATTTATGATCTTTATTTAATTCACAATTAGATTTCAGGCCTAACGAATAATCTCCTAATTCATCTGCCCAGAATGCACCTTCAAATTTCCAGAAATATTCAAAACGAGATCTTTTAACGTTTTCATAATCCCCCCTTGATCGATCTGAAATAAGGGTTCGTCCCGTATAGATTAAATCTTTTTTCTTTGAAAGAGTCTCAAGTTGAATTTTGAAAAGTTGAGAGGAGAAAAATGGTACTGTTTCAAGAAAATTAAAAATGTCCTCTTTGGCGTTATAATTTATTTTAGAAATGATATTCTCTTTTACAAGATTAAGATGTGGGATCAATCTCCTTTTGAGAGCTTGATCTTCAGAGCTATAAATGGCTTCAATTTCCTTATTAATTTTGTAAATGGTATTAAAATCAAGACTGAATCTTGTTTGCTTCTTAAGTCGAGTCACAATCTTAAAGGCGAAATCCTCAACATCCTTACTCTCCATCTCATGCTTGAACATTAAATTATAAAAGTAGTCCTGGGACTTTAAGTTTACAGATAAAAATTTTTCGAGTTGATTAAATCTTGGTCGATAAAACTGATAATATTGATTGATGATTGTTAAACTATCATCATACAAGCAAAGTTTGAGATAATTCAATGCTGCGAGATACTCCGCCTCAGGAAAAAAATAAGTATCTAAGAGTGGTGATTTATAGGTAATGAGAAGACCAAGGGAACGGTTATAATCACCAAGATGATAATAGGCCCATGCTTTTTCTAATAAAACATAAGGCCACTTATAAGATTTTTTTGGAACTTGATCATAAGCATCAATCGATTCCTTATAATGACCTTGTTTAAAAAGTCTTCGGGCCTTATTTATCAAACAAATCTCATGAATCATCCGATAGTATCGCTTAATTTTTTCATTGCTCGCTTTGTGCTCTTCCCTCTCCGCAGTCTTTTGACATGAAAAATAAGACTCAGATTCATCATCAAACTGGCCCAGATCGCCAAAAATCTGTCCTTTTAAAAGCTGAGATTCAGGGAAGTATCGATGCTCAGCTTTTACATTTTTTAAATGTTCTTGAGACTTTTTATACTCTTTTTTCTTAAAGTATCTTCTAGCGAGAATAAAATGAATGGATGAAGTTGGATATTTTTCCAGCAATGAAAGTTCATAATCCTCTAACAACTCAATTCCAGTGAAGAAAAGTAGCTTTTCTAATCGCTCTAACGATGAATTTGCAACAGGCTTATTATAAGTTTCATAGAAAAATTCGTTTAGAGCAGAGTAATAAAGTTTTTTGTCTTCAAATTGATGAGACAAAGGTTTAGCAAAGGATGTCCCTAACATGAAAACCCAGAGGAGGACTATCATAAAATTCCTTAGTATGAAAAACCCACACTTATAATCAAGTCTTGGTTATTTTTAAAAGTTTCACTTGCACTCTGACCATTGCGATTGGGACCTGGAGCTTTGTAATGTTGCTGCATCCATTCAACACCAAGATGAACATTTTCATTTAAATGAAACTTCACTTTCGTTTTCCAAGCAACCGATTGATAGCGTTCCTTCTCATAACCAGACTTAAGATTGGTATCATCCACAGTCTTTCTGTTACTTTCAGCATCTATAAGACCGACACCCAGACCAAACGACCAGTCAAAATAGACGATCTTATTAAACGTGTTTATTTTTCCATAAAAAGGTGACCAAATGACCATGGCCCCATAGCTAGAATTCAATCTTCTTACAAAAGGATCTGCACCATTTACACTTCTAACATTTTTCCAGTTTTCATTATCTTCATTTTGGTAAAAATTATAATAACCTTCAATGCCCCACTCCTCATGAATGTAGTAGCCTAATTTACCACTGACTCCTGAGGTCTTTTGGAATGTTGAGGTAAAATTTGATAAGTAACCTAAGTCACCATAAATTTTCCCCTCTTTCTTAAAAAGTTTATTTTGAAGAACATAAACCTTTTTATCAGGATCTAACCATAGAAAGTCATAAAGAGAATCCTCACTTGCATGAACTTGAGGAGTCGTTAAAATGAGCATCATCACTGAAAAAATGATCTTCTTAATCATAAAATCCTTTACTTGATATAGGTCACTCTTATTTGAGATCCTGCAACGGGTATCGAACCAGTATTAAACTTAATAGACCGTGACTGAGATGAATAAGTATAGTTCTGTGTTTCTACACCATCCACGTAAACTCGGAGTGTTCCAGGGATGGGGTCATTAGCAAGGGCAAAACTATCAATGAGATTAATTATATTTCCACTCATATCTGAGAGAATTTGATAGAAATCATTCTGAATATCTGCGACAACTCCTCCTGTTAAACTGGAGGCTTCTTTGTATCTAGCAGAACCAGTCGTGATACCGTTTTGACAACAATTCGAATTTGTCACATCAACTATAGAGTAAGTTTTAATCAGACCAGGATTCGTTTTAAAAGATTTTAAATAATTAGTATAAGCTTCGACAGCTTTTGTTGATTGATCCTCTTCATCAGAAATAATCACGACAGCAAGATAAGCATCAGTTCTTAAAAATGATTGCCCATATTTCTCTAAAAATCCTTCTGAGGCTTCAAGTCCTTTTTCCTTACCAGATCCAGATGTTCCAACTTGAACTAATGCTTTGAAATCATCCTTAAATTGATCTTGGTTGGCCTTCGCCTTTGCTGAGGTTAATTTGATATCAGATCCATTAACCATTTTCCCTTTTTTAGAGAGACTGCTGGTATCAGTTGTTGTAATCGCCATTTTAAAATCGACATCTTTTTGGATGAAATCATCAATAAAGGCAGAAAAGTTAGATCCAAGAGCATCTTGCTCGTCATTCATGGAACCAGAGTTATCGATAATCCAAATGACATCTAATTTTTTAGATTGATTAGAAGTCTGTTGAAACATTTCTTGTCGACATCGAGGTTCAAGACCAACAGTTGGGTTAGACGCATCTAATCCATCTGGATCATTTCCATGACCATTGTTACAATCCCCAAAGGACCCTCCGCTGGTCCCCCCTGTTGAACTTCCTGTTGTACCACCAGTGGTTGAGCCTCCTGCTGCTCCCCCAGTTGTAGAACTTCCTGTTGTACCCCCAGTGGTTGAGCCTCCTGCTGCTCCACCAGTTGTAGAACCTCCTGTAGTCCCCCCAGTGGTTGAGCCTCCTGCTGCTCCACCAGTTGCTGAGCCTCCTGCTGTTCCACCAGTGGTTGAGCCTCCTGCTGCTCCACCAGTTTCTGAACCTCCTGCTCCGCCATCCGTAGGCTGATCAGTTGGTGTTTCTAAAAATCCTTTTTCATAAAATTCTTCTTTGTTACAGGCCGAAATTGTGAATGATAAAAATAAAATGAAGGCGAAATTAAAAACTCTGGTCTTCATGACTAGACTCCTATTGGAGCGCAAGTAAAGACAATAAATCCTAATTAAGAATCATCAACACTGATAACTCTGTAAGAGTGATCTATTGCGCCTGCGGTTTTATTTCGATCTTGGAATCAACAAACGTGCAACTTGAATAAACGTCCAACAACAAAATCGAAAATACAGATTTGAATGTTGGTCATTCTACGCGCCTCGTAAAAGTTTTCAATACTATTTTTTAAGCTAAATTTAACTTCACCACGAAATGTAACTATTTAGAAAGACCATAGACAAGATTAAGAGGCGCTAGAAAATATTGATCACCAAAAGTTTTTGCCATAGTCCTTTTAAAGATAAAACATTGAAATGACACACTTAAGAACTTAAGTTATAAAGAATATATGACCACAAGTTCAGCCTATAACCTATCTCAGCTTGAGTGGAAGTCATTTTTCAAACTCCATAATCTATCTGAAAATTTAGTCCCCTATTGGACTGATGGGCTTTATAAAAATCGTTCTTTATGGAAAGAACATATTTCACCAGCACAAATTGATTTAATTCAAAATCACTACCAATTAAATTTACCAGTCATTAGTAAAATTCTTGAATCAAATGATGGAACCTATAAATTCCAAGTCCGATTTCATGATGGATTAGAAGTTGAATCCGTTCTCATACCATTTCATAAAAAATATACTATTTGTCTTTCAACACAAGTAGGCTGTGCCATGAATTGCAGCTTCTGCTTTACTGGCACTCAAGGCCTTAAACGAAACTTAGAGGCCGGAGAGATTGTTGGCCAGTATCTTCTCCTCAAGAATTGGTTACTGACAAAAAATCCAAATTCACTTTTACCAAGTATTGTTTTTATGGGACAGGGTGAACCACTCCATAATTTCAATCAAGTCAAAAAAGCTATTGAGATCATTAATGATCCCAAATTGATTGGAGTTGGTAAGCGACAAATGACTCTTTCAACAGTCGGATATCTGCCAGGGATGCAATCTCTTAAAGAAATTCCACAAATTAATTTTGCCCTTAGCTTACACTCACCTTTTGACGATGAAAGGCAACTCCTTATACCTGTCAATCAGCGCTACCCTATTGATGAAGTTTTAAAAAAATTCGATGATCTTACTTTTTTAAAAAGGCAGTTCCTTACAATAGAGTATCTCTTAATTAAAAATTTCAACATGACAGAAAAGCACGCGGAAGCTCTTCAAGCAAAGTTTTACAACAAAAAAATCATCATTAACCTTATCCCATTTAATCCATTCCCTGGAACAAAATGGGAAAGACCAAATCTTGATGAAATAGAAAATTTTAAAAATCTCCTGGTCGAGAAAAAATTAAGAGTCATGGTGAGGAGAACTAAAGGGGATGATATTTTAGCTGCTTGCGGCCAACTCAAAATTAATCCTATGGTGAAAAATTTATGATGAATGATGATTTTGGTGCTCGTTTTGGTGGCATCTCTAGAGTTTATGGTATCAAAGGAATGGATAAAATACGCCAATCAAAGATTCTTATTATCGGGATCGGAGGTGTTGGATCTTGGGTAGCAGAAGCCCTAGCAAGAACGGGTATTGGTCATCAAACTCTCGTGGATCTAGATGATCTCTGCGTGACAAACATTAATCGACAAATTCATGCCTTAAATGGAACTGTTGGAAAATTTAAAGTCGATGTCATGAGAGATAGGATTTTAGAAATTAACCCTTATTGCGAGATCGACACGAAACAATCTTTTTTCAGTCCTAAAAATTTGGATTCCATCTTTGATAAGAAATATGACTTTGTCGTTGATGCTTGTGATGATTTTACAAATAAGTGTTTCCTCATTGATTATTGCCGAAAAAATCAAATCCCATTAGTTGTGATGGGCGGGGCGGGCGGAAAAACCGATCCATCTCAAATTCAAGTTACAGATATGTCGACTTCATCAAATGATAGACTACTTGCCCGCTTGCGAAAGAAACTAAGACAAGACTTTTCATTTCCTGGAGAAAATGAAGCTCCATTTGGTGTTTGGTCAGTGTGGTCCCGTGAAAGGGCGGTCTATCCGACTCCTGATGGGTGTATCACATTTAAACCACCGGGGATGGCAAAAAATATGGATTGCTCAGAAGGGTTTGGCTCAGTTAGTTTTGTTACAGGAGCGTTTGCATTTGCAGCGACTTCTCTTGTTATCAGAGAGATTACAAAGTGAATTTTTTATCTCAATTGAAAGAGTTCATTCAAAATCTTGCCAAAGATCAAAGGATTCCATCCCGTGATAAAAAATTAATTCTCATTCTTGCTTTCCTTCTTGTATCACCGTTTGATTTCATCCCTGATTGGGTCCCTTTTTTTGGACTTTTAGATGACTTTTTAATACTAGCGATTCTTTTTAACTATTTTTTTAATGTTTTAGATTCCCGACTTATGCTCTCACATTATCCATGGAGTATGAAAAGCTATTCACGTTTAAGAGCAATAAGCAACTTGCTTGGAATTTTAGTCCCAAGGATTGTGAAAAAAAATATTTGGAAATATAAAGCAGATCCCTATTAATTTTTGTATTCTGGAACGATTTTCCCAATGTCATTTTGAATCTGTTTAAATTGAGCACTATCGAGATCAATACCTTTAACTTCTTCAATTTTATTTTCAGATTGAACATTCGCAGACGCAGGAGATCTTTTGGCAATTCCTTCCGCCTGTTTATTTATAGCTGACCATTGACTAGGTGAGAGATTTAACATTCTTGCTTTAGCTTTTTCGGCTTCAACCTTAGATATGACCTTTTGCTCAACCATTTGATCTAACATAGATGTCACATGTTCAGGTGAAACTTCAGCCTTCAAATTTTGAGATAAGACTAAACAAATTGATAAAGACAGAATGAATTTCATGCAGGACCTCGCTAACACTTTTATCGGCGAGATTCCTGGGAGTCTTAAAATCTTTTTAGGATATGTCTAATTACAGCAACTTAAGATGCACTACAGGAAGGATATAACCTGATAGTTTCTGTTTTCTTTTGGTGTTTCTACCTCGAACTGCTCCCCTACTTTTAGTCCAAGGAGTGCCGAGCCGAGGGGAGAAAAAACAGAGACAACTAAAACTGGCGTATTGTTCACTGATAGAAGAGTTCCTCCCGAAGTTGGAATGAGAAAGTAGTTTTTCTCATGCTCTAAATATTTGAGTTGAACTAAACTACCTATACAGACTTCAGAGGACTTCGAGGCAAGATCAAGGTCGACTTCTTCAAGCATTTGAATTTCTAATTTTAAATCTTCGACTCTTTTTGCTTCAGCTGAAGCAAGATAAGATGCCTCAAGTGCACGTGTATCATATTTGCTCTCTGCTTTGAATTCTTGATCTGTGGCAAATTCACGGTTGGCCTTAGACGCGGACTCTAAGGCCGAGAGCTCGGTCTTCATTTTACCAATGAGTTCATTTAATATTGCTTGTTTCAATTAGGCACCATGACATTTTTTAAATTTCTTACCAGAACCACAATGGCATGGATCATTTCTTCCAACTTTAGGCTCCATTCTTTTAACTGGTTGAGCGCCATGTATATTACCATCTTTGAACTTCCAATCTCCATTCTGCTTTTGAAATGAAGATGTTTCATGGTGCTTTAATTCAGTACCAGAAGTGCGATCTTTATAATGAGCAATAAATTCAACAACACCTGAATCATCTTCAGACTGGCCCTTGCGAGTTGATTTAATTTCTAGTCCTTGCCATTCAGATCCCTCGGCCCACTTGAGTGCTTCTTCTTTATTGAAAACTTCGTGCTTCTCATTTAGTTGAGTCTTATCAATATAGTCCATATCTTTCATCACATAAGCCGAGTAACGTGATCTCATCATTTGCTCAGCAGTTTGAGCTTTTTTAGAGCCTTGAAGTAAAGGGCCACAACAATTTTCAAAACTTATTTTTTGAGTCTCTAAAACTCGACAAGGGCAATTTGACATATGTCTCTCCTATGAATTTCCTTATTATCAAGGTAAGATGCTAAATATTCAATGCAAGATAAGAAAATTCCTCTTCCAATTGATTTATACCTTGAAGATATCTTAAATAAGATACAGGTTTTCTCAACTATACTGGTGAAAGCCTCTCCCGGATCAGGTAAAACTACTCGACTTCCTTGGGCCATAGCAGAAAAATCTTTGAATAAAGTCGTGGTATTAGAGCCGAGGCGACTAGCGGCCAAACTGGCAGCCGAGCGTATCGCCTACGAAGAAAATATTAAATTGGGTTCGGAAGTTGGTTACCATTTTAGATTTGATAAAAATCTTTCGGAACAATCCAAACTTATTTTTTATACTGAGGGAACATTTCTAAAAAAACTAAAATCAGATCCTAGGTTAATAGACATTGATATCGTCATCCTTGATGAATTCCATGAAAGACATATTGAAACAGATCTTGTGCTTGCCTACCTAAGAGGTCTACAAAAACAACGAACTAACCTCAAAATAGTTCTCATGTCCGCAACACTTGATGAACAACTCGTAAAAAACTTTGAAAATTCGACCATTATTTCGATTGATGTTCCAGTCTTTCCAGTTGAAGTGACCTACTTACCAAATCAGCCGAGCATTCTTAACCAAAGCTTGGAATTAAAAATAAAAAAAGCACTTGAAGAAATTCCAAATTCATTTGATGTGCTTATTTTCTTGCCAGGAATGAGAGAAATTTTAAACATTCAATCCTACCTTGGAGATAAATACGGATCAATCGCTATACTCCACTCTGAAATTTCAAAAGAAGAACAAGAATTTGCTCTGGGACCCTGCTCAAAGAGAAAAATAATTTTAGCATCAAACATTGCAGAGAGTTCAATCACTATTCCTGGAATAAAAGCCGTTATCGATAGCGGCATCCAAAGAGAAGCTCATTATTCACCATGGAATGGTCTCAAGACTATTGAAGACAGACCTGCAACGAAGGCAGCGGCCATCCAACGTGCTGGTCGAGCGGGACGGACTCATGCCGGCATGGCCTATCGTTTATACTCAAAACAAGACTATGAAAGCCGTGAAGATCATCAACTCCCAGAAATTTACAAAGCTGATTTAACTGATACATTTATCACCACGAAGCAGCTAAATACCGATCTCATCTGGCCAACTCCCATTCCTCTGGATCGTTGGGAAAAGGCCCAAAACTTATGCTATCTCTTAGGTCTGATTAATGAAAATGATGTCATCACTTCGTTGCTAGAAAAAACAGAAAAATATCCTTTAGATAAAAAAATTGCGAGAATACTTCTCGAGGGAGAAGGTGCCAAACTTAGTGAGAAGAAAAAACTTCTCAACTTTATTTGTGAAACTCTTGAACGAGATACTTCAGGTAAATTGAGACAAAGACTAAGTTTTTATCTCAATCAAGAAGGTGACAAAAATGTTACCTGGGAGCAATGCCTTCTTTCAGGTTTCATAGATCAAGTTGCGAAATATAGATCAAAGCAAAATGACTTCATTCATTTCTCTGGAAAAATTATAAAACCTCACTCTGGTCTTAAAAATCTAAATGAGGGATTCTATCTCATATTGAACATAACTCAGCGCCAAGAGGCTTTAATCGTTGTTGCGATCGAGGAAGATTGGTTATTTGAGCACACACCTTTTCCCTTTAAAGATGAAGAAATCATCACGGCAACGCCTCAATTTTCGCTAAAGTCTGTGACAAAACTTGGAAGCATCGTTATCGATGAAAAAACATCAATTTTAAAGCACTCAAATCTAACAGAAAAAATTAAATCTAAGCTGAGTGAAACCTCACTGAATTACTTTACGGAAAGATGGAATGATTGGACGAGTACAGAATCCTACAATCGATATCATCTCTGGAAAAAATTAAATGGTGAACAAGAACTCAATACACCAGACTTTTGGGATTATATTAACTTTAATGGAGAGCTCAATTGGGATGGATTAGAGGATTATTTTAAGTCTCTTACTCTAGATCATGAACTTGAAGATAAGCTTCCCTCTCAGCTCAATGTAGGGGGAAAAAGAAATCTTAAAGTCCACTATCCCTATAATCAGAATCCATATCTCGAGGCTCCAATACAGGAGTTTTATGGACTGAGTGAAACTCCGAAGATATGCCAGGGAAAAATTGTTCTCATTTTAAAACTCATAGGGCCTCATAAAAGACCACTTCAAGTGACTTCTGATCTTGAAGGATTCTGGAAAAAAACTTATCAAGAAATGCTAAAAGAGTTTAAGAGAGAATATCCAAGGCACTACTGGCCTGAGAATCCAAAAGAGGCCAGGCCAATTCTTCTCAAAAGACATCTTGAAGAAAGTTAAAGTCGCTGAGACCCCTTCTGGTCACCAATATATTTAAAACGCGCAACTATCTTTCCTTCAATTTCAATATTCTCTAAAAACATTCTAAGAGGTCTAACCCAAAAGCTTGCCTCCTGATTTTCGTAAAGACATTGATAATACACCATCCATTCTAGAGTTTCTGAATGTTTGGCGAGATTGATAACGAGATAGTTCTTCCCTTTATAATGCTGGTACAAACCACCTATTTTTATTTCATGATCCAATGACTTTCCCCTAAAAAAAAAGCCCCGCAAAGCGGGGCTAGAATTACTTTAGTTAGATTAGGCCTTCTTCCTTCATCGCTCTTAAAACAGATGGTCGTTCCATAACGCGCCCCATGTAAGTATTAAGATTTGGCCATTGTGACATATCGATACCTACAAACTTTGACCATGTCATACATGTAAACATGTAAGCATCAGCAATGGTAAAATTATTACCCATAAGAAAAGTATTATTCCCCATCTTTGCTGATAGAAAATTAAATTTATCATTAAGAATTGTTTTAAAACAAGTCTTTGTATCAGTTTGAGATTGTGTGTTTGTCATCATCTTATCTGCAAAGAAAAGAGGCGAAAAATTTTTGTGAATTTCAGTAGCAATAAAATTCATCCACTCTAAAGTTTGGTAACGTTCAGTCGTTCCAAATTTTCCAAGGATTGATCCATCATTCTTTTGGTCTGCAAGATATTGAGAAATGACAGCTCCCTCAGTCAAGATTTCTCCATTATCCATTTTCAGAGCTGGAACTGTTCCTTTCATATTTATTTTTTTGTAGTCCCCAGTCATGCAAGTTTTATCTTTTAAGTTAACTGCCTCTATTTCATAGGCCATATTAAGTTCGGCCATGACAATATGAGGAGCGAGTGAACAAGCGCCTGGGCTGTAATACAATTTCATAAGTTTCCCTTTAGTTAAGATTAAGCAGCCATTTTGCCTCGAGCTGGTTCTTTGTCCAGTAGCACCGCTTCCTTTCCGGACTAAAACACTTTGATGGAGATTTCTTCTCTTGTTTCAAATAATGGAACTTCTTGAAAAAATGAGTAAACTTGAGCAGAGGAAGGAAGCATAAAAATGAAGGACTATAACTGGGTTGCCGATCTTGCAAGTGAGTGCAAATCATATGCTGATTCGTTAGGTTTCTTTTTCTCGAAAGCCATCACCAAAGTTGATCTTCCCTTTATCTCTAATTCGCAACTGAGACGTTCTTGGGCCGTATTGGCGAGAGATATGGTTCACTTAGGTTTTGATGAAGATGGGGCCCTTCCACCGGATATTGAAGCGACCTTAGAAGCCCTGGAATTCTTAGGCATAAATAAACTCCAAGAGGACATGGTAGATGAGGAAAAGCTGGCCACTGCCTTAGGTTCAGTACTCCAAAATGTACTTGAGATGATTGGGGAACATCCAGATATTTTTGAACTCCTGGACCAAGCGGATCTGATTGAAGACATGTTTGGTACAATTGCGAGAAGATATCTTCCTATTTTTAAATTATTTCCTGCTTTTTCAAATCAAGCACTCTCCATCATTCCTTATTTGAAGGAACCACTTTTTACTGCACTCTATGAGTTGCCTGAAGACCAACATCAAAAACTCACTCAACTTACTCATAAGGTCATGCACCGTTTTTATGATGAGCATGTCCGCCCTCAACTGGTGATCACTCTACAGGGCAATCTCAAAGGCAGAAATCTTCTCCTTCCACTAATAGATGAAGCCGTTAATCATCTTCCAGCTGATAGATGTATGACTTCATTAATTAGTATTCTTTGCACTCCTAAAGAAGAACTTACACAAGGACGGGTCATTTCAATCGTCCTGCAAGAACTTGGCGGAATGTACGTTAAGCTTGCTCAAGTCTTAGCAGAGTTAGCTCCCCCATCACTGGCCAAAGAACTTCGTCATCAGCAGGATAAACTCGGTGGTATTTTCGGAAGTCAGGAAAAATCATGGAAACATGTCTTAAACATTTTAAATCGTCCTTCATGGACCGATTTGAAAAATTATTTAAAAATACCCGAAGGCATACAGAATGCATTTGCTGGAGCTTCGGTAGGCGCCATCTATGAATTTGAACTAACTGAACAGGGTAAAAAAGAGTTTCAAAATAAAGGTACTGTCCTTCTTAAAGTCCAAAGACCTGGATTAACACTTCTCTTTGAAGAGCAAAAACAAACTCTCCTCGCGATCCTTGATCACCTCGATGACTCACTTTCTCAAAGTGAATTAAACGCTAATGATCAAATTGAAGTGCGTGGACTCATCACGGCGTTGAAAAGAACAATTATTAATTACGCTGTTCAAAGTATTGGAGAACTCGATTTTAGAGTTGAGAAAAAGAATGCAGATAAAGTAAGAGATTCACTCAAAGATAGTTTTGCTCTCCAAGTTCCAAATTACTACCATGTCGAACAAGATGTCGTGCTGATGGAAAGAATTAGAGGTGAAAAAATAACATCCGTTGTGAATTCCAGATATCTAGAAAGAATGGCCATATCGGATCTTGTCAGTGAAGCCTATCTTCATATGATGTTCCAAAAAGGCATTATCTGGGCCGATCCACATGCTGGAAATATTCTCTATGATGCTGATAATTTAAAAGTAAAACTCATCGACCTCAATCCATGCTTTGAATGGGATCAGGCCACGATTAGAGAATTCATCGCCTTTCTTTACCGGTTGATTTTGAGTGATCAAAAAGGAATCTTCGAAGGCTTAAGCAAGTTGGTCGAAAATCCTGAGGCTCTTGAGACTGAAAAGAGTCAAAAAATCATTAAAGAATTTATTAATTCTGGTAATCAGGGTGAATTTATTCGCTACCTCAGCGAGTTTGTAAGACTGCTCAGTGAGGCCAACATCAACCTCAGAATAGAAGTTCAGGCCGCCCTAAGAGGACTTTCTCAAGTCTATTTGACGGCGACTGCCATTTCCTCTCGAAATCATTTTGGCCAAATTCTGCAACGTCAATTTGGATGGAAATCCCTCATTAAACTCGTCTTGGCGATAGGTCCCTTTAAAGTTCTACGCACACTTTTGCCAATAGCTTTCAGTGTTATCAAAAATTCACCTGAGCAAGAAGTGGGGCCAACCCTTGATGAAAGAGATATTTCTGCCATCGAACAAGCTCTAAGAGTTTTGAATGAAGAAAATGTATGTAATATTGAATTTGTAAGAACATCTCCAGAAGAAAACACACAACTTATTCTTGCGACGGATGGATCAAGCCTTATTAAATCAACCCATCTCAGACTGGAAGTTCAAACAGAAACAAAACCTGCCTCAGTGAAATATATTGTTGAAGCCCCAACTAAAGAGTGGCTCAAAGAAAGACAAGAGTATGTGAAACTTCAAGGTATTGGATTTACCTTGTGCTTAG
This sequence comes from Pseudomonadota bacterium, assembly GCA_027488375.1. Classification (GTDB taxonomy): domain Bacteria; phylum Bdellovibrionota; class Bacteriovoracia; order Bacteriovoracales; family Bacteriovoracaceae; genus Peredibacter. The sequence goes on from JAIYBW010000004.1 coordinate 522,658, forward strand.
TGGAATGTCTTGAGCAGTTAAGACGTCACTCACTAGAAGACTACTGGTATGTGATAGAAAGCTGGAATTTAACTTCAGAAGAGCGATCACTCCGTGGAAGCATTCTTGTTGGTGAAGTGAGACTTGCTGCGAGAGAGCTTTTCACAAGAAGATATACCAATATTTGGACTTCAGAATTTATGACAGTCTCCTTCTGGGGACGATTCCTCTGGAAATTTTTAATCAGATTTGAAGAAAGATTTGAGCGTCGTGAACATGGCTACTTTTTTATTCTGAGTAAAAAAATGGGTACAGCAAAAGTTGGAGAATATACTTTCGGAACTCTACAAAGGATAAAAATTATCGCTTACAGGCTTATCATTAGTGGTCTTAAAACTCTGATCAAGCGTAATCGTTTTGAAATGAACCTCCTCCCCCTCTCAACAGATGACCTCATTCATCGAATGCTCCATGGACTCCTTCGACGGGGACATCTCCAAAACGACAACTAACATCTTAATATTACGTAGATCTGCCTCTCATGATCCTATAGATTTTTCAGCCTGAAGGTTCCCTAGTGATGACTTTTTAAAGTGGTTTTTATACAAATATAAAATACTTTTTTAAATGGTCGGTTTCAAATGATGCATTCTCTATTCATCGCTTTTATCATGGCTTTTTCTGCTATGGCCTCCACAAGGGATGAAGCTGAAAACCTTCTCAGTAAAATAAATCAAGAATCACAAATAAATCTTCGCATGGAAATCGTATCGAGAAGTTTCCTTGATTTGCCCTATGGTGATGGCGGTCCCCTTGGTGAGGGGGCCCACGGTCGTTATGATCAAGATCCACTGTATCGATTTGACACTTTCGACTGTACCACATTGGTAGAAACAGTGATCAGCTTAGCGCTATCTCGAGAGGTTTCAGACTTTGAAGAATCCATGGATAAAATTCGTTATGAAAATGGTGAGGTTGACTACTTAAAACGTAATCATTTCCCAAGTCTTCAATGGATACCCTACAATGTAGAAAATGGACTTTTGAAAGAAATTAATGATGATATTCTTCCTTTTTCAAAGCAAAAAGTCGCTGAAGCCGTCATTAACCTTCCCGGCTGGTTAAAAAAGATAAAAATCGAAGAAATTAAAATCCCAATGGCCTCAACTCAAGAAAGATTAAATCGACTTGAAGAATTACAAGGCCAAGCTTCAAACTATAGTCCTGTTGTCGCCAGACTCATGTATCTACCGATTGATACACTTCTTAAGAATTCAAGTTTACTCAAAAAAATCCCACACGGTAGTGTAATCAATTTTGTTCGCCCGAACTGGGATCTGACCGAGAGTATTGGCACTCATATGAACGTCTCTCATCAAGGATTAGTTTTTCAATTTAGAAATGGAACCTACCTGCGCCATGCCAGTAACTCTGGAACAAAAAAAGTCATGGACATAAGTTTACTTGAATATCTTAAGAAATTTGAAAATCATCCGACTCTCAAAGGTATTCATCTCATGACTGTCGTTGATCAAACTTTATAAAGTCCTTCGGGATCAGAGCCTAAGAAGCACGCGTCTTTTAGCCTAGTACTAACAGGTCTTAAATTTTTTAGTGCCTTTTGATCAATAAGTTCATAGTGAGTGAGGTCATTAAAACTAATCCCCATTCCCTCAAGATCATTATCGGTTGTGCGCCAATTCCAATGATCAAATCTCTTTAAATTAATTGGATCAGAGTAACTGTAGAGACTCAACTTACCATTAAGATTAAAATAAAAATCAAAATAACTCATAACGAGTTCACGTATGTTTTTATAAAATGGTCGCCTTCCACTTAAAAGGGTCGTATTTGTTTTTGAAATACTCCCCCATCCCGTAGTAGTTAAATAAACACAAATCACATGGTGATCATCATCTTCTGCCACAAGATCAACTAATAAGGGCTTCGCCCCCCCAAATTCAAGTGCTGCAGCTGCAAAGAGGGCGCCTTCAAGACAATGCCCCTCACCAGTGATCATCACCCACCTTGGAGAAGAGGCATGATTAGTTGGATTGTAGATTAAATTATCGATGTAATTCTGAATGTGATCAGGTGTTTTGAGTGATCGAAAAAGTCTTTTTTCTTCAGGAGTCCAAATCATTTAAACAACTTCAATAATGAGATGGTGAATATCAAAATCAGGCATGATGACTTTTCGATAGCTGGAAGATGTTTGTTCAAGATTTTTCTTAATCACAAGCTCACATCCAATCTGCCCAGGGGCCACACGCCATAAATGAATATCTAAAACTTTCGAACCATCTTTCTCAATTTTATTCACAAGTTTTGCTCTATCAATGGATCCATCATGAGCGTCAAGGAGCTCCATACCACTTTGTTTAATCAGACCTAATGACCATTTTAAAACAACTAGTCCGCCAATCACACCAACCATAGGATCAAGCCAACTCCATCCATGCCACTTGCCCAATATAAGTGCGATAATGGCAAAGACTGAAGTCAGAGCATCCGTAACAATATGAACATAAGCACTTTCATGATTATGGTCATGATGATGGTGGTGATGATGATGGTGATGATCATTTGACTTATTGGCGAGCGGTGCAAGCCTGTTTGATTTCGGATGATGGTCATGATCATGATCACACGAGTGAGCATGATCAGATGCTTCACTCTCATCCTTGTGCATAATTAAAGCGCAGACAAGATTTACAACGAGTCCAATGACTGCCACCCAAATCGCTTCTTCATAGTGTATGACTCTTGCCTCATAAAAACGACTTAGTGATTCGACAATCATCGAGGCAGCAATCAAAATTAACATCAATGCACTTGTGTAACCACCCAAAGATAAAATTTTACCTCCACCAAAGGTGAAAGAGGATTTAAATTTTGGATGACGATATAAATAATAAACGAAGAGAGACAAACCTAAGGCGAGAGTGTGGGAAGCCATATGCCATCCATCAGCGAGAAGCGCCATGGAACCAGACCAGTAACCAGCTATAATTTCTACAATCATGGTCAAGAGTGTAATAAGAGTGACCCATTTAGTTTTTCTTTCATTAGCAAGAAAAACACCGGTATCTCTTTTTTCAATACTACAATTTTCCAGCATAATATCCCTCTTTCAGTATATTTTATCAAAGACTTAGAAAGAAGAAAATCCCGATTCATCCAAGAAAGAAGAAAGTCACTGGCCCAGTCAGGCCAATCGAGCTAGTCTTTATCAATGTTAGAGACCAAAAGACTTTTATTACGACCTATGAAAACTGAAGATGTTCACCATCTTTTTGAACTCAATCAGGATCCAGCTGTACTTCAATGGACCGGTGATCAGGTCTCACTTAATATTGCTGATGCACAAAGAATTCTTAGTGATCACGTTTTCCCACAATTTCAACAGCATAAGATGGGTCGATTTGCCGTCCTTACTAAGGATGGCGAGTGGTTAGGTTGGTGCGGGCTAAAATATTTTCCAGATTCTCATGAGGTTGATTTAGGCTACCGTTTTATGAAAAAATACTGGGGGCATGGGTATGCAACAGAAGCAGCCCAAGCCTGCCTTGAATATGGATTTGAAGTCTTAAAATTAAAAAAAATAATTGCTCGGGCCATGCCTCAGAATCTTCAAAGTATTAAGGTCCTTCAAAAATTGAAGATGAACTATGCAGGTTTAAAAAACGATGCTCATTACCCTGGTGGCTATGTCATCTATGAAATAACAGACGAGGAATATAGCAAATGCAAAAATTTTTAGCCTTTGGTATTTTGGCCTCCGTTAAAACAATCTCCCATCTTTTTTACTGGGGCAAATTTCAATGGATAACAAAGACACCAAATAAACCTTGGAAAGATGCAAAACTCATCGTCTTCTTAAATCATACTTCACTCTATGAGCCACTTTTCATTCAGTACTTATCCTTGCCCTTTATTTGGCAAATAGTGAAGAGAGTTAATGTTCCAGGAGCAGACACCACTCTTAAACGACCATTGGTGGGAAAATTCTGGAAATTGATGCTCCCTAATATTTCTTCTGTGACGAGAAAAAAAGATGAATCTTGGTCATATTATCTTGAATCAATAAAACCAGACTCACTCATCATGATTGCTCCTGAAGGTCGCATGAAGCGCCCAAATGGATTAGATAAATTTGGAAAGCCCATGACTGTTAAAGGTGGTGTCGCTGATATACTAGAAAAATTAGATGAGGGGGGGATGATTCTTTGCTTGAGTGGAGGGCTCCATCATGTTCAGGCCCCTGGAGAAATAGTTCCGGCAATATTCAAAAAAATTCATATGAACCTCGCCTACTTGGACATTAAAGAATACAAACAGCAGTTTTCACATCTCACTCCTAGAGAAAGAAAATTAAAAATCACTCAAGATCTTCAAGAGCATTTAGAAACGAACTGTCCTCCAAACTCTCCGACATCGAATAGATTGAATAATTCTCAAAATGAGAAGCTTCAAAAATCTGTGACAGCCATGGATGTTCGTACTGAATAAGACTTCTAATACCCTTTCCACGGGCGACAACTTTAAATCTTTTTCTTTCCGCCATTACAGATAATTGAGTAAGTATCTTTCTTAAAACAGAAATATTACCTAAATCATAGATGAAGTAATATTCAGCCTCAGGGAGAAAAAAAGATTCTTGGGATAAATCTTCTCTTTTAAGAAACGCTTTGGAGCAATGAAGAAGGGAGAAAATTCGGTTCCCTTCAAGCACTCTTTCCGTAACAAATTCAAACCCAAGAAAATTTACTTCAGGAAATAAATGAGACAGCACAATTCCCAAGCGCCCGTAACCTGCACCCAAGTCGACCATTAATGTTCCCTTATTAGGTTTCAGGAAATGACAAATATCTACAAATTCAGCATAAGGAGTTTGTAAAATTTGATGATCAAGGCCAACCCACGTTTGCTGCCCTTGATGGATAGAGTGTCCCCAGACTTTATGATTTCCCGAAGGTAAGACTGATTTTGCCTGTCTGAGCAGCTCCCCCTCAATTTCTTCAATTTTAAAGCCAATTTTATGATCAAGCATAGCCGAGTGTTCAAGAATTGAAAGTCCATCTGCTGGATTAAAAATTAAAAGCTCAGGAATAAAAGCGCTCATTTAATCTGCGTATCAAAGAATTTAATTTTAAGCTATCATATTTTGGGGGAAGACATGACAACTTATGTGTCCAAACTACCAAATTCAGATGGGGTCATTGATTGGACTAAGGATGAGAATCTGACGTGGTCTCAACTTATTGAAAGACAATCCAAGATTATTCTTAATCGTGCTTCACCGGAATTCCACGAGGGACTAGATCGAATTCAATTTTCAAGAAATGAAATCCCACAGCATCGAGAAATTAACAAAAGACTCAAGAAATTTACAGGCTGGGAGGTTGAGGTTGTACCATCTCTTATACCGGCAAAAGAATTTTTTGGGCTGATTGCAAACAAAAAATTCCCCGCAGCTAGCTTTATCAGAATTCCAGAGGAATTAGACTACATTCAAGAACCTGACATTTTTCATGAATTTTACGGTCATGTCCCACTTCTGACTTTTAAGAATTATGCTAATTTCATGGAGGAATTTGGAAAAATTGCTCTCAGTGTTTCTCCCAAGGACCGAAGTCGCTTGTTTAGAATCTTCTGGTTTACAGTCGAATTCGGCCTGGTTCAATCCAGTCAGGGTGTAAGGGCTTATGGGGGTGGAATGCTTTCTTCTATCCATGAAACAGTCTATTCAATTGATAGTTCTGAGCCTAAAAGAGAGCCTTTCGATACTTTAAAGGCCCTTAGAACTCCGTATCGGATTGATATTCCTCAACCTCTTTATTACGTTCTTAATAGATTTGAAGATCTTTTTAAAATTTTAGATCAAGATATCTTATATCTACTTGAAGAATCTAAGGATCTTGGAGATTTTTCTCCCCTCTTCAAACCCAAGGGAGAAGAGCTCTAAAGAAATCTTTCAAACTCTTACAGTTAGAGACAAACTTGCTTTAAATCTGTTAATTCTCCCCCATGAACTTCTCAGGGGGACCTCAAATGAAAGCAATACTTGCACTTAGCCTTATTTTTGCATCTTTAGAAGCTTTTGCTCTACCTGAAGGTCAGTTTGATGCTCTCAACACCTCAATAAAAAATCTCTCCATTGGTGATTCTAAAAATTATGATTTTGAAGGTATTGTTAAACTTTCAAATTGTTCGGGTTCCCTGATCATTTTTAATGGAATGCCAATGACTGCAAAAGCCGTAGTTATGACTAATGGTCATTGTATTCAAAAACCTGGTGGCTATTTAAATCCTGGAGAAGTTTGGATCAACCGTTCTATCAATCGTGATATGAAACTCTACGATGGAAAGATGAAACTATTTCCCATCAAAGCGACTAAGATTCTTTACGCAACAATGACTGATACTGATGTCGCCTACTATGAATTAGATCAGACCTACAATGACATTTTAAATTCAACTAAAGTTAGCCCTTTCATTCTTGATTCCGTACGCCCATCACTGGCCCAACCGATAGAAATTATCTCTGGTTATTGGGATCGTGGTTACTCATGTGAAATTGATAACTTCATTTTTAAGATGAAAGAAGGACAATGGACCTGGACAGACTCAATTCGCTATACAGCAGGATGTGATACGATTGGAGGGACATCAGGCTCACCAATCATTGCCAAAGGTGAAAAAAGAGTGATTGGTATTAACAATACTTCGAATGAAAAAGGTGAACGTTGTTCAGTCAACAATCCTTGTGAAGTTTCTGAAAATGGAGACGTCTTTTCTCAACAAGGAATTCGTTATGGTCAGCAAACTTATCCCATCTATAGCTGCTTAACGCCTGATTTTAAAATTAATCTAAAGACACCTGGTTGCGAACTTCCTAAGGGTAAATAATGAGAGGTACTTTTTTCAATAAACCACTTGAATGGAATCTTGAAACGGAGAAAGAATCTTGGTTTCAAGGAGATTTTATTAAAGGAAGCTTACGCTTAAAGAACACAGGCAAGGATTCAATAACAATTGAAAATGCTGGCGTGGCCCTCGCACATGCAGAGATCAAAAAAGTCCATGCAAGAGCTGAAGGTGCACTCAAAACAAAAGAGCATGTCTCTTTCCCAAATCTGAACTTATCTTCAGGGGAGTCTCAAGAGCTTCAATTCAATTTTCAACTTGATCCAAATTGCCCTATCACTGATAAGAAAGCGAGTTGCTTTTTAAGCTATGGTCTGGGGTGCGCAGAAACCCATCTCATGCTAAAAATTGAACCTAAAATTCTCTTTGGAAAAGTCGTTGGTCTTCTTGATACTTTTCATCGTTTTAAATTAAAAGAATTCAAAGCGGCCAAGACTGGTGTTGAGTACAAACTCATACCGCCGACATCGAGAGATATGGCGAACCTAGAATCCTTGAACTTAGTTTTTTCTATGACAGGTGAAAATCTTCAGATGGATTATGACTTTCAGGTGAGAAAGCTTGATACGGACTCTCCTACAACCAAAGTCAGTAAAGTGGGAATTAAAATCCAAAAGATTCTCTCGCCTAAAGAATATTCTCTAGGCAAAGAGATGATTAATCAGGATGCTATCCTTAAATCTTTGGAAACAGCGATCAGTGAAGTTAAGCTAAAATCAGTATTTTAAGATTTAGCGCTTCACTGGTTTATAGATTTGATTAAGCCCTTCTAGCGGAAAACGACCGTCTCTAAATTTTTTATTTTTGGTCATCATCCACAACATGTCTGGACGGGCCTCAGAGATCCAACTTCCCCCTACGATCTCATCTTGAGAATTTAAATCGAGGATATATTCATATTTTCGTGCTGAAGTTAATTGTGCAGGAGTTCCAGAAACTGGATTTTTTGAAACGAAACTCAGAACACCTTCCGCAGCAGCCTCTGGAGTATAGAACTCAAGTTCATCTCCATACTTCATGATTGTGATCACTCTTATTTTTCTTTCAACGCCGTCTCGGAAATCAGTTGGATTAAGGGGATGCTCCTCATGAAAGCTAGATTCATATCCAACGATTGGTTGATTCCAGACATCATTAAAGCGATCTACATCGGCCACAAAGCCCTTTGAATAGATACCGATCATATTTGAGAGCACAATATGAAAAGCTCCGGCATTGACGTCAGCGCACTCCGAACGATTGGCAAGATGTGGAGGTGGAAGAGAAGTTTCGCCATCCTCTAAGAAGGCTTCACCAGGAACTTTTCCCTCTACCCCACAGCGATCTCCAATTCGGGCATAGAGGCCTTTAGAATTGAAAGCATCATGCATGGATAAGAGACCTTTGACATCAGATGCACCGAAAGGAACTTTGATACCATCCTTATTAACGACAATAGTTTTATCAGGCTCAGGATAATTTGAAGCGGCCTGGGCCCAGCCATGACAGATTCCTTCCCACCATAGATCATCAGGTGAATAGGTTTTAAGTACTTTTTTTGTCAGAGAGTATTTGTAATCACCTTGAGAGATATCGTAAAGCTCAGCGGGAGAGAGTTCAGAAAGTTGCTGCTGATTCATTTTGAGCAACTCTTCTTTTTTATAAAGCTTAAATTTAAATGGCTGAGGATTAGGGCTATTCCAGCGATAAGCAATTCCCCCTAAATTTGATGGCCAATAGGTTTCAGACCAACCATATCGATGATCTGAAAGTTTGGCTTCAGTTGGTAATTGATTGAGATTTAATTTGAGTGGCCCACCGGCGACGACTTGAAAATAATGAGGATTACTCGAGCGATCCCATTTTTCTGCATAAAGAGGACCCACTGATAAAATAGAAGCAATTAGGAGAAGACTTCTCATAAGCTATTCCTTTGGCAAACTCATGGGCGATTTATAGCATGAGGTCTGACTTCAAAAAAGCTAACTTGAAGAAATTACACATCGCACAAGCGATGCTAAGAATCTGATTTTATTGAACTACTCAAAGCCCAGGAAATGATCATAGGTGCACTCTTCATCTCTTACACCCCTCTCTTCAATTGAAATCACTCTATTAGCAATGGTCTGAATAAATTCATGATCGTGAGAAGTAAAAAGAACAGTTCCCTTAAAATCAATAATCCCTTCATTCACTGCAGTTATTGTTTCTAGGTCGAGGTGGTTTGTTGGATTATCGAGGACCAGTACATTTGAACCAGAAAGCATCATTTTAGAAAGCATGCATCTGACTTTTTCACCACCTGATAAAACATTACATTTTTTAAGGGCCTCTTCTCCAGAGAAAAGCATTCGTCCCAAAAAACCTCTCAAAAAAGTCTCTGTTTGATCTTTAGAGTACTGACGAAGCCAATTAATAAGATCTAATGAAGCATCTTTGAAAAAAGCAGAATTATCATTAGGTAGATAAGCTCTAGATGTTGTAACACCCCAATCAAAAGAACCAGAGTCAGGTTTTAACTCCCCCATGAGAACTTTAAAAAGTGTTGAAGTCACAACTTCAGACTTTGCTAAGAAGACAACCTTCTGACCTTTTTTAATAGTAAAAGAAGCGTTGTTAATAATTTTAACGCCCTCAAGACTCACAGTGAGGCCATCAACTTTTAAAAGATTATCTCCCGCTTCACGATCGGCCTTAAATCCAACATAAGGATATTTTCGACTCGAAGGTTGGATATCTTCAAGAGTCAATTTGTCCAACATCTTCTTTCGAGAAGTTGCCTGAGAAGACTTGGAGGCATTCGCAGAAAATCGCTGAATAAACTCTTTAAGTTCTTTCATCTTGTCTTCTACTTTTTTATTCTGATCAGACATCATCCTTTGAGCAAGTTGAGATGACTTATACCAAAAATCATAGTTTCCAACATAAAGTTTAATTTTAGTAAAATCAATATCACAAATATGAGTACAAACTTTATTTAAAAAATGTCGGTCGTGGGAAACGACCAGGACTGTCGTATCTTGCTGATCCATGATGAAATTTTCTAACCACTGAATTGCTTTTAAGTCTAAGTCATTGGTCGGTTCATCTAAGAGAAGAATTTCTGGTTTACCAAAAAGCGCCTGGGCCAGAAGAACCTTAACTTTTTCTCCCCCAGTTAATTCCTTCATTTTCTTTTGGTGAAGATCTTCTTTGATACCAAGACCTGCAAGTAAAGAAGCCGCATTCGCTTCTGCTTCCCATCCATTCATTTCTGCAAAGAGAGACTCTAGCTCTGCTGTGCGCTCGCCATCAGCATCAGAAAAATCCTCTTTGGCATAAAGAGCATCTTTCTCTTTCATAATGGCCACGAGACGCGAATGACCTAAAATAACTGTGGTTAAAACAATCTCTTCTTCAAAGGCAAAATGGTTTTGCTTCAAGACGGCCAGACGCTCTCCAGGTGTGATTTCAACTCGGCCAGCAGTAGGTTGAATTTCTCCACAGAGAATTTTAAGAAAAGTTGATTTTCCAGCCCCATTGGCCCCAATAATGCCATAACAGTTTCCAGGGGTGAATTTGAGGTTAACATCATCGAAAAGTGTTCTTCCGCCAAACTGAAGTCTTAGGTCATGGGCCGCTAGCATAAATGTCCTTGATAAATTTGGCCCACCATAGCAAAAACGCCATGAAAAGTCTTGTTTAAATAAGGAGGAAACTAAAGAGAAATCGAGAATTTAGCTTGTGAACGATTAAGATATTGAACAGAGTCTACATAATCTTTATGGATTGATTCAACCTGGGAGAAGTGTTCCCCAAAAATCTCTCTAAGATTTTCTTTATGAGACTGATCAAATTCAGTTAGTTCAGACTCAGAATCTGATGAGTCCCCATGGGTGGAGATACTCTTGTCAGAAAATTCCACTTTCTCTAAATACTTCTTTTTTTCCTCAAGATAAGCAGTGAACATCTCCTCTGCTTTATCAGGATCAATCCCAACGAGGAACTCTTTTAATTGAGTTTTCCAACCCGCCTCAATATCTTCCCAAGGTAGTTGAGTCACATCTTCATCATAGCTTTCATCTTCTTCAGAAAAATCTGATTCATTCATCACTTCACTCTCATTCAAAGCGATATTCTCTTGAGAAGATTCAACTAATTGTGTTGCGGGTTGAGTATCTTGAATATTTTGAATGGATTTTTTTGGTGCAATAGCTGGAGAACGAACTGCAGACTGCTTGAGATTAATTGAGTCTTCTTCAACAACCGTGTTCTTTCGACTTTGATAGTGAAAATAAAGACAAAGAACAAAGATAATAAGAAGTCCGTTTCTCATCCTTTAATTCTAAGAGAAATCTTAATGTACAAGAATCTGGGAAAAATTGACCACTAGAGTATAGCGGCAATTTTTTCCCTTTTTTAGAGTTTAGCCTCTAATTCGGCCCACTCATTAAAAAGCTTCTCTAGCTTGGCCTCATTTAGACCTAATTTTGATTGTAAATCCGACAATTCAGAGACTTTTGCCGAGACCATTTGATCATTAAGTGAAGCGATTAGGAGTTCAAGATTATCAATTTCTTTTTGGATTTCTTGGTACCGATTGCGCTCTTTATTGGTCATTTTATCTTTTGGAGCTTCAATCTTTTTTTCAATAACAGGAGTTTTCTTTTTTAGTTCTTCCTCAAGATGGATCGCCTCTAAAAACATTTCCGCTTGAGAAAAACCTGCTTCAAAATTTTCTAATTGTCCTTCATGTAAGACCCAGCACTTATCAGTCACGTTATTAATGAATGAGCGGTCATGGCCTACAATAATGAGGGCCCCTTCATAACTTCGCAGCTCTTCTTCTAAAATACCAATTGTTTCTAGATCTAGATCATTGGTAGGCTCATCAAAAATCCAAATATCACGAGCATGCTTCATGAACTGAGCTAATTGTAGTCTATTTTTTTCTCCACCAGAGAAAGTGTGAATCGGTCGTTTAATCTCATCCGAACTAAAAAGAAAATTTTCTAGATAACTGGCCACATGTCTTTTATCACCAGTATTAGAGATCACATAATCAATACCCTCACCTATCATTGTCCAAGGGGTTTCATGATCTTTAAGAGCTTCTCTTTTTTGAGAAAAATAGCCTACATCCAAATTATCTAAACGCTTAACTTTACCAGAAGTTTGATCTAGTTCTCCTAAAAGAATTTTAAGGAGTGAGCTTTTTCCAACACCATTGCGTCCCATAAGGGCAATTTTATCGCCTTTCGCGATTGAAAAATTTAAACTATCAAATAAAGTACGGGAACCAAATTGAAGCTTTAAATCTTCAGCCGAAATAAGAATTTTAGATTTGCGACCCGATGACTTGAGATCAAGACTGACTGATTTATGGGCCTGGGCCTTGAGGTCCTGGATCGTTTTATTAAGGGTTGAATAATCCTCGATACGTTTTTTAGATTTAGTTCGACGGGCCTGAACACCTCGACGAATCCAAGCAGTTTCTCGACGATTCATATTATTCAATCGATCGAGCTCTTTTTCACGGCGTAGCTGATCCTCTTGGAGAAATTGTAAATAAGCCTCATAGGTTCCTTGGAAGCTACGTAACTTACCACGCTGAATATGGATAATTCGATCAACGACATTATTCAAAAGACTCCGATCATGGGAAATGATCATAAATGTTTTTCTTGAGCCTTGCAGCTCTTCTTCAAAATCTTGGATTGTTTCAAGATCAAGATGGTTTGTTGGCTCATCCCAGAGGATAAGTTCTTGTGGAGCAGAAAGGCCCAGACTGAGAGCAACTTTTCTCTGCTCTCCTCCAGAAAGAGAACTCATAGGACGTTCATAATTTTCTAGTCCGAAATATTTTAGATAACTTAAATACTGAGCATGAATTTTATCCTCACCCAATTTATGAAGTTCATCATAAATTTTACTTTGCTCATTAATGAGCTTATCAAAATCACCTTCTCCTAATCCAAGTAATTCATTTATTTTATCTAAACGTCGTTTTAAAACTTTCATTTCAGGATGGAATTCGAAAAAATAATTTTCAACATCCCAGTCGCTTAAATTGGTGAGTTCTTGGGGAACGTAGAAATAAGTAAAATCTTTATTTTTATCATAAATAAAAGGTGGGACAGTTGTATCTGGACTCGCCAATCCTGCAATGACTTTAAATAAAGATGATTTTCCATGACCATTGAGACCGAGCACACCTATTTTATCACCTTGATTGAGCGTGAAAGTGACATCTTGGAAGATGGTTTTATGGGGATAAGACAAGCTTAAATTTTGTAACGTGAGTAATGTAGTCATGAGGTGATTTTAGAGGAGTATCAATGAAAATCCAACTAGAGACTGCTAGACTCTAGTATTATTATTTCTCTGCTCTTTGCCAAAGAGATCATTCATGACATCAAACATTTTGGCCTTAGAGAGATAATTTTTGATGAAATTTCGATTTTCAGGTTTGTACCAAAAAAAGAAGGTTCGTTGCTTGGTTTTATCATCCAATGAAATGGCCGTATTAACTTTTTTAAGAGTGTAAGGATGGTAGCCTGAATAGTAAATCTCAGTGGCCACAGTCATAGGTGTTGGAGTGAAATCTTGAACTTGTTCAAGCTTATAACCCAAGGCCTTAGTCTTTGCCGCAAGTTTCGCCATATCTTCTGGAGTACAACCAGGATGTGAAGAAATGAAATATGGTATGATTTCCTGCTTAATGCCTTTTTTCCTGCTGACCTCTTCAAACTTCGTTTTAAATTTGTAGAAAAATTCAAAGCTTGGCTTTCTCATGAGTTTGAGAACTTCATCCTCAGTGTGTTCAGGGGCAACTTTTAGGCGACCAGAGACATGATGAGTAATGAGTTGCTCTACATATTTTTCATCTTCTTTAGGATGAGTCGATCTTGGGTCAAACATGAGATCATAACGAAGTCCTGAGCTCACAAAAGCTTTTTTCACATCTTTGTGGCGCGAAACTTCCTGATAGAGTTCGGTCATTTTTTCTGGATTTGTGTCAAGATTTTTACAAATCTGCGGAAAAATACAAGAAGGGGCCGCACACTTATCACAAAGATCTTGGTCAATCCCCTTCATCTGATACATATTGGCCGATGGCCCACCCAAGTCTGAAATGTAGCCTTTGTAATCAGGCATTTTGACGACCTGATCAAGCTCACGCATGATGCTCTCTTTGGATCTTGAGGCAATCATTTTACCTTGATGGGCAGATATCGTACAAAAGCTACAACCTCCAAAACATCCCCTATGGGTATTGATAGAAAATTTGATCATATCAAAGGCAGCTATCGGGCCTCGCTCTTTATATTTTGGATGAGGAAGTCTTGTATAAGGAAGATCAAAAGAGGCATCAATCTCTTTTTCTGTCATCGTCTGAAAAGGAGGATTGATCACAAGTATTTTATCGTCAACTTTTTGAATGAGTCGCTTAGCGAACTGCTTATTACTTTCAACTTCAACATGCATAAAATTTTTAGCATAAGCTTTTTTATCGGCGAGACAATCTTCATGGGAAGTTAACTCTAAAGTATCCCAATTCTTATTTTTTGGAATCTCCTCTTCAGAAGAGGCCAGGAAGGCTGTTTGAGGAATAGTCTTGAGTGAAGAAAATGGTAAACCTTTAACAAGATATTTAACAACATCCCGAATAGGCTGTTCTCCCATACCGTAAACAAGGAGATCGGCCCCAGATGAAGTCAGAATATTGGGCATCAGACGATCTTCCCAAAAATCATAATGAGTGACTCTTCTCAAAGAAGCTTCAATACCACCAATGATGACAGGAACATCAGGATACAAGCTCTTCACAATCTGGGAGTAGACGGTAGTCGCATAATCTGGTCTAAAATCTGGGGACCCACCTGGCGTATAAGCATCGTTGGAGCGAAGTCTTTTACCAGCGGTGTACTTATTGACCATGGAATCCATATTGCCGGAAGTAATACCAAAGAAATATTTTGGCTTACCAAATTTTTTGAAATCTCTTAAATCATCTCTCCAGTTTGGTTGGGCAATGATGGCCACTTTCAAACCTAAAGATTCAAAAATACGCCCCATAACGGCTGCCCCAAATGCAGGGTGATCAACGTAGGCATCACCAGTAATCAGAACCACATCAAGCTCATCCCAGCCGCGTTTTTTCGCTTCTTTCAAAGTCGTAGGGAGCCATGCCGTAATGGGTAATGAATCGGGGTTTATTTTTTCCATAGGGCTCTTCTACCCTAGTTTCAAAAATAAAAATAGCTTATAGGTAGTCTTTACAGGGACTTAAAAAATAACTTAAGCGGGACGGCAACTCTTAACAAAAAGTACAAAATAATCTTCCAGTGGAGTGTCTATGTACTTGGATTTTAAATCACTAAGGATATCGATCGGTGGCCTGTAGCTTTGTATCAATATTTGGTAGGCCACTTCCTGGGCCACCATAAAAATCTTGGCCAAGGGGAGAATCTTAGGCGAGATCTCAGTTGGAAAACCTATTCCATTAGGGGATCCATGGTGCTGTTTAATAAGAGAAGCTGCTTCTAAAGGAGCACTTTCATAGCTCAAAATAAGCTCACTTGCGCGAAGGGCATGCTCATTAATCGCCTTCTGGCTTTGAACTGGTAATTTAAGCATTTGCTCAGCTGATCTTATATTAATTTGCTGGGGCTCATTCAAACAAAAATCACAAAACATGGAGGTAAAAATGAGACGCTTAACTTTTTCAGGGTCAACACCTTGGTCAATCTCATTTAAAATTTGTGTCGCCGTAAAGCAAGTGAGTTCCATTAAGCGGTAGTTAATATGCAAATCGGATTGAATCCTGAGCTGGTCTAAAAATTTAGCGAATGCATCTTTACCACCAGAAACATCAGAAAAGATCTGATTTAAAACGCTTTGGCAGACCTCTACAATTTTTGGCTTCAACCCTAATTTGGAAATGATTTGTTGAGTTGTCTGAAAAACATTGTCAGCAGCTTCAAGTTTTTCATCAATAGAATTAAAATCACGCTCAATTTGATTAATCATTGAGTTAATCAACATTTTCGAAAAATCTCTATTAAACTTTCTTTCAAAAAAAAGATCTGTCATACCTTTTTGCAAGAAACTTGAAAAAGTTGTTTTATCAATTTCTTCATGGGCCGGAATTCGTTTAATAAATTTCCCTTCACCAATCTTTACAAAAAGATCAAAGGGAAGAATGGTGAAATGAAATAAAGAGCTTATAGGTATCGAAATAAATCCTTCTTCTTGATTATTTACATCTCCTAATAAATGCTTAAATTCATCAACAAGAGCCTCGATATTCTTCTTTTCAAAGACCTTAGCGGTTCTTATCAAAACATCTGAATTTGAAAGCACAAATATTTGTTTAAAACTACTTAATTTCTCATTCGTTAAATTTATTAGATTTTTAAATAAAACCTGATCCTCAGGTTCATCAATGATAAGAATATCAATTTTATCGATGAGACCAATAAGGGACTGAAATTCATCAAAACTATCTCTTATAAGTGGAGTAAAGCCCCCTACACTTTTACATTCAAGATCCAAAAGCATCCTGAACTCAGGAGACTTAGAGAATACAACAACCTGAGAAATATTCATGACTAACCTTTAAAAAACTTTGAGTCTAATTTAAAATTCTTTTTATTTTTGCCTTGTTTGTCTTTATAAAAATCCATGATTGCTTGCAT
The DNA here is from genome assembly GCA_027488375.1 of Pseudomonadota bacterium. Lineage (GTDB taxonomy): Bacteria > Bdellovibrionota > Bacteriovoracia > Bacteriovoracales > Bacteriovoracaceae > Peredibacter. Next base: position 539,226 of record JAIYBW010000004.1, read on the forward strand.
ATCTTTTTCAAAATCTGATGGATGAATGACAAGACCAAGTCCAACTTCTTTTTTATTGAAATCAGCGTAACCCAAAACAATAGGAACATTCGCTTTCTGAGCAATATAATAAAAACCAGTCTTCCAATTTGAATTTGGGCTTCTTGTCCCTTCAGGGGCAATCATGAGAACGAATTCTTTATTGTCCTCAAACATTTTTGCCATTTGATCAGTGTAGGACATTTTTTTATCACCGGTTTTAACATTTCTATCCACACCAATAGCACCCAAAGGAGAGAAGAAATAATTAAAAGGAAAACTAAGCCACTCTTTTTTTATGACAAAACGTGCATTTCGATTCATGAAATGAGACATGGCCATGGCAGCAATAAAATCAAAATTTGAAGTATGAGGAGCTCCAATGAATACAAACGATTTTAAATCTGCAGGTATATCATTGATAAACGTCCAACCCGATTTTTCCATCATCTTTGCGCAAACTTGTTTAATCATGCAGTGATCCTAATATCAATTTTAATTTATGAGCGCGGGTCATACTCTTAATCAAAGCCTCGTAGCTTGAAGCTGAAGATCGGTCCTTAAATTTTTTTTGATAAACGACTTCAACAGGCACTGATCCACGAAAATACTTGGCACCCTTTTTGGTTGAATCAGCATGCTCACGGAATCGTCTTTCAACATCGGTCGTAATACCAGTGTAAAGATGGCCTTTTTCACTCTGGATTATGTAAACAAACCAATCTGATTTCTTCATGCTATAATAGTAACTGCTATGAAAAAAATCTCCATACCCTTTTCAGAATTTTCTTTCAGCTTCGCACGAAGTGCAGGTGCTGGCGGACAAAATGTAAATAAAGTAAATTCTAAGGTTATTCTGGATTGGAATATGAAGGATAGCCCCTCAGTCTCTGAGGAAATAAAGCAGAGGTTTAAGCAAAACTTTCCCCAATACTGTGTGGGTGATCTCCAAATCCAAATCACCTCACAGAAGAATAGAAGCCAAATCGCGAACAAAGACGACTGTATCCATCGGTTAATAAGGATGCTTGAGGAAGTTCAATACCCACCCAAAAAGCGAAAGGCGACAAAGCCTAAGAGATCGGCCATCCAAGAGCGTCTTTCGACAAAAAAGAAAGACAGTGAAAAGAAGAAATTACGCAGAGAAAAGTTTTAGTAAACTAAACCACAATCAGGGCACTCATTTGCCTCGGGCTTAAATTTGGCTCCACAGGCCTGACAAATAACTTCTGGCGACGAGGGATCAAAAACCTGCATTAAAGAATCAAAATCCGGTTCATGACCTTTAACATGCTTAAGGTAGTCCTGTTTAAAATAAGATTGAAGAATATCCCCATCTTTTTCATGACCCCAAACCTCGACCGTGACTTTACAACCTCTGGTGCAAGTTGCCCCATTGGTCTTAAAAGAGAGTTGCACTCCCTTAAGCTTGAGTTGTATTTCATGATTTTTGGCTTCTTGTAAATCCATCACACCAATAAAGATCTCTTCCATCATTTATCCTTTAAACTTTTCATCGAGGTAATTGAGATAATCCTCAACCCTCAACTCTCCCACTATGTCCTTGGCCGTAACACTCCTGCCTTTTGAGTGAATATTCTTTTTAAGATAAGCAAGGATTTGACTAAAATCACCTTGAGAGATTTGTTTTTTAAATTGTGGCATCTCTTTTTTCATTTTTTGATAGAAAGAACCAGAAATTAAATTCCCTAAAGTATAAGTTGGAAAATAACCAAAAGCTCCCCCTGCCCAATGAGAATCTTGCAAGATTCCTTGAGCATCATTTTTTGGAGCAAGACCAAGGTAGGATTTATATTTCTCATTCCAGATATGCGGTAAATCCTTGGCATTTAAATTCTGATTAAAAATCATCTCTTCGATTTCAAAGCGAATAATGACATGAAAATTATAATACAACTCACATGACTCCACTCTTATAAGGCCAGGAAGGGATTTATTAAAATAGTGAAATAATTTTTGCTCATCAACTCCCTTCATCGATTTTGGAAAGGACTCACACATCATTGGATGAATAAAATGAGAAAACTCTTTTGAGCGTCCCACGATATTTTCCCAGAAACGAGACTGAGACTCATGAACGGATAAAGAAATCGCCTCTTGAAAAGGAGTCCCCTCCCATTCCAGTGGGAGATTTAACTCATAAAGGGCATGACCCACTTCATGCATTGTTGATGAAAGAGAATCAAGATGCTCAAGATCGTAGCGAGTGGTAATTCTCTGATCAAGTGGAGAAATATTAATACTAAAGGGGTGGGTTGAAACATCTAAGCGAGAAAAATCTTCTGGAAGTCCAAAAGATCGTGCTACTTTTAGACTTAATTTTTTTTGATCCTCAAGAGCAAAAGGCCCCTTAAGATCTTTAACTTTGACGAATTCTGATTGAGACTGAATTTTATCGCTTAGTTTAATAAGCCCCGTACGAAGATCACTAAATAAAGATCTCATTTGATCTGAATTAAATTCCTTATCATGAAGACGAAGAAGAGCATCATAAGGCTTTTGGACTTTAAAATAAGAAGATTCTTTTCTTTTTAAATTGATGAGCTTTTGAAGATGAGGCAAGAAAAGTTTAAAATCACTGGCCTTTCTCGCCTTGGCCCAAACGTGGGTGGCATGAGATGTGGCCAGGGACAATTCTTCAACATAGGACTTGGGTAATGCAACCTGAAGCTTATGATCCCACTCCAATTCCTGCAGGAGTTTCTTATCCAATTTGGATAATTTAGTGTCAGACGAGAATTCTCGAAGCATTTTACGGTAGCTAGGATGAACCAAGTGATCATGAATTTTACCCTGAACGTAACTTAATCTCTGGGCCCGATCATTGATGGCCCCATTAGGCATCATGGTTTCCATGTCCCAGTGGAGCAGACTTTGAATACTCTTAAGGTAAGAGTATTCTTTTAAATAATTTTTAATTTTGTTTTTGGGATTTATTTTTTTCATGACTTCATTCTAAACCAAGTTGAAAACTTGGGATGAATTTTCATCAAGAATATTTTTCAATGGTCTGGAGAATAGTGTCAATGTCGACAGGCTTACTCAAAAATGCTTGAACTCCAAACTGCCGTATTTTCTCAGCAGCGTTTGCCTCGGCAGACATGGCCACCACAGGAATACTAGACCAATTTGAATTCATGATGAGTTCTTTACGAAGCCCATAGCCATCAAGAACTGGCATCATTAAATCCATCAAGATCAAATGAGGAAGCTGCTGATTTCTGAGAATTTCTAAGGCCTCTACACCATGAGAAGCTGTGACCACATCATAAGCCTCACTTCGTAAAAGCTCCTCTAATAATTCTCTAATCGAAATATCGTCTTCAACAATAAGTATTTTTTTTGTCATGCAGATTTCTCCCCCTTCTAATAAGGCAAATCTAAAATAAAGGTTGATCCACCACCGGCCCTGCTATCCACATAGATGTGGCCATTATTCTGCTCCACAATTTGCTTAGCGATATAAAGTCCCAGTCCAAGTCCGCTCACTTGCTCTGGAGATACAGCTCTCTCAAAACGTTCAAAAATTCTTTCCCGATCTTCCTCTTTGACTCCAGGTCCCTGATCATGAACCAAGACTTTAACCTCTGTTTCAGATTTAACAAGCTCTATATGAATGGGTTTTCCCGCTCCGTATTTAAGAGCGTTGGTAAGTAAATTAACAATCACTTGCTCCATTCTATACGTATCAATTTCAACTTTCACAGGTTCACAGAGCTGATAGCGCAGATAAGACCCGACTGATTCAACCTGAGGTTTAAAACGATCTAAAACATCTTTTAAAAATGTGGTGAATTCAACTTTCTCTTTAATAAAATTTAATTTCCCAGAACGAAATTTGGAGATATCTAACATATCATCAATCAGGCGGTTGATGCGCGAAAGATGCCTCAGATCAGTTTCAATCATTTGCTCAATTTTTTTGGCACAAAGATCATCACTCGCAGCTTTCATCATACTTCTTTTGCGCAGTTGATTATGAAGGATGAGTGTTTGTAAGGGAGTCTTCAATTCATGGGAAGCAATTGAGACAAACTCATCCCGAGTTTTAATGGCTTCAATCCGATCAGTAATATCCATCACGGTTCCCATCATGAGAGTCGGTGAATTGTTTTCATTATAGACAGACACACCTGTCATCTGAACCCAACGGATCGCTCCATCTGGTTTCACGATTCGGTGATCGACACGATAAGATTTTCTATTTCTTAATCCACCAGTGATTGTTAGGTACACAAGGTCTCGATCATCAGGATGAACGAGTTCATTAAATGATGTCACTGTTTTAGGTAGTAATCCCGGAATCGCTCCATAAATATTTTCTGCGGTTTCATCCCATTGAATCTCTTCAGTTCCTGGAATCCATTCCCAAATACCAATCTTTCCCGCTTTCACGGCAAGGCTTAAGCGCTCAGAGATGAGGCGGAGTTTTTCCTCTGCCGCTATTCTTTCCGTTGCACTTCTCACGAGAGCAAGTTGAGTCTCCATTTTTTCTGTCACATCTTTATGAATAACAGCAAGTTCTTCGACCTCTCCCTTGTTATTAAAAACAGGATAGATACATGTCTCAATCCATCTTGTTCTTCCATTGTTTCCTGATTTTTGAGGATCATAATAAAAGGGAGCAAGTTCCACCGTCTCACCCTTCAAGGCATTCTTGAGTCCTTGGAGAACAGGGCTATTAATAATTTGCGGATCTTGAAAAACATTGTATCCCTTGGCCTCTTCCCTTGAAGACTGAAACATGATTTCCCAGGCCCGATTGGATTCAAGTAAGTCTCCTTGGACTCCAAAAATTTGCATCGGGAATGCCGATTGTTCAAAAATAGCTTTAAAAAGATTTTGATATTCTTTTATTGGCATACATCACCTCAGCTCGAAACTATTAAGACAGATTTAATAATTAGAAAATTTTTTCTAAAATTATGATGGGCCAGAGCATGACAAAGGTAATGCTCTCCGGCAAGGGACTCAACCTTATTTTATCCTTAAGATTTCATCCCATGAGGTGGTGTATTTGGCGGAACGATAGTTAGCGACAGTCTTCCAGTTTTGACCGATTCCACAGGCCGCACTTTGAATGGTCCGGGCCCCAAACTTTTTATTAATAAGATCAATAACCTGATTAAGATCTTCACGATCCCCTTCATGCTCATCAAAAAGATCTAGCTGATTTTGATTTTGAGGGATCAAATGATTAAGAAGAACGCCGGCCTTCTTGTATTCAAAACCTGGCCTATAGATTTGATCTAAAATCTGGTGGGCCGCCTTGATAAGCCTTAAAGTATCAGATGTCCCTGTGGCAAAATTAAAACTTCCTGAATTATAGTACTGAGGATTTCCGTCTTTAAAAAAATTTGTCTGAATAAAGGCGCTGAGACTAAAGCAAACACTTTTTTGTCGACGTAACTTTTCTGCGGCCAGAGAAGAAAATTCGGCCAGTGCTTCGGCCAGTTCCTTTTTGGTATAAACGGAAGCTCCAAAACTTCTTGAAGCCCCAGTATTTTTCTTATCCTGAGGAGCTTCGACCGAAAGACAACTCACTCCTCTTAACTCCTCTTGAATCTCTCGCCCCGTCTTCGTCAAAAGACGCTGAATCATTTTTTCATCTCTGTATACTTTAAACTCATAGGCGGTTTTAATTCCTAGCATATGTAACTTCGTGGCACTGGCCCGTCCAATACCCCATATATCTTCAACTGGAAAAGAGCGCAGGGCCTGATCAATCTCCACTTCATTTTTCATCACGAACACACCCGTTCTTTTTTTGGCAATTTTATTGGCGACCTTCGAAAGCACTTTTGTGAGAGAAAGACCGATGCCCACGGGAAGTCCTGTTTGGTGTAAAATCTCAGAGCGAATTTTTTTGCCATACTCTTCAAGATCCCAATCATCAAAGCCATCAAATTCTAAAAAAGCTTCATCCACTGAATAAATTTCAAGTCGAGGAGTAAAATCTCTTAAGATACTCATCACCCTTCGAGACATGTTATCGTAGAGTGTATAATTAGATGAAAAAACCGCCACATTATGCTTTTTAATTTTATCTTGAATTTTAAAGTAAGGCTCACACATCAGTCCGAGCCCAATTTCCTTGGCCTCTTTAGTAAAGGCAATGGCACATCCATCATTATTGGAAAGAACAATCACAGGGCGCCCTCGCAGCTCAGGCCGAAACACCCTCTCACATGAGCAATAAAAAGAATTACAATCCACCAATCCAAAAAGTTTCATCTGTAATCCCGCAATAACGTTGTCACCACTCCCCAGATAAAATCTCCTCCTTCTGGGTCTTGAGTTTTAAATCGCTGGATTGAGTAGCGCTCAAGCTTGAACTCTCCTCCAAGCACCATCAGAACGACATCACCTTCCTTGGGCTTGAGGGCCCGGTCAATAATGAGCTTATCTCGCGCCTTCAGTCCGAGGCTGCGAGACTCTCCACTCACCTCCACCACAAAAACACTAGGACGCGCTAATTGATAGCGCTCATCTAGTGAAAGACCTTTTTCTCGGTATTCTGCACATGGAGATTGAAAACCAGTAATTTGATAAAAATCACTCATAAGCCAATTTACGTACATTTTACGTAAATATCAAGGGCCGACAATTTTGCCTAGTAAGTCCTTAAAAATTAGTCACGCTTTAAATAACGCAACAATCCAAAGCCATAAAAACCTTCCCGCTTAGTCAAGAAAAGGGCATAGTTTGGAGATGATAAAAATAACTCTTCTTTTAGGACTTCTGAGCACGACCTCCCTTATGGCGGCTGCGATTCCTTTAAGCTATCAAGAACTATTACCCTACGTTCAAACTGCTCCTGATCAGGGAGAAACAAATACATGTTGGTTTATGGCCTCAACAGGAGCGATGGAGCTTCTTTTAAATAAAAGAGACCAAATTAAAAACCCCGCTCCCTTTGGGAAGCATGATTTGGCCGAATCATTTCTTATTTGGCAAAGAGACTATAAAGACAGAGAAAATCCTCCCAAGCATTTTATTGAAGAGGTCGTGAGGCGCTTCAATCATGGAGAGGCCATTCACAACTCTGTGTGGCCATTCAAAGCTTTTAATAGCGATGGAACAACGAATATGGATGTTTGGAAGATGCATCCTGACTTTAGAGAACTTCCCCGTTTAAAAGTTCCTCAAGTCAAAACTCAACTTCTCTTCGCACGAGGAAGAAAATACGACACCTACGTTCTCACAGAAGAGGATGTTCAAAAGGTCAAAGAGGCCCTCGTGGCCACATCATCACCCGTTATTATTAATTATAATGATGACGGTTACTGGCATGTGATTTTAATTGTGGGGTATGATGACCGGCTTAAGGGTGAGTGTTACGAAATTGATCAAGATGAGTGCAATGAACTAGGATCCTTTTACGTTCGAGATTCTAACGGAAAAAGATTCGAGGCCCGGGCCTATAACTGGTTTCTTATTAAGGCGAATGCCGCTGCCTCGATTCAATTAAAATAAAAGATTAAGGAAATTTACCAATCAGACTTAGAAATTCCATTCTAAGCTTTTTATCGTCTTTAAATTTTCCATCTAAAGCTGATGTAATCATAGAAGCTCCGGCCTTCTTAGCACTTCGGCATGTTAAGCAACCATGAGAGCCCTCAATCACCACCATCACACCAGCAGGCTTGAGTTCATTTTTAATGGATTCCATGATGTTGTGGCACATTCTCTCTTGCAGTTGCGGGCGTTGAGCATGGCAATCCACGATATGGGCAAGTTTTGAGAGCCCAACAACTCGAGATTGATCTCCCTTCGTCGTATCTGGCAGGTAACCCACATGGGCCTTACCCGTAAAAGGAAAAAAGTGGTGACTACAAAGGGAGGTATAATCAATATTTTTTAAAATAATCACGTCATCATATTTTTCGGCCGGGAATGTGGTCGAGAAAATTTCTTTTTCATTAGTCCCAAGTCCTGAGCAAACTTCTAAAAGGGCCCGGGCCATACGGTTAGGTGTGCCCTGAAGATTCTTGTCGTTTAGATCAAGTTGAGGAAAAGCTTTTTTAAGACCTTGTAAAACCAGCTCATAACCCTTCGCCATATCCTCGCGGGCCGAATTCAGCTCTATCGCTCGACTCCGTATTTTGACCAGCTCTCCATCCAGAAATTTTTCTGGATTCTCAGCACGGGCCAGGGCACGAGCGAGATCTTTATTGTAAGTTGACTCATAGGCCATAATTTAATCCTTGTTAGTTGAGTTGGGTATATCATGAAGGAAAGCTCTTTCAAAGTGCTTGAGAAAATTCAACACCCCTCTCATATTAAAGTAAATCTCAAGACTTATGAGATATATTCCCCTGCTCGTACCTGACAAAGATTAGACGTCTACCGGTCTGATTAGCTTGCTTATAAACATCAACTCGAGAAAAGCTCTTGGTCCTTATTAAAAAACATGAAAAAATTTTGATACATGAAATGGCAATCTCTCCTTATTATTTTCCTCTTAAGCTGTATGCTTCCGGCCCGGGCCTTTGACGCTCAAATTGAAATGGTGAACTTTGACCCCCAAGATCAATCTAAAATTTTCAAGGCAATCAAAGCGATCAAAAAAGTGATGGCTTCAGATGAATTCAAGAAGAGAATCATCGAGCACACCTTCCAGGGAGAAAAAAAATTTTTAGATAATAAAGGTCATACAAATGAAGAAGTCTTTCAAAAAATTCTTGAAGGAAGTGAAGAACTTTATCCCGTAAAAAATGGTCAAATGGATATCGAACTTGAACTCATCGAATCAGAAAGTAAAACAGTGGGCTATACCTATCCCGATACAAAAAGAATTTGGATCAATCGAATTTTTTTTGACTCATTTCATACTGCCGATATTGCCAATAATCTTTTTCATGAATGGTTGCATAAATTAGGATATGACCATGCTTCTGACTATTCAGTAGAGAGAAACTCTTCAGTCCCCTACGCTATCGGTTCAATCATGGGAGAGCTGGCCCGCGTCTATGATGATAAAAATGATTAAAAAATCTTAAGCTAATTTTAAATTAAAAGAACAACTCTTCGGTGCCATGATCTTCACAATAAACTTGAGGAGGTTTTATGCAAGTTTCAGAAGTTATGCATCAAGGAGTCACAATGGCCCAAATCGGAGACTCTTTTCAACGTGTCGCCAATCTCATGAAGAAAAATGATATCGGAATTGTCCCTATTTATAAAAATGAGCGACCAGTCGGAATTGTGACAGATCGAGATATTGTGGTGAGTGGACTCGCTCATGGACATAGACCGGATGAGCCCATTTCACTGGCGATGACCCATAAAGTAATCAGCGTTTATGAAGATCAACATATAAATGAGGCCATTCACTTGATGGAAGAAAATCAAATTTCAAGACTCCTTGTCCTTGACCGTGGGGAGAGACCAGTGGGAGTTCTTTCACTTCAAGATTTAGCTCGTGAAATGCCTGATGATCATACAAAAGCTGAAGTTCTTTCTGAAATTAAAAGAAGTTGAGGTTGAAGATGAAAATGGTTTTGAGTTTTTTAATTAGTTCTCTTCTCATGAACATAGGAAGGCACTCTCAATCACACTTTAAACGTAAAAAAAGAAAAGGGGCACTTCGTGCCCCTTAAAACTTATTCAGTTTTTCTACCAACAAAGAAGAGAATGGAAGCGGCCACTCCAAAAAGACAGATGCTAAAAAGATCAGAAGAAGCCATATTTCCTAAATAGGATGAAAAATCTAATTTTTCTGAAACACCATTAAAGACTTGTGTGAGAGCAAGAAGAATCCCAGCAATGGCCCCACCAGCAATAAGTCCTGAAGAAAATAAGACACCCTTGCCAGTTTCAGCTTCGGCATGACTTACATTTTTCTTTTTTCGATCGACCAAATACCTGACAAAGCCTCCGATAAAGATTGGTGTCGATGCTGAAATTGGTAAATAAACACCTACAGCAAAAGGAAGTGCTGAGATACCGCAAAGTTCTAAAACTAAGGCTAAAGCAACACCTAGTAAGACTAATCCCCATGGCAATTTCTGTGTCAGTATTCCATCAATAATAAGAGACATAAGCCTGGCCTTTGGGGCTTCATATTTAGTCACACTTGTCCCATCATCTCTTTTATTCAACTGACCATTAATCCCAGGATCGACAAGATAAACGACTTTCCCTTGATCATTAACAAGGTACTTACCAGGATTTAAAACCTTGAGAACTGTAGGATCAGCTTGATCAGTCACTTGATAAACAAAATACTCATTTGAATCCATAGCAGCTTCAGGACCGTTGATTTTTTGTTTATTCTTTAGTGATGCTTTATCCTGAACGTAGAATTCAGGAACATTTTTTGAATATATAGTTGAAGCATCATTAAGAAGTTTTAAAGAATAACCAATAACAACAGCACTCGTCAGAGCACCAATTAGTAAACCTATCTGCTGAAACTTCGGCGTGGCCCCTACAATATAACCAGTTTTTAAGTCTTGAGATGTTGTCCCAGCATTTGAAGCCGCAATACAAACAACGGCAGCAATACTTAAGGCCCCCACTCGATGCTCAGGTCCGATCCAGCCTACTGCTAGAAAAACTAAGCAGGTTAAAAGGAGTGTGGCCACTGTCATACCTGAAATAGGATTCGATGAAGATCCAATTTCTCCTGTTAATCTTGAACTCACTGTGACAAATAAAAACCCAAAAATAATAATTAAAATAGCAGAGAATAAATTGATATGAAGGGCCGGGGCGAACCATAGTCCCAACACCATAAGCAATGTCCCTATGATGACAAAAGAAAAAGGCAGATCTCTCTCTGTTCTTAAATCTTCGGAATTTTTTTGGCGGGATCCAAGTACACTGGCAAGCCCTGATTTTGCACCGCTCAGAATTGTGGGTAAACTCTGAAAAAGAGAAATGATTCCTCCGGCAGCAACAGCTCCTGCACCAATATAGAGGACATAGTTCCTCCAAATATCATGAATCGACATATCCTTAATAAGCATTTTAGCTGGATAAAGAGGCCCACTTTGCGTTTCACCAAAAAGAGTAATCAAAGGAATGAAAACAAAACTTGAAAGGACACCACCCGCCATCATAATAGCTGCGGTTCGAAGTCCAATAATATATCCAACACCTAAAAGCTCCGGTGACACTTCAGCAGAGATCGCAGATCCTTTAAAAAAACTAAAGGCTTTTTCCGGAACATCTTTCCAAAGCTTCATACCTACATTAAAAAATTTATAAATAAGTCCTAGAAAAAATCCTCCAAAAACAATTTTTCCAGACTCACCACCCTTTTCACCAACCATGAGAACTTCTGCACAGGCAGTGCCTTCAGGATAAATAAGCTTACCGTGTTCTTTAACGATTAAGGCCTTTCTTAGAGGAATCATCATGAGAACACCTAATAGACCACCGAGGACAGATACCGTCATCACACGATTGAGATCTAAGTCATAACCTAAAATGAGAAGAGCTGGCATCGTGACCGCAACGCCGAAGGCAATTGATTCACCAGCAGAGCCAGTTGTTTGAACCATATTATTTTCTAAAATTGTGGCACGACGAAATCCAAAGAGATGAGAAAGACCTTTAAAAAGAGTAATTGAAAGTACGGCCACGGGAATGGAGGCGGAGACAGTCATACCAACTTTCAGTGCTAAATAAAGTGAAGAAGCCCCAAAAAGTATTCCAAGTAAAATACCCATCAGAATTGGGCCGATACTGAACTCTTTAAGCTTATCAGTTGCACCAATAAAGGGTTTAAAATCTTTCATCATGATCTCCACAAAAAATTAAATGAGTTAGAAATCCAATCTTAACATCAAAAACTAAGTTGAATAGTCATTTAAAGGGACCTTTTTACAGCCTTTACCGCTTTAGGCGAGAAGTTAAAATAGGTACTTAAAAATAAAAGGAGTTCAAATGTCAAAATGGACAGCACAAGTTCAAGTTAAATGGACTAAGGATGCTCCAGTTTGGGAAAACTGGAATTGGTTAAAAAAATGGAAAGAAGTTAAGTGGGCCGCTTCAACAATGGGTGAATGGGACATGATCCTGTGGGTTGATTGCAAAACACCTGAAGAATTAGAAAAATTTGTTCATGATAAATTATGGGCAAAAAAATGGGTCGCCGATACAAAATCAACTTGGACCAAAGAAGTTTGGAACAATTGGAAAAAATCAGCCTAAAAAAAGCCCCTTAATGGGGCTTTTTTTTTGTATACTAACGAAATGAAAAGATGGCTTTTTTTTCTCTTTTTCCTTTTAATATTTATTAGTCCTTTTTATATGTATTTTTTATGGAGCCTTGGCCAGCCATGGGTTCTTCAATTTGTTCAAGTACTTTTTATTTTATTTATTCTTTTCCCACTATTTCGCCATCATAAATATTTATCCCATGTCTCTTATCACTCAATGGGAATTTTAAGCTTTTTCTTTATCTTTATTTTAATGAAAGATTTCTTAAAAATATTTTCGCTTATCGTAGAAGATCAATGGGTGCTTGCAAGTAGTCTTATCATGAGCCTTAGTGCCACAAGGAATGCACTTAAGGAACCTCATATCAAAAAAATAAATCTTCAAATAGATGACTTGCCGAATGAACTTAACGGACTTCGTATTGTACAACTATCGGATCTGCATGTTGGACCGACTATAGGTAAAAAATATATCGACAATATTGTCAATATCGTGAATCAACTTGATGCTGATCTCGTTGCACTCACAGGAGATATTGGAGACGGACCAGTTGAAAAACATAGAACATCAATTGAATCATTTAAAAATCTGAAATCGAAGCTCGGAGTTTTCTTTGTCCCTGGGAATCATGAATACTATTGGAATGCCAACGAATGGATGAATGCTGTAAATAATTTAAAGGTCATTGTGTTACTGAATAGAGGGAAAGTCCTCAATTTAAATAATAAAAAAATTTTAATCGCAGGAGTTTCAGATCCTGCTGGGGGTATTACTCCGGACCCGGCCATAAGTCTTGAGCTAGATCACCATTCAGACGTTAAAATACTTCTTTCCCATAGGCCTGGTCTCGCAGACGAGGCCTCAAAAATGGGTTACCACCTCCAACTTTCAGGCCACACCCATGCAGGTCAGTTTTTCCCATGGACTATAATAGTTCGATTCTTTCATAAGCATTTTAAGGGCGCTTACAAAATAAATGATATGTGGCTCTATGTTAATCAAGGGACAGGGAGCTGGGGACCAATGATGAGACTAGGAAGCCAAACAGAAATAACATTACTTGAAATAAACTCCACAAAAGACATCGAAAAATAAATCTTCAGAATTCATTTGGTTTTACAAACGAAAAAAGCATGCAAGCATGTGATTCAAGATGGGAGAATGAATCTGAAAAATATAGCTGTATTCTATTTTTTGTTTAATTTTATCACAATGGGTGACTTACCTATCATTCAAGATCCCATCAACCTGACAACAACCAAGCGAGAGAAGAGAAAACCCGCACAGTCAGATTCACAAGAAAAGATAAAAAAGGAGATAAAAGATGAGCGAAACAATACTCTTAAAGATCAAAGAACATCACCAAACAATAAGAACAATCATAACAAAGATTGAAAAAGAAACAAATCTTGAAGCTAAGAAAGAGCTTTATTTAGAACTAAGACTAGAACTAAGCACTCATATGGAGAGCGAAGAAAAGACAATTTACAAGCATCTCACCGAGGACGTCGGAGATGAGGAAGCTGAAGAAATAGCTCACGATGCATTTGATGAACATGAGGAAATTAGATTGTTCATTGATCAATTAGACAAATTATCAATTGAAAATAAAAACTGGGACGAGACATTTGATAAACTTGCAAAAACTTTTATAGAGCATCAAATCAAGGAAGAAGTGAGTCTTTTTGCCGAGGCTCGTGAGGAATTCTCAAAACAAGAGCTCATCGATTTTGGTGAAGAATTTGAAGAGGTTAAAATTGACAGTTATCCATAATTTTATTGCCAATTAACCTGTATCAACGTTTAAATAAATTCTATGAAATATTCAGCTGCTCTTATAGGTGCTACAGGTCTCGTCGGTTCAGAAATTCTTCAATATCTCATTAATGATGAGAGAATTAAAAATATTCGAATTTTCACAAGAAGATCCACTGGAATAGGCCATCCAAAAATTACTGAATTTGTCGTCAACTTTGATGAATTAAACAACTGGCGTCATGAAGTTAAGGGAGATATTTTATTTTCCGCTTTAGGAACCACTTTAAAACAGGTTGGCTCAAGAGAAGCTCAGAGGGTGATAGACTATGATTATCAACTAAGAGTCGCCCAGGTTGCAAGGATCAATGGAATTTATAATTATGTTTTGGTCTCTGCACCTGGTGCCAATGTAAAATCCCTCTTCGCTTACACAAAGATCAAGGGTGAACTAGAAAGAGATGTCATGAAGCTCAGCTTCAAAAAATTAACAATCATTCGTCCAGGACTTCTCAAAGGTCAGAGAGAAAAGAAAAGATTTTTTGAAGAAAAAGCAGGAAAAATTTTTGGTATATTGCCCATCATCCCAGGACTTGAAACACTCAGACCTGTTAGTGGTAAATTAGTGGCCCATTGCTGTCTAGAAAAAGCGCTAGATCAGGAAATGGGACAAAGAATAATTCACCCTAAAGACATTCTCCAAGTACTAAAATAATCTACTTTTTTCTTCTTATGGATTTAATAATAACTGAATCCATAGGCACATCAGAATAAGGCCCAATCTGGCCTGTCTTCACCATTTTGATTCGGTTTACAATATGCATCCCTTGAATGACCTTGCCAAAAACCGCATACCCCCATCCATTAGCATCTGGGGAAGTGTGATTCAAAAAACTATTATCTGCAACATTGATGAAAAACTGTGCAGAAGCTGAATGTGGATCAGATGTTCTTGCCATCGCAAGTGTGCCAACCTCGTTTCTTAGACCATTTGCAGCTTCATTTTTAATAGGTGCCCGGGTCTTCTTTTCAGTCATTTTTTCATTGAAGCCCCCGCCTTGAATCATAAAATTATTAATAACCCTATGAAAAATTGTTCCATCATAAAATTTTTCATCAACATATTTGAGGAAATTCGTAACAGTCTGTGGAGACTTATCTTGAAAAAGTTCGATCTCAATAATTCCTTGATTAGTCTCCATAACAACCTTCGGTTGCTCGGCCAAGGCCAATTGAGCAAAAATAGAAACACAAATAACTAATATTGTTTTGATCATAAAATTCCTTGATAGAAGTAAATGATAAAACAGAATTATTAAAATTCAAATCAAATTGAAATTTAGTTTAAATCTTAGCGCTGTATCAGTTGGGCGCATGCAATGGGAAATGAATTGTGCTGGCTTAAATGCCCACGAGTTAGAACTGTTTCCGGTATAGAGGTTGATTCATGGACCCCAAAAATAACTAATATCGTCTTTTTGAATCTAAAGCCTAATAAAGACCTCAATTTTCTAAAGGGGTCTTGTGTATTTAGCTCAGGAAGCAAAAGGTCATCAAAAAGCAAAGAAACATTAACAGAATTTTCATATTCATATTTCCCTGAAGGATTACTCAAAGGTTGATCACTGTACCCCTTTTCCTGTTGAGTTAAATCAGAGTCAAACGGTATTAAAATTGTGCCAGTTTTTTTTACTATTTCATATTCATCAAGAAAACCGTCACGATTTAAATCATCACGTAAATCTGGACATCGCTCGAAAGCATAGAGATGCTGATAATGAATCGTATCAGCTGGAGAATCCTCTACTTTAAGTTTAATTTTAAGTAAATTTTCTTGAATGATTAACTCGCCCTCACCAGAAAAATCACCTGCGATTGATTCATTAAGTGATTCGAAGACAAGATCATAAGAACCATCATGATTAGGCGCTTTAAGCGGAGAAATAATTTTCCCATCCCCCACGCTTCTTTGCCCACAAGAAAAAATGAACACTAAACTAAGAAACAAAATTAAGTTTTTTAACATCAGGTCTCCCAAGATAATTTCCCCAAAATAATGGGGCAAAAATACTTTTTTTAATTTATAACACCGCAAGCAACAGGCCTAAGTAAAAAGGTAAGTGGATCTATTTCAAATATAATGATAATAGCTTGCTTAAAACTCGGCCCCATCCTGTCTAATAGACCCCATCGTTCTAAGTAGTTAAGATCTGCAGAACGTGAAAAATAATACGATCCTCGACGTCTCATTCTAGGCAGTTTATCAAACTCATCTAATTGATCATTCATTCTTGAGTCAAGAAAGAGCACCAATTTCCCCAAAGAAGAGTTTTCATTTCTGATTTCTGACAAAGTAAATTGTCTATTCATTCTCCTTAAATCAATACAAGATTCTCGGTGGTTCAGGACTTGCAAATATCTCTTTTCAGAATGAGGACCGTAAAATTTAATTTTAATGGTCAGTTGAGAGTCAAGTGAATCTAATTTAAACCATCCTTTATAAGGGACGAGAGTTTCTAGATTTAAGGCAAATGATATTGAGGGAAAAGTACTCCATGAAAATTCTTGTTCACTCTCGAATCCATCGCCGCAAGAGATCAAAAAACTTAAAGAGATCATCAGGATTAAATAATTTATGATTAAAAAAGTCTTAACTCTTTTAATTTTTCTAACCATGATTTTAATCTCTGTTAAATCTTGTCCCATAGATGAGGAAATAAAAGACAAGAGTTCATTAGGGAGAAGGCAAGAACGTTAGAAAGTTCATAACATCCTTCACTCCAGGAATCCCTTGAATTGAAACTTCTGCCAACTTTTTTGTTTTTCTTGAATCAACGTGACCAGTTAAGAAAACGATACCCCCATTAACATTGATATTTATTTCAGAAGCATCGACATGAGGATTTCTTAGAAGCACTTCAGTCACCTGATTAAGGAGAATATCGTCATTCATCTGAAAACCAATAGGCCCATAGCCTCTATAATTTATCTTTTGATCAATTAAATAATCCGCCATCTCGTAGGGATTTGACTTCTCCCTTGAATATTCAGATTCACCAGAAATATAATCTGCTCTTTGTTTTACCATGATCATTCCTCCAAAAATAAACTCGTCAATCTCTCTGCATACTTCGGGCCAAGTAAACTTGGCATTTAGCGAATGAATGATTAAAATAAAAAAATGAAGGATTTTTTAAGTTGGGATTATCTTTGTATTAATGATGAAGTCCGAATAATTGCGCCGGCTTCTGCTAGCACCAACGCAAAACTTGAAAATGGAATTGAATGGCTCAAGGCCCAAGGGCTCGGTGTCACATTTTCTTCAAAACTCCTGTCACCTGATCTCTTTTTTGCTGCACCACTAGAAGCGCAGTGTGAGGATATCAAAAATGCTCTCGAATCTGATGCTAAAATACTTTGGTGTTTAAGGGGTGGCTGGGGAAGCATGAGACTCCTTCCCTTCCTAGATACATTAACGCCTCCTGAGAAACCCAAATTACTCATCGGTTTTAGCGACATTACATCTCTTCATCTTTTTTTAACTCAAAAATGGAATTGGCCTACTCTCCATGGGCGCACTATATCTCAACTTCGAAACGACTGGGAGCTTAATGAAGAGCATGAGATGTGGAGAAAAATTATTAAGGGTGAAATTGAAGAAATAGTCTTCAAAAATCTTTTGCCATTAAATCCCGCAGCCCAAACAAATCACACTCTTTCAAGTACTATCACTGGTGGTAATTTACGACTTATTCAGTCTTCCCTAGGCACACCTTGGCAAATTAATGTCAAAGGGAAAATCCTCTTTCTCGAGGATGTGTCTGAGAGGGGTTATTCCGTTGATCGCATGTTTGAACAAATGATTCAATCAGGACTCCTGAAGGATGATCCAGCTGCGATCATTTTTGGAAGTTTTACTGAAGGTTTGGAAAAAAATGGAACTGATCTTGTGCCCAAGGCGCTGGAACGATTTGCCCAAAGAGTTAACTATCCAGTACTAACAGGTCTTCCCTGTGGGCATGGCCCTCATGAAAACTACCCACTCCCCTTTAATACTCCTGCAGCACTTCTGACCGGAGCGGAAAATAAACTCATTTGTAAGACAGGTATTAAAAAGAATTAAGGAGAGAATAGGTTGTTAAAATAAGCATGGCCTGCATGATCTTTGAATTTAACACAGATGATAAAGCGATCATCCAGATACTGCCTATCATTTGGAGAGGGTGTTTTCTCCTGATCGATAAGCCTTTGATTAATTGAAGTTCTCCCTTGATTATATATTGATGATATCTTCTCGCCATATTCAGTTAGTGATAAATAATTAGCAGGATCAAGATTTTTAATCTCAGTTAGATCTTCATGAAAGACAACTAAGCTCGTATCCTCTAAAACAATATAGTGATCAAATAAAAGTACTGCTTTTTCTATTAGATACTCAGAAGCGATTCGAGATTGTTCTTTAAAGATAGGAAGTGCATCTGCCTTTTCCATTCCTCTCTCTACAAGCAATCTTTTTTTAAGATCAACAATCGTTTGATCATATTTACTTCTTAACAATTCAAAGGCTTCCCAAAAAGTCGCTGTATTTGAAGTCGTCACAGAATCGAGATAAGATTTATCAAAAAGGACCTCTCTCGTTTTAAGGTTTTCTGAAAACGCTACGATTTTTCCTTTAATATAATAATCGACTCTATTCCATTGGTTTTGTACTATATTAATCACCAGATCTTCCTTTACGCCCAATTCAATTAATTGTTTAGTAAGGGTTTCTAAGCCTAATTTCCGTGCATTGGCAAAAGCTGCTTCAGCGGCTTCCACGGATTGAAATGAAGTTAAATCAATATCGTCGAAGTATTTAAGATCAAACCTTAAATTTACGGAAGGATCATCAGATATTAATTTCTCATAATGATCTTTCTTTAGGTTGGAAGGAAAAATACGACACTCATTTACTGGTAGAGGTTTCGACATGTCATTTGATTTGAAAGAAATTTTAACAGAAAAGATTTCCCCTGTTTCATTTCTTATCTTATCTAAAAGAGCTACTACCTCTTTAATTCGTTCATTGGCGTGATTAAAATATTGAAAAGAGGAACTTTCAAGTTTTAAATTTTGACCTACTTTTTCAATAAGTCCCATTTCAACAGCGTCAGCCTCCATAAAGAAATTTCGACTTCCATCATTCTCAGTCAAAAAGAGGGCTGCTCCAGTGTGATCACATTTTAAAAGAAGTTCTTCCTTAATAAGACCAAGTTCATGGGCTCGAGAAAAAAACTTTGATTGAATATTAAGGATATCTATTTTATCAGTTTCTTGTGCCACTCGAGCATATGCCAGTAAAACAATCATTTCTGGTCTATCGTCAGGATTCGACAAGAGAGTCTTTAGTGAATCTGCATCTCCGAAACGATTCACCTCGTCATCAAGATTAATCGTGGTTTTTAATTCATGAAAGCGCTCTTTGATGAGGCTTAAATCTAAAAGTGCGATACCGTTCTCCAAATTAAGCTGATAAAGAAGTATTTCAGATTTAATAGACTCGTCATTGCTCATGGTTGCCGTCATTTTTGAGGATGCAACAGTCAGAAATTCTCTCTCCTTCAATGGATCTGCATCAGTTGGTTCAAACCTCACTCTGAGTAGACCACTTTTAATATCTTCCTCTTTAAGATCTACGCTAAAACTGTCTGTCCCAGAAATAGTCTTCCGTTGAATTTCTTGTGGAGCACCAGGGTCTGTTACATCATAAAAAATGACTTCACCCTCCGCGGCCATGGCCTGAGGAAAAAGTGAATCCGAAAGAGCATTAAAGGTTTTTGAAATAATTCCATTAAAACGTATAAACCCCTCAGGAAGAGGCAGTTCTGGTGTATTGATGGTGGTTGAAGTTGTGTAGGTATTGCATCCAACTGCAAGCTGGAAACAAATCATCAACGATAAAAGTCGTGAGATCAATTTAAGCATAGTAAAAAAAGCCCTTCTCTGACTTGTTTTATCGGCTTAAACCGTCGAAATATTAAGACTTTCTTAAATTTAAAAACCCACTAACTAACTGAATCTAAATAGATTAAAGCCCCTGAATCTTTTTAATCCAGCTTTGTTTAGTTTCTGGATCCAAAAAGGAAGCTTCAAAAGAGTTAATGGCGAGTTGTTTGATCTCCTCACTGGATAGATTAAGGGCCTTAGCAGTTTGAATGAAATTCTCATTCATATAACCACCAAAATAGGCCGGATCATCGGAGTTAATAGTCACTTTCACTCCACGCTGAAGCATCTTTTTTAAATTATGATCAGTGAGGTTTTTGAATACACACAACTTAATATTTGAGAGAGGGCAAACAGTCAGAGGCATTTTCTCTTTCACCAATCGCTCTATCAGTTGATCATTTTCTAAAGAGCGCACACCATGATCAATCCGGCTCACCTTCAAAAGGTCAAGGGCTTCTAAAATATAAGGAACTGGCCCCTCTTCTCCCGCATGGGCGACTGTTAAAAACCCTTCCGCTCTAGCGGCCTTGAAAACTCTTTCAAATTTTGAAGGAGGATGACCAAGTTCAGATGAATCTAATCCCACAGCAATGATGTGTTTTTTAAAAGGGAGTGATTCTTTTAAAGTCGCAAAGGCGTCTTCTTCAGAAAGGTGCCTTAAAAAACACATGATCAGATGAGAGCTTATGCCCCACTCATTTTTTGCATCAGTTAAAGCAAGATGAATTCCCTTAAACACTGTTTCAAAACTTACACCACGAGTAGTATGAGTTTGAGGGTCAAAAAAGATCTCAGTGTGAACAACATGATCCTCATGACATTTTTTCAAATAAGCCTTCGTTAAATCATAAAAATCTTGTTCATAGAGAAGGACATTGGCCCCTTCATAGTAGATATCCAAAAATGATTGAAGATTATGAAAATTATAGGCTTCTCGCACTTCTTCGACGGATTTAAATCGTGTGGAAACCTTGTTTCTCTGAGCTATTTCAAACATCAGTTCAGGCTCAAAACTCCCCTCGATATGGAGGTGAAGCTCCGCCTTCGGAAGTATTTTAATCAGATTCAATTGATCCATAAATAACACCTTTTTTCTTTTCACAAGATAGTATTATTCAGAGAGAATAATTGTAAATAATTCTCCGTCATAGCGCAGGGTGCAATGAGAAATAAAATTGTCTTTTTCCTTAATGGAACGAAAGAAGAAGTTGGGTCCGAACATGCTGGGCTCATGCTTTCTGATTATCTTCGACTTAAAAAAAATTTAACTGGAACAAAGGTTGTTTGTGCCGAGGGAGACTGTGGGGCTTGCAGTGTCCTACGCTATTTCCCGCATAAACAAACAACCGAAGAAGGCACATACCTTCCCATCAATTCATGCATCACACTGGTCGCTAACCTCGATGGTTCAAGCCTCGTGACTGTTGAAGCCCTCAAAGAGGATGATAAATTTCATGTTTCCCAAAAGGCGATGATTGAGTGCCATGGAAGTCAGTGCGGATTTTGCACTCCAGGATTTGTGATTGCTCTCTCGGGATTAGTCGAAAAGAAAATTTCTGAAAATAAATGTAGCCTCAATTCTCAAGAAGCCAAAAACGCTTTAACTGGAAATTTGTGTCGTTGCACGGGTTATGAGCCCATTATCAACTCTGCCTTGAATATGGATTTAAAAAGTGCAAGTTCACTCAAAAATCGTTATTTTTCAAAACAACAAGAGCAAGAGCTAAAAAAGACAACAGATGAATCAGTTAAAATTGAAGGCAGTGATTTTTCATATTTTGCTCCTAAAACTCTTAACGAGGCTTTAGATTATTTAAAACAATATCCTCAAGCTCGTATTACAGGCGCCACGACAGATTTAGGAGTCGTTCATAATAAAAGAAAAATACAACTCAATCATGTTCTGAGCCTTCACCTGATAGAAAACTCTTATAAAATTGAAAAGAATGGTGATGAAATCACTATTGGTGCGAGAGTCACTCTTTCAGATTTTCGCTCATTCATGAAAATCCATCTCCCGGAAATGGCCCACTACCTTGATATATTTGCCTCCCCGCAAATTAAAAATCTTGCGACCGTTGTCGGAAACGTAGCAAATGCTTCCCCTATCGGAGATACGCCACCGGCCCTCCTTGCACTCAGAGGAAGAGTGGTGATCAATGGGTCAAAGGAAATCCCCTTAGAAAAATTTTTCAAAGGCTACCGCCAAACTGCTTTGGGCCAGGGTGAAATTATCACGGCCATCAAAATGACTCTGCCAAAGAAAAATGCAGACCTGCGTTTTTATAAAAACTCAAACCGTAAAGATCTCGATATTTCTGCCATCAATTTGGCCATCCATACTGAATGGAAGAATGAAGAAAAAACGGAAATTAAAGACATCATTATTGCGGCCGGTGGTGTCGCGGCCATCCCTATGAGAATGGTTAAGACAGAGGATTTCTTTAAACAAAACAATGATCTTAAAGGTGCGCTCAGTATTTTACATCAAGAATTTAATCCACTCAGCGATCTCAGGGCTTCGGCAGCTTATCGCCATGTTCTGGTGGAAAATTTTATCAAACGTTTCTTTGCTGAGTGTGGAGGTCTACAATGAGTCTTCCTCATGATTTTGCTCATACCCATGTCACTGGTCAAAGTGAATATGTAGATGACCGCCCTGCCCTTCATCATGAACTCTATGTGGATATCTTTTATTCCACTCGCGGCCATGCAGAAATCATTAAATTAGATTTTACAGAAGTTTTAAAACAACCCAAAGTGATCAAAGTTTTTACCGCCAAAGATATTCCTCATAATCTTTGGGGTGCTATCTTTAAAGATCAACCAATACTTGCAGATAAAATAGTTCAGTTTGCTGGAGAACCAATTGCTCTTATTGTCGCGGAAACAATGGAAGCAGCCCAAAGGGCCAAGCAAAAAGTGATGATAGAGTACAAAGATCTAGGGGCCATCTTAACTATTGATGAGGCAAAAAAATTAAAATCATTTATTGGTGATGCGAGAAAGATTGAACGGGGTCAAGTTGATGAAGCTATGAGTAAGGCTCTACACCAAATAACTGGCAAGATTGAGATTCAAGGGCATGATCATTTTTATCTCGAGAGCCAGGCGACTATTGCCTATCCCCTTGAAGATGGTCAACTTGAAATTCACTCTTCAAGCCAGCACCCCACAGAAACCCAACATGTCGTGGCCCACTCTCTCGGACTTCCTGATAAGGATATTGTTGTCCAAGTCAAAAGAATGGGTGGAGGATTTGGAGGAAAAGAATCTCAAGCAGCTCCCTTTGCGGCCATGGCAGCTCTGTGCGCGCAAAAGCTGAAACGTCCTGTGAGACTGTGCTTGACCAAAGATGATGATATGATCATGACAGGCAAAAGAAATCCATTCGAGAACATTTATAAAATTGGTTTTGATCAAGAGGGCAAAATTCTTGCTTGGGATGTGCAGCTCTTTAGTGATGGTGGGGCCTATGCTGACCTTTCAACATCTATTATGGAAAGGGCCATGCTTCACTCTGATAATGCTTATTATATTCCAAATATGAGAGTCACTGGACAAGTTTGTAAAACTCATCACCACCCCCATACAGCTTTCAGGGGGTTTGGTGGACCGAAAGGTGTGGCCACGATTGAAAAAGCGATAGAAGAAATTGCACATTTCTTAAAAAAAGATCCACTTGAAGTTAGAAAAATTAACCTCTACTCTGACACTAATGAGAGAAATTTAACTCATTACGGTCAAAAAGTTGAAAACAACCAACTCTATCGACTCCATGAGGAGCTCGAAAAAAAATGCGACTATAAAAAACGTCGTCAAGAGATTGAACTCCATAATCAGTCTCATCTTTCTACCTTGAGAGGTCTCTCCCTCACTTCAGTTAAATTTGGGATTTCCTTCACCACTAGATTTTTGAATCAAGCGAATGCCCTTGTTATTGTCCATCTCGACGGAAGTTTACAAATCAGCACAGGTGCAACTGAGATGGGTCAAGGGGTCAATGCCAGAATTTCTGAAATGGTCACTTCTGAGCTTGGCCTCTCTCGCGATCAGGCCAGAGTCATGCCAACAAGAACAGATAAGAACGCCAACACCTCACCTACGGCCGCTTCAAGCGGTACGGATCTTAATGGGGCTGCGGCCTTGCTGGCGACTAGAAAAATCAAGAGACGTCTGAGTGAGCTTGCCCAGTATTTACTAGATTTACCTCAAGAAAAGTGGGCCTCTAAAACTGCAGGCCTAGGGACTCAAGCAGAGTTTGTTTTAAAACATAGCAATCTCGATGTTAATGATCCAAATGAAGGTGCTGACTGGATCTCTGGCAAGGCCAATTACTTTGGAATCATTTTTGAAGACGGCTTTGTTTACCATGAGAGCAATAAGACAAAAAAAATTGAATTTAAATCTTTGATACTCGAAGCTTATCTGAATAGAATCTCTCTTTCAGATTATTCATTTTACCGGATCCCGGGCATTGAATTTAATAAGCTCACAGGCCAAGGTGATGCCTTCCTTTATTTTACTCAAGGCACGGCGTGCACAGAAGTGAGTATCCAGCGTGACACGGGTGAAGTTAAGATTCTGAGAACTGATATTCTCATGGATCTTGGAAGACCCGTTAATCATGATCTGGATATTGGTCAAATCTCTGGTGCCTATATCCAAGGTTTAGGATGGGTCACAACTGAGAATCTTTTTTATAATGATCAGGGCCTTTTACTTTCCCATGCTCCAAGCACTTATAAGATTCCTAGTATCCAGGATACTCCCCGTCACTTTCAGATTGAACTTTTAAAGAATGATGAAAATTATGCCAATGTTAGAGGTACTAAGGCCGTTGGTGAGCCTCCTCTTTTATTGGCCATAAGTGCGTGGACAGCGATTAATAATGCCCTTACTCACCTTCCACGGTTTGAAAAAAATTATCCGCAACTTAAAATACCAGCGACCTCTGAAAGGATCCTAAGATCCATGGAGCCAGAAAAATTTAAAGTGTGGGAATCATGAATCTTTGGAAAGATTGCCAAGCCTTAGAAAATGCTAAAACCTCATTTGTCCTTGTCACGATGACATCGGTCAGGGGCTCAGCACCACAGGATCCAGGTGCTAAGATGATCGTCACCAAAGACGGCCTATACTCAGGTACAGTTGGTGGTGGCAAGGTTGAAATGGCTGCCATCAATAGAGCAAAAGAAATTCTTTCCTCAAATAACTATGTCGAACCTGAAATAAAAATTTGGAATCTGCAAAAAGATATAGGTATGTCCTGTGGTGGTGAAGCTACATTTCTTTTTGAACATTTTCCACAAACACAATGGCCAATTATTATTTTCGGAGCTGGCCATGTTGCCCAGGCCCTAACCCGAATTCTTTCCCCACTCCCTTGCCAAGTTACATGCATTGACTCACGTGAAGAATGGATAAATAAATTAGAAGGTGTAAAAAGCCTTCACCATCCAGAACCAAAAGAACTAGTTAAAACACTTTCACCTCTGGCCACATACCTTTGCATGACGATGGGCCATTCTTATGATGTTCCTATTCTTGAAGAAATTGCTCGCCATGCCCCTGAAGCCCCTTATGTTGGAGTCATTGGATCTGAGATAAAAGGGATCAAAATTAAAAAGGAACTTGCTGACTTAGGTGTTTCTCAAGCTTTTATAGAAAAACTTAGAGTTCCTATAGGTCTTCCCATCGGAAGCAACCATCCTCAAGAAATTGCGATCAGTATTGCGGCAGAACTTCTGCAAGTTCGAGATAAAATTTCATTAAAGTAATTCACTTCTTAAGAAGAGATTTAGGTGCAGCTTAATACCATCTTCTGCATCATAGGCTCAGGGACCTCTTCCAGGAGTCTTATATGAAAAAAATTATTCTCTGTTTCTTGATTTTAGTCACATCCCCTACAATCGCCGACACTCAAAATATTTATCAGGATATTAGAAAGGAGTTAGGTATTCTGCCGAGTTTTTTAAAGGACTATCCTCCATTCAGTATTGCAGGGGCCTGGATGGATATGAAGGGTTTATGGTTTAATCCTCAAACTGTGATTCCTCAAAAGTATAAAGAACTCATTGCACTGGCAGTGGCAAATCAAGTCCCTTGTCGGTATGGACAAATTTTTCATTCAGAATTAGCGAGTTTATATAAGGCCAGTGAATTAGAAAAAAAAGAGGCCGTCGCTATAGCTAGTCTCACACGAAAATGGAGTGCATTTTTTCATGGAATTCAGCTTGATGTTGGCGAGCAGAGGAGTGAAATCGATAAGGCCCTTATGTATCAGAATAACTTGAAAAACTTCCAGGCCATGGAAATTGCTCCCGCCAATGAGGAAATAAAACTAGAAACAGTTGAAGATGTTTATCGTGATGCAAAGAAAGTTTTTGGTTTTGTTCCAAATTTTATAAATCAATACCCACGTTCGAGTCTGGTTGGAGCATGGAGGGAGTTTAAAGGCTTATTATGGAATTCCTACACCACAATCCCCTTAAAATATAAGGCCCTGATCGGAGTAGCGATTTCTTCACAGATCCCATGTTCCTATTGTGTCTATTACCACACTCTCTCGGCCATACTCGAAGGAGCAAAGAAAGAGGAGCTTCAGGAAACAGCAGCGATCGCCGGTATGGTGAGAAACTGGAGTGGGCACTTAAATGATCCAAGCATGAATGAGAAAGATTTTAAAAACGAAGTAGAGCAAATTAAAAATCACTTACAAAACAAAGAAAAGAATCTTTCAAAAAAGGCTTACTCTGTTTTAACTCCACCACGTAGAGAATAAACAGTTTCATGACCTTGGGCACGCAACATTTGAGTTAATTTCAAGGAGCGATGACCACGGTGACAACAGAGAACAACCTTATCTCGATTCTTGATCGAATGAAAAACCTGCTCATCACTTAGATTTCGGATATCTAAGAGATCGCTATCAGAACTAGAAAGGACCTCGTAGGAGGAATCCTCAATTTGAAAGTCTCCCTGACAGTAAAGGCAATTTTCATTTTTAGCCTTCTTGATTTTAAATGAAGAGAAATCCTTCAAATTCAAATGCAAAACAGACTCAGAAGTAGAATTCTTTCCCTTTTGTAAAAGCTCAATCGCCTCAGATGATAAGAGTGAGCCAACCGTATTAACCCAGGCCCCCGTAGTACCAAAATCATTACAGTTCCCTAAGAGAGCATCTTGTGGGACTTCATGTACAAGGCAACGCCAACAACCATTTCCAGGTATTAAGGTTCTCATTTGAGCATGGTCTTTGAAAAGCCCTGCACTCACGAGGGGTAGACGGTACTTAAGACAAGCGTCATGAATCTGATACTTCGTCTTCATATTATCTGTTCCATCAATGACAAGATCAATCTCTTCAAGTTGTTGAGGGTGAAAGAAATTTTCAATAGACTCTACTTCAATAAAAGGATTCATTTCTTTTAAAATTATTGAGGCTATTTTAGACTTGAGCTCACCAACATGATTGGGACGATAAAGAAATTGACGGTGGAGATTATCAAAAGAAATTCTATCGTAATCAACAAGACGAAGCTTACCAACGCCAGCAAGAGCAAGATTAACCGAAGCAGGACATCCCAGTCCCCCAAGTCCAACGATGAGGACTCTCGCCTCTTTTAATTTATTTTGATTAACGACAATTGCCTGCTTTTTATAAAAATCAGCTTCTTCAAAATGCACATGATGATGATGGTCCTTACAAAAAACCCATTTGGCTTCAGCTTGAAGGTAATGTTCCTTTTTCCAAACAGGCAAGCGATGCTTGATTTCATCGATAATAAAGCGAGTCGCCTTAAAAGCATCATCTCGATGGCTAGCTGTTGCTCCTATCCAGACGGCCACATCACCAAGACTCAAATGACCTTCACGGTGTACGGCCCTGACCTCATGGAGATTAAATTTATCCCTTGCCTCTTGAAGGATTTTCGTCCCCTCTTTAAGAGCAAGCTCATGATAGACTTGATACTCTAAACTTTTAACACCTAATCCTTGATTGTGATTCCTAACCATCCCTTCAAAAATAACCAGCGCACCAGCTTTGTGATCTGTAAGTTCACTTTTCAACTGACTGCCTGAAATGACTTCTTGGGAGATTGAAAACATGGATTAGCCTCCCGCCACAGGTGGGATAAAAACCACTTTCATATTATTTTCTAAGGGAGCTTCAAAAGGACTAAATTCATCATTGACAGCAACCTGGATCATGGAATGAGGTAACTCAAAGTTGTATTTTCCAGAAACTTCACGATAAAGCTCCACCAAATTAGTGGCACTTGTTGTGAATGATTCTTGCTCAACACCTGCTTTCTCGCGAAGAAGAGAAAAATAATGAATATTAATGGTGAACATTTTTACGTTCCTCAGGAGTATTTATATTGGCCAAGCTCAAAGGATTACTGAGCTGAAGTAAATTGATATTTTGCTGTTTTAGAACCTTCACTGGACAACGGATATCTTTTTCAAGGGCTTGATTAAAAATAGACTCTGCAGAAGGTGAATAAAGCGCACATAGGGCCTCAGGAAATTTCCCCTCAACATTTTCATAGGCCGTTGCAAACGCTTCAGGTTTAAAATCTGTCAGAATTTTCTCAACATGATCATGACTAAAATAAACAAGATCACAGGCGACAATAAACCAATAAGCCTGTGGATATTTTTTAAAAGCACTTAACATCCCAACAACAGGACCAAGATTGGGTGTGAAATCAACAATCGTTGGAATATTTTCTAATTCAGTACCCTTCCATTGGGCTTCTTCAGCTGTTGATAAGAAAACATCCTGGCAATAGTCTTTTAGAATATCTACTAGATAAGCAGCATGGGATTTTCCATGATAAGAAATTAAAGCTTTCGCTTCACCCATTCTTTGGCTTTTTCCCCCGGTGAGGACGAGACCATAAAGTGGACGATCAAGAATGGTTCTTTTACCGCCAGTTTTTGCCACTAAGCGGGTCTCTTTAATCAGGATATTATGAGTAACGGCCTTACACATATCATAAATGGTTAAGGCAGCCGTAAGTGCGCCATGGAGGGCTTCCATCTCTACACCAGTTTTAAAACTTGTTTTAACCCGACACTGAATTGTGACAAGTAGGTTCTCATCAATTGAGATAAAAAACTTGCAACTCTCAATTGGGATTTGATGACAAAAAGGTATGGTTTCAAAAGTCTTTTTTACGGCCATGGTTCCCGCAATAATCGCTGTCTGGAAAACGGGCCCCTTAGCAAGAATGAGTTCATCACCTTTTAAATAGGCAGCCATCTCTTGAGGTAGCTGAACCTCTGTTTTTGCCAGCGCCATACGAATTGAAGTCGTCTTCTCCGTAATATCCACCATGGTTGGTTGATTATTATGATCTATATGAGTCAGCACTTATCCTCCAATCCTGTTCATGTCATGTGAGACTTCTGAAGGTCTCATCAAAGGTTTCATACCAAGCAATTCAAAATAAATACTCTCTCTTTCAGCTTTATTTAAATTCTTGAGTGATCGCCCATCATCTTTGAGCAAGCAGGCCCTAAGGATACCATCGGCCGAAAGACGCCATCGGGAACATTGTCCGCAAAATGCCTGAGACTCAGAGGCGATGAAACCAATTTGACCATTCGAATCCGTCATAAAATTAAAAGAAGTAGAATCTTTAGGTAGAAGTACCGACCTAAGACTTGTCTTCATTTTTATTCGATCAATCAACTCCTGCGCAGAAATAAACTGATCCTTTTGTTCCTTACATGCATACCCAATTCGCATCAGTTCAAGAAAACGAACCTCTATTTTTGTTTCTTCAGCAAAATGAACAAAATTTAAGAGTTCATGATCATTTACACCTTTCATCATGACCGCATTCACTTTGACCTGGAAACCTAATTCCTGGGCCTTGAGAATGTTGGCATAGACACGATTAAAGTGATCACCGTGAGTAATTTTTTTAAAATTATTTGGATCAAGACTATCTAAACTGATATTGAGTGAGGAAACATTATAACGCTGTAAAAGATCAAAATTTTTATCGAGTAAAATAGCATTTGTAGTCAGAGATATTTTCTTCAATCCGACTTGAGATAATTCTTGGAGAATAAGATCAAATGATTTTCTGACGAGAGGCTCTCCGCCTGTGAGACGAACTTCTTCTACTCCAAGACCTACTAACTCTTCCATTATTTGTCTGATTTCAGAGGGAGTAAGGTATCGGCCCTCATCCATAAATTCTTGATCTACTGGCATACAATAATGGCAACGAAGATTGCACTTATCTGTAAGGGAGAGCCTTAATTTTCGGACCTGTCGTCCATGAGAATCAATCAAACTCATAAAAAAGGCTCCCATGTCCAAAAAGGATAAACCTCACCTTTTTCAAAATGATCCAATGATAAAGGCAATTCTAAGAACCCATCTGTTCCAGCAAGGGCGGTAAACTCGCCAGAATTTTTGATACTCGATGGTGTCGCCCATAAAGAACCATCTTCTTTGGACTCTAACTGAGCAGGTAAAAAATAAGTGAGCTTTTTTGAAAACGAAACATTGGAAGCTAGCTTCACATAAAGTTTTTTTCTTCCTAAGACATAACGATGGAGGCAGACAAGACTAGAAACAGGATTTCCAGGTAGTCCAATCACAGCTGTCCTAAATTGAGAGTCTGTTCCAAACCATAATGGTTTACCAGGTCTTTGACTTACCTCATGAAAATGACATTCGACACCAGAGTCTTTCCAAACGGAAGGTAGAAAATCAAATTTCCCTTTAGAGACTCCGCCTGAATAAATCAAAATATCATAGGCCCCAACATTTTTTTTGTAATGCTGAGAAATAATCTCAGCATCATCAGGAAGGTGGTCAGTATCCACAGACTTAAATCCATGGAGTTCAAGTGAAGTCTTAATCGCATATACGTTAGAGCGTCTAATTTGATGATCTAATGGAGTCTCTGAGACCTCAACAAGCTCATGGCCTGTGGAGATCACAAGAATTCGGCTGCCTTTGTGAGGCACAAACTCTTTGCCCATAGAGGCTGCAATTCCTAAGTTTGGACCATTAAGCATGGCCGTTTCATTCAGAACATCTTCACCTTGCTGGCAATCAGTCCCTTTTTGATGGATGTTTTCAAATATTTTATAAGCTGATTCTTGAATGATTTTTGCGACACCTGAATTTATTTCTAGGTGTTCATAAGGAATAACTAAATTTGCTCCGATCGGAAGAGTTGCTCCGGTCATGACTTCAAAACAATTCTCAGATTCACTAAGAACCTTCGCCAATTCACCAGCAGCTTGAATCCCAATTATTTTAAAATTCCTTTGTCCTTTTTTATATTCATCAAAGTTAACTGCGATTCCATCCATCATGACTCGATGAAAGGGAGGGTAGTCTCTGTCAGCTTGGATAGAAGAAGAAAGGCCAAGGGGTTTTAGCTTCAAGTGTTTTTGAAATAATTCAGAGGCCTCTATGACTGAAATCATGCCCTTTAGTGTAGAATTCACCCCACACTAATTCAATGTTTTTACCTCTATAACTCGCAGCAAAACCTAGTCTTTTTTCCCTTCTTTTCAGGACAAGACAATAAGTGAAAAATATCGCTATACTCATTTCAAATGCTTAAATCAAAATCTCCATTATTTTTCTTATTTATTACCGCCGCCCTAGACATGATGGGGGTTGGACTGATCATCCCTTCTCTTCCCGATGTTGTGAGACGTTTTGCGAGCGATGAAAGACTGGTTAATGAATATTTTGGTTATTTTATGTCTGTCTATTCACTCATGCAGTTTGTGGCCTCACCACTCTTAGGTGCTCTTTCTGATTTATTTGGTAGACGACCAGTCCTCTTAGTCTCACTTATTATGGCCAGCTTAGATTATCTTCTTATGGCCTTCGCCCCTTCTCTATCTTGGCTTTTTTTAGGTAGGGTTATTTCCGGACTAACAGGGGCCAGTATCACTGTCTGTATGGCCTCAGTCGCCGATATTTCTGATGATTCGAACCGCTCAAATAATTATGGTCTTATTGGAGCAGCCTTAGGACTGGGTTTTATCCTTGGTCCGGCCCTCGGAGGATTTTTAGGAAAAATCTCCCCCGAAATGCCTTTTATAGTCGCGGCCATTTTAAATTTTTTAAATTTTCTTTTTGGTCTTTTTATTTTGCCTGAAACTTATTCAGGAATTCAGCGAAAAAAAATCCAGCTCAAAAATCTCAATCCATTCTCAACCCTTCGTGAGATTTTTAAATCTGAAATCATTTTCACCTTCGCGATCGTCCATTTTCTATTTCAATTGGCCGGCATGACCCATCCTTCCATTTGGAGTCTTTATACTCAACATCGATTTAATTGGACGCCAGAGCAAGTGGGGATCTCATTAACATTGGTAGGAGTTTTAATCGCTTTGGCCCAAGGTTGGTTTACGAGAATCATCATTCCAAAGTGGGGCGAACAAAAAACACTTTTCTATTGCTCCTTTGGAAATTTCATAAGTTTTATCTTGTATGCCATTATTACTGAAGGATGGATGCTCTATTTAGTTATTCTTTTTGCTTCACTCTTTTTTGTTGCCCAGCCTGCCCTGCAATCTCTCGCAACCAAGAATATCGCTCCTGAGGAGCAAGGGGAATTTCAAGGCTCCTTAGTTGCTCTCACGAGCCTCGCGGCGATCATTAATCCACTTTTCATGACAAGAATATTTTCTTTTTTTACTGATTCACAAGGCCTGTATTTACCTGGAGCTCCTTACTTGGTAGCAGCCTTTATAAGCCTAATTGCATGGCTTCTCCTTCTTAAGCGTAGAAAGTTTTAAATTACTCAACAGTTTTTATAAAATGAGAGGGATTAAGTCCGGACTTTCTTAATAAATTTCTTAAAAAAATTTCGACATAGAAATCTTCATCCTCATGCAGGCAAACGGCAAATTTTAAAGTCTCCTTTAAATCAGGCTCCATAACCTCTTCTTCTATTTTTGATAAGTAAGTTGAAGGAATTGAAAGTTTAGAGGCTATGTCTTCTAAACTTAAATCATTCGTTGTTCTATAAGCATGAAGGAGTTTTCCTATTGATAAGGGGCCAGTAAGCTCCTCATAAACATCTGTTAAGCTCATATGATCTCCAAATAAATTGATCAGAGGATCAAATAAACCTATAATAAATGAATGAGAACGATGATTATAGCCGCACTTCTCTTGAGTAGCTGCAGCACTAAAGAATTGAATCTAAATCCGAAGATGCGCTTGCGCACTTCTGAAACGCCGGTCAACCTCATTGAGAAGCACGAAGATCTTGCTTCCCCACTGACTTTAAATTTTGAACTAAACTATCCAGTATCTTTACAAGCTGAAAAATATCAAAAAGAAAGAGCACAGATTTTAGAAAACGGCATGGCGTTGGTCATAAAGACAATTTACCTCCTAGGTCACACGGCCAGGCCAGTTGACGTGTCTGATTATCGCACCTCAGGCTGTAAAGCCTATAAAGTCAAAAAAATGCATCTTGTGTGTGGGAAAGAGAATGATCCCAAATCCTGGATTCCTAAAAAAAATTCAGAAACTCTTTCAGAATTTTACTGGTCTCATCGATTTCATGAAGACTACTTATTTAATTGGTCAGAGAAGTTTGGAGTTTTTTTTAATTTCATCAAAAATCGCTCTTCTGATTTAGAATTAGTTCCAAATGAAAATTCTAGTTATGAATTTAATTTTAGAATCTCAAGAATTTCTTTAAAACCAAATGATGAGTTTCCTCAATTCCAACTAAAGATACTTGAACAAAGAAATCCTACTATTGAATTGGCCTACGCTTTCTCTTATTTTGCCACAAAAAAGACGGAAGGCTTTCTAGCTCCTGTAACTCATCTCAGCTCTGACTTTGAAGAGATGAAAAAGAAAAACCTGGTGCTGATCAAAAGCAGTCAATTTGATGAGCTTCATCAAAATATTAAGGCTCTCAATAAAAACAATCTTTTAATCAACCACAACTACTGTCCTTTAAACCTCAATATGTGTGATTATCCTAACCGGATTGATTTTAAGGATGAGAAAAAGGTTAATGACTATATTTTTGATCTCAATCTAAGAAGCCATGTTTGGGGGCTGCTTCTTTTGGGACATACAAAATTAGAAAAGATCAGTGATCAGCCGCAAAAAGCCCAAATTCGCGCCACTGTTGATATGAAGGCCATCATGAATTCTTATAAGATTATGCCCACTCGGGCCTACAGAGAAATGATCGAATAATTCAAAAAGGTCCCGCATTTCGCATACTTACTAAATCAAACTTTGATCTAAGTCTTGAGATTTGAGCGCTTAAAATCGACTTCTATTTTAAGTGTCAAAAATATCAACAGCACCTTCCATTTTTACATGAAAGACCCTTCATGCTCGTGATTTTTCCTGAAAACGCTAACATAGGGGCATGAAAAAAATTATATCCTTTATCCTCCTTACACTTTCCCTTTTAACTACAGCCTTTGCTGATTCGGTACGAATTATCGACAGTGGCGATGAAGCTTATCATGTGAGAATGCAGCTCATCGAAAGTGCAAAAGAAGAAATTCAAATTTCTTATTTCATTTTTGCAGAAGATAATACGGCCCTTGAAGTCCTTGCTCTGCTTCGTAAAAAGGCGAGAGAAGGTGTAAAGATTAAAGTTATTATTGATGAAATGTTTAATCATATTTCTGACGAAGTGGGTGCTCATCTGCTTTCTGAAAATGTTCAAATTAAAAATTTCAATGAATTCAATCTTCTTAAACTTCGTCGTTCAATACGTTACCGTATGCATGATAAAATGCTCATTATTGATGCTCAAAAAGCTGTTCTTGGTGGAAGAAATATTGAGGATACATACTTTGATCGCGCCACAAAGAACTATGATGACCGTGATATCTACGTCAGAGGAGATATGGCAAAAGATGCCTCAAATTACTTCAATAATTTATGGCAAGCAGATCACCTTAAAATCTTCGCCCCTAAAAAAGCAAAGGCCAATATGGGGTCACTAACATTAGATAAAGTTGAAAATAATTTCTTTGCTAAATCTTCAAGAAGTTCTTTTGACCTCTCTTCATGGGAGTCAGAAACAACTGAAGTTGAAAGTGTTGAACTCCTTCACGACCCTATCGCAGCGAAGAAGACAAAAATGATCGGAACGGCTGAGGGCCTTTATAAATTAATTGATAATGCCCAGTCATCAGTTCTTATTGACTCTCCCTACTTAATCTTCACTAAAGAATTAAAGCAAACGTTAAAAAATGCTATTGCAAGAGGTGTAAGAGTTAGAATCCTTACGAATTCATTAAAATCAACAGATGCACTTCTTCCCCAAGCTAGTTACATCGGTCA
Organism: Pseudomonadota bacterium; assembly: GCA_027488375.1. GTDB lineage: Bacteria > Bdellovibrionota > Bacteriovoracia > Bacteriovoracales > Bacteriovoracaceae > Peredibacter. The sequence goes on from JAIYBW010000004.1 coordinate 574,510, forward strand.
AAGGAAAAAAATTGTAAGGATGGGGATTGAACTCTACGAATATTTTGGAGAAGACAGCTTTCATGCAAAATCGATGGTTGTAGATAATAAAATTGCAGCGATTGGTAGCTTTAACTTTGACCCTCGTTCACAGAATCTTAACACCGAAACAATGGCAATTATTAAAGATGAGACAATTGCAGCAGCTCTCACAAAATCGATGGATGAGAATTTAGCGATAGCCTACAAAATTGACCAAAAAGGAAAGCCAGAAGGTCAAAAATCACGCCTCCCTGGAGCAAGCTTAAAGAAGAAAATTTTGACACGTCTAATTCAATACCTTGTAGCACCTCTTATTAAGGGTTTACTATGATAACTAAGATTGTTTTTCTCCTCATTCTTACCTTATCGTCAACAGGCCTACTAGCGAGAGTTGGTGCAGAGGACCTGATTCAAAAATTGGCAGATAGTAAACTTGTCGTCGATAAGCATGCAAAATGGATTGATGAATCTGTAAAAACAAATCGACCTCTATCAGGTAAGGAACTCTTAGAAGTAAGTGAGGCAGCGAAAGAAAGAATCCTTACCAGAAAAGAAGCTTATGACTATTTCAGCGAGGATTTTGACCTTGTTAAAAGGCCAATTAGAAAAAACCGTTTTACTATTTCAGATGAAAATTTAAAAAGTATGCTTGGTAGCCTAAGTGTTGCAGTAACTCTTTATGAGACAACTCTTCATACTTACCATATGTTCCAAGATCGTCCAAAACTTCGTAGACTTCTCAATGAGAAAGATTCTTCATTTAATAGAGAGGATGACACTTTTAAAGATTCACTCAAAAGCTTATTCTCAATTAAAAATAGTCTCCTCTTACTTCGCGCTATCAAGATTTACAAGCGCTTCTATCTTACAAGGCCGGATTTAATGGCGATTCCACAGTTACAAAAATTTGCCCGCATCATTGAGTCGAGCTACCTTTACAATCATTTCAGAAACCATAATGAAGATTCAGGTCTAGGGAAAGATATCTTTTTAATACTTTTGACTCGTTTAAAAGTGAGCATGCAAGCGAAGGTTGACTTTTTCAACTTCATGGCAAACTCAATTGTTTATAATGGAAGTAAACTCTTTGGAAATATTGTGGGCGGATTTCAGAAGCGACGCGGACTTCTCTATCAAGATGAATCTTTTATCACTAGAGTTGAAAGTATGATGAAACCAATGGACATTTTACTTGAAAAAACTCCTTTCCGAATGACAGATCGCTTTATCCCAGGTTACTGGGGGCACGCTGCAATCTATATTGGAACTGAAGCAGATCTTAAAAGATTGGGTATTTGGGAAAATGACCTCGTTCAAAAATTTGCTCAAGAACTTGCTGATGGGAAATTTATTGTGGAGGCCTTAAGAAATAGAGTTCAAATGAATACATTAGAGCATTTTTCTGATATCGATGACTTCGCTCTTTTAAGAAACGAACAGGAAATGTCAGATGAGGAGATCGCAGACCATATTCTTCGCGCCCTTTCACATGTTGGAAAAAAATATGATTTTAGCTTTGATGTTGAAACCGGTGATACAATTGTTTGCTCAGAACTACACTACCGTACTTTTGTAAACCTTAAATTTAACACAACTTTTTATCTTGGCCGCAGTACGATTTCTGTCGACCAGGTTGCAGAGCAGGCCATTGCTGGAATGCCTCTAAAACCGATCCTTCTCTACGTAAATGGTGAAGAAGTTCTTGAGGAAGAAATTCAAGAAACTTACGATGGTCTACTTAAAAAACCAGTGCTCAACGAGGAGCAATTACCAGAAGCAGCTTAAATTTATTTTCCGGTAAAAACATTATCTTTGTAGATAAATTTCATCCATCCGAGATTGTTTTTATTGATTCCGTTATAGTATCCAATAGCATCATCTGGTTTTTTATATGACATTTTATTTTCAGTTATCAAAACACCAAACTCTGGTCTTCCTCGATGAATGAAAGCTTTGACTGAAGTTGTTTCAATAACATTATGGTGAATTGAAACAAGATACCCTGCGACTTCTGTGCCATCCTTCCTGTCTTTCCCACCATGCATATCAAGGGGAGTATCATTATGGTTTTTCTTAAAAATATTATAAGAGGCTTCATAGGCTTGTCCTGAATGTCCAGTTCCGGCCACAGAATGCCGATTAAAATCAAAAATATTATGCTGAATAATTGCTGTGGCTTGCTTATTCAGAGCAATACCATACCCAAGACCCCATCGCTGATTGTGATGGATAGAGCTTCTCACCACCACAAGATTTTTTGCATCAGTTGCAAAAATCGCCGCATGAGAAAATCCAGACATTTCACAATATTTGATTTTAACATCTGAAGCATTAACATCTATTCCACGGGTGACAGGAAATTTATAAACTCCTTTTATCCCCTGTTTATTAAGTGCAATAATCTCTGCTTTTTTAGAATCAGTCTCCACTCCTTCAAATCTTAAACCTTCTAAGACAACTCCCGGGGCCTGTATGTCCATGAGAGGTACTGGCTTTCCCTTATGAATAAAGAGAGGCTTTTTATCCTGATCAATTTTTGGGTAAGCTCTTAGGGTCACTCTCTTATCAATGACTAGCTTAGGCTCATGAGTCAGATCAAAGACTGCATCTTGGGCAATTCTAATGACGGCCCCCTCGGAAGCGCGGGCGATTTCCTCTTCAAGCTCCGCCAGAGTTGAGACGATGATCCCACTGGCCGGACCTCTAGAGGGTTGAATCTGAGTACAACTGAGCGAAAAGAAGAGGGAAAGACATAAAAGTTTTTTCATATTCAATTTATCGGAGAAAAAACTATTTTACTAAAGTATTTTTTATAAACGCCGATAAGGAGCCCATGAGATATATCTTATTTTTTGCATTATTTTTGAGTCATAACCTCCTTGCTGAAACACAACATAAATCAATTCCTATTTGTTCGGCGCTGTTTGTTTCATCAGTTAAAACCAAAGCCGAAAAGATGGGTGGTTACGATAAATTCAAACACTGTGCTGTTTCTTGCATGCTAACGTTACGTTGTCCGGCCAGTGATGTCTTAGAAATAGGTATTCTAAAAGAACTGGCCGATGTTTTTGGGCCAGGCAACGCAGAAATGGACGATTTAGAAGCTGATTTTAAGGGCGTAGACCTAGTTCTACAAAAGAAAGCGACTAATGATGATCAGTGTAGTACCAAGTGCGATAAAATTTATCCTCGTCATTCATGCAAATAATTATAAAGAGGGACACTGACCTCTTAATTGGTTAATCGTCATTTGCTCTTTCGGTCCAATAACCAAAGAATATTTCTTTTTTAATCGAACCCAGTCAGTCACATATTTACAAGCATACTCTTTTTTAACCGGTAACCACTCATCAATACCTTTAGGGCCTTTGGCACGATTATACTTTCGATGAGTCACAACTAAATTTTCGGGATCATTGGCGAAGATCTCTTTCTTCTCACGAGACCAGAGACTTGCACCGTGTGTATGGGCATGTTTAAGTGGAATGAGATGATCAATATCAATCTCCTTTACGTGATTTAGTTTTTCTGGATAGTAATAATCATTCCAAATTCCAGAAATAACTTTGCAGCCTTTTTTATTTAGCTTCACGTGTGAGATTGAGCGATCTCTGAGAATTTCTCCTCTTGTGTTAAGGCAATTATTATTTAAATCACTCCAATGGGGCCAATCCTTGCGATCGTAATTTTTTAATGATGAATGGGGTAATGAACAAGAGAGAAAATTAAATAAAAAAAAGAAAATCAAGAAATTATTTTTATGCATTTATCAATTATATTCAATTTGAAAAAAAAATTAAACTAAACAACCGAAAAACTTAAAAAAAAAGAGGTTTCTTTCCGTTATGAAGATCCATGATTCTTTATGAAGTAAAACTCATATGTCTTGAAACAAATAAAGTGATTTTCACTTCACTGAATGCTAAACCGCTCCTCCCCCCTAAAGATCTTTTGAATACAGAACCTAAACCAATGCTCATCATCAATACCCGGGATTCAACCACTGAAGAGCATAAAAAGAAATCCGCCTAAAATTAAATAAGATTACAGTATTAGCTTCAGTTGACCGAAAAGGTCTTTATGAAGGTAAGGTTTTTGATTCTTTCTTTTTTTATACTTTTTCATGCTCATAGCATGGAATGTGATCTTAAAAGTCAGAAAGAATTGGGACAAGAGATTCTTAAGGACCTGACTCAATCACCTCTGAGTTGCCTAAAAAATGATGTTCACCTGACTTTTGATGATGGACCTTCTTTAAGTGTGACCCCTGCCATTTTGAAAGAATTAGAATTAAGAAAAGTTAAAGCAACATTTTTTGTCACTTCAACGCATCTTGAGGCCACTCATGAAAAATATAAAGAAAAGAGAGATCTCGTTAATCAAACTCTAACCTCAGGGCACCTTATCGCGAGTCACGGACATGAACATCATGCCTACGACTTAAGAATGAAAAGAAATGGAGAAATTGAAGAAGAGGGATTTTCTCAAGAGGAACGAGAAAAACAGATGCAAAAGAGTATGGATCTTTTGCAATGGTCAACTCAAGGTAAATTTAAGCAGCAGGATCTCCTTCTTTTCAGATTTCCTTACGGCAGAGGGGCCATGCCCTCAGAAATGGAACTTGAGCATAAAATCAAAAATGGGGAAATACACCTCTCCGGTACTACATATTCAGAAAAATTAAAAGAATACAGATCAATTTCCCCGGCCCTTCAAACAATTGCTGGTGGAGGTTTTTCTCATCTTGGTTGGAATCATGATTCACAGGACTCATCTTATGGTGTGAAAGCTCCCGAGAAAAATGTACTTAAAGAATATATCAAGAAAAATCTAAAAGGGCTTTGCGGCAGTCCACAAGTGACAAAAGTCGCACTTTTTCACGACATAAAAGAGATGAACATTTCAGCGATTCCACTCATCATTGATATTGGTCAATGTTTGGGATTAAAATTTATTTCGGCTCAAGAGATGATAAAAAACTCAGGTCTCAAATCATCTGGGGTTATTATTGAAAAAAATGAAATTCTTAAAGGAACAGTTTCAAATGTTTTAAATGGTATTCAAGCTGTTGAAAAACTAGGTCAACCAGCTTGCTCTGAAGTCGCTCCTGATAAATCCTGCTGGAGTGAACAGTATAAAAAATATTATGCCCATTGCTCAGGCGGAGATTCTGTTTGCTTTGAAGGTAAATGGAAATCACGCACAGACCCTATCATCCAAGATAACTGTCACTAAATTAATTAAAGTATTCATTTTGTCCAAGCTCTTTGTGTCTAAATCTAACAACATTAGATAAATCATGAAGCCTGAATTCAATTCCCGTCATTTCCTCGGTGATATTCCAAAGTTGTTCGGCCACCAATAAATTTTTTGCCTGAATTGAAAAATCTTTCTCTTGAGGGAGACCCCAAACTTGATACAGACTTGAGGGGCCATAATAGTGACCACTTGTGGCTTCATCCGCAGTTGCGGCAAAAAGCATGGGGATAGCAGCTTCTAATTCTGAATGATTAAATTTTAGATGGAGCATATTTTTAAGAAAGGCCCGTGAAGGACCTCCCAGATGAATCGGAATACTCTTGATATTAAGATGTATGGCCCGTAAACGACGATCTAGCTCTCGCGCAAAAATTAATAAGGCCAACTTAGATTGGCCGTAGGCTTTTCGAGGTCGATAATACAATTTGCTTTCTAGATCATAAAAATCAATTTGATCAGATCTATGATTAAGTTCACTATGAAAAATAATTCTCCCCTCTTTTTCATGGACTAAAAGTGGGAAAAGTTTGGCGGTGAGAAGGAAATGCGAAAGATAATTAAAAGTCCACATCAGCTCATGACCCTGATGAGAAATCATTCTTTCGTGGGAATACTTTAATTCTGCATTATTGATGAGAATATTTAATTCTCCATAGATTTCTTTAAACCTCTCGGTAAATTCAAGGACAGAATTTAAATCCCCTAAATCAACATGCTCATAATTAATTTTCCCCTCAGGGCAATGCAAATGAATTAAATTGATGGCCCTTTCGGCCTGAAAAATATCATCCGAACATAAAACCACTCGCGCCCCATGAGTGCATAACTGTTTGGCCGTCTCAAGTCCTGAGCGTGAAGTCCCATCAGTTATCAAGACTGTTTTACCTGATTGAGGACCGATATTTTCAGTTGTCCAAGGTTTCATTCGAGCTCCCATCTGAAAGGACGTTCGGACCTATCCTAAAGAGGACGCTTCATGTTTTGAAATTCGCAGCTTGGTATTTCATGATGAAATTCATGAAATCTTAAGATTTGACTCAATCTCCCTCTGTAACTTATACCTTTTAAGCCTTGTTTAGGTTTTGTCTATAGCGAAAGGACAGGGCCCTAAGATACAAATAACCCAGTTTAAGAATCTTTAAACTGTAAAAAGGACGCCTCATGAAAAAGCTATTCGTTTTTCTCCTCATTTGTTTATCGTGCTCGAGCATGGCCCAAACGATTACGACGGCCTCTAATGTCGAAGTTTCTCGCTATGTTGGCAAATGGTACGCTCACTACTCACTTCCTCAATTTTTCACGAGAAAATGTAATGCTCAAACTGCGGAGTATGAAATTATCAATTCTAAGACAATTAGTGTTTTTAATACTTGTCTTAAGTCTAAGGGAGTACAAACAATTAAAGGCCAAGCCGTCATCATCAATGAGAAAACAAATGCAGAACTTATTGTGACATTCAATAACTTCTTTACTCGTCTTTTCAAAGTGAAGGGTGATTACAATATCATGAAGCTTGATGCTAATTATGAGTACGTCCTAGTTGGTTCAAGAAACCGTAAATCACTATGGCTCATGTCGCGTTCACCAGTAGAAATTCCAGAAGCAGTTGTTCAAGAGTATCTAGATCTTGCTAAAAAAGATGGTTTTGATCTCACTAAACTAGAAAAATCTCATTTCTAAAGAAATTTCAGTTCCCCTTTAGCTCTGCTCAGAGTATTTTGTCTCACTTATGACAAAATACTCTGACGCATTTATCCATGACATGCCTAAGTCTGACCTTCACCTCCATCTTGATGGCTCACTTAGGATTCCTACCCTCATAGAAATGGCCAAAAAAGGCAATATCAAGATGCCCTCATATACTGAAGAGGGTCTCAAAGAACTCGTTTTTAAATCCACTTACGCCAATCTGGGCGAATACCTTCATGGCTTTCAATACACTTGTGCGGCCCTTCGAGATCTCGAAAATATTGAACGAGTGGCCTATGAGCTTGCCGTGGATAATCAAAACGAGAATGTTTACTACATTGAGGCCCGCTTTGCTCCTCAACTCATGATGGACATAGAAGCTGGACTCACGATGGAGGCAGTTTTTGAAGCGACCTATAAGGGCTTTGAGCGTGCGAAAAAAGAGCACAATAATAAACCCGAAGTTAAATCTGGAAAACGACCTGAATTTCACTACGGAATTATCAGCTGTGCCATGAGAAACTTTGGGCCAAAAGGCTATTCTCCTTTCTATACCAAGTTCTACAAGATGATGGAGTATTCCCGTCATATGGAGATTGTAAGAGCAGCAGCTCTTCAAATGGTCAAAGCAGCGGTTAAAATCCGCGATGAAAAGGCTATCCCTATAGTAAGTATCGATTTAGCTGGCCAGGAAGAAGGCTACCCTTGTGGCAAATTCCATGAGGTCTATGCTTATGCTCATAAAAACTTTATGCATAAGACGGTTCATGCTGGTGAAGCTTACGGTGCTGAAAGTATTTTTCAGGCGATCACTGAGTGCTACGCTGACAGAATTGGTCACGGCTACTATCTCTTTGATGAGAACAAAGTCGTAGATCCAAAAATAACAGATAAGAAAAAATATATTAACGACCTTATCTCGTTTGTGGCCGACAAACGCACCACCATTGAAGTTTGTTTAACCAGCAATCTCCAAACCAATCCGGAGATTAAAGACATTAAAAATCATAATGTGAAACACATGCTCGCCAACCGCATGTCCATGAGTATTTGTACTGATAATCGACTTGTTTCAGACACAACAGTGAGCAGAGAATTTAATCTCCTTCTCAATAATTTTGAAGTCCCACATAAACATCTCAAAGACTTAGTGGCTTACGGTTTTAAGAAGAGTTTTTATCCTGGCCAGTACATTGAAAAGCGTAACTGGGCGAAAAATCTCATGCAGCACTTTGATGAAGTGGCCAAAAAGCATGGAATTCTTTGAGAGCGACTAAGATTTAAACGGCCCTAAATTCCTTACAATGAGTTCAATAGATGAGGCTTATTCAAGCTATTATCTCCTCATGAATACATTTATTTTGGCCTTTCTTGTTTTTATCTCGTTTAAAACTTTTGCTGTTGAGACAGATCAATGTGACCCCAGCTCTCCTCAGGAAAGACATGTCATTAGCACTCCTGATAAAGAAAATTTTGAAGCCGTGGTTTGCGAGCAAGGTCAAGATATACTCGTTATCACTGATGCACCCATCAATCGTCAGCATCTTCTCTACGTCGGGCTTAATCTCGGGATGCCTTGGCTCACAAGTGGGAGTCTCACCTATGCTCAATTGAGAAATAACCAGCAAAACTTCCATATCTCGGCCAATCTTGATGGCAGCCTTGGGGGAAATGGTCTCTCAACAACTTTGGGTAAGCATCCCTTCGGGAACTCCATCTTCTTTGGTGGATCGGCCCGAGGTTATAAAGGACTTCCAGGTGAAGGTGGCTTTCAAATGGGCCCTTCGGTTGGAATATCTGGCGGAAGAAGATTTATCACTGGTCACATCACTTTGAGCTATATGACGGGTTATGATTCTCGCGTTGGCGGATTAAATCAATCTCCTGAACTCTCTATGGGTCTTAGAATTAGATTGTTTAAGAAGTAGAAAATTTAAGAGCCTTAAAATCTCATCCCCGTCATCGGACAAATAAACTCTTCTAGCTTTTGCTTGAAAACGGCTTCAAATTCTTCTCGAGGCGCCTCAGAGGTTGTGGCGAACTTGGATTTTTTAAGAGTCTGATAAAGGTCAAAAGGAAGCTCTCTGGCCAAAGAATCCAGACCTCCTGGAATTGCCTGAATAAGCCCATGATAGGCACGGGTATAACCATAGGCCAGGTCCTGACGAGTGTAGCCCTCCAAGAAGGCAGCTATGATTTCAACTTTTTCTTCGTTTGTGAGAAGTGAACTCTCCCCTAAGGTTTTTCCCCACTCATCCATAAAAGGTCCCACGGGAATAAGAAATGTATGTGATTTTCTAAGTCCTCTAGGTTGGCGCATGGACATGTGGCGATGATTCTCTTGCGCCAAAAATGCCTTATTCACTTGCCCGGAGTAAGCAAGAATGGGTGAGTAATTTTCATTAAGCTTATGGCCCAACTTATAAATGCGCTGATAAAAAGGATCTTCTGGATTCATTTCCCACTGATCCATCACTCGATCAAGGTCTCCAAAGTTATGGGCCATGAGAGCGGTGGAACGAAGAAAATTGATATGATCTCGTTTCTCTCTAAGTTCAGTCAGAAGTTTTTCTTCTTTTTCAATTTCGGCCAGAATCACCTGGGCCACATCATCGGCCAGTTGGGGCTGCTTATTTTTTATAAGAGCGTTATAGGCCCCTATAGCGACAGAGAGCCATGTGCCTTCATGAGTACTCATGACCTGCCCACGAGCTGGATTATAGCACTTTCTATTAGTCACTTGCTCATAATCCCACTGCCAAGATTCAATCGTCAGTTTTGCCATTTTCTGAATATATCTTCCCACGGTTTCATGACGCCAAAGTCCCTCACGAATTTGATTATCCACATCTGTCGGAACATAAGTTCCAGCTGTGGTCCAGTGAGCGGCCAAGCAGAGATGAAAATATTCGGCGAGATCAATATGAGCGAGTGCCTTTAAATTTTTTTTATAAAAAACTAATTTCGCCAAATAAGCTTTCTGCTCTCCATTGGTGGCGATTTCTCCTTGAAATAGCCATGGGGCCGTATTCTCTACATTTTTAAGTAGAATATTTGGGGCTATTCCCTGAAGTTTCAAACCGGAAGGTAGTTTTTTGGCCATAGGCACTTCTATGATGGAAGAATGGTAAAATCAAGAACTTATAGTGGGAACTTTTGAAAATTTTTCACGAGAGGCTTGAAGGATTGAGAAGCTTTTTATACTCAGCTCCCATGGAAAAAATGATCGAAAAATTCTCCAGCTCTGACTGGGTTTTTAAAATTCTCTTTGTCGTGATTAGTATTTTGAGCCTTCATATAAAATATTTTTCATCCTATATGGGAAGATAAAATATGAAACGAGTTGTGCTCATTGCTCACGATAATCTTAAAAGTGAAATGGTTGAGTGGGCCAAATGCCATGAAGCCAAACTTTCAACTTTTGAACTGTATGCCACTGGAACAACAGGGCAAAAGATTCAGGAATCAACTCAGCTTAAACTGACTCGTTATAAAAGTGGTCCCCTTGGTGGAGATCAACAAATTGGTGCGGCCATAGCCGAAGGTCGCATGGACACGGTCATTTTCTTTTGGGACCCTCTAGCTCCCCACCCTCATGATGTTGATGTTAAGGCCCTTCTAAGAATTGCAGTTGTTTACAACATTCCTCTGGCCTGTAATAAAGCGACTGCTGATCTGCTTATTTTGAGTTTATAATCACTATTGCCATAAAATGATGGCGAAATCAGCGTTTTTCAACAGATTTCATTGAAAGATATCTTTTCCAACTTATTGAAATATCGAATCACTTGGGGTTGAGAGCAAACGGATCTAATATCTGTCCATGAGAAAGTCATCTTCCTTCTAGATAAGAAAGTGATTAGTTTCTCTCATGAAATTTTCTGGTGTTACGGTTTTTTGATAAGGAGGTACGTTGGATGAAATCAAAAACTGAATTTTTAGTGATATGTAGAATGATCATGGTCGAGCTTCAGGACTTCAGTCCAGGTAGATAATAAATCTGATCTTTTTCATCAAATTTAGTCCTTAATTTATTTTTATTTAATTTTTAAATATGAATGAGGCCACCACTGAGTGGCCTTTTTTATTTTAAGCTTCTCCACTACTAAACTCAAGTTTTAGACTTATTCTTCCGAAAACCTAGAGGCTAAAATTTTTAGCAAACCTGTAGGTTTATGAGTAAGGACGACAAAAAAGCGGTTTTTAAATCCTTTATTGAGAAGCATGACATTCTTGTCGTGGATAAGAATCCTACGTCTAGAAGTCGTCTCATTAAGATCATGAGTGATCTTGGATCTAAGCGCCACATGATTCATTCTGTTGGAAGTTTTAAAGAAGCCATTGATATTATCAATGAGAAAAATATTGGTGTCGTTCTTTCAGATTATTTCATTGGAGGCGGATCTGGATTTGATCTCTTCAAACTTGCTCGAGAGAAAAATCCGGCCAAAAAGATTTGCCTTATTCTCGTCACCTCAGATCTTAACCAATCAACAGTGGCCAAAGCAGCTGAAGAAGATGTTGATTCATATGTGATTAAACCATTTACTGTAGAGAGCATCCAAGAAAATTTAGTCAACACGATTGCAGATAAAGTAAAACCATCAAAGTACATAGTGACAATTGAAGAGGGCAAAGAACTTATTACCCAAGGTAAATATGATGAAGCCATTGCCAAGCTTCAAGAGGCACTTCCCTTAAGTAAGAAACCTGCTCTTGCCATGTTTTATATTGGTCAAGCTGAGTTCCTAAAACAAATTACCGATCAGGCCCAGGGCTCCTATAAGAAGGGACTTTCTTATAATAACATTCACTTTAAATGTCTCTCAGGTCTCTTTGATTTGCTGATGAGCAGAAATCAATACGTAGAGGCTTATGAGATTGTTAAGAAAGTGGCTAAATATTTCCCAGCAAGCCCAGACCGACTCCAGCAGGTCATTCGATTAGCAGTCCAAACAAATAATTTCCAAGACATGCTTTCTTACTATGAACTGTTTACCTCACTTGATGAGAGGACAAACTCAACCATTAACTATATTGGTGCAGGATTGTACGTCTCTGGAAAATATTTCATGATTAATAACGCAAAAGATGAAGCTTTAAAAATATTTGAAGCTATTGGAGTCTCTTGCTCGATATTTACGAAATACCCAAGAGCTATTATTACGGTTTTAGTCGAAAATAACATGGTTAACGAAGCTGAAAAATTTCTAGGTCGTTTTGATCCATCAACAAGAAGTGAACTTGATTATCTTATTAGCGACTATCTGGTTGATTCAATTAAATTTAACGATGCTAATCGCCTCGTAAAGTCTGGTCTAGAACTTTACAATAAAAATATCAAAGACCAACGTTGCATGCAAATCATGATCAAATCTATGAGAGAATGTGGATATAAGGAAGATAAGATCAATGATTTTGAATTTGAGATGAATAAAATCTGGCCAGAAAAAAATGCAGCTTAATGACTAAGCAATTTTCTTAGACTCAAGTCCTTCTGCATACCAAGACTCTACAATCGCATTCAAGACACCTTTTCCACCAATTCCAAGCAAAATATTTCTCACGAGCAAAAGCTCTCGATCATGAAGTTTTTGTGCCGTTTGCGTTGTTAACTGATGTTTAAGGTCTATGAGTGATTCATTTTTGAGCGTTGATCTTAATTCTAGTCTACAGAACTCCCAAAAGAGCTTTTTGTGACGAAAGATATAATCTAGTGAAGTATGTGGAAAAAAGCCTGGCGTATCAAGAAGCATTTTAATTTGAGACAATTGAAAAAGCCCGACTGATTCTTTAATTCTAATAAGAGAACTCTTATCTTTATCAAGGGCAGAGCGCATAAATTTTGGAGACTGCAGATCCTTAGAGACCCAAATTCTATGCCCCTCTTCTTTTTTTAGGTGAGCAACAAAAGTTTCATTCAAGAGGACTTCAAGACATTTTAAATAAGTTAATATGGCCTGCTCTAGTTTAATTCTATCTTTTTTACTTGTTGATTGAGCTTCAACAAGAAGGATTTCTGCATGAGTGATTTGAGTCCTTACAATTTCAGGCATTTTTTTAAAATTTTCTTCAGGAATGACAAATGACTGAATGAATGAATTTAGTTTCATCCCCTCTCCTTCGGTCATTAAAAGAGGGTTCGGCTTGAGGACTTTTAAATCATTTTCAGTTGATTGGGAAAAATATCGAGCGCGGCTTTTATCCTGAACAATCATGGGGAACCGTATAGAACTTGTAAAAGGAGTCATCTCTTTAATTTTGAAAGGATAATGCTCATTATCAACATGGAAGTCAGATAAATGTTTTATAGTCTCAGAGGCATTATTTGAAATGAGTTCAAAGTCTATGAGTTTAAACCAAACTTCTACTTTTTTATTTTGATAAAAATTCAAAGTATTTTCTGGGTCTTTAATTGTCTCACTAACCTCGGCCACTTTTCCAACCCAAAGATGCTGATAATCTGTAATATAAAGATGAGTATCCATTTGAAGTTCATCATTTTCATTTAAAACTTCAGAAAAAACTTTTGTGTTTAAAGGTTCAGAGTACTGAGAAACTTGAATTTTACCCCAGTACATATGTGATGTAGGATCAGTTTTTTTCTTTTCACTTAAATGATGATGAAATTCATGGGCCTGAGTTTTCCATTTTTGCTCTTCATTGAACAATGGATTAAATGCGACATAAAAGTGGTAAGGCTTCATCGGTACTCCTCAATAACTAAATTCTTTTCGGCTATTGAGGGAAATTTCCTAGATAAATTTAACTAATTTATGAATTGAAGCTCATTTCTTACATCCTTGACCCCGAGGATGGATTCTGCACAGGCTTCAGCATCTTTTTTCATTAAACGATTCCTGACAAGGCCACTCAATTTCACAATTCCGTTTAAAACTTCTACTTCGATTTTTGTGGCATCAACCTTTGGGCTTAGATAGAGGGCATGGCAAACATTATCATAAACTTGCTTATCTGTTTGTGAAGTAAGATCCTGTCGAATTGTGCCCCATGAGTCACCAAAAAGACCAAAGTGTTCACGCATAAACCTCTCGCCCACATAAGGATTATAACTGCGGAAATCAGAGTCTGAGTTTTTTACTTTTCTCTGACCATCATCTTTTGAGTCCACTTCTTTGGCCTCAAGCTGCTCACTAAATTCTGAATTCTTTCCCCACTCACCCTCCTTAAAGGGAGTTTGTCCGGCATGGGAACGGTTAAATCCTAAGTCGTTATCTCTGTTTTTCTCTTTGTCAAAATTAGTCATTTTTTCTCCTTCAATTAAGGACAAAGATTTCAAGCAAATTTAGTGCCGAAGTTTTGAATAAGCCAAAGGCGCGCCCGGGTCCTGGGAAAATATCCCCATTTTTTTTAAAAATTGAGTTAAAATTCAATCATGAATGAAAATGAAGCAAATAAATCAGATGAATTAATAAAAATTAAAATTGCTCACCTTATTAAGTTTGCCCAAAACTTCCAAGGCATTGAGGTTCATGTTCTCATTAGTGGTAAATTTGTGAAGATGAATTATGGGAGCGAGCAATTTGTCGATATTCTTAAAAAGCTGCAAGAAAAAAAACTTGAAGAAGTTTACATCAATCAAGTTGACTGCAAAAGAATCATGGCCGAGATTCAACAAATAGTTTCATCTAAAACTTCGACTGATCAGATTAAAATGCAGTCTAGTGAAAACAGTATCGAAATCTTGAAAGCTTTTATTACTCAAATGGGCATCACGAAAGAAGCTATCGATCTTTTAAATAGTATTAACAAAAATAGTCTTGGAATTCTTCAACAATCACCAAATCTCATGGAATGGATTAAGCGTTTTAAAACAAGTTGTTCTGAAGAGTTTTTAAAATCTATTCTCACAAGCTACCTCGCCTGCAGAATTATTGACCAATTCCCATGGGGCTCACAGCCTATTAAAGAAAAAACATGCCTGGCCTCTATGCTTTGTGACATTAATTTATCCAAAGATGATTTTGCAGCACTTAATGATTATGAAGAAAATGGCACGCCATTGTCTGATAAAATTAAACAGCATTCTGCAGAAATCATAAAATTACTATCCATTCGTAAAGATATAGTGTCTTCAGAAACTTTAGTAATTATTGAACAACATCATGAACGTCCTGATGGCAGTGGATTCCCTTTTGGTATTCAAGGTCCACGCTTTAACCAACTCTCAAGCATATTTATTGTTAGCCAACAATTCATTCATCACTTAGTGAGATGTAACTTTGACTATCAACAAAGAAGGGCTATCCTCGAGCGTGTTTATGAAGTCTATCGCGGCAAAAACTTTGACAAGGCCATGGGTGCCCTCGTTTCCGTCGTTAATAAGTAAAAATTACGGGCGCTAAAAATGTTTATTGTGCTGAATTCTATTCTCAGCTACAACCTCAGCATGCTTCTAACCATAATACTTTCCCTTGTTTTATGGATCCCCCTATCGCTAAGTGCTCAAAATATTGAGCCTGATTCCCCTATTCAAACAGAAGAAGAAAATGTTCTAAAAAGTGAATTATCAGATGAAGAAGTTTCACATAAAGAATTCAAAGACTTAGTTCAAAATACCATTATCCTGATGGGTCCAAGCACTAATCCATCTGACCATGAGACTGATGAGGACTCTTCTTTGACAGTAAAAAACTAAAGTAAATTGAATAGTTAGACTCATCCTCCTAAGTCCTTAATAAGTCAATCACTCCTGCCAAGATCTTTAACACTGACAAATAACTCACCAAAAACTGACTTAAAAACAGTGAGTTAATCATCATTTTCTTGGCATCCCCCTTGCTCCATTGGAGGTATGAAAAAAACAATCTTAACACTAAGTCTTATTATTAACTCTGTCTCATTTGCTGCTTCAGATGCTTCACGCTCTTTGGCAAGCATTAAGCAAGAGGTTCGAGTCGATCATGCTCGAGAGTTATTAGGGAAGCGATATAATAAGAGTATTGTATCAAACTTTGAAAAGCATCGCGGTTTAGAAAAAAATATTCTCAGCACAGTCACCAAACATTTACCAAAGAAATTTAAATCGATGTCTTCATCTGTAGCAGAAGTCATTATTAAAGAATCAAGTACCCATGGTCTAGACCCATATTTTGTTATGGCGGTGATTGCTGGTGAATCAAGCTTTAATCCAATCGCCACAGGCCCAGTGGGTGAAATTGGGATGATGCAATTAAGACCATCTACTGGAGAATGGATGGCCAAGAAAATTAAGATGAAATGGAATGGTGAAAAAACTCTTCAAGATCCAGTTAAAAATATTCGTCTCGGGACTGCTTACTTAGCGTGGTTAAGAGAAAAATTTGATAATCATGGACAACTGTATCTTGCGGCCTACAACATGGGTCCAAAATCTGTTAAAACAGCTCTTAATAAAAATGTTTGGCCAAAGGATTATCCAAGACATGTTATGAAGAGATATATCGCTTTTTACAAATCTATCTAAGTTAAAGAGAGCAGCTTTTGGTGATACGAAATTCTTCTATATCATCGATTCTTGGCAGCTGAAGACTTCGGTTTTGAGCATATTGAATAAAAAGCTCAGTTGCTTTAACAGAAGGCTCCTGAATATCATGTAATAAAATCACCCCGCCAGAAGGAGGATTTTTGAGGGGAATTGGATTTTTAACATAGGTATTACCCACTTTTTTAAAATCAATAAATAAACCACCTTCATTATGCACAATCATGTTATTCGCAACATCTTCTGAAGTCATACCAGGAACCCAGTCAGCCGTATCCACATCCCAGAACGCCATGTGAATACAATTTTCTCCCATTAATTCTCTTGAAATTTCTTTAAGGGCATTGATGTGGTGATAATCAGATCTCGTCCCATAGTCTCCAAAGGGAAAACGATAATAATGCTTTTTATATTCGTATCCAGCTTTTTTGTGCCACTGTGCAAGCTCAATAAATGATTGTTTAACACGAACTTTCCACTCAGATTCAGTGAGATCAGCTCCTCGATCATGAGTAACACCATGTGATCCAATGAGATGACCTTCATCAAGCATTCTCTTGATTATAGGAAAAGTGCTTTCATTAATTTTTGAAGTAAGAACAAAAAATAACGCTTTAACTTGATATTTTTTTAAGACATCTAAAATTTGAACCGTACGAGTTGGATGGGGGCCATCATCAAAGGTAAGGGCAAAAGTACCCGTTTTATAAATTGAGAGTGCCTGATAAGGTCTCAAACCACGATCTGCTCTAGAATACTCTCTTTCCTCTGGATACTGATCCTGACCACTAAAAGCCTTAAGAGTTAGTAAAAAAAGCATAACCAAGAAAATTTTCATAAAACTCCGTTAATTAGACACACTTTATTTATAGAACAATTTCTGTCGCGAAATCTACTAAATTAAGGGCATAGGAATTGCAAGAGTTTGAAATGAGGTTATGTATGAAAAATAAAATCCTTTTTTTTATTTTCACGCTGCTTTTATTTCACATGGCACTAGGTAATGGACCAACGATGGAAGTCAGAAAAAAGAAAATTCAAAAGATGGAGTCCGAAACTCCTCCCCAGTCAATAAAAACCAAAGAGGAGTTTGAACGTGAGAAAAAGAAAAAATATGAAGAGAGAAAAATGAGATGGCTCATGGAGCACGAAGCTCACTACCCTCATGACTTCTAACTTAGAAGGTGTACTGGGCCCCAGCAACTAAGCTTCTTCCGGCCAGTGGTGCAATCTCTTTAAGTGTTGAGGTATGAAGTCTTGCCTCTTGATTGAGGATGTTTTTTAATCTTCCAAACAAACTCCATCGACCATTGTTTTCAAGAATTTGATAAAAAACTCCAGCGTTTAAAAGGGTGAAGCCTTTAGTTCTTTTTTCATTCTCAGCTGTTTGATGCTGCTCAAAATTATACTGGGCCTCAACATCCCCACTCCAGCGATCTTTTAACATTTCTAGACCTACTGCGAGACGAGGAGGAGAGATACGAGGTAAATTATCCCCAGAGCCTTTTTCTACACCGCGAACAAAATCAGCTTTTGTTGTTATATGTAGTGCAGACTCGCCTAACCTCTTTTTTCCTTCAAACTCAAGTCCATAAAAGAGAGCATCAACCTGCTTATAGCGTGAAACTTTAAGATCTGGATCATCATCAGTCTCTTCAGTTAATTCGTCAGTGAGGTAAAGAGCAATGTAATCTTTAAAGTCTTGAGCAAAAAAGTTGAGTTGGGTTTGCACAGAATCTGACTTATATTTGAGTCCTGTATCAAGAGCGATTGCTTTTTCTTTTCTTAAATTCTCAAAACCATCTTCATAGAGTCCTGAGGCTACATGATATCCTTTAGCAAAGAGCTCCTGAAAGTTAGGCAATCTTTCTGTATAACTTAAGGCAATGTTTCCTTGATGAGTTTCACTGAATGCATGCTTGTAACCTAATGAGCCGTTATACCCAAGAAATGAACGGGCCTTTCCAGCTGAAGATTCATCTTTGACAGTCCCGGATTCTGCGCGGGCACCAAAAGAAACAGCATCACTTCCAAGATTCATTTCTTGCAAGGTAAAAAGAGAGACCACTTGATTACGCGAAGTGGGAAGGTAAGCTTCCTTACCAACAGCAGAAAAATTAAAAAACTGAGTCTGAAGACCAGTAATACCTTTAACGGAAGAAAGCTCTGACATAAGTTCCATACGAGACTCATTTCCCTCATTGGCAAAACTTGTTTTTGCGTCTCCTGATTCAAACTCTTTATGACCATAATCGGCCTGGGCGGTTTTAAAGCGAATACTTTTGAGAATATCCCCCGCTATATAATACTCACCATGAAACTCTAGACGGTCTTGCTTCATTTTAATATCAACTGATTCTTCAGCAACGGCGCCATAAAACTGATCAAAAAAGTAATACGAGAGACCGGCATAACCTTTATTAAAAATTCTTGAGGCCCCAATACCAGCAGTCTTTTGCACACTTTCACTGTTTGGTAATTTATCGACATTCATCATTTCGCCAAGATCACTGGCGCGCTCTTTCTTGTTGGGCTTAGGAATTCTTAGGTCATTGGCATTTCGATAACCAGCATCAGCATGGATCATCCATTGGTCTTTGCCGTAATCTAATTTCGCTCCAGCACTCAAAGCATCCTGAGCAGAATCACCTTGGATTAAAATATCCTGTGTATGACCTTCCTCAAATTTTTTATGAATCCTATTTGTATTCATATTAATCACACCGCCAACAGCACTTGATCCATAAAGAAGACTCATGGGTCCGCGAACAACTTCGATTGAATCAATAATGAGAGTATCGACTGGAACTGCATGATCAACACTTTGTGAAGAGGCATCTAATGTTCCTAATCCGTTTTGTAGAATTCTAATTCGATCACCATCTAGACCTCTAATAATGGGTCTTGAGGCATTGGGACCAAAAGATGTAGTTTGCACGCCAACTTCATTGCGGAGAGTGTCCCCGAGAGTATTTTCCCGTCTTTTTTTAAGTTCCTCTTTTTCCAGGGTTTTGACACTTGGAACGAATTCCACGAGAGCATCAGGAATGCCTTGATGGAGGACTTGAACTTTTTGCAAATTTTCTTCTTGAGCAAAAACAAATGGTGACAATAAAAGTAACGGTAATAACATAAAACTCTCCAAATGCGACTTAGTTGCATTTACATTTTAGACAAAATTTGATAAAAGTAAATCATGAAACATTCCCATGATCACAATTTTTTGGAACAACTTGATAATCAAGGGTTAAAGAAAACAGAGCTCAGACTGGCCGTGCTAAAAATACTGAGTGAGGCAAATTCCCCTCTCAGCGCAGATGAAATCAGTCAGAAATTAAAAAAAGTGAGCTTTGACAGGGCAACACTCTTTAGAACCCTCAAAACATTCACAGAAAAACATCTGATTTCTGGTATTGATCTTGGGGAAGGTTGCCAAAGATATGAAATTAATTGCGTGACTCACCACCACCACCACCACATCATTTGCTCCCAATGCAAAAAAATTGAAATTGTTCCGTTTTGCATTCCCAATGAGTTTAAGGAATTTTTAACGGGCCGTGGCTACCAAGAAATAACTCACCGCATGGACTTTTCAGGAATTTGTGTAAAATGCTATAAATCATGACTGAAATCAGTTAGAATTCAGACCTGCCAAATATTGTTTATGTATTATCTAATGCATAAATTTATCAGTTTAGGCATATTTAAACTCAATTTTTAGAATGCCTAGGATGATATGTTTTTAATGCTTTTAGGACCTCTCTTACTCATTCATTGTTTTTATATTTTGGCCGTGATCAAAAAAAACCTTAGTGTTATCGATACGGCCTGGGGACTTGGATTTGTTATTCTAGCTCTGTCTGGTTGTATTGAATCTGAATTTAAAAATCAGAGAGAAAATTTATTATTCATACTCACCACTCTTTGGGGTCTTCGATTGGCCATCTTTCTTCACCTCAGAAATCATGGGAAGCCAGAAGATTTTCGATATGCTCAGTGGCGACAAGAATGGGGACATAAGACAAATCAAATCGCCTACTTTAAAGTTTATTGGCTTCAGTACTTTCTTATGCTCATCGTAGCTCTACCAATTATTGGTTCTCACCATAGCGCTGTGATGAGCTTGAGCTTCTTGAACATCTTAGGGTTATTATGTTGGATGCTAGGGATGCTTTGGGAAGTCATGGCCGATCATCAAAAAAATGAATTTAAAAAAAGAGAAGAGAATAAAAATAAATTCATCCGTTCTGGGTTATTTAAATTCAGCCGACACCCCAATTATTTTGGCGAAACTCTCCTTTGGTGGGGCATAGGTCTTATGGCCCTTGATGGGTCAAATTATTGGATCATGATAGGTCCCCTCTTCTTGAACTTCTTGCTTTTAAAAGTTTCTGGAGTTCCTATGCTTGAGAAACGACACAAGGAAAATCTAGCTTATCAAGAGTATGCTCTCAGTACACCCAGACTGATTCCAAGTATAAAATTAATCATGTCATCAATGACTCAGAAGAAAGGTGAATAAAGTGAAAATTGCGGTTGTAGGAAGTGGAATATCAGGTCTAGTCGCTGCTCATGTCTTAGCAAGAAAACATGAGGTCCATCTTTTTGAGTCAGAAAATCGTCTTGGAGGTCATACACATACTCACACGGTTGATGTCGCCTCAGGAAGTTATCAAGTTGATACAGGATTTATTGTTCATAATGATCGAAATTATCCTAACTTTGTGAAACTGATGCAACAACTTGGAGTTGAAACTCAAAACTCCTTCATGAGTTTTAGTGTAAAAGTTGAAGAGAATGGTCTTGAATATAATGGAACAAACATCAATTCTCTTTTTTGCCAGAGAAGAAATATTTTCAATCCTAAATTTTATAAAATGATTCAAGATATTCTTCGTTTTAACAAAGAAGCCACCCAGTATTATTTAAATCATAAAGAAGAGGCTCCAGACAAAATGACCCTTGAGGATTACCTTCTTCAAAATAAGTATTCAAAAGAATTCATGGAATATTATGTCATGCCTATGGGAGCAGCCATATGGTCGGCCAGCAGAGAAGAGATGAAACAATTCCCGCTCCACTTCTTTGTTCGTTTTTTTCATCATCATGGGATGCTCACTGTTGATGAGCGACCACAATGGAAGGTCTTGATTGGTGGCTCAAAAACTTATATCCCAAAAATTACTGAAAACTTTAAAAATAATATCCATCTCAATACTCCTGTTACTTCGGTGAGACGTGATGGGGAAGAAGTCATCATCAACGAAAAAGAACAGTTTGATCACGTTGTGTTTGCTTGTCATGCCAATCACGCCCTCGGCATGATCAAAGACCCATCCCAAGAAGAAATTAAAGTCATGAGTGGTTTTAGTTATAGACCGAATGACATTATCCTTCATACAGACACCAGTGTGCTTCCAAAAAGTAAAAATGGTCATGCAAGCTGGAACTATTATCTACCTAAGGTTCAACAAGACCGTGTGGCCGTCACTTATCACATGAATATACTTCAGGGGATAAAAGCACCTGAAGTCTTTTTGGTTTCGTTGAATATGGATCACCTCATCGATCCAAAAAAAGTCATTAAAAAGATTAAATACTCACACCCCGTTTACAATCAATCTGCCGTTGAATCACAAAAAAAATGGTCCACAATTAGCAATCTTGAATCAAGAACTCATTTTTGCGGAGCTTACTGGGGAAATGGCTTCCATGAAGATGGAGTCAAAAGTGCCCTCATGGTCACAGAAACTTTTGGACTGGGGCTATGAATTTAAACAGCTCACTTTATATCGGAAATGTTGAACACCGTAGACTCTCTCCGGTGAAGAATATTTTTAATTATTCAGTTTGCTATTACTTCGTTGATCTTGCAGAAGTGCAAAGCCTTTTCAATAAACCATTCATATTTAGCTACAATCGCCCTGGGCTTTTAAGCTTTAATAGAAAACACTACTTAGGGGACTCTAAAAAAGATCTTGCTTCAGAGGTATCGAGAGTTATTAAAGAACAAACGAATGAAATCTTCCAGGGAAGTATAAAAATTCTAACGAACATTTCTTATTTTGGATTTTGTTTTAATCCTGTGAGCTTCTACTACTGCTACGAGGAAGGGAATAAAGACCTTAAATATATTGTTTCAGAAATTACTAATACTCCGTGGGGAGAAAAGCATCAAAATGTTTTTAAGATGCCTCAAGGCTCTGAAAAAATGAAAATCGAATTTAAAAAGGATTTTCATGTTTCCCCCTTCATGCCAATGGAAATTGATTACACCTGGATATTTCATGCTCCCCAAGAGGATCTCTTTGTCTATATGCAAAACCGACATCAAGGCGAAGAAAAAATATTTTTCGATACAACATTAAAGCTTAAAAAGAGAGAGCTCTCTTCAAAGAATATCATCAAAGCATTCTTACAGTTTCCATTTATCACCTTTAAAACAGTCCTCGCTATCTATTATCAGGCAGCGAAGCTTTATATTAAAAAAGTCCCTTTTTATACACACCCTGCAAAGGTAAAAGTCTCATGAGTACACAAATCCTTCCTAAAGATAAATCACTTAGTAAGTGGGTTGAAAATTTTCCGGCCATGGATAATGTTTGTCGCAAAATTTTATTTAAAAAATTTGAAAGCCTTAAGCATGGACTTGTTACGATTGAAGACAGTGATAAAACCTACGCTTTTGGTGAATCCGATAAAAGTTTAAAAATTAAAATTACCGTCAAGAAATCATCTTTCTTTTCAAGAACTCTTTTTGGTGGAAGTATTGGTAACTCTGAAAGTTATATTGATGGGGACTGGGAGTGCGATAATCTTACAGACCTTGTACGACTCTTTGTCCTTAATCGTGACCTACTCAACGACATTGATAGTGGTGTGGGAAAAATTTTACAACCAGTTCAGAAAGTCTTCCACGGACTAAAATCAAACACCATTGAGGGAAGTCGTGAAAATATCCGCTCCCATTATGATATTGGAAATGATTTCTTTAAGTTGTTCCTTGATGAAACAATGATGTATAGCTGCGGACTTTTCAAAACGAAGTCATCTTCTCTAAAAGAGGCGTCTATTTTAAAGATTGCAACATTATGTGAGAAGCTTGACCTTAAGCAGACTGATCACCTTATAGAGATCGGAACAGGCTGGGGCTCTCTCGCCATCTATGCTGCTCAAAATTATGGTTGTAAAGTTACGACAACAACGATTTCAACAGAGCAATTCCAATATGCGGTAGAAAAAGTTAAAGAAGCTGGGCTTGAAGATAAAGTGACAGTTCTCTTCGAGGATTATCGAAAACTGACTGGAGTTTATGACAAGCTTGTTTCAGTTGAAATGATTGAAGCCGTTGGCCTTAACTTCCTTGATACATATTTCGCTAAGTGCTCCTCACTTATTAAAGAAAATGGAATCATGGTCTTACAGGCCATTACCATCAGAGACCAATATTATGAAAATGCAAAAAACTCTGTGGATTTTATCCAGCGCCATATTTTCCCAGGCTCAGGCATTCCATCAGTTCATGCCATGATGAACTCAATCACTCAAAAAACAAATATGATCCTCATCGATCAAAAAGATTTTGCAGAAGATTATGCCCAGACACTGAAGTGTTGGGCCGATCAATTAGAAAAAAACAAAGATCAAATTACACAATTGGGTTATCCTCACTACCTCTACCGCCTTTGGCAGTATTATTTTTCTTACTGCGAAGGAGGATTTAGAGAAAGGGCCATTGGACTCTCTCAATTAGTTCTGGCCAAACCACTATATAAAAATAGGAGTTTATTATGATAGAGCATTTTATTAAGGCCATGGAAAATGGCCATATTCCTGATACGGCCATCCGTTTTGGGATTAGAAAACTTTGTAAGCAGAGATTAGACGAGCTTCATGTAAGTTCTCTTCAAAGCAAGCAAGAAAAAGCAGAAGAGTATAAAACGTCTCTATTAAATTCACCTTTAGCGGTTCATACAAAAGATGCAAACGAGCAGCATTACGAACTTCCCCCTGAATTTTTCCTCAATGTTTTGGGTAAGAATTTAAAATACAGCTCGTGCTTCTATGCTCCTGAGACAAAGTCCTTGGATGAAGCTGAGGACCTCGCTCTCAGAATAAGTTGTGAAAGAGCTCAAATTAAAGATGGGATGAGAATTCTAGAATTAGGCTGTGGCTGGGGCTCACTTACTCTTCACATGGCAAAAACTTATCCTCAATCAAAAATTGTGGCAATTTCAAACTCTGCTCCACAAAAAGCATTCATTGATGAGCAAGCGAAGAAACGTGGATTAACCAATATACTGGTTCTTACACGAGATATTTCACAACTTGAGAGCCTAGCACTCGAATTCGACTCCTTTGATCGAGTCATGAGTATTGAAATGTTTGAACATTTCAAAAACTATGAAAAATTACTTTCTAAAATATCGGACGTCCTTTCCCCTGAAGGAAAACTTTTCGTCCATATATTTACTCACAAAGAGTACTCTTATCCGTTTGAGGTGGAGGGAGAGGACAACTGGATGGGGAAATACTTTTTCACCGGTGGACAAATGCCTTCTCACCATCTTCTTTACTCTTTCCAGAAAGATCTTATTCTTCAAAATTCTTGGGCATGGGATGGTGTTCACTATCAGAAGACATCTGAAGACTGGCTTAAAAATATGGATAAGAACGCAGATCTCATAAAAAATATTTTTGACAAAACTTATGGCAAAGAAAGTGTTCAGTGGTTTAACCGCTGGCGCGTTTTCTTTTTATCGTGTGCAGAACTATTTGGATACGACAAGGGACAAGAATGGGGAGTTTCTCATTATCTTTTTTCAAAAAGATCTTAATTTTTAACATCCTCTTCCTTGCATTCAGTGCATTTGGGGATGTGAAAATTGAAGGTGTTAAACTACCTGCAATAATGAAGTGTGCAGGCCAAGATATCGCTTTGAGCGGTCATGGGCTTCGCACGGCCACTTTTTTTAAAATAAAAATTTACGTGGCCGGCTTTTATGCTGGAGAAAAAATTTCATCCAGTAATTTAGAAAAACTCGCCCAGCGCCCACTTTGCTTCTCTTTTACTTACCTTAAAGATTTTAGTGACTCTGATGTTGATCGGGCCTGGAGCTATCAGTTTGAAGAAAGTTCTGAGCATAGTTACCCAAAATTTAAAGATGATGTTAAGTTGTTAAAAAACTTTTTTGGCAAAATTTATGGTGAAAGAAATCAGGTTATTGAACTCTCCCAAGACTCAACATTTTTTTATGAAAACGGCAAACCTGTCGGAGAAATCAAAGGAGCTGATTTTCAGAAAGCTTTTTTATCCATTTGGTTTGGAAAAAAACCACCGACAGAAGAATTAAAAAAATCTTTACTAGGACATAATTAAGGGAACTTTATGGCGATTTCTACTTTATGTTTCATCTGCTTTTTTTTCGGATACACCATCAACATGTTTTATATCAGTGTCCTCTATCATAGGGCCCTCACTCATAAATCTATCCATCTTGGGCCCAAAATGCTTAAGTGGCTTGGCTTAACTGGAGTATGGTTCACTGGCCTTGATCCAAAGACATGGGCCTGCATGCACCGATTGCATCATGCGTATTCAGATACGGATAAGGATCCTCATAGCCCAGCGAGATTTGGAGTATTTGGAGTTTGGATCTCTCAATATACATCCTACATGGAAATACAAAATAAATTATTAGCGCAAGATCCAGAACTTAATCTCTTAGTTAAGGATATTCCTTTTAACGTAAGTTATACGAATAGAAAAAATCTCAGTTGGCTCCCCTACATTATCCATGGATTTATTGGATTTGCCCTAGGCTCATGGCTGAACGGTTTTGCTGGAGCAGCCTATTTCCTTGGAATGATGAGCCACCCTGTTCAAGGCTGGATGGTAAATGCTCTTGCTCATAAATATGGAAGAAGAAATTTTAGCACCCCAGATCAATCAACAAACAATACTCTCGTTGGCCTCTTTGTTTTTGGAGAGGGGTATCAGAATAACCACCACCATGCTCCTCAGAACGCAAAATTTTCAGTTAAATGGTACGAAATTGATTTTGGATACTTGATGTGCCTAATCTCAGAAAAGATAGGGCTCCTTAAAATTAATAGAAACACTACATTTTAATTTTGTATTCGACTGGAATTTTTAACGTCAATTCATTTAAACCTAGCTCATCAGGGATGGCCGGAAATTTTCGAATTCCACTGATTGTGTCTAAGGCCGCATGATTTAATGAATCAAATGGGCATTCCTCAACCAGGAAGAGGTCCAAAATATTTCCATTTTTTCCTAATTTCAAAGACACTAAAACAAGACCTTCTTGATTTAAAGTATAGGCCCTTCTCGGATAATACTTATGCTTATGAATTTGATGAGAAATTTCGTTAAAATATTTTTGCTTAATATCAATAACTCTCGCTTCAGAGTTAACAGGAGTTAGTAAAGATTGATCAGGAACCGCTTCAATAGTTTCTTGCCGTGGGATTTCAGAGCGATTCTCCACTAATTTTTTTAACTTATTAAGCGGGACAATTTTTTTGATTTCCTGAGAAACCTGAGAAAGATTCAGGGAAAATTGATGAACTGTATTTTCAGGCAAATTAATTTGATAACCAATAAAAAGCAGCGAACCATGGAGCATGGTCGAAAATACGATCGCTGAAATGAGAACTAATCTTGCCTTTTTTTGCATAGCCTAATTTATAACTTACATTTAACTTAAAGTGAATGGCCAACCCTTTGAAATTATTTCATCCTCCCCGTCTCAAGCACCTGTTTTTACATTGGTTTTTCAGATGATAAATGATTAAATGAGTTTCCTTTTAAAACTGGGTTGGATTGAAATGAATCAAGAAATCTTTGATTGGCTTCTACTTTTAGTAAGATGGTTACACATTACAGTTGCTGTAACTTGGATTGGTACTTCCATTTTTTTCATGTGGCTTGATCGCAGTTTTGAATTTAACTCAAAATCACAAAGACCTGGACACGTAGGTGATTTGTGGATGGTCCATGGTGGCGGATTTTATCATGTTGAAAAGCTCTTGATGGGACCAACACAAGTTCCTGATCGCCTTCATTGGTTCAAGTGGGAATCCTATTGGACATGGATGAGTGGGATGATTCTTATCGCTCTGGTTTACTATACGGGTGAAGGAACAATGCTACTGGATTCCATGATTTCAAGTATTAGCTTTTCTCAAGCTATTGCTCTCTCAATCTTTTCCGTTTTTGGATCATGGTTTTTTTATGATTTTCTATGGGAAAGAAAATTCACCAAAACAAGACCAGTCATTGGTCACATTTTAACTCTTATCTGGTTTGCTGGGATGTCCTACTTCCTCTGTCACACCTTGAGCGGAAGAGCAGCCTATATTCACATTGGGGCCATGCTTGGTACTTGGATGACGGCAAATGTATTTATGCGAATCATTCCAAGACAAATCAAAATGGTAGAAGCTTCAAAAAAAGGCGAACCAGTTAATCAAGACTGGGGTAAAAATGCCAAAAACCGCTCAACTCATAATACGTATTTAACTTTGCCAGTTATTTTCATCATGATTAGTAATCATTTCCCGCAAACATATGGACATGATTTAAATTGGCTTATTCTTTTGATTGTAAGTGCTGCTGGAGCGGCCATTAGAGAATATTTTGTAGTGAGAATAGCAAAACCGAAAAGGGCGATGATCTCAGCTCTCATTGGCCTCTCACTACTTACGGGAGTGATTATTTTCTCCAAATCGTCCCCAGATGCTCCAGCTATAACAGCTGACGCTCACCACCCTCAAATCACTTCTCAACAAGAAATTCCAACTCCAGAGACTCCTGAGATTCAAGAGACTGAGAAAGATGGTCCTAAATTTACACTAAAAGGTGTGATTCAATTTGAAGGCGCAGTCCCTCCAGGGAAAAAACTGAATATTCCTTCAGGTTGTGGCGCAAAATCTGCAGGAGAAACCTATTCAAATGAAGTTATTGTTAATAATGGCAAACTTCAAAATGTCCTTATCAGAGTGGTAAAAGGAATTGAAGTAACTCAGTTTCAGGAAGTTCCTACGACTGAAGTCATTCTTGATCAGAAGGGCTGTCAATACTCCCCAAGAGTTGTAGCAGCACGTGTAGGACAAAAAGTGACCTTTATAAACTCTGATCCTATATTTCATAATGTTCGTTCAGTGACTTCTGTAAATCAAAAATTCAATATGGCCATGCCACGAAAAGATCAAAGAGAGACAAAAATATTTAACAAAGCAGAAATCTTTCTCCAGACAAAATGCAGTGTCCATCCATGGATGACTGCCTATGTTGCTGTTATGGATCATCCGTTTTATGACATCTCGGATGCCAAGGGGGATTTTGAAATTAAAGATCTGCCTGTAGGGACATATACTATTGAAGCCTGGCATGAAACTCTGGGGACTCAAACTCAGGAAATTAAAATCACACCTGAATCTCAACCCCTTTTAAAGTTTAGTTTTAAATACGAGGAGTGATCAATGATTAGTACCCATATTCTCGACACAACCAAAGGTCTTCCAGCATCAGGCGTGACGGTGACTCTCGAGATGAAAGAAAATGAAAATTGGATAGAACTCGGTAAAGATAAAACCAATCCTGATGGTCGCATCAATTTTGACTGCCCAAAACTTATAGGTCTTTATCGCTTAACATTTAATATTGAAGAATACTTTGGTGATCAAGAGCATTTTTTCATGAATACACCCATTATCTTCAATATTAAAAATACCAACAGAAAATATCATGTCCCCCTTCTCCTTAACCCATATGGATACTCCACTTATCGTGGGAGCTAAAAATGAATTACTCATCAATACCTTATTATAATGACTTTATTTCTCAGGCCTTAAGGGAACATCTTCTGACCGAAGCTATTCCTGTTGAAGGCATTGAGCATTTAAGCTCAATTGGAAAGATGGGTGGACTTGAAAATATTGAATCCTTTCGGTTCCTATGTGAGCTTTATGAGTCACTTGAATTAGATCTTAACAAGGTTCTCAACCAAAGAATCAAAGATAGAAAATTTATTGATGAAAGAACGAAGGCGATTGCTTCATTCAACAAAGAATGGAAACGAGATTTCTTAAACGCTGATTACAAAACTGTACTCGGCCTAGAAGATGGCGAGGGAAGAATCGTTATTGGACCTAAAAGATCTGATTACCACTCTCCAGCAGGAGCCCAAATAGCGCCCGTCCCTGAATATTTACAGGGTAATCATGTGACTCTCTTCGGGCCACCGGATAATGCAAAACTCTCCGTCAATGCCATGAATGCATACTATAGAAAGCTTAAAGATGAGCCTGAGATCGTTGAAGAGTTGCTCGCCACTCAAAAAGATCTTCCAAGATGGGGTGCTGATGATGAGGACTCAAAAACTCCTCTGAGAGAAGACCTCATTTCTGCTGGGATTAATCTAACGAAGTGCCTTGATGGAACACTCAATTTCACTGATGAAACGACTCAACGTAAATATGAACTCGTTAAAGAAAACAGGTCCCACCCCATTAAAAGATTTCCGGGTCTGGCGTTGCCCTGCTTTTTTCTTTTCTATAAAAAGAATCCTATCCCATTACATCTCTATGATTTTGCCCTTCACCTATTCCAAAACTGGCATAATCCAAAAGCATTAGTTTTCTATGTGCCAAAACTAGAAAATGAAGAAGAGGCCAGATACATCAGACTCATGATGGAACGAGCTGAAAGGATGATTCAAAAGATTCATCCAGAGTATCAAATTGGGACAATCAGACTCATGATTGTTCTCGAAAATCCTAGAGCGGTCTTTAGAACTCATGAAATCATGGATGAACTTTATCCTTATTTTGTTGGGGCCTCTCTTGGATGGCATGACTATCTGGCTTCAACAGCGAGGCTTTTTAAAGAGGATGAAAACTATAGAATCCCAGTTAAAGCTGATCCCGACATTGTGATAAAATACATTAAAGCTTCTCATGATCTCCTCGCCAATGTGGTGGGTCCAAGAGGTGGAATTAAAGTTGGTGGAATGTATGGAATCCTTCCCATTTCAAACGATTTAAAAGGTCCATCATTTCAAATTACCATTAAGGGATACATCCGCGATGTGATCACGCAACTCAAGCGAGATCTGACAGGCTTTTGGGTGGCCCACCCAGACTTTGTGAGGCTCGGACTAGCACTGGTTGAGGCCTGGAAGATCCATCTTAAGGGAGATTCGACCAAACTTCATAAGATGGTAGAGGAACTTCTTGATAAAAAATATCATGAAGAAATTTTTAATTTTATCCATGGAAAAGATATTATTGGGCTAGATAAATCAAATCCTATGTATGCACGATCACTTATCGTAGCCGACATCAAGGAATCAGATTTTATTGCCAATAATCATCCGGATGAAATTCGATATAATGTCTTTCAATCCCTTCAATATATCACGGACTGGCTTTCTGGTAACGGTTGCGTAGCTTTACCGACACAAATTGCGGGAGTCCCTGCCAGGGTGATGGATGATCTTGCGACTGCAGAAAGATCCCGTTGGGAAGTATGGCACGAGATTTATCATGGTCGCTTTCAAATTGATCAATTCATTAAGATTGCTCATGAAGAAATGCATTTCATCAGAAAAGATAAATCTGATGGTAAAAAGATAGTTCAAGTAAAATGGGATGATCGCACGGCCAAGTGGTATCCTGTCGCCCTAAACCTCATGATCAAACTCATGACAGATAAAGAACCAGTTGAATTTGCCACCCAACTCTTCCTCCCCTTTACAGTAGATTCAATCAGAGGATCAGATGATCCATGGAAGAAAGCGAACTTATTAGATCCTGAAAAATTTAAGATTGAAGAAGACGTGCAAAAGCTTAATTATTTTTTTGAAATATGTGGAAATCTTACTTTTGCCACCACGCTGGCCAATCAAATGGCACCATCAGAAGTTGAAATTAAAAAACATATTTTTAAATTTAACGTCGATGACATTATTGAAGCTGCTTATTTCCACGGAGACATCGGAGAGAACAAAAAAACACTCGACAAGATGGCTTCTCATGAGCAGGCACTTGTTTCAAATGATGAGCAGACTTTAATAAATGAGCTTCAGAAACTTGGGACAGAATATAAGACTAAGTTTGGATTTAAGTTTCTCATATCTGCTCAGGGTAAATCAGGGAAAGATATGCTCAGTGCACTTGAGCAGAGGATGAATAACTCATTAGCTCAAGAAATTGAGAACGCTAAAAATGCCCTCTGGGAAATTACTCAAAAACGTTTTCTACAACATCCTCTTAATCAATTAGATGAAACATTAAAAAAGACTTTTAAAAAACATGGCATCAAGAGTGCCCAAATAACGATTTTAAACTCCGGTCATATTCAGAATCTTAGCTTTGGCGATTGCACGGACAAAACCTGGTTTGAAATGGCTTCTCTAAGTAAATCCGTGGGTTCCGCTTTTGCCATAGATTATTTTAAATCAAAGAATATTTCTCTCGCGACAAGTGTCGATCATCTCTTTGAGCAAACAGAATCTGATTTTAGGCTTCATCATAATCAAGTTGAACTTAGTCATCTGATGTCTCATAGTGCTCTCAATATGCACTATGTGAATGGTGTTCCGGCCCATAAAGAGATGCCACCGATCAGATCTTTTCTGACTGGAAACAACGAGTATAATTACCCTCCCGTTAAAGTTATCAATTCTCCAGGGAAGTTTTTTCAATATTCGGGTGGAGGCTTCTTAGTCCTTGAGCATCTTATTGAGTCTCTTGAAAAGAAATCAATAAAGGAGCTCACTCAGAACTATTTGCATCATTTAGGGATGGATGACTTTAGTTTCCAACAAAAGAATTTACCTGGAATTAACTATGCCACTGGTTTTAAGGATGATGGCTCAATGATAGAAGGGACAAGAAAAATGTTTCCTTCTTTTGCGGCCGGCTGCATGGGGACCAGCGAGGCCATGGCGAAATTTTTACTAAAACTAGAACACTCTTATCATGACCTTAATTCAAAGGCTCCCTTATCACATGACACTGCCATCCAAATGCTTCATGGAACTGATAAAGGTTGCATGAAATTTATGGGTGCTAAAATGGGCCTTGGTATTTTTATTGCTGAAGCCGGGCCCAATAAAATAGCCATTCATCAAGGTGCGAATGACGGCTTTAGATGCCTATTTATTCATTGCTTTAAAGGCCCTGATAGAGGAAAAGGTCTGGTCACTGTCTGTAATGGAGAATTAAAAGGTGTTCTTTTTAATGCAGAGATTGCTCAGATCATCCTAAAAGAATTCAATGCTCAAGGGATTGATTACAAAAAATTCAAAGAAACTTTTGCTGCAGATAATATCCCCCAAGAAGAAGTTGTGAACCTTGGTTATAAAAATCTAATTTTTGATGCCTTTTCACCAGAGAGAGCTGAAGAAATAACTCAAAAGGGACTTATTGATCCCCTCTCAAAATTTAATAAACTCATCGGGGCAAAAATCCTTGAAGTAAGCAATGAAAAATTTGCCAGAGCGGAGAACTTAATAAGCCCCCATCTTCCGATCTTTGATCCAGAGCTCTTTGGTCTTCAAGGTAAGATTATGGATAGCTGGGAGACAGTAAGACATAACTTAGAAGGTGTTGATTATTTAATTTTAGATCTCCCTAGGGAAAGCTCATTTCTGTATGGAATGATTTCGACGAAATATCATACAGGAAACTTTACCCCTGAAATTTCAATCGAAGGAGAATGTCAAAAAACAAAAAGTTGGATTGAATTTTTACCAAGATTAAAACTCGCAGGGCACAGTGAGATAAAATTCAAACTTCCTAAAAAAACTGAAACTTTTAGTAAGGTAAAAATCAAGGTTTATCCAGATGGAGGATTAACAAGACTTTCCCTCTTTGAAAATCTCTCCGATTCAGAGCTTGAGGCATTCAAACCATTAGAGTTGGCGACTTTGAATAAATACAATGAAGTTGTTCCCCAAACAAACAAACCACTTTTTATTCCCTACCAACCGTCTGCAAGTGAGATTAATCAAAATTGGTCTTCTATAAATCCAGGAGCACTTTTCAATAATGCAAGTGCTGCTCTTGGTGCGAAAATTCTTAGAGCTTCAGATGAGCATTACTCCCCAGCTCATCTTGCCATTTCGCCCTTTAGCGCCATTAATATGTTTGATGGAATGGAATCAGCGCGAAGCAGAATCCAAGGCAGTTTTGAAGAACTTCATTTAAAACTTGCCCGTCCAGGAAGAATAGAATCAGTAGAAATTGATTTTACCTATTTTGTGAACAACAATCCTCTTGAAATCGTTTGTGAAGCAAAAACTAAAGATCAATGGATTGCGATAACAAATAGAATCAATGTTAAAGCTTATGCAGGTAATAAAATCCTCATTTCCTATTCAGGCGAAGAATTATTTGAAGAATTTAAAATCAAAACTTACCCTTGCGGCGGATTTAATAGGATTAGAGTCTTTTCAAGGAAGGATAAAAATTGAATTTTATTAAATTCATGGGCCATTACTTTCATCTTATGCTCCAGCAATTGGTTTGGCTTCTCGTTAAGTCTCTCTACTTGACCTATCGAATCGAAACTCAAGGTGAAGAGCAAAAAGAAAAAGCCTTAAATCAAGCTCCTCATAAAAGTTTTATATTTGCCGTGTGGCATGAACAAGTCGTCTCGGTCATGTGCGCTCATGCATTCACTCGCCCTTTACTTGCCCTTGCCTCTCGCAGTAAAGATGGTGACTATGCTGCCTATGTCTCAAAAAAGATGGGCTTTATTCCAGTAAGAGGATCTTCAAGAAAAAGAAACAAAGATAAAGGCGGCACAGAAGCAGTGGCGACTTATATCTCAAAAATGAAAGAGGGTATCTCAGGCGGAATTACTGTAGACGGACCAAAAGGACCTCGAAAGGTTTGTAAACCTGGAGCTGCCTTAATTGCCAAGCAAACTGGATCTGCCGTACTTCCCGTGGTTGGAATCGCCGACAAATACTGGGAATTTAATTCATGGGATCGTTTTAAACTTCCCAAGCCATTTGCAAGAATCATCATGAAATATGGGGCCCCCATCTTTATTCCATCAGAATCAGATGAACGCCAATTAAATGATTATTGCAAATTAATTGGTGAGGAAATGGAAAAGCTTGAGAAAGAACTCACCTCAGGAATGGAAAAGAAATGAAAACACCAGATATTCCCAAGAATGAAGAAGAGCGCCTTAAGGACTTATTAAGACTTGAGGTTCTTGATACAAATTCTGAACAACACTTTGATGAGCTTACTAAGCTTGCAAGTGAAATTTGTGAAACAAAAATTTCACTCATTTCTCTTATTGACTCTGATCGCCAATGGTTTAAATCAAAAGTCGGTCTAGATGCCTCTGAAACACCTCGAAATATCTCTTGGTGTGGTCATGCAATCCTAGAAGACGAAATATTCGAAATTCCAGATGCAGAATTAGATGACCGTTTTAGAGACAATCCTCTTTACACAGGTCAACCCCATGTAAGATTTTATGCGGGAGCCCCCTTAAAAACGTCTCATGGATATAATATAGGAACATTATGTGTCATCGACAGTAGCCCTAAAATACTGACGACTTGGCAAAAAGAAAGTCTTCAAATCCTGGCACGACAAGTTGTTCTCTTACTCGAAGCGAGGCTTAGAGAAAAAAAACTAGAACTTATAAATGAAAAGCTGGATGTCATTGTAAAGAATATTCCTCTTAATCTTGTCACATACAATTTTGACGGAGAAATCAATTGGGTGAATAATCAATGGCAAAAAGATTTTGATTTCTCAGCTCATGATCTCATCAATAAAAAAATTTCTCAAATCCTGCCAAATAAAAATAATTATGATTTTTTATCACCTAACAAGACTTGGAATCAAATCGAATTAAAAAACAAATCAGGAGAAAATGTTTTTACGAACTGGATCAGTATTCCAGTTAACACACACCATTTTCTCGGTATCGGAAAAAATGTTACTCAACAAGTTAAGAGTGACATTGAAACAAAACAACTTGAAAAAAACCTAGAAGATCAAAAAAGGATTTCACAGCATCAGGCGAAACTCGCTTCTTTGGGGCAGCTAGCTGCAGGTGTAGGTCATGAAATTAATAATCCCTTGGCGATTATTAAAGGATTTCTCCATGCATTAGATGGGGAATTAACCAGTCATCAACCTGCTGATTCAAAGTCATTCTATCTTCTCAGAAAAATAGAGCATGCAACTGATCGTATAGTAAATATTGTCAAAGGCCTTAAATCTTTTTCACGAGCAGACCAATCAGAATTAGAATATTTTTCATTTAATGACACTCTTTCAATAACACTCCAGCTTGTCAGTGATATCTATCAAAAAGAAGGATTTAATTTCAAACTAGAAGATCATACATCTGAACCTCTGATTGTTTTCGGCAACAAGGGCAGGATGGAACAAGTTTTTTTAAATTTAATCAATAACGCTAAAGACGCCATGGAAGATTCTCAGGATAAAAACATACAACTGATCTTAAAAGAAGATTCAGGGAAGGCTTTTTTCAGTATCAGAGATTCAGGTCAAGGCATATCTGACGAGATAAAAGATAAAATTTTTGATCCTTTTTTTACGACAAAAGAAGTGAATAAAGGTACGGGGATTGGACTCTCGATTGTTGCTTCTATTATAAAAGACATGGATGGCGAAATTAAGTTTGAATCAAAGCTTGGTCATGGAACAACGTTTATTGTTGAATTACCCATGTCTAAAATGACGAAAGCGTAAGCAGATATTCCTTAATCGCAAGATCTTGCCATCTCTCAAAACTAAACCAACCTCGTTTTGAGAGATAGCCCATATGTCCCCCTGAATTCTCAATATGGACATGCAAAAAATCATTTCTATCAAACCCAGAATAGTCATCATGAGAAATGAAGGGATCATCTTTAGACGTTAATAAAACAATAGGTATTTTGATATCTTTAAAGTACTGAAGAGAAGAACAAGATTCATAATAATGTTCACGATTTTTAAATCCACCGGCCGGGGCCGTAAAAGCATCGTCAAAATCTCTAAGGGTTTTAATATTTTTTACTTTATCAAAATCTTCAGTCCTATTTTTCTTTATATAACGTTGCAATTCCCAAACAAACGTCTTGTCATAAATCTTATTAAGGCCTCGATTTAAATTGAAGGATGTTTTTGTTAAGTTTATCGGCCCGTTGACTGCGATCCCTGCGTCTGGAGTAGAATCTCCACGAACCTTTGCAGAAAGCAGAAGTAAGGCATTAGCACTTAAGCTAAATCCAATAGCAATATGCCGATAATGTGGAAATTTTTGTCGCCCAAATCGAATAACGGCCGAAAGATCTTCCGAACGCCCACAGTGATAGGCTTCACGGGCAAGCCCCTCCCCTTTGCCGCACCCACGATGATTATTTATAAAGACATGGTGACCTAAATTTTGAGCTATCCGCGCAGTTCGGTTCATGTAACCAGCATCAGCACTCCCACCAAGGCCATGAAAAATATAGACCACAACTTCTGAATGGCCTTTTAAGTATGTAGAATGAATTTTTTCATTTTCAGTTTCAAGTGAAATTAAAAATTCTTCTGTTGGACCTTTAAAACCTTCAGAAGGTAAGAGATGACCAAGGATTGTTTGTAAATGACCACCGCGGGCCCAAAAAGGTGGATTGCAGGGAGGGATTTTATGGCGTGTCTCTTTGAGCTGACTAAGCATATGTTGACCATTTTTTCTCATCAATATTTAAAATCAAATCTCTCGCCTTTTGAGCTCGTTTTTGGCTGCGCTCAATACCGATGACATTTAAACCAAAGGCGTGGGCCGTTGCCACCATACTCCCTTCACCACAAAATGGATTTAAAAGAGTTTTGGTTGGAACTCTTTCAGATAGAAATTTTCCCATCATCATACAG
This sequence comes from Pseudomonadota bacterium, assembly GCA_027488375.1. Classification (GTDB taxonomy): domain Bacteria; phylum Bdellovibrionota; class Bacteriovoracia; order Bacteriovoracales; family Bacteriovoracaceae; genus Peredibacter. The sequence goes on from JAIYBW010000004.1 coordinate 611,897, forward strand.
GCTTCAAGACCCATTCCACGTTGCCAGGTTTTCTCACCTAGATCGGCCAGGACATCAGGACTTGAGTATGAGGTATCAAGTCTTAGATTTTTAGAGAAACAAAGAATTTGAGAGTATGAAGGCCGCCCAAAAGTCGTGGTTCCGGCCGGAGATCGACAAATAATTTTATGCCACAAGAGCTGGCTTCCTTCTTCTTCAGCAGCTTTTTGACAAAGATGTCCTTTATCGACCCAAAGACCTTCATATTTAATATCAGACTGATAAAAGAGAGTGACTCCATTATCTGATGTATTCTTAAAAACAAGTCTCGCAGTTGAAATAAACCACTCTTTCCATTGACTTAAATTATAAGAAGGAAATTCCGAAATATCTGGAAGTGAAGCCACACAAGAAAAATCAGAGCGATCTTTTTCCTCATTTAACCATTTAACTGCATCTTCAACCAAGACTTCACGATGGGTCATAACACTTGTATTTTATGATGAAGATATTCAATAATCTGCCCACTTCGTATTTTTGCTCTTTTCCTTAATTCGACAACTCCATCAACCTTAACAACACCAGTTGCAATAATGTGTTTCGCTTCGGCACCTGTTGAAAAAAGACCCGTAATTTTCAAAAGGTCGCATAAATCAATGTGAAGTGAGTCTTTAAGTTTGAATTCAATCATAATTATTTTTTTAACTTGAAAATCGCTTCTGTATCAAAAGCTCTATAGTCACAAGTTAACTCTTCCCCTGCTTTAATATCACGAATAGCAAGATTATAGGCATTCCCATCACCTGCTTCAACTAAATTTGGATCTTCTGAATGATTCATATGCCTGGCATGATCACCACAGAGGATAAATGTTTTCTTGGAGCCAGTATTTTGTCCGTAAGCGTAGGTCTTCATAAATTCTGCAATGGCCGGATGACAAGTGTTTAAATAGGCCTCGTCAAATTCAACATCCAGCAGAGGATCCATTTTCCAGACAATTTGGCCTGCTTTAATATCTTCCGCCGTAAAACAGCCTACGCCATGTATTTCACTAAACTTTAAAAATGATTTTACGAGTAACATAACTAAAGATTTTTTCCATTTTTATTAAGAGTTAGTAACGTCTTGTTTTTGATCATCCAAGGCGATTGAAACAATCATATCGCCTAATACATTAACTACAGATCGCCCTCGGCCTAGAACCCAGTCAACAGTTAAAAGCATCGGTAATATTTCTGTCGGAAGTCCCACTGTGGTGAGCACTAATGACAAAGTAATAAAACCAGCTTCAGGTATACCGGCAATCCCAATCGTTCCTAAGATACAAATGAAGGCAGCCGTTAATTGAGTCGCAAGATCCATTTGTATACCAGCGGCCTGGGCCACAAAAAAGACGGCCATCCCTTCATAAAGCAATATTCCATCATTATTTAAATTTGTTCCAACACAGGCCCCTAAAGTAGAAGCTTTTTTAGAGACCTTGAGTTCCTCCAAATTCTTAAGAGTCAGTGGAAGTGTCGCCAGTGATGAATTAACACCCCAAGCATAGATTAAAGTTCTTTTAACAGTTCTCCAAAAATGGCGAAGAGGAACTTTTTTGAAAATGAGCCAGCCTTGATAAACGAAAAAAACATGGAGAAAAAGTCCTAGTAACCCGACACCCAAATAATAGCTTAATCCTTTAAGGGGCCCAAAACCATATTCACCCACCGTTTTCACTGTCACTGCAAAAACTGCAATTGGCACTAGATGCACAAGCCACGTCAACGCAACTTCAAACATTTTGGTCATAAGTGTTAAAAAATGAGTCAACCTCTCAATCAGCTCAGATTCATGCTGATTGGCCATCTTTTTTACCTTCTTCAAAGCAAATCCAAGGATGAGCGCAATAAAAATTAAGCTAATGACAGTATTATCAACGAAGGGCTTAACAAAGCTCTCCGGAAAATAACCTTTAAAATTTTCGATAAAATTAATTTTTTGACCAGCATATTTCGCCAATTGATCGGGAGGTGTCAGGGAACTGTGAATATTTGATAGAGATTCCCCTGCATTAAAAATTTTTGAAAGACCGATCCCAATCGTAAGTGCAAATGCAGAATTTAAGACATTTATCAAAATGAGTTTGGTTCCAAGCTTCCCAGATATTTCAGAGGTTAAAATAGAACTTAAAATGACAAAAAAGAGCAAAGGAGTTGCTGCAGCCTTAATTAATGTAATAACAATTTTTCCAAGTTCACCAATGGCACCAAGTTCTTTACCAAAAAAAGACCCGATAATTGCCCCAAAAATCATGGCCACAATAATCTGAAAAGAGAGACTTTTGAAAAAAGAAGATGACATGGCCGTGCTCCGATAATGATAAAGAGATAGTATCTGGCCAAAGTAAAAATTTTTAAAGTTTAAAGTCTTAAGAGAAGCTCTGCTTCATGGAATATTAATGACAAATCATTGATTCAGACTCAGAACCCGACTGAACGGCCATGCTATTTTTTATAAAATTTGACCACCCTTAAACCAAGTGTCATGAAGCCAATCAAGACTAGATCCAGGGCAAAAAATTTTGGTAAGCGACGTTGAAGTGAATTAATTAACATACGAATAAAACTTGGAGCTGCGATCATGGCCAGAACTGACATTGATCAATAAAAAGAATGATAAGGGCAATTTAAACTTTTTACTCAAAAGTATTAAATAAGATTGAGATATAACCCTAGAAAGGAAAATTTATGACGAAGCCAATCCCTAACATCATGAAATACATGACAAGCACACCTTATCACATTGAGAAGGACGCCTCTCTTATTGAAGCAGAAGAACTTATGCAAAAAAATGATATTCGCCATTTGCCAGTTGTTTTCCATGGAAAAATTGAGGGGGTTATAACCAGCACGGATATAAATTTAATTAAAGGCTTAAGAAATATTGATATTAAAAATCTCAAAGTTTACGATTGCTTTACTCCAAACCCTTTTACTGTTAAACCAGACACCCATATGGATGTCGTCTTGGCAGAAATGGCAGAAAAGAAATACGGTTGTGCCCTGATTGAAGACAATCATCACTTAGTTGGAATTTTTACTTGGATAGATGCTCTTAAAGCAACCCAACACCTTCTTGAAACAAGATTAAAATAGCATGACAAAAAAAATCTTATATCTCTTTATTGTTTTGACCTCATCGGCTGTGCAGGCAGCAACTAGTGAACAAATGAATCAGGCTTTTGAAGCCTTGTCAAAACTAGTTCCTTACCTCACCAGTGAGGCAAAATTTCAAGAGAAAAAGAACTTTCCACTGATTGAGGAAAATCTCATCAAAATCCAGCAAGCCTTCAAAGCCGCAGGTCATGAGCGATTAGTGAAACAAGAAGTTTTCCTCCCTACTTATCAGTTGATTCAAGAAAACTTATCAGAAAGTCTACAATCCTTTAAAAGAGGAAATAAAGAAATTGCACTTTGGAGGCTTAAGGAACTGACTGCCATTTGCCTTGATTGCCATACTCGCCTACCGGGTGAACTTCCCTCAAGTTATGAATTAACTGGTCTTGATGTTGATCAATCAAGATTTACTGATGCTTATAATCTAGGGATTGCTCAACTTATCGTTCGCCGCTACCTGGATGCAAAAAACTCCTTCACGAAATCTATTGATCAAAAAATACTTAAAGGAGATACAAAGGATCTTATAAATCCCTTTAAACAAATTCTTCTCATCGAAACAAAAGTGCATAAAAACTCACTCGCGATGATAACCCTTATTGACCATTATAAAGATAAAAAAGGATTATCTCTTGAGCTCAAGCAAACCCTTCATAACTGGAAGGAGCAACTACTCGCTTGGACTAAAAAGAATATTTCGAGCGAGGGCCTTAAAACTGATGAGGAAGTTCAAAACTTTATTAAATTAACTGTTGAACCACTCACCAAGCATGCTCAACTAGAGGATGTTCATGATGTTGATCATCTTTTTATATCAGGTTTCCTTTCAAATTACATGTTCAGGAATAAACAATCCCCCCTCGGACCAGACCTCAATTTTTGGATTGGTCGCTCGGAGAAATATCTAAAGAGAGAAAACTTTTTTGGATCTGGTGACCTCTTTTTTAAACAGTGTATTTTGCGTTATCCAAAACATGCTATGGCACTTAAATGTTTTGAGGAATATAAAGACTCCATAGAATTTGAATTTTCTGGATCATCCGGCACTCACATCCCTCCAGACATTAAGAAAGAACTTAATGAACTCAAGGGTTTAATAAATAAGAAGAAATAAATGATCTAAAAAATATGATCCTCGTAAAGAGAATCATGAAGTTCTCTAAATCCCTAAGGATTCAAAATCAAAACTTTTTTACTTAATCAAAGATTATAGAAAGAATGAGAAATCATAAAAAGCCAAGACGACATTTTAATATTATCAAGGCCAGTGGTCGTCCCGAAATATTCTCAAAGAATAAACTCTATCAATCCATTCAACACTCAGGACTCTCCCCTAAAGCTTGTAAAAACATCACAGAACAAATTGCTAGCGAACTCAACGAGGGGTTTAAGACACGTGATATCTATCGCAAAGCTTTACATCTTGTTAAGGCTAGTTCCCAAGTTGCAGCTGTCCAGTATTCTCTAAAAAGAGCTCTCTTTGACCTCGGACCATCCGGTCATAATTTTGAATTATTTGTTTCAAGATATTTTGAGGCCAAAGGTTTCAAAACTAAAACATGTCAATTAGTTCAAGGTAAATTTGTTAAACATGAGATCGATGTTCTAACTGAAAAAAATGGCTTAAGAAACTTTGTCGAATGTAAATTTCATAATCGTCTTGGTATTAAGAATGACATCAAGATTGCACTCTATGTGAAGGCCCGTTGGGATGATTTAAGAACGGGCCCAGAAGGGAAGTTGCTAAAAGAATTTTATCTCGTTAGTAACACAGCATTTAGTACAGATGCCATCACCTATGCAAATGGTTCTGGCCTAAAACTTCTAGGCATTAATGCTCCCACCGGAAGATCTTTTCTTGATGAAATTAAAGAAATGAAACTTTACCCTATCACAAGTTTAAGGTGCATAAATAAAAGCCTCAAAAATTCATTAATAGATAAAAAAATAATACTCGCCAGAGATTTATGCGGTCGCAAGGATGTACTCTCTCAGCTTGGAATAAATGATTCCATCATTAGAGATATCATGAGTGAAGTTAATATTCTCTGTGAAGGAAATCGATGAAAATTATCTTTTGGGGGGCCACTGACCAAGTGACTGGCTCTAAAACCTTTGTTGAGTTACCTGAAGGCCGCATTTTAATTGATTGTGGTCTTGTGCAAGGCCCAGAGAATGCAGAAGAGCAGAATCTTGAAAATCTTCCTTTTAAACCTAGTGATATTAAGGCGATCATTTTGACCCATGCTCACCTTGATCACTCTGGGTATCTGCCGAGGTTGGTTAAAAAAGGATTTAATGGCCCCATTTATTGCACTCCTGCTACGGCGAAACTCGTCAAAATTATCTTGGTTGATAGCGCTAAATTATCTGAAGAAGAATTTTATTCTCAGCAAGATGTGATGCTCACGGACTCACTCATTAAGCCTGTGAATTGGCATCAAAAAATATCAATCTTAGGGGCCCAGTTTGAACTTATTCCAGCAGGCCATATCATAGGAGCTTCCTCAGTCATCTTGAAATCGGACGACAAAAAAATTATTTTCTCCGGAGATTTAGGACGCTTTGATGATCCTCTTCTCCCTCCTCCTGAGCTTTGCCATGATGGGAGCCTCATCATCATGGAGTCAACTTATGGGGGAAAATATAGAACTGGTGACTACCATAAGGATCTTCATACTTTTATTGCCACCGTAGTGAATGATTCTAGAGTTGGTATTATTGCAAGTTTTGCGGTCGCTAGAGCTCAAATGCTCATGTCACTTATATTTGATTTTTTCCAAAGACATCCCGAATATAAAGTAAGAGTTGTTCTTGATAGTCCTATGATGAAAGAAGCTTCCAAGATTTATAAACAATTTAGTGCTCTCACTAAAAATCAGCACCTCGTTGTCTCGGCCATGGAGGAATTTGATGTCCTTGAGCATGAAAGAGAATGGGAAAGTTTGCAAAAAAAATCTGGCCCACTCATTATCATCAGTTCCTCTGGTATGCTGACGGGGGGAAGAATTAAGCGACATCTTGCCAATTGGCAAAACGATAATAAGGCAATCCTCTTCCTTCCAGGCTATCAGGGTGAAGGAACACCAGGGCGAGCGTTCCTCGAGGGAGATCGAACTATCTCGCTCAATGAAGAGGAAAATATCCAATGGTCAGGTGAAGTCTGGGGATCTGAAGCCTTTTCATCTCATGCTGATCAAGGCGAACTTATTCACTGGCTTGAAAGTGTTGATAAAACCCGTTCAATTTGTTTACTTCACGGTGAAGCTGTTGCAAAAATGGAATTAAAAAAGAAATTAAACGACCTCGGTTATAAGAATGTTTTCATTCCTTTCAAGGGTGAAAGCAAACTCATTTGAAGGTCGTTTTTATCTGTTATTCAAATATCTTTATTCAGTTTTCTGCTCAGTTTGCTTTCTTTTTATTTTTTCTTTTTTCTTATCTTGTTTTTCTTTGATAGAGAGTTTTTTCTTACCGTTTTGATTAAATCTGGCCATAAAGTCTCCTTGGTTTGAATACTTCCAGGAATCATTATGGCCTATAAGCGGGATTCATTTTCTTAATTAAAACTAAATCTCAGTGTACTTTTTTGCTAAGCCTTTTGATTTTTCGATGGGATATTTTTCAGCATTTTTTTGCATTTTTTGCATGAGTGACTCTTCAAGATCAATATTGAGTTTAGATGAAATTCTTAACAAGTAGTAAAAGATATCGGCCAGTTCATCTTTCACTTTCCCAAGACTTTCACTGTTTGTTCCAACTTGATTTGATTGTTGCTCGCTCATCCATTGAAAAATCTCCAGCAACTCAGAACTCTCTACTGATAGGGCCATCGATAAGTTTTTAACTGAATGAAATTGATCCCAGTCTCTCTCCGTCACAAACTTATTAATCTCATCTAAAAGGAGCTTGGTATTAATATTTTCCATCTTTTTAATTCCTATTTTTCTGATAAGTCCAAGCAAGTATCCTGGAAACTTTTTGTCCTAATTTCATTTCAATGACTCGAACTTCAGATGCATTCAATTCATGAATGATTTTTATGAGAGGCTTTACATTTTCGGCTTTTGAAATGAGTGACGTAAACCAGCCCACCTGATCACGGTAATCGCTACTTTCTTTAATCATTTGAGTGACAAAAGCCCTCTCGCCACCTGGACACCATAACTCATGGGGCATTCCTCCAAAATTCAACTTTTCATTTTTTAATTTTAAATTTCGAATTTTCTTTAAGGCACCAGCTTTCGCCTCTTCAGCTGAGGCATGAAAAGGAGGGTTGCACATTGTGAAATCGATCTTGTCATTTTTATTGATGATGTTTTTAAAAATAAAACGATTATCCTTTTGATGACGAAGCTCAATCTGACCATTGAGATGGTTATTTTTTTCAATAATTCTTGAACTTGAGGCCAGTGCACGCTCATTAATATCTGTAGCGATAAAGGTCCAGCGAAACTCACTGACTCCCAAAATGGGATAAATACAACTTGGCCCAGTCCCAATATCTAATCCCTTGATGGATTTTTTATCTCCCATAAGGTCTGAGAGATGATAAAGATAATCAATCCGTCCCGGTATTGGAGGACAAAGAAATCCTTCAGGAATATCCCAATCATGAATTTGATAGTGGGCTTTGAGGAGAGCTTTATTCAGTAGTTTCACCGAAAGAGGATCTGAAAAATCGATGGTTGATTTGCCAAATTTCTCAATGACACGGCCTTTAAGTTCCGGGCATCCCGAAACCAGGAGATTAAAATCATAACCGTCTTTATGTTTGTTTTTGGGATGCATGCAGAGAGACTATCTAAATGTGTTAAACCAATCAAATTGAAATGGGCAAATTCATGAAATCTATTGATTTTGAATACTGGATTAGCTTAATGTGACATATCCCAATATTTAAAGGAATAACACTATGCAGCTTATGTTGAAATACTTTAAAGGATCTATCTTACTCTCCCTTATGGGTGGAGCTTGTGCCTTCTGGGTTGGCCAGTATTATTCTGGAACCATAGCTGGTGGCTTTTCGGCTTTATTTTTGGCCACAGTTCTCAGTGTCCTAGAAATTTCACTTTCGTTTGATAACGCCGTTGTCAACGCGATCGTCTTAAAGAAGATGACTCCCCTCTGGCAACATCGCTTCCTCACTTGGGGTATTGCGATTGCGGTCTTCGGAATGAGACTTGTCTTCCCTCTTCTCCTGGTTGGTGTGATGGCGGGTATTAATCCAATTGATGCCCTCGTTATGGCCGCTAAACGACCTGATGAGTATGCCAAAATAATGCTTTCCGCCCATGTGAGTATTGCCGCTTACGGTGGAGCCTTTCTTATGCTGGTGGCCCTGAAGTATTTTTTCGAAGAAGAAAAAGATGTTCACTGGGTTTCTATTATTGAAAAACCAATTTCAAAACTTGGCCGTATGGATGCGGTCGAAATTGCCATCACCCTAGCAATTATTTACTTTTTCTCTCTTTACCAAGCAGAGCATGAAAAAATGAGTTTTCTTGTTTCTGGTATTTGGGGAATTGTCACTTACGTAGCCGTCGATGGGATTGGTGCTTTTCTTCAATCACCTGATGAAACTCAAGAACTTGATTTGAATAAGGCCAGCATGGGTATGTTCCTTTACCTAGAGGTCCTTGATGCTTCCTTCTCATTTGATGGAGTTGTAGGAGCTTTTGCCGTCACTAATAACCTCTTCATCATTATGATTGGTCTTGGTGTAGGTGCTATGTTTGTTCGAAGCTTAACAATTATGCTCGTTGATAAGGGAACTCTGGCCGAGTACAGATACCTAGAGCATGGAGCCTTTTATGCCATTGGATCACTTGCTGTGATTATGTTTTGGGGAACAGTTCACCACATTCCTGAAGTGATCACTGGGCTCATCGGAGCGATTCTTATTGGGATGTCTCTCTGGTCTTCAATTCTATATAATAAGAAAAATGGTCATTAAAAAAGGCTCCCTAGGGAGCCTTTTTTTTTAGAGAATTTTCATCTTTTTAAAATGTCTTAAGTAAACTTGATCATAGTCTTTATCTGGAAAAAGATCTTTTGCTGTCTTCACAATAGAAAGGGCCATATCAGGCATTTTAACTCCTGACCCTAATCCAAAGTGAGCCTCTAGAATGATCTTATCTATATCTTCACGAGCAACACCATTCTTATACATTTCTAAAAAAGCTTGAAAGATAGGTGTTGACCAGAGTTCATCTGAAATTCCACCGTCAACTGGGGCATGGGCGCCATATGATCTCTTCCGATTATAAGTTGGAGTAAAGGCATTGAGTTTTCTTCCTGGCCAGCAATCATTGTGGCCATCCCATTTAAAAACCCAATTCACTTCACCGTTGAGTCCATTTTCAGTGGTGACACTATAAGATGCTGCCCAATAGTCTCCGAATCCTTCTCCCATGGCCCCCGTATCACCACCAAACCATGAAGGATTAATGTGATGTTGAATGGCATGACCAAGTTCATGCAAGATCACATCGACATCTTCATTATCATCCACACAGCCATGACCAAAGGCCAAGCGGCGAGATGAAGGAATGTAGTGAGAATTATCAGCACCATCAACACCATTGGCATCAATCTCTAAACTTTTTGTAAAGACAGCATGCTGGCCAATAAAACCTAGAGATTCAATATAACGTACACTTCGGTCGATATGAAGATAAGTCATTGCATCGTTGAATTCATCATTTGATCTTTCAAAAACCCAGTTCCCATCAGAAGATGTAGAAGGAGCGATCCTTGGCCCCTCAAAATCAACGAGAGTAACTTTTGGCCCACGAAGATTATAAACACCATTTGAAAAAGAAATGTCTTTAAGTTCTTCATTCTTATAGGCTTGAGTAAATAAACTATCATCCGAATCATCTTGTAAATCAGTACGACCTAAGGTGACAACTGGATTTGGGTCAAAAACCTGAGCTGAACCAATTACAAAACTCACATTTTCAAAAAGATTAAAAATAATTTCAGATTTTTCAAAATTAGCAAGAGCTGAGCTAAAAGGAATAACTCTCGAATTTAAATTTTGTTTTTTAACCTGAGACTCAGCACGCTTCATACGAGGTAGCGCAGCATCTTCAACAGAAAGTACTCTACCATCAGTTGCATCAACAATAATGGAATAGTGACCAAAAGGTGAAGATGTACTGATATTGACTTTAAAGACTAAGCCCAAGTCCGGTCTGAAAAGAAGTGTCGAAGTTGGTCGCTCTAAAAGTTTTCCATCTGATGCCAAATGGGCCCAAGCATGTTCCATGGCCATGCTCTCTGAAATCATAGGAATGAAAGCCTTTTGAAGGGCCGATGGCAATTGAGTTGAGTTATTATAGATTTTAGTTAACTTTCCCATTGAGTTGATAGTGACAACGAGTTGTGCCCCTTCAACGTTAAATCCATGGTGCATCTGTTGGTAATAGAAATGTGTCCCTAAAAGACTTTTTTTCGTCTCTATTAATTTAAAATCTTCGGCTTGTAGTTTTACACCTAAATGGGCCTGCGCCAGTTGAAATGGATCAGAAACTTTTAAGTCCATTTTAGGATGGGAAACAGGAAAGATTAATTTATTGGCAAAAGATACGGGCGAAAGGGACATGGCCATAATGGCCAGATAAAAGTATTTCAAGTCTAACTCCTTGACTGAAAAAGCAATCCATTACTAAAAGATTAAAACTTTTGAAAAGAATCCGTATAGTTAGAATTCCTTACAAGATCATTCAAAAGCAACCTTATACCAGACAAGAAAAATCAACCAATGAGCCATATGTCTAGGAGTTATCAAGTAAAGCTTAGGGTTAAATCTGATAGTCTTAGTGAATGAAATATCTCTATTGGATGCGACAGGATCTTAGGCTTCATGACAATGAAGTCTTTAAATGGGCCAACGAGCGTGGTGGCGAAATTCTTATCGTCTATCCCCTCCCTTCTTCTTTACCCAATTGGGGTCTTCAGCGCCGAGGATTTTTAAAACAAAGCTTAGAAGAATTACAAAAAACGCTAAAATCATTTAACCTTAGCCTTCATGTTACTCAGCATTCCATTCACGAACTTCTTCCAACTCTCCATAAGACTCATCAGTTCACACATCTCTTATATTCAACAGAGCATGCCTTTAATGAATTGAGAGACGAAAAGACATTAAAAACACTGGCGAATAATCTGGCGATTGAGACCGTTTCATTTGATCAATCAAGTTTAATAAAAGAAGCTGATCTTCCAATCCTTATTGAGAAACTACCTAAAATATTTTCCGAATTTAAAAAAATTATTGATTCAAACTTGAAAGTATCTGTCCCTATTCATGAACAAAACTTAAAGCTTTCTTCTCTGCACCTCCCTCAAGAAAAAATTGATTGGGGTCCTTTAGCCTTTCATCCGTGGTTTCAAGGGGGGGAAGAAAGTGGGATAAGCAGAATTCACCAATATATATGGGAAACTCAATCCATCCTTCATTATGATGACACTCGTAATGGAATGATCAATAAAGATGACTCTTCAAAATTCTCTCCTTGGCTCGCTCTAGGTGCGATTTCGGCCCGTGAAATTTTTCATCAGGTTAAAGAATTTGAAAAAAATCATGGTGAAAATAAATCAACCTATTGGCTTATCTATGAACTCTTATGGCGTGATTATTTCAAGTTTTATGCAAAAAAACATGGGTCCAAAATTTTTCATCTGCAAGGGATTAATCAAAAGAATCAAAAGTTCTTTGAGCAAAATAAAAATGAATTTAATAAATGGACTCTTGGTGAGACTGGCGAACCGTTTATCGATTCAAACATGAAAGAACTTCTTCTCACAGGCTGGATGTCAAATCGTGGCAGGCAAAATGTCTCTAACTATCTTGCAAAAACACTAAAATTAGATTGGACTTGGGGTGCAGATTGGTTTGAAAAAAACCTGATCGACTATGATCCTTGTCAAAACTGGGGCAACTGGAATTACACGGCCGGTGTAGGAGCTGATCCACGAGATCGTCTCTTTAATCCAAAAAGTCAGGCAAACGCCTATGATCCAGAAGGTCTTTATCAAAAGCTTTGGTTAAATAAAGGGGAATTAAATGGAAAAAATATTTAAAGTCTTTAGTCAATCGCAGAAAGGTATCAACTCATCATGGGAAGCCAAAGCGATTGATAAAAATTATCCTGAACTACAACTTTGTATTCCTCCAGAATTTGAAGGCCCGGGCCTAGGTTACTCGCCTGAGGACTTGTATGGTTTAGCACTTCTCAATTGCTTTATCGCGACTTTTAAATTCGTAGCAGAAAAATCCAGACTAGATTTTGAAAATATAACAGGAACTGGGAATCTCACTGTAGACAAGGGAGATAAGGCCCAGCCCTGGATGAGAAAATTTGAAATACATGTCGAGCTATCGGGGGCCAAGCAACCAGACAGAGCACTTGCACTCCTAGAAAAAACCACAAAAAATTGCATGATTATCAATTCTGTACAGACTGAGGTTATTTTTTCCTTTCAAGTTAAAGACTAATCATGTTAAAGCTTAAGATTCATGAAAACATCTTTTTATCAGCATTCTTTAGCTGAACTTGAGTTACTTTTCCGTGAAAGAGGGCTCCCCCCTAGTGGGCCAGGACTACTCTTTAACTGGCATTATAAGAAAAGAAAAAGTGAACCTTGCCTACAAAATCTCGCTAAAGATTCAATTAATTTTGTCTCCGAATTTTTAAACTTCAACCTCCCAGAAATTGAAGTTACTCAGTGCTCAGATGATAAAACGGTTAAATTTCTTTTCCGTTTGGAAGATGGGCAAAAAATTGAATCTGTGCTGATACCTTTTAATGGTAAGTATACAATATGCCTATCATCCCAGGTTGGATGTGCCATGAAATGCTCCTTCTGCCACACAGGTCTTCAGGGGCTATCAAGAAATCTCAGGACGGATGAAATTATTGGTCAATTTCTAGTTGCTCAGAAGTGGTTAACGGCCAATCGCCCAGAGGATGATAAAATTCTCAATATTGTTTTTATGGGACAAGGCGAACCCCTTCATAACTTTGATGCCGTCAAAATGGCCTGTGAAATTTTTCTTTCTCAGCATGGTTTATCCATAGCAGATCAAAAAATTACAATATCAACGGCAGGTTATTTACCTGGCCTTGAGCGCTGGAAAGAAGAGATGCCGAAGGTCAATATTGCACTATCCCTTCACTCACCACTTAAAGAAAAAAGAGATCAGCTCATACCAATTAATAAAAAATATCCCTTAGAAGAGGTGATTAAATATGTAGACAGTATTCCTGAGGGAAAAAATAGATTCGTGACTTATGAATACTTACTCATCGATAATTTTAATGATACTGACGAAGATGCTCATCTCACAGGTAAACTTCTTGAAGGTAAAAAAGCCTATATCAGCCTCATTCCCTTTAATCCCTTCCCTGGCAGCCCTTATCAACGACCTCAATTATCTAAGGTTGAGCATTTTAAAAGTATTTTAGATCAATACAAAATTCCAACTTTGATTAGAGCGACTAAAGGGGATCAAATTCTTGCGGCCTGTGGTCAGCTTAATTCGAAGACTGCTTCAAAGCCTCTTCAATCGCCGTCCTAAGGTAAACCGGCCCAAATTCTGAAACCATCTTTCCATTCACAAAAAATGTTGGAGTTGCGTAGACACCTAAGCTCTTTCCAGCTTTTATGTCATTATCAATTAAATTCTTAATCCGTTCTGACTCCATATCCACTTTCAATTTATTGATATCTAAGTCTAGTGAATTGAGATAGCCCCAAATTAATTCAGGCCGAGGATGATCATGGCTGCCCCAGTCTGGTTGAAATTTATAGAGGACCTGAAGAGTCTCCCAGTATTGATTTTGCTCTCTTGCTGCTTCAAGAATCTTAACGGCAAAAATAGAATTCGTATGGAAAGGAGCATATCGTAAGACTAATTTAATTCGTCCATCATAATCATTTAAAAGACTATTTAAATAAGGTTGAAACTCACGACAACTTTCGCACTCGGGGTCAAAAAATTCAGTCACCACCACAGAGGCTTTTTCAGATCCTTTGCGCATTGAATTTGGTGAATGGATCAAATCAGTATTTTTCAAATTTTGATTCTCATTTTTAACCAAATGAGATCCTAAAAAGAAAAGTCCAACAAGAAACACGAAGACAGCAAGAACAATAAGAAGTGGCTTAGTTTTCAACTTGAAAACTCCTATGAGTTAAAAAAATTAAAATCAAAATGAGAGAAAAAGAAATAAGCGATAGCAAAGGGATTGTTATAAAACCCAACCAATTAAAGAAAACCGTTGTACAAGAAATACCTTTTACACAGGGGCCAGCTGATTCAGGCAGAATTTTGTAATAGAGTAAATTATGGTAAAAAGAAATAAACCACCCCGTCATGGCCAGTGGGAAGGCATATCTTGTCACGGATTTATTGAGTGGAAACATTCCAGTTAAAAAAATGAAACATAGTGGATACATGCAAATTCGCTGATACCAGCATAATACACACGGTGGGTAATGCATCACTTCGCTAAAGAATAAACTTCCAAGAGTCGCTATGGTAGCAATAATCCAGGCAAAAAAAAGTAACCACCATGATGGTAAACTCATCCTTCAGACCTAAACTTATTAAAGACTTGAAGACCACTTTCTAAATCGAGATGATGACCAAATTTACTGTAACCGTGGGCCAACCCAAGGAGAACTCTTTGAATATTTTCATATCGACACTGCTCACCCATCTGTCCAACTCTTATAATATCTAAACCAAAAGCACCAGAAATCTCTAGGTGACATTCTTTAATAAGCAGTGAAATGAGTTCTTTTGTTTTCACGTTAGGAAGATTGTTTATGGCCACAACAGAATTTAGCCTAAACTCTTCTGGAGTAAAAAGGGAGAAGCCCATGGCTTCAAGAGATCTCTGTAAAGTGGTTGAGCATTTAAGATGTCTTTCAAACCTTGCCTCTAATGTTTCTTCGCAAATGAGACGAAGCCCCTCATGAATGGCCAGGATACCCGTCACAGGAGCTGTATAGTGATACTCTCCAAGGCCCCAAAACTTATAGGCCCTACGCGGGTCTAGGCACCAATGAGGCATTGGTTGTGTTCTAGCCGAAACAAAATCAAATGTAGATTCAGAAAAGGCGATGAGAGAAATTCCAGGAACAGCAGACAGACCTTTTTGGCCTCCGACAAATACAATATCAATCCCCCACTCATCCATAGGCAGAGGCATCGTTGAAAGTGTACAAACGGCATCCACAATGGTTAAAAGTCCAAAATTTTTTGCAAGAGCTACTATATCTTGAAGATAAATATTTTTAACACCACAAGATGTCTCACCTTGAACAATCGTGAGAACATCAAATGATTCTTTCTCTAAAATATCTTTAACTTGATCAACATAAATCGGGGCCATTCCCTTGGGAAAAATTTCTTGAACCTCGGCGCCTAAGCTTCGGGCCATTTCGGCAAATCGAGCACTAAAGGTCCCTAGGTTAAGCACTAAGACCTTACGGCCAGGCCATAGCAGTGAACTTACGGCCATCTCCATTCCAGCAGAAGAGGGCCCAGATATTCCAAAAATTTTGCTCGTCTTGGTTTGAAAAACATACTGGGCCATAAGTTGAACTCGAGATACAACTTTTTTCATCGTATCACCGAGGTGACTTATGACAATGGTATTGGCCTTGGCCACCTCATGGGGTACAGGAACTGGTCCAGACCCCATGAGTAGAACTGGAATTTCCGGCAGAAGTGTACTCAAATCTTGAGAATCTGGTGCAAGATATTTCATATAAAAATACTAGACCCAAGGGCCAGCATTTGGCCACAGTCCTTTAAACATTTAAAAGACTATAAACCTCGATCAAAAATTGTTCATCATTTGTTGATCATGATAAGGAGGATGAAGATATCTGATAACCTCCTCGTCGCTAACCTGGCCAAATTCCATATACCACTCACCAACGGATGAAAAATGGCGCGGTTTTAGAGGACAGATAATCTCATCAACATATTTTGTTACATATTCATGATATAAACTTGGTCCTACAGGAACAACTAAAATGACAGATTTTGCTCCAAGTTGTTTGAGGAATCTACCAGCAGCGGCTGCCGTAATACCTGTGGCAAGCCCATCATCAATAAGTAGAACATTTCGATTTTTAACTTGAGGTAACTTACGTTCACCACGGTAAAGTTTTGCTCTTCGCAATAATTCTTTCTTTTCATCAGCAATAATATCTAGAACATCATCATCAAGGTGTTCGACAGGAATAAACTCCCCTGCCTGCATTAGAGGATTTAAATCTTCGGAGATCGCCCCAATTCCATACTCAGGATTAAAGGGGGCCCCTATTTTTCTCACTATAAGAACATCAAAGGGAATATGTAAAAGACTTGAAATCTCTGCAGCGACCGGAACTCCTCCCCTAGGAAGGGCCAAAATAATGGGATCAAGGATTTTTTTTTCTAGGATAATCTCTCCTAGAACTTGACCTGCGTGGGCACGATGACGGTATTTAAAATCTCCTCCCATAAAAGCTCCTTTTTATGATGGGCAAACAAGAATACTTCCTTCAAACTTTTTTATGAGCTGCTTAATTGACGAAATAAAAAAGAGACTCTCAAGAAAAGAACGTTGGTGCTTTTGTAAAATAATGAGATCAGCTTGATCATGATGAATAATGTCGAGAAGTTGATTAGATCTCTTTTTCCCTAGAGGGAGCTCAACATGTATATCAGGATCAAGTAAATTGGTCATACGATGCCGGATAATAGATTTAAGTTTTTTTAAAAAAATGACTTTTTGATCATCCCTTAAGTCTGTCGAGATATAGGGATATCCCATCCTTGCTCCGGCATAATCATCACGCTGTAATTGCTCCCAAATTGTAACGACACCAAGTTTCGCAGAAAGGAGATTTGAAATTTCTTCACCAAGACTAAGTATCTTATTCATTGAGAATCGAGGATCCAAGAGGACATCAACTCTATCAAGCTGGGGACGATTCCTAAAAATAAGTAAGGGTATAGAGATCTTATTCACCAACTTGGTGGCAAAAACGGATTGAGAGCTTAGAAAAGGATGAATGAAAGGTTCACTTAATATCAAGAGATCAATCCTGGATTGATTAATCAATTTAAGTAAAGAGAACTCATCATCCTTATCAAGGACCTGAGTATTGGCCGCAATATTTAATTCAAAAAGTCTTGAGTCAATCATATGCATAAATTGATCATCATGACTCGCTTCTTTCTGGTAAGAAAAAAAAACGACCGTCAAATCACCTGATGTTTTCAACCTAAGGTCATTGGCAAAAATTAAGGCATTCTTTGAGTCATCACTAAAATCATCTACGACCATGACAGAGGGATGATTAAACATAATTACCTCACAAGAAAATTGTAAGAGGGAGAACAATAAAAACGGCTCTCCCTGGAATAAATTAGGACTTCTGAATGGGAATTCTTTTCACTTGATGGAGACCTGGTTCTAGCTTATCTAAAGTCACTCGAAGTAAACCATCGTGGCAGGTCGCTTTAATGGTGTTCGCATTTATCTCTTCATCGAAAGAAACTTCTCTTAAGACATCACCAAAATTAAGTTCCGTAAAACAAATCTCTGATTGCCCCGTGTATTCCATCTGCTTTCTTGTTCCTTCGACAATGAGTCGATTATCTTTTAGAGAGACTTTGAGATTATTTTCATTCATGCCTGGAACTTCGAAAGTCACCTGATAATTTCGGTCCGTCTCAACGAGCTCCAGATTTGGAGAGATCGAGGAGGAATTAACTCTATTGGCCCCCATATCTCTATTAAATCGTTCAAATAAGTCATTCATTTCTTTTTGCCATTGAGGGAAAGGATTCTGGTTTAAAAATGCACCTGAATTATTGATAAAATTAGACATGTGAACCTCCTAAAGTTATTTCACGTAAAACAACTAACAACAAAAAAATGAATAACAACATGACGTCTGCAAGATAATCAGCTGACTAATATCAAAATAAAATTATGGTTTTCTTAAATGGAGGTCTTAAAAATAAATATTAAAATCTTAAAACCAAAGGGGTGAAACGTGAAAAGAAAAATCAAAAACTTAATTAAAGAATTTAAAGAACTAAAGAAAAAAAATAACTTCACTGGATCAAGCTATAAATCGAAAGGCTCGATTCAAAGCTCAACGAGTAGATTTAACAGGTTGAGAAAATAATTATTAACAAAGTATAATTAGGCAAATCCCCAAATCGTGTATAATTAAGCTGTAATGGGGAGATGTCCATGAAATACTTCATATTTAGTTCACTTGGCTTAATGACATGGCCAATTATGGAATACTTACTTCACCGCTTTGTAGGGCACGTCCTTCGAACTAATACTCTTTTTAAAAAAGAGCATACGAGACATCATGCTGAGACAAACTACTTTGCTCCTCTTGGGTATAAAATTTTAGCGGCAATTCCCGTTAGTTTGATCATGATGAGTCTCATGACATTTATCCTTAATTCTTGGGAATTTGGATTCGCCTTCAACTTGGGTTTCCTGAGTATGTTTTCAGTTTATGAATGGGTTCACTGGAGTTTTCATGCAAAAGCTCCAAAAACCCAATTGGGTTTAAGATTAAGAAAACATCACTTCTATCATCACTTTCACAACCCTAAAGTCAATCATGGAGTGACAACAACCTTCATCGATAAAATTTCAAATACCTATATAAAACCTGGAATCATTAAGGTACCAAAGAATATCATTCTCCCATGGCTTATTGAAAAAGATGGTCAATCTATCAAACCTGAATACTTAGACCACTTTCAGTTGAGGTAGTTTGCTCCGATGCGAAATAAAGAAAAATAGTCATTGAAGAAATACCAGTTAATAAATGCCAAAGTCCATGCCCATTCATAAGCGCATACGGATGACACCAAATTTTTGACTTATCAAGATACCATAAGAATTGCCCCATCAAATAAGTCAAAATAGAAATAACAAGATAGAAACTCTTGAAAATACTTTTAAACTTTATATTCGTATAAATTATTTGAAAGAGGATTAAAAGAACAAGGAAACCAAAAAGCCATCGTCTCGAGTCAGGAAAAAAATAAATAAATAAGCCAAGAGAAGTACAACTTAATAAATAATAAATAAAAAAGGAATGAGGTTTTAATAATTTGATTCTGATTAAGTTATAAACGACAAAAAAAGCTGAAACAAGATACATGCCAAAAACATCAAACCACTGCCCAACAAAAGTTTGAGAGGCATGAAAAAGAAACGACCCAAAACCAAGAAAAATGAGGGCCGATCCGTAAACGCGAGAATATCCCCTATTCATTGATAAAAAATTAGAACCATAGGGAATCTTTTTATCAAAAAAAATTAAAAACAATCCCAGTAAAACAAAAATAAAGTTGGTCCAACTATTAACTGGTTCAAGAATGAATGATCCAATCCTTGGGGCTTCGCACCAACAGTCTGGCAAGCAAGAAGCTGGTGTAAATTTCGTCCAGTCCATCAATCCTCAATTTCAAATAAAATAGTATTAACAACTCTTTAATTATCATGCATCATTCAAGAATGATTGTAATACATTTTTTTGTCTTACTTATATGTACCTCGATTACATATAGTGCCAGCATTGAATCGGAAATAAGCTCATATTCAAACTATATTTGGAGAGGCACCACTTTTAGTGAAAACAGGCCGGTCTTACAACTCACTGTCGATGGTGAACATAACTCAGGTTTTTTCTTAAGCGGCTTTTTCTCAAATGCTGAATTTAGTGATCCTGCTCTTGGAGAAAATTCTCAGGTGACTCATGAAGTTGACCTCAGCACAGGAAAAAGATGGATAAGTAACGATTTGGAACTACAAGTTGCATACAATCGTTTTCTTTTCCCAGGAGCTGAAATATTTGAAGCTCAAGAACTAAATGTATATTTAAACATTAAGCGATTAATCTTAGAGTTATCTTATATGGATAGTTATTTTGGTTATGAAGGGGCCTATAAATACATACGAATTGGTTATGAATGGATTTATACCAAAACATTAGGGGGAACAATATTTGTGGGCTACAATATGTTTGACAACCCAAAGGGTCATATTATCTCACGAGAACTTTGTGCTTCATGTGGAGAAACTGCGGAGACAACATCTGGTGCAGGAAATCCAAATTACGTTGATATTTATTTTTCGAATCGTAAAACATTAAAAAATAATTTAACTCTAGAGCTTGCTTTAAATTGGACAAACAGATCGGAATACTTTGTCGAGGACAGTTCAATAAAAAAAGAAAAAGCTAGAGACTTCGCCGCTATCATTGGCATGAGCCTCCCTTTCAATATCTAAATTCCAAAACAGCTGGCATTCAAAATGCAAGAGAACTTCAAAAGGCCATAAAACTGGTCAACTTGTTTTAAATTTGGGTCATAAAGCCCCAATTTAAATTCTTGGATTGGAGTTAAAAATGCTGCATCCCATGGAGCAATCATCTCAATCAAACGAGCGAGAGAGTCTCATCGTAGATAGTAATACTATTTTTTTTCCTCAAGAAAAATCATTCTATAAGATACGCAAAGAAATTAAGAAATTTTCAAAGAGTATCCTTCTTTACAAAAAAAAATTAACGGAAAGCGATATAAAGAGCCAGCAAAATCATTCATTCTATTGGTTTCTTGATAATTACTATCTCCTTAAAGAACAAATAAATATTCTAAATAGAGATTTCCCCCAAAAATTTTGTAATACATTACCAAGGATAAAAGATGGTAAAAATAAGGTATTACCAAGAATTTTTGAATTAATAAATCCTTTAATAAATAAACTTGAAGGAAAAATAGAGATCAGTGAACTAGAAAATTATCTTTTAGATTTTCAAACTCAAAACGAATTAACCACTGGAGAAATTTGGGCCACGACAATTGCATTAAGAATTGGCCTAATTGAAGAACTCATAAAACAACTTGAACTTGTCATAAAAAGAGCAAAAGAAGGTCTCCATGCAGAAATTGTAGCCAATAAACTATTTGAAATAGTCGCAACGGAAGATTTTGAACAGATTGACCTCATGAAATTCCTTAAGCAAGAATTGCAAGCAGCCAATAAAATTACAGATACATTTATAACCGAATTGCTAACGAGAATTAAGGATCAAGACCCAGCCTTTCATGAAATGATTCAGTCTTTGAAGGAAGATCTAAAATTAACTTCAGAAGAACTACAAGAACTATTCATAAAAGAACATGTGGAACAGGCAAAGAATCAAATAATAATTTCGAATATTATAAATAGTATTCGTACAATTACAAAAATGGAATGGCATCCTTTCTTTGAAAAAATAAGTAAAACAAATTCCATCCTAAAAAATGATCCGGCAAATGAATATGATCAAATGGATGCACAAACAAAAGACTCATACCGAAAAGAAGTAGAAAAAATATCAAGAGATTTTAAAATTAGAGAAAGTTATGTGGCAAAGGCATGTCTAAGCTTGGCACAGGACAAGGCGATTCATGTTGGTTTTATTTTATTTAGAGACGGAAGAAAAGATCTTTTCGAAAAACTCAAAGTTAATGATGGACCCATTCAAGAATTAAAAACCTTTATCGGTAGTCATCCAGCTCAGTTCTACTTCTCAATGATTATTATAATTTTCGCTTTTTCTTACTTAACACTTCTTTATCTTCTAAGGGCGCCAGATCTTAACTACTATCTAAATATATTTCTTGGCATGATTCTTATCTTGCCAGCAAGTGAGTTCTCAATAGGGATTGTGAACATCATAATTACACAGGTTAAAAAGCCAAAAAATCTTTTCAAGATGGATTTTCGTAAAGAAATACCATCCATCCATAAAACAATGGTTGTCATCCCATGCTTACTTATCAATAAAAAAACTATTGATGAGTTAACTCAACAAATTGAATTGCACTATCTTTCAAACAAAGACGACAATATATTTTTTGGCATACTTGGTGATCTAACCGATCACAATGAAGAGATTAAAGCCGATGATAACGAGCTTATTGAATATACGACAAAAAAAATAGAGAATCTCAACGGCAGACATAGAGGATCAGAAAAATTCTTTTTCTTTCATCGTAAAAGGAAATGGAATAGCTCTGAAGATAAATGGATATGTTATGAAAGGAAAAGAGGGAAAATTTCAGAATTCAATGAGCTCATACGCGGGAATAAGCAAACGACCTTTCAAGCTAATAATATTGACTGGGAGCTATTTAAAAATATCCAATATATCATTACCCTTGATGCAGACACACAACTTCCTATCGATGCGGCAAAGAAATTAATAGGGACAATCGCACATCCATTAAACACGCCTGTTTTTGATGAAACGACCAAAAAAATAAAATCAGGATATGCAATCATTCAACCACGTGTAAGTGTTTCAATGATTTCCTCAATTCAAACGAGATTTGCTCAGATTTTCTCAGGCAATACTGGCCTAGATCCTTATACAACAGCTGTCTCAGATGTGTATCAAGATTTGTTTAGTGAGGGTAACTATACGGGGAAAGGTCTTTATCATATTGATGCTTTTGAAAAAGTTCTCAAGGATATAATTCCAGAGAATATCATCTTAAGCCATGACCTCTTTGAAGGATGTCTTGCAAGAGTCGGACTTGCAACTGATATCGAGCTCTATGATGATTATCCCGAAAACTTCACTGTTTTCTCAAAGAGAAATCATCGCTGGGTACGTGGGGATTGGCAGCTGATTGGATGGCTTAAGAAAAATGTGCGAAATGCTAGGAACGAAAAGATTCAAAACCCGATCTCATATCTCGGAAGATGGAAAATACTAGATAACCTTAGAAGGAGCTTAGTTGCCCCTGCAACGATGATCTCTCTTGGTTTGATTTGGATAGAGTCAAATCTTAATTCAGTTATTTGGTCGGCCCTTATTATAATTGCGATCAACTCATCTGTTATATGTTCGATTCTCATCGATATTGTAAAGGTTCGTCAAAATTCAATCCATGAACATATTAAAAACAATTCACTCGCCTTAAGAATTAAGTTTGAACAGATTTTTCTCATGATGGTTTACTTGCCTGAGATGAGTCTCGTTAATTGTGATGCAATCATAAGATCATTATATAGAACTATCGTCTCAAAAAAGAATAAACTTGAATGGGTTTCTTTCTCACAAATACAAAATGGTCATAAAACAAACGACTGGAAAGACCTCATTTCTTTTGGTCCTCTTTTCTCTTTCAACTTATTTTTATTAATCTATTTTCTAAATAAAGAAGCTCTTTTAATATCATTCCCCTTTATTACTTCTTGGCTACTCACTCCTTATATAACATACGGAACACAACGAAAGATCCCTCCCAAATATCTCCCCCTGAAAGAGCAAGAGATAAACGAATTTAGAAGGTATGCAAGACTTACCTGGCATTTTTTTGAACATTTTGCAAACGCTGAAGATAACTGGCTTGCACCTGACAATTTCCAAGAAGAGCCTATGCCCAAAGTGGCACATAGAACTTCACCTACGAATATAGGACTTCAATTAATTTCAAATCTATCCGCCTTTGACCTGGGATACATTTCATTAAATAAATTTATGGAATTAACAGAAAAAAAGCTGATAACAATCCAGAAATTAGAAAAATACAAGGGTCACCTTTATAACTGGTATGACACTCAAAGCCTTCTTCCCTTAACACCTAAATACATATCGACAGTAGACAGTGGTAATCTCGCAGGCTATCTCATTACATTGAAGCAAGGTGCAATTGAACTTGCAGACAATTTAACAGAAATTCTTTCAAGGACAAACAAGGAAGGAATACAAGATTGCCTGAACCTCATCAATGAGAAGATAGATAATTGCGAATCAAAAAAAAATGCATGGGTACTTAAAATCAAAAGCATAATCAACTTAATGAATCAGGACTTGATTAAACTGGATCTTAATCAGATTTCATTAAAGTCTAAGCAAATTGTAAAGCTACTCACAGAGATGAGCGACGAAGATAGAGATAAAAACTATTTTGAAATGATAATCTTATCTCAAAACCTTGCGAGCCTTATTGAAAATTTAATTGAAGATAAAAATTTAAATCTCAATAAAACCCGGATGAGATTAAAAACAATTGCTTATCAGGCCCATGACATCGCCTATGGGATGGATTTTAAATTTTTATTTGATCAAGACAAAATGATATTTTCAATTGGGGTCAACGAGAGTGAGGCAAAGCCTGATAGATCATATTATGACCTACTCGCATCAGAATCAAGATTGGCCAGTTATTTTGCGATTGCAAAAGGTGACATACCAAGTGAACACTGGTTTAGACTTGGTCGACAAATGGTACAAACAAAAAGTGGTAGAGTCTTAGTATCTTGGAGTGCCACAATGTTTGAGTATCTAATGCCCCTTTTGATTATGAGAAGGTATGAAGATTCACTCCTCGATCAAACCTATGAATCAATTGTCAGCGATCAAATTAAGCATGGGGAGAGAAATAAGACACCTTGGGGAATTTCAGAGTCAGGATATAACGCAAGGGATCTACATTATAATTATCAGTATGCAGCCTTTGGTATTCCAGAAATCGGATTAAAAACGAGTAGTCACGAAAATCATGTGATCTCACCCTATTCAACCATGCTAGCTTCAATGGTTACACCACAGGAAAGCTTAAAAAACTTAAAGCAATTAGAAAACTTAGGAATGTTGGGTCAGTTTGGTTTTTATGAATCGCTTGATTATTCAAAATCAAGGATACCGAAAGACCAAAACTTTACCATAGTAAAGTCATTTATGGCCCACCACCAAGGCATGAGTCTCGTCTCATTCAATAATTTAATAAATAATCAAATCATGCAAAGGAGATTCCACGCTGAAAACAGAGTAAGGGCCACACAGATTCTTCTCCAAGAGAGATCTCCTATTGCAGTAAAAATAACAAGTAAATTAAAAGACAACGAGACTCCCGAACAAGAATTAAAATTACAAAATAAAGAACCCTATCGAAAAACAGGCAATATCATTGATTCTTACTTACATAGTCAGGTTTTATCAAATAGTAAATTATCCCTCATGATCTCTGGGGTGGGAGACGGATATCTCAAATTAGATAGTCATTACCTTGGGAGATGGAAAAATGATCATTTTAATGGTCAGGAAATTCTCCTGGGAGACAAAGACAATGATCACATATTCTCTTATAGGTGCCTTAAAAATGAACCACGAATAATACGAGCAGAAACAATTCTTGCAGAGGAGAATGTAGAATTTATTAGAGAAACTAGTGATATAAAAATGGAAACTTCAATAATTGTTTCATGTGAAAACAATGTTGAGATTAGAAAAATTAGGATTACAAATAAAACAGATAGAGTGAAAGAATTAGAACTTGGTACATTTCAGGAATTAGCACTTTGTCCTCCCAAGGCTTATAATACTCATCCAAGCTTCTACAATCTTTTTGTGAGAACTCAATACCTACCAGACTATAAAGCCCTTGTTGCCAAAAGGCAGGATCATCATTCAGAGAAAAAGATTTTTTCCTTTCAAATGCTTAATCCAGAGATAGATAATCAAGAAATCGAATTATTTGAAACTGACAAATCAAAGATCATTACAAGGTACAATCAACGCGCCACTCACTATTTTGACATGAATGCAAGTTTTGAAAAATCAACAGGCGCAGTCCTTGATCCTATTTTTGCCTTCAAGAAAAAGTTCTCAGTCCGGCCCCAGGAAAGTATTAATTATTACCTCGTAACAGGACTAGCTTATGAAGAAAATGATCTTCAAAGACTCATTCAAAAATATTCGAGGGTAAATTTTTTCGAATCAGAATTCAAACTAAGTTGGGTAACATCACAAAACTTGCTCCAACATCTAAAAATTGATTTAAGTAAAACTTTTGTCTATCAGCAAATATGTTCTGCTTTGTTTAGATATCACCAAATATCCAAGAAGCAGAGAACACATATTGAAAAAAACAATTTAACTCAACCAGATCTCTGGAGTCTTGGAATAAGTGGAGATGCACCAATCCTTACAATAACTTTAAAAAGTGAGAAAAATATTCGAACTATTAGAGATTTATTACATGCCCATGAATATCTTGGGCTTAAAGGCCATTCTTTTGACTTAGTCATTTTAAATCAAGAGGATAAAGGCTATTTAAACAAAGTAAATGATGAAATTATACGACAGATAACAATTTGCAATTCATTCCACCATATGAACAAGCCTTGTGGCATATTTATTTTTTCAACTCAACAGATTGGAGAAGAAAAAACTAATCTCATACTCGCCATATCTAATCTAACATTTATTGCGGAGGCCGGTGATTTGGCGACACAAATCAATCGTCATGAAAAGAACAAAAGAAAGGATATAGAGCAAAAACAAAAAAGCATCATCAAGAAAAGAAATTTAACTATATCAAATGAAAAATCCCCTTTCGCTTCAACTAAAGATTTAGATTATTACAATTCATTTGGTGGTTTTATAAACAATGGTATGACATATCGCATGTTAGTTAATGATCAAATTTCTCCACCGGCCCCATGGATAAATGTTATTGCGAATAATCCTAATTTCGGTTTTCAAATATCTGAAGCAGGTCAGGGATTTACTTGGGCTATTAATAGTCGTCAAAATCGCCTAACGAAATGGACAAATGATGCTTTGTCAGAAGAAATGTCGGAATTTTTAATAATTGAAAACTTAGAAACGACAGATTTGTGGTCACCCACCCCCTTGCCAATGAGTGATGGCCTTAATTATTTAATTGATTTCACTCCAGGAATTGTGACATTCAAGCATGACTCATCCGGGATAATTCAGACTTTAAAGATGTTAGCTCCCTTAAATGACCATTTGAAAATCATTGAATTAAATTTAAAAAATAAAAATGATAAAACCCAGGCTCTCAAAATTTCATATTTTATTGACTGGCAAGTCTCTGCACCAGATGATTATTTCCGCCCTATTGAGTTATATTGGGACGATTCTCTTAAAATACTTACCGCTAAAAATTCTTATCATAAGGATTTCTCAACAAAAATTTCCTTTTTCACATCTTCTCAAGAACCAAGTTCAGTCCATACTGAATTACCTAATAGTCCTTTCTTACACAAAAACTTCCTTTCAAATTCCAATTATAGTTCTTTGACTATTATTATTAAGATTCCCGCCTTCGAAGATAGGAATTTAATATTTCTCCTCGGCCAGGAGGAAAGCTTCGCCAAAATTATTGACCTAAAAAATAAATATTCCCAAGATAACCAAATAGAACAAACGATCAAGGAAGTTGAAGAGAGCTGGACACAAACACTCTCAAAAATACAAATAGAAACTCCGTCAAAACAGCTTAATATTCTTTTTAATAATTGGCTTCTTTATCAAACGTTATCATGTCGAATTTGGGCACGCTCGGCTTTTTATCAGTCTGGTGGTGCATATGGTTTCAGAGATCAGCTTCAAGACGTTATGGCCATGATCTACTCAAGTCCAAAGTTAACCAGGGATCATATCCTGTTATCAGCGTCTCACCAATTCACGGATGGAGATGTTCAACATTGGTGGCATCCTCCCACAGGCCAGGGCATAAGAACTAAATTTAGCGATGATCTCCTTTGGCTCCCCTACGTTGTTTCTTTCTATATCAACATTACTGAAGATTTTAGTATTTTAGAAAATGAAATTCCCTATCTTGAGCCCGTTGATATTCCAGAAGGACAAGATGAAATTTATTTTAATCCAAAAGTTTCGGCTACAACTGGTTCTCTCTACGAACATTGCCTAAAAGCGATTCTGAGATCAATGCCGACAGGCGAACATGGTTTACCCCTCATGGGCAGTGGTGATTGGAATGATGGAATGAATAAAGTTGGACATGAGGGCAAAGGAGAAAGTGTATGGCTTTCATGGTTTTTGATGGCAACTCTAAAAAACTTTTTACCCATATGTGAAAGATCAAATGATTATCACCATCTAAATTTATTTCAAAGTCACATTTCTAAACTTCAAATTTCAACTGAGGCCAATGCTTGGGATGGTGATTGGTACGTGAGAGCATTTTTTGATAACGGTGAAAAAATAGGTTCTAAAGAAAATCAAGAATGTAAAATCGACTCCATTGCTCAGAGTTGGGCGATACTATCAAATTCTGGAGAGAAAAAGAGATCACGCAAGGCCATTGAATCTGCCTATGATAGATTATTCGATATTCAAAATAAAATTATTAAACTCTTTGACCCTCCATTTGAGAAGTCGGCTCAAAATCCAGGTTACATCAAAAACTACCTCCCTGGAGTCAGAGAAAATGGTGGTCAATATACTCATGCAGGCATCTGGCTCATGATGGCCTTTGCCGAGGTTGGAGATAGTGAAAAAACGTGGAAACTCCTCGAAGCATTAAACCCGATCAATCATTCTCTGGATGAAAAAAGTGCGAACCAATATAAACTTGAGCCCTATGTTGTGGCCGCTGATATTTATAGTGAAGATCCAAATATAGGTCGAGGTGGTTGGAGCTGGTATACGGGCTCATCAGGTTGGCTTTACCGAGCAATACTTGAAAGCTTTATAGGCCTAAAATTAAATGGTGATGAATTACAATTCAAACCTTGCCTCCCCCAAGAATGGGAAATGGTCAAAATTGATTTTCGTTATGAAGATAAGATTATCCATATCAAATTAATAAACTCACCAACTGATCAACCGTTTTTAATCAACGGTATTGAAGCACCCTTTCCTGCAATTAAGCTAGACAAGGATTTGGCCCAAAATGATATTACAATTAATCTTCCATTCTCTAAGCTTATGGAGCAATGATCCTAGAAAAATAGTGAGTTTTGTAAGCTCCACTTGCTTGAGTCGAGCTTATGTTTCGAAAGCGAACTTTTGAGTTTTGGTATCCAGAGCTACGCTGAATAGTAAACTCAAACTTATTCGCCGATTTTCGAAATAAGGTCAGACTTGCGTTCGTATAACATTTACTTTCATTTGCACAGGAATCTAAATAGAGCGCTCCAGTTGTTTTATGAGTTCTTGAGAGTAAATAGGCATTGTCTTCTTGAGGAAGCTCTAATCCTACATCACAAACTGTATCCGGACCACTAAAGACCTCGACTCTCAGATACTTATCAGAGCAAAAATTTAAATCGGCATGACTACATTCTTTTTTAAACATTAATTCATTAGAAGTTGCTGATCTCGTTATTTTTGAAATTTTGTAGTCCCCATTTGTACGAGAAATCCTAAGATAACAGGTCTTCTCTACAGGATTTGTTACAGAAAAAATGACTCCATTATTTAAAATTTCAGATTTGTTTGTAGCAACAGAATGAGACAAGGTAATGTTTTCTCCGCTTCCAGGAGGAATAACCACCACTTGTTCAGTGCCTTGCCCTAAACTATCATCATCATCGTCATCTTCGTCATCATCATCGTCATCATCATCGTCATCATCATCATCATCATCGTCATCACTACTTGTCCCACCAATTGAAGTGATGCTTCCCGTAGTCGTTCCTCCAGTGGTTGTGCCACCCGTAGTCGCTCCACCCGTAACCGTTCCACCCGTCGTCGTTCCACCAGTAGTCGTTCCACCAGTAACCGTTCCTCCAGTAGTTGTTCCACCCGTCGTCGTTCCACCCGTCGTCGTTCCACCCGTCGTCGTTCCACCAGTCGTCGTTCCACCAGTAGTCGTAGATGAACTTGATCCTGTAGTACCTGATCCACTTTCTGAGCTAGAAGAACTATCACTCGATACGGAGCTCGTTTCCGTTGCTGTTGATGATTGATCCGTGCTTGTGGTTCCAGAGTTTGAATTTGTGACTTGAGTATCTGTACTCGGAGTATTAATCACATCTTTGGTTGGAGCGGGAGCAGGTGAGCAGCTTACGATAAAAATTAAGACTAAAAAATACTTCATTGCAACTCTCCCTAAATAACAACCACTTTAAAGACATGATTTCCTTCACCGGCACCAGTCGGACCACACTTTTCAAACCAAGCAGTCACAAGATACATGCCTGCGGCGAGATTATCAGTCCGAAAGACTATTTCTTTTGTTTCATTTTCACCCAAAATACCTTCATACAAGTGGCCTCTCTTAGCTCCCTCTCCTGCCCCTTGTACGACATCAACTCCAACAATTTGTCCGGTAAGGGCCACAATACTGAACTGAACTTTTCCACAGTATTGATGAGATGTAATTCTTGCCGTCATGTCTCGACCGCTCAGCTGAGGGCTTGGGAAAGCATTTATTTCAACCGAAGCCGTCTCACCTTTATTCGTGTTGTAGTTATAAACAGTATCCTTATCACGGAATTTAATACACTTTTTTGGATCGTCTTCGGCCGTACAACGTTTGTAAGTTCGTACATAATCAATAATATGATTGGTTGTTTTAAAATTATCAAGATCAGGCTGATATTTTTTCTTCTTGCCCGCTGCTCTCTCAATTGTAGTATTAAGAATCCAGAAAAATGGATGATTTGGAATTCGAGCAGGATGCTTGAATCGTTCTTCTAGCTCATCAGCAGAATAATTTGTCCCATCTGATTCATGGTATTTACTTCTGATGAGGTCATCTTTATAAACAGTTTCTATCACTTCATCATCAAAAATAAATTTAACGTAATTTGGGGTCCACTCTGCTGAATAAGTATGATAGTTCGTCGTAATAGTGTTGGATTTACCATATCCACCTTTGTTACCTGCTATATTTTGGTCACAATCACCCGTAATAAGACCACCTTTATATTTTTTCCCTTCTTGATCGGCCCACATTTCCATGATGTCGATCTCACCACTGAAAGGCCAACCACAACCTTGTCCAGCCGAGTTTTTATCTGGCTCAATATCTGGAAGTAACCAGTGGGCCGGCCACGTACCAGGACCACCAGGAAGAATCGCTCTCACCTCAAAACGTCCATACTCCTGGGCAAAGCCAACTTTCTGACCTTGATTCTCATGAGTTTTACTATTAATCCCACCAGATAGTATTGGACACTTTTTGCTAAAATTTTCCCAACCGGCTTCAGGATCATAAAATTTTCTTTTGCAATCAAGCTGACTCGAAGGAGTTGAACTGCGACTAGCGTACAGATAAAGATTTCCGTCTTTAACTTCGACCTGAGATGGATTTAGTGCATTAATACCTTGACCTTCTGGGGCATCAAAATCCATCCAATTATACAAATCATAAACTCGCCAATTACACTTATTTAAATTTTTCAACTGGGTATGATACTCGGGGCGACACTCTTTTTGTGTCCAGTATTGAATCAAACACTGTGGCTTCATATCAAAACAATTCGAAGGCGTTCCTCGGGCAATCGCCCTATCACGGTCTTCAAACTCATCTTCAAAGGTAATTTTCCATCCATACTTTGTTTCATCTTCAGCAGCTGGTGATCTTGATGACTCCAACTTCTCTTCCATTTGAAGAGGTATCAAGATGCCTAGGAGAAGCAACATGAAAAAAGAACGTACCATAGTTCAATTATCGGATTTATCTTGAAAAATTTGAGTCTTTATTGAGTTGAAGCTTCATTATTTACTAAAGAGAATAGGCCATGAAACCTTAATAATAAAATCAAGGGGATAACATGGAAGAATTTCAATACAAAGTTGCTCTCATAACGGGTGCGGGGTCTGGAATTGGGAGGGAGACCGCCAAAATGTTCGCGAAATATGGCGCCCAAGTAGTCGTGAGTGACCAGGATGAGACTTCAGGGCAAGGTACGGTGAACATGATTCGTGAACTTGGGGGCAAGAGCACATTTATTAAATGTAATGTAGCCGTTGAGGCAGAGGTTCAAGAATTAATCTCAAAAACAGTCAAAGAATATGGTCGCTTAGACTGCGTCTTCAACAATGCTGGAATAGAGGGAAAATCCCAAACAATAAATGAATGCACCCGTGAAAGCTGGGACACAACTGTGAGCGTAGATTTAACTGGAGTCTGGCTATGCATGAAATATGAAATTGAGGTTATGCAAAAGTTTGGTGGAGGAAAAATTGTTAATTGCTCATCGATTGCTGGAATTATTGGCTTTGAAAATTTGTCCCCCTACGTGGCGAGCAAGCATGGAATCATAGGTCTTACAAAAACAGCCGCCCTAGAATTTGCCAAAAAAGGAATAAGGATCAATGCTGTTTGCCCAGGTGTTATTGAAACACCTATGCTGAGAAGATTTACTCAAGGTGATGTAGAAAGTATGGCCAAAGAAGTTCCAATGGGCCGGATAGGTCAACCGAATGAAATAGCAGAAACAGTTATATGGCTTTGCTCAGATAAATCATCTTATATTACTGGTCAGGCGATTATTATTGATGGTGGTTGGACGAGTAAGTAGTGTTAAGAACGAATCCGAATATCACAACTTAAGTGCTGAGAAGCAAAATTTAAAATTCGTTCTTCATGAAGAGAAATTTCTGACGTGCGCACAATCCCCAGCAAACCAAGGGTACGACAATACTTTTTTGAATCACCGGTTAGGCCCAAAGAGAATTGTGAGGGGGACTTACCTCCTCCTGGGTAAACTTCCCATGATTGGATTTCATTCCATGGAATAAATATATCTGGTTGTTGATATTTTAAGGCAAACACCACTCCACTTTGAGTGATCATTTCAAATGGAAGATGCATCCCTTCATGAGTAAATAAAACTCTTCTCACCGGAGATAACTTTAATAAATCTTTTTTCTTATTAAGATCAATTCTCAAAAAAATAATGGCCGTAGAGAAAATAGAAATAATGATCGCATTCAACCAAAAAAAGATATTACCAAAAGAGTATTCAAAATCATTTAAAATGAACTGAAAATTTAATACAAACAGAACAACAATAAGGGCAATCACAATTGGCCATGCATTGAATTCATATTTTTTTAAACTTTCCACAAGAGGGATCTCAATGATTTCATTCTTTGACATAGAATCCATAGCAACTGGTGAAGATTTTATAATTTTTTTCACCCTTTGAGACCATAGTCCAATGGCGATAATCACACCAAAAAACAAGGTGAGAATCAAACCATACAAAAGTCCCTGGTAAACTCCAAAAAGGGCGACACCTAAGGCGCAGATCAAGACGACAGTCACAATCGAAAAGAATAGTACGATATAATCAAAGGTTTTCTTAAAATTCATGACTAAATTTCCTGAGATCTTTTATTCATAACTTTAAACCAAAGCGAAGGAATAAGAGAAAGTAATATCATCCCAGGGTATCCAGTTGGTAACTGTGGCGCATCTTCATGGTGACGCAAAAGATAATACTTCCTATTGATATTGGCATGGTGGTCTGAGTGCCTAGATAGATCAAATAATATCGCCCGCGAGAATGGATGATTGGAATTCCAAGAATGCCTAGGACTTACCTTTTCAAATTTGCCTGGTGCGATTTCTTTTCTTGAGAGTCCATAGTGTTCAATATAGTTCACGGATTCAAGTAAAAGAATCCCAAAAGTAGCTGAGAGAAAAAAGCAAATCAGTGCTAGAAGATTAAAAAAAACGAAGATGAATACAAGAGCTAAAAGCTGCAGAATAATAGCTCTTATCATTTCACGCCGATCAATTCCCCAGGCCGAAACAAAACTATCCTTAATTGATCGAAGCCAAAAACGATAAAGAGATTCATTCAATCTTGAGCTTTCTGGATCAAGAGGTGTTGAAACATGTTTATGATGTCCCTTATTATGCTCAATAAAAAAATGCCAGTACAATGATGTGGAAAGAAGGACTTTTGCA
Source organism: Pseudomonadota bacterium (assembly GCA_027488375.1). Classification (GTDB taxonomy): domain Bacteria; phylum Bdellovibrionota; class Bacteriovoracia; order Bacteriovoracales; family Bacteriovoracaceae; genus Peredibacter. The sequence continues at coordinate 645,791 of JAIYBW010000004.1, forward strand.
AAAGTCTGCTGCCATCGACTGGTTCTGTGCCCAAGTTCATGACCAACATTAATTCCCAACACACCACAACCGATTCCCATACTAAGAACGAGGCCAATCCGAGTAATAAGATCTAAATCTCTCTGCATCAAAATCAGAAAATAAATGACTAAAAAAAGTTGTACCGGAACCATGGCCCATAAAATCAGATCATAAAAAAGATCATCTTTTTTTAAGAGTTCCTCCGATGGAGAAAAATTATACGAGTTTTCTTTCATGATTAATTCAAAGGCCGGTAACACAAAAAAAGAATAGATAAGGGGAAGATAAGAAAATGTCCCCTTCAGGAACAGCGCCAACCCTATTGATAGGGGAATCGTAAAGGATAACAAATAAAAAGACCTAGGCATGATCTTATTGTATCATAAAGGTATGTGGCACCAACGAGGATTCGCAAATGACTGATAAACTATGTAAAACCTGTAGAAAACCGAATCCTTCCTACCAGTGTGGCCTTTGCGAAGATTATATATGTAAGGCATGCACACAATTTTCTGGCGAAGAAAACTTTAGTTTTCTTAGAAAAATTCCTCAAGAGTTAACTCATAACTACTACTGCTACCCTTGCTTTGATGACAAAGTTGGGCCTGCCCTCGAGAGCTATGAAGAAACACTTCAACTGGCCAAAGAAGTCTATGTTTTTACCAAAGAACAAAGCAAATTAACTCGCCTCCTTAAAAGAACAGAACCGCCCTATCAGGTAGAAAACTGTGAAGATAAAGAAGAGGCTCTTCTTAAAATGTCTTTTTACGCTATAGAAGACAAATTTAATGCCCTCGTTGATGTTGGATTTAAATCACGAAAAATAATTATTGGATCTCACAAGAAAACGATATGGGATGCCTCAGGTGTACCAATGAATGTTGATCCTAAGGCCATAAGAGAAGAGTAAGGTCCTCAAAGAGGACCTTACTTCATAATAACTTAGTTTAGGTGCTTACCAAGAAGGCCAGTAAGTTCGAACATTGTTACTTCATTTTTACCAAAAACTTTTGAAAGTTTAGCATCAGCAAGAATGTTTCTTTTATTGTTAGGGTTTTGAAGGTTATTGGCCTTGATATAATCCCACATAAGCTTAACAGCTTCAGTACGAGCAACAGGGTTATTACCAATAACTGCTGCAAGGTCAGCAGATGGAGTCATTGTCTTCATAAAAGCTTCATTAGGCTTGCGAGCTGTTTTTGTTTTTTTTGTTGTTTCTGTGTTTTCCATGTGTGTCCTCCGTGTGAAGTATTAAATCTTTCTTTGTGTGTCCTTAAAGTCTTGCCGATCTCTAGGGGAAGCGTCAAACATTAAATTTAAATTCAAATAAAGTTAATTTAAAATTGTCTAAATATTGAAAGAAAAGCTATCCTAATTGATAGAAATAACAGGAAATAAGGTTCATTTATGTCCAAAATTTTATTTTTAGTGTCGCTTTCTCTGATTCAACTTGGCTGCGCTAGAGTGAACCAAGAGTCGAGAGACTATTATCAACACGAAAAGAAAATCCGTCATGGAGTGATTCCTCTTGATTCAAAATCTCCTGTAAAACCCATTCAAGAGAAAATAGACCAGTCCTCTATTGCCAGAGGCCAGGTTTTATACCAAAAAAATTGTCAGAGTTGTCACGGTGCTGATGGGCAGGGACAAGAAGTCGGTCAACTAAAGGCTGCGAACCTGAAGAATCTAGCTAAAGAGGTCACTCATTTTAAATTTTTCATGAGTATTTCACAGTGGCAAGGAGACATGCCAGGATGGAAATCGCCATTTTCTGAGACTGAGCGAGAAGACCTTGCAAATTACATAAAATCATTTGCTTCTCAAAATAATAATTAAACTCCTCTTAATATTATAGTTCATTTTTATTCAGCTCGATGACATAGATCAGAGAAATCGCCCACCATTAAGGGTTTAATCAACCTAACTTCTTAAGGAGTATTAAGATGTGGGAGATAAATCCAGTTGGCATCAGAGGTCTTGAGTTTATTGAATTCTGTTCACCCTATCCAGATCAGCTTCATAAGCTCTTTTTAAAACTTGGATTTTCGAAATTTTCTTCAACTGCCAAAGAAGAACTTATTCATTACGCTCAAAATGATATTCACTTTATACTCAACCAGAAATTAAAAGGGCATAGCGCTCAATTTAAAAAAGAACATGGCCCTTCAATCTCATCAATTGGACTGAGAGTTGAAAATGCACAAAAAGCTTACTTAGCAGTTATTGATAAAGGTGCAAAAAGTGCAAATGGTGAGTTCGACCTTGAGGGTAAGATCATTCCCGCTATCAAAGGCGTTGGCGGATCTCTTATCTATTTTATTGATCAATACTCCGATAATATGCTTTATCAAAAGCTAGGCTTCACAAATCATTTCAATTCAATCCAAGTTAAAGATAAAGGGCTGATAAAAATAGACCACCTGACTAATAATGTTCCCAAAGGGTCCATAGAACAGTGGTCAAACTTTTATAAAGAAATATTTGGTTTTAAAGAGATAAGGTCTTTTGATATTAGAGGACAAAATACGGGGCTTGTTTCATACGCATTAAGTTCACCTTGTGGCACTTTCTTCATTCCCCTTAATGAAGGAACAGAAGAAAAATCTCAAATTAATGATTATCTTGAGGAATACAAAGGAGCAGGGATCCAACACCTCGCTTTCTTGACTGAGGATATTTTAAATAGCCTAGAGGCACTTAAATCCTCTCATATTGAAACTCTAAACATCGATCCCTCTTATTATGATACCGTTTTTGATCGAGTTCAAAATGTAACAGAAGATCATTTAGAACTTCAAAATCATCAAGTTCTCATCGATGGGGACAAGGATGGTTACTTGCTTAAGATTTTTACGAAGAATATTATTGGCCCTATTTTTATAGAAATCATCCAAAGAAAGAACCATCGTTCTTTCGGTGAAGGTAACTTCGGGGCGCTTTTTAGATCCATCGAAAAAGATCAAGAGGCCAGTGGATATTTAAAATGAAAAACCTTATGACTATCTACTTTTAAACCTAATCGTAGGTGAACCTTTTGTGCGTAAAATGGCCAAGAGTTTTGATTTTCATCTTCGAGTACAAAACTCCAAGAATCAATTCAGTCAAACAATTTAGTTGATAAATGAATTCATTTGTATTGATGAAATGACTAAGATCCTAGGGCTTTAGCAGTGGCTTCCCTTCAACCAATTTCTTCAAGATATGGTATAATTTAATTGCGTTCAAATCTTTTCAAAGGATTTGTTATGAAAATTTCCGCCCAGGTTCAGACGAGGAATGCCATCTATAAATCCTTACCAGGTCCAGTTATTGATTTTCCCTTCTCGATTGATGATTGGTCCATTTTAGTCACAAGCTTCAAAATCAAAATCCAAAGGTTAAAGAACAAGGAACAAAATTATTCGAGAACACCCATGAAACAGCACTTTTCATCCAGGAAGTGTAAAGTCCGGGAACGTCTTACTCAAAGTTGATTTTTATTGGACAATTATCAGGCCTATTGTCTATGCTATTATTATGAATTTTTTATTTATAATATTACTGTCCGCAGCTTATGGATCGAGTGACTTTACTTTTAATAAAGAGTCCGGCCAAGCTGTGCCTAATTATTGTGCAGAAGTAAAAATTGTTCGTGGCGGGGTTTTTAAAGACAATTCAGGTCAGCTAACTCCAGTCAAAGAAGGAACCCGCTTCTATAAAAACGATACAATTGTTACGAAAGATAAATCTTTTGCCAAAATTCTTTTTAGTGATGACTCTGCTATTCAAATTGGATCAAATACAGAAATAAGGATTTCTGAATATCAATACTCAAGCAAAACCGATAGGCGCATGATTCTTTCGTTAATTAAAGGTCAACTTAGAGGACTGATTAAAAATAAAGCTAAAGAGGGTGATTTAAAAATAACGACAAAGCTCGCCACAATGGGAATTAGAGGAACTGAATTACTCATCAATCATCAAGAGCTAAAAGATTTATCTATTTCAAGTTTTGGTCTTCTTGAGGGCCTCGTTGATTTATCGAACGAGAAAAAAGAAATATCAAAACTTAATCCATTTGATAGGATCACGATCATTCAAAATTCAAATTCTAAAGATGAGGCCAGTGAAAAAAATATACTCTCTGATGATGAAAAGAAATTTCTGACAAATGAGGAAGAATTTTTAGAACTTTATAAAATTGAAGGGACTTTAAAAGACTCACCCCTTTACCCCATCATAAACTTTAACAATCCTGCAGGAATCGAGAATAAAGATTTTAATAAGTCCAATCGTGATGAAACTGGCACCATGAGGTCCTCCCCTAATTGGCAGGACAATCTCAAGAAACTGAATCAAAAGTTAAAAGAAAACCAAAAAAAGCGCTAAGTGCTTTAAATCTTATTAGCCTTTTTTGAAATTTTTATTCATCTACTGGCCAAGGTCAGTCTCCTAGTTCTAAATTTGATTTTATGAAATTCATTATCTTGTCTATTTACCTAAGTACCCTTTCTGCTGCTTTTGCCTTTGATTGTAGCCCACAAAGCCCCATTAATTGGAATGAACTCTCCGAAGGTGTGAGCTGGACAAAATATGACCTCAAATATACCCCCTACAACAAAGAAGAACATCGCTGGGAAAATCTTCAGTCGAGGTCTGTCACTGTTCGTGCCTTTAAAATCGATCTCACAAAAAATAAGCTTTTGTTTCAATCAACTCTGAATGACCTCGATTGTAATCCTAAAACAGACCGCTATATTGAACGCATTATAGGTCAAGCTCATGAACCAGTGATTGGTGCTATCAATTGTAATTTCTTTGTGATGCCTAGTGGTGGTATTGAAGGGATTGCTTTTGATGAAAATAAAATCTGGTCTACGAATCTATCGTCACAAAAAATTTCATCATCTGGAATTTTTTATATAAAACCTGATCAAATCCAAATGGAATCAAAAGATCAATTCATTAATACTTTTGGCAGCGTGATGACAACTGAGGACGCCAAGCAGTTTAGTTTTGCAGTTCAAGCTTATCCAAAACTATTGAATCAAGGGGAACTCCAGATCGGTGATGGTGTCTTAAATTCAAGAAGATCAAGAACATCAATTGGTACCAATGATAATAAAAATGAAATCATTCTTGTGACTATTGATGCAAGAGCTGAAACGGCCAATACAGGAATGACACTCTTTGAATATGCCCATATGTTAAAAGATCAAACTTGTGGTGTTGCTCAAGTCACTTCCCTTAATCTTGATGGAGGTGGATCTTCTGCCTTCGCTATCCCCTCACTCAAGCTTTATGAGCAGGCCGACCGTTGTCGCCACCTTGGAAATATTTTAACCATCCAAAAGCGTTAATTTCTTCTTTCGTCCTAAAGCATAAACTAGACCTCCAAGGCATCCTCCGAGATGAGCACCATGTCCAATAAAACTCATCTCGCCAAGGTATTGGCCCCATAAGCCTCTTAAATCAAATGCTATTAATGTGAGCACTGCAAGCTTTAAAGATATAGGCATAATTCCCAACAAATAGACTCTTTTTTGAGGTTCGAGCAGGGCCAGATAAATAAGAAATCCAGAAATAGATCCTGAGGCACCCAAGGCAGAGAGCTCAGGAAGAGAGAGAAAATATTTAGAAAAAAGACAATGGGCAACGGAACTTGAAATACCAGAGAAAAAATACAGTAAAAATATATTATGACTCCCAATGTGATTCTCTAGTGGTCTACCAAATTCATTCAGGACATAAAGATTAATCATGAGGTGAATCAGATTAAAATGTGAAAAATTTGATGTGATAAGTGTCCACCACCTCCCCTTTTCAACAGCGATGAAGCTTACTAGAAAATTCTCCTGCATAAATTGAGAGTGGAATAAATTCGTCATGTACCAAACAGCGAAGATGAGAATATTAATGATCAAAAGCATCGTAATAGATGAGTACTTCATGACTCTTTTTTAATTCTTGAGATGATTATTGTCACGAATCCATCAAAAACTTTAGCTTGAATTTGGCCTCCTTCGGTTGAGAGATACAAAGATTTCTATTACTGTATTTTTCAATAGGTGTTTGAACACCTCAATTCAAAGAAGGAGCTCCTTATGTTTGGTAACAAAAGCCTCACGACTTCAAAAAAGAATGATCGTTTTTTTGCTCCCTGGCTTTCAAGTCTTGGTCCATGGTCAGACTCACTCACTCCCTTCTCAAATTTAAGAGATGAAATCATGGATGTTTTTGATAACTTTAATTTAGCAAATATGCCTTCACCTTCAACGTCGTTTATGCCAAAAGTTGAAATTAAAGATCAAGGGACCTCATATCTCGTTGCTGCAGAAGTGCCAGGAATGACTGATAAAGACATGAGTGTGACTGTAAGAGATAATTGCCTTATTTTAGAAGGTGAGAAAAAAGAAGAACATAAAGAAGACAAGAAGGGCTATTACAGAACTGAGCTTAATTATGGCAGCTTTTACAGGGCCATTCCCCTCAGTGAAGAAATTAATCCCGAAAAAATCAGTGCAAGCTATAAGCATGGAATACTGAGAGTTGAAATTGAGAAGACTCCAGAATCTCAACGTAAATCTAAAAAGATTCCCATCAAAATAGAAAAATCGGCTGAAGGTGTAGAAACGAAACATTAAGGTCACTTAGCTAGGCTCCTTGAAGATCTTTCAAGGGGCCTAATATACTCAAGTTTTTCAGGTCTGGTTCCGATAAGCCCTCCATGCTCCTATACATCTTCATCATAACTTTATTCATTTCGCCCACTCTTTATGCTGCCGTTTGTGAAGGTCAGGAATGTCAGGTCATTATGTTTGATGACTTTAATGGACCAACGGCCGATGATGATCCTGCCTGCTTTAGCATGATCCCTAATTGCAGTCCCAGACCTGAGTGGGGAAATACTGGGGAATGCAAAAACCTTAGCTCTCAAATTTTATCTCAAACGGCCCTTTTAAATAAGTGCCGTTGGAAACTTTGGCAGGGGTATTCTGTCTATGGCCGAGAAAAGACTTATCGTTGGGATGCCCACCAAATAAATGTATCAAATGGTCTCCTCACTCTTACGGCCCAGCCAAGCACTGATGGAGTGAAACTTGATGATCCCGCCTGTACCCATGTTGAAGGCGGGGTTGCTCCTAAATGTGCTTTTATTTCGGGAGGAATTGATTCTCGTCCCTCTTTTGGAGGAGAACATCCAGGATTTGATTTCAGGTATGGAAAAATCGAATTTAGAGCGCGCATGGATATGGGGCCTGGTGCATTTCCCGCTCTATGGATGTTTGATTCACGCACACGTCCTTATGAAAGAAGAATTCCAACAGATCCTGAAAGAAATTATCAAGAGATCGATGTTCTAGAAATTTTTCCAGACATTCCTTTCACGTGGAGAGATCCTCTTACGGTTTGGGTGGAAAAAATGAGCAATGTTCGATCTTATGCCTATCAAAGTCTGCATTGGGGCGTAGATGGCACCAATAAAGGTTTCATTAATGACAGGTTGGCCATTTATCATGGTGATTTTCATACATTCTCAGCCGAATGGGAGCCGACAAAGATAGTGTATAAAATTGATGGAAAAATAACTCATACAATCACAGACAAAGATAAGAAAAAAAGCCGTGGGGTTAGAATTCCCGATCATGAAATGTATGTGATCTTAGATATGCAACTGAGTCGTGGTAAAAACTTAGTTAACTTTTTCAAAAAAAATGAACTCGCTAACGATATCTCACAACTCAAAGGCCCGGTGAGACTTCAAGTTGATTGGGTAAAAGTCACATCAAAAAAGAAAGAATCTCCTTCACTTATAAATTTTCCACATCCACCATTGGTGCCCGGAATAAAGTATGATGTTCGGATTGTTGAAAAGAAGCCTTCAATTACTTATCCCAAACCTTGTGTATGGGGAGGACTTCTCATCAATGAAAGATGTGTATTAAAAATGTTGGACTCAGCTCCTTTACCTAGTGATATTCCCTACATTGTAAAAACAGAACTCAACGATGGTGGCCCTGGTGTTTACTACATATCGCCTGCTATCAATACCAAAACATGTCCTTATGGTGGTGCTTTCATCAAAACTGTTGGTGGAGAATTTCTTGCTTGGAGTAAAATAAGCCTAACAAAAAACCTTTGCCGCCTTCATTTGATTGCACCAACTGGACCCGCCTTAGTTCCTGGTGTCGCCTACAGTGTACTGGCCCCAGAAGGTCAAAGAGGTTTTGGAATTTACTATCCCCAATCAAAAACTCAGCCTTACTGTCCTTGGGGAGGACGAGTTATGAATTTGCATGAGTATTATGGACACTGGTGGTGGATACCAAGTTGTCAGGTGATGGAACTTGATCGCTCGAAGATTGACCCACTGAGATCCATTGAAGTGCATATGCCCATTGATCCATCCCAAAGAAAATTAAGATATCGCAACGATTACTAAAATAAAAAAAATAAACAGATTAAATTGGTTAACTAAAAAAACCGATACGGAATCACTTGAAGGAGTTATTCCATGAATGAAGATCAAACACCCAAAGATGATGGATCAGTTTGGGCTTCCTATTCAGATTTATTTACAAACGTAGCCATTATCTTCCTCGTTATGTTCGTATTTGCCCTCTTAAAATCTGGTATCTCAAAAATGGAAACAGCTCTCGTCAAAAAACAGCATCAGGAAGAATTAAAAGGAAAGCTGACACAAAAAGAAATAGAAATCTCAAAACAAAAAATTAAAAAAGTTGAAGCTTCGATCAAGGATATGCAAAAAGTAGAAACTCTTGTTGATGAAAAAATTAAAGAAATTCAACAATTCGCAAAATCAATGGAGCAAAATAAAATCATTTTAAATGAACTCATAGAAGAGCAAAGGAAGAAAGATTCTTTACTCAATACAGTTAATAAAACAATCGTTCAAAAAGAAGAACTAATCAAAAGCCTACAAGAAGAAACGAAAAAACTTGATGAACAAATAAAAAGCAATGAAACAAATAAAATAGCAATTGAAGAAAATTTAAAAAAATCAGAAAAGAGATCAGAAAAGGTCTTAGCACAGCTTAAAGATCTTGAGTCTGAATTACAAAAGCAATCAAAGTCAAAAAATGAAAAGGAATTGGAGATTAAAAACCTTAATCATCTTGTTAGTTCAAATCAGATCACTATAGAAAACCTTGAAAGACAAAATAATGAATTTGCTGAAAGAATTAAAAGATCTGAGAAGGCTTCAAGAGATCTTCAAGAGAATAAAAGCATGCTGGAAAGCAGGATTAGTGATTTTAATCAAAGCAAATATAAAATGGAAAAAATGGTTTCTCAATTAGAGAAAAGACTTAACGAAGAAAATCAAAAAGGTGAAAACCTCTTACAAAAAATAGGCCAGGCCAACAATCTGCAAAACGAATTAAAAGAGACGATTGGAAAATTAAACCAAAATATTGATACTAAAATGATGGAAATTAATCACCTCAAAGGTCTACACCAAAAATCACTGGCCGATACAGGAAAGGTAGAAGGTCAGCTCAAAGAAACTCAAGACAAGATGAGAAATTTAGGCAAGGCATTAATGGACATGAAAGGAAAATTAAGATCAAGTGTCGCAGACTCACTTAAAAGAAAATTTGATTCACAAAACTTAGATGTTCTGGTTGATAAAGATTCTGGGAATATCACGCTTTTAATGAATGATAATTTCCTCTTTAAGAAAAACAGTTATGAATTATCTGAGAAAGCGCAACTAACTCTAAGTAAAATTGCTCCTATTTACTCAGAGGTCATCTTCGGAGACCCCCATCTTATGGGTAAAGTTGAGAACATTGAAATAACTGGTCATGCTAGCCCAAGCTATAAGAAAAATTATATAGATCCTAAAATTGATCATCCTGAAGCTTATGGGCACAATTTACGTTTATCAGCTCAAAGAGCAGCCTCTATTGCAAACTACATGGTTGGGAAAGCGATAGGACAATATCAGCACAAGAATCAATTGAAAGACTCAATTTATGCAATTGGAAGAAGCTACGTTTCCCCGATTGAAAAAACCAAAACGATCTCTCGTGGACTTGCAAGCGTAGACCAAGGAAATGACTTTTGTGGTCCTTACGATTGCGAATTATCGCAAAGAGTAGAAATTGGTTTCAGATTAAAAGATGATATGAAAGCCATTGAAAAACTCATTAATATGGCAGGAGCAAAATAATATGTTCATTGACATGATTTTAAATTTTTTCTCAAATTATCTTATTGAAGTCATGGGAGGCATGCTTATAATAGCCCTAATTGCAAGATTTCAAGCCTATCGAGTAAGTAAGAGGGATAAAGTTTATTTTTTCACACTAACTCGAGAGATTCTTGTGACTATCGAGAAAGAGAAAGAACAAAAATCTAAAATCGTAAATGTAGAGAACTACATCTCTGAACTTATGGGAAGAGTCGGAAAAAAAATTCCTAATCGTGCCCTTCGAATGGATAAAAGAGACCAAGCAGAAAAGAAAGAAACAATATTAAGCCTTCAAGACTATGTTGGTGGGAAGTCTGGTTTTTTGACCAATATTCAATCTGAAGCCTCAGTGTTTCATTGCCAAACGCCACCAAATTTCACTGAACTTACTCATCGTCTATTGGGGCAGGATGAAAAATGGAACAAACTGGTCGGACCTATACCCATAGAAGGAGTTTCTAGAATGATTGACATTCTACCAGGACTTTTCATTGTATTTGGAGTCTTTGGAACTTTCGTAGGGATAAGTATGGCCTTGCCTGAGATTGCTAATATTGATTTTAATAATCTTGAGTCATCCGGCTCAACACTTACTAAATTTGTTTTAAATACCACTTTTGCGATGAAAACGTCGATCGCGGGTATTTTCTTTTCAGTCATTCTTACTATGCTGAACACATTCTCCCCTATAAAAGATGTTAGAGGTCGAATTTTTAAACAGATAGAAACAACAATGCACGCTCTTTGGTATCATGTACAACAAAGTCGAGAAGCTGAAAATAAAACGGAATCTAATCTTGATCGATTAGTAAGTGTTCTTGAAAAAATATACCATATTCAATCTTTGGATTTAAAGAAAGATAAAGCAGGTTAAAATGGGACTCTTACACGTTATAAAGAGCTCACCACTTTTTACTGAGCTCTATGATGATGAAATTGAAGAGATTATAAAAAATTGCAACGTAAGATGTCTTGAAGCCAATGAATATCTGTTTCAAGAAAACGATGCTGGAGATGACCTCTTTATCATTCTCACTGGAGAACTACTTATTATAAAAGGCGGTGTCGTCATAACAAAATTTGCAAAAGGTGAATTACTAGGTGAACTTGTTCTTATAAATGATCAGCAGAGAACCACAAGTTGTACGGCCAACGTCTATACAGAAGTCTTGATTCTGAATAATAAGATGATTTTTGGTTTTTATGCTAAAAAGCCTAGGCTCTTTTCAATCCTTATGATGAATATCGCTAGAATGCTTGCCCAAAGATTAAAAAAGACAACAATTGAAATGAAGAATTTAACCGAACAACTCAAAAAAGTTAGCTAGGCCTAGGACAATTCTTATACAGAAGACTTATTTTCTGACATTTCAGGTGATATTTGTCATTGGTAATAAATGGAAAATTTAATTCTAAAAAAACTGCACCACAGAAAACCCTATCTCTTGATTGATGAGGTTCTTGAAACATCTGCCAATCACATCAAAACGAGAAAAATTCCTAAACTAGATGAATTTTACCTCCAGGGCCATTTCCCAGGATCTCCTGTCGTCCCAGGTGCCATGATGCAGGAAATGACCACTCAGAGTGCTGGTCTTCTTATCACTCTTTTTCATTCTCCTGTTGAAGATTATGACTCAGAGACGACTAAAGGATATGCACTTGGAGTACTTCGGGCCGTGCACTTTTCAAAATTTAAGAAATTTGCAAGACCTGATGATATTTTAAATATTAGTATCGAGCTGTTGGAAAAGAGTACTCACTCGTTTCGCTTTAAAGGCAAAATTGACATCGGTGGGGAGAAAATCATGACCAATGAGTTTACCCTGATTAATATCTCAGATAATAAGCTCACAGAATCATAAAAAAACTATGTAAAGACTCTCGGGAATTTTATTTCAAAACATGTATGTGGCTCGTTACTAAGAACTTCAATACTTGCGCCATGATCATCAAGAATTCCTTTTACAATCGATAATCCAAGGCCTGTTCCTTCTCCGACAGCTTTTGTCGTAAAAAAAGGCTCAAATAACTTTGCTTGAACTTGCTCTGGAATCCCACGTCCAGAATCAGTAATTCTCAGGATGACTCTATCTTGGGAATCAGTAAGTTCTATTTTTAACCATTTCTCATGAAGATCTTTGACAGCATCAATACCGTTGTTAATGAGATTAACCAGGACTTGCTCTATTTCAATATCATCACATGAGATGAGGGCCTCTGACTTGAGATCTATTTCAAGCGGAGTTGAGTGTCGAGCTGATTTTGTTCCAACAAGGTTTAAAGATTCTTTTACAATATCCGCAAGAGAGTGTTGTTTTTTATCGCTCTTCTCATAACTTCTTGAAAACTTTTTAAGGCCTCCGACAATTTTAGAGATTCTGTCAGTTGCTCTATTAATGGCAGCAATTTTTTTTTCAAACTGTTCAGGGTCGTTCAATAGTTTAGGTAAAATCCAAAGCATACCACTTATGATAGCTAGTGGGTTGTTGATTTCATGAGCAATCCCAGCTGACATCTCACCAAGTGAGGCCATCTTGGCACTTTGAAGAGCTTTGGCCCGCTCATGTTTTAAACGATCCTCGGCTAATACTAACTCTGTAATATCTTGGAATGTACCCCGACAACCAATAATATGATTTTTAGAATCTAACCAAGACTCTCCTCTCACTTCATACCATATTAAGTTATGATTATTCTTTCTTCTCAACCGCATATTGAATTCAACCCGAGAATGAAGGGTCTTTGTTAAATTTGCACTCCATAATGATCGATCCTCATCATGAAAGAGAGATTCAAATTCATTTTTTTTCATCTGGTCTAAATTTAAGTCCATTTCAAAAAGTTTTAGTAATTGTTTTGAACAACTAAACTTTTCAATTCCAGACTGAAAAGACCAGCTTCCGATTTTAGCCACTCTTTCCGCTTCTTCTAAAAGTCTTTCCGATTCTTTCTGCTTCGTTTTATCAAATCTAATGGCAATAATTTTTTTTATTTTTCCTTCTATGTCCATGAGAGGAGCAAGAACGGTCTGAACAAAATAAGAGTGACCATCTTTCGCCCTGTTTTCAAGTTCACCAGTCCATACCTTGCCACTTAAGATTGTAGACCACATCTCTTTGAAAAAAGCCTTCGAATGAGCTCCGGAATTTATCATTCTATGATTTTGCCCAACTAACTCATCTGAGGAGTAACCACTAATCTCACAAAAGTTGGTATTAACTGATGTAATAATACCTTTTTCATCTGTCATCGCGACAATTGCACTTTGATTAAGAGCATCGAAAAGCTGGGTCAGCTCTCTTTCCTTATTTCTGATCTCGGTCACATCCCTGGCCGCCGCATAGATAAGCCCTGCCTTCTCATCTGGTCGAGAAGCCCAACTAAGAATTTTATAAGAACCATCTTTGCAACGGTATCTATTTTCAAACCGTAAAGTCGGAATCCCTTGAGAAAGTTTCTCCATTTCCAGAAGCGTAGCCTTAACATCGTCAGGGTGTATGAAATCAAAAAAATGTTGAGATTTGAGTTCTTCCTCAGAATATTGAAGGAGCTCAGAGAAGGCCGGATTTATTTTTTTAAATTTACCGTCTAGCCCTGCGATACATAACAGTTCCAAGGAAACATTAAAAAAAGTATTCAGTTCCTTTGATAATGAAATTGATTTTGTCACGTCTTGAATTGTGCCCTGTAACTTTATGACTTGATTATTGGCATTTTTAACTGGGCTTCCCATGACTTCAACCCACTTAATTTGTCCAAGAGCATCTCTGAATTGAAAAGTATCACGAAAGAGACTTCCCTTTTCACAGGCCTGAATCATTTCACCAAGCTTAAGCTTATCTTCAGGAGTATAGAAATCAACTCCCATCAGTTTGTCTGTGGGTGTCCCCTTTGGGACTTGGTGAATGCGGTAGGTCTCTTCAGTCCAAAGTGACTTTCCAGTTGCAATATCGAGCTCCCATCCACCTATTTGACCAATATGCTGAATATTCTGGGCGAGATTTTCAACTTCTTTAAAACGTGTAATTTCGAGATAGGTCCCGCAGAAACTTCGGTTTTTTTGATCAAGGACTCCACTGGACATTTTTCCATTGGCCAAGACCCAAATCCAATTTCCACTTTTATGCCTGACACGATGGATACTTTCAAAAATGGGAGCTTCACCAGATAAACATTGCTGAACCTTTTTCAGAACAAGTTCACTGTCTTCTGGGTGGATGAGATCCTCCCATAGTTTAAAATCAGAGGGAATCTCTTCAAATTTTAAACCTAAAAGGCTGCACCAACGACGATCAAAATTAGTTTTATTTGAATCTACAAACCATTCCCAGGCCCCTAATCCTGATGCATCAAGAATCGTGTTCATTTCGTCATTCATCTTTTGCAGATGAAATTCCTGCTCTTTGATTTCTGTGATATCCATCATCATCGCCCGAACAGATTGCATATTTCCAGTACTATCAACTTTTACCTGTGCAGATACATTGACCCAAAGAGGAGATCCATCTTTTTTTCGTAACATGCAGTGAAGAAGACCATCTTTTCCCTCTTGGCGTTCTTGTAATTTTTGTTGAGCATGAATTTTCCACTCATCATCCATAAAATTAAAAACGACCTGACCCATAATTTCTGATGTGGATCGGCCTAACATGCTCGCGAGTTTCTCGTTAACATAAGTCACTTGTCCCTGAGGGTTAAACTCCCAGACACCCTCATCACCTAGTGACTGTTCTAAAAACGCACTTCCCTTAAAGGCCAAGGTCGTTTCATTTAGTTCATTAATTAATTTTTGAATTAATGGATTGTTAGAATTCGTTTTAAGAGATTCAAACTCAGATTTACGGTAACTTCTAAGGACAAGACAAATCTTTTCAATCAAATCTTGATCGACACCAGATAGGTCTTGCGTTGAAGTACTTTTAGTCATGAAATCCTATCGGCTTATGAGGTTCTGGCCTGATAAGAAATAAACTGACTAAAAGAGATTTATATTTGCATTCAGGGCAAGATTGGTGCGATCTGAGCGTATGTCGCTTGGGATATATTGTAGATTTGGATAAAGGAAGACGTCTCTCGTAATAGAAATACCTAACCCTACGGACTGATAAACGGCCCGCTTTTCATAGGTGAACTTTTCAGAACTTCTTAAATGTTGATAAACAAATGTTCCGAAAGCCGTTCTGAAATTAAATGTTTCATTAATTTCATATTCAAAAGCAGGATAAATCCCAAAGACCCTATCAGTGAGGGAATCATTATTATTTGAAAATGAATAAAGTTGAGCTGTGACATTGGCCCCGAATGAAAAACGAGTATCCTCAACTTGATACATAAAATTCTGTGAAAAATAATAGGACCACAAATAACCGGCCAATTTTTGCTGATTATTTGTGATAAGAGTTAGTTTTGCATTACTCACAGACTGCACAGGCCCTAACTTACTAAGGTAGGTGAATCTTAATAGAGGATCATTAATGGTTAATTTTTGATGATTAGACTCAAAGTTCTCCCGTAATTTTTGATTGTCTGTATCAATTGAGTCATGAAAAGGCGTAGTCATAAATAACCCAGTACTACCTGTCACACTAAAAACTGGGGTGACACGATATCTTACACCCACATCACCAGTTAAATTTTGAAGAGTCAAAGCATCAGCACCATTAACAATATTTGGTCTTTTTGCATCTGCGGGATCAGCGATTGACCCCCCTTGGTAGTTAAAAGATGAAGAAACACTCCAAAGTGAGAGAGAGCCACTATCGGCCCTTAACCTTTTATTCGTTATGAGCTGATCGGCCTTATCATTTGAATTTGGCTTGTTCGCCCAGGCGAGATTTAATAAAAGTATTGATAAAAGAATGATCTTGATCATATAAAAAATTCCTCAATAATTCCTAGACATTAGCTCACTATAAAAACTGCAGGGCACCTAAAATCTGATTGAATCTCAATGATGAATTTGATATACCAAACAAAAGTTTAGTGCACAAATAAATAATGAAATGGGGACCCAATGCTGATCCTAACTCTTGCTCTAAGTTTAATTAATTTTGTGATGGCAGAAACCATCGATCAAAGACTAGAAGGATACATCCAGGAGTTTAAACTCCGACCAATAAATCACACCCAAGGATATAATCCCCAGTTATTTGAACTCGGAAGAAAATTATTTTTTGATAAAAATTTATCAGGAAATAAAAATATTAACTGTGCTGAATGCCACCATCCCAGAGTGATGACTCATGATGGACTCCCTTTATCAATTGGTGAAGGTGCAAGAGGCATTCAGGCCCATGGTGGAAGGATGCAAGGCCAGGGGAAATTACTCGCTCGAAATTCACCTGCTTTATTAAATCTTAGTTATGATCAAAAATTAATGTTTTGGGATGGTAGAGTCCAAAAAATCTCTAATGGAATTTTTAAAACGCCTGTACCTCTTAACTCAAAAATCTCATCTGTTTTAAGGTCGAGTGTTGCTGCCCAGGCCCTCTTTCCGATGGTTGATCATGCTGAGATGAGAGGGCAAAAAGGCTCAAATCCAATTGCTGATGCTGAGAATGAGGAAAAGGCTTGGGACCTCCTCACAAATCGAATAATGAGCAATAAAGAGTATCAGGATTTATTTAATGCCATTTACCCTAATCAAGAAATCCATATTGGTCACATTGCCGAAGCCATTGCAGAGTTTGAAATTAATAATTTTAGTTTTTCTAATACACCGTACGACAAATATATTAAAGGTGATACTAAGGCCCTCAATGAAGTCCAAAAAATGGGTATGGAAATATTTTTTGGAAAAGGTAAATGTGGTTCATGTCACCAAGGTGAACAACTCGCCCTTGATGAATTTCATAATATCGGTGTCCCTCAAATTGGCCCGGGTAAATCAGGTGGAGATGATCTTGGTCGACTTTACGTAACAGGAGACAATAGAGATCTTTATGCTTTTAAAACTCCTGGACTAAGGAATGTCGCTCTCACCGCCCCCTACATGCATAATGGAAGCTTTAAAACCCTCGCACAAGTCATAGAACATTATGATGACATTGGTGCATCTCTCATGAGTTATCAGTTAATTAATAACTGGAAGAACTATGTTGAGAAAATTCAAGATCATGATCACTCAAGCGATGAAATCAGACTCAAGAATCTTTCTACAAAATTATCCGCCAACCTTTATTTTGAAGAAGAGGAAGAAAAAGCTTTAGTCGAATTTCTCAGGACTGGTTTGACTGATCAGAGATTCTTAGACCAAGAAGTTGAAGGTAACTATAAGACATATGTTCGCTTCCAATTAAAAGAAAGTGGCTTTCGTAAATTACAAGAAGCCCTTGCTTCAGGATCGACTTATTCACAATCAAGTTATTATTACTTTGATCTTTTCCTCAATGGCGGATTTGCCTTAAGAGAGCTCGAAAGACCGATTCGCCTTATCATTCAAGAGGATGAGAAAGGATCAACATTTATTTTTCGACAACTCTTACACAAAGAAGCAACTGCCAAAGATGGAATCATTCTTGAATCAAACTTCAATAAGACGGAAGAAATAAAGCTTGAAAGTGCTCTTGCTGAAGATATCATCGCCAACTACCAAGATATGTTTAAGAGGATCTATCAGTATATTACTCCCGAAATGCAGCAGGAGATCCCCCTTTCCGAGTTAGGAATTATCAAGCGAAATATCGAAGAGATGAATCAAATTTTTCATCAGATCCCTTCCCAAAATAAGACCGAGATTTCGGATCAACTCAATGTTGCAGTAGATAAATTATTTTTTGTTCCGACTTCATTCAATACAAAGGAAACTTATTCTCAAGTCATTCAAACGGAGCTCTCTCCCCTTAAGCTCATTCTTCAAATGTCATCAATAAGAACAGAGAGCGGTGGAATTGAAAAAACTTGGGCCATAGAATTTGAGACGGATAAAGTTTTGAAAAAAGACATCCAAAAATTTAATGACATTATTTTTTACTACCTTAAAAATGCTGATTTAATTGGATCCGATTTTGGTGGCCATAGCCCTTCTCCATCAAAAACGACTGGGAAAGTCTTAAAAACTATTTATCCATGAATATAAGGGCCCTTCATCGTAAATTATCCCTCTACACCTTCATCCCACTGGGTATTATCTTAGTCAGTGGGATTGTTTTACAACTCAGAAATCAATTTGAATGGATTCAACCTTCTCTCATTGAAACCAAAGCTGATCAGAGTCCCTTGCTTGCTCCTCAAGCTCTTATTCAAAAACTAAATCTTAATGAAAAAGAAATAGAACAAATTATCTATAAACCTTCGAAAAATAATGCATCAGTTAGACTTAAATCTGGCGAAGAAATTCAATTGAATGCTCAGACAGGTGACGTTTTAAAAAGGGCGATTCGGAGGACAAATTTATTAATTGATATCCACCAAGGGTCCATCCTTGGTCCAGTCGGCCAATACGGAATATATCTCCTGACTGGCCTTGGGATGATTATTCTCTATTTGACTGGTCTTAATCTCCTTTTACCGAGAAGAAAAAAATGAATCAAGGTTTTAGATTTGGCTTAGAAGCTGAGTATATGCTCGCTCATGCGAAAACATTTAAACCCCTTTGGTATAAAGATCTCAATTTCAATCAACTCGATCATCTTTTTTCGAGTATTGATCTCTCAGGTCTTCCATCTCTTGAGGGTCTAGCGGCAGAACCACCTCATCAAAAACTCATGCCTTTTATTGTTGAGGGTTATGGGATAACAGACCCAGACTATAAAGTTATAGATGCTTACCCTAAAGGTGTTGAAATCAGAACGCCCGTTTGTGATTCGATCGATCAACTTTTTGATGTCTTTGAAGATTGCTACGGAAGATTAAAAACGGCACTCAAGCGTGAAGACTATGTACCTGTGGCGATTTCACATCATCCGATAGAGGCAAAATTCTCCGGACCTCAAAATAAACGTCGACATGATTTTTGGCTTTGGGCGATGGAAGTCATGACCACCTACGGCCCTGATATAAATGTCAGCTTCCCTCAGGACATTACAGAAAAACTTTTTAATGATGTTGAAGACCTTGAGGCCAAAGTTAACTACTATGCCCCAGCTCTTGCAGCCATTTCTCTTGCCTCTCCTTTCTATAAAGGAAACTTATGGCAGCACAAAAATGAACCAGGCCTATCCTATAGAACGTTTAAAAGAAGTATCGTCGCACCGGCCATTGAACTCCATCCAGACGAAAACTTTAGAATTGAATTTAAGGTTTTTGAAATGACCAATAAGTCGATTGATTTCAAAAACTATTTTCTTCTCGTGCTTTCACTTTTCTTAGATGACTCACTCAAAGGAAGAGCTTCTAAGCAGGAAAGGATTTATGACCTTGGAGCAGTTTCTTGCTTAGGTATTCAGGCCCCAGGTATGAAACAAAGATTTTATGAAATTTATCAAAACGCTCCAAAAGTCCTAGAGACCTATGGTTTTAATCCTCAATCCCTTGAAAGTTTAGTGCCTCAAATTGAAACAGGCCGATGTCCGGCCCGGGATATGATAGAAACTTTTCAGGCCACCAATAGTCTTGAGGCCGTGATTAAAAATGTTTCCTCACACCATACCTTGTCGGGGAAAGTCATATAGATGATGACTTTAATCAATCTCCTTCTCCCAGCGCTTCTTTGTACTGGAATGGTTGTCCTTTCTTATTTTCAAGATAAAAAAATCTTTAAGGATTTAACGATTTCAATCTTAAGGATGATTTTACAACTCACACTATTATCTCTCGTCCTAAGCTGGATATTTAACTTAAAAGACACAAAGATCGTTGTGAGTGTTTTACTTATTATGACCTTTAATGCTGCTTATAATATAAAATCGAGA
This sequence comes from Pseudomonadota bacterium, assembly GCA_027488375.1. Classification (GTDB taxonomy): domain Bacteria; phylum Bdellovibrionota; class Bacteriovoracia; order Bacteriovoracales; family Bacteriovoracaceae; genus Peredibacter. Next base: position 665,861 of record JAIYBW010000004.1, read on the forward strand.
ATAGATTTTAAGTACCCAGGATTATTTCTTGATAACCTCATAAGCTTATCACTATCCATATGGCCTTTATGCATTATCGGATCCTATTCAATGTATGCTGATAAATTATTAGACGCCCCCTCAATACTTCCCTTAATGGGAATGCTTTTAGGTAATTCTTTGAATGGACTTTCGCAGGGACTAAATTTTTTCACCAAGAAAATTCATGAAAGCAAAGATGATGTTCTTTCACTGATTGCACTCGGTGCAACAACATCCGAGGCGACAAAGTTACTCCTTCAACAATCTCTTCGTTATGGACTTGCTCCGAATATAAATGCCATGATTTCGATGGGCATAGTAACAATTCCTGGTGTGATGACTGGACAACTCATGGCCGGAATGTCTCCCCAAGAAGCCGTTATGATCCAGATTATTATTATGTTACTCGTGATCTCAGGAACCTATTTTGGTCTCATCATTGGATTGCATCTCTCGATGAGAAAATATTTTAATCAGCGTGGAGAAATATGCTTCTAATTAAAAATCTCCACCTGCCGAACGGGATCAAGATATCATGGGATTGGGATGGTCAACCAGTTCACTTGACTGGAAAAAATGGTGCCGGAAAATCTTTATTACTCAAAGCTATAAGTTCGCTCTATCCATGTCTTTATGATGAATTTAAATTGAATGACATACCTCGAAATAATTTAAATCCTTCTCAGTATAGATCTCAGATTGTTTATCTTGCACCTCAAATTTCTTTTCTTAATTATGAGAGGGCTTCTGATTTCTATAAAGCTCCTCTGCAACTCCAAATTTATAAGAATCATTCTTACCCTCAAGAGCTTGAACAAAAACTTAAAGAATGGAACATTCTTGATAAAAAATGCCAAGACTTATCCTCGGGAGAAAAACAAATCCTAAGCCTAACGAGGGCCCTTGCTTTAAAGGCTAAAGCCATCTTAATTGATGAGGCACTAACCCACTTGGATTCAGCAAGAAAAGATTGGATCTTATCTTACATGTTGAAGAAAATTAAATCTCATGAGCAGACCTATATTATAGTTTCTCACGAAGATAATATTCACCCAGCTTTTAATAAAATTGATATTTCCCAAATTCAGAACGTTTAGTCGTTAAGTCCCCTGAGGGCTTAAAGCTATTCCTTCTGGAACCGTTTGTTCATTTTTTCTTCCAGTCGGATGTAAAATCTCTAATATTTCGTTGATGGCGACGGCAGCATCTTTACCTGGATCATCTTGCCTTGGAGTTAGTCGTTTCATTTTATTCCCCCGAACGACTTCACAAACATCTCGCACGTAGGCATAAGAAACACCCTGGACTCTGGCGATAATGATTCTTGAAATGAAGAAGTAGCAAAGAACAGATATTAAACTCGAAATTAGAACAATAGTATCAAAGACATGCTCTTGGGCCCCTAAAAATGTAGACATCCCTTTAGGCGCCTTCAACATTGTCATAGCTGATTGAATTATAATTTCCTGCAATTGAGTCGTGAAAAAATAAATTGAACTGACTGTCACTCCTAGCAAAATGAAAATGATACAAAAAAACTGAAAATAAAAAACTCCATCAATGGCAGGACCTTTTAATTTGTCTATATCATCAGGGATTGGGATGTTCGTTTTATTTTTTCTGGCTTCGGCATACTCACATAAAAAGTTACCTAATTTTACAAGTAACTTTTTTCTCTCTAAACCCACAATCCTGATCTTTTCACCTTTTGACTCTTTAAGAACTTGGCACATCTCCACCAGCTGATGAAAAGGTCTCAGAGTAATATGAGCGAGAAAAAGGCCTACAAAAAATACTCCCACAATAAACAAGGCGACATACGGAATATGCTCAATTTGTGATTGAAGGAGGTAGTTTGTAAAATCTTGTAAATTTTGTCCATCAAGTGGAAAGCCATTGGCCCGAAAATAAGAAAAATTCATTACTAGCATTAACCAAACTGAATAAAGGACTATCCCAATCATTAAAACAGGAACTGATGTCACTAAAAAAGCCGTTTTAAGCGAAAACTTTGAGTCTTGTGAACTGAATAAGTCTTTCATAGGCATCCCTTCATTTGTTTAAAAAAACACATTCTGAGTATGGTAAAGCTTATTCAGTTGTAGTCATAATGAAGGCCAAAATACTCAGTTTATTCTCCCAAGGTGCTGATAATCCGTAACAAGATTTTTAACCGAACCTTAAAAATGACCATAAAACCTCAAAAAATGGTCAATTTGGGATTAAGGCTTCCGATAGGTAAATAAATTTATTTATAGAGGCCCCTTTGCTAGATCAGTTCTTCAAAATATTTGATGATTTTTTAGATGGTGTCATGATCTTTAATGATCAGAGGGAGATACTCTACTTAAATTCTACATGCGAAAATCTCTTTAATTTAAGGCTGAAAAGAGTCATTGGTAAAAAATGTTTTGAACATGTGACATTTAATCAAGATCACCTCTTCTGCATGCCCAATGGTGAAACGGGCAAAAATTCTTCCAGTCAGTATTTTGAAGTAGAATTTAGGACTCAAAAAAATACTTCGGGAAAAGTTCAAGTGATGATTGAACCTATTTCCCTAGAAAACTTTCCATCTCTTTGGCTTGCTTATTTTCATAATGTCACTGACGAAATCAATCTTTCATCGGCCTATATCTCTGAGAGCAAAGAAAAAGCAAAGGCGAATGTTGAGCTTTTCAAAGTTCAAGGAGATCTTAAAGAATATTCTAGTATGGCCCTCACGGATCAAATGACAGGCCTTGGAAATTATCGCTTTTTTGAGCAACAAATTGTCAAGGCCCTTAATGTTTGTACAATTGATCAAAAGCCTCTAGGTCTTGTCATGATGGACGTAGATAAATTCAAGGTTTTTAACGATACCTACGGACATCAACAAGGTGATGAAGTCCTCAAACATGTTGGTGCATGCCTCACAAAGTCCATACGAGCAACAGACATCGTCGCTCGCTATGGTGGAGAAGAATTTGTGATGATACTAAATAACTGCCCCATTGAGGGACTTGAGATTGTGTGTGAAAAGGTGAGAAAAGCAATCGAAGAAACACTTGTTCCCTACCTGAAAGAGCCTGGTGAGAATTTAAAAGTCACAATGAGCTTAGGTGGAATAAGTATTGATCCTCAACAATTAATAGAAAGTGGAATAAGTGATTTCAAAACTCTTCTTGAGAAAGCAGATAAAAATTTATATCAAGCCAAAAATCAAGGCCGCAATCGGTTTATCGTTTCGAGTTGGCCAGAGAAGAAGTAGGACTGACTGTCATCTTTTTATACCAAGGGTGCTTAAGTCTTCCCGGTGAAACCTCAATAATCAGATAATCTCCAATAGAAGCAAGTTCGTAGAGATCACTTTCGACATCAAGAGTTTGAGGGATTTGATATATTCTATAATGATTCTTCTGAGCTAGCTCAAGTCGATAATAACGTGTTGTTCGTCTTCGACTATGAGAAACTTTAATCCTCTTATCCTCGATTAATAGTTCAATTTTAACTGTTTTGCTGTGATCAAGCTTTTCATTTAAAACACAAATTAAATCAATCGTACTTATTGGGATGGCGAATATAATAATGACCGCACATTCAATAATAATTCTATGCCCTCTTGAGGAACCACGAAATTGATAGAAAATAAGAACTATTAAAATAATAGCCGTAATAGCGCCAATGATAAGCCCCTCTTTCACCAGGGGAAAAATATCATAATAAACTGCGACACCGTCCGAGAATTCAATCAAAATTGAAACTGCATAACCCGCAACTGACCATAATAGCCCTTCAGTTAATATATACTTCCAGGCATATGCATCCAAAAATTTTCCGTGCCATTTTTTCTCAATCGACTCCAAGATTTGAAAAATTTTTACAGCACGATTGAGGAAATTATTCTCATAAAGTTTATCTTTAGAAAATTTTAGTCGAAAATTATTTCCATCAACCACGATCTGATCAAACCCAATTTTTGAAAGCTCTATAACGAGATTGATAAAATCAATATCCTCAGCAAGATGCTTATTAAGAGTTAAGCTGTCACTCGCCAAGTAAATGCGATCATCGAATTCCTTATTTCCAGTTTGAAACTCTTTCGCTAGACCTAAGCCTTTTAAAAATTTATCAAATTGTGTCTCTGGATTAAGCTTAAAAATAAAACGACTCTTAAACGGAATTAAAATACTGCTACTGTATTTTGAATGCACTATTTTTAAATCAGTCCCCTCAATCGTCTTCCTATCTCCAAAAAAACCCAACGGTCTATTTAGAATACGGTAAAGAAAGGCACCGATAATAAAGGCCAATTTAACGAGTAAAAACATTTCTCAACCCTTTCCGACTATTTCAATCCAGTATCGGTATAAAAAAGAATTAGCTTTAGTCCTTTTACAACCTGCCCTTTCTTTACGATCCCTGCTAAAAAAAGCTAGAATCTTGATTTTTAACTCTCCCGAATGGAAGGAAGTAGCTATGGTTACTGTTCAGATCCCTAAGTCTCCCCTTGAAGTGGGTAATTTTGTGGCCGGCACTTGGAAAAAGGGCTCAGGTCAAATGATTCCTGTCTTAAGTCCCTATCATCATCAGACAATAGGAAACATCTTTGAATCAACAACTGAAGATGTAAATGATGCCATTATGGCCGCTTCAAAAGCGCAAAAAGATTGGGCGAATACCCCGATTAAAGAGCGCTCAAAAATCATGTTTAATTTTCGGAACATTCTCATCAGGGACCAAGAAGAGATCGCTCATTTAAAATCTGCCGAATCTGGCAAAACTTTTCAGGAAGGCCTCGCTGGGCTCATGAAAGGTATAGAGGTTCTTGAATATGCTCTTTCAATTCAAAATTTAGATCTCGGTGGAAAATTAGAAGTTTCCCGTGGTGTTCAATGTGAGTACCGCCGTGAAGCTCTTGGAGTTGTGGCGAATATCACTCCTTTTAACTTTCCTGCCATGGTTCCGATGTGGACGATTCCTATCGCTCTCACGCTTGGAAATGCTTACGTATGGAAACCATCAGAGAAAACTCCTCTTACTTCGTTAAAGATTGCGAATGCTTTAAAAGAAGCGGGACTCCCAGCTGGAGTCTTTACCGTTATTCAAGGCAAGCAGACTGCTGTAGAAGCGATTATTGATCATCCAGCTGTTAAAGCTATTGGTTTTGTTGGCTCTACCAAAGTGGCCAAAATTGTTTATGAGCGCGGTACCAAACTTGGAAAAAGAGTTTTATCCCTTGGTGGTGCTAAAAATCATATTGTCCTCCTTCCAGATGCTAATCTGGATTTAAGTGGTATGGGTATTTCAGATTCATTTACTGGCTGTGCAGGTCAGCGTTGTATGGCCGCTTCAGTTCTTCTGGCCGTAGGAGATGTTGATAAGCACATTGAGAAAATCATCGAACGCGCCAGATCACTCCAACTTGGTAAAGACATGGGTGCCATCATTACCCGTGAACAAGTAGAATTTTTAAAGAGTGCTATTGACCGTGCTGAAAAGGCCGGCGCCAAAGTTCTTTTAGATGGAAGATTGGCCAAAGCTCCAGAAGGCTTTGGTGAAGGTCATTGGCTTGGGCCAACCATTCTCGATCATGTTCAACCCGGATCAGAAGCTGCAACGGTAGAACTCTTTGGGCCAGTGATTTCAATCATCCGCTGTAAAGATATTACTGAGGCGATGAAAATTGAAAACTCTGTGGACTATGGGAATGCTTGTTCAGTTTTTACTTCAAGTGGAGTTCATGCTGAAAGAGTGATTCGCGAAGCTTCGACGGGAATGGTGGGAATAAATATCGGTGTTCCTGTTCCGAGAGAACCTTTTTCTTTTGGCGGAATTAACGCTTCAAAGTTTGGTCATGGTGATATCACAGGTCATCATAGTTTAGACTTCTGGAGTAACATCAAAAAAATTACCAGTAAGTGGGAAAAACAAGTCGATTCAAATTGGATGTCTTAAGGAAATTATATGCAAAACGAACAAAAACCACATCACGTCATACTCGCCACTCATTCAAACTTAAAATATAAAGAAAGTTTGCCTGTTCATTGGGGTGCAAAGAATCCTCTCTCGCGAGCACCAGTTGTGGCCTCTCAAACGGATACGACGAAGAGAAATGCGATAGGCACTCACTCTGGCTCTTACACTGTTTATCGTGCCCTCTCAGTGGCCAGTGGAAAATTTTCACCGCTCCATAAACCAGATCTTAATAATACTGAAAGTCCGGTTAAAATCGGGCCTTATGATTCTTGGTTTGATCCTCTGAAAATTGTCTCCATTGATCCGTGGGGTCTCGATCCTTTAGTGAATTTTAAACCACTTTTTGATCAAGGTTACGATATCAGACCAACAATTGCTGTGACTCAGGCGAGACTTCAAATCCCTGAGATCTATCAGGCGATTGAAAAAGGTCGACTCAAGCCAGATGGAAAAATCATTCTTCAAAATGGTGACATCAAAATCACGAAGGTCGCTCTTGATCCTGTTTGGTATCTTCCTGGTATTGCCAAGCGCCTAGGTGTTGAAGAGGGAGATCTTCGTCGAACACTTTTTCAAGAAACTGGTGGTATGTACCCTGAACTCATCACAAGACCAGACTTAAAAGTTTGGCTTCCACCAATAGGTTCTTCTACCGCTTATATTTTTGGAAATCCTCAAGATCTTTCAAATCCAAATATAGAACTCACTTGTCGAGTGCATGATGAGTGTAACGGTTCTGACGTTTTTGGTTCAGATATTTGTACTTGTCGCCCGTATCTCATGTGGGGAATTGAGCATGCAGCTGAGACGGCCCAAAAAGGTGGAGTGGGTATTATCATCTACTACCGTAAAGAAGGTCGTGCCCTTGGTGAAGTGACAAAATTTCTCGTCTACAATGCCCGTAAACGCCAAGAGGGCGGAGATTCTGCAGCCACATACTTTCAGCGAACTGAATGTGTGGCCGGAGTCGAGGATGCACGTTTCCAAGAATTCATGCCAGATCCTCTCCACTTTTTTGGAATAAAGAAAATTCATAATCTGCATTCCATGTCGAACATGAAATATAACGCCATCGTTGGCAGTGGCATTGAGGTCGTTAATAGAATCTCAATTCCAGACGAACTTATCCCACCTGATGCTCAGGTAGAAATGGAAGCTAAAAAAGCTGCGGGCTATTTTACAGTTGACGGGGCAAAATCGAAAGAAGAGCTTACTAAGGTTAAGGGTCGAGATATTGAGGAGAAAAAATGAAAGCAACTCAAGAAGAACTCAACTATATTCTATCTCCTAAGGCGATCCGAGATCGCTCAAAGCAAATCTTTGATCTCACTCTCCAGGGGAAGACTCATTTTCAGTATCACGAAAATGAACTTACTCCAGTTGTGGATTTTGTGATTGAAACAATTAAAAAGAATTATCCAGATCTCAATATCCCCTTTCACTCTCGCTGGGGGCATTTTAAGGTTGGTGGAATTGATCGCCTTAAAACTTTAAATGAAAAAATCGCTGGTCTTGATAAAGCTGAGCAAGCAAGAATTAAACTCGATTTGGTTGTAGTCTCTGTGCTTTTAGATGCTGGGGCCGGAGAAAAGTGGAGTTATTTTGAGAGTTCTGTGAACCAACACTTCTCTCGCTCAGAGGGGCTTGCTGTCGCTTCTCTTTATATGTTTTTAAATGGAGATTTTTCTCATGATAAGAATCATCCATGGCAGGTGACGGCCCTTGGATTAAAAAATTTAACCAAAGAGAAATTAGAAGCAGGCTTTCAGGTCTCTTCAAATAATCCTCTGGTTGGTGTTGATGGTCGCCTAGGACTTTTAAAAACTCTTGGCTCAACTCTAGAAAAAAATAGCACTCATTTTAAAAATTCACGCCCTGGTCATATTTTTGATTTCATGCAGGCCAAAGGATCAGTGGTTGAGGCCGTTGATTTATTAAGAGCAGTCTTAGACGGTCTTGGTCCCATCTGGCCTGGCCGTATTGAGCTCAATGGAGTGAACCTAGGGGATGTGTGGAGTCACTCTCTTTTAGGCTCAAAAGATGATTTTAAAGCCTTAGTTCCTTTTCATAAGCTATCTCAGTGGATGACCTATTCACTGATTGAGCCGATTGAAGCGGCCGGAGTCAAAGTCCAAAATGTTCACTTAATGACAGGACTACCTGAGTATAGAAACGGCGGACTCTTATTGGATAAAAATCTTCTTTCTTTAAAAGATGCAACTCTTATGAGTAAGGCCCATAAACCAGATTCAGAACTCGTGGTTGAATGGCGTGCCCTCACAATTGTTCTCCTTGATAAAATTGGGGAAATGGTTCGCTCAAAGTTAAATAAAACGGAAGCCAATTTTCCACTGGCGAAAGTTCTCGAAGGTGGAACATGGTGGGCCGGAAGAATTGCCGCGAAAGAAAAACGTGCTGATGGCACTCCCCCACTTAAACTTGATTCGGACGGAACTGTTTTTTAGGAGCATCTATGAGTAATTTACATATTATTGATCATCCCCTTCTTCGTCATAAACTAGGATACCTGAGAGATAAAACCACGAACTCTAATGAGTTCAGGGCCCTTGTCACTGAGGTTTCTAAGATTCTTGCCTATGAGGTGATGAAAAACTGGAAAGACTTTGATCACCCAGAGATTGAAACACCTCTGGCAAAAATGAAAGTCGATCGTATCGTGAGTGTACCAGTCGTCGTCTCGATCATGCGTGCTGGGAATGGAATGCTGGATGGTGTTCTTTCTATGATTCCCTTTGCCTCGGCCGGATTTATTGGGATTTATCGCGATAAATTTGTGAACACCACTGTTGAATATTATTTTAAAATGCCATCGGATATTAAAGGTCGCACAGCGATTCTTTGTGATCCTCTGATTGCCACAGGTGACACTATTTCTGCGGCCATCGAGAGACTTAAAAGTTATGAAGTGAAGAAAATTCAGATCATGTCGATTCTCGTGAGTCAGCAGGCCTTAGAGAGACTGCAGAAAGCTCATCCAGATGTCGAAATTTATGCCGTTAATATTGAAAAAGAAATGAATAATGATGGTTACCTTGTTCCTGGACTTGGTGATGCCGGAGATCGACTCTTTCAAACAAAGTAGAAATTATGGATAAAATTAAAATCATAGGAATCGCAGGTGGAAGTGGCTCAGGGAAAACTTATTTTGCCAGGGCCCTGTTTGAATCAATTGGGCAAGAGCACTGCGCTCTCGTCTACCAAGATAATTTCTATATTGATCAATCCTCAAAATTTGATTTTGATGGTGGATCAGTCAATTTTGATCACCCCTCGTCACTCGATTTTGATTTACTCGCCGAAAAACTTCGCCAATTAAAATCTGGTAAAGATGCTCAAATTCCTATTTATGATTTTGCGACTCACAAAAGAAAAGAGGAAACCTATCATCAGCCATGTAAAAAAATTATTCTAGTTGATGGGATTCTTATCTTCCACCCAGAGAATGTGAGAGTCCTTTTTGATGAAATGATTTTCTTTGATACTCCTCAAGATCTTCGCTTTAAAAGGCGTCTTGATAGAGATGTCCATGAACGTGGCCGAACCCCAGAAGGTGTACATAATCAATTCTTTAAGCAAGTGAAACCGATGCATGATCAGTTTGTAGAACCCTCAAAGGAATTTGCAGATTATGTCGTTAAAGACTCTGGGGACTATGAAAAAGTCCTCGAAACATTTAGCGCAAAATTTAAGTATTTATTAGCTGATAAATAGTTCTACTTAAGTCCAACTTTTTTAATGTCCCACATGATGCAATACATGTCGTCACGTAGACAGTAATTAAAGGGCATGAACTGATAGCCTTTCTCACCGCAGTCTGCGGACCAGCTATTTTTAATAATAAAATAGCCACCACCTGGAATATTTTGATCAAGCCCGTAGCCCACAATACTTACGGCGTGTCCGCCACCATTAGGGGCCGAATTTGGATCAACGACTTTATGACAAGCATAGAGAGATTCAGTCACGCTAAGGCCTAGATAAACTGGTCTATTCGCATCAAGGGCCTTAAGAGCAAGTGCTATATTATCTTCAATATAAGGAGCTTCTAGTAAAAGAGCTCGAGCAGATTTTTTGTAGCCTCTATGAGGAAACCAACGATTCATGGGCCAGTATTCTTCCTCAGTAATTGCACCTTTAGTGAGGGCCGTTTTGATGGCTTTTTCAGAACTATATTTACGATATTTATTCCATAAATGGCGCTCAGAAAGATCCATTGGCATCATCTCATTAAGAGCATTTTCCATAGCGGCTACGAGACCAAAACTTGAGCACGTACTTCCAAATTGTCTCTTGCTGGCCGTATCTCTGTATCTTAAATCAATTAAAGGACTCACATCTTTGGGTAAGTTAAATGACCTGACTCTCCCGGTCCCTGTTTTGCGCTCCATAGGTATCATGGGGTATATACGGGGTTTAGAATCACTAGAATGAATCTTTGTTTGAAAATATTTTACAATTTCTTCATGATTTAAAATCGGTGTCCCAGCATAGGAAAATGCGACCTGAAAAAGAACGACAAAGAGATTAAGCATAGTTAAATCCTCACAAGAATAATGATAGCAGAATTATGTGTCTTATAAAGCCACTTAGGGCCAACGTCACAATACCCGACCAAAACACTCTACCCGATAAACAAATAACTTACTCTTTTCATATGGAACTGACCTCGATATGGTTAATGAAGACACGGAGGTCAAGGATGAAATATTTTATACTAGCGTTATTTTATATGGTGGGTGCTATGGCCAGCGATCAATCAAAATTTGAAATACTTCCTGGTAAGCTTCATAAGGGCGGAAATCTAGTGGCCACCTTAGAGAACGGTTCATCTGCAGAGGAAGTCATCATTAATCTCAAATATGAGATTATTAAAAAGGGCCTTGTTCCAGTTTCTAATGAATACTTAAAAGGTGTTTATAAGCAGAATCTCCCGGCCATATTTCTTGATGAGCGAGGCTATTTAGAATTAGAAAATACGAAGTCGATGAAAATTAAAGATGCAACTGTTTGGCACAAAGGTCGTACTAAATATTTAGACCTAAACGATGCTCACCTAATTCAAATTCTTCCTGATAATAAAAAATCTGAAATGAATCTAATTTATCATCCCCAGGCTCCAGGTCTCGGTTGGGATAATGTGAAAATTATTCTTCGTACAGGAGTGCCGCTTCTTGATAATTATGTTTTAGAAGGAAAATCCAAGTAAACCCCATCTTTGCAATAGTTGACCAAAACAGCTGGCTACGTCCTAATATTTCCCTCTCTTCTTTTTAAAAGTTGATTCTTTTAAAATATGAGAGGGAGAAACTCATGAAAAAATCAATTCATTCTGCTTTATTTTTTAGCACATTCTTATCTTTGGCCTACGCTGGTAGCGAAGAGGAGTGCCGCAAGAGGGCCGAAACTCTTCTTTATCAAAAAGGCTTTGTGAATGAAAATGTCTGCTTAAATTTGAGTCACTATCCCAATATTTCAGTCAACCACGATTTTGGAAACATCATCGCTGGACAGCCAGATAAAGCAGTTCCCTTTAAATACCTTGATTCAATGAGTGCTCTGGGAAATCTGATGCATGAAATGGCTTCAGGTGATAAGTCTTCGTATACAGAAGTCATTGGCTATACTGACGGTCAGAAAGCCTCATTCTCAATCTATGACTCTCAATTCACAACAGGTAATGAGACACTGACTAAACCTAAAGAAGTCGACGACTATGATTCGCAAGTATCTAAAAAAATCACTGTTACAAATAGAAAGAAATTAAATCAAAAAGCCTATGCGGACATACTTAAATCAATAACTGACGAAGCCAGCAAAAAAGCGATTGAAGAAGCCTATAAAAACATTCCTGCAGAGGCCAATGGAGATCGTTATCTTGAATTTCATAAATATACCAACGGCTCACTCTCTCCAGTGGGAGCTTCAGGCCACTTCTCAGATATGATGAGGAATTATCTCCTCTCTATCGATCGGGGACAGAAGTTTTGTGAAAAGTTATCAGGTGAACAGCAGACTCAATGCCAAACGAATATCAAGGGTATCATTTCACCTAACCTTATAAAAAATAGACCCCTTCTCAAAGGTGATAATGTTAACGGGACGTGCGACGATCGCCGAGGGGTGGAGTATCGATTTAATTTCAAAGATGACCATGACACTGACGAAGGATCTATCCCTGGTGAATTTTCTCCAAACTTTAAAATCCCAGGACGAGATCTTCAAAATAAAATGCAAGTGGCGGCCAGCCTCGATTTCATAAACAAATTAAGTAAAGACCCTTCTTTTGGTCCACTTGACTCAAGTGTGGAGGATATTTTCAAAGATCCAAATCTCTATGATGTTGAAAAAGACAGAGAGCGTTTTAGAAAATTGATGGCCGGAACAGGTTGTGAAAATAATGATTACCAAATAGATAACTTAAGACGCGCTTATTGGTCCATCAATCTAAAAGCTTCAGAGCTTAAGAGCAATACTGAAATCAATAGTAGGCTTGAAAGTAGAGCAGAAGATAAACAAATTTTTAATGCCATTTTATCTGGTGATTATCGAACCCTCTCATCTTCACCAAAAGCGCAACAATACCTTAGGCTCGCTAGTCTCCCCTTTAATGATAGCAACGGTTACATCTCCCAACTTCAAAAAATATATGGGAAAACTGAAAAAGAAATTAATCAAGAATACGCCAAATACGGAGATGATCCCCGTAAAATGCATGAAAAAGATCTAGTGCTTAAAATTTCAAGTACCGTGAATGAAAAAGTAGCACCTGAAGAAGTTTCTATGCTGGATAAAAACTCAAGCCAATATGATCCACTCGCTATGGAAATGATTATGCTCATGAGGACTGCAGTTATTGGAAAATATCCGTACAATGGGCAATCAGAAAAGAAAGTCGGAATTAAACTTGATGAACTTAAAAATAATCCAGATCCAAGGATTGCTTTAAAAAATCATGTTGTTCTTAAGTATAACACTGATATTTTGATCAATATTGGAGACTCATCACAAGTTCAATTCATGGACGGCTTTGAGGGCGACAATAAAATCACCAAAAAATACTTAAAAGCGACAAATAAATTAATAGAAAATAAGCCCACCAATCTTTTCCCAGCATCTCCGGCCGACCCGATGGCCATCGCTTATACTCAAACAGATATTAATGCTTGCAACTCCTCTGCTGCAGCCATTCTTGAAAGTATTCAAAATGGTGAGGGCCAGTCAATGTTAAGATCAAACCAGGCAAAGGGGACGAAAATTTATTTGGGAGCCGATCAAGTCAATGAAGTCAACATCCAGGAAATGACAGAGGATGATCTTTATAAACAGATGGGAGCTAAAACGGCAAAAAACTTCATCAAAGATGGTAAAGGCCATGGGTGGATCTGCCAAGAATGCGGTAGTGGGCTTCATGTTAATATCGAGGATGGCAGTGTTCAATCTGTCTCTCGCTTTCGCGCCGAAGGGAATCAAAAAACAGAGATTGGCAATTTAGCGAACAAGACAGTCTTTGAAAATAAGCAAAACAATTTAACCCTTGCATCGATGCAAAACTTAAAGATCTATGAGATTCCAAACTGTGCAGGTTGTAACTGTTTAAAGCAACAATCCATTTCAAACTTAGATGAATACCTGAAAAACAACGCTCAAATTCATCAGATGGTTCAAAAAGAAAATGGGATTTCCAAAATTGTAAAAGACAAAAATACTTTTGAAGTTTCAAGTAATGAGTCTTGTATCTTTGTTCCACCAGTTCCCCACTCTTGTAATTTTGATCCGACTGGAGATAGTAAAGAGAAAAATAAAGAACCAAAGATCTGGAAGCATTTCTACTGTAAGCTAGAAGAGAAGCTAAAAGAAAAGACAGGAACAAAAACGACTCAAAAGTCACTTGATGAAATCAATAATATTTGTTCAAAGAAAACCTTTCCCTCATCTGAGGATGCCTGTGGTCTCAAGCTCATCGAATCTGAGGTGAAGAGTCCTCAAGAAAGCGGAGTTGGGAGCAAAGTAAAAGCAGAATAAAAGATTATGCTGATTACAATATTCAAAATCCCACTTTTGCGGCTGAAATACCGTTTTCTCCCAAATTCTGGTCAAAAATTTTGGCAACAAGAACTCTTAAACTCACAAGGGTTGAGTGCTAAGATTGGTCAGGTCCTCACCCAGGGGAAGCAGACAGAAATGCCCAAGGCCTCTATAAAAAAAGCGAAGGCCGAGAAGTTATTTTATGATCATTTCAAAACAGAAATTAAATTCTCGGAAGAAGCCCTCGCGGCCTCAATTGGGCAAGTTTTCTTAGGTCAGGTTGAAGACAAATCTGTCGCAGTCAAAATACTCCACCCCAATATAAAAAAGACCATTAAGAATGAAATAAATAATGTGTTACTTCTTGGTAAGTATTATGGAAAGCTCAAAGGATTTGAATTTAAATCAAATATTTTTGAGATCTTTTTAAGAGAAGTTTTTGAACAAGAGACAGATCTTGAAAGAGAAGCAGATTTTCAAGAAAAATTTTACCGCATATTTTCTGAAAGCCAAACTATAACCATCCCAGCGGTTTACAGAAATTATTCAAACAAAGATCTTCTCACCCAAGATAATAAAACTTGTGTACTAGCACGAGATCTGAAAGAGATTGAAAACTTTCACATTTTTAACTTTTTCTTTGAAGCTCTTTTCAATCACGGAATTCTGCACGGTGATTTAAATGATCGGAACTGGGGTATAAATGATCGAGATCAAGTTGTGGTCTATGATTATGGTTGCTCCCATATCATTTCGTCGCGAAGAATTAATGGACTTATCAAATTAATAAAGAATGAAGATCTTGTGAATGCTTTTAAAGAATTTGGCGTGAGACTTGAGGCAACTCACTTTAAAGGTAAAGAGCAAGAATTAAGAGACGGACTTTTCTCTCCCCTCTTTGATCATTTCATAGCTCCAGATCTCGCCTACTCAGAAAATCTCAAAAATAAGTTTGGTGATGAAATCAAAAAATTAAGAGAATTTTCTGATCCCTGGGTTTTACTTCTCATGAGAAGTCTCTTTTCATTAATTAGAGTTTATCAAGATCGTAAAATTTCTATCCCACTTAATACTTTATTAATCCCCTATTTAGAATCTAAGGCTCATTCTATGTCATCAACACAAATCCATATTCAAGTCACGGAAGGAAACCAAGAGGTCGTTTCTTTACGCCTACCCATGACGGCACTTGAAAATCTCTCTGATCTTATGCCAGATAAAGTGGCCCAAAAGATTCATGAACAAGGCCTGGACTTAGCTCAGATTTCTGAAAACGTGGTGGCGAGCGGCTTTAAACCTCAGGATCTGTTTAAAATGGAAATGAATAACAGAAGCTATAGAGTTTGGATTGCGTGACATAGACTCGGCTCATGCAATCTGACTTGTGACTCAATTAATTCATAAACAAGTTCAACCATTTCAGCAAACTCTTCTTCATTCTCATCAGTAATGGGAAGATAAGGATCTTTAAATACATCAATGTCTGGTAAGTATTTGAGGGTCATTAAAACTTTCGCCATATGAACTGATTCGTGAACAATAATAGAAGGCTCTTTTCGAATACGCTTAAGATTTAAAAAAACAAACCATTTTCCTTGATGAATATTTGTGAGACCAGCAATGAAGGCACTCGTGTCTGAATCGATCTTCTTGGCAGCATCATTCTTTTGTAATCCTGCCACTTCTTCTGTTTGAAGGTGATCAAAAAGGGCGATCGAATTCTCACCCAGAATAAGATCAAACCCCAGAGGGATTTTAACAGATAAACTCTTATCGCATGAAGCAGAGCTGGTTAAGCTTGTTATCATGAAGGCGATGGCCAATAGATACTTTTTCAATTTATTCTCCCGATTTATCTTTCAAAACAATAACTTTGCCTTTCGATTCAATCTTTTGAGGCAAAGTCATGTGGTCTATTTTTTGTGTATAATCAGGGGCAGATAAAGCATAGATTTCAAATGAGTTCTCATTAAATTCAATCATTGTTATAGCCCGTGGGGATCTTGTCGTTGAACCAATGAGTTTTTCAGCTCCGGCCCCCAAGCAAGATTGAGAAATGAAATGAATGCCTTCGTAGTGACCTGGATAGTACGCATGATGATGACCAGTCAGATAGAACTGAACTTTTTGTTTTTTTAATAATTCAAATAGCTGCTGATCAAAAAAGGATTCTTTAGGATTACTTTGGTTAAATTGAAACATAGGAACATGAGTGAAAACGACTTTATATTTTTTCTCATGGTGCTTTCTTAGTTCCATATCTAAAAAATTCAATTGCTCCAGACCAAGAGGGCCAACCAGAGTACTATCAATGGAGAGGAAAAGAATATCATCGAAGCTAAATGAGTAATAGACCGGGTAATGGGAGTCATCGGAAAATTCTAAATTTGGTTTATACTTCAACCACTCTTGAGTAAAAATCTCTCTTTCATTTTTAAATTTCGGGTAACCAGACCCATCATGATTTCCAACAGTCACAGCAAAAGGTAAACCATAATTTTTAAGGGGTATTGTGACTGCTTCATGAAATGCATTCCACATCGCCCGGTAATCAAGTCCAGCTTTTTGACCGGCCACCATGTCGCCAGTTCCTAACACAATATCTGGTCTAAGCTCGTTGAGCTTTGAAATGGCTTTTTTGACATCTACGCCATAGCTGGTTGATCCATAGGAATTATTAAAATCTGATATAACCGCGACACGCTTTACAGGTGTCTGACCCCAAAGAGAGAGGGAGAGAAATAGAAAAAGCCCCAATAATTTCATGGGGCCATTTATACTCATCTTCATTCTTCAGGAGAATAGATTTAGAGAGGAGTGAATTTTTTACATAAGGCTAAAAGCTTGAATTAACTTTATTCCAGCCAGAGAGGTGTCCCAGTAGAACGAAACTGAGTCCACCTAGGACCGCAAGCATTTGGTGATCCCAAATCCCGTAGATCGTGAGAACAAGCCCAAATAACTGAGTCAACATATTAACAGGTTGAGTATGGAGCATTCCTATTTTACCCCATGTGGTTTGAGCAAAAGCCTCTACATCCAGATTCATGACTGTAATAAAACCGAGCATACGACCCAAAAGAAAAGCGCCAAGGCCCAGCTGCCAATTGTGATTCCAAAGAAAATAAATGGACCAAATCATTCCAACACTATCTAAAAATAAATATCTGGGGTGGAAATGCATGACTGAATAGGACTGAAAGTTGGTCAGTCCTGGTTTAACTGCTATTTTTTGAAATGTTTCTTGGTGAAAAATATTTTGCGTCATCTTAAACCTCCATTTTCAAATTCCTATTTTAATTTCAGCAAATCATAAGCCATCTTATCCGAGTTAAAAGCTCGAGATAGAGTTCAATTTTCCTGATTGAGAATCTTGCGTATTGATGGAAAAATTAAGTACTTAGAATTTAATACAAAATGATGGAGATCTAATGAAAGTTGGGATTCCGGCAGAAATTCTGCCTCATGAAAATCGTGTTGCGGCCACACCGAAAACTGTTCAGCGATTAATTAAACAAGGTTTTGAAGTTCTGGTTGAAAAAGGAGCAGGCCAAAGAGCGCTTTTTTCAGATAATGATTTTTCAGTGGCCGGCGCCACGATCGTTGATACTCAATCACTTTACGAATCATCACAAATCATCTTGAAAGTTCAACCACCGACAAAAGATGAAATTAAATACTTTAAACCTGGCACCATGATCGCCAGTTATCTGTGGCCAGCACAGAATCAAGATCTCTTGAAAGAACTTGCTGAGAAAAAAATAAATGCAGTCGCGATGGATGCGATCCCAAGAATATCTCGTGCTCAAAAGATGGATGTTCTCTCCTCTATGGCCAACATCGCTGGCTATCGGGCCGTGCTCGAAAGTGCGAATCACTTCGGAAGATTTCTTAATGGTCAAATTACAGCTGCTGGAAAAGTTGATCCAGCAAAAGTTCTTGTTATTGGAGCTGGTGTTGCGGGCCTTGCAGCGATTGGAACGGCCAACAGTTTAGGGGCCATCGTTCGCGCTTTCGACACTCGTAAAGAAGTTCGTGAACAAATACAAAGTATGGGTGCTCAATTTATCACAGTTGAAATTGATGAGGATGGGGCCACTTCATCAGGATATTCAAAAGAGATGAGCCAAGCCTTTATCGATGCAGAAATGGCCCTCTTTCGTGCTCAGGCCAAGGAAGTTGATATTATTATTACGACAGCTCAAATTCCTGGGAAACCCGCTCCAAAACTTATTTTAAAAGATATGGTTGAGTCCATGAAGCCAGGATCAGTGATTGTTGATCTTGCGGCCAGCACTGGTGGAAACTGTGAACTCACTCGTCCAGGAGAAATTTATCAATACAACGGGGTCACAATTCTTGGAAAAGTTGATCAGCTTCCGTCTCAGGCAAGCTTTCTCTATGGGAACAATCTCTGTCATCTTTTAGATGATATGGGTAAAAATGAAAAGTTTAAGATTGATATGGAAGACGACATCGTGGGAAGAGCGATGGTTGTTTATGAAGGAAAAATTAACTGGCCTCCAAAACCAGTCAGTGTTTCGGCTGCACCAGCTGCGAAAAAGACTGAAGTTAAAACTCAAGCTCCGAAAGCTCCTGAGAAAAAATCAGGCAGTTCTTTTATTGTTCTTGCTATCATGGGGCTTGCGCTCTTTTTAATTGGAAAAGTGGCTCCAGCAGAATTTCTTTCTCACTTCACAGTTTTTGTCTTGTCCTGTTTTATTGGCTGGCAAGTGGTCTGGAATGTCTCTCACTCTCTTCATACTCCACTTATGAGTGTGACCAATGCGATTTCAGGAATCATTATCATTGGAGGAATTCTCCATATCAGATCGGATTTCACTGCTCCTATCTCAATACTTGCGATCCTGGCCGTTTTAGTGGCCACAATCAACATCGCAGGTGGATTTTTTATTACTCACCGAATGTTAAAAATGTTTAGAAGGTAAAGACTATGATGACTCAAGGATTACAAACTGTTTCTTATATTGCTGCCAGTATTCTCTTTATTCTTAGTTTAGGTGGACTATCTAATCAAGAATCGGCGAAACGTGGAAACCTTTACGGCATCATTGGAATGATCTTAGCAATTTTGGCCACGGCCCTTGGTGAAACCACGCAAGGTCATGGTATCCTTATCGCTGTCATGCTCGTGGCCTCTGGAATTGGTATCGTTGTTGCGCAAAAAGTAGAAATGACTTCGATGCCTCAACTCGTGGCGATCCTTCATAGCTTTGTGGGTCTTGCGGCCGTACTAGTCGGCTATGGCAGTTATCTCGATGAAGCGACACAATCAATGACGGGTGCTGCTCATTCGATTCATTTAGTTGAAGTCTATCTGGGAATTTTTATTGGGGCCCTGACCTTTACGGGTTCAGTTATTGCCTGGGGAAAACTCCAAGGCACGATTAAGAGTTCTCCTCTTCAATACCCTGGACGTCACTTTATCAATATCGCCTTCGTGGTGATTTCAGGTTTCGTCCTCATCAAATTTCTCGGCGCTGACGATACCTCAAAAGGTGTCACGTACCTTTTAGTCATGACGGGGATTTCTTCAATTCTTGGTGTGCTGCTGGTGATGGCGATTGGTGGGGCCGATATGCCGGTAGTTGTTTCCATGCTTAACTCTTACTCTGGTTGGGCCGCTGCCGCTGCAGGCTTTATGCTCTCTAATGACCTCCTGATTGTAACGGGGGCCCTTGTGGGAAGCTCTGGGGCGATTCTCTCCTATATTATGTGTAAGGCCATGAATCGCTCATTTTTTAGCGTTATATTTGGAGGAATTGGGCAGACTTCATCTTCAACTCCCGCAGCTGCGATTACAGGAGAGGTGAAACCTATCACCTCTGAAGAAACCTGTGATCTTCTCAAAGAAGCTAGAAAGATTGTGATTGTTCCAGGCTATGGAATGGCGACAGCGAAAGCTCAGTACTCAATTAACGAAATGGTTAATAAACTCACCGCCCAAGGTAAAGAAGTCACATTTGCGATTCATCCTGTGGCCGGCCGACTTCCAGGACATATGAACGTTCTTTTAGCGGAAGCTAATATTTCTTATGACATTGTTCATGAAATGGATGAGGTGAATCCAGAACTTCCAGAAACAGATGTGGTGATGGTGATTGGGGCTAACGACATTGTTAATCCATCGGCCATGGAAGATGCAGGTAGCCCGATTTATGGAATGCCTGTGATTGAAGTTTGGAAGGCTAAGCATGTGATCGTTTCAAAGAGATCTATGGCCGCTGGATACGCAGGAGTTGAAAATCCACTTTTCTATAAAGATAACACTCGCATGCTTTATGGAGATGCTAAAAAATCGGTGGATGCTTTAATTTCTAGTCTTTAAAATTTTGTAAGGGCCTCACGATTGTGGGGCCTGATACTATCTCCTCATTAAGTAGTCCCAAGACTTGATTAGGAGAATCTACAAAATTCTCACTATTACGACTGACATCAACACAACCACTGATGAAATTATACAATTGATTATCAACAAAAGTATCACTTGAGAGCATGGAATTAAGTTGAATCGCAGGCTTTTTATCTGGAAATGCGCAATTAATTTTATTCCCTACTATTTTAATCCCTGTTTTAGATTTCCAAGTTTTATCGATGTGAAGACCCCCATGGATCTTATTATTTAACAATTCCAGAGAACCAATCTTCGCACCTTTCGATACAAAAACTTTTCCCCTTGAATCAAATCGACAATTTGTAACTTTGAGTTTTGCCTTGTTATAGGCTGGACGGTACAAAAGATTAATGACGTGACCATAAGTTTCTTTATTATTTTCATTATCTTCGGCCAAACGAACGCCAGAGGATGTGCAGTTTTTTATTGTCACATCGAGGTCATGCTCATTTGTAACAGAAGATTCTTTATCATTAAATGAAATCACCCTATAGGCATGTTTAAATGAATTGATAGAATGAGTGTTATCCAAAAGAATATTCTTTGACTTCATTATATATTTTCCGTCGTGGGTATCGTCTGAAATGATGGCAAAAGAAGTTTGGAATGAATTCTCACAAGTCACATTTTTTAAACGAAGACCTTCGATATTGTAGATTCCAATACAATTCATATGTTTAGTACTATCGTTGCGGGATCCCTCATCGAAAATAATTTTTATATCATTTATCTCAATATTTTTTGCAGGCACCATTGGTACAGGATTTAGAGGATAATCTGTTGCCTGTCCCCCAATAATTACTTTCTGATTCCCTAAATGAGGATGTTTTAAACCTGGTATTAGACCACCAACAATAAATGCATCCCCATAGCGCCCCTCATAAGTGGAAGATTTTTTAAAAGTAGCCCCATTTCCCTCAAAAATAAAATTATCACCATAAAGTGAAATCACATTGTCAGCCGAAACGGAACTCAGAACATAGTTTTTTTTCTGAAAGACTAATCGATGAACCTTGTTCGCGAACGCAAAATCTATCGCATTTTGAATGGACTTTGTGTCATCAGTGACTCCATCCCCTTTCGCTCCAAAATCTTCAACCAGGATGTAAGTATCTTTCTTCTCCTCATCAAACCTGATTTTTGAAACACCATAATTGAAATTTTGGAAAAATAAAAAAAGAAAAATAAAAGATGAAGAAACGATAATTTTACTAAGTTTCATTTCAAGAATCCTTACTCACTTGAACTGAAACAATTATCGGTTTAAAACTTGATAAACCTGCAAAACTTTTTGGGAAAGCTAGAGGAATCTCATGTATTTCAACCAGTTACATGAGATTCCTTGTTCTTACTGGACTGCTCGTACATGAGATAAAGTATAGGCAGTACAAGTAAGGCCAGGATCGTGGCGGATATGATCCCCCCTACTACCACTGTGGCGAGTGGCTTTTGGACCTCGGCCCCTAAACCAGTGGCCATCATCATCGGTAAAAATCCGAACGCATCTACTAGAGCGGTCATAAGAATTGGTCTTAAAAGAGTCTTTGTTCCTTGTCTCACTGAATCGATAGTGGAAACTCCCTCATGCTTAAGTTCACGATAATGCCCAATCAAAATCACCCCGTTAAGTACACTGATTCCAAAGAGAGCAATAAATCCAACTCCCGCTGAGACGGAAAAGTTCATTCCCATGACCCAAAGAAAAATAATTCCCCCGACAAGCGATAATGGAACACATGAAAAGATTATAAGAGCATGCCAGGCATGATTGAAAACCATGTAGATGATAAAGAAAATGAGTGCAAGTGTAATAGGAACAAGTAATCCTAATGATGATTTAGCATTTTGAAGATTTTTAAAATTTCCTCCCCACTCCACTGAATAACCGGCAGGGATTTTAACTTTAGATTCTAAAACCTTCATGGCCTCAAACACATAACTTTGAACGTCTCGATCTTTGAGTGAAATAAGAACGGCCGTTCTTCTCTCACCATTTTCTCTAAAAATCGTGTGAAAAGTTTTTTCAAAATTTAAATCGGCCACTTCTTTGAAAGGAACATGGAGTTCATCACTAAAACCCACAGGTAAATTCTTGAGATAATCGAGATCCCCTCTTTTGGCCAAATCTAATCTTGTAACGATGGGAAAGCGTTGGACACCATCATAGATCGTTCCAAGTTTCTCACCTTGATAGGCCCTCGAAACAGATTCAAGAATAGTAGAATTTCCAAAACCTAACTTTCTCATGCCTTCAACGTTGGCAGAAATTTTAAGGAGGGGAACCCTGTCTTTTAGCTGTAATTGTATCTCGCCTGTGCCAGGTACCTTTTTAACAGCGTCAGAGATTTTTCGTGAGAGGTCCTCGAGGACATCAATGTCACTACCGAATATTTTGATGGAAACATCAGCACGAGTTCCTTCAAGAAGATCGTTAAATCTCATTTGCATCGGCTGGGTTAATAAAAAGTTTTGCTCAGGAACTTCTTTTTTAACGGCCTCAGCAATATCACGAACTAATTCAGGCTTTGTCCGGACTTTACCATTCACTTTTTCCCATTCTTCTTTAGGGTGAAGCATGACAAAAGTATCACCTAGGTTAATCCCGCTTGGATCGGATGGAATCGCCGAAGTTCCGAGACGTGAAAAGGTATGGGCGACTTCTTTAAATTCAAGAATCTTTTTTTCAGTTCTCGCTTGCTGACGGATAGATTCAGAAGTTGCAATATCAACCGGACGAATCATATCCAGAGCAAGTGATCCTTCATCAAGCTGAGGAATAAATTCTCCCCCCATACGAGTAAAGATGAAAAACGAGAGTCCAACAATTCCAAGTGCGGCCGGAATAACCTTGCCCTTATGTTTAAGCACAACTTCAAAGACAGGAGAAAAAATATTCTCTGCCTTCTCCATGAGCCAAGGCTTTTTAAGAGAAAAACTTCCAGGAAGAATTAAACCACAGAGAGCTGGAACAAATGTTAATGAAAGAATAAGGGCAGCGACCAAAGCATAGACGAATGTCGTGGCAATAGGAGTAAACATTTTACCTTCGACACCTGAGAGAGCGAAGATCGGAATGAACACGAGGATAATAATGAGCTGTCCAAAAAATGCTTCTTTAAACACATGTGAAGTCGCCTCCACTGTATTTTCTTTTATCTGCTCTCTTGTTAGGGTCTTTTTCCCTTTTTCAAAGGCTTTCATAATGGCCCGCATGGTTGCATCGACGACAATTACGGCCGAGTCAATGATGATACCAAAATCAAGACACCCCAAACTCATAAGGTTTCCAGAAATATTATTGGCCTTCATGAGGATGAACGTAATGAGTAGACTTACAGGAATCACGAGCGCCACAATCATTGCCGCTTGAAAATTTCCTACTAATAAAAAGAGGAAGAGAACAACCAGAGCGCAACCAAAGATAAGATTTTTTTCCACTGTTAATAAAGTGGCATCCACCATCACAGAGCGGTCATAAAGTGGCTTAAGATAATAGCCCTCAGGTAAATTCTTAGAAATCTTTTCCACTTCTTCGGCAACCTTGGTGGCTACTTTTCGAGAGTTTTCCCCTAGCATCATCATCACTGTACCGAGAACAGCTTCCTCACCATTAACAAGGGCGGCTCCATTTCTTAACTCTTCAGCGAGTGTAACAACAGCTACATCTTTAATTTTAATGATCTCAAGAGATTTATTTAACTTAATAGGGAGATTCTCAATATCCTCAATAGTTTTTAGTAAACCATCGGCCTGAATCAAATACTGATCATTTTTTCTCTCAACATATCCACCGCCCACACTGAGATTATTCTCCCGAACAGTTTTGGTGAGATCTTCAAAGTGAACAGCATATTTTGTCATCAAATTAAAATTTGGTTGAATATGAAATTGCTTCTCATAACCACCAATTGTATTGATCTCAGTCACCCCTTTAACTTTTAAGAGACGCGGCCTAACAAACCAGTCTTGAATGGCCCTGATGTCCATCAATTGCAGTGTTCTCTCTTTACCAGTTTTTTTAACTTTGGCTTCAACTTGATAATGATAAATCTCTCCAAGACCCGTGGTAATCGGACCAAGTTCTGGCGTCACACCAGATGGAAGATCAGGGATAATCGTGGTTAATCTTTCCGTCACAAGTTGTCTTGCCCGGTAGATATCCATCTTTTCATCGAACACGACTGTGATGTGCGAGATTCCAAAACGAGTAATGGAACGACTTTGAGTCACGCCTAAGATACCACTAAGGGCCGCCTCAATAGGAAAAGTCACTTTCCTTTCAATTTCTTGTGGCACGAGCCCGTCAACTCTAGTGATAATTTGAACTTGAGTATTTGTGATGTCAGGGACTGCGTCGATGGGAAGATTAAGAAAGCTTATCACCCCCATGGCCGAACTGATTAAAACCATAACCAAAATGAGACTTGGGTTATAGACACAAAATCGAATTAAAGACTTAATCATAATGACCTTTTAAATGAGATCTTCAAGAGTTTTTCTATCTAGACGTCCACGCTGTTCTAAAATATCCATGAGATCAGTCATCAGAACAGACTCACCAGAGTGATAGCGATGAACAATTTCATCCAGCTGTCGACAGAATTCAACAATATTACTAATGCTTAATTTACCTTCCTGAAACGCATCACCAAGTGAAGTAAATTTTTTCACACTCTCATCAATAACATCAACTTCTTGAAGCACTGATGAAGCAAGGATGTACTTTTGAATTTTAGATTCAAAAAAAAGTTCATCGCGGGTCTTCGTGATTTCTAGTCTTTTTTGAGCATAATTTGATTGGAGAAGATTTTGTGTTCGCTCGGTTTGATTCGTATCAAAAAAAGGTAGCGGCATCACAAAGGATATACCGGCCATAGTATTTGAAACTTCATCATTCATGTAATTCTGAACTACCGGACTCAGGCGTAAATTGGGAACTCTCTTCGCTTCAGCCAGGTTAAACTTTGCCTTTGAGAATTCTAATTCGTATTCTGCAAGTATGACGTTGAGAGATTCATAGGAATTTAACTTTTTAAGTTGTTCCGCTTTTGGCCACTTCATTTTCTTTTGTTCAAGATCAATTTTTGTGATGGGGCACTTAAATCCTGTGATCTCTCTAAAAAATTCTAAAGTCTCAATGCGCTCTCTTTCAAGTTGAGCTTTTGAGAGAGAAAAATTATCCACCACCATGGTAAAAATTCTTTCCTCCAAGGTTTGGTCTGGAGTAAGAAATTTACGCTGCTTATATTTGGCCAATATCTTTTCAAGACGATCCATCAGCACTTTTTTAACTTTTAATTCCCCATAAATCTGATGCATCCTGAAAAAATTAAGCCAAAGATCCTTTAGAAGGGCCTGCTTAATCATCAGTTCTTCTTGCTGGGCCATATCAGTTTCCTTCGACCAAGCTTCTAGACTTTTTTTCCTCTTGGAAGCCAATTGAAAAGTAAACCAGAGTCGAGATTCATTTTGATAAGATTGCACTCCTGCAAACTCTTTTCCCCAAACCGAGAAATGCTCAAGCTCAGGGTTAATTCTTTTACCGGCCTCTATCTTTGAAGCTTTCAATTTTTCTAGTGAAAGGCGCTGAAGTAATAAGCGAGGGTGGCTCACCTCTGCTTCTTCAAGAATCCAACTCAGAGTGGTCTCTAGGCTACATTCTTGGGCATAGGAGGGAGAAAGGATAAATAAAAATATAAATAGTAGATTCTTCATAAAGATATTTTATGGGCAGAATGATCTAGTGTAAGAGAGCATAAATTACCGATTTAACGTGGGATTAAAAAAAATTTATGGGATGTCAGAAATTGTGACGAAGTTTTTCCTGACAAAAAAGATCAGGCAAATCAAAGTATCCCCACACACAATCTGGAGACTCAAATGCAAATAAAAAAACTTGATGACCTTAAGGTCACAAATCCTTACCTTCGCCTTGGGACAGATGTATCTAGCCTTGAAAAATCCATCCAAACTTTGGGCCTCATAGCACCACTCGTGATTTCCTCTGATAATGTGATTCTTGCTGGTGCGAGACGCTATCAAGCTCTTTTAAATTTAGGCCGAACGGAAGCCCCTGTGGTGGTAGTTGAAGGAAACAGTCTAGAAAAAGAACTGGTTTCAATTGATGAGAATCTTGTCCGAAAAGATCTTACCAAAATGGAAATAGAGACTCATCTTCGTCGGGCCAAAGAAATTTATCAAACTCTTTTTCCTGAACCTGAAGTCCCTGTAAAAGAAGAATCAATTTCTGAACAAAAAATAATAAAAGAAACCCTCCCTGCAGAAAAGTTTTTAACCATGGTTTCCGAAAAAACAGGACTCTCTCCAAAGCAAATCCACGAAGCGATTTCAAGAGATGAGCTTTCTAGTGAAGAGGTCAAAGAAGCGCGCCTAAATGGAGAACTCTCTCTAAGCCAAACCAACGAAATTGTTAAGTTAAAAAAAGAAGATCAAATTCTCGCCATTGATCACATTAAAGAACTTCCTGTTCGTGAAATTAAAAAGTTTGTTAAAATGGCCAAGGCCCAAGGCGTAGAGAAGGCCATCAAGCAATCAACTCCACTCCACCCTCATCAAAAAGATTTTGATGAAGTTGAAACACTCCTTAAAAAGGCCCTTAAGAAAATCACTCAATTAAATCTAGAGGGGATTAGTTTTGAATCTTATCCTGAATCCCTTCAGGATCTTTTGAGTCAGATTGATGAATCAAAAACAATTGAACCGAAGCGTTTAAGTCGGACGAGTGATTTTAGTGGGGACTCACTTCAATAATTGAAATTTTTCATCGACTAGAAAGTGGAAACATTCTATTGATCGACTTATTTCTACGCTCAATAAATGGGGTGCCTTCGGAGATCAAACGACTCTCATTGTAACCACTGACCATTCTCGAGGTGAAGGCTCGGGTTGGACTAGTCATGGTTATGATGATAACGCCCATAAGAACGTTTTTTTATTTGCGTCGGGCAGAGGAATCAAAAAAGTAGGAAAAGAAAAAAGTAAAACTACACACGGACAAATAAAATCCACGATTGAATACCTCATGGGTCTAAAACCTGAGGGCGAAGTTCTCCCCTTCATCGAAGTTAAGTGACGGATTTAAGAATATTGAGAGTCATTTTTTCAAATTCTAATTTTCCAAATTCGGGCCGATGAACAAGACATAATTCATCTTCAAAACTTGGTAAGTTTGAAATGGAATGAATCTTTAATCCAGAAAGCTCTACCACTCGCTCTGGAAGAATACCCCATCCAACGCCCTCATAAACAAGACGTGCGATGAGATCAAGATGAGATGTTGAAATCATTCTGGCCGGACTTTTTTTCCATTTTTTAAGAATACTTTGAGTCTGAAAAAGATCAGGGTCACAAATCAAGGTCTCAGTATGTTGGTCTTTCTTGAGCCCCCAAACTTTAACCACATCTTTTGCAAGAGTTTTAATCACCAAATCTGGGACTCGGACAGGATTGATGACGAGACCCACATCTAGCTCACCCTTTTGAACTTTGAGTTGGATATTTCGTGAAAGGTCATGAACAAGTTCTATTTGGTAATCAGGTGCTATTTTCTGTAGCTCTCTAAAAAATCTTGGTAAAGAATAAGAGGCCACGCTGCTATGACAGCCTAGCCGTATCGACCGCCCTGAAAAAGAACTACCGTTTTCTGAACCTACACTCAAGTTCTCAAGCGACTGAACAAGACCTTTCGACTTCTTGATCATTAATTCTCCGCTCGGCGTCAGTTCAATGCCTGTTCTTGAACGATAAAAAAGAGCAGCTTTCATATCAGTCTCAAGCCGCTTGATCGATTCAGTTAACGCCGGTTGGGAAATACCGAGTTTGGCCGCCCCTTCTGTCAGAGTTCGACATTGAGCAATTGTGATAAAGTTTTTTAAATCATTGAGTCTAAAATCCATAAGCAAACACCTATGGAATATATATAACACAACATATTTCACTTATACAAGAATCCCCCTTATCTTAGATTCAACCAAGGGGAAAACATGAAAAAAATGATCTTTATTATGTGTTTAGTTAGCTTCACGGCCAGAGCAGAAAGTTTTTTTATCAAAGGAGAGGGTGAGGCCAAACATGAATGTGAGGACACGGCCCGAAGTGAAGCCATTAAGGCCGCTAAAATGGACGCTTTTCTTCACGCTCACTGGTCTTGCTGGAGTCGCCAAGGTCGAGGGGATCTGCAAGGGAGAAGTTTTGAAATCGAGGTGATCTCAAGAGATATGGTGAATCATTTTCATGCAGAGGCTACGGCCCTCGGAGAATTTGACTGCACTCCGAAATAATGTGATTCCTCAACCTCGAAGCATGAGGTCTTCAAAGGACGCCAGTCCCGCCTTGGCCCCTTCCCCCATCGCAATAATAATTTGCTTGAAGGGAACTGTCGTCACATCTCCGGCCGCATAAATACCTGGAGTACTGGTTCGGCATTTATCATCAATCTCAATTTCACCAAATTTGTTTTGATGAACAATGCCTTCCAAAAATCCACTGTTAGGGACAAGACCAATTTGAACAAAAATCCCATCGACATCGATAGTTTCAAGTTCTCCATCGGATCGTTTTTCAACTTGAAGCCCAGTAACTTTGTTTTCATCACCAAGGATCCGAGATGTTTTTGAATTCGTCATCACAGTGATGTTAGGGAGTGACATCAATTTATCCACAAGCACTTTATCCGCCTTAAGTTCTGGCATAAATTCAAAGACTGTGACATGCTCAACAAGACTCGATAAATCGATGGCCGCTTCAACACCAGAATTTCCTCCACCGATGACCGCCACTTTTTTTCCTTTAAAGAGGGGCCCATCACAGTGCGGGCAAAAAGCCACACCTCTTCCCAGATACTCTTTCTCTCCGGGAATACCTAATTCACGCCATTTTGCACCAGTGGCCACGATAAGAGATTTCGTTTCAAGAATTTCACCAGAGTCTAATTCAAGTCGACATAGATCTTTATGAGGCTTACTCACTCGATTCACTCTACGGTGTTCTAGCACTTGGATATTATACTCAGACATATGTTCAGCGAGCTTAGCGGCGAGCTGTGGTCCTTCGGTGTATTTAACGGAGATGAGATTTTCTATTCCTCTTGTCTCTTTCACTTGCCCACCCATTTTTTCACCGATAATGGCCGTTCGTAAGCCTTTTCTTGCTGAATAAATAGCGGCCGATGCTCCCGCGGGCCCGGATCCAACCACAACCACATCAAATTTTTTTATCCCTTGTTTAATTGAGGCTTCATGAGTTCCATAAAAATTTTCTAATTTAATGATGAGATCAAGCAATGTGCTTTTACCAGATGTGATCAACTCTCCACAGGCCACAACACTAGGCACGCCTTGAATACCAAGTTTTTTTATTTCATCCTGAGCATATTCTCCATCGATCACTGTATGCTTAAAATCTTCATGAATAAAACTCATTAAATTTAACGCCTGTACGACATCAGGACAGTTCTCACAGCTTAAAGACATGAAAGTCTTTATCTCAATTGGACCTTTAATTCGTTTAATCCGTGACTGTAAGAGTGAATCAGGCATCTTGCCTTTTCCACTGGCGTGAAGAATCGCGAGAACCAAAGAGGAGAACTCATGCCCGCCCGGAATACCAATAAATCTTACTCCCGTTTTCTTTTCCCCGACGCTGAGATAAAATTCTGGAGATGGGGTTTCGGTCTTATCTGATTGTGACAATTTAATTCTCGAAGATGTTGCCGAGAGTTCTTGTAGTAATTCCAGGAGCTCAACTTGCTTGGCATGAGTTGTTCTTGAAAAATAAAGTGTTACATCTTGATCAAGCCCCTGAAAAACGTTCTTGAGTTGAGATTTAATATTTTCATCGAGCATAAATAAACTCCTCTTCGGGACAAATTTTTTTAAATTTTTCCTACAAGATCAAGACCAGGTTTAAGTGTTTGCGCCCCTGGTTTCCATTTGGCAGGACAAACTTCCGCAGGATTTGTTCGAATAAATTGAGCGGCCTGAACTTTTCTCAAAAGTTCATCTGCATTTCGCCCTATTCCGTTGTCCTGAATTTCGGCCAATTTAATCAAGCCATCAGGGTCTATGAGAAATGTCCCTCGATAAGCAAGGCCCTCTTCCTCAATGTACACACCATAAGCCTTGGCCAGTGCACCTGTTGGGTCGGCCAGCATCGGGTAATTGATTTTTTTAATGGAATCAGAGTGGTCATGCCACGCTTTATGAGTAAAGTGAGTATCCGTACTAACAGAGTACACTTCTACACCCATACTTTTAAGCTCTGGATACTTTTCGGCCAGATCGACTAATTCAGTTGGACATACAAAAGTAAAATCGGCGGGATAGAAAAAGAGGATCGCCCACTTTCCTGCAAGGTCATTTTGGGTCACCGTCTTAAAGCTGTCATTGTGATAGGCCTGAGCCTTAAAGTCCTTTAATTTCGTATTAATCAGCGTGCTCATGAATTCCTCCTCATATTGGTTATGGACACAGAGTGATCATCGTCCCAAATGAAATTTAGCGCCAATCTTCATTTTCTATGACCCCATAGATAAAATCGATGACCCGTTGGTAACACATGGAATTTTTAGCAAATATTGCCTTTTAGCGGTGAGCAATGAGATGATGGAAAAGCTTCTTTACTATAATTAAAATGCTGAACTTAAGGATGAGTATGCGCTTTAAAATTTTTGGATTGTTAATTCTAGTTTTAAGTTTTTCTTCAATAGCTAAAAGCCAAAAAGAAATCTATGAATCAAATTTTGAATCACTCAACCAAGAGATTCAGCATGAACTCCTGTATGGGGATCTCTCTCAAAAGAAATTTCCGCTTTATAAAAAAATAAAAAGCCTCGCCACTGAAGCTGAAAAGATTCATGGAAAAAAGTTTGCAGGTCTTTTAGCTAAAAACTTCAAACATACAATCAAGGCCCTCTCTCGCTTAGATAAGAGTCATAAAGAAATTTTAGATCTCCGCTTTGAAAATGGACTGACTGGAAGAGAAGTTATTGTTAAGGCCATGGATCCAAAATCATTTCAACAACTCCAGGCCCTTTATGAAGAAAATAATAAAGACCTCACCAAAACAATCTCTACAGCTCAAGAGTTAAGTGATTTTGATTTTCTCAATTTAAAACCTGAAAGAAACTATGTCCTAGAAGAGCAAGCTTTTAATTTTTTCGCTTCAACATGCCAGCCTAAATTTGGTAGAGAGGATTTTTTTCTTGCCCTATTCGGTTTTGAGAGATGTGAATCTGGAACTTATGAATTAGATCGATACACAGTTGGCCTAGGTTATATCAATTCTGTCACAGGTCAGTCTTATATGACGGGACTTAAGATTGGTAAAAAATCATTCTTTGGCGTTGGAGCGAGAGTGAAGATTGGAGTCTCTTACGCTGGGGGACTTGGAGTTTTTATCGGCAATGGACTGATTATCACAGTTGATCTGGATAAGAAAACTTACGGCCTTTATGCTGGTGCCACCTTCGCCCAAATGAAAGTGAAATAATTATTTCTGAAACGACTTAATAATTTCTCGGATCAGAAGAGTATCTAAAGGTTTAGATAAAATTCCTTCAAAGGGGTAATCTGGGCGCAGATTATTTTCTCCAGATATAAGATACTTTTTAATCTCAACACTTGTTTTCTGAGCAAGCTCTACCCCACTTAGCCCTGGCATTCTGTAATCCATAAAAAGAACATCGGGGGGATCTAGATTAATCTCCTCAAAAGCTTTGAGAGAATCGGGAAAAGATTTAATAAGAACATCATCATCAGAGAATAAATCTTCAAATAGCTCGCATAATTCAGGTTCATCATCGACGTAATAAATCTTAAGTGCCAAGATTGGCTCCCATTTTTTTAAATTTTATTTCAAAACAAGTTGTAGGAAAGCTTCTATTGAGGCTTATCACTGCTTGATGCTCGTCCAAAATACCTTTTGTGATAGATAGTCCGAGGCCCGTTCCCTCGCCTACTTTTTTGGTTGTAAAAAAGGGATCAAAAATTTTTTCTTCCATTTCATGGGATATCGTTTTCCCAGAGTCAATAACTCTTAGAATAACACTCTCCTCATCCTCAAAAGCCGAGACCTTAACCCACTTTTCATTATTGTGTTTGACCGCATCAATCGCATTATTGATCAAATTAATAAGGACTTGTTCAATACTTAAGTCGTCACAAACTAACATTAACTTTTCAGGAGATTCTCGAGTCACTGGAGTCGCAGCACGAGAGGATTTTATTTCTGTTAATACAATAACTTCATCAATAATCGAACTCAAATTTGTTGGTTTCAGCTGAATTGAGCCACCAGATCTTGAAAACTTTTTAAGACCAGTTAAAATTTTTGAAATTCGCAGACAAGACTTTAAAATGGAATCAACTTTTGCATTAAATTTTTCAGGATTATCTTTGAACTTAGTTAAAAGCTCTGCGGCCCCAGAAATAATCGCCAGTGGATTATTCACTTCATGGGCAATTCCAGCTGACATTTCTCCCAAAGAAGCCAGTTTTGATTGATGAAAAAGTTTGTTCTTTTGAAGTTCAATCTCTTTTTGGGCCCGCACTTCTTCAGTAAAATCAGAGTGGGTTCCCATAAAACGTAAAGGCTTACCGGCCTCATCAAATTTGATGATTTTTCCTTTGGCATGAATGTGAACCCAATGCCCAAGCCGATGCTTCATTTGAAATTTAACGTCGAACTTACTGGCCTTCCCAGAAATATAATCACCGGCCAAACTCATCACTCGATCAATATCATCTGGGAGGACTAAATCTTGGAAAGTTTTTAATTCATGGACCAACTCATTTGGTTCGTACCCCAAAATCTCACACCAGCGCCTATCATAGATCACCTGATTTGTCTTAAGATTCCAATCCCAGACACCTAAATCCGAAGCCTGTAGAACTAAAGACAAATTAGCATTGAGTTCTTTGAGCACATCGGCATTAAGTTTTGCCCTTTCTTCTTGCATCAATTCCATTTCTTTTAAACTTACAGCAAGAACATTATCAGAACTCTGTCTGGCCTCATCATATTCACAATAGGTTTTTTCAATTTTTAATAAAAAGTTTTTCCAAGTCTCAAGATCAGATGGAAGAGAATCATCTGAGAGACCAGACTTTTTTAATTGCCTTAAAAGGAGAGGGCCAATTTTCTCTACTGTCATTTTTGACAACTTACCCTTTTTCCTGAATGAGCGTCACCGTCATTGTTTGATTATGAAGATCACAGACACCAGTCTTACCGGGGGCAATTTCTCCATAAGAATAAAAACCTGTCTGAATCGTATCTGCCGGAAGTTGATCCAATACAGTTTCAACTTCATTTTCAGTTTTTTCACCTAATACCAAGCGCCGCCCAACACAAGAAACAATTAAACTGATCGTTGGTCCCAGGGATTGAGTTTTAAGTTTACTTACGATGGACACATTCTTGGCAGCTTCAATTAAATTTTCATGTCCTGCTCGCATGAGTTGGATGGATGTCCCTTCAGGAACATCACCAGCAAAGGTCATGGACTGCTTCTCTTCATCGACGGCCAAAATCGTGCGAACTGCATTTCGATTTTCTTGATGATTGCCGGATTTTAGAAAAATGGGAAAAAGCAGAGCAGAAGCAGGTAATTTTTTTGCCTGTTCACCTAAAAACTGCTTATACAGTTCCAGGGCCGGTTTACCATCAAGTTCATATAAAACATTGGCCTCAGATTTAGTAATTTTTCTTTCAACTCCGAATGGGATCCAGCCACCATCAGCACTGGCCGCAATCTCAATATGATCTCCATAAAAGCCAACGGCCGTCACAGCATTTTCAGTTGGTACACCATCTACTAAAACAAATGTATTTTTAAATTGAGATCCATCCCCGGCCAGTCCACCGGAGAGATGAATATCATGGCCTAAAACATCTTTAATGCCTTTAATGAGTGACGTTCCATTAACGGCGAGACCATCAGACAGTAAATAAAGACCTCTAAGATCTTGACGGGGAAAGACGGCGGCAAGTTCTTTGCCAACGTCTTCTGAATTCTTCCCCTTAATATTTTTAATTGAAGAAAAATGCAGCTGAGTTTTATCAAACTTAATAATAGTCAAAATAATCTCATCATCGGTGATTTCATTTTTTTTCACCTCTCCGGCGCCGGAGCAACCAAGAAGCTTAGATTTAGGGAAAGATGATTTCAACTGTTGCCAAATTTCATGAGATGAAAACTTTGAGGCAAAATAAATAATTAACAAGGTCGACTCGGAATCTAATTGCGCTGGGAGAACTGAAGACCACTGGTCATTTTTATAACTGACTTGAAAACTTTGCATTTTAATTCCTTAGGCATTAACAATGGCTCTTCGGAATACATACTAGAAATATAAGATCAAAAGAAGAGACTTTAATCAGGTTTTGATGATTTTCAAAACAAATGGTTGAGCAGCAAGCTCACTTAAAAAGCGCTGGTGAGGTCGATGATCCGGACAAAGTTTAATTTTTAAGACTTGGACTTCATGAGACGAGAGGTCTCTCAAAGTCTCCATTTTATGGCCCCAATCATGGGTAATTTCATTAAGTAAGAGCGGCCCTTTCCCATCAATTTGATTCACATGAATATGAAACTCGCTCCACTCAAAAATGCTAAGATGCTTCTGCTCAAGTAAAGATTGAAAACTTAAAAGAACATAAATCATAAGAGTAACGCTGAGACCAAAGGTAAAAAATCCAAGACCAAAAACTAAGCCTACGGCCGCTGTAGACCAGATCCCAGCAGCTGTAGTGAGACCTGTGACAATCCGTCCTGATCTAAAAACAGCACCGGCCCCTAAGAAACCAACTCCACTGACAATTTGAGCGGGGATTCTGGCGCCGTCAACGAGCCCACCATCTGTACCCATCATTAATCGGCTTGTAAGAGTGAAAATACAAGATCCTAAAGCCACCATGGCAAACGTTCTAAGACCTGCAGCCTTTTGAGCTTTTTCCCTCTCTTTACCAACAACAATTCCAGCAAAGATCGCTCCTAAACAACAAAGAAAATTGGAGTAGATAGGTGGCATGAGTTCAAAAAGATTTAAAAGAAAAATTTTATTTAAAATTTCTGTTTGCATAGAAATTAATGGCTGCTTGATGTTTTATTCATGTACCAATTTTACGGCTTTAAAACTAATTGGTCATGCTTTTTTAAAAGCTGATCAATTTTTACTCTTGCTTCTGCGACAGGTATAGTTAAGTAATCAGAGAGGACACAAAAAACGACAGTACCTTTAGAAGTCTCCAGAAATCCACTTAGAGAAGCCGTTCTTTTTAGAGTTCCCGTTTTTGCAAAAAGCCTACCTTTGAGTGAAGATAATCGATTTTGAAGGGTCCCTCCTTGACCAGGTTGGGCCATAAGATTTTTGAAACGCTCGTAATCTTTGTCTTTTCTAATTAATTTCAAAAGCTCAATTTGAACCTGGCAGGTTGTTTTATTGGAGTAACTTAGACCAGAGCCATCGGCCGCTTGAAAAGTTTCATCGGAGATTTGAAGACCTTTTTCACGATAGAAGTCTTCCATCTCCAGAACTCCACCAAGACCTTGGGCCGTCTCATCGGCCATATGATTAACACTCTTTTTCAACATCTCAGCAAGAAAGATGTCAGTCCTGAATGACTTCACCATGGCCCACCATGCAGTGAAGACTTTCATCGTAGAAGCTGGTTTTAAAAGTTTATCTGGTTCAACAGATGAGATATTTACACTTTCACCCTTATTATCCATGAGTTCAAAAACATAAGACCACATTTCTTGCTGAGTGTCGGCTTCAGATACATCGTATAAGAATTCAGTTGTATCTTCGTAAGCATAGGCATGAGAAAGACAGATAAAACTTAAGAACAAAATCATGATTTTCATTCCCAAACATTACTATGTCATGGGACCTGAATTCAAATGACAAAACCTGACATTACTTTAGCTGAAGGAGATCTTTAATCGTTTTAAGAAAGGGCTGATCTTCAGATAAAAGGGATTGAAGTTTAAGATTTTCAAAGAGTTTTACCGCCTCTGCTAAGGCGCCTGCCTTAATTAAAATCTCAAAGGCTTTAAGCATTATATTCCGTTTAGGGCCAGAGAACTCAATTCCTTTCTTAGCAAACTCTATACTCAGCTGCTTATCCCCACGGTCTAAATAAAAAGATGAAGCGACCACCATGCCTGCGGCCATGGGAATTCGTGCCGTCTGATCATCAATTCTCATCTCTTTTAGAAGATGAAATTTTTTATTGTAAAGCACGACTCGTGTAATATCAGGGATAGATTCACTATAAAGAGGATGGTGCTTAATCCAAGTTTCTACAAATGAATCAAGCTCAGTATATTTTTTTGATTTAATACCATTTGAAACAAGATGAACAAGAGACTTGAGGTCTACTTTTTTTTCAGCAGACGAAAAGAACTGTTGATAAGCGCCCAGGTGGTCATTATCAAATTGATGAATGAGTCCTTGAGAATCATAGGACGGCTTGGAATCCGGTTTTTTTATCAACTTCACAAATTCAACAGCTTTATCACGATTATTAAGTTTAAGAGCATCTTCAACAGCAAGGGCCGTTTTATCATCCTTCGTAAGTGCAGCTCTTCCTTTAAGGAGATCATTAAAGGATGTTGTAAATGAGCCAATAGTATAGGGTTTACTAATAACCAGGTCACCACCCTTCATCAAAAAATCTGTTCGATGAATGGTGCTCATATCGGTCGCCGTGAGGATAAAAATACGGTTAAAACTATCTGGGTTATTTTTTTGATGGAGTTTTAGTAATTCAAAAGTTTCCGCCATTGTATCGAGGTCTTCGTCGGTAAATACGATTTCGACTGGCCCGGCAGCAAGTCTGGCACTGGCCTGAGAATAATCTGAGGCGACTTCAATGTGATGATTATCAGCTCCCATATCCACAAGGATCTTCCTTAAACCTGATCGATGGGAAGGTTTAGAACCAATCAAAAGAATTGAGGCCGATGATAAAAAACTTTTTTTCATGTTCGATAAACTTTCATAACTTATCGACCTTATGAAAGATAAAATAAAGTCCTTTTATAGGATTGGTTTAAGTGCAATTCTTCTTATAATGACCATTGAGAGACTTGAGTTTATTTTCAAGTTCCATGACTTCCGATTCAAGAATTTCAATTTGAGAACGATGTTTGGGTCGTTTGAGAGGATTAATCACATGACTCTCACCTTTGAGGGTCATAATTTTTTTCTTAGACATTTGATAATTTTTTTCAAGGTTCAGAATTTCAGCATCAAGCTTTTGGCAAGTTTGACTTTGAAGTTTCTTCTTTGAGCTTATTGATAGACTATTCCCTTGAGCATTTTCAGAGACTATTAGAAAAATTAAGAGTGGCTTCCACCCCATACTGATCCCTCACTTTTTTTAACCCTATTCTAAGGGTCAGACTCATAAAGACATTATTAGTTTTTTTGATGGCGAATAATTAAGGACTTAGTGAGCTCAATAAAGGCCCAGCTTTTACAAGATGGATCATTTGCCTCAAATTTTAGGCTCTCAAATGATTCTTAAAGGAAAAGATGGTCAACTTGCAGAAAACTTTTCATACTAAAGGGATGTCTACAAAGTTAAGCAAAAAAATTAAGGCCTTGATTAAGTCATCGCAAAAATTTGCAGATCGTTCATGGTATCCACCACTTATTGCTCTTTTGGCCGCTCTCGATAATCTCATCATCATTATTCCAAACGATGGGATCTTAGTGGCAAGTGCGATGCTGATTCCTAAACGATGGCACATTTTCTCTATTTTCATCACTATCGGCTCTACTATAGGCGCAGTAATTCTAGGTTATCTCGTTCAACTCCATGGACTACCTTGGATCTTAGATTTTTATCCTGGCCTAAATGAAACTCAAATGTGGATCTTAACTCAAAACTTTTTTAATCAATATGGCCTGTTTGTTGTTTTTGCTATGGCCGCAAGTCCCCTGATGCAACACCCGGCCATCATCCTTGCTTCACTTACACATACGCCACTGACTAAACTTGCTCTCGTGATATTTTCAGGCCGACTGATTAAATATATTGTCATGGGCTATGTTGCCTCCCATTCTCCACAGTACCTTAAACGTTTTTGGGGAATGAAAGATGAGCTTGATGATGTTGGAGTCAAAATAGATTAGGAATTCCCTCTTTCTGGTTTTTCCACTCGCCCATCTGGGTATTTAGCAAAGCGCTCAATTTTTGAACCATGAATCATATCATGTCGAGACCAACTCCAACCACCAAATTGAGTGCGCTGATAATCTTGAATCGTTTGATAAATGTCTTCTCGTGAATTCATCACAAAAGGCCCATGCTGGACGATGGGTTCATTAATTGATTTCGAATCCAAGATTAAAAATTCTGAATAAGTAGATTCTGATTCAACTACAAGTTCAACACTCGAATCAAAAAACACCGCCTCTTTACCTTGAATTTTCTCTTGATTGACTTTAACTCCATGGCCCTCAAAGAAATAGAAGCTTCGATTGAGTTTTTCTTTAGAAGCAGGATAAATGAAACGCGCACCAGGTTTAAGTTTCACGAGCATAATCGTTACACCATGTTCTGGATTATTGGCCCAACTCTTAGGTGGAGTTTGCCGAAAAGTTTGACCAGCATACTCTCCGCATATTAAAGAAATTTCAACTTGAGGATTAGGATTAATTTTTGGAATCGTATTGGCCCAAAGCATTTTGAAATCGGGCCGAGTCATTTTATCTTGGCGAGGAAGATTGAGCCAAATCTGAAACAGTTCAACCGTATTACCTTGCTCTTGATGAAGCAGAGGAAACATCTCAGAGTGCTGAACACCTGAACCAGCAGTCATCCATTGAACATCACCTTCTCCATATCGTCCTGCGGCCCCCATGGAGTCAGCATGATCCACATAACCTTTACGAACAATAGTAATCGTTTCAAAGCCTCGATGAGGATGAACAGGGAAACCAGGGATCTCTCGACCGTGATAAATTCTAAAGCCATCTTTAACATCAAAATCTTGTCCCATATTTCTTCCGGCAAAGTGCTTTTGATCGAGACCAAAATTCTTATTACCAGATGGATAATGATCAAGATGATGGACACAAAAAAGAAAAGGTTCTTGAACTGGCCATTGAAAATCGATGGACTCTTTACGAATAATCATAGGGTCTGCCTTATTTTGACTGAAAATATTAAAAAAATCGAAAAGACTTTTTCCGTAAGCAGAGAAAGGAATAAAACCTAAACCAGTAAGGATGGAGCGTCTCTTCATCCCTCAATTATAGATAAAAAGTCCAAGGAGATAAACCACCTTAATCACTCATTTGCTTTGGCCCCACTGAGGTGTCAGCTTGAAACCGGCCTTCCTAACAAACCCAAGCCAAGTCCTTGATTTACAGTAAGCTCAAAACTGGCCTCTTTCCTGCTAGATAAGATTTAAGAGCAATCCACGAGGGAATGCTTGAGGCAAAAGCAGGGAGGCAGGTATGAACAAGGAAAATAACAATGGAACTCAATCTTTTTTTAATGGGACTACTTGCCCTCTTACCAGCAAGCCTAGGACTTCTGAAAATGCTTACGAAAATCAAGAAGCCTCATCAACTATAAAAAAGGAAAGTGAATTTTCTCAAGCCGACTCTCGACTGCTCCCCTATCACCTCTACTTTAGTTCCAAACTCTGACTTTTAATTAAATATTCTTTCAAAGTAACAGGAGAAAATCATGGATAGATTTCTACTGCTCACCTTTGCTCTCTTGATTCAACTTTCAACCTCCACGGCAGAGGCCAGAAGGATTCTGTTTGCCTCTCAATTTAGCCTTATTCCCATCTCAGAAGCCCATAAAAGCTTTGGTGAGGCTTCCATTTCAGAATTTAAATCTGACAGCATTAAAGTCCTCATTTGGAATATTAAAAAAGGTCAGGAAAAAGGTTTAGATAAAGATCTTCCTAAGCTTGGCTCAGATCGAGATCTTGTGATGCTTTCTGAAGGATATGGAAAGCCAAGTGTGGTCAATATTTTTAAATCTTTCAAAGGATTTGTGTGGGATTTTGGAGTAAGCTTTCTTTATAAAAAAGATAATAACTACCCTACAGGAACTCTCATTGGATCAAAAGTCGAGGCGAGTGAAGTCAGAGTGACCCACTCTCCAGATTTTGAACCTATCATCATCACACCGAAAGCTTTCACGATAGGAAAATACCCGATCCAAGCCTCAAATAAGGAGTTACTCGTCATTTCTGTTCATGGAATTAATCTGGCCGATCACGGAGCCTTTGTCCGGCATATGAATCAGGCCTTTGAAGAAATTGACCGTCACGATGGCCCAGTGATTTTTGGAGGTGATTTTAATACCAGAACGAAGAAAAGGCTTCAGCATCTTTTTCAAGAAACAGTCAGGAGAGGTTTTCAATCGGTGGATTTCGTCAATGGGCACAAAAGATCAAAAGGGGTGACACCCTATTATTTAGATTGGACTTTTGTCAGAGGACTCAAGGTCAAAAATCCAAAAGTTGTCACAGTGAAGTCATCAGATCACATGCCCATGCTTTTAGAAGTGGGACTAGAGAAATAAAAGTGATTCTTAGGAATTTGCTTTCATCAATTCAACTAATTGATCAGCGCAAATTCCCCATCCTTCATGGAAACCCATTTCAAGATGTTTTTTTCGATCCTCATCATTTTTATGGCGAGCTATAGCAGTATAAAAAGTGGCCCCTTCTCTTTCTTCAAAACTAATGATGCAAGTGATTGCTAGACCAGCTCCAGATGTCGGTAAATCGGCCGGTTGAAAACCAGGTAAAAGCACATCAGTCCAAACAATTTTTTTAAGGGGTACAATTTCAAGGAAGCAACCAAGATTTGGGTGCTTCTCTCCCTCCGGGGATTGCATGATGGTTTTAAAAATTCCACCAGGGACTAAGTCGATTTCACACTCCACAACTTTCCATGGTTTTGGACAAAACCATTCACAAATAAGCTCTGGTGTAGTCCAGGCCTTCCAAGCTCGTTCAACCGGTATATCTAAAGTTCTTTCAATTTTAAGATCAAAATTCATGTTTCAAACTCACTCAAAAAATAATTAAAGAAATGAGTAAATTAAAAAACCATTTAAAAGGCAATAAATTAATGCTGGAGCAGATTGAAATGCGGAGTCACCATGCTTAAATCGAATAATCGAGCCAAAAAACATCAGAAGAAAAAGTCCTAGACTTGAAATAAGGCCAATGGGGGCAAATCCAAGACCGACTAATTGACCGACTCCCCCCAATAGTTCCAACCATCCCGTGAGTTTTCTAAATTTCTCAACCCCCCAGCGTTTAAATTCCATCTTTAAAAAAAGAGAATTTAAACAAAGAAGTCCGTAGATGATGAAGGAAATTCCATTGAAAATTTTAAGACCCGATAAAAAATCCAATTAAATCTGGCCAAGGTGGCCATTAATCACCACCAAGCACAAGAGAAGAAGAGCAAGGGATGGGAGGTATTTTTTAAGGGGATTACGGACTCTAAAGTGAGTGAACTGAGCAGCGACCATAAGAAGGGCCATGATAATACTAGGGATGAGCACAAGCTTAGGATTCCAGACTCCAATTAGGATAAGACAGGCCAGAGATATTTTTAAGGCGCCTATGAAATTCCGGAAGAGATTAGAAAAACCATACTGTTGAAATTCCAAGACGATATTATCAAATCTAAAAACCCAAACGATCCAAATGGATAAGAAGATGATGATTTGGGACAAGATAAGTATTTGAGACATAGAGACTCCTGTGATTACTAATTCATGTTGGAATTATATCTAATGATAATAATAGATTAAATCATAGATACAAAGTCGTCTATGAACTTTGATAAAACTTACAGGGGTTACCTAGCGGGACTTTTATTTATAAATCTAGGGTGTTAAGACTCCCCCCATGCAAATTAAAGTACGATATCTAGATAATCTCAAAGTAGAAGCTCGTTTTGATGATTTTACTATCATCGCAGACCAACCAGTGCGCTATAAAGGCGATGGACTGGCCCCTGGGCCTTTTGACTATTTTCTTGCATCATCAGCGATGTGTGCGGCCTACTTTGTGAAGGTTTATTGTCTTGCTCGCAACATTTCGACGGAAGATATTGAAATCATCCAAGATAATATTGTTGATCCAGAAAATCGCTACAATCAGACGTTTCAGATCCATGCTCATCTTCCGGAAAGCCTAAGTGAAAAAGACCGCGAAGGAATTCTTGCGGCCATCGAAAGATGTACGGTCAAAAAAGTCATTCAACATAATCCTAAGTTCGAAATCGTGGCCAAAACGGTTTTGGGTAAAGATACAGAACTCAATTATAATTTTAATCCAGAAGAAAAAACTTTTATCCGTGGTAAGGATTTACCGCTAGAAAGCACCATCGCGAAGATGACTAAAATCATCTCGGATCTAGGAATAAAATTAGAAATTACGTCTTGGAGAAATCTTGTCCCTCACGTCTGGTCTGTCCATCTTCGAGATGCAGACTGCCCGATGAATTTTACCAACGGCAAGGGATCGACTAAAGATGCCGCTCTCTGTTCGGCCCTAGGTGAGTTTATCGAAAGAGTGAGCTCTAATTATTTTTATAGTGATTTTTACTTGGGCCCAGAAATATCTGAAAGCGAATTTGTTCATTACCCTCAGGAAAAATGGTTTAAACCAGGGAAAGGAAAGTCTCTCCCCGATGGTTTAATGGATGACTACACCAAGCAGGTCTATCATCTCGATGGCCAGTTAAAATCAACTCACCTTTTCGATACCAATTCAGGCCATGTGAGCCGAGGCATCTGTGCTCTTCCTTTTGTCAGACAATCGGATCAAGAGGTTGTGTACATACCTGTGAACCTCATTGGAAACCTCTTTGTCAGTAACGGCATGAGTGCAGGGAATAGTCTTTTTGAGGCAAGAGTTCAGTGCCTTTCAGAAATTTTTGAACGGGCCGTAAAAAATAAAATCATCAGTGAAGAAATCGCACTACCCGATGTTCCAAGAAGTGTGCTTGAAAAATATC
Organism: Pseudomonadota bacterium; assembly: GCA_027488375.1. Lineage (GTDB taxonomy): Bacteria > Bdellovibrionota > Bacteriovoracia > Bacteriovoracales > Bacteriovoracaceae > Peredibacter. Next base: position 709,340 of record JAIYBW010000004.1, read on the forward strand.
CAACGATCTTAGAGGGTATTGAGAAACTAGAAAAAGAAGGCTTCCCGATCTTTATCAAGGATGCTTCCCTGGGTGGACGCTACCCAGTTATGTGTGTGACTCTCATGAACCCTAAAACAGGCGGGGCCTATGCCTCATTTGGTGCCCACCCTATTTTTGAAGTGGCCCTCGAGCGAAGTTTAACGGAACTTCTGCAAGGTCGAAGCTTTGAGGGTCTCAATGATATGCCGGCCCCAACTTTCAATGAACTTGCCGTTCAGGATCACAATAATATTATTGATCACTTTATTGATTCAACTGGTGTCATTTCCTGGAAGTTTTTCTCAAAAAAATCAGAATTTAATTTTGTAGAATGGGATTTCTCTGGCAGTACAGAAGAAGAATTTAATTACCTCATGAGCATCTTCAAACATCTTGAGAAAGAAGTTTATATTGCTGATTATGAAGAGCTGGGGGCAAAAGCTTGTCGGATTTTAGTCCCTGGATATTCTGAAATTTATCTTCCAGAAGAAATTATCTGGAACAATAATAACGAAGCTCTTCTTTATAGAGAGGATGTCCTGAACCTTCATCGCCTAAATAATGATGAGCTTGTAAAACTCCTTGAAAAGCTTGATCAATGTGAACATGATGATTTCTACCAATTGTCTGAACTCATCGGTGTCACTTTTGAAGAAAGCTCCGTTTGGGGTCAGCTTGTTTTGGCCGAACTAAAACTTCTTATCCATCTTGCCCTTAAAAATACTGAAGAAGCAAAAATGATGGTGGAAGTCTTGAGAAGCTTTAACAACAATTCTCTTGAAAGAAGAAAATTGTACCGGGCCCTAGAAACAGTCCTTGATATTGAATTAAACCCAGATCTCGATATGAATGATTTTATTCCTGCTCTCAAAAAGATGAATGGGGATGAGCTCGTTAACCAAGCGATTCAAATGGTGGCGGGGGAACTTCGTTTTCATGGTTTAACTGAAACGGATAGTGCTCTTAAGGGTCTTGATAAGCACCAGCGCCTCATTGAAAGCTATAAAAAACTTCACGCGGCCCGAAAAAATTTTAGCAAGAAGAAATAAAATAATTTCTCATGAAAGACGAACTCCGCATCCATGTCACAAGACCAAGACTTAAAATTAATTGGGAATCACCTAGGCATTTGCTATTGTCTGGAGGATTTAATTCTTTAAAAAAAGATTATGCTCCCATAGGACACTTTACAGTAGAGATTAAAAGCTCACTCCCCCATCGGTATGGCATACAGCATGTCATAACAGGAATGGAGCGAGAAAACAAAGAAGAAAGTACTAAAGTTGTGTGGAAAAAAAAGTTAGGTTTAGGCTCTATGACCTATGCTTTTAAAGGTGCGCTCACGACCTTTGAAAAATCCTACCATGATCTTCTGGCCTCAGAAGCTGAGGGCCGCCTCAAAACTCTTGTTGTTCCGACAACACCAGAAATCAGCTCGAGACTTTTTGATTTTCTAGACCGTTGGATTCAACATGGCTCTTACACTATTTATGGTGGACACAAGGACGCTCTTCGCGGCGAGGGGGCCGGGTGTGCAGATTTTGCCATGGCCTGCTTTGAACTTGCGACAGGATATCAATTAGAAGATTGGTGTATCAATCTCTCTATTCCTAAAAAATTTATCGGAGATGATAATCATCAAGTGAGTCTTGCTCATTTATTCCTGGCCTCACATTGGGAAGATTCAGGTGAAAAATTAAAACTTAAAACGGCCGATACAGATCTGGCCTTTGAATGGATTAAGCAAAGAGCAGGTGCCAATCAAGAGTTTATCTATCGAGATCATTTAAACCGCACCTTTCAAATGGAAATCCCAGACTTTACCTACCGCTATCCGACTCAAAAGAGTGAGGAAGAAATTTGGAAAACAATTTGTCCAACCACTTAATCTTTGACGACGCCCGCATCTCAGCATAAAACTGATAAATATGACTTCCCAAGAAACGCGCGACACATTTGAAAGGTTTCTCCATCAGAAAATTGATGAGTATTTCCCTGCTCTCAATGAAATCAATCATGCCGTTCGCTATTCCTTACTCGCTCCAGGTAAAAGGATTCGTCCTTTTTTAACCCTGGCCTTATGCGATTTTTTCCAAGGAAACTTGGAAGTCGCTTTAAGATGTGGCGTCGCGATCGAAATGATTCATTGTTACTCCCTTATTCATGATGATTTACCGGCCATGGATAATGATGACTTCAGGAGAGGCCAGCCGAGTTGCCATAAAAAATTTAGTGAATCAACAGCGATCCTCGCTGGAGATGCTCTTTTAACGATGGCCCCCCTTTTTCTGCTGAAAGAACTTCCTCATCATTGTTCTCCAGAGCGAGCGATTGAGCTCACTCAGCTGCTTTTGAGTTCAAGTAGTCATGAGGGCATGATTCAGGGACAAATGATGGATATTGAGCAAGAGGCCAAGGAGCACAGCAATTCGGCCTCCCAAGATCTAGAGACATTAAAAAAGATTCATGCACTTAAGACGGGTGAGCTTTTCACTTTTTCTTGTCTCGCCGGACTTTATTCATCTCCAGATGATTCATTCATCAATCTCAAAAAAGAATTCGTTCTCCAATTCTCAAAGAGACTTGGACTCTGCTTCCAAATCATTGATGACATCTTAGATGAGTCTTCAGCCTTTGAAGATTTGGGAAAAACTCCTGGGAAAGATAAAGATTCTGGGAAATTAACTTACGTCAAATTTTTTGGATTAGAGGGAGCAAAGAAAGAAGCCCATGCTCTGCTCAATCAACTAGAAGAATCTCTTCAAGCTGAATCCTCAGTAAATAAAACAGCTCTCATCAAAACCGTCATTTCAGATCTTCGAAAAAAAATCGCCTAAATCTTTGACACCCCTTAAAGAGTTTACTCATTTGGGATTAAACCCATGAACCTTTTTTAGAAATCCACTAAACTCTAGAAAAACATGATTCATCCCCAACTTAAGGAGTACAAAATGAAAAAATTAATTTCACTCATCGGTCTTTCACTTATGCTAACAAACGTGGCTTTTGCTCAAGATCTTGTGACATGTGCAGATGTAAAAAAGCATGGTCAGGAAATTCTTTTTAAAACAATGGAAGAAAGAGCTGCTTTTGAAAATAAACTAGTTAAGAAGATTGTTGATCGAGCAGCTGAGGAAGGGCGTCTTTCACAATTTGAAAGAGATAGATTACTTTCAGATGCAAAACTTGAAATCCTTGATAGAAACCTAGTCGAACTAAAAAGAATTGGAAAGTGTTTGGATTTAGAACTTGCAGAACTCCAAGCACGAATTGGTCGATAAGACTTACTGAAAAAAGTCTCTATTAAAAGCCGGCCCTTAGGCCGGCTTTTTTATTTTATCCCCTAAAATAATTGGCAATCTTCAATATAGACCTCTCCATATAGTTGATCATTCTAGTTATTACTTCGTAATATTAATCTCTTAGAATTATCTTCATGAGAAAAATAAACTCTTTTATTGCCTTATGATTTTAGGGTTAGGATGATCTTAGTAAGATTTATTTATTGAGAGGAGGATCTATGTCTTTAAAGAGTTTAAAGCTGGCCCTAATAGCTGGCTTTATTTTAGCTTTTTCAAATGCTTTTGCAGCAGTCACCATTAGCTGTGCGAACCCAACTGCTGGATACAACGTTTCTAGTTCAAGTGCTAACAACGTTCCAGTTGGACAGTGTTATAGAAATACAGTGGGAGAATGTCTTTATAATACAGCTAATCCTGCTACGGCCAATGGTGGAGCATGGAATACAGGATGTCCGGCCAATGTTGCTGGAGCTGACTGTTGCCGCTGGAATCCACCTGCTCCTGGAAAAAGTGGTGAATGTTGTAAGGCGAAGCCAAATGCAAATCCATCATATGACTGTTCAATGCCACTCCTAAACTTTGGGAATCCTCCACATCCACAGGGTCACCCACAAGGTCAAGCTGCTGCCTATAACCGCTGCGTTCAAGTCAACGCTGGAGCTTCTTGTCAGTGGAATAGCGCTAACAAAGAAAAATGTTGTGCTGATGGAATCCCAGGTTGTGGCCAGGCCAATGCTTGCCCTCCTCCTGCAGTTTCAGTTTCATACCCATTTCAACAATTGGCGACAAATCCAGCTTACGCTGCTCTCTATGCAAGATGTAAACAGGCCGCTGGTCAGTCGGGAAATCCTCAAGCTTACAAGTGCTGCGTAACTCTACCACCAGCTGATCCGTGTAAAGAGAGAGGTCTTCAGGCTGTGAATGGTGCCGCTTTCAATATCCAAAATGGTGTTCTTTGCTGTAACTCTGATAAGCCTCGTGAGACGATGATGAGTGGTAAAAAAGTTTGTTGTGAAGTGATTAAAACAAACGCTGCTCCATAATTTTCTGAAAAAAATAAGCCTCCAAGGTTTTCCTTGGAGGCTTTTTTTATGTCATCAATTCTTTATTTTCCAAATGCTCCACGAACTTTGTACTGAATGGTTCTTGGATTTGTCACAAATCCCAAAGCTTCATGCTCTCTACGATCCAGATCTAGTTTTGAATCTTTGATACAGCTTTTTTCAAGATCTTGAACTGTAAGGCTACTTAACTGTAATTTATTTTTAATACAAGTTGCTTCACCTTCAGTATTGGCCGCAGCGAGAACCACAACAAGACCTGGAGATGGAGCTTCAAAACCTCTATCTTGATAAGACTCAAGAACTTCTTGAGAAAGCTCAGAACTAAAGACCGAGCATGCTCTAATCGCTAACGTTTTAATGCTTGAATATGAGGTCAGTGTAGATACACACTGGAACTGAGTTTTGCTTTTGATACGGTTACAGTGATTAATAATGTCATTATCAATGCTGTAGCTATCTTTAATAACTTCTACACATGCAGAGCTTGGTTGGATGAGTCCTAAGTCAATTTTGAGCTCAAGGGTTTTTCTTTCAGAGATTTCTGAACAACGGACTTGAACATTTTCAAAGCTACATTCCATTTCTTCTCCAAGATCTTTACATTCGGCTTCAGGCAAAATGAGATCCTCAACACTAAAGCTACCAGGTCGACAAATACTCCCTAAAGATTCACCTATGGCAGATTTCGCTAAAATCTTAGCTTCTTTTTTAGCTTTCATTTTTTTTAATAAAAAACCTTTTTTGGCCGCAGAGGCCGATGAGTTTAAGGTTATGGAAAGATCACCGCCAAGGCTTTCAACCTCAAGAATCTCAACTTGAGCGAGGGCGGAAAAAGAAACAAAAGCCGAAAGTGCGAGCACAGCTAATTTCATGGTGATCTCCTTGTAGTTAATTTTTTTCATAAACTCATACAAACCACATGCCAAAAAGTTGAAATCAATCAAGTTCAAAGAAAACAATGAATTACCAAAAAATAATGATCATGAGTGTTTAAAAATTAAACATTAGCGCTGTAAAGAATCTCGACAAGATAATCTTTGAGCAGAAAAAATTACTATAACCCCAGTTGAGGCTCAAATTCATTGATACTCTTTTAATATGAAAAATTTATTATTTGCCTCTCTCCTTTGTTTTTCAACTTTTTCTTTTGCAGGCCCTGACAAAGGGGTCATGAGAGCAACACTTTCAGTGAATGAAAGTTTTAACATCAATAAACTTGATCAAGTGGGCAGCACGCTCAAGAACTCAAAAAATGGAGACATCCTCCGCCATCATTGCCAGAAGAGAGATAAGGCCGGTGAATGTGAAGAGATTATTCACGTTCTCACCACAGATAATAAAGATCTTGTCCTTCATGACAGAAAGCACTTAAAAATTAATCAGGATGTTTCTTTTATTAAAACGAGGCTCGACTTTACCTTTCGGGAATCCCTACTAAACTTTACGGACTTTGATCCGATCTATCGCAGGAGTGCGGGAGATTTCACAGGTTATCTTGGGATGAGTTGCATCTATGAACCGAAAACTTGTGGACTACTTGTCCTCCTCCCGATCTCAATTGCCGCTGACCTTGTCATGATGCCTATAGATATTGCAGTAAACGAAACGCAAAGATTTAAGACCAGAAAAAAAGCTCAGTTCTTTATTGAAAATCTTAAGAGTGATGAAGATATGATCGAATTAAAAAATAGAGCCTTCTTGTCTCTCCTTAAAGGACTGTCGCAATTCTAGGTTTTAGTGATTCATAATTATTGGCGCCAAAGAATTCTTCCTCGGCGCCAACGACTTTCAGATATCAATATAGCGATATCCAGGAACAGATCTTTGAGTGTTTAGCCTTTGCAACTTATTAAAGTAAGTGGCGAAAGTCTCTTGGTAGTATTGATTGACGACACCAAAACGAAGAAAGGCTGAAGCTTCTTTAAGACCACTCTTTTTATCCCCCAAATCATGAAAGGAATTCATCAGGGCCAGTCTTACGTCAAGATAGTGGGGAGATATCAACTTCGCCTGATTGAGGCACTCAATCGCCTCCTCAGTCCTCAAGTGCTTCACGAGGAATAATCCAGCATTTAGTAACTGATCGGCATCCCGAAGATTGACTTCGCCACCGGACCCACAATGACGACGACAGGGATGTTCAGTATAGGCCATTACATTTAAGCTCAGCAGTAGAGACAGACTCAGGACAATTTTTTTCATGATGAACCTCCTTTTTTAAAAAATTAATTTATGCATTTAGTGGTTAAGAAATGATAGATCCTGCTGAAGCCACTAAAATCTGTTATGCCGTTTATATCAAATTCTCCATGATGAGAGATGCCGGCATTATCTGTACAGTTTATCTGAATATCTTTGGGAAGCGCCTTGGCCTCACGAGAGGACCCAAAACTTAAAATATTATTTCCTACTTCTGATGATACAGATAAGACCTCCGGTGGCATACAAACCCAAACATAAAGTACAGATTATGAACACAAAGCTTCTCCGTCACAATCCTTACTCCCGTTACACCAATGGCCCACAGGTACGGCAAGAACGGAGAAGCAATAGATTGATTATTCAACTTCTAAAAATTTCCCTTGATCGGATGATTCATCAGCTGGAAGTTCTAAAAGATCATCATTTAGATCAACAACATTTTTTGGAGAAATGAGACTTTGATATGGAGACTGAATTATTTTTCCCCAGGGCACGCTCCACCCACTTCCACTACAGTAAAAATTAAAAATTTGACCGTTATATTCACATGAGACAGTAGATCCTGTTGATGAATCTCTAGGACAGTTACCTAAATTTGCAGCGGCATTTGGATAGGCCGCTACAAAATCACTATGCGTACACACTTTTGCAGCAAATGCTTGAGAAGAAATAGTAAAGACTAGAAATGATGCAATTAATTTTTTCATAAGATTCCCCCTTGTTTCCTTGAACAAATAGTCTTGGGGGAATTTAAAAAGATTCATTTTTTTAAATGTTTTTTAAAGAAACTCTTTCATTTCAATCAATTAATAAGAAGTCCTCGCTCATGCTGATTATTTTCACGACAACTCTAAATTCAAATCTGCCTTTTATTTCATTCTTTTTTCATTTCTTAGCTAGAATTCACTTCAAACTAACAGCCCACCATCCCCACCACAACTGAGTTTTTACTTTTGCAATCAATTCGAGCTCATTTTAGGCATTCTGACGGGACAAGAGGAGGTTCAGGAAAAGATCTTTCTATGACCTAATCTTCTGAAATCAGGAGAAAAGACATGTTTTTATGATTTTAAATTTATAGGCCTTAAATCCCTCCTTAACTTTTTGCCATGAACTGTTCCATCTAACAAAGGAGAGAGGAATGAAGTACGTTAGCTCACTAATTCTTGTGCTCACTGCAACCGCAGGTTATGCACAAGTTGAAGATCTCAAATTTGATGCCTCTAATTTACAACCACTTCAAATGGTGAATGCACCTAAATCAATCAAGGGTGTGCCAAAAGTCTTCAAGTTAACAAGTCCCGTTTCACCCGTTGCTAATGACGTGTCCTACCCAGAGGCCTTGGATGCTTCACATATTGAAGAGTCACTCGCCAATGCACTAGAGCTCAAAGATTTACCTCGGTTTGTCAGCGATGTCTCAGATCCTGGCTCGCCACTTGATATAACTCGGCATCAACCAAGAGTATGTCCTTCGCAAATGGTAGGTGCAGCCTTAAGAGGGACTTATGCTAGAGATTTTTTCGGGTTTAATTACTCCTTCCCTGGAACTGGCTCTTCGTGTGTCACTCAACCATCTGATCCTCTCGGACTAGTGACCTGTGCACTTCCAAGCTCTACTCTTATTGCCTACCAAGTCTGTGACTATCATGAATCTGTTTCTGACAATGAGTGTGACGTTCTTAATACAGTTGCAGGCTATGGATCAACTCACGCTCTTCGCTACATGAGACTGGGTTCTGGTTCAGGCTATTGCCAAAAATTTACTAACTACTCATTTGATGTTCTTCAAAGTATTGCTCGACGCCAGCTTGTCGCAATCGACAATCTAAAAGATATCAAAAGTGGTGAAAATTTCTCCTGTGCACGCAGAGTCGTGAGTGGAGTTGGGGAACTTTATTGCTGGGGTGATAATCAGTATGGCCAACTTGGTTTAGGAACTGTTGGTTATGCTTCTACTCATGCCATCAAGGTTAGACTTCCTGGTTCTGTAAAAGACTTCTCTGTTTCTTATGCCAATGTATGCGCTGTACTTGAAGCAGATAGTGCAAATCTAGCAGGATCCGTTTATTGCTGGGGTCGAAATGATGTCGGTCAACTTGGTCGTCCCATGTCTGAAGCTGCCAATGGGAAGCCACAAAAAATTACTCTTAGTTATATCGGGGCCTTGGATTATGGAAGTGGAACCGGACACTACATGAGTCATGGTCCTCTCACTCCCTTTGCTTCAACCAATGAAAAGGTGAAACAAATATCAATCGGCGCTCAATTTATTAATCCTCCCTCGGCATCAACCACCACTTGTACTGGCGGGCGTCGCCTGACTCCAGGATTCACTGGTTGCTTCGTCACTGAAAGCCGCACCATTGGAGCCTCTGAAGACAAAGTCTATTGTTGGGGCAACAATACCTACGGCCAGGTAGCTACCGGCCGCTCTCATAACTTTTGCGAGGTTGAGGGGGTAAAAATCAGACAAGCCTTTTATCGCGACACTGCTTATTCGAGTACTCTCTCTTCAACTATGAGAAGTGCCATTCCAACTAGGACCTCTGGAGTTCGCTGGGCCGCCAAAAAGGTTCATGTGGCAGGAACAGTCATTTGTATCTTAGGGTCATCAAACGATTCAAATCTCAGTGGTAAAGTCCTTTGTGCGGGAGATGATTCTCAATCAAAAGGTATTATGGGAAGTCGTCATATTACAACCACTGTCCATAATTTTCCTCTGCCACTTTTTGTGGATGTGGCCACAACTTCTGGTTCAACTACCACCTATTCTGTTCTCAAAGATGTGGATTCACTAAGTGCTAATGAAAAAATCATCTGTGCTCAGACTCATGAAGGCGGAAGTTCGGATCTCAGAGCTTGGAAACTTCCTTGCTGGGGTCAAGTACCAGGGATGAGAGGTAGCACTCCTGGAACACTTACCGTCAGAACTGCGGAAAATTTGAAAGTTGGTTCTGCTTTCGGTGGAGCACGTGCCACCGACCCTGTTGATGGTGTTCTTACTGCCTCAGTAGGTGATGGAATTATTTCGTTAACTCGCTTTGCTGGAATTGATACAGCAACAGGTCTCTACAATATTGGTGCCTATTTCATTGGATATGACCCTACAACGATGATGGGCTCTAGCTCTGCACATACGCTTGTCGGTGAGCTTACTCCCATGCATGAAGTAGGAGGTCGTATCAGTCCTTATTCAACTAGAGTTCAACAAGTGGCTTCAGGAACACTTAACACCGCCCATGAATGTCACATCCAAAGATCCCTTTCGAGCTCAGGCATTGTGGATAATGCTTACTGTGCTGGAGTGAATTTTAAAGGGCAGTTTGGTAATGGCCAATTGGACTTAGGAGGTTTCACCTCTACTGGGACATGGGTACCAAATCTATTTCCACTTCCAAGTATTCCAGTTATGTTTTAAACATCCATCTTTCCAAGGGGCGCCTCTGGCGCCCCTTCTTAAACTCACGCCCCCTCGAATGTTCTTGTCTGCAAGATTTTCTCGTCTATTTTGGGCCAAAGGCTCGGATCATATTTTTAACCCCCTCCCCTCTACCGAGCTCTAAGCTACTGATCTTATGAAGCTCTTATTGATTTTAATCATGAACACTCCCTAAACAGAAATCCCTTCTTATCTTTAACCTCATTAAGCTCAACTCAGAAAAAAAAGGAAGCATATGAATTTTATTAAAATGCTCGTTATCAACTTGGTCCTCTTTCTCTTTTCATCCTGTGGGATGGGACTCAAAATTTCTAAGCTCACACCTGGAAATTCATCCAATCCTCAAGTTGAGACTGCTTTCATCACGTCCTGGGACACAACGAAAACGGGAAATGTTTTGAATACTGATAACGTAAGCATCACTCTTCCTCTTCATTCAAGTTGCACCTATAACTTCACTGTCGATTGGGGGGATGAATCTCCAATTGAAACAATTACTGATTGGAGTCATAGTAACAAGACTCACACCTACTCGACTCCAGGAATTAAAAACGTTGTCATTCAAGGAACTCTAGGATGCTTGAATTTCGATGGAGACGGAGATCAAATCGTTGATGGTGATGCCTCTAAACTCATCGATGTTTTACAGTGGGGATCAAATCAGTGGGAGACGATGGAAGCCATGTTTTTTGGTGCTAATCAATTAAGCTCTTTTAGTGCCACAGATCTGCCAGATCTTACTCAGGTTACGAACATGTCTCGGGTCTTTAAAGGGTGTAGTCTTTTTAATGGTGAATTAAATAACTGGAATACTTCACAAGTCATCCTTATGGATGAAATGTTTCGAGGGGCCATCTCTTTCAATCAAAATATTGGGAGCTGGAAGACTTCACAAGTTCAAGTGATGCGCTCAATGTTTCAAGGTGCCATGGCCTTTAATCAAAATATCGGAGGCTGGGATACATCGAATGTGCTTTTAATGGATAGTATGTTTGCCCACACAAGAAACTTCAATCAAGACATCAGTCATTGGGATACTTCGAATGTGACAAATATGGGTCATATGTTTGAATTAGCGGAAAGTTTTTCACAGGATCTTTCCGGTTGGGATGTACATTCAGTCTTTGACTACAATCAATTCAATTTGGGGAACAGCTTACTTACGCCCCCACTCTTTTAAATGGGAGGCTTATTTTTCTAAGGTTAGTTGTAAACCAAGAGAGGAAAATCGATAATACTGGCCACCTTGATAAGTGAAATAGCGATAGGAAAGTCCGGTTAAAAAAGCATATTCGGAAGTGCTTAACAGTCTTTTAGATAAATCAGCCTTCATTTGATAACCTTTAACATCATAAGAGGCTTGAAGATCCACTCTCCAAATAAGAGGAAAGGCTGAAAGAGTTTCACCACCTAAATGAGCACCTAGATTCAAAACCGTACCGCTAATTTCCGCCTTATCTTTATAAACAACATTAAAGTTCATGAGGTCTGCGGATGGACCCCAAAAAAAACTATCAGACTTCCGATGAAATCGATAATCGAGTGAGCTGAGGGCCCCCTCAATATTTTGCTGAAAAGGAAAATACAAAAGTCCGAGGTGGTGGATAGAGTCATGATATTTTTTCTGTCCACCAGCTAAAAGAGCAAATTGACTTGTGTTCGAAATCTTTTTTGAATCAATTTGGGAGTCAATCAGAGAAGGAGCGAAGCCCAGGAAGTAAAAATCATCTCCCCGATTAATAGCTGCCTTTGGAGCAGGTTCATTAGTTTGAGTCTGAGTTTGAGTGAAAGTTACTTTTGCCGTATTAGAAAAATGAGAAAATCGTTGCCATTGATCCACATAACGAACCCTGAAATAAAATTTGGTCGGCAGTTTATGGTTAGATAATTCATAAAAATTTTTATCAGTTTTAAACACCATGATGGGAGAGGTAAAATCCTTATCATGAGCGATTTCACCATGGTACTCAAGGGCTTCAGATTTTTCAGGCCACTTCAAAGTGACCTGTGCCCAAGCCGAAGAGAGCAAGCTGCCGAATAAAAAAATCAAAATGGTGAGGAAGAATGATCTCACTTTCAAAATTTCGATTCCCTTTCTTTTTATAAAAGCTTTGCAAAGAAAAACGTTACATCGTCTTTAACTTCACCATGTTCAATAAATTTGAAATAGGCCTCTTTCAATTCATCTCGTGATTTTTCCGGAGAATGTTGTATTTTCTTAAGAAATCTCAGAAGGGCACGATCTCCCCAGCTTTTGCCTATGCTATTAGGATTTTCAACTAAACCATCCGTATACATGAAAAGTAAATCATTCTTCGTGAAATCCAATTCCGCATCAGAATATTCAGAATTTGATGTTTCACCAAGTCTATTACCAGGATTGGCCAAAAGAGTTTTAATATTTCCATCGGCCTCAATCAGAAGAGGAAACTCATGGCTCGCATTACTAAAGACGATTTTATTTCTTTGGTGATCAACTCGGGCCACACACATCGTTAACATTAAATTGGCAGAAGATTGATAAATCACATCATTAATAACTTTGAGGATTTCAGATGGATTAACAAATTTACCCGTATGTTTAATCTGATTATCAATGGCCGCACAACAACTGTTCACTGCTGACGTCAATAAAGCAGAGGGTAAACCATGACCAGTCACATCCGAGATAAAAAGATAAGTAACATCTTTATGGGCCCGATAATTCCACCAATCACCACTACATTCCGAAGCTGGAAGATAAAATCCGGCCAGTTCGATATGAGAATTATGAAAATCGACTTTAGGGATGTATTGTTCCTGAACACCTTTAGCAAGTTTGATTTCATTTTCAATTCTATACTTGTCTTTAAGTTCCTCAGTATACTTTTTAATATCCGCAAACATTTTATTAAAGGCCTGAACCAGGATACCGATTTCATCAGTTGAATTGTTTTTAATATGCTGCTCGTATTTTCCCTCACCTGCATCCGAAGCGACTCGAGTGAGTTCTCCCAAGGGATTCGTGATAAGCTTGGCCAGAAAAAGAATCACAATGATAGAAACACCAATAAAAATAACGGCAAGTGCAATATTTTGATAGATGAGATTTTTGGAAGCAGAAAAGGCAGCACTTCGATGGATGAGGGAAACAACCTTGATAAGGTTATCGGCCGTTGGGGAGAAGGACATGATGTACTCTTGATCAGCAAAAGAAAAATCTTGCGCCCCTTCTTGCTTTCCATCCTTTTTTAAATCAACCCAACTGATTTTCTCAATGGTCTGATCTTGAATGGGAGAAAAATTTAAGATGCGCTCATTTTTGCGATCAAAAAACAAAATCGAGTAAATACCCTGCTGCTTAAAAGTCTGAATAAAAGATGTAATATTTGAAGTAATCTGAAGCAATTGATCTTGATTTAAAAGGCGCCAGTAAAAAAGGCGGATGCCATCTGGGCCGTGAACAATGGAAATTTCATCTTCAGCATGACTTAAATATTTTTGTAATTCTTTATCTTGAGGAGCTTCTAAAGCATTCAGCTGCTTTAATTGATAGATGTAGGCTTTCTTTTTAAAATCATAAATTTGAATGTTCTCAATTCCCATCGATGGCGGAAATGTTAACTCTTTCTGTGATAAGAAATCGAGATTTGAGATAATCCGAATCTGATCAAAATGTTTACCTAAAAGCTGGGAAATCGAACGGCTCGAATTTAAAACGTTCTCATAGATATAAGATTCTTTGTCTCTGTTATAAAGATTGACCGAAGTTAATAAAAAAATGAAATCAAATGCGACAATCGCAATGGTTATGAATATAATAAACTTAGTACGTAATGAGGTTTTCATTTTTAATATATTATGGCCAATAAATCGTATCTCTACAATACTACTGACCTCTTCTGGCTCTCTCTTGGTCTGGCCTTGATTGCAAGTGGATTTATCAGTTTTAAAAAATACGAAAACCAAATTTCTCAAAGCACTTTCACAAAAGTGGCAACTCTAGATGAAGTCTCTAATCTGGTTAAAATAAAAAACCAAAATGATCTGGTATGGTCTAAAGCGGATAGCGGTCAGGACCTCTCTCAAGATAGTCTCATTTTCGCCGGGGATTTCTCTCGAGCCAAAGTCAATTTCCTAAATGGTCAAAAAGTGATCTTGATGCCTGGTAGTATTATGCGTGTTTTTCAGGACCAGAAAGGAAAGTATAAATTAGAAATTAAAAAAGGTAAGGCGATTAAACTAACTCCTAAAGGAGAGAAATCTTTTATCGTTCCGACTCAAGAACCTGAAGTCTTAGCAGAGATAAGTGAAGTTGAAGCCCCTCCGTTACCTCCGGCACTGCAATTAAGTTTCCAATATCCGGCCAATGCCGTCATGACGGAATCTTCGGCCACAGTCAGATTTAAATGGGAGATCCTCTCGGAGCAAGCAAATCTTGAAAGAACTGATGTGACTTTTGAGATTCAAAATCCTCGTGAGCAAAAATTCAGCAAATCCAGTGATATCAAAACGGGAGAACTATCCCTGCTTGTCACTCAGGCGGGACGATATTTTTGGGTCGCCAAAGTGAAGGACGAAATTATTGAAGCAGGTGAATTTGAACTCATAAAACTCTACCCTCCTTTTATCAATGGACCAAAGAACACCACCATCCCTCAAACTGGAAAACTTGACCTCCAATGGTCATATGGTGAGGAAGAGAAGATCCGTTTTGAAATTGAAACCCTTCAGGATGGCCTATCAACATTTCACGAGCTCACGAGTTCGGAGAAAACCTTTCCCCTTAAGATCAAACCTGATTCTGCTCTTAAGTGGCGTGTTCGCGGGATTTATGAGGGCATCAAGGGGCCTTGGTCCAGTGAAGCCCATCTCTGGCCAGAACCAAAAATAATCACCCAAGAAGAAGTGAAAATCCTTCCTAAAATTGATCCCTCAGAAATTGAAAGAGTCTTAAAAAATAAAATTGAAGTCGACAAACTGCCTTATGAAGTTGGAGTCAAAAACCTTTCACCCTCTTTATCTTCACTCGTGGTCTTTCAAGGGGAAAAAGAAATAAAATCTCAAGGGGAAGACAAATTTAAATTCTCCGTCTCAAAACCAGGCCTCTACTCATTGAGCTGGTATCAAATTGAAGATCGAAAATTATCCCTCATCACCGAAACAAATCTTGAGATTTCTCTCACGCCACTCAAAGATAAAATTAATCTTCCTGAGGATATTGTTCTTGAGATGAAAGATTCCGACAATAAATAAACCCACAGTCTCTAGATGAACGATTTAGATTAAGAAAAAAGATTGCTTGAGTTGATTGACCTTTGATCACATCATAGGCCAGACCAGAGGTATATTTAAAAACCATATTGAGACCAATGCCGGCCGTGCGCACTTCACCTGGATTAACCTCTCTTAAATCAGGCTTAAAAACTTTATCTAATTCCGAAAAATTAAACTCACCCGAATGGTCTTTGATTTGAAAAATTAAATAATCTGAAAATATGGTATAGGACAATTCAGGTGCCGCTGTTTTCCCATGAATCATGGCATTCATGACAAGCTCATTATAAATTAATGAAAAGTTTTTTTGAACCTTACTTGGTATATTGAGGGACTGAAATTGTTTTTCAATTTCATCGACTCTAAACGTATCAGCTGGATTAAAAGTTGCGG
The DNA here is from genome assembly GCA_027488375.1 of Pseudomonadota bacterium. Taxonomy (GTDB): domain Bacteria; phylum Bdellovibrionota; class Bacteriovoracia; order Bacteriovoracales; family Bacteriovoracaceae; genus Peredibacter. Next base: position 725,020 of record JAIYBW010000004.1, read on the forward strand.
TTTTAAATTTAAATTTATGCCGCTGAAGAAAAATTAAAAAATTTAACTGGGTATAATTATCAGCGAAAGCACCTTGCTGCAAAATGAGATAATTTTTAAACTGAGAATGATGAAGATATTTGTAGAGATCATCCTTTGATAAAAGATCCGTGCAAAGGATCGTCGACTCAGGGTTAAGACGATATTTTTCGCAATAACTCTCAATCCCCTCCCCTTGAGCTTCAAAGTAAATTAGGTGACTATTTTGTTTTTTTAAAGCTTTATGAAGCATTTCAAACTCATCGGCACTCTCGAAGTAGCTTGAGATTTTTCTATTAATTTCATGAAGTTCCAACATAAAACGACCTCTTTTCTTAATAGTAAATGATGGAATGAATTTTGTAACCAGTTAGTCTTGAGTGAAATCCTGACAGCAATAGTTTATTACTACCCGTTAGAGCTAAAGTTCTGTCAATTAAGAATGAAAAAAACCGATAAGGTTGAAGATGAAGCACTACCTGTTTCTACTTATTATTTTCATCTCTGTATCGAGTTGTCTTAAGGTTAAGATGATTAGTGGTGATATTGTTCCAGGAGAAATCATCTCGGCTCCTGATCAAGCCCAATCTATCATCCCCACAACTTTAAATTTAACTGTCACGGATGTGGCCACTTGGGATATCGAAGTCAAAGACCAAGAGGGTTTACCCATTGAAGGCTTTACTCCAGTGGCCACACCAAGAATATCAAGTTACCCCACATCGATATTGAATATAAATTTTTCCTGTACACCTTCAAATGCCCTTGGAGAATCTCAATGCACGGCCTCGGCTCCAGGTTTCACACCGGAAGCAGCTTTCATTGACATAGATATGGGTAGCTGGACTCATGAATTAAGTGTTAACTTTTCTTGCCCTACGAGTTGGACGACGATACCAGATGATTGGGATATAACGAGCGTCTCAAGTTTTATTGATAGTCCTGAGGAATTAGAACTTTTACGTTGCAACGAAGAGGGTGAAGAATACTTCATCAAAGGAATTGATTTTAGTCTCCCCCTAGATTACATTTATTCCCCCATTGCTCTCAACAATAATGTGACTCTTAATTTTGCAGATGAATTTAGTAATCTTGTGCTTGTGGATCGAGGTGGTGACTCAGAAATTCCAAGCCTCTTTGATGGCGTTTCTAGCGCAAATAGTATAACAGGTCTCCATTTAAATAATCTCAACATACAAAATCTAAGCATCACTTCTAATACTCCAAAAGACTTCTTTGGAATCATTTCTAGAAATCTTGTGGATCCCTCGATTTCGAATTTAAGAGTCGAAAATGCAAGCATCAATCTTGGACCCCAAGCTCTCTCCCTTGGTGTTAGCCTCTTTCAAAATATCACTGTCTCATCACCTGGCGCAGTTTCTTTTCAAAACGTCACAATAGAAAATAATAGACTATCTACACAAGTAATTGATGAAATTTCATTTCTCGCTCGAGAAATAACAAGTACAGCGATCATTGGGATTAATCTGAACGACAATATCATTTCTGCCGGTACCCTGGCTTCAGCTGGGCTTGTGAGCTCTTATATAAGTGGTGAGGAAGCTGTTGGAAATAAAATCGCTGACCTTGATGCCACAAACAATGCCATCATCTCAACCCAGATCCATGGTGGTATGATTGGAGGATTGTTTGGAAGTATAACGAGTGATAGTAAACCAAATATTTTAAATTTTACCATACAAGGATTAACCATCATCGGCGGTGATTCCATAGGGGGCGTCGTCGGTAGAGTTGATGGTGATTTAAAAATAAATTCTGGTCGCTTAATTGATGTCACTCTTTACGGAGAAAATATTGGAGGCCTATTTGGATCTTCAATTCTAAGTTCAGGAGAAATAGGATTAGTTAAAATTCAAATGGATAATACGGATTATCTTTCAAAAATTGATTCTATCACAGGCAACTTAGGCATTACGCGGCCTGACTATCTTAATAAAACTCAAACAGAATTAAGTGCACGTGTGACCCGTCTCGGTGGCGTAGGTGGCTTAAGTCATTTTAATACAGATAATCTCTCGGTTGCTGAGGTCGAAATAGATCTCGCTGCTGAAGCTGGCCCAAGTACCTACGCCGGAGGGATTTGGGGGCAAATAGATAATCTTCTTAATACCACATCTATCTATCTGAGTAATTTAAGTGTCACGACGTCATTCAGTGGTTCTTCCACTACTTTTTCAAGTTTTATGGCCTCAGGTAATCAGTCTGGAGGGGATTACATTTTCAGTGTCATTAATTCTCTTTTTTATTCAATGAGTGAATCTTTTCAAGGACCCTTTACGGGGCCACTCAATGCTGACTTGGCATTTGGTCCTCAATTGCAACTAGAGAATGTGTATATTATTTCTCCAGATGAATCGAGGGACTGTCCTGCTAGTTCTGCAGTTACAGTCACAAGTGGATCAGACACTATTGGTGCCTCAGGTGATTTCAGGGATTGTGATAATCCAGGAGGATTTGGAGACTATAATGTATTCTACCTAAGATCCCCATCACTTCTCATAGATGCTAATTACAGCTCTTCCTCATTTATCAATTTTAATTTCACAGATGTTTGGAACCCAGGCAATGGAGTTCTACCCGTCAGACTTAAGTAGAACTCTTAAGAAAAAAGAAATATCTCTCATCGAGATCATCAAATTCTAATTCTTCACCGGTCTTAGGATGAAGGCGTTTAGGTGCAAGCCCACTTTGAACTTCATTTGAGTAAATCAGCAGCTCCATCTCTTCATGGGATAAAGGGGCATAATAAGGAGCATAGAAACTTTCAACGATGACTCGTTCAGTGACCATGTTTTTCACCATATTAAATTGGTTCACCATGAGGCATGAACAGGCCCGGTAGATAATTTTTTCAGCCGATAAAGCCTTGATGAAAACAATAAAGTTTCTCACGCCCAAAGAATTAATCAGCTTAAGCTGACTAAAATCCATGATGACAACCTTACCAGTTATAGTTTCTGGCCTTGGGAATTCAAAGGACTGATCCATATCACCTATAAAGTCTAGGACCGTTCCTTCTTGAGTTGAATGAACTTTGATTTCTTTCATAAGATCTATTTTAACAGAAAAAAGCACCATAAGGAATGGATTTTATTCACGTCCCCCCTTGGATCAGGATCTGCCAATAACCTTCGCCAAAAACCATCCTCCTCCCCCACGCCCAATTGAGCAAACCTATGATTTTTAAATAATGAGAAATTCCCCCCCTAGGATAGTTTCATCTTGAGGAGGACATCATGAAAACGATCAGCACACTTATTTTGACTTTGTTTTTTATTGTTTCCTGCCAGAACAATGAAAAAGTCGCAGATCTTTATGGTGTCGATATCTTGAGCTCCAATATGGGAAGCTTTGAAGGCTGTCTAGATGGTGAATCTATTGATAGGCAGTCGGTAAAAATCTTTTATCAAATCCCTAAAGAGGCCAGTGAGTTAAAAATTTTTCGTGATGGCCAGATCATTAGTACCCTATATCCTTCAACAACTGGACACAATGGAGAAGTGATCGATCAAAACCTTAGAGAGGGTGGAGTTTATAAATATACATGTCATGCAAAAATTTATGGAGTTTATAAACGAGGAACAAACGAACTCTCGCTAAAACCTGTTAACACTTTTGCTCCTAAATTCGAAGGTATTAAAGAAATTAGTTTAAAAAATTCAAATTCTGTCTTGGTTCAATGGGAGCCACCAACTGAAGATGGGCCCATCGCCAAACATTATAAAGTCTATTTTAATGCCGGAATATTTATTGATTATAAAAAAGCTCCTCTCATTGTGAGAGAAAAGCTAAATCTTGTGATCGAAAATCTTGGAGATGAAATACCTTATAGTTTTGCCGTCAAGGCCTGTACGATCAATGATATTTGCGACGATAACACTAATAAATTAACTCTTGAAACTCCTGATCGTGGAGCTTCAACAGCATCCGGGATCACGCAACTCATTCCTAAATCAGGAAAAACACTTGAAGTGGTCGCCCCATGGTCTGATGCCAATGGCGGGATTTATAAAAGAAGACTCATCATCGTGAGAGGCTCTGAGGGGGAAAGTGATGAGAATGCTATAGCGAGAGTTAAAAATTGCTCTATCGAAAATCAATCCGATGGCTGTCAGAATGTCATTTTCCCTTTTGTCGATGGGATCGTAAATTCGAACTTAGAATTTCCAGTTGAAGAAGGAGTCGTCTACTTTATAAGACTCGTAGATGAAGACAAACAAAAAACAGTCGTCAGTCGTCAGGATCACAGCGGCATTAAAAAATTTATGACCCAAGATCTAACTCCTCCTGTCTTTAGTGGAATATTAGAATTGGTGCAGCCTGATCCTTTGAAAAGTAGCCTTAAGGCAACCTTTCAGGCCGCCAGTGATGCTGAGGCCGTTCACCTTTACACTCTTGTGGGAAGCCTTAATGAAACCTTGGCCGATCCCTGCAGTTTGAATGGCGAAGGAATTAAAATTAGCCGGACGAATTGGAAAGGAGACTCTGCTCTAAATTATATTGAATTTGAAACAAGTGATCGAGTTCAAGTTAAAGTTTGCTTAAAGGGTTCAGACTCGGCCGGGAATTTATCCCTTGGTAAAAGTTTTAAATTGATAAAGACTAAGGATAAGACAGCTCCCCTCTTTGATGGTATTTCTAGAATAAGATATTTAATAGATGAAATTTCTGGCAAGAGCTCCATCCGCCTTTCATGGGCCGATGCCTTTTCTGGTCAAAATGACGTCTATCAATATGATGTTAAAGTAAATATTCTTCGCGAAGGATCAATCAGAGAATTTAATTACAAAGTTAATAAGGATCAACTTAGCCTCACTCTTGAAACAGAAGCACTTCAGCTTGAAAACTATGATGTGGTCTTTGCAGCGGTCAATGTTTGCGACGATGCTCTCATTCAAGAAGTAAATGCCAATTCAAATTCGGCCAATTGCACTTCATTTGCCATTGATCAGGCTTCGGCCCGTGAGGGAATACATAAAACAGCTCTGGGGATTATTAAGCCGCCGGTAAAATTTGATGGTATTAATGGTTTAGAGTCAAATTCCCATGGCTCCATTCTTGTGAGATGGGGTAAGTATGATCTGGGTAAAGACTTTCCTGAAACCTGGGCAGGATTTAAGGTTTATGCCCTCAATAAGGACTCTTCTAAAACGCTTTTAAAAACGATTCCTTGCCCTAATACCGGTGAAGATGCTCAAGGCCGTGGTCTTTATAACTGCCAGGGGCTTCAGTCAACAAGCCTTACAAATCTCAATCCCTCACAAGAGCTTAAAATTCTAGTAAAGGCTTACAACTCTCAGGGTGATTCACAAGATATTAGAGATGAGAATGCTCTGATGATCAAGGTTAAAGATGAAGTCGCTCCTGTCATTCAGGGAAATATTTCTCAAACCCTGACAAATAAAATATTAACCCTTACATGGCCTGCGGCCTCTGATACGCAATTTGCGTGGCAGGACTATCTTCAAACACTTCCCAATAAAATTTCTTATCTTGTAAAAAGAAATGGGGTAATCACTCAGACTCTTGAGGTCACTCAGCTTGCCATCGATCTTACGAAATTAAGTAGCGGCCTTCATTTATTTCAAGTGTGCCCAAAAGACCAAGCCCAAAATCTAAGTCCAAACTGTCTTTCACTCAGTTATGAAATTAGAGATATTATTGCTCCTGAATTAAAAATAGCCTTAGTGAAGAAGATTTCTTCTCAAGAAGGTATTCAACTAGAACTTGAGTTAAAAGATGAAACAACATCCGCCGCTCAATTATGTACTGATCTCACAATTGAGGGCAATTTCAACACGAAAGTTTATGATTCCACCAAAGGACTTTGCGTCGTTACAGGATTAAATAGTGACGCGAATAAAAACCTTGAGAAAACAGTCCGCCTAACTGTTTATGATCAGGCGAGGAACTCACTCCAAAAAGACCTCACCCTTAAAATCAATCGTGAATATATGATCAGTAGTGCTAACTGGGGAGACTGGGACTTAGTGGATTCAAGTAAAAGGTATGCCATTGTCATCCGCGGGGAATCGATTTTAGAAGACTCTGAAGTTTATACCGCTCAAAATGAAAAACTTGATTGCGATCAGCCGGATCAGAAAAAAATAATTTGCTTCAGCTCAAGCTACAGTAACAAATCATCTCTTATTATTCGCTCTGGTGATAGTTCTAAAACTTTGAGTACATCTGCAAACTTTTCTAATTGCGTCTATGGGCTTAATACAGATATCTCCAATACGACGACGATTACCATTTGCAATAGCTCAGACTGGGCAAAATTAAGAATTGTCGACACATCCAATGGAAATACAAAGCAAAACTTACAACGATATGCTGAGAACTATTCCCATGTGGTAGTGGACATTAAAAATCATATTCTTGCCGGTGATATCAGTCAGCTCGTACTACCACCAAGTACACTTTATAATAACCGTAAACTCACCATTGCTGGAAATGGTTACATGCTAAGTGGGTTGATTGGATCTTCTTTCCAAAGCCCGACTTATTACCATGGCCTCATTTCAGAGGCTCCCCATAATTTAGAAGTTAAATTTCAAAACCTCGGTATTTATAAAACGGGCCTTAATTTAAATAATTATGGTCCATCTGGCTCCATTGTAACCCATATTTACTCCGGACTATTGGCCGGGGTCGTACGAAAAAGTTCAGCTTCAACTCTAACGAATAGTTTTAGCGTTCAAGATGTTTGGATCGATGGCTATAGAATTTTTGGAGCCTCTCCCCTCAATTATCAAGGAGCTAGATTTTTTGGAAGCCTTTATGGAACTCAATCAGGGGTTGATTCCTCAAGCTATAGCGTGAGAAATAATGTCACTCAAATCAGCAACGTTCAAATAAGCCGCCTTGATATCCAATTAAGAGATACCACTGGTGGAAATGGTAATACCTCACAATGCAGTAATAGCAATATTACGTACTGTGGTGCCCAGCTTTCATCCTGTGCCCTGGGATGTGGGTTTGATCTTTTTAAGATAGAAAATATTTCTCTCAGCGGTTCCATTATTAATTCAACCATGGGGACCACAACAGGTGGGGTCATGGATGTCATGATGGCGCCTAATACTTATTTAAAAAATATTGAAAGTAACTTAGTGATTCAAGGAAGAAAAGCTCTCGGTTTTATGATGAGCCTTTCAAATGGATCTAGCACCACGGCCACTTTAAGTAATATCTCGATCGCGGGAGAAATAGCAGCGACCACTATCAATCCAAGTCCTGATTCACTATCCTATGCTTCTGGTCTTGTTGGAAGCTTTCAATTAAGTGGACCTATCCTTTTTCAAAATCTCAGGATGAAAAGCATCATCTCCTCACGCCTTGGCTCCATGTCGGGTGTGTTTAGATCATCCGGAAGTTCAAGCTCAACAGTGAATGGTCAGACCATTAACCTTTGTACCAATGTAGCTGAGGGAGCGTCACTTCCTTCAATCACTTTTTCAAACCTTGATCTCTCTAATACATTTAGATGGAGCTATCAAAATACCTCTCAGATGATCACAAGCTCCCTTGGAAGACAAGATAACATCACACCCATCATTATCGAGAATGCGAACTTTGAAGATAACCACTCTGCAGATTCAACCAATTTCAATTATCTCTCAACTCACAATTTAAATAATTGCGAGGCGCCTGAAGTCTCTATTCAAGCTGCTTACCTAGGGGCGAGGAATGTAGGATCTTGGGATGGTGGACGCATGATGGATCTTGATCTGATTTTTCCAGGCTCTAATTTAAACACCTCATCAAACGGAGTTCTCTCGACGTCATCAAACTGGAATGCACTTGATGTCTCTTATTGGATCTACAATGCAGTCGCTCGCCCGACCCTTAAATCCACTCTCGCTCGCGAAGGACTGATCAATATTCAATAATTCAAAGGCCCTTCACCCCCACTCAGGGGGTGAAGTTTGCCCCCTTAACATGGCATTTTATTTCATTCCAAATTCCTATCTTAATCCAATATCAAAGACTTAAATAAACCATTGCTCAAAAAAAAATCCCTCCCGAAGATGTGGATATTGAATTCATCAATGGAGGAAAAATGAAACTTCACCCTATCTTTGGACTAATCTTGGCCATCGCTTTAGTGATATGGGCGATCCTGCAAGAAATGTCGAACCCCATGGTCTTTTTAAATTTACATGGTATTGCCATCGTCGCAGGTGGGACACTGTGTGTGGCGATCATTATTTTTTCTTTTAAAAATCTCGCCAATTTATCTAGAGTTCTTTTTCGAACTATAAGAGGTGATATACAAAAAGAAAATCAACAACTGATTCAAGTCATGGCAGAGATATCTGAGAAAAACCATAAAGGTGAAAAGCCCCAGGCCAGTGAAAAATTTAAGAAAGCATTTTTCCTTGAGGCGATCTCCTTACTTAATGATGAGACCCTCTCTCTTGAGGATTTAGAATCAGTTCTCATGAAACGACTCGATGTTCAGCATGAACTGTATAGAAAAGAAAATAATTCATTTAAATTATTAAGCAAATTCCCTCCGGCCTTTGGTCTTATTGGGGCCACCATGGGGATGATTGCTTTACTCCAAGGACTCGGAGGTGAAGATAGCATTAATAAGCTTGGGCCAGCCATGTCAGTCGCTTTAACCGCCACTTTCTGGGGTCTTTTTCTAACTAATTTTATACTTCTTCCCTTAGGAGAAAACCTGACCCATGCATCAGATCTAGATCTTCGTCAGAGAAGAATCATCATGGATGGGGTTTTACTTATCAGACAGAAGAAACACCCCATCGTCGTGAAAGAATTTTTGCAAAGCTATCTTGCTCCAGGTGAAAGATTTAAGGAGGCCGCATGAACCATTCAAATTATCAAGAACATGAAGAAGATGGCGAAAGTAACTGGCTTGTCTCCTATGCTGACCTCATGACCCTCTTATGGGGCTTTTTTGTGATCCTGGCCTCACTTTCAAAGCCAGATGCTTCAAAGATTGAAAAGATGAAGGAGCAAACAGCCAAAGCCATGGGGGGCAAATATTCTCATCCCTACAATAAATTATCTGATGAACTCAAGAGTGTGATTAAAAAGCTTGAGCTCGAACAATTCGCCCAGGTTGAGAAACTTGTTGATGGAATTCAGATTTCAATTGAATCAACGACTTTCTTCAATAGTGCTGAAGCCTCTCTCTTACCAGATGCCAAGAATGTCCTCGGGCAGATTTCAAAAGCTCTGATTCCCTACAGTAAAGATAATCTCGTTTATATTGAAGGTCATACGGATGATCTACCAATCAATAATTTAAAATTTAAAAACAATTGGGAGCTTTCTGCCAAAAGGGCCACAGAGGTGCTAGAGCTTTTCGTTCAACAGGGCCTGACGGAAAAAAATCTTAGGCCAATTGGTTTTGCCGATACTCAGCCTATTGCTCAAATTCAACAAGGGCGAAGCATCGCCCATGATTTGAGAGCGAAAAACCGACGAGTTGTGATCAGGCTTGAGAAAATTATCGACTTTAAGGATCAGAGAGTTGAAAAGAAATAATTGATACCGAAATAAACAATAAGTCCTCTTGCTACGATTCGATCATCAGTCGAAGAAAAAGTAAGAGGGCTATAGGACAATTCAGCATTATAGTTAAATTGTGGATTGATGGTTGACTCATATCCACCCATCACTGAGATGTTATAGTACTGACCTTCAAGCTCGTATTCACCTAATTGAGTCGGATTGGTCCCTAGGGAATAGTGATAGCGTCTGAATTCTGCTCCTAAATATGTATTATGCTTTGGCATTTGCTTAAATTCGAGAAGCTCTTTTTTAATTAAGAGTGGCTTGGCCGCCCCAGAAATGTAATATCTTCCAAAGAAACGCAATCCCCATAAATCTAAATTTCCAGAAGAATAATAAATATCAAATCCCGTCCCCACCATTAAGTTTTGATCAATCGCATAGAGATAAGAAACATCAGGGGCAAAAACATAGGTTTTTGATCCCGTTGCATTGCGGATGGTTTCATTCTGAGAAGTCCCCTCGAACTGGGCCGCTCCAAGGCGAAGACCCAAACGCGAATCTGACCACGAACGAGGAACCCATAGAAAGACTAAAAGCCAGGTAAAATAGAGAAATTTCATAAACTTAGCATACCAAACGCCCTCACTTATTAAAAGGATATTTTTCTCAGTACAAGGACCGCCTTCACCTATTTTGCCAAATAAAAAGTGCAAAAAGAGGGTCCTTTCAATAGTGGGTGTAGGACTCAACAATTGTAGTATTGAGCACTTAGAAAATTATCTTCATAAACTTAAATCCCCTCTGATCCTGCAAGAAATAAAAATCAACGGAGGTGAAAGATGAAAAGTTTTATAAGTTCTCTACTCATAGCATGCCTCAAATTTATGATCATGCCTTCATGCTCAACCCTGAATCAAAATCTTGGATACAAAATTCAATCGGATTTAAATGAAATCAGTATCTACAATTCTCATGGAGACTTCATCGGGAAAACTCCTCTAGAACTCAATCAAGAACAAATGCAAAAACTTCGTGTGGGTGAAAGTCACTTTCAGTTCTATGCGAAGAAAGAAGGATTTGTTGATGGACAATATAGTCTCGTCTTATTTTCTCCAACAACCATCAAAATCTCGCTCTCGCCTTTAAGACAAGAGCATTTCAACCAGTGGATTCTCAAAAATTATTCGAAAGAAACAAATAGAATGATCAAAGAGCTCTTAGAAATTCAGTCGATGGTCTTTGCTTCTGATCGCTCACTCCTTGAAGTCAAGATAGCTCAATTTAATCAAACTTATCAAAATGTAGCTCCGGCCTACACCCTCCAAGGAAGTGTCTATCTTCGGGATGGGAAATATACAGAAGCTAGACAAAGTCTTGATCGTGCACTGTCTATTGATCCAGATGATCACACGGCCAAAAGATTAGTTGAAGAAATCGAGAGGGGGAACAAATGAGTTCATTCATACTTTTCTTACTTATGACTTGTGCTTGGGCCGAATTACCCATTGATAGACCGATGTATGAATATGAAAAAAATCTGAAAAATGAGATCCAGCTCAGTTTAGAAAGATTTTATGAAGGCAAAGTTCAAGTGAGTGTGTTCTTAACCATTAAATCAGTAGACGTGTCTGAAAAGAGTGTGAGTCAGACTCTGGATATTGGTTATATGCCAACTCCAGTCGTTGTAAAATCTAAAAATGGCATTCAGGGTAAAATGATTCAAAGGATTGATGTTCACACATTTATTCACAAATCAGAAAATGAAACTGAAAAACAGGATATCCTCAATATTATCCGATCGGCAGCGATGCCTTACACAGCCCAAATTAATGTGAGCTTTAAGGTCAGAACGATTACTCCTGCATCTGAATTCAAAAAGACTGTTATTGAATCAACCCTCATGGAAAAGATTCAAAAAAAGCTCATTGAAGAAAGTGGTCGTCTTTATGATTTATTACAAGTCCTTCTGGTCCTTTTATTTATTGGGGTCACGATTCTCTTCACCCCTAGTCAAATAAAATCCATCGTTAAAGCCTTCTTTGAGAACAAAGGCCAAAATCAGCAAGCCTTTAACCAACTTCAACAAAAAACAGAAAAATCGACAGAAGCTTTAGTGGTTCTCGACCAGTCTCATTTTTTGTCTTTTAAAGAAGTCATGTTTAATTTTCCAAAATCCTTTCGTCATTTCTTCATCAATTCTGACCAAGAAGAAAAAAACATGCTCATAGATGCCATCTCTTTACTTACACCCAATGAATTGCAAAAGATCAAACCCTTTATTCATGATCTCTTGGGCGAAGTTGAATCCCATGCCTTTAACCAAATTGACTTTAAAAATCTTAATTCTTGGCTAGAGAAAGTAGCGAGATCTATCATCATCAGAGACACTGTCGATAGAAAGCTCCTTGAGGACTTTATACCAAGCAAAGATTTTGAACGAATAACAGTGCTCAACTTTGATGACATGTTGAGAATTGGTCACAAGCTCAATAATCCATCAGTTTGGACAGTTCTCTCTCTTTCAAGAGGAGCTGATGAATCCGCCAAGATCTTAGCCGAATTACATCATGAGATGAGATTAAAAATAATAAGTAATCCTGATTTTGATCTTGAGCTCATCAACCAAGCCGTGGGTGAAATTATGAATGAAATTTCTGGAGGAAGTTCAAAAGGGATCTCAAAAATCTCTACCGAAATTATTCAATCTTTTAGCCTCATGCTTGAATCTAAATCAGATGATGAAGCTGACATTATCCTTAAGGCAATCAAAGAATCAGACCTTAAACTTTTTGAGAATTTAAATCGACTTTACTGGCCAATTAACAAAATCAGCACACTGGATTTTAATTTTGTAAAAAGTTTATTTAACGAGCTTGATATTAAAGAGAAAACGTCCCTTTTTATTGGGGTCAACAATGAGATTAGAGATATCTTTTTAAAATCTGCTGATAAAAAACTTCAAATCATTCTCGTGGATGCATTTGAAAAGCAACAAAAGCAACCATCTCTTGAAGTTAAAAAGCAATCTCAATTTTCGGCACGAAATTTTATTAAGAAATGCCAAAAGTTGACCATCGATTCATCAGTTATGGCCGCCTAAGACTTCTTCGTTTTGTGTTAGGGATAACAATCCTTAACACAAAACTATATATGATTTAAAAAATTTAAAAATCTCTCAACCTGTACATCGGGCTCCATCAGTGAACCAGTCTCTGGATTTTTTTTGTAAGGAAGGGAATGATTCACAACATCCTCAATATTAATTAAAATCATAAGTTGTTCCTGGCTTTCTTTATCGACATAGGGAACATAGAATGACTTCAACTTAAATTTTTGACTAATGATGCCTTTAACCAGGCCCATTTGAGTCACAACGATTGAAGGTACGTGCTCGTAATAAATCGAAGCAGCCTTGGGCAGGGAGTTTAAAAATGAAATGAATTTCATGATCCCCATTGAATTCATATAAGTCACATTTTTAAAATTAAAATGTACCAAATCTTGGGAAATCTTTTCATTTAATTCGATTGGAAAAGTCTCATCAATTCTTCCATAAAAAGAATATTCATTGAGTGAATTAAAATTTATTTTCATTGAAGAATTTTCAAACATCATTTCCTCTTAATTGATTTAAACCAAATAGTTTTGGCAAACTCTCATACTTCTTTTGAGTTTTTACTTTTTTAAATTTAAGTTCAAAGATGATTTTTTGACCTTGAGCTCGGAATAGTATTGTTTGGCTCACACGACTAAATAATGATTTAAGGGTCAATAATTTTAAGGAATCATGGTTAAGCTGGCCTATATGAGAATGATGAAAGGTATGCCCGAAGAGCTCTAGAGAAGGAAGATCTCCTTCAATCGACGCCATAATGATAACCACTTCATGATCCTCTTCCATTCTAAAGTTTAATTTGCTTTGTGGATTCCAAGCAACCAAATCAAGAAGTGCATGATGTATATTATCTTTCATCCAAGCTGGAACAGTCATTCTATCAAGAATCTCTAACCCACCCTCAGCTTCAATATGCCGTGGTAGAAGCCCTTGGGACATTTTACAGAGGTTGACAAAAAACTCAGCTGCGAGCTGACCCCTTGCCTCTTCATTACCAGCAATGAAGCAGCCGATTTTTTCTCCATCGGATTCACTAAAGGCAGATTCAACACTGAGAGATGTCGCTAGCAAAATTATTTTTTCGCTCAAAGGTAATAGTTTATTTTTTTTAAGGTAGACAAAATCTCGGTGACTTAAAAAATAGAAATCATAATCACCAGGCAAAGGATCTTTACGAGACCAAACCTTGATTTTATAATCTGAATTGAATTTTTTAAATTCCTTAAAAAATGCTTCAGGAAGTTCTTCCGGAGATTGTGATATGAGTGCCCTTAATTGATGCATATATTAATCATATTAGCTTTCTTGCCCGAATCAATAACTTCTTCAGTGAGCACAAAATGCTCGACGCTTTAGCTTTAGTTTTAAGCTTGAGTATTATCTGCCACTATTTTTCTTTCACCCAAATAAATCCTCTAAACTCACCCTGTTTGAACCCTATGGCCTGGTCCTGAGGATAGAGGGACTTTATTTTTTCTGAAACTTGAGTGCTCACCTTCTCCCCGTGGCAAAGTAAACATTTCGCCTCCGCAAATAAGGGCTCAAGATAAATTCTTTTTCCCTCATGCTCAATAAGGAGAGAATTTTTTGTGATGTCACTTTTCAGTTTTCCCTGAAACTCTTTTAAATAAACTTCGGCCCAAACCGGTGGACGGTTCATTTGATTTCGAAGCTTATGAGACGTCCTCCCGAATTCAAATTTTGCAACTCGCTCCCCCGCGGCTTCTTTTGCGATGGGTTTCACATTTTCATGACAAAATGGAATCGCCTTAACCACTCCTTCTTTTTCAATTTTTTGAGTGAGATTTTTTACTAAGTTCAGTTTTAAATCTTGAGCAAGTTTTTGGGCCTCTGATTCAAACGAGTCACAGAAAGCAGGAAAGCAAAGAGCAAGACCTAAAATAAGAAAGTATATTGTCTTCAAATAACACTCCTTGAAAGCGGTTTCTTGGACTCTCAAGTTATAGAAACTACGCAGAAAAGCCATTTAAATTATACTTAATTTTGAGCTAGACCGATAAACATTTTGCTCTTCAATTAACATATGGAGATTTTATGCATCATGACCCTGACTTAGAGGTAAGTAACGAATTATTTAAATCAGGGGGTGTTATCGGAAGATTAGACTTCTTCTTTGCACACCTTAAACTGACTGGTTTTACTCTTCTGGCCTGTACTCCTATATTAATTGGAGTCGCACTTTTTGGTGAGAAAGGTAAATTAATCGGAACGGTCATGGCGGCCGTTGCAGGTCTCCCGGTTTTTGTGGCCTACTACTACACGATGTTTAAGCGTTTAAGAGATATCAGGGGTTCAACTGATAAACAGGTTGGTTATCAAACCGCCCTCGTCATTTCGATGCTGATCCCTGTTATATCCCTGATCCCCACACTAGCTCTGTTTTTTATGCCAGGAAAAATAACCTCTGGTAAAGGACCTTCAAACGACCATCACTCAAGCGATCATAAAAAAGTCATCCCTCTTAGAAAACAAACTCCACTTAAGAAGAGTGCTTAAGCACTCTTCTTAAATAAATCGTTTACTTAGCCTCACACTGAAAAGTTTTCAATCTATCCCTCTAGAATCTCATTTCATGGCATAGTCATCCCAAATTCTACCAAGGAATATGCCATGAAGCTTAAGGCCCTCTCTCTGCTTTGCTTAATCTCTTTAAATTCCTTTGCCCAGGTTAATGAGACTCAGGAACCAGAAGTGATTGTGGAGGAAAGTTCAACTCTTGAGTTTTCAAGAGTCCGAATCAAAGATGTTAAGGAATTAGTGGCGAAGGTAGGTGCTGAAAACACGTGTATGGATGAATACTTAAAGCGCCGTAAATATCTCATAACAAAACTTGCCCTGGCCCCGGCCATCTTGCCCGTGGGATTCTACGGCATTGTATTTGGCGCTGGTTATGCAGGAGCAGCTCTTGCTTATGCCTTCACATTTGACCCCCTTGGTGGTGTGATCCTCGGTATGTTCACAGGGGCCGTTGGAAGTAGTGTTGGACTACTGACTGATACAGGGCTCGGCATCACTCAACTCATTGAAGTGGATCGAATTGCCAAGTCTCTGGCGGAGTTGCACCTCAATGAACCAGGCCAGAAGACAGACCGTCTCTATGAAAAATACGCTAAAAATAATGAGAATGCTCTAGATCAAGATTCCTTTGAAAGTATGATGCTTAAATTAGATACAGAAGGAAAACTTTGTGATGGCTCTCTCAGGAAATCACGTTCAGGCAAAGTCCCTCGCCGTTTAAAAAATAGACTTGCCCGAACAAAACATCTTAAAGAAGCGATTTAATACATGATGAAACAAACTCTCCTCATAACTTTAATCAGTCTTTTTTCACATGGGGTTTTTGCCCAAAAAAACCCCGCTCTCTTCAATCAATTTAAAAAAGATTTCTCAAAAAATTATGTTGAAAACCAATGCGGTTCAAACATTTTGGGATTTCTTGGGCGTGCCGAGAAGAGTGGTCAAAAAATTTATAATGCTCACATCTTAGAAATCAGCAATAAAGGCTTTTCTCTTTTTGGTCTTATTAACGCTGAATTTGCTAGAGAGTCTGGAAGATTAAATCCCAATTCAGCTTCAGATGGCATGAGAAATTTGCCGGGAGAGACTAATTGGTATCATCATGTTGTGCTTGAACTCGATGGTGAAATCTACGATTTTGATTTTGGCAATCAACCGAAAGTCGTCTCAGTTAAAGACTATTTTGAAAAAATGTTTTTGGATGATAAAAAGCCGGCCGAAGGTGGAGACCGGTATATTGGAAGAGAGGAAAAGCTCAAAACTTACGAGATCTTGGTTCGTCCTGGTCTTGAGACAATAAGGGCGCGCTCTGAAAATAGAGTTTCTCCGGTCAAGGAAACCTTGAGGCTCAATGAGTACCTCAAAGACTTTTAATCAGATCACCTACTGAGCGCGCTCACACCGCACTCGTGATGACTCACCCTTGAACACAACATCGTAGAGAATAGGGTTACAGCAAACCTCACAATCAACGATCATTTCTTGATGGGCCCCATCTTCTGGATAAAATTCCATCCAAATCTGTTCACCACAATAAGGACAGTTCACTGAAAAATTAGTTTCCATCGGACTCCTGGGCTTTTTTTAAATCTTGGATTGAAGAAAATTCGAGCATCTTTTCATTGGTGGCCTCTAAATCTAAGGGAGGTGCAACTCCTGCTTTCTTCGCTTCGATCCAGCGAAGTGCGCACAAGCACCACTTATCACCAGGTTTTAATCCCGGAAAATTCCATTCTGGTCGAGGGGTGATTAAGTCATTCCCTCGACTCTTCGTGAATTCTAAAAACTCTTTCGTGACCGTAGCACAGGCCACATGGGTGCCATGATCTTGCGGGCCCGTTTGACAGAAACCATTTCGGTAGAAGCCTGTTCGAGGAGCATCACAGCACTTCTTGAGCTCAGTGCCGAGAACATTCTTAAGCGGCATGGACATATTTTGCGCCTTAGCTAGTTCAATCAATAGCATGATAAAAATCATCATTTTCGAACTATCTCACGCACTTAAAAAGAATAGAACTAGATTAAAACTATACAGATTCTTCAAAATTTTTATCCATTTATTAAGAATGCTTTAACTAATTGATATTATTTTTTATCCCACTTGAAAAAAGTGAAAAGACTATAATAATAATCCCATGGAAAAATTCACTCAAAAAAACATTTTTGCTTATAACGCTCTCAAAGCATCGACCTGTAAGTTTGATGAAAACTACAGTCATCTCCACTCTCTTCTCTTACATTTGGAAAACCAATATTCCTTTAGTGAGTCAAGCTTAGAAGGTTTTTCAAAGGCCCTGATGGATGCCATTAATTTAAGTGGTGCTTTTTTTCCAGTCGATAGAATCTGCCTTACTCTCACTTATCCCCAAGGAACAAGAATTAGGGCCGTTTCTGTCGCCAACTCCATGCGAGTGGGAGAAAACATCATGCCGGCCAATTACTCCTGCTTTGTGAGTAAGAAAAGCTCCATCCTTAAAACAGAAACATCAAACGTTCGTATCTATTCAGATATAGATGCTATTATTGCCAAGTACAAGGACGGTGAACCGGTTCAACGCTCCTTGAGACTTTTAAAGGAAATGGGTCTTAAAAGTGGAATCACCATTCCCCTTCCATTATCAAATTTTGTTTCAGGATTTCTCTTTATCAATTCAGTCTATCAAGGAACTTTTGATGAACTCCAACCAGAGGACTACTCCACTCTCTGCCTTTTAAAAATGGTGGCCTCAAGTGTTTTACTCAAAAGTCTAAGCCTCAAAGGAAATCTTGATTGTGAATTGGGCCAACCCCTGAATGAGATTAAAGAAACAACCAATAGTTTTTCTTCTGATGATCTTAAGATGACCCTTTCAAAAGTGCTGACCCATAAATATGAAAAAGAAATTTCAGTCGACATAAAAACATTTACTAAAATACCTCTTTTCTTTTCTATTAAACCAACTATCTACTTGCTCACTAAAGCTTTTGAACTCAATGGCTTTTTCTTTAAGCATGATCGAGTTGAAATTGAGATTTCACTCAAGCAGCAAAAAGAAGAGGTCTTCCTTGAAATGAAAGTACCTGACTTCAAATTAAGTGAAAGACAGCTCCAATTACTTCAAGGGATGAAAAATCTGACCGAGCATGATGTTTCATCTGAAGGCGGATCCCTCTTATGCCGTTCAAAAGCTGAAGTGATTCAGAATAAACAGTTTGACTATAGTATTTAGTTGATTACTTTTTCTTTTTACCTTTAAAGATATCAATCCCTATACCAAAAGTTATCGGCGTTGAGACAAGATCATACTTAATTGTTCCATCAAAAAAACCGTGCTTCATTTTTGAGTAGATTATTTTTGAATCAACAAACATAGACACCTTTCCCCGTTGATACTCGATTCTTCCGCCAATTGATCCATTATACCCCTGAACACCTAGTCTATCACGGTAGTCATCCCATCGTTCACCTCGAACAATATGAACAGATCGAGCAAGCCCAGTATTAATCCCGACATCGAGACGTGGAACAAAAGTGATGCGACCAAATCGAGGGGTTTCATAAATCTCCATACTACGTCCATACCCTACCTGAGTGACAAGATTCATATGGGTATTACCAAGATAAATCATCCCGTGCCCCTCAGGGATGTTTTGACTAAAATCATCACGCTCATAAAAATTAGAAAACTCAACTTGCTCTTCACCATCCACAGTTGTCTTTTTATAGAGAATGCTCTTAAGGTATTTGGGATGAAAGACTGTTAAATAGAACACATTTTTATTTTTCTCTAACGAAAAGGTGAATGTATTCGTAGGTTCATCAATCCACTTAAATGAGTTTGTAAACTTATCCCAGTTAGCGGGATTGTAATGATGAGCTGATGTCCTTTCATGCATTTCAACATCCCTAACAACCACATTGCCGAAACTTGAATCAATATGAAGATCTGTATCGAGGTAATTTGTTCTTGAGAAACCAAAATGAAAGCGAAACTTCCAGCGTTTTCCTTCATCATCAACCTTTTCAATTATTTTAGAAGGTATTTTTTCACAATCGAGGTCTGGATCTTTTTTTTGAAGTTCTTCTTCGCAGTGCTTGGACATATCAATGTCCATGACTTTAATATTTTCCTCCGCGCGCAACTGAGTGAAGAATAAAAATAGTGTTGAGAAGATTATTAATTTCATTATTTCGTCCTCTTTTGTTTTTTCTTTTTTCCTTCAAAAACTGGTATGGTCACTCCACCCATGACACCCAACTGAAGACTATTGATGCCTGTGTGTTCAATTGTTCCACCATAGTTATCCAAAAAAGGAGCGGCTTCTACTTTGCCATGAACCCCTCTCGCAGTCCCCATGAGGTGTACTCCTATATTGTTTCTTGTTCTGAAGCTAATTCTTAAACGAGCATCAGCATGGAATCCATAACCTGCAATTTTGTAATTATTGTCATTATGTCGGACACTTCCATCTAATCCGTCTGCAATGTAGATATTGGTTTTAGTCACCAGCATACCTAGTCCAGTGCCAACTCCCGCATCAACAGACCAGCGTTTATTGATACTGTTAAAAAGATTTTGGTAGTAGACCACTCCAAGATGAGGATAGTTATAACCATCCGTGTGCTCTAAATGAATGGGAGGATTGTAACCGGCCTCACGAAGATCCTCTAGAGAATAGCTCTGACCATTGATCCAAAAATCTCTATTATAAGTTCCCGTCACCTCATAGTTTTCAGACATATCCATCACCCATTTCATGTGATCCGTTCCCACCTCAATCGCAATTTTATCTGTGATCATGTAACCAAAATGCAGATTATACTGAGGTTGAGTGAACTTAGTGGGGTCGATATAGGACCTTAAACTATTCGAGGGGCGATCAACCCCCAAGACATTATGAATGGTAAACGTTCCATCAGGTGTTTTAAAAGTGACGTCGGACCTTGAATGCTGACCTCGGTGATAGCCCCATGTCACATAGACTTTACCTTTTCTCACTGAAGCCGAAAGTGGGACCATTTCATCTGCTTTTTCGCCAACAATATCAATGAGATCTGCTTTTGATTGCTCCCGCATATCTTCTAGAAAAGACACAGGTGCTTCTTGTCCAAAGCTGAGAAGGGGCAAAAATAAAACACAAAACAAAATGAATTTCATTGAGACTCCTGGTTTTATAAACCAAGGATACCTGGAGGAACCACTCAATAGGATTTAAAAATGTCCACTCTATACAGGCCATTTCTACCGAGAGTATGATTTCTTTATGAATAAACAACAAATCACATTAGTTACACGGAATCCTAAGTATAACCAACTCGTGAAGACCCGCAGCCGCTTCTCGTGGATCCTCACTCTCCTCATGCTTGTGGTTTATTTTGGCTTTATCACCCTCGTGGCCTTTAATAAGGAATTGCTTGGCAAGCCTTTAGGTGCAGGTGTCACCACACTCAGTATCCCCATTGGAATAGGCGTGATTCTTTTTACTATCCTCATTACACATTTTTATGTCCGTCGGGCCAATTCTGAATTCGACCAACTGACTGATGAAATTACCAAGGGTCAAAAATGAGCTCCCCCTCTATCAATTGGACTGCTGTTTCTATGTTCTCGGTTTTTGTTGTGGCGACTCTTTGGATTACCAAATGGGCAGCAGCAAAAAGTAAATCTGCGGCCGACTTTTATACGGCCGGCGGTGGCATCACAGGTTTTCAAAATGGACTCGCTATTGCGGGTGACTTCATGTCAGCGGCTTCTTTTTTAGGGATTTCAGCCGCGGTCATGGCCAGTGGCTATGATGGACTTATTTATTCAGTTGGCTTTCTCGTGGGCTGGCCCATTTTAACTTTTCTCATGGCCGAAAGACTTCGCAATTTAGGAAAGTACACTTTTGCGGACGTGGCCGCTTACCGCTTTCAACAAAAACCCATTCGCGTTTTCGCGGCCTCAGGCACTCTGGCCGTTGTGACTTTTTATCTTATCGCTCAGATGGTGGGCGCGGGCCAGCTCATCAAACTTCTCTTTGGTTTAGACTATAATGTGGCCGTGGTGATAGTGGGCATCATGATGATGATTTATGTTTTATTTGGGGGCATGACGGCCACCACTTGGGTTCAGATCATCAAAGCGATTCTCCTCCTTTCAGGCGCTACCTTCATGGCGTTTATGGTTGTTTATCAATACGGCTTTTCGATCGATGCTCTTTTTGCTGATGCCATTCGCATTAAAGATTCAAGCATTATGATTCCTGGAAAATTTGTGAAGGACCCTGTATCGACTATTTCTTTTGGAATGGCCCTGATGTTTGGAACGGCCGGACTTCCTCATATTCTTATGCGTTTTTTCACTGTTCCCGATGCAAAGCAAGCTCGAAAATCAGTTTCATGGGCGACGACTTGGATTGGCTATTTTTATATTCTCACGTTCATCATTGGGTTTGGGGCCATCGTTCTTGTCTCCACTAATCCTCAGTTCCTCGATGCCGATGGAAACTTAAGAGGTGGAGGAAATATGGCCGCCATCCATCTGGCCACTGCTGTGGGCGGAGATTATTTTCTTGGATTTATTTCATCTGTGGCCTTTGCCACAATCCTTGCAGTGGTCTCAGGACTTGCCCTCTCTGGAGCTTCGGCGGTCTCTCACGATCTCTACTCTATTGTGGTGAAAAAAGGAAAACATGATTCAGCTTCTGAGCTCAAAGTTTTCCGCCTCACCACCATTTGTCTTGGAATCATCGCCATCGTTTTAGGGATTATTTTTGAAAAACAAAATATTGCTTTTATGGTGTCTCTTGCCTTCGCTGTGGCCGCCTCAGCAAATTTCCCTGTGCTCTTCATGTCTGTGCTGTGGAAAGATTGCACCACCAAGGGTGCCTTCTACGGAGGTTTTGCTGGACTTCTTTCAGCTGTGACCTTAACCGTGATTTCTCCAGTGGTCTGGGAAGCTACTTTTGGTCATCCTGAAGGTAGTGCGCTTTTTCCTTATTCCTCTCCGGCGATTTTTTCGATGCCGATAGCTTTCATCACCATTTGGATTGTCTCTCTCTTAGATAAGAGTGAAAATGCACGAAAAGAGCGAGAAGAGTATCTGGCCCAAGAAGTGAGATCAGAGACAGGGATTGGGGCCGATGGAGTGTCTGGGCACTAGAAGTTTTTTAAAACTTAAAAAAGCTTTTAATCCGCTCCAAGAAACCTTTTTTCACTTCAACTTTCTGAACTTCAGGAATTTTCACAGGCGCTACAGTTGGTGCTGCAGTTCTTGGGTTTGAATGTCTCGGATTTGAGTGGCGTGGGTTTGATTGTCTTGGGCGACGATCCTCATGGCGAGGTCTTGGCTCTCTTGGTTGCTCCTTCGAAGGAGTTTGCACACCTCTTAATCTTGAGATGGCCTCAATCGCCTTATCATCTTTTCCTGGAATGGCAAAAGTCGAAGCATGTCCGGTTTGACCTCTTCGCCCTGTTCGTCCAATTCTGTGAATATAATCGGCCGCTTCTTTTGGCACATCATAATTAATCACGTGGGCCACATCATCCACATCAATGCCTCGTCCCATCACATCTGTGGCAATAATGATTCTGTACTTTCCACTTTTAAATTCAGCAACGGCCTGTTCTCTATGCTCTTGCTGTAAATCAGAATGGATATACGTCACATCAGAGATTCCCTTGTTGATTAACAAACGGGCCAGCTGAAATGTTTTTTCTTTCATGTTCACAAACACAAAAGCCGTCCCCTTCTCTTTATGGAGGATCCTGATCAACTGAGAAAGCTTTCTTTCCTCAGGGAGCCAGAAAAGTTCCTGCTCAATTTTAGGAGCGGTTTCTTTAGTTTTTTCAATGATCACATGTTCTGGATTATTCATCGCTTTTCGGGCGAGTTTTTCAACGGCCGGAGCAAAGGTTGCAGACAACATCAAATTTTGGCGCTCTTTTGGAATTTGTTCTGTGATGAGATCAATTTGTTTGGCAAATCCCATTTCAAGCATGCGATCCGCTTCATCAAAAATTAGGCACTGGATAAAATCCAGCCACACGTTTCCGCGCTCAAGATGATCACAAAGTCTTCCTGGTGTAGCGACAATGATATGAGGAGACGTAGCGAGTGCTTCCTTCTCATCGTTCATGTTACTGCCACCAATACAAACCGCCACTTTCATCCCGAAGGGTTTTGAAAAGTTCGCAAAGACCTCACCGGTTTGCTGAGCAATTTCTCTCGTTGGTGAAAGAACCAGAATATAAGTTCCATTCTTCTCTTTAAATCTCTCGACACTTGGAATCACAAAACTGGCGGTCTTACCGCTTCCCGTTTGGGATGAGACCATCACATCTTTTCCGGCCAGGGCCAGAGGAATCGTCAAATGCTGAACGGGAGAAGGATGTTTATAGCCCTGCCCTTCAATGATCTCGAGCATTTTTTCTGACAGGCCTAATTCATTCCAACTTACGTTTACATTTGTATCCATGTGCCACCTAAAGGGTTGTAATCCTGTCATCATACAACATTGACAAGCACTATGGCATCTACCATTATGAAAATCAGAGTGAATTAATTTATAAAAAGCGTGGGCCCATGAAGCAATTCCTTCTCTTATTTTTCATCCTCTCAAGTTCTCTTTATGCGAATGAAAACATCATCATAGGTGACTCTCTTTGCACCTTTATCGATAACGCTTCTAAGAAG
This sequence comes from Pseudomonadota bacterium, assembly GCA_027488375.1. Classification (GTDB taxonomy): domain Bacteria; phylum Bdellovibrionota; class Bacteriovoracia; order Bacteriovoracales; family Bacteriovoracaceae; genus Peredibacter. The sequence continues at coordinate 748,861 of JAIYBW010000004.1, forward strand.
GCCAATCGTCTCGCCCCAAAAGGTGACCTGGCCGGCACCCACCTCTGGTACGGCGGTACCACACTTACTTGGTTAAAAGAGAAAGTGAATCTCTATCCCGTCACACCGACCGTGAGAAACGTCATCATCAGCACGGGCACAAACTCTGCTTACTCCACCAACGACGATATCCCGGGCCTTGTGGACGCCCTGAAAACAAAATTTCCCAACGCCAACCTCATCGTGGTTCCTGGTTCTTGGTGGATTAAGCAACCGACGAGATGGGTGGTCACTGTTTCGGAAGAAAAAGTCAGAGACTACTACGCCCGCTTTGAAGCCTTAGGCGTGACCCTCACCACTCCAGTGGGAGACAGCCGCGTTTGTTGTAGTAATGATCCTCACGGCAATTTTGAGATATACAAAACTATTGGAGCGGAAATTGATGCTCTTATTAACTAATCTCCTCCTCTCTCTCTTTTTCGCTGTCGCCTTTGCTCAAGACATCCTGATCAACCTGGAAAGATTATAAAAATCTCAGGAATGTTGTGGATGAGATGAAGAAAGGGAATTAAGCAAAGCTGAGACCACCATTCAATTAGTATTTCCCTTTACCTGGAATGATATTTCTTATACCTCCAGTAGGATCAGTGACATCGTTTTTTCTTCTTGGGATTATATGAAAATGGACATGAAAAACTGTCTGCCCTGCCGTTTTACCAACATTAAAACCCAAATTAAATCCTTCAATTGAGTAATCCTCTTGTTCTAATTTATCAGATATTTTCTTTGATTCATGGAAAATGGAAATCATTTCGATATCTGTTAGCATGAGAGCACTTGTCACATGCCTTTTAGGAAGCACTAGAGTATGGCCTTGAGTCACGGGGTACTTATCTTGAATAACAAAGATATACTCATTTTGAAACTCAATTCTATTTTTTTCAATATTACAGAATATGCAGTCCTCTTGATGATTCTTATAGTCATCATGGGCATCAACTGCAGACTTAATAAGATCATTTCCTTTACCCCGATTACACCGGTGACAAAGGACTTGTAGATTGAAAGGTTCATCAGAACCTCCTCTACTTACAGGGATGATATGATCAATATCTAGCATAATTTCTGGGGAAGGTTTTGCTCCACATAAGGCACAATAGGGATGTTCTGTAATCATCTTGTGTCTAAGATTTCCCCACCCATGGCGGGCAAAATCAGAGAAAGGATTTTTAGTGTAATATTCTTCAGCTTTATTAGAGGCAATTTTAATTAACTCTAATTTCTCATCATCACTAAATAAAATATCATCTGCAAACTTGTAACAATCTTTTTCAAGATTTGCGATCTCATGATTTTTCAAGACTTGTTTAGGATGTACTTTGAGTTTATCTTTGTAATATTGAATCGCCTCGGGGTCTTTGGAGGCTAGTTCTTTAGCAATAATATCGAGAGATGCTTCTCCATTATTTTCTAAAAGGCATTTAATGATGACTGGCTGATAGGGCCCAGACATTTTCATTTTTGTTGTCAAAAAATCTCGCAGCTTATTTTTCATTAAGCTGCTCCTAACCCTTTCTTCCAAATCCCCTTAACTTTCTCATAAACCCCACTCGGCCTAATCTCTCTAATAAACTCCCCATACTGGGAAAGTAATCTCACAACATCATCACTATCATTCACAGTGAAAGTGATTTCAAATAATCCATCTTTAAGCAATTCAATCTTCTGTGACGAATGAATCCTCTGTTCTCTAAACTTTAAGGCCATGGGCTTAGTGCAAACAATCGCATAATCAATCACGGCTTCTGCACCTTTACCGTACCCACCGAAAACATGTTCAAGTTTAATCTCTTTAGCTCTTTTCTTATCTACCGGAATTTCAGTTCGAACTGGTTTATGAATTCTTGAAATCCTAAGCATCTTAATTTCATGATCTTCGCAGTCATAAACATAAAGATAAGGTGCTCCCGCAAAGTGAAGCTTGAGCGGCGCAAATGTTCTTTTGCGATTAGAAAACCTTGCTTCATCTGGAGATGAGTAAAAGCACTCAAAAACTTTTCCTTTCCTTAAACAAGTGAGAACTGTTTCAAATACACCTGTCGCAATCTCTCCACCTTCACCAAGGATAGTTGGAGAGGTATTAGAAAGACTCTTAAGATGCTCAAATTCTTTAGCAAGGGTCTTTGGAAGTTTACTCACAAGAGTTGTTTCAACATCGCTACAAAGGCTTTTAAGCACCTTAGGGGACATCTGCTTTAAACTCTCAAGGGCTAGAATAATAGTTTGAAGCTGGCCCTCATCAAAAGTGAGTTCGAAATCGAGTTTAAATTCCCCATCAAAATAAAAGCGCCGTGGGTTTGAAGCCGTCTCAGATAGTGGATGATCTAAGGAGATGTCTTCAATGTCTCTTTCAACTGTCTTTCTATTGATCTCAAATCCTTCGCTATTGAGGCGATCAGAGATTTCAGTGATGGATAGGGCAGACTCCTCAGAAGTCATCGAGAGGAGGCGTTTTATTTGATTCTGACGTTGAACCTTCCCCTTGTCAGCGCTGTACTTGGGCATCAGGGACCTCATGAAGATTGTTAGACATAATATGTCCAACCTTTTCGGTTTTTTATCTTCAAAAGTTTAGACTAAAGCGCGTTTTAGCTTCTGATAAAGCTCTGAATTTTGGTCCAATAGCTCTATTAATAGTCTTATCTCTTCAACCTTAAGAGCAAGCTCAACCTCTAACGGCTTAATTAGCTGATACCTTGTTGGAAGACCACTTAAGATACCGAGGTAGCCGTCCTCCACCATATCAATAACATCTCTTTCAATCGTCTTCCGTGAGATTTTCAGATCCAATCTATTCACCATGGCTTCATGGATCTCCGAAACTGTAACTCCGCCGGACTGTAATCGAAGAAAATTTCTAATTTTTCTAAGACGCTCAATTCTTTTGTTCATTAGATGTTTTTAACAAATGAGTTCGACAAAAAATGTCTAACAAATAGCCTACAATTTAAAACAAATTGGAGGTCTTATGAATAGTTCACAATTAATTGTTATTGGTCTTTTAATTCTTACTTCCTGCGCTTCAATGTATGAAGACTATCAAGGAAGAACCTTTGTTAGAGAGGATAAACTCAGAGAATACAGGCCAATTGATGCTCAAGCTTATGGCGTAGAGGATAAAAATCTTAGTATCTCTTATGTCCCAGACATCGTTGATTCCGGCGTAGCCTTTACTTTTAAAAACAAGACTGACAAAGCAATTAAAATTATCTGGGATGAAACTGTTTATATTTCCCCCATAGGAAGCTCAGAAGGTGTCTATCATACAGGTGTGACGATAGCCGACAGGTCAAATACTAAGCCGCCTACAGTAATTCCTCCAAAGGCAACTCACAATGATGAAATTATTGTTAACTCATTAGTTCAGTTTACAGGTGAGTCCTGGGCCTATAGTCCAATATGTGGTTCCAGAAGTGTTTATGATCATTCACTAGATGATCAGGGCTGTGTGAATAAAGTATTTGGCTTTTATATTACTTATGAAATTGATGGAAAGAAGAACGCTTTAACCGTGAAATATGAATATCTCGGAAGTAAGCCTAAGGTTAAAAAAGAAAAAAAATAGTGAAAATCAACGGGAACAGGATATAAACCTGCTCCCGTTGATAATAAAAAATCAATTTTTATCATAATCTAAATTTCTGTCATTAAAACCTGAGCAATAAGAGAAGGGAGGTAGTCTTCGTTGAATTTTGTAGAGTCAATTATGAAACCCAAATTAGAGTAAGAGGTATTACTAATAAAAATGCCCGACCGTATCCAAGAAAATAAACTGGAGGTTTTGTGAAAAAATAATAATTCAAACTATTTAAAAAGATATAAGAATTTTCCATATCCTTCAGCTTCCATCTTTGCTTTTGGAATAAATCGCAAAGAGGCAGAATTTATACAAAACCGGCTCCCCCCTTTATCTTTTGGACCGTCATTAAAAACGTGGCCCAAATGTGAATCTCCATTTTTACTTCTAACTTCTGTTCTAGGATATCCAAGATCTAGATCTAGCTTGGTTGTGACATTTTTTTCAGAAATACTTTTGGTAAAACTTGGCCATCCCGTACCTGAATCATATTTATCCAAAGAACTAAACAATGCCTCTCCAGAAACGACATCTACATAAATCCCTTCCTCCTTGTGATTCCAGTATTTATTTTTGAATGGGCGCTCTGTCATGCCTTTTTGTGTAACATCGTATTGTTCACTTGAAAGTTGTTTTCTAAGGTCTTGATCAACTGGCTTTTTAAAATTCTGGACATCCAAGGCCTGTGCATTTGTTACGATGAAAAAGAAGAAGATAAGGTGTTTCATTTAATAGTCCCTCAAATTGGGTCAAGGTTGTTGCTTAGAAAAAACCTTACTCGTTACTGAACCCCTCAGCAAATTCTCCAGCACTTCCCTTTGCTTCTCACTTTTCTTGGTAAACCAGAAGAAATGCGGACTGACTTTCTTTCGATCAAAATATAGGGCCCCGGACTCGATTCTCTTTTTTGATGAGAGAAGCCACAAAATAGTATCTGCCCCTTGCAGAGGTGTGCGCAGACGCCCTTCCATGGTTTTTGCAAATCCAGGTATCGCCTCATCCACTCCCGGAGTCGCCGCCCACCCCGGGTGCATGGCCGTGACTGTTTGATCCGGAAATTCTTTTTTAAAGAAAGGCAAAAGTGTTACCTGGGCCCGCTTCACATTCGCGTAGGTTTCAACCTTGTCGTATTTATCGTTCTTATAAATAGTCGTAACATCTAGGGGCTTGAGATACATCCCACCACTCGTCACCCAAACGATGCGCGCACCTGGTTTTAATTTCCCAGCAAGACTTAGTTTATGAGCAAGAATATAGTGACCAAAAAGTTGTGAAGCAAACTGCAACTCCACACCCAAGTCATTTGTGCTAAATTTCTCCGGCATGCCACCAGCATTAAGAACTAAATAATCAAGTGGCTCGATGTTATTAATTAAAGAATCAAATTCTGACCAACTGGCCATGTCCGTTTGTTTGAATTTTATCTCAGGATGAGTTTTCAAGAGGGACTCTCCCTTACTGGCACTTCGCCCTGTGATCGTGACAACGACTCCGTGTTTGATCATCTCGAGTGTCGCTGCTTTTCCAATTCCTGAGGTTCCCCCCGTGATCAAAGCGTGAGAGCCTTTTGGGAACTCATAGGTTTCATCGAAATCTTTTTCGTGCCTTAAATATCCTGAAAGATCAAAACTCCAAAAGATGCTCGCATCTAAAATTTTATTCAACATACTATTTGCGCCTTAGCTCAATGAGTATTTCATTTCGTCTTAAAAAGGGAATTGTCCATGGTGGATTGTATCCAGCAAACATGGGTGCAGAGATGACTTCATAATCTTGATGACTTTTAAGCCATTCCTGGAGTTTTTTCGACTCCTCCACATTTCTGGACTCTCCCCAAAATCCTGAATAAGTGATGGCCGCCACCAAGCGCTCTTTAACGACCTCAAGCTCCACTCGCTCATCATTAGGGACAGGCAGTGTATTCAGCGTGTACTTTGAAGGCATACTAAAAGACATGGCCCAGGATTTATTTTCAAGGGGACTCATCACCACTGGGGCCGTCATGGAGATGGATTGCTCAGACTTATTTTTTCCAAAAATATAACCCGCAAGGATTCGAAAACCTTTGCTCTGGGCCTCTTTAAATTGACCGTTGATAGCCGTTTTAGCGATGATGTAGGAGTCGTACTTTCTTATTTCTTTATTGTCCGCTTTAAGGACCACTTGGTAGGAAGGTCGCTCCTCACTTCCCTTTCCAAATATTGAACAACCAGCTGTGAGTAATCCTAATAATAAAAATTTATTTCTCATAACTCCTTTTTATCCCGAATCAGTTAAGGTGAACATTGATTTAATTTTAAATATCAAAGTCTGGACAATACTTTAACAGTCTTCTTTTTTTGAGCTAAGAAATGCATAATGCACTCATGAAACAACTCATTGAGCGACCAGTCTTGTCAGTCAATCTTGCTAAAACCCTGCTCTATACTTTTGAATACAGGGCCATCTATTACCTCTCCCGTAGTTTTGCACCTTTCGTTAAACCACCGCACCGGGAGCGCAGAAAAGAACTCATCGAGCACTTAAGAAATAAGGTCATCGAAATTCACAAAATAGATGCTGAAAATATCGCCAATGATGTGTACCCGATCGATGTGATTATCCCCAAAGCTTCGGGGGATCATGTGAGAAATTTTCCGAAACTTCTTCTCGACTCACTCCGAATCTCACGCCGGCGAAAATTAAATGTTAAAAATGAGATCAATGAAGAGGACTTGGGTGATGTGCCTGATTATCTCAATCGCAATTACCATTTTCAAACAGATGGATACTTTTCAACAGATTCTGCCAAGCTTTATGAACAACAGGTGGAGATCCTTTTCTCAGGGACTGCAGCGCCCATGAGACGAAGACTGATTCAAAAAATTAAAGAAGCGAGTAAGTTTTCAAAACCCATTCGAATTCTTGAAGTCGGTGCGGGTGTTGGAACGGCCAGTTTCGATTTTGCCAAAAGCTTTAAATATTCTTCCTATGTTGTCTCAGATGTCTCTTCCCCATATCTTGAAGTCGCTAAAAATCGCTTAAAAGGGCGCTTCGAATTTGTCAGGGCCAAAGGTGAAGATCTTCCGTTTAAAGATGGTGAGTTTGATCTTGTGTTCTCTGTTTATCTTTTTCACGAACTCCCTCGATCTGTACGTGAGAAAGTGATTAAAGAAGCTTATCGTGTGTTGAAAAAAGATGGGATGATGGCCATTTGTGACTCGATTCAAAAAGACGATGATCCCTTACTCAATGAAGTCCTTGAAGGCTTTCCTTTGGACTACCACGAGCCTTTCTATAAGGATTACACTCTCTGGGATGCAAGCAAATCCATCGATGATGCGGGCTTTAGAGACATTCAATCAGACCATAAATTATTATCGAAGTACTGGACGGCGAAGAAGAGAGAATAATGAATTCTCATTTAGATGAGATGCCCCGTCTTAACCAGAATAAGAGTTTCCTCAGTCACAAATGGATGATGAGCTGAAAGATGAGGGCTTCTGATCCACGTTCCTTTGGGATACTGACCAAGCTCATCTTGAAAGACTCCACTCAAGACTAAAATTTCTTCTCCACCATAATGACGGTGAGGTAAAAATCTCTCACCTTTTGGCCACCAAACAAGAGCTGTGCCCTCTGTCTGAAAAGAATGAAGTGGAAAAACTCTTAGTCCACCATGGCCAGGTCTCCAACCTTCGGGATCATTGGTGTTGATGATGATGCGAGAATTATCTTCCGTGTGAAATTGATTGAGCTTCACAAATAAGAGGCAGCCTTCTTTTGAAAAAGGTGAATGACTTGAGCCTGGTGGATTTCTCAAATAGGTGCCGGCCGGATAATCACCTCTCTCATCACTAAAGACTCCTTCCATGACAAAGATCTCCTCACCCATGGGATGCGGATGAGATTGAAAGGAAGCACCAGCTTCGTAACGAACGATGGATGAAGCATGCCCTGATTCTGCGGCCGCACGCTCCAGAGGTTTTCTGAAGACACTACCACTGGGTGATGGAACCCATTCGGCTTGTGAAGTCTCAATCACAATTCGATGACTAAAGTCCATGTTAAGCATGCTGTGACTATTTCATAGGGAGGTTTATCAGTAAAGATTTGAGATCGACGAACTTGAGAATTCATAGACAAAAACAGTCGGAGACGTCCTCATTTTAGCTCCTTAACTCCTCTTTTACAGCTTTACTTCAGGTCAAGATTTTCACTCAAAATGTCGATAAATTCAGTGTGTGATGACGAGAAAAAGCTGGCCTCAATTTAGCCTCTTATGGAACTTGATACTCTTGATGTGTCTTTCGTTTTCTTTTTCTTGCAGTAAAAAAGGTAGCACCTCCAGTGGCAGTATTATCAATACCCCCTCTCCAACAGGTGTTTGCTCTTTTGGCACTTTCACCACCAACTCGACGAGTATCAATTTAGGCGGCTCTGCGACTCTCAGTTGGTCTCTTCCCAATTGCACCAGCGGTGCTTACATTGATCACGGTGTTGGGGCCCTGTCTCCAGCTTCAAGTGGAACTGTTAGTGCATCTCCTAATATGAAGACCACCTACACCATCCGCCATCAATCAACGACTCTCAAATCGATGTCTAGCTCGGATGGGACTTTCCCAACAGCAGAGCTCATTCTTTCAGGTAGTAAGCTTTACGGAACGGCTTCCAACGGTGGGGCCTATACTGTAGGAACAATTTTTTCGTTGAATAGCGACGGGACTAACTTTTCTGTTTTACATGAATTTAATAATGACGGATCAGATGGGACTTCTCCTGCGACTTCCCTAACGATCTCGGGATCAACACTGTATGGAGTGACTGCAAGTGGGGGTCAATATTATAACGGAACCATTTTTAAAATTAACACGGATGGCACGGGTTATAGTGTCCTTCATCACTTTAATGGCACCAATGGACTAAATCCCAATGGACAGCTCGCTCTTTCAGGCACGACTCTCTATGGGATCACAACAAATGGTGGTGCTAATTCACTAGGAACATTATTTAGTATTGAAGTCGATGGCAGTGCATTCGCTGTGCTCAAAGATTTTGATGCCTCTGCCTACAGTCCTATTGGTGCCCTTAGTTTGTCCGGAGGAAAGCTTTACGGAGTGGTCCAGGCCGGAGGAAGTTCAGGTTATGGGATGATCTATTCTATCAATCTTGACGGAAGTGGCCTTGATGACATTTATCATTTTCCTACAGGTAATTCCCCTAGCGGCAGACTCCTCATCCACAGTGGCAAAATTTTCACCACCAATTCCAGTGGAGGCGCAAATTTTTATGGACAAATTTTTTCCCTAAACATTGATGGTTCTGGCCTAACGTCACTGCATGATTTTAATAACGAAACGAATGGTGGCCTCTATCCAATTGGCGCTCTTGCCCTCCATGATGGGATTCTCTATGGAGTAAGCAGCTCCGGTGGAACTAATAACATGGGAATCATTTATCAGGTTAAGACGGATGGCTCAGGCTATGGCAAGTTATACGATTTTACGGGCACTGTAGATGATGGATCTTATCCTACAAGTGGCCTAATCCTAGATTCTGGTATTTTGTATGGAGCAACTTATCAAGGGGGGACCAATAATGTTGGTGCTCTTTACGGAGTTTCAACGTCTCATGTTCAACACCAAGTTACGATCGATGTCACTTCAGATAAAGTCCTTCATACTTTTGCGAACAAACCCGATGGCAATTACCCCACTGGGGATCTTGTCCTATATGAAGGACAACTCTACGGAATAACCACCTCCGGTGGAGACGATGACCTCGGCTCCATTTTTAGAATTGATGTGAACGGCGGCAATTACACAATCCTTTATAGTTTTAATAATACCTCCTCGCTGGGCACGAATCCATCTGGAGGAATAGTGATTGATCAAGGCTTTATCTATGGAGTCGCGAACTCTGGTGGCTCCGCTAATATGGGAACAGTCTTCAGAGTCCAGACGGATGGAACTGGCATGACAGTTCTCCATGATTTTATAGGTACTAACGGTGCAAATCCGAATGCCCCATTGACTCTGAATGGTGGTGTACTCTTTGGATCAACTGGGTCTGACTCCATGAGTGGTGGTGGGACTCTTTTTAGAATTAATACAGATGGATCTCACTTCAGTACGCTCTATTTTTTTGACCCCTCCAACAATAGACCTTACTATCCAACGGGCCAGCTGGTGTATGAATCAGGAATTATTTACGGCACAACATACCAGGGTGGGGCCAATGGTGGGGGTACTATCTTCTCCATCTATGCTGATGGACACAACTTCAAACATTTATATGATTTCGGAGTAGGATCTGAAGAGGAGACACTCCCAACTTTACCAGAGGGAGGACTCACATTAGTTGGAGGGAATAAACTTTTTGGAATGACCTCTCATGGTGGAGCATCCACTCATGGAACAATCTTCAGTTGGGACATTGGGCATCGGACATTTACCACCATCCACGAGTTTTCAAATACAGAACGACCTAGTACTCGCTTAAAAGTCGATGGGTCAAAGATTTATGGTTTTACCACGGGCTTTAAATATACTGCTGGGACAATCTTTTCTATGAATGATGATGGGTCTGGATTCACCAACCACTACACCTTCTCTAAAGGAGTGGATGGCTGGCATCCGAGTGGTGCTCCAGTCATTAGTAGCGGATATGTGTTTGGTGTTTCAATGGATGGTGGCGCGAACTCATTTGGAACAATCTTTAAAATTCCTGTTCCATAAAAAAAAAACCTCTCAGCCTTATTTCTTTTTCTTGGTTTCCATCGAATTAAACTTTTCACAAAAGTTCAGCTCAAATTCATTTTTATTATTTTCACATCGCCCTTGGAGAACATCCGTAGCCATTTTACGGATCTCTGGAGACGACTCCTTGTGGACATAAAGAATGAGGCAACTTCCAAGATCTTGAGGACAACCTTGGGACACAAGATCAAGCTGATACGGCTTATTGAACTCTATGGAGTGCATATGATAGGCCAGGCGGCAGGTAAAATCTTTTCTAAGACCACAGAGTTTTTCCCAGTTGGCCATCACAGGAAGAAAGTGAGTCTTTCTCACTTCTCCATCAAAAAATTGTCGAAGTGTTTCTGTGGAAATTAACTGCAAGTTTGGCTGAGAGGCCGTAAACTCCTCCACAATAACCTTCTCTAAACCAGAAGAGTAAACTCCGAGGAGATTTAGGCTTTCGATTTTATCAAAGACGTGAAGATTTTGAGCTTTCACATCCCGAGAAGCATACTGATGGATAAAAAAAGAAATCAGCACGAATGAAATTCCGGCCGCGGTAAAAAACTTCTGCTTAGAAAAATAGTATCGAAGAGATTTCAGTGTGGAATAGAGGGCACCAAACAAGACAGCCGAAATAAAAACGCCCAACTTAAGAAACCAAGGGAAATAAGTTTCTGACTCAACAGTCTCATTCAGCACCAGAAACCCGAAGATCACCAGTATAGAAGTCCCTACTAACGTTCTCGCCTTCTCAGTGACAGGTTTCTTGACATGATAATTCTGTCTTTGCTGTATGGCCTGAACATAATTAGGGAGAATTCCAAAAATAAAAAGCCCAGCCAATCCAAAAACCATGACCCAGGTAAGACACTCAGCCACTGAAGTGCGGTTAAAAAATTGAGACCCCTCTTCGCCTGAAAAAAATTCGAAAGACTTTGTCACAATCTTTGGTTCATAAAGAAATAGAAATAAGATCGCTAAGGAATACATCAAAATAATTTTGAAAATATTCAAAGTCCCATGGGCCAAGACAATCTGTAGCTTCCTCGTTGGTGTGAGAAGAATCCACTCCAAAGACGTAGGCAAGTACATCACATGGTTAAAATAAGAGACCAGTGGAAAGAATAGAATCATAATAAATATCGTGGACCCGGCTTTAGCTGCTTGATTGACTGGCAGCAAATGGATGGCCCCCACAAGGGCGAGAGCAAATACAAAAAACTTAGCAATTTCAAAACTCGCTTTCGGTAGAAAAAATTTTAAGAGCTTATTCATTTTGATCTCGCTGACTGTAGTAGATATAGAGATCCTCAAGTGTCACGGCCCTTCTATCCTCGAGGAGTCCCTGAAGAGATTTTGGATCATAAGAGCCGTTGGGCAAGATATAAGAATGAGATCCATCGCTATTGATACCAGACCAGATGCACTCGGGACTATTAATTAAAGGATGATCAGTCCCGTGGCTTCTCACTTTTTTAAAGTTAGAAGGAATATCAAGAAGTGCAGTTTGAAACTTAATACTAGACTTGGATAAAAATAAAACATCCGTGCAGTGGTGCTGAACTTCATTCACAATATTAGTCGTGAGAATAACGGTTCCACCTTTTTTGGTATAATCTTTTAAAAGAGATATAAAATAATTTCGCGAGTAAGCATCTAGCACCGAGGTGATCTCATCCACCAAAAGAAGCTCTGGATTTTGCGCCAGGGCCGCAAGCATCACGATCTGCATTTTCTGGCCGCGAGAATATTCCCCAAACTGCTTATCTAAGTTGATCTTGACGTCAGCTGCCTGTTTGTAGAACTGATCCAAATTAAAGCGATCAAAGAACTTTCCATAATCCGCGATAAATTTTCTCATGGATAAGGGGTAATCGAAACGGATTCTTTCCGAGACGTGACCAATCTTATGCTTAAGATGATCGGGATTACTCTTGAGTGATTCTCCAAAAAGTAAACACTCCCCTGTGTCGAGTGTTTCATGCCCCATTAAGATATTTAGAATGGTTGATTTCCCAGAACCGTTCTTTCCAAGAAGAGCAGTAAAAGTCCCCTTCTTAATTTCGAAATTCACATTATCTAAAACCGTATTCTGATGAAACGATTTAGAAAGCCCCTTCACTTCAACAATCTTCATTGAATATATCCACGTTAATTTGGTGAGAAGCCATTATAAGCGATAAGGCCTTACGTCGATGAAGATTTATGAGGGATCAATCAAGGTGTTGTTTTTAGGAGAATTGATCCTATGGGAGTGCCAAAAAGGGTTGTCGTTACCGGGGAAGCAATAAATTATTTGATAGGTAAAGGCTCTTCAATCTTTTTCAAGCGGATCAAGACTCTATCAAGTCATAGAAGGACAAAAAATGTCCAAGAAAAAGATTATGATGGGGATATGAAATTCATCATCCTTCTCCTCCTTATTTCCTGCGGAAAACCAAAAGACGAAGAAAGATGTCGTGGTGGCGAAGAAATGCAGATGATGTGCCAAGTTGAATGGGCCGAAGAGTTTCGCTCCTTCACCATCCCTTCCTGGGTTAAAAATCAATGTCAGAGTTTTTATCCCACCCCAGGTTGCTATTACGACTCAAGCAAGCGCCACTATTGGTGATATGTTAAAAAGGTACGTGACACCTTTTATAGAAAGATTAAAAAATTTCAGACTCCAAAGGCATTGATAGCAACTCATAAGCCGAAGTCACGACAATTTGATCTTTGGTTTGGGGTTTAACCTTGGACTTTATAAGTTGCAGACAATGATCCACTTTTAATCGCTCTTTATAATAATATAAAGACTTACTTCTTGTAGTCTCATTTAATTTCGCCTCAATAAGACAAACAGGCTTATTATTTTTTAGAATAACAAAGTCAACTTCATGACCATTCTTATCTCTTAAATAATTAAGTTCGTATTTATCACCATAAAGATCTTCTAAGAATTGAATCCTCTTATAAAGATGAGTCGCCACTAAATTTTCAAACTTCGCACCTTCGTCTCCATAGACCTCACCATTGTCATAAAGATAAACCTTTGGTGTTTTCGTGATCGCTTTCGCAATACCTTTACCGTAAGGAGGAACAATAAAAACGGCATAGGTTTTTTCGAGAATGTTGAGCCATGACTTTGCTGTCTTGGGTGCGATCTCTAAATCCCTCGCTATATTTGAAACGACAATTTCTGATCCAACTCTCTCTGTAATTCCTTGGTAAAAGAGCTCCAGCAGCGAAATGTCTTTTATGCTTTCTAATTCCTGAATATCCTGCCTAAAAACGAGTTTGAGTTTTTCCTTTCTCCATCTCTTCGCATAAACTTCCCTGCCTTCAAAAAATGGCTCAGGAAACCCACCCAGTTTAATGAGTTTGTCTAAATTACTTTCATCGTTATTTTTGAAATGATGTTTCAACTCTGAAAGACATAGAGGATGAACTCGCCAACTGAAGAAGCGGCCGAGCATTGAGTCCTGACCCTTTTTATAAATATCGAGCTTGGCACTTCCTGTTATGATAAAGCGGTGCTTATCTTTTTGAGTATCATAAGTTCCCTTCAAAAAGTTTTTCCATCTAGAGTACTTATGAATCTCATCGAGGGCCACGTAAGTCTCTTCATCGCTCCAATCACGCTTAAGAATTTGCCGACGATGATCTTGGTCATCCCAATTCAAATAAATACCCTGCAAATCTTTAAGCAAATCAAGAACCAATGTTGTTTTGCCCGATTGCCTAGGCCCAGTCAGAAAAACCATCTTCTTTTTGCTATCATCAAGAATATATTTAGCCAGATATCTCATAGGACTATTTTACCTTGGAGGTCAAAAAAGTCCAGTCTAAATTGACCTACAGGTCAAAAAAGACCAATGCTATGGGTGTTAAAAAGGTACGTGACACCTTTATTCCTTTCTCTTTTTTGGTTTTCTAGAGAAATGCCATAAAAAAAAGTCACCTCAAATGGCTTAGACAAAGAAAAAGTCCAATTATTTCGTCGCGTTGCAAATTTTGGCGATTTATAAAAAAATAGTCATGTTACTATCACTTTAACATTTAACAGGGGAAATTGATGAAATTAAGAAATCTTTTTATGTTTGGTTTAGCTGCAACTTTACTTTCAATTAATAGCGAACAAGCTTTTGCGCAACAGGGTCCTTCTTGTCTTGGAGAGCCTCAACAGTCTGGTGAAGATAACAGTTTACCTTTTGTTGTAAGCCCATTGAGCATTAAAGTGAGAAGGAAAGTTGGATTTTATAAGAGCCGTGGCCAAGCTTATAACATACCTCTTGCTAGAAATTGTAATGAAGCTATTCTGGCCGCAAAATCAACTGTCAGTCTTTTGAATGGTGCCGGAAGAGTCTGTAATGGAGGATATGCCTCTGCAACTTATCAGTGTACTCCAAACTTTATGAACTACCCTACGGTTTGTGATACAGGATCAACTGTCAGAGTTGAAGATACTTGGACCATAAGTGTAAATTTTAGCTGTAATTAAATTTTAATAAAAAAATTCTTAAATCCTTTGCATTCTTGATGAAAACTCAAGAATGCAAACTTGTTAAAAAGGTACGTGACACCTTTATCTTTTGTTTAAAATTTTGTTGATGGAATTGGTGAATCGTTCGGCATCCTTAGGCCCAAAAGCTTCCGGGCCGCCAGTCACAACACCATTATCTCGAAGTTCTTTCATGAAATCCCGCATGGAGAGGCGCTCGCGAACATTTTCTTCCGTATAGATCTCGCCTCGGATATTAAGCCCAATGGCGTTCTTTTCAACGATAAAAGCGGCCAAAGGAAGATCGGCCGTGATCACGATATCGTTTTCTTTCACATGCTCAACAATGTAGCTATCGGCCACATCAGCACCAAGACTCACTTTAATAATTTTAATCAGAGGCGACTGGGGGATGAACATAGACTTATTGGCCACGAGGATCACTTCTAATTGCAGACGAGCGGAAATCTTATAAAGAATTTCTTTAACAAGCTTGGGGCAAGCGTCGGCATCGATCCAAATGGTTGGGCGGTTCATGCTTTTATATGTCTCATCTTGAGAAAGAAATAGCTACCTAAAAATCCTAGTAAGTCCCTAATTTGACATGAGTCCAGTAGAACCATGAGTAAGAATAATTTACATAAATTCCGCTCTCAAGATTGTTACTCTTGCCATGACCCCTGTTCTTTGAAAAGAAGGTATGCAAGTAAATAAAAGGATCTCTATGAAAATCATCATTAAGCTTTTTTTGCTTATACTTTCCCTCCCCGTTTTGGCCCAAGATGATCTGGGCATGCGCTATGGAGTGAACGATCTTTACTCAAAAATAGTAGATAATCGCGGAAATGGTGAAGAGCGCCTTTATGGCCTTCGCAATGCCAGACTACTCTTTAAAAATATTCTTCGTGGAGGCGCCAACAATGCCTACCACAGGACGGCTCCCCGCTCAAACACCAACCCACTGCCTGAAGACGGACTCATGAGTCTTTGTCGTGAAGGGTTTAGCACTGCTATTTATCTTTATGAAACAAACTATGAGACGGCCTCTCAAGACATCACATGTGTGAATGATAAGGGACTTCCTCAACGCCTCGTCTATCTCAACCATCCTTATTCAAAAAGTGAATCAGCAGAAAAAATCCTTCGTCAGATATATGCTCACATCACTGAAGACAAAGGCTCACTGTACTTGCATTGCTGGAATGGTTGGCATGCTTCAGGTTTTTTCTCGGCCATAGCACTTCGCCAATTTTGTGACTTCTCAGCCGAAGAAGCTGTTACCTACTGGGATAAAAATACAGATGGGGTTAATACAGAACCTGGGTATGAAACAATCCGTAAAAAGATTAGAGCTTTCATCCCCTATCCAGATTTAAAACTGAACTCGGCCCAGAAATCTGATCTCTGCAGCTACGCCAATTAAAGTAATAAATTAGTAATGAGGCGGCTTCTCGTCCCGTAAAGACCGATGCCCCTCAACACTCGTCCCATCATTGGCCGTTCTTTTCAGATCCAAAATTTCTTTTTCTAAACGCTGAATGATGATCCCTTGCTGGGTCACAACTTCATTGAGCTTCATTAAAAAGTCATCCTGATGGGAAAAACGAATCTCAAGATCAATCAGTCTCTTTTCTGTCATAAAGTCTCCACTCAATTTATTTTAGTCAATTCTGTAAAAGGATGAATATTGATCTTCAACGATTTAAATAGAGTTCTTGAGATAGGAGCAAGGCAAGGCCTCACCCCTATTCAACAGGTTAATTACCATTTAAAGATCTTGATTTATAATCGCGATTATTCCAGTTCTCCTGCTCAACCTTAGGCTGGATAACTTGATCGTAGGTTTCGGAGTAATTCATTTTGTCCTCACTTCCACCTCTCCAGCGACGTTCTGACCCAAGAGCTTTGCCTACGTCTTTTGTATTTTTCTTGGCATTTTTCCACTCTTTTTTGGCCATTTTTCTCATCTTGCGATTAAGCTTTTTCTCCCAATCCTCAGGGAAGTCCGCCTGTAGTTCTTTCTTTAAATCTTCATAATCTTTTGGATTTCTTTTTTTGTAATCATCAGTAATTGTCGTCAACATTTTTTCATAATCTTCGCGACACTCTCGTGTAAATGACTGAACTGTACTCGGACGATTACCATAGCGAACTTCACGTTCTGTAAACACTGGTTCATCTTTCCAGAGATCATCATAAAAAATAGAGCATGATGCCTTAACATCAACTTGTTCAGTTTTATCAGTATTAACCTCTCCACTGGTTGAAGCATTGAGATCAAATATCTTCATGTTATCTAGGATACCTTGTAAAACGGCATGCTTTGGACTTTTTGGATCCGTCGTATGAAGATCTTTAAGAAAGTTCCCGTAAAGCTCCTTACCCTCATCAGAAAAAAGATCTAGTTGACCCAGATCAATGTCCGGACG
Organism: Pseudomonadota bacterium; assembly: GCA_027488375.1. Taxonomy (GTDB): domain Bacteria; phylum Bdellovibrionota; class Bacteriovoracia; order Bacteriovoracales; family Bacteriovoracaceae; genus Peredibacter. Next base: position 766,108 of record JAIYBW010000004.1, read on the forward strand.
TGACTTGCTGGCAAATTCCTTAAATCCACTATTATCTATAATTTTTTTGGCAAAACCAATTGAGAGATTTGCATTCTTTGACTGCTGAGCGAAGCTATTGAGCTGGTTCAGCTCTTTTTGCACGTGAGTATCGACCATACAACTATAGATCTCTTTTTGTGTCTTTTTTCCTTTACAGGCTTCATAGCTTGGATCACCAGCAATAAATCTATTCATATCAGGTGGCCCAAAGTAAGCAATCGTCTCCGATTGGCTTTTATCTCTCAACGCCTTTTCATCAATTGAAACGCCACTCGCTTTAGCAGCTGCAACAACTTGCTTGATATAAAAGTCCTGCATGGATTCAGCACGTTTATTAGATAAGGTTGCATGATTTACATTCGACTTCCCATGCCCTTCTCGATTGGCAGTCGCAAAAACTTTCGCCTGAAAACTTTCAACTAGTATTTTAGCTTGTTGTTCAAGTGGAATATTTTTATTATCAGTAATTGATTTTACAAAGTTCTGGGCATCTTTAGTCACGTTGTCATTCATTTTTAGTAAATTTTGACACTTTTCACCGGTGATAGCGGATATTTTAAAAGTCCCTAAAGACTGGTCATGACCGACAGGACGATAATTTAATCCAACTTTACAATCAATTTTAGAGACGTCTGCAATAGGACTGCCATTAGAAGTGAAGTCTTTCATTAAATCCAGGCCACCAACAAGTCCAGGAATTTGAGAGGCATAATTCGCGCTATTAGATTCCCATTTGATTGGTGGACATTTGAGTTCCTTCGTCATTTGAACAGTTACTTCAAATTGCTTTTTATAATTATTATCTCTGATGGATTTCTCATAAGATTCTTTTTCAGCCGGATTTGCACCAGAGAGATTTATTTCCTCATTTGCCTGTTGGGCACACTTATCTTTAGCAGTTGCCAGAGCGTTAAGTCGATTGGCATCCTTTTGTAATTCTTCACATTCCTCATTCATCACTTGATCTGCACTTTCTAGGAGTTCAGCAAGAGAATTATTTAATTTAATTCCATCAGTGACACACTCAGAACCACTTTGCCATTTATCTTTATCCACAATGGTTTCATAACAAGCGGCATCGCAATCACAACCATTCTCAGTCATGATGATTTCTCCACCACGATTACGGCACTGTCTTAATTTATAATCTGAAATCTTATCCTTACATTCTGGCTCGACGTCATCGCTTCCTTCATATCGATCACAATCACACACGTCTCCACCCGTCCATACGAATTGGACACCACTCTTTTTCTCTTCTTCTCTTTTATTTTTCTCCTTACACTTTGCTTCTCTTTTCTTATCTCTGTCTGAATTACAGATTCCAACTTCTTTTTCACAAGCTGTTATGTAAGAGTAAGAAGGTTGCTCCATGAAGTCATCATTAACACCTTCAATTGTTGTTGTTGTAGTGCTTGGGGTATATCCATCCTTACATTTTGTACAAAAGAAGCGCTTTTCTTTAAAATCATCATTTTCAAAACCATTTTTCTTGATCACTAACTTTTCGTACTCATCACAGTGCTTAACATCTTTCTTCGTGCTGCCAATCTGGGAGAGCCAATTCTCAATATTACATGGCCCTTGACGATAAATCGGTTCATTGGCCCAATGAGCTTCACTACCTTTATCACGATTAAAACTCATCTTATCTGATGAGAAGCTACCGACCATTTTTCTTTTTTCTTTGTACGAACAAGCTTTTTCTCCTGTCGTCAAATTTCGACACTCACAACCAACCCATTTCCATTTGCGATCTGGTTGTGAATTACAATCATTCTTTGCACGATCGTACTCTTCACGATTGGCATATTTCCCATCACAAAACTTTTTCGTTTTTACACACTTACAATCAACAAATTCGTAAGACCCCTCATTGTCTGTTTTTTCAGAACATTCAGCAGCCTTTTGAATGTATTCATCTGTCCCTTCATTACAATCCCAATTTTTGCGAGGAACAAAGCTAGGATTTTTGTCCATAATACATTTACATGATTTTTCGTCATATTTGGCGAGGAACTCTAATTTATAGGACTTCTGATTATTATTTTTTGCAAGATAGTCACCACACTCTTTCTTTTCTCTCTTGACTCTCTCTTCAGAGCACTGTTTATCTTCACACTGACAAGTAATATCATTCCAAGTTTGCCCCTTAGAGCATGAGGTCTTTTTACATTGATCAATCTCACCTTTCTCTTTTTCACCACCAAATTTAACTAACTTCTTATCGATTGTAGTATGATCTGCTAAAAAATCATCGCGATCCTTGCCATTACGACCTGTGACCACTTTCCAAGTATCTTGATGTGTGGATTTGTGAATTAAAATTTCCTCTGTCCCCCATTTCTTCTTTTCTGAAGGGCTAGCTTTTTCAAATTTTATAACTCGAACGGGCTGTCCAGCTATAATGTCTCCTTTTTCATCTGTAGGCATAATAAATTTTTTATTACCATAGACTTCAATTTTGATTTTTTTATTCGCTTCTAAATCTTTTAATAAATTCCCAAGGCATTTATTCATCAACTGGGGTGATGGATGAAGTAAGCGTATGTAGGCGTTGATTGTCGCATGACCTGATCCCCAAGCTGCCCCGGAACCATCAAGTTTTTTCTTAGCGTACTCACATTCATCTTCTGCCAGTGCCGAATGAGTAAAACTGAAAAAAAGAAATAAAATAAATAATGATCGAATCATAAAGATTTCCTAATTTAAACCTAGAGCCTAAATTTCTATCGGATAAAATTCATCTAAAATTAACCCCCTCGCTTCCGACTCCTTCACTCGGGATTGCCCTGTTTTATTTTTTATGCTTAAGGAGTCATCTCGTTGATTTAACGAGAAAGGATGAGACTTTCCCCTATTTGAGCTTAAGACGGATAGGTCCCTTAAATGAAGTGGGGTCTACTACTTTACTTGATTGGGTGATCTCAATTTTTCCCTCATGGGCCAGGAGCCTGGCACTCCGTCGGACATGCTCCATCATCATCTTATCCTGCTTGAGTTCAGAGGGAAGAACCTCACTAGGACAAATGGTTTTGAGTGGTCCCCTTTCTTGAAGCAAGGTCATGATGGCCTCTCGATAATCAAACTTATTTTTATTTCGCCGGCACTCATCACTGCAGTACTTGATCTCGGGCCAATTTTTCTCCCACTTCTTGCGAAACTCGATAGTTCGTCCACAGCTTGAGCAAATTTTTGTGTCTTGATGATGATTTTTCATTAGAAGGTTTTATGAGAATGAAAGCTTGAAGCCAGACCAGAGAAAAAAATTCAGGAGGCGCCAAATTGGTCGAAACCAAGGACGGATGTAGGATTTAAGTTTCAGTTTGAGTTTGGGCCCCTCACGAAAAAACTCCAGCTGCACTGGCCGCACGAGTCTGAAGCTCACCACATAAGAGCCATAAAAATAATCAAGGCTGCGATAACTTGAGGTCACTTCACCTATGGCCCCATGAACACTGAGAAATGGCCCATGGTGAATATTGAGTTCCCCCGGAGAAAACTCACCTTCCTGGGAAGAGGCCGCAAATTCAACGCGGTAAGGATAAATTTGACCTTGGGTAAAGGTCTCCCGCCGCTGAAGTTTTTCCCAAATGAGAGGCATTTGCTCTTCTGAGAAAGTGAACTCTCGCTCAAACTCATCAACAATAAATCCTTCTGGAGTGACAAATTGCTGATTCATACGAGGTTCTTCCTTGGAAATTCAAAATCCTATTATCTCACTCACCTAGATCAAGTAAACAACTTGCCTAGGTTATATCTAAGATGATTGGAGGGAGAATTGTGCTATAGCTACCGGGTATAAAGGACTTAATTATGAAAATCACGCTACTTGCACTCTTTCTTGCCACTGCGCTCTCATCAGTTTGCTCGGCCAAAGACCTTAATTTAATGACCATCGAGGAACTAAAAACTGAACTCATAACAAGAGCTTCAAAATATACAGGTCAGGGTGACCCCGATTATAAAATACAAAACGAACTTGAGCCCTATGTGAACAAGATGATTGAACTGAATCCACAAGCACCTGTGAAAGATCGCTTACCACTCCTCTACGGAGTCTGGAAGCAGGTTTGGGGACCTTACGATTATCAAAACGATAGCCGCAGAGTTGATCCCTCAATTGGAGTGAATGAAATCTATCAAGTCATCGACCCAGATGGTTTTTATTACAACGTTTCTCCGAATTACAAAAAAGGCAATCTTAAGAAAGAAAAGATTAATTATCTTAAAGGCCAGTACCGCATAAGCACCACCAATCCGAATGGCCTCAATGTCAAATTTAGAAAGTTTCCAGGCATGAGTAAAAGACCTGTGAGTAGACCGATTTACGATTATGTTAAAGAGGCGGAAGAAGGAACTCTTCCGAACCAAATTACAATTGTTCCGACGTTTATTGTCCGCGTCTTTTTTGGCGGCGGCACACTGGTGGAAGTCTACACTGATGAAACAATCAGAATCCTTTATGCCTCAAACAAAGATGAGTTTAAGAAAAACTACCTCTACGTGATGGTTAGACCGTAAATGAGGTATCAAAGTTCAGCGGAAACTAAGATCATACTATAAGAGATCTGATACTCCCCACTTCTGACTTCCTCATCAATAAATTGAAGAATCTGAGCGGTTTCAGGGTCATTCATGGCCCTGCCACTCATCCTCGAATAGCACTGCACTTCTTGCCTTAAATAAAGAGCAAGATCATTCAAATCGATAGTCTTCATCGAAAAGGGAATATGCTCCACCTTGATATTCTGAAAATCAAGCTTCTGAAGCAAAGGTACGACATTCTGCCCGCCCTTGGACTCCACTGAAATTTTTGTACAGAAGTCCTTCACAAGCTGAGTGAGCTTATCGAAATCCTTATGGGGAGGGTGGCAACTAAACTGAGACCAATCCAGATCAATAATCCAAAAGCGAGAGGGTCGTTTGGATTTTAACTTCAATAGATCCAAGATTTTTTGAGCGTTATCCACATGAAGGAGAAAGTACCTCATCAAAAAGCCATCAAAACGAGAAAAATCATAGGTGGATTCGCGAGCAAACATATCGACCTGAGAAAACTCAAGATTCTCTCGCACTCTCTTCTGCCCGCTTTCAATGCATTGTTTGCGCTTATCAATACCCTTAAATTGAATCTGAGGATGATCAAGGGCCAGGCGCGCGACAAATGTGCCGTTGCCACAGCCCACATCTAAAATCTGTGAACACTCTTTAAATCCATGACGGATGAGAAAATCTAAATGATCAAAATAAGAAATCTTCACTTGAAGATCGAGGTGACTTTCCACAAAGGCATCAAGTTCGGATGAGCTCATAGGCCCTCATTTTTTATGCGCCCACTCCAAATTGTTGTGGCTTCATATCGAGTTGATAGAAGCCTTTGGAATTTAAATAACGAAACAAGCCTTTCAATATAAAAAATATAGATTGAAAAGCAGGGCCGCATGCCAACTTATTATTGAGCAAGAACTCCCATCGCCTCATGGATTTTATCGTCAGGACTTACATTCTTTGGAAAATCTCCATTGGGAGGTAATTCAAACTGATGACCATTATCCCTTGTTATTGTAGGCAAGAAACCACTTGGAACTGATGTAGGATGGGAAACATCATTGCCTAAATCTCCTACTTTCATGGAATTTTCGTCATATAGTCCTGAAGCTACAAATTCAGTTAAGTTATTTAAATCCTCATCTGATAGTTTGAGTGGAAATTGCGCTGTATCTGTTCCAAAATCAAGGTAATTATAAGGGACAAGCTGATCTCTTTGGAAAAAGAAATCATAAAATTGAGAACCATAATTAGCTGTATTAAATAATCTTTCGTTGATTGGTCCTCTTAGATGGTATTTTATTGCATTATTCAATGCTAGCCGTGCTCTCTCCTTAAAATTTGCAGCTTTTCGAGATTGCGCCTTCTCCGTTCCATGATGAAAATACGGAAAGGTTTCAACGACATTTCTCAAAGTTGGCGTTCTAAATTTGAAACAATCAACTTCTTCGAAGGTCGCATTAGAACGACCGATATCAGGTGCATAATTGGCTTCGGTTTGTATGTTATTGCCAGGGACATGGCACTTCGGAACTGTGCCTCGTTGAGCTCTCTGCCCATGAAAAAAACCACTCCTGATGTTACCAGTAAAAGATGGTCTAGAAAGTGAGCTTGAAACATCGCTCACAACTCCTAGAGCGTGAAACTGATTGTCAGTAAATTGAGGAGGGGCGTGACAATTAATACAACCGGCACCAACGTGTTCTTTTCCATTAAGTACAAATTTCTCTCCCGGCTTAGTCACAAAAATACTGAGACCGATTAACTGTTCTTTCGATAAACTACTTTCGCCTTTAACAAATCGATCATAAGGGGTATTTTTGCTCACGTGGGTTACAATAAAGGCACTTAATGCAACTCCAATAAATTTATCGGTAATTTTATCGATACCGTAAACTTCTTTAAATAGATTTCTATACTCTTTGACACTATTCAGTTTCGCAACAGTAAGAGCAACACATTCATTTCTGTTCGGAACTGATAACTCTCCGCTCGGTCTTAATCTTGGAACACCACTCACCAACACATCTTGTGCATTAAACTGCTGAGTGTCCTTGCCTGAGTATGGATTCACAAAATTAGTATGACCAAGCAACACTGGCTCAGAAAAAAGAGGGCCACCTTGCCTAAAAATATTTTCTCCATCAATAGTTAATGGGTTACCTCCGCAAAGCTCCTCTGGCGTGTGTAAAGGAAGTAAAGTTTGAAAAAAAAGATCACCAAAACGACCGTCCCACAAAAGACCTGAATCAGTTTCTTTATTAAGTCTATATCCTACATTGACAGTCGAAAGTGTATTTCTAAACATTTTAAGCTTTGATCGAAATCCAAAGCCATCATCACCGACTTCACGATTAGTCGCTATAGTTCCCGTGGCAAATTCCTTACCTACATTATCTCCAGTAGGCCCACCAATACCGAGTGCACCCACACTGAGACCTATACCATCCGCAAAGCCATGATTTGTGAGATGGCAAGTGGCACAACTCACATCATTATTTCGAGACAAAATAGGGTCGTTAAATATTTTTCTACCTAGCTCTAGCTCAAGCTGACTTGGCTTGCGACCAAAAATACTCATGTAATTAATTTCGGGCATCTCAACGAGATGATCTTTAAACTTATGACGAACTTCTTTTTCAAGAATTATTAAATCTTGGTTACAACTCACGAGAAGCAACAAAATAAATAGTTTAGAGACCAATGGATCCTCCCATGCTATTTACACCTTCTACGGCGTAATCAAAATCTTCAGTTAATTGGACAGAACGAACAGAAAGAAAGTCTTGGCAGCCTTGCTTAGCAGTTCCAGTTACAATACGCTGGCTAATGCACTCATTATAAAATGTGAACACTCGTGCAGATAAAATATTTTCATTTGATTGGTTTGAAAAAATAAAATATCCGATACTTGATACAGATTCAAAATCACGTTTTGTAAGAATGGATCTGATTGAGTTATCTTTTGGATCAAATCTGAAAATTTGAACACCATAATTAGAGTTTTTATTGAACACCGGATTTGTGCACATTGGATTAGATCGAAGACAGCAATGAACACTATAACCATTCGTCGTGCTTCTTATAAAGGGCCAGAGGTTATTTTTTTGAAGAGTATTATAATTCAAGGAATTAGTATTCAACATATTAGATAAAGGTAAGCATGTCGAAATGTAAGTGAGATACCTATCGCCTAATTTCCTCCTCACTAAAAAACTTGTGAGATAAGGTCCAACAGAAGTAGGAAGTGGAGCTATGGGATTAGTGATATGACTTAAAAGTGCTTGTCCATTTAATTGAGTAGAATTTCTGCTCAATGTATTTCCATTACCAAGCTTATAAAAAAGGTTCAAATCAAATTGATTTTTTTTCAATCCCTTGAGCTGCAATTTAAGGAGCTTCACTCCTTTAACTTGCATTTGGAATTGAGCTTCCTTGCGCGCAGAAGCTTTTGAATTTAATTGGATCATATCAAGAATTTTAGCCGCTATTAAACCAACCCCAGAGAGAAGTCCTAAGGCAACAAGCACCTCTAAAAGACTAAAGCCACGAGAGTTCAGGCGATTCTTATTGCGCAACTTGAATGATACCAACTTCCCCTCCGCTCCAATTGGCCAATGCCATCTTCATCATGAATCTAAAATAGAAATTTGAAGTATTTTTTGCTTTAGAAATTTCATCTACTGTAGGCAATCTCTCGCTACTCGCACAAGAACTTCGAATAACAATTTCGCCCTTTGACTGGTTAAAGCAAGCTTTCACAGCATTAGCAGGCTCCTCACTAAGAGCTAAAAATTTACCTTCAAAATTAATATATTTTGTCTGATCCTGATTAAACATTTCTCCTACATCCATACCTGTATCTGATTTCACATTCACCCACACAGGATTTAACTCTGACTCTGCCCAAGCAGTAGGGAAAGGATGTTTAGGATGATTAGGATTCACTAATTGATACGCCACCTCCCAACCAGAGGTTGTGAGCGGAGGTAAAAAAGCTCCATTGCTATTTTTACAAATATTACCAGCCTCATCAAACTTGTTTGTTTTCTGGCTAGAAATATAGATCTTATGTGGGAAATTTTTCTCACGACATAAAACACGTAAATTTTCGTTACTAGATTGACCGTAAGGTTTATTTTTCTGAACAAACTTTACGCCTTTAAAGCGCGGAGTGTGAAAAAGTAAACCATAGTTTTTTGAATCACTCGAACTGTTGAGGTAAAGACTTTCTGAAATTTTTTTAACAACAGTCTCACCCTTGCCATCAAAATGAATCCCCCACTTTACGTTCGGATCCAAAGCATCTGTAGGAATCTCAGGAGCTGGAGCATAGACATATCCCGCATTATCAACTTTGAGACCGACCCAAAACTTTTGACTTAAAAGTGTTGGCTTGTCTCCGCTTTTGTCAGCATAATCTCTAAGACTAGTTTCTTGGTTAAGACCGACTGGAGAGAAAAAGCTTCCTTGAGTTATAAAATTCATGACCACCATTGTGGCATCTGGTGAGATGTCGTCGCTGGCAGCACTGATACCGAGAATTTCTAATCCACTAGCGTCTAAGTTACCATCCTGTGTTAACAAAGTCTTGAATGGAGCCTTTTTAATATCCTCTCTCCCAAGGCGGAAACATATTTCATTAGCAGCATCATAGTTTCCATTCACTAAAGCTTCTGACCCAGCAGGGGCAGAGCTCGTTGGCCTCAAGACTTCCCGAGCAAGCATGTGCTTACCAAAGGCAAAACAAAGCACAGGTAATTGAGTACTACAGGATTCGGAGATAAACTCAAGACCATTGTTATCACCATTCTTCAATTTAGCAGAAAGGCAAGAGCTTGCATAAACCTCACTTGGGGTTGGGTATAATTCATAAAAATTCGATACATGATTTTCATATTGAACACACTCAGGAACTCCAACATCTAAAGGCTCAGTTGGTTGGTTATGCATGACTCCAAAAGTCCCAAGTCCGAACTGATCACAGTTTTTCATATAGCAAGCCGTACATCCTACAGGCCCAGTGGAAATGCTAAAAGTATCCACGGTACCTGGAGGAAGAGCTCCTGCATTAACTTTATAACTAAATGTGGAGGTGTAGTGATTGGTAGGATTACTATTATAATTGGAACTCGCCACACATATATTTCGGCATATACTGTTAGCAGAAAGATTATCATTAACATCACTTAACTTCGCGGTGATCGTTTGTTCTGCACCTATGATCATAGGGACTTTAATAGGACCAAACCATGTATAATACCAATTATCGTTAGGACCTTTTCTGTAAGTTCTTCCACCCAAATCAAAAGACTGTGCAAAAGTCACAGGGAGCTCGACTTCGCTCTTGTTTTTAAATATGACTTTAGGAGCAATCTGAATAGTGTTACCGGAATTAACAAGAACGTTTGGTGCGACATAAGCTGCTCGAATCAAATTTTCTATTTCTTGATACTCCCTTTCCGCTCCTAATTTCTGGATACAACGAAAACTTCTCTCATTACAAGCGGAGTAGACAGGCCCAGAGTCAGGGTTCGTATTAGATACCTGATCTTGAGATTGCAAGAACTGTGATCCTAAAGTTCCACCAATCACACCTGAGCGGATTTGCGAATTTGTAGGAGTTAAATCAAGCGGAGGATTAGTGTTAGAACTTAGTGAATCACTACGAAATCCTGCTTGATTAAAGACCGTATTATTATCAGGATCCCCGAAGGCATTTGCGGTGAGTGAAATTCTTTTACTCGTTGTAGGATCATCACAAACACCTAAATCTCCGGCCCATATAAATCCTCTAATAAAGCCTCTCCCGAGACTTGAACTAGAGGTGTCGGCACCACTTTTGTAAGTTGTTTTAATCGTGTATTCGAATCCAATTGCTTTCAGATCATATTTTGCTAATCCATTAGGCTCTGGATTTATTTCTCCAAACGAAATGTCTGATGCAGGGTTTGTAACAATTGGCTTAATATTGATTTCAAAAACAGGATCCAGTTTTGTCATCATGACTTTTGAAAGACCGATTCCGCTATTAGCGTTCATATCAAGCTTAAAGCATTTTCCATATTTTGATGATAACTGACAGCTCTGTCCCTGGGCGACTGGCAAGAAACCACCAAATTTTGCTGACCACATAGCTGGCGGAAATAATTCATCTGTACTGGGTCTTGGCAATTGAATGTAGACGTTAGAAAGCTGAGAGGCGAGGGAAGAGACGCTAATTTTCGAGCACAAGCCCGAAGTGAGCTTAGGAATTGCTGAATTGGCCACTACCGTCTTTGTATCTAAAAAGACAGATTTCAATTTTTTCTCAACGGTCGATGTTAAAGAGATCGCATCAACTTTTCTGATGGCCGAATCCTCACCTTTTTTTGACATCTTTGACAAATTTATTGCGGCAACAAGACCGACACCAAGTACAGCAATTGAGCCAATGACACTTACAATACTTAAGCCATCTTGATTTTTAAAAAACTTATTCATTTTTTTCATATAAACCTTTTACCCAATTTATTTTTTTAGTGCGTTGGAATTTCTTGAATTTCAGTGGTGGTCTCAAGTTTCGTTTGAAAGCTTGAATCTTCAACGATTAATCTCACCGACCTTGCTGGTTCCATTTTCGATAGAGAAGTATTTTTATAATTTGCGGGGATAACATAACTCATTGAAATTTTATCAGAGCCATTTGATGACATGAATGAAGCAATAAATTGCTCAACCTGATCAAGCTTGATCGGCGAAACATCAATGTTATAAGTGATGGTCCCAGAATTAACAAAATGCTGATTTTCTTGAGAGTCTTCAGCGTCACACTTTTCAACACTCCAGCTTGACTGAGGTTCATCTGACCACCAGCACTTGCCTGTGGCCTGAGACACCATCAATTGTCTTTTAACGGTTTCATTTCTTGAGTAGCAGGTGACCGTATCTGTCCATGTCACTTTCTCCATCGGCATGAGGTAATCTTTTCCAGGCATTGCATTGACTACGGAAGGAGCTGGGAATACACCAGGAAACAAAGTTTGATCTAATTTGATATCCTTTTGTACTTGCATCTCATACAGAACGCCGGGTCCCAAATTCACAGTTGTCGCAGAAACAGGAACAGATGGAGTATAGGTGTAATTCTGATCTCCCCTACAGGCCGGATTATCGTTCTTGCCAACTGAAACCTCACATGATCTTTTGCAATTGGCAACATTCACTGTCACTTTCGGAATAGCAATCGGTCTTCGTGTCGAAAAATACTCGATAATTTCCTTATTCTTATTTTCAGCAGACCCAGCTGATGTGTTTTGAACTTCAACAATTACTTTTATCAGAACAAATGCTCTATCGTTATCGGATTTTAAAACTTTGAGTGGTATTTTCCCAAGGGACTCTGACAGTTGAAGTGAATCTGTAAAGGCATCATAAAGCTTTAGACCGATTTTTCCTTTAAACTTTGTAGCTTGCGCCCCATTAGAGTCACTGTCATTAATAATTGAACTATCTACATTAAATACAAGAAATCCCTGTTCATCAAATGATCCCTCATCTAGGCCAAGTTTTTGAGGTAAAATTGTCTGAAGCGTTCCATTAATCAACTGTAGACCAGTCCAGCGGCAACGATAAGTATCAGTCGATCCAGTAAAAGCTCCTTGCTTACAAATAACCATGTTTGAACTAATTAAGTAGTTCGCAATAGTTCTCATTTTGTCGATACCAATTAAAGAATCTTTTTGAGAATTAAGAACTCGGATACTCTTTTGCATATTATCTTGCGTTGACATGTAAAAAGTAATTCCGACACCTACAGCTGCAGCGACAATCAGGGCAAATATGAGAGCAGATCCACGTTGATTGCCTCTTAAAAAGTAATACATGTAGACTCCCTTCATTTAGACGGTAGCTTTCCTCTAAAATCTTCTCATGATCTGACAAAAGCCTTATAAATATATGAGATTTATTGAATCATTTTTAATATATGAAGTACAGAAGCAATACATTACGAGAACATGCCTAGTTATTCTGTAAAATCTATATTTTAATAGTGATAGAATAACCGACAAGAAAACTTGGCAAAAAACTGATGATCTCATGAACTACTACAAGGCCATCATTCAGTACGACGGAACCGAGCGCATGGGCTTCCAGTGGCAGGAAGGTATGCTCACGATCCAAGGAGATCTTAACCAGTCTTTGCAGCAGCTTCTTACAGGCAAAGTCACCACGAGGGCCGCTTCCCGTACAGACAAGGGTGTTCACGCTTTCGCTCAGGTGATTAAAATCTCGGCCGAAGATTTGTTAACTCTCGATCCTGATCATTTGAATGCCGTCCTCCCCTCTCACATCAGATGCCTTTCAATTTTGCCTTGCCGAGGTGACTTTATCCCCTCTGTGGATCAAGTCTCAAAAGAGTATCGCTATCTTTTTACCAACACACCCGGTGAATCTGGCCAGGATCAGCGCTACATCGCCCAGACTCCGTTCACTCTCAACATCAGTCATATCCAAACTTGTTTGGAGATGCTTAAAGGAAGAAACGATTTTAAAAACTTCTGGTCTATCGGAGGGCTCTCCAATACCACCTTGCGGGAGATTCATGAGTGCGACCTCAAAGTGATCAATCCAGAAGTTCTCTTCACGGATTCTTTATTTAGCGCTCAAGGAGTCTCTAGCTGCTGGCAGTTTCGCATTGTGGGTAAAGGTTTTTTAAAACACATGGTCCGCCACCTCGTAGGGGCCCTGTGGATGGTGGGTAATGGTCGGCTTTCGGTGGAAGACTTTTCAAATCTTCTGCATGGAGAGCAAAAAGAGCAAAGGCCCTGGAAAAAAGCCGATCCTCGGGGCCTTTATCTTATGAAAGTGAGTTACGAACCCGAGTCAGTTTAGGTATTCTTTCCCTATGAGTCGATTGAATTTTAAATTAGAAGCTACATCTTCGGGATCACGCGCGCGAGCAGCAACGTTCACCACACTTCACGGTGAAGTGCAGACGCCCATCTTCATGCCTGTGGGCACTCAAGCGACAGTAAAAAACCAAACCGTCGAGTCTCTTAAAGTGGCCGGCTCAAACGTCCTTCTGGCCAATACTTATCATCTCCTTCTGCGCCCAGGTGCGGAGGTCATGAGAAAGTTTGGAGGTATTCATAAGTTCATGAACTGGGATCGTCCCGTTCTTACAGACTCAGGTGGTTTTCAAATTTTCTCACTTTCTCATCACCGTGAGATGAATGAAAAAGGCGCCCTCTTTTTAAGCTACGTAGACAACCGCCCGATCCTCCTCACTCCTGAGCTCTCGATTGATATGCAAAGAGCGATTAATAGCGACATCATGATGGTGCTTGATCAGTGTATTGAATCCAATGCCGCTCACAAAGAAGCGAAGGCTGCCATGGAGCTCACTCATCGCTGGGCCAAACGAAGCCTCATGGCCCGAGGTGATTCACTCCAATCCATGTTCGGTATTGTTCAAGGGGCCTGTCATGAAGATCTCAGAAAGCAAAGTGCCGACGTCCTCATCAATCTTCAAGTGAATGGTCAGGGCTTTGATGGATTTGCTATCGGTGGTCTTGCAGTTGGTGAAACAAAATCAGAAAGAGAAGACTTCACCGCCATCGCTGCCGAGATGCTACCGGCCCATCTTCCGCGCTACCTCATGGGTGTTGGAACACCGATTGATATTCTTGAAGCGGTTCACCGCGGAGTGGACATGTTCGACTGCATTCTTCCAAATCAGTATGGCCAGCGTGGAGTGGCCTTCACGAGTCTTGGCAATTTTCAAATGCGCCGTACAGTGTATAAATTTTCTGAAGAAAAGCTTGATCCAAGTTGTGACTGCCTTGCTTGCAGCAACTACTCTCGCGCCTACCTTCATCACCTTATCAAAACCGATGAACCTCTTGGTTGGCACCTGCTCTCTCTCCATAACATCACTTTTTATCACCGCTTTATGCGTGAGATGCGCTCCTCTATTCTCCAGGACACATTTCTTGATTTCTATAATCGCAAAAGAAAAGAGCTCGTCATGACGGATCAGGAGAATCCTCCGACACCCATGACACCTGAGAAACCTTATAAAAAAGATAAGCGCCTTAGTCTTGGTGATTACGAAGTCCATGATTCTGGCAGGGGATTTTCAAGCATCCGTCAAAAAAGTTCCGGTGAGGTTATGCATTCAGTAAATCCTCCCCAAGAGGAAGCCCGGAATCTCTACGTCTTGCCTGCTCGAATCGATGAGCGACTCAAAACACTTTCTGAAGTCGTGATCTGGGATGTGGGCCTCGGTGCTGCTCATAATTCCATGGCCGTTATCCACGAGTTTTTAGACAAGGAATTCACGGAAAAAATTCGCCTCGTGAGTTTTGAAAATGATACTGATCCTCTAAAGCTTGCTCTCAGAAACGCTCCTCTTTTCCCGCACCTTCATCACAAAGCTCCCCATGAACTTTTAAAACATAATAAGTGGGTGTCAGCGAAGGGAAATATCGAGTGGGAACTTATTCAGGGAGATTTCTCTCACACCTATAAAGGTGCGCCGAAACCTCATGTAATTTTTTATGATCCGTTCTCGCTTCATACCAATGTGGAGCTCTGGAGCGAGGAAGCGTTTGCGAGAATTTTTAATCACTGCCGAGGCCAAGATGTTCAACTCCTCAACTACTCCGCTTCCACGGCAGTTCGCGCCACACTTCTCGCCGCCGGATTCTTTGTGGGCTATGGGCCAGCGAGTGGGCCCAAGAGTACGACGACAGTGGCGTACAATGATCCAGCACTTGCTCAAAAACAAAATGTAACTTTACTGGGTGACGAGTGGCTTCAGCGCTGGGAAAAGAGTGATGCCAAGGTCCCTCGTCATTTAATGCAATCAAGTGAAATGGAATTTGTTGAGAAGATACGCAGGCATCTTCAATTTATTATTGTTTAGTCGCTTTCCCACCAGATCCTCCTGAGGTAGATGGCCTATAGGATGGCTCTTTGCAACTATTGGCCACTCTTTTCTTGGCACACATCGGTCCGCCGCGAACCTTCTGACAAGTGGCTTCGGTTGATGGGAAGCTGTCTTTCTTACAACGCTCTTTGTATCCTTTTATTGTGTCATCAGTAATAACTTCTTGATTCACCTTCGGAAGTTTTTTCAACGCTTCAGTGATGGGACAAACTTCTCCAAAGTGATCATCAGCTTTCATCTCAGTAGGAGTATCGCCCAATGGGTTATATGAGCAGGTGTGTGGAACAGGAGGAGTAAAAACGCACGTAAATTGTCGTTTTCCTGGTTCCACTTCACTAGAGCTCTTAGGGTCAGTGCTGATGATGGACTTACTATTACCTAAAGAGAGGTCTGTAAAATCGAGAGCTGTGACGGAAGGGTCAGCAAGTTTAGCCTTTAAATTTCCATCCCGCAGACACTCACAGGAGTTTTCACAAGTTGGCCCGCAGTTGGGAATAACGTAAGTTTTAAGGTGTTTCAGACTTGCTAGAGATAAAGACTTCCCAGCGCCTTCGACCCAGGTCTTTTTTGCCATATCCTTTTGAGTACCCACTTCGTCATTGACTGGACGGCTTTCCTGTCGGGCCTTGTAATTAAATTTCTTATTCTTAGAATCGTAGGCAATTCCCGAAGAACAACCCGTGCACATGAATCCCTTATTCCCGTTGGCCGCTCCACCGATAACCATAAAATCTTTAGGATCAATTGTTACATTAAGAGAGCCACCACTTTGAAGTTTGCAAAGAGGTTTTTGATAATTCCCGGCCTCTAAACTAATTGCAGGCTCACCCTCTGGATTTAGATTTCTTAGCTCATGATCGAGTCCCTTTGAGGCATCCAAACAATTGAGAGAGTCTGATGGAACGACACTGCTCACAGTAGGAGACTGAGGAGTAAAGCTGGGAGGAATTTTAACTTGTGAATTAGTTACAATTTGTAAGCAACCTGGACTGAGTTGATCATCGATTCGTGTCGAATTCTTCTTTGGTTTATAACTGTATCCTGGCCCTAAGTCAGAGCAATCATCACCAGTGTAATCAAATGTAAAGAAGTGACTTTTATTACTTTTACGATCATAGAGATAGTAGTTACTTTTGGTGGTTGAATCCTGAATGACGTAAAAGTCCTGACTATCGTCTTCATTCAATTTAGTGAGTTTGGAAAGTTCATAGAGATTATCATTACTAGAAACTCTTCCTTTTTTATCCGTTTTCTTCAGAAGCTCAAAAAGCTCTGGAGAAGAATTAGGTGAAAGTTTACATTGGGCATATGACTTACTATTTGCCCACTCTGAATCCTCGGTGCGTACTTTCGGACAATTGCTCTTATTTTGGATCTTTGCCAGTGCATTGTTTCCGCCTGAGAAAAGAACTGATAACAAATTCCGGTTAGGGAGCTGGAATTTCGCATCAGTAGTAGGGCTTTCGTAGAACTTATAAGCCGAAGCGAAGTCACCTTTCATCACCGCCTGATAGAGCTCAGGACTCACGAAGTCTTTCATCGACTTCACTGCCCAATAAATCCGACGTGCAGAGTCTATAGCGAAGTCATTTTTCTCACAGCCCGTCCCACCCATCGCCTTGCGGAAGCGCTCTCTATCTTTTTCAATATTCTCTTCGAACTTTTTATTCTGCAAAATATCTTTCTCAAGTGTCTCATCAGTCTCAAGTGGGAGCTCAAAGACATTGAGGGCCGCGGCCATTTGGAGTTTTCCTTGAAGTGATCGCGAAGGAGATTTGTAAGGAGGTTTATAGGTTCCGCTGCCGCCGATGGAGTAGGCATCTTTTTGGGGAGCGATAATATCAATAATATTTCCTCGTCGCTCATCACAGCAACCTGCAAAGCAGTGCTCACCAGAATCTAATAGAGGTGAAATCTCCCCACTCGATTGGCAAAACTTATTATCGCCGAAGATATCAGAGCAAAGCTTATCTCCACGACTTTTGGCCAGGAATGAGTTGCGAATCATACTCTTGAGTCGAGAATCATCTTTAACTGATTCCCAGGGAACAGGCTGATCAGGAGCTGCTTTTTTGCTCACATTTATCGCTACTATTTCACTCAAAATAGCTTCGGCACCAGCTGAGTCCATGCCACCGATGAAGCTTTTAACTTTTTTTGGATCTATGTCGTATTTTTTGTTTGCATTCAACGTGGTGATTGCCTCAAAGATTTTCTGATCAAGATCTTTCTGCTCATTGAAAGTTCCGTCTGCAAAGCCTCGGGCCTTCACCTGGAATTTCTGATCAGATGTTTCATTAGAAGTTGAGTTAAGGAGATCTACGATCTTTTTGATGTCGGCATCTTGTTTGGCCATCCGATCATTCAGTTCTCGAGGTTTACCCAGCTCATGCTTACCTTCCTTCATCTTCACGCGAACGTTAGGGAACTCATTCATCTCCACACAAAAGGACTCATCCTTCACATCGATATGGCCAGTTTCGACCATCAGTTTAAGAATCTCATTTGAATCACAGGTGTCTGCCGATGCATTTAGGGTCAGAGTCAGCAAGAGAATAAGAAATTTACTTTTAGCCATGAGAAAGCCTCTATTTCGTTTTTCAGAGGACTTATCGGCATCCCTCGCTAAAAAGTAAGGATCTATAAATACTAAGAAGGATCATCAAGGTGAGGGAAAAAATTAATCATTTCAAGGCCTTTCAGGTGCATAAAATGCCCTCACTACATTCACTGTCTATTTTTTAAACATCTTAGAACTTAGAGCGAAAAGTTTACTAGAAACACTTCTCTCAACAACTTCTTTGATAATATTTGTCCATGAAAAAAATATTTATAACGGCTTTAGTCTTAATCTCCACTTCCTCTTTTGCAGGCTTTGATAAGGGCGTACGGAAAGCCACTTTAAGTCGAAATAAGTCTTTTGATATGCGAACCCTAGATCAGGTTGGCAGTACTATTGAAAATAAGAGAACTAGTGAAATTTTACGAAACCATTGCGAAAAAAGAGAAAAGTCTGGAGAATGTGAGGAAATCATTCACATCCTCAGCACTGATAATAAGGATCTCATCCTTCATGATCGTAAACATCAAACAATCAAACAGAGTGTCGGTTTTATCAAATTCCGTCTCGATATGAGTTTCAGAGAATCTACATTAAACTTTAGTGATTTTGATTCAAATTACCGTCGTAGTGCAGGTGATTTCACAGGCTATTTAGGAATGAACTGTATTTATGAACCAAAAACTTGTGCCCTCCTTGTTTTATTGCCAGTGACAATTGCGGCAGACCTTGTCATGCTTCCGATTGATATCACCATCAACGAATCTCAAAGAATTAATGTGAGAAAGAGGGCCAAACTTTTTATCAAAAATCTTGAAAGCGATGAAGAGAAAATTGAACTAAGCAATAGAGCTTTCAACTCAATGCTCAAAGGATTGTCTCAGTTTTAACTCATCGATCATGTGGCGTTAGTCTCATTTAAGCGTCGTAGAATTTCAATCATGCTCGATAAGATATTCTGGAATTCCCCAGGACTGCTTTCGTGACATGATGATTAAATTTGATAACTTCACTACCGTCTTTACTTGGATTATTTTTATTTAAATATCAAATTGTCATGGGTGCTGTTCTTGCTTTTAAAGGCTTCTGACAAAGCGAAGTCTACTTCCGAACGATAAAAATCATTTTTAATTTTTCCCTCTGTATCTCTTAACCGAATATCCCTAGGCTGCCAGTAGTACATGGGTGTTTCAATTAAAAAACAATCTTCGACATCTGAACCCATCGAATTTTCGGTCATCTTTTTAACTTCTTTGCAGTTAACTTTGGTTTTAATGAACTGGTCCGTCCACTCTTTTAAGGGCATGGGATAGGTGGTGTAGCGGCGATCTAAAATAACACGAGAGGACTTATTTAAATCCTTAACATACACAGTTGGCGTCACATGAAACCACCAAGGGAAATGATGGGCCCGGATGTATTTTAATGTGAAGAACATAAAAAGCTTCATTGAACGGAGAGCGATGCGCTTATTTTCCTCATAGGCCCAAACGTGTGCCATATTATAGCACTGCCCACCATTCTCCTTGTAATTGTCTCTCATCGATTGAAATATTTTGTACGCCATTTCAATATTGGGAAGGAGTGACGGCGAATAAGCATTAGAGGGAGAGGAGGAAAGATTCTTCTCCAAAGGGAAATTGACCTTCAAGCTTCTGAGTGAGAGGACGTTTTGCGCTTTATCGATCTCAAACTCAAAAAAATGAGAGGCCATAAAACCTGTTGTGATGGATTTAAAAAGTTCATGCTCCGTGGTCGATAAGAAAAGTACAAGACCATTTTCTAACAAAAGAAGATGGGGATCTTCATATTGACCTAAGTCTACTGCCTCAATCTTTGCTCTTATTGTTGTTACTGAAAAGCATGGGAACGAAAATAAAAAAAGTAGCAGAAGAATTACTTTCATATCGTTTCCTGAATTAATGGGAAAAGGGCCCCTGCCAAAAGCAGGGGCCTCTCAATCAAAGATTTTTTGTCTCGTTATCGCAATGTGGAACGATAGTCAGACCTTGATTAAAGTTATCAAGAGTGGCTGCTGCATTCACCATCGACTGGCCAAGAGCACTTGAAGAAGTGACGACATCGGTTCCAGGGACTAAGTTCCCTATCAGTGAATCGGCCAGAGCGATATAAAATGCAATCTGCGTGTCATCTGCACCATTAAGCACATTTAACTTAGCAGCAATTAACTGATGGGCAAGATTAATGAGTGCATTACCACCTGAAGTTGGCAGACCAAAAATGGTATCAAGCTCTGAGGCAGTATAGGTAGGTGTCCCAAGGGCCATTTCTGATGAACCTAAAAGGACTACAACCACGGCTTCATGGTTCTTCCAATAACCTTGAGTAAGAGTACAACCAAGATCTTGTTCATCAGGCTCATGCCAGTTACCAAATTTGACGATTGCATCAGGCACTTTACCTTTCAAAATGACTTGAATACATAGACTAGGATTATTAGCAGGTGTCGTAGGTATCCAAGGAGGTACGACTACCGGGAGTTGTTCACAAACGATATACGTACCCAATGGAAGTCCCTCGAAGGAAAATGCACCATTCGCATCTGTTACAGTTTGACCTGTGTAAGTCGTTGTAGTGGCCTGTATTGTGATTGTAAAACCTGGAAGTCGAGGTTCACTATTATCCACACCATTTCCATTGAGATCATTAAACTTATAACCAGTAATACTTCCTGTTACGGCCGATGCTGAGATGGCAAAAGTCGCTACAAGTAACGTCATTAATAAAAAAAACCATTTTTTGTTTTTTGACATTTTCAGCATAAGTAATCCTCCTTATAGATTTAGACTCGAGGTATTTAATAGTTCACCGGAGGAAAAAAACACAAAATTTGAACTTAAGATTTTATTGCAAAGGGTAAATTAAGATTTGTTATAGAAATAAAAAAGCCATCTTGCGATGGCTTAATTATGTTTTCCGATGGTGGAGCTGAAGTATCAACAGACGAACCGTTCTATCAACACGATTTCATAGAACTTTTACCTCGCACACCCTCTAGAATTTACGAAAAATGCGCCCCACTTTACGAGAGTGGACTCTCGATTCGCGATATCGAAGAGCGAACAGGAATTCCTAAAACAACTGTTCGTGAAACTTTGAAAAAGAGAGGAATGGCACTACGTAATCCTCAGGGTGGCAATGCCTCGAAGATTGATAGAACAAAAAACAAGCGCGGCGGTCACACGCCATACGGCTACGCTTACCTTGATGGGCAGCTTCTTATTGACCCAAAAGAGCAGATCATTGTCAGAAAAATCCTAAAACTTCACCAGTCAGGGCTATCGGGAAATGCCATTGCGAGAGAATTGAATAACCAAAAGATTCCAAGTCGGAATGGCAAATCATGGTGTCCGTCAGTTGTGAGAGAAATCATCAAAAGAAACAAATCCAAGCAAACGAAGTCTGGAGGATCGAATGAATAATCTTATCAAAATTGCAACTTTATTGGCCTTTGCAGCCGTTGCCAGTGGCAATCTCCCCAAAATCCTACTGCATGTTAAAAAAGCACAGATGCGGCTAATTCAAGACTCAAAGGCATCAACGTGGCGAAAGGCCATGACACTGCCGAGTAGATAATTCATGTTTGTTAAGTCAATTTTAAAAACTATTAATCACATCGAAAATGCTGCGAACGCCTCTGATCGTAATTCCTCTATTGGGCTCTACCTGTATTAGATTTTTTTGAATCGCACCATAAAGACCAACTAGCTCTCGCGCATAGGATTCAGACAGTCCGTATTTTTGAAACTCTGTGATCCAGGTCTCTTTTGGCGGAGTCACAAGATGCACTTGCTTAGAGAATTTTTTTTCAAAAGCAGTTTTTACATCCAAGGCACTATATGGATTTGGTCCTAGGACATGAATGATTTGCTCATTGAATTCGCCTTGTAAAGCCCGAGCTGCAACATGAGCAATATCAACCACAGAGACTTGATGGAAAGCCTGCGCTTCTGGCAGGTGAAAATTAGGCAGAACTCCCTCGTACTGCACAGGTGGAATAGAGTGTTTCCAATTCTCCATAAACTCTCCTGGACGAATGAAAGTAACCTTGAATGGATTGTGAGAGAGTTTCTTCTCCAAAATGCGAGCCATGTGAAACATTCCTATCTGCTCGTTGCTGTGGGCCCCAAGAGAAGAGAGTGCCACAACGTGTTTGAGATTGATTTTTTCGGCAACTCTCAGAAAAACATTGATTGATTCTTCTATTTTTAAATAAAAATCAGGCCAGGAAGGCTGGAGTGGAATCAGATAAAAAACAGAATCACACCCCCTGAGTGCTTTCAGAAGAGATTCTTCATCCCATAGATCACATTTTCTCCAGTTGATTTCTTTAGACTCTTGATCTCTTGATGAAAGAGCTACAATATCAACAGACTTTGCTTTGAGTTCAGAAACAAGATGAACTCCGATGTTGCCAGTTGCACCAATAATTCCAATCATGACTTCTCCCGTTTTACTTTTTTAATTAGAATAACCGTGTTTCTGCTTGATTTTAATTGTGTAGAATCCATTTTTACTGATAAATTAGACCAATGGACATCCTTTCTGAGATTTTGCAGTCAATTAACTTTTCTGGAATGCTTTTCTCTCAACCTCGGCTCAAGCACCCTTGGGCCATTAAGGAAGACTCAATAAACGGGTTTCTTTTTCACTACGCTGTAAAGGGAGACCTCCACTTCAAGCTTTCGGGCGAAAAAAAATGGGAGTTTCTTAAACCCGGAGACTTTGTACTCATCCTTTCCGGTCAAGGTAACACCATCGCATCAACTCCAAATGCCCGAGAGACCCACATCAATGATGTACTCCCTAAGCTAGCCAAGAATTCAAAATACTCTGTCGGTGGAACAGGACCAGAGTCTCAGGTTTTATGTGGTTGTTTCGTTGGTGAAAGTAATCTCTTAAAGCTGTTTCAGAATCCCTCTTATCCATACTTCGTAATCCGAGAATCAACCATCAAAACTCTTGGACTAAGCTTATATTTGGATGATCTCATCGCTCACCACTCCCTTACCGGAAACGGAGCACAGATCATGATCGATAGCCTGTTGAAGATTGTGTTTCTCAAGGTCTTTCAAAACCTGATTGCCGAAGATAAAATCTCTGGCCCGATCCCAGGCGTTCATAAAAGTCCCATCGTGCTGAAAGTGACGGAAGTTTTTGAGTCTGATCTTTCGAAGAAGTGGAGCGTGGAAGAGCTTGTGGCAAGAGTAGGGTGCTCTCGAAACACTCTTATCACTCATTGTAAAAATTCTGTCGGCATGGGACCCATTGAGTATTCGAACTTTCTAAGAATACTCAAGGCCCAGCTGATTTTAGTATCCAGGCCGGATATACGTGTAAAGAATCTAGCTGAGATGCTCGGATATCAGTCAGATGAAAACTTTCTTTTCAATTTCAAGAAATTCACGCAAATGACACCACGGGAGTTTAAAGATCTAAGAGCGAAAGCATAGATTCTTAAAGTCTCGGTTGCTTTCTACGACAATTTGCGACATGCATTTATCCAAAAGAATTGACTAAGATTAAGTTATAAATTAGATTACCAACTGGTAGGTAATCTATGGGTTTAAAACCAACAGATGCTAAAGAAAGAATCATTAATGCCATGATATCAATCTGCGCTCAGGAAGGCGTTGAGGCACTCACACTTGAAAAAGTCTCTAAAGCATCCAGACTCACAAAACCAGGTGTCCTCTACTACTTTAAGAACAAAGAGGAGCTTCTGATTGGTCTTACTGAGTATGTAATCGAAAAATGGCTTGGAGACATCGAGGAAAAATCAAAAAAAGACAAGAACAAGGTTGGTAACTTTTGTCGTGCCTATCTTGAAACGCAACTTGAAGATGATTTGAACAAGGCTTGGCAGTCAGCATTTCGATACCTTCTGACGAAAGTCCCACGTCCTGACGTTATTCAGAAACAACAGGAAAAACTATATTCTTTCATCTATAAAAGACTACTCAGTGACGGGATACCTCCCGAAAATGCATTAACAATTTTTCTTTGCTCAGACGCTCTCTGCTTTAATGAGGTTTTTGGATTGCCTAAGCCTCCAAAGGAGGCCATGAGCAAAATGCTTAAAAAACTTCTTCAATTAACAAAAGAGAGATCATTATGAAAACTTATCTGATCGTCGGCGGTTCGAGAGGCATTGGACAAGAGGTCGCCAGAGCTTTTTCAGCTCGAAATAATATTGAGCTATTCACAGTAAGTAGAACGAAATCTCAGTTCGGAAAATGGATTGAATCCGACATTTCAACAAATGCTGGCATACAAAAGATTAGTAAACATTTCGAAAACAAGCGACTTGATGCCCTCCTCTATCTCGGTGGGACCTGGGAGAAGAATGCTTTTACAAAAGAGTATGAATTCGAGACTTCGTCTTTTGAAGAAATTGATAACGTTATAAGTGTAAATTTAATCGCTCCACTAAAACTTACAAAATCCTTACTCTCCTCGCTAAAATTATCACAAAGCCCAAAAGTAATTTTCATGGGGGCACTCTCGGGGCTTTCGAACCGTGGCACGAAAGAAGTTGCAAACACTGCGTCCAAATATGGTCTCCAAGGAATGTCGGAAGCACTTAGCCTATCACTCCGTAAATATGCTATTGGTTTCACCGTTATCAATCCTGGGAATATTGCTACGGAAGAGGTTCTTAACGATATAAAAACGAATCAGTTCAGGCAGCAAATACCTATCCCTATGAATGACCTTGTTTCAACAATTGATCTATGCCTATCTCTTTCAAGGAATTCTTACCCGGAGCAAATCAACCTCACACAAACCTATAATTCAGTTGAATGAGTTTCAAATGTAACAACTCCTTCGGATTATTAATGGATGTTACTACAAATTTCTTTTTTTGATTCAATCCCCGCCACCAAACGGGTGACGAAACAACAGACGAACCAAATTCAGAATTAAAAATGATTTGTGAATTTAGGGCTTTGCGAACCACCGCTGGACGGTGGTTCGCTTACGATAAATGGTGGAGGTGGCGGGAATCGAACCCGCGTCCGAAAAACCTTCCAGTAGAGAGTCCCACGTGCGTCTCTGGTAAGTTAGTACCAATACTATTTTTGATTTTTACTGAACCAACAAACAGTCGTTGCTTTTAAAGAGTAACAACACCTGATCTCTTCGCGGTTTATATTTCGAACGTTCCGCCAACGTTTTTACCAGCTTTTTGTTATCGGTGCTGGCCCCTCAGGTGTCAATTAGACGTAGTCTAATTAAGCAGCCATTGCGTAATCGTTGCCGATTAACATGTGATCGACTTTTGAAGTGGCCTGTCGATCAACCACTGCACGCACTCAATCCTTCTAGTTCCCCGTCGAAACCTGGGCACCCCCGGATAAGTGAAATCATCATAGCAGAAAAAGAGTTCTTGGACAACGAGGCTTAGTAGATATGGATATAGTGCTCATGCACCACACCCTTAAACATATCTTTATACTCTTTAATGACTGGATTTTTTGAACGTAAGCGCTTCAGGGCCTTTCTAGAAACATAGACAGTTGAGTCATCACCACGTTCAGCGTTGTAAAGGATGTACGCAAACTTGAGCTTATTGATATCTTCTGACAAAATTAATTTTTCAAGGAGAGGTTCTTTTTCTAAGTAACTGCCCTGTGATCCTAAATCCCATGTGTTCAATCCATGGTTAAGGATTTTACCAAAAACTTCATGGGCCCCGGCTTCGGCCATCATCTCAAGAAATGACTTTTTAGTTTTAGGATTAATAACAACAGCACCCTGGCCAATAAGTTTCATATGCTCCACAAATTGAGCAATTAATTCATCACGCTTTTTCTCATCACTCTCCGCTAAAATTTTCTCCATTAAGTCAAAGGACTGATGATTCATGACATCGAGTATTCCTTTTTCAAGACTTTGAAGATTATTTAAACTTCCTCCAACTGGAGCATCACAAAACTCCGGCGAAAGCTCCGGATGCAAATTTAAATAATCCGGCAGCTTCCCTAGCCTACCTTTTTGCGCAATTAATTTATTAGACTTTGATCCATCATCTAACATTTTAAGATAAATATCTTTTGTCATCTCAGCACAAGAACTTGTCGCCTTCATGGTGGCGAGCTGATTAAAGTAAACTGGCATTTGACCTGCAGGAAAGTCCCCTGAATTCACAAGATCCAAGGCGAGATCGCATTTATTATTTTTTATAAGACAAAGAGGAATATCTTTGTGAACGGATGTAAACATCTCAGGATACTTGGCCTTGTATTGATTGAGTTCATCCAGAGTTTTTGACTGGCAAACCTCATCAGGAATCTTGGCAAAAGGCTTAAGTCTTTCAAGAATAACAAGGTACTGGTGTTTTTCCTTTTCACGGTAATCATCTTTAAAAAAATCTTGAGTCCGTTCAATCTCTCGAATCAGCCCCTCTACTTCAGATACATACCCGGCCAGAAATTTCTGATCATCCCACGGGAGCCCCCATCGCTCTGAGGTCAGCTTGAGATCCTCATTCCCCTCAGCGGGAAAAAGAAGATTTAAATTCTCTACATGAACTTCAGCTTCAATCGTATTAGGATTTTCAATCATCACTTGAAAAATATTTTTTCCTCTAAAAAGTGTCCCCTTTGGTAGATCTCTCAACACTCTCTCTTTAAGAAGAGGATTTGGTATCACATGATTTCGTAAAACATTTTCTGCAACTGACTCAGTTCTTTCATTTGGTGAATAAAGATAACCTTCAATTCCGTATTTTTTATTATAGGTTTTAAGAAAATTTTTGTATTTGATGCTAAAACTATCTGTTTTTCCATTGGCAAAAAAAATCGCAGTTCGAAGTTCACTAAAGCATTCTGGATTTTTAAAATCTGTTTTACAGGGATCCGCCGCCAAAGCCAGAGTTGACGCCCAAACATAAAAGAAGAAGTAAAAGGTCTTTTTCATCATTAGGTTTATCGGCATTTCAGCTAAAAAACTGACTTTATCCATATCCCGACTATCACACTCTGGCTTATTCCCCTGCCCACCCTATGAAAGCTGATTTAAACTAAGTCATGGCCAAAATACTTAAACTCTCCTCCCTTCTAAAATCTTTACCCACCAATTCTTTCTCTGAGGCGCAAAAGAATGCCATGGAAGAGGAGACAAAAGAGTTACAACTCCATATGCTGCGGATACAGCAGGGCGTTTTTCATAAAAAAGATCGAGTGGTCATTATTTTAGAAGGCTTCGATGCGGCCGGAAAAGGTGGAGCGATTCGAAAGATCACTGAAAATCTCGATCCAAGAAGTGTGAAAGTTGTTCCCATTGGGGCGCCTCATCCAGAGGATCAAGGTAAGCACTGGCTCTATCGCTTCTGGCGCGAACTTCCAGCTGAAGGTCACATAACCATCTTTGATCGAAGTTGGTATGGGCGAGTCTTAGTGGAAAAAGTGGAGAAGCTCACTGACGCTGAAAAACTTAAACGGGCCCATCAAGAAATTAATGAATTTGAAGCTCAACTTCAAAATGATGGCATTGTGCTCATTAAAATATTTCTCGCTATCAGCGAGGATGAGCAACTCGAGCGCTTCAAGGCAAGAATCAATGACCCCTATAAGCAATGGAAAATTTCAATGGATGATATTCGGGCCCGCAAAAAGTGGGATGAATACGTTGAAGCCGTGGATGAGCTCTTTAAAAAGACCCACCTTCCCTCATCACCTTGGCATCTCATACCGGCCAACTCAAAACGCTTTACCCGTCTCGAAGTTTTAAAAATCCTCACTAAAAAACTTAAAACTCACTCCGACTGGATGGAGAAGGCCGCTCAGAAGTATGATCAGCAAAAACTACTAAAACTTCTTAAAAAGATTTAATTCTCTACGTTGAATCAACGAGTTAGGCTAGTTTAGGGATTAGATAAAATATTCAGGCCCCCTTAAAGGTGGTCATCTTTTCTGTTAAAACCCTTTCCCATGAAAATACTATTATCCCTTTTAGTTCTCCAAGTCTCATTGGCCTTCGCTGCGGAAAGCTTTCCGAGTGGGCCTCATCCAGAACTCACTCCTGGAGAACTTTGCACCCGACCTGATACATACAGGTACCCGGAGAGAATTGCTTACTGTGAGCGAGATGTATCTTCAGAAACTAAAGATGATGTCTTCTTATCTTATCGTCGAATCGGCTACACTATGCCTTCAGATCGCCGCTCAAGTTATAAGATTGACCACTATATTCCTCTCTGTGCAGGAGGATCAAATGGTGTGGATAACCTCTGGCCTCAACACCTCACTATTGGCCGACAGACAGATTTTATTGAAGATCTTGGATGTCAAATGCTTGCCAAAGGTAAGATCACTCAAGCTGAACTTATTGGTTTAATTAAAAGAGCGAAGAATGATCTTTCAGAGGCTTCAAATGTTTTAAGGATCCTTAGAAATCTTTAAGACTTTTTTGTGAACTCAGCTTCAATCACATCAGAATCTTGAATCGAATTCGCTGGACGAACTTGTTCGTCTCGCGGTGAAGCTCCAAAAGGTCCAGCTCGGTAAGTGTGAACACGAAACCGACCGCGTCCAAGGCCCCATTTTTCAAAAACTTCTCCACCAAGAGCAATCAACCAACTTAGAGTGACGAGCACCGGATTTGTATGAAAGTAGGCCACTGTGGCCAGAGTCGCGACTAAAATTCTAGGGCAGAAAAAAAAGCCCAACCACCAAATGAATCCACCGAAAACAACTGATGAAAAAAGCAACGTAAGGCGCGGGAAGATGGCGATAGAGATAAGAAAAAAAAGTCCATGCTTATCCCAGAAATTAACTGTTCCAAACTGCAACTTAAAAATATCAATCATAAGTGTGGTGGCCACAAGCAAAACACTAAAAACAGCAAGACCACGCCAAAACAAGTTTTTCATGGCCCTATCCTAGTAAAATTTCATAACTTTGGCCCTATAATTTTCACCCAGGTCCATGGACAAGATTGGACGAAGAAAAGTCAAAGATGTATTTAAAATGGCATGAAATTAATCTTATTTTTTATCGCTTTTATTATAATGCTTCCCGTCTTCGCCATGGATTATGGAATCGATCGTCTCCAAGAGATTGAGGTTGCTGAAAAACTTAAAGATAAAAACCTGGCCGTTCTCACCCACGCTGCTGGTCGATCCAAGCTAGGTCACCACCTGATTGATGAACTTCACCAAAATTACACCTTAAAAAAAATCTTTGCACCTGAACATGGCTTAAGAACAATGGCCGATGACTGGGTCGAAGATGGTCAAGATGAGGCCACTAGACTCCCGGTCGTTTCGCTTTATAAACGCGGATCAAAAGCACCTAAGCCTGAAGATCTCAAAGGCATTGAGGCCATCGTGATTGACCTCCAGGATGTGGGTGTTCGCTACTACACTTATTTTTCCACCATCGCTGAGGTGATGAAAGCAGCGGCCCCTCTAAATATTGAAGTGATTATTCTTGATCGACCTAATTTATTAGGTGGCGATGTGATGGAAGGAAAAGTTCTCGACAAGGAACTGGCCGGAAATTTTACCGCTTATCATACTATTCCTACGAGACATGGTATGACTCTCGGTGAGCTTGCATTGATGATCAATAAAGAAAATAAGCTAGGCACTAAATTAACAGTGATTCCTGTTCAAGGTTGGAAGAGAGAATATCTCCTGACGGAGCTCGATCGTCCCTGGCTTGCTCCTTCCCCGGCCCTCGTCAGTCTAGATCAGGTTGGGCTCTATGCCTTATGGGGTAGTTTAGAAAATTTTAATTTATCTGTGGGACGTGGCCAGACGAATGAAGAAGCTTTTCGAATTTTAGGCGCTCCATGGATCAGCAGTGCAGAGTCTCAAGAACTCGCTCTAGAGCTGAACCAACTTAATTTTCCAGGTCTTCAATTTAAACCCATCCAATGGAAAGTCACTCGATCCATCTTTGTAGGTCAAGAGGCCTTAGGAGTGAGAATTGAAGGTGACTTTAGTCAAGTTCGGACTGACGAATTTACTTTTAAAGTCGCTTCGCTTCTTGTGGCCAAATTTAAAGACCGCCTTAACATGAATCAAATGTCACCTCAGACCTATGGATCCCATAAAATAGTTGAAGCGATTAGAAGACAAGAGAAGTGGGAAAAGATCAAATCAAAGATTGATCAAGAGCTTGAAGATTTTGCTCAGAGACGACAACCTTTTCTGCTTTATTAATCTTTTTATTTCGACAGGCCTAGGGTAGCATTTTCTTATGTTGAGCCTCCTTCTGTTCATAAGTTCCCTCTTTGTCCAAGCAACCGAGATTAGAAATCTTAGGGAGAAAACCTACACTCGTGATAACACTTATTGCAAAATTGGTTCTCAGCGGATTCAAATTCAAATCAGATCACTCAGTGCAAAAACAGAGCAAGATGAGAAGAAATATGGAGAATATGTTTTTTACTATCTTAATAATACGGCCGAGCTTCTCCCACTCAACCAGGATAACTTAAGTAATTTTCAATTATTTCACGGCAAGAGTGATTTATGTTCCAAATCCCTAGGCTATAAAATTTCACCCGACAAGATGGCCGTGCTGTTTTTAAAAGAAAATGGAGTTGACCCGGATAAACTCACTATTCAACTCTTTAACTTAAAGGACTCTCGTCCAACTGAAGTGATTGAAACAGAATATATTACAAATGATGCAAAAGACTTTGAAGGTGGATTTGTTTTTCAAACTTTCACACCAAGGCGATCAATTGAGCTGGGACAGATAAAAATTGCTGATATGAACTATACCTACCAGGATCGAAATTTTTATTACTGGGTGTCTTATACAAAAAAAGGTTTTGAAATTAGCCTTGAGAAAACGTTTGAAGAATCCGATATGAAAGATTTTTTTAAAAACAGTCTCGAATTTGGAAAAGCGATTGGATGGGATGACAAGAATAAGTCCATTAAAAAGTCTCTCCTCTATCTCGCCGTTAATCACAAAGAAAAGAAACAATGTGTTCTCTTGGCAGAATCAGCTCAGAAAATAACTGGTTCTGAGACTGATTGGATTTGTCGCTAATTTTCGTAAGCTGTGTAGATTGAGAAGAACTCCTCTAGCTTCCCTTCATACTTTAAATCAAGCCACGGATGATGATCAGCTATAATTCTCTTGGTAAATTTTCCCCGCACAACAAGTTTGATGGGGCGTTTTCTAGAAATTTTTTGGATTTGTTTGAGATTGTAGTCAATGTGTTCAACTTGCCCATAATCATAAATAAAATAAATATCGGCCTCAGGCATTTCAAAACCACGGTCATAGAGATCTTGCTCAATCAACTGACAGCGGCCCAACTCTAGCTCTCTATAAACTCTGTTCCCTTCATCAACTCTTGCCTTAACGAATTCATAACCGGTAAAAGAATTTTTGATAAAAAGACCACCAACAACCAGTCCCATGCGCCCGTAGGCAGCACCCAGGTCAACAACATGTTGATAGGGTTTAATTTTTAGTAATTGAAAGATACGAAGAATTTCAGAATAAGGTGTTTGCAAAGTCTGCAGATCTAACCCAACCCAAGTTTGGACTCCTCCATGAAGAGAAGGTCCCCAACTTTCATGTGAGCCCTCTGGATCAAATCCCTTGGCTTCGGCCACTAACATTTCTTCGATATATTTAAGTCGTAGACCTAAAATTTTATCAAGATGTTGAGCATGCTGATGGCGAATAACATCATTGGCCTTTGGTGTTTGAAAAAAATCTATATGGGAAATGAGTTTCTTTTTATCACTGAGAGATAAGGGTACATTCTCTAGACGTTGAAAGTCTAAGAGAGACTTGAATTCCATCCTTGGAAAAAGCTCTAACTGTAACAAAATAATCCTTATTCAAGCTACCTTTAGTGTAGCGTATCTTTCTCAACATTATTTTTTTGAGACTTATATTCAACTTGATCTAGGAAAAGCCTTAAGCGTTGAACTCCAACAATCAGGGCCTCTTCTGAACTTTGTTGATGATAAATAATATCCACATGCTTAAAAATCTTGTGGGATTCCCGATGAATAATGTCCACTTCTGCGTGAAAAAGATCTTTCACTTGATGAATCGTTACCCGACCAAGAAGATAAGGATTATTTTCTAAATCAATGTATTTTTCTAATGGAAAATCATTCATTACCTATTATGGAATCATTTTCGTTGCCGAAAAGTCAATGAGCTAACTTAATTTCACCCACCAAGGAGATCATATGAAGATTTTACTAGTTGCCCTGGCCGTTGTGTACGCTATGGGAAATGCCATCGCTGACCATCACGAAGAAAAAGATAAGAAAGTAAAGCATGATAAAGAACACCATCATGTAGAAGCTGAAGGTGATCACGAGCATGATGATGAACATCATAAAGACCACGACCATAAAAAACATCATCCAAAACATGATGAAGAAGTAAAAGGCCATGGACATGATAAAGACCACAAACATGTCGAGGGTGGCAAAGATCATGACCATTCTGATGAGCACCACGGAAAAGAGCAGAAAAAAGAAGTCAAAAAGAAAAAGTAATTTTTCTATAAAGGGCCCGAGAGGGCCCTTTTTTAATTTAGGTTCAGCATGAATGCTTTTTATGAATTTCAGGCCGCTCTAGAAGACACATTTCCTAGCTTAGGACAATTTTCAGATTTAAATTGGGACACTATCACCCAAGAATATATATCTGTGCATGAATCAAGGCCGAAAGATATTAGTGATTTTGTTTTTGGCTTTCCGGAGTTTCTTCAAGATAAGGCCCAGAGAAATGAATGTCCTCCTTATCTTTATGAGCTCGCTTATCTGGAATTACTAGAAATGAATTTATTTCATTCAGAGATCGTTCTGCCTCAATCCCAGGGCTATCACTTAAATCCCACTTTAAGTTTTTTAAATCTTGAATTTGATATTTCTCAAATGAGAGAGGAAGCTTCTGAGGGCAAAATCAACATCATAGAACGCCCGCATGTCCTCTGTCTTTTCCATCATCCTGAAGAGGGAATCCATCAAGTCGATCTTGAAACCCATCACTTAGAACTTCTCCAAAGTCTAGAGGATCGAGTGATTCCACTCAATGAGTCTATTGCTGATCAAGATAAGGACTGTTTTCATGAGCTCGTGGATTTAGGGCTGATTTTAAAGATAACTTAAATAATAATCATCAAGCTCGCTCCTCATCCTCGGGGCTTACCCATATACCCGTTCTACAAGAGCTAGACGGAAGTGAATAGACCTTCAAATCCTCGATACTTTCTGAGAGAATGACTCAATGAGAAATCTATGCTGGATACGACGCGATTTGCGCCTTCATGATCATTTTGCCTTATCACAGGCCCTCAAGTCCGGACCAACACTTGTCACTTTTATTTTTGATGAAGAAATACTTTCAAAGCTTAAAAATAAATCTGATAAACGAATAACATTTATTTATGACTCCCTCATCGAGATTGAAAATGAACTTCAAAAAAAAGGCTCTTCTCTTCTTGTTCGTTATGGATCTCCTATGGAAGAAATTCCTAAGATCTGTGAGGAATTTAAAATCACTAAAATCTTCTTCAACCGCGACTACGAACCCTACGCCAAAAAAAGAGATGAAGCCGTCACCAAAAAACTCAAAACACTTGGAATAGAAGCTGAAAATTTTAAAGATGGTGTTTTTTTTGAAAAACAGGAAATCTTAACTGGCTCCGGTTCTCTTTATAAAGTTTTCACTCCTTATAAAAATAAATGGCTGGAAAAATTTGATTCCCTTGAAAAATTCATCCCAGATTATTCATGCAACCTTAAAAATCTTTATCCTTATACCAACAAAAAAAATATCCTCGCCACGAATTGGTACGACATCATTGGCTTCAAAGAAACCTCGGCCCCTCTTCATGGTGGGACCAAATCAGCTCTTAAACTTCTTGAGAAATTTGGCACTCACATTCAAAAATATAAGGCCGAAAGAGATTTTCCCGCCATCCAAGGAACTTCAAATTTATCTGTTCATATCCGCTTTGGAACAATTTCTCTTCGCGATATGCTCCGACAAGGTTTCAGTGAAAAAAATGAGGGTTCCTCGACATGGATATCAGAACTTGTTTGGCGTGATTTTTATCAAATGATTCTTGATACTCATCCCTATATTGAAAAAGAATCCTTCAAGCGTGAGTATGACCAGATTAAGTGGTTAGGAAAAGATGATCACTTTAAGGCCTGGTGTGAAGGCCAAACGGGATTTCCGATTGTCGATGCGGCCATGCGTTGCCTAAATGAAACAGGCATGATGCACAACCGTCTGCGCATGATCGTGGCTTCATTTTTGTGCAAAATTCTCCTCGTTGAATGGCGAAAGGGAGAGCGCTATTTTGCAGAAAAACTTTTGGACTTTGACCTCGCGGCCAATAATGGAGGCTGGCAGTGGTCATCTAGTTCTGGTTGTGATGCCCAGCCCTACTTTCGCATTTTTAATCCCTATACCCAGAGTGAAAAATTTGATGAAAATGGGGAATTTATTAAAAAATGGGTCCCAGAATTGGCAGCCGCCTCAAAAAAAGAAATCCATCGCCCCTCGGGCCTTCTCTTTAGTCAGTATCCCCAACCTATCGTGAGTTATGAGGCCAATCGAGTTAAGTGTTTAGAGATGTACTCCATCATAAAAAAAGCTTAAACAAACGCATGGCGTCTAACCATTTTTACACTGACTTATAGTGCAAATCTGCTACTCTTTAAAGGCTATTATTTCTAAGACTTAAATCCTATTTCTGAACTTCAAGGGAGTACTTTTCTATGGTGACATCTGCTATGAATCACTACTGTAAATCCTCCATTGGTAGAAAACAACTGATCGCCGTAACTGGTCTCTTGTTGTGTGGATTTCTCGTGGGACACCTCACAGGAAATTTTCTACTTTTGGTTGGACCTGATGCTTTTAACATTTACGCTCATAAGCTTGCTTCACTTGGGGCCGTGCTTTATTTAATCGAAGCTGGATTGGCAGCACTTTTCCTTGGTCACCTTGGACTGGCGATTAAACTCAATATGGAAAACATGAAGGCCAAAGGAAAGTATCAACAAAAAACAAGAACTGGTCGTGGGACAACAATTGCTTCTCAGACTATGCCTATCACAGGTCTCGTTCTTTTTATTTTTCTCATCCTCCATCTTTGCAGTATTAAATTTGGCTCACACTATGAAACAACTGTTGATGGTGTTTTGATGAGAGATCTCTACCGCACAACTCTTGAGTACTTCCGAAGCACTGGTGCAACAGCATGGTATGTCTTTGCGATGATCTGTGCAGCTGTTCACACTTCCCATGGTTTTGCTTCTGCCTTCCAAACAATGGGCTGGAATCATGGTAAGTATTTTAAAAATGTAAAACGTCTTGGACTCATTTACGCCATTTTAGTTGGTGGAGGTTTTGCCTTCATTTCTATTTGGTGTCACATGAAGGGAGTGTAATATGGCCATTAATCTTGATCCCAAAACACCATCAGGTGATTTAAAAGACAAATGGAGCAAACATAAGTTTGAATCTAAACTTGTTAACCCGGCCAATAAAAGAAAATTCACGGTTATCGTAGTTGGAACTGGTCTTGCTGGTGGCTCTGCTGCTGCAACTCTAGCTGAACTTGGTTATAATGTTCTTTCATTCTG
This sequence comes from Pseudomonadota bacterium, assembly GCA_027488375.1. Taxonomy (GTDB): domain Bacteria; phylum Bdellovibrionota; class Bacteriovoracia; order Bacteriovoracales; family Bacteriovoracaceae; genus Peredibacter. Next base: position 801,793 of record JAIYBW010000004.1, read on the forward strand.
TATCCAAGATTCTGCTCGCCGCGCTCACTCGATTGCTGCTCAAGGTGGTATCAACGCAGCTAAGAACTATCCCAATGATGGTGACTCAGTTAAGCGTCTTTTCTACGATACAATTAAAGGTGGAGATTACCGCTCACGTGAAGCCAACGTTTATCGATTGGCGGAAGTTTCGACCAACATCATTGACCAAATGGTTTCTCAAGGTGTTCCTTTTGCCCGTGAGTACGGTGGCTACCTTGATAACCGCTCTTTCGGTGGTGCTCAGGTGTCACGTACCTTTTATGCTCGCGGACAGACAGGTCAGCAGCTTCTTTTAGGTTGTTACTCTGGCATGATGAAGATGGTTTCTAAAGGTAAGATCAAAATGTTCAATCGTCGTGAGATGATGGACCTTGTGACAATCAACGGGAAGGCCCGTGGGATTATCGTAAGAAATCTTATCACTGGTGAGCTCGAAAGATATGCAGCTGATGCTGTTCTTCTTTGTACTGGTGGTTACGGTAACGTGTTCTATCTTTCAACGAATGCTATGGCTTCGAATGCTTCGGCCGCTTGGAGATGTTATAAGCGTGGAGCCGCGTTTGCTAACCCATGTTTTACTCAAATTCACCCAACATGTATTCCTGTTCATGGGGACTATCAGTCTAAGTTAACTCTTATGTCTGAATCTCTTCGTAACGATGGTCGCGTTTGGGTTCCAAAAAAACCTAATGATACTCGCAAACCGGCAGAGATCCCTGATGATGAAAGAGATTACTACCTTGAGCGCGTTTACCCTTCATTTGGTAACCTTGCTCCACGTGATATTTCTTCTCGTCAGGCCAAATACCGCTATGATGAAGGTAAAGGTGTAGGCCCAACGAAACAGGCCGTTTATCTTGATTTCCGCGACGCCATCGCTCGTGACGGAAAAGAAGTGATCGCCGGCAGATACGGTAACCTTTTTGAAATGTATGAGCGTATTACTGGTGATGATCCTTACAAAACACCGATGATGATTTATCCAGCTGTTCACTACACGATGGGTGGTCTCTGGGTTGATTATAATCTTCAATCAACAGTTCCTGGTCTTCACGTTCTTGGTGAGGCGAACTTCTCAGATCACGGGGCCAACCGTCTTGGAGCTTCGGCCCTTATGCAAGGTCTAGCTGATGGATACTTTGTTATCCCAAGCACTATCAGTCACTACCTTGCCTCCACTCCGCTTGAAAAAGTAACGACAGAGGCTAAAGAATTTAAAGACGCTGAAGAAGCGGTGAGAATTCAAACATCAAAACTTCTCGGCATTAAAGGTAAGCAGACTGTAGACACCTTCCATAAAAAACTTGGTCACTATATGTGGGACTATGTGGGGATGAGCCGAAATGAAGCTGGTCTTAAGAAGGCCATCGATGGCATCAGAAAGCTTCGTGAAGAATTTTGGCAGGACGTGAATGTTCCTGGAGATACAGGAAACTTTAACCTTGAGCTTCATAAAGCAACTCGCGTGGCAGACTTTCTTGAACTTGGTGAGCTTATGGCCCTCGATGCTCTTGAAAGAAATGAATCATGTGGAGGTCACTTCCGCGAGGAATACCAAACTCCAGATGGTGAAGCCCAAAGAGATGATGCTAACTTTGCTCATGCCGCTGTTTGGGAATATACAGGCCCGAACTCCAGCCCTATCCGTCACAAGGAAGAGCTGAAGTTTGAATATGTTCAACTTGCTACCCGTTCTTATAAATAAGGAGAGACCAGATGAGCTCTGAAACAATGACTTTAAATTTAAAAATCTGGCGCCAAAAAAATGCCCAAACTGAAGGGAAACTTGTCGACTATCGTGTGGATCATGTTTCTCCAGATATGTCTTTTCTTGAGATGATTGATGTTCTCAATGAACAACTTGTTCGCAAGGGTGAAGATCCAATCGCATTTGATCACGATTGCCGCGAAGGAATTTGTGGTATGTGCTCGATGATGATTGATGGTAAGGCCCATGGTGGTTACAAAAATACCACGACTTGCCAAGTTCACATGCGCCTCTACAAAAATGGCGACACGATCGTGATTGAACCTTTCCGCGCTCAAGCTTTCCCTCTTATCAAAGATCTTGCGGTTGACCGTGGGGCCATTGATAAAGTGATGATGGCCGGCGGATATATTACGGCCAACACAGGAAATGCTCCTGATGCCAATGCCATGCTTATTCCAAAGCCTGTTGCTGATGAGGCCATGGATGCAGCGGCTTGTATCGGTTGCGGAGCTTGTGTAGCAAGCTGCCCGAACGGTTCAGGAATGCTTTTCATGGGAGCGAAGATTTCTCAACTTGCAGTCCTTCCTCAAGGTGAGCCGGAAGCTCCAAGACGAGCACTTAATATGGTTCATACTCATGACGGTCTTGGTTTTGGTAACTGTACCAACCATGCTGAATGTGAAGCCACTTGTCCGAAAGGAATTTCTATCGAGCATATTGCTCGCATGAATCGTGAGTACTTGAAAGCTGCTTTCACTTATCATGAAAAAACTCGCTCCGAAGGTGGAGCTTAGTAAAAAGCCGAATTTATAAAAAAGCCTCCGTTTTTAAGCGGAGGCTTTTTTATAATCCAAGTCATTGCTCACAAATGCGAAAGCTATGTGAGCAATAACTAACCTTAAATTCTCCTACTCCATCTTCTTTCTATAATGTCCTCTGATTGCTCCAATTTGATTTTCACTCATCTCAGACAAATAGGTTTTGAGAATAAAGAAGCGGTAGAGGATTTCTGCGGAAATTAATCGGGCCTTCGGAGTGTTTATGTAAAGTAGTAAGAGTGCCAGGCCAAACTCGGTGATGTCGTATTTTAGATTTTGCCTCTCTTTACCTTTGGCTCCGCCTAAGTACCTGTTTTCTATGATATTTTTATTCAGCTCAAATTTGAGCTGAATGCCTAATTCCTTCTCACATTTCTTAATGGCACGTAACACATTCCTGTGCTCCATCTCAAATTTCTCAGCAATTTTTAGTGAATCTGTCACTGGCCCAAATGGAGTATCCCTTACCCAGACATCACCCATCACATGGTTGTTAATGAGATCTTTCAAGCGAGGTGGTCTGGTTTCAAAGGGAACATCAATTCTAAAGTCATCAGTCATATTTTCTCCTGTGTAAGTCACAGGAGAAAATAGTTATTATGTAACTAATCTTCAAATTGATATTTAAAGCCACCTACAAGAAGTTCATAGATGAAACTCTAATCATCAACCCAAGTCCTTGCCAGAAAAGCTAAGAATTAATAATTAAAAAAAGGGTGATGAGAGTCACGCCCTATTTCGCTCGACTTGGCGACTTCTCTATCTCAATCAGCGAAAATTTGACTATTGGATTGAACAAGACAAGCTCTCAATCCAAGAAAAAAGACTGCTGAATGCTTTTAAACAGCATAAAAAAAATAAAAAAGAAGAAGCTCTTGAACTTCTGAAAGATCAATTTTTTTTTTAGCATCGATTGACGGGCCTTCTCTAATCTTTTAACCTAATCAAATACTCATTCATTAAAAGGTTATCATGAGGATTTCACTTTTAGCTTTGGCCATGCTGGCCCTTTCAACTCTTTTAAAAATCGCTGACATCATTTAATGTTCTCTGCTTTCCTTATCCTCGTTGTGGCCATGTTCTCAATCCAGGCCGGAGCAGGTTTTGCCAAAACTCTCTTCCCCATCGTTGGACCTTTTGGTGCCACCAACTTAAGACTCTTTTTTGCCTCAGTCATCCTGATTATTTTATGGCGTCCCTGGAGAAAGATTCCCCAGAAAGAAGAATTTCTTCCCTTAGCACTTTATGGTGGGTCTCTGGGACTTATGAATCTCTGCTTCTATCTTGCTCTTGAAAAAATACCACTGGGTCTCGCTGTGACTTTGGAATTTTGTGGACCCCTCTGTCTCTCACTTATCCTTTCTAAAAAATTATCAGACATTTTATGGGCTTCACTGGCCACATTGGGAGTCATCCTGATTTATCCTGAGAACTCACAGATCAACTCTACCGACACTGTGGGGATTTTCTTTGCACTGGCCGCAGGCTTCTTTTGGGCCCTCTATATATATTTCGGCCAAAAAACACCAAAAGATATGTCTCATACTCTTGTTACTTGTTGGGGTATGATCTTTGCTTTTCTCATCTCCTTTCCTTTTGGAGTCGGCCACTTCAATATTCAGTCACTCAATTTCGAAATTATTCCCTTTGCCATAGGAGTGGCGATCCTCTCAAGTGCTTTACCCTACTCCCTCGAAATGATCGCCTTACGTAAAATTCCTGCTAAAACATTTGGAATCCTAGTGAGCCTAGAACCAGCGTTTGCAACTTTATTTGGGTGGATCATTTTAAATGAAATGATGTCAGGGGTTCAAATGATGGCCATGATGATGATTATGATGGCTTCAATGGGAAGCGCCCTTGGTTTCAAGAAGATCAATTTTTAGCGAGGATTTGCTTTTCTGCTTCTTGCTGAATCATTCTCATCAGGGTTTCACTTAAAAAAACATCTGCCGACATACCAACCTTCACAAAATTTCTATCGTCTTTTAAAGTGATATGACAGACAGTGAACTTGGCCACCTCGGAGTGAGCAATTCCGCCAACCTTGATAATTTTAAAAACAGAGTTTCGCTGAAAGAAGTCTTTGTTAATATTGGCGACTTGAATACCTAGACCCATCAAGGAAACATCTAAGATTCGAACATCAACATCGATCGCCGTTTTTTCAGAAACTGGTCTTAGAGTTAAAGTCACTTGAGTTCCTTCAGGCATCGCTGTTCTTTCATAGCGTCTCGACTCTATCGCTTTGGCCTCACGAGGAAAATTACAGACGAGCTGATTTCCATGAGTTTTATAATCTTCAGGATTCAGTTTAAAAATAAGATTTCGATGATTAACTTTCACATAGACAGGAAAGCCAATATCAAACTCAAAAGAAATGGATGTCGTAAAAACAAAAGCATTCGTAAGAACTTCGAGTCTTTTGATTTTATAAATTTCTCGACGATTGGGAATCGTTTGCCAAATCTCCCCAAGTTCCGCTGTAGGAGCCTTCCTGGCCAGTTCGGCCATCTCTGCCTGAATTTCAATTAAGCGGTATTTTTCCATTGAATTCAATTATACAGCAAAAGGCGAAGGGGAGAAAAAAAACAAAAAAGATCAACTAAATGGAAGAGATGGGACACCTTAAGGCTCCCATCTCTAGATAAGTTAGTTAAAAAGATTTAGAAGATAGTCTCTCGTAAGAGGTGCTCTCGGAGCATTCAGGACTTCACCTTTGAGCGAAATTGAAGAAACAACTTTAAGATTAATATCATTTCTCTTTGCAAGTCTATGATCCATGAGGCCAGAAAGATTAAAAATCATCATCCCATTTTCAACTTTAACCCTTGAAGAAGGAAAAGAATTCTTTAGCTCAACAACTTTCTTATCACTGCCAAATTTTGGTCGCGAATGAATCACTAATTCAATTTGTCCTTCTTGCGAAAGCCTTCCATTCATTTTCACGGTTAAAATTTCACTCTCTTCATCAAAGCGAGCTTCATTCATGTTTTCAGGAAAAATTGGCTCAACTAATTGGGCCTCGAAGACTTCAATAACTAGTTCACCTGAGATTATGATTTCTTTATCAAGCTCAGTGGCCTGAATATTTTTCTCTTTCACAACAACCACTGAGCGTGGAGAAGTTAAAAGTTTGGCATTCAAGCTAAAGTTTTCAAACTTTGAATTAAGCGCCTGAACTTTTACTAAAAGTGGAAATTCTTCAAAGACACCATTAGTGATGAATATCACGTCAATTGATCCTGAAATCGTCTTAGCAAAAACTTCATCTCGGTATTCAGTCTTCGTACAAGCATATGGCTCACTACGGTAGCGAGTTTCATAACCACAAACTTGCTCTTGATAAGGAGTATTCTCGCAATGATTACGCCCTGGGATTTGCTGACATTGCTGGCGAGGATAGTTACTACACTCTTGATCTGTATAAGTCACATTACGACATATTGATTGGCCAGGTCGAGTATCACACTGACGTCCGCCACCAGTTCGATGACAGATACGGCCACTAGGAGCACTTCTACACACTCTTTGTCCTCGAGGGTCAGTATGACAAACTTGTTGAGGGGGTTTTTGTTCACAAATTTCTCTTGGAGGAATTTCATGACAGACTTGTTGAGGAGGACCTTGATGGCATTCCTGACGAGTTCTAGTCACTGGACGACAAATGCGCTCATTCTCTGTCCAACAATTTTGAGAGGCAGGAATCCAACGGCATTCCTGACGATAACGAGTTTCATTACGACATTCATAATTTTGGTAAGGAACCTGTCTATAGCAAGTATCCGGAACCTGATAGGGAACTGGTCGAGTCACTTGAACGGCCTGATTAAGTTTTATGACTTCACCATTTTGACCTTTGTACTGGATCACAGACTCAAGTTGCGCGCGCACTGAGACGCTCATGAGTAAACTACAAATCAAAAATAAAAACTGCATTGATCTTTCCCCTTTCATTCCAAATTGACACTCATCCTGAGTTAATAAGTCAGAGGGTTGCAAATTAAAGACCAAAACACTTCTAAGTAATCTAAATTACTTGACGCATGACCACAATGTTACTGGTGCCAATGTGAACCATGATGCAGGGCCCATGACAAATAGCAGTATTGGAATAAGATAAAATAATCACAGAAAGGAAATTCTATGCGCAGACTATTGGGAATGGTTTTACTTTTAAGTTCACAGGCCTTTGCTTGTCCAGACCTGAGTGGATTTTATAAAAATTGTCAGTCCACTAGTCCGGAGGGCACCTCTCAATCGAATGTGCAGATTGAACAAAACGTAAGTAACAATATTTTTCAATTCATCATTCGCTCGACTGACTCGCAAACAGGTGATCAGAGTGTTGAAAAATATCTTGCTGATGGAAAAACAAGAGTGAGCACTTTAAAAGATCCTGATAATGGGACAGTAATAAAAACTCAAACAATGGCCGCTTGTACGAATCAAAGCCTCAATGTGAAACTCTACGTCACCATCGATGGTGAAGCCTTGGCCTCTGTAGATGTCAAAGTGACAAAACAAAATGGACAACTCGTTCAAGTCTTTCGGGGTGAAAACATGGGAGAACCCGTGAGCGAAACCGTGACTTGTTACTAAGACTACGGCTTCACTTCATCGCAGAGAACAGCTGCCACTTGAGATTCATTTGCATTAATTAAGTGCCCTTCTAGGACAGCTTCGTCAGTACATGATTTTAAGATAATTTGAAGACCATTTCCTAGGCCATCAAAACGATGCTGTTTTCCAAATTGCCCGCATTTAATTCTTGAATGCTGGAGATCAATCGCCTCAGTCTCATTCACCACAAGGACATCATCATTAATTTCAAGTTTTGTAATTCCTTCGACCGTTGCTTCTGGGTTCTTAAAATAACAATTTAAAGAAGCGCCAAAGGCGTTAGAGTTGAGAGACACCATAATGAAAAGTAAAAAAGAAGCACCTAAAAGCTTTTTCATTCCTTCCTCCATCCAGTTGTCGGGAATATTTGATTTGTAACATAGTTAAAGAGGCTGCGGAAGAAGTGCATTTTGACACTACAATAATTTTTCTTAAGGTATTTTCAGGAAATTTTTACAAGCTCTTTCCCTCTTGTCCTGACTAAAACTTACTTTTTTTCGAAATCCAGAATTGACGATCCTGACCCTACCCCATTAGTCTCAAAGAATGATTATCTACGATCAAGTCAGCATCGCCTTTATCCAAAAGGCCCAAGAAATGCTTAAGGAAATCTTGGGAGATCTTGGATTTCCTGTGAAAACAAGCCGCTTTCTTTTTCAAAATTACCTCTACCCTATTAAAGTTGTGGTTTTTGAAGGTAAAGAATGGGGTCACTTCCAAAGCGGTTATTTTCAAATTGGACTAAATAAAAAACTTATCTATTCGGCCAAAGATTCTGTCATAAGAGACATTCTTAAGCATGAGCTCGCCCATTACCTCACATGGATTAAATATGGGGATGTAAATTCTCACGGCAAAGAATTTCATGACACCTGCCGCTTATATGGATTTTCTAGCTCTATCTCTGAGGCAACTTTAAATCTAGAGTTCGCCAACCAGGCCAAAGAAGGAGATATTGAAGCCGAAAAAGTTCTCGAAAAAGTAAAAAAACTTTTCCAACTGGCCCAAAGTTCAAATCCTCATGAAGCTGAAATTGCAACGATGAAGGCCAATGCTCTTTTATTAAGGCATAACCTCGATCATCTTAAAAACCAAGATGAAGATCCACTCTACATGGATCGAGTCATGATTCAAAAAAGAAAAGACGCCAAGCTCATGTCGGTCTATGAAATCTTGAGACACTTCTTAGTGCGCCCTGTTGTGAGTATGGGCAAAGGAACTTGTTCTATTGAAATCACTGGGACAAAAACAAATGTGCTACTGGCCTCGTACGTGGCCAATTTTCTTGATTTAGAAATGGAAAGATTGTGGCAAGTCTCAAAACAGGAATATAAATTAGAAGGTTTACGGGCCAAAAACTCATTCTTTATGGGGCTCGCCAAAGGCTTTGGAGAGAAGATGAAATCATCCAAAGAAAATTTTTCTTCTGATGACCAAAAATCACTGATCCTCGTGGAAAAAAATCTCGATGTTAAAATCAGGCAAATTTATGGCCGACTCTCCTCAACTCAATCCTCACATCGAACTGATGAGCGTGCTAACTCATTAGGTGTTTTAAAAGGAAGAGAACTCCAGATCCGCCAAGGAGTGGAAGGGAAACTAAAAAATCTTTTTTTAACTTATCAAAAAGGGCGATCCTCATGATGAACTCACAATCTCGCAAAATTCTAGTGACTGGTTTTTGTCTCCTTGGTTTGGCCGTTCTTCTTGGAGCCTTTGGGGCCCACGGACTCAAGAATCTTGTCACCCCTGAAAAACTCGTCACTTTTGAAACGGGTGTCCGTTATCATTTTTATCATGCTTTAGGGATTGTGCTCATAGGATTAGTTCACCAATTATTTCCTTTAATCAAAATAAAAATATCATTCATCCTTTTTTTAATTGGAATTGTTCTCTTCTCATTCAATTGTTATCTGTACGTTATCACTGGCCTCAAGATATTTGCCTTGATTGTTCCAATTGGTGGAACGGCTTTTTTGATTGGCTGGTTTCAGTTAGCGTGGCAAGTACATCGGTTTAGGAATTGAAAATCCACATTTTGATTTTAGATAATCATCAAAAGCTTTATCAGTTGGAAATTTAAATTCAATTGGACTGACATCCATGTTTTCCCAAAAATCAGTTTTAGGTCTTCGACATCTTTGCCCAGTGGTCCCATTTAAGATTAAGACTTCGGCAGACCCCTTTAGCCCATAATCCATATCAATTTTTAAGTTCTCAAACTGGCCAAGTTGAGGAGATTGTCCGCGAGCATTCACTCTTAAAACCACTCCGTAACCTTTATACTTTAAGTCGGCGTAGCGACGCTTGAAGCGATCCGGCCCAATATCAACAGGACCTTCCTCAAAAACACCTGTGACAATTTCTTTGGACTCTTTTTGAAAAATAATTTTCTCACCTGTAGGTAGAGTCACATCGATGGTGGCCTCTAATTGTTCAACCACAGGTAATTGGTTTCGAGGAAAGAACATAAACACCGAGTGCATGGTATGAGAAACCGTATCATTAGGTGAATCATCAACCTGAAGAGCGAGGTTTTGTCTTGCTTGCTCTGGATATTCAAAACTAAAATTCCGAGAAGATTCAGGCTTAGTCACAATACTATTCTCGCCCACATTCACTAAACTAAATTCTTCTGTCGTTGATTCAGGAGAAGCACTCCCCCTACTGATACTGAGCTCACCATGAGATCTTCCTTCAGAGTATTCATGATGAAGTGGGATCATTTCATCTTTAAGCGGAGCGTTTGTTGTTTGAAGGATGAGAATATTACTTTTGACTGTGTCTTTCCACTCAACTTGAAGCCTAATATCTGGGCTTTTAACGGCCGGAAGAATCGCTGTTTTATAAACTCCCTGCTTAAGCGAGAAAGGCATCGCAGAGACGTCCTCTGAAGCGGAAACAATTAATTCTTCAGGACTAATATGAGTGAGAAGATTTCCCTCCTCATCAAAAAGTTTTACGGTTAAAAAAGTTGCATCCATACCACTCGCAAAAATCACCGCATCTTTAAGTGATGCTTCAATCCTAGCAACTTTTGAAATGGACTGCCCTGAACTTGCAAGAAAACGCTGACCAGATGAGTACTTATACTTAAAGGGAGAAGAGCAAGAAATGAGGATAAAAAGAAGCCATAAACGCATGAGTCTCTTATCGGAAACTCCGCCTAAATCTTGAGTAAAAAGTTAAACTAATTTTTCGCTTGGACCGTAGGCCCACTTATGCTGTTGACCAATCACTCTGAAAGGTAAACCAAAGGATTCATTGAGTTTTATGACCTGCTGAAAACGATTCATAGGAAAGGGCTCCCCTGGCTCATAACAAGGAGTTAGACACCATGGAACTTGGGGAACATTTTGAGTCCGGGCAAAATGAAAGGCATCAAAAGTTGCTTCAAAATCTTTTTTATTCGCCACCACGGCCTTAATCTGACTTTTAAGACCATACTCATTCATAAATTTAACGAGAAGTTCTTTAGATGTCCTGACTTCAGTTGATGGAGTCTTGAAGTCATATGAAATAAAATCCACAAGATCAAAAACCTCTTTCACGATTCGAGTTCCGGCCGCTTCAATATTTATAAAATAACCACGGGATTTGAGTTCCTGAATAAGCATCAGCAAGGATGGAATATGAGAAGGATGTAGAGGATCACCACCCGTAATGGACACTCGCTTGATAAGATCTTGTCCTAAGACTTCAATATTTTCCATCACCTCATCAAGAGATTTGGTGAAACGTGGATCAAAATCCCAAGTTTCTTTAGTATCGCAGTTTACACAACCAATGTGACATCCCTGAAAGCGAATAAAAATCTGAGGAATTCCAATATGAATTCCCTCTCCTTCAGTGGCCCGATATATAGAATTGATCAACAAAGTCGTCATAGATGGTGCGCATCCTAACATAAGCCTAGGAGTGTGAAAACATAGAGCTCATGGGAGAAGAAGGAGAAGTAAATTTTACAGAGAGTCGCCCTTATGTTATTGTATTTTCAACAACTTGGACTATATGAATATCGAAGAAACCTACCAAAAAATTATAAACAATCTTGATGGGACCTCAAGGGGCCTTATTCGCTTCAGCTCTGAGGAAGTAGAATACTTAAGCCTTGCTCTTGAAAGAAATGACAATTTAAAAAATGAAGGAGAACTTGAGAAACTTCTCTGCCTCATCGATCACAGTGCAACTGATCATCAAGCATGGGAGAAACCATTACTTCATCTTCTTCAACAAAATCTGACCCCAAGAATACTCGTTTTTGTCCTCAATTGTTCTCGCAAACACATCATTCAGGCGAGATTTAAGAAAGGCCAGCGCCTTCATTATGATTATCTTCAAGCTCTTCAAAAACTTCTTTTCTCATCTTCTCCCGAAGTGGTGGAGTGGACTCTCAGGACAATTGAAGAATGTGGAAATCAGGGAGTATTTTTTTTACAAGATTTTGATAAAATTAAACCACCACCATGGAAGTGGTTTAATGCTCATAATAGGGCCGTGAGAGAAATTATTACTCTTCTCGAGCGCCGATGGAGACGATTTGAAAAACCTTGACCACCGTGACCCAAATAAGACTCTTGAGTATATTAAAAAACTTCAAAATGAAGTTGAAACAAACGCTTTTGAAATTGACCGACGAGAGGATATTAAGGTTCATTTTAGAGTGGATGAATCTATTGGCCCAGCGATGTTTAAACCTGATCCCCTCGTTCCTGGTGGCTATAAGGCCAATTCACTCACTCTCCAGGCCATGAGACCAAACCTCTTTGTCCTTGGAGAATCCACTCAAGATCTTTCAACTTCATATAACTGTGCTTGTGGAAAAGAACTCGATATTCAATTCTGGAAGCTATGTCCTTTTTGTGCTCGAACAATATCTCTATAGTTTTTTTGACGTAGAACAAAAAAAAGATCACAATTAACGTAATGCTAATTGTTCAAAAGTTTCACTCTATTCATGAGATCGATCAGGAATTTATTCCAAGTCTGGAAATCCTCCTTCAAGAGGATGCACCTAGCTTTGATAGTCTCAAAGAAAAACATGATTCAGCACCGGCCGACGCAGTTTTTACTTACTTCTTATTTTTTGGGCCGACTCAAAATACACCGATTGGTTTTGCTCAACTTGCTCTCAGAACCCTTCCAGGAAAGGAACTAGTGCCTTGGTGGAAAAGATTCTTTTTCTTTTGGAAAAAAGATTATCTCCATTGGAAGCAAATAACCTGGAAAGTTGGTGATGGGAATTCAGGACTCTTTGTCTTTGATCCGCGCTATGCTCGCAGTGGACGAGAGAAAGTTCAGGAAATCATCAAAGAGTATGAAACGAGAATTGAAATTCAATCTCAAGAATTTTTCTTTATTAAAGGTCTGCAAGACTTTAAATCATCATGGACTCCAATTGTAGAGCAACAAAAAGATCGTTATGTTCTTGAGCCCATGGTGAAATCAGTTAAAACTTACCAAGAATATCTGAACTCCCTTAATGCTCAAACTCACCAATTCATTAAAAGTAGTTGGCGAGATATGCATGTAAAAAATCAAGTTGAACTTGGAGATTACCCAAATCCCAAAGACACACCGACAACCTTTCCAATCGAAGAAAAACTTCTTCAACGTTGGGAAAAGCTTGGGGTACAAATATTAACTTTTGAAAAAGATTTAAAAGTATTAGGTTGCCTTGTTATGTTCAAAGGAAAAAATGGTAATATCTTTTTTGAGCCTTTTCCGTTTGAACCACAGGGTGAGGAAACAATTGTTCCCGACGAACTCTATACACAATATGCCTTAATTAAATTTTTTGAAATGCCAGAGGCAAGAAAATGCCATCTGTTAAAATTTGGTTCAAAACTTGTTTTTGAAGAGAAAGAAGATCTTAAATTCTTTCAAGAGCAAAACTTTCAATTCAAAACTCTATCACATCAATATCTTTCACAAATGCCTCAGCTCACTCGTCCTCTATGAATCAACATGATTGGATTAAAAATATTGTGACCTGTTTTTATGATAAGGCCAAATCAGATATCTTAATTGGTTACCACTTTAGACATATCGAAAATTTTGATGAGCATATTCCGAGAATCATCAGTTTCTGGGAAATTCAGTTATTGGGTAAGTCCCTCAATCCGATCGAAAATAATTTTGATGTCTTAAACATTCATGTTCCCCTTCACATTAAGCGGGGTGAGCTTGGAAGATGGCTCCTTCTTTTAAAAGAAACGATTCATCAAGAACTCTTGCAGACACCAGAGATGAAAGACCTTAGTGAAATTTGGATGAAGAAACTTGATTTTTTTGAGAAGACTTTTTCAGGGTTTTTTCGCTTCTAAGTGCTCAGTAACAAATCTTTCTAGAATAGGCTCCCCGGCCACATCATCAAAAAGCCAATTCCTAGAATAATAGCCTCTCACTTTTTTCGCCGCATAGATGGCCTGGGCTTCAGTCATAAACTCAACAGCTATAAAATCTAATCTACGAACTTGAACATTATGTCCGGCCACACACCCCTCTGTGTAGTCCGTACAGTGAACCCCATCAGTTAAATTTTTAGGTAAGATAAATGTCACACTTGAATCTGCTTTAAGGGCCTTGGAGTAAAGTTGCTCTTTCGAATACTTGAGCTCTTTGGTGCAACCCAACAAGATAAAAAGAGAAGTTAAAAAACTGAATAATTTCATTCTTTAAGTTTAAACCAAGAACGCAGGAGATCAAAGTAGGAAGAATAGCTTAATTTTAAATGAAGATTGCTCAAGCGCTCTAGGCAAGTTTTCCAGGAATAAGATAAACCTCCAATGAGCATAAGCTAGGGGGCGTGAGTGAGTACAGTTATCTTACTAGTCTTTTTCTTTTTATTTATCCCAAGATTAGAGGCCGAAACATTTTTTGCTCATTTAATTGGGTCTGAAAAAATTAATCCCCAAACAACGTTGCTAAAATTTAGCAATGGAAGAGTCGCCCTGACGGATGACGTACTCCATTTAGAAACTAATGATCCCTATGCAGTTATCGTTGATGAAGAGCAAAATCTTCTCCAAATCCAGTCCGATGATAAGGCCCTCCCTCTTGATTCGGAATCACCTCATCATTTTCATATATCAGCGCCGCCGACACCAACTTTAATCAGTGAAAATGAAGCTTATGACATTTTTAATCGCCTTAATTCCCGATACAAAAGATCCTCAGAGTGTTCAAACCGTGCTCATGTTTGGGCGTGGGAGGAATTCACAAAACATCATATGACGTCAGAGAAAGTTTATGTGCTCTTCACTGCGTCCTATATCAATAAACATCGTTTTAAGTGGTGGTTTCACGTGGCCCCTCTTTTCTCTATCAAGAAAGATAACAACGTTGAAAAATGGGTTTTTGATTTCATGTTTAATCCACGCCCAGTGACGATAAAAGAATGGACTGATGGCTTTGTTTTTACCAAGAGGTCATGCCTCTATACTGAAAAGTTTTCAGAATATGATGTGAATCCCCAAACCGAAGATTGCTACCTCATGGTTGATTCTATGTTTACTTGGAATCCCATTGATTTGAAAAATAAAGAGCTCTCTGGTCAGAGCAAAAGTCAATTTTCTAGAGGTGAAATCAATTTTGCCTATAAGCAAGCTTTCTAAAAAGGATCCTCCATGAAAAAATTAAACCTCGCCTTATCAACTCTATTTTATTTTGGGCTCATCTCTTGTGGCCAGAACACAAGTGTTTCAAAAGATATTATGACAATAGAAACTCCGGCCTCCCCTGATGGAGACTACCAAGTCATTTTAAGACCGCTCAACAATCATCTCTCTGGTTGGATACCTAATGGCAAATCAGACATTAAAATAAATAATGGGCAGATCTCAGTTTATTCATGGCTTGAAGATGCAGCCCCTGAGTTTCATCAACAATTCATTCTGACTGGAAAAAGGTGTCCAGATCAAGCCGATGATAAGAATGGGGATGGAGTGATTGATATTAGAGAAGCGTTTAGAGTCAGTGGAAAGATTCTTATCCCTCTAGATAATAATCTTCGTGTCCAAAATGGATCACAAGATCAATTCCCCTTTGGTAATTTTTCATACACTCAAAAAACGGATCTCAAATTTATCGAGGAAGATCTTAAAACTCCGGACCTTGATCCCCATGATTTTTTTGTGAAACTCAATCGTAACGAGTCTTTAAATTTAGAAAATAAAGTCATGATCATCCTAGGGATAAATAGGAAAACGACTCTCCCACTCTCAATCCAAAGTTTTGATCAGAGTCCCAGTCAGCTTACAATTCCCGTCGTCTGTGGTCTCATCAAAAAAAGCCCCTTATAATATTTAAATCATAAGGGGCATACCTTGCTAGATAGGACGATAAATTTTTGCTAATCCCCCAAGAGGTATAGGAGCATTTCTAAAACTTCTTGATCTTTGATAAAGCCATAAAAAATCGGGTCTCGTGTCTGAAATCCAACTCCCTCCAGAAATTTTCCCATTTCCATCGACTTCTAAGAAATATTCATATTCTTTTGATCTAAATTCTTGATGGGGAGTCCCCGTCACAGGATTTTTAGAAACAAAATTTAAGATGCCTGTTGCTGCCAGCTCTGGTGTGAAAAACTTAAGCTCCTCACCATAGATCATTTTCGTTTTCACTCTTATTTTTCTCACGATCCCCAAAAGAGACTCCTCGCTAGAGATGGCCTCTTCGGCTAAAAATTCGGTTGAGTAACTAGTCACGGGCTGATTCCACACATCATTAAAACGATCTATGTCGGCAACAAAACCCATTCCATGAATGCCAATCATATTTGTTAAGACCACATGAAAAGCACCGGCGTTCACATCTTTGCACTCAGGAGTATTCGCCTCTTCATCTGATGGTGGATCCACATGACGATCACGAGTCCCTGCTTCTCCTGGGACTTTGCCATTGACTCGACATCTTCTGCCTGTAAATGAAAATGCGCCTCCATAATTATAGGCATCATGCATAGCGAGCAAGGCCTTTACATCCGATGACCCAAAGGGAACTTTTATTCCATCAGGGTTAGTCACAATAACTTTTGCAGGTTCAGGATAATTAGTGGCGGCCATGGACCAACCATGACAAATCCCCTCCCACCACAAATCTCTGGAACTTACCATACTGAGTGTTTTTCGAGTTAAGCTAAATTGATAGTCACCTTGGGCCACATCATAGAGTTCGGCCGGAGAGAGTTGAGATATTTCTTCAAAGCTCATTTTCATTAATTCTTGCTGACTCTTCATTCGATAACGAAAGGGCTCTGGATTCGGATGATTCCATCTATAAGCAATACCTCCCAGCTGGCTAGGCCAGTAGGTTTCTGACCACCCATAGCGACTATCTAAAATCTCTCCTTTCGAAGGAAGAAGTTCAAGATGATAGATCATTTCAGTGCCTGCTAATTTTCGAAAGAAATAAGGACTATTGCCCTCTTCAAATGGCTCAGCGTAGGCCCAATGGTGAAGCAAACTCAGCATAACGAGTAGAAATAAATTTTTCATTAAACTCCCTTGGATAAATGACCAATGGGCTTATAACTGAGAAGGATCAAAAGAAAAAAGAGCTGAAGATGAAATTAAGGATAAATTAAATTAAAAGGGCCCTCTTTAAGAGGGCCCTTTGCATTAAAGTCAAAAATTTATTTTATCTTAAGATGGGCTGATTGATTCCTTAAGCGCCATTTCTAATGTCGGCATGCGAAATCTAAATTTAGCTTCTTTGAATTTTACAGGAAGAACCTTTTGTCCTTCTAAAAGAATTTGCGACATCTCTCCAAAAGCAATTTTGATCGCAAATGAAGGAGCAGGAAGGA
Source organism: Pseudomonadota bacterium (assembly GCA_027488375.1). Taxonomy (GTDB): domain Bacteria; phylum Bdellovibrionota; class Bacteriovoracia; order Bacteriovoracales; family Bacteriovoracaceae; genus Peredibacter. Next base: position 818,774 of record JAIYBW010000004.1, read on the forward strand.
AGGCCGGTCTTCTCACAACTTTACCAAGAACTTTGGTGAATTCTGCATTTGTCACTGGATAAGGTGAAGTGCCGTTTAATACACCTTTGATCTCATGATTCTTTAAAGCTTCAACATACATTGAAGCAAGATCATCGATATGAATCCAGCTCATAAATTGACGACCAGAACCAAGAGGTCCTCCACCACCAAGTTTAAAAATAGGAAGCATTTGGGCCAGGGCCCCACCGCCATGGCCTAAAACAATTCCAACACGGATGATAGCGACTCTCGCCTCTTGATTACGGGCCTTATTCGCTTCGTTTTCCCAATCTAGACAAACTTTTGCAAGGAAATCACTCCCTACTGTTGATGCCTCGTTAATTTCCTCAGGCCCACGATTTCCATAAACTCCAATAGCAGAAGTTGACACAAAAACCGAAGGCTTCTTTTTTAGTTTCTCCATCGCCTCAACAAGTTTGCGAGTCCCAAAAATGCGCGAGTTATAGATTTTCTTTTTTTGATTTTCATCCCAACGTTTTGAAATTGATTCACCCATAAGGTTAATAATTCCATCCGCTCCCTCTAAAGCCTCAAGAGGTGGGAGTTCTTCATTTTCATTCCACTGATAATACCGGCATGAACTGCCTAAAGTGATGGCCGCTCTTGCTACATTTCGTGTCAGCACAATAACTTCATCACCAGCTGCAAGCAATTGCTTTACAATCACTTGACCAACAAAACCTGTAGCACCAGTTATGACGACTTTCATATTTTTTCCTTCTGATCGTTTATTAAAGTATTTTATCTCGTTTTAAGTATCTCTAGGGGGCAAACAACTCAACTAAATCTTAGTAATAGTATATACAAATTTTAGACACGGAGAAGCTCTAACTGTAATCTTGGAGTATCTTGACTCAAGAGGATATTTGGAGAAAAACATGGACTACATCATTATAGGGGCAGGATTAACAGGTTTACATATCGCCCAAGCGCTACAAAACCGAAACCAAACTTACACTATTCTCGAAAAATCCAAAGGACTGGGTGGAAGATTGGCCACTCGTCGCATAGATGATCTAGGACTTGACCACGGTGCTCTCTTTCTTGACAGCATCGACAATAATTTAACCCTAGAGACCATCTCCACAGATTTAGGACATTATGTTCCTGGCGGCATGAACCAAATCGCCAAAATCATGGCCAAAGATTTAAAGATCATGAAGGAGCAAAAAGTTACAAAATTAAAACCTCAAAATCAAGGTTGGCACATTGAAACAGAAGAAGGATTAGTTTTAGAATCAAAAAATGTCATTTTAACTGCTCCTCTTCCTCAGGCGCTAGATCTTCTCTCACAAAATCACCTCGCGCCAAACGAAAACCATGAGCTTCATTCAATCAAATACACAAAAGCCTTGATCCTTTTAGTCACGCTTGAATCAACAGAAAATTTTTCAAGTAGCATCTTCGAAGGACATCACTTCCAATTCATGAAGGAAAGAAAACTTCATCCAAAAGGACTCGTGATTCAATGCTCTCCAGAATTTTCAGAGAAATATTTTGATCAAGCAGAAGCTGTGTCAACTGATGAAATACTTAAAATTTTCAAGCGCTCACCTTTGGGCAATCTAAAAATTGAAAAATTAGAACTCAAGAAATGGCGCTACTCTCGACCTATGACAACATACTCACAAAAATTTTTGGAGCTCTATCCAGGTCTCTATCTCTGTGGCGATGGATTTGGTTTACCTCTCGAGAGCTCCAGGGTCTTAATTAACCATCTACTTTGATCTGATAACTAAATTAATGCAAGAAAGTTTGAATTTGGCATAATAGAGGGATGAGCAATCGACTTGGTCTCGTCATGACTGGTGGAGGAGCTCGCGCTGCTTATCAAGTTGGAGTGGTGCGGGGTCTGTATGAAATCTTAAAAAAAGATACAAATCTTTTTGATATCATTACTGGTAATTCTGCCGGTGCGATCAATTCATCTTACCTGGCCAGCAATGCTAAAGACTGGGACATGGCCACGTCTAATCTCATCGATCTCTGGAACAAACTGAAGCCCCAAAATATTTATGACCTCCGTGCTCGAACAATTTCAAGTTTAGGTATTAAAATTATGGGGGGAGCGATTTTTGGTGGTCTCTCTCCCAGAGAAACCAATGTGAATCATCTTCTCGACACTACACCTTTAAGAAATTTATTAAAGCGTGAACTAGATTTTAATGACATCAAAAAAAACATTGAAGACAAAACTCTGAGAGGCGTTGCTCTTTCAACCACAAACTATAATTCTGGAAGTAACGTTGTTTTTTACCAAGGCTCACCGGATATTCAAGATTGGTCGCGATCAGATCGCTTCTCCATACGAGAAAATTTAAAACTTGATCACATCATGGCTTCGGCTGCCATTCCCTTTTTCTTTCCTCCTATCAAAGTGGGAGATAGTTATTACGGTGATGGATGCATTCGACAAACGACTCCTCTTTCTCCGGCCATCCATCTGGGTGCTGAAAAAATTATTGCGATTGGAGTTCGCTTCCCTCACCATCAAAAAATAATGCGTGAGAAAGCTCTCTCTCCCTTTAGAGATCCTACGATTGGCCAAATCACTGGTGTGATGATGAATGCGGTCTTTTTAGATTCTCTTGAAGCAGATGTTGAGCGGATGATGAAAATTAATTCACTCATAAAAGAAGGTCACAAGGATGACTTCAAATCCATTCCCATTCTCATGCTTAGGCCATCTAAAGATCTTGGTAAAATGACGGAAAGGCTGAATGACGAAATGCCACCCATGCTCCGCTATCTCTTAAAAGGGATTGGAGTTTCCGATAAAGAGGGACTCGATCTCTTAAGCTATCTCGCCTTTGATAAATGCTACACCGTTCCCCTGATGGAGCTCGGTCTTGAAGACACCCTCAAGAGACGTCAAGAGATTGAAGATTTTATCGGCGCTTAACACCACGATTACGCTTCACTGGAGCGACAGCAGTTCCCTTCTTATAATCAGCACCAACACCAGAGCGACCACGCCCAGAGGTTTTAACTCTCTTACCAGCGCGATCCACAAGTTCTGTTTTTGTTTTTGATTTCGAAGTTTGTCCTCTAAAAGTCGCTTGCTTGATCTCAATTTTTTTCTCAAGACGCTCACGCTGATTTTTAAGTTTTTCTTCAGGGATAATGTCGAGATTCAAATGCTTTTGATTCGCAATCGCTTCATTGATCTGAGTAATCATTTTGTAATCATGAGACGCCACGAGATTATACACAATCCCTTTTCGTCCACCGCGGGCCACACGACCGCAGCGGTGAAGATAATAGATCGCCGTTTTTGGTAAACCATAATTCACCACCCAAACGAGATCTTTAATATCAATCCCTCTGGCCGCAATATCTGTGGCCACAAGAACTTGCGCCTTCCCTTCAACAAAAGATTTAATGGCTGATTCTCTTTCCTTAATCTCTAAATCACCGTGCAATATTTTTAACTTAAGCTTCGGCATTTTCTCGGTGAGATATTTAAAAACTTCTTCGGCCTGATTCTTTTGGTTCGTGAAAATAATTCCACGCCCTTGCGCCTGTTGCTCCATAAACATCCGAACCACCATATTTTTTTCGGCCGGAGTCACAGTCACATTATACGTTTCAATTCGGCTTTGAGGAGCATGAGAACCTGTTCCAGTGAGGCGCTCAAAGCGAATCATCGGGAAACGCTCAACGATGAACTGCTCAACTTCAGTTGGTAAAGTGGCCGTAATGAAACCAAACTGAGTCATGTTCATATCAAAATATTCAATAATAAAATCTAAATCTTTTTTGAAACCCATATCAAACAACTGATCGGCTTCATCAAAGATCACATACTGCAATTGATTCAAGTTAAGTTCTTTGTGGCGTAGAGCACTTTTAATTCTTGAAGGTGTTGCGATCAACACTTCGTATGTTTGCTGGGCCACCGATTTCATCTTGGCATTTGTATCGCCACCAGTAAGTTCACGAACGCGAAGTTTCGTGTGGTGAGAGATCCCTTTAAACACACCATAGATTTGCGTCGCGAGTTCTCTCGTTGGCGCCACGATAAGTGCATAAGGTGCACCTTTCATTTTATTTTGAATGCCTTCATCCTCTTTCGTTTTAATCTTGCTGCAAATAGGAAGGGCATATGAAAGAGTTTTTCCAGAACCAGTTTCCGATAAAACAATAATCGATTTCCGATTTAAGATCTCAGGAATAACCTTCTTCTGAATTGGTGTAGCGCTTTTAAGGCCCTGTTCTTTAAAAAAAGCCTCTAGTCCAGAGTGCATGGGTGTATCAATAAAAGACATAAATGTTTCCTAATCTAATAATTTTAACTAGGTGGGTATCACCTCTAGTGGAGTTTGTCAGTCGAGAAGGTAAAATATTCTGACTCCCCTTAAATCACCAAACCCATTAGAATCGTTGGATTATCTCTGCCAACCTAAGGACCTCAGGCCATGCTTAAAAAAATCCTCCACCTCCTTACCATCGCAACTCTTGGACTCTATGCCACTGATTCGAGTGCGCAGATTTTTAAGCTGACCTTGACACCAGATGGTGGGTTACCTGCTCCACTTGTTACTGCTCTTCAAGCTGAAGTTCAAAAGATCGAGGATGAAATTAACGATGGCCTCCCTAGTGCAACAACTCCAGATCGATTAATGGAAGGAATGGCGAACTCATCAGTTATGGCAGGTAAAGGTATTGGTTCAGATTATGCCTCAAATATGAGTGTCTTTCTTGTGGGTGCAGGCGTTGGCGTTGGAGCTGATCTCGAAAAAAATAAGGAAGCAGACTCTCCCATTTCTGGAGCTGGTATTCAAGGTGGGCTTATTATTGGTACGAACTTATCTTGGCTTCCAACTAATACCATCCTTGGTTTGGAAACCAAAAAACTGAATGTTTACCTGAATGGGATGAAATACAAATATGAAATGAATAATAAGGAGACCAGCGGAAGTGCAGATCTTTCTTCATATGGTGTTCACTTCAGTTATGACTGGATAAAGAGTCGCGGAAATCGTTTACTTGGTTGGGGTGGTATTAAAATTCACACCGGTTATGAGTATAACCATACAAACTTAAAAGTGAATTCTGCAATCACTAAAGATTTAACTTACGAAGATAGTGGTGACACTTATTCTTCTCAAATTTCAGCATCACCAAATGCTGAAATTGATGTGGCCACTCACTCGATCCCTCTAGAAATTTCAACATCAGTCCAAGTTCTGTATTTCGTCAGCATCTACACTGGACTTGGTGTGGACTACAATATGGGTAAAGCGACAGGTAAAGGAGATCTCAATTCCACAACTTCTACTTTATGTCGAAATGACGGCAACGGTACATCAGCAGGATGTGGAACTGGACAGGATGTTGGAGATATTGACACTGAAGCCAACGTTGATGGTAAAGGAAAAGTGAACCCATTTTTAACACGCGGATTTGCTGGTGTTCAGTTGAATCTTCCATGGACTCGCGTTTTTGTTCAAGCGGACAAGGCTTTTGGAAATGATCTTGTTGGAGTTTCTACCGGTCTCCGTTTCGCTTTTTAACTCTCCCCTTTCTCCAAGCCTTTGGTTGCTTAATGCCGCCAAAGGCCCAGTAACCTCGCCTCTTATTTTTCGCCTCCATCATCGCCTTCAAAAAAAGATATTTCGCGGCCACTGATTCAAACTTCGCATACGGATAAAGACTCGCGCATCCTTGCCTTACTAGCTTGATGGCCACGTGATCAAGATCTCCTAACATTCGATGGTAAATGTCGTAACCGTGAAGTCTTAAAATCCCCGTTGAGCTTAGATTTTTTTTCAGACAAGTTTGGGCAAGTTGGCCCGCCCCCGGTTTTCCATTCCAAAAGGGTTGCATGAGTTCCGGCGCATCGATAGGTGAAAGCCTCAGCTTCTGAGACCAGTTGCCCTTTTGAACCAGCACCGTATCCCCATCATAAACCTTTAAAATCCTGACCCTCATTTCAAGGGGCCAGAGGTCTGTAAGATCTACTCGAACTAGAAAAAGGCTCAACAAAGGCACAAGGATTTGATAAGGTCGGCGCATTCGTACTTCCTTACTGGAAATGCAGGCGGCTTGCCGTCTTGAAAACAACTTATGCCAAGGATAGTTCTTTTATGAATGTTCGTTCAGATGTAAACCAGCACTTTAAATTCACTCTCCAACACGTTGATAAAAATTGTGGCGCTCGGGCCGGAATTATTCATACACCTCACGGTGATATTGAGACTCCTGTCTTCATGCCCGTTGGAACTCACGGCGCGATCAAGGCCCTTCAGCCTAAAGAACTCGTTGATCTTAATATTCAAATCATGCTCTCAAATACTTATCATCTTCACTTAACTCCAGGCTCAGAGCTGGTGGCGAAGGCCGGAGGATTGCATAAGTTTATGGGATGGGATCGCCCTATCCTCACAGACTCAGGTGGCTTCCAGGTTTTTTCTCTTCAGAAAAATTCCATTACTGAAGAAGGGGCCAACTTCAAGGGAGCAAAAGGAGAGAACGTTCTCCTCACGCCAGAAATCTCCATTCAAGTTCAGCAAAATCTTGGGTCAGATATCATGATGGCCTTTGATGAATGTATTCCATATCCAGCGACAGAAAAATATGTCGAAAACTCTATCGCCAGAACTCACCGCTGGCTCGATCGCTGTATCGAGGCATGGAATAATCCAAAGCAAGCGCTTTTTGGAATTGTTCAGGGTGGTGTTTATGATAAATACCGCGAAATCTGTATCGAAGAAGTCACAAAAAGAAATCTACCAGGATACGCTATTGGTGGAGTTTCCGTCGGTGAAGGTCCTGAGCATATGGAAAAAGTAGTTAAATTCACCGCACCCCTTATGCCAAAAGATAAGCCCCGCTACGTGATGGGTGTTGGTATGCCTGAGGATCTTCTTATGATCTGGGAAAATGGCATAGACATGAGTGACTGTATCATACCGACGAAATTTGCTCGTGGTGGTACTCTCTTCACGAACCGCGGAAAAATCCGCATTGAACACAAAAATTATCGCAGAGACTTTTTTCCAATTGAGCCTAATTTAAAAGACTATGTGAATACAAACTTCACACGGGCCTATATCAAGCATCTATTTGACTCAAATGAGATTTTGGGACAAATCCTCGCCACGGCCCACAACATTTCTTTTTATAAGTCACTTGCCTCAAGAGCGAGACAAGCGATCCTTGAGGATCGTTATCTCGAATTTAAAAAGCAATTTCTCGATGGATACAAAAGAGATTAAAAGTGCTCTTTAAAAATCTTGAGTTGCAGACGACGGCGGGAAAGATCGAGCTTCGACTTCAGGGCAGCCACGTCGATTTGAAATTTAATAACCAGTGGATCTGCTTGAAATTCTCTTACGGCCTGAGATTCAAGATTCGCCCAAGCATTGAGTAAACAATCCTCTCGATCTTTTTTAAATTTAGTTCTATTTAAACTCGTATCTACAGGATAAGGGACAAGACATTTCTTGGCCTCCTCAACTCCAAGAGAATAAATTCGTGATTCTAAATTTGTATAAGATTTAGAAGTCAGCTCAGATTTTGATCTTTCAATCCAATCGAGATAACTAGAAGACTGAGTTATATTGAAGCAAACATCTTTGACCAGCTGACTAAAGACCACAGATTTCTGGTCATAAAGGACTGAGAAACTTATTTCTTTAAGGGCTTTTTTCTGACAATCACGTTGAATATTTAAATCAGAAACCACATCTGAGACCCAGTTAAAATCAGCAGTCATTTTAGCTCTTAGAGGAGCAACTTCTTTATCTGTAAAAGCTTGAAGAACAAGGGCTTCTTTTTTGCGGGCCTCCATCAATAAAGTTTCTAAACTATTTAAAAACTCTGGCACGACTTCTGCTTTAATAAGAATTTCTTCTTTCGGATGCTGAATTTTCTCCCCTCTATAAGAGAGCTGCTTTACTAATCCTTCGACTTCAAAATTAAAATTTTCATTGAGACAATTATACAGAGAACTAATCAAATATCCTTCTCTGACCGTGAAAATACGTCCTCTTGGGGAGGCATCATCCGAAGGAAGTAATTCATGACATGATTCCCATAGTTTTTTCGCAGCTGATTCGACGCCTAACTTTTCTGATTGGATAAACGCCTTGTAGTAAGTAGAAAGATAATTCTTTATGCTTTCAAATGTATGGGCTTCACTATAAAGGCGTGCCAGGTCTTCACTATGAGCTTCAGGCAAATCTAAAGAAGCCAAAGAATTGATAACTTTTTTATTAACCTCTTCTCGGTAACATGATTCTTCTTCCTCAGGATCTCCGCATGTTAGAAAAGCATCAATGGCCATTTCTTTTTCAGGAATTTTTTCCATGAAAGATTGGACTTTCGCAAAATAACCAGGATCCATTTGTAGCTGCTTAAGATACTTATTTAAATAACTGCGTGCCTCAATCTTAAAAAGAACATCCCATTCATCTTTTGCTTGATAAGCATTCAGGATTGAGCACCCCTCGATTTCTTTCGTCTTAATTTCAGAAGAGATGTCTAGTGATAATTCATTGGCCCGAGACCCTAAACACTGCACCATGGCCGGCAAAACAGGAACGATGAAATCACTTTTTGTGAAATAAGATGACTTGTAAGCTTGAGTCGTTCTTGAACATTCTTCAACCATCTGAAAAGACCGCGAAGATAATTCAGAAGATTTTTTGGCGAGCCAATTCTTCATCAGCTCTTTATTTTCAAAACTACTATCAAAGAAATATTTATCTGAAACAAAATTCCAATGATCTTCTGATATAGATTTTCTGGTTTTTGTCCCTTCTAATCTAAAAAGTGAAATAGTTTCTGCAAAATTTTCAGCAGGTGAAGTCCCGGCATAGCTTGAAACCAGTTTTATCCCATCATGATGTTCCCACTGCCGAACAGTCTTACCAGACTCATCTTTAAACTCTTTGAGATAAAATTTAGCGACATCAAGGTAATCTTTCTCGGAAGAGCGATAAATACCTTTTTTCTCTCGTCCCTGGTGATAGTCCAATTGGTGAGTTATTTCGTGCATGACTGCTTGGTAAAAATAGCCAAAGTCTTTATCTGAGCTAACTTGAAGACAAAGATCTTGAAGAATCACATAGCCAGACGACCACGCAAGGCCACAGGTTTCTCCAAATCCACCACCGCCATTTTTCCGTTCTTCCACTTCAAAATCAAAACTTTCACCCTGAGGCACGCGATGAATTTCTGTAAAATCTAAAAGTCTTGTATGAGGCTCCCTTAAGAGTTGCAAGAGACGCCAAAAAGCATAGAGTTCATTTTCTTTATAGAGATAGGCCGAGACTGGAAATTCTTTGCCATTATAGATACCAGGCTTCGACTGAGATTTTGCATTATAAACAGTATTTGTCGCTGCGAGAAGGTTCCCCATTTTGAGGTACCACAAGTAGTGAACATACCCAGCGACATCTCCCTCTTTCTGATAAATTTTATTGAACACACAGGGAACGTCTTTACATGAGGAAAAATCAAAAGCCTGAGTATTATTGAGATCACCTAATCTATTGCCGTACTTCTTCAGAAAATTGGCCTGAGGGACCGGAAGAGATGAGAGATCTAAATGTTTCCATTTCCCAGAGACCTTATTTAAGTTTAAAAACTTATCTTCGATCTCTTTAATTTCTTTTTTAACAACTTCAACGGAGAAAACATCTTTAAGGCATTTTTGGGCCTCAATGGTGGCCACATGACGGGCCATTTCTTGTTTGGGATGCTGTGAAATTTTTTTGATGAGTAAATGGCCTGAGGGTTTTGAGCAACTCACCAAATTTAACATCAGAGTAAAAAAGACGATAAAACTAACGGACTTCATATTCCACCACTCTTGAAATAAGGTCCGAACCTTGAGTATAAATCACAGAGATTCCCGACTCAGGACAAGCAAGTTCTATTTCTCCGGGAGTGTGAGAACCAGGAATTTTATCGAGGTCTTTTGAAATAGTGAGGCAATCTTTAAACTTATGTTTCCAAAAAATAAGAAGTTGTTCATCACCTTGTGGGGCCTTAAAACTCGAAACAACCACATCTCCTTTAAGCTGATATTTTTCATCATTCTCATAGACCATGACCTGTCCGTCTTTCACTGGAATCTTATCTTCTTTTAAAGGCTCACCTTTGACGGCCACGAGCTCGGCACGAGTCGTGACCCCCATTTTGACGGAAGTATTTTTCTGTCCACAGGAAGACATGAGAATAAAAAAGAGAATGAAATAGGCGCGCATGAGTATCTCCTTAGATGCTTATCGGCGGAGATACTTAACCACTAAAGTCAGTTATACGCTTTCTCTTTATAAATCAGTGACTTACTGATCCTCAACGGCCAGTGAAATGATCTGGGTCAGCTTCTCAAGATTCTCATAACTCACATTATGAAAAAGCCCGATTCTGAATTGATTGCGCCCTAATTTTCGATAAGCATCGATATCATAAACGACACCTTGAGCTCGTAGAGATTGGGCAAGATCATCGGCCTTAAATTTTTCATCGAGATCAATAGTGGCCACGGCAATAGAGCGAAATTTTTCTTCTTCGATGAAAGGTTTTAAGTAGGATTTTGAATTGGCCCAACCATACATCAGATCTGCTTTTCTTTTTGCTTCTTTAACAACAGCTTCCTCACCTAATTTATTCATGAGTTTGACTTGTTCATTTAAAAAGAAAATCGTAGAGATCGCCGGTGTATTATAAGTTTGATTTTGTCTTGAATTATCGATGGCGTGAGTCCACTTAAATGATTCAGGAATAAAACGAGATGAATCTTTTGCTATTTTCTGGGCCCGCTCAATCGCCTTTGGTGACATGATCGCCACATAAAATCCCCCCTCAGAAGCAAAGACTTTTTGAGGAGAAAAATAATAAAGATCTGATTTTTTAAAATCGATTTTAATCTGACCTGCGCCAGAAGTGGCATCGATCGCAAGCAAACAATCCTGAGGCACATCAGGAAGTTCTGAGAGCATCACACCCGTTGATGTTTCATTCAGAGTGCAGGCTATAAAATCTGATCCTTTCTTGTATTCTGGATTAATTCCTTTTCCAAAGTCGACTTTACTGATTTCAGGTTGAAGCCATGGAATATTTTTATTTGCGCGAAACCACTTATCGGAAAATTCTCCGCAAACAAAGTGATGAGGATTTTTTTCAATCAATCCCAATCCAATCATATCCCAAAGAAGAGTCGCCCCTCCATTTCCAATGACCACTTCATAATCAGTTGGAAGTTTAAAATAAGCCTTTATGCCTTCTTGCATTTCTTGAACGACTTTACGAACAGCTTCCCTCCGATGACTTGTTCCCAGGAGTTCATGACCAGTTTTGGCCAATTTTTCAACTGCTTCAATCGGGATCAAAGAGGGCCCAACCCCAAACCGAGGATCTGAGGGGGTAAGATTTTTCGGGACCTTAAAGCTTTCAAACATAAATTTCTCCACAAAAGTGCTCGCTCTATGATAGCGAGGGCCAAAGAAATTTGGTAGCTTCATGAGTACATGAAACTTATTTTAATTCTTTGCCTTAACTTATTGATCTGGGCCAACACTGCGCAAGGTGGCACTAAGCTATTAGAAAATAAAAAACTCTACTTTAATTTAGGCTCTCACACTGAATTCTATAATGCTGTTCAAAATGATGACTCAGGTGGTCTGCGAAAATTTGATTTCGCCCCAACTGTTGGCGTGGGACTTTTATGGCCTACGCAATCTCAGTTTTCATTTTTACCGGAATTTAACTGGGTGCTGCCACAGACCATGGAAAACTCCCACATCATGATTAACACCTTCATGCTGAGGGCCGATGCTGGTTACGATCTTGTTTCTTGGCTGCGTTTGAGATTAGGAACATCTCTGATGTGGCAAAACCAACAGGGCAAGGGCGGAACCGCTCAGATGAATAATGGGAATACCACTTCTAATTTTTATTACCCTGATGAAAACCGCTCAAGTCTCAATAACACTCTTGATTTTGGTTTTGAAACTCTCTTTGATTCTTTTGCCATAAGACTTCAAGTTTATACTTACTCTGTTTTCAAAAAAGAACAGCGGCAATTTTCTTATACCCTTTTTGCAAGCTATTACTGGGACAAATAATGAAACGAATGATCTTTCTTTTTATTTTTCTTTCAAGTCACGCTCTTGCTTATACCTTCAATAATAATTTTGGAGCCTCTTTCAAAGATAATGACGTGAAGGTGATGATTGCAGGGAATACTTACTGTGACGAGCTTGGAGCAGGCTTAACTCAAGGTGAGCTTGAAGATCTTATAGGCCCGGCCATCGATAAATTCTGGAATCGCGTACCGACTTCTGCTTTACGTCTGAGTTTTGGCGGTTATACCGAGGATATTACTTCAATTAATACTCGTAAGCTCTGCGCTCCAACCGATGAAGCTTGTATTTCTGGAGCCCCTGGAGCCACCATCGCTCCGGTCACAGAAATTGTTATTGCTTGTAATGAAAGAGAAGATAATTTTGGAAGCGGAAATGTTCTGGCCGTCACGATTCCAAATAATTTTGCCGGTAAAGATATTGTTGGTTCTGTGATTTTGATAAATAACATGGCGACTTCTGTTTTTAAAAATCTTAGCCGTGCCGATCAAATTGGCGTCATCGCTCATGAGATCGGACATGCGATTGGACTTGGCCATACGGACGATAAAGCGGCCATGATGTATTACCGCACAGTGGACCTCAGGCGTGCTCTCGGTGAAGATGATATGAGAGGAGTGAGCTACCTCTATCCCATGAAGCTTGATGGATTTGGACTCTTAGGCGGTTGTGCAACTATTGATGAAAATAAAAAACTCCCCCCCTCAGGAGGAAGTTTTTTTACCATGATTTTGAGTTTATTTTTACTTGTGATGATCTGGGAGATCAGACGCTTACTTAAGCGCTCTCAAGCTCGTCCCACGTTTTAAACATTCAGCTTCATAATCCTCGAGAAGAGCTTTCTCTTCATCATTAAGAAGCTTCATATCGACAAGGGCCGGATCAAACCCAATATAGACGAAAGGTTTAAATCGGAGCATGCCTGGATAAACTGGATGCTTTTCCACATAAACAATATTTTCTAAGCGCACTCCTCCAAAACCTGGAAGATAAATTCCCGGCTCAATAGAAACAGCTTGGCCCGCTTTCATCGGTACATTTGAAATAGAAGAAATTCTCACTCCTGGCTCATGGACATGAATGCCAATCCCGTGACCAGTGCCGTGAGCATAGTCATAACCTTTTTTACGAAGAGGAGCTCGGGCCAGTCCATCGAGAACAATTCCCTTCGTCCCATCAGGGAAAATGGCATTTTGACAGGCCAGAAGACCTTTGAGGACGAGAGTATAGATTTCTATCTTCTTAGGATCAGCTTTATCTGAAGCAGATCCAGCAAAAAAGGTGCGGGTTGTATCTGTCGCAAAACCGCCATCAAAATAACCTCCAGAATCAAGGAGGATCATATCATCTGACTTAATCAGAACTTGATCAGATGGATTACCGTAGTGAATGATCGAACCGTTGGGCCCGACACCAGCAATCGTATTAAAACTTTGATCTCTTGAACCTTGCTCATCATATTTTTTTGAAGTCTCGTGATAGAGATCTAATTCTGTGATTCGCTTTGAGGCCTTAATCGAATCCTTTACCCATTTGATAGTATTAAAAATCGCTTTATCTGATCTTTTAAAAGAAGCTTCCATCTGTTGAATTTCAACAGGCTCTTTAATTGATTGCCACTCATAAAGTCCACCAGCTTTCTCCAGCAGTCTCTCGGTGCCAAAAATCTTCACGAGCATGCCAAAATCTGCAGCATTAATCATGCCTGGATCAAACCAGACTGTTTGCAAATGAAGAGTGTTTTGAATCCTTTCCAATTCTTTATTTAATTCAGCAAAGGGTAACACTATAAACTCAAGGCCAAACTCTTTTTTGATGGATGCAGGCACTGGAGTTTCGGGAGTCACAAATATATAGGCCTTCTCTTTGGTAATGAGCGCACGAGCATAGAAGCTACTCAAGAAAGGTAAATGATAGCCTCTACAATTCGTAATCCAAGCAATGGAATCCAAGGCCGTAAGATACATGGCTTCAGTATCCGTCTTAAAAATGGCACGAGTTTTCTCTAATGTGTCTCGCCCACGAAATTCACGTGGAATAAATTGCAAAGGTTTTAATTCGGGCAGTTTTTCAAAGGCAATCACTTGCGCAAGTTCATGGGAACCTAGGGCGACAATTTCATGAGCGGCATTAGCCATTCTTTTTAAAAAGCCCAGTGAAGTTCGATCGGCCTCATAACCAAGTCTTTTGATTCCAAGGGCCGTAATATCTTTGACTAAATCTCCCGTTGTCGATCCGTCCCCTCCACATTTCATGACTTCTATTTCTTCATGGTCAACTTCAAGATCGGCCTGCTCGTGGTAGCGCCCATCCACATAAAGACGCACTTTTCCCTCAAGCGGAACCAGAACTTCGGCCATGGAGCCCGTAAATCCTGTAATGTAGTATCGGTGATTATCCTCAAGGGGAACATATTCATTAAGGAAGGGGTCAAAGCTAGAAATATACATAGCGTCGAGGTGGCGCTCGCCCATGATTTTTTTAAGGCTTTTTATGTGAGATTTAATAGTTTGATTTGATAGACTGATAGACTTTTTCATACAATGATCTCCGTCCTATAAAAATACTCTCCTCACCCATTGTTGGGAAGGCTTTTATGAAAATTCAGCACCCAGTTTATTACGGCGACTACCTGCAACTGCCTAAAATTCTTAACGCTCAGGCACCAGAAAGTGCCAAGTATGGTCAAGTGGCCCATGACGAGACGCTCTTTATCATTATTCATCAAACCTATGAGCTATGGTTTAAACAAATTCTGCACGAGCTAGAGTCCATTCGTTCATTAATGATCAAACCTTTTCTCCCTTCAACCGATCTGGCCGTCATCAATGCTCGCCTTGAAAGGATCACCTCTATTCAGCAAATTTTGATTGATCAGATCCAAGTGATGGAAACAATGACCTCCTTGGATTTTATGGATTTTAGAGACTATCTTGTTCCAGCTTCTGGGTTTCAAAGTCTTCAATTTCGTTTAGTCGAAGCCTTTTTAGGCATTAAACCTCAGCACCGGATGGAAATTGAGCGCCAGTTTTTTAACTCCCGCTTAAAACCTGAAGACAAAAAAATCCTTGAAGAAGCCGAACAAAAAACAAGCCTCCTTGAGCTTCTGGAAGCTTGGTTAACGCGCATGCCTTTTTCAAAATTTGAAAATTTTGACTTTTGGGGTGCCTACTCTGGAGCTGTTGAGAAAATGCTCAACAATGATTTTCAAATTATTTCAACCAACCCAAGCCTCGATGAAAAACAAAAAGCCTTGGAATTAAAAAATCTTGAAGCCACCAAAGAAACTTTTGCAACGCTTTTAGATGAAACAAAATTTGAAGCTCTGAGGACTCAAGGGAAAATTCGCCTTTCTCAAAAAGCCATGCTCTCTGCGGTTTTTATCCATCTTTACCGAGAGTATCCGGCCCTTCAAATGCCTTATAAGATTCTTAATAATCTGGTTGAGATTGATGAGAAATTTACTACGTGGCGCTATCGTCATGCGATCATGGCCCAAAGAATTCTGGGCACCAAAATCGGAACTGGTGGCTCTTCTGGGCATGAGTATTTAAAATCAACCACGGAAAGAAACCGCGCCTTTATTGATCTCTTCAATCTGGCGACTTTTTTAATTCCTAAGTCATCAATCCCTCAACTTCCTCATGTGATAAAAGGACAACTCGATATCGTTTATGATTTCGTTCAATCCTAAAACTCTCTATCAACGTTTTCTCGAGGGCCATCAAGGCAAGCTGCATTTTGCAGCTCACTCCCATCACTTTTGGCCAGATATCACTCGAGAGGCTCAGCTGGCCTACTGGGATGATTCTGCCATTTTGAGTGATGAGAAGTGGAACAAAATTTTTGGGGAGGTTATTCCTCAAACTCAAAAATATATGGCAAAGATTTTAAACCTTAAAGATCACGAGCAAATTGCATTAGCTCCGAATACCCATGAACTTTCAGCACGTCTCCTCTCACTTTTTCTTGGTCGGTCTGAAATCAAAATCCTCACCACGTCGAGTGAATTTCATTCCTGGAGGCGCCAATTCCTGAGACTCTCTGAATTGACTCAAGTTAAAGTTCATGAAGTCTCAACTCAAGATTTGCTCTCAAATAAAACTCATTTTTTAGCTGAAGTAAAAAATCAGTTAAGTAAAAATTATGATCTCATTTTTTTAAGCCAGGTATTTTTTGATTCAGGTCTCGCCCTGACTGATGAAGAGCTGGCCGATCTCATCAAAGAGGCCCCCAGCAGGACTCTTTTTGTTCTGGATGGCTACCATGGCTTTGGCGCACTCCCAACTTCACTCGCTGCCGTTGAGGGAAAAATCTTTTACCTCGGTGGTGGCTATAAGTATGCCCAGGCCGGTGAAGGCGTGGGTTTTATGGTTGTTCCAAAAGGTGATTGGCGTCCCAGCTATACAGGTTGGTTTGCAGAATATGGAAACCTTTCAAGACCGCCTGGGACACAGGTGGGCTACACCCAGGATGCGATGGCCTTCATGGGGGCCACTCAAGATCCAAGCGGCTTTTATCGCTTTAATGCCACCTGGAAGCTCTTTAATGATTTAGGACTTGATGTGGCCCAGATCCATCAATACGTTCGGAACCTGCAGCTTCACTTTCTCGCGCAACTGCCAAAGTCTTTTGTTGAAAATAATCAGCTTTCCTCCCTCTATCATTCATCCCTCACTTATCATGGGCATTTTCTCACCTTTGAAGCTCCTGATACAGATCAGGCCATAAAGCTTCAGGAAAAGCTTAAAGAGGCCAAGGTTTTAATTGATCGTCGAGGTGCTCGATTAAGATTTGGGTTCGGTCTTTACCAAGATAAAAGTGACGTCGAAGCTTTATGCCTTTGCCTTGAAAAATTGGCATAAAGGCCCAATAAATTCTAACCTAACATTCGACAAATTATCTAAAGTTTTGAATTTTTATGCCGATAGAAGGATTGAGTACAATAATTCTCATTGTAAGGAGTGAGGACTTGTTATGGGTGTAAAGTTTAGTTCAATTGTGATGGTCCTTTTAGTTTGCTTCATCGCCAAGATTTCTTTTGAGTCAGCAACTGCTTCAAACAAAATGGATCCTTCTCACATGAACGATCGCTCTCCCGCTTCCATTGATCAAAGCTATCATGATCATTTGAATAAGCGATAAGAGAGTTTTAATTTTTCCTTCTTCGTTTAAATCAAAATTTCTTTGACCCACGCTTTAAATTTATCTCCTCTATCAACATAATTCTTAAATTGATCAAAAGACGGAAAGGCTGGAGAGAAAACGAGATCCCCTTTGAGGTTTTCATTTTTTGCTAATTCTAAAACAGTGACGAGATCTTGAGCTTCTGTGACTTCAAAGTGCTCACGAAGTTCTTGGCCCAGTCTCTGGGTCACCTCACCTATGACAAAAATCCTCGTGATCTTATCTTTAAAGGGCATGAGATCTGGCAAAACACGGTCAGCTTCATTTCTCAACTTACCACCTAGAATCAAATAAAGGGGCACCTGTGAGTCAGCAAAAGCCTTGATCGCCGTTGTCGTTGCAAGAGTGTTAGTACTCTTGGCATCGTTATAAACGGAGAGGCCCTTAAAATTTGTGACGTACTCAAGCCGGTGAGCAACGCCTGAAAATTCATTGATAAATTCTTGAAAGAGGTTTTTGAGATCTGGGATTCCGAGGAGCTCGAGGACCTTGAAGGCAGCATAGAAATTCGCCTCATTATGCTCACCTCGAACTTTGGCCTCTTGAAAATGAAACTGCTTTTTGAATGAATCGGGTAAATTCCCTTTCATAAAAAAAGATTTTTGAACCTCATGGGTCTTAATCTCAGAAAGATAAGAATTCTCCTCACCTAAGATAAGATGATCCTTTGAAGTCATATTTTTAAGTAAACGAAATTTCGCCAAAGCATAATCTCTGACGTGGTCGTAGCGCTCAGAGTGATTAGGGAAAATATTTAAAATGAGACCAATCTGAGGATGAAATTCATGAATCGTCTCTAATTGAAAACTTGAAACCTCAATGACCGCATAATCCACTTCTTCACCCGATAAAGGAAGATCGCAATAAGGAATTCCAATATTGCCACCGCAGAAGACTTTTTTTCCAGCTTTTTTTAATGCCTCGGCTATCATCGTGGTGGTTGTGGTCTTTCCATTCGTTCCTGTGATCGCAATAACTGGAACATGATTTGAATACCTAAAAGCATATTCAATTTCTGAAAGGATCGTCACGCCGTTGGCAACAGCTTGAGCGAGAGAGGGATGGGTGACAGGGATGCCTGGAGAAATAACGATTTCATCCATTTTATGAAAATGAGCGGCAAAATCCTCTTCAGAATAGCAAGCGCACTTCTCAATAAGGCCCTCAAGTTGTTCTGTTTGGTACCAATTTTCAACAGGTCCCTTATTCACAGCATAGAGATCTTGTTTATTTTTTATGGCCAAAGCAACTGCGGCTTTACCAGACTTTCCCATCCCAAAAATAGCGACTTTGTTTATCTTATTCATAAGCTATGCTATACCCCTGTTATGGATCTAAAAAAACGCCTAAAGGACATTGCTGAGTTCCTAAAACCATATCAAAAAATATGGGAAAACGAAATCATGCTGATGTACCCAGATCCTCTGGCCGATTATCCCGCTGAATGGATAGAAGATCTTATTCGTTTGAAAGATACTGATGATCAAATCCGACTTGAACGTCGAGATTTTAAGGGATTAATTCAAAATCTCTCGCTGCTTGATTTCTATGAAAGAATCGAGGAACTCTGTCAGATTGATCACTCTCCTCAGTTACCCGATTTCCCAGAAACGCCTTTCTCTTTTTTATATGTCATCCCAAAAAAACAACATGAAATAAAAAAGCTTGCCCCCATCATCAATGATTTCTATGTGAAAAATCATATTAGTTCAGTCGTCGATATAGGGGGAGGCATTGGACTTCTTGCTCAATCTCTTGTGAATCACTATCCCTTGAAAGTGATCAGCCTTGATATGGATCATGAACTTCAGGCCACGGGAAAAAATAGACACGAAAAAAATGCAAAAGATAAATCGAACAAAGTTGATTATCAACTGATCAAGATTGATGAAGGGAACAAAGAGTTTCAGGACCTCCTTCGGCCTCAGATGATGAGTGTTGGCCTTCACACTTGCGGTCCTCTGGCCATTCACCAAATCAAGGCTTCCCAAGAGTCAGGTATCAAAGGAATACTTAATTTTGGTTGTTGCTATCATAAACTGGCGAAAGGTAAGAATTGGCAGAATATTTCAAGATTTGCGCAAAGTCTTGAATCTCCTATTGAGCAAAATGTTTACTCCCTCACCCTCGCCTCTCGTGCTCATCGAAAGATGAATAAAAAAGATTATGATTTCAAACTCAGAGTTAAACTTTATCGATATGCGATTCATTTTTTACTCATCGATGAATATGCCCAGGACAAATTGATTTCTTTAGGTAATACGGCAGAAAAAATTTATAACGAATCTTTTGCGGTTTATGCTCAAGAACAATTTCAACGTATCAAGCTCCATTGCCATCATTCCCCAGATGAGCTTAATTCATATTTTGCCAATGAAAAAAGAATCAAACTTATTCATGACATGCTCGCGGCGGGCCTCATTAGAAATGCCCTGGGGCGCTTGCTTGAAATTTATCTTTTACTTGATCGGGCAATATATCTTGAAGAGCAAGGCTATGAGGCAAAACTCATGGAATGCTTTGATGAATCCATCTCGCCTCGAAATATTGGTGTGCAGGCCCAATTAAAAAACTAAGAGTCTTGATGATAAGAGAAGTAACGATAAAAAAGACCATAACTCAAGATCGCCACAGTAAACCCACCTAAAACGTCCAAGAAATAGTGCTGTTTTGTGGAGAGAGTCGAAAAAGAAATAATAATCGCCCAAGCAAAAAAAAGAGGGAATTTTTCCTTCTGCTCCTCGAGAAAAACAAATGAGGTTAGAAAAGCTGTACTGACATGTAGACTTGGGCAACAACTGGCCGGTGTATCAATATTCCGAATAAGTGAAAAAATAAATTCTGTCGCCCCATTTAATTCTGTCGGTAAGGGATAAAGGTGGCGCGGATAGATGGTTGGCCACATCATGAAGATAAAAATACTCACGATGACCTGAAATAAAGAAGCATAAAGATACTTACAAAGATTCAAAAGATCTTTAGTCATGAAGTAGGTCAGTGCATACATCAAGTAGACACTAATATAAATCCATACCGAATCCGCCCAGAGCGGAATGGCCTCATCTGGCCACAGGAGTGGTAACTCTTGAGGTCTAAAAAAATAGATTCGATTAAAAAAAAGATAAAGGGCCATCCCAATTAAAGACACGAGACTCGAGATATACATTTTTTTCTCTGGAGTCACGACGTGAGGTAATTTAACTCTCATGAAATCTTAAAATTAGTTAAGATGAAAAACTTCTCTCATCTCTTGATTAAGAAGCATCATCTTATGATCAATATCAGGATGATTTTTATCAGATGGATCTAAGAGATAGTTATCCGGCCCCATCGCCTTTACCATAAGTTTAGTCTGCCAAATATTATCATGGGCCATATTAATATCTTGGCGATACTGGAATTTTTCTAGAGTTTCTTTGGCAATATAATCTTGAATTGAGTTGAAATAATGATCGTTGTAGATCTTCTTCCCATTCTCAAGACGAGTATAACCACGAACAACGTAATCGATATAAACGACATCACATTCGAAGACTTCAAACATATAATTCAAAGCTTTAAGCGGAATGATTTCTCCACATGTGGCCACATCAAGGTCCAGACGGAAAGTACATATCCCTTCTGGATCAGAAGCATCTGGATAAGTATGAGTTGTAATGTGAGATTTATCGAGGTGCATTTTTACGGCCGCTTGTCCTTGAGCCCCCATCTCCCAATTACCTCCACCTTTAATATCCGACATAAGAGTCATGGTTGAAGCCCCCACTGGCTCATAGTTCTGAACTGTTTCAGAAAGAATATTGGCCTCAATAATTTCACAAACCTTTCGAGCGATGGCCGAAATATTTTCTGCACAATATTTTGTATGAATATAATTGATGTAATCTTGTTTTTGCTTCTCATTCATAGCGATACAAAAATCATAAAAATTAAATGAAAGGATTTTTGTGAGGTTATTAAAGCCTGAGAGCTTAATTGTTTCCTGCATGTTTTTCATGGCAAAAACTCCATTACAAAGTGTGAGTCCGAAAATTGAAGCTAGGTTATAGGAAATGAGAGAGATTCTGACAATAAAAAAAGGGCCCGAAGCGTTAAGCTCCGGACCCCAGAAAGGCTTGAAATTAGATTAATCCAAGAGATTTTACAGCATCTCTTTCGCCACGAAGTTCTTCTAGAGTAAGTTTGAACTTTTCTTGACCGAAATCATTATGCTTAATGCCTTCAACCACCTTAAGTTTTCCACCTTCTATGCGGCATGGATATGAGAAGATAAGACCTTTATCAACTCCGTATTCACCATTAGAAGCTAAACACATAGAAAAAGTATCACCAGCTGGAGTTTCAGTCACAAGACTTCTAATCCCGTCGACGGCAGCATTAGCAGCAGAAGCAGCTGAAGAAAGACCGCGGGCCTTAATAATAGCAGCACCACGCTGTTGAACAGTCTTAATGAAATCACCTTTGAGCCATTCATGATCAGCAATCACATCTGTAACAGCTTTGCCATTAATGGTGGCATTGTAAAAATCTGGATATTGAGTAGCAGAATGGTTACCCCAAATAGTGAGATTTTTTACTGATGTTGTATCGACTCCGGCCTTAATCGCTAATTGAGCACGGGCGCGATTTTCATCAAGAGAAGTCATCGCGAAGAAACGATCCGAAGGAATACCTTTGGCATTATTCATAGCAATGAGAGCATTTGTATTACAAGGGTTACCCACAACAAATATTCTCACATCAGAAGCAGCACTTTTTTCAACAGCTTTCGCTTGTGCTGTAAAGATTCCACCATTGATCTTTAAAAGATCTGAGCGCTCCATTCCATCTTTACGAGGAACCGCACCAACACAAACAACCCAGTTCGCATCTTTAAAAGCCGTATTTAAATCTGCAGTGAGGACGATATTTTTAAGCAGAGGAAATGAGCAATCCTCAAGCTCCATGGCCACACCCTTTAGAGCAGGAAGTGCTGGCTCAAGTTCTAAAAGTTGGAGTTCAACTTCAGTCTCCATGCCAAACATCTGGCCTGAAGCAATTCTAAATAATAAAGCATATCCAATTTGGCCGGCAGCACCTGTGACAGCAACTTTGACTCTTTTCTTAGTCACAAAAACCTCCACTCATGTGAGTTAAATAATGCTGTTATTATATGTGAAATCGGGGTGTTTCTCATCTTTTATTCATCTCGCCTAGACAAAATAATTTCATGAAGCATAGTATTAAGACTAAATAAGTTCATCAAAAAGGAAATCCATGCAAGGATCACAAAATAATTCAAATCAAGGCGGCCAGGGCGGTGGCGGTAACCGTAGACGCCGCTTCAGAGGCGGAGGCAATCGCGGACCTCGTCCAGAGGGTGGTCAACGTCCAGGGGGCAATCCAGCGGAAAATAGAAATTTTCAGCACCAATCTGGCAGCCGCGGACGTCGCGGGGGACGACCTCTGACATCTAATCAGGTATTGGTAAAATACGATAATCTCCTTGAACAGCACCTTATTACTCGTCGTAAATACTATGAATACTATAACCGCGTCGACGAGCGTCAATTATACCGCTTAGAAAAAAACTTTTTTGATAGTATTGAGCATTTAAGAAGGTTTGAGGCCAATCTTGAGCCTTGGCAAAGAGAAGCCCTCGAGAAACGCAAAACAGAACGCTACAAACTCGATCTCACCTACTCTAATAACCGGGGCTGGAACCCTGAAGAAGTCTCTAAAGCTGATTTTCAACCTGACGAAAATGAAGATCCTCACTTTAAAGATACTCAAAAAGAAGCATTTGAAGAATATAGAGAGGACACTGAAGAATCTGAGGGAACTTACGAAGACTATTTAAAAATGAAAGGCCTCAATTAAGAGGCCTTTTTTTTTGGAATCTATTTTATTTTCTAAAGAGAGATTAAATACCGTCCGTTCCTGTGGCAGAAAATTGCTGAACAAGAGCAGGGCCTGCCTGAACCTCTTTTTCTTTCTTAGATGGCTTAATATTATAAAGATAGTTATTAAGAGTCTCTTCTTGGTCTCTAAGAATTGCATTTTTTAAATCTTCGGCAGGAATGTCTAGGACTTCTGAAACTTTACGAAGCATTTTTAGAGGGATATTACAAAGAGCACGCTCAACGTTTGAAATAAACTGGCCATTTTTATAGCCAAGTAAATGTGAAAGTTCAGATTGAGAATAACCTTTTGGGTGATTCATTCTTTTTGTGCGAATAAGTTGAGCAATGTTCTTAAAGCAACGCATGTGTTCTCCGTAGAATGTTCAAAGAGTGGAAATAATATTCATTTTTTTCAGAATGTCATTCACCATTCGAAAAAAAATTATTATTCATCTTATCGACATTTTAATTTCTTTCTAACTAGGAAAATTTTGATGAAAATAATTTCGTGGAACGTCAACGGGATACGCGCTGTTTACAAGAAGGGATTTCCTGAATGGTTCGCTAAAGAATCACCAGATATCCTATGCCTACAAGAGATTAAAGCTTCTTCTGACCAAATTCCTTCTGAATTAAAGGAAAAGTGTGAGTACGAGATATTCCATAGTTCCGCCGTGAAGAAGGGGTACTCGGGTGTCGCTACATTTTCTCGAGAAAAAATTCTTGACACAAAAAAATCTGAAAAAGAACTTTACGATGATGAAGGAAGGGTTTTAGTCCACGAATTAAAAGATTTTTACTTGGTCAATGCTTATTTCCCAAATGGCTCACGAGACCATCATAGAGTTCCCTTCAAAATGAAATTCTGCGAAGAGATGTTGAAAAAAATGAATTCTTTAGAGAAAAAAAAGCCCGTCATCATCACAGGAGATTTTAATACTGCTCATAAAGAAATTGATCTTGCCAACCCTAAAGCGAATATAAAGACAACAGGCTTCCTGCCAATTGAAAGAGAATGGTTCGATAAAATGATTCAGGATGAATGGGTCGATATTTTTCGTCAATTACATCCCTCTGAAACCGGAGCTTATACATGGTGGAGCCCAAGGGCGACAGTCAGAGAAAGAAACATTGGATGGAGAATTGACTATTTTATAATTTCACCAAAACTTGTAAAAAAAATAAAAAGAGCAGAAATCTTATCCCAGGTAAAGGGATCTGATCACTGCCCAATTCTTTTAGAACTCAGTTAATTATCTTTTAAAAATAAATTTACCTTTAAAACAGGTATGGGAAACAATTGTCTCATATTGAGAACGCTGTTTTTTGAGAGGGCCGACTATTTTTGTAAGTAGCTCTTCCCCATTTCTTACGTCGAGCTTTCCTGGAACGGGAACAACGATAAAATTAGCTTCTTTATTCTTTTTAAAATTACCCGTTTTTTTATCACAACCTAAAATTTGAGCTCCGGCCAAAGTGGATCGATATAAAGCTTTGGTATAAGTTGCCTCGCGTGGAGCTTTCTTTTTGTTTTGATCAACAAAGCTTCTCATGACATCAAACATGGATAAGAAAGGGCCACCACCAATATCTGAACCGAGGGCCCATCCTACCTTGAATTTTTCAATTTTTTTAAAATCAAAAAGACCTGACCCTAAACCAAGCTCTTTTATGGGAGCATTAGAAGTTGGGCAGTGGATGACAGAAGTTTTAGTCTTTTGGAGTGTCTTAAGTTCTTTATCAGAGAGGTGAATTCCATGTCCCATTAAAGAACGCTTTCCGAGCATGCCTGTTTTTTTATAAATATCAGTATAGCTCTCAACTTTTTCAAATCCTGGAAGCTTTCTATAGATAGACAAGACAAAATCAATCTCGGCTGGCGTCTCAGATAAATGAGTTTGCTTAAAACAATTTGCCTTATCTGCTAAGCGACTTCCCTCTTTCATCACTTTCGGAGTCGTCGTAATAGCAAAACGTGGAGTAAAACAGTGTTTTTTTCCAAAGCGTGAGATTAATTTTTTCGTCAGATTTATTGATTCATCCTCGGACTGAGTGAGCTCTTCAGGTGAATGCATATTCATTAACACATTTCCGATAACAAAATCCCCCCGAATTTCCTTCATGGCGGCGACGAGTGCAGTTTCATGAATTGAACTGTAACACGCCCCCCCCAGAGTTCCCGTCGCAGACAATTTCTTAAAAAAAGTCTGCGCTTTTTTTTGAGCAAACTTTTTATCAGCAAACTTCATCTCTGTTGGAAAAGTGTATTTCTGAAGCCATTCAAGAAGAGAATCCTTGGGCATTTCACGCACATCATCCTGAACCCAATGAAAAAAAAAAAAAAAAAATGAGGGTAAAATGACAGACTTAGTAAAATGAATGAGGTTTTTTGAATTTATCTCTTTTGAATAATTCTTTA
Organism: Pseudomonadota bacterium; assembly: GCA_027488375.1. Taxonomy (GTDB): domain Bacteria; phylum Bdellovibrionota; class Bacteriovoracia; order Bacteriovoracales; family Bacteriovoracaceae; genus Peredibacter. The sequence continues at coordinate 844,402 of JAIYBW010000004.1, forward strand.
AGCCTTTAGGAAAGGGCAAAATATCTTTAATTTTATCCCCTAAAACAACTAAAAGACCATCAGAGTAAAAATCACATTCTTTGTCAGATTTAGGGTTGAGAATTAATCCCCTGTAAAAAGCATATTTTTGCATTGCCATACTTGATCCTTTTCACTGGCCCAAAAGTTGTTAAGAGAGTTAAGCTATTATCCAATATGAGAAATTTTATCCTACAATTTTTGATCGTTTTTGTCTTGATCCTTTTGCCAAAAATGGGTCATGCAAAACCCTATGAAGTCAAAGAAATTAGAGTCTTTAATGTAAACTCGGCCATCTCCCCTGCCACCTTCGACTATCTTCAATCAAATCTTAAAGATCTACCGGAAAGCAGCTTAATTTTAATTAAAATTAATACACCTGGTGGACTTATCACGACGACGAAAGATCTCATTACAATGATAGGAGAAATTAATAAACCCATCGTTGTGTGGGTCACTCCAGAAGGGGCCTCCGCTTCAAGTGCAGGGGCCATCATCGCCAGTAGTGCTCATTTCATTTTAATGTCTGCCGGGACAAATATGGGAGCCGCGACACCAGTTGGACTTGGAAAAGATATCGATGAAAAAGATGGAAGATCTAAAGCACTCAATGATTTAAAGGCCCTCGTCAGGTCTCTTAGTCATCTTCGCAATAGGCCCTCAGCTCCTTTTGAACAAATGATTGAATCCGCAAAATCTTTTACGACACAAGAAGCTCTTCAGTTAAAAATAATTGATGGTGAACTTTCATTACAATCCGATATCTCGACAATACTGAATGGTAAAAGTTTCAAAATTAAAAATGATCAGTTTGAATTAGATTTTTCAAAAAATCTAAATTTTAAAGACATGCCACAAAGTCTAGGTCAAGAGCTCTTAAGTGTTCTTGCTAATCCTTCTACGGCCTACGTTCTTTTCCTCGTTGGGATTGCACTTATTTACTTTGAGTTTCAAGCTCCTGGAGGCTATGTCGCCGGTGGAGTTGGGGTGACGTTGCTCATCTTGGCCGCGATATCATTTCAAGTTCTCCCTTTAAATTGGGGTGCCTTTGGTCTTATCCTGGTTGGGTTAATTTTGCTCATCTTAGAGATCTATGTCACAAGTTATGGTCTTTTAGGGCTTGGTGGACTTGCTTCATTTATTTTTGGGTCACTTTTTCTTTTTCACGGAGATGCTGGATTTATTTCAATTGAATATCCGGTTCTGATTTCAACTCTATTGGGTGTTCTTATCTGTGGTGGGGTTTTAACTTGGTACCTTTTGAGAGAAAAAAGAAAACTTTCTTCCCATCAAGATTTTTTCCTTCCTCTGGGGGCCACTGGGCATGTTCAAGGCGTTCTCGATGAGAAAGAACTTATCTATCAAGTTAAAGTGCGCGGTGAAATTTGGAAGGCCAAAGCAGATGCCCAACTTGAAAATAATGAATTAATTGAAATTACATCGATAGATAAAGATAAATTAATGGCCAAGATAAAAAAGGTCCATAAGGAGTAAATATGTCTATTACGTTTCTGCCAGTTATTATTATCGTGGCCGTCTTTTTCTTCAGTACCTTTAAGGTTCTGGATGAATATGAGAGAGGGGTTATTCTTCGACTGGGTAAATTTACAGCTGTCCGTGGTCCAGGTCTTATCATCCTCGTCCCAGGACTAGAGAAAATGATTAAGGTAGATCTTCGTCTCGTCACGATGGATGTTCCGGCCCAAGATATTATCTCAAAAGATAACGTAACTTTAAAAGTGAATGGTGTTGTTTACTTCAAAGTAAGTAGCCCAAAGCATGCGATTATCACTGTCGAAAATTACTATCGTGCAACAGCTCAAATTGCACAAACAACACTTCGTTCTGTCGTAGGCCAGTACGAACTTGATGAAATTCTTGCTCATCGTGATCAAATCAATGGTCGACTTCAAGAAATCCTAGATGAAGTCACTGAACCATGGGGGATTAAAGTCACGAACGTTGAAGTTAAGGCGATTGATCTTCCGATTGAAATGCAAAGAGCGATGGCCAAACAAGCAGAAGCTGAAAGAGAAAAACGTGCAAAAATCATTTCTGCTCAAGGTGAATTTGAAGCTTCTCAGAAATTAGCTGAAGCGGCGAAAGTGTTGGGTGAACAAAAAGATGCTATCACTCTCCGTTATCTAGAAACGATGAGAGAAATCTCTGGGACGGGTAATAATACGACGTCGTTTTTTCCAGTTCCTGTGAACTTTTTAGATAGAATTCTCACGAAATAAATAATGATCTTGGTAAGGGGGGCAAATCCCTCTTACCAATTTTTTGAACCAATCTGTCTAAAGCTTTTATCAATTTTACTTTCTTCTTCAATTTCTTCAGATCGACTTTCCTCAACTGATTCGACCGACGCCGGAGATCGAGTTATAGATTCTTTTGTTTTGAGATCGTAATCATTGTCTTGCTTGATATCTTTTTGAACATCCTCAATAAGCGCTTTATTAAAGTCTTGAACTGACTTACCCAGGATTTGAGTTGAGAAACAAGTTAGAAGAATCAAAAAGGTAAATTTCATGAATATGTCTCCTCTATGACTCTTATCGGTTGAGGAGCTGGGAAAATTAATCCTTTATAGGGAGTTAACTCATTGAATCTACAAAAAAAAAGGGGGCCCGAAGCCCCCCTTTTTGTCTAGCGAACAACTTTTCGCATATTCTGATTAAGTTCTTTTTTACGGATTCGGATACTTTTAGGAGTCACTTCAACCCACTCATCATCATCAATCCAATCAAGGGCCCAATCAAGAGTTCTTGGGGTGATTGGTGGAAGAATGACGTTTTCATCCTTACCGGCCGTACGGACAGATGAAAGATGTTTTTCACGACAGACGTTTACGTTCAAATCATTTGGACGAGTGTGCTCTCCAACAACTTGACCTTCATAAGTCATCTCAGTTGGAAGAACAAATTGCTTACCAGAAGCAAGAAGATTGAAAAGTGCATAAGGAGTTATTTTTCCTGCACGGTCTGAAATAAGAGCACCGTTTTGTCGGGCAAGCATCTTACCAACAAACGGCTCATAGCCTACAAAGTAAGAAGACATGAGCCCCTGACCTTTTGTATCAGTCAAGAAAGTCGAACGATATCCAATGAGTCCACGTGAAGGCACATGAAACTCCATTCTCGTTCTTCCTTCACCAAATGGTGCCATCGCTTCAAGGCGCCCTTTACGAGAGGCCATTTTCTCCGTGATGGTTCCGCATGAATCATTTGGAACATCAAGAACGAGTCTTTCGAAAGGCTCATTTAAAACACCATCAATTTCTTTTGTAATAACTTGAGGACGAGCAATCATAAGCTCGAAACCTGCTCGACGAATTTCTTCAAAGACCACGGCGACCTGAAGTTCACCACGAGCTTTAAGAATGAAAACTTTTGGATCATTCGTTGGTTCATATTTTAAAGAAACGTTTTTACGAATAGCATCGATTAAAAATTCTTCAAGCTTTCTCGATGTTAGATACTCCCCTTCTTGGCCAGACATTGGAGAAGTCGAAACAGAAACCTGAACAGAAACTGTTGGTGGTTCAACTTCAATACGAGGAAGGGCTTCAGGTTTTTCAGGAGCAGCAAGCGTATCACCGATATCACCATGCTCAAGACCAGAAACGATGACGATCTCACCAGCTTCAGCAGATTCAACTTGGGCCATTCCAAGACCATCAAAAATTTGAAGTGAAGTCACTTTAAATGTTTTAACTTTTCCATCAGCATTTATGTGGGCCAGCTGTTTACTATTCTGAATCAGACCGCGCTGAATACGTCCTACCATCAAAGTACCAAGGTAGTTCGAATAAGAAAGGTTTGTCACAAGCAACTGGGCCGGACCTTCTTTATCAAATTTCGGAGAAGGATAGTAATCAGAAACAAGGAAATCCAAAAGTGGATCCATCACACCTTCACGGCGATTTTTATCTGTTGAAACATAAGCATTACGGCCAGAACCATAATAAAATGGGATATCAAGATCGATTTCATGCCCAGACTCAGCAGCGAGCTCTAAAAGAAGATCTTCAACTTCTCTTTGAACTTCATCAATACGTTCATCGGCACGGTCAACTTTGTTAATAAACACACCTACGTGAATCCCGCGCTCAAGTGCTTTTGAAAGCACGAAACGAGTTTGAGGAAGAGGTCCTTCAGAAGCATCTACGAGCAGGAGAATACCATCCACCATCATGAGAGATCTTTCCACTTCACCACCAAAGTCGGCGTGACCAGGAGTATCTAATAAATTAACTTTTGTACCTTTCCATCTAATGGCACAGTTTTTCGCTTTAATCGTAATTCCGCGCTCACGTTCAAGTTCACCAGAGTCCATCACACGGTCTTGAACTTGCTCGTGTTCAGAGAAAGTTCCAGAGTACTTTAAGAGTTGGTCAACGAGTGTCGTTTTACCGTGGTCCACGTGGGCCACAACGGCAATGTTCTTTAAATTCATGAATGTCCTCATTTAATGAAATATGAATGGCCAGAATCTACACCATTGAATGAGATATGACGAGTCATACTTCTTCAGAATTGAATAATTTACATTGAGGCTGGAATGAACTTACGGGGACTTATATTTCCCCTGAAGATACAGTAATAATTTCAACGAGAGTTGTCATGCAAAAGACAAGTTTTAATATTCGAGTAAAACTTAATTCTTAAAACTCCGACTGCTTGATGGAATCGGCTATGATGATGCACGCTACTCATGTGAAGTTCATACATCTTACCCCGCCTACAAAATTTTTCTCAAACACTACAGCGAGAATAAAAACAGAAACAGAAAAGCCATCTACGAACTCGGGCTTGCTGCTCTTGAAAAAGGTTTCTCTGGTGAAAAAAAGACTCTTGTTCTAGCTGAAATAAACGCGAAATAATGATTCCAGAAGGTCTAATCAATCACTAACTGATTAAGCCTTCTTGCTTTAAAACACTCAAAGCACATTTAACACCATCAACTGCAGCTGAAGTGATCCCTCCTGCATACCCCGCACCTTCCCCACATGGATACAACCCCTGGTGGGATTGAGAAATTAGAGTTTCTTTATCTCTTAATATTGTAAGCGGAGCTGAAGTTCTTGTTTCCGGTGCAATTAAAAGCCCTTCGTCATAGATAAATCCAGGAAGATCCTTGTTAAATTCCTCTAGACCTTTTTTTAAGTGCTCAACAATAAACGGAGGGAAAATCTGACGGATATCTGCTTTAAAAATATTTGAAGGGCTCGATGATTTTGGAAGTGGTTGATCAGTCAGTTTACCTGTCATGAATTCCTTAATTGTCATGGCGGGAAGCTCTCTGCCCGTAGCAAATTTCTTTGAGAGAGCAAAAGCTTTTTGCTCGATCTCATGCTGAAATCGCAGTCCGGACAGCAGATCATTTTCTTTGAGGTCTGACTCTGATTTTACAGACACTACTAAAGCTGCATTAGACCAAGGTGAGTTACGGGCATAATTACTCATCCCATTAACAACAATCCCCTCTTTTTCTGTTCCTGAGGAGAGCACATAGCCTCCTGGACACATACAAAAACTATAAACCCCATGATCACTCCATTTATCATGCCAGCTCAATCGATATCTTGCAGATCCCATTTCAGGGGCCTCACAAAATTTTCCATGCTGAAGTTGATCGATATAACGTCGAGGATGCTCCACGCGAACACCCACGGCAAAATCTTTTCTCTTCATAGAGACATTTTTCTTAGCAAGATGCTCGTAAAGATCTTGGGCCGAGTGACCTGTCGCTAAAATAACATGATCAGAATAGAGAATCTCTCCATTACCCAGTTTTACACCTATGACTTTATCATTTTCTGTGATGAGCTCTTCGACTCTCGTGTTGTAGCGGATGTCACAATTTTGTGATCTTAACCAATTTGAAATATGAGTGATTATTCCTCTTATTTTATTTGATCCTAAATGCGGATTTGAAATATAGGCCGTATCAGCTGGGGCCCCAAAATCTACAAATTTCTCCATCACATACTGAACAAGATCTGATTTAATTCGTGTAATGAGTTTTCCATCCGAAAAGAGACCGGCCCCACCTTCACCGTAACAAACGTTTGTTTCTGGATCGAGTTCACCATAGCGCCAAAATTTTGCAATATGAAGCATACGCTTACTCGCTTCATCACCTCTTTCTAAAACAATCGAAGGCACCCCATGTTCGGCCAGCCTAACAGCACAAAAAAGTCCCCCTGGCCCGGCACCAATAATGATGGGCTTTTTCTTGAGTGGAGAAAAATGAGGGAAGGACTCAGATTGAGGATACTTATCTTCTGGAGTCATCAAGGCATCAATAATATAAAGAAAAACAGGTTTCTTGCCACGAGGGGCACCACGAGCATCTAAACTTTTAGATACAATTCGATAGTCTCTAACTTCTGGATAAGTTTTTTTAATGTAGGCTTCAACATCCACATCGAAGGGAAGTTGAAATTGATATTTCTTAGACATGGCCGGTTTTTACATCATGCACAAGCAAAAATCAAAGCTATTCTTGTTATATTCTCAATTGGAAGATAAAGAATTATATTAAGGTCTATGAAAATTGGACTTCTTATAATTGGAAATGAAATCCTACAAGGTAAAATCACGGACTTAAATACCCGTTCCCTAGCTTCTTTTTTGAGGGGATTTAATCTTGATCTAGAAACTTCAATGGTCGTTCAAGACTCTGAAGCTTCCATTCACAACGGGCTAAAGACCTTATTTGAAGTTTGTGATGTGGTGATCACTTCTGGTGGCCTAGGACCGACTAAAGATGATCTTACCAAAGAAACTATTGCAAGTTTCTTTGATCAAAAAATATCTTATTCTGAAGAATCTTATCAAGTCGCTCTAAAAAATTATCAACGATTCAATAGACCCTTTGAAAATAAAAATCACGGTTATTGCTTCCTCCCAAATGGTTTCACAGCTCTTGAAAACTCGACTGGCTTTGCTCCTTGTTTATTCACAGAACAAGCAGGCAAGTTCATCCTTTGTGGGCCGGGTGTACCAAAAGAATTTAACAGTCTCTTAAGTGATCATTTTGAAAAAATAATCCTCACTCGCTTTCCTCGAAACAATTTTGTTTTTGATCTCTTCACTGTTAGAACAAAAAAAATACCTGAAGAAAAAATATTCGGAGAAGTTGATCCTCATCTTTGGGATAAATTATCTTCTTACGGAAGTGTAAGCTCTTTACCGACTGTCATGGGTGTTGATATTGGCGTTAAGATCGTGGCAAAAAATGATCATGAATTGACTCAAAAGAAAAATGAACTCATTAGCATTTTCAAAGACTCTCCAGTCGCTCCAGCGATATGGCAATTTGGAAATATTCCCCTGGAAGATTATATTGTCCAATTGGCCAATCAAAAGAAACTAACCTACGGTTTTGCTGAATCCTGCACGGGCGGTCTCTGCTCTCACCGAGTGACAAATGTGTCTGGAAGTTCAAAAACCTTTCTCGGTTCTGTGGTGAGTTACTCAGAAGCCGTGAAAGCTTCTGCTCTTGGAGTCAGTCAGCAAACGCTTTCCCAATACGGAGTGATTAGTGCTGAAGTCGCTGCGGAAATGTCCTATGGTTTATCTAAAACTTTTGCCTTGGACATAGCTCTGTCTATTACAGGTCTTGCAGGCCCAGGTGGTGAAAGTGATGATAAACCAATCGGTACTGCCTTCATTGGAATCACCTCGAAAGGTGAAACCTTAACTCATAGGCTACAACTTTTTGGAGATCGTGAACAACTCAAGCTTCGCTTCTCACAAGCTGTACTCTTCAATCTGTTGGAAGAGTTGGAAAAAATTGCCTAATCCTGACTCATTTTATAGGCATAGATCACTCACCAACCCCAAAAAAACAATGTCCTTCCAAAGAGTTATCAATAGAGCCTTAATCTAGTCAGGCAAACCAATGTCTTAGGCTAAAATCTGGGTATAAAGATTAAAAATAAACACCAAAAATTCCGATACTTATAGCAAGAGGAATGACACGGATGTTGAACTCGAAACTAAAAAAACTCAATTTTGATCTTATGAAATCGCTGATTCTAGTGATTGGATTAATGTTTTTTGTTTCCTGTTTACCACAACAAACTGCTCCTTCAATAGAAGAGGGACAAAGCACTTCTCCCTCACCTACAGGTTCATCAACACAATATTCAGAACCAACTTTCCCTTTTTCAAATACATTTGTTCAAGAGGGAGGAGTCCAAAGTAATAATTATTTTTCATTAAATTTAGATTTTACAGACTCTTTTTTAGTGCGCGGAAAAGAGCTTTCATTGTTTTTGAGAAATATTCCTAATACAACGAAGTTTTGTCTCGTAGGTAAATATACTTACTCACCAGGCAACGATAAATTTCTTATCCTCAGTGCCAAGCCTAAATCTTACACAGACCTTGTGAATAGAACGACTGAATTTTACCTTCAAGTTGAACCCTCGAATGATCAGGCCAATCAAAATGATTGCTTGACCTACAATCTCACAAGCTCACTCTTTAATCAGGGGTCCTCACCCAGTGCTTATTTTAGTTTAAATCAAGTTTGTTCAAGCTGTAATACGACTGTCACCTCAGAAGGGTTAAGACTCTACTTCAATAACGGAGAAGCGGTTCCTTCATTAAATTTGGCCAGTCTCGCTCTTACTATTTCAGGTTCAACCTCTACCACAAATAATACATGTGTAGAATCGAATGCCTGTGTAGCGAGAGGTTATAGTTGCTGCCTCAATGGTCAGTGTGTGAATGATGGGGCGATCAGGCCTGGCGCCATCACATCAATTGGTTTTAATGAAGCTCAAACTGAAGTCGCATCAAATCCCAATAAATTTGTACTCTATCCTCAATTTTATTTTGTGTGTGCTAATCGCCCAGAAGGAGATGGAACCTCTAATCAAACCGATCCAGTGGATGCATCTTATGATGCAAGCATTCGCAAGATGGAATTGAGTCAATTGCACCAATGCTTAAATAAGGTCGATGAGGAATTTTCATATTGTACTGTCAAATTCGATTCGGCTAGCCAAAAAATACAGGCCGGCTCTTCCTTCTCTGCTTCAGATAAGGGATTTAAAGATGATATCACATTTAAGAATCTAAATCCGAACTTGAGTACTGGTGATCATTCACAAAACATAACGAAAATATTTTACGCAGGCCAAGTCTTATTTGAGGCCAATAAAACACCATTAATAGAAGGCTCATTTGTCACCTCTGGCAATGATTCTCTCTCTGTCGCTCAGGGTGTAAAAATCACTAAGACCCTACCGGCCAATGCTCTCGATGATAATCTTTACTTAACATATAAGATTGATGGCAGTTGTGAAAAGATAGGTTCAAATCTTGCCCGCTGTAAAAAGAATTACATCTTTAATTCAAGCGATACACTTAAACCAACTTACCAAAATGGGACTAAGATTTTCAATCTTCCTGAATACGCTGATACATCAGTGACCGCAAATATCATCATTAAAGTCTCTGGTATTATCGTACCTGAGCATGCGACGACTTGGGCAAAGGCACAAAACCCAAACCGTATAATTTTTAGTTCAAGCTATCCTCTTTATCAAAACCAAAATATTGAGATTACGTATTATGTAACAAGCTCTGTTTCGACTCTTCTTGCTTCCAAAACGTCGGCGCAGGAAAAAGTAAATGCCATGTGCTTATGTAGCACATCGGAAAAATGTAACCTCAGGCCTTTAATGGATGCCAACCAAGGTATCGTTAATTACGAGTGTGTTCACTCTCTTCCGACAACAACCGAACCACCAGTCAATCAAACGGTTTTTATATCTGGTAAGAATGTTCCCCATCGTTATTATGATCTCAATGGAGTCAACTACGACGAGGATCTTTCTGGAGCTCCTGATCAAGAAGGAACTGCTTTTTTCTATAAAAACAATGATGTCTTAAAACCTTCAAATTTAGATGCTTACACTGGTTACACTGGTTTTAATGAAATCTATGGATCATTCTCAAAACTTAATCCTTCATCAGCAAAGCCTGCTAAGATGGTGAAAGTTAAAAAAGATAAGGTTTATGATATTTTTGCCAACAGTGGTGTGTTCTCAACTTGTTTAACCTGTGGATCAGACTATTACTCTTCAGTCATAAAATTATTTCCGCAAGCGATGAATGCTATCGGAGGTGGATACTCACCAGATCAATTTGCCTCAAAAAGAACTGCAATTACGGGCTCAACCTATCGATCAGATGACTTACTTTTTGGACGGGCCTGTTTTGTTCCTGCGACGATGATTCCATGGGCCCATCAAGCTTCGAGCACTGTCAAAGATCAAAGGACTAAAAGACTTGCTTCACAGCATTTTTTATTTGCGAATGGTTATAATCGTGATTGGTACGGATTTGACTACGGCTCACTTATTGGTTCCTTTGACGGTGTCACTTGGTTTTCAATTGGAAATCAGCGAAGAATAAAGGCCTTGTCGAATAAACTTTTTATTGCCGTAAATGCTTATTATGGTGATCTCAACCTCGACAGTAATTTTAATGTAAGTGTGACAGAGACAACTATTTTTTCACCAGAAATTCCAGATCATGATACGGAAACAACAGGTGGAGAATGTCAAAAATCTCACTTCTGCTCAAATGATAATGACTGTTTTAGACAATTGGGTTTTGATTATACCTGCCAAAATGTTGCAACAATAAGTACCAACTGGCCACAGTCTGACTCGAATGGAAATGAAATTGTTGGCGTTCTCAATAAAGGTCTTGCCTCTCTCGTTGGCGGAACAAATGGACAAAGCAAGCGTTGTGTTTATCGTGGTAGAGGGGCTCCTTGCGAAATTAACTTGGCTTCACTTGCAAATACCTTTAACAGTTCTTCAGTTCCCGGTCAGTTATCTTGTTCCAGTAATTCTATGTGCCAGTCACTTACATCGGGATCGTCTAATCGCTTTAATGATCGAATCGCAAGATTTGCGAATACGCCGATCGCTCAGAATTCAGCCTCAGCATCACCTACACCTACAGACACTGTTGGCTTGGGAGCAAGGGTTTTAGGAAGACCATTTGATTTTTATGGAAACAAATCAGTCCCTTCAGCCTCTCTGAACGCACTAGTCGCTAATAATGTAAAAGCTGTTTGCATACCTGGAAATATTAATTCTCCATCTAATCGAATAGACTCCTCAGACAAAATTCTCTCCATTGGTTCTACACTTTCAGGAGCACAAAACTCAAATTATCTCAATACTTGTCCGGCGACAGATAATTATGGTGTTCAAGTTCAATATTCAGCACAAGCTCTTGGAGTCGCGAGCTCGCCTCTCAATATTTTTACCGCTACCCAAAATTTATCTTCAAACTTACTAGATCTTCCGGCCTTAAGTGGACAAAATATTTTTAGCTCAACCTCAGGATCGCAAATCACCTCAATTGGCTATCAACGAAATTCATGTTTAAGAGCACCAGGGGCTTCTTGTTTTTCTGATATGGACTGTGCTCCTTCAGAATTTATTGCAAGCAAGGTAAAACCAACAACTCTCAATGGAATTCTCAATCAGGCCGAGAAGAAATTCTGGGAAGAAGAACTTGTTTGTGGGAACCCTGACTACAAGTATATTCAAACTGGAGTTTTGAATACTGCAACTTTTAATGTAAAAAATAATGTGTGTTGTCGAGAATATGGAAAAGCATTTACAGTATTCACTCAAAAAGATGATTCCGATCACCATTGGTGTGACACGACCACATCCTCTATCAAAGTTGCAGGTGTGAATACAAACATTTCATCTTTTAATCGGTACTCCCGGGTCCATACGGCCTACGATAAAATGACATGTAATCAATCTGAAGTATCTAGCACAAAATCATTTGCCCTCTCATTAAAATCTCTTAATGCCGCCGATCGCTACAAACAACAACAAACGCAATTCAAAACTCTTGATACTGTGAACTCAAGAACTTGCTGTACAAAGAACTGGGTTCGACATTTTTCAACAGAAAACGGTGGTGGGCATAAATGGGGCCAGGGTAAATCTCAAAACATTGATAAATCTAATTTTATTACTCTCAATTGGATTCCAAACAATTATTCAGACTCCTCAAATTCAACTCCATATGAATGTGATGTTGATGCCTATATGAATCCAAGTTGTGAAATTAAAGATTTTACTCAAGCAGAAGTTGATCTCTACTCCAAATTTTTTGGGTCACTAGAGCTTATTGGAATTCCTCAAGCAGCCATTATTTCTGAAGATCAAGTAAAAAAGCTGACTGATGGGACAAGTGGTATGGCGCCAAGTACTAATGAACCTGTGACAGGAACCTTGCTTTCAGTCTTTTTTACAGGCTCTCAAAACTTGCCAGTAACACCGGACTTTATAAACAGTACAAGCAAGAATCTTTATTCAGGTGCAAATTATAATGCTCTTCAAAGCACTCTTAAAAAAGTTTTCTCTGAAGATGAATTCAGCTGTTGCCTTCCTACAGGACAACAAGTTCCAGACTATACAACACCAGAGCAATGCTGTACTGGTTATCTTGCCAATTCCGGCTCTAGCAACCTCCTTAGATGTTGCCTACCCGACTTCACTGACCTTACTGTTTATTTAAGCCGATATGTTTCTTCTGAAGGTAGAGGTCTTCCTGATTCAGCTTATGATCCAGACACTGGATATATTAAAGAACCAGGCGTTGTGGCGCAAATGGCAGCTCAGAAAAATCTATGTTGTTCTGGTAAATTCGCAACAGGTGTTGCGATTAGAAAACTCCCCATCCCTATTAATGGTGGGACATGGATCAATGAACAGTCGGCCTGGACGAGAAGATTTACTTATCTTTCAAGTGCAGTAGATAACAACACAGAATTTGGGCCAATTGGCGGAATATTCGATGCTGGAGTGAGATGGAATAATCATGTTTATTGCATACCGGAGAGCTTAGAAATTCCTGCAGAGAAATAATTAGATCACAAAATACAAAATTGCAGCAGCAAGAATCCAGCGATAGAGTGCAAAATAAAAAAGTTTTATTCTAGCAATAAGTCCCATAAAAAAGTGAATAGTTAAAAAACCCACCGTAAATGAACTTAGAACTCCTATTAAAAGAACACTCAAATTCTCTTGAGAGGAATTGAGCAGGTCTGGAATTTCTTTTAAGATACCGGCCAGAATAATAGGAAGTGACATGAGAAAAGAATAAGATCCAGCTTCCTTTCTTTTCATTCCTAAGAGAAGAGCTGCACTTAATGTAATTCCAGATCGGCTGACACCAGGGAAAATAGCAATTGCTTGGGCCATTCCTATAAGGGCCGCCATCTTCCACTGTAAGCCTTTTTCCATCGGAGAATCAAGATGGGAGGATCGCTTCCAGTGACTACGATCGACAAGCCACAAGATGAGACCAAAGAATGATAGATTAAAGACGATGATACTTGGATCTCTAGCTAATTTAGAAATTGGTAAAAGGAGGACAATACAAACAACACTTACAAAGGTTGAAATGATAAAATTTCGAGTAAACCACAGGGAAGAATTTCCATGGTTAAAATTAATCAATTTTAAATTCAAAGACTGTGCATGGAGGAATAAATCTTTTCTAAAATAAACGATAACCGCTAAAGCGGTTCCCAAATGCATCATCAAATCGAAAACAACACCTGGGTCTTGAATTTTCATAATATGAGGTAATAAGGCAAGATGTCCCGAACTGCTCACAGGTAAAAACTCTGAAAGCCCTTGAATCACGCCATAAATTGTTGCTTCTAATGCATTCATTAAATGGCCTCTTCATTTGAGTCAGACACTTCAATTTGAAAATAGTTTCTGTTATTTGTCTCAAAGGCCTCTTTGAGCTCTGAAAATTTTTGAAATAACTTTAGTCGTGGATCTTCATCAACTTCAGTTCCCTCAGCTGGAACTTGTAATTTATTAGTTTCTTTCATTTTCTCAACAATCAAGAAGATAGACTCAAGAGATTTTTTCCATACTTCAGATTCTGAGGAATCAGATCGCTTAAGAACGTCAGCACTTTTTTCAAAATAATAACCATATAGGGCCTGGGCCTTAGCTTGATCCATGACCTCATTTTTAATTTTGAGAGTTGAAAAGAAATCAAGCACCTGAAATGGATTTAAGGTCTCAGCAGCTTCAGTGACTTGATAATCTGGGAACCAATTTGTCGTATCTAGTATGAATTTATAAAGCTTGCTCGATAAATTATGTACGTTTTCTCTCTTATCATAATCCACTTTAAAAATTCGGCCTTGTCCCTTTATCAATGGTATTAACAAATCAAAAGGTTTTTGTTTTAAGTAAGAAAATCTTAAAAAATAAGCATTCCCTATTTTTATAAAATTGATTTCATCTACATTTTTGTATTCAACCAGGCCAAGTAAATTCAAACGATAATCCATCATACCTTTTAACCAGGGCGAATATGTCTCCATATACTCAATCGCATTTTCTGCATTTAGATTTAAGCTCAACTTAGTAAAGCTTAGAACTTCATCTGCAAACTTGCGGTTTGATTTTTCGTCATTTTTTGCCTTGAAAGACTTATTTGAATTCTCTTGAGAGTAAACAAAATTATATATTTCAGGAAATTTTTCATAAAGGAGGAAATTGCCAGAGATGCCAATTCCTAAGAGTTCTTTCAAATCAAAACTTTTCATCAGTTCAACTTGGACACTTCGCTTAAGCTCAAGGTCATAAATACCAAGTGAAGTTTTATACACAATCTTCTTCTTTTCAGCTGAAAATTTAAAGAGTGGAATGAAGTTTGTTTGAGCAGGATCATATTTGAGACTTAATCCAAGGAACTGAGATTCAGCAGGTATTTTATCTCCTTCTGTTTTCTCAAGTTGGGCCGGATTAACTTTGACTCTTTTCTCTGGAGTATCATTAACATAGATCGATTCAGGCAATTCAAATCCCTGAAATAGAGGAGAAAAAAGAGCAACGGCGAGAACTAAAGGAAGATAAAGGAGAATACCAATAATCGCAAAAAACTTCGAGCTCAGATAAGTATGTGTAAAAGTCATGAACTCTTTGAAAGTTCTTCTTGAAAAAATAGCAGGGAGATCAAATATGAGTAAAGGCCCTGTGACAAGCCCTAAAATGACTCGAACTCCACCACCAATTCTTTTCCAAATCATATTCCCATGAGATCTAATGCCTAAACCTATCTCAGAGATCGTCACTCCAAAGAGTAAGGTTGATAAAAATCTCACCATAAAGAAAAGAAAGACAAATGGCCCAAGGGCCGGAACCGTAGAAAACAAGGACTGAAGTTCTGTCGCGATATCTCCTAAAATAGGATAATCATCCTTTACACCCATCCAGACGCCTGCCAAATCCATTTGGAAAAGATCATTAAGCATTCCAGGTAAATCGGCAACAAATGTCCTGAACTCATCAAACGGAGAAACTATAATAAGCAGCGAATAGGCCAGCAACAGATCCGCCCCAACAGCAAAGACTCTCATCAAACTATTTGTTGCCGTTGAAGAATGACCAGAAATAGAAACGGAAGCTGATTTTTTGCCCTTATTTTTGTTTTTATTTTTTTTAAGATTCTCTAAGATTGCATTTTTGTCCGACTTCTTCTCAACAGGAGCTTTATCTTTCTTCTTAAAGAAGCGTTTAAAAAATGATTCTTTTGAAGCCTCATCTGAGGCAGGCCCAGGTTTAGACTGAGGAATATAAACTTGCGTTGATTCCTTTAACTTGGCCAGAGACCCTTTAACTTCTTCCTTTGAAGCTTCTTCGACTTCAACAGGTGTATTTTTAGTAATAATCCTGATCTCCAGATCACCAACCTGGATGACATCGGACTCCTCTAAGATAATGTTTCTACCCTGTGGTATTTTTTTTCCATTAACAAGAGTTCCGGAAACGCTCGCATGATCGAGAAGTGAAATCACTTCATCTTGAATCGTGAATGTACAATGACGAGGAGATATTGAAGGATCAGAAATGACAACATCCCCAACTTCACTCCCCAGAGATAATTGGGAGGTCAAGTCGTAAGTTGGAGTCCCCTCCATGTTGGTTAACTCAAGGGTGTGTGTTTTAACCCAACGAGAGCCGTCAACCTTTCCTAAAAGGCTTTCTGTGCCATCTTTTTTTGGCGCATCCTTACGACCAAAGAGTTTTTTGAACACTCGAACGTTCCTCGCTAAAACTATTGAAATTACTTATTTTAGTTTCACTTTTTTTTGTTGAAATGCCAAGCGTCTCAATAAGTTGGATAAATTTTCTCTGCCTTTTAAAAAACAGGCTTAAAATGCCTAAAGCTTGAGTGAAATCGTTTCAAGATGAAACTTAAAATTTTTGAGCAAATAACCGAAAAACAAGAAGATACAGTAAACATCAAAGGTAGCTCATGAAAAAAAACAATCTCTCTTCTCTTATTACTCTCAGTTTGAGTTTAGAGATGATCCTCTCACCTCTGCCAGCTCTGGCCGATAACACCAGCAAAGTGAATGCTTCTCAAGTCATGGAAGGATTAAATTTTGGAATGGGCCTTTATAATCAAGTCAGAGGTAATAACCCAAACTATGGTGACCCTCTTAATGGCTCCATGATGCCAGCTTCCCAGATGCCTCCGCAAATGGCTTCAGATATGGCCGAACTTCAAAAACAACAAACACCTCTACCAGATAAATACTTTACTCTACAAAACATGCAAAAGATTCCTGGCCTTATGGAATACATAGGAGTCATGAATGGTCTTACAGCTGCAACTCGCGGCAAACCGATCAATCCGGCACAACTCAATTGTACGACTTTACCGACAACACTTTTTGAGGCGAATAATGAAGTTTGTCGAAACGGTACCATTAATGCCATGGCCGGTAACATTGAATTCCAAAAAGCCGAAGCCGGGGCCTATTACAATCAGTACCTTCAAGTAGAAAAGACTTACAAAAATTATTCTGAAGATTCAAACGTCGGCGGCCAGGCTTATGGTACAGGATGTATGAACGATGCCATGCAAATCCTAAAGGGTTTCTTTGATTATAGAACTGCCCAACTTGATGCCACGATCGGAGAAATGGAAAAAGCTCTCACTAACTTTGAGGAGCAACGGAAGGCAGAATTAACCAGCATTAAACAATCGACGGCAGTCCTAAATGGTGAGGACTCTCAATTTGCCAAGGAATTCAAGAACTCTGGTATTTTTGATTATGAAAAACGCTTCAATGATCCGGCCTGTAACTCTATCTTTCCTCAGAAAGGTAAAGATGGCGTTTCAAAACTTGGTAAGAGTAAAGGTCTTTTGGGTATTGAAGAAAAACTTCAAAATGATTTTTCAACAGCTCCTGAAGGATCAAAGTATTCTCCAGAACAATTTTTCTCAAAGAATGCAGAGATTGTTGCAGATATTACAAAAATGGCAGATCAAGTTTCAGAGCAGGCCAACCTTAACTTCAACGAAATTTCCAGTGGAAACCAAGGCTACAGTTCCTTCCTTGATAGAGTCGGCCAAGATGTCTCGTCTGAAACTGGCGCTAGCCAAGCCTTAAATAAATCTTTCTTTGCAGATCTTCAGGGGAAATTTACCAAAGTTAGAAATCAACTTGATGAAGAAAGCAAACTTATAGCTTCAGAATTAGGTCAAGGTAGCAAACTAGCACTCGATCAAGTAAGTAAAATTGAAAGTGAGACATCCTTTAATGCTGAGGTCACTTCTCTTGAGAACGCCATGAAAGCAAAATGTGTAAGCGAAACGGGAGTTGATACGGCCCTCAGTAGAGTTTATGATCCAAAACTTTCAAAAGAAGCCAATAAGCAAACATCTGCTCAGGTCAGAAAAAAACTAACGGCCATTCTTAATGACATTAATCTCTCACCAGAGAAAAAAATTGAGCGCCTCAAGGAACTCGACACTCAAAGTGCGAATCGTTATGAAATGAAGCTTGATGCCAATTATGAAATTCAAGAATTAAAGGCCGATGGTTCAATCGCTAAAAAAACAGTCAGTGCCGCTGGCCGAGTCACTCCTGGTGGCTACTTCACAGATGTCATCAAAAATTGTGAAACTCAATTCCAAGTTAATAAACTCAATAATAAGCTCTCAGGTAAAGAAGCCATTAAAAGACTTCGTACTCTAAAACAAGATTATAAAAAAGCTGCTCGTCAGCACTCTCAAGATATCCGTGGTGAAATCATCAAAAAAATGATTGATTGCGGAGGCAATGGCGCCAAAGCTGCAAGTGCTGGAGTTGGAACTTGTGGACCAGATAAACTTGATATGACGAAATCTGGTTTTTGTACCAAAGCTGCCTTTTCTTGTTCATCAAACATGAAAACTTGTACTGATAAAGCACAAAAGTTTGTAAAAGAGATCAAAGATGAGAGACTGAAATTAACAACAAATTATAATGCCAACGTTGAACTTCATCGCAAGCAACTTGTTATGATCTTTGACAACTCTTTAAAAAAATACACTGTTGAAGCTGAAGCCATGCGTGCACAATTCGGTGCGGGCTTTACTGTGCCAACAGGAATCAATCGGGACATTCAAGATGGCACTCAATTTGATTCTAGCTTTCAAGCTGACGCTAATGACAAGCTAGAGATTAAAGATCCAAAGAAATATCTTAATATGGTCAAGACCAACATGCTCGCATTGAAGGATCAAGTTAAAGCTCAGCAAGATGAGATTATTGGTAGCAATGGTCTACTTGCCTCACATATCAAAGCCACTAAAGAGAACTATCAAAAAAATGTTATCGGACAGGCCCAGAGCTTTGCTCAGAGATGTTTAGCTGCTTACAACTCTTATGGAAGCATCGTTAAAGAGCAACAGGATCAATATAACAAAACCATGGGTGAAATGGGCCAAAAAAATACCGAGCTTTGTTCTAAGTATAATCAGATCATGAGCAATAATCCAAATGGTGCTTGTGATACATTCGAATCCGTAGGAACCGATGCTTTAAAAGCTGCAGCAGCTGCCGGAGGAAATGTATCGCAGATTCAGTACACTATAGATACCATGCAGAAACGCTGTGCTGGTGCTGCCAAAGAAATGGATGATGCTGACGAGATCTGTGCCATGGATAATAGAGCTCCATTTGAGGAATACTTTGAATCAAAATATAAAGGTAAAGGTGGTCTTGAAGTTGCCTGTAATATTGATTTAAAAGATGATGCAAATAAAGAAAATTGGTGTAGTAAAACTCCTGCGAAAGAGACAATTGATAAATTTAGTGTTCCAAAGACTG
Organism: Pseudomonadota bacterium; assembly: GCA_027488375.1. Taxonomy (GTDB): domain Bacteria; phylum Bdellovibrionota; class Bacteriovoracia; order Bacteriovoracales; family Bacteriovoracaceae; genus Peredibacter. The sequence goes on from JAIYBW010000004.1 coordinate 863,620, forward strand.
ATATCAATGCCGCTCGATTACAAGCCAATGGAGAAGTTGGTGGAAAAGGAGATGGTTGCATCATTACTAATAAGGATGGTGAATCGGCTGGAGATTTCTCTGAGGGTGGTGTAAAAATGGGTTATTACTTTGCGTACAAATGTACCGGCAAAGCAACTTACGACTGTTCCGGGGTTAAAAACAAAATCAAATTTGCATACTCCGCTGCTCTCTCGGCTGGAAAACTAAATGATGAATCTGAAGCCGGATCAGTCCCAGCAAGCTGCCCGGCGAACAATAACTCAGGTCAATTTAATACGAAATCTCTGTTTCCTGATGGCTCAACTCCAGCAGCCTACCAGGGAACAAATGCGACAAGGCAATAATAGCCTGAGTAAAACTCTCGGTTGAGATCACAAAATCTCAACCGATAAGGTTCTTATGATAGTAAGTCAATGGATGACCAACACTTTCAAAACAACCGCAACAGCACTTTTTCAGTGTGTAATCCTTATTAGTTTTTTTGTCTCATGTAATCCCACAGAAATTACATCAAGTGGTCAGCGGGCCGGAACTTCATACGCCAACGGCGAGCTGGCCAATATGGCCTTTATCTATCGCGATAGTCCCTACATTCTTGAAGGTCCAAATTATGGGCCAAATGCAGATATGAAAGGCTCAGTGGATTTTAGTATTCCTGAATTTATTACGAATAAATCATCTCTCAAAGGTGACTGTACTCTCCAACTCTTTTCAGGTGTCGTAACGATTCAAGACTGCATTCATTCGTATGATTCAAAATCACCTTCTCAGCAACTTCTACCAAGAAAAGCTGATGGCACATGGATTTTTGCTCCAAACTCTTCTGAGTTTTATCAAGTGAACGCTCTTTACCATATCCAGCAAGGTGTAAACACATTCTTTGATAAACTTTCGTTTGCCTACAATGAACTTCATGCTCCAACTTCATCAATGGCGTCAAAAGCAAAATCGATTCCTAAATATTTACCAAGCACAGGACTCTTTTGGTTCCAGGCCATCACACCAGCAAACGATAATTATTTCAGAAATAGTTTTTTAAGTTCCTATGCCCTTTGTAACTTAGAGAATAATGCTCGATTCAGTGTGGCGGCACCGGAATTGTGTTTTGGAAAATCTTCTCAGTATAAATCTTTCTTTTTTATTCAAGACCCTTCAATCGTCTATCATGAGCTTGGTCACGCCCTGATCGCCATCATGATGAATTTTAGAAACGGACGTCCGCAAACTCTAGCACCATCAACATACCATCCTCTTCGGTCAAACTTAGGCTCCTATGGTTATGATGAAGCAGGTTCGTTAGGTGAAGGTTTTGCTGATTACTATAGCTTTGTGATGAACAAGAGAACCCATTTTGCTGAATGGTCATTGGGAAAATTTCAATCATCACGTCCTATCAGTGAAGAAGATCCCTCTCACATCACAGGTATCAACACAACAGCTGAGGGAAGACTCTCCTATCCTCAATTTCTTCTTTATGATTCAAATCATCCAACGGTACCGATTGAAGATATCCATCTATCTGGACAGATTACTTCACACTATCTTGTGGCCCTCACGAAATCTCTTCAAACTGAATGTTCAATGCCAACGGCCGAAGCCCATAATATTTCAACATCCTATGTGATGATGCTGGTTGCTGAGACATTTAGTGAGCTTGGTGACTTAAATGCCGTCGGTATAGATACCTCTTCTGGCTCTGCCTTTAATCCAAGTACTTTCCCTTATCGATTGAATAATCTTGATGAGAATGCCTCTTTCACTTGGGCCCATTTAATTAACCCTCCAACGTACAGAAAGTTTTATCAAATCTTTGCCAAAAATTTAAATCGTTATGTGACTGAAAAATTATGTCCAACTTTTACTCAAGATGAATCTGAAAAACTCCTCGATGATTATGGTCTTCTGCTTTTTAAAACTTACAATAATAATGGTTCAACAACGAAGAGTAAGACTGTTCAGCTTAATTTAAATAGCCCTGGTCAAACAATCACAGGTGTTGCACCGAAACCAGTACTTGAAAATAACCGCCGAAAATCTGTCCTCGTTTCAAAAGAACTTTTAGACCTTGCACCGGTTGATACAGAAAAAGATGTGGCCACCTACTATATTATTGATGACCAAGAAAGCATGAGTGCGATTGTTCAAAATCTTTTATTTAAAGGCACACCAGTTCCTATCACAAAGAATGTGGCCAGTGTTGAGTACAACAACTCAAACATTAAAGTTTCACCAGGTGAAGTGATAGCGATTATCCCTAACCTCTTCAATAACTCTAACAGCACGATGGGTGGAATTCACCTCCTCGCTACGGACTGGGATCATGCCCATATTGAGGAAACATCGACAGGAAACTTCAAACCTTGCGTGATTGATGGTGTCACAACCGTCGCCCAAGGAGCAGAAGCAGGAAAGACATGTACCTCGACCATGACGAGCTATAAGAGAAATATCAAGAACGCATCAACTGGCGAATTCAGTACTGAAGCTGCAGCACCAGTTTGCCTTGTTCAAGTTGAAGACGGAGATGTGACTCGTTGGGTTTCTCAAAATGAATTTAGACGAAAACAAGGACTCACCCTTAATGATAAAGATTGTCTAGGCTATGGCGGAACTGGGGCTTTTGAAGATTTTACATTCAATCCTCACGAATGCCTCGTTCGAGTTCTTCCGGGTTCAAGTTCTGCTTATTTTTCAAAAATTGATCCTCAGAAATCTTATGTTGAGACAGTCAGGACTGGAAATCCAGATCATATCTTCAGTCCGACCAATGCGATCCTTTTTGAAGTTAATAAATGGATTCCACCTGGGACGAAATTTAGATGCCGGATGAGAGCAAAATTCAGTAACTGCTCAGACTGCTTTAATGATCCTAATGATGCAACAAAAGATGATTATATTGATGCTGAGTATAATGGAGCGAAGCCATTTAAAATTATTAACGTTGAGTTTGATGTAAATGACTAATCAAAAAAAGAAACTCACCTTCCTTCTTGCTTCTTTATTTCTGCTCGCAGGAATTGGATTCTGGTTTTCCTCTCATTCAAAAATTAAAGTCCCAAAACAGGCCCATCTGGAAAAGGGATCTCCCTTAAATCCCCAAATGATCCCACCGAAATCACCTTTTATAGAAATTAAAAAAGGTGAAAAAAACTTTTTTGTAAATAATCCTCAGAAAGAATGGAAGAAGCAACTTGAGCAAACACTCCGCGATCAAGGTGGAGATTTTATTACAGATGTAGAGATTAAACATGAAAGGTCATTAATTTGGAATAGAGATGATCAACCACTGAGAGTTGAATCTGTGATGATTACCCTCACTAACAAACATAAATCACAATCACACTTTCGCGCGATGATTGAACCTCAGACAGGTAAAATCCTAGAGACATGGGATAAAACAATTTTCGAGCCCGCTGACAAACAAGAAGAGTTTCGTTTTAAACTTGATCCTCGTTACACCACCGCTATTTAAAGAGTCGCCTTCTCTTTTAATTTCTTATCTAGCTCCTCAATAACTTTGGGATCAATTTTAGGAACAAGCCCCTGAGGATCAACCATAAGTTTGAAGTCTTTTGAGAAGAATTCTTTCATGGCTTTTAAATCACCTCGGTAAATCTTTTGAACGAGATCACTTTTTTGATCAAGACCAAAATAACTTAATATCGATTGAGAAAGTTGAGGCAAATATGGGGCAAAGAAGGTTCCTATCACCAGCACATAGGCCGTCGAGATAGCGATGGTTTCACGGGCTTTTTCAGGATCTGTTTTAAACTCAGTCCAAGGAGCTCTCTCTGTAATGAACTGATTCACCTTTGAGCCAAGACCCATGATATGTTCTTGCCCTTTTTTAATTTGATAGGAATCAAGAAGTTCGTGATACTCCTTGATAAAGGATTCAACTTCAGATGCATGGGAGGCAAAGAAAGCCTCAAATTTTTCGGCCTTAATCCCTTCAGGGAATTTTGACGCTGAAAATTTCATGGCGCGATTAATGAAGTTACCCACATTATTGGCGAGCTCTGAATTGATTTTTAACTCCAAGCCTTTCCAGGTAAAACTAGAATCTGAAGTTTCAGGGATAAGAGATGTTAAATAAAAACGAAGAGCATCAGAGCCGAATTGAGCAATCGCTTCATCCGCATCCACATACCAACCCTTTGATTTTGAAAACTGCTTCCCCTCTAGATTCACATACTGATTGGCCGGAAGATCCGTCACCGGATTCACAAAACCAGTGCCAAGACACATAACAGGGAAAATGATCGAGTGAAAAATAATATTATCTTTTCCAATAAAATTGACGATTGTGACGTCTTTATTTCCCCACCAGTCCTTAATATGATCTTCTTTTGAGCCTGACTCTTTTAAAAATTGCGCTGTATTTGAAACATAGCCAATCGGAGCATCAAACCACACATAGATTTTTTTACCCTTTGCTTCAGGTAGAGGAACATCTATCCCCCAATCCAGATCCCTTGTGATCGCTCGATCGACAAGATTATCTTTAGTGAGTGATTCAACGAAAGGAACCACATTCTTTCGCCAATGAGGCTTTCTCGTTTCAAACCAAGCTTGAAATTTTTCATGCATTTTTGAAAGCATGAGGTACCACTGGAAAGAATCCACTGCTTTCACTTCTTTAGATCCACAAAATTTACAAACAGGTTTTAAGAGTTTAAGAGGGTCAATCCACGTCCCACAATCTGGACACTCATCACCTCGGGCTTCAGGATAGTGACAGACATAACACTCACCTTCAACAAAACGATCCGGCAGCATATTATGGCAACTCTGACACTGGAGCTGCTGTTCCGCTTTTTTCTCAATCAATCCTTTAGAGAGAAGATCATTAAACCAAACGAGAGTTTCCTCTTTGTGATAAGGGGCCGATGTTTGGCCAAAAAAATCGAAACTTATTTCATACTTCTCAAATAAATCTTTATGAGTTTTGTGCCACTCATTCACATACTCTTGGTATGACTTTTTTGCCTTTTGAGCATTTTGCATGATGGCCACACCATGCTCATCTGAACCACAAATATGAATCGCCTTTTCGCCTTTTAACTTCTTATGACGGGTAAAAATGTCGGCCGGAAGATAAACACCAGCTATGTGTCCAAAATGTATAGGGCCATTGGCGTAAGGAAGAGCAGAAGTAATAAGGTATTTCATAAAGCCTCAAATAAAGGTATTTAGAGAGAGAAAATAGTCTACAAAGTAAGGGCTTTTTTGTCTTTTAATTTTGACACTTCCGAAGGTGTTTTTTAATCTCCCCTTATGATTTCCCTCAGTGGTCTCAATCCAGAACAACGCGAAGCTGCCGAAACGGTCAATGGGCCCGTGCTCATCCTTGCGGGGGCCGGTTCAGGTAAAACTCGAACAGTAACCTATCGCATCGCCCATATGCTCGAAAACCTAAAGATTCCTGGGAAAGAAATCCTGGCCGTGAGCTTTACCAATAAAGCCGCCGCAGAAATGAAAGAGCGTGTGGCCCACCTGGTTCCACCAAAAGTTCGCAAAGGCATTACCCTTTCAACCTTTCACTCCCTTGGAATTAGAATCTTACGGGAAGATATCCACCATCTTGGCTACAATAATCTTTTCACTATTTATGATCAGGCCGATCAGATGAGTATTGTGCGTGAAGGACTTAAGTCTTATCGCTCAAGCAAAACCTACGATAAGAGCATCGTGATGTCCAAGATTGGTCTTCTTAAAAACAAAGGGATTTCCCCAGAAGAATTTCCAAAGTCTAGAGAATATGACCCCGAAAATAATTACGATGGGGCAACAGAATACGTTTATCACTTCTATCAAGAGAAACTGCAGTTTTATAATGCCCTTGATTTTGATGATATTCTTTTTCTTGTCGTAAGACTCTTTAGGCAGTTTCCAGAAGTCGCTAAAAAATATTCCCAGCGTTTTAAATACATCATGATTGATGAATATCAAGATACGAATCAATTGCAATTTAGCATGATTCAGGCCCTGACGAGCACTCATGAAAATATTTGCGTGGTTGGAGATGATGATCAGGCGATTTATGCCTTCCGGGGTGCAGATATTTCAAATATTTTGAATTTTGAGAAACAATACCCAAATACCAAAGTCATTAAACTTGAGGAAAATTACCGCTCCACTTTCCCAATTTTAGATCTTGCTAATCAGGTTATTAAAGAGAACACGAACCGCAAAGAAAAAACAATGCGGACATCTCTTCACGAAGGCGAACTTCCTCTTTTGTGGGCGACAGGTGACTCAGATCATGAAGCGGCCGTGGTGGTTGAAGAAATTATTAAACTCCAATCACATGGGGTTCATCTCTCAGATATTGCCATCCTTTACCGATCAAATACCCAAGTTCCTCCCTTTGAGGATCAATTAAGAATTTCTCAGGTCCCTTACAATATTATTGGCGGACAGAAATTTTATGAGAAAAAGGAAATTAAAGACCTGATCGCCTATCTGACTCTTATTCAGAATCCTCGGGATGAACTGGCGTTAAGAAGAGTCTTAAACGTCCCTCATCGTGGAATTGGCTCCGTTACATTAAACAAAAACTTAGGTCTCGCCCAGGAACAGAAGCGTCACCTCTTTCATGTGCTTTCCGATGAAGAAGAACATGAGGGCATAAAAAAGTTCGTTGATCTCATAAAAAATTATCAACGTATTTTTCATGAAAAACCCCTTGTTGAATCGATTAATCAACTCATTGAAGAAATTCAATATTATGATTTCATTGATAAGAGCTATGACTCTACAAAACTTGCTCATCGCAAGCGTGAAGACGTTAAGAACTTTATCATGACGGCCGATCGATTCCAGGATCGCTATCATGACGATGCGACTCTCAAAAACTTTGTCGAAAGACTCCTCCTGGCCGATTCACAAGATCGTCAGAACACACCTGGTGATGACACAAAAATAAACGAAGTGACCCTCATGACTTTACATGGCTCTAAGGGCCTGGAGTATGACTTTGTTTTTCTCATTGGGATGGAAGAAGAGCTCTTGCCACACAAGAAAACAATCCTTGATGGATCTGATATCAGTGAAGAGCGACGTTTGTGCTATGTCGGTGTCACAAGGGCCCGTAGAAAGCTCATCATGACTTATGCTAAAGAAAGAAAAATTTATGGGAAAATGATTCCGCGATTCAAATCTCGCTTTGTGATTGAACTTGATAAATGCTTCAAAGAAGTTGATCGAACAAACTTTGGAGATATGAGCGAAGATGAAGTTGCTGATTTTAAGAAAAACTTTTTTGGAAATTTAATGGATTCACTCAAATGAAAAAAATAATTGAAATTATTCCGAACTTTCACAATTGGCTCTCCGATAAAGACTTTATCTGGTGGCCATTTTCTTTTTTGAAGCCAACGCCACCAACAATTATGACTTTTAAATTAACACTCCTCATGACGGCGTGTTTTGGAGGTCTCTCTTTCTTAATGTTTACAGCTTTTGCGGTGGTGAATAACATGTTTACCGCCAGCTCAGCAGTGAATACTTTCTTTTTTTGCTTCTTAGGATTTTTTTCGTGGTTTAATCTGGTTACCAAGCCACTTTGGAACTTCAGGGCCAAAAAACTTCTTAGAAAATAAAAGGCCATCCTTGGCCTAAATATCCATCCTTGGAAGACCCCTTCCTGACGGTCAAAACGAAATAACTACTTCTTTACTTCAACAGTATCTTCAAGATCCTCAGGCAAATTCTGTGATGAAGTGAAACCTGTGATTGTAAAACCACGAGGCATGTAAATACCAAAAGTTAAAAAAGATATGAGAATATCTTGAGGATTTTTTTGCTCATAAATGATCACTTTTGAAATTCCTTCATAACCCGCCTGACGAACTTCCTCATCAATATAAACTTCGTGGTGCTCAGGATCTACACCCCAAAAATAAAAATTTCTTCGTCCTTCAATCGATACTTCTCTTTGGTATTTGGCATTGCCTTCAAATGAAACTGGAATTGAGTTATTTGAACGAAAATGGATTGTGGTACAAGAAAAAGTTAAGGCAAGAAAAAAAAGAGAAATAATTTTATTCATACTTCAATTCTTGAGGGCAAGATTCAAGATGTCAAAAATTATTTTAAAACTTTTAAAAATGCTTATAGGACTGTTTCTTTTTTTCCATTAAATTTTCAAGAGCAAGAAAGTGGTCCGACGAGCGTTGAGTGATTCCTTGATAAGCGGCCATTAATTCGAGATGAGAATTAAGTTCATTTTGATAAGCATGAATGACTGCTTTTTTAGTCATTTGCATAGCGATTGGTGGAAGTGATGAAATTTGTTCCACGACATTTTCAGTTTCAATTTTTAAATTTTCCGGTAGGACCACTCTGTTGACGAGACCCATTTTCAGGGCTTCATCAGCAGAAAAGATTTTACAAGTTAAAAACATTTCCATGGCTTTTGCAAAACCTACAAGACGTGTGAGGAAGTAGGCCCCACCATCACCCGGCACAAGTCCCACTTTCGCAAATGTTTCAGCAAAGGAAGCTTCACTTGAGGCAATTCGCATATCACACATGGCCGCTAAATCGCATCCCGCTCCAACGGCTGGCCCATTCACCATCGCAATAACAGGAGTTTTAATCTGGGAGAAGATGATTGGAATTTGTTGAATCCCTGCTTGATAAGCTTCTCGCAATTCATTAGATTCACCGGCGAACATACCAGATTTATTTTTCATGGCCTTGATATCGCCACCAGCGCAAAAACTTTTCCCAGATCCAGTGATAACAATTGCACGAACAGATTTATCTAGATCAGCAAATTTTAAAACTTCAACGAGTCCACTTACCATTTCAATTGAGTAAGCATTACTTGCATCCGCTCTATTGAGAGTGATCCAGACTGCACTATTCTTCTTTTCAATAATAAGATCGTTAAATGATTTTAAATAAAAGCTCATACTTTTCCTGTATTTAAATAAGCTCTCAAAAATTTTGATTCAGTAGGACGGTTTATTTTTTCCAAAATAAATTTAGATGCCTCTGCTAGTTTAGAAATTTCTATACCTGTTTCACACCCCATAGAATGCAAAAGATACCAAACATCCTCAGTCGCCACATTCCCTGTTGCTCCCTTAGCGTAAGGACACCCTCCTAACCCACCGGCCGAAGAATCAAAAGTAGAAATGCCCTCTTCAAGAGAAACAAGAATATTTGTCAGGGCCATGCCTCTTGTATCATGAAAATGCATCGCCAGATTTTTGAGATCAAAAGATGTCTTTAGGTGTTTAATAAAAGATCTCACCTGTCCAGGAGTCGCAACACCAATGGTATCCCCAACAGAGACTTCATAAATACCAAGTTTAAAAAATCGATCCGTGACATTTATAAGTTTAGCAACATCCATCGCCCCCTCATAAGGACATCCAAAAGCTGTTGAAACATAACCACGGATCTTTATTCCGTCTTTACGGGCTTCTTGAGCAACTTCTTGCATACGATTAAAAGTTTCTTCAACCGTGGCATTAACATTTTTTTTAGTAAAAGAATCCGAGGTGGCACTAAAGAGAGCGATTTCTTTTACACCAAGTTTTTTTGCTGTTTCATACCCTTGAATATTAGGAACAAGGCATGGAAAATTGAGATGCCCAAAATCCAATTGAGATTGAACCATTTTAAAAAGTTCAGTAGCGTCACCCATTTGAGGAATAGCTGTTGCCTTCACAAAACTTGTGACTTCAATATTTTTTAATCCAGATAAAGAAAGAAGTGAGATAAATTTAAATTTATCTTCAGTCGTCAGAATGGTTTTTTCATTCTGCAATCCATCCCTTGGGCCAACCTCTACAATTTTGATCATTAAGACTCCACTTCCGCCAGTATGACTCCACCCTGAACAAGCTCACCAACATTAAAAAATATTTTTTTCACTTTTCCATCTTTGTCAGATCGAATGGCATGCTCCATTTTCATAGCTTCAAGGATGAGAATCGTTTCACCTTTTTTCACTTCTGAGTCCTGAGATTTTAAAATCTTAAAGATCTTTCCAGGCATTGGTGATTTTAATCCACCAGCGTGAGAAGTACCTTTTTTAAGTTTCTTACTGGCCTCAGCGACATTTCCCTCTCTGCCAGCAGCAATAACCATCGCCTCGCCTTCTTTATTTAAAGTTGAGACGGCAGACTTGAAGCGACCAGTCCTTTCATCTAAAATCATTTCATGTCCATCTCGAGAAATCAGGGAATAGAAATAATTTTGCCCCTGAAAAGAAAAACTTACTGTGTCATGGGCATGTTTAAAATCCTGAACCTTAACTTCCTGTCCATTAATGATAAATGTTTTTTCCATACTAATTCCTAAAACTCATAAGAGTGGTCCAAGGGTTAGAGCTGACTTCAACGCCAGCTTTAAATGTCGCTTTTTTCTGACTAAAGCAAAAAGATGCAACAAGTCCCGCGATTTCATGATTTGAAAGATTTTGGGGCTCAAGTTCTGCCTTATGATCAGGAATAAAGTGCGTATGAGTAAGCCCAGCAATAAAATCGTTGTGACCTAAAATGCGTTTTAAATAATCGCGATTGGTTTTAACGCCTAAAAATAAAACCTCATCTAAACTTTGAATAGTCTTCGAAATTGCAATTTTTCTATCCTCACCCCAGACAATAAGCTTTGCGAGCATAGGATCATAATTCACACCAACTTCAGTCCCATCAAGAAAACCACAATCAAGCCTCACATCTCTTAATGTTGGAACTCCAATCGTATCTATCTTTCCAATAGTGGGCATGAAATTATTATCTGGATCCTCGGCATAAATCCGGCATTCAATGGCCTGCCCTTTTTGTTTTATATCATCTTGCTTCATTGGAAGTTTATCTCCCTGAGCAACGAGAATCTGGCATTTCACGAGGTCATACCCAGTCACCATCTCTGTCACAGGGTGCTCCACCTGAAGCCGTGTATTCATTTCTAGAAAATAATATTTTCCATCTGGTGCAAGAATAAACTCAACAGTCCCCGCTCCACGATAATTAATTCCAGCGGCGATACTAGCAGCAGTCTGACAAATCTTGAGTCTTAACTCTTGAGATAAATTTGGAGCTGGTGTTTCTTCAATAATTTTTTGATAACGGCGCTGAATAGAGCATTCTCTTTCAAAAAAATGAAGATGATTCCCATGAGTATCACTCATGAGTTGCACTTCAATGTGACGCGGATTAACGACATATTTTTCAATAAGAACCTTATCACTTGAAAAAGACTTCAGGCCTTCAGACTTAGCTCCTCTAATGGCTTCAATTAACTCATCCTCTTGATGAACAATTCTCATCCCTTTACCACCACCGCCGGCAGAAGCTTTAATAAGAACAGGGAAGCCAATCTCTTTTGCCTTCTTAGCAAGAAAATCATCATCTTGATTGTCACCATGGTAACCAGGGATCATAGGGATATTGATTTTTTCGAGAGCTTTTTTTGAACCAATTTTATCACCCATGAGAGTAATCGATTCTGGTGTTGGCCCGATGAAAATGATTCCGGCCCCCTCCACCATTTGGCAAAACTCAGTATTCTCAGATAAGAATCCATATCCAGGGTGAATGGCATCGGCCCCACAGCGCTTGGCCACATCAACTAATTTAGCTTTATTAAGGTATGTTTCGGCAAGAGCTCCCATTCCAAGTGAATAGGACTCATCAGCAAAAAGAGCATGCGGAAGATTTTTATCGTCTTCAGCATAAACTGTGGCGACTTTAATCCCCATTTCTTTAGCGGTCTTAAGAACTCTGAGGGCAATTTCCCCTCGATTGGCGACAAGTATTTTTTTTATTTTCATTTTTTCATCCACTGTGGTTTATCTTTTTCAAGAAGAGCACGCATGCCTTCCTGTCCTTCTTCACTGATTCGTCTCTCACTAATCATCTGGCAGGTATAGTCTTCAGAATTTTTAAGACTCTTCACGACTTCTCTGACTAGCCTCTTGGCTTCTTTCGTCGCTATCGGCCCAGCGGCGAGAAATCTTTTTTTAATTTCTTCAACTTTAGCATCGAGATCACCTCCAACGGCAACCACATCATGAACAAGTCCCATTCTCTTGGCCTCAAGAGCATTAAAACGCTCTCCAGAAAGCATCCAAGATCTAGCGCTCGATTCACCTATTTTTGAAATACAATAAGGAGAAATTACGGCCGGGATGAGTCCTAAACGTACTTCTGTAAAACCCATGAGTGCTTCTTCTACTGCAATCACATGATCACAAACACTCACTAGTCCAACTCCTCCACCAAGAGCATGACCATTAATTCTTCCAATCACTGGAATATTACAGTCATTAATAGTGGAAAACATTTTTGCTAATTTTTTAGAGTCTTGAAAATTTTCCTCTTTTGAGTAATTTTTCATCGCCTTCATCCAATTCAGATCCGCTCCTGCACAAAAACTGGCCCCTCGTCCTGAAAGGATAATGAGCCGCTCATCTTTGAATGACTGAAAGGTCTGAATCATCTCATCAATAAGTTCTGCATTAAAAGCGTTATGAAGTTCTGGTCTATTCATCCAGACTTCGACCACTCCATCTGCCTTATTAATTATTTCTAAGTGCTTCATTCATTACATCCTAAATACGCCCCACTGAGGGTCTTTAAATTCTTCATTGTGAGTCACACTTAAACATAATCCCAGAATGTCTCGAGTCTGAGCTGGATCAATCACTCCATCATCCCAAAGACGGGCCGATGAATAATAAGGTGATCCCTCTTTTTCATATTTATCTAAAATCGGCTGTTTAAAATCTGCGAGTTCTTTTTCACTCATGAGATTTTTTCCACTGGCCTTTAAACCATCTTGTTTTACTGTTGCAAGAACATTGGCCGCCTGTTCTCCTCCCATGACTGAAATTCGAGAATTCGGCCACATGAATAAGAAGCGTGGGCTGAAAGCTCTTCCGCACATGCCATAATTTCCCGCACCAAATGAACCACCAATCATGATGGTAAATTTTGGAACTTTCACTGTCGAAACAGCTGTTACAAATTTGGCCCCGTGCTTAGCTATTCCTTCATTTTCATACTGTTTCCCCACCATAAATCCCGTGATGTTCTGTAAAAAGATGAGAGGTATTTTTCTTTGTCCACACAACTCAACAAAGTGAGCAGCTTTTTGTGAGGACTCAGAAAAAAGAATACCGTTATTGGCCACAATACCCACGAGATACCCGTGAATCTTGGCAAATCCTGTAACGACTGTTGTTCCGTATTTTTCTTTAAATTCTTGAAACTCAGAGCCATCCACTAAACGCGCGATAATCTCGCGAACATCAAAAGGCTTTCTCGTATCTTGCGGAATAATTCCGTAAATTTCTTCCGTTTTATAAAGAGGCGCTAAAACCTCATGCTTGATAAATTTTCCTGGATGCTTAGGACGATAATTTAAAGTTGCAATGATGTGACGAGCTTGCTCAAGAGCATCCTCTTCTGTTTCGGCAAAATGATCGGCCACACCAGATTTGGAGGTATGTACTTCGGCTCCACCTAAATCTTCAGCGCTCACTTCTTCACCAGTGGCAGCTTTAACAAGCGGTGGCCCACCTAAAAAAATTGTTCCATTTCCTTTTACAATAATTGTTTCATCACTCATCGCTGGCACATAGGCCCCACCGGCCGTGCAAGATCCACAAACAACGGCCACTTGAGGAATCCCAAGAGCTGACATGTTCGCCTGATTAAAAAAGATTCTTCCGAAATGCTCTTTATCTGGAAACACTTCATCTTGCTTTGGAAGAAAGGCTCCACCAGAATCCACAAGATAAATGCATGGTAATTTATTTTCGAGGGCAATTTCCTGAGCTCTCAAGTGTTTCTTCACAGTCATTGGAAAGTACGTTCCGCCTTTGACTGTTGCATCGTTGGCCACAAACATACATTCCACACCGTGAACAAGACCAATTCCTGTTACGACTCCAGCGCTTGGAACTTCTTCTTCGTAAACTCCATCTCCAGCAAGAGTAGAGAGTTCCAAGAATGGGGAACCAGCATCAAGAATTTTTTCAATCCTTTCACGAGGTGGTAGTTTCTTTCTCGCTTTATGTTTTTTTACTGCATCTTCACCACCGCCAAGTCTCGCTTTTTCAATTTTTTTTCTGAGCTCACTGGCCAGTGAACGATTAAATTCAGCATTGATCTGAAATTCTTTACTGCCTGGATCTATATGACTCGCTAACGGCTGCATAGGCACCTCAATTAGTAATAAAAATAATAATTTAGTCTAACTTGAAGGGAAAATTCGTGCAACGATTTGGGCTTAGCGGTAAGTGGGGAATTTATTATTTATGAGTGAGTTAAAGAAATATTGAACGTAGGCTTTAAGAAGTTGATCTTTAGACTCACCCATTAAAAGAGCTTCTCCAGTATTCCAATCATAAGAATAGCGTAAAGTTTGCTGATCATTTTTCTGCAAGAGAAAATCATCCTTATTCACAAGAATAAAATCTGTACCATTCACAAAATTGAGCGCATTTCCAGCTTCATTTTTAAAAACATCTTTTGATGTCAGAGGCAGATCCCCTTCAAGCCCGAGTAACCCTAAAATGGTTTTCGGAATATCCGAATGTTGAGAAACTTTTTCAAAAACACTCCCAGTAGTATTCATTGGATTAAAAATCAGAAGAGGAACTCTGTATTGGCCAATCATATTTTGAAACTTTTTAGTCTCTAATTTTGACGTATGATCGGCGGTAATGATGAAAATGGTATTTTTAAACCATGGTTTTGCTTCTATTGATCTAAAAAATTCCCTCAAGGAAAAATCTGTGTAGCCAATACTCTCATGGATTTCGAGTGTTCCTTTTGGAAATTTTCCCGCAAATGATTGAGGAACCGCATACGGCTGATGAGAGCTCAAAGTGAAAAAGCCCGCCATAAAGGGCCTTTTCATTTTATCTATTTCCTGCGCAGAAAAGTTAAAAAATGGACCATCAAAAACGCCCCAAGTTCCGTCGTAATCATCACCTGGGTAGTCCTCTTTTGAAAAATATCGATCAAATCCATTGGCAAGAGTAAAGGACTCAAAGCCCATTGTTCCCTTTGCTCCACCATGAAAGAAATAGTTTGTGTACCCATTGGCCTTTAGAATATTTGGTAAACAAGATAATTTATTACTCTGATAAATTGATTTACTGATGGGCTCTTTAAGAAGTGAGGGTAATCCACATAAGAGTGAGGGTAAAACCTCAATTGACCTTCTTCCATTCGCGAGATGATAGGGAAAGAACATTGATCGTTTTTTTAAATTTTCCAAGAAAGGCATATAGCCTTGCTCAAAATATTCTAGCGAAAAACTTTCTAGAATAATGAGTACAATATTTTTCTTTTGTACTAATTTATTATCTTTCAGCTGAACTTGAGTTTTTAAAATCACTTCAAGAGCGTCACTGTCATTTTTAAAATAAGTTAATTTTTTGTAGGATTGGGATTTGTAGGTTCTAAGGAAGTGATAAGGAGTATTTAAAACGAGATGGCCAAGTTCATTTTGACCTTGTGAAAATGCTGATTGGACATTGATTGATTTGTGCTGAAGACCGCCTCGAATAGCAATAAACGAGAGGCCAAGAAAAAGAATAGAGAAGATAAATTGATTTCGAAATGAAACTTTCTTAAATGATAATTTAAATAATTTAAGATCAAAAAGATAAAACAAGTATCCAAATAAAATTGTAAGAAGTGGGAAGTACCAATAGTAAATCGCTAACTGTGGTAACTGATCTTTAATATCATCTGAGATGAGAAAAAGCTCAAGACTCATCCTCTTCCCCATAAATTGAAAAAGCTCATAATCAACCACTGAGACAAGGAATCCCAATGTATTGAGGGAGACAAAACAAACTCTTTCAAAGTCGATTAAAAATTTACGTTTTAGGGGAAGCAAATTGACCAGAATTAAAGGAACATTTAAAAAGAAAATTGCGGCCAAATCAAATCGACTTCCTAAAATAAAGCTTTCAGCAATATCGAGGGATGAAAAACTTTTATAAACGGAAAAGTGATAGAAATAATAACCAATTCTCAGAACTGTATAGGATAGAAGTAAGAACAGAAATCTTTTTATGAGTCTAAGAATTTGCTCAGGCAAAGACATCCCCAAAATAAAAAAGCCCTCTTTTATGAGGGCTTTTTTTATAAAAATGGAGGGTGCATCTTGCTATTCTGACACCAAGTTCCCCTGGCACTACCTTCGCCGCAAGTGAGC
>JAIYBW010000001.1 GCA_027488375.1 Pseudomonadota bacterium
GTGATAACGGCGATAAAGGTGATAAAGGAGACCGCGGAGACAACGGCGATAAAGGTGATAAAGGAGACCGTGGAGACAACGGCGATAAGGGTGATAAAGGTGATCGCGGAGATAACGGCGATAAAGGTGACAAAGGTGATCGCGGAGACAACGGCGACAAAGGTGACAAAGGTGATCGCGGTGATAACGGCGACAAGGGTGATAAAGGAGATCGCGGAGATAAAGGTGATAATGGTGATAAAGGTGACAAAGGTGATCGCGGTGATAACGGCGATAAGGGTGACAAAGGTGATCGCGGTGATAACGGCGACAAGGGTGACAAAGGTGATAAAGGTGATCGCGGAAATAACGGCGACAAAGGTGATAAAGGTGATCGCGGTGACAAAGGTGATCGCGGTGACAAAGGTGATCGCGGTGACAAAGGTGATCGCGGAGATAAAGGCGACAAAGGCGATAATGGCGACAATGGAAATGGTGGTGGCCAGGGCAACAATGGTTGGGGCAATGGAGACCAAGATGCTCCAGGCGGATCAGGCGGAAATAATAACGCTGAAAATGGGGATGATGATTAATCCAATTCCTTCAGAGTTTTCTTAAGAATTGAGTTTCAAGGGGCCACTTCGGTGGCCCTTTTTTTGTATCACGTACCTTTCTGCATCTACAGAGCGTTAAAGCTCATCTCAAATCCAAGACTTAGTTTTGAAATTTTTTTTTAAATTCTTGCTCTCTTGATGAAGGGGGAGGGAATGCTCACGCTCAATGTTCTGCCAGCTCCATGTTCATGTGGACCCCTCGGTGTGCAATCACCGGGTGTTCGGTAGAAAACTACCAACATCTCCTCCCCCTGCTCATTTTAACAGAACACACTCTCAACACCTAGGTCGAAAAGGTGCCGGGTTAAATTGGAAATGTGTCACGTACCTTTCTGCATCTACAGAGCGTTAAAGCTCATCTCAAATCCAAGACTTATTTTTGAAATTATTTTTTTGATTCTTGCACTCTTTATGAAGGGGGAGGGAATGCTCACGCTCCATGTTGTGTCAGTGAAATGTTGAAGTGGACCCCTCGGTGTACAAGCACCGGGTGTTCGGTAGAAAACTACCAACATCTCCTCCCCCATGCTCATTTTAACAGAACACACTCTCAACACCTAGGTCGAAAAGGTGCCGGGTAGAATGACAAGAAGAGATTAACCATGCCACGTCCAAATTTAATTCGCTCAGAAACTCATCCCTATCACATAACCTCTCGATGCAATAATAAGGAATTTTTCCCAATACCTTTAGATGATGTGTGGACAATTATGATGAAGCTCCTTGAGCGCTTGCATCGAGATCATGGACTTGCGATTCATGCCTTTGTTCTTATGGGAAATCACTTTCATCTTCTCTGTCATACACCAAGAGCGAATATCGATGAGTGTATGCACTTATTTATGCGCCAAACTAGTTTAGAAATAAACCGTCGAAATTCATCCCAAAATCATCTTTGGGGTGGGCGCTACCGCTGGAGTCTAATCGAGGCACAAAGATATTATTACCAAGTTTATCGCTACATTTATCAAAACCCCCTACGAGCTAAAATTGTCACGAAGGTTGAAGATTATCCTTTTTCTACCCTTATGAAGTCTCCGCCCTTTCCGCTTCATTCAAGTTTATCTTTTTCATTTGGAGGAGCGGAGGGAGAAAAGCTTTGGCTCAATGAGAAATATGACGAGGAAGATTTGAATTTAATTAAACTAGGACTCAAAAAATCTCAGTTCAGCGTGGATAAAAGAAAACTTAAGGCCCTCAATAAACTCAGCTTTCCCCCTGAAGGTGGAAAAGGTACGTGACACCTTTCATGAAATGGAGCAGAATGAGGCTGTTTTTCACTCTTAAGGGGCGGTTTATGAAGCTTAGCATTATCGGGACAGGTTATGTGGGTCTCGTTACAGGAACTTGTTTTGCAGAAATGGGTCATGATGTCACATGTATCGATATTGATGCGGCCAAAGTTGAGCGCATGAAAAAAGGCCAATGTCCTATTTATGAACCAGGACTTGAGCCCATGATGCAGGCCAATTTTAATGAAGGCCGTTTGCATTTTTCTAACAACTACGACTCTGTCACAAAAGCTGAAGCCATTTTTCTTGCAGTCGGAACACCGTCTTCTGATGATGGCCAGGCGGATTTAAAATATGTGTTTGGTGCCTGTGATTCAATTGCTCCTCATTTACGTGATGGCTCTATTGTGGTGGTGAAATCCACTGTTCCAGTAGGAACTGGGAATAAAGTTCGTGAATACTTAAAATCAAAAACAACGAAGAAGTTCTTTGTCGTCAACAATCCTGAATTTTTAAAAGAAGGTTCAGCTGTTGAAGATTTTATGAAGCCTGAAAGAATTGTTGTTGGCTGTCTTGAGAATGAAGCTGGAGATAAGATTGAAGAGCTCTATGAGCCATTCAACCGACAAGTGAAGCGCACGATTCGCATGAGTAATATTTCAGCTGAGATGACTAAATACGCGGCCAACTGTTTTCTTGCTACAAAAATCTCGTTCATGAACGAAGTGGCCCGCCTGTGTGATATTGTCGGTGCCGACGTCGAAGAAGTTCGTCACGGTATCTCGACAGATTCTCGAATCGGGACTCAGTTCCTTTATCCGGGTCCAGGTTATGGTGGCTCTTGTTTTCCTAAAGATGTGAAGGCCCTTGTTTTCACTGCTAAAGAAAATGGCATCCGCTTTAAAATTGTTGAAGCGGTTGAAGAAGTTAATAAAGAACAGAAAAAATACATGGCCTCTAAAGTGTTAAAGCACTTTCAGAATAATTTAAAAGGTAAAATTTTTGTTCTTTGGGGAACTGCTTTTAAGGCCAACACAGATGATATCCGTGAAACCCCTGCTATTGATACGGCCCTGGCCTTACATGAAGCTGGAGCAAAAGTTCGTATTCATGATCCTGAAGCTGCTGATCATTTTGAGCAACACATGGGGAAACTCGGAATTCCTGTTGATCAGTTTGAAAATAAATACGATGCCCTTAATGGTGCTGATGGACTCATCGTCATGACCGAGTGGAAGCAGTACCGTGCTCCAGATTTTGAAGAAATCAAATCACGCCTTAAAACGCCGGTTATTTTTGATGGACGAAATCTCTATAATACAAAAAAAGTTTTAGAGCAGGGTTTTAGCTATTATGCAGTTGGGAAGGCGATTAAATAATCGCCTTTAAGTTTTCTAGAATTTTTTGTTGATCAAATTTTTCTGCTAATCTTATTTTTCCATTCATCGCCATTTTTTCTCTCAAGCTCTTATCTTCAATGAGCTTGAGAGTACAATTGGTCAGATCTTCAACCTCAAAAGCCTTGGCCAGCATTCCGTTAAATCCATGCTCAATAATTTCGGGATTCGAACTCACATTAAAAGCAACAATTGGTTTTTCATAGAAAAGAGTTTCAATCAACGTATTAGCGGCCCCTTCAAAAAGAGAAGGAAACACAAAAAGATCAATTGAATTCATAAAGGAGCTCATGTCTGAAACATGCCCTAAAAGGGTGACATGTTCTTCAAGTCCTAATGTCTTAATGCTGGCCGAGAGTTCATTCTTAAGTTCACCTTCTCCAGCAATCAGTAATTTAAAATTGATTCCTTTTTGCTTAAGGCTTTGGGCCATTTCGATAAGATACTTTTGGCCTTTCTGGGAAGTCAGGCGACCTGCATTTCCAATGACTATTTCATCAGATTTTTTTTGATAAAGTTTTTGATGTTGATCAAAATTTTGATTTAAATTCATGCCATTATAAAGCAGCACAAGTTTCTCTTTCGGAAACCATTCTTCATTGCCTTGACTTAAGCTTCGTCCAATCTCCTCAGAGTTCACTATCACTTGAGTTAGAATGTTTTTAAAAAGAAATCGATTAAGCCAAGTGTTCCGTAGTGGGTGTGGCATACCTCGGCGGTAAATGATTTTTTTGACTCCCGCCAGTTTCGCAGCGATCCCCGCACACTTTAGATCCTGAGGTAAATTCATGATGAGGGTATCAATTTTTTTCATGCGAAAAAACATCATGAGGAGAAAAACTTTTATAGGATTGATGAAGCTTAAGCTTGAGATCTGAAAAGCAAAATGTTGAAGCCTTTCTTTTGTTGCCTTGAGACCAATTTGTGAATGGGTGTTAGTCACAATAAAAGTATTAAAACCGGCCTTGAAGAGCTCTTGGCACATAGTGAAATGCCACTTCTCACCTCCACCCCAGGCCTTATTTGAATTAAAAAAACAGATGTTTTTAGTCAGGGAACCTTTCATTGTCTCTCAAAGCCTATGCCAAAGCTGTGAGCTCTGGTAGCGTTTCCTCATGAAAAAATTATTTCTTTTTATCATCATCAGTTTACCTCTCTTTGCTCAGGATGTCCGTAGAGATCATCATGTGGAAGCGGTTGAAGCTTTTAAAAACCTCCATTTTTTTTACAAAGGTCGGGGAATGGCCATTTCTCCCGATCTGATAAAACTTTATGAGCTTATGGGAAGCCGTGGAGTAGGGACTCAAGACTTGGGCCCGATCTATCAGCGCTGGGGACTTTTGTTTGAAAACAATCAGGCCAAAGGCCTTTATTCTGTCCCTTATAAAGAAATGAAAATTGGAGTTCTTGGATGTGTGGCCTGTCACTCTGGTAAAGCGGCCGGTGAGTATGTCATTGGTCTTGGAAATAAAAATATCGATGTGGGCCAGATCGGCCAAGATGCTTACTTAGGCATGAAAATGTGGGGTGCGATTCCTCGCTCTAATCCTGCCTTTAAAGAAGTGCATGATCGTGCACTAGCCTTTACGAAGGGCCTTGCCGATAAAAAGATCTCAAATCAAACTCAAGGCCTCGTTCCTACAAGCCTTATACGTTCCTGGTTTTATCAAGTTCAAAATCTTCCCTTCCCGCAAAATTTTCCACGCGGCCAAGTGAAGGTCCCTCACTTGTGGGGCTATGGAGAAAAAAGAAAATCCGGATCCTTTTGGGATGGTGAAGGCAATGGCGAACTCGGTGGATGGGGAATTGCAGTTGAACTCTACGCCGGCCAAACCCCTGAAAATGTCAGAGAGTATTTTGCCAAAGTTCATCAAGCCGAAGATTACCTCGGAGATTTTTTATCACCGAAGTATCCCTTTAAAATTGATCCAGAGAAGGCCCAAAGAGGGGAGAAGATTTATCAAGCTACATGCCAAGGCTGTCATGGTGAGCATCGACGTGATCTCCAAGGACATCCCATTTTTGAGTCTCCCAAGCATATTCCTTTAAGAATTGTAAAAACTGATCCTGATCGTTTAAAGGCCTTAACTGAAGAACTCTATAAACTGATTGAAAAAAATCCTCTTAACGATGTGATTCAATCGGTTCGTAAAAAAGAGCCAGGCTATGTGGCCCAAAAACTTTGGGGTGTGTGGGCGCGCTTCCCTTACCTCCATAATGCTTCAGTGCCCTCAGTTTATGAGCTGCTCTTAGATCCAAGTTTACGCTCAAAAACTTTTTCACTAAAAAATGCAGGTGAAAGAGAGCGATTTGATGAGGAAAAACTGGGCCTCACTTCCATGACTCCTAAATATGAATCAGCGCGACAGGTCTATGACACTTCAAGATCGGGACACTCGAATCAAGGTCACTACTTTGAGTCCTTTAAAAAGCTCGATCACGAGAGTAGACTAGAGCTGATTGAATATTTGAAAACTCTTTAGGATAGATATGAAAATTCTCATCACTGGTGGGGCCGGTTATATTGGGTCTCATGTTGTAAAGGCTTTGGGGAAACTTGGTCATGATTTAGTGATTTATGACAACCTCTCGACTGGACACCGCCAGGCCGTCACTTATGGTGAACTTGTGGTGGGAGACCTCGCCGAAAAATCAAAACTAGAAGCTCTCTTTGAAGCAAAAAAATTTGAAGCTGTTTTGCATTTTGCAGGAAGTATTGTGGTGCCTGAAAGTGTGGCCCATCCCTTAAAGTATTATCAAAATAATACGCTTAATTCTCATTTCCTCCTTAGTCTTTGTGAGAAGTACAAAGTTAAGAAATTTATTTTTTCCTCTACAGCTGCGGTCTATGGAATGCCAGAAGACGGATTGTGTACTGAGAATTCACCACTCTCTCCTATTAATCCCTATGGGCACTCAAAACTCATGACCGAACAGATGCTTAAAGACTTGGCGGCATCATCTGAGTTTCGTTTTGTGGCCCTTCGTTATTTTAATGTTTCAGGAGCTGATCCTGAAGGGCAATTGGGCCAGTCATTTCCCGAAGCCACTCATCTTATTAAAGTTGCCTGTGAGGCAGCTTGCGCTAAACGTGATCATTTAAAAATTTACGGAACAGATTATCCAACTTCTGATGGAAGCTGTGTGAGAGATTATATCCACGTGTCTGACCTTGCTGAGGCCCATGTGCGGGCCTTGGAGTATCTTGAGCGTGGTGGGAAATCAGATATTTTAAACTGTGGTTATGGCCATGGCTTTAGTGTGAAAGAAGTGGTGAAACTTATTAAAGAAGTCACGGGTGTTGATTTTAAAGTCATTGAGACTGATCGCCGGGCCGGAGATCCTGCCTCTCTCACTGCGAAAGTGGATCGCATTCATGGCATACTTCAGTGGAAGCCACAATTTGATGATCTCAAAGTTATCATCCGCTCAGCTTACGAGTGGGAAAAAAAGAAGCCTTATTAATGAAGAAAAAAGCTCTCGTCGTTCATTCTGGTGGAATGGATTCAAGCTTGTGCCTGGCCCTTGCAGTTAAAGAGTTTGGGGCCCAAGAAGTTCTCTCGCTTTCCTTTACTTATGGGCAGCGCCACGAAGAGGAGCTTAGAAGAGCTAAGCTCATCTCTGATTATTTTAAAGTCGACCATGTAGAAGTTGATCTTAATTGCCTCACACAAATTACGGAAAGTGCCCTGATTGGTAAGACGAAAAAAATTGAACATCTTGAGGGACAAGCGCCTAATACCTTAGTGGTGGGACGAAATGGTCTCATGGCCAGAGTCGCTGGGATTCATGCTCATTCTTTAGGGGCCCATTGTCTCTATATGGGTGTCATGGAATTAGAAGCGGCCAATTCTGGTTATAGAGATTGCTCCCGCACTTATATGGATCTTATTCAATCGGCTCTTCGTTTAGATTTTGCTGATGCAAATTTTGACATACGCACTCCTCTGATTCAAATGAATAAAAAAGAGTCGATGGAGCTTGGTCACAGCTTAGGTGTGTTAGAGTTTCTCTTGGAAAATACGATTACCTGTTATGAAGGGATAGAAAAAGAGGGATGCCTTAAATGTCCGGCCTGTAAATTAAGAAACTCAGGGCTTAAACTTTTTTTACTCGAGCATCCTGAGTTTAAACTTTCTTATAAAGAGAAAATTTTAAATCTTATTGCTTAAAAATCTTTAGGTACTGATCCCAAGTTTCAAGTAAGTTCTCTTTTAATTCTTCACCTTGTTCCTGATCAGGATTAGTCTCGGAGAGATAATCATCAAGCTCCATCACAAAATCTTCAAGCTCATCGATCAGATCGGCCCATTCTTCATTTTTACAATTTTCAATATTTGTTCCTGAGAGGCTTAGGGCCGTGAGATAAAAATCCAGCTGATCTTTAGCTTGAGTAAGAAATTCTTCAAGTTTTGATTCATCACCAAAAATCTTTTTAAGCTCTATGACCTTATTCTTTTGTAATTCATCCCATAGAATTTTGAGATCTTGCTCAAGGACTTTATGCGCCTCTGGAGTCTCAGAGAGCATCTCCTCCATCGCTTTTGAGAAGGGGAGTGATCTTTCGGCCGTGAGGGCCCCAAGAAAGAATGCTTTGACCTGTGAGGGGGTCATATCGAGATCAGTTTGGCCTATAAGTTCTTGAAGTTTCATCATGGTCATGTCCCCGTAACACGTAAAATTTACTAAGTGGCGCCTTATTATTACCTCTAAAAAAGAGTTAAAGCTATGATCCTTTTCATATGAAAAACGCAGCTTCAATTTTTAATCTTATTTATCTGGGAACGAAACTAGGACTGTTTATTTATTTCTTTCAGGATATTTTAAGTTTTATTTCTTAAATGGATCTTCAATCTTCTCACCATTTTGTAGGCGCCAGATTTTAACTGCTCTAATAAAGACATTGTAGGCGGCCAGCAAAGAAACCACAAAACCATGGGTCCCATCTAAAATACCTAAACGCCAAAAGTAATGGCGAAGAAAACGTCCAAAAGGTCTTAAGAAAAGATAGGGTAAGCCAATCTTGCGGCCCTGTTTTTCAAATTTATGAAAGCGATCTAGGGCACCCCAAGTGGTGTAGCGATCAGCTTTCTTAAGATAAGAAGTCACATCTTTATAGGTGTAGTGAATCAGCTTATGTTTAAGAATGCTAATCTCGCCCTTTGATTCAATCTCGGCGTGAACATGTTTATTTTGATATTTACATTCATCGCGCTTAAAGAGGCGAATCACTTTATCTGATTGCCAGCCAGAATAATTAATTCTTTTGCCCATGAAGTTATTACGACGGTAGATCCAGAAACCAGAAAACTTAGTTCCAGTTTTTACGACTTGCTTAATTTCATCCACAAGTTCTGGGGTTGGTCTTTCATCGGCATCTAAAAGAAAAATCCAGGGATGAGAGGCTTGAGGTATGGTCCAGTTTTTTTGGGCCGCTGAGTGCTCATACTCATGCTCAAGCAGTCGAACTTGGGGAAATGATTTAACGATTTCAACAGTTCGATCTTTAGAAAATGAATCCACAACAATAATTTCATCACACCAAAGGACTGACTCAATGGCCTCCTTGATATGCACTTCTTCATTAAAGGTGGGGATAATAGCGGTGATTTTTTCCATAATAATATGCTAATCTTAGCGTATGAACCCCGCGACGTCTAAAAAAATTCTGATTATCCAAACAGCCTTTATTGGTGACACCATTCTGGCCAGTCAATTTGCCCGCGCTGTTAAAGAGCAGTTTCCAGAGAGCGAGATCCATTTTTTCCTGAGAAAGGGCAATGAGTCTGTTATTCAGGGGCTTTCAAGTATTTATAAGGTTTGGGTTTGGGATAAGGCCGGGGGAAAAACAAAAAATCTTTTTAAGCTCATTTGGGAACTTAGAGAAATACGCTTTGATTTTGTCTTTAATCTGCACCGCCACTTTAATAGTGGTCTCGTGAGTGCCCTTATGAAATCTTCCCTTAAGGCGGGATTTCGTCAAAATCCTCTGAGCTTTTTTTATTCTCATAAGGTGAACCACCTCATTCCTCATGTGGTGGGCACTAAGGTCTGGCACGAGGTTCAACGTAATTTGCAACTTCTCAAATTAGTGGCGCCAACGATCCAAATTTCCAACGAGTCTAAAACTTATCGTCCTGAGCTTCCTTTACTAGAAAAGCATTCCGCAAAAGTAGCCCCTTATGGTGAGGGAAGTTATTTTGTGATGGCCCCTGCTTCCGTATGGTTTACCAAGGCCTGGAGTGAGCATAAATTTCGAGAATTAACATTTGAGCTTTCAAAAATGGGGAAGATTTATTTTATTGGAGCTCCCTCAGATAAAGAGCTTTGTGAGCGTATTCGAAAAGATATCCCTCAAACGTTTAACCTCTGTGGTGAGCTTAGTTTGCTTGATTCCGCGGCCCTCATGAAAAACGCCAGAAGAGTTTTTGTGAATGATTCGGCCCCTCTTCATCTGGCCTCATGTGTGAATGCTAAAACCACAGCGATTTTTTGCTCCACCATTCAGGATTTTGGATATACACCCCTGGCCCAGGATTCTGTGGTCGTGGATGTCGGAAACACTTTAGATTGCCGTCCTTGTGGTCTTCATGGACATCAATCTTGCCCTAAGGGACATTTTCGTTGCTCGGAAGATATCCAAATTCAAAACGTTCTCAAAACGATTGCTTAAATTTTTTTGATGAATTGTTCTTTAGGGAAGCGAATTCTTGGCCCATAGACACCATTCTTTGCTCTTTTTCCGGCACTAATCACCATGCAAATTTCAGATTCACATCCGAGTCCCAGAATCTTTTTAACTCTCTCTGAATCATGACCTTCCATAGGGCAAGTGTCGTAGCCAAAAGCGGAAAATCCTAACATGATATTTTCGCACGCGAGGGCCGTGGTTTTATGGGCCCACACTCGCATATCCGCGATGGATTTAGGTTCTCGAGGCACTGGCCGAAAAAGACCAGCACTCTTCATGAATAATCTTTTAAAGGGCCCGAAGATTCCAAAGGGACCTTGATTATAAACAACAGGAACGAGCTTTTCATAATAGGCACGGGCCGAAGACGGAATCTTTTGAGTGCTAGAATTAAAAAGTTTAATCATCTGATGACGATGAGCTTTCCAGGTTTTAAGTTTCGCCACGGCCACAATCAGTTCTTGGGCCGTTCTGGCCGCAGGCTGATTAAAAAGTGCCTTAACAAGTTCAGCTTTTTTATCAGGATCAGTGACCCAGTAAAATTCCCAACATTGAAGATTAGAAGAATTTGGAGCAAGCAGGGCCCATTCCAGAACTTTCTCTGTTATATGCGCAGGAATTTTTTCATCCGTATAAACTCTAACTGAGCGGCGATTTTGAATAATGTGATCAAAGGAGTCTGAAGAAACATCATGGAGTTTTTCCTCATAACCCAATTCAGGAATTTTATTAAAAATATCAGCTGGATCAGACATAAGGTCTCCTTTGTGGGCTAACTAAGTAGATGTTGAAAATCATCCATGGAAAGTTTGCCGCTGAAGTAGTCATCATCATCCTCGGCCATGAGATCTCTGAAGAGTTCTCTTTTGCTTTGTTGAAGCACGAGGACTTTTTCCTCAACACTTTCTTTAATGATCGGACGGTAAACAGTGAGCTTATTTTCCTGTCCAATTCTGTGGGCCCGGTCAATCGCCTGGCGCTCAACCGCTGGATTCCACCAAGGATCCATGAGAAAAATATAACTCGCGGCCGTAAGGTTAAGTCCAAAGCCCCCGGCCTTAAGTGAGATAAGAAAGATTTGAGCATCACCATTTTGAAAAAGTTCAACCTGTTCAGTTCTCTTCTTGATGGTTTGTGATCCATCAATACGGGCCATTTTCCAACCGGCCACTCGGATCTTATTTTCAATCATATCAAGATAAGTCGTGAACTGTGAGAAGACGAGAGTCTTGTGTCCTTCAGTCACGAGCTGCTCAAGATTTTCCATCAGAAAATCAATCTTAGTGGATTGAAACTGAGGTTGCTTTTGCCATAAACACAGTTGCCTCATCTCGAGTAAGGATTTGAGGACCTCACCGTAGCGCTTAGAACCTGTACTCACCATATTGGCACGGATAGAATTAAGTTTTTGATGATAAAAATCTTTTTCTTCTTGAGAGAAATCCAAAAAGACATGATTTTCAATTTTCTCAGGTAACTCTTTAAGCACCTGGTCTTTAGTTCTTCTTAAGATGAATGGTTTCACAGTTCTGCGAGCGAGAAGGCGATTTTTATTTTTAGAAGCCGAACGAACAAGTCCTAAATCTCCCCAAACTCCCGGTACACACAGATCCATGATGTTATAAAATTCAGAAAGATCATTTTCAACAGGTGTACCTGTTAAACAAATTCGAAATTTTGATTTAATTCCTCGGGCCGCATTCGCTCCTAGGGAGCGGATGTTTTTCAAGTGTTGAACCTCATCAAAAATTAAAATATCAAAATGTTCTTCGGCGAAGGTGGAGAAGGATTCCTTCTTCATAAGACCATAACTTGTCAGGATGACTTTCGCGTCAGATTTAAATTCTCTTTCATCACCATAATAAATAGACCATGTGAGGTCAGAGAATTTTTCTAATTCATTTTTCCAGTTATAAAGAATGGAAACAGGACAAATAATCAGAATCTTTTTTACTTTATCTTTCAAGGTTTGCAAAAGCATGATGGTCTGAAGAGTTTTACCCAAACCCATATCATCCGCAAGACAAGCACCGAATTGGTGTTCATAAAGAAAACGTAACCAATTATAACCGGCCAGCTGATAAGGGCGCGCAATCTCATGGTAGCGCTCATCAACTTCGTAAGTCGGCATATCTTCCATGGTCATAATTTTTTGACAGAATTCTTCTTCTTCGGCCGTGAGGGCGCCCTCAATTCCTAAGCGCTTAAGTTCAAAGAGTTCAAAAATTCTTGAGCGCTGAAGACTTAAACCAAACTTAGATATACCTTTCGTTTCTCCGGATTTTTTTTCTCCTTCAAACTTGGTGTATCTTTTCATGAAGCGCAAAAGATCTTTTTGCTCATCTGAGAGGAGCAAAAGTCCTTTATTAGAAAGAATGAAATTATCCGTCATCTCGGCCTGTTTAATGACCTCTAGATCTTCATCCGATACAACCAGATCGAGTTGAAACCAATCAAGCTTTTCACGATTCCGCTCAAAACGAATGGAACTTCTCCAAGTCCGAATTTGTTGTTGATCATAAAAAATGGGAATTTTAAGGGGCAAGAGTGTTTGATAAAAATTCGCCACTCCCTCAAGGAGATTATTTTTAGGCACTTGAAAGACAATTTTTCTCTCATCTTTAAAATAGAAGGATGTTTTGAATCCAATTTCTCCGAAGCTATCAAGAAAGGCCAGAAAGACTTTTCTAAAAGTTTTAGGAGAAAGCATAAATATTTTTTTAAAGGTCGGATCAAAAAAAGGAATCTCATCTTCCTTCATCACGAGATTAATCCACTCGCTCATCAGATTCTTTTTAGAAGCTGAATGAAGATATTTTTTGTGAAAATTTGTCTCACGGTCAAAGTCTTCAATGAGTGTCTTAAAGAAAAGAAGAGCATCATTTTTTGTTCTAAAACTGCTGGCCCATCCTTGTTCACTGACAAAAAGTAAAAAAGGCGAGGGCATAGGAACTAATTTCTGATCTTGGGTATAGAGTTCTAATTCAAGATTAAGAAAACTTTTTCGAGGAGAGGGATTGATTGAAAATCGATACTCCATATCTTCAACAGGAAAGCTATCCCAAGCTTCACCTTGAATAACTAAATCAGCAATCCCTTTTTGTCTTAGAGGCAAAAAGAGTCTGATAAAATCTTGAATATCACCAATAACATCCAAGAGTTTGAGTTTGCTGACAATCTCACGTAAATCATTGGTCAGATCGAGGGCTTCACCTGTTTTCCAATTAAAAAGATAAAGCACATCAAAAACAGAAACTTCCTTGAATTCATTTTCACCATCCATCCAGCTAAAGCGGTAGGTGAATTTATCTTCGATATATAGAACTTCTTTGTACTCTTCAAGTTCACTGGCCGAGATGATATCAATTTTAAGTTTTCCCTTCCATTTTGAGGGAGCAGGAAAGTTGACAACTTTTCGATTCATCAATGTGTATTGAAGTGAGCTGAAGGTGCTATTCATCTTTGCTCCAGGTAGTTGCGGAGCAGATTTAAAAATAGTCCCGTATCTTTCAGCATGAACGCCATCGTGGGCGATAAAGCCCATTCCCATCGGGCCCGGGCCTGGTCCCTGAGGCTGGTCTTTAAGTTCATTAAATTTTATAAGAAGACTGGCGGCATGATGACAGGGATTCTCTGCACTCCATAATTTACAGGTGCATTGAGTGGTGAGATTTCCTTGCTTGTAGCTAATTTTAGATTCGTAGTTCGTGTTATTTTCAGCAATGATTCCAGAGACAATAAAATAAGTTTCAAAGCTTCCTTTCATAAAGGAAAGACTTACTCGACCATGTTCAATCATCTTTCGAGCTTGAAAGACAGCAGTCGGTGTAAAACTCTTGTGAAGAAGCTCATCGGGTGTTGACCCATTGTTCGGATATTCCATAGACCTTCATTCTTAAAATTAAAGAATTAGTATAGGCGAAAAGAGTCTTATTGCAGATAAAAAAAAGGGCCCTTTCGGGCCCTTTTCAAATTAATTGTCTAAGTAGGACTTAAGAAGCTTCGCTCGACTTGGATGACGAAGTTTTCTGAGGGCCTTCGCCTCAATTTGACGAATACGCTCACGTGTTACAAAGAAATCCTGACCAACTTCTTCTAGAGTATGGTCGGATTTTTCACCAATACCAAAACGCATACGGAGAACTTTTTCTTCTCTCGGAGTAAGAGTTGATAGAACTGATCTTGTTTGCTCAGAAAGTGTCACACTCATCACAGCGTCTGCTGGAGAAATAATTTTCTTATCTTCAATAAAATCGCCTAGAGATGAATCTTCTTCTTCCCCGATAGGTGTTTCAAGAGAGATCGGCTCTTTAGAAATTTTGAAAACTTTCTTCACTTTATCAACTGAAAGCTCCATCTTCTCTGCAATTTCTTCAGGGGTTGGCTCACGACCAAGTTCTTGAATAAGCTGACGAGAAGTTCGAGCAAGTTTATTGATTGTTTCAATCATGTGAACTGGAATACGAATCGTACGGCCTTGGTCAGCAATAGCACGTGTAATGGCCTGACGGATCCACCAAGTGGCATAAGTTGAAAACTTATAACCACGGCGATACTCAAACTTATCTACGGCTTTCATGAGACCAATATTTCCTTCTTGGATTAAATCCAAGAATTGAAGTCCACGATTGGTGTATTTTTTCGAGATAGAAACCACAAGTCGAAGATTCGCTTCAACGAGTTGAGATTTTGCTTTATCGGCTTTTTCTTCACCAGTGACGATAATGTTGTAAACCGACTGGATATCATCGAAGGCCATACCAGCATCAATGGCAAGACGACGAAGTTTTCTCAAGATATCCTCTTGAGTTCGAATCATCTGTTCAATTTTTGCATCTGTTGTAAAAAGGTTTCTTGCAAGCTCGCGCTTATAAGAATCATCTTCAAGAAGTCTATCGTAGAGAGTTTTATACTCATCATCGTTTTTAACTTCTAGGAACTTATAGATACGTTCTTGTTGCTCATAAAGTTCTTTAAACTGAAGGTAGTAACTTTTTACTGGTTCAGTAAAAGAGTTGATGATTTTTCTGTTGAAAGTAAGGTCTACAAGTTCCTCACCAACCTTATCCATCATCTTTTGCTCTTCTTTATCGAGCTTTTTAAGAGTTCCATCTTCATTAACGATTTTACTTAAGAGGTCTTTGACGTGTTCAACGACGGCAAAAATTCTGTCACGTGTATCATGAATTTCTTTTTCTTGAGATTCATCATCAAGACCACGAACAAGATCTTTTACAAATTCATTTTGCTCTTCAGCTTGGACAACTTTATTTTTGAGCTTAACAATTTCTTCAAGAGCATGTTTTGATTTCAAGCAAGAAAGAACAATCTCTTTTTCACCTTCTTCAATTTCTTTCGCAATCTTAACCTCTCCTTCACGCGTCAGGAGGGCGACAGAACCCATTTTCTTTAAGTATAGTTTTACAGGATCGCTGGATGAAGCACGCAACTCAGCTTCTTCATCTTGAGTTAAAGGATCTTCAGCAACTTCAGTGCTGGCCTTTTCAGCTTCTTCTTCATCAACATCAGGTGTTTTGACCTGAATCCGAGCCTCATCGATTTTTTCCATGATGACGTCGATAGAGTGTGGATCCACGATGTTGGCAGGAATAGCATCGTTAATTTCTTCAGGAGTCAGAAACTGCTGATCTTTTCCTTTCATCACGAGGCGAGAAAATTCCCGCGAGTTTAAAAATGCAATGACGACTGACATAGAATCTCCTAGATCTAGGGCACCGTATTTTTCAAATTGAGAATTTCTTTATCAAGTTTCGAAATCTCAATCAAAAGGTGATCAACTTCATTTTGTGAATGCGAGGCTTTTTGCTGCTCAACTAAATCTTTACGTTTATTTTTGAGCTGCTCCATTCTCAACATCAATTTATAATCTTTCAGCATCCGCTGAATAACTTTTTCGTTGTACTTATTACCGTAATTAAAAAGAGCATCGGTTACGATATCCCTAATTTCTTTACCGTAAAATCCGGCATTGACCTCATCTAAAACGATGGTCACGTATTCGGCCTCGTCAATTTCAAAGTAAATGGTCCAAAGCCATTGAAAGAGTTTTTTTACCTCAGAATGGCCAATATAGGCAAGGAATTCATCCTTGTTCGAATGCGTCAAGAACTCGGGATGACAGACAATTTCCTTTAAAAATACTTTTTCACTTTTTGATATTGGGCCTGATTCTTGCAGTGATTTTTCTCGCTCATTTTTAAGATTCTCTTCTTGAGCTTCAATGAGTTCTTCTGAAAGCGCAATTTTAGGTTTTTCAATTGGAGTGAAAACCTTTTCTTTTTGGCGACTTAAGAAGTCCTTGTACTCTTGTAGGATGGTGGCGGAGTCAGATTTGAGACCCAAGGTTTTGGCCATTGAAACAATTCGCTCAGATGCACTGAGATGTTCTTTGAGGGGAGAGACTAATTCATAGCAGCGCTGCATAATTTGCAGCTTTTGATCAATTGTTTCTGGAATTTTTCCCGTCACAAGTTCTTCAAGGAGAACATCGATCAATACAGGAGCTTTTTCTATTTTTTCTAAAAGGGCCAATCGTCCTTGAGTCAGGAGAAATTCATCAGGGTCTTTGGCCGGTGAAAAACTTAAAAATTTAGGGAGAAGACCAATGGCCATAAAGTCGGCATTATATTTGGCCATGGCCTTTTTACCGGCCATATCGGAATCCATACCGAGATAAATATTTTTGGTGAGGTGAGACATGAGACGAATAGAGGACTCTGAAAGAGTGGTTCCCATGGTGCCAACAGTTTGCTCAAAACCAAACTGATGCATCATGATCACATCCATATTGCCTTCAACAATAATGACCTGATCATTCTGGCGGATAGCATTTTTTCCAAAATAAAATCCAAAGAGAACAGATTTTTTATCAAAAGCAAAAGACTCACCCGAGTTGAGATACTTAGGAACTTGATTGGGGAGAACGGCACGTGAACTGTATCCACAGACTTGTCCCGAATGATCATGAATAGGAAACATCACGCGATCGCGATAAAAATCATAATAACTGTCGCGATCTTTGTTGTGACGTATAAGTCCTAAATCAAGCGAGGTTTGTTGAGCAAAATCTCTATCTTGAGAGGGGACAGATTCAAGATAGCGCAGGAGAGAGTTATTGCCTGGGGCATAGCCAATTTGAAATTTAGCGATTGATTCTTGAGAAAGTTGTCTTTTAGATATGAAATCTACATAGGTCTGAGGTGTTTGATCTGCGACTTTTTTGTAAAGCTTAGTGGAGGCATTTAAAACTCTATGGGCCATTTCCAAACGGGGATTTTTCTTTTTTTCTTTTTGATATTCTTCAAAAGGTAGACCAAGTTTTCCCGCAATATCTTTGAGGGCCTCTACAAAATCAACTTTTGTAAAATCTTTCACAAAAGTTATCGCATCTCCGGCCGCACCACAGGCAAAACATTTGAACATGCCTTTTGAGTCACTCACATTCATGGAGGGCTTAGAATCCGCATGAAACGGACAAAGACCCACAAGGGCAGAGCCCTTTTTATTTAGCGGCATGTAGTGACTGATGATCGTCGAGATGGGGGTCTCTCTGATGCGCTCTTTTAATTGATCAAAACTCATTTAACCTTTGATATTTTTCAGCACGATAGATTTAATTAATGTCCCTTGGGATAAAAATATCTTTTCAAATTTCGTGGTAAATTGCGAGAGGAAATGTTCGGGATATTCTTTTCTAAGGTCTCGAGATTGCAAGAGGATCTCAAATCTTTTTTCATCTTTTAAGTGATCTAGCATCCAGTCAAAATACCCATCATGATCTGTTTTCACAAAAAGCGTTCCTCCAGGGGAGAGAACTTTATGACAAGCATTCAAAAAAGGTTTTTGAAAAAGTCTTTTTTTATGATGACGATTTTTAGGCCACGGATCCGGAAAAAAATAAAAAAGTGATTGAACTTCACTTTCATCAAACATGAATTCTATTCTTTCCCCTCTGGCGCGAAGGTAGCGAAAGTTTTTATGCTCTAGCTTATCTAATTTTTTTGCGACACTAAAGCTGCGTTTAAAGCGATGATCAAGTCCGATGAAATTTATATTTGGATTTTGTTGGCAATACTCCATCATAAATTCCCCATAGCCAGTGCCTATTTCAACTTCTAGGGGATGTGAATTTTTAAAAATTCTTTCTTTCCAATGGCCCACATTCGACTCAGCCTCTTCATCTCTTAAAACAAAAGAGTCAAAGACTCCGAGCTTATCGTGATAGGGGTTATCGTGAGTGTACTTAAAATCAGGACGATAACAAAAATTGTCATCAATAGTTTTTTTATTATTTGGGGTAGTCATAGTCAGGCATGAGTAGCAAAAAAACACACAGCAGTAAAATAAAAAAGCCCCTCTCCAGAGGAGAGGGGCTGCGTTAAGTCATCAGAAAGGATTAGCCAATCAACTTAAGAGCGTTTTGACTAGATACGTTGGCCTGAGCAAGAACCGAAGTACCAGCAGAAGTCAGGATCTGGTTTCGGGCCTGTTTAGCAGATTCCTCAGCATAGTCTACGTCACGGATTCGGCTATTAGCTGCACTCATGTTTTCAGTATAGACTTGTAAATTGTTCGATGTTGAAGTTAGTCGGTTTTGAAGTGATCCGAGGACCGCTCTTTGACCTGAAATCTTCTCGATCGCACTATCAAGGGCACCTAAACTACCTTGAGCACCCTCTTTAGAAGAAACATCTACACCTTCTACACCCATGGCATCGATTCCTGAGTTGATCACCGATGTATCAAGGCTGATTCGATCTTTAAACTCATCAGCGCCTGTTCCAACTTGGAAATCAATTTTATCTCCAGAACCATTCAACAATTTTTTCCCGTTAAATTCTGTCACTTGGGAAATACGGTCCATCTCCGATTTCAATTGTTGATACTCTAAGTTTGCCATACCTCTTTCAGAGTCTCCCACTGTGTCTGAAGCAGATTGGATGGCCAATTCACGCATACGAACTAAAATATTAGACGTTTCGTTCAATCCACCCTCAGCAACTTGCACAAGAGAAACACCATCGTTTACGTTTCGGTTCGCTTGTTGAGCTGACCTGATCTCAGCTTTCAATTTCTCTGAGATCGCTAATCCTGCAGCATCATCTGCGGCTTTTGTAATTCTCTGACCAGAACTGAGCTTCGCAAAACTGTCTTGTGATTCGCGATTCACTTTGTTCAGTGAGCTTTGTGCCTGCATTGATGCAACGTTTGTGTTAATTCTGAAACCCATAGACCTATCCTCCGGTTAAAATCATCCAAACCTCCTTGCTGACAAGTGGGGTGTTCATTCCCACTACCGGGCAACCATGCCCTTTGGTTTTGTTTTGCACTTTCACTATGAAAGTTGCTTTGTTGACCAAACATTTCGGTTGACTGAAATAGAACCTGAGGAAATTTTTTCCATATTTTAAAAAAAATAAAAAAAACTTTTTTTGAAGAGGCAAGTGATTGAAAAAATGAGATTGCTTGACTGTAGGAGTCGGGAACTATTTCTTTCTATTTATCCATTCAGAGAGAATAATTGCAGCTTTTTTAGCGTAAACAGGATTTTGTAATTTTTCATTGAGGCGATTTTTAAGCGCCTCAATGAATTTTTTGTCTTGGAGTGATTTATCTTTCTCCTCTGGAAAAAGACTTTTTAGCTCTGAAGGTTTGAGCTTTGGTGCGCCCATATTAAGCTACTGAAGCCTCTGGGCTGCGACGCTTATGAGAAGCAACTTTTGACATATGCTCTTCGATGATTTCGTAAAGCTCAAGTTTTGTTTCTTTTGGATCCATTCCTTGAGGCATTACAGAGTAGACAACTTCATTGTTTACTTCTGAAAAAATAAACCAAGTGTTTCCGATTTTTTGAAAGAGAACATCTTTCACTTCGTTTTTAACTTTTTTTGTGTTGTTGTTTGTTGTTGAATTTGTTTTTGTAGCTGTAGTCATAAAATCCCTCCATGGTTTTTTCAAAGATTCACTTCCTGTGAATCGATTTGACCTTCTCATCGGAGTCTGGTGTACGAACTTTAGTCACTTTTAAAAAATATTGAAAAAAAATTTTACAATATCTCAGACTAAATTAGTAGGCTGTTTGAAAACCTATGTAACCGGCCAACGAAAATGATGCTCTTGTACTAAATTTATCACTGCCCCTACTGCGCCACCAAGAGCCTTGATTTGCGGCAGAATTGGACCGGTAAGTTGTTGCCGGTTCCATCTCATAAAACGTGCCTAGGACGAAATCTATCTCTTCTAGGATGCTTTTGCGGTGATACTGAAGCCCAAGGCGAGGAGCAAGGTTGAAAGTGCGGTAGGTGCGGGCCTCTTCGCTACCTCCCTGAGTCTGAGACACATTAATTTGATTGAATAAGTTGACTTGGATTGAGCCGTAAAAATTAAGTCTGTTAGCGTGACCTTTGTATAAGTCATAGGAAGCCATCGGCCCTAGTCCAAGTTTAAGGCCCTCTTCTTGTGTTTCAACGTTATTGAAGAGGTAATAGCTATTACTGAATTTTCTAACGCTTAAGTTAGCTCCTATATAGAGCCTGTCCGCCTTATCATCTGGTGCCTGCCTGAGATAAGAAAAATTAAAATCAATCGGACTTGAGTAGCCTTTAGCTTTTACATTACTCAGATAGGGATAACTCTCACTGTAAGGTTGAGTGAAACCAAGAATGAATTGACCTCGATAACCAGTGGCCGAAAAAAGCGGATACTTTTTAGGTAATGGCTCTTCTAGACGATAATCAGTTGGGTCATGAGATGTTACTTTTTGATCTAACTCTTTTCGATCATTAAAATAGAAATAAAGATGATCACGGATGACATAAACTTTTTTTCCCTGACGATCTAGCGTCGGAATAAAATCATCATCAGTACTCGCTTGAGTTTCTTCTCCAGTAAATAAAGGGTCTTGTAATTTTTCTAACTCAAGCTGTTTCATTTTTTCTGGTGAAGGGGCCATATGGTCGTAGGCCGTAGAGTTATTGACAGAGGGGTGAACCTTAATCACCTGGCCTTTTCGTAAATACTGAACGACTTTTGCGTCAAGACGAGGCTCACTTAAAAGGGGACTTTCCAAGACCGTCACAACGGCATCTAGGGCGAAGACGTGACTGCAAAAAATGAAAAGAGAAGAGATAAAATAAATCATTCAAACACCTGGGACAAAGTGAATCCAAAACTTTTATTTATTTGGTTCGAAGCTTTGACACTGACGATCTCTGGTTGATTTTTCATGCTCAACCATTGGGCTTCATAGAAGACGCCTAATGAATACTGGCCCCATCTATTTTTTGTGGGATGCTCAAGAACGAAAAGTAAATCGGAAGAATTAAAATTAAAAGTGACATTACCATTTTGAGTTTGACCATAGGCCTTGGCAAAGGGACCAGTTCTAAGTTGAGTTTTGAGTCTCATCACATAGTCAAAAAGATCAAAATCTTTTGTCTTGAATTGGGGCCCAAAAGAAAAAGAAGAGTATTCAATGGAGCCTCCACCTGTCAGGCGATAATTAGCCTTTTCGTATTGGAGCGCCAGTCCTGGTTTCACTGGTATTTTCCAATCAGCATCGACTTGAAGACCATACTTTGTGGTGAGTCCCGTTTGGGCCGTTTTATCGTTGAACAAGTCGACCATGTAGTTACCTTGAACAAGACCAGCAAGCAGAGAGACTTCGGGGCGAATAATTAAGTGAGTATCATATTCTGTTTTTAATTTATTGGTTGGAGCAGGAGTATAAGTTAAAGGAGGTTCATGGAGAGCGAGTTCAAGTTCGATACTATTAAAGTGCTCAGTCTTAATTTTATATTCACTGTCACCATTATTGTTTTGTATGTAACGATAGCCCATATCATCTTGGAGCTTATAAAATTTGCCGTAAAAAGATTCACTCAGCTCTACCGGACGATCATCTTTAATTCTGAGAAGTGTTCGTCCTGCATTCACATATCCATGTTCGGTCCCACTTAAAATAATTTGTTTTAATGAGACTTTTTGATAAGGGTGTTTATAGCGTAGCTTGCGGGTTTTTCTCTCATCATCTTCAGCGTAGGATGAGTACTGGCCAGTCTTTAATTTTTTTTCAAGATCTCGGACTTCATTAAAGTCGATATCATTTTGGGCCAGTGAGGTGAGGGGAGTGAGGAGGAGCCACCACATTAAATGCCCCAGTGCCTGAGAATGAGTTTGGCTTTTTGAAGAGTTTCTAAATTAGACTGATACTTAACGATTCCCTCACTAATATCTTCATCAGAAACCCATTTAAAGTTTTCATGTTCTTTGGGATCAATTTTTATAGGCCAGGTTTTATCCAGGATAATCAAAAAGCATTTCTCTTGAACTTTTCTCCCATGTTGATCATTAAATTTGAACTCAAGACCTAAATCGACAAGATCAACAATGGACTCCAGTTCTAGTCGAGTTTCTTCTATGGCCTCTCTAAGCCCACCTTCTTCAAATGTTTCCTCTTTTTCAACTTTGCCTGTGACATTTTGCCAAAAGCTGCCTCGGCGCTGATTTGTTTGCAAAAGCAAGAATTTGAAATTTTGACTGGCCTCGTCAATTGCGGCCAGAACAACTTGGGCTTTTTTAGTCTTTTGTTCCATTCTTTGATTATCGGCCAGTTGATTAAAATTGTCCAAACAGAGCTTTGAATTTTTAAGGGCTTTGCTCTGCGTAGCTGACGATTTAAGTCAACTTATAAATTGCGTCATATCGCTGTCTTTGATATGAAAAGAGGATGAATGATTTGAATTCGATTTTTTTTAACATCGCTCAGTCTTTGCCGGGATTTTTGCTCGCGATCGTCGTCCATGAAGCGGCCCATGCTTGGATGGCCAATAAATTCGGAGATCCCACAGCAAAAAATCAAGGACGCCTCACACTTAATCCAGCAGCTCACTACGATCCATGGGGAACGATATTTTTTCCTCTTCTTGCTGCTTTCACAAATTTTTCCATGATTGGATGGGCGCGACCTGTTCCAATTGAAATTAGAAATTTTAAAAATCTGAGAAGTGGAATTTTCTGGGTTAGTTTTGCTGGGCCACTTTCTAATTTAATCTTAGGTACTTTATCTGCTCTTCTTTTAGGTTTGATCGCCACTAAAACCTCAACTGATTGGGAGTATTACTCAATTTTTATTAGAATGTTGAGATACTCGGTGTTTATCAATTTCATCCTAGCTTTTTTTAATTTAATTCCCCTTCCACCGCTAGATGGCTCAAAAATGGTCTCATCTTTTTTAAAGGGAACTGCCCTTTATAAATATGAAAATTTTGCTCGCTATACCCCCATGATATTTTTACTCGTTATGCTTTTAAGTTTCATGGGAATCCATACTTTGGGGTATCTTCTCGTTCCGGCTCAAGTCTTAGCGAATTATCTTATGTTTAGTTTTGTTGGCTTATTTGGAGGCATTGGATGACTGAAAATGAAATTTTAGTAAAAGTCGATCGCTTTGATGGGCCTCTTGCTTTACTTTTGCATTTGATTCAAAAAGAAGAAATGCGCATTCAAGATCTTGATCTTAATATGGTCACGAACCAGTATCTTGAATACCTCCAAAAGATGCAGGATCTTAATTTCGATGTGGCCGGTGAATATCTTTTCATGGCCGCTACGCTTCTTTATCTAAAATCTCAGACTATCGCCGATGAGTCTCAAGATCAAAATATGATTAAAATTACTGCGGGAGAAATGGGATTAGAAATCCAAACCCGCGGAGAACTCATTAAGCGTCTTGAGGAACTTGAGCGCTTCCAAAGACTCGGTCAGAGACTTTGGGGCCTGCCTAAAAAAGGTCACGAAATTTTTGTTCACCCTAAAATTGATCGTAAGGCGATTGAAAATTCAATCCTTACTCCCATTGATCTCCAGCAATTAACTGAAACCATGATGGATCTCATCCGTCGTGAGAAGAAAAAATATGCGGTGGTGAAGAGAGACCGCTTATCGATTAAAGAGAAACTCATCCGTCTGAAAACTCTTCTTAAAGAAGGGGAAACGACCCAGTTTGATAAACTCTTAGATGAAAATGAAACAGGAATTATTGATAAAGTTATTACATTTATCTCGCTTTTAGAGCTTGCTCGTCTGAAAAAATTACAGATTTTCCAGAATGATGATAAGGGCTCCATTTACATTGAGGTCAAGGAGAGCTTAGATTCCTTCGATCCTGAAACGGCCAATGGATTTGATCCAGAAGGCGAAGCGACTAAAGCGGCTCCTGCTCCACAAGCAGAAGCTCCTATGCAATAAGGGAAGTGTCATGGACCAAATGAACGACATTAATTATGAATGGGATCTTTCAACAGAAGTAGTTCAAGAAGCTGAAGTCATTGAAACTGAAACGACTCCTGATGATTTTTCTTTTGAAGTCAGTCACTTTGATGAAAAAGAGCAAGAAGATATGCTTTGGCAGGCCAGAACAGGTTTAAATCCTGATACTCTGTGCGGTGCCATTGAGACTATTATTTTCATGTCAGATAAGCCTATATCGATTCAAAAAGTTAAGGCGCAAATTGATCCTGAACTTCCTTTGCGTGTCATTCATGATTCCCTTTCTAAGCTTCAAGCAGGCTATGAGGAAAAGCATCATGGTATTCGTCTCGTAGAAGTGGCCGAGGGGTATCAATTTCGTACTAAAGCCACCTATTCAAAATTTGTTCAAAATCTCTTTAAGATAAATTCTCTCGTTCTTACGCCAACAGCTCTCGAGGTTTTAGCGATTATTGCTTACAAGCAACCGGTTTCTAAAAATGAAGTTGAAAAAATTCGTGGTGTTGATTCCAGCCACATTATCCGCGCTCTTATGGATAAGCGTTTAGTGAAAATTGCAGGCCGCTCTGAAGAAGTAGGACGTCCTTCACTTTTTGCAACAACAGAAGAATTTCTTGAAGTGTTTAATCTTCCAGATTTATCAGCTCTTCCTCCTGAGTATGAGCTTGAAGAGATGGCGACAAAAAATACCATCGGTACAATTGCTGATATTAAGTCAGTTGTTTTCCGTGGCGAGGCGAAGAAGTTTAATCTTGATGAGTTCGAAGAACTTGAAAAGCTCTCTGAAGATATTCAGCATATTGCTTCAGAAACTAACTTCACCATGCTTCTTAAATCTGAAGAGAAGAAGAAAACTGATGGCGAAGTTGTTGTTCGTAAATCTGCCTTTGATATCTTAGAAGAATTTGTGATTAAAGATGCTTCGATGAAACAAAATATGCTCGCCACACATTCAGAAACACTAATGAATGTGATCGAAGCTAAGATCGTAGATCTGACTCAAGAGGGTGTTATTTTTAATGCCCCTGAAATTGATGAAGAATTTGAAGCTTTAAGAAGAGAAGAAATGGCCCAAGAGTTTGGGTTAGAAGCTCAGGACTTAAAAGCTGAGGCCGAAGCTCTTGAGCTTGCCCTAGATAAGGCTTTTGAGCAATTAACCGGTGAAAAGCTTGAAGAAGAAGAGCTAGATTTTGAGATAGATGGAGAAATCAATAACTTAGATCTCTCAGTTGATCTGGCCATTATGAAAGGTAAAGACTTTGATCTTGACCTATCGTTTCTAAACGAAGTATCTGAAGAACAAAATCATTTAAGCGGCGAGTAGACCTCGTCGCTTTTCTAAAAACTTAAACTGCCGGGAGGCAGATTGGAGAGTCTCATGACTACGTCTCAACAAGACATTTCTGTTCGTTTACAAAAAGTTATCGCTGATTGTGGAGTGACTTCTCGTCGTAAAGCTGAAGGCTTTATCCTTGATGGTCGGGTTGAAGTTAATGGAAGAGTTGTCACTGAGCTTGGAACTAAAGTTAATCCTAATAAAGATACCATTCAAGTTGATGGCAATACTCTTGAACTCATGGCCGTGGATAAAGTTTATATCGTCATGAATAAGCCAAGAGCTTATATCACCACTCTCTCAGACCCTGAAGGTCGCCCAACTGTGATGGATCTTATCTTTGGTGTGAAGCAAAGAATTTTCCCTGTGGGCCGTTTGGATT
The DNA here is from genome assembly GCA_027488375.1 of Pseudomonadota bacterium. Lineage (GTDB taxonomy): Bacteria > Bdellovibrionota > Bacteriovoracia > Bacteriovoracales > Bacteriovoracaceae > Peredibacter. The sequence goes on from JAIYBW010000001.1 coordinate 25,921, forward strand.
ATCTTTCAGAAGGACTTCTCATCCTGACGAATGATGGTGATCTTGCCAATATGATCATGCACCCGAAGTATGAAGTTGAAAAAGTTTATGAAGTTAAAGTTTTTGGACACGTGAATGAAGGCATTCTCGCTAAAATTAAACGTGGGGTGATGACTGAGGATGGTTTATTAAAACCTAAATCAGTTCGTGTGATCGAGCAGCTTCCAAACAAAACATGGTTAGAGTTCAGATTAAATGAAGGTAAAAATAGAGAGATCAGAAAGATTTGTGAAGCTGTTGAGCTCACTGTAGATAAGCTTCGCCGAGTGGCGATTGAAGGCTTAAACATTCAATCTCTCTCTCCTGGGAAATATGTTTTCACAACAAGAAAAGAATTACTCAAAGCTCTTGGTTTGACTGAAGATGGAAAGAAATTTGCGAAGCGTACTTTCATGTCTGCTAAAAAGTCATTGAATGTAGCGAAAGTTTCTAAAATTGTTTCTAAGACTGCTCGTCCTGCTGACGATAAGAAATTTCAGGCCTTCCGTAGAGAAAATTATTACGAAACTGTTCAGTCGATTAAAGACTTAAAAATGAGACAAGCGGAAGAAGATGCTATTAAAGCTTCAGAAGCTGAGGCCCAAGAAAACGCGGCCCGCTTTGCTCGCACAATGAAAAAACCTTCTCGCCCAGTAAAAAATTATGGAAATAAAGCTTAAGAAAGGAAAAATCCTGGTTTACCGAGTCTTTGACATCGGTTCCGAGATTGATCTAGAAAAAGTAGAGGCCCTCTTTGAAGAAAAAAAATTCAAAGAGCGCTTCAAGCTTGATCGAAAACATAACATGTCTCTTATCATCTCCAAGTCGCCCGTATCAGTGCATCTTGGAACGATTGATTTTAAAGTTTTGGACTCGGTTCAAACTTGTGAGCTTGTGGCGAAGGTTTGGCACTTTGGAACTCTTTCTCTTTGTTTTCAAGTTCCGATTGTTGAAGGAACTACGTGGCCTCAATTAATTAAAATAGCCAGTTGGATTGAGAATGAAACAGATATCGATCAGATTGCTATTTTAAAGGCGAAAGATTTTCAAAAAGAAATTTCTTCCGCTATTCCTGTGACGAATAATGATTGGTCTCTCTATGAAGACTATGTCACTTATTTTATTCAAGAGTTTGATGGGCTCAACGTTCCTCTTTCTGAACTTAATCAGCAAGTCGATGTGGCCGCTTTAATTCTCGCTGAGACAAAAGAAAACCTCTCTGATGGGATTAAGAAGAATACCCTGGATAATACCTATCAATACTCTAAGCAAGATTTAGTCGTTGTCGATTGGAACTCGGCCCTCGTGGTGGAGGCTTCTGGCTCCATGGATGTACCTCTTGTCATCGAGTTTGCACTCAACCAGCTTTTAGAAATGCGCTACTACGATGACCTTCTGGATGAAAAACTCAATAACCTTTACAACAATGTGGTAGGGGGGAAGAAAGGTATTTTTTCCAAGCAGTATGCTAAGTTTGCTGAGGAAGCAGGACAAATTTATATCGAGATTTCTGAGATTGTGGAAAACGTCGAGAACTCATTTAAAGTGGTGGGAGATTTTTATCTCGCCCAAATTTTCCGAGCGAGTTCAAAGCGTTTCCGATTTGATGATTGGGTTAGGTCGATTAATGAAAAACTTGGAAACTTAGCTGAGGTTTCAAAACTTCTTCACTCTGAAGTTAACGAGTCTCGAAACCAGATTATGGAAATAACAATCATCGCACTTATTGCAGTGGAAGTTGTTCCTCTTATTTGGAAGCTTGTTTTTTAATTATCAATATTGTGAAGCTTGTCTTGATCTAAACTTTCATTGATAAAATCAATTGCGTATTCAACGGCCTGAGTTCCGTATTCCATTTTCTTATTACGTTGAGCATAGTCGGCATGCTTGATTGTTTCGGCAACTTTTTTCATCAGCTCAGCACTGGCCTCAAAATACTCACTCTCTTCATCTGAGCTTAAAACATGAGCAAGAAGGCTATTTACACTTTTTAGCAAACGAACTTGAGTAGGAGTCAGTTCCTCAGCATTAATTTTGAGGACGATCTCTTTATTTTCAGGTCTCAAGTCTTGCATAAAATGTTTCCTTTTGAAGAATTCTTAAAGAGGTTATCGGGAAAATCTTCAAGGAATTTAGCTATTTATGCTGGAGTAAAAGAATTCGGGTATTTTAAGCTTTACAGGGTGTTTCAGGCAGCGTATAAATGCTTTAATTTCCAAGTGTTTATCTATCAATCGCGGGATGGAGCAGTCTGGTAGCTCGTCGGGCTCATAACCCGAAGGTCGTAGGTTCAAATCCTGCTCCCGCAACCAAAAATCTTAAAATTATTCATTCTTTATTACTTTCTAAAGATCTTTCTTTTCATCAATCGTATTCCAGCAACGGTTGGGCTTATAAGTCTTTTGGGACGAATTAATAATTCTCCACTGCAATTAGGACAAACTCCTTTGAACTCTGAGTGACAAGTGGAACAGAAAGTACATTCAAAGGAGCAAATATAGGCGAGACCATCTTTTTGCAATTGGGTCTTACATCTTTCGCAGGAGTTCTTCATTTTAAGCATAACCAAAATCCAAGTGAAGGTTGATATTATCTGATATTCTATGTCGGTTGATTTTATTAAAAAAATTACCGAAAGAATAATTATGAACAAATATTTATTTTTAGTTTTTATTTTTTTTACAATCTCTGCTTGTGACTCATCTAAAGTTACTGAATCTACAAAGTCTAAAGTCGTTCAAGGATTAGATATTGATGGATTGCCTAAGAAGTGTACTGAAAATCCAAATCTCACTTGTGATTTGTCGTTTGGTCCAGGTGATCAGTTTGCAGAGGATTGCCGGGCGCAAGGGAAGAAGGCAATTGCCTGTGATTGCCATGATTATATTTGTGTCAATTCTGATTTGAGAACTGGAGTTGATATTGATGGAGCTCCACGGTCCTGTTCACCAGCTTCAAGTGATCTCATTTGTACGAGTGAATATAGCCAAGAAGATCAATTCGCCGATGATTGCCGAGAAGCTGGATTTGAGGCCGTTCAATGTGGTTGCCACGATTTCATTTGTATAAAATAATTTTTTTATCAGGCGATCTCAACTTTAAAATCCAAATCAGCTTGGTTCACCTGATCTTGAAGAGCAATAGCAACAAAAAATTTCTCCGAGTCTTTTAGCTTTTGAGCAAACTCATAAGCTCTTTCCACGCTAACAAACTTTCTACCATTTTCAATGTCACTGATATGAGAAACAGTGACCTCTAAAATATCTGCGAGTTCTTTTTGAGTAAGATCATCACGAGTGCGGATTGAACGAAGTAGCATAGCAAAAGACATTGGCTCACCAAGAAGGTTTTCCATAAAGTTTTTAGCATCTTTAATCTTGGCCATACTGCCTCCTAGTATTTGTGCTTGTTGACTTCAATGATGGTCACAAGCTCAATCTCTCCATCTTTGTTTTGAATATAGATTGCTCGGTAGGCCCTATTGAGTCTTACGGATCTTTGGCCCTTGCGATCGCCTGAAAGAGGCTCATCATGATAGCCAGGAATCTTTCTGGTGCTAGCCAGGGGCCTTGAGTTGAAACCTGTGTGATCCACGTTTAAAGAGCTTCTTGGATATTTCGTTGAAGTTTACGAACATCCTTTTCTGCGCTTTTGGTTATGGTTACCTGGGTAACAATTCTCATTTAAGCATTATACACCAACTTGGAGTACATGAAAATAAGCATATGTCGATACAGCTAAGACTCCAGAATTGTTAAGGAAATCAAGTAACTTTTACATGATTTTTGTGGTTTAAACTCAAATGGTTGGATACCTTTTGACGCAATGTTTTGCTCAAAATATAAGTACCCACATGAAAATTCTTTCGTTCATCTGCTTCACTTTATCATTTAATATTTTTGCCTCTTCAGGTGCTCCCAGTAATTTTACATTCAAGAATGGAATGGCTGTTTTCGTAGATTTTAGACAAGCGGAATACAAAGTAGTTGTTGATTTCAAAAAGAAAACATCAACAGTGGTGTCAAAAGTTCAATTCTACCAAGACAAGAGTGGATTTCCTATCTTTGACATCCGAACAAAAATACAGCGCTTAATGATTGATTCGAATAAATCATCTGCCTCAGAAGTTACTCCTCCCGGTGCCGAGACAAAACTAAGAGTGCTAAACCGATATCTCGAAAAAGGACTTCATTCTTTAGAAGTTGAAAGTGATATTGGTGAATTCGCAGGTGGAATTGATTTTGATAGTAATAGGCTCGATTTTGATATGAGTTTATCTGACCTATCAGACAGAGAATTTTTTGAAATCTGGGCAGTTTCAAATTTGGAGTATGATCAATTCCCTTCTACATTTGAGTTAACGATTTTAAATTCAAAGACTAATCACAAGATCTACCATAATGGCACGACACTTCACCAAAGGCAGAATTTCTTTAAGTTATCTTTTCCGGATTATTTTAATACTTCTGCGGCATACATCCACATCGCTCCAGTCGGTGCCTATCGTGAAAAGTCTTTTGAGATAGAATCTATTTCTGGGCTAAAGGTTCCAGTATTAATCTATACGATGGAGGACCCATCTCCGGATGATATTTTAGATCGTGCAGCTTCAGAAACTTTAAGCTTGTTCCATGAGCTTGAGGGTAAAATTGGTGCCTGGCCTCATCAGCGGCTTTTAATACAGATTTATGAAGGACCTGGAGGAATGGAATATCACGGGGCAACTTCATCCGGAATAGAAGACCTAAGGCATGAATTGATACATAGCTATTTTGCCCGTGGAGTCATGTCATCAGATGGAAAATCAAGTTGGATAGATGAAGCCATCACAGAGTGGATAACTCATGGATACAAAAATCAGGAACTGCCTTGCTTAACATCAAAATATTGTTCGCTGAAACTTAATGAGCTTCCTTCTTATATTAGACATACAACTATTCATTATCATCATGGAGAAGCTTTTATTTCTTTTTTAAATAACAAATTTAAGTCTCAGGGCGGAATGCTGCCTTTCTTATCTTGGTTTTTTCTAAAGTATAAGTTTATACCTATTAGTACAGAAATTCTTAAATCTGAATTGGAGCTGTATTTTAATTCTGATTTGACCTATGATTTCGAGACTTACATTTACAATTAAAAGATTAATTTCGGGTGAGTTATGAAGTTAACACTTACTTTCTTTATTTTAATTCTCTTGTCGAAATCCTCGTTTGCTCAATTCATAAACCCGAGTAATCCCCTCAATGCTGCATTAAATACTTCCAGCGCCATTTTACAATCTTTCAAAAAAGACTCTATTCCAAAAGATTCTTTGATGGGAGTCTGTGAATTCAATGGGGGAACCTGTAACGGAGCAGAAGTCGAATTGTTTGAAAGTGATAAAAAAGTTTTTTCTGCAACAATTACATCAAGTGCAGAATTTAAAATTCCAAGGCTTAAGAAAGACGTCAGTTATAAGTTTATAATAACTTGGAAGAAGCATAATCTAATCGAGGCGCGAACTGTAAATGCAGGAGAATTTGTGAGCATAAAAGTTTCAAGGCCATAATTTTTTTAAAATTGACTACAAATTGACTACGGCCCCTCGAAAAAGCCCGAAATTCACCGAAATGGACCGCACTGAAAATTGAATTAACTCTTGAGAATCGTTGATAAAAAATAAGAATTACAGAAGCTTAGAAATCGGCTTTCCCTGACTCATAACCCGAAGGTCACGGGTATCAAATCCTGCTCCCGCAACCAAAAATCTTAAAATTAAATTTTCAAATGTCCGGCTTAAATTTTGTTTTTTTTTTAATTTCTGTGACTGGCAATTCAGCCTCCCAGTAATAAACGCCTGTTCCGTATGGCAAGAGTTCTATATGTATGCAAGAGACTTATGGCTATTTCCGCAAACAGCTGGATAAATTGCGACTTCTTTCTGGCCATCATTGTTAAGATCTTTCGCGTAAGAATTTTTACTCAACTTCACAAAATGTATAAAAAATCCTCCCGCCCAAGGTTCAATTAGTTTATTTTTTGAAAAAACCTTCCCTTTATGAACTAGCTCTAGAAGAGTAGTCGGGGAGCAATCTACATCTTCGGATCTTGTAGGATTTGAACATGCAGGATTTACTTTATTAGGCATAATTAATTTTGTATCTGCATCAAGAATGATTTCATCAATGCCAATTACGCCATAAGAGATGGGGACATTAAGGTATAGAAACAAACTGATTATCGAGAGATTCTTTATAAATCTTGAAGATCTCGTCAGCATATTTATCTCCTAATTTGTTCCATTGGTGGTAATACTTTACTGTCGAATATAGGTCTTTTCTTTTTATCTGATTATTCTTGGTGAGAAGATAGTACTTATGAGACAGCCAGCGTATCCCCGCTGCGATATTAATAACTGGGTCGGTTAAATCTCTTAATTTAAGTTCAATAAAATGACCCTGTACCTCAATTGTTTTAATTGTTGGGGGACGTTTAACTAGTGACATAGTCAAATCTTATGAACAAAAAATTTCAACGTCCATCACCAAAAGGTGCCAGGTTAAATTAGGCTGCCTTCAAGTCAAACTCGATCTTGTCATACTCAACAATAGGTTTTGCAACGGTTCTACCAGCTACCTTGGTTCTGATGACTTTAATAACTCCGGCTTCCTCAAAAAAAAGAATAATCTTATTCAAGTTTGAGACATCCATGTCGGCCAATTTTGCCAGTTCATAAACAGAGTTTGGTTTTAACTTAGAAATAAGTGACAAAATTCCAATATTTTTCACAAAACGATCAAAGTTTTTCTTGTTATCGAATGAAATCTCAAAGTGAGTTCCTTTCATTTTTTTTTGGGAAACAGCTTTAAATGCCTTTGAAAAATTTTGTAAAACCTCATGAGAGGATTTAATTGAGACGGTTAAAGTTTTCATATTGATACTCCTAGATGTTCAAAAACTAATCTTTTGAAGTCTTCGATTAGTTTTTCCACCGATTTAAATTCGTATGAAATTTCAGTTTCATTTATGTGGATATGATCATTTTTTGGATGATGGTTATCCATTAAAATTTTCTTGCCAGTCTTAGTGTCAATACAGATAAGTCCATATTTTACACCTGTGGGATACCTCTTAGGATCATTTACCTCATGCAAAGTTGTTTCTACGATGTAGCGATTTTTGAGAACGAATTTTTCACTAAAACGAAGTGTCGCTTTCATTCGAATAAATTAACACTAATATAGGTTTAAATCAACCAACACGAGGCAGAGGCTGAGTCATTTTATTTCAATGGTTTGCAAGCTGCGGGTTTCAATTTATGAGTGTGCAAAATTTACCAATTTTGATCAGCTATGACGAAATTGTGTTATGGTGCGTGAGTGTCATTGACCCATGGAGATTAATAGTTCTTTGTTATGCGTTTAAATACCCTAATCCTTTCATTTTTGATTGCTACTGCCGCTTTTGCTAGTGAGCAGACAGAATTAGAAAAACAGCTAGAAACCCTCAGAGAGGCTTATGTGATACCTGGCATCTCAGCTGCTATCTATAGGGATGGGCAACTCGTTGAGCATGCAGTCTCGGGAATTAGAAAAGTGGGTTCTCCAGAGCTGATCTCCAGAGATGATAAATTTCATCTTGGATCATGTACTAAATCAATGACAGCTACAGTCGCTGCAACTTTTGTTGAAGAAGGAAAGCTCAGTTGGAAGAGTAAGTTAAGTGACCTCTTGCCAGAAATCGAAATTCATCCTGATTTGAAAACTGTCTCTTACGAGATGCTTTTAGCTCATGGTTCTGGTCTAGAAAAAGATCCCGACGATGAAACCTATATTGAACTGGAAAAACTTGAAACATTAGAAGGGCGAGATAAGTTAACAGCGCTTTATCTGGGTAAAGCGCCTACATTTAAGGTTGGTACATTTAATTACAGTAATATTGCCTATATTATTGCTGGTCATATATTAGAAAAAATAAGTGGTAAGAGCTGGGAAATGCTTCTTCAAGAAAGGCTTTTTATACCTCTTGGGATGCAAAGTTGTGGATTTGGTCCAACATCGGAACCAAATGAAACTGTGCAAATGCAACCTTGGGGGCATGTCATTAAAGATTGGACTATAAGGCCTGTCCATGATGACAATGCTCCATTCTATGGACCTTCAGCGAATGTTCATTGCTCTGTATCTGATTGGGTGAAATACTTGGATGTTCATCTACGAGGTTTTAAAGTTGAGGTGAAATTTCTGCAAGAAGAGAGTTTCGAGCAACTTCATAAAATCTGGCCTGACGATAAATTCAACCAATACACATATGGTGGTTGGTATCGGCTTAAGAGAGACTGGGCAAAAGGTGAAGTTCTAACTCACACAGGCACTAATACCTATAACTATGCTTCAGTTTGGATGGCACCTAAAACAAACACCATTCTTGTAAGTACGGCGAACCGCAGTCGCTTCTCCGGTGGATGGGCGAGTTCTGATGCTATTTCGGCCATGATCCGTCTGTTTATTAAAGATTAATTGATGACTTCGACTACAAATTGACTACGACCCCTCGAAATAGCCCGAAATTCACCAAAATTAATCGCACTGAAAAAATTGAATTAACCTCTTAGAATCGTAGATAAAATTGAGAATTACAAAAACGAAGAGATCCTCCTTCCCTTACACATAACTCGAAGGTCGTAGGTTCAAATCCTGCTCCGGCAACCAAATTACATAAATTAAGTTATCATTGAATCAAATTTTCTTAGTTTATAATATCGCATGAAATATCTTTCACACAACAATTATTGGCTTATTTGATTTTTTCAATTAATGAGATAAGTACCCAATAAGATGATGTTTTGAATTATTAAGCTCGATTCACATCAAAACTAACCGATAATAGATATCAACGGAGAATATTATGAAAAATAAGCTGGTCCTTATTGCGATAGTTTTAACTTGTATTGGGCAAACAGCACTTGCGGATAACAAAGTTAAGTGCAGTGCCAAGTGTACTGATCCTGCCTCTAAGGTAAGCAAAGAACTTCAATGCGAGTTTGCGGTTCCAGCTGGTATCAGTTTCTCAAGTGCAGATTGTGTCTCCCAATGCACGCAGAAATGTATCGGGTCTTTTGGTGGCCGCTATAATAGCGGATCTCCAGCGAGCAAATTTCAGTCAAAAAAATAACAAACAGACATCCTTAAAAAACTCATCGCCTTGAACAAGTGTTCAAGCAATGAACTCATCATTTATAAAATGAAGCGATTGAGACCAAGGCTATTTAAAAAGTGAGATCTTCTTAGAGTGAATTAATCAAAGTTCCAGAGAAGAGAAGAGCATCTACATAAAATTGCTGACTCTCAAGCAACGTGCTCCATTTTTTAATTTCCGCCTCGGCCACATCTTGTTCTCGTAAATTAAAAATAAAAAGATCACTATCGCCTTGAAGCCATTTCTTTCTTTCCGCCTCTGCCATTACCACCGAATTTTCATGCTCCCGAGAAACAATCTGTAGGCGTGTTAGACTTTCTTTCATGCCAAAGATGGAATAGTCATAATTTCGATCGAACTCTAGAGAAATATATTCTTTTTGCTTCTCAAGTGCTCGCTGCTTGTATTCAGTCGCCACTGATTTTCCCTCTGCTTTTCGATTCTCTAATGGGAAATCAAACATGACACCAACTTTCATGGCACTCGAATCATAGGGGACATTGCTGGATAATTCTTTTGATCCCAGGACATCGAAATTGAGGCCCGGTAGTTTTTGAGATTGATAAAATTTATTCTGCTCCTTCATCATGGATAACTGAGCGTTGAGAATTTGGATTTGAGGGAGTTCATTCAGGTTAATTTCTCTATTCACGATTTGTTTATGAATGAGTGGTTCTTGAGGGATCTGAGTTTCTTGAACGATGATACTTACACCTTTATCATCTCTTAAAAAGAGGGACAGTTTATTAATGGCTTCCTTAAGTTCAATTTCGCTTTTCAGGACATCATCCATTCTTTTATCAATTGTCCTTTGATTATCTTTAACTTTTAGCTCCTCAAGGTCTCCGGCCTTAACTCTCTTGAGGATCATTTCATGACGATCTTTGGCCAGTTTAAAAATATTTTTTCTAATCTGTAGCTTTTTAGTGGCCAGGATCCATTTATAATAACTTGAAAGCGCCTTATGAACGGTGATGAGCTTTTTTGAATGAAGTTCATGCTCGGCGATCGCCTTTTCCAAATGACCTATCTTAAGATCAAGTCTTTGTTGATCAAGAGCAAAATTTCTTAAGAGAGGAATAGTGAGGCCACCAAAAATCTCTCCGGCCGTTGATGTTCGGTAAAACCCATCATACTCAGCAAATTTTCCACTTCCTTGTCTGTGACCAGCGATTAGGCCGATTCCATAGTAGGGAGTTTGCCGTTCGATGAAGGTTTCTAGATATTGATTATTATAAATATCCTCAATTTTATTTCTCGTTTTGAATTTGAGCTTGTGATCAAAAGCCCCACGGTTTGATTCTAACTCTGAATCAGCCGCTAAAAATTTCATCTCTGATTCTAGGATGAGAGGGAAATTTTTCAGGGTTGAATTGAGTACTTGAGATTCAGTGATGACCTGATCCTGAGAAAAACAGATTTGAACTGTAAGAAGGATCGTCAGAAAGTTCAAAATCATTTGGCTTCCTTTTCGTCACTGTCTTTTTCAAGGTCTTTGGTCTTCTCTAGCATGATTTTAAGTTCGTCTTTGATAGGGTCGAGGATGGGCGGAAAACGATTGAGTTGTCTCCACATTTCCCCAATTAAGTTTGTTTCTCTCAAGTTGATAAAGGCACGAGCATTCGCGCCTAAACGGAGAAACTTATTACTCGGCCACATTTCATCCTCAATAATGAGGACACGAAATTTCCCTTGGTAAGAACTGGCTTGATCGACTAGAAAGACTTTGCCCCCGAAGGTGTTTATCGCCACAGAAGGCCATCCAGGAACTTGAATGGATGGCCAACCTTCAAATTGCAGCCTGACATCCATTCCTTTATGAATAAGTGGGGCATCATTACCATCAACCCAGACTTCCACTGCTTTTTTGCTGACCTCAGGAGTGAAGACAACAACGGGTGTTCCAGCTTTAATAAGTTGGCCCTTTTCACCTGCAAGAACTCTCACGACATGACCATTTCGAGGAGCGATGACGGCCAGTTGAGATTGGCGAGATAATTGTGTTTCGGCTTTGGCGAGATTGGCCAAAGACTTTTGATATTCAACCACTAGTTTTGAGTACTCTATTTTAGCTTTCTCATATTCTTTTTTTGGCGAGAGACCTTGAGTAAAAAGACTCTTTTGTCTATCCATGTTGAAAAGAGATGTATCCATCATGAGTTTGGCCGATTGAGTCCCTGCCAGAGCGGCATCTCTTTCTTTTGTAATCCTTTCCATGAGTGCAGGATCATTATCAACGAGCTGAGCAATCACTGTCCCAGCTGTGACATAATCACCCTCATTCACTTTCCATGATTGAATAAAACCACCAACGGGTGCCGTCACGATCTGAACCCTTTCATTGGGGTCAATTGAGGTCACAATCCCGTTACCTGAGGTAAAAGAAACCCAAGGCAAGATAGATGATAAAAAGATAATGATGATGAAGCTGAGATAGAACTTCTTCGTTTGAACTTTGAACGGAAGTTTTGGATTTTGAAGATAGTTATTCATCGTTATCTCTTTGGGCTTTTTTAATTTTATAGAGACTTGTTTCAAAGTCATAAAGGGATTCAAGGGTTTGAGGATACTTTGTGAGGGCCCCAAAAATCCCCGAAATGATAATCTCCGCTGATACGAGTTGACCGATTGAGAGTGAGTTCATTTGAATAAAATAGACTCCAAGTTTAATCAGTAAAATTTGGCAGACAATAAAAACAATTCCAATAATAAGATTGTTTTTCTTAGTGATCTCAAGATGTCGGTGACGGGCCTCAAGATAGTCATTGAAAACATCTTGACCTAGGCGATTCGTCTTTTGATAGATTTTGTATTTCTCATCAGATTCAGCAATCGCAGATTTAATCGCCACATGGTTCTTTGACCAAAGAAAAACAATTGATCCAACAATGATCAGTGGTAAGATGATAAATCCGGGATGAAATAAAATAACAGTGATCATACCAAAAAAAACGGTTAACGAGACATCAACATAGTCTGATAAAACTTTAGAGAAACTTTTTAAGCAGTTAAAGCTTTCAAGGTAATAGTGCTTGGACTCATCCTTGAACGATTTCCATTTTTCATTAACAATGATGAAAACTTCTCTCTCGATGTATTCTTTTAGAATGACCATCCCGTATCTGAGGACTTGTGAAAAAATTAAACCAATGGTGATGATGATGATAAAAGTCAGTGTGCTCTGCCATAATCCTGCCACGATGAGGTTGTTTACTAGATATTGGGTGGCAAGAGGAATGATAAGTGAGGTCGCACCATAGAGAAGAGCATAGATGAGATAATCTTTCTTCCATTTAACAAGCTTTAGTATATCAAAAAATTTTAATGTCATATTTTTTTCTTCCAGGTTTTCTTTGCATTTAAAATAGCTTTACTGATTTTTTCATTGTCTTCGATGGTTGATTTGATCAGGTCTAGACCGTCGATAAGCCAATGGCGCAGATTTTCATTTTTTAATTTATACAGAATCCTTCTTCCATCTCTTCGCTCCGTCAAAATTTTCTGAGATCTAAGGATAGAAAGATGCTGAGAGATCTTAGATTGCCTTTCTTGAAGAATCTCTTGGATGGTAGAAACATCGAGTTCCTGCCCTTTGAGTTCTTCAATGATTCTGACTCGGAGAGGGTGACTCAATGTTCCAAGGAAATGTGCTAATTCAGTGGCCGCAAGTTTTCGATACATGCTTAATTTATATATTTGAATATTTGAATATATAATTTAAAAAAAATGAGTCTAAGTTTTGTGGAGGCCTGAAGGAATTTGCGAGGGCGTTAAAGATTAAGTTTTTTTTAATATAGGGCATGCTTTGTGGGCATGCCCTTTGAGAATCAGATTAAGCAGTGAGGTCTTGAATCGTTTTGCGAACTTTCTTCATGTATGTTTCTTTATGAACATAAAATGACATACGCTCAAGCTTAAGATAATTCATCCCAGCTCTCATATCAGTCGCATTATCTTTCTTTTCTTTCATGAATGTTTGGATATCGTTTAATTGGCCTTTGAGTTCTTTATCAACAAACTTGGCCACAAGTTCAGCTTGATCATAGCGACCCTGCCAGCCAATTCCAGTTGCTTCAATCATGCCAAGGATAAAGACGTTATTGAACTCAGGGTTAAAGATATTGAGGTAAAGATTTGGACAGCTCTCACCCTCTTTCCAGTTGAGGTACTTCTTATCAATGAATGGATAATGAAGTTTATAACCTGTACAGCAAACAATCAGGTCATACTCTTTACATTCACCATCTTTAAAGAAAACTTTATTTCCATCAATATAATCGATGTCTGACATGATCTCGAGATCACCATGACCGAGGTGATGGAGAATAAGTGAGTTCACAATAGGGTGTGACTCGAATGGTTTATAGTCTGGCTTAGGGAAACCATACTTCGTTGGATCCGGGATATACATCTTAAAGATCTTGTCTTGAAGAGTGTTCTTCACGGCCATAGGAAGTTTGCTCATACCAGAGCCTAGAGTGTCAGCAGGCTTTCCAAAGATATATTTAGGAACAAAGTAGTAGCCTCTTCTCACACTCATATCAACGTATTGAGCATGGTGAACAGCATCGACAGCGATATCGCAACCAGTGTTCCCTGCACCAACGATGAGCACGCGCTTATCATCAAACATTTTTGAGTGCTTGTACTTAGAAGAGTGAATGATCTCTCCTTTAAAAGTTTCCTGGCCCTTGAGCTTTGGCATATTGGCAAAGTTGAAAATGCCATTAGCAATAACAAGGTGAGAATACTTTTGAGTTGTTTTTTCTTTGGTCTTAACATTTGTGGTTGTGATGTCCCAGTTCCCGTCCTGATCTCTTTCACAGTTCTCAACTTTGGTATTGAACTGATAGTATTTTCTGAGATCAAAGTGCTCTACATATTCATGAAAATATTTTTTCATTTCAACATGGTGAGGATATTCTGCAATATGATCTTTGAATCTGAACTCATGATAATCCATCATGGTTTTAGAAGCGATAAGGTGCGCTGATTGGTAGACTGTCGACATAGGATTTTCAATGTCCCATAGACCGCCAACATCAGAGTGGATTTCAAAACCCACGCATGGAATGTTTAATTTTTGAAAGTTTCTTACGGCAGCTAAACCACATGGTCCGGCCCCGATAACAGCTACTGGTAAAGATGTCTTCATTTGATCCCCTTGATAAACACAATTTCATCTTAATCATGAAAGCTTAAGGGAGCCTTAACATATGTTAAGGGGAATTATTTCCTATAGGATTTCAATATTCGAGAAAGAGATTCAGGCTTTATACCCAAGTATGATGCCAGGTGATACTTGGGAATTCGGTGGGATAGGTGAGCATACTGCTGGGTAAATTTTTCATACCTTTGAGCGGCAGATAATTTAAGGAATTCTAACACCCGCTGCTCCTTTTCAATAAAGTATTTTTCAAGAATCTTTAGGCCTAATTTCAGCCATGCCGGATCTCTTTCGTAGGCCTTTAAAAGGAATTCATAGGGAATTGAAATAGCCTCTACTTCCTCAAGGCATTCAATATTAACCTCAGAGGGAATAGATTGGATAATCTCTGCATAGGGTCCTAAAATATCGCCATCTGTTTGAAAAGATTTTGTAAATTCATTTCCCTCATGATCGAGGTAGAAGATTCGAACGAGGCCCTGTTTTATATAAATAAATTGATCGACACTATTTCCGATTTCAACAATAAATTCACCTGGAGAAAATCTCACCTGCCTCGTAACCTTAATAAGAGATTCGAATTCATGATCTGAAATTTGTGCCAGTTGATTAAGTCGAAAACGTAATGCTTCCATTTTTAATTACAATCTAGGGTCTCAGTATTGGCAGACTCGATCACACATTGAATGAGAGAAGTCGTATCACTTCTCAACTTCACTGCACCATCAGGAGTCATATAACTGAAATAGGTGATCATACCAAAGGTGTAGGTACCATCAGAAAACTGATTTAAAGTCGCTGACAGTTGACCAGGCTCAATCATTTGGCGACCGTAATTACTGAAATTAAAATTATTACCAGCTTCAGATATTGCATTTCCCCAGATAAAAGGTGAACCAGATGTTTTAGTCCAAAAAAGTTCATAATGAGAAAAGACCCCAGTCTGTGGTGGCTCCCAGTATAAACTAATGACACCTTGAGAACTTGTTCCTCCAACGAGACCAGGGAACTGGATTGACGTGGCGGCTTCTGGGATAGGTGTCACACACTTCCATGTATTATTTGGAAATTCTCTTTTTGTTAATCCATCTGTATCCCATTTATAAGGATAAAGGCTGAAGCAATAAGGCTCATCCTCAAGGTAGCTTATGCCTCTTACAATAATTTGATTTCCTGACAAAAAATTATATGAGTCATGATATTGTCCATTTGAACTTTCAGTGATCTCTACATCATCATCTGAACCATCGAGAGTTCGTCTCATTCTGAGAATAAGTCCGTCAAAATAGCCACTGACAAAACTTGGAGTGTCGTATGTTAAGGTTAAAGTTTCTAATTCTTCTAAGTTTTTTGCAATTTTTATTTCTTTCAGACCGTTAAAGTTTGGCATTGAGGGATCGGTGGTAATTGTCCTGACTGGGCCAACAATTCTTTCGTTAGATGAGCACGCCATTGTGGCACAAAGAACAAGTGTGACTTCATAGGTTGTATAAGGTTTGAGTCCAGAAATTAAAGCTCCCGACTCTTGAAACTCAGCTTTTTTGCAGAAGATAGTCTCACCATCAGGTGACTGAATAGGAGTGAGGCAGAGGTCAGGTAGTGTCCCCGATGCAACACCTCCATTTTCTTCTGAATAATAGAGGCGGTAATGATCAAAAACACCACGGGCAGCCGTCCAGGTTGTATCAATCGCATTCAGTCCTTGTTCTCCAGATGTAAGTGAAACAGAAAAAGAGTCTGTTTCAAAATTAATGTCGGCCAGATTTCCAGACAAAGTTGATATCTGAATATACTTAGTATTTAATTCACTTCTTCTACGGGGATTATAAACATCATTAACTGAAGCTTCATGTAAGGCTCGCATCCTCACAAAGAATTTTTTACTCGATGGTAGTCCGCGCACAATATATTCGTTGAGCATATTCTCGTGATTCACACCAAATACCCACCTACCATCTCCAGGGCCAAAAGAAGTTGTATCCATGTCGGTCATACTGAGTCTTTCAGAATCAATAACGACTATTTCATAAGTCTTTGGATCCCATGCTTGTTTTGCAAGGCCACCAGAGATTCTGGCCGGAGTCCAGCGAACTCTAATCGAGTCTTTACCATCTTGTCCGGGAGTATTTGAGGCTGAGGAGATTCCGTTAAAATCTGCAACCATATTTTCAAAAGTGGTAACGGTTTTCGAAGCCCCAGAGCTAC
The DNA here is from genome assembly GCA_027488375.1 of Pseudomonadota bacterium. Classification (GTDB taxonomy): domain Bacteria; phylum Bdellovibrionota; class Bacteriovoracia; order Bacteriovoracales; family Bacteriovoracaceae; genus Peredibacter. Next base: position 42,488 of record JAIYBW010000001.1, read on the forward strand.
TAGGTGCCTCGGTTGCTCGGTCTCTGACTTCTACTTTAATGACATAACTCGAAAGTCTATCTAGACCAGTCAGAGTATAACGTAAAAGACCCCGGTAATCGGGTTGTAAAACTTCTGATGGGATTGATGTTGGGTAGGGGGAGTCTCCATAGATAATGTCATAGGTGTAGAGCCCAGATCCACCTGTGGCCGGATAGAAAAAGACCTCAATCCTGCTATCAGATATAGCGGAAGCTTGAGTAATCCCTGCAAAAGTAAGAGGTGCCGGTGGGGCATCATTAATTTTAGTTAAAGGTTGAGACGTGTCTTGGACAGTACCAACACAACTATAAAGGGATAGAATAAGTAGAGGCCAAATTAAAAAGGCCTTCATCATAGCGATCATTATACAACTAACCCTCAAAATTCGTAATTTCAGTCACCTATGATTGGAATGAATGGCCATTAATTCTGCCATTACCAAAGTTTGACTGAATTAAACTAACTCTATCCTCATCGGAATAAATTATTTCTTGTTAACTTCTTTTTTTTATTGACCGAAAAGTTACGTACTTTGGAGGTCTTATGAACTATGGTGCTATCACGGCGATGATTATGGCCGGGATTGTTTTTGTTTATGGTCTTATTTTGTCCGGAGGGGATAATCTTAAGATTTTTTATGATTTTCCCAGTCTATTTATTGTCTTCGGCGGTGTAGCTGCCGCCATGGCCATATCATTTCAGTATAGACGTATGTTTGGCATGATCAAAACTGGTCTTATGAGAGCCATTAAGGGCAAGCAGATCAATTACGCTAACCTGATTAAAGATATCATTAAGTCAGTAGATTCCTACCGTAAGGGCGAAAGTATTAAGTCCATTTCTGATAAGACGAATGATTTTTTCTTTAAGGAAGGCCTAGAAATGTTAGGTGGGGGAGTTCTCAGTTCTGATCAAGTTTTTCAGCTCATGGAAGAACGTAATGAGAATATCTTCTATCTTCATAGTGAGGATGCAGGAAAATTGAAAATTGTTGGTAAATACCCTCCAGCTTTTGGGATGATGGGAACAACCATGGGTATGATTGTACTTTTGGCGAATTTAAATGGAGCTGATGCCATTAAAAAAGTTGGTCCTGCCATGGGGGTTTGCTTAATTACAACCTTATATGGAACGGTTATGGCAAACTTTGGATTTTTACCAATCGCAGATAATCTTGTTGAGCAGTGTAAAGAAAATTATCTAAAAAATAAAATAATTATCGAAGGCCTTAAACAGCTTCACGCTAAAGAAAATCCAATCGTGGTTGCTGAAAAATTAAATTCATTTTTAATACCAAGTGAACGCCTTGATTGGAAGACGGTCATTAACTGAGGAGAATTAAATGGCCAAAAAATTTCCAACTCCTCCTCCTGATGAGCCTGAAGGATGGCTAACGAGTTATGCGGACTTGATGTCCTTACTAAGTTGTTTCTTCATGCTCATGATGGCCTTTGCTAACTATGACACTCCTGGAGTACAGAGAAAGGCAAAAATTATAGCTGAAACTTTTAATAATAACGGAGGTCTCAGTGAGCAGGAATTCGAGAAGCTTGCCACCGAAATTGCCCATCATCCGGATTTTGAAGATAGATTAAAAGTTACTTTAAGAGATGGAGAATTAAAGATCGTATTTTCAGGTAGTGCAGTCTTCTCTGAAGGGGCTTATATATTAGACGGTTCTACCATCAATATGGTTGATACGCTGATTGAGATGATTAAAGCCCAGGGGCCTGAATATAGAATCCTAGTAGAAGGTCATGCGGATCGGAATGAGTCTTTAGTCTCTGGGAATATGAACCACTGGTCTTTGTCTGCTGCTAGAGCAGCTTCAGTTATTGCTCGATTTGAATATTTTGGTTTTAAGTCAGAGTATATGGCCGCGGTGGCCAAGGGTGATCGAGAACCACTGGCCGAGTACAAAAAAGAAATTAAAAATGGTCCCTCTCCTCAAGATGTGGCGAAACTTAATAGAAGGACAGTTATCAAAGTTCTAGAACCTGTAGGGAATAGAAAAAGTAAAGTGAGACTGGGGGTACTGTTCAAGGATGCTGCAGGTGAAGAAGCAACTTCTGATACAGGTCTTTTTAGAGGTGAAGATTCTCAGTGAGCAGTGACTGGAGAATCACCTTCAAGACTAAGAGTTACAGTGGTTTTATTCGAAGCTGTTCTCAAGCTAACGACAGGCAAGGAGCCAGATAAAAGTTGCTCAGTTCTTCCAAAGTGGGCAGGGGCTGATCCTGTTCCATCAATAAGAGCATTTGCATAAAGGCTTTTTTGGTCAGTCTCTAAACCGTGAAGATTAACCTCTAAAAATACACGACCTGATTTTTCGAGGCAATTCCAATCTATATGAGAGACTTTTTTACGCTGACCATTTGCCAAAGCAAGAGTCCCTTTTAGAAAGTAGTGGAGTCCATCTGAAATTTTTTCATCTGAAACATTGAGTGAATTGTTGAAACTTGACGTCGTGTACGGCAGAACATTTAAATTCGCCATATCGATAAGATGTGAGTTATCTTGAAGTGTGGCCTTGAAAGCATCTTCTAAATTTGTTTCTTGATACTGATTTATTGGCGGGGTCACAATTGCTTGAACTTTATTATCCGTTTTCTGATTCCTATTCAGGCGACGTGCCGTCAAAAAACCAATGATAAGTGCCAGTGTTGACCACATCAGCGTTGTTGGGATGTTCGAATGACTTTCTCTCGTCGATTCGTTATCCTTTTTTAAATTCAGCAGTTTTTTATTTGAATCATTAATTGATGTCTCAATCTTAATAAGATCTCTTTGGAAAGATTGTAAGAAATTCTTATTTTCGAGAAGAATTCCTCGAGCATCAGACTTGACTTCAATTTTAGGTCTCTCAGTATTTAATTCTGAAATAGCTTTTTTTATCTCAGCAACCAGGGGTTTCCATTGCTGATAGAACTGATGATTTAAACCAAGAGCATAAACTCTTTTATCCTCTTGTTTAATCCACTCATAAAGAGCATTTATATTTTCTGGGTAAGCATATGACTGTGCTTTTGATGCCTCATACAGGAAATTATATCTTTCTTTCTGACTGTTTTTCATTAAAAGATCATAAGCTTTAATTGCAGAAACCCAAAAGTTAGCTGATCTTTGGTCGATGAAGTTCCACGGAATATGAACAGTGCTGGATTCTTTATTTACTAATTGTTGAGTTTGAAATTGAGTAGAATCTAGTCTAGCTTCAATTTTATTTTTTAAATTTTCAAAATCTGATGCATTTGAATAAAGAGGTAATAAAAGAATTGAAATGGCCAATGTCTTTTTCATGCTTCGCCTGACTTTTTAATTTGTGATTTTTGTAATGTGAAGACTTTCCAACCATGTGCTTGGTCTTTCTTCCATGGGGCCACACAGAGGTTCTGTGTTGGAGATACGAAAGGAATAACCCCTTCAGAACTCATGATTGCAAATCGAATAAAACGCTCTGATCTTTTTTCTTCTATGGAACACGTTATTTTCTCGGGAAAGGGCCATGCAGGATTAGCAACAACTTTATTAATCCAGTCCCATGTGAGCGAAATAAGTTCTTTATCATTTGAATATTTATCTTCTTCACGGATAAAATACCATTCTGTTTCAGGACATAAATTTTTTAATTTTTGAGAAAATGTAGCCCAGTTTCTCAGAGAAATGACTTGATCAAGTTCCGGGCCAACAACGTCAGAAAGCGCTTTTTTCCAATTCAAATTCCCAGACTGATTTTCAGACGTGGTCATTTGTTCTTTCTGAATTATCTTTTCGACGTTGAGACTCACGTGACCTCCTGTCAATTGTGAGTATTCTTATTTTAGCAGGAGCGCTTTTTATTCCCAAGAGGGAAGTATTGCCTAGCTATGAGGCAGCTCTTCCACCTTCAATTCCCTGCAAACGAGGCTTGAGCTTTTGACTCCAATCTTTTATCAGTTGATCACAAAGTCCTGTATAGGAGGTATTTTTAGTCAAAAACTGTCTACATGATTTTACAAATTCAAACCAGATTTCTTCCGCTTGCCCCTCGATTGAAGCTGCTGTGGTCGGGTCATTTTTAACATTTTCAAGTTCCATATCCATGAGATCTCTTGCAGGGGTGCCTTTTTCGGCAACCATATCAAGCATCGTCATTTTAAGATCACTCGATCTTGAGTAAATGAGTTCCACTCGTTTGGCCACAGGATATGACTGGATAACTTCTTTAATAAATTGACCAGGTAAAGCAAGAATCAATTCACTTGGAAAGTTTCGTTTTGCAACTTCTATGATCATTCCAGTATTGCCGGCTTTAGCAAGTGCTTTGTATAGAGTCAATTCTCTTGATGGGGCAGCTGAAGGAATCATTGAAATGATTCGTTGAGAGAACGGAGAAGGTGCATAAGATGCATTGTAAGCTTTTAGAGCATTTTTTAAATCAGGTACTTTACGGTCAATATCTTGTATTTTAAATTCTGTTCCGGCCATTAACCAATTCTCGGCCATTTGTTCGCTAACCTCAGTGATGATTCTACCAATAAGAGCTGGAGAGAGAATATTCATCATGATCCCAACTTGATCATCATATTTGGATAGAAATTCACTACAGCTTTTTGAATTTAATTCCATAACGAGATTGAGAAGTTCACCATCCTTAATTCTTGATGGAACGAGAAACGCCTTGATAACTTCTTGAAAAATATGTTTATTGGCCGTTATTAATTCTTGGGCTTCAAGGTGTTTTCCAAGAACAGATTTCCATTTCGCTCGTTGTGGATCAGATAAACCCTGCATAAGTTTTTCCATCTCAGTAGATGAAGAGAGTTGAGATATGGCCCTCAGAGCGAGTATAGATTGTTCATCACATTCATTTATCCAAAAACGTATAATGTTAATTGCATCATCTGGATGTTGCTCTAAACATTGTTGAAATCTTTCAAATCCTTGTGAAGCCGCCATATCTTCTTCCTGTGTTGTTTCCGGTGGTGTTTGTGGTGCCTGGGCCATGAGTGCAGGTTCTTTATCCTCTTCTTTCTTCTCATCCTCTGGTTTTTTCATGGCTGCCAAAGCTTCCATAAATTCTTTCCATTTCTTGAATAAATTGAAAGCAATGAAGCCTAAAATCAGTGTTCCTAAAATGAGACCAACAGCATTCCCCCAACGAGAAGCCCATTCAAGCCAATCTTTCGTCCAAATTTTTGGTTCGATTTCCTCTTTCTTCTTTTCTTTTGGCTTATCAACAGGGGCAGGCTTTTTATTTAAATTTGGATCAACCCATTCCATTGTAATGTTTTCAAAGCGAACAACGGGCTTAATTCCAGAAACAGAAAACTTTGAATTATTCACAAGTTTTTTTACGATGTCGGTTAAATCCTGTGGGATCTTATCTGATAGAAAAACTGTCACATTAACTGCGGTTAAATTTTTAAAAATGTCATAAGATTCATTAAAACGATAAAGGTTAATCAATTTCGTTCTATCTTCATCAAGAAATTTATCAACCACGGGCATCTCAAGTCCGACTTTAGAGAAAGCAATATAATCTCCACGAGAATCGGCCATGTTTAAGTCCGAAACTCTTGGACCTGATTTTTTGTCATCATCTCCAAAATTCGGTGAGCCTGGTTCACTTATTTCGGCTTCCACCTCAACGAGGTATTGATTGTCTTTGAGAACAGAAGAAAGTGTAGAATTGAATTTTCTTTGTATTTTTTCTTCAAGGGATAGCTTTTGCCAAGTTAACGAGGTTGAAAGAGCAAAAGCAGATGTGGCCTGAAGGATGATGAAGAGTAAAATTAAACGCATCATCTGACCTCCGTATCGACGCCAAGTTTCTTTTCAAGATAAACTTTCATACGATAAGCATCCGTATTATCTGGGTTGAGAGTAAAGGCTTTTCTATAGTAGCTAAGAGCATTTTCAACTTCTTTGTTCATATAATAAGAAGTTGCTTTTAATTCTGGAATAATAGAGAGAGTAGGATGTTTTTTTTCCAAATCATCAAGCCTCAAGAGCGCATCTCGAAAGTTGCGGCCACGGATCATTTTTTGCACATCAAAAAGCTGATTCATGAGTAGGTCATGTTCTTTATGATTTGATATGGCCTGGTCCAACTCTAAATTGGCAGTGAGTTCTAGATCTACATCTTCAGTCTTTGCCATCAGAACTCTGTAAGGTATGTGACCAGCTTTTTTTAATTCAATTAAAAAACTATTGCTCTTGACGTAGGTTTTTATGATTTCAGTTAAATTGGCTTCAAAGGGAGTGGCACCAAGGCGGATAGGACGACCAGCATTTAGGATAAAGATTTCTGCTCCCTCAGGTTGGCTTTTTATCATGAGTTTTGATCCCCATGATGGGAACGAAGCTAAAATGAATAGGACAAAGAAACTAATTTTCATGAAATTCATGACTCCAACTGACTTATATTATCTAATAGAAGTGTTTTCTTGATGAAGCTTAATTAATCCAGGAAAAATATGCCCCCAAGCATGAATTTCATTCCCAGAGTGGAGGTTGTTACACCGACTCCACGTGCAACACTTGCTTGCGATCTCAGTGTGAAGTACTTGAATTTTCTACTTAATCCACCACCAAGCTCAACTTCTAGGAGAGTATCATTTTTCTTAGCGGTTTCCGTGAGGTAAGCAAGATAACCCATATTGAGAGCACCCAACGCATAAAATCGGGTAATTGGTGTTAGAGTAAAGGATGTGGTTGCATCTTTGATATTCATTTTGGCCGGAGATTTTCCCCAGTAATACTCGAGCCCCCCTCCTCCTCCAAGGTAAGAGCCTTGAGAGGCAATAAGTGGAAAAGAAAATTGTGTAAACCAGGCAATCCTATCTTCTGTCTTAAATCGGTAGTGAAGCATTCCATTAATACTTGAAACAGATCCTGAGGCTGGAGTCGTTTGATTTTCACCTTGGAGTGAAGTTTGTGCTTCGTTGAAGCTCACATTAACCATTCCTATCATGACCGATAATTCATTCGAGGGTTTTAACTCACCCTGAATCGTATCTGCAGCCATGGCAAGATTAGAAAAAATTAAAATGATCGCCTGGCAGACAAGGCGAATCTTGTTTCGTTGAGTGTAAATGAGAAATCTCCTTGAGAATTTAAATTAATTTTTTCATAAGAGGCTTCGGTCCCCCACTTGGCATAACGAAAGGGAGGTGAAGCAGCAAGTTTCCACTTTTGACCTTTAAGATTTTGGTTGTCTTTCAATGGGGAATAAGTTGTTTGAGTTGAAATCGAGGGAGCGTATGAGAAGAGTAAATCCCAAGTTCCCTTATAATCAATCATTTGTTCCCATTTTAATTCAAGCCAGTTCACAACGACATTTTCACTTTCAAGTCCTTCACCAGGAGCTGGAAGATTTATAAAAAATAAAGACTCCCTAACATAACCAATTGAGACATCTCTATTCATCCCGAGATAGGTTCCAAAAAAGCCTATCTTGTAAGGAGAGCTAATCTCAGCAGGAACAGAAAGAGGCTTAGCGAAAGAAGCCTCGTAGCTCGCACCTATTTTACCGCTAAAAAGACCTAGTGGTTGAGTCCCCGAGGCATTTAAATTCAAGAGAGTGGATGTTGTCGTTGTTGAAATTAAAGATAGGGACTCGATAGTGCGGTAGTCATAGGTCATATTGAGCTTATGGCCAGATTCATACTCAATTTCTTTACTCGCCGCTTTCATCTTGAGATTTGGATGTTGTTCAGACTCTTTTAACTGGGATATTTGGTTTGTATCAGAAGATGATTCATTTATTTTATTCGTGGTTTCGACTTTCTTTTCTTGATGGAGTTCATCGATTTTATCATCCACACCCATTTTAAGATCTTTAACTCTTTGCTTAAAATCAATCGATGCGGCATCTTGCTGTTGGTTAGTCACGCGTCTCTTGTTCTTTTTTTTTTCTGAATTTGTTGAACTCGGTGATTTTATAGGTTCAAGAGATTCTTTTTTTTTTAAGCTTTTGATCCAAGGTTCAAAAAGAGACTGGAGCGCACTTTCAAATAGCCTTAGAATATCGTCGTCTCTGATATTTTTTAAGTGTGCAGTATTGATTAATTTCTTCGTTCGGACGTTGATAAGTTTCGTATGGATAACATAGCCAGTTGGCCCTTTGGTAATATCTGACTCTATCGCAATTATATCTAATACGGTATTTTCTGGCATGTCATTAGGTGAGAGCAGGAGTTGTAACTGAGGCTGTCTCGCTACAACCTGTAGTGATATTTTCTCTAACTGCTTCATGATAATGGGAGATATCTTTTCTCCACCCTGTATCTTTCTGATAATCGCAAGCTTAGTTTCATTGGACCAAGTTAAACTTGATGATAGAAAAAAAAGTGAAATGAAAGTAATAAGCCTCAGCATAGTAAGATATTAAAATGACTGTAAAACCTTCTCAAGTGGAGGCAAATTTATCTTAGGGTAGAATAACCATACATCGAGCAGAACCAAAAGGAATTGTCCCGTCAACAAGGGAGAAGTAGTTAGAGTTTGGAGTTCCTGGAACTCCACCGATCGCCTGGTTAACAGAGGCATTAGGATTCGCAGAGTTTCTCAAATAAAAAACAGAACTAGCTTCTAAAAGCTGAGAAGCCTGATTAGGTAAAAATCCATCCAGTCCCATGAAAGTCGTGTCAATACTGATTGGTGGATCAGAAAGCCAATGAAAAATTTGATCTGCATTTTGATAGTTAGTCGCCGATGGAATTGGTGCAACGAGGTTCCAGGCATTTTTTGAAATAAGTTGATAAGGATAACTGAGACTGCCTGGATTCTTAAGAATCATTCTAGGTCTCGTTGAGCATGTCGACGTCGCTTGTGCATAGGTATCAAATTTAACACCACCCGTCAGTCCCTTATCCACAACAATTCTTTGATTATGAAAATAGTAATGATTTATTGGTGGCACTAAAACACTTATAGGTGCCGCTAGATTACTGGCCAAAGAAAGGTATTCTCCAGCACCAAGACCAATAAATTTTTTCGGTGCTACGTCAACAAAGCGACTATCTTTTCTGATCGCCACCGCCCTGAAATAAAAGAATTGCCCATTTGCAAGGCCTGTCGTTATGGATGCCAATTGATCTATAGAAGCATTGTAGGGTTTAATATCAACATAAGTGGAAATCGGGGCATAAGGGTCTCCGAGACCTGTACTGGATGATGAAAAGAGAACCCTGACTCCAACCACATTACCAACGGATGCGGTCGTGGGATTAAATTTAGGTGTGTTAAAGAAAACGGACTTATTTTCAAAGGCTCTCATATTATTGTAAGTGGTCGTCGCAACTGAAATATCTGGATTCACTGTCCCTATTACATGTATCCATAGTGAAGAGGTAGAGCTTCGGTTAACAGAGTAATACCAAAGCTCACTTGCGGTGCCTCGCATATCATCTCCGTTTGTTACGGAAATGTTCTTTAAAAGATAATCAAAATTGGCACTAAAAGTGACTATCAGATAACAAGGCGTAAGAGAAGATGAGTTAAAACCTTTTTGATGATGAGGTAAGGCGGAAATCTCATCGTCGCCAAAAAGACAGCCTTTGGAAGCTTCAATGAGTAATCGATCAGAGTTGTTCGAATACTTCATCCGGTGAATTGGGGCATATTCAATTCCGCCTTCTAATCGATACTCAGAGGCTTGCGGTATCGTTGAGGTCGGTGGGATTAATGAAGGTGAAAAACCTCTCAAAGAGTGAGCACTGAGGTAGCGGTGATAACTCAAAAGAAGTGACGCTTTTGTTCCTTGAGTATTCACAAGTTGAATCTTTTTAAAACTTCCTGAAGATTGATTAAAGATAAAAGTTTTTGGGACAATGTTGAGATTGGTTGTCCCAAAATTCAGGGGATAAGATTGGCGGCTACTGATTGAACTTGTTGGAGTCACTTTATAATTAATGTTTTGAGGAGTTATTCCTTGAGCTACAACAAAACCCGGAGAGCGAGGTAATAGAGATATTCCCACATTTTCCATGTAGTAGCGTCCAGTACCATCACCATAATGAAGTGTTGCTACAAAATTATCTGTGCTTTCTATGGCCCCTGGTTGATACTTCAAGGTGATATGACAACTTTGTCCGATAGCAAGGTTCATGGATGATGTGCAAGTGGTCTCTGAATTGACAGTTGTAAATGTCGAGGACATCAATTTACTCATATGAGTTGTTGAGTCGGCCCGATACAGAACTCTGAAATTAAAAATATTCTTGTTTGAGTTGTTTCTAAAGATCAACCTCTTCATAGCGTAGGGGTCACTTGTCGTAGGTGCCTTCGTTAATTTGATCGTATCAAATATGAGTGATGAAGACGGTGTCGTTGTATTCCAAGTTAAAGGAGTCAGATTTTCGCTTCCAATAATTGTTGTCGGTGGGGCACCATCATTTTGAATAACTTCAAAATCTTGAACACCCAATGAGATTTTTGGATGAAGAATGCTATCCATCACTTGTGCAATGACGAGTATTTTCTGAGTTCTTTGAAGTTTTCCTGCTGAATTTAAATTTTTTGGAAGCCCACTTGAAACATAAATTAAAGGGTCTATGTGACGCCCTTCTTCAATTGTATATTCGATGCTTAACCAATGCTCTCCGGGAGTTGTCGTGTTTAATGAAAAATCGTTAGGAGTCAAATCTGATTTGGGTATGATATTGAGAGGAAGATTTGTTGGTGTTGCAAGTACTGTGAATGCTGGATCTGGTTGAGTCGAATAACTTAAAAGCTTAACACTTGTACCTCCAAAATTTCTCAAACCTAACGAGAGGGGAATGGCTCCCGAGTTTTGAGGAAAGCTTCCCATAAAATAAATAAAGTCATAATTATTTCTTTGCGCATAACCACTCAATAATGTGACAAAGTTTTTGGACTCACCACCTTTAATAAAAGCACTCGTGAGATTCGGATCTAAAGGATTGGAAAAAAAATCGATAAGTGGCCCAAAAAACCAAGCCTCTGGTATGTAGAGACTAGGCTTTGCTGCACTTAATTGCGGATAGGTAAAGTCTGGCCGATAAAGAGTGGCATTGAGCCAAGGAAGAAAATTATAAGGAATTATTTTTCCTTGTCTTCCTTGCTGAATTGATACAGTGTAATCAGTCAGAGTAAAAATATTTCCAAAAGTTGAATTCGGCGGAAGAGATGGATCACTTGAATCACCATCGTAATATTTAAACGTTATATAAGGCCACTGTATGAATGGATAGTTACAATATTCCCAGAGATCGACTCCTGAATTTTGAGTTTGAGCATCCCGAGAAAAGTACCTTGTTCCTTCATCTAAATTTGATGGAGGTGGGATTAAGCCCATGGTGCAAGTTGAAGAACTAGCATTATGAAATTTAACGGTATCTGATGCTTTAAATTGAACTTTATAGACACAGGTTTCATCCTTTGGCAAAGCAGAGAAAAAACCAGTTCTTGATGTGGGTAGGGTGTTGGCCGGCAGTGTTCCAGTGAGGTCTTCATCACCTAAGGCCAGGCAATCGTGATCCGCACCATAGTTTGCAGGATCAGGAGTTGGAAGAAGTGAAACCCCTGATACAGGTGTATCCATGAGTCTAAAATACGGAACAGGGCCAGTCCCGATATTTTGAAGATAAAAATGACTAATTACAGTATCACCTACGACGTTGATATTAGCTCCAACGGTTGAAACATTTCGACTGTCATCAGCTAATTGCATGAGAAGACCCTTGCGCACGAGAGTTGCCTTCATTCTAGACTCTACAACCAGGGAGGGATAATCAGGGATGTCAGTATAGCGATTTGAGTCTTGAAAGTTTGCTCCGGAAGTATATTGAACTCTAATGCCTTTATAAGGTGTGAGATTTAAATCTACTGCATCAAACATGTTGGCAGTTTCTTGGGCATTGGTATCCATACCAATAGGAGCAAACATAAAAGTCAGGGAACAAGTTTCATTCGGATTTATGATGGTGCAGTTTGATTCGCTGGCCACGACACTTGTGAAATAGTAAGGTGCCATCATCCCTAAGTTTACCGGAGTACCTCCAAGGGGAATAGTTCTTCCACTAGCATCTGTAAAACTCAAATTAGTGGCAGGGACTGAGCCCTCATTTTTAAAGCTTAAGATCATCGGCTTTCTTTTAAAAAAAAGAGGAGATTGTAAAGTAAGCCGTCCAAAGTCCACAATCCAGGGACTATCGCCTGATGCTGTATAATTGATGCCATTAAAATTGAGCTTATTCATCACAAGCCTTGCCGCAGAACGGGATTTAGCAGAAAGTCCATTCTGAAATAGAAACGAACGGACAATCTTTTCTAGACCTCTCCAGCGAGAGTCAAAAACTATTTGAGGTTGTAGATTAAGAAATTCTGTTTCTTTATTTTGCAGGTATGTAACTGAGGGCTGAAAAATGAGATCAAATATGCAACCACTACCAACTGGAATATAGACGGGATCCTGACCGGGTGTCGTTAAACAGCTATTACGATCTTTAAGAGTGAAAGGAAATTCAGCTAGATGAGTTGGATTATTTGCCGCATTGAAACAGGTAAGATAAGGTGAACTCTCTGTTGCTCGGCAGCTCACCACGAGTATCCCACCAGAATCTCGAATATCTAGCGATTGTAGTGCTCCTTCGCGGTAACCTAAGTTATTAACTCGAAAAGTTCGTGTGTCTCTATTCCCTGAAATGATAGGGGGATCAAAACTTAATGTCTTGATGGCAACTTTAAATCTTGCCTCAATATTGGTAGAGACACTTCTAAAGTAAGCATTGAGACCACCATTTCCACCTCTTGGATCTTTAATATAAGCAAATCGAACATTTGATCGGTAATTAATCTCTTTGATGTCTTCTGGAACGATTCCAGATTCGGGGTCTTGATTTTTAGGGAGAAAATGAAGTCGAAGTTTACACTTCTCTTTTGGTTCAAGCCTAAGAGGACAAAAATTTTCAATTGAGTAGGCCCCACTCATGTTTTCTGGACAGTCGTTCGTTAGAGTAGAGCTACAAGTCTCAACTTGAGTAATCCTAAGATTCTTGGCAGGTAAACCTCCGGCATTTACGACTTCAAGTTCTTGGGTATAAGTCGTCGTATCTGCTCGTTCAACCACTGGGGTGCTCGCTGGGCCGACAATTTGACCAAAGGTGTATTGAGTTTGATCATTCGTGAAAGCAAGGGACGCTGGCATACCTGCTATTAATTCAATTGTCCCGACATGAGTCTCTGGGGTCACGTAATTTTTAAAACTTAAAGTGAGGGTCTCCTGATACCTTCTTTCATCACGGGGACTGAGAATCGCCTTAATCGTACATGATGTTTTAGATTTAAGGATCCTTGTGCAGTTTCCTCCGATCCCTGGAAATTGAACTTGACCTGAGGAGTCAGCCTTGAAAGAGATAGATGGAGAATAATCCTGGCCTCCTGAAAAACTCAGATCCAAATCAGTATAGGGGAAATCAGAATTATTATTTACTTTAATCGTTAGTTCTTGCGGTTCATCAGTGAGAAGATGTTCCCCGAAATCTAAATTTTTTCCAACGGCATTTTGATCATTAATTTCAAATAAAACAGGAGCAAATATACCACTTGTATCAATAGAAACACTTCCCTGTTGAGAGTTACAGGAAAATAAGAAAATCAAAAATAAGACAGGCCAAAATGAACGCCAGTTCAATTTAAGGCTCCTGGTTAATCATGACTGTACATCGGGCCCCTGAATTGACTTCATTTGTTCCAGATCCATTATTGCTTGTATTCGGAAATTGATAGGTAAATGAAGATGAATACCTACCAGAATAAGTGTTTTTAGATGAACCTCCGTAATTCATTCTAAAAATCGTACCTCGCGGAACATCCCAGATGACTCTATAATATTGAATCGTCTCTCCGGGTGAGTAGTCATAGATTGTTTTGCTAGTGATTGCTGCACCTGCCGGACTTCCTGGGGTATCAAAAGTCACTGCCGTGAGAATATCTCTAAAAGGAGCACTATTCAAACCTCCTCCAATAGGAACTGTATATTCCTCGTAGCCAGCGGCAGGAAAACGAAAATCAGAGATCCCAGGATTTGTAATTTGTGAATTTCCAATCGGAAAATTAGTGAGTGTTGGTAAATCGTTAATAGCACTGTCCGGATCAATGTTTGGATTCAAAAGACTCGTCGTAATTGATGTGTTGTCATTTGGAGAGGAGAGTTGGCTATCATTACAACTTCCAGATGAGCATAATAAAGGTAATCCAATTAAAGGGTTAAAATATTTTCCGGTTCCTCCACCTAGAGATACATTTCTAAGGTCAAGTGTAGAAGCACGATTGAGCGCCGGTGAGATACCTTGAGGACCAAAATCCAGAAACCTACCATCCCCATTTCTCCATTCGTTAACGGCCATTTGATCTGGTTGAGATTTTTCAATAATGGCAGGATTGACTGCTCCACTGGCGAGTTTAATACTCGTCCAAAAACCAGTTGCGAGATCTTTGAAAAAGTCCTCATCACCAATTCTCTTATCTGGATTGTCATCAACTAAAGAGCAATAACCTGAGTTAACAGAGATTCTCACCCATGGTTTGATATCTGCTGATCTCGGACTCGTCACACCATCACGGTATTTGAATTGAAAATCTTTTGAGACGGCCCAATACTCACGTTGAGATTGAGTATTAAAAAATGGAAGATGAACAACGAAAGGCTCAGAAGGATCGGCGAATTTATCAGTATTAACGATGGACTGTCCTCCTTGCCATGCTGCAGTTACAGGACCCAAGCGGATTTGGTCTTGAGTGTAATCACAGAAGATATATTCAGAATTAGATTCTGATTGATTTCCGACTATGTCCTGAACCCCAAAACGACTAATACAATTTTGAGAATGAGCAGTTAAATTTGAGTTCGGTCCATTAAAACGTGAACTTCCAGTGATATATGGAGTATCAAGGAGAAGAGGGGTATTTACGGCAATTCTATTGCTCATGAGATTCCCTCGCCCCACACCGTCTGTTGTATTAGTTTGATAAGCAGTATTACAGCTACCCGAGTTTGGAGTTTGTTCTAGTTCAACTATATCTGCATTATTAAAGTGATCGGGCCAAAAACTCGCCGTAATACTTTCATTTCGACGAAGTGATCTTTTAGCTTGAATGGGAGACTCTGCTAGAAAGCTTCCATTATCGTTAGCGATACCAACTTGAACGAAATAATTTTCACAGATTTTATCTGCAAATTGAGGGTTCAGCCTTCCAAGCGGAGGAAGTTTTGCGGCATTTGATGTCATAATTTTAGCAAGCCGAGAACTATCTCTATAGCGGCTTGACGTTCTTAATCTTGGGCCAGGTAATTTAAAGACAGCGTTGGTGCCATCTCCTTCAGTTCCATTAAAAAGTGTAAGAGGAGTCGTAGTTGAAACTTCGGTAATCTCATTGACTTTTTTATCAAGGAGAATCTGATTTGCCCCTTTGAAATTTACTTGACCACTGGTGAGTTCATTTAAAGAAAACCACCTTGGATGCATATAACCTGATCCATCGATTGCCGCAAGATTGATGAAACATTGAGAGCTCGAAACACCAGTTTGTCCATTAGTCGATACGTCTCTTCTTTGATCAAGCCCAGCTGAGCTTGGACCTTGAATGGGAACATTGTGGATATCTGTGGTAAGCGTTGGAGTGTAAGGGTTATAAAAGACCGCCATAAATTCAGATTGCATCAAATAATTTGAGGCATAAGGTCCAACAAGTTTTGTCCTTAGCAAAGTAGGTTCCATCGGTTGATCATTAGAACAATCACCTGCTGTTGGTGAATCTTGAGAGGGAGCAGCTTCAACTCCTGGAGCCACGATGGAGCTTCTTTCAAATTCATTATTAGTGGATTGTAGGCCAGTACATGCGGAAGTCGCGATAACTTCGTAATGCCCTCCGATACAATCTCCAACGAGAAAGCGATTATAGCTAGCAATAAAACCTGCGGCATAGTTATTTGATGGGAGAGATTTCGTCGCACTATTTTCACCTGTGCAACCTTTAAATGGAGTCTCGTTATCAATTTGATTATTAACAGTTCTAAAACCATTAAAAAGTGGATAGTGATTTTTATCTTCTGGGTTTCTCTTCGTGGCTAAATTAAAAGCTGAAGCGCCTACGAGAGGCAGATCAATTTTATCACCACGGGTGTAGCGGCATCCTAACTCTTGACGGTCAACAAGTAAGTCTCCCCCTTGATCTATTTTTGTTTGACCCACTCGATAAGGAATCCCCTTTGGTTTGGAGCCAATACCATTGTAGTCACAACTATAATGATTGGAGGTGAGAGGCACTTTATCAATTTCTAAGCAATGGGCCCGGTTGGACATCCATCGATGAACAAGGGCCATGTTAGGAGGAGGGAGAGTGACTCTAACAATATGATCACTTGCTGTAGCATAATTGAGAGGTTTTCCATCAAATATCGGTATGATTTTATAATAATAAGTTCTTGCACGCTCAATATCCCTACCGGTTGTAGCATCATGTGATTCTGAAATTGATTTAACAGAATAATCAGTAAAAAATGCCATTCTTTGAGGTGTAGAGTTTGTGTCATTGGGGCGTTTGCGTTGAGTAAAATTGGTACTAAAAATGAGTCCATTCGTTGTTGTGAGTTCCTGCCAACTTAGTTTATTATCTGAGGACCGATAAATTTTATATCCCCAACTTCGATTAGTTCTCAACAGACTATTAAGAGGTTGATTCGTATTGAATAGAGTATCCGCCTCGGGAAAAGGTAGTAGATCAACTCCACTACGGTACTTAAGTGGTACTTCCTCCCAGGCCAAAGAAATAATACCATCTTTACTAAATGCATACCCATCAGAGTTCGGAACTCCATCAAATGGGGATGAGAAGCTATTACCTAGATCCCATCCAGGAGGATCAACATAATTTTGTGTCATGTGAGCAACAGTGGTAGAGGTCATGGCCACTTCGAAGGGAATTCCATCATTATTAATCGCTTCAACCAGAAATGATTCTGTAGGATATGTCTTATTCACTTGTTCGTTCGGGAAACGCCCATCAATTTTTGGTCCTACGGCAAAGATACGACTGAAACCTTTAAAATTGGCAACAGGTAATGGAACTAAGCAGTCGATAACTTTTAAATTATATTCACTGTATTGATCTACTGCCGGAGGGTCTAGGTCTAGATGGGCCAGGACTCCAATCTGATAAGTTCGACCAGGCATGAGATTTAGTAAATCGTAATTAAGAACATCAGCGTTTAAGATTCCACTGG
Organism: Pseudomonadota bacterium; assembly: GCA_027488375.1. Taxonomy (GTDB): domain Bacteria; phylum Bdellovibrionota; class Bacteriovoracia; order Bacteriovoracales; family Bacteriovoracaceae; genus Peredibacter. Next base: position 59,739 of record JAIYBW010000001.1, read on the forward strand.
ATGAGTAAGTCGAATGAGTCGTGTCAGCAATTGCACTTGGAAATGAAAACTTAGCAGAATTACTTTTTTCACGCCAAAAAACTTTGAAACCAGAATAGATCCCTCCAATAGGTAAGCTCCATCTAACAGCAGCGCTTCTTCCGGAAACTTGACATCCACCCGTCAGTCCAGAAAATTGAGTGATCGATGGTGGTCTTACTTCAGGAAATGAGCATCTTATAATTCTAGAATTAGGAGGGAGTCTTACATCAGCACCGTAGCCAGAAATAACGGGAGTGGAGGTGAAGCAATATTCCTTTGTGCCGTCAGAGACTAGACCTTTGATAATCTGGGATTTCCAGCTTGCCAGCGGTGGAGCAATACCGGTTAAATAAAGTCCCTCGCAGCTTGAAGTTCCAGAGCCTGTAATAGGATTTGTCCCATCAAATTGAAACATACGAGTTTTATCAGAAGGATCAACACAATAGAACTCCATTCCCGTAGCATAACCCTGTCCCATGAGAGGGGCATCAAATTTTACTTTTACAACATCTCTCTCACTGTATTGCCCAGGTGGTTCAATATTATTTATTCCACCAAAGGGCGCAAGAGTTGGTTGGACGAGAATAGCTTTTAGATCAGAAATGATAGCTGCATTTGGGTCCGTAGAGTTCAAAGGACATGAAGTGGTTTTACATAAGGCGACTTTAATCTGATACCAACTCAGATTATCAAGCCCAGTAATTCTCTTTGTCGTAAGTGAAGGGGTTATCGAGATAAAATTATTTGCATTTTGAAGCTCAATCAGGGTCTCTTCATTAAGCTGGTCATCATCAGTAGCACTTGAAACGCCAGTATATTTTTTATAAAAAATTCTATAACCGGTAAAAGATCCTGATCCAGGTTTCCAAAACACATCGACCTTATCCATAGCATCAAGCCCTGGGGCATTGGCCAGAATCACATTATCTCGAGCAAAATCAAACAGATTTCCAGCCTTATCTGTTTTGATATTAAGATAGCGAGTATTCATTTCTCTATTGACTGGAATGACAGTGATATCCGGATTAAGGGAATAATCAACATAGAGAGTATTAATGGCCCTGACTTGAAAATAATATCTTGTATCTTGAGCTAAACCATCAATCACAATTGATGAGGGATTTGAAACAGGATTGGCCCTAGCAGGTGGAGTTGGTATGAGAATGACTCTTTTATCAGTTCCGCGGTAACTAGGATTATTTAAATTACTGGCCCCACCAATTTCACTAATGACCGTAATTTCATAATTAACTGGATCAAAAGGTCCAGCTATGGGAAATCCATACATCGGTGCTGAAATCCAATCTACCAGCACAGAACCGTCAGTATCGCCTGGCACTAACGAAAGCTTTGAGACTCCATTAAAATCAGAGACGACATTATCAAAAGTGCGGGCGTATGCCTCATTTTCATTTTGAGAAATAGAGCTATTTGTCATTAACCTCGCTTTAAGAACAAATTTATATTCTCTATCGGGCTGGAGATTTTGAACCGTGTAGAGAACCTTACCTCCATTCAGAGCGAAGAGGGCCTTTGTATCAATGGTGACGGGGAAGGTTGAGTTGTTAACAAAGAGAGTATATTCGACATCGTTCAAATTCCCTGGTGCCGGAAAGAATTCAAGTTCGACTTTGTCATGAGAAATGCCTCTCGCTGAAACAATCCCTGGGAAACTAAAAGTTGTGGGTGGATTTTTATACTCTAAATTTTGAGGAGCACTATTTTCTTGAATAGTTCCCACGCAGCCAGCAAGGCCGAAAAATAAAACAAATAAAATTAAAAAAGGATACACCTTCATCACTCTCATTTTAGCCTTGGTCAGCAAACTGATGAAGAGTTTAGATCTAAAGACTCGTAACCCTAGGTAAGTCATTGATTTTTATTGTTTTATAGTGCTTTTTTGAGAAAAGAGGGGAAAAAATATCCCCTTGAAATGGTCCCGTCTTGCCAATAAAAGTGGCTATATTTTATTTCTGGGCAAATTTTAGATCTGACAGCTGGCATTCATGAGTTTGGAGCTTATTGTTTTTTAGTTTCGGTTTGCAGGTTAATTGCACAATAACGGGAAAAGAAGGATCAGCTTCAGGTTGTTTTTCAAGGTACTGCTTAAGGATTAAAAGGGACCCTTTTTCAAGCTTGATATCCTGAGGAAGGTCTTTGGCCGCGCAAACAAGTTGAGAAAAAAATAGAGTAGAAAGAAAAAGAAACTTCATTATTGAGCACTTGTTTGAGGAACATTTTCCTTACGGAAAGTTCCTTGCTCAAAGTCTTTATAAATTTCAGCAAAGGATTTATCGCTTTTACAGGCTTCTAGATCGGGGCATTGATTTTCAAGCGCCCTACAAAAATGTTTTTCAGTTTGAAGAGAGTTTTGACAGATAGATTCCATCTCACAAAATTTAACTCTTCCACAAGTTTTGGTCATGACTGAGAACATTTTGATTCCATCTTTAATTGTTTTACAAGGTTCGGTCTGCTTACCATGAGCACCTGCAAGAGAAGGATCTTGATAGTCACTGACTTCTGATCCTCCAACAAAAAAACCATCACTAGAACTGGCCGGCATAGAGGCAAGGAGACTAAGTTCTTGAAGTGAAGAGTTGAGTTCATAAACTGCTGTACAGTTGTTTTTTAAATTCCTTACTCGATAAAAAGTTTTATTTGAATATTGGTAGCGGGAGACATCTTCATTCTCAGAGTTTTTGAAATAGTTCACGTTGATATCTTCAGGCGCACCTTGATTCATAGAGTATTTTTCTAGCCTCACTGATTTTACAACTGACTGTGGATTTGGATTCAGTTTATTGTGAAATTTATGCAAAGGTATTTGACTACTTTTTTCCTGCAGTTCGATCACATCGAGCATAGGAACTTGATCTGTACCAAAGCAAGTCGTCTGTGAGTAGGAAGTTAAAGTTAGCAAATTCAATAGAACGAAAAGTAATAGTCTCATGCTTACATTTTATCTTATTTATGGAGGGCGCCTACGGGGAAGAAAGTTCTGCCTATTACTCATGAATTCATTGGCTTACGGACCTGATTGCCCTTTGCCCGGGAACAATTTTTTTTCATAATCCCCAAAGATTAATTTTAGGATGTCTTCATTAATCATCAACGGAGGAAACCATGAAAAAGTTATTTTTAATCGCTCTTGTCGCCCTTTCTTTTAAGGCTCTGGCCAAGGATAAAGTGTTACTTTCCTGCACAACTTATGGAGATGCTCTGAGTGAAGTTCAGGTTGTGGCCGACTCTAAGGGAGATCAGTCTATCAAAGTCATTCAAATGGATAATTCATCAAAAAAAATGCAAGTTTTGTTACCAACCTTTTACAGTTCTAAAAAGACTGAATTGGTCCTGTCAGCTGCCAGATACCCAGATAGTGCTTCGGGGGGCGCCGTTGATGAGGCTGCGATCATGATTATTGCCGCTGATAAAAAGTCTGCTCGCCTTGCCCATGAGGGATTGATCTTCTTCTTAGATTGCAGATAATCTCAGATTAAGATTTTATTTGAGGGGCTTCCCTAGTGAAGCCCTTTTTTGTATTTTAAGAGCATGAACTTCTTTATCATTCCTGGAAATCCACCGGCCATTCACTTCTATGAACTTTGGCGTAAGGAAATTGAGCAATATCTGCCCGGGGCCATTGGTCTTTCTTCAGATTATCCAGCGCTTCAATGGACTTCAGATTCTGCTTTTTTTATGAATCAAGTTTCTTCTCATCATCAGAAGAATTTTGAGAATTTTTGTTCCAGAGTCTCGGGCCCTGTTACGGTTCTAGGTCATTCTTTGGGAGCCTATTTTTCGTTAAATTTATTAAATGAATGTGATTCAAAGATTGAAAACGTGATTCTTATTCACCCCTTTCTCAGAACTCCCACTAAGCGAGGCAAAATCATCCTAAAAACAGTGTCCACATTTGACCGATTTTCGCTCCTTAAGAATATGATCCTCAAACAAAAAAGAGGCCTTCAATATTTGGCCAAAGATTTGAGGCATGTGACGGAAGATGAACTCATGAAAACTTTCCCCATCGCTACTCATGAGTGGAATATTGTGGGTAAGGATAACTCCCCCCTAAAAATTCCTTCCCATCATCAAAAAAAGATCAGTCTTTATCATACTGAGATGGACACCTGGTGTTCCCCGCAAGTGATTCAGGAGCTTAATGAGCAGGTTAAGGTTTATCCATGTGTAGAACCTCATGATTTTATTACTCAAGAATCTTATCGTTTGAGCTTACTAAAAAAGATTCTTCAAAATAGAGAATAATTTTTTTTCAAAATTACCAAAAAATAATTCTAGGATGCTCCCAACAGGAATTTAACCGAGGAGATCTCAGAATGAAGTCAATTATTGCAATCTTTTTACTCTTTTCCCAATTTTCAATGGCAAAAACCAACGATCAGATTGATCTAGAGCTCATTTCAATGAAAGGTCATAGAGAATCAACGGAAGTCAAGGAAGCCTGTTTGAGAATTAATCAGGAAGTTCAAGCTAGGCTGACTCGATTTATAGATTCCCAGGGTCTGAGTCAAAATAGTCTTTTGGGAGGAGCTGAGCATAAAATAAAAGCAGATCCTCCAACACGTTGGAGTAGAAATCAGTTTATTCATCAATGTCGTCTGAAACTTAAAGTGAATCATCCAGGTTTTGGTTTAAAGGTGAGTGATTCTAAAATAAAACATCGTGGAACTGAGCAAATGGCAAGTTGTCTGCAAGAAAGAGATGTTCTTAATTCAGATGAGAATGTTCTTCACAGTGAATTATTCGCAAGCGTATTCAGCTGCCAGAATCTGAATATCGTTAAAGTTATTTCCCTAGGAAAAAACCTAGATAATCAATAAGGATAAATTTAAGACCAGCGGAGAAAAGGACAAGGCTTAGGCAGAGAGTAATGATTTTTTTATCAAACTTTTTGACCCCAAGCCATGAGCCTAAAAGACCGCCAAAGAAGACACTGGTGATATAAAGATTAAGATGTTGTGGAAAGTTTGCGCCTTGATTGAAATGTCCTAGGAGTCCAGAGACAGAGTTTACAAGGATGAAGACGGCCGAAATACCCCCGGCTACCTTTGTCTCTGCCACTCCGAATAGAATAAGGAGGGGGGTAAGAAAAATACCTCCTCCAACTCCTATGAGGCCTGATAGAAAACCTATCAGCGCTCCCAAAGGAAAATAAAATTTTGCACTAAGAGGAGATGAGGTTAGGAAATCTTTTTTTAAGAGAGTGCGCGTGACTAATAAAACAGAAGATATGATTAAAAAGAGTCCGGCCAAGAGTTTAAAAACTTTTGGGTCTAAACCAATTCTGCCACCGAGGTAAGAAAAAGGGATCGATGTGAGAGCGAAGGCCATGAAAATTTTTCGATCAAAATAACCGGCCCGTAAAAATTGAACTGATGTCACCAGGGCCACAAGAATATTTAAGGTAAGAGATGTGGTTTTAATTTCACTTGTTGGAAAGGATAAAAGGGCCATGATGGCGAGATAGCCCGAAGCTCCGGCATGCCCTACAGTGGAGTACAGGATGGCCACCAGTCCAAATAAAGTGAAGGCTAAAAATGGTTGTGAAATTTCCATGGTGCCTTATAAAGCGTTTTATCAGCTTTAATCAAACTTAAATTCATTTATTTTTAGTTTTTGCAGTGCTCAAAGAGGCGCTCTCTTAAGACAGTGCTTGAGAGAGTCTTTTCCCCTAGGGTAGGATGCTAGTTCATTTAATGGATCAAGGATTTTAAAGATGAAATTGTTTATTTTCTTAGCAAGTTTTTATGCCTCGCAAATTATGGCGCAATCTAATCCTCTCATGGTGGGAATGGTTTCTCACGACATGAAGCCTGCCCTTGGAATCCCATTGGCCGGTTATGGTGCAGACGCGAGACGCCTACCAGAAAAAATAGATTGGAAATTAAAGTATCCAGAATGCACGCTGTTTAGACCATCGGAAGGTTATCATTCGCCTATCCGTTCTAAAGTCATGGCCCTTAAGCAAGGTCAGGATCATTTAATTTTTGTGAGTCTAGACACGATTGGGTTGGAGCATCGTCTGACTCGTGATGTTCTCAAAGGTCTTAAAGATTATGGAATTAAGCCTCATGAATTGGTTCTAACGGCGACTCACACTCATGGAGGGCCTGGAACTTTGAGTAAACGTTTTCCTTTGCAAGTGATTGCAGTGGATCTTTATCGTCCAAAAAACTACCGCTACATCCTTAATCAAGTCGTGACGTCAATAAAAAAGGCCCTCGATCATATGGAGCCAGCTGATGTTTATAAAACAAAAGCAGCTATCAATGGGATTCAAAAAAATAAATGGAGACAGGTTAATAAATTCGATAATACGGCCGGGTTTCTGGTGGCGAAATCGAGGGCCACTGGCCAGTGGATGGGTGGGATTGTGAATTTTTCTGTTCATGGTGGATCAATGCCTGTTGGACTTATGCTTTATAGCTCTGACCTGAATGGTGGAATTGAGCATGAGCTAGAAAAACATTTTGCTTTCAAAAATGCTCTTCAGGGTAATGAACCTGTATTTTTATTCTTGAATGGAGCTGAAGGAGATGTTGGTGCAGTAGGAGAAAGATCGGTAGAAATTATTGATGTTCTTTCTAAGAAATTTGTTGATCAAGCCGCTCCTGCTCTTATTGAAGAGAGTATGACAGCTGTTGAGCCAGTGATCAGTTCTAAGAAAGATAAGTTCTTCCTTGGAATTCCTGCCAGTACGGTTAAGTTTTGTGGTGATGGATGGGTAGAAAAACTTCCTCAATGGTTTAAAGTTAATCTTTATCCACTCTTGCCTTCACATAGTTATATTTCTCAATCTCAAGTTGGTGATGTGACTTTCTTAACGTGGCCAGGAGAACCTTCAACTCAGTTAGGCTGGGACTTACAAAAGATGGCGAAAGAAAATGGAGTGGTAGATCCTTGGGTTGTTGGTCTTGCTCATGACTACACAACTTATTACACGAATAAAGAAGAATTCAATGAGGGGACATATGACTCATGCTCTTCATTATATGGGTATAAAGGTTCAAAAAGAGTGATTAAGGCCCACGAGAAATTATTAAAAGAATAAGAAAAGATAAGTCCTACGTAGAAAAACTACGTAGGACATTTTTAGACTATTTGTAGTTATTAACTGTCGAAATAACAAAATCCACTTCTTCCTGAGTCATATAAGCAAAACACGGTAAGTTGATCACTGATTTTGCAATCCAATCAGCATTACCCTGAGAGATTTTTCCGCCGATATGTCCAGTGGCCCCTGGTTGTTCACTCATCGCACCTGGATAAACCGTACCGTAGCCAATGTCATGCTTCTTTAAATATTCAATGAACGCCGGTCTAGACTCTGGAGTCATGAGAGCGACTGAAAGGTAACCGTTCTCTTTAACGTGAGAGGCTGGCGCAATAAATTTAAGGGCCGGATTTTTAATTTTTGTTCTGTATTGTTCACACACAACTCTGCGGCTATCAAGTCTCGCTTCAAGGTGCTTAAGTGACTCATTTAAAAAGTTGGCTTCATAGGCGCCAAGGCGTGAATTCCAGCCAATAAATCCGTGCTCATAATGGCTCGTCCGACCATGGTTTATTAATTTTTGAGCTGTTTGGGCCACTTGAGAACTCTTGGTGAAGATCCCACCGGCATCTCCACTTGCCCCTAAAACTTTTGCAGGATAGAAGCTCGTTGTAGCGACAAAAGCATGAGAGAGAAGACTCTCATTATTTAATTTTACACCAATCGCTTGAGCGCAATCTTCGATTAAAACAACACCTTTATCCTGACAGAGCTTTCTAATCTCAGCAGTGTCTGGGCATGCCCATCCATAAAGGTGAACAATGATTGCAGCCTTTGGATTAAATTTTTCAATCGCTTCTTTAACAGCAGAAGTAGTGAGGTGGAGAGTTTCTTTTGAAACATCCACAGTGTAAGGAATCGCCCCAACGTTGACCACGGCTTCAAATGTTGCCCAAAAAGTCATATCTGGGATGATGACTTTATCATCTTTTTGAACTCCAGCGGCACGAAGAGCAACCTGGATTGCATCAGTTCCATTAGCACAACCCATAGCAAATTCAGTTTGAGTATAATTTTTTAAAGCAGATTCAAATTCACCCACAATTGGGCCACCAACAAAATGACCATTTTTTAATAGAGCAGACGTTTTTTCAGAAACTGTCTCGTAAAAGTTTTTTTCATAGCGAAGAATATCGATAAAAGGCACTTTCATTATTTTTCTCACAGGTTAAATTTTTACAGCTGATTCTACTTAAATTTAATCTACTCAAAAAGAGCAAAATGTTGGACCGAAGTGATTTAATTAATGCGGCGCAATTCTATTTTCGGTAATAAGTCCCAAATAAGACATCGCTTAGGGGAAAAAGAACATTAAAATTATAACTTTTCATCAGTTCAAGGTCATGATGAAAGCTATGGAATTTTTTTAAGAAACGGAGTGCAGGAAAAGCAAAGACCCAATGCTTATCTGGAAGATGGCAACAAGTATGGACCACTTCATAAAAAGCATAGTAGCTCACGCCGACTATAAAACTCACCCAACCCACGACCTGACCAAAGATAAATCCCAGCAAGAGGAAAACTGGTAGGCCAATGATGAAAATAAAAAAGAAAACAGCGTAGGGACTAAAAAGCACTCGATGAAAATCTTGAGTTGATTCTATCTCAAGGGCTTCATGAGTAAAGAAAAAGTGATGGAGCAGAGTGTGCTCACGGTAGGCGAGTTTAAACTTACTTTGATGAAGCAGAAAACGATGGGCCACATATTCGACGATGTTAGCAATAATGAATGTAATAGGAATGAATAAGCACTGCCACCAAGATTCAATTTTAATTTGTGTAAAGCCAAAAATGACTAGACCTAAGGCAAAGAAAAGGCTGAGAAACAAATGCCATTTTCCGGAGTAAAAAGGAGAAAATCCTTTGGATCGATAGTCTTCTCGCATTTTCATCACTGATGGTGGCAAATTTGATCTAGGCACTTAAGGCTCCTTCATATCCGAGAGAAGAGATTTTGCGAGAACATTCTCAGGATCAACAAGGATAAGTTGCATCAGCGTTTTTTTTGATTGAACAGAGTCACCATTTTTTTGGAAAGCTCGCGCCTTCAATTCAAGTAGTTCTTTATTGAGAGGATGGTGTTTAAGGATTTCATCCATGCGTTCAATGGCCTTGGAATATTTTTCCGTTTCAATCTGTGCAGTTAAAGATCGGATATAGGCCACTAAATGGAGAGGATCTCTTTTAAGAATTTCTTCGGTCGCTATTTCCACTTGGGCCCAGTCTTTTTCAGAAAGGGCGATGGTTGAAATTTGAAACCAAGGATCGATAGCTTCCGCTTGAAGTCGTGATGCTCTTCTGAAATGATCAATAGCAAGTTTAAATTTTTTATCTTTAGTGAAAAGTTCACCCAGTCTCAAGTTAACAAAATAATCATCTGATTGAGTTTTATAGATTGATGTCATTTTAGAAATCGCACGAGGGATGTCTCCTTTTTTTTCTAAAAGATAAGAGTCATAGACAAGTGGATAATACTTTGATGTTAAGGCAAATGTGAGAGGGCAATAAAAGAGAGAAATTAAAATTAAAATTTTCATATTCACCTATTCAAAAAAGTAATCATACTTTGCCATCAAGGAACTCGACTGGCCCTTGCTCGTTTGTATCTTTATATCCTCTTGAAGATATGAAAGATGGAGTTTGTCGCTTTCATTAGTCTTAAAACTGAGCGTTGTTCCAAGACCACCAGAATGGATTTCGGGGTAGGTAAAAACTTGACGTCCGTTTTGTCTTGCCCCAAATACCTCTTCACCAGTCCAGTAATAAGTTCGGGCCTCAAAACTTTCAATGCGAGCAAAAAGTTCAATTAAAAAACTCTGATAAAATTTATTTTCGATAAAACTTAAATCATTCTGAATGGTGTCGCTGATTGGTTTAATCGTTTGAGATTTTAGACCAAATTTCACTTCACTTTCTTTAGATTTTACAAACCAGTAATCGCTCAGAAAATTCGCCTGATTGACGGTCATGGCCCCTAAGCTTGAGTTCGGATAAGAAGAGATCATATAATCATAACCAAAATGAAAACTTTCGGTGATTTTAAATATTGTTCCTAATCCAAAGGTCGTTGCATTGTAATCTTGAACTTCACTTTTAATGAGACCACCATGAAAAATCCAATTCGCTGAAGTTCCTTCCCAGGAGTAGATCAAATTAATCAGAGATTGATTAAAATTTTCAGCTGTAGATTTAAAAGCGTGAGAGGAAAGGGCGCCAAATAAAGACAAATTCCATTGGGGTCTAGAAAATGTTAAATCAGCACCATACTGAAGAGAAGTTTCTCGAGGTAATTCAGAGCTGAAACTGGTAGAGAGAAGGGAGGGGGATAATGCTATTTTTATCCTGCTTTTTTTTATCTCTTTTTGGATCTTTGCCTCTTTTGCCTCTTCATATTCTCGCCCTAAGAATTTTTTAAGTCTCATGAAAAGGAGCTGATCTCTTTTCTCAAATTCTGAGTCTCCAATATTGGCAGCGACCACGGAAGCTTCTTTGACTCTCTTTAATTTGGCCAAAGTGAGTGATTGATAAAGCCGAGATTTATCAAGGAGGTCATTTTCTTGGGAGTCATCAATGGCTTTTTGAAAAGAATCAAGGGCCGAATTAAATTCTCTTTTAATAAACTTTTGATAACCAAATAAAAAATAGAATTCCCCATTTGCAATCTCCTCCGCCCTGATAGGCGAAAGTGAAGACATGGTTAAGCCCATGAAGAAAGTGAAAAATCTAAAAATCTTTTTCATGGGTCTATTATAGTATTAATTTCGGGCCAATGGGATAAGTCTTTTTAACTTTAAACCTTTAACGCTCAAAAAACCAATCACGGAAGCAAGGAGGAATTCCATTGAACTCAGCTTGGCAAATTTAAACAGTGTCTGTACTGGTTCCCAATAGAGAGCAAGTGCAAGAATCACAAGTGGAATTAAGCATATTAATATGGTCGATTTAGATTTAAGGACCTTTCTATCTTGGATGATGAGGGATAGATTAGAAAACATCAAAGCTGTAAAGATGAGAGCTCGAATTTCTTCTGTTAACATACCTTTCTTAAGGCTTAAAAAAAGCAGTAGTCCTAAACCTAGGATGGCGCCTATACCTTCAATAAAAACATCGGCCCAAAGTTTTTTTGAAAAAAGGGAGGTGCGAGGATCTCGTGGAGGAGTGGCCATCACATTCACTGGTGCGGGTTCTCTTTCAAAGACTATGGTTGAGGCAGGTTCAATTAAGAGATGAAGTAACGCCACATGGGCCGGTAGCAGAATTAACGGAAGATCAAAAATAATGGGAAGAACTGAGACTGCTGCAATAGGAAGGTGGACAGCACAGAGGTATTTAATCGCTTGAGTTAAATTGATATAAATTCTTCGACCCATCTTGATGGCTTCAACAATAGAATTAAAATCATCTTTCAAGAGAACGATAGCCGCTGATTCTCTCGCCACATCTGTTCCTCTTTCACCCATTCCAATACCAATATCTGCATTTTTTAAGGCGGGAGCATCATTCACTCCATCTCCAGTCATGGCGACAATTTGGCCAGATCTTTTTAAGGCATCCACAATTTTTAGTTTCTGTAAGGGAGAAACTCTGGAAAAAATGTTGATTTGTTTAATTTTTATTTCAAATTCTTCTGGATCGAGATGATTGAGCTCATCACCTGTCATCACGAGATGATGATTATTCATGCCTATTTTTTCAGCAATGCTTTTCGCTGTCACTGGGTGATCTCCAGTTATCATCACTAATCGAATTCCAGCTTCCTGACAGGATCGAACTGATTCTTTGGCCTCAGGTCTCACAGGATCTGCTATGCCGATCAGACCTAAAAAAATAAAATTAAAGTCATGCTGGTGACCTGGAAGAGGGCTTTCTGGATTCAGGGCCTTGGCAACTCCTAATATACGTAGCCCACTTTTTGCCATCTCTTGGGCATTTTTATGGACTTGATCTGCAATCTTAGGATCAAGGTGACATAGATCAATAATAGCTTCTGGTGCACCTTTCGCTCCGACAGTGAAATTTCCAACTTGAGAAGATTTCCAAGCATGAGAAATTGAAAGGAGTTCTCTAGTGAGGGGATATTCTTTCGCGAGCTCCCAATCATCATGAAGATGCTCGGTATTTTTTAAATACTTTGCTCCAGCTTCAATAAAGGCCAGTTCCATGGGATCAAAAGGATCTTTGCGGCTGGCAAGAATAGCAAACTCTAAAATTTCATGAAAATCTTCTGGTAATTCATTGGAGTTGAGCTCCCCGAGATCAATCACTTCTTTTAAAGTGGATATTTTTTGGAGCTGCATTTGATTCATCGTCAGGGTGCCCGTTTTATCTACAGCAAGAACTGTCACAGAGCCTAGGTTTTCTATAGCCGATAGTTTTCTCGTGAGAACATTCTGGCTTGCAAGTCGACGAGCCCCCAGTGCAAAGAAGATAGTCATTACGGCCGGTAATTCATTAGGTAAGATGGCCATGGCGAGTGTGAGTCCAACAAGACTTCCCTGAAGCCAGTTGTGGTGTTTTAATGCATAAAAAACGATCACAAAGAGACATAAAATAATAGCTGCCCAAGTTAATTTAAAGATGACTGCTCGAGTTTCATTTTCTAGTGCACTTAAGTTTTCAGGGGACCTCGCAAGGCTTTGGCCAATTTGTCCGATTTGAGTTTTTGTTCCTATGGCCTCAACCACTGCAATACCCTGTCCCCTGACAATAGTGGAGCCTGCATAAATGATGGACTCTATTTCTTTTGAGACGGGTTGAGATTCACCAGTGAGAAGTGATTCATCTGCAGCAAGAAAGCTTGCCTGATAGATTTTTGAATCAGCTGGGACTTTATCTCCCTCGCTAATAAAAATAACATCGCCCCTTACGATCTCTGCACCAGGAACTCTGATTTTTTTTCCATCTCGTACAACAAGCGCTCGAGGACTTGAGAGACTTTTAAGGGCCAGAAGTGCTTTTTCTGCTTTCGTTTGCTGGAGGAGAGTTATGCTTATGATGACCAACACGAAGGTTAGGAGCATGGAGGCTTCTGTGGGATCCCCTAAGAAAAAGTAGATTGCTCCACAACCAAGTAAAATAAAGATGGTTGGATCAAAGAGGAGTTCAATTATTAACTGAAAAAAGGATTTTGATTGTGAACCTGGAAGTTCGTTTTTCCCTTCAAGCGCTTGGAGTTCCCTTACCCTTTGGGCAGTTAATCCTATATTTAAATTTATCTTCACGGTTCCTCACTTCAATTGTTCTTATCAAAACAAGCGATAAAAAAACATGATTAGAATATGGCTTTAAGTGTCATTGTGGATAAACTTTTTTCTTCTTCACCAAGAAAAGCAGAATCGGTATAATTGCCCCATGAAAAAAACTATTTTAAGTGGCAGTACTGTTACCGGTGACTTAACTCTTGGGAATTATATTGGAGCGATTAATAACTGGAAGCAATTGCAGGATCAATATGATTGCCTCTATTTTCTGGCCGATCTCCATGCCCTCACTGTGTATCAAGATCCTAAAGTTTTAAAAGAAAGAACTTATAGTTTTTTTGCACAATACATTGCTTTGGGACTAGATCCCAAAAAAAATATAATCTTCAATCAGTCTCATGTTCATGAGCATACAGAACTCGCTTGGATTTTAACTTGTCTGACTCCCATGGGTTACCTTAACCGTATGACACAGTTTAAGGAAAAATCTGAGAAACATGTGAAAAATATTAATGCAGGACTATTCACTTATCCTGTTCTTATGGCCGCAGATATTCTTCTTTATCAGACAGACTTGGTTCCAGTAGGAGAAGATCAGCGTCAGCATCTTGAGCTCTGCCGAGATATTGTTGGTTTTTTTGAAAATCGATATGGCCCTGGAATTTTAAAAATGCCTGAAGCCTATGTTGGAAAAATGGGGGCAAGAATTATGTCTCTTCAAGAGCCAGATAAGAAAATGTCAAAGTCAGATGAGAATGATAAAAATTTTGTTTCAATTATTGATGATGCTAAAAAAATTGAGAAGAAAATAAAATCTGCCACAACAGACTCTGGTTCAGACATTAAATATGATCCTGAAAACAAGGCCGGACTTTCAAATCTCATGACTATCTACTCAGTATTGAGTGGGAAGACGATAACTGAGCTTGAGACGATGTACGAGGGTAAAATGTACGGACATCTTAAAGTTGATCTTGCAGAGCTAGTCATTCAAACTCTAAAACCAGTAAAAGAGAAATATGATGATCTCATGAAAAATAGAGATTACCTGGATGAGCTTTTAAAATCAGGGGCTGAAAGGGCCCAAGTCAGAGCGAGATCGACTCTTGATCAAGTTTATAAGACTGTCGGTTTATTAAAATACTGATTCATCTTCTTAGAGGATAAAGCGTTCTCGTTCTTCTGGTGTGGGAAGACGGCATGTTTCTCTTTTCCCAAAGATTCTGTAGCGATTGGCCGCAATCAGGTCATAAAAAAGATTGAGAACTTTCTCTGGCAGCAAACTAAAGATGAGCAGTATCTTCCAAGGCCATCCTAGTTCGGCCAAAGCCTTGAGGGCAGCTTCAGCTTTGCGATAAGTTTTATCATTAATGAGTACTACTACAGATTTTAGATCTTCTACGTCTGATTGATTTAATTTAGTTTTGGCAAATTCACTTTGGAGTGGTGAAAATTTAAACACAGCATTTTTGTCAAATTTTAAAATAAAATCCACAAATCCATTACAGAGACCGCAATAACCATCAAAGAATATAATTTTCATTTTTTGATTTTAGCATTAATTCTGAGCTCTTTAGAATAAATTTAGGTTGGTTCTTCTAAAGTTAGAACAGCGAAGAGACGAATAGTTTCACATGAAAGATGAAAGATGCTTTATTTGTAAGTTTAAAGGCCTCACTAAAACAGAAACATATTCCAGTGAGATTTATCAACCCCGTGGAAGAAGTTTGACTATCCCACTCTGTTACGATCACTCCATCGATCTTTTTAAAATGGGGCAGGTGAATTTCATTGTTAAACACAAGCCTAACTTTACTGATTATTTTGGCTTCGAAAACGATGAACTCATCATGCGCTATTTTGAAATTAAGACCTGAAATTCTTTAAGTTGCTGAAATTTAAGGATTGAATTTTTTTCTAACCCTGGTGACTCCTGTTTTGCTTCAGGCTACAACAAGCCTCTATGAAGTATTTCCTGGTGATCTTAAGTTTATTCTGTCAGCTGGCGTTTGGGGCCAATGATGATGATATTGTGATCAAGTCTAGATTAGATCATCAATCCTCAGCTGCTTTTATTAATCGAATCAGAACCTTTCTCATTAATAATAATTTTGGGGATCCCTATAACCGAGAATTTGAGACTCCAGTAGAGGTTGATTTCAATAAGGTCTTAGATGATCTTCCGGAGAATACTCAAAGTTGGATTAAGGAACTTCAAAATCTTTTAAATCTGAAACTTTTTGAATCTAATTATATTCTAAGAATTGAAAACTTTTCTTACCAGATTCAAGGCTTTAATTCTGAGCTAAAACCTTTTCAAGCGGGCCCAGAACGCGTTGAGTATGTTTCTCAAAATTATGTTCAAGGCCTAGTACTTGGAGCAAAAAAAATAGTCTTCCAAGTAGAACTTAAAAGAACGACCAGAGGCACACCCATCACTTTTGATATTGAACTCATTCAGCCAACATTTCTTTTAGATCCAGAGCTTGTTGTCGATTTACCTATGGGATGGAGAACCTCGGTTTTACCTGACTCGCTCCTGCTATCACTCCATACGATTGACCTGAGTAAGGTCTTTTCTCAAATAGGCGAGAGACCAGAACTCATTTCTTTTAATGTTCAAGATTATTCAATACCAGAAGTTTCAATCAAAGTTGGCGGTAAAACTCTGACTTTCGATAAAGAAAAAATAAAACGTTTCCTTTCTTCAAAAAAAGAAGACATGAAACTTGCGATCATTGATCTTATCAAAACTAAGCTTGAGGAGAGATTTTCTAATATTATTAAAGATAAGCCTCAGGAAATGTTTATTCCAAGATCGTTTTCGACAAAAGGCGATATTGAAACTAAGTTCAAACTTAAAAGTTTGAACGCTGATGATTCAAAGATATTAGATGCTAGAGTGGATGGATCATTTTGTTCAGAACGGACGCAGAACTCTATTAAGGAGTGTCGTTCAGAGCAGGACATTACAAAAGTAAGACGAAATATTTCTGATGATCTTTTTTATTCATCGATGAAAGAGATTGATCTACTCTTTATGCAAAAACGGGCGAATATTGTTTTTAGTATTAGCGAACACTATATTAACCAATTAATTACTGCTGCTGCCCAGGCCGGTTTATTAGAGCTCGGTGGAGAGGGATTTAGGTTGGGGCCTGAAAAAGCTTTTATTCTTGCGGAGGAAAAGGGCGAAGGGTTCTCACTCTATCTGGATATCATCCATAAGTTGAAAAAATCTCAACGCATACTTGTTGGTAAATCAGAACTTCGCTTTCCAGTTCGCATGAATATTGGTTTAAAAATTATTCTGGAAGATAAAATTCCTCACCTTAAAATAAAAGTATTGAACTTAAAAACAGATACCGATTTGCTCCTTGAAGGAAAGCCTGAATACGGACTTCAATCCAATGTGAATACAGTTCGATTTCAGAAGAAAGTGATTGAGGGCATTATGGAAGATATTCAACCTTTTGACCAAAAGGTCTTGGTTGAGCTTGAACTTAAGGAATTCAAAGATACGGCCCTAGAAGAGCTCTCTTTTGCCTCTGACGGTAAAGGTCGTGCGAATGCTGTTCTCTACATGGAAAATGTTAATTAAAATCAAATAAATTTTTACTAAACTCAATGAACCTATTAAGATGATGGTGTTTAAGGAGATATCTATGGGTACCATCACTGTTAGTCCAGAAGAGCAATTAAAAGAACTCAAACGTGGAGTTTTTGAAATCCTCCCTGAGGATGAATTACTTAAAAAACTAAAAAAATCTTTTGAGAAACAAAAGCCCCTTGTGATTAAATTTGGTGCCGATCCATCTCGACCGGATATTCACCTTGGCCACACTGTAGTTTTACAAAAATTAAAACTGCTTCAAGACTTTGGGCATGAGATTTACTTTCTGATTGGTGATTATACGGCCCAAATCGGAGACCCTACTGGTAAAAATAAAACTAGACCTATTCTGACTGCAGAAGAAGTGATGCAAAATGCCCAGACCTATAAAGAGCAAGTCGGGAAAGTTTTAGACATGTCGAAGACCAAAGTGGTGTTTAACAAAGACTGGCTTGGACAATTTTCAGGACTTGATCTTATCCGCTTGATGTCCAAAGCGACTGTCGGTGCGATTCTTCAGCGTGATGATTTTTCTAAACGCTATAATAATGCTGAAGCCATTTATCTCCATGAATTTGTTTATCCAATACTACAAGGTTTCGATTCTGTTCATCTTAAAGCCGATCTTGAATTAGGGGGAACTGATCAGACTTTTAACCTTATGATGGGTCGTCACTTACAATATGCTTATGAGCAAGAAGCTCAATGTATCTTGACCATGCCTTTGATTGAAGGGACAGATGGTGTCCACAAGATGTCAAAATCCATGGATAATTACATTGCTCTCACTGATACTCCGACGAACATGTTTGGGAAACTCATGTCCATCTCGGATGAACTGATGAAGAAATATTATCTTCTTCTGTGCCGACGACCGGCCCAAGAAGTTGAAGCTATTATCTCAGGTCTTACCAATGGTTCTTTGCATCCAATGGAAGCCAAGAAAAATCTTGCTGCTGAAATTACTGGTTACTATCACGGAGAGTCTTCAGGTAAAGAAGAGCGTGAGAAATTTGAAGCTCGTTTTTCAAAAAAACAAATCCCAGATGATATTCAAACGATCTCAAAGAACGCTGGGGCCATTAATCTTTTAGACTTGTTTGTTGAATTAGAGCTTATTAAATCTAAATCTGAAGGTCGACGCCTGATTCAGCAAAATGCCGTTAAAGTGAATTTTGAGAATCACAGCGCCGAAGTTTTGAATCTTGAAGCAGGCAGTGAAGTCATCCTAAAAATTGGAAAACTTCGTATGCTCAAAATCATTGTTAACTAGTAACTTCCAAAACCAGCGTTTTGACCTTTGACGATCTCAACGCTGGCGCTCGTCCCTAATCTTGTGGCACCAGCTTCAATCATGGCTTTTGCCGTTTCCGTATTTCTGATGCCACCACTGGCCTTGACTCCAATTGATGGACCTACAATGGAGCGCATAAGTTGAACGTCCTCAATAGTGGCCCCAGAGGTTGAAAAACCTGTGGAGGTTTTAACAAAATCAACTCCGGCCTTCACAGCAAGTTCACAAGCCTTCTTCTTTTCATCTTGAGTCAGAAGGCAAGTTTCGAGGATCACTTTTAAGATCGCTCCCTGCTGATGGCATATCTGAGCAAGTGATGACATATCATCGAGGACATATTGCCAATTTTGAGATTTCACAGCAGAGATATTAAGAACCATATCAATTTCTCTGGCCCCTTCCGCGATGGCTTTCATGGCTTCAAATCGTTTCGTCTCCATAGTCGAAGCACCAAGAGGAAAACCTACCACGGTGCAGACTTTGACTGAGCTACCTTTAAGCAGCTCAACGCAGGTTTTTACATAGTATGAGTTCACGCAAACAGAGAAGAATTTATTGTCTCTTGCTTCCTGACAAAGTTTTTCAACTTGAGTGATGGTGGCATCAGCTTTGAGGAGAGTATGATCAATAAATTGTGCAAGTTCCATTTTAGACCTTTGGGATTTGAGTTAATTCGATAATTTTTTTATTTTTATACTGCTCTAAAAAAGCAACACATTCAGGACGATGTTCTAAAGAAATAATTTCTCTAAAAATCGCCCAATCTAAAAAGCAATAGAGAGAGATGGTATGAAAGTTCCATTCTTTCAGCGCTTGATTCTTAAAATATGGGCTTAGGAAATCAAGGACGGAATCAATCCTTTCGCGCTGACGGGTGATGAAAAGATAAGGTTCATTAATATTAATTCCGGATCGCTTGAGCATGAGGAGAGTGACTCCTGCATTCATGGCCCCATCGATGGCCGTCAGATTATTTTCGTCTTCCCAATCCATGTTTTGAAAACGATGAAGGGCGTTCAGGTAATTAAAAATCTGACGAGAATCCCAAATTTTTTTATCGCCATCAAGCAGCACGGGAATTTGATTGATGGGATTCAATTTATTGAGATCAATCGCATCTTGACCTTCAAATATGTTCATTTCTTTAAAATCGTAGGGAATATTTTCAAGCAGAATTCGGATTCTTCTCACAAAGGGGGAAGTCTTTGATCCGTAGAGTTCATAGTTCATCATTTTTATCCAAGGATGGAATTTTTACTAAAGTGTCTATATTGTAGTCATTTTTTCATTAAGTCGCCAAGACTTAGACACTTCACTCTTCCAAGTCCTTAATAATCAAGCCTGGTTTTTGGCATGGTTGTTGAAAGGTAGTTTTGTATTAAATTTGAATACCTTTGGGGGAAACCATGAAAACAAAAATTTTAAACTTAATGAGTTCTTTATTACTTTTAACAGTGATGGCTTCATGTGGAAAAAACCAAGTCTCTGGAGGCTCACAGGTTAATCCACCTAATATAAATACTTACTCCGCAGCTGGTGAACCAGCTTGGAATGAGCTTAAGGCGTGGGTTGATGGCCCGAGTGATAATACTCAGGTAGGTATTCATGGAATCTATCTTAAAAGATCCCTTTCCGGCGTGATTCTTCTACCAAATATGTGTCTCAAAAATTCGATCGTTGTTGGATGTGTGGATCCAACGGGATGTTTTAAAAGCACTAATCAGGGAGTCATGAAGGGGACAGTTAAAATGACAACGGGACTTTTTGGAGCGAAACAATATTCGGATTGTGATATTACGACTTCTTTTAATCTTTACACCAAGTCTTCAAACCAAGAATTAAAGGATGCTTTGAATGGTAAATCTGGCCAGTTTCTAATCAAGTCGATGACTCAAAAGAACGGTTCGATTTTTAAAGTCTTTTTTGGCTCATTTGATGGAAGTACGTCTCCAACGTCATTTGCTGTGATTAATACTTCGCTTCCAAGTATCGTGAACCCAACCGAAGTTGGTTCGATGTCTGGAAATGATCTTACAAAACTGATCGATTATAGAATTGTGCAATAAATTTTGAATGATCTTTAATCCGAAAGGCTGCCCTGGGCAGCCTTTTTTTATTGTTTTAGTCGGATAATGTCTGCGTCTAATTCTTTTCCTGCATTTTAAAACTCAAAAATTACTATCTTAAGTTATCCTATTCCTATCTTTTTATTTTCTCTTAGGGAGTTCATTATGGGTTATTACAAAGCGGACATTCGAGACATTGAATTCAATCTTTTTGAGCAGCTTAAAATTCAAGAAATTTCTAAATATGGTTTAGGTGAGCAGGATATTAAAGGCATCATCAACGAGTACAATAAGTTTGTAGAAAACGAAATCTTTCCCACTCGTGAACCTTCAGATCAGCAAGGTGTGAAACACGTGAATGGTAAAGTTCAAGTTCCAGAAGTTCTAAAACCTGTGCACAAAAATTTTTATGATAATGGTTGGTTTGCTCTAGGACTCCCAGAGGATATTGGAGGGACACCTGTTCCCGAAGCCCTTTATGTGGCCTGTATGTCTCTTGCTACAGGTGCGAATGTCGCGTGGTATATGTACCCAGGACTGAGTCGTGCCGCTTTAAATGTGGTTCATCTTAAGGGCAATGATTTTATGAAGACTCATATCGTTCCAAAGATGATGAGTGGGGAGTGGGGCGGAACCATGTGCTTAACTGAACCTGGTGCAGGTTCAGATGTGGGTGCACTAAGAACCACGGCCAAGCCTCTGCCTAATGGTTCTTATGCTATCCAAGGAACAAAAATTTTTATTTCATCTGGTGAATCTGATCTCTATCAAAATAACATTCATCTAGTTCTGGCTAAAACTCCAGGTGGTGCTGAAGGAACAAAGGGAATTTCCCTTTTTGTGGTCCCAAGATTTAAAATCAATGAAGATGGCTCAATGGGTGATTCCAATAATGTCGTTTGCTCAAAAATTGAGCATAAGATGGGGATTCATGCCTCGGCTACATGTGAAATGCAGTTTGGGATGAATGGCCAGTCAGAAGGTTGGCTCATCGGTGAAGAATTTGAGGGAATGGCCACCATGTTTATCATGATGAATGAAGCGAGACTTTATTGTGGTATTCAGGGTGAATCTCAAGCGAATCTTGCCTATATGATGGCCGAAAAATATACCAAAGAAAGAATTCAATTCAGCAAAGAAATTATTCATCACCCAGATGTGAAAAAAAATCTTTTGAAAATGCGAGCGATGTCGAGAGGACTCCGTGCTCTTTGTCTTCATACGGCCGATCTCTTCAATAAGGCCCAAGATGATCACAAGCTCGAAGGGATTATTGGTCTCTTAACTCCTATCTGTAAAGCTTACTGCTCGGAGCAAGGCTTTCAAGTTTCGTCTCTCGCCCTTCAGGCCCACGGGGGATATGGCTACTGCACAGAATATGGTGTTGAACAGTTTGTCAGAGATACTCAAATTGCTATGATCTATGAAGGAACCAATGCTATTCAGGCGATCGATTTTGTCATGAGAAAAATTCTCAAAGATGGCGGTAAATCTTTAGGCATTTTAAGCCAAGAGATCGTGGCTTCAGTCCAGGCCCTTGATGATGCCAAGTTTAAAAAAGAAAAAGAACTTTTTGGAAAAGTGCTTATCCAAGCTCAGGCGATCATGCAGCAACTTGGTGGTTATGCAAAAAATAATCAGTACAATTTGATTCTTCAAAATTGTAGCGATTTTCTCCACTTTGCTTCTCAAATGATTGTGGGATGGAAACTTCTTCAGTCGGCAGTTCTGGCCGATGAAAAACTACCTAGTGCTTCAGTCGGGGATAAAAAATTCTACGAGTCGAAGATCGTGGATTTCAGGATTTATTGTGCTCATTACCTGAGTCATAATCTTTCTTTGGCAAAAACCATCAATGATTTTTCTGATGATGTCTCGGCTCTGGAGATTTAAATTTCTTCATGATAGGATGAAGTTAATTTAAATTTAAAAGGTTACTACAGTGTTAAAAAATAAAGTCTTTGAGTTGGCCCAGAAGTTTTCTGGGTCAACTCATGGCAGTTCTGATTATGACAAAGACACCGTCTATGTCAGAGGCTCCCATGATCATGAATACGTGCCTCTCTCTTTTTTACAAAAAGAGTTTCCTGAAGTTGATCAGATAGACAAACTAAAAGCTGAAGGATTTGTTTTTAGTAGTTATGATTTTCTTGAAATAAATGAATTTGATCAGTGGTATCTTAATCAATTCAATAAAAGATTATCTAGCAAGATCATGAAGAATATTGGAATTCTTCATCTCCCGGATCAAAAAGCTATTTTTGATACAGTGGAAGTCGTTCATCAAACATTCCAGATTTTAAAAGATCATAAAGTCTTAATGAATGGAAAGAATCTTCCCATTCAATTAGGTGAGTGGTACTCAAAAATAATTTTCGGTCTCCATCAAATAAAATCTTCTTCACAACGTGGTTTTGATTTTAAAACGGAAAATGGAAAAGTTGTTGAAGTCAAAGTTCATTGGCATGATTCAACATCACCTAAGGGTGTGAAGATCAAAAAATCTCTCGCTGAACTTTCTGATTATTGCATCATCATGTATGTGGCCAAAAATTTTACTATCCGAGATATTCTCTTTCTTGATTCTGAGTTTATCCTCAGAAAATTTGATACCAAAGGGCATACGATCTTTTTAAAAGATCAGGATGTTGCAGGCTATTTCTTTAGTAAATCAGATAAGCATTTTGACAAGGTCGTTAACAAAACTGCACTTCTTCAATTTGCGAGTCCGGCCCTCGCGATAAAACTTGAAGATCGTCTAAAGTAATTTAGTACATACTATATTCTGCGACTCGGCATTCGATATCACCATTGAAGATGATGTGACGTTTGGTTGTCTTAAGACCTACAACTTTAAGCATTTCAAGATTTCCCGTGAACAGGGCCGCCCGATGTCCCTTGTAATTATGCTTCCAGTGGTCTCCTAAACCCTTATAAAGCGCTTTTAGTTTTTCTTCTTCACCATGCTCAAGTCTTTCTCCATAAGGAGGATTACAGATGAAAAGACATTTATTTTGACCTGGATTTAAAACGCGAGCATCAATTTGACTGACAGAAATAAATGATTCAAGTTTTGCTTTACGAATATTTTCAGTGGATGAATCATAAGCGTAATCAGAAAGGTCATTTCCTGAGATTTTACCTTTCAAAGATGGTATTTTTTTAAATCCTTCAGCTGTTTTTTGACTAATCTCATTTAAAATGTTTTTAAAGTTTTCCATGAGAAATTCATCTTTCGTGAGCCATGGATAGTTAAGAAATGTCCATTGTTTATAATCTGGATTTTTGAGATGGCGCTCTACTTTTAAATAACTTGGGGCTATACCTAACGCCATAAGGGCCCCTTCAATAAGAAAGGTTCCTGATCCACACATGCCGTCAATAAGATCCTCAGTTTGAGGATCCCATTTTACTAGTTTTAAAATACCGGCTGCCACATTTTCTTTTACTGGAGCTTCGGTTTTGGCAATTCGATAGCCCCGTTGATTCAGAGGATCTCCACAAAGATCATACATGATAGTAACGACATAAGGCTTTTCACGACCTCGATCAATTCTTGCTAAAAAAGCAACATCAGGAAAATCCTTGGCCACACTTGGACGCTCACCTTCGTGGTGGCGAAAATAATCTACGATGGCATCTTTAAGTTTAAGATTAGCGAACTGAGAGTTTCGAAACTCTTCTCTTTCAGAGGGAAGATCTCCAAAAATAGTGGTTAAGCGAAAAGTATGAGTAACATCCATCAAGCTCTTCCACTTAATATCTGTGGCTTCAAGGTAATAGTCTTTCTCGTTATTCACTTCAAACTGGTACAGAAATTTAAAAATTCGGCTCGCCAATCGAGACATAAGGATGGCCTTTAGGGCCACTTCATGAAACGCCTCAAATTGAACTCCGCCTCGGATGGCCTCAATCCTTTGGGCCCCTAGACCCATAAGTTCCTCTCCTAAAAGCTCTTCTAGACCAGTCGGGCATGAAGCAAAGTATTCAAATCGATATTTTTTCATTTTTAGCCTTAGATAAACCCTTAATTACTCGACCAGGCCCCTTGAGACCTTGGGTAAAGAGTGTTAGGTTATGCTCATTAATTTATGTTTTTCTATCTACCAGACCAAAAAAGGTTTAGGAAAAGGAATTGTCAATGAAAGCAACTTTTTCACAGGGTACCTACGGGAACTCAACTCGTTTAAAGTACAAAGTTAAAGACATCAGTCTAGCTGACTGGGGTCGCAAAGAAATTAAGCTAGCTGAAGCTGAAATGCCTGGTCTTATGGCCCTCCGTGAAGAGTATGGGAAAACGAAACCCCTCAAAGGTGCTCGTATTGCTGGTTGTCTTCACATGACAATTCAAACAGCTGTTTTAATTGAGACATTGGTTGATCTAGGCGCTGAAGTGACTTGGTCATCATGTAATATCTTTTCAACTCAAGACCACGCGGCTGCGGCGATTGCTGCTGCTGGAATCCCTGTTTATGCTTGGAAAGGCATGAACGAAGAGGAGTTCATGTGGTGTATTGATCAAACTGTTTTCTTTGGCGATAACAAAGAGCCTTTGAATATGATCCTTGATGATGGGGGAGATCTTACACAACTTATCCTTGATAAGTACCCTGAGCTTTACAAAGGTATTAAAGGGATTTCTGAAGAAACAACAACGGGTGTTCACCGCCTTTATGAACTTGCTAAACAAAACAAGCTACCTGTCCCTTGTATCAACGTAAATGACTCTGTAACTAAGTCAAAATTTGATAATAAATACGGCTGTCGCGAGTCATGTGTGGATGCTATCCGCCGTGCGACTGATGTGATGATTGCTGGTAAAGTAGCCGTTGTGGCGGGCTTTGGTGATGTGGGTAAAGGTTCAGCAGATTCGCTTAAAGGTGCTGGTGCACGGGTTATCGTGACTGAAATTGATCCTATTTGTGCTCTTCAGGCCGCTATGGAAGGTTACGAAGTAAAGAAAATGGACGATGCTGTTAAAGAAGCAGATATCGTTGTGACAACAACTGGTTGTAAAGATATCGTGACTGGAAAGCACTTCCTTGCCATGAAAGATAAGACGATCGTTTGTAACATTGGT
This sequence comes from Pseudomonadota bacterium, assembly GCA_027488375.1. GTDB lineage: Bacteria > Bdellovibrionota > Bacteriovoracia > Bacteriovoracales > Bacteriovoracaceae > Peredibacter. Next base: position 85,091 of record JAIYBW010000001.1, read on the forward strand.
CACTTTGATATTGAAATCGATATGGCCTGGTTGAATAAGAACTACGGTCACACCAAAGATACAGTGAAGCCACAAGTTGATCTTTATACGCTTGATAATAACAAGCAAGTGATCGTTCTTGCTGAAGGTCGTCTGGTGAATCTTGGATGTGCTACTGGTCACCCAAGCTTTGTGATGTCTAACTCTTTCACAAACCAAACATTAGCTCAAATTGAACTTTGGACGAATGCTCAGTCTTACGAAAAGAAAGTTTACATGCTTCCAAAACATCTTGATGAGAAAGTTGCAAGACTTCACTTGAAGAAAATTGGAGTGGAGCTTGATGTATTAACGCCTGCTCAGTCTGAATACCTCGGTATTGCAGCTTCAGGCCCTTATAAGCCTGAATACTATCGTTATTAATTTCAAAGGGCGCCTTGAGCGCCCTTTTTTTTTGAAAATGAGACTAAGATGAAAATCATCCTTGCTTCAGATCACGCTGCTTTTAATGAAAAACAAGAACTCATGAAATATCTTAAAGACCATCACGACCTCATTGATGTGGGAACTAATAATTCTGATTCAACCCATTATCCTGAATGGGCAAAAAAATTAGTGGAACAAGTTAAATCTGAAAAGGCAGTCGGGATTTTACTTTGCGGATCTGGCATTGGTGTTTCCATGGTGGCCAATAGATTTTCAGGAATAAGAGCGGCCCTGTGTCGAGATGAAGATGATGCTAAAATGTCTCGTCTTCACAACGATGCGAATGTTCTCTGTCTTTCTGGACGGAAGACTTCAATCGATCTTATCAAAAAAATTACTGATACTTTCCTTTCAACTTCTTTTGAGGGAGGAAGACACCAGGATCGAGTCAATCAGTTCAATCTTCTTGGAGAATAGTTATTTTTTTTCTTCCTCAACTTGGAGCTTATTAATCCCTGATCTCATGTAGCGATTTGAAATAATATCAAAGAGAGGAGTATCTGGAGTTTGAGTGACGTCGGCTTTCTCTAAAGCTTTATCTGCAAACGTAAGAATTTCAGTTCCAGCTTGAGACTCTTCTTCTTTTCCAGGCATCGAAAAACCAAGTTCTTCATCATCCTCGACAGCTGAGAAGCCTCCGCCTCGTTTCCCATCAGATGATTTCTCCGTTTCTGCGACTTTTTCTTTTAAATCTTTTGGAAGTTTATCGAGGGCCGTACTTAAACTTTTGTCTCCAATTCCTCCAGGAGGATTAATTGAAGGAGATTGAGCGACTAAAGCAGCGACTGAATCGGGTAAAACGCCTTTTAAACTATCAGCAATTTCTTTTTCTTTTTTGCTGAGATTTATTTTAGGGGTATTTTTTGGTTCAATTAGTTTTTTTGTTTTCGCAGCGTAGGCCCCTGACTTAATAGCGTAACTATCAAAGGCGCCAGAATCAAAGTCTCCATTTCCTAATAAATCAAATCCAGTGTTGGCCATGTTCATCATATTATTTCCTAGACCTAACTTCATATTGGGGCTTGTGAATTTAGGTTTAAAACATGTATTACTGGATTTACATTTACAGTCCTTATCGTATTCCATCTTTCCATCTTTCATTACACCACACCCAACAGCGACTTTATTGGGATCAAGTTGCCCTCCGTTCATCACGCAGACTTCTTGATAGGTATCAGCATAAAGATTTTTAGACGTTTTTTCGGCACAGAAACAAGCTGTCTTTGTCCATGGATTACAGTCACCAACAGAGGGGAGGGCATTAATAACGGTTTGAACTTTATCTGCTGCATCTTTGTGGTTTTTTGCTTTTACATAATAGAGCGCAGATAGGCCCCCGGCCGCAGTCATTTTCGCCCAGTATTTCCAGTCCATGACAACTCGGCCTTGAGAAGAAGCTGCTCGAGCAATATAACAGGCACTCGTAGCAGCATAGATAGAACCTTGATAGAGGCTGGTTTTTCTACGAGCTTCATGAGTTTTTTTCAAGGCAAGGAGTGCTTTTAATTGCAGGTCTTTTTCTTCTTTAAGGCTTTCTTCAATTTTTGATTGTAATCCTTGCTGGATATAGGTGCTGATGAATTCATACCCCATGGCCGCATAAATACAGTAGTCAGATTTTTGATCAGCAGCTTCTGATTTTTTTACTTCTTTTCCATCCTTCACAAAAGTTCCGGTGTCGGTTTTGTTGGCTTTGCTTACAACTCCGACTGTTGGTCCTCCGCCTCCGGTCATAAAACCGCTCGCGCCGAAAAGTAATCCATAAAACTTTCCCATATTTTGCTCAATCGCCTCGCCAAAATTTCCTTTAAAGACAGAGGCCTGAGAATTGACTTCATTTTGACTACAGGTACCTAGGCCTTGACTACTACACTGTTCTGAAATGATTCCATCTTTTCTGCCTTGATGAACAAAATCTTTAGCCTCTTTGGCCTGCTGATCAGTCAGGTTCCCAGAAGTTTCAAAAGATTCGTTAAGCGACTGAGCTCTTGTTGAGTTATTAAGAATAGAGATCGTTAAAGCTAAAAAAAGCGTAAATTTCATAAGGCACCTTTGAGATTAAGCTTCACTTATTTTATCACGGGGCCTTCATTAGACTCAGAGGGAAGAAAATCCCACTTCATGGAAGTACGCATTTTCAAGAACTTGAGGAATTCTCTCTTCTTTTTTAGAGCTGTCTAAGTGCAAAGAATAATTATCGTTTGACGGGATTTTAGGGGGAAAGTACCTTATAGGCTATGGCTGATAAAATACAACATACCCATGATAATGATCTTACTCACTCAATGGTCCACTACCTTTTGGCCATTCATAAGCTTAAAGAGTCAAAAGGCTACGCTAGGGTCACTGATATAGCTCATGAAATGGGCCTTACAAAAGGATCTGTTTCAACAGCTCTCACAAATTTAAAAAAGCGCGAACTTGTCTTAGAGGATGAAAGTAAATTTCTTTCACTTTCTTCATCAGGACATGAAGCTGTTCATGGAATACTTTCATCTCGTACACTTCTTTACTACTTTCTTAAAGATATCATCGGCGTGAACGAAGAGACGGCCCATCGGGACTCGTGTTTGATGGAGCACTTGATGAGCGGAGAAACCAGAGAGAAATTTTTTAATTTCATGAAAACACTTTGCTCTGCTGATATTAAAAAATCTCAATTCACAACATCTTTTGATTTTTCAAAGTTTGAACATCAGCATGATTTTGAAGAAATTCAAAAAGGTGATACATATCTCAAGTCAGAATGAGTTTCTTTTCACTTTTAAAGAAAAATGATCCCTCTTTTAAAAAGAATCTAGTTTTCTTTTTTCTCGCTTATTTTTTGGTACTTTTTAATTACCCTCTCATTCGGGCCTCGACAACATCGCTTTTTTTTGAAGCCTATGGAGCAAAATCCTCGCCTGCAGCTTGGGCCTGGGCGGTCGTCTTTCTTTCAGTCAGTATTTTTATTTGCAACCGCCTACAAAAATCAAGAAATGTTCAAAAAGTATTCATGTTTGCGAGTCTTTTTTCTGCCCTCATCTTTTTTGGCGGTAATTTAAGTCATCTCCAAGAGAATAAAATATTTGCGTACTTTTCTTTTATTTGGAAAGAAATCTGTATTGTTATTCAAGTTCATTTATTACTTGGATATGCGAATAATTATTTTAAAAAAGAAGATTTTAAATATCTTGTTGGACCAGTGGGGGCTATTGGAAGTCTAGGTGGGATACTTGGGGGGCTTTTGACAAGCTACTTGAGTACTCATTACGGAACGAGAGCTGTTTTAGATGTTGGAGTCCTTTTTGTTCTTCTTCCTTTCTTTTCTTTTCTAGGGACACAAAATATCCAATCAGTTCAAGAGCAGAAAAATAGTCCCGTCTCTTCACTTAATACACCTGAACTTAGGCGTTATGTTTTTCTCATTTGTGGCATGGTTGCCAGTGCTCAGTTCATTATTAATATTGCTGATTTTAAATTTAACTTAGCCTTTGAAAAAGTTATTCCAACTTCTGACTTGAGAACGGCCTATTTAGGTGACATCTATACTTGGACGAACGCTTTAACATTTCTTTTTCAGTTTCTTATTTTACCTTTTCTTTTACCTAGGCTTTCAGAAAAAAAACTTCATCTTTTTATTCCGTTATCTTACATGGTTTGTTTAATTCTTATGAATCTCGGGGGCCATATTGGTTTATGGCCAATTGCCGGTTTGTATATTTATTTTAAAGCTGCAGATTACTCCTTTTTTAGTGCAGGAAAGGAACTTCTCTACCAACCTTTAGCTAGTGCACAAAAATATGGTGCAAAATATCTCACCGATATGCTCGTGTATCGAGCGTCAAAAGCTTCTATCGCTGTTTTGTTAATTTATCTTCAATCCTCTTTTATCCTTGATATGATGATGGGGGCCTTTCTAATCATATGGCTTTTAATAGTCGTTAAGTTGTTTGGTCTTCATCAAAAACTTTTTAATTAAGGATCTTTATGCAAAATCCACTTCTTGAAAAACCTGTAGCAAAATATGGGGCCTATCCTTTTGATCGTGTAAAACCAGAACATTTTTTGCCCGCTCTAGAAGAAGCTATGGCCAAGGCACGGACAGAATTAGAAAAGTTTAAATTAAAGACGACGACGGATTTTCATCATGTGATTACCGAGAAAAATGATATTACAGAGCAAGTTGATTATATCGCGGGTATATTTTTTAATCTTCACTCAGCCGAATGTTCTGAAGAATTAGAGAAGATTTCTCCTCAAATGTCTGAAGCTCTCACTCGATTTGGAAATGATATTTCACTTGATCCAGTCATCTTTGCTAAAGTTAAAAAGTGCTTTGATTCAAGATTAAGTCAGGGCCTTGGTTCTGAAGAACTTATGATTATCGAAAAGACTTATAAATCATTTGTTCGAAGTGGTGCCCTACTCGCTGAAAGTGAAAAAACTCGAATGAGAGAATTGGATGAAAAGCTGGCGAAACTTTCTTTAACTTTTTCTCAGAATGTTCTCAAAGCAACAAATGAATACTTGCTCGAAATTACCGACCGTAAAGATCTTGAAGGATTACCAGATTCATTTATTGAATCTGCAGCGGAATTAGCTGAAAAAAAGGGAAAAGCAGGTTCTTGGTGCATAAGCCTTGAGGCGCCAATGATTATTCCTTTTTTAACTTATTCAAAAAATAGAGAATTAAGAAAGAAATTATTTTTAGCAAATGCTTCAAAAGCCTTTAATGATAACTTTGATAATCAGCAAAATCTCAAAGATATTTTATCGCTTAGAACAGAAAGAGCAAAATTATTGGGCTTCAATACTCATGCGGATTATGTCTTAGAAGAAAGAATGGCCATGTCTCCTAAAAAAGTCATGGATTTCCTGGAAGAACTCTTTATTAAAGCGAAACCTCATGCTGAAAAAGAAATGAAAAAGCTTCAGCAATTGGCCAAGGAATTAGATGGAATTGATGAGCTTCAAAGATATGATTCTGCTTATTATTCAGAGATCTTAAAAAAGCGTGAACTTAATTTTGATGATGAAATGCTTAGACCATACTTTAAATTAGAAAGTGTTGTTGATGGCATCTTTAAAGTCGCTCAAAAACTTTATGGTCTTAGTTTTAAAGAAGTCTTTGATGTGCCTAAATATCATGATGATGTTCGAACATTTGAAGTCTTTGATCAGGAAGGGCAGCAATTTGTTGGGCTCTTTTATACAGACTTTTTTCCACGTCAGACTAAAAGAGGTGGCGCTTGGATGTCGGGCATAAAAGAGCAGGGAATGTATCATGGTCAGGTAGAGCGACCACATATCATGATTGTCTGCAATTTTACGAAGCCTACAAAAACTAAACCATCACTATTGTCACTCGATGAAGTCCTCACTCTTTATCATGAGTTTGGTCATGCTCTTCATGGTCTTCTTTCTAAGTGTAAATACCGTGATCTCTCTGGCACGAATGTCTATTGGGATTTTGTCGAACTACCTTCTCAGATTATGGAAAACTGGGTTCTTGAAAAAGAATGCTTAGACCTTTTTGCTTATCATTATGAGACAGGTGAAAAAATTTCTAATGATCTCATTGAAAAAATTAAGGCGAGTGGAAAATTCATGGAAGGTCTTGGAACACTTCGACAGCTCTCTTTTGCCTTTTTAGATATGGCCTACCATACAGTTGCTCCAGATGAGGTAAAGAGTATTCCTGATTTTGAAAGTAGGGTCGCAGATAAGACAAGTCTTTTTCCAAAAATTAATGGGACAAGTATTTCAACTGCATTCTCACATATCTTTGCAGGTGGATACTCTGCGGGATACTACTCCTATAAATGGGCCGAAGTCTTGGATGCTGATGCGTTTGAATTTTTTCAAAAAGAAGGAATTTTCAATCGTGAAGTGGCTTCAAAATTTAGAACATTTATTCTTGAGAAAGGTGGAACTGTTCATCCCATGGAACTCTATAAGCAATTTAGAGGGCAAGAGCCTGATGTTGGTGCACTTCTAAGACGCGCTGGTCTTCATTAGATTGAACAAGGTAGATAATTAAATTTGGCAGCGAAATCCCAATTTTCTAATTGGATTTCGCTCTCAAGATCTTCTTCAATATCGTCTCTGAGAGAATTAAAAAAATCTAGGCCAGTTAATTCCTCGATTTGATTAATCGTTAGAGCGTAGGCCGCAAGATTCGTAAAGGGCACATCAGTGCTCATGAGAAAACCTAGGCCATTGAGAGTACCATCTAAATTTTCACGGATGATAACTTTAAAATATTCGCGCGGGACTGAGATTTTATTAAATACTCCAATCTGAGGCAGATTTTCTGATATCACTGGGCCAGTGACGATGGCGAGATTTTTATATTTTAGTCCCCACGCTCGAATTAAATTCTCTAAGGAACTCCATCTCCCTCGATTAAATTTCGGTGGCTGCGGAGTCATGTTACTCATGAAAAAAGTATTTCTCATGGCCTCTCTATCAAACTTCATATCTCCGGCCGGTAAGAGATGACCGCGATCAAACCCAGAATCCTTATAATCAGCAGGAGTCGAGGAACCTTCCAATACAAGAGGATCTAATCGAAAAGAGTCAGATCGAGGGACACATCCCTTAAGGTGAGATGGGTTTAAATCATAGGAAACCCAATTCGCTATTTCGTGCTCATTGTTATAACTGAGCTCGTAATGATCTCTTTTAATAACTTGGTGATTGAGAATTGGATTGGCGTATGGGCGAGAAAGGTCTTCTGCTAAAGAGCAAAGGGGAATAAGCAATCCTGCTAATAAAACTTTCAACTTCATGTTGATCCCAGTTGGTTTATTAACTTAGGCTACTAGAAGCTGAAAGACTTCGTCCATCATTCGTTGAGTTAATTATTCAAATTTAACGTAGCCCTGGATTAAAAATTCAGATGATTTCAAGAGTTTACGCTCAAGAATGAAATCTTTCAGGATATCAGCATCAACAAAACCAGTTTTGCGGTAGGTTAGTTTTGGGTACTTATCACCACCACCTGCAATAAACTCTGGGAGTGCAATGGAGTATTTTTTAGTTAAATCTATCTTTTGATCATTAACTTTAACTTCAAGCAGCTTTTTAGTTTCTCTACTCGCCAGGATTTTAACGCCACTCATTTGAGGAAACGAACCGGATCCAGCAGAAAGATTGAAAACGAGGTACTCAAGGTAGACCATGAGTTCACTGCCAGAGAGTTCAGCAATAACAAGCTCACTTCCAAAGGGAAGAACGGTAAGAACAGATTCATAGGTGACTTTGCCTGGATAGATTGAGTCTCTAAGGCCTCCAGAGTTGAGGACACCAATATCAGTTTGAAGTTTTAATTTGTTCGCAAGTGTCACGAGATTTCCGAGATTCGTTTCTTGAGAACGTACAATATCTCTTTTTCCAACAAACTCCTCATCGGCCGATCCTAAATTAATGAGTAAAGAAGCATCTCCTTTTTCCTTAAAGGGGCGAAGAAGAGATTCTACATAGGCATCAGCCTCAGTTTTAACAGTCGAATCTTTGAGATTCACTGGGATTAGTTTGGCTTCTTTAAGAGTCAATTTTCCATCAAGAAACTCAAGATCAACTCGGCCCACATATTTTCCCCATTCTGCCGCTTGAACGATAATAGAACCATTTTGAATATCGGGTTGAAAAAGTGGTTTTTGGGTATGCCCTCCCACAATCACATCAATTCCATTCACCTGTCGTGCGAGAGTGACATCTCCAGGAGCATCGGCCCCATGAGACTCATCAACATAATGACCGATGTGAGTTAAAGCAATTAAAACGTCTGATTTTTTTCTCAAAACGGGAACTAGTTTTTTAGCTTCTTCAACGACAGGTACAAATTTAAGATCTTGAGAATTTCGAGGATTAGATTTAAAAGGAGTGTCTTCGGTTGTTAAACCAAAGATCGTCACTTTCAAATTATCTAATTTCTTCATGACGTGAGAGGGGAAAACTCTAGTCTTCGATTTTTTATGGTAAATATTCGCCGAAACAAAAGGAAAACCGGCCCACTCTCTTTGCTTTTTTATCGTGGCCAGGTTGTTATCAAACTCATGATTTCCTAAGGCCATAACATCATAGCCAAGGAGGGCCATTCCTTTAAAGTCTGGTTCTGCATCTTGTAGATCAGATTGTGGAACACCTGTATTCACATCTCCAGCATCCAAAAGGAGCACATGACCTCCGGACTTTTCTACTTCTTGACGAATATTTTGAATGATCGTGGCACGAGCTGCCATTCCAAGTTCACCTTCTTTGTTCGGCCAAAACCGACCATGGTGATCATTGGTGTGAAGAATAGTGAGCTTATAATTTTTCCCTTTCGTGTAGGCCAATGTGGCCTGAGAGAGGAACAAAAAACAAAGTGTAATAAACGTTAATTTCATAAAAAACCTCTGACTTATTATCGGTGATTTATCCAATGAAATTGAGGCTGGCCAGTTGAGAATTTTTCCCTTCAATACTTTTTATGAAACTTTGTTATTTCAGATACTTAAATCCTAGGTTTGAACGAAAATCCATGGCCAATAATCTTAAAGTTTGATACACCAAACTAACATATGACAATCAATGAAGCTCCAATACTCCAAAAAGTCGCTATTACTACTGCTCAAATGAGAAGTGATTTGAGTGATGTTGAATCTCGTTTAATGCATTTAGGATTTATTGAGGGAGCAAAAATTGTGGTTAAAAGAAAGTCACCACTTTTAAACGGTCCCCTTTTAGTTGAGGTTCGGGGTAGGGTTGTGGCCCTGACTCAAACTGAGGCAAATTTAGTGCGAGTGGAGTTGTGCCCATGATCCCCCAGATTGCTCTTGTTGGAATGCCTAATGTGGGGAAAACCGCTCTTTTTAATAAATTAACGGGTTCATTTCAAAGGGTCGCCAATTTTCCTGGTGTGACTGTTGAGAAAAAAACGGGTTGGATATCTGAGGATGGTCAAAAAATAATCGAAGTCCTTGATCTCCCCGGGCTGTACTCTCTAGACGCCACCACGTTAGACGAAAAAGTCACAAAAGATTTTTTATTATTAAAAGATAAGAGTCATCACTCGATTCATTTTATTTTAGTTTTAGATGCGACTAATCTAGATAAGTCACTTTATCTTGCCTTTCAGTTAAAAAAATTAGGCTACCCACTTTTGATCGCTCTGAATTTAATGGATGAGGCGGAAAAAAGGGGACTCAAACTTGATTTAAAACTTTTGTCGCAGGAGCTGAATGCTGACATTGTTCCCACCAGTGCCTCTACAGGGTTAGGAATTGATCAACTTATCATCAAAATAAAAAATCTTTCTCAAGCTTCAAATGACCTTAATCTGACAATACCTCAAGAGGTTCAAAAAACTTTCCGCTCACCAAGTTATATTAACGGAATTTTTAAAGAGGTTGATGAGCTCCTGGCCAAGGTCACAATTCAACCTCTGAAGCCCGACACTTTAAGTGAGCGTATTGATCAATGGGTCCTTCATCCTCTATGGGGAGGAGTCATTCTTGTTTCACTTCTCATCTTAATGTTTCAAACTCTCTTTTCTTGGTCTGCCCCACTTTCAGATGGAATTGAGTTTGTTTTTAGTTTTCTTAGTGAACTCGTCACTCAAAATATTGCTGATAAAACCGTAAGAAGTTTTCTCGTTGATGGTGTCCTAAGTGGTGTTGGTGGAGTTCTCGTTTTTCTTCCTCAGATCATGATCCTCTTTCTTTTTATTCAATTTCTTGAAGATATTGGTTACCTAGGACGAGCAGCCTTTATGATGGATGCCTTAATGAGAAAATTAGGACTTCCTGGTAAGGCCGTTATTCCTCTTCTTTCGTCTCATGCTTGTGCGATTCCTGGAATTATGGCGACTCGAGTGATTGATAATTATCGTGAAAGACTTATTACCATGATGGTCATTCCTCTCACGACTTGTTCAGCGAGACTTCCCGTTTATGCTCTTTTGATTGGTGCTCTTATACCTAATAAAGCAGTTGCAGGTCTGGAGTTTATCCGCTGGCCAGGTCTCATGCTTTTTTTTCTTTATATGTTTGGCTTTTTCTCAGCGATGCTGATGTCGCTTATTTTTAAAAAATCACTTCCTCATTCCTCACCCTCGATGCTTTTGATGGAGCTTCCGCCTTATCGGATTCCCAAATTAAAAAATCTTATGTTAGTGATGCTTAATAAAGGTAAGATCTTCTTAAAAAAAGCTGGTGGGATTATTTTAATCATCAGTATTGTGATCTGGTTTCTGGTCTCTTTCCCTCAATCCAATGGCCAGTCTTCAATTGAATCTTCTTATGCAGCATCCATTGGTAGAACTTTTGAACCTCTTTTTAAACCATTGGGATTTGATTGGAGAATCACTACGGCGCTTATCCCAAGTATTGGCGCCCGTGAAGTTGTTGTAAGTGCGCTATCGCTTGTGCTTTCGATTGAAGAGGGGAGTGAGGGCTTTGAAAATAATATGTCCATGGCCCTCGTCAACCAATTTGGAATTGGAACTCTGGTCGCCTTACTCGTCTGGTTTGTCTTTGCTCCACAGTGTATTTCAACCTTCGCTATTATGCGAAGAGAGACTAATAGTTACCTCTGGCCATCAGTGATGGTGGCCTACACGCTTTTACTCGCCTATGGGATGGCGTTTATTGCCCGCCACATTTCTAGCTTTTTGTTTTAACTTGATCCCAAGATTTTAACTGCCAAGTGGTCGTCACAATCGCAACTTCTTTGCCTGACTTTTCTCGAATGATGGTTTTAAGAGCTTGTAGATATTTCCCATCAGTGGCGATTGTTTGCTCGATTTGTTCTTTCTGGATTTGATCAAGTGAGCAACTTCCCTCAAGATCGACTCTTCCTTGGTAGGTATATTTCACATGAAGGTCGGCCAGGATAAGACGATATTTATTGGCCCCGAATGTTTTGAGTAAAGACATTCCGGCACAGTACTCACCAACCGTCGCCATCGCGCAGGCATGAATGCCACTAAGATGATTATGATTAAGTTTTCTATTCGGAAGATGAATCAGGACTTGGTCATTTGAAATTTCTTTAATTTTAAAACCATGAGGAGCATTAAAGGGGATTCCAATGGTAAGAACTTTATTAAGGGCCATGAGTGAAGTTTTTGATTCACTCTTAAGGAGTTTATCAATCAGATTAAAGGCAAATTTCATGTTCTCTCCAGAATCTTTTTAAGTTGATTTTGAGCTTCGGTGAATTCATTTTTAAAACGGTGAACAATTTGAATAAGAGGCTCAACTTGGTGAGTGAATTCCACTGATGTCCCAGCACACCATACCGACTGATAAGTGGCACCAAAAGCTGCTTTCTCGAGGGCTTTCATTCCCTTGTAGTAGGTAAGCATTTTGGCATATTTTTTAATTTGTTTATTTTTATTTAAAAGACTCTCAATAATATTTTGATCAGTTCCAATTTTTTTTACGTAGGGAGAGTTGATCACTGTGCAACGGGATCCGGAAAGTTTCGTCGTCACAACAATATCCTCTGCCCCGTAATCAACACAGGCTTTTTTATAATCTTCTCCCACTCCACATTCTTTACTGGCAATAAAAGGTGTTCCAATGGAAAGACCATCGGCCCCAAGTGCAAGCATAGATAAAATTCCTGAACCAGTTCCTACTCCTCCAGCGGAAATCACTGGAATTTTACAATTACTTTTTAGAGAGGGAATCAGCACACTCGCCGGAATATTACCAAGGTGCCCACCGGCCCCCGAATTGACTGCAATAATGGCGTCTGCACCTAAGTCTTCCACTTTTTTTGCGTATTTCTCATCAGTCACATCGCAAAACACTTTTACTCCATGTGACTTCGCTTCTTTAATCACTTCCTCAGGGGAGCCGAGGGAGGTAATAAAAAAATCAACACCTTGATCAAGACATTTATGGAGTTGCTTTTTGGCCTGGAGATTAGATTTATTCACAATCAGATTCACACCAATCGCGTTTTTATTTTTATCCTTGATCTCTCTTAAGCCTTTATCAAGATCCTCGATGGTTCTAAAATTCAAGGCCGGAATGCAACCTGCAATTCCCGCCTCACCAGCAGCAACCATCATCTCCACATTGGTGACAAGAAACATGGGGGCCATAATAATAGGAAGTTCAGTCCCTAAGAGTTCAGTAAGTGCTGTTTTCATAACCAGAGTCCTTTAGATGTGCGTCATTGTAAGGCAAAGTCATAGAACTTTTCCTTCCCAAAGCGAAAAGGTTTATGGGTTAATTGTACCAGTCATTTTTCATAGCAAGGACGGAAAAAATGAAAAAAATCATGGGATTAATTGCCCTCACACTTTCTGCCTCGGTACTCGCTGCGCCAAAAGCTCAATGGGTCACTGTGGATAACAATGTTTTGGCAAAAATCCGCCCAAAGCTGAACAAATCAGTTCAAACTCTTTACTCAGCTCAAGGGGCATCAGTTGTAAAACTTTCGCAGGATGAAATCGAAGGTCTTTCTCACGTTATTCATAATGAGCTTCACCGTTGCGGTGGATTCATCGCTCATGAATCTTTTGAAGAAGCCCAAAATGCACTCTCTTTTCAAGGAGATATGTATTTTGCTAAGAGTGCCATTTTTACTGATTACACAATTGATCAGTCAAATATTGTGGCTCCTTTAGTGGCCCAAGTTGAAGAACCATCAATCCGTTCAATGATTGAAAAGCTATCTAATTTTAACACTCGTTTCTATAAGTCTGAGACAGGTATCAAGTCTTCCGAATTTATTCGCGATACTTGGTCAGAGCTTTCAAAACATCGCTCAGATGTGAAAGTTGAACTTTATAAGCACTCTAGCTGGCCACAAGCTTCAATCATCATGACAATTCAAGGTTCTGAGAAGTCAGATGAAATCGTTATCGTTGGCGGTCACGCTGATTCTATTTCTGGTATGTTCGGTGGTAATTCCCGTGCTCCAGGAGCTGATGATAATGCTTCAGGAATTGCGACAATTACTGAAGTGATTAGAGTCCTTATGCAAAATGATTTTAAGCCAAAGCGCACGATTCAGTTTATGGGATATGCTGCTGAAGAAGTTGGTCTTCTTGGTTCAAAAGATATTGCTGGAAACTATAAAAATAAGTCAAAAAAAGTTATTGGTGTGATGCAATTAGATATGACACTTAATAAAGGGACTGCTGACAAAGATATCGTAATGATGGCCGACTATACTAATGGCGCACAAAATGAATTTCTTGGTAAGCTTATTGATGAATATGTAAAAGTTCCTTGGGGTTATTCAAGATGTGGATACGGTTGTTCGGACCATGCTTCTTGGACAGCTGCAGGATATCCAGCTTCAATTCCTTTTGAATCAACAATGGAAGACATCAACCGCAAAATCCATACGCCACAAGATACATTGCAATCGGCCGGTGGAGATGCTAAACATGCTGCTAAATTTGCGAAACTTGCAACTGCATTTGTAGTGGAGCTCGCTAACTAAGGAAGTTGGTAACAGTTGAGTAGTGAAATTCAGTCCCTTTATCAGGACATCCGTTCTAATCTTGAAATCTCTCGAAAAGCCCTTTTAACGACTCGTATCCTGGAAGATGATGAATCTTCTGGGGTACGTTCATTAGAGCAGGCTACAATTGTCTTAGAAACTTTAGAATTTTTGGCGATCGAGTCCAAAGATCTCCTTGAAAAATTTCCTTCACTTGAGTCCTTATTTGAAAAAAACTTTGGCAAATTAAGAGAACTCTTCGATCGTGAATCGATCATTGAAACTGGATTGCTTGAAGATTTTATTTTTCCAGTAACCTCAGCTTACTCCATGCTCGTGGATGGAAAGTTTAACTCAGACCTTGTGAGTTCTTATAAAGTCATTTTTAAGGCATGGATTGAGGAGAGAATTTTAAAACATTCTTCAACTCAGGATCTTTTAAAATTAAATTTTGAATTAAAGATTAATGATAAAGACCTCACATGCCAGTGCGTTCAGTGTTTAGGTGATTACAGAACGCAGGTGAGAGAAGCTGTATTTGCCCTTCAGACTGGTCTTATCGATAAAGCTGAAGAAAGACTCCATGAATGGGTTTTAACAAAAAAAATTACTGATATTTCTGGTGCCGTTTTTAATCTCAAAAAAGATCTTGAGAAGAACTTTCATCAGATGAGAAATAAGCTTAAGCGCTCGTCGGTCAATAAACTTGAAAATGAGGTTAAGGCCCATTTTCGATCAAAGTTCAGTATTAAATCTGATCTTGGAAAAGTTTATAAAGAAAAATTAAATGTTTTCTTTAATACCATGCTAGTTGAGCAGGGATTAAAGCCAGAACTCGTCTCCCCAGAGGAGTATGAAAGATTTTACCTCCAGCTTGAAACCAATATTTGGAAAGGTGAGCTCTTTCTAAAAAAAGAATTTGAAAGATTTATTCAGGCCGTACTCGCACTCAAAAGAAAAGATGTTTCCTCTACCATTTTAAGAGATTATTTAGGACAGTTTTGGCTTCATGCTGAAGCTCGAAGAATGAATCGTAAAATTGTTTACCATATGGGGCCCACAAACTCTGGTAAGACCTATCATGCGATTGAAGCTCTCTGTAAAGCGGCTAAAGGATGTTATCTCGCTCCTCTAAGATTATTGGCCTCAGAGCTTTTCGATACCATGAACCAAAAAGGTGTGCGAACAACACTCCTAACTGGTGAAGAAGTTATCGAAATCCCAGATACAACTCACTACGCTTCAACTATTGAAATGGCCAAGCTTCAAGAGAAGTTTGATTGTTGTGTTATTGATGAAATTCAGATGTTAACAGATCCTCAACGTGGTTGGGCCTGGACTCGTGCTCTCGTTAATATCCAGGCCAGTGAAATCCATCTTTGTGGTGACCATTCTGTTCTGGAACTCGTTAAGCAGGTTCTCGCGCTCTGTGGTGATACTCTTGAAGTGAGAGAGTACACTCGTATGACTGAACTTAAAGTCATGGATCATCAAATTCCTCTTTCTCAACTTCAGAAAAATGATGCTCTCATTGTATTTTCTCGTCGGAATGCTCTCAAATATAAAGCAGACTTAGAAGAATTAGATTTTAAAGTCTCTATTGTTTATGGTCGACTTTCTCCCGAAGTGAGACGTGAGCAGGCCAGAAAGTTTGATGAAGGTGAAACAGATATCATGGTTTCAACCGATGCCATTGCTATGGGAATGAATTTACCAGTCAAGAGAATTGTTTTCTCAGCACTCTCTAAATTTGTCGATGATAAAGAACTCCCACTGACTTATAGTGAGATTAAGCAAATTGCTGGGCGTGCAGGTCGCTTTAATCGATTCCCAGTCGGTCATGTTACAACCTTAAACAGAGTTGAAGATGGTCTGAGGACTCTCAAAAATGCACTTGCTCACCATCTTAATCAAAGTGATAAGGCCATGGTTGGGCCAGATCTAGATATCTTTAAGAGTGTAAACCATGCTCTTGAAGCCAATTCTCTTCCAATACTCTCTCTCTCTGAATTTCTTCGTCTCTTCAATACCATGACCTTTCAGAAACCATTTTATTGTGTGGATATGAAAGAGATGATTGAACTCGCAGAAATGGTTGAAGCTGCTGATGAAGAAAGAACTTTGAGTTATGCTGAAATCTTTGGATTTGCTTGTGCTCCAGTTAATTTAGGTCTGATGGAGCATGTTCAGTACTATCTATGGATTCTCAATCATTATGTTACGAATCAACTTATTATCAATGAACCGATAGATGATAGGTCAGATAATATTGATTACCTTGAAACTTCAATTAAATGCGTGGAACTTTATCAGTGGTTGTCTCGTCATTTTAATAATAAGAATTTTGATTTTGATGAGAAAGTTTTACTTGAGAATAAATCTAAAGCTATTGAACGCTTGAATGAACTTCTATCCGATAAAATTGGAAAAACCTGTTCAAGCTGTGGATGCAAAATGGCCGCAAATGCCAGATTTAATATTTGCGATGAGTGTTTTTCATCAAGAAAATTCTCTCGAAGACCTCGCCCGCAAGGCGGTCAAAATCGATCTGATGATAAGGGAAGACGTAACGATCGTGAAGGTGATCGCAATCGTGATCGAGACTCCCGTAATAAACCTAAAAGTCATGGAGGATGTCCTTCCTCTTCCTCATCCTCATCAGGTTTTAAAAAGCCCTCTGGTCAGAAGAAAAATGCAGCAGCGGCTTTCAAAAAACATAGATAACCATGAGCTCATATAAAGAGTATGCAGAACAAATACTTTTGGGTGGAGAGTTTGAAAATAAACTCTTCGATACCCCATTTAATTGGTCTGAGTGGGAACCCTTTGAATTACCTAAATCTCCCAATCGATCCCAGCGACTTAAATTCTCTGATCTTCAACTTAAATTCCCAAAAGTTTCACGTCTCAATGAAACAGATAAAAAGGCACTTGCGCTTCATAGTTTTGCCAATCATGAGCTTCTTGCTATTGAAATGATGGCCGCTGCACTTCTTATTTACCCTCATCAGTCAGATGATGATTTAAGATTTAAAAAAGGAATTTTAAGTGCCTTAAAGGATGAGCAAAAGCACTTGAGTCTCTATGTGAAGCGGATTCAGCAACTTGGTTATGACTTAGGGGATTTTCCCTTAAATGATTTTTTCTGGCGTCAAATGGAGAAATTAAAAACTCCTGAACAATATGTTTCTGTTATGGCCCTAACTTTCGAAGCGGCAAATTTAGATTTTGCTCAACACTATGCCGAACTCTTTCATTCTTTTGGTGATCACGAGACGGCTTCAATCCTTGAGACTGTTCTTGAGGATGAAATATCTCATGTTGCTTTTGGTGCTCATTGGTTAAAGAAATGGAGAAAAGATAAAAATTTATGGGACTATTATCTTTCTGTCTTGCCTTGGCCACTGACTCCGGCGCGAAGTAAAGGTATTCACTATAAGTCTCACCTTCATCTCAAAGCAGTGAGTGATCCTGATTTTGTCGAAAAACTCTCATCCTATGACGATAACTTTCAGATCACTAAGAGAAACTCATTGTAATGAAAAGTCTCAAATTGAATGCTGATTACGAGATGCAACTTTTTTCAGGGAAAAAAGGAACTCCACTCATTAATCAATCCTTGGAGTTTTTGCTTTTCTTTTTAGAAAAATCCCCTGTCTATAGTTTAAAAAAATATTCGGCTGAATATCTCGATTACGTGGAAGAAATCACAGGTCATCGGCCAGAGCTGACGACGGTAGATGAGACCATAAATTATTGGGGAGCACTTAAAAATCTTGAGATCGAAAGATGGTGGAATTCAAAACTGACATCGACTCAATTGATCATTGATCAAAATTGGTGTCCTGATACGAGAATAATTCGATCAAGTTCAGATTTCTTAAATCTAGACGACCAGAAACAATATCTTCTTAAAGACCCTTATGGGATGTCCGGGCAAAAGTTTTCTGTTATTGGGCCCCAATTAAGTTCATCAGAGAAAATATTGATCTTAGAGACTTTTTTGAAGCGGGGGGAATTTATCATTGAACCACTCCTCAATCGGACTTTTGATTTTTCTCATTATGTTTATCCAAATGGTGAAACGATCTATTATCAAAATTTTATCGATAAAAAGTTTCAATATGGTGGGACCTATTTCCATGACTGGAGTAAAGCCCAAGTTGAAGAATTGGCCTTCTATCCACTTATTTCAAGAGAAGAGTGGGATCAAAATATAAAAAGATGGGATCAAATCCATACTTATTATCATCAATATCCAAATGAATTAGGTTACTCAGTAGATTCCTTTGCTTATGAGGAAAATGGCAAAATAAAAATTAGGCCAATGGCGGAAGTTAATTATCGTCGAACGATGGGGCGAATTTCTTTTGAGCTTGCTGAGAAGTTTGCTCAAAAGGGAAATCAATCTTTAACAGTCCTGGTGAAGAATCACAATTCGCCTAAACCTTTTTGGAAGATCTTAAAAGAAGCAAATAAGGATTGGGGCAAAGATGTTAAAGTATTTGCTCTCTCACCGGGAGATACGAGATTTGATTTTATTTTTATCTCTCTATCTAATGATATTGATTATAAAATAATCATCAAGGAGTTGAAAAAATTAATGCCTGATGGCGAGCTTTCGGTAGAGCTCTAAAAGATTTTTTCCTGTTTCTTCGGCGGTAGCTCCATACGATATAATGACCTCAGGATGATCCTCAAAAATTAACAGCCCACTATCTTTTCCTGCGATAAGTTCGTTTGTGGCTTTGGCCATTTGAAGAGTTCCAAATAAAGTATTCTGGGCCAAGGAGAGATTTTCTTGTTCAGCAAGAATTGATCTTAGATATCGATGCCTCACTTGAAAGATAAAATTCACGTGAGGATTCAAATCATAAATACAATAGTGCCCAAGAGCTTCTTTATCTGGAGGAAGTGGGCCCTCCGCCGTTATAAAACCTTTCTTTAAGTCACACCCAATTACTCTGGTATAATGATGAGCTTGAAGATGGGCAAGGTGACCTGTTTGATTTCCAGTAATAATGAAATTTTTCTTTAAGAGTCTTGAAGAAAGATTTCCATAACCAATTTTTTCAGTCTGGCATTCTCCAAGAAGTCCAAGACGAAAGAATAGGGCGCGCCATTTCTCTAGGGCAATAACAAGATTTTGCTCTGGGGCCGGTGCCCGCTTAAGGGTTAGTCTGCATTTTGAGACATTTTCAAGATAACTATGATTCACGTTAAGTCCTCGATCTCTTTTGGAGATTTTATTGCAAACTTTACGGGGTCCCTTATAATGAGAATACTAGATAAGAGATTGTTTATTCAAGAAACAATTTCATGAGGGGTATTTATCTTTGATAAGCTGATAACTGATATCAAGTCCAAGCTTCCACTTAAGAAAAAGAAAATGGAAGAAGAGATTGATGATTCAGAAAATTTATCTGAAGTTGACAGCGATGGCACTGAGGCGTCGGTTATTGGAGATAAAACGAGCTCCACTGATATAAGTGACATTGAATCTGAAGCTGAAGAAGACACAGGGGCTGCCTCTAAGCCTGTAACTCTAATTGATAAGCTTAAATCAAAAATTATTGCTTTAAAAAAATCACCTACTGCTGCCGATGATACCGAGACTGGTGAGAAAACTGGAGTTGTTAAAAAGAAAGGCATAAATCCTGTCATCCTTGTGATTCTTCTTCTTGGAGTAGGATCTCTATGGTTTTTTGAGGATGAAGCACCTGGAGAAGCTGTTCCTGAAGCCCCGGCCTCATTTAAAAGACCTGTGCGAAAAAAGCCTGTAAAAACAGAAGAGCCGAAAGCTGAAGAACCGAAAGCTGAAGAGCCTACAGTTGAAGAACCAAAAGTTGAAGAACCGAAAGCTGAAGAGCCTACAGTTGAAGAACCAAAAGTTGAAGAGCCGAAAGCTGAAGAGCCAAAAGCAGAAGAGCCGAAAGCAGAAGAGCCGAAAGCAGAAGAGCCGAAAGTAGAAGAGCCAATGGCTGAAGAGCCTAAGGCTGAAGAGCCTAAGGCTGAAGAAACTGTGACTTCTCCAGAAACAGAAACTCCTGTCGTTGAAGAACCAAAAGTTGATGGGTCAACAGCATCTGAAGATACAATTGGTGCAGGAACTGAAAATTCAAATGATGGAACAATTACTGATAAAATCCTTGAAGATTTAGAGCAGCAGGTTAAAAAAGAAAAGCCAAAAGAAACTGTTAAGGAATATGTCTCGCCACCAGATTATGAATACCGTGGACGTGGACTTGTTTATAATTGTGCAGGAAAACATTGGGCCTGCGTGGATGCTCCAAGTTACAAACTGTGTGAGAATAACTTCTCATCAGTTAATTATTTAAAGAAAAAAGTAGAGTGTTACCCGGCCAATATTTATGAAACAACTAAGGGTTGTGAACAAATGCAAAATAGAAATGTTTCATCTGGCCAAAAAACTGAATTTTGTAGCGGAAATTAAGCTGCGTTTTTGTTAAATTTTCGATCCATAGTAGGAATAAAAAATTCTTCTTCGCCCTTGAGTGCTTCCTTTTTCATTCCTTGAATGAAGAGCTTCACGAGTTTTGGATCAAATTGCGTACCTGAAAATTGGATTAGCTCATCAAAAGCAACCTCGTACGGAAGACCTTTACGATAAGGTCGAGTCGAAGTCATGGCATCGAAAGTATCAGCAATGAGGATTATTCTTGCACCCATGGGAATCTCATCACCTTTGAGGCTTAGAGGATAACCCTTACCATCAAAGCGCTCATGGTGAAACCTAGCATTAGAGGCGATTGCTTCAAAGCCAGGATACATTTGAAGAATCTCCCAACTTTTATCTGGGTGTTGTTTCATGATTTGAAATTCTTCTTCTGAGAGGCGAGAGGGCTTGTTTAAGACAGCGTCTGGCGTTCCAATTTTTCCAATATCGTGGAATAGGGCCGATAATTCAAGCTCATGCATATCTTCTTCACTGAGACCAGCTTCACGGCCAGTGACTAATGAAAAATAAGCAACACGCATACTATGACCAAAAGTGTAACTATCTTTGACATCAAGAGCCTTCAAAATAGTCCGAGCAGCTAGTTCGCTGATTTTTCTATTTTCTCTCTTGAGATCCTCCACTTGACCGGCCATCCCTAGTAGCGAAAGGGAAGTCGTGAGTGAAGGGATTTCAAAGACATTATTTTTTTTCATAAGTTCTTCCAACTCATTAATGGCGAGAAACCCATAAAAAGCCCCACCTGATAATTTCTCTTCGGTTGTTTTGCAGAAAAATAAACAGTAAAATAGTAGGGACTCCCTTATTATTGCTAAGTCGTTGAAAAAACGAGAAAGTTAGGCTGAAATGTTTCTTTTGGATGAGCGCGAATTTATTGAAAATCAATTAGAATCTCAAGGGATTGGGATTTATGATTTTTATGACCATCGTCAGGTTTTCGATATGGCCACTTTTTGCGAACTCGCCCTAACCAGAAGAAGTGAAATACTCCTGATTGATACCCAAACAGTCCTCAATCAATCTTCCTTGATTGAGAAATGTAAATCTGTGATGAATACATTTTTGGGGGTTATTTTTTTTCATACAGCTGAAGATGAGAGATCAAAAAAATGGGTTGATGATCATGCAGGCCATATGAATAAGATCATTGGTTCCATTTCATTTCCTGTCTCACCAATGGACTGGACTATTCTTACAAATCAATTGCAGTTTTGTGCTCAACTGATTGAAGATCAAAAAGCACTCCAGAGGCACTTAGTTAAATTTAGCCAAGAGTTAGACAATGCTCTTGAAACTGCTGAAATTGAAATGTTCAAGGCCAAGAAGATTCACGAAATGTTAGTGCCTAAGCGAGTTGAAGAAATTAAAGGTCTTCAATTTATGAATAAGTACGCTGCCGGTGATGGCGGGAGTACAGAATTTTATGATCTTATTCAGTCTGGTTCAAAAATTTATCAGGTGCTAATCTCATGTCAATCTTACCTTATCTCAAGTGCTCTGATTGGACTTTTAAATATCCATAAGCAAAAAGATTTTTCTCCTACATCATTTTTAATTGAAGCTAATAAAGAAATTGAAACCATTAATAGCTCAAAAAAGAAGAAATCTCACGTCGATGTGACCTTGATAGAAATTGATTCAACTCAACTCTCGTTAAAATTTCACAATTCTGGTCAAATGGAAGTGTGGAGTCGACAAAACGGAAAAATAGATTTAACGAAAGACTATCAGATGAAAAAAGATGAGCAGTTCTTTATTCTCTCTTCCGGATTCGTCTCTAATTGGAATGAACACAAAGCACCAAGCGATATAAACTTAATTATAAAAAATCATCATCAATCTTCGCAAAGAGAGTTCCTTTTAGAACTTTTCCTACAAATGAGTCAGAAGAAAAATTCAGACTTCTTAAGCAAGGATGCAACTGTTGTGATGATGGAGGTAAATAGACATGTTATACAAAAAGTTTAGTTTCTTTATTTTTTTAATTCTTTTATCAAATAGTCTGTTGGCCCAGACACGATTTAGTTCAAAGAGTTGCTTAGATTCGAGTTATAAAATGAAAATGACTCGCAAGGGACCTCTTTTTGGACTGCTTCAACAAGAATTTGTTATTGATAAAAAATACTGCATCATCCACATCACTCATCGAAAATATTTACCTAAAGAGTGGGTGGTTGATGTCTGCCGTGAACCTGTGCATATTAAAGTGACATCTGCGACAGGAGTTGATGTTGCGAAGAAAGAGGCTGATTGCCTAAAAAAAGATAATTCTCGAGACACGAGTGACTTTTGCTCACAATATTTTTCGATGATGGATGTTATTCAAGATGATGGTCTTATCTTTGCTAACGGTGATAGAGACAATCTTTATTCAGATCATGGACGAACTTACTGTAGTTATCTTTTATTAAAAAAGTATCTTAACGAATCAATTATCTTCAGTCGCTACACTGAAGTGCCTGATATATTCCTAGAAAAGTCTAAGGTGATGTCATCTGAACCCAGCGCTCCGGCCGTTGCTCCAGATGCACCGGCAACTGCACCAGAGAATCAGCAATCAAAACTAGCTCCTGAGAAGGGAGCAACTGAGGGAGTTCTTTAGTTCTAAATTTAACTGAAAAAAGTGGTGGCTCCCCCGAGACTCGAACTCGGACACACTTGCGTGCGGCGGATTTTGAATCCGCTACGTCTACCATTCCGTCAGGAAGCCATAAGAATTGTTATCGATTTTATTGGTAGAAGAGATGGGTGTCAATTAAGCGCAAAGCGTAAAAATCGTATTTTTGATCTTTTTTATCTCAACTTAATGAGCTCAAGGGCTTCGTTAATTGAGAATCGTAAAAAATTTGGGCCTATATGTTTCTTGAGCTCATGATTAGAAATGAGGCAGGAAAACTTCAAATAATCTAAGAGATATTCTGGGACATCAATATTAAAGCGTTTAAGAGCGCTGTTAAGGCCACCTGCTAAGACGATAGGAAAAGGTATGCCCTTAGTCCCAACGACTTTCAAAGCATCTCTTAACGAAATAAAATCACTGCCTGCGACATTATAAGTACCAGTCGGAACATCTTTTAAAACTTTATATAATATATGGGCCATATCAAATTCATGAATGAATTGAAAAAACGGATTATAGTCGGCAGGACTTAAAGCAATGGGGCCCGCTAAAAAGCGAGTCATCGCATTATGGATTTGAGTCCCAATGATGTTGCAAGGCCTGAGGACAATTGTTGAAACGGTATTTTGATTTTTCCACATCCAGTTGGTACAAATTTGATCCATCTCAACAACATCTCTAAGCTCAGGATGGCGAATACTGGCCCTTAGAGGTGCATCCTCTTTTAAGAAGATAGAATTATCCGGTAGCGCCCCATACACATGGAAGGTAGAGAGGATAATGACTTTTTTTACCTGAGAGCGTTCACAAAGTTCTAGAATTCGATTTGTTCCCATTACAGAGAGTTCGATTCTTTTGGCCAAAATATTGTGCGTATTTGAAGAATGTGAAATTCGTCCGAGGTGATAAACCACCTCAAATTGATGAGTTCGAAATAAATTTTCAAAATTTCCACGAGAGTATTTTAACTCAAGAGAGGTTAAACCTTTTAGTGGAGGAACTTTAGAAATATCGCGAGAATCAATTCCCAAAATTTCCCACTCAGGATGCTCATTAAGAATGAGTCTTGCTGTCATTTGAGCAAGCCCTCCAGCAATACCAATTATGAGAATCTTTTTCTTCTCGCTCATGGTGACTGTTTACTCCTGAATTCTTTGATTAAAAATTTAGAAACTGGTCGTCTGATCTCATCAAAAAATGGTCTTCTATTGGCCAGTCCTTGGACAATCATTTTCTTAATTGTGTTTTCAATATGAAAAACATTTTCCTTAATCTCTTTATCTGATGATTCAGCATTGAGATGCTGAGGAATACTTATTTCTTTCCCAATATAGATATCAATAGGTGAGGGAAGAGGAATGAGATTTGCAGAAATGGGCAGAGAAGGAAGCTTCAGCATCGAGGCTATTTTTTTGGCATGAAAAACAAGAGGAAACATCTCTTCCGCCCCAATAATACAGATAGGTAAGATGGGTGTTTTTTTCTGCAAAGCAATTCTATAAAAGCCTTGTGAGAAATTTCTGAGTTTGTAGTAGTCTGGAGTATTTTTAGAGATACCTCTCACACCCTCTGGAAAAACTAAAATAGATTCCCCATGGTCTATAAGATACTCACAATTGGCGCGATCACCTAATATCGAACCTGTTTGCGCCGTCAAATCACCCAAGAAAGGAAGTTGAGCAAGAAATCTCTCAACCATCGCGCGAAGAATTCTCGGAGGAGCTATATCTAAAGCAAAGGCCATGGTGACGAGCATCCCATCTAGTGGAATCTGACCTGTGTGATTACCAACGACCAAGTAAGGATGATCCTGAACATTTTCCTTACCAAAAACTCTCACTTTAAAATAAGACCGATAGAGTGGCATGAGAGTTCTTAATGCCTTTTCACATAGCTCAAGATTAAATCCCCAGGGATCTTTATAATTTTGGTAGCGGAGTCTCAAACTCGAAAAGACATCAGTAATTTTTTGATCGTCTTCCGGCGAGATAAACCATTTAGTTTCTTCTAATGACATCTTTCTATTTTAACCCTGATGTGATTTTTGCTCTAGGAAGGAAAAATGTTCAAGAACCGAGTAAAATAATCAGTTAGTGCCAGGTCTCATGACAAAATTGATAATAGAAAGTTCGACAGAACTCAGCCCATCGCCCTTCTCAGCGGAAGTGAAATGAATCTGTTTGACCCATTTAAACTTTTGATAAATCTGAGGCATTTTGTTTTTTAACTGGCTTCTCTCACTTTGAGTTTTGAGCTTGTCCATTTTATTAAAGAGTAAGTAGGTTTCTAATTGAAAGCTCTTAATATAGTCATGGAAAACTAAGTCTGGCTCTTGGAGCGGATGACGAGCATCTTGAATATTGAGTAAAAGTATCTTTTCACTGCATAATTGAAAAAAAGTATCCAGAAGGTTTTGCCAATTTTGCGCCATTTCCTTTGAAACGTCCGCATGGCCATAACCGGGAACATCAAAAAGATAAAATTCATGCTCTGTTTTATTGAGTCTATCATCTACGATGAAACGAAAAATATTCACTTGTCTGGTACGACCAGGAGTTTTTGATACTCGTGCTGTATTTTTTCCAAAGAGAGAATTAATGAGAGATGATTTTCCTACGTTTGAGCGACCAATAAAAGCCACACCATTAATAAATGGATGCTCGTTTAACCAAGTGGTTAATTGCTCAATATTATCAATTCCCATGAGGAATTCTGATTTTCCTTTTTGAATATTCATAAGAGTAACCTTCTTAAAATCTTTTCAATCATCTTCATTATAGCAGATATCAAAGTCGTGAGTCTTTTAAAATGAAGGAGAAAAAATGTACCAGCGAAAATTAATGCACCAGCAACTTTTCCAATTAGGTGTTCGAATCGGAGATTCATGTAATATTCAGCCCTTTTATGGGCATAAGAAAGCCTTCACGCTTAAAAATAAAAAAGTGGATCTGATTTCATCTGATTATCGCCCAAGTGATTTAGCGTTGAGTTTTTTTGAATTGCCTCGAACAGATGTGGGGGCGTTTCATTATCGGCTTGAGCTCGATAGCCCAAAGGAGGACGCCGGTCGATTTATTTTAAGGACGATAAAAGGTCGCCCCTTCAGGATTAATGGTCTTGCCGCTAAGGAGGCCTATATTGAAAGAATGGATCGATTATTTATTGATGATCACAGAATACAGTTTTCTCCTTTTGATCTGGCTGAGTCGATTAAACGTGGCCAAGAACACCCCATTCTGTTGGATCAGCAACTAATATGTTCTGAGTTAAAGATTTTATTGGTTGGAGAAACTGGGAGTGGGAAGAGTTATCTCGCCAGAAAAATTCATGAAAAAAGTCTGCTTAAGGGACCTTTTGTCGCTCTTAACTTAGCAGCTTTTAATCAAAATTTAATTGAGTCGGAACTTTTTGGACATAAGAAAGGTTCGTTTACCGGGGCCATTTCAGATAAAGTAGGTGCCTTTCAATTAGCTCAGGATGGAACTCTATTTTTGGATGAAATAGACTCTCTTCCTTTAGAATTACAAACAAAGCTTCTGACTTTTTTAGATGATAATAAATTCAGGAGAGTTGGAGATTCTTCTGAAATTAAAATTAAGACGAGATTGATATTTGCCTCAGGTTCTTCATTAGAAAAATTAGTTGATCAAGGGAAGTTTAGAAAAGACCTTTATTACCGCTTAAAATCAGGAGCTTCATTTCAATTGAAAAGCTTAAGAGATGACTCTCAAAGAGTTAAAGAACTCTGTGAGAGTTTTGGTCTTAAGCATGAAATTAGTTTAACTCCAAGGCTGATTGAATTCTATCAAACTCTCGCATGGCCAGGAAATATTCGACAACTTTTGGGCCATATGGAAAAGAAGAAAATCCTTTCTAAAAGTAGCAAGTTAGATTTTGATGAATTCGATGAAGAACTTCTCTTACAAAGCTCAAATCTTTTAAATCTGGAACTTGGTAAAGAGATTCTGCCTCTGGACTTAGTCAAAAAAAATTATATGAAAAAAGCTTTTGGTTATTTTGAAGGCAATATTGCAGTCACTGCGAGAAGGTTGGAGATGAGTGAGAAAACAATCAGGGCCATGTTGAAAGAGGCCTAATTTCCTAAAACATAGACAATTTTAACATCGAGAACTTTTCCTTCGATTTCTCTTGATTCCATAAAATCATTCATTTCAGAGAGAAGTTTTTGACGTAAGATTTCTTTTCCTTCCTCTTCCAAGGGGAAGGAAGCCATCATAGGCTCAAGATTCAGAACCAGATGATCCCTGAACTGAAGTTCAAGTTTATCAACTTGTATTCGACTCATGCGGTTTGAAAGAGTTGCTGTAAAGTCGATATCGACGCTTTTGATTTCATTAATGTTAGCGTAATAAACTGGTAAGCGTAAATTTGTGATCGTCACGTGACGAGTTTCTTTCTTATAATAATTTGGACGATCATAACTAACTTCTAGCTCAACACTGGCCGGTGCACGAGATCCTTGATGTTGAGATTCTAAAAGTCTGTGCCCAGAAGAAATAATATTGATGGCCCCTAAGATAGAAGAAACTGTTAAGCTGAGTAAGAGGATCGATTGGGCCGTAGTTAGTCCATTTAACCATTCTCCTAGAATGAGAAAAGGTGAAAGGAATAACTTTTTCATGGAGGATATTTTGCTTTGACCCTGAGTCGTCTTGTATCTCTCAAGTGCAATTTGTTGAGTTCTAGAAATTTTTCCCTTGATATCAAAATCACTGGCCCTCTTCTTTAAATAGGCCAAGAGTAAAGGAAGCTTTTCCTTAATGAGTTGCGGAGTACTTTTAATAAATGTAGTAAATCTCAACTTAAGCGCTATCAAGTGCGAGATGAACATTCTGATCTTAGGAGGAGTGATCTTTAAAATGAAATTAGAGATCTTCTCTCCGAAGAGAAGCAAAATTCGATTTATAAAGTTTTCAATCTTTTCTAATAATCCCATCACAGAGTCCTATCGGCTGACCCTAAATAATTAATTAGGAATAAAGTGTTTTGGTCGGGAATGGAGGACTGGGATGATTTTTCCTGCTTATAGATAAGTCTCAAAATTTAGATCTTGTTTCCGATATTTCTTCAGAATTCAAGGATGAATTATGAATAAAAGATCATTATTTACTGTTTTTTTTCTTCTCACACTTAACCAGAGCTGCACCCAGATGATGCCTCATCGAGATTATCTCAGTGAGATGGATTATGATGACTCTGGTTATTATAGACCGAATGAAGATTTTCCAGTCATGGTTGGAGATACGGGAAAAGTTGGAGAGTCAAAGTCTGAACGTCGAAGACGCACTCCTGCTTCCGAATTAGAGAGGCAAGACAGGCAAGGCGAAAAATACCTTCAGGCCGAATTAAGAGACTTAGAGGGACGCCAAACAGAAGAGCAATTTGAGCTCTACGATAAGTACCGTGCCAAATTAGGGTCAGCCTCAGAAAAAATCTATTTTCTTAAGCTACCCGTTTATGAAAGGAAGGAATATCTTCTGACTAAAGGGCTAATTAAAACGGAACCCAAAACATATTTCCAGTCAGAGCAGCAACTTGCTCAGAGAAATAATTCAGTCAGTTTGGGGATGAGTAAGTCCGATGTTATGAGTTCTATCGGTGAGCCTCAGCGAATCGAAGTGGCCGGAAATCCAAGCTATGAGAACGAACGATGGGTCTACGGCCGCAATGGCGCATCGAAATATATCTATTTTGAGTCTGGACGAGTGGAAGGCTGGGAGTAATACCAATAACTTGGCCCTTTAAAAGGGAGGAAGTTGGTGCATTTTCACTCTATTCGATGTAATTTTACCCTTACTTAAGAATTATCCTTAAAGCTTACTATTTAAGTGAGGGTCCCATGGAATTTACGCTGGATTTTGAGAAACCTGTATCGGAACTTGAGAATCAAATTCGTGTTCTCAAAGAAACTTCTCAAACACCTAATATCGATATTTCTCATGAAATTGAAGCTCTCCAGTTAAAAGTTAACAGGATGCTTGAAGATATCTATACCAAGTTAACTCCATGGGAGAGAACTCAGCTTTCAAGACACCCAAGTCGGCCACATGCCATTGACTATATCGATAAAATTGTCACTGATTTTCACGAAGTTCATGGAGACCGTCGTTATTCTGATGATCCATCTATGATTACTGGTTTTGGATTTATTGAGGGAAAAAAAGTTGCCGTCATCGGAATTGAAAAGGGAAGAAAGACTCAGGAAAAAATTAAAAGAAATTTTGGGATGGCCAATCCTGAGGGCTATCGTAAAGCCTTAAGAATTATGAATCTGGCGTCTCAGTTTCAAATTCCAGTCGTGACTTTTGTTGATACTCCCGGAGCTTATCCTGGAATTGGTGCCGAGGAGCGGGGACAAGCTCTAGCGATTGCCCAGAACTTAGAAGAAATGTTTAATGTGAAGTCGCCCATCATTTCAATCATCATTGGTGAGGGTGGTTCGGGTGGAGCTTTAGGTATCGCTATTGCTGATAAAGTTTTCATGATGGAGTACTCTGTCTATTCAGTTATTTCTCCAGAATCTTGTGCTTCTATTTTGTGGTCAGATCCTAAAATGGCAGAGACTGCTGCTAATTCACTTCAACTTTCTCCTAATAAGGCACTTGAGCTCAAAGTCATCGATGGAATTATTAAAGAACCTGCTGGAGGTGCCCATCGACATCCAGATCAAGCGATCCAAAAAGTTAAAGATTCTATTCTTCAAAGCTTGAATCATCTCTCAGGTCAGGATCTTGATCTTCTCATGCAAATGAGATTTGAAAAATTTCGTCAAATGGGCAATAGCACCCTCATCCTTGATTCATCTGATTCGGTAAAGGAATAAGTATGACTGTTTATTCTATGACAGGCTTTGGCAAAGGTGAGGCGGCAGGTTCTAGCTATACACTCACAACTGAAATTAAAACGGTGAATAACCGTTTTAAAGATTTTAAATTTCGCATGAGCTCTTTATTTAATCCTATTGAGATTGAGCTTCGCTCAAAACTTGAAAATGAATTTAAGCGCGGAAGTTTTGATATCAGTGTTAGTTATAAAAAAACTGAAAAATCTGTAGCTGAATTTAATGTGGATGCTAAGAAGGTTGAGGCCTATCTTGAACTGATGAAACCAGTTTTTGAAAGAAATAATCTTGAGTTGAAAATTTCTCCGGTGGAATTTCTTCGTAATGATTTCTCCCGTGAAGAGGACACATCTCGCGAAAAAGAAATGGAAGTATTGGCCAAAGAATCTTTTGATTTAGCGATTAACGCCCTTAAAGCCTCTCGAAGTGCTGAAGGTTCAAAGCTTGTAAGCAAACTCCTTGAGCATTTAAGCCTTTATGAGAAATCTCTCCATGAAGTTGAGAAATTAAAAAATCTCTATCCAGAGATGATTAAGGATAAGCTGACTCAAAAGCTAAGTGAAAAACTCAAGGATATTAAAATTGATGAATCACGATTTTTGCAAGAAGTAGTCTACTACCTTGAAAAGCTTGAAATAGATGAGGAGATTACTAGGGCAAGAATTCATGTGGGCAAATTAAAGAATGTTCTCCAGTCATCGGGAGAAATTGGTCGTCAAATAGACTTCCTCCTCCAAGAGCTTGGGCGCGAGACCAATACCATGGGATCAAAATCTGCCCATCCAGAAATTTCATCAAATGTCGTCGAGATGAAAGTACAATTAGAAAAGATACGTGAACAGGCCCTAAACTTGGAATAAGATGTCGGGAAAAATTATTGTTATCTGTGCCCCATCAGGTACGGGTAAATCTACACTCATTAACCGCCTCAAAACTGATTATCCTCAGTTAGAATGGTCTGTGTCCTGCACGACCCGCCCGATTCGTGCTAATGAAGTTCATGGTAAGGATTATCATTTTATTTCCACTGAAGAATTTGAAAAAGAAATTCAACAAGATGGTTTTGTTGAATGGGCCAAAGTTCATTCAAATTACTATGGCACTTCCAAGTCCTTTGTCTCCCTAGGTTTAAATCAAGGCCGGAAGATGCTTTTTGATTTAGATGTTCAAGGGGCAGATTCAATGAAAAAAATATTTGGTCATGATGCCCAGGTTATTTTTATTGAACCACCTTCGGTTGAAGAACTTGAAAAAAGGTTGCGTTCGCGTGGAACAGATTCTGATAAAGTGATCAATGAAAGAGTCGCTAATGCCCGTAAAGAACTGGCCCGAAAAAATGATTATGATTTTTTGATACTTAATGATGATGTTGAAAAAGCCTATCAGGCCTTACAAACTGCTGTTAAAAAAATTTTGGATTAATTAATGTTTGCAGAACGGATTGATTTTTCTCATGAAGCGAATTTAACCATTGATGAACTCATCAAGCGGGCCGAAGTTCATTTACCTGAGACGGATCTTTCTCTCTTGAGAAAGTGTTATGAATTTTCTGAGAAAATGCATATCAACCAAAAGCGCTCCTCAGGTGAGCTTTATATTATTCATCCACTCAATGTTGCCGCCACTTTGATTAAACTGAGAATGGACTTAGATTCCATTATGGCCGGGCTTCTCCATGATACAGTTGAAGATTGTGATGTTTCGCCGGAAGAAATATCTAAGCTTTTTGGCCAGAATGTGGCGCAAATTGTTGTAGGCTGTACTAAAATTTCTAAAATTAAATTTAAGACCAAAGAAGAATCTCAAGCTGAGAACTTTCGAAAGATGGTTGTGGCCATGGCCCAGGATTTACGAGTCATTATCGTAAAGCTCGCCGATCGTATGCATAACATGCGAACCCTACAATATGTTTCAAAAGAAAAACAAATGTCGAAGGCCCAAGAGACCTTAGATATTTATGTGCCTCTGGCGAGCCGTTTGGGTATTAACTCAGTGAAGGCAGACCTCGAAGATCTTTGTCTGCGTTATATTCATCCTGATATTTACTATAGACTCGCTGAAAAAATCGCCATGAAAAAACGTGAGCGAGAGTCTTATATTGAAGAAACGCTCAGCCTTATTGAAGAGAAAATGCTTGAGTATTCGGTCCAAGGTGAAGTGACGGGAAGACCGAAGCATTTTTATTCTATTTATAAAAAGATGCAGCAGCGGGGAGTTGATTTTGAGCATATTCAAGATTTGCTCGCTTTCAGAATCCTGATTAATAACATCACTGAATGTTACAAGGTGCTTGGAATTATTCATTCGGCTTTTACGCCAGTTCCAGGTCGATTTAAAGATTATATTGCGATTCCTAAAGTGAATAATTATCAGTCTCTCCATACAACAGTCATTGGCCCTAAGGCGGAGAGAATTGAAATTCAAATTCGTACTTTTGAAATGCATGAAGTAGCCGAACGCGGTGTCGCCGCTCACTGGAAGTACAAAGAAAGAAATAAAGGTGACGGGGTTAATAAACTCAAGTGGGTGGAAGAGCTCATGGAGTTTAACCAAAGTGCTCAGAACTCATCTGAGTTCATGGATGCGGTTAAGAATGATCTTGATGTCGGTGGAGTTTTCATTTTTACACCTACAGGTGATGTGAAAGAACTTCGCTATGGCGCAACTCCTTTAGACTTTGCTTATGCTGTTCACACTGAAGTGGGAAATAAAACGGTTGGGGCGAAAGTGAATGGCAAGATGGTGCCTCTGAAGCATCGTCTTAAATCCGGTGATACGGTTGAAATTCTAACTTCTAAAACGCAAACGCCTTCAAAAGACTGGCTGAAAATTTGTAAAACTTCTCGGGCCATTTCAAAAATTAAGCAATACCTCATGAAGGTGGAGCGAGATGAGCAACGTGCTCGAGGGGAAGATCTTCTTGAGAAGGCCCTTAAAAAGTTTGAAACTTCGGTTAAGTCCCTAGAGAAGAAGAATGAATTTAAGCCTGTTCTAGAAAAGTATCACTATAAGACTTTAGAAGAACTTTTTGTGAATATTGGCTCAAACCATCTTCCTATAAAAGATATTCTGGTGGCGATGCCATCAATTGCTTTTAACGAGAATGATGAAATTGATTTGAAAGAAGAAGAAAAAGATCTTGAGAGCTTCTATAAGAAAGTCACAAAAACAGCTCGTAAAACCACCAGTAAAGATAATGCGGTTATCGTAGATGGCCTAGATGATATTATGGTGAAAATGGGTCGCTGTTGTAACCCCATTCCTGGAGATCCGATTACCGGGATCATCACCCGTGGTAGGGGCATTACTGTTCATACAGTGGGATGTACCCGGATTGCTGATTTAGATAAAAATCGCAATCTTCATGTGGAATGGAATAAGCATTATAACTTTGCCCATCCTGTGAATATCAAAGTCACCACTCACGATAAACCAGGAATCTTGTCTAAGATCTCAAAATCAATCAACAATGTAGGGATCAATATCCGTTCGGCCATTGCTCGCTCAATGCCTGACCAAAAAGGTAGCTTCATTTTTGAAATTGAAGTGAAGGACTACTCAGAACTCCTGAAGACAATTTCATCCATTGAACAAATGGAAGAAGTGATCTCCGTCAGCCGCGCCTAATAAACTTCCTGCATCATTGCTTTGACTTAAACCCTAAGGCATTTATAATTTAAGTATGATTAAATTATTCGCTCTTATTTTAGCTCTCTCATCCTTTCCAGCTTTCTCACAAGAAGATACGGTTTCGATTACTGAGGAGACTCTGAATCCTGCTGTTGAGGCACCGGTAGAGGGCCCAGCGGAAAGTCCTGTTGTTGAAACTCCTGTGGCAGAATCAATTGAAGAAAATAAAGTGACAGAAGAAGTGGTAGAGCAAGTTGAAGTCGCACCTGCAGTAGTGTCTACTCCTGTTGCTACAGTCACGCCTACATTAAAAACTGAAAAAGTTTTAGAAGAAGAAAAAACATTTAAAACTCGGGCCAGTCATTGGGTGACGACGTTTACTTTTGAAAATTCTCAGTATGAGCTTTTCCCAGATAATTATTCATTTAGTGGGAAAAAAGATTTTGAAAGTGAAAAGCATCAACTTTGGGGAGGACGACTTGGGTTTGGTGGTGAGATTTATCTAGGTTGGGGCTTTGTGACCCGTTCGATGATTGAAGGTTATTATCATGGAACTCTTTTCTCTCAAGTCTTGAATGGGGGAGATTATGATTCTGATGTTAAGTTTGCCTACACTAAAAAAACAGGACAGCTTTTAGGTGGAGATGCTTCTCAAAGTTTTGGCTGGATGTTTGATCTAAAAACGGTGAATCCTTTTACAGATGAGATGACTTATCTTTCCATTGAAACTTTTGTAGAAGCAGGAATTGGTAAGGGCTGGGCTTACAATAAACTTAATTACTCTTATGATCTTGATACGACTGATGAGCGCTTCAATATTCGAGTCAGAGATGATCTTTTAAATGCAAGAGTTGGGGCGGGGATAAACATGACGTCTAATCAAGGATTTTTCCTGAGCCTTAAAGCTACCATCAACAGGTATGAAATTACTCAAAGAAAAATTAATGGTTATACTTGGACAAACGGGCCGGCTTCATCAACACCAATTAGTGAGAAACCAGAAAATGCCAAAATAGATCCTGTGGTGATCTATACTCTTGGTGGAGGCTATAAATTTTGATTAAGCTATTTCTTTTCTGCCTCTTATTTATATCCGTAGGATGTGTGCAAGAGGAGATTGAAAGTTATGATGATTTAACTCCTGATGAGCAAGAGGATATTCGAAATCAGTCCCAACAAAAATGCCTTGCTGATGCTCAGCAAAATTTTACAAATCTTATCACCTCTTCAAACTCTAACATGGCTTCCTTTACCCGTGGTCAGTACTGGAAAGTGACTTATACAGCAGGTTCAACCACAAGTGATAATTACATCTATGTCTGGAAAGTCGACGGAACCACAGTCTATTTTCTCTATCAGCAATTGATTGAGAGTACCACTTACCACAATTTTATTAAGGTCACTCAAGCCTTTAATGAAGAAATGTTTGATGATCTTCTGGTGAAAAAATGTAATTACAGCTTAAGTGTGACTCAGAGTGATTCGAGTTACTCCGTCAAATTCACAGATGTCGCCACGACTGAGGGAACAACTGATTACAAAACCACCACGACTTATTCCTCAACATCTTCTTATCCAGCTTTCTTTGGCGCTCTGATTCGAGATGTTTCCAAAAAGAAACTTGATGATAATGGAAATGTGGCCTCAACTGAGACTTTCTCTTATAAAATGGCTTATGTGGATAATGATGCTGATTTAAGTACTGATTATAGCACTTATACAAATGCGAAGTATTGCGTTCACAACTATACGTCAGTTACACCAAAAACATTTAGCTTCCCCTATGAATTAAATTGCGAAACAAGCACGGCCGTCAATCCAAATCCAGGAACTGATACGACCCTTGATTTTACTCCGACTACAGAACTTGTTTTATAGATTAATCTTCGTCGATGACAACATTTTCTCTCATCACTTTAAGAAGAAAAAATGTTCTCGTGATTTTAACTGCTTCTTTGAGTAATTTTTTTACATCTCCCCAGCTTGAATAAGGGGTATTGACGCTATCAAAGTAGAGCTCTGGTTTATCAGAAACCATGTAGTGAGACATAATGAGTTTGATCCTCATGATGTGATAGTCACTTGAGATGATGAGAACCTTTCTAAATTCAGTATTGTGGTTTAGAAATTTCACCGTTTCTCTGACATTTTCAAAAGTGTTGCGGGACTTATAATCAAGATCAACTTGCATCCCCACATTTTGAACGGCTTCGCCAGTCGCCGGAGGAGCTTGTTTCTCTAGCAATGTTTGAAAAGAGTTAGCTGCGTGAACACCTGAGATAAAAAGCCTGGAGGAAGGATTTTTTTTCAAAAGCTCAAGAGCGTAGGCAATTCGTCCCTTATCACCTGTGAAAACTGCAATGGCATCAGGAGATTTTTGGAAAAAGGCACCAGCGGCGCGCCCTTTCTGCATTTTGGCATAAATTGGAATATAGATAATAAATGTTCCAAGAACAGCAATTGAAATACAAGAAAAAACTAAGCCGCTTAAAAGTAAGCGGCGAAGTCTAGTGGATTTAGTTTCAAAAACGTACTTTCTTCCAAACATAATTATTTTGCTGCAATAACCTCAATTTCTACCACGGCACCCTTAGGAAGAGCGGCCACTTGAACTGTTGAGCGCGCTGGGAATGGGGCCGTAAAAAACTTCGTATAGGCCTCATTCACTTTTCCAAATTGAGCAAGATCCGTCATGAACACTGTGGTCTTAATAATATTGTTTCTTGTGAGACCTTGGGATTCAAGAAGACCATCAATATTTTTCATCACATTTTCAAGTTGAGCATCAAAGCCATTGGCCATTTCACCAGACTTGGCCTCTAGTCCAATCTGGCCAGAGAAGTAATAAACGCCATTATGAAAGACACCCTGTGAGTATGTACCTACAGCAGCTGGGGCCTTATCTGTGCTGATAATCTTTTTTTCAAAACTCATATTCATCTCCTAGTGCTTAGCCAGTCTGTGGACTTTAATTTCTTGGGCAATCAATGCTGTCAGATGACTCATGTTCACAATTTCATCAACTGTTGATGTTCTCTGAACAATATTGATCGCGTGCTTAAGTGGAAGCAGGATTGGCCCAATCGGAGTGGCCCCGCCTAACTGAGCAAGGAGTTTGTAACTGATGTTCGCTGAATTTAAATCAGGGAAAACGAGAACATCAGCCGCTTTATCAAGTGTACAGAACTCAAAGAGATTTTTCATGATGTCATGATTTGTGGCCACGTCAGCTTGCATTTCACCATCTGCAATAAGATTGGCATCTTTAGATTTAGCAATTTTTACAGCATCGGCCATCTTCGCGGCTTGTGGGTCACGGTTTGATCCAAAATTTGAGTAAGAGAGGAATGCCACTCGAGGTTCTGAGCGCATGACTCGTCTATAAAGTTGAGCAGCCGAAATGGCAATGTCAGCAAGGTCATTAGCATCAGGGTTTTGCTGAACAGTACAGTCAGCGAGGAAGACCACACGTTGCTTGAAAACAAGCATCATGATACCTGCAACTTTTGGTCGCCCTGGAGAGTTTGTTCCAATCACTTTCATGATAGGACGAATACATTCTGGATAGTTCTGAGTTGCCCCAGTGATCATCCCGTCAGCATGGCCCAGACGAACCATCATTGAGCCGTAGTAATTTCCACGCTTCAATGTATCTTTAGCAAATGAAAGCGAAACACCTTTGCGTTGTCTGAGTTGGAAATATTCTTTGACGTAATTATCGTAATGTTCAGAATCCTCGTGGTGGATAATCTCAATCTCTTTAAGATTTGAAACTCCAAGTGCATCCATCTTCTTATGAATGATTTTTTTGCTTCCAAGAAGAATTGGTTCAATAAGTCCTTCTTCCTTAAGAATAGAAACAGCTTTTAAGATCCTGGCATTTGTTCCCTCTGGGAAAACGATCCGAGGTTTATCAGCTCCTGGTAGGCGAGAGCGGATGTTTCTCATGATAGAGCCTGTTTGACCAAGACGCTCTTGAAGAGATTTTGCATAAGCATTCATATCTTCAATTTTGATTCTGGCCACACCTGAGTCCATCGCAGCTTGGGCAACTGCAGGTGATACACGAGTGAGAACTCGCTTATCGAAAGGCTTAGGGATGAGATAATTTTTTCCGAAAGAAAAATTCTCATTTCCATAGGCACGTTTGACATCATCAGGCACTTCTTCTTTAGCAAGTGAAGCAAGGGCCATGGCCGCTGCTTTTTTCATCTGCTCATTGATTTTGCGGGCGCGAACATCTAGAGCACCACGGAAAATAAAAGGGAATCCTAAAACGTTATTCACTTGGTTTGGATAGTCTGATCGCCCAGTGGCCATAATTGCATCATCACGAACTTGGGCTACTTCTTCTGGAGTAATTTCAGGATCAGGATTGGCCATGGCAAAAATGATAGGATTTTTGGCCATTGATTTAACCATATCTTTAGACACAAGACCTTTGGCTGAACAACCAATAAAGCAATCTGCATCTTTCATCGCATCTGCAAGAGTTCTGTTTTTTGTGTCGACAGCAAAATGATCTTTGTATTTATTCATTCCATCAGTACGACCTTTGTAGATCACGCCTTTAGAATCGCACATGGTCACGTTTTCTTTTTTGACTCCGAGTTCGATAAAGAAAAGGGCCGTTGCAATCGCCGCAGCTCCAGCTCCAGAAACAACAACTTTTGTCTTCGCAATATCTCTTCCTGTAATCTCACAGGCATTAAGGAAAGCGGCTCCGCCAATAATGGCCGTGCCGTGTTGGTCATCGTGGAATATTGGAATATCACAAATTTCTTGGAGTCTTTTTTCAATCTCAAAACACTCAGGGGCTTTAATATCTTCGAGGTTAACTCCACCAAATGTTGGTTCAAGAGCTTTCACGACATTCACCACTTCATCTACAGTTTTAGAAGAGATTTCAATGTCAAAAACATCAATATCAGCGAATCTTTTAAAGAGAACACCTTTACCTTCCATCACCGGTTTCCCAGCGAGAGCACCAATATCTCCCAAACCAAGAACTGCTGTTCCGTTAGAGAGAACGGCAACAAGATTTCCTTTGGCCGTATATTTATAAACGTCTTCTGGATTTTTGGCGATCTCAAGACATGGGGCCGCAACTCCAGGAGAGTAAGCAAGACTTAAATCTCTTGCTGTGAGACAAGCTTTTGTTGGAGTGATTTCAATTTTACCTGCTCTTCCTTGGGCATGGTAATCAAGGGCCTGTCGGTATTTTTCTTCGGCCGAATGAGTTTCATTATTGTTAGTGCTCACAAATAATCCTTTTGTTAGCGGAAAATAACTGTAAAAAATATGCCAAGAAGATAGCAGTTTTTAAGTGAATTGACACCTAATGCGCTCTGAGACAATTGCTTAAGTTTGAGATTTTTTTAAGATAAAGGCCGGTAAAAGGACGACGCTTGTCAGAACGAGGCCAATATAAAACTCATCTATCAGATTAACTCCATAAACTTGGTTTATGACTGACCATGACACAATACCCAAACAGCCTAAAGAAACGGCCCGGCAAAACTGTTTTTCGCTAATGACCCCGGGTTTAAATTGGGCCACAAGCATGGGAAAGAGGAGGCAAGCTGCCGAAAAAGTCCCTAAGGTTTTCCAAACAGCAATCACATTTCCTTGAAAAAAATAACTTAGAACGATTGAAGTGAGAGCGACATAAATGAGCGCCACATGATGATGCCAGAGTTTGAATTTTTCTTTGAAATTAAAAAAATCAAAACTAATACAAGTTGCTGCATTAAAAAGATACGAGTCCAGAGTGGAGAGAATGGTGGCAAGAATTCCTGCTAAGATCAGCCCCCTGACTCCTTCTGGAACAATTTGCATAGAGAAAATGAGGTAAGCATTTTGCGAGGATGCCTCTGGCAAATAAGCTCGAGCATAGAGTGCCCCTAGAGTGGTGCAACAATCAAAACAGAACCAAATAAATGTTGAAATCAAGATCCCATTTTTCGCCACTTTTTCAGTCTCAGCGGCCAGACAACGCTGATAAAAATTGGGATCTACTAAAGTTGAAAGAGCGATAAATCCCCACACTAGAACTGAAGAGATCGATTCACCACCCATTAAATCAAAATGACTTGGTGGCAATTTATCAACCAGAACGCTCGGGTCACCAAATTTGAGCCAAGCAAACACGACAACTAAAACGACACCTAAAATCATAAAGAAAAACTGAACGACATCAGAAAAGACGACGGCCCTAAAACCACCCCATAGGGACCAAAGGGTGACTAAGCTCACACCTAAAATAGTGTTCATGATGTAGCTTCCGCCTAAGAGTGTTTGCAAAAATATTCCCAAACTCATAGTGTACGCAACAGGGAGAAGAGTGAGAAAGTTTAGAGTCGCAGTTAGCTTTTCAGCAGTGGGACCAAATAATTTCCCGGCCATCCCGGCCAGGGTGAGAGATTGAGTTTGCCTAATTTTTTTTACAAGGAAAAAAGCAAAAACAAGATAAGTGATGTACCAAAAGACCCCTTGAGTGAGAAAATTATAAATACCTTTCTCAAAAGTAAGCGCCGTTACGCCAAATATTCCACCATACCAAGTGGCGACTAAAGTCGCGACGAAAAGGGGAAGAGTTAAACGTCTGCCCATGAGAAGGAGTTCAAGGGGGCTTTCTTTTTCTTTTTCTGATAATTTATTTTTTAAAGACTGACCGTACAACACGGAAGCCAAAGTCAACAAAAGTACGGCCAGGAATACAATCCAGTCGATAGTCGTGATAAAAGGTAGAATTTCAGAGTGAGAAACCATGGCGTGATTATATGTTTTCGTTTATCATTTTGCTATGAAATATGTTTGGATACTTGTTGCTATTATCATCCTGGTAAGAATTGATATGGTTCTCAATTTCGTTGAGAAGACATTTAGAAAAGTGAATTCTTCCCAGGAAACAGAACTAAAACCTGGTGAAGTTCCGGAATCGACTAACCTCATCCCTTTAAATTCAGATCTCACCCTTAAAGTTAGTCCTCGAAACCAGTTTTTAAGCCTCTTGGGCGATTTTTATGTCCTCCCTGACAAAGCCGCGATGGAAAAAGGGTTAGAGATTTTAAAAAATAATCCAACTCTTTTTAATGAAAAACTAGATCGTGAACTCGAAGTTAAAATTTATCGTTGGCGTGAACACATTCAACAAAAAAACAAGGTTGTGTATGAATTCATTTTTGCGATGATGAAAATCCTCAAGGGTGAAAATCTAGAAATGTTAAAAAGATTTTCAACTCTTCTTATTGATTATGATTTGCCAGAGTTTTTAAATTACACATCCCTATCATCAGATACGTCTTGCTTGGTTTCTATTACAATAGCGGACTCATTACCAGAGGAAGAAAAGTATAATGAGTTGGTTGAAAGGTTAACCCTATTTCAGACTTATATTAATTCACAGGGAGTCACTCCTGGGCAAAAAATGTACGCTGAGAAATGTTTTAATCTGATCAAATTTCAAGTTGATAAAATGAAGCCAACTTTTGAACCTTCAATTGAAGAGGGGAGCGCTGAACCTACAGCAAGTCCCACTTCTGCAGAGGACGCCGATCAGGGCAGTAATGGAACGACTCCATGATTCAGTGTGAGGGTGTTGCTAAAAGCTTTGGGACTCAACTTCTTTTTCAAGGAATTAGTTTTGTTATCGGTAAAGGAGAGAGAGTTGGGCTCGTTGGCCGCAATGGATCTGGGAAGTCTACGTTATTTAAATTAATCCTTGGTGAAGAATTACCAGACTCTGGTCAGTTCATCGTCCCTCGAAATTATCAGCTCGGAACACTCAAGCAGCATTTAGAATTTAAGCATCCAACAATTTTAGAAGAGTGTATGACTGCTTTAAAGGGCGAGGCTATTTATGATCAATATAAAGTTGAGAAAATGCTTCTTGGACTTGGTTTTAAGCAGCAAGACTTTAATCGCTCCCCATCAGATTTTTCTGGTGGATATCAAATCAGACTTAATTTAGCTAAAGTCCTGCTTGGAGAACCAGATTGTTTACTTCTCGATGAACCTACCAACTATCTCGATATTGTTTCTATGCGCTGGCTTTCAAAATTTCTTCGTCAATTTAAGGGCGAGCTCGTCATTATTACTCATGATCGTGGTTTTATGGACGAGGTGACGACTCATACAATGGGTATATGGCGCGAGAAAGTGGTTAAAATAAGTGGCAATTCAGATAAATACTTAGAACAAATTTTGGCCGAAGAAGAAATCTATGAAAAGACTCGTCAAAATAATGAGAAAAAAAAGAAGGATCTCGAAGAATTTGTGACTCGCTTTAAATCTAAAGCGAGTAAGGCCACTCAGGCCCAATCGCGCATGAAGATTTTAGAAAAGATGCCCGAACTTGAAGCTTTGGCCATGATCTCAAGTCTGGACTTTGAGTTTAATCATCAAGAGTGCCCGGGAAAAATTTTAATGGATGTGAAAGGTTTGGGCTTTGGGTATAACGACGATGATCTTTTTAATCAGGTTGATTTCACAATCGGGCGAAATGATAAAATTGCTATTATTGGAAAAAATGGCAAAGGAAAATCAACATTACTCAATCTCCTCTCTGGTGATTTAGTGCCACGTGATGGTTCCCTCACAAAAAATGTGAACCTTCTGATTGGTCACTTTGGCCAGACAAATATTAATAGACTCAATTTAGAAAATACCATTGAAGAGGAAGTCTCTAGTGTTGATCAGACTCTTGGTCTTCAGCGCGTGAGAAGTTTATGTGCGACGATGATGTTTTCTGGTGACCTTGCGAAGAAAAAAATAAAAGTCCTTTCTGGTGGTGAAA
The DNA here is from genome assembly GCA_027488375.1 of Pseudomonadota bacterium. Classification (GTDB taxonomy): domain Bacteria; phylum Bdellovibrionota; class Bacteriovoracia; order Bacteriovoracales; family Bacteriovoracaceae; genus Peredibacter. Next base: position 127,377 of record JAIYBW010000001.1, read on the forward strand.
GAGCTCGGGTCCTTCTGGCCAAACTTCTTGCAAAACCCTCAAATCTCCTCTTGCTAGATGAACCAACAAACCATCTTGACCAAGATTCTGTCGATGCATTGACCTTAGAATTAGAGAATTATCCTGGAGCTGTGGTTATTGTCACTCACTCAGAATCCATGCTCAGACAAGTGGCAAAAAAACTTATCGTTTTTCACCAGAATAAAGTTGATTGTTTAAATCTTGGGTATGAGGAATTTTTAAGTAAAGTTGGTTGGGAAGATGAGATTGAATCAGGAGTTCCTGATAAAATCAAAGATAGACCTTCGAGGCAAGAAATCAAAAGGCTTCGAGCAGAACTGATTGTCGAGCGCGGGAGAGAACTAAATCCACTAAAAAAGAAGATTGAAACTTTAGAAAAAAGAATTATCACGCATGAGCAAGAACAGCAAAAGCTAGAGACTGATATGATTTCATGGTCAACTCAAGGAGAGTCAAAAAAAATCCAGGATGCCTCTCAAAGACTAGGAGTTGTAAAAAAATTTATCGATGAGGATTTTGAGTTGCTGTCTCAAATATCCAGCGAGCACGATGAAATTTTTAATAGGTATGAATTAAAACTCTCTGAGCTTATCGAATAAAACGCACAGTCTCGAGTACTTCTTTAAGTAATTCGTCCGTCCAGTCTAGTCTTCCGTTCACGACATCAGGTCTGAGATGAGTGGCTTCCATTCTTTTTAATTCAGAATTATTTTTCAAAAGAATAACTGTTGGCCTGGCATGAATTTGAAAATAGGAGGTTGTCTGATAATTCTCAAAATAAGTATTAAATCCTACCACCTTTATTCTTGGAGAGAAGCTTGGAATAAAATAATCTAATTTTTTTTCAAATAAAAAGCATGAGCGGTCAATAATCGTTCTCTCCAGACAATCCTTAGAAGAGAAAACTAAAAGTATATATTGATCTGATTCTCTGACTTCACGGTCATATTCAAAATCAGTGATGTATTGATAGTTTTTAACTGGGTATTCGACAGGAAAATTTTCAACTGAAGACCAAGCAGAATAGACAAAAAGAAATGCAATAAGGATAAGAAGACCCTTCATCAAAAACTCCTGATAAATTTAAGGGGAAACTCCCAAAAACATCAGAGATCGGCAAGACGAATGTAAAGAATTCAGGGATGAAAAGGGTTGATATTATTGGCCGCAAAGTAAAACCAAGTTGTTCCGGCCACAGAAGATGAGGTTGTAAAGTCAGGATTCTCTGCAGAAGTGGCATAGGCAATCCCACCGTCTGATGTCATCATTTTCTTCACTTCTTTGAGGAAATCAGTATTTTGCTTAGATGAACAAGAAAAATGAGGGCTTGTTTTCTTCATGGCGAGGATTTGTCCTGCTGAACCTTCAGACCACACAAACTGGTAGGCAGAGGGTCTATTGGCAGGACGTGAGTCCATAAAACCTTCAATTTCTCCATCCTGAACCAGAAAATTTTTGCAGTTGAATTGAAGAGCTTTGTGAGGATTAATCATTTTTAATAAACTTTCATCCATCGCCAGAAGACTCCATGACTGATTATCTAAATACATCTCTTCTTTATTAATCATTCCTTGGGTTGTATCAGCGCCTGACCAAAAATGCTGACGATCTTTATCCCAAAGAGACAGAATGAATTCACCGACGTGATGAATAATTGGTTTAAACTCTTCTGATTTCTCTGCGTTGATGAGTTGAAAGTTTAAAAAAGCACGGTAGGCATCTAAATTATGCTCTAAAGCCGCTACATTATTTTCGTTCCAAGAAGTCGTTTTTAAATCATGAGGGGCAAATGCAACGGCCCAGACTTCTTGATTTTTAATCTTGAATTTTTTCATCTGCGATTGAAGATAATTTAAAACTTTTTCATTAAATGGTTTAAATTCTTTTGAATGAAAAGCTGACTGGTAGTGGCTCGCTGCAATCCCAACCCAGGCAATGGCACCGGCAAATCGCTTATCACCTTCTGTCGGGTAAGGTGAGCTCCCATCTAAATAATAAGAAAAATAAAGTGACCCGTCATGGAGTTGAAGTTTTTCTAAAGCTTTAAGAAGTTCTCTGGCCTTGGCTTTTTTCTTTGCCTTAGAAAAAGCAATAATGGCGAGGGCCTGATCATAAATATAGCTTTGAGAATGGTGCGGATAACTTTTAATTAAAGCTGCTTCTGTAGATAGCGAGGCGAATCTTTCCTCAAGATTCTTAACAAGCTTAAAATTTGAGTCGGCACTGATTTGAAAACTCAACGCCAACATCATGAATATAAATAGGCTCTGGCCTATCATAAAAGTCCCCTAGCAATCCAGTATTTGGATTCTTTTCGTCAGGTATTAAGAAAACTTTAGCAATTTACTTGGGGACCTGTGATTTTAAGGAGTTAGTAGTCGCTTATAATAGGATGAGCTTAGGGAAAGCTTCTCAATATAGGGTAAGATATCTGATTGTTGAGGGGCGGGAAGCTTCTCGTAAGGGATAATGTGCTCTTCAGGGACATAACGGAAAGTGAAATTAATCCTTCTTGTATTAAAATTTTCTATCTTTGGGCCCAGACTTTCTTTTCTTTTGTCTTCCACTCTCTGAACCCTGTGAAAGGTTTTATTTTTCCATTTATCTCCAGCAAATAGTTGAAGGGAAGAATCCTCTAGCCATTGGGAGAACACCACATTCTCTTGTCCCATTTGGGTTTTGCCATTCACAAATTGGAAGAAGGCCCGATCACCAAATGAAAGAGAGCCGACAGGGCCTGGTTCAAAGTCCTTATGCTCTCCAACTCTTGCTCGGTCAATCCAACGGTCCTCTTCAAATTTACTCCCATAAAAATTAATAAGGCAGGTGTTTAGCTTCCATTTCTCTGGGATAAAACTTTTTGGGAAGCGCTTTTTAGCAATAAATTCAATTCTATCGACGATAAGTTGAAGTTCTTTGGGGTATTTTTCCGCTTGGACACATCGGTTTAAAATGCCTTGGGGTGGATGATAATAATCCAAGCAAGCAAATTGCCAATTACCTAACCAATAAACCGGTCTCAAAAGAGGGCGTTGTTTATCACCCTCGGGTGGTGGGTTATGTTCAGAAAACCTCATTTCCCAGAGAGGGACAAGAGTTTCAAGCCATTGGAGTAGGCGAGAGCGTTCTTGACGATCTATAAAGGGAAACTGGTAATAGAGTCCTGTGGGAAGAGGGGCCTGCTTAGTCATTTCGGCCACGAAGCTACTATGAGGGAGGTAGAGTGGTCAAATACCTTGTAAAAAGGACTATGCCCCCTACGAGATTTTTCAAAATAAGGTATATTGGGCCATGGAAAAAATCTTGGCCACCGAAAGTGATATCTTTCAAATATCACAACTTTATTTTGATGTTTATGAAGGGATGTATCCAGATCCTTTGATGAAAGATGTTTCTCTCATTAAAAACTTCATTAATTCCCATCAGGGTTTTTGGTTTATCACAAAAGATGAAAAAAATAATATCATTGCCTCTGTTTTGGCCTGCTATGATCAGGAAAATTTAATAGCAAAAGCTTTTGGGGCCGTTGTTCGCCATGAATACCGCGGACAAGGAGTGATGGAAGATTTGCTGGGTTTTGGGATTGAGTACTTAAAGAGTCATACTCCTGCGGGGGTGGATGTTATTTACTCAACAACGAGAACTGTTAATGAAGCTGCACAAACCCTAACGGAGAAACTTGGATTTAAGAAATTAGGAATTTTTCCTAATGCTCATAGAACAAATGATTATGAGACTCACTGCCTGACGGCGATTATCACCCCAGCAGCTCTTGAAAAACGATTTAAAAATTATCGTCTTCACCATAATCTACAATCTTTGTATCAAGTGGTTAATTCGGAAATCCCTCTAGGGGAATTAGAAACGGTTGTGCCAGAAGCTCCTACAAAAGTATTGATCATTCCAGGAGAACTTGAAGTCATTCAGTCTCCAAAGTTTGTCGCTTTTAGATATGAGACTCTCAAGTCAGAGAAAAAATTGGAATTTGAATTCTTTCCATTCCATCAACCCAACCTCATGATTATTTCACCAGATCAAAGCATTGAGCTCTTTTGCCATCTCTCGGCAGTTGATGGGTATTGTGTGATCATTGGTGGAAAAATGCCAAGCAATCTTAATTTTACAGAGCTCTTCTTAAAAACAAACCGACTTTTAAGAGATGCTGGTGCTCGTTATATAGAAGTTATTGTAAGAGCGGATCGTCCCAAAATTTTAGAAAGCATTCTCAAGTCAAAGTTTATCCCTTGTGGTTTTTTTCCTGCCTTTCAATTAATTAATAATCAGCGCTATGACTTCTTAGTTTTAAGTCGATCGTTTGAAATTTTTGATTTTCAGAATGTAAAACTCAAAGGTCTTAATCAGATTTATCTTGAGGAATACTTTAAGGCCTGGAAGAGGATGTCGCTGAATCCTAAACTCCTTCAATTATGAAATCTCATCATCCTAAAACTCAAGCCCTATTGGATTCAGAGCCTTTTCAGAAAAATAATCAGGCGAGTCTCCTCTTTGTCGAAAGTTTTAAAGAGAATGCTCTTTTTCATTATGAACATCATCTTTTTACCAAAAAACTCTGGGACAAGTTTGGTTTTCATCCGGATCAACTCAATCATGAAGATGATTTAAAAAAGGTACCTGGCACCATGGTCCATCTTTATAAGGAGCATGAGTTTTGTTCTGTTCCACGAGAAGAGCTGGCCTTGGTTTTAACGAGTTCTGGTACTGGAGGGCAAAAGTCCCAACAATTTTTGAGTCAAGAAAGTCTGGATAATGTGAAGAAACTAGCTCTCTCTATTCACCGCTCATTAGGGATGGCGAGCGAGAAAAAATACAATTATTTATGCTTCACTTATGACCCCGCCATTGCCAATGATCTCGGAACAGCATTTACAGATGAGCTTTTAACAAATTTTACGGGAAAAAATGAAGTCTATTATGCCATTCAGTGGCATGAAGAAAGCAAAAATTTTGAACTGAATGAAGATGGGGTCCTGGAAACTTTGAAGAGATTTGCGGCTTCGGATATTCCGACTCGTATTTTAGGATTCCCAGCTCTGCTCTTTGAAATAATAAAAAAATATGACCTCAATATAAATCTCGGCAAAGAATCATGGCTGCAGACAGGTGGGGGATGGAAAGGAAAGGCCGATCAAGAAATTCCTAAAAATGAATTTCGTCATTTTATTCAAGAGAGATTAGGCATTCCTCTTGAGCATCAAAGAGATCTCTTTGGTATGGTTGAGCATGGCATACCTTATGTAGACTGCACAAAAGGAAATCTCCACATTCCAAACTTTGCGCGAGTTTTTGTGAGAAATCCTCACAATTTAGAAATTGTTCCCAAAGGTGAGCGAGGACTTTTGCATTTTTTGTGTTCTTATAATTTTAGTTATCCGGCCCCAAGTTTGTTAACCACAGACTATGGACGTTTAGGAAGTTGTGACTGCGGTCTTCCGGGAGAGACTCTCATTCTTGAAGGAAGGGCCGGTGTGAGTAAGCATAAAGGGTGCGCCTTAAAGGCCCTTGAAGTGATAAGGTCATAGTATGTACTGGTTTGGTAAAGTTCTTGATCAAAATGATGAATGGAAGCAATCAGAAGATTGGGAAAAACTCACGACCCAAAAAAGAAAACTGGCCCGGACTAAAATTGATGACATTATAACATTCCTGGATGCATTTTCTCAGCTCTGGCACCCAGGTTCTCAAATATTTGAAGAGTCGATTGAACCACTTAAGCTTGAGTCTGGTTTTACTGAAGATGAGGTACGTTCTACTCTGGCCATCTTACCTCTCTTATTGGGCAGAGAAAGTTTAGAAAAAAGACTTCGCTCCGAATTTAATCAGGAAAAACTTTTAGATGATTTTACTAAAACATCAAATTTTTCAGGCCTTGTTAAAGCAGTCCCAAGAGGAATCCTTTTACATGTGACGGCCGGAAATGTTTTTCTTAGTAGTATCGATTCTCTTATCATGGGATTTTTAACAAAAAATCTCTCCATGCTAAAAGTGAGCAGCTCAAATACATTCTTTCCGTTGTATTTTGCTCAAAAGTTAAAATCATTTGATCAAGAGCAAATCCTTTCAGACAAATTCGCCATCCTCCACTGGAAAGGTGGCGATCTTGAAACAGAAAATTTTATTAAGCAAAAAGTGAATACGATTTTGGCCTGGGGTGGAGAGGAAATGATTCGAAGCTATGCTCAGAATCTCCCTTCATCAATTAAGCTTCTAGACTTTGGCCCAAAAATTTCAATCCAAGTCATTTCAAAACAGGCACTCGCTCAATCAAGTCTGGAGAAAGTGGCCGCGGCCATCGTTAAGGATATTATCCCTTGGGATCAAGGTGCCTGTGCTTCTCCTCAAAATCTCTTCGTGGAAGAGGGAGCGAATATAAATTTATTGCTTGAGGCGATCGATAAAGCCTTTATTCAAGCACCGCCTCGGGGTCATCTCTCGGATGACGAAGCTGTTGAGATATTAAAAGAAAAGTACCGCGGGTATTTTTCCGAATTAATGAATGAGGGAAAAGTTTTAAGTGGTGAAAATCATCTTCTGCATTTTGAAGAAAATCGATTCTTAAAACCTTCTCCACTCGGTAGATCACTCATCATCAAGCAATTTAAAGACCTCGATGAACTTTATCATTTGATTGAACCTTTCTCTTATTATCTTCAATCTTGCTCATATCTACTGACTGATGAAGAGAAAAAGAACTACCTGAATGAACTCTCTTTAACTGGTTTGAAACGTTTTGCTCCTTTAGGGACGATCACTTATGGTATGGATGGGGCGCCTCATGACGGACACTATGTTCTTAGGGAGCTTGTCCATTTTATTGGTGATGAAGTTAGAATTCAGGATTATGGTGAAAAGCATTCTCTCTTACAGACCGCTAGTAAACTCAAAGAAGAATTCGAAAACCATCGTCACCCAGAAGGTTATGTCTTCTCATCCGGTGGAACAACTGGTGACCCGAAATATGTTCACTTTAGCTATGAGGAGTTTGACTTAACAACTGATATGCTCGCCTACAATTTTGAGGCCCAAGGAATTAAGCGAGGCATGACAGTCGCAAATCTTTTTGTGGCGGGAAATTTATGGTCATCGTTTCTGGCCGTTGAAAAAGCCTTAGAGAAAATTGGCGCTATCCAACTCCCTATCGGTGGCTTGTGCCCATCTGAAAATATCCTTACTTATTTAAATAAATTTAAACCAGATGTTGTTTTAGGGATTCCCTCGCTCCTTGTGATGAATGCAGAACAATCTCAAGTTATGGGCCTTAATCTGAAAATTCCTAAAATATTTTATGCGGGTGAAGCGATGTCTCAGACTCGCCGTGAATATTTAGAGAAAGTCTGGGGCACAAGTTATTTCGGCTCCGCTGGTTACGCCAGTGTCGATGCCGGTGTGATCGGTTATCAATGCTTACATTCAGAAACGGGAGTCCATCATCTTTTTAGTGATCTGGTGGATTTGAAAATTATTGAAGGTGAGGGGGTTGTGACTTCACTGACACGCGCCTCAATGAAAATTAAAAATTATGCCACCGGAGATCGACTTGAGTGGGTTGAAGGGGATTGCTCATGCGGACGAAAAGATCGACGTTTTAAACTCCTCGGACGCATCGATAATTTAATTCAAATTTGGTCCTGTCGGATTTTATTAGGCGATATAGAAAAATCTATAACGACGATTGATCCAAATATTTTATCTTATCAATTAATTCTCTCTGAGAAAAATGAGCTTGGTAAAATATCAGAGCACATGCAATTAACAATAGAAGCGGATTCCAAAGATCATCTTGATCCTTCGGCCCTTGCTCAATTAATTTATCAAAATTCTCGTGATCTTAAAGACACCATTTCTCTTGAGCAGTTTCTTGATAAATTTGAAATCCTTATTGTCAGCCACGGCGAAATTAAAAGAAATTCACGGACAGGTAAAATTAGTTTGATTGTTGATCGTCGGCATTAAAAAAATCGACTAAGGCGACTGGCAGAGGGAGTTTATCCCAATATATTTTATATTGGTTTTTGACCCTTTCATTTTCCATCTCTTCTTGCTTACTAAAGAGCTCATCTCTCTCCATCAATAATTTTTTTTCTGAATAGCAAAACTCTTTGGCCTTAATTGTTTCATGATGGGCATTGAAGGCCAGGCATCCATAGGGTTTGACTTCCTTGGGGAGAGCACAGCCTAATTCTCGATGATGAAAAAAGGGACATGTATAGGTCCGTCGGATAAAAGAGCGTTTTCCATTTCCTGTTGATTGATCAAGCCTAAATTCCTTAATCGTTTTGAAGATTTTTTCCTTAAGATTTTGATCAATGAGGTCACTGGACTTCAAAAATTCAAAAATTTCCCAGGCTTCAAGGGGTGTCACCATCATGGAATTGGCCTCAAAGGTACAACAAGTTCCAGCACAGTTTTGACAATCCTGGCCCTGGCCAGCAAGCTCTTCCATGCGATCGATGAGGATTTTTCTTCTTTCATGTGACTTCATGGCCACCACCATAGGAATTGCTTCCCCAATCGTCAATAAACCACAAAAAGAACTCGGTTTTTGCGTTGCGACTAATTAATATTTGTTTTCCTCTTTAAGGTTTACGAAAAAGCTCAGATTTAGTACACCAAAGGTTCGCATTTTATTAATTATTCGGGAGATCAGCATGATGGATTCTTGGTTGAACTTGTGGGTAAAGACCCCAGTGATCTTTGGTGTATTGGCACTTGTGATTGCTGCTTATTTCTATGCCAAAGTAATGAAGCTAGGTAAGGGGACAGAAACAATGGAGCGCATCGCGGGTTATATCCGTGAAGGTGCTATGGCCTTCTTGTTCACTCAGTATAAAACACTTGCTGTATTCGGTGCAGTGGTTGGAGTTTTAATTGGTGTTTCGCTGGGCCCAATCGCAGCCGCTTCATTTGTTCTTGGTGCTTTCCTTTCGCTACTTGCTGGTTTCATTGGTATGAAAGCTGCAACGTATGCCAACGTTAAAACAACTCAAGCTGCTCGCTCAGGTGTAAAAGCTTCAGCACTTCTCACTGCTCTAGATGGTGGTGCGGTTATGGGTCTTTCAGTTGCTGGTCTTGGTGCAATTGGGCTTGGAGTTCTTTATCTTTATTTCAAAGAAGCTGATGATAAAGTTCTTTCATCAGTTCTTCACTCTTTCGCCGTAGGTGCTTCATCGATCGCTCTTTTTGCTCGAATCGGTGGTGGTATTTATACCAAGGCTGCTGACGTAGGTTCAGATATTGCTGGTAAAGTGATCGAAAACATTCCTGAAGATGATCCTCGTAACCCAGGTGTTATCGCAGATAACGTTGGTGATAACGTTGGTGACGTCGCTGGTATGGGTGCAGATATTTACGAGTCTATGGTCGCTGCAATTGTAGCTTCTATGGCCATTGCGATCACTTCTGCTGAGCTTCCGATGCTTATTAGTTCCGCTGATGTAGCTATGAATAAAATTGTTGCTGTTGGCCTTCCACTTGTACTTTCAGGTGTTGGTCTTGCTGTTTCAATCATTTGTATCTTTATCGCTCGTATGATGAAAAACATGGATCCTGCGAAAGTTCTTCGTGGTGCCCTTATTCTTCCACCAATCACTTTGGCCATTGCTTCATATGTGATCATGAACATTCTTGGGATTAATCAATCAGTAACAGCAGTTATGACTGTTGGGGCGATCGGTGGAACAATCATCGGTCTTATCACTGATTACTATACAGGTATCTTCAGACCAGTTGCTCGTATTGCTGAATCTGCTAAAACAGGTGCAGGGACTAACGTCATCCAAGGTCTAGCTGTAGGAATGGAATCAACTGCGATTCCAATGATCGTGGTTGCTCTTGTTGCTTACTTCGCTAACAAATATCTTGGTCTCTATGGTATCGCTCTTTCAGCGGTTGGTATGCTTGGTGGTACTGCAGTTGTTATGACAGTGGATGCTTACGGTCCAATTTCAGACAACGCTGGTGGTATTTCTGAAATGTCAGGTCTAGGTCCTGAAGTTCGCGCTATCACTGATGAGCTTGATATGGTGGGGAATACAACGGCTGCGATCGGTAAAGGTTATGCTATCGGTTCAGCGATTCTTACTGTGCTTGCTCTTTTTTCTGCTTATAACATTGAAATCAACCATGTTCGCTCAATGAATGGTCTAGGTGCTGTTGAACTAGTTCTTACAGATCCAAAAATCCTCATAGGTATTCTTCTTGGTTCAATCCTCCCATTCTTAGTTGGTTCCTCTACAATGCTTGCAGTTGGTAAAGCTGCTGGTGCCATTGTTGTTGAGATTGGTCGTCAGTTCAGAGAAATTCCAGGTCTTATGGAACTTAAAGCTGAGCCTGAGCCTAAGAAAATCGTAGATATCGCAACAAAAGCTGCGATGAAAGAAATGATTTTCCCAGGTGTTATTGCTATCGTTGCTCCAGTGCTTGTTGGTTTCTTCATGGGCCCAGCTTCACTTGCTGGTCTACTTGCTGGATCACTTGCTGTTGGTGCAACTATGTCTCTCTTCATGGCCAATGCTGGCGGTGCTTGGGATAACGCTAAAAAGTATATTGAAAAAGGTAAACTTGCTGGTGAGAAGAAGGGAACTGATACTCACAAAGCAGCGGTTGTTGGTGATATGGTGGGAGATCCATTTAAAGATACATCTGGTCCAGGGATTGCGATCCTGATCAAGGTGATGTCAGTTGTTTCTCTCCTGATTGCTCCTTTGATTGCTCTTCTTTAAAAAATCAAATCAGGCCCACTTCGGTGGGCCTTTTTTTTATCTGCCGCCAAAAAGTGCTTCGATTTGAAGAAGAATAAATGGGGTTCTTCTAAACGACCACATCTTAGGAAAATCAAGTCCTGGAGTTAAGTCAGAATATAACCACTGCTTATAAAGATTTCGTCTGTATGTTGTACTCAATCTGTAGTTCGAGACAAACCATATACCATTATCCACTGTGGTGGATAGTGTTGTGGCATAAGAAACAGCGTCGTCTTCCGTAAAGCGATGTAGGATTGAAGGACCATGGGAAGTGACAAAGTCATGAGAGGTGATTTTCCAGTCAGCAAGATTACGAAAGCGAAAAAGTAAATTTTCTTCGATTGTGTAATCTGAGTCTAGAGTCGTTCTTTCTTCCCAGCCCTCTTTTATTGACCACACATCATTTGAATACCAGGCAAACTCTTCAACAAAACGATGAATAAGATGCAAGGCCTCCCAGTTTTTACGAACTCGGGCGCGGGTAAAAGTTTGCGGGGGCACACTTGCGACAACTCCGATATCAGATCTAAATTGCCACTGAGTATTTATTCGATTTAGATTTTGATTGGTTGGAGACGTTTGAGTCAATGGTCCTTTAGGTTTCGTCTTTTTATTTTGAAATTCAAATTTAAACTTCTCTTCTAAGTTTGGAAGACGAATGTTGAATCTAAATTGCGTTTCATCTCTTAATTCAGCTCTTTCACGGACTTCATAAATACGCTTCACTCGAATACGACTTCGCCCCAACTCATCATCTGCTCGTTGATCCGCAAAGAACATATCAAGTTGGTTGGCGACTCGGTTCATATTTAAACCAAGTAATTCCTGAGCAGATTCAAGGATTGGGATATTATCATCAGCTGGTTCTTCGGCCGGTGAGGCTAAAGCGACCAGAGGAGCAATTAAAAGAAGAAGTCCTAAAAGGTACATATGATTTTATTTTAAAACGAGTTCACCTTAAAGTGCCAATTATTCGTGCCGTTTTAGTCAAAAAAAGGACTCCATTGAAAAAACATCTCTAGTGGCAAGGACTTGATTTTAAGACTCTTTTAAATTTATTAAAATCTGAATCCAAAACCCGCTAGAATACAACTTGTTATTTTCAAGGAGTAGAAAATGAACAAGAAGATTCAAGTTTTATCACTCTTTTTATCCCTTTCATTTTTGTCGCTATTACTCTTACAGCCTCTCTTATTGGATGAGAGTCAAGATGACATAAATGACCAAGCTTACTTAGCGATTGTCAAAAATGATCAAAAATCCTTTGAGGATTTCCTTGATCGTGGAGGTAAGCTTGAAAGTTTTGTGGTGATGCCGCAGAAGAAGAAATCACTCGGCCGGTTGCTGGTTGAATATGAAAGAGTTGATCTCATTAATTTAGCTGCAAAAAAGAAAAAACAATTTCAACCCGATGATCAAGAAATGCAATCCATTTGGGAAACAACGGTGACAAAAAATAATTCAGAACTCTATCAGGCGATCCGTCGCTTAAATCCTAAAGAAAAAATAAAAAACAGACGGGTTGGGAAAGAACATCGGACTCTACTTCAGTACGCAAGCTCTAAGTGCTCCCATAATTTGATTAAGAATCTGGAATCGGAAGGATTAAGTCTGTCTGAAAAAGATAAGAATGGAGTGAATTCTTTCCATCTCGCAGAGAAAAATAATTGCCACCCAGTCCTTAGTTATTGGAAGAAGCGTGGAGCGATGGATTCCATAAAAACCAATAAAGATCTTAGTCTTCCAGAATTAACAAAATCTCTTCAGAAAAATGATGCCCCTACAAAGCCAATAGTTAATGTCGTGACTAAGATTCCAGAATTTTATAAGAAGCGTTCTATTCCAAAAGAAAGCTATAATCGCTTAGAACTTGTAGAACCAGTAGAGCGTCCTCGTGAATCGATCCAAACTGCTGAGTATTCAGAATTTAGTGATTAGGAGTTGGTGGGGGCAATCCACTGAATTTTAAAATCATGATTGCAGAAATTTGGATTGAGCATAAAATAAGATCAAAAGGGGGAATAACATGGATGTTATTCGTCGGACAAATGCTGAAATAGAACGAAATATTGGAACTGTTGCCTATTTCATCCGTAAGAGAAGAAAAGAGCGTGGTTTAACTCAAGAAGAGTTGGCAAAATCATCAGGTGTAGGCCTTGCCTTCCTTAAAAGACTTGAAGGCGGAGATGAAAACCTTCACCTTGCGAAAGTCCTTCTTGTGATGAGAAATCTCAACGCAGATTTATTTCCTAAAGAGTATCAGTAATTATTTTGCTGAATTTTTTCTTCTGTAGCGCATATTGAGAAGCTCTACTCCAAGTGAAAATGTCATTGCAAAATAGATATATCCCTTAGAAATATGGGCCCCAAATCCTTCACCTACGAGCATCACTCCAATCAGGAGTAAAAAAGAAAGAGCAAGGATTTTGATGGTAGGGTGTTTATCTACAAAACCACTAATCTTATTGGCAGAAACCAGCATGATCACCATCGAGATTAACATGGCGACAACCATGATTGAAACCTGACTCGACATTCCGACAGCAGTGATGACTGAGTCTAATGAGAAAACAATATCTAAAACTAAAATTTGGGCGAGCATCATCTTCGCACTTACTTTCTTTTTCAAATTATCTTCTGCATGATGCAAATGAACTTCAGGATCACCCTCAACTTTATGATGAATCTCGTACGTAGATTTTGCAATCAAAAATAGTCCACCAAATAAAAGAATCAGATCTCTTCCAGAAAAAGTTTGACCCCAAATTGAAAAAAGCGGTTCTTTTAAAGTCATGATCCAGCTGATGGAAAAGAGGAGTGCAATTCTGATAATAAGGGCCAGCGAAATGCCTAATTTTCTGATCTTATCTTGTTGATCTTTTGGCAGTCGGCTGACCAGGATCGCAATAAAGATGATGTTATCAATTCCTAACACCGTTTCCATGGCCGTGAGTGTGACAAGGGCCGTTAAAGATTCTGTGGTGAGTGAAAACATAAAAAATTTCCTTAGAAATTGATAAAATTAATTTATTCTCTACAATTACAAACTTTTTGACTAGTCTTCTTATGAGTTTGTTATTGAGGAGGAGGGAAAATGAGAGACTTTATTTTGCTTTTAGCGCTCATGAGTTTTACGTCTTGTGCTTCTCGTCCTAAACTTTACCCCAATCAAAAATTAAAATCTGTAGGCAAAGAAATTGCCAAAAAAGATATTGATAAATGCATCGCTGAAGCGGAAGACTACCTAGAAAGTTCTAAGGGTAAAAAAATCGCCAAAGGGGCCGGAGCCGGTGCTGCTATCGGAGCCGCGATGGGTGCCGTTAGTGGAATGTTTACGGGAAATATGGGAAGAGGTCTTCTACGAGGTGGGGCGATCGGTGCAGCTGGTGGTGGTGTGGCCGGAGCTCTTTCTCCCGATGAAATTAAAAAAAGATATGTTAACCAATGTTTGGCCGAAAAAGGCTATCAAGTTTTAGGATGGGATTAAAATGAATCGATTTCTTTATCTATGCGTCTTCATGTTTTTCAGTTCAGTGAATTCTTTTGCGGGTACGGGGCTAATTTATGATGCTCAAAAGAAAGGCATTAATCTTAGTGAAAAGGATAAAGAAGTTTTAGATATTGGAGAAATTTCAACCACTCGCTATGTGATTGGTGGTGTGCTAGGAACATACCCTCTTGGTCTTGGCCTTGGGCATGCTGTTCAGGGGCGCTGGAGTGATCAGGGCTGGATATTTACTGCAGGTGAGTTGGGAAGTTTAGCCGTTCTTGTCACTGGTATTTCTGGTTGTATTGATAAAGAAATCAATAATGGATTAAATGGCAAAGATGATTGTACAGGTTTTAATGAGGCGATGATTATTACAGGTATGCTCGGATTTGTAGGATTTCGTATATGGGAAATTGTCGATGTTTGGGCCGGAGTTCCACAGCAGAATAGAAAATACAATGAACTCAAAGATTACATTAACAAATCCACGATTAAGGAAGAGAAGACCAGTTTATATCTAACACCACTTTATCATAGAGAAATGGGTCAGGGGCTAGGACTCACGCTGAGGTTTTAATAATGATGAAATATCTTCACACGATGATTCGAGTCAATCATCTCGATGAATCGATTAAATTCTATACTGACGTTTTAGGGATGAATCTTGTTTCAAAAACAGATTACCCGGCGGGAGAGTTTACACTGGCCTTCGTAAGTTATGGCACAAGTAAAAATGATCCCTGTATTGAATTAACCTACAACTATGGAAAACATTCTTATCAAATTGGTGATGGCTTTGGTCATTTAGCTTTCGGAACTGAAGATGTTGCAGGTGTGTGTGAAAAAGTAAGAGCTTCTGGCGGAAAAGTGACAAGAGAACCAGGGCCAATGAAGCATGGAACCACAGTGATAGCGTTTATCGAAGATCCAAATGGTTACAAAATTGAGTTAATTGAGAGGAAATAAGTCTTCAGTGAAATTTATTGAATTTAAAATGTCTTTTCATCAATTATTTAAAAATTAACAAAGACTTAAGAATTCTCTACTAAAATGCAATTTTTTTTGACGCAGTTTTTTTAGCTCATCTTCGAGAGAAAAAGATCGAAAAGTCTTTATTCTCTGGAGGTCATTTCATGAGTCGTCTTGGTTTTTCATTCATACTTTCTACTCTCTTAACTACCACTGCTATCGCCGAGATTAGAAGTTCTGCGGATGATGATGTGCTTGCAATCATCTCAAAGAAATTAAATCAAATTGATAATCGTCTTCAGGATCATCGTATCTCTGTTTCTTCGGCCAAAATTGATTGGAAGGAGTGGGATCAATTTAAATCGGACCTCATCTTTACTGTCGCTCATGATCCTCACGGCCCAACTAGTAAGGAGGTTGACCTCGAACTCACTCCAACTCATCTTACACAAAAGCTCAAAGATTCTTGGCTGGCTCTCGAAATTAGTGTGAGAGAGATTGAAATTCTTACGACTGATACAGAATGGGGAAATCTTCAAACAGAAATGACTCAGTTTTTTAAATTACGAGATCAGTTTCTTTATCAGCCAGCTCGAGCGATGGTGAGATCTGGACTTCTTACTGATAAGCTTGAGAAAATAAAGCAAACAGCCTCTACGTTTTTTAAAAGGGGCAAAGAGAATGGAGAAGTCAGTGTTAAAGTGATTGATCCAAAGATTGTTGAGATGACTCATGAGTTAAAAAAACTTAATGATTCTATCCAGCAGCTTGATGAATTGAGAAATCCACCTCCAGCTGAAGTGCCAACGATCTACCAGGCCAAATATTATCAAGAATTGTTTGTTTTTGGTTTTGCCCTCATAACCTCAGGTTGCCTCCTTACCTTCTCCTTTATGTGGTTAAAGCAAAAAATGGTTAAAAAGCCAGAAGCTCAGGCTCCAGTTCCACCAAAAAATACATTTAATTATTACGAGTGGCTCAAGCGACTTGAGTCCAATCTTCAAGCGCTTAAAAATCATGAAGAGAATACGAGTGAGCAGTATATTAATCTAAAGGCCATGGCCCATCAGTTAAACGAAGCTCGTAAAAATCTTAATCTGGCAGACAATCAGCAGGATTATTACACAAGTTTAGAGTGCTTAAACATGGCCGCACCAAAAATTGAAGAACACTTTGAAAAGGCCAATCTAAAAAAACATAGTGAAGCGACCAGAAGGATTATTTCTCAAATTGTTCAATTGTGTGACGCCATCGAAAATAAAAAAGAAATGAGTTTTGAAGATGAGAAACCGAGACTCAAGGTCATAAAGTTAGAACAAGTTCACCCATATAAAGTTGCTTAAAATAAAAAAGCCCCGCATTCGCAGGGCTTTTCTTTATAAATTTGGTACTCCCAAGTATTGGAGTTTCGAACCGCTTGTACGGGATTTAAGTGTGATTCAATGCATTAAGGTGGGATAACTGGTTGGATGTTCCTTTCGACTTAAAAGGCCCTTATTTTTTGCGTAAAATGAACTAAGTTCATGAATTAGAAAGGAAAACTAAGCAACATCATGCACCATATGATGATTTTTAAGCTAGGTCTATTTCCTTAAGAATCTTGAAAATCACTCCTCATTATACTTTGATTCCATAATCTCGCTTATTCGCGTCATTAGCAATAGAACGATAAAGCGGTTCTTGACTCCTGCTTCTTCCCACTGATCTCTAGTCTGATAGCAATCGGGATTATTTTGAAGAAATTCATAATAAGCCTCCTGCTCTTCAAGTAGGCTTTGGTATACTTCTTCAGGTATGTCATACCTTTCAGAATACTCATCAACTTTTTTTACAAGTTGTTCAAGTTCTTCTATTGGTATCACTCTTCCCTTGCTGTTCATGATTGCGAGTCATTGTTGTTGCTTGCTAACTTCTTCAAGTCTATAAATTTTGCTGCAAAAAAAATAATTCCAATAGCCCAGCACCAACCAAGCTTTGTCTTTATCATTGAGTTTGAGTTTCCTCCAAATATGGCAACATTAGCAAAAATGATTACAGTTAAAATTATTGGAAATATCAATGGTAAATTTTTTTTAAATGGTTCATTGATAGCATTCTCAATTCTTGGAGCATACTTATAAAGAAGTACGGCGTATCCAAAATATATTCCAGGGTAGAGGACCGATGAAAACCAAATGCTTAATGGTAGGTTGTGGGGCTCAAATATGAAAAGGAATGATTCAAATGAGAATTCATTTGGTCTTGGAAATCCGAAATATCTATATAACTTTTTTGCATAATCAACGTAATAAAGAAGAGGAAGAAGGCTGACGAATAGAGGTATTGATGTCTTAATTTTTACTTCATTGGGATTTTCTTTCATCTGTTTTCCTTGTTGGTAAATATTTAATATGTTTTACAAATCCCAAATTACGGCATTTCAGTGCCTGGTTCTGGTTGATAAAAGGCCCGTGGATATTTCTTTTTAAGCTCATGACAACTTTCAGGAACTCTAGAGTTCCATTCTGCCAAAAGATTTTTCTGAGCCTCATTTTTACATGGTATTATTGAGTAAGTGCAGTCTACACCAGGTGCCATCCTAATTAGTCTTTGTGCACATGAGGTTTCCATTTCATTGCACCATACTTGAGTAAAGTCAGGCTTAGTTTCTGAAATGACCTTTCTACAATTCTCAATTTTAACTTTTATGAAATTGTTACTTATTCTCTCTTTGAGTGAAGAGCAACCACTGAATAAAAGTAGAAACAAGTTCAGCATTAACGTTGTATTTAAGAATTTCATGAAAGCCTTTTATTTATTTAAGAAAGGTCCACAATGATAATCATAGTCAAGTGTGATTCGGTTCTTACTTGAGCTGCTGAAACAGTCGAAGAATCGCTGACATGTGGCTCCATTGTCTCTATCATAATTTGAAAAGCAATATGAGTGGTCCTTCCGAATACGTTCACACATAGGTAACTGACTATTTTCATGTTTTTGACAGTCTTTTATGCTTCGAGAATCTTGGGCGAATTCCATTTTTTTTGCAAAAGTAGAGCAGCCAGTTACGAATAAAATAAAAATGAGTCCAATTAAGTGCATGTAATTCTCCTAATTTTGAGTTGAAATCTCTTGTTTTAATTTAAAATAAAATTGATCAGTACTTCCATTCCATACGTTGGGTAGTCTAAAGCAGTAAAAGGAGTCGTAATCTATTGGGCTTGTATTTGAAGATCCTGCCAAGAAAGGACACTTTATTCTGGGCCTTAATCTAACAGAAATTGCTTCTTTCCCATTAAATATGAAGGGTACAATGTACCACCCTATGATTGGGATTAATTGAAGAGATTTTTCCAAACGTGCAGTTTGATCTTTGCAGCGTGCAACTTCGAAAGCATCATGTGGAATTATTACGTGACGAAGATCTTTTGACTCCGCTTTCTCCATGAACTCACTTTTATTTTCATTAAATTTTTCAATAGAGTAGTCTTCGATATGAGCATAACGTCTAACAAAAAATGAATAAAAAGTTTTGGCCGTATAAGAATGATCATACCCAAGTTCTTGGAATCTGCTTTTGGTATCCCAGTGTATTTGTAGTTGCTCTTCTAGGTGTGCAGCTGATTCATCATATAGAGTGTAAATAATTCTTTCATCTGTATTTTCAAAGCAGTGATCATCCTGGTTTCTGTCTTTGTTACTAATTACAGAGTCGAAATTTCCAGCATCCTCTCGAAGCATTTTAGATTTTAGTGAGTTTTGATAAATTTCACTGGTGTCTCTTCCCGCATTAAAGAAATAAGGATCAATTTTTCCTTTATTACGTCCAACAAGTCTTGAGCTACAAGAGGTAAGGATAAAGATTCCGATTATTAAGCATAAATTGTTCATAAAATATTAAGGGTGAGAATCAACTCACCCTTTAAATTCATAGCCTAATAGTTTAGTTACCATTACTTGTGCTAGAGAGTTGGGTTCCTTGAGTGTTACCCAGAATCTCTTTCATCATTTCTTCTTTTACTTTTTTCTGGAGATCCCCTTGTTCAGAAATTCCATATTTCTTAGAAAGAGTAAATTTAAACGCTTTATCCAGGTTTGCTAGTGGAACTCTAACAATCACTCTGCATTCAGTGACATATGAATATTTTAGATCCATGTTTGGATTTGCCGTTTTTACACATTGAGTGTCTGAAAATTGTGTTTTCATTCCTGTTAAAGCTTTAACCTCAGTCACAGAATAGCTATTGATGTCGACAGATTCATCTCCTGTAACGGTTGAAATTGCCCTTTGAACAATCTTTTTATATTCAGTTGGTGCAGATGTAAGAAGCCTTCCTGTCGCATCGGTTTCTGCGAAAACTTTCATGGTTTCTTCTTTCATGTTGTTTGAATCTTTTTTTGAACCAATCGCAACAAGCTCATCTCCGATTATTCCATCTTTGGAGAATTTCTCATCCCAATCTTTTCCAATTACAATTGGGCCCTTAGACATATGGCCAATTACTGCATCAGTACCTTGATCTCCTGTTTTTTGTGGTGAAGCACATGATGCAAGTCCTAGGATTGAAATAGTTAAAATTATGTTTCGCATGAATCCCCCTGTTTAAAAGAATGAGATTAAATTAATCCTCATCCTGATCTTTTTTCGTTAATTTTGTTATTTGTATTTTGTAATGTCCCGTATGGATAAGGACTTCCGAGAATATGTCTTCAACAGATACTTTTGGTTTCCTGTTAAATACTAATTCATCTAAAGTCATGTTAAAAATATTACAGAGTTTATCAAGCTCGTAGACTGATGGTTTGGTCCCAGAGGTCCAACTTTGAATAGTCGTTCTGCTAATTCCAGTTTTTTTTGCAAGATCTGTTACTGACATATTGTGTTCTTTCAAAAGAACTTTAAGTCTTTTATCAAACATAGAACTCCGTAAGTGATAGATCTTTATCGGTTGAAACGAGGTTTCCCAAACTTAATGTTATCTTCTCGTCTTTTGTGACGAGATGTTGTCGACAAGCTATGGTTAATGGCAAAACTTCGTCTTCTTATAATGATTTTTTGTTTTTTGATTCGAAAAGAATTCATTTTGAATCATCTAGTTCTGATTCGAAATGGTTTTTGCTTTTTTGTTTCGAATCATGCTTCTTAAGAGTTCTGGCGACAGTTGCCTGACCGATATTAAGCATCTTCGCAATTTCCCTTTGATTGTAACCTTCATGATGAAGGGTCATAATCAACTCAGGTTTAATGGTTGAAGGGCGTCCTATGCGTTTCCCTTTAGCTTTAGCTGATAACATACCATTCTTGACTCGTTCAGAGACTAGGTCACGCTCTAGGGTTGCAATAGCACTAATAATCGTAAATAGGGCCTTACCGATGGCAGAGCTGGTATCTACTTGCTCACTCAGGCTGACAAATTCTACATTTAAAAGCCGAAATTCTTCTAACGCACTTAAAAGCTGAGTTGTTGATCTTGCAAATCTACTGAATGAATACACCACAACACGCTTTATTTTCCCTGATCGCACTTCGTTCATCATCTTGTCGAGACTAGGACGACTTACCTTGGTCCCAGATACGGCAAAGTCTTCATACAGAACATAATCTGTAATAGATTTTGTCTCGCACCAGTTTTTAAGGGCCATCCTCTGGCTCTCTAACCCAGTTTGTTGAAACCCAGTGCTTACTCTTCCATACAAAGCGGTAGTCATAATTGCTCCTTTTGTTAAAAAGAATTGGGATGAGCCGTTAGGACATAGCTCATCCCTTTGAACTGTTAAGTTCAATTCGTTAGTAATGGTTTTCATGAATTTTGCGTTAGCTCTCTAGTGGTTCTTTGGTTACAAAGAGGAAGAGCGTTAGCTCTGACTCCTGTGAGCTATGCAGATTTGCCAGACTTGGCAGAACGGAGACGGAGTAGGCGATCTTTCAATTGGAAGTAGTATTCTTTTCTATCAGGTAAAATGCGAATACCTAAGTTTGACCAGAGGACAGAGAAAATTTCTTCTAGAACAGTTAGGTTGAGAAGGTGAACTTCCACTAGCTCTCCACGATTTATCTTTTGGAGTATGGAGAGTGCAATAGAATTGCGATCTTTGAGCATCTGAACCTTGTATTTTGTAACAAGTGACCTCACCTGGATATAAACAGTGGCGTTATTGATTCTTTCATTACATTTTTCAGCAAGATAAAGAATGTCCTCCAGTACAGTTGGTTTTAAAGTGTAAAGGGTCTTCAGTAGGTCTTTCCCTGAATTGATCCCAATAATAAATTCACGTGCCTCTTTGTAACGGTCAAGAAACTCGTTTTGTTTCTTAACAAAAAGAGTTTCCTTTTTTGAAAAATGTAAAAGGTTTATTTTCTCCAGTTCTTCCTCCTGTATCTCCTCTAATCTGGCCTGAGTTAATTCCCAATGTCCGATAGTAGAACGGCTAACATTTGGCTGAATTCCATAGAGTATTCCATCTTGGATTTCTTTATTGATCCAGTCGTAAATGCTGTCCTCCGATTCACAATCTTCCATAGAAGGAGTTGCCAATAATATCTGGTAATTTCCTTCCAGTAGCGGAATGAATTCTTTTGCTTCTTTAGGCCGATAGATCTTTGAGCCAATTAAGGATTCAAGACTTGGGCTGTAAATGACCATGCGTAATGTATCATTTAGAAAATATCCTTTGGTTTCGGCCATGGCATACAGCCTTTCAGGATGGAAAAGATCATCAAATTCAAAGATGATTTTTGATCCAATACTCCGCCAGTTCTCTTTGAAATTTCCCTGAGAATCAAAAGTGGCTCCTTTGTATTGTTGAACAAAAGCTGTGACCCATTCAACCTCATTAGACTCTTCTACTATTGAATAAACATTCGGATTACTGAAGTAAGCTTGGGCCACAAGCTCAAGCTGATCCACGTTGTCTACATTTGGTGAGCCTTCATCTAATTGCTCCTGTTCATAGCGTTCTCTTGATTGAATATCTTTTTCTGAATCAAGGTTGTAAATAAAGCGATCTTCCATTACCTCAAATGAGTCATCTGGTTTAAAGCCAAATTCTTCCTCAAGAATTTCAGCTAAAAGATTTAATAATTGGTCATTTTCTTCTGTGTGATCTGTGCAGTCTGTGTCTTGATTTAAATCCTCCGCAGTTAAATCAAGGTTAAGTTGAACATCAGAAACTAGAGATTGATTCTTGAAAGACATAGAGACCTCCATTTGTTTGATGAAACCCTCTGGATTTAACCCCCACTACCTCGAATGAAAGGTGGTAATGGAGACAGCTTCCAGATTCGTCACCTAGGTCCAGTCTCAAGAATTTTTTGGGATGATTGGCCTTTTATGGCCGACAAGAAAATTAAAATTTCAAAAAAAATAACAATTCTATTTTATCACACCAATATTTGTTTTGTCAGAGGAGGCAATGTAAAAAATACACGTTTGTCATGAAAAGGATTACTTCATCTAAAAAAAAATTGATGTAAGAGACTTACTCTTGACACATCACATGTTGATAAGGGTCGAGCGAAGCGAGGGGATTATTTTTTTTTGCGATTTCATTTTTTGTAATTTGTAAGACTTTTTTTTGAAAATAAACCTACTTCCATTTTAGTTTTTTCAAACTTACAAGGCTGCTCATAAGTGCAACTGGAAATCTATTTTCCAATACCAAGGAGTTAAATATGCACTATGAGTTTTGTTCTGTTACTACTGTCGGCACCTTGATTAGAGAGCCACGAAAAGCCATCGGTTACAACAACGCAGTCTGTTTAAATGGGACTCTTGCTATTAAGAGATTCTATACAGATTTGGAGAATGTTGCTCAATCAACTACGACTTTTATTGATTGGAGTTATTGGTGTGAAGCAAGCGAGGCCGAATCGCTTAAGCTGATGCAGGGTGAGCATTTAAAAATAGATGCAGACTTACACTTAGACACTTGGAAATCTCAAGCAGGTGAAAAAAGATACAAGCATGTACTAAAAGTAAAAAAACTTGAAAAACTTGGAATATAAAAATGAGCAGAAACATTATTAAAAACACGATGAAACTGATCCAGTTGAAAAACTGGATCGGTCCAAATGGAGAACTACGGATTTTTTATTATAGGAGATATTTTTACATCTGGGATAATCGTAAATGGGTGAAAAAGACAAAGGATTATCTTTTTGATGAAATTATTAAAACAGCGAAGATTCATGACGATTTCTTAGATGAAACAAAGGAAAGTGTTGTAAGGAATATTATCCGAAATCTTCGAGCGATTTGTGGAAGAGAGGAAGCTGTTTTTAACAAACCCCTCTCCAATCCGCATGAGGAATTTGTTTACTATAAGCCCCTAATAAATGGTGTTTTACGTTTCCAGGTAAAAGACAACTATGTTGGGGTTACTCTGAAACCACACAGTCCAGATCTTTTCAATACGTGTGTGCAAGATTTTCCTTACGACTCAAAAGCTGGTTGTCCTGAATTTCTTAAATTCTTGAATGAGATCCTTGGGCCAATGGAGATTAAGTTAGTTCAAGAATGGATGGGATTGTCCCTTATTCCAATAAATCCCACACAGAAATTTATGGTTTTTTTTGGTATTGGTGCTAACGGAAAATCAACTTTATTAAAGGCTCATCGTTCATTAGTTGGGGAAGATAATGTTTCGCATGTGCCACTGAAAGATTTTCTACCCAACGCTAAGTTTGGACTTATACTTACTGAGGGAAAACTTCTTAATATTGCTGAGGAACTGGATGATTATGGATATTTAGTTTCATCTGTTCTTAAAAATTATGTTTCTCAAGGTGAAGTCCCTGTTCAAGCAAAACATCAAAACATATATCCAATAAAACCAACTGCTCGGCTAGTGTTTGCGACTAATTTATTACCTCGCTTTAAGGATGAATCTGAAGGCTTAACGAGGAGAATGATTATACTTCCTTTTCTAAATCAATTTTTAAATCCTAAGGATCAGGACAAACGTTTTATTGATGATAACTATTGGTTGAAAATTGGTGAGCTTCCAGGGATTTTAAACTGGGCAATCAAAGGATTAAAAGATCTAGCCCTGAATGACTGGTGCTTCACTGAACCGCAGAGTGTAATAGATACGATGGATCAATATAAAAGGACAACAAATCCTGGGATTCAATTTCTTAAAGACTATGTCGAAGTTGGTGAAGGTTATATAATTGGTCGTGACCTTTATCAGGTTTATGCCAGACATTGCAAAATATTCAATTTAATACCTGAAGATGAAATTGCATTTGGAAGACTAATTTCTAAAGTTTTTATTACGACTGAGCAGTCTAAAGGGACTCGGATTTCGAAAGATAGAATAAGGTCTAGATATTGGAAGGGGATTACTTGGAGAAAGGATGAATCTGATCTTCCAATATATGCACAGATTGCACAGCAATCTCAACCAACGTCAAATAATTTAAATGAATTACTGAAAACTGAAAATCTTGAATTCAAAAAGGGGGATTATGAATCAGAAGAAGCACCATTCTAGTCTTTCTGATGAAGAGTTTAAGCAATTAGTTGTTTTCTTTGCTTGGCTGAAGATGATCAGAGATCGTGTAACCAAAGGAGATACTTTCGAACCATTAAATGAGTTGAGTTCTGGTGTCGATGAGGTAAAAGAAGAACTTTTGGAGAAATGGTCATGAAAAATAATATCTTTTACTCTAATAAGAAATCGATTGCTGTAATTCGAATCAGTAGCGTTAAACAAACTGATGGCTCATCCCCTGAGGTTCAGAGGGAAGCAGCGGAAAGGCACTGTAAGAAGTATGGACTTGAGCTAATTAGATGTTTTGAAATTGTTGAGAGTGCAAAAGCTTCCCAAAACAGAAAGCAGTATCAAGAAGCTATTCGTTTTGCTGAAAAGAATAAGCTTGGAAATATTCTTTTTTACATGCCAGATCGCTTGAGTCGAAACTTTTCTGATGTAGAGAATTTAGAAATTAAAATTCTAGATGGGATATTCAATGTGCATTTTGTGCAAGAGGGATTGATTCTCCATCGGTACTCGCCTGATTCTGATTTTATGAAGTTGGATTTTCAGACAGCCGTCAATAAACACTTCATCCGAAATCTTAGAACTAAAGTGATTGATGGAATGGATGGAAAAGCTGAGAGTGGTCATTTCCCAAATGGCAAACCTCCCCTTGGGTACATTATCCAAGAGTTGTCTGCTTCTGAAAGAGAGAAGGGGGGCTATCGTAAGATAGTTGCTATCGATCCCAATCCTATAAACAAATTAATTGTGTTACGTGAGTACCAATTAAGGGCCGAAGGACTTTCTTTAGAAAAAATTCGAAAGAAGATAATCGCAGAAGGATTATTGCTAGGAAGTAAGGCAAAACTCACCAGCTATACTTCAACAGCGATTCACAAGAGGCTGATGAACCCATTTTATCGTGGTAAGGTTCAATGGAAGGGGAAGATCTATGATGGTAAGCATGAGGTTTTTATTCCTAGGGATGTTTTGGATAAAGTTGATGCAGCATTTGGACTCAGAGGAAGTGGAATAAAACGTACTGAAAATGAATTTACTGCTCTCATGGGAGGTTGGCTTCGTTGCTCCTGTGGGTGCCATATTGTTTATGATCCAAAAATAAAGTTTAATCGTAAAAAAGGAACCACTAAGACTTATCATTACTATCACTGTGCTAATGGTAAAAAGGCCCACGATTCATTACGTGGGTTTAATATTACCGATAATCAAATTTGGGTCCAGTTGGGATCAGTAATCGATGACATTTCGATTTCTCCTGAGTTTGCTAAGGATATTGCTGATGCTTTAAACCAAGTTGAAACAAAAGCTCATGCAACCACTAAGAAGCAGATTGAGCAGTTCAAGCTACTGGAGGCCGATCTTCAATCAAAAGAAGATCGGCTTATGGATATGAGACTCTCTGGGGAGATTGATCGAGATACCTTTGATCTTACTTTGAAGCGTATTAGGACCGAGAGAAGGAATTACACTGATCAAATTGAAACCCTACAATTAACTTTATCCTCTGCTGTTGTAGAAACCGTTCAATCTATTCTCGAACTTTCTAAGAATGCGAAATCTTTCTGGAATTTAGTATCAGTGACTGAAAAGAAAAAAGTCTTGGATATGATACTTTCGAACCCGATTTTAGATGGTGTAAATATGCGATTTGAAATAAAAAAGCCCTTCAAAATCTTGGTAGAAATGAAGGGCTCTATAAATTGGTACTCCCAAGGGGATTCGAACCCCTGTTACCGCCGTGAAAAGGCGATGTCCTAGACCGGGCTAGACGATGGGAGCATAACCGGATTTAAGATTTCTTCAAATTTAAAATGGTGATCTCGCTGCGACTCGAACGCAGGACCCCCTCCTTAAAAGGGAGGTGCTCTAACCAACTGAGATACGAGACCACTTTCAAACGAAGGACTACAAATTACGGTTCTAGAGAAAATTTGTCAAACAGATTTTCGCACAATTTCTGAAAAAAATTCACTTCTCTTGTCTTTCAAGCCCCAGATCGTTATTTATCCCCAAGTTTTTGAAAATATTCATGAATATTTAAGGGGTTTATAGGTCTTTTTCGCCTGTTTTTTGTTTATCTACTCGTTCATTCATCTGGCCATTGGGGCCCATATTAAGGCGCTTAAGAATCTCTTTGAATCAACTTGGACATCGAATGATGTGGAGAATTAGTGTGGTGAGGACAAAGGGAAAGAATTCAAATATAAAGAGTCCAAAATATAAGATGTTAGTTAAAAATGGGTCATTATGAATACTGATCAAGCTTTAAATAAGAAAAAAGTTTCATTCCATACATTAGGATGTCGACTCAATTTTTCAGAGTCTGGTTCTATTGCTCAAGGCTTTGTGGATCGAGGCTATGAAGTTGTAGAGTTTGGTGAGAATGCTGACGTGGTTTTTCTTAATACTTGCACTGTCACTGATGGAGCTGACTCTAGCTGTAGGAATCTTATCCGTAAGGCGCAAAATGCAGCCCCTGAAGCCAAAATTGTTGTGGCCGGTTGCTACGCTCAGATGGAAGCGGAGAAAATAAAACAAATGCAGGGTGTGGACCTTATTCTAGGCACATCAGAAAAATATAAAGTTTTTGATTATCTAGAATCTGAGGATGATCTCCAGGTTCATATCGATAAATCATCTGATTTTAATGGAGCGGCGACGACTCTTTCTGACTCCCATACACGAGCGTTTCTTAAGATTCAGGATGGTTGTAACTATGTTTGCTCTTTCTGTATCATTCCTTTTGCCCGTGGAAGATCAAGAGCTATTTCTGTTGATGTGGCTTTGAAAGAAGCAAAGTCTTTAGCTTCTCAGGGCTTTAAAGAAATTGTTCTGACAGGTGTGAATATCGGTGAATATGAAAGTGCGAGCGGGGAAAAATTAACTGATCTTGTGAAGGCTATTGTAGAGCTTCCAGATATTCAGCGATTGAGATTGGGTTCTGTTGAACCTAATACGATGACTAAAGAGTTATTAGAAGTTCTAAGGGACTCAGGTAAATATCAAAACCATTTTCATATTCCGCTGCAAAGTGCATCGGATTCGATACTGACTTCAATGAGAAGGAAGTATACGAAAGACGATTATAAAAAGATAACAGAGCTGGTGAAGAGCTACTTCCCAGAAGCAGCCTTCGGTGCGGATGTCATTGTCGGCTACCCTGGAGAGACTGAAGAGCAGTTTCTTGAAACATTTAATTTCCTTCGCTCAAGTCCGATCACTCATTTTCATATTTTTCCTTATTCAAAAAGAAAAGGAACGACTGCTGCAAGACTGGAAGATCAAATTCAAAGTAGCGTAAAGAAAGACAGAGTAAAAACTCTGATGATGTTAGGTCAGGCGAAATTGGATGAGTTTTCTTTTAATCAGGTTGGTAAAACGACTGAGGTTCTTTTTGAATCATGTGTCGATGGTTATTGGGAAGGTTATTCGAGTCACTACTTAAAAGTAAAAGTTAAATCAGATTTTGATCTTAAGAATTCAATCTATCCAGTGATATTGAAAAATTATGTGGGTGGAAATCTCTATGGTGAAATTATTGTTCACTAAGCGAATGCCATTCTCGTACAGAAATAAAAAAGAATAAAAACACTCATCTTGAAAACGACCATAAGTTCCTCCAGGAATCATTATGGCCGTTTTTATTTTTTTCTTAAGTCGGTAAGTTTTTCACTTCGTTAAAGAATCTTAAATCAGAATAATTTTTTCTTAAAAATCACCTGCTGTCGATCAGGGCCGTATGCGTAAATGCTGATAGGAATACCAAGTGATTCTTGGATAAAGCTTAAATACTGATCGAGTTCTTTTGAAGTTTTTGAATCTGAAAAATCATCTTTGAAGGGAGTAAATTCTTTAAAAAGTGGTTTCGCCTGATAAAGATTGATCCCAGGATAAGCGCAATCAACTCTCTTACCATTGACTTCATAAGCGTAACAGACTTTTAATTCAGATAAGTTAGAAAGGATGTCTAATTTAGTCAGTGCAATTGAGGAGAGTTGTGAACATTTGATAGCATAACGAAGAAGTGGAATATCTAGCCAACCGCATCTTCTTTTTCTTCCCGTGGTGGCACCGACTTCATTACCTTTAAGCTGAATTGTTTGACCAATCTCATCAAAGAGTTCTGTGGGAAAAGGGCCTTCACCGACTCGAGTGGTGTAGGCCTTCGCCACCCCAATGACCTCATCTAATTGATGATGAGGAATTCCTGCCCCAGAATAAATGCCGGAAGAAGAAGTTGAGGAGGAGGTGACATAAGGGTAAGTTCCGTAATCAATATCAAGGAGAATTCCTTGAGCTCCTTCATAAAGAATTTTTTTTCCCTCTGAAAGACTCTTATCGATCAAACTAAATGTGTCACAAATATAATCTTTCATTTCTTGCCCCAGTTTGTAGAGACGTTCAACTTCGTCTTCAATGGCCGGAATATCGATATGATAAAGATGTTTAAATAAAATCGCCTTCTCTGAATAACCGACTCCTAATCTGCGCATGAGAGTATCTTTATCCAACAGGTCTTTCACCTTGATCCCACGTCGACTTATTTTATCTTCATAAGCGGGACCAATTCCTTTACCGGTCGTTCCGATTTTTTCTGGGCCCTGAGACTCTCTGACTCCATCAAGTAATTTATGGAATTGTGTGATGACAGTGGCCGTAGATGAGATTTTTAAATTTTCTGGAGAGATATTTGTGATGTGTTTTATTTTATTAAGTTCATGCAAAAAGTTTTCTGGTTCTAGAACAACTCCATGGCCAATGACTGAAGTGCATGATGAATGAAGAACACCAGAGGGAATAACATGAAGAACTGTTTTTTTTCCATTCACCCAAATAGTGTGGCCAGCATTGTGTCCGCCTTGGTAGCGAACCACTAAGTCACTTTTTTCTGCCAGTAAGTCCGTAATTTTTCCTTTGCCCTCATCACCCCACTGCGCTCCAATAATCGCCATCGTTTTCATAGGTAAACCTTTACTTCTCTCGGAAGTGTTGAATGTGTGTGTGTCACTTTATGATACGTTTTTTAATGTGGGATTTTAACAATAAAAAAAAAGGAGAGTGGCATGGTCCGCCACTCCCCAGAAAGGCCTTAATGCATATCCTGGGAGGGAACAATGCATTAGGCAATTGAGCGAAATTCTAATCGTGTCTGAAGAGCATCTAGAACATGTTGGAATTCACTTAAAGTTGGTAAATTTCCAAAATGAGTATTGTCATTCATATTCATTGAAACAAAGTCAAAAATTTCAATGGGTGATGATTTCTCTGCCCCTTTAGTAAAAGCGCGCCAATTTGATTTTCCCGTTTTTCGGTAATTCTCAAATAAATTTTCTACCAGTTCTTTTTTACTTTTGACTCCAACTCCTACGACTTGACCGCATTCATCAATTTCCAAATACCAAACACGGTATTCGTTCTGGTTTTGAGGATGCTGCTTGGATTCAACTGCGATGGCAAGAAACATGTGGTCCTCCTTGTGTCTCGCTCAGGAAACATCTTGTTTCCTGATGTGTGTTGTGTGTGGGACAATTAAGGTGCGATCCATGAACTTCTTCCTGAAGTTGTGAGGGATGCACCTTTCCAGCATCCTGCTTGAGACCATCGTATCAAAAACGCCCCTATGATTGTAAGTGTTAAACTCCTAACATCGGCTAGCCTTTTTGAGAGGGAAAGTAAGAGAAGACTAGTATCAAAAAGTCTCTTACTCAGTTGCTTCATATATTTAAAGCACTTGCCCCGATGCTTCATCGGGGCGAAATAGAACCAGTACTTGATTAATAAACTTTAAATTTAAAATTAGTTTTAATAGGCAAGCTCTTGCGTCTGAGTCAAAATAAATTTATGTCAGTTTTAAAATCCTCTCTCAAAATGGCGATAGCCACTTTTTTTTCTCGTATTCTTGGTCTTGTTCGTGAGCAAGTGATGGCCGCATATTTTGGTGCCTCTGGTTTGACGGATGCATTTTTAGTCGCGTACCGAATTCCAAATTTATTGAGAGATCTTTTTGCTGAAGGGGCTTTCTCGTCAGCTTTTGTGCCTACATTTGTTGAGGCCAATCAAGAGTCTAAAGAGAAAAGCCGCGAACTCATGTGGCAACTTTTTTGGCTACTCTTTTTTATTACGGGCACTATTTGTCTTGGAATGATGATTTTTGCTCCTGAACTTATTGGCCTATTCGCACCCGCTTTTAAAAATGATCCAGAGAAATTTAAACTTACAGTCAACTTAACCCGAATCATGGCCCCATTCTTGACTTTTGTTTCTCTCGCAGCACTTTTTATGGGTGTGCTGAATTCACTCAAAGTATTTTTTATTCCGGCCCTTGCACCCGCTTCTTATAATGTGATGAGTATTGTGTGTATGCTGGGCTTGAGTGGCCTTCTGCAGTTGAATGGGTATGAGCCGATTTACTCTCTAGGTATTGGGGCCATGCTAGGTGGGTTTATGCAGGCTGCAGTTCAAGTACCTCTCATTTATAAGTACCATCTTCAACCACTCTGGCCGAAAAAATTTTGGAGTGATCGATCAAAAAAAGTCTTTCGCTTATTAGGTCCTGGTTTATTTGGTTTTGCCGCCACACAGATAAATCTACTCGTAACGACTATTCTGGCCACTGGCACTCTCGTTGGTGCAACGTCTTGGCTCAATTACAGTTTCCGTCTTTTTCAATTACCTGTTGGTATTTTGTCAGTGAGTATTGGTAATTCTAATTTAGTTCATTTTTCAGAAGCTTGGAAAAAAGGGGATAAAGACCTGGCGAAGTCGACACTTGCCTCAAGCTATTTTCTTTCTTTCTTAACTGTGATGCCTGCCTTGGTCATTTTATATGGTCTGTCTGATGAAATCGTTAATCTTATTTTTGAACGAGGACGGTTTGATCGTCAAAGTACCATCTACACCGGAATGGCGCTTAAGATGTATGCCATAGGTTTACCTTTCTACGGACTCTATAAAATTTTAGTTCCTACTTTTTATGCGCTTGATCGCCAAAAAGTTCCCGTCCTGGCTTCGATCGCATCCATTTGTTTAAACATTAGCTTTTGCCTAACACTCACTCCACTTTATGGTTTCAAGATTCTTGCTCTCGGCACAACACTTTCCGTTTTAGTTAATTCTATAATCCTGAGTATTGCCCTCGGAAAATACCTTGAGTTGCCACTGAGTTTTTATTTCACTCCACGCTTAATAAAAATCTTGATTGCTTCACTCAGCTCTTTTGGGGCTTTGCAATTATGGGGAATGGTAGAGTTTTTCAATCAATCAATTTGGCTAAAGGCTCTCATTCTAAGCCTTGAAATCCTCAGTATTTTATTTACCTATAGTTTGGTTCTTCTGATTCTTGGCGAACGCTCTGCTGTTGAGGCACTCGTGGGTAAGTTTCTTAAAAAAATAAAAAGAAGTTAAAAAATTTCAACGCTTTATCTTGTAGGCAAGGCACTTTTTAGTTATCCTGATTAGGTAATACCTTTATTAAGGATGATGAAATGAAAACTGACTTTGAAACGCTTAAAGCGCTCTCGACTTATACAATCAATCACCTCAAGCAGGCCGAAATGATTGACTTTGCTGCTGATGCGCGTGCGGATCTTATTGAAGCTTTAGCAACAGAGTATGGTGTGAGCTTTGCTACTGATGAGAACATTAAAGAGCAAGCCATTGAAGAGGTTGAAGAGAAGTTTGGGGAAGATATCCCTGGAGATATCACTGAGACTGAAATGTTTAACCATGCTCGTAAAGAAATTATTAAATCTTTTAATGGAGAGAACATCGGTGGACTCTACTTGATGGAATCTCTTCACAATATCGCTATTCGAGTAAAAAACTTTCTTCTCTCGAATGAACTTGTAGAAGATGTTTTTGCTTCTGATGAAGAAATTATCGATTTCATTGTAGATAAAATTCGCGGATTTGCGCCTAAGCGTAACTAAAGTTTAGCGGAACTAAGATTCACGGATGAAACTTAGTTCCGATAAGCTTTCTTCAAAGTAAGGGCCTTCAACTAATCCATTTAAAACTGAACTTCGACTCTCAAAAATAAAATAGCCTTTATCACCAAGTTTTCTCATTAAATAAACATCATAATAAATTCTATCGACTACATTCTGAGAGGCTTTCCCTTCAACTCTAATCACTTCTTGGAATTGTTCTTGAACTAAATCATCTCTAAATAACACTCTAGAGTCAGTTTCAAAAACTACGTCCATGTCAAATTCAATGCCTTCAGAATTTAATTTTTCCTCTAAGAGTTTAGGGAGATCTTTATTTTCATGATCAGGAAAATAGCAAAAGTGAGCATACCAATCATAACGAGTATCAGTTCTTTCAAATTTTAAAAGGTGGTCTGACTGCTGTGTAAGAGTCCACCAATTTGGAATCATCAAGGCCAGATTGCCAAATTGAACCTCATAAGAGTCTTGCTTGAAACTCGACTTTTCTTGTCCAATAATTTTCAAAGTATAAAATGCTGCACCTAATAGAATAAAAAGGGTGAGCCATTCTGCAAAATGTTCTGTGAAGATCTCCATAACAACTTGAGATTATAGTACTTTAATCGTTCCGGCCATATAGACAAAGATTAAAGTCCGGAAGGGAATTTGCCGAAGAGGTAACGATTTTGGTGGATCATGAGGCTATTTTTGCCCAGACATGCCCCAATTCTATCAAGTGTTATGATGTTAATAGGTAAAACTCCCTCGTTGGGAGATTAATAATTGGGTAGGACAAGTATGATGAAGTTTATCCCTCTGTTTCTCAGTCTTATTATCCCTTTGAGTGGAGCATTTGCAGATGACTTCACTGATCAGGCGATACAGTTTTGTCGTGACAAGGGTGGAACATACACCATGGGTGATATGGTTCTCACTGGGGATAAATATTGTAGACAAGTTACCTGTAAGAAAACCAATTCTGAAAAGTATGTTATAGACGAGAAAGATAAGGGGCCAGAGGCGAACGTTGAAGCAACGAAGCCTGTGTGTGTCGCTAAGTCTGTGATCGATGGCAATTTTTCTGGTTCTGGTGGAATTGATGTCAACGGTGACGGCAAAGTAGATTCAAATGATGATATCAATGGCGATGGCGTGATTGATGGAAAAGATTTGGAAGAGTGGCGTCGTAAAAATCCAGGTAACGGAAACGGCAGCGGAAACGGAAACGTGAATAGTGGCGATGGTGGTATTCACTGCGAATTCGTTATTTCTGGAACCATTCCTTCTTCGCACCCATGTGCTAGAAAATGTCGCAAGAATCTTTGGGGCAGAGAAGGTGTTGAGAGAAAAGCATGTCGTGAATGTATTGAGCAATATGCCACTGATAATGGTGGAGATCTTGTTGTTGATTGGACAAAAATTCCAGGTGGAAAACCAAATAAGAAAACAGTTGTGATTGGTGGTGTTGGTGTAAAAACTGGCGAAATTATTTGTTATGACAGCAAAGGTAATATTGTTACAAGAATTAATTCTGGAGCTAATTGTCCTAACGGTTCTTCAACAAACCCTAGCGGTGGAGTTGTTATCGTTAATGGAAATGGTTCAGGAACAGGTACAGGCACGGGCACAGGCACAGGAACTGGCACAGTTGTCGTGAATGGCAGTGGTTCAGTATCTCTTCCAGCTTTCTGCCAGTCGAATAAAAGAAAAGATAAAACAGCATGCGAAAACTGGATGAGAGCAAATGCGCGTTTTGCTTGTTCATCAAGTGCAAACCCAACTGGTTGTATGGGATCAGATTATGCTGATATTCAAAGCCGATACAATTATGATGGTTGCGTAAACTGTGGTGGTCGCGGTCGTGGAAGAGATAACTCATGGCTAGGAGATGCACTCGGAGGTCTTTTCCTTGGAGCAGGTTCTGCTGTAGGTGCTTACTTTAACGGTCAAGCCTATGTGAGAGGTCAAGAAGCTTGGGCAAGTGCTGCTGCTGCAGGATTTGAGCAATGTCAGATTCATAATAATAATTATCTTCAATATCTTCAGGCCAATGAGTTGCCTTCTATGTCTCCAGATCAACAAGCGGCCATGGGTTGTAATGGATTTGGTCTAAATCAGTATGGTGGTTTAGGTTATGGCGGTATGGGTGCTTGGGGTGGTGCTGGTTACTCTAACGGTTTCCTAGGTGGATTGATGGGTCCTTATGGGGCGTATAATCCTTACGGAATGGGTGGAGTTGTTGGTGGTGCTGTCGGCGGAATTTCTGGTGGAATCGCTGGAGGTTATGTCGGTGGTTATCCAGGTGGAATTGCCGGAGGAATCGCTGGTGGATACCCAGGTGGTATCGCTGGTGGAATCGTAGGCGGAGCTGTTAATGGTGCAGTCGCTGGTGGTTACGTTGCTGGTGGCTACCCTGGTGGAATTGCCGGTGGCTATGTGGCCGGCGGATACCCAGGCGGTATTGCAGGTGGAATTGCCGGAGGACTTGCTGGTGGTTACCCTGGTGGAATTGCTGGTGGCTATGTTGCTGGGGGATACCCTGGTGGAATCGCTGGCGGTTATGTGAATGGTGTTTCAATTGCTGGTGGAGTTGCTGGGGGTTACCCTGGTGGAATTGCTGGTGGCTATGTCGCTGGTGGAATCGCAGGAGGATACCCAGGTGGTATTGCCGGTGGAATTGCTGGTGGCTACGTGAATGGTGGATATATGGCCGGTGGTATAACTGGTGGTGGCTGGGGCCAAGGCGGTTGGGGTCAAGGCGGCTGGGGATCTGGAGCTGGCCAGTGGGGTGGAGCTGGTTATGGTGGTCAAGGAAACTACTGGGCCGCAAGTCAGCAAGCTTCAAGCTATGATCAAATGTTACAAAACCAAGGTGTCTCTTATCAAATGGGCATGAACTCTGGTGCCTACGGAGGCGGATTGGGTGGTTACGGTGGCTATAATGCTGGATTTAGCCCTTACAACGCTGGAGCAAATTTTGGAGCAAACCTTAATGTTGGTCTAGGCGGCGGTGGCGGCTGGTATGGCGGTTTCTAAACCTCACCAAAATAATTTACTCTCAAGGGACATCTTCGGATGTCCCTTTTTTTTGGCCGGCACTGAATCTGCAGATTGTTTTCTATCAGTGAGGTGCTTATGCTTAAAAATAAAATCGTTAATCTTTATCATCAGATTTTTAAATCAAAGCTGAAGAAATCAGCTTCAGTTGGAGATGGTCATCTAACTGAAACAGTTAATATGAATAGAGATGAGACTGTAGGAACAGCTCCACGAACAAAAACTCCAATAGAAAACGCATCGTTAAGAGCTCAAAATTTAGTTTGGGAAAATGAAGATGCCTCTATGCAGGACAAAAGCTACACCTTTGATGAAGAAGTGACGGATGCCGACTACGATGAAGAAGACAGTTTAAATTACTATGATAGCGATGATGAGAGAGATTTAAATCGAGGTCGTTTGGAATAAAAAAAGGGGGCTTAAAGCCCCCTTATTTTTTGTTATTTATTATGAACAAGAGTTTTAATTTCGTGCCTGAAGATAACTTCAATTTTATCATCCACAACTTTTTCAACAATTCCCGGGCCAAATTTTACATGATCAATCACATCACCTTGATTGAACTTTAAATCCATAGAGTAAGGAGTTGATTTTTTCTTTGTGTTAGACATTTTTTCCATCCAAAGATCAGAGACTGAAATAACTTTTGATGGAGTAATGCCACTGGCCTTCGTGCGAGTCTTATTCTGCTTAGAAGAAAGAGAAGGGTCTTTAAAAGAGTGGAGCGATCCGCAAGTATTACATTTAACCTTTGCAATATGAGTAGCATCTTTCATCGCAACGATGATGTGACCCAGGTTAAGCTTGCATTTGGTGCAGTAGGAGAGAACGTCCTTACCAACCGTTAACTGAGACATAATTTTCCTTTTAGTTTATAATTGAAGCGAACCAGAGAACGCATCATTCGGGCATAATCTATCTATTATAGCCTAGATGTGCATTATCCGTAAAGTGA
Organism: Pseudomonadota bacterium; assembly: GCA_027488375.1. Classification (GTDB taxonomy): domain Bacteria; phylum Bdellovibrionota; class Bacteriovoracia; order Bacteriovoracales; family Bacteriovoracaceae; genus Peredibacter. Next base: position 164,040 of record JAIYBW010000001.1, read on the forward strand.
ACTCAAACAATGAGCTTAAAACTTAAATTACTTGATAAGGCCCAATCACTACCACAGGATGCTGGTTGTTATTTAATGAAGGACAAGAATGGTCGGGTGATTTATGTGGGTAAGGCCAAGAAGTTAAAATCTCGAGTGACCTCGTACTTTAATGAATCCGCCAAAAGTGTAAAAACTGAGTATATGGTGAGTCACGTAAGTGATTTTGATTTCATCATCACTCGTTCTGACGCAGAGTCATTCGTGCTTGAGAATAACCTAATTAAGGAACATTCACCTAAATATAACATCCGCTTAAGAGATGATAAATCTTATCCCTACGTTCAAATCAATTGGAATGAACCTTTTCCGAGAATTGAATATGTTCGTCGTCCTAAAAAAGCTAAGGGGAAAGAGCTTTATGGGCCTTTTCCAAGTGGCTCAAATATTTCTCTCGTGATGAGGATTTTAACCAAATCTTTTGCTTTGAGAGATTGTTCATTGACTGAATTTAAATCAAGAAAAACTCCCTGCTTATTACATCAAATGAAGCAGTGTTCAGCTCCCTGCGTGGGGCTTATCGATGAAAAAAAATATCAAGAGGATTTAAATCTTGCTCTGGGACTTTTTCAGGGATCTACTAAATCCAAAAGAACCATTCAGAAACTTCAAACGAAAATGCAGTCTTTTGCTGAGTCTGAGGAGTTTGAGATGGCAGCAATAACTCGAGATAATGTTCAATTCCTTGAAAGCTTTTTAACTCAGTCTTATGATCAAAAAGTAGAGTCACTAGAGTCAGATAAAAACGTCGATTTGTGGTCATTCTGGCAAGGTGAAGAAGAAGTTGATTTAAGTATCTATTTAATTCGTTCAGGTATGCTTTTGGGGCAAAAAAATTTCAATTTTATGAAAAGCGAGATGATTGAAGATTTAGAATCTGAAATCCTCACCAAAATTATGCAATACTATTCCACTTCTGATGAGTTAAACCCAGAAATCGTCGTGCTTGATTTTTCAGATGAGACGATGAGTGAATTTAAAGAAGCCTTAATGACCCTAGGGATTGATAAAGTTTTAGGTCTCACAAAAAAATACGCTCCTCTCATTGAAATGTGTCGTAAGCATGCTCAAGAATCTCAGCGTGTTCGGCTCGCAAATATGGATAGTGTTTATATTGGACTCAATAAGCTCAAAGATTTACTTGGTTTAAAAGAACGCCCGAGAATCCTTGAATGTTTTGATGTGGCCATTTGGCAGGGAACATCTCCCACTGCTTCTCAAATCGTCTTTGAAGAAGGTGTTCCAGACAAAACTAAATATCGCTATTACCACTTACAAACTCGCCCAGAGGGGAATAATGACTTTGCCATGATGAAAGAGGTCATATCAAGAAGAGTAGATAACGGAGCATTGCCAGATCTTTTTGTGATTGATGGTGGGGTGGCCCAAGTTAATACCGTGGTAGCCGTTCTCCAAGAATGTAAAATTGATTTACCAGTGGTAGGAATTGCTAAATCGAAAGATCTTACGAGTGGTGATTATCGAGCTGAAGAGATTGTCAGATCAGAGGAAAGACTGATTATTCCTGGAAGGACAAATCCTTATATCCTTACAAAATGTCCATCCTTATTCAAAATTGTAGTAAGTATGAGAGATGAGGCTCATCGCTTCTCGAGAAAATTACATCACAAAGCTGAATCAAAAAGAGTGATGTCGAGCTGGATTGATGAAGTCAAAGGTTTAGGGGACGATACGAGGAAGAAAATATTATCTCAATTAACTGTTTCAAAAGAAGAACTACTAGAATTTTCAGTGACGGAATTAATGAATTATTTTGGTATCAAAAGTCCCCAAGCAAAAGCCGTTTGGGCCTACTTACATGGGGACTCAAAGAATTAATTTAAAACGTGAATGACGCGGCGGTTTCCACATCCACAATCCATACATCGGGCCGTTTCTTGAACGAGTAAGTTCTTATAATCTGGCATATGGGAAAGAAGTAATTTTGATCCGCAGACCTTACACTCATCAATCGTTTTTTTGACTTGCTCTGCTCCACCAAAATATTCTTCAAAGTTTTCGAATTTAAAATCAATATCAGACATAAAAATCTCCTCGATTAAAGAACTTTTCGGTCGAAATGTTGGGTAATTTAGAATTTTTACTGCTAGGAAATATCGACCTGTTTATGCTAAAAACGTACCTATGAAGGACTTGTTTAATCGAAATTTATTGAGAATCAGAGAAGAGCAAAAACCCCAAACTTTTGCTCAGGCACTTTTTGGAGCTGTTGATTGGGGCCATGGGATTCCTAAAGCACCTTTTCCAAAAGAAAATATCTCGTCTCCCGCTTTCGAATTTAGTGAAAAAGTTCAAGTTTTAGAGTCTCTAGAAAGATTTGCGAAAGAGAAATTTGAAGAAGAAAAAAAGACAATTTTGAAAATTCCAGGTGGAGAAATTCAGCTTAAGGAAGATCCAACTTGGGATGGAGTAGAGACTTTTTCTAATTTTGCTGATCTTAAAAATACCTTAAGTCTTGATCAACAAACCTTGGAGATTTGTTTCGCCTCAAAAAATTCCACTCAAGTGAAAGTCATGTTTGTCTCTGAAAGTTTTAGGAATTATGAGGATTATGCTCAGGAACTCAAAGATTCTTTTCTCAATCAGTTGCTTCCAGCTTTTCCCCTTAAAACAGCTGAGTTTTTTAGTCGAATGATTGCTGCCATGAAATTGGTCGAGTCAGAAATTATTATTTACCCTACAGCTTTTGGAGATAAAGATCTGACAAATGAGGCTTTAGGTGTGGCCGCTTTTTATCGTCCAGAAGTTATTTTAACTCTCGGGGCGACTCCCTCTCATAAAATATTGAAAATTCAGGATCGCCTGAGTCAAATTCACGGACAATTTTTTCAAAGAAAATTGAGCGATGACACCAATTTTTTAGTTGTCCCTCTCTTTCATCCAAGCATTATAGAAACAAATCAGAACATGAAGAAAACCGCCTGGATGGATATGCAGAAAATCATGAAACAGTTAAAAAAACTCTGATATTTTTTGCCGCTTTCCTGTATGATCATTTAAGGCTCTGTAAATAATTTCCACGGATAAGGGAATTGAATTTGAGAACAGGAAGTTTGCTATTCTTTTATTTGTTTTTTTCATCAGCACAAGCTGCTGTTCCTTCAGTTAAAGTCCTCATTGCGAAATCTCTGAATCATGTACAAGTTGAAGGAATGGATCTTCGCAAAACAATCCATACTCAAAAAACATCTCAACAGTATAGTGGAAAGAAATTAATCAGCTTCAAATGTCGACCTGGTCATAAAAGAGTCTTAGGTAAACAATCCCTTCTTGTAGCCTCTCTAAGCTCACCAACAGGGCTTATTTCTTGGGGAAAAAATAAATATCAAGGCGAGTTACAACTCTTGGCCGATACTTCTTCAAATAGTTGCGACCTTGTGAACTCCATTCCACTTGAAGCTTACATTACGACTTTATTAGCAAAAGAAATGAATGGAACCTGGCCCGTTGAAGCCTTAAAGGCACAAGCCGTGGCAGCAAGAACTTATGCTTTTGAGAGATTAAAGCGAGGCAGTTCGGATAAACTTTATCATCTTGAATCATCTGAAAAAGATCAGGTGTCAGGTACCTTTTTCGATGCCACAGAGAAAACGGTCATGGCTTCTCGTGAAACAGAAGGGGAGATTCTTGTTGGACCAACGGGAAAAATTTCTCCCGCTTTTTTTCATTCAAAATGTGGCGGAAAAACCCTTAGGCCAGATCAGGTTTGGGGAGGAGTTGAAGAGGGCTACAGATCTGTTAACTGTACTTTTTGTCAGAAAACAGGAATGAAAGATTGGAATGGTAAAATTCAAAATAAAAAACTCATTTCTATGGTCGATCAAGTTCTAAAAAAATACTACTCTGATCAGATTGCTGATAGTGATTTAAAGATAATGCCTGATTCTGTTCATAATTCGGAACTCAGGCTCTATGCAGGTGATCGGTTACATATCATAAAAAAATCATACCTTCGAAATCTTGTAGGAAGAGAAGTTCTTCCTTCGAATAATTTTGTCATGTCAATGCGTGATAAGCATATTCATGTAGAAGGACAGGGATATGGCCACGGCGTAGGATTGTGCCAGCTTGGTGCTCTCGAATTAGCGAAGCGTGGTTATGATTATCGACAAATCCTTTCATTTTATTTTCCAAGACACAAAATTAAAACTGCCTACGCACCATGAATTTTTTAAGTTTTCTTTTTCTCATCCTCATAGTGAGTTCACAAGCTAAAGTTGTATTGATTGATCCTGGCCATGGTGGTGAGGAATCCGGTGCTGTTGGTAAGCTTGATGAAAAAGGAACTCGTAAGATATTTGAAAAAGATCTTTCACTCAGGCTTGCTAAAAAAATTAAAGAAGAACTTTCAAAACATACGACCACCTATTTAACTCGAAGCCTTGATCGATTAGTCAGTTTGCAAGAGCGGGCCGATCTGGCTGACCTTGTGAAAGCGGACCTATTTCTCTCAATTCATTTTAATTCATCGCCTAATATAAAAAGCCATGGATTTGAGCTCTATTATTTAGATAACAATTCAAATGTTGCCACTCAAAAAGTAGAGAGAGCTGAAAATCTTAATTTAAAAGGTGAAGAACTCATCGTGAATCAGATTTTAGTTGATCTTGTTGTCCAACAAACAGTTCACCATTCAAGACAGCTTTCAACTTATGTTCATGAAAAAGTGAAACCTGTGATCAAAAAAAATCAAATTGAAGACAGGGGAATCAAGCCGGGATTATTTTACGTCTTAGCTCTGTCTAAGCGACCAGGACTCTTAGTTGAGGTAGGGTTTGTTTCAAATCGTCTTGAATTAAAGAAAGTAAATGAGGATAGATTTATGGATGAAATGGCCAAAGCCATTTCATCTGGAGTTGTTGCATTTATCAATAAGAGTAAGTAGCTAATTTAGTTTTTAACGCTGACAGAATGAAAATCTTTGTCTTAAAGATGATCCACCTGGGGAGAGAGCTCTAAAGTTCGCCTGTGTACCATCTGGAAAGGCCATATTGGCAGCTGTTATGTATTTAACTGCACAGTCCGTAGCATTTCCTAAGAGTATTTGAGGGAATAAAGTACCTTGACCAGAAACTGGACGAGGGCAAAGATAAGCGACAAATGTTGGGTTATTAGAGCCGTCGCCAATAACAGCGGCAACATCTCCGAAAGATGTTACACCAACGTACATCTCTCCTCTCGTCACGATATAAGGCATTGAAACGCGAGTCGTGACTAGCTGTCTGTTAAAAACTGATTGGCCATAGTATCCAGCTCCACTCAAAATACACGGATTTTCCTGCTGTACCTGATTAAGGCTGACTCCACCAAATGAGTAGGGAGAGTTAAAGTTATTAATACTGTAGTTTTGATACTGTAAACATTGTCCATTAGGTCCTGGACTCACACAGTAGCGAGAGCTATAAACTCCACCTGCTCGGCCAGATTCATTATTTTTACCACACCCAAAGAGGGCCAAAAGGGATGAGAGAATGAGTGTAGAAGACAATAGTTTCATGTAAAGACTCCTTCGTCCTAGACGATTCATGGACCATATCGGTTAGTTACCCCTGAGAACTTTAGTAAAAAATTTTTAGCGGCATTTATTTGAGTTATTTGATCCAATAGAAACAGCCATTTCTGCCTAGTTTTAAGTGCTTAGATAAGGTATATACTCAAGTCATGACGATTCCATTTACTAAAATCAAACAAGAACTACGTCGAGTTTTTAAAACTGAAGACTCTCGATTCATTATCTCGACTGGAATAAAAGTCACGGCTATCTCTTTTATTATCAATATTATTGTTTATGGTTTTCTTTTCCAGGTAATGCGTCTTAATCATGCCTTTTTTAAGGCCAATGGTTTTTCAGATATCATTGATGAGTCTGTTTTTTATGATTTCTTGATTTCTGAGGTGGTTGAAAATCTAACTCTCTTTTTTATATTCCACATTGTCCTCTTTTTTATTGGGACATATGTTGGTTGGCTCATTTTGCGACCTTTCAAAAATATTGGGGATTATTGTGAGCAGGTGATTGAGAATCCCAACTTTGTTTATAAGGTTGATGAGTATAGTACTTATAAATTATTAACTCGATTCTCTGAATTCTTTTTTGAGTTCCTTCGTGAGTCTAGAAGAAAAGGCGAGATTGTTTCTAATAGTATTCCGCCTCAGTACGCAAAAATTCATCAGCCTGTTCCGGATAGAATTTTTATGCTCCACTTCGGGATTTTGCTTATCATTATCGCTTTAGCAACAAGTGTTTTTATGATCCAGAATACTTCAATCATTTTTCAAAATATGATTGAGCTTGCTCAGCATAATCTACACAATCCAAAGATTTCAAATCGCTTCTTCAATCATCAGATGTTTATTATTGATGATACTGTGGCCCTTAGTATTATTCTCATCGCTATTTTTTATATTGCTCTTGGTTTTCATCTTTATGAAAAAGTTTCTGGTGCAGCTTTTGGAATTTTTTCGACCATGAGATCTTTCATGAAAGGCAACCGGTTTAGTCGGGTACACCTTGTTGGTTACGCCTATATTCGAGATTATACGAGAAAATTTAACAAGTACTTAGATTACATGCAGAATAATTTTGATAAAGATAAGCCGAAAGGTTGAAAAGCTTTATTACTTTCATTACCATAGACTCAATATTTTAATACCTCCCCTTCATTTGTTAAAAGGAAACTAAAAATGAAAACTAGCATGCTTTTAATTGCAGCTCTTTTTGTTGTGACTGCTTGTACATCAAAAGATGATCTCAAAAAATTAATCAAAGATAATCCTGAAATTATCACTGAAGCCATCGAAGCTCATCCTGAGAAATTTATCGATGCTTTAAATAATGCTGTTAAGGTTGCTCAAGAAGGGCAAGGTAAAAAGCGTGAAGAAGAAGAGAAGAAAGCTCTTGAAGAAAGTTTTGATAAGCCACTTCAGGCAATATTAGCTCCAAATGAGGCTTTCCGTGGTGATGCTAATGCACCTATTACTCTAATTGAATACTCTGACTTTGAATGTCCTTTTTGCTCTCGTGGTTTCAACACTGTTATGGAGCTTATGGAAAAGTATAAAGGCAAAATCCGTTTTGCTTATAAGCATCTTCCATTAAGCTTTCACCCACAAGCGATGCCAGCTTCTCAGTATTTTGAAGCTATTAAATTACAAAGTGCTGAAAAAGCATGGCAGTTTCACGATGAAATTTATAAAAATCAAAGAAAGCTTCAGAATGGAGAAGCTTTCCTTAAAGATATTGCTAAGAAGTTAAAAGTAGATATGGCCAAACTTGCTAAAGATGTTAAATCTGAAGTGGTTCAAAAGAAAATTGATGCTGATATGGCCGAAGCTGCAAAATTTGGTTTCCAGGGGACTCCAGGATTTCTCTTAAATGGTATCCCTGTTAAAGGTGCTTACCCAACTTCACATTTTGATGGATTAATCGATGAGTTGAAGAAGCGTGGTAAAATTACTCTTTAGTATTTTAACAAATGTTTTAATCAAGAACCCCGGCCTGTGCCGGGGTTTTTTTTACTCAAAAATCTTACCTGAGCATTTCGCCATGTCATTTACCGGTAGGCAATTTTTGCCTATTCTAAGAAAAGAGGAAAAATCTTCCACCATGATAGGGACGTTCTTGCTTGAATTGCCTAGGAAAGTTATAATTTTGACTGAGGCTCCCGAGGATTGGGAATTAAGCTAAAAGGTACAAATGGCCGAAGAAAATAAACCAGGACAGGTTACTCCACCGACAGAGGGCTCCTCGTCTAAAAATCCGCTACTCATGATACTCATGTTGGTTAATATCGTGGCCATGGGAATGGTGGCCTATCTTCAGTTTCAATTCATGCAATTAGAAGCAAAACGTCCTGATCTTACCCAACTCTTAAAAGAGAAAGATAATCCGTCCCAACCACAAGGTGAGGCGGCGACTGAACAAAAAACAACAGAAGTTGTTAAAAAAGAAAATCTTCTCACTTTAGATAGCTTTACTGTGAATCTTGCTCAAGGTGAAGGGCCTCGGCGCTATGTGCGACTAGATGCTGTTTTAAAAATGAGTGCTGATGCGAAAGCTCCTGAGTTTGAGGCAAGAAAGCCTCAAATTAGAGATACTATCATTAGTATTTTAAATACTAAAAGAGCTGAGGACCTTCTCAAAAAAGAAGGAAAAAGTTTTTTGAAAGAAGAGATTAAAGCTTCAATTAATTCATTTTTAATAGATGGAAGTGTTGAAGATATTTACTACATAAGCTTTCAAATTAACTAATAAGCAGGATGCTTATTAGATTAAATTCCCAGGAGGGGAGACTATGGCCCAAGTATTGAGCCAAGATGAAGTAGACGCCTTACTGAACGCTGTAAATGATGACAGTGATGGTGGTGGACAGTTAGGCGGAGATTCAGGTTTTGATGAGGCAGAGGAAAGCGATGCCAATATTCAGCCTTATGATCTTACGAACCAAGATAGGGTTATTCGTGGTCGAATGCCTATTTTGGAAATTATTTACGAAAGATTTATTCGTCAATTTCGTGTATCACTCTCAAACTCTCTTCGAAAAATTTCAACGATCTCTATGATTTCAACGGATCTTTTGAAGTTTGGTGAATTCGTCAATACACTCCCGATTCCTTCTTGCATGTGTATTATGCGATTCAACGAACTCAGAGGCCCGGCCCTGATTGTATTTGAATCAAAACTTGCCTATGCCATTATTGATTCTTACTTCGGTGGCACAGATCGACCATTCACAAAAATTGAAGGCAAAGAATTTACATCCATTGAACTGTCTTTCATGAGAAGAGTCATGGATATGGCCATCAGTGATTTAGAGGATGCCTGGGCTCCAGTTCATAAAATTGATGCTCAATACTCTCGAACAGAAATCAATCCACAGTTTGTGGGTGTTGTTCCTCCGTCAGATGTTATTATAACAACGACCTTTGAAGTTGAGTTTGAATCAGCTTCAGGGACAATCATGGTTGTTATTCCCTATTCAACTATTGAGCCCATTAAGCAAAAACTTTCATCTAGTTTTCAGGCCGATAACGATGTTGTTGATACTTTATGGACACGTTCGATGCAAGGTCATGTTCACGAATCTGAGGCCACAGCGATCGTAAAATTAGGCGAAACAGAGATGTCTATTGGGGATCTTATTGGTCTTCAAGTAGGAGATATTATCCCTCTCTCTCAAGAAGTTTCTGGTGAATTAGATCTTGAGATAGAAGATGCTAAAAAACTTAAATGTCTGATCGGTGTCTATAAAGGAAACAGGGCCGTACAGATCACCCGTCGAATTTAATAAAAGGAAATAAATATGGCGTCAACAGAAATGGCAGACAACAGTAAAGATGCAATTCGTGAACTGGCCGACCAAATAAAGGCTGGAGATGATGCTCTCAATAAATTAAAAGTACAAAACTTAGATTTCATTTTAGATATTCCTCTAAAAGTAAGTGTGGAACTAGGGCGAGCGAAAGTTGTGATCAAGGATTTACTACAACTTGGACAAGGGTCTGTGCTAGAGCTAGATAAGTTGGCCGGTGAACCACTTGAAGTCCTTGTTAATGGCAAGCTCGTTGCAAGAGGTGAGGTTGTGGTCGTGAACGAAAAATTCGGTATTCGACTCACAGATATCATAAGTCCACTAGAGCGTATCGAATCTTTAAAGTAAGTATAAGTTTTCTCGTCAACCAGGAAGGATGACTGTTATGAAAAAGTTTTTAGGATTTTCAATTGTAGCCTTAATGGCATCATTTAATTCTTTCGCTGGTGTCAAAGTGACTTCAGTGGATCTAACCACCAATGGATCAAATGGGTTTGTAAACATTTCATTGGATGGAAGAACAAATGATCTTCCAGATGTAAAAGTTTTTGGAAGAATGATTGAAGTCACACTTACTGGTTCAGAGGGCTTTAATGCCATCTTTAAAAATGTCCGTGGAGCTCAACTTTCGGCCAATAGTTTAAATGGAAAAGCGGTTATAAAGGCTATTTTACCTTATGAAATTCCTTCTCAATCAGTCGAAGTTGGTTTTAAAAATTCTCAAATAGAAGTGATCTTTCCAAGAGGAAATGCGGCCCTTAAAGAAGCAAAAACGGCTTATGAAGGCTCAGCGATTTCTCCTCAGGAAATTAAACCGGTTAAAATCCAAACCCCACCTGTTGCTCCTAAGGCGACTCAAAACACGGCAGCGCCTGTGATTGATAAAGTAACTGAGAATAAAGTTTCGAAAGAAATTCTTAATGAAGATTATCTCAATAAATTGATGAAGGAAGAGGGGACAAAGAAGGTTGAAGAAAAAGTAGATCAGGCTCAGGCCACTGACGTCGTTAATGTAAAACAATCTGCCATGGCAAAAGTTGATACAAAAATTAATAACGCCCGCTCAGGAGCTGTTCCAAAAGCTTCAGAGTCTAATAATCAATTCTCATTTGCTGGTTATGCTTTTAAGTTTACGATTTTTTTAGCTTTTGTTTTAGGACTTTTTTATGGAATTGTTCAACTCTTGAAAAAAGGTGTTTTTAAAAGAGGAAAACTTGGTTTTTTAAATAATTCTCAGATGATTGAAGTCTTAAGTACGACTTATGTTGCTCCAAAAAGATCATTATTAGTTGTTAAGGCCCATAAGCAAATTTTTTTAGTGGCGAACTCTGAGAGTGGACTCACTTTTCTTTCTGAAATGACGGATACAAATGGACTCATTAAAGAAGGCGAAAAGTTTGTCACAGGTACGAATTTTGATATGAATTTAGGAACTGCAGAACAAAATCCAGATATTGAAAACTTTTTAAAAGTTAAAGAAAATATCATGGAATCGACTCCAATAAACGAAGATAAAGGCCTCGCTAAGATTGCAGTCGCGAAGGATATCGTTAAGTTTTCTGATGAGCTTAAGAAAAAAGCAAAAAAATTAAAGCCGATTGAGTTCAATTAAGACTAAAGGTCTAGACATGAAGTTATCTCCTAAAGTTGTCTTATTCTTCATGTCAGTTCTCCTGGCTTCACCAGTTTATGCTCAGAATGCGAACTTGCCTGGCGTTAATGTAAATTTTGGTCAGGGCACTAATCTCGTGGATACGATGGAAGTGCTCTTGCTCTTTACAGTTCTTACTCTCGCACCGGCCATCATCATTCTTTGTACTTCTTTTACTCGAATCGTTGTGGTTCTTTCATTTATGAGGCAGGCCCTTGGCACACAGAACATGCCACCGAATCAGCTCTTGATTGGTTTTGCTTTATTCCTCTCTATATTTGTGATGATGCCAACTGGTGAAAGCATTTATAAAAATTCAATTCAACCTTATCAGGCGAAACAAATTGACGCCACTCAAGCACTTAAAGGATTAGAGAAAGATCTTCGTGCTTTCATGGAAAAACATGTAAGAAAAGCTGATATCGGACTTTTTTATGATGTCACTGGAGCTGCTGCTCCGGAAGATATTAGAGGTGTTCCCACTCATTATCTCATTCCCGCCTTTATCATTTCAGAACTTAAAACAGCTTTTCAGATTGGTTTTTTACTCTACATCCCCTTTATTGTTTTAGATATGGTTGTAGCTTCAGTTTTAATGGCCATGGGGATGATGATGTTACCTCCAATGCTTGTATCGATGCCTTTTAAATTATTACTTTTTGTACTTGTTGATGGTTGGCAGTTAGTAACGGGAGCGATTCTTCGCTCTTTTAATACTTAAGGGAGTTCGCCATGGAAAATGACTTTGTTGTTGAAGTAGTTAGTCAGGCGATGAAAGTCACCCTCATGCTCTCAGCTCCCATGCTTATTGGAGCCTTAGTTGTGGGTGTGCTCGTCTCTATTTTTCAGGCCGTCACTCAAATCAACGAACAAACGCTTTCCTTTATTCCAAAAATTCTAGTTATCATTGCTGCTCTTGTTATTTTTAGTCCCTGGATGATGGAAACAATGGTTTCTTATACCCAGGATCTTTTCACCAGCATTCCAGAACTTATTAGGCGCTAATGAATATATCCATTCTTGATCAGCAGGTTTTCCTTGCCTTCTGGATGGGGTTTTCTCGTTGGATTGCTGTGCTTTTCCAGCTTCCTTTATTTGATAACGTCTCAGTTCCCATGATTGTAAAAATTCTCACGAGCTTTCTCATCGCTTTTGCCTTTTTTCCAGAAACTCAGGGCACACTTCTTGCAGAAGTACAAATGGTGGGAGTTGATAACATTTGGATTCTCATGATGTTTCATACAACAACTGGGTTAATTATTGGATTTTTGGTGAAGTGTATTATGAGTTTATTTGTGGCAACTGGTAATATTCTGACCCAACAAGTAGGGTATGCTTCAGTAAGCTATTTTGACCCCACTCAAGGTCAGCAAGTTGGCCCTTTTGAAAGATTGGTAGAATGGACCATGATTATTCTCGTTCTTTCATCAGGAGCATTGGTACCGATGTTTAAAGGTGTTTTTGAGTCCTTCTTTTCTGTCAATTTCTTAAATGCGGATAAAATGCTCAAAACGCCAGAGTATTTTGTGTTATTCTTTAAGTCAGCATTTACTGCCTCGATCCTTTTGGCGGGGCCACTTATTTTTGCAAATTTATTGATGAATTTAGTGATGGGAATTTTGGCCCGAACTGTTCCTCAGATGAATGTTTTGCAAGTAAGCTTTGTAGTGAATATTGGACTTGGGTTACTTCTTTTCTTAGGAATAGCAGAGGAGTTTTTCCAGGTAAGTTTTGAACTATATGTAGAAAAACTAGGGAATTGGTATCAATTTCTTTCCCGATAGAGGCATAGGATGGCCGACGAAAGCGACGACGACGAAAAAACGGAAGAACCCTCCCAGCATAGGATAGATGAATCCCGTAAGAAGGGTGATGTTGCAGTTTCGAAAGAACTTTCGAACGTTCTTTTATTATCTGGTTCACTTCTCACTCTTATTTTATGTGGTTTTTTCGTTTACGAACAATTCACTGAGTACATTGACTGGCTCTATCGCTTAGATTTTAAAAATATTTATACTACCAAAAAGTTTGTGGATGTTATTAATCAAACAGCTTGGACACTCGTTAAATGTGTTGGGCCATTCTTTGTGGCATCAGCGTGTTTGGGTTTTGTTTCCTCTTTCATTCAGATCGGCTTTCTCTATTCACCAGAAATTCTTGAAGTCAAATTTGAGAGACTTAATCCAATCCAGGGATTTCAAAGACTATTAAGTAAAAAAGCGATTGTTGAAGCCATTAAAGGTGTTTTTAAATTCACTGTTGTCATCATGATTACTTACAGTGTGATGAAAGATAATATTGGAAGCTTCCTCGGTTTTCTCCATGCAGATGCTGCTCAAAGTATAGGTTTTGGTAAGTACTTGATGGTTAAACTTGGCTTTTCAGTCTTACTTGGTTTGGGTGTGATTGCTATTGCAGACTTTGCTTGGGAGAAATGGAGCTATCGTAAGAAAATGATGATGACCAAGCAACAGGTTAAGGAAGAAGCGAAAGAAAAAGATGGTAATCCTGAAGTCAAAAATAAAATACGCCAAATTCAAAGACAAATGGCCCAAAAACGCATGATGGATGATGTAAAAAAGGCCGATGTAATTGTTACCAATCCAACTCATATTAGTGTAGCATTAAAGTATGATGGGGAGAACATGGTGGCCCCATCAGTCACTGCTAAAGGTGCAGATCATTTGGCCTTAAGAATTCGAGAAATTGCTAAGGAAAATGATATACCTGTTGTTGAAAATATTATGTTAGCGCGTACTCTTTATAAAACAGTTAAAGTGGGACATGGAGTTCCTCGAACACTTTATAAAGCCGTCGCAGAAGTTCTAGCTTTTGTTTATAAGTTAAGAAGAAAACAAAAAGCTTTAAAATAAAATTTAGCCCAGGATGGGCGAGGTATCTATGGATGGATTACTAGGTAAACTCAAAATTTTATCTCAAAATTCTGACCTTGCAATTGCATTGGGACTGATGATTGTTTTAGGTGTGATGGTTGTACCTATACCACCACTCCTTCTCGATCTTTTTCTGGCCCTCTCTATTGCTGTTTCAGTAGCTATCCTTTTAGTTTCTGTTTATTCAAGAAAGCCTTTAGATTTTTCTACTTTCCCAACAGTGCTTTTAATAACAACTCTCTTGCGACTTTCTCTCAACGTTGCCTCGACTCGTAACATCCTTCTTCATGGGGCCACTGATGGGACTGCAGCTGCTGGAGAAATTATTAAATCCTTTGGTGAGTTTGTGGTGGGGGGAAATTACGCCGTCGGTATTATCATATTTATTATCCTTGTGGTTATTAACTTCATCGTTATTACAAAAGGTGCTGGGCGAGTGGCCGAAGTTTCAGCACGATTCACATTAGATGCAATGCCTGGAAAGCAAATGGCCATTGATGCCGACTTAAATGCAGGTCTTATTAACGAGGCCGAAGCAAAAAAACGTCGAGCAGAAGTAGCACAAGAAGCAGATTTTTACGGATCGATGGACGGTGCTTCGAAGTTTGTTCGAGGAGATGCTATTGCAGGTATCTTGATTACAGCGATTAATATTGTGGGTGGTATCATTATTGGTGTTGCTCAAAATGACATGAATTTTTCTGATGCTGCTAAAACGTTTACACTCCTCACGGTAGGTGATGGTCTTATCGCTCAAATTCCAGCACTCATTATCTCTACTGCTGCAGGTATTATTGCTACCAGAAATTCAAACTCTGAAGCGCTTGGAAAACAAGTCGGAGAAGAATTTACGGCCCACCCTAAAGCTTTCTATATCACGGCAGGATCTCTGGCGATGTTTGGACTTATTCCGGGATTTCCTGGCCTTCCTTTCATGTTGATGGGTGGTCTTATTGCGTTTGCTGGATTTAAAATTGAAAAAAATAAAGAGCTGGCCAAAACTGCAGAGCAAACAAGCGCTGTTCAAGAAACAAAATCAAAAGCAGAAACTCTAGAATCTCTTCTTCCAGTTCAGCTGGTTCAACTAGAAGTCGGTTATGGAATTGTCAGTATTGTAGATGCAGAACAAAATGGCGATCTCCTAGAAAGAATTACACAAATTAGAAAACAATTTGCTCTCGATTGGGGTGTTATTATTCCTTCTGTTCAAATTAAAGATAATCTTGAACTTAAGCCCGGTGGCTACTCAATTAAGATGAAGGGTGTCGAAATTGCAAAAGGCGAGCTCGTAGCTGATCATCTTATGGCCATGGATCCAGGAACAGTGATTGAGCAAATGGAAGGGATTCCAACTAAAGAACCAGTATTCGGCCTTCCTGCGATTTGGATTACTGATGATAGAAAAGATGAAGCTCAATTTAATGGATATACAGTTGTTGATCTTTCTACCATCGTCGCAACACATTTAACTGAAGTCCTTAAAGCGAATCTAAGTGAACTCTTCGGAAGACAAGAGCTTGTGAAAGTTATGGATAACTTTAAAGAAGATAATCCAAAAGTTGTCTCAGATCTTGTCCCTGATATTATGACTTTAGGGACAGTTCTTAAAGTGCTTCAAAATCTTTTAAGAGAGGGTGTCTCTGTTAGAGATCTCAGAACAATTCTTGAAACTCTTGCTGAATTTGGTCCAAGTTCTAAAGATCCAGATGCCTTAACCGAGTATGCTCGCCAATCACTCTATCGTTCTATTACAGAGAAAATTAAAAACGGATCTGGTGAAGTCACTCTTTTCACTTTGGATCTTGGACTTGAGCAGGCCGTGGCGAGATCAATCATTCAGACCGATGGTGGCTCACAACTTAATCTTGATCCTAAAGTCACTCAAACAATTCTTGCCTCACTCAATGAAAAAATTGAGGAAGCAACCTCTCAAGGTGAGAAGATGGTGGTCCTATGCAGCCCTGTAATTAGGAGACATTTCAAGAGGTTAACTGAGAAATTCATTCCCAACCTGATTGTGGTCAGTCATAATGAATTAAGTCCAGATGTTAATATTAGATCACTAGGTACGGTGAGGTTATAAAGAATGTTCGTTAAGAAATTCGAAGCCGATACATTAGAAGAGGCCTTAAAAGCGGTCAAGTTAGAGCTTGGCCCTGATGCTATTATTCTTAAAACAATCACAAATAATGGTCTCAAGGGTGCTTTTAAAAAAAAGAAGATTGAAATAACAGCCGCTATATCAGAAAGAAGTTTTGAAAAAAAGTCAAAGGTGGATAAAGTGCTAAATGATGATCAAAAAGAAGCTTTTTATCAAAAACCTGCTAAATCAATTAAAGATACTATTCATCAATATGCTGGTCCGGAAAATTCGATGCAATCAAATTCAGGAGCAGGGTATGGAAATATTGGACTTAATAAAGTTGTAAATACGATTGCTAAAGGTTCTGCTAGCCTGGCCGAGGTTACGACTAAAACGACTTCAATGATTAAGAATAGCCTCGATGAATTTCTCACTGATGGAGAAGAATCATCTTTTGATTTTGATTCAAATGATGTTGAACCAGTGATGGCAAAACCTAAGGCCACTCATGGTAAGTATTCAGAGCCACCATCTGAGAGAGTTTTAACTCAAAAATCTAATCAGGCTGCCTCTGCTCGTCCTACTCAGAATGAAACGACCTCATCTCCTAGAGAATATTCGCAACCAAATCAGCAAACACCTGCTCAATCTGTTTCACGTGAAGCTTATAATGAATTGCGCCAAGAGATGAAAACGCAACAGCATAAAATCGCTCTTCTCGAGCAAAAAATTTTAGAGCTCTCTCAAAATTATCAATTCAATCAAAAACATCTCAATGAAGCTAATGGTCTTTTTCAGCTTCGGACGACTCTTAAAACTCTTGATGTGGATGAGTCACATATTTTGGATCTGATGAAAAAGGCCAATTATGAATTGGCCAAAGAGGATCTCGAAAATCCTGATGTGGTCTTTGAATTTGCACTCAAAGAAATGGCCGGATCCATTTTTACAGATATTCCGCTCTTTGCAAAAATCGGTAATGGGGAACCCGTAGTGACCATCCTCGTCTCAGAAGCAGCCTCGGGTCAAAGTTCCATGGGGATGAAAATTGCCGTCTTAAAGAAAGATGTCACACTGATCCAGTACTCTCAGGATGCTCAAAATTCTGCTAGTACTGACTTTGCTGCTCAGGTTTTTGGCATAAAATCGGAAAAGGTTCAAAACTTTTCTGAAGTTGTCGGTCTCTGTCGTAAAGCTACAGAAGCAGGGAGGTCTGTCCTTGTGGATCTCCGTCTAAATACAAAAAATGGCGATGAAACAAAAAAATTCATTGAGACTATGAAACGTGGTTTCCATCATGT
Source organism: Pseudomonadota bacterium (assembly GCA_027488375.1). GTDB lineage: Bacteria > Bdellovibrionota > Bacteriovoracia > Bacteriovoracales > Bacteriovoracaceae > Peredibacter. The sequence continues at coordinate 181,340 of JAIYBW010000001.1, forward strand.
GGAAGTGCTAGGCACACTTTCGGCGATTCACTCAGAACTTTATAACAGAAAAATTATTGCCCGATATAAGGATATAATTGACGGTGTTATCATATCTCATGTGGACCTTTGTATGAACTTTGGGGCCCTCTTCAATGTTCATAAGGCCCACAATAAGTTGCCTCTCAAATTCTTTGGAACAGGTCCAGTAGTTCCGGATGATATTGAGGCAGCGACGGCCGAAAGATTAATGGCCGGTCTTTTTCAGTTCTAGTTCCAAGTCTTTGTTGTGAGGCCCGACAGGATGTTAGGCCAGTGCAGTGACAGGAGGTTTATGCACAAGACTAGTGAGTGGTTGCTTTCTTTTAGTTCAAATCAAAAATTAAACTCTCGTAGTTTATCTCTCGAAGACTTTAGGCCCTGTACTAAGATTTCAATTACTGGTGGCAAAGGTGGGGTAGGAAAGACCTCTATTTCTTTAAAGGCTGCTCAAGAGCTAGCGAAATCTGGCCATAGAACATTACTGATTGATTGCGATTCAAATCTTTCAAATACGGCCATCAAATTAGGTTTACCTCTCGATAATAAATTTGAAAAACTTCTTTCTGCTGAAGCAAGTTTTGAAGATGTACTCATTCAGCAAGGAAATTTTCACCTTCTACCGGCCTGTAATGGATCAATTTCTCTATTTGAAAGTAAATTAAATTTTGCCGAAATCATTATTGATATTATCAATTCTCACGAGCATGAGTATGACTATATTCTTCTCGATTGCCCTGCAGGTGTATCACGAGAAGCCCTAACACTTAATGCCTTTTGCGATTACCGTTGGGTTGTTGTCACTCCAGATAAGTCTTCAATCACTGATTCTTATTCTTTAATTAAACTTTTACACAATCGCTTTGGTACAAAAGAAAACCACTTAATTGTGAATATGTTTCAAACTGAAAAACAAATGCAAAAAGTGGTTTCAACTCTGGGGCAAACGATTGAAAATTTCATCGGGATTAAGACTTCTTTCCTCGGTGGCGTGAAAAAAGCGGAAATTTCTGCCGATGGATTTGATACTTTTTTCCTATCTGAAACAAATAATGAATGGCAAAAAAACTTCGTTAAACTTTTATATGAGTTCACCGAAAAGAACGGTGGACCGATGGCCGCTCGATTACAGGGCACAAGCCTTATGGCCCATGAACACGATGTTCATTAAACGGAAAAAAAGCTAAGGAGAGCATTTCATGTCATCACTCACGGCCAAACTTAAAAATTTAAAAGACTACCGCTCTACAGTTGATCCTAAGGTCAAAGATGAAATAATTCTTGAATATGCTCCTCTTGTAAGATTTATTGCACAAAAGATTGCTTCAAGACTTCCACCAAATATTGAACTTGATGACATGATTTCTTGTGGTGTTATTGGTCTCATGGATGCCATTGAGAAGTTTGATCCATCTAGAGATAATAAGTTTAAAACTTATGCAGAATTCAGGATTCGTGGAGCGATTTTAGATGAACTTCGTTCTCAGGACTGGGTCCCTCGTTCTGTAAGAGAGAAGGCAAAAGTAGTTGAAAAAGCCTACGCAGCCCTAGAAAAAGATCTTGGTCGTCCAGCGACAGATGAGGAAATGTGCGAGCATCTCCAATGCTCAATGGATGAGTTCCATGAACTCATTAATAAATCTAAATCAGTGTCTTTATTAAATATTGAAGATGCTGCGGCCATGAGCAAAGGCGATAAGAAGCTTATGGTTTCCCTTATGGAAACTTCTCGCTCTGCCAATCCTCAGACAGCTGTTGGATATAAACGTGCCCAAGAAATTATAAAAGATGGCATTAAGTCACTTCCTGAGAAGCAAAGACTAGTTCTATCTCTTTATTACTTTGAAGATTTAAATTTAAAAGAAATTGGCCAGGTTTTAGATGTAACTGAGTCCCGAGTATCTCAACTTCATACTCAAGCGATCTTGAAGTTGAAAGCAAAACTTCGTAACCAGTTTGAGTCTCACGAAGATATCGCTAGCTAACGATTAATTAAAAATAAGTTCAATCAAGAGGCCCTCTTTTTGAGGGCCTTTTTTATTTGCCCCCACGTCTGCCCCTATGTGTTTTAAGCTTTTCAATGCGTCAGCATTTATCAGAGAATTAAATATTGATCTTCTCAAATAAAGGGTGCGATATGGACTGGAAAAGAACTTTTACTCAAGGACAATTTGCCATACATACATTTTTTGTTATTGGGATACTCGCAACAACAGGTGCTACTCTTTATTCTTTTAGAATGGGGAATATGCAAAAAGTTGAAGAGCAACAAATTCTTAAAGTAAACCAACTCACGCAAAATATAAAACAAGATAAAAGTTTTGATAAGATTACTAAATTTCTCTCATGGGCAGAGGCGAACAAGGCCCATGAACTCATGAAAGAGTTTCATAATAAAATTGCAAGTACAGAGGAGATTCTTGAAATTAAAGTCTCTAAAGATCTTGCTAAAGAAATGACAAAGTTTGATGAGCTCATTAATTTGAATTCAGGACTGAGTAGCCCTGATGATGTTCTCAAAATATTGAAACAAAAAGTCAAAAATCTTGAAGATCTATCAAAACAAAAAAAATACCGTTCAGTTGAATCAATATCTTCAAAAATGACGGAACGTCTTAATAATTTAAATACAAAGAATGTAGGATCTTCAATTCAAGTAAATTATCTTAAAAGTGATATCGCCCAATTAAATTCTATTGTCGAAAAGTCAACAATTGAAGCTTCTGAAAAAGCAGGTCTCCAGAATCGTTTTTCATCCATGACTAATGAACTTGAATTACTTTCGAATTTGAATAATCAATCTCGAAATTTAAAAATGAGTGCGAATCAAGCCAATCTTGCATTGGCCAAATGGATGAAAGATGTTGATAAGAAGGCTTTAAGTTTTAAAAATATACGAGTTCAAAAACAAAACAATCTTATCATCATGCTTTCGAGTGTTGTAGCCTTTCTTGTCTTATCTTGGATGGGAATGGCCTATCTATTTAGATGGCAAAAACAAAAAATTTCAACACAGCTTGAAGGGGAAGTTAAATCAGTTATCTCAAATGGTATTTTAAATGATCAGCGTTATATGATTGATCAATATACTGATGTAACGAGAGCTGAAATTATCGCTCTCATGGATGGATTAAAAGTAAAGCTTAATCTTGGAACACTTCTTCATGAGGGATTACCATTTGCTGGTTGCATGATTGATCACAATTTTAAGCTTGTATGGCATAATCAATTATTTCTTGATCAACTTTACTTGAGTGATGAAGAAGTTCGATCTGATGCTTTCAATTGGGACTATGTTCGAGATTATCTCAACTTAGATCAAGACCCGATCTATCAAGCACTCGTTAATAAAATTGCAGGAATTTATCCTGTGAAAATTAAGCAAGACGAGCTTTCACCTTCTCTTCCATATGAAATGTACGTGACCCCTGTTGTGGCCAATAGAGAAGAAAGAGTGATGGTCTTTCTTTATCCACTGGTTTCAGTTAAAGATGCTATTAACGAACAAGTTAATGTTTCTCAGAATGCGATGGTTCGGTTTATTGAACTTTGGAATGCTGAAAGATTAGATGAAGACGAGCTTGGTCTGCTTGAGAGAGATTTCTCAAATAATGATTTAAAAAACCTATATGTTGAGTTGCACCAAGTGTTTAATCGAGTCACTGATGAGAAAGTCGAATATCTTCACACTATAAATAGTCTTGAAAAAGAAAATAGTGAGCTCAAAGAAAAAATCAAATTTATGGAAGAATTTGAAGCTGAAAGGAAGTTTATCGTTAAGGATGAAGCTCGAATTGCTAGTGAATTAAAGCATTCCTTTGTGACTAATATTGAATCGAATGAGTCCTTAATTCAAATTAACAAAACAATTTTACAGCAATCCGATGATCTTAAAAATGAAGCCCATCGTTTGCATCTTGTTTCTCAGGAAGCATTGAAGAGGGCCAAGGAATCTGGCGAGATTATTCACCAACTTGAATCCATGAAAGGGGAGTATAAAAAATTAAAGTTTGAATTAATGGAAATTAAAGTGAAATTAATTTCTATGAATAATTCACTGCTTGGACAACTCCCAGCTTTGGATGAAAATCAACAAAAACTAGCAACTCGCTATAAGGATGAGTTAGCACGTTTGGATTTTACTGTTGCAGCCTTTGACAAAAAACTTATGCAGCTCGATGTTCAAATTTCTAAACTTTCTATGATTCATGAGAAGTTGCCATCTGAGCAGATTTCTTTTTCATTCCAGACAACCCAAAAAGACCATGAAGTTCGTGAAGCTTTGATTGACGTCCAAAAGAGACTAAATATTGAAGAAGGGCGAGTGCTTGAAAATTTTAAAAGCCTATTCTCGCTTTTAAAAAAGGAATATAAATCTGAAAGGATGGTCACGAATTCAAATAGTGATCAATTTCTATCCTGATGAAAGTTTTCGATCTTCAAGTTAAGAAGTTTTCATCTAACAATATTAAAATAGGTGAATTGCTGGTTTTAGCAACACAGCTTCTTGAGATTGATTTGAAAGATGCTGCAGAGAAAGGCGCAGTCTGGATTCAAAAGAGAAGTGCCGGGAAAATTTTGAGACTTAGAGATATAAACGTTATCGTGAGACCCGAGGATAAGGTCACTCTGTATTATGATAAAAAAATTCTTTCTTATCCTGAAATAACCCATGCGGAATGTCTTCTTACAAATAAGAACTATAGTATTTGGATAAAAGAAGCTGGCGTTCTCGCTCAGGGGTCTCAAGCTTCAGACCATACTTCAATATTAAGATTCATTGAGCGCCAGAAGGGTCACGAAGTCTTTCTCATCCATCGTTTGGATCGTGAGACTGAAGGGCTTATGATTGTAGGCCATCATTCTCAAGCTGCTGCAAAACTGAGTGACATGTTTCAAAAAAACTTAGTAAAAAAAACTTATGAGGCAGTCGTTAAAGGCCAGATGAAGCCAGGATCTACACATCTGATTGATAAAAAATTGGATGGAAAAGCTGCCACTACTGAGGTTGAAGTGCTTGATTCTCAGGGGAATTTATCCCTGCTTAAAGTTGAAATTAAAACTGGTCGGCTCCATCAGATTCGACGGCATCTTGAATCCATCGGTCACCCGGTCATGGGGGATCCAAAATACGGAAAAGGTAATAAAAATCGAGAGGGCCTTAAGCTACTAGCTAAGTCATTGGAATTTAATGATCCATGGTCTCAATCTCTCGTCTCAGTTTCGCATCATCACTCATTGGGCCTGTAGTTAAATTTTGCTCAATCCTGTAAAAAGTTCAAATCCCTCAAAAGACTAAAAAAATTCTCATTAATCCGGATACTATTTCGCTACGCATTATTAAGGAGCTTTTCATGCTTAATTATCGTTGGCTATTTCTATCCTTGTTGGTTTCAACCTCCGGTTTTGCCAGGGTTGATTTTAAGACCAAACAGGCCCGAGTGGATTCACTCATGAAGCTGCAAAAGCAAGCTCCTGCATTTGCTTTTGATTCCTTTCAACGTGAACTTGAATATGAAAAGCAAGGTTTAAGTCTTGATAAGAGGGCCAAAAAAGAGGCCAATCTCCTGGCGGATCAAATTAGAGCTCGAGTCATTGATGCCTATGAAGCTGCACTTAAAAAATATGAAAATCCTGAGTCTGCAAAAGAAGAAATTAGATCTGCCATAGATAAAGACCTTTCTCTTGTGGCCCCTGCCTTGAGAGATGAACTTTCTCTTCTTGCTCACAAAACTCTAGATCAAGTTGAAAATGGCGCCGTTAGCGAATCTCTTGATCTGGTTAAAGTGCAAGAGAGTTTTAAAAAAGATGCGATCAGTAGATCAAATTTTCTTAACCAAGAATTTGGATTAGACTCTCATGAAGCTGGCAATAAGCTCGCTACACCATCAAACGATTCAGAAAGAAAAGAATACAATAATAAACAAGAAGTTATAGAATCACTGGTTTCTGATAGGGAGAGTAGCCGTTGGGTGTCTTCTAGTAATCTTACTGTTCGAACTGCAGAGATAACATCAACCTCATCCAATGTCTCAATGCAACTCAAAGTTTCCTTTTTAGGTGCCACAATCAATGCTGGACCTTCTATTCGATTTAAAAAGACCTACAGTACGAATGCCACGATTATGGCAGATGGAATGAATCCTATTTTTGCAGATGGTGGAAACTTTGATTATCACAAGAGAGACTCAAGTGGAAAAATCTTGGTTAAAAATGGAAAACAGCAAAAGAGGTACATGTTCTTTACATGTGATGCCGATTTAACTTTTGAGACAGACTACGAAGGATCTGGCGGTTTTAGTTACATGGGCTTAGGTGGAAATGCTTCAATTACAAAAAAGTTTTCTAATCAAGTCGATATTGCCTCCCGAAGAATTGCTCTTCCTGAGTATGTCGCCAATAAATCAGTTACAGTAAAATTCATCTCAGAACTTTGCCATAATGATTTCCTGGTCGCGAAATTTAATAATTCTCTAACTGTTCAAAAATCATTGGATATGATGATGAAAAGTGTCGTGGCCGGTTTAACTTTCTCTCACCCAAAAACCAAGTGTGCTATCGATGAGCACTGCTATAACTGGTTTAATAACGAGATCATTTCTCTTGTGAAAATCAAGAATTTCCCTCGCTGCCGTGAGGAGAATTCTCGTGAACAGTTTATGTCTTGCCAGCTCAGAGGACTAGAAGGTCAAAATTGTCCGGTCTATGAAAATGGGAAGAGAACCTCAGATGGCCAGTGGGAATATCAATGCGATACAGGTCTTAAATGTGTTAAATACCAAGGCCAGAGTTTCTTTCTGGGAAGAGTTTGGGAATATGCTAGAGGTAAGTGTCAGGTGATTAATAAAAAGACTTACCGCAATCCATTCGATCTTGCGAACGAGAATCGTGAAATTGAAGTGGAACTCGAATTAGCTAATTAAATTAAAATACTGGTTCACAAAACTTTCGGTTTCGTGGGCCAGTTCTTTTTCGCTCAATATATTCATAAGAACAACATCGGCCTTATTTTTCTTGTCCTCAATATCCATTTGTTGATTAAGCATCTTCTCAGCAAGTTCAGTGGAAATGTGATCCCTTATCTTGAGCCTCTCCAACTGATCCGATCGAGGTGTATAAACCACAAGGACAAGGTCAAAAAGCTTTTCCATGCCTCTTTCAAAGAGTAGGGGGACATCATAGATAATAACTGAAGGATCTGCGTGGAGTTTTAATTCATCATGATAAGCCTGTGGAAGACGTTGATAAATATAACTCTCAATAAGTTTTTTAGTCTTCTCATCCTGGAAAACTTTTTCTCTGAGTTTCTTAAAATCAATCTCACCATTTCTCATAAAGTCAGGAAAATTTGTTTGGATAAAGGTGATTGATTCAGGCCACTGATAAATATTCTTAACTAACTTATCTGCACTAATAATCGTAAAGCCTTTCATTGCGAGCAGACGAGCAACTGATGACTTTCCTGAGGCAATTCCACCCGTGAGTCCAATAACAGGGATGTCACTTTGATAAAGTCTTTTCTCTGGAGTCAGGCGTTGATATTCAATTTTTAATTTCATAACTTTTTAACTTCGACCCATAATTTTTCAAGTTCAGCTTGAGGAGTTGTTTCAAGTTTTCCACCGCGGGCCTTAACTCTATCTTCAACTTTTTGAAAGCGATCGATAAATTTTTGATTGGCCTCTTTAAGGCATTCTTCAGGATTTATTTCGAGGTGACGGGCCAGTTGGGCGACTGAAAATAGGAGATCTCCAATTTCTTCCTTTACTCTCTGTTTATCGTATTTTCCACCAGGAGGTAATTCTTGTTTTACCTCTTGCCACTCCTCTTCAACTTTGTGCAGGACTTGATTATAGTTCTCCCAATCAAAATTCACCGTCGTGGATTTTTTACCAATCCGAAACGCTGACTCAAGTGATGGTGCATGGAGATATTTATTATCAATAGAATATTTTCTTTCACCTTTTTCTTTCTTTTTTAATTCTTCCCAATTCTCTAAAACCTTAGCACTAGAAAGGTCGTTTGATTCATTTCCAAAAACATGGGGGTGGCGGTGGATAATTTTATCTGCCAGTGTCTTGGCAACAGATTCCAACGTGAATGAACCACTTTCCGAGGCAATCGTTGAATGAAGCAGAATTTGGAGCAGGACATCTCCGAGCTCTTCTTCCATGAGTTTTGGATTTTTCAGTTCAGTTGCTTCAATAAATTCGTAGGACTCTTCCAAAAGATATTTAAGTAAGCTTTCGTGGGTTTGTTCTAAATCCCAGGGACATCCTTCTTTGGGATGACGAAGCTTACGTATAACTTCAATACACCTAATGAGTTCTGGATGATTCAAGCTTTCTCCTTGATATTGCCTGTGGTCTAGGAAAAGGATACCATGGACAGCATGAAGAAACATCCAGAGATCTTTTTTGACCTCCAGACAAGTGTTAAAATAAATAAAGCACAAGAAAAAAAAATCCAGCAATGGCTGATGCTGGCGGGCCTCGTCATGCAGAAAGTTATTAAGGATCCACAATTTATGGATCAGAAATGGCTTTCAAGTATCGAGTCAGTGAGGATTTCGATTCTTCTTTGTGGTGAAGTGAAAATCAAAAAATTAAACACCGAGCATCGCCAAAAAAATAAAGTGACCGATGTTTTATCTTTTCCAAGTTTTATGAGTCTCCGACAATCTCCAGGCAAGGGAGAATTTGTTGGGGGAGAGCTTTTTTTAGGCGATCTCGCGATTTGCCATAAAAAGATTATTGCTCAGGCCGATGAATTTAATATCAGCTATTTCGATGAGTTTATTCATCTCCTTTTCCATGGAGTGATTCATCTTGTTGGTTATGATCACGAAATTTCTTTGAAAGAAGAGAAAATCATGGAAGCTTGGGAAGAAAAGATGCTTAAGTTATTTTCTAAGGCAAAAAAAAAGGGAGCCTAGGCTCCCTTTTTGAAAGAAATTAATTTTTTCTAGCTGCTGTTGAAAGAGCTGCTTTTGAAAGAGCTGCTTTTAAGTTTACCCGTCCACCAGAAGCAATCATTCCGCTAAATGCAGGAACTTTTGTCACTGACTGCATGAGGACATCTTTCAATTGAGTTGCTGATAGATCTGGGTAGTAGCTTAGAATCATCGCAGCAACACCAGATGTATTCGGTGCAGCCATCGAAGTTCCAGAAGCCATCCCGTATTTATTGCCATTGAGGGTAGAGTAGATATTTGATCCTGGAGCGGCTACATCTACTGTTCTAACACCCGTATTTGAAAAGCTCGACATAGAGCCATTGCTTGTTGTTGAAGCCACAACAAGAAGGTTTTCTGAATCAAAAGAAGCTGGGTATTTTAAACGCTCATCATTGTTACACCAGCCTGGGCATCCACCAAATGGATTATTAGAGTCGTTACCAGCAGAAGCAATCACAAGTGTATTGTAACGTTTGCCAATTTCATTGATTGCATCTCTTACGGCCATCCCATTTTCATTACGAGATTTACCGAATGAGCAGTTGATGACTTTGGCACCCATCTTCGCAGCGTATTTAAAACCTTCAACGATATCTGAATCAAGTTCATCTGAATCGTCCGGCACAGTTCTGATGGCCATAATTTTCACGTTATTCGCCACACCAGCAATACCAATTCCATTATTTTGAGTAGCCGCGATTGTTCCTGAAACGTGAGTTCCGTGCCAGTGTGAAGCCATGGTATTCATTGTCGCATTACCATTTCTGTCTCTCACAAGAGTATTAATCCCGTGGATATCATCAATATAACCATTGTTATCATCATCAATTCCGTTACCGGCAATTTCTTTTTCATTTGTCCACATGATGTCTTTTAAATCTTGGTGGTTATGATCAACACCAGTATCGACAACTGCAACGATTATTTCTTTGGCTTCAGATTGAGGAAGAACATCATAGGCCTGGCTCACATTCATTCCAGATGTTGAATTGAAAGCCCAAAGTTTAGAAGCATCAGGATCATTAAAATTGAAAAAATTCACTTCTGTGAAGCGCTTCATGGCCAGTCCCATATCATCGAGGACTTCCATCTTTGGCATCTGAGATTTTTCACCATAGTAATCAAGCTGAGCGTATTCAATGCTCTCATGTTTTGAGAGCTTTTGGGCCACTTCTTGAGGATTGTTGGTTTTAACAAGATACATACGGCCGATCAATCTTTTGGCACTTTTGATAAAAGGTGAATTGACCATTTTCTGGCCTTTTTTTACTTTCACGATGAGGTTTTCAGGGTGAAAGCGGCGAGAATTAGCTTCTGCCATACCAGAGAGGGCAGCAAAACTTAAAAGAATTCCAATACTTAGCTTTTTCATGCAGGGTTTATCCTTCTGTAGAGTAAACATGTAGGCTCAATTTACTAAGAATCATGCACCAAGAAAACTTAAAGCTTCTGACTTTTTGACAGGTCAGGAAAACTTTACATAGAGACCCTTAAGTCGGCCCGAGACTTGCTAGAATTGAGCATGAAAGATCGTTATTTACGGGGTAAGATGAGCAGATTTTTTAACTGGCGACAAAAGGTTTAAGATTCCATGGCTACTTCGAAGAAAAAATTTTTCACCCTCTGCTTATCAACGACTGTTGTTACAACGGCTTATGCCAATTCCTCCGACTCCATTCATGGTCATATTGGGGGACTCACTAATCAGATCAACCGTGACATTGGTGATGTTCCTGGTAACCGCTACAATGGTGATTTTAATTTCACATACTTCAATCATAAAACTGGTGATCTTGAGCAAAAGTTTAATTTTTCTGCTTTAGTCAATGATCAGAATTTAACCATGTTTTCGCTTCAGGAAGCCTATGTGGCCAAAGATGGTCTTTTCAGACCATGGGATTCAGCTGAGAAAGTTGGCGACCGCATGAGTTTTGGCCGTAAAATCCTCCCTTGGTCTGGAGTCGACTCATTATGGGGCCTAGGAAAATTTAATAATAGAAAAAACTTCGATTATTTTGATCCAGGACAAGAAGGTCTTGTTGGAATTGAATATGAAAACAGATCTAGCAATGGCTTCTTCTGGAAAGCGTTTGGCTCCCCAGTTTATGTGCCAGAGATGAATCCAAGTCTAGATATTAATAAGAGCAAAAAAACCATTACTTCAAGAAACCCATGGGCCAATCCTCCGGCGGCATCAACTCAAATAAGTGATGGAGGACCTTTTGTTCCAGTGAATTATATTGTGGAATATCCAGAATTGGCGGAAGTTGTCTTTCGCTACAGTATAGGAGCCACGATGGGATGGGAAAATAAATTTTGGGTCGTGGATGCCTTTGTTATGCGCAAACCAGAAAACCAAGTTTCAACAAAGGTAAATGTAAAACTAAACACACCTCCAGAGGGGACCTTTGTAAATGCTTATATCGATCCTGAATTCTACTACCACGATCTTTACGGGGGAAATCTCAAGTACCGTAATGCCGATGTGGAAATGTATGTCTCAGGAATTGCGGTCAGACCGAACACTTATCCAGATGGTAACCAGGAAGCAACTGACTATACTGACATTAAAACCAAAAAAGTTCGTGAAGATTATGTGGGGGGCGGGATTTCAAAAATTAATGATGTCTATGGTATGGGTTTTAATTACGTTGCCCGCTTAAGTCCATTTGATAGGGACCGCGATTCTCTGGCCCAAGATCCCCGCTGGAATCAGGCCCTTAATGGTTTTCTCATGAGAAATTTCACTCAGCAATTTCGTCTCTCGGCAGATGTGAAGTATGACATGCTCACCACTGATCGTTTGGTGATGTTACGGGCCAATTATAATGTTTCGAAAGAATTTTTAACCACTCTTGGGGTGAACTTAATAGGCACTCCCGATAGTGGAAAATCTTTCTGGTCTCCTTATACAAATAACGACTCCCTTTTTGCGGGACTCAGATATATTTATTAGGAAGGATTATGACTTTTAAGACATTTATCCCTGGGCTTCTTTCACTTCTCTTCATTTTCACTTTAACTGGGTGTGGAGATTTATTTCAAAAGAAGACTGAGAAAAATGTTCTTGAATCAAGCCGTTTTAATGCTAATTGTGATCTGAATGTCGAAGAGTTTGCCCTTATCCTTGAGGAGCCCATTCAGGGGACTATTGATTGTCTTGGCAAAAACTTAAAACTTTTTGTTAAAGTGGTTGAAACTAAAAAACCTGGTTATATGTCTCGAATTGCCCTCGAGAATTATATAAAAAATAACCGCAGAGATATTAAGCCGGAAGTCATAAAAGTTTTAAAATCAGTTTTTGATATTAATTACCTTATTTTTGGTGATGATCCTGATTATATTTCAGAACCAAATATTGATGCTCTTGTAAAATTCGCCAAAATTTTCAATGAAAAAGCCTCAACCAATTTTAAGCCTATCTTCTTAGCAGATGAGGAAATTGAGTACGAAAATTATCGTGTTCAAAGAGATCAAAGGATAAAGCCAGCTGCCTTAATTATTTCTTCAGCGCTGAAAGAGATCTTTAATCCAGATCGCAAAGGGAAAATTCATACACTTGATCTTGTTAATTTGATTGATAGTTTCACCTCTGATGATAACTCTCAAACGATGACTAAGGTTAAGAAACTCTTATTTGCTAAGAAAATCATTCTTGGCGGAGACAAATTCACAATTACCCACAAGGAACTTTCAAATCTTATCGATAATTTTAGTTCTTATGTCTTATTGGCCCTTGATGGCACTCGCTACAAAAAAATTAGACTGACTCAAGAGTCCACTGTTCAGTTCCTAAGTGCCGATGTGGAACTCCTTAATAGTCTTATATTTTCTTCCCAGACAGGTATTAGAGATGAGGAAGTCCTTTTTAATTTAAAAGATGCCATTGATGCCGTTCAAATGTTTAGTACTTCAGAAACCCTCGATCTCTATAAGTATTATGAGCTTTTAAAAGAAGCCAAGATGATAGTTATGGATGGAGAGTCTGAAACTGTAACTGGTGGTGATCTTAAGCGCCTGTTTGGGCATGCCATGAATGTCCTAAAGACTGGAACTTTTTTTCATCGCTTTTGGTCGACTGAGAGAGCACTCTTAGAGGCCCGCCCAGGTAGAGAAATTAGTTATGATTTTAGAAACCTTTATAGCCTCTTTAAGAGTGAGAAAACTCGAGTTGATAATTTTGTTCGTATCTTAAAACGTTATCGTTTTATGAGAGGGGAGAATATTTCAGCTTTTTATACGGATGATTATTTTCGTAATCCATCAGCCGTTTATGAGATCGCTCTTTATGAGTATGCGCTTACTCTTATGATGAAGAAATTTGGCTGCCCAAATAATAACCTCGCAGGGAAAATTGTTTGTAATGCAACGGCAACTTTAAATGGCGTCTATATGACTAAAGATCATGTCGTAGACCTCGTTAAAAAGTTCAAGACGGTTTTAATTGAAACAGATCTTATGTATCCTGGTCGAGAAGAGAAAGTTGCAGAGACAATTACTCTTCTTGGTTCTTTGTTCCAGTATCAATCAGATGAAAATAAAGTTTTTGATGTAAATGAAGCGACTGAATTTGCGATCAGCTTATTCACCTCTATTGATGTCGCTACCGATGTGAAAGCCCACTTTGATCAACTCGTTGCGAAGGGGCAGTGTCAGGCGGATGAGTTTGGTAGATTCACTCCAGATTGCTTTAAGAGAAACTTTTTTCAGGCCGTTTGTTTAAATTATCCTGATCAGTATCCAAAACTTTTTGCTTCACTTGGAGCGACAGTTTATGAGACTGATCCAAAAAATCCAAAATTAAAAAAACTAGTTTGTCGCGTTCCTTTTGATACGGCAGGACAGGCCTATTTATCCATGTCAGTGAAAGCAGCAAGAACTTGTAATGTGTATCCTGATAATCAAGAAGAAATTTACTACTCAGAATCAGATATTCAGGCGATCTTCATGGCGATGATGCATATTGAAACAACTATACTTCGTTGGGACGTAAGAAACCGTAATAACATCATGGACGCTGATGAAGTCATGGATGCTTATAATATATATTCTCCGGCACTGGATGGATTTTTAGAGGATAAGCCGACCATCATTAAGAAATTAAAAAAACAAATTTATCAATACATGGTTAAGTATGAGCAAATTCCAGATGAGAAAGATTTTGGCTCGATTTGGAAATTTGTAAAATTCCTAGTGAGCTTTAATAAGCAGGCCCCAGGAAATAGAAAAACAATTGCCTCAATTCTTGTCACGGTTGGAGAGCAAGGAGCGCCTTCGACTTTTGACTGTAATCTCTTAAGAGACCCAGACAATATTAAGTATCTTGATCCGGCCCAAACTCAAATCAAACCAGTTGCTCGAGTGGCCCAACCCTTGATATTAACGCATGGCGACAATCAGCTTTTTAATGAAATTAATGCAGAAAAGGATAGTTGGATTCAGAACTGGCTCTCTTTGTAAATCGTAAGTAATTAAAATTATAGACTTATAGTCTTCTTGATAGAGACCTGGGCATTTCTGCCGGGTCTTTATCATTTTGCTAACTCCCTTGAAAATTAAAGGATGAAGCTAAAAAATTTCATCCTGGCCCCCATCTTCATGTCTCTCACCCTTTCTGGTTGCGGTGATTTGTTTTCTAAAAAAGTCGTCGCACAAAAACTAGAATCAACACGACTGAAGGCCAATTGCGAACTCGATATGGATGAAATGGCCGACATCTTAGTCAAGCCCATTACAGGTACATTAACTTGTCTTCAGAAGAATCTAGAAATATTTATTGAAGTTTCTGAACTTGGCAAAGGTGGGAAACTCTCTCGCGTTGCTCTTATAAATTATCTCAAGCAGAACATGCCTAATATTAAGCCAAGCACTTATCCAGCGATGCACGCGGTGTTTGACCTTGCTCATCTTATTACAGGTGAATCTAAAGATTTTATTTCTAAAGAGAATGTTATTAAGATCCTTGAACTTGTGAAAATGTTTAATCTTCATTCTTACAGGCACTACTCAAATACTTTTGGATCCGATAGACCGGCGAATTTGCCAGTCCATGAATCTCATCGCAAAAGAGTTGAGGATGCCGCCACACAAATTCAAGAAGAACTCAAAAAAATTTATGTTGAAGATCGCGGTGATTCCATTAATCAACTCGATATTATGAGTTTGGTTGAAGCTTTTGTCCCTTCAGGGGATCCAGAAATTCTAGCAAAAGTTGAGGGACTTCTTTTTGCAAAGAAAATTCTTGTTGGTGGAGAACCTAAAACTATCAATCACAAAGAATTAGGCTTTTTATTTAATCATCTTCCAAAACTTCTATCACTCGTTTTAGATGCCGTTAGGTATAAGCATTTGATTCTTGAGCAAGCTGATGCCATGAAGTTTCTTCAAGATGATGTTGATGACCTAAGTAATATTCTTTTCCACCCAACTCGAGGTGATCGTCGATTCGAGCCTCTCTTTCATGTTGATATGGCCATTGATGGGATTGATCGCCTATTGGATGAAGACAAGAGAATTGGTAAATACCGTGCTCTTATCGTTGAAGTTAAAAAGATCCTAACTAAAACTAAAAACGAAGTCCAAACTCAAGAAGAACAGGAATGGGTCTTAGGCAAAGATCTTGAGAGAATCTTTTCTCATGTCTTCAATGTTACAAATCGTAACCTGGCCTTCCATAAAATTTATCAATCACCAAACATCAAGCCTCAGCTAGAGTCGCCGATGTCTGTTTATATTGATCCTAAAAAATATGAACTTGAATTTCCTGAGAACAAAGCGGACTTAGTGGAATTTAGCCGAGTGGCCAATACTTATAGGTATTTTAAAGGTCAAGAAGAAATGGCAACTTACTCTGGTGATTACCGTCGTAATCCAGCTGCTTTTGGTGAAATTGCTGTTTATGAGTACCTTATTAAAACGGCTTTCGGTTATTATGGAAGTTCGCTCTCTATTGGAGATCAGCAATTAAGAGATATTCTTAAGCGTTTTGAAAATGAACTGATTGAGATGGATATCATCTTGCCTCGAAGATCTCGCAATATTGCCGAAACAATTGCTCTTCTTGGTTCTCTTTTTCAGTACCAATCAGATGATAATAAAGTTCTCGATGTTGATGAAGCAACTGAGTTTGCTATTAGTTTGTTTACTTCTCTTAAAGCGAAAAAAGAAATTTTTAAGTTCTTTGAGTCGAAAAATTGTACGATCGATCAGTTTAAAAGAATCGAGCCAGGGTGTTTTAAAGAGAATTTTTATGAGGCTCTTTGCTCAACTTATAGAAAATATTTTCCGAAGTTATTTGAATATTTAAGTGCAGATAGTAACCTCGGCTGTGAGCAGAATTTCAATTCGTCTCATAATCTTGCTTATCTCGATGCCTCTGCAAAGGCTGCAAGAACATGCCAGGTGTATCCAGATGATCAAATGGAAATACCTTACTCAGAGGGCGATATCATGTCGATGTTGCTTGCGATGATGCATGTTGAGACAACTATTGCACGATGGGATACAAGAATTGGAAATAATCAAATGGATCCAGATGAAGTTGTAGATGCCTATGCAATCTATAAGCCTGCTATTCAAGGGATGTTGCCTAAGCTTCCAAGTGTCCTCAATACACAGAAGATTCGTGAAACACTGGCCAAGCAAATTTTCCTTTATTTAGTGAAATTCGAAGAAGTGCCTCAGATCAATAAATTTCAAGATATTTGGAAGTTTTTAAAATTTCTACTTTCGGCGAATGCTAAAAAAGCACCGGCCTCAAGAAAAACAATTTCGTCAATTTTATGGATCGTTTCTGAGGAAGGTAAAAAGAAATCAATTACCGAGGGTGATCCGCAGTTTGATTGTAATTGGATGCATGATCCGAATAATATTCCTAGAGATTAGCGACTCCTCCCTTTTCAAAAGACCCATCTCTTTGTTAGATTGAAGAGCACTCAATCAAGGCATTAGAAATGGATGACTCGTTGCGGCTAAAGTTAGCCGATTATAAATCTCAGTTCACTCAAGTCAAAGATACCCTCGAAACCATACGGAGGTCGCTTTGACGTCGAACGTAAGAAAAATCGCATAAAAGAAATTTCTGAATTAGAGGCCCTTGATGGCTTCTGGAACGACACTCAAAACGCCTCAAAAATACAAAAAGAAAAATCCATTTTAGAAAGTACTGTAGGTGGTTATAGCTACGTAAAGAATCTTTCGGATGATTTTGAAGTCTTGCTAGAGATGGGTGAAGCTGGAGACGATGCCTCTGTTTCTGAAGCTTTGGAGCTTTTCCCAAAACTTCAAACAGCACTGGCCGAAGCTGAACAAAAAGCCCTGCTTTCAGGTGAGACTGATTCAAATAATGCTATTGTGACGATCAATGCGGGTGCAGGGGGAACTGAATCCTGTGACTGGGCAGGAATGCTCTTGAGGATGATCACTCGCTGGTGTGAATCAAAAAAATTTAAAGTGACTGTTACTGATTTTCAATATGGTGACTCGGCAGGAATTAAGTCAGCGACTCTGATGGTTCAGGGAAACTTTGCTTTCGGTTTACTCAAGTCTGAAAGTGGTGTTCACCGATTGGTTAGAATTTCACCCTTTGACTCAAATGCTCGTCGGCATACTTCTTTTTCTTCTATTTATGTTTCTCCTGAAATTGATGACACAATTGAGATTGAAGTTTTAGATAAAGACTTAAGAGTCGATATCTACCGATCAGGTGGGGCCGGTGGGCAATCAGTGAATACGGCCGATTCTGCTGTTCGTTTAACTCACTATCCGACGGGTATTGTGGTCGCTTGTCAAAATGAGCGTTCACAAATTCAAAACCGGGCCATGGCGATGAAGATTTTAAAGTCACGTCTCTATGAATATGAGTTGGAAAAGCGTCGTAAAGAGCAAGAAAAAGTTGAAGCAGGGAAAAAAGATATTGCATGGGGATCTCAAATCAGATCCTATGTTCTTCACCCTTATAAACTTGTGAAGGATCACCGGAATGGTTTCCACTCTTCTCAAGCGGAAACGGTGCTTGATGGTGATTTAGATGATTTTATGAAAGCCTATCTTCAGTGGCAAAGCCTCGGAGGAGTGGTTCAAGATACAGGAATGGATGATTTATGATCAATGAAAAATTAACCAACTCGGGGAAAATGATGAAAGACAAACACATCAGAAGATGGACAGAACAATTTAGCGAACAAATGGAAGTCCGTTTAGATAAAAGAAAGAAGCTTGAAGAGTCTGGCTCTAATCCCTATAAAAATGGACTTCAGCCAAACACAACTTTCGAATATCTTGTCCGTGAATATGGACATAAAACGAAGGAAGAAATTGGCGAAACTCCACGATTCAAAATCGCTGGACGAGTCCTGATGGTCCGTGATTTTGGTAAAGCCGCATTCTTGCAATGTGATGACGGAACTCAACGTTTCCAGCTTTATGTGAATAAGCAAGTGACGTCTGAAAAAGGATTCGCTGAGTATAAACTTCTTGATTATGGCGACATCGTTTATGCTGAGGGTGATGTCTTTAAAACGATGAAAGGAGAGCTCGCTCTCAACGCTCGCGAACTCATGATTGTGACTAAATCTATCCGACCACTACCTGAAAAATTTCATGGTCTCACTGATCAGGAACTTAAGTATAGAATGCGGTATGTGGATATGATTATGAATCCTGAGACCCGTGAAAAACTTCGTAAGCGATCTGAAATTATTCGTTACATCCGTGAGCATTTTTATAAAGCCGATTTTTTAGAAGTTGAAACTCCAATGATGCATTCAATTGCTGGTGGAGCAGCTGCACGTCCTTTCAAAACTCACCACAATGCACTCAACATGGAACTCTTCATGAGAATTGCCCCAGAGTTACATTTGAAGCGTTTGATTGTGGGTGGTTATAATAAAGTGTTTGAGATGAACCGTTGCTTTAGAAATGAAGGTCTCTCTCTCAAGCACAATCCTGAATTCACCTCAATTGAGTTTTACTGGGCCTATGCCACTTATCATGATCTCATGGATTTTACAGAGGCCCTTCTCACAGGGATTGCAAGAGACGTGATAAAATCTGAAGTCGTTCGCTTTGGAGAGCATGATATTAATCTTAAAGGTCCTTATGCTCGCCTCACAATGCGTGAAGCTGTTGCTAAGTACACTCACTCAACGATGGATCAGGTCAATGACAGGGCCTACTTGCTTTCGATTCTTAAAGATGTAGATATGGATCCAAAAAAATTACAGGCACTCTCTTGGGCTAAGCTCCTGGTGCTTGCGTTTGAAGAAAAAGTTGAAAAACAACTTATTCAGCCAACTTTCATCACTGAATATCCAACAGAAGTGTCTCCTCTTTCGAGAAGAAATGATGAGAATCCTGAATTTGTTGATCGTTTTGAATTTTTCATGAATGGTTGGGAAGTGGCCAATGCCTTCTCTGAGCTTAATAACCCAACTGACCAGTTAGATCGTTTTGCTGATCAAGCGATGGCCAAGGAAGCTGGAGATGATGAGGCCACAGATGTTGATTATGATTTTGTGCGTGCTCTTGAGTATGGAATGCCGCCAACTGCAGGCCAAGGGATTGGGATTGACCGCTTAGTGATGATTTTAACGGATAGTCATACTATCAGAGATGTCATCCTCTTCCCTTTACTTAAAAAAGAGCATTTCTTCTCTGAAGAAGAATGAAGTCACTTTCTTTTTATTCACTTCTTAAAATCGTTTTACACGGTCGCTCGGCAGGAAAAATCCTGCTAGCGACTTTGTTGAGCTTTAGTTTCTCAATTGCAGTTATTCTTTGCACTTTTGGTCTTATGGATGGTTTTGATCATCTCCTCAAAACCGGACTCAGGCATTCATCTGGAGATCTTCTCATCACCTCAAAAAAAGGTTTTTTTAAATTAGAAGATGACTTGCAAAAAGTTATAAAGACGTCGGACCCTCTTGCGATCTCACCCATTATCCAAACTGAGGCCTTTGCCCTCCATGAGGGAGTTTCTAAGGGTGTTTTAGTGAGAGGTGTTGATGATAGAGATTTCTCTGACGCCACTGGAGTAAAATTTACTCTTAAGGAAGGAGAGATCGTCATTGGTAAAGAACTTGCTCTGGCCTTAAAAGTGAAGTCAGGGGATGCCATCGCTCTCACATTTGGCAAAGGTAATGAATCCAGTGATTCTTTACCTTCAGTAAGGCTCTTTACCGTTTCCCAAGTTATCCAACATGGAATTTATCAGAAAGACTTACGTTTTGTTTATATTGATCGCAAGGAAATAGCTGACATTTTAAATGTTGGTTCATGGATTAATCTCTTAATCGTTACCTATAAAGATCCCATCAAGCCGCTGCTTGATTTAGAGGGGATCCAAGCAAAGCAACATGAAATTCGTCGTCAGCTCCCAATACAATATTTTGTACGCCCTTTTTGGAGTGAATATTCGTATCTCATCGAAGCAGTGAAAATCGAGAAATTATCAATTACCATTATTTTACAACTCATTGTGGTTGTTGCGGTTTTTAATATCATTGCCTTTGTGATTTATATTATGGAAAAGAAATCTCAAGACTTCTTTTTTCTACGGGCCATTGGTCTATCTCTTAATCAGCTTGTTTATTTTTGGTTTGTCACCATGACCTTGCTCTGGTTCTTTGCTTGTGTAGGGGCTTATATCTTGGCCGAGTTTTTTAACTGGTCCCTGGCGAATTTATCCTTTCTTCAGATACCAGGTGAAATTTATGTTTTATCTGCGCTTCAAATAAAATTAGATATCAAATCCTATGCAACAGTTTATATACTTTCTCTCTTGTGGGTGCTTATTTCTGGTGCCATTGGTTACTGGAGACTGAAAAGAAGACCTATAATGCAAGGTTTACGTCAGGAGTTTAGCGCATGAGTTTTATTCGTCTTGAGCAAGTTGAAAAATCATTTGGTCAGACCAAAGTCTTACGTGGAATTAATATTTCGATTCAAGAAAAAGAGCTGGTGGCAATTCGTGGAGCTTCTGGGTCTGGAAAATCGACTTTACTTTATTTATTAGGAGGCCTTGATCAGCCGACTTCTGGAATTGTTTCGATTAATCAAAAAAATCTCACTCTGATGGGAGATGAAGAGCTGGCCCATTTTAGAAATAACAATGTTGGCTTTGTATTTCAGTTTCACTTTCTCCTTCCATCTATGAATTGTAAGGATAATATTTTGTTACCGGCAAGGATTGGGGGCAAAGCTCTGGCCCAGGTCGAAGCTGATGTGACCAAGCTTGCAGACATTCTTGGAGTAAATCATTGTTTAAATAAATATCCCTTTGAAATTTCTGGCGGGGAGCAGCAACGGATAAATATTATTCGTGCACTAAGTCTAAGACCAAAAATTCTTCTTTGTGATGAGCCTACAGGAAATCTAGATTCTAAGAATTCTGAGAAGGTAGCTTCACTTCTAAAAAATCTGGCCTCGGAGTTTAAGGCCACTCTTCTTGTTGTAACTCATGATGACAAAGTGGCCTCCTATTTTCCTCGGAAAATAGTGATTGAAGATGGTCAGATCATTGGCTAGAATTTGCAACTGAAAATAAAATTAATAGGATAGCTATTTGCGTCAAGGATTTCACTGTTGAAGAAGTCTCTCTATTTTTTGTTCATCATATTCATAGCATTTGGATCAGTTTCTGTTGAGGCCCAAGAGATTATCGGACCGATAAAAGAATTTTTCCGTGTTGATAGTATTGAAATTCAGGGCAACCGAAAGGTTGAGTCAGAAGCTATTATTGAAAAGCTTGGAACGCGGGCAGAAATGATGCTGGATAATTATCTTTTAAGAAAAGATTTATCCCGTATCTATGAGATGAAATATTTTGAAGAAGTTGAGGCGTATCACAAATTAAAAGATGGAAAAAATATTCTCCTCTTTAAAGTTAAAGAAAAACCAATTATCTCGAAAGTAAGTTTCGAGGGAAATGATGAAATTAATGACGATGATCTTAAAGAGCAAATCAAGACTAAAGAATTTAATATCCTTGATATTTCAACCTTAAAGAATGACGTACTTCTTCTCCAAAAACACTATGAGGAGAAGGGATATTTTCTTGCCCTTGCGAACTATAAGTTAACTGAAAATAAAAATGGATCAGTTGAAGTTAAGTTCACGATTAAAGAATGGGACAAGGTTCGCGTTAAAAAAGTAACTTTCCTGGGAAATAAGTCTATCAAAGATGATGAACTTAAGAATTTCATGCAAACCAAAGAAGAGTCTTATTTCTCTTTCCTTTCTGGCTCAGGAAATTTCAAAGAAATTAACTTCCAAACAGATGTAGAGAGACTTAAGTATCTTTATAAAACTCGCGGTTATTTACAAATTAATATTCAAAATCCAGAAGTCACTGCGTCTGAAGATAAAAAATGGATTTTCATCACGGTTAGGCTCACAGAGGGCCCTCAGTTTTCTGTTAATGATGTTTCCTTTAATGGTGAACTTCTCTTTTCTGAGAAGGAAATGACTGAAAAGTTAAAAATCAAGCCGGGTGAGACTTATAATGAAGAAAATCTTAGGCAGGATATTCAAACTTTAACAGAGATGTATCAGGACAAAGGTTATGCCTTTGCCAACGTTTTAAGAACTCTTGAAATTGTCCCTGGGGAAAACAAGGTTGATGTCGTTTTTTCTTTTGAAAAAGGTGTGATTGCTTATTTTGGTAAAATCACCATGAAAGGTAATACTAAGACCCGTGATAAGGTTATCCGTCGTGAATTAAGAATTCATGAGGGTATGATGTATTCGGGATCAAAACTTCGTATCTCCAAGGAAAACGTAAATCGACTTGGATTCTTCCAACAAGAAAGTGTTATTTTTAATACCATTACAAGGAAAGGGACTGACAACATTTTGGATGTTGAGATTTCAATAAAAGAAAGACCAACAGGACAAATTTCTCTCGGAGCAGGTTACTCTACAGCAACTCGAGGATTTGTTCAGGCATCTGTTGCTCAAAATAACTTCAGAGGTTTAGGTCAAAATATTAACCTCAATCTTTCCTATTCTGAGCGTCAGCAGATTTATAATTTAGGTTTTACTGAGCCTTATCTCTTTGACACGAAATGGACGGCCGGTGCTGACTACTATCAAACAGTTTCCTATTTTATCCGTTCATTTGCTTACAGAAAACACGGGGGAGATGTTCGAGTTGGTCACCCCATTTTTGAATATACTCGTCTTTTTCTTACTTACCGCTACGAAGACAATAAGGTTTCTAATGTGATTAATGATGGAATTGATCCGGCCGTTGAAAATGGATCGGCTTCATCCCTTCAAGCTTCAGTCATTCGAGATAAGAGAAATAATATTTTCGAACCAAGTAATGGGTACTACGCCAGTTCCTCTATGGAGTATACAGGTCTCGGTGGAACCATGAGATGGCTTAAAACAGAACTTGAGGGGCGCTACTATAAACCTGTTTGGGGTGATCTTGTTTTTAGATCTCGTTTGAGTGCTCAACAATTATTTAAAACTACTGATAGAGAAATTCCTCGTGTTGAAAAATTTTCGATGGGTGGTGCCCGTAACATGCGAGGGTTTGGACTTGAGGATATTGGTCCTAGAAGGCTTGCGCGAAATACAAGTACCAATAAGGATGAAATCTTCAACTTCGGTGGATTATTCAGCTTGCTTGGAACTCTAGAATTTGAGCATCCTTTGATTAAAGATGCTGGATTAAAATGGGTTGCCTTTTACGATGCAGGGAACGTTTTTGAAGAAAGATTCGGTGAAAATGATAGTTATGCTTTGAGATCAAATTATGGATTTGGTTTTAGATGGTTTTCGCCAATTGGTATTCTACGATTTGAGTTTGGTTTTCCTATTAATCCAAAACCAAATGAGGCGAGTAACCAATTTATTTTTGACATAGGACAATTATTTTAAATAGTGATACTTTTAGTTTTTTTAAGGAGAAATTTATGAAGTCTTTAATTTTTTTGTCGGCTTTGATCATATCATTTTCGGCCCATTCTGCAGTGCTTGTAGGACTTGTTGATATTCAAAAAGTTATAGTTTCAATTAAAGAGGGCAAAACTGTTCAGAAAACACTTGAGAAGGCTTTCAACGATAAAAAATCTATCCTTAAGAAAGACGAAGATAAGATAAAAAAAGCTCAGGAAGATTATAAAAAGCAAAGCATGGTTCTTGCTGAAGCTGCTCGCATGTCAAAAGAGCGTGAAATTCAGGAGCAAATGATGAAGCTTCAAGGCAAGACAATGGAGTTTCAAAAAGAAATCCAAAAAATGGAGCAAGACTTAAAAAAACCAATTCTTGAAAAATTACGTCCTATTATTGACGAAGTTTCTAAGGCGAGCTCTGTTGCGATGACATTTGAATTATCAGCAGCTCCAATTATTTATGCTGAGGCTAAAAAAGATTTAACTGAGGAAGTTATTAAGGCCTACGATAAAAAGCACGGCCAGTAAGATTTAATTGGATTAAAAATGAAGCTAGCTGATCTTTTAAAGTTTGAATCAAACTTAAAAATTGCAAAAAATCCGGACTGGCCAGAAGAGATTCTGGCCATTTCTTCATTAGACCAGCTTCAACTTAATGGCCTGATTTTTATTAAGAATGCGAAGTTCTTAACCAAATTTCTTCCTCTGGTGAGTCAGGCACTTGAATTAAAAGTGGGGCTTGTCATAGATGAGAAGTTTTGGGGTTTTTTAAATGCCCAAGACAAAGCCTTGCTCGAACAACTGCCTTGGATTGCTACGACTCCAAATATTGCTTTAAGTCTGACTAATCTCTCAAAGCCTTTTTATGAGAAAAAAATGCAAGGGATAAACTATCAAGTTGATGGTCGTCAAATGGGGACTGTTGATATTCATCCTACGGCCAGAATTTCTCAAAACGTTTTCATTGGAGAGAATGTTAAAATTGGTGCCTTTGTTGAAATTCTACCTGGCTCAGTCATTATGCCCCATGTCTCTATAGGTGAGGGCACAAAGATTTTCTCAAATGTCAGTGTTTATCCTTTCACTGAAATCGGTAAGAATTGCAGAATTCATAGTGGTGTTGTGATTGGGAGTGATGGTTTTGGTTATACTTTCCATCAAGGGCAGCATCAAAAAATTTGGCACATGGGTGGGGTCATTATTGAAAATGACGTAGAGATTGGTTCAAACTCATCTGTAGACATGGGAACGTTTTCTCCCACTCACATTGGTACAGGAACGCGGATAGATAACCTTGTTCAGATTGGACATAATTGTAGAATTGGTCGAGGTTGTGTTCTTTGTGGGCAGGCCGGAATGGCCGGTAGTTCCGTGCTTGAAGATTTTGTTGTCCTTGGTGGCAGAGCTGCTGTCGGTCCAGAAGTTCATTTAGGCATGGGCACTCAAGTGGCCGGTGGAGCAAAGGTTATTGAAGGACAATGGCCGGCCGGATCTAAATTAGGCGGTCACCCCGCTAGAGATTTAAAAGAATGGATGCGGGGACTAGCTTACCTTCGTAAAGTCTCTTTAAAAGACAATAAAGAATAGGAGAACAGTCATGTTCATGGAAAAAAAAGAAGTCATGGATTTTCTCCCCCATAGGGATCCTTTCTTATTTATAGATACGGTAAAAGAAATTACTTTGCCTGATACTTTAAAGGATAAAAAAGGTCCATTTACGGCCCAACAAATGATTGGTGGTAAATGTATCTGTTGCTTTAAGGTTGATCATTCAGTGAAAGTTCTTGAAGGACATTTTCCAGGAGATCCTATTCTTCCAGGTGTTGTTCAGGTTGAGATGATGGCCCAAGCAGCTTCGTTTCTGGCCACCTATTGTAAACCTTCAGATGATTCAAAGATAGAAGTTGCTCTGCTTGGTATTGATTCCGCTCGTTTTAGAAAACCTGTTGTTCCACCAATGGATCTAGAGGTCCATGCCACTTTAACGAAAGTGAGAGGACCAATTCAAATGTATGATTGTGAAATTTATTCAAATGGTGAGCTGATCTCACAAACAAGTGTGATGGCTTCCCTTAAATTTAATAACTAAAGAGAATTTTATGACAAAAAATTATCAAGCACACCCTATGGCGTTTATTCATCCTGAAGCACAAATTGGGAATAATGTTCAGATTGGACCTTTTTGTGTTATTGGAGCTAATGTAAAGATTGGTGACGACTGTGTTTTACATTCTAATGTTGTGATAGATGGTCACACCACGATCGGGAAAAATAATAAATTTTTTCAATTTGGTTCAATTGGTGCTCCTCCTCAAGATAACTCATATAAAGGTGAGCCTACTGAAACAATTATTGGTGATAACAACACTTTTAGAGAGTATGTTTCAATTCACAGAGGAACTCTCAAGCAAGATCAAAAAACGATCATAGGTTCTAATTCACTTTTTATGGCCTATTGCCATATTGCTCATGATTGTACTCTTGGAAATAATTTAACTTTTGCGAACTCAGTGAATCTTGCTGGCCATGTAAATATTGGCGATAGAGTTATTATTGGTGGTAATACTGGTATTTCTCAATTCGTTACTCTTGGTCGTGGAGCTTACATAGGCGGTGGATCAGGTATTGATAGAGACATCCCACATTTCTGTACGGCTTATGGAAACCGTGTTCGTTTGAAAGGTATCAATATCATCGGTCTTAAACGACAAGGTCATGCTAAAGAAGCTGTTTCAGAAGTTGTCGATTTTTATCGTACGATGGAAGCTTCAGCTCTCGCTCCGCGTGCCTTTGTTTCTCATCCTGAGCTTATGGAAGAATATAAAAACAATGTTGTGATTCAGGAGATCTCTGCCTTTATAAAAAAATCAGAAATCGGTATTGCTCCATTCATGGCAGGTTAATAATGAAAAAAGTCAAAGTCGCTGTTGTTGGTTATGGGCACCTTGGTAAATGGCATTGCCAAAAAGTTGAAGCTCATAAAGATGTTGCTGAATTTGTGGCCATCGTTGAAAAGTTTCCTGCAGGGCAAGAAGCTGCGAAAACAAATCATCCAAATGTGAGAGTTGTAAGTAGTGTTGAAGAAATTATACATGAAATCGATGCCGCTTTTGTTGTTACTCCAACTTCAACGCATTTTGAACTCGTTAAATATTTAATTGAGAATAAAAAAAATATCTTTTGTGAAAAGCCTCTTTGCTCGAATGATTCTGAAGCAAAAATACTTAATGAGTTAGCATCACAACATAACTGTTTTATTCAAGTTGGACATAGTGAACGCTTTCACCAGGCATGGGACGTTTTAAGGGATCAATTTCAAAACTTGAAACCTCCTTTCTCTGTGCGAATTAATCGAGTGGCCCCATTTAAAGGACGCGCAACTGATGTTGATGTCGTTCAAGATCTCGCCATTCACGATCTTGATCTTTTGCTTCATCTTTTTAAGCAAAAACCGCTAGAGATTAAAGCTCAAGGGTATAAGATAAGAACTCGTAACTGGGATCATGTTGCTCTTGATATAAAGCTAGATAATAATTGTGAAGCCCAGATTGTTATTGGACGCAATAGTGTAAAAGAGATTAGAGACTTGGAAGTTACTTCTTCTGATGGTCAGATCATGATTGATTTATTTGCTAACAAAATTCTTGAAGCCTCCTCTTCTCAGTTTGAGGACGGATCATTTGTTAAGGAAGCAAGTTACCCCAAAAGAGATCATCTTCTTCTTGAGCATTTTCATTTCTACGACTCTGTGTTGAAGGGGAAACCTCCTGTGATTGGCCTAAAAGATGGAGTAAGAGCTGTTCATTTAGTGGACATGGCATTGCGCTCACTTGCAACTCAATCTCCAGTTAAGGTTGATCTTGGATAGTTGCTTGATTATTGCTGGTGAAAAATCTGGCGAAGAACATGCCCTTAGCTTTTTTCCTCAATTGAGGAAATTAGTTCCCCATGTTCATTTTTTTGGTGTCGGTGGAGAAGACCTTCAACATGAAGGTGTTGAGGTTCTCTATCATCTCAAGGAATTTTCAAGTATGGGATTTTCCGAAGTGATTGGTAAAATTCCTTTCTACTCAAATGCTCTTAAAAGAATAGAATCTGAAGTTCTTAAGAGAAAAACCAAAACTGCTATTCTTGTTGATTTTCAAGGTTTCAATCTCAGGCTTGCCAAGAGGCTTAAACGCCATGGCGTTAAGGTTCTTTATTATGTTGCTCCTCAGGCATGGGCCTGGAAACCACATAGGGCGCAAGCTCTAGCGGAAAATGTTCATACACTTTTCACTATTCTTCCTTTTGAGCAAAGTTGGTTTAAACTAAGAGGAGTTGACCAGGTTCGATCAATTCCTCATCCCTTAATGCTCACTTATAAAAAAATATTAAATGATTTACCTGAAAGGACTCATGGCTCTTGGAATAACAAAGTCAAAATTCTCCTTTTGCCCGGTAGTCGTAAATTCGAAGTTTCATCACTCTTACCCATTTTTATTGAAGCGACGAAGGCCCTTAAGAAGAATTACAATCTAGAGATTCATTTGGTTAAAGTTTCTCATATAGATCAATCTTTTTATGATGGCTTCTCTTCAGAAATAGATTTTCTTTATGAGTCAGAAGATTTAACTGATGCTCTTCGCTCAGCTCATATAGCAATTGCGGCAAGTGGCACAGTGACTCTGAGTACAGGACTTTTTGAGGTTCCTACAGTGGTCTGCTATAAAGCTTCACTTCTTAATGAGTTTATATTTAATAATTTTATTAAATATAAAGGACCAATTTCTCTTACTAATATTATTCATGGAAAGAATGTATTTCCTGAATTTGTTCAAGATCAGGCTGATGCCGTTCATATTACTCGGGCAATTTCTTCTTGGTTAGATAATGAAAAAGTTTATAATCAAACAAAGAGGGTACTCAAAGAAACAAAAACACTACTTTCTGGTGAGGATTTCTCAGTACCCGAATATATGGCACAGGTCCTAAATGAATGATTTAGAAAAATTGAAATTAAAAGTTAGAGCAAAAGCGGGAATCAAGTACGCAATATTTGCTCCTTTAAGTCAATTGTGGGACATGGTCTATAGAACAAGACGTATCCTTTATGAATACGGAGTCTTCAAGAAAACGACATTCAAAGTTCCTGTGATATCTGTTGGAAACCTTGCTTTTGGTGGAACAGGTAAAACCCCAACAATAATTTGGCTTGCAGAGTGGATGATATCTCATGGTCTCACTCCTGTTGTACTCACTCGAGGATATAAGGGACAGTTAGAGCATTCTTCAGGTCTTTTAAAATCAGGTCAAAAATTTCGCCTTAATCCCTATGATTACGGTGATGAACCTTTAATGATTTCTAATAAGATGAGCCGTGGTGCAGTCATTGTTGGTAAAGAAAGATCAAAAAATTTGCTCAAATATTTTTCAGAAGTAAAACCTGATGTCGTTCTCCTTGATGATGGATTCCAACATCTTCAAATTCATAGAAGTTTTAATATCGTTCTTTTTGATGCCACGATGGAGATGAAGCTCTATAAAACTGCTCCGCTTGGATATTTGCGTGAGGGACTTTCGGCCTTGAGAGATGCAGATGCATTGATCATCACAAGGGCCGATATGGTGAGTGAAGAAAAAATTAAAAATTTAATCGGTCTCATCAATAGTCATTTTCATCATAAACCTTCAATAGCTTTGACAAGTTATAGCCCACTTGGAGTGTTTGATGTTCATGATAAGTATATTTTCTCTAATCATGAATTAAAGGGTCTCAAGGCCATTGCTGTAACAGCAATTGCTTCACCAGAGGCTTTTTATCGCTATCTTGAGAGTTTTGGCGTCACGATCCTGGAAAGGGTGAGCTTTCCAGACCACTATTTCTTTACTCCTGAAGATGTGAATGAGCTTTTAATAAAAGCCTCTCAGCAGTCTGCAATTATTATTTGCAGCGAAAAAGACATGGTGAAGATGAAACGTGTATCAATGGATTCTCGCCTCCTTTTTACTAAAGTTAAAGTTGAGTTCATCAGTGGGGAAAGTGAGCTTGTTCAAGGGCTCAGCAAAGTTCTCCAGCTTGAATCTTCAATCTAATCTTTTACAATCTAATTAAATACTTATCTCAAAGGAAAAACGTGAAACTATGTTTTTTACTGTTTCTATTATTCGTTGCCGGTTGCTCCTCAGCCCAGAAGGAGAATGAATTTATGGAATCCTTTGAGAGAAGTGAAAAAAATGCTCCAGAGGTTAGTGTCAAAGCACCGGAAGTTCTCTTAGAAAAATTTGAAATTGAGAAAACTGAAGTTAAAGAAGATGCTATAGAAACAAAAGATAACTCTTCAGCACCTCAGAAATCTTTGAAACCAAAAAAAAATATTACGACCCAAGACAATAAGAAGAAGCCAACAGACCAAGCGAAAGCTTCTGTTAAGCAGGCAAAAGTCATGCCTCCTGATTATCCGGAGATCATGAGCGAGATTAATAAAAAGGCTGAACTGGTATGGAAGCAGTACAAACCTAATCATTTTACCAATGAAAAAATCTATCTCGATATTCACTATCTTGGCATGACCGTAGGTAAGATCATGGTGATGAATCAAGGAAAGAAAGTGATCAACGGAAAGGAAGTATGGCACCTTCATGCAAGATTTAAATCGGCTCCGTTTTACAGCAGTATTTATGAGCTAGATGATACCGTCGATACTTATGTCACATCTGATGAGTTCTTAAGTTTGCGCTACTCACTCATTCAGCGAGAAAGTAAGCAGGACGTAGATGATTTACAACTCAATGATCGTGATCAGATGAAAACATTCTGGTTTTATAAGCAAAAGAAGTCTGATGGGAAACTGAGAAATAAAGAAAAAGAAGCTCATATCCCTTATTTTAGTATTGATCCATTTTCCGTTTTATTTTTCTATCAAGGTTTGCCACTTAAAAATGGTGATGTTTACGAAATTCCATTAATCAACAAGGCAAAAATATTAATTTTAAAGTCAGTGGTTGAGGGAAGAGAGACCATCGAAACTGAGGTCCATAAAAAAGTTCGGGCGATTCGTGTTCATGCGACAACGAAGTATACAGGTGAAACTCTTAAAGATGGTGATTTGACTTTTTGGTTCACTGACGATGCTAAACGTACCTTGATTAAAGCAAGTGCAAAAATTAAACTCGGTTCTGTGACGGCCGATATTGTGGATGGAAAATGAGAGAGAAACTCCGACTCTCTGATTTAAGCATTATCTATGTTTGCTTATCTGATGATTGGAGTACTCTTGAGAGGAGGTGCCTCTCTGATGCTACATATTTTAGAAATATCGGTGGTACATCCATCATTTTATGTCATGAAAAATCTATCTTAGATCGAGAGGCAGAAAAAGAATCTATCCCGAGAATTTACTTCTCTGCAGATTTGTCAACCTGGAGAAGTAAGCTCAATCTCTATTTCCAGCTACAGCTCATCTTCCAAAAACAGCAAATCGACATTGTCCATTCATATAATTATGAAGCTTTAATTCCACTTGGGATGATCCTTAAAGGATCACCTCAGATTCCTCTTATCTACACTTTTAATGAAAACATTGAATGGAAAAGAACTTCTTTTATCGAAAGGTTTTTTGTTTCTAGAACTGATTGTATTTTTACTTTTTCTCCCAATATTCGAGAATTGGCGATTGAATCATTTCCAATAAATCCAAGAAAAGTTCATGTGACCGGAGCTGGCCTTGATTTTCCAGTAAAAATTAAACGCACGATACACCCACAAGACAAAAAAAAGATGGTTACTTTCATATCTAGAGCTTGTAATGATCTTACTCCGATGAGGCGGCTCGTTGACTCTATTCCTTCAATCCTTAATCAGCTAAGTAATCTTGGATTTGAGCAAAAACTTATTTTTACCTTTTTAACGGATATCTCTTGGTACACACATCCACTCTATGAGCCACTTAAGAGAATGATTCTAGAGCGCCACCTTGAAATGTTTATTAGTTTTGAATCTAGACCACTTTCTTGTGCTAGTTTTCAGGATTGTGATCTTTTTATGGGGCTACCACTCAAGGAATTATTCACTGACTGTGACTTGCTGGCATTGATCACTCAAACTCCAGTTCTCGTCCCACGTACATCAACGAGACAGCTAGCGATTAAGCAAGGAAAGTTTGGCGAGACTTATCACCCCGAAGACGCTCGGGAATTTAAAGACAAATTGGTTAAAATCCTTGTCAATTATTCCAGGTACTTGGATGAATTAAAAGGTATCGAAGTTGAGCTTCAAGAGCAGCACCATTTTGAGCGCTATGCCGAGGAGCTCTATGCTCATTATGAAAAACTTCATGTGCAGCGCCTTAGGTATACTCAAAAGAAGAAAAAGCTCGCGTAATCCCTTGAAATACATTATATTTTCCGCTCTCCAGTAGGAGAATTAATGTCTAAAAAGGGGGGCTATATTATGGCCACCAAACAAACTGCCTCTAAACCAAACTTTGAAATCCCAGCTTGGATCAAAGGGTTCGACTTCGAATTAGGAGACGTAACTGAAACAAAAGCTAAAACTGAATTCGGAGATCTCATCAACTCTGCCGGTGCAAAGAATTTCGCTGAAGGCGAAGTCTTCATGGGTAAAGTCGTTGCGATGAACGATGAATTCGTAACTGTAGACATCGGATATAAGCAAGAGGGTCTCGTACTCGCTCGCGAATTCCGTAACTACGACGGCACGATGAAAATCAAAGTCGGCGAAGAAATCCAAGTTTATCTTGAGAAGCTTGAGTCACAAATGGGGAACCTTGTTCTCTCTAAAGACAAAGCAGAAATTCTTAAGGCTTGGGATAAGATCTCTGAAGCTTGCGAAAAAGGTGAACCTGTTGAAGGTACAGTTATCGCTAAAGTTAAAGGCGGTCTTTCTGTTGATATCGGTGTTAAAGCGTTCCTTCCTGGTTCGCAAATCGATATCCGTCCTGTTAAGAACCTTGATAAGTACATTGGTAAAACAATGGAATTCAAAGTTATTAAGTTCAACAAAAAACGTGGAAACATTGTTCTTTCTCGTCGTGCAATTCTAGCTGAAGAGCGCGGTAAGATGAGAGATGAGACACTTACTCAGATCCAAGAAGGCATGATCGTGAAAGGTATTGTGAAAAACATTACTGATTACGGTGCATTCATCGATCTTGGTGGTGTTGATGGTCTATTACATATCACAGATATGTCTTGGGGCCGCGTGAAGCATCCTTCTAACCTTCTTAATGTTGGTGATGAAGTAGATGTTAAAATCCTTAAGTACGATGCTTCTAAAGAGCGCGTATCTCTAGGTCTTAAGCAAGTTCAAGCTAACCCTTGGGAATCTGCTAAAGATAAGTACATGCCAGGATCAAAAGTTTCTGGAGAAATCGTATCTGTTAAAGATTACGGTATCTTCGTTGAGCTTGCTGACGGCATCGAAGGTTTAATCCACGTTTCAGAAATGAGCTGGACAAACAAAAAATCAGCTAACAAGACATACAACGTAGGTGAAAAAATCGAAGCTGTTGTTCTTGAAGTTGATGTTGAAAACAAGAGAATTTCTCTTGGTCTAAAACAACTTATGCCAAATCCTTGGGATGATTTAGCTGCTAAATTTAACCCTGGTAAAGTGGTTGAAGGTACAGTTAAAGCTATCGTTGATTTTGGTCTATTCATTGATCTTGGTGAAGAAGTTGATGCTTTAATCCACGTTTCAGATATTTCTTGGACTAAGAAAGCTGTTAACTTGAATGAAGAGTATAAAGTTGGCCAAAAAGTTAAAGCTGTAGTTGTAACTGTTGATAAAGAAAATCAAAAGTTCTGCTTAGGCCTTAAGCAACTTGAAGAAGATCCTTGGAAGAGAATCGAAGAGCGTATGCCGGTTGGTTCAGCTGTAGAAGGTGAAGCAGTCCGTATTACAGAATTCGGTGTTTTCGTTGAGCTTGAAACAGGAATTGAAGGTCTTGTTCATATCTCAGAAATCTCTGAGGAAAGAGTTGAGAAGCCATCTGATAAAGTAGCGAAAGGCGATAAAGTTAAGGCCATCGTTATCTCTATCGATAAGCAAGCTAAGAAGATTGCCCTTTCTATGAAAGCGGTTGCTTCTGGTGAGTACAAATCAAGCTATAAGCCTGAAGTTGCTGCTCCATCAACACTTGCTGATAAACTTAAAGGTTTCAAAGTTTAATTCGTTTTTTGACGAGTTTAAGGCCACTCTTAGGAGTGGCCTTTTTTTTTATCTAAAAAACAGATTGAGGAAAGATTTCAAATGAAAAAGATTCTAATCATTCTTATGTTAACAATGGGGACTAAGGCTTTTGCCAGCTGTGACGTTTTTATTCCTAATAAATATTTTCATCATGATTCTGGTTATTCAATTAACTTTGATTTTTATAAACTATTACAACCCAAAGGTTATTTCGAAGTTTTAGATTCATCAGCTCCTCACGTTTTACTGATCGAGGGACAAGAGATTAAGGGGCGATTTCACAAGGCGCAGGCAAGAATGTCGTTTGGCGATATTCATATTATTCAAACTGTTGTGTGCCTGACCCAATGGTGTGGTGTTAGTGATTATGCGAAGGCATTTAATAAAGCCTATAGACGTTTATCCGATCAACTACCAGTTTGTAGAAAATAAAAAAGGCCACCATTCGGTGGCCTTAGACTAATAAGCTGGGGAGTGCAGTTTTAGTTTGAGAAATTTTTCACATCACCGTTACCAGTTATGTGAATAGTGTCGTTTCTTTCAAAAGCTGTATGCCAAGAATTCATTTGATACTTAATCGTGATCATGGCCCCGACCACTGGCTGTGCTTTAGTTCCGTAATTCATAATGCTATTTAGTTTCATTGAGGCATTGAAGTCCCAACCATAGCTGGTTTTAACAGAGACTGGTTGAACAATGGCACTTTGGATATATTTACCAGTTCCATTAAATGAACAGCCAAATGACATCAGAACCATATACTCAAATCGTACAGCTTCACCACCTGTCGATGATTTAATCGTTGTGACATATTTTTTCTCTGAAGGCATTGAACACTCTTCCATATCGAAAGGGCTCACTACCTCTTTACTGATTGGGTCTCGTGGTACAATAGCAATGGGAGAAAAATCAGTCGTATTTGTTGGTTTTCCCTTCTGGACTAAGCGATAAATATCTTCGCCAAGAGCAACTAGATCTTTAGCAACGGCAATAACTTTTCCAGCATTATCCATTCTGTCGCCAAAAGTTGGTGGTGTTTTTGGTGTCGTTGGTGTCGTAGGATCAGTTGGTGGTGGAGTTATCCCGCCTGCTCCTGCGCCTACTGTATCAAATCCCTTGAGAGTGGATTGAAAGCTTTTTACTTCAACAGTTTCAACAGTAAATGTTTCGGCCGCGAGAGCATTGGCCATAGCAAATGTCAGAGTCAGAGTTGCGAGCAAAGTTTTCATAGTTTCCCCCCATGAATATTCAAAGTCCTGTTGGCGAGGGTTTTAGCAATAGATGAAACAAATGGTCAAGATGGCACCATGACCCTGTTGATTTTACATGACTCCATAAGATTTAACTTTTAAATCAGATACTTGGGGCAAAAAAAGACAATTTTAGAAAAGGGGAGTAAGGTTAAGTTAGACTAATACCTGGTATAAGTTTTTCTAATCTATCTAGAGGGGTTTCTTAGGTTTAAGCAGAAAGGCCCTGTGAATATCAGTGTGGTGGAAGTCTTGGGGGATGGTCCACTGGCTAATTTCCTTAACGTCATAGGTGGATTTTATGATGTGGTGGAGATCAAATTTTCTTTTATTGGTTGAGAAGTAGAGTTCTCCGTCTTCTTTAAGAAGTCTCATGCAGTCTCTAATCATAATTGGATGGTCTCTTTCAATATCGAGATCATCTTCCATTCTTTTTGAGTTTGAAAAGCTAGGCGGGTCTAGGATGATCAGGTCAAATTTTACTCCGGCTTCAAAAATGAGGGGAAGTTCTTTTAAAACATCGGCCTGGATGAATTTATGACGATTAACATCGAGATCATTGGCCTTGAAATTTTCCATTCCCCAATCAAGATAGGTTCTCGACATATCAATAGACGTAACTGTCCCTCCGCCTAAGGCACTCGCGACACTTAGAGAACATGTATAAGAAAATAAATTGAGAACTTTTTTGTCTTGAGAGTTTTTATGAAGATGTTGTCTCAAGGGTCTGTGGTCAAGAAAGAGTCCAGTATCTAAATATCTCTCGAGATTAACCCAGAATTTAAACGGAGGCTCATTAATTAAAAAGTAATCAGTAGAGTCTTGAGTGAGTGGGGTGTACTGCTGAGATCCTTTTTGTTTTTGCCTGATTTTAAAAAACTGATTCTCTTTTTTTATGTTAAAAACTTCTTCAAGGCATGATTCGATATCTTTTTGATGCTGAATTCTTTTTGGCTCATCATCATCAGTTAACTTTTTGCCTTGTTCATAGATCACTGCTCGATCCTGATAAATATCGATTAAATAGGGATACTCAGGAATATCTTTATTATAAATGCGATAGGCTTCTAGATGGCCACGATCTAAATATGTTTTAAGTTTTTTGATATTTTTTTGAAGTCGATTTTTTAGGGCCGATGATTCCATAGGTGGTCTTGCCTTTCATCTAGAATTGGTGCATCCTCCTAATATAACCTTTAAAGCAAAATTATGTCTTCAGAAACTGACAGAGAAGAGCAATCTGGTACTGCGACAATCAGCAAAACTAAATTGCAACCACCCAAAATGCACAAAGTCCTCATGCATAATGATGACTATACTACTATGGAATTTGTGATCCACGTCCTTCAAAAGTTTTTTAATAAAGACTTTGAGGAAGCCCAAGGGATCATGCTCGAGGTTCACCATCAAGGATATGGTGTCTGTGGCATCTATACATTTGAGGTCGCCGAATCAAAAGTTGCTAAAGTGATCAAGTATGCCAGAGAAAATGGTCATCCTCTTAAGTGCAGTACTGAGCCCGAATCTTAAAAAGATAATCTTTGTCTTAGGCTTGTATTTTTTCATTTTGATCCCATCTTGATTATAATTGATTCTGAGAGGTCTTTTATGATTAGCCAAAAATTAGAACAAATCTTGAACCGAGCAATTAAACGTGCCAATGAAAAAAGGCATGAGTTTTTAACTTTAGAAAATGTCCTTCTATCAATGCTAGATGATGAAGCCGTTAATCGTGTTCTACAGGATTGCGGAGCAAATTTAGGAGATTTAAAAAAGAATCTTCTATCCTTTTTAAAAGATGATTCGAATTTCTCTATCCTGAGTGAAGATGAAATTAGCGATTTAAATAAAAAGCAATTTGGTAACGATCAACTCAGGCAGATGGCCCAAGAGAATGGTATCTCCTACCAACCAGAGATCTCATTGAGCTTACAGCGAGTGATTCAGCGTGCGGCCATTCACATTCAAAGTGCTGGAAAAAAATCAATTGAGGCCATCAATATTCTGGTTGCGATGTTTAGCGAAAAAGAATCTCATGCGACATATTTTTTGGAGCAACAAGGAGTTTCAAGAATTGCCGTCGTTGAGAACATTTCCCATAGCGTGGATAAACCAATCCAAAGGAACGAGGAATCAACCGTTGAAAGTGGGCAAGAAACTTTTAGAAAAGAAGAGAAGTTTGAAAAAGCACTTTCTGAGTTCACGGCTAATTTAAATGAGCAGGCCCGTCAGGGAAAGATCGATCCTATTGTTGGAAGAGAAGATGAGATTCAAAGAATTATTCAAATCCTCTGCCGACGTCGTAAAAATAATCCGATACTGGTTGGAGACTCTGGAGTAGGTAAGACGGCCCTGGCCGAAGGATTGGCCAAGGCCATTGTTGAAAAACGAGTGCCAGGATTACTTTCCGATACGACTGTTTATAGCCTTGATATGGCCTCTCTTCTTGCCGGGACAAAATTTAGAGGTGACTTTGAAGAGCGACTTAAGCTTGTCCTCCAGGCCCTTGAGAAAATAAATGAAGATAAAGGGGCAATCCTCTTTATTGATGAGATCCACACCATCATTGGTGCCGGAGCCACATCTGGGGGAAGTCTAGATGCCTCAAATCTTTTAAAACCTGCCTTATCAAAGGGCCAAATACGTTGCATGGGTTCCACAACTTTTGATGAATACCGAAAATATTTTGAGAAAGATCAGGCCCTGAGCCGTCGTTTTCAAAAAATTGACGTTTTAGAACCCTCTGTTGAGGACTCCATCAAAATTCTTAATGGAATTAAGTCAAAATTTGAAGATCATCACAAGGTTACTTATTCAGATGAAGTCATCAGATCTGCAGTTGAGCTTGCTCATAAGCATATCACTGACCGTAAATTGCCGGATAAAGCGATTGATGTGATCGATGAAGTGGGTGCATTTTTAAGGTTAAAACCTAATTCTGCTGAAGGAATTGAGGTCAAACTCGAGGATGTTGAGCAAATAATTGCTAAAATTGCTCGAATTCCGCAAAAATCAATTACGGTTAATGAAAAAGAAAAGCTACGGTTTCTTGAGCGAGACCTCAAGATGATGATTTATGGTCAGGATGAGGCGATTGATAAAGTGTCAAATGCTCTTATTCTATCAAGATCTGGTCTTGGACCGACACAAAAGCCAATTGCTAATTTTCTTTTCACAGGTCCGACTGGCGTAGGGAAAACAGAACTCGCCAAACAATTGGCGCAAATAATGGGCATAAATTTCATCAGAATTGATATGTCCGAGTTCATGGAGAAGCACACTGTCTCTAAATTAATTGGGGCCCCTCCAGGTTATGTTGGCTTTGATCA
This sequence comes from Pseudomonadota bacterium, assembly GCA_027488375.1. GTDB lineage: Bacteria > Bdellovibrionota > Bacteriovoracia > Bacteriovoracales > Bacteriovoracaceae > Peredibacter. Next base: position 219,985 of record JAIYBW010000001.1, read on the forward strand.
AGGTGGCATTTTGACTGATGCCATCCATAAAAGTCCATATTCCGTTCTATTATTAGACGAGATTGAGAAGGCCCATCCAGATGTTTTTAACATTTTACTGCAAGTCATGGACCATGGGGCCCTCTCTGATTCAAACGGTAGGAACTCAGACTTTAGAAATGTTATCCTTATAATGACTTCAAATGCTGGTGCCAAGGAAATGGAAGCAGGCTCTATAGGATTTGCGGGAAGCCGAGGGGGGGAAATTAATACCTCTCGCCGGGATCAGGCCATTAAAAATATTTTTACTCCTGAGTTTAGAAACCGTCTTGATGCTATAATTGGTTTTAATAAACTAGGACCAAAAAATATAGAACTTGTGGTGAATAAGTTCCTTATGGAGCTTGAAAATCAGCTTCTTGATAAAAAAGTTGAAATTGAAGTCACTGCAGAAGCTAAAAATTGGCTCAGTCTTCATGGTTATGATGATAAACTAGGTGCAAGACCGATTTTGAGGTTGATTAATGACAAAATTAAAAAGCCTCTTGCGCACGAAATTCTCTTTGGAAAGCTAGAAGCTGGTGGAAAAGTTGTCGTTAATTTAAAAAATGACGATATAAATTTCATTTTTTCCTAAATATATCTCATGATCATGCCGATCTTCAGGCATACGATGTTTTAATCATCAACGTGTGCTTGAAGATCTTCAAAAATCTCCTCAAAAACATGCTTGAAGAAAAAAAAGATCAGTTTGAAATAAAATATGTATTTTTTATTTGCGTTAGATGAAAAATGTGTTTAAGCTTTAAATAAGAAAGGTCAATTAATATTAACCAACTATTTCCTGGGAGGAAATTATGGCTAAGAAAGCAGCTAAAAAAGCTACAAAGAAAGTAGCAAAGAAAGCAACTAAAAAAGTAGCAAAGAAAGCTACAAAGAAAGCTTCTAAGAAGAAGTAATCTCAAAAAGCCCTCGAAAGAGGGCTTTTTTTTTGCCTTTTATTTTAATCTTATTCTTTTTCTTCTCTTGAATTCTTGCTCTTCTTCTTCCACGTAAAAGGTCTAATGAGGTTGCTAGCTGATGGGATCATATCTAAAAATCTATTGAGTCCGGCCAGTTTAGGAAGTCTTCCTTTAAAATTCACATGCGGAGCAAAGCCAATCACCAAGGCCCTTAGTAATGTAGATCCAGCAAAAAGAATTATATATCGGTTTGCATCTGGGGGCAGGATTGCCATAAAACAGGCCCCCAATGAAGAACCAATCACCATTCCAGTAGTATTTAAAAAGGTAATGTAGGTAATAATGCTCGTGCGTTCCCGATCGTCAATTTTTTGATAGTAAAGGAGGGTGGTAGAAAGCTCAAAACCTGCCCAGTAGCATCCTGAGAGAAATTCGATAGCGAGTATTGCTCCGTAATTTTCAGTTAATGCCCATAAAAGTGGGCTTGTAGTGATACCCAACGTAGAAAAAATCAAAAGTTTATTAATATGTCTGGATTTGGCTCGGTTTTGAATCAGTTTATAAGCAAAAACTCTTCCAAAGTAGGCCACAGAAGTGATGATCATATATTCAAGGTAGTTAAATTTTAGCTTACCCAGCATGTAAGGGTTAAAATAGGGCGCAGAAAAATGAACCGTAATGTAGAAAAAAAAGAGAAAAATGATGAGTTTACCCTGATCAGTTGAGCGAATTGATCTTAAAAAGTCCCTAAGCCGAACTCTGTGTTCAGAACCTGGGGCGAGGTCGTAGTCATTGTGAAAGCGTTTTATTTCAAACCAAGACATGAGCTTTAAAAAAAATCCAAAGACAAAGATCCCTACAAAGACTTGAAGCTCAAGATTTTTACCCTTGGCCCAGTATAAAAGAAGTCCACTGGTGATAAGCCCAAGAAAAACTGCAAATTGGGCAAACTGACTTCGGATTGAAAAAAACTTTAATCTGAATTTTTCAGGAACGGTATGGCCGATAAGTCGATTCCAAGGTGGGTTGAGGGAGAGTAGGCTTCCCCAATAGACTCCCAAGATAGAGATGGTGAGAAAAGCAGAATTAATTTTGAGTTGCCCTATCATGATGAGAGGGATCATGGAGAGTGCTTGGATCGCTAAAAAAAGCAAAATTCTATTTTTGAGAGAATATTGACGAAAAAATGAGCGGATTGATAAAAGCTGAAAAAGGACTCCGATAAATTGAGGTATAACAGTGCCAAGTCCAGAAATGATATCAGAAATTCCAAGTGCTAGCATGAAGGCACAAAAATAACTTTCTGCCATACCAATATTAAGATTAGTAAAAGTGGCATCTCGAAAAGAGGATCGAATATGTTTTTTTGTGGAGACAAGAGCTGTTTTGCTCATCTGAAAGGCCTGTGATAATCTTTAAATGAAGTCACTTACAGGATAAACTTCCTTGTTAAAAAACAAAATAGGAAAATCGGTACATCTATGAAGTATCTCAATCAAATATTTTTTAAAGGCCTCATCGTTGTTCTTCCTATTACTTTAACATTTTATCTCCTTTATTGGGCCAGTATTAATATTGAGTCTCTTTTTGCATCAATGATTCGACTTCTCCTTGGGCAGGATCTCTATATTCCAGGATTAGGGATTGTTGTGACGATTATTTTTGTTTTTTGTGTCGGACTTTTAGTAAATAACTATTTTACTGGTAGGATATTGTCTTGGTTGACTCAGTTTTTGGAAAAAATGCCTTTAATTAAGGCGATCTATAATCCATTAAAAGATTTGATGGCCCTCATCCCCGGGCGAAGCAATGAAAAGGAAAAACCTCAACGAGTCGTTTTAGTTCAATTAGAGCATCTCGGAGTAGAGGTCATGGGGCTAGTGACTCGAGAATCATTGGATGAGATCAAAGACCCTTCTAAGGTAAGTGTTTATGTTCCTTTTAGTTATATGTTAGGAGGAATGACCCTGATTGTATCTCGTGATAAAATGAAGATTGTTGATATTCCAGTGGATCAGGCCTTGAAACTTTCTGTCACGGCCTGGATTAAGGCCCAAGAAGATGCCCGTTAGTTCTTGTCCTCTTTGTGGTGAAAATCAAATAAACGAATATAGTAAAGATATTATCCGTCTTTATCATCGATGTTTGAGTTGTCATCTTATTTTTGTTTCGAGAGATGAACTCATCACTCTGGATGAAGAAAAAAAACGCTATGATGCTCATGAAAATAATTTAGAGGATCAAGGGTATCGCTTTTATCTTGAAAATATATTTTCCATTATTCAATCCCATCTTTCTCCCGGTGATCGAGGGTTAGATTTTGGGTGTGGTCATTCAAAAATGATAGAGGACATAGCTGCTCAACACAATATTCTTATTGATTCCTTTGATCTTTTTTATCATCCGAACGAAAAAATCTGGAATGAAAAATATGATTTCATCATTCTTTCAGAAGTCATTGAGCATCTCCGTTCCCCGGTAGAAGAGTTGCAGCGGATTCAACCGTTACTGAATGAAAATGGGAAAATATTTATTAAAACCAAATTGTTACCAAAGACGAAATTAGAATTTGATCAGTGGTTTTACAAAAGAGACAAAACTCATATTCAATTTTTTTCTCGAGAAGCATTTGATAAATTAAGTGAGAAGTTTCAATTTGAGTCATCAGTTGAGATAGGTGAGGATCTTTTTCTTTTTAAGGCAAAATAGATTTGAAATAACTGGCCATATCTCCAACTAATTCTGGAGTGAGCTTTAGTTCTCGATAAGTGATATTGGACATCTCAAAAATTCTTTTCGCGATACTGTTCTCTACAGTTCCTGAATATTTATCAGAGAGATAAATGACCTCTTTAATTTTAACGGTGGCCAATATCTTTGCGCATTCATGACATGGGAAAAGAGTAACGTAGCATCGGGATTTTTCTAGAGAAGCTTTTGCGTGAAGAACAGCATTGGCCTCGGAGTGAACAACATAGGCGTATTTTTGCTGATCTAGGGGGACACTTTTAATATTTCCCCATGGAATTTTGGTTTCATCAATTCCAGCGATTTGACCATTATAACCCATGGATAGCTGATGATTATTATCATCTACAAAGACGCATCCAACTTTTGTATTAGGATCTTTGCTCTTAAAGGATGCCATCATGGCCTGAAGCATGAAATATTCATCCCAATTTAAATAAGAACTTACAGGTACGAGGTTAATATTTTCGGCCATTTTTATCTCAACATTTCTAATATTTCGAAGTATCTTTTAAGGGTCAATAACTGTCAATCAAGGTGAACTTATGAAATATGAAATTCCTCGTGAAATGTTTAAGCAAAGACTTGAAGATCGTCTAAACTTTGTTTTTGTTGACCTTCTTCCTGCTGAGAGAACTCCAGTGAAGTATGAGAATGTTGAGCATATTAACTACAGCTCTAATTTCAAGACTGAATTCTCATCGAAGTTTCCGAATAAAGCTCAAAATGTCATGCTCTATAGCATGCAAAAAGGTGATGACGCTCCAGCTAAGGCAGCTCAGGATCTTGCGGATTTAGGTTATCATTTTGTTTACTATTACAATGGGACTGCAGATGATGTGGTTTTAGATAAAGGTTTAAACTAAAAAAAAAGCCCTCTTTCGAGGGCTTTTTTTTGCTTAAAAATTACCAAAATCTGGCAAATCGACAATTAATTTGAGTCCAACCAGTCACAAATGGATTCAGAGGGAGAGCGTTGACACTCGCGTATCTATAGCCCCCGACCGGAAGAAGTTGCTCAACAAAAAAAGCATTGTAAACTGCACCATAAGCCGTCTGACCAAAAACCTGACCGTTACAAATGATGGGCTCATAGTATGGATTGTAAACTTCTGCAGTCACTTGTCCTGGAAGGACAGTCACAAAAGCTCTTGCCGGAAAAAATTGGGCAAAAACTGAAGTTGAAGCTAATAAAAATAAAGCAAATAAACCGGCCTTAAGTTTCATAAAACCTCCCTAATAAATTCTTAATGGGTGCTCTTATAGAGATCTCTGGGGCGCTCTGTCAATCACCGCTGCTGACATTCCCTATGAATAAAGGTAAAAGGCTTGAAAATTAATATGTTGGCCCTGAGGTGTGCAATGCAAATGCCGAGTCATTTTCCTTCTGAACCCCAAAAAGTATGGGAATATTTTCATGCCATTAACCAGATCCCTCGCCCTTCTAAAAAAGAGGATAAATTTAGAGAATTCATCCTTAGAGAAGCTCAAAGCTTAAATTTAAAAACTCATACGGATGAAGTGGGAAATGTGATTGTTTATGTCCCGGCAAGCTCTGGATATGAAAATCATGAAACTGTTATTATTCAAAACCACATGGATATGGTGACGGATGCAACTCCTGATCGAAAAATTGATTTTTCAAATGATCCCATTATTACATTTAAAGACGGTGATTGGATCAAAGCTGATCGTACGACTTTGGGTGCAGATAATGGAATAGGTTGCGCTGCTGCTCTTGCACTCATGCACGATAAAAATCTTGCTCATCCTCCTCTGGAGTTACTCTTTACGATTGATGAGGAAACTGGATTAAAAGGTGCTTGGGGAGTCGATGCCTCTTATTTAAAAGGTAAGAGGATGCTGAATCTCGACACAGAAGAATGGGGAAGTCTTTATATTGGTTGTGCAGGTGGAATTGATTATGAATTCAAAAAATCACCTCAACCTGTTCCGGCAAAGATAAAAACTAGAGGGGCGAAGCTTCTGGTTGGTGGTTTCTTAGGTGGACACTCGGGTGTGGATATTCATGAGCAGCGTGGGAATGCCATAAAATTTTTAATGGATTGGCTGAATTCTATGCCTCATGAAAGTTTTGAAATTCATGAGTGGAGAGGAGGCAAGGCCCATAACATTATCCCTCGTGATGCTTTTGCTTTAGTGAATCTTAAAGATATAAAACTGGCCGAAGAGGCCCTGATGAAAGTGACTGAGCGCTGGAAATCTTATATGCCTAAAGAGGATCGTCAATTCTTTGGTAAAATAGAGATCCAGGATGAATTTTTCAGTGATGTTATTTCTTCTGAGCAAAGTGTTCAGTTGATGTCTTTTCTCATGGCATTTCCTCACGGTGCCCATGCTTATGATCTGGCCAGCTCTAAAGAGCTTGTCTCATTAAGTAATAATCTGGCCATTTCACTGCTTGTAAGAGGACAATTCTACCTTCAAAGTTCACTTCGTTTTTTTGATAGGGGAGAATGTGTCGGACTTGAAAACCAAGTGACATCTCTCGCCCGTGGATTTGGCATGGATTTCACTAAAAATGGAGAGTATCCAAGTTGGAAACCAGTCCGTGAGAATAAGCTTTTAGATCTTGTGGCCCAAAAATATGAAGATCTTTATAAAAATAAAGCAAAAATTACGGCCATCCATGCTGGACTTGAGTGCGGAATTTTGAGAGATAAAATTGGACCAATTGATGCTGTGTCTTTTGGCCCGACAATTATGGGGGCCCACTCACCTCAGGAGAGGGTACTTGTTCCGACTGTGGAGCATTTTTGGAATTTATTAACGGCCGTACTTAAAGATCTTTAAGGAGTTTTTATGATTAGTTATGAAGTTTATAAGGTGATTCATTTATTTTCGATTGTTCTTTTGCTTACAGGTTTGGCCATCAGTTTCTATGGCACTCAAGTTAAACACATTAAAATTTTAACTGGTTTCGCGACTTTGCTCACACTTGTGGGTGGAATGGGACTTATGGCCCGTTTAGGAATTGGTCACGGGACGAGTTGGCCCATCTGGATTAAAGTTAAATTTGGAGTTTGGTTTATCATCGGAATTGGTGGGGCCATCGTTGCCAAACGTTTCCCTCAATTCGGGAAAAAGGCCTATTTTATTTCATTGATCCTCTTTTTTATTGCTGCGATTTCAGCAATTCAAAAGTTTGAATAATTTTTCTTTTCATTTCTATCGCAAAGGCCCACAATTTAATTAATGATTGATTGGTTCTTGCAAATATTTATTTACATTATAATTGCCGACGCTCTCTTGAGTTGGGTTCCAGAGATGCGTCGTCAGCCTTGGGCGGAAAAGCTTCATCAGATTGCGAATGCTCCCCAGAAGCCGATTCGAGACCTGATGCCAAAAGATCTCCCCATTGATCCGACTCCTATGATTGTTATCATTTTGATCCAGATGCTCATGTATCTATTTTGAGGAATGATTCATGGATGATATTGAATTCATGGTCGCAGAGACCTTTAGACATTTCAGGGAGAATTATCAATCCGACGGCATTGAGAAGCCTTCGCCATTAGATATTCCCCAGGAAAATCCTAAAGAGGAGGCTCATGTGCCTGCTGGCCCAGGGCTGCTTTATCACCTTCAAAAGTCTACTTCACTTTTTGTTGTGAGAACGTTTGTTTCTCATGATCTCCAAACCGATTATCAAAATATAATTGATTATCCAGAGAATTATCCTTCTTTAAGATTACTTGAAGCTGGTGCTAATCAATTAACTGAAAAGCTTCAATATTTCCCACTAGAGGATTTTGTTCAGGCCGAAATTATTCATGATCTGATCTCAAATCGAAGATTTCCTATTCATGAAGAAATGATGTGCAATTTGTCCGACCCTGGGTTTAGTTGGTGGTTGAGTAAGAAGGCGTCTGGCTTTCAACTTTCTTTTACCTTGTCAGTTAATGGCGACGGAGAAACAGTGAAGCTAGGGCCGATTGGGGATCAACAACTTGCCACAAGAAATTTCCAGCTTCTAGGCAATCTTCTTAATGAGGCAGGACTCAATCTGAATGTAGAGAATGAATCAAATCGAGTTCAATTTAATAATGGTGAAGAATTTTTATTAGAAGAAATTAAAAATCTTTTTGAATTTGGTGTTGTGAGTGAAGGATTAGAAGATCTCTTTAAGTTACTAGCGAGAAGGATAAAAGATCATTCTCAGTTAGAAACCTTATGGTTTTATCTCCAAGAAGTCGCTGCGATGAGAAGGTTTTGGATTCAAATCGAATATAATCTTGTAGAGGCTTAATGCTTCGTCTGCTTAAGACTTTCTTCATGCTTGGCAGCAAGGTAGCCTGTGACCATAAGCTGAGCAAGCATTCCAAGTTCTTCGTCATCTGAAATTCCGTAAAAATTTTCAATATGGTGAACGAAAATTTCCACATCTTCATCCTTCAAATGTTTTTCAACCATGCCCATCATGTCTTCTGATTCCATCTTTTCAAGAGATTCAAAGAAAGATGTAAGGATTTGATGTTTTTCATTGCTCATTTTCATTTTCCTAGTGTCAGTTTTGCACCACGCAAAATAGTGGTTGTCATTTAAAATTGCTCATGAGAACAATCGATTATTGTTTTGTATTCCAAGCAACAATTGCTTAGAATGATGGGCTTATTCAATTCAAAAGATTGTAAGGAAGGCGATAGCGGTATGAAAAGCACTTTTCTCTTATTCGTAATCATTGGAAGTTTTATTTCTCTCCAGCTTCATGCGCAAACAAAACCTGCTCAGCAGAAAAAAATAGCCGTGAAAAAGGTGGTTATTCGAGTTGTTGAAGAGAAAAAAGTGAGTACCACGGCTCCTGAGGTTACAAAATCAGCTTTTGATAAATTCTATGAGCGTCTTTCTATCGGGCAGTTTTCAGTTCTCAGTTCTCCTAATTTAGAAGATTGGGATTCCCGTTACGCAGCTCTTTCACCAGAGTTCTCTGGTGGTACCAATCGGGATTCTTATCCCTTGAATCTCTGGAATCAGACAAATTTTGCCTATAACTTTGGCGCGAAAATGAAGTTTAACTTTATTCCACGCTATACTATTTTTCTTGCCGAATCTCCTGACCAACCGGCCAAAGAGAGAGGCATGATTCAAATCGAAGACTTTCTCATCGGTTTTTCGGGGGGGCTTTATTCGTCTCCTGATAAGAAATTTAATTTTTGGACACGTCCTGCCCTCAGGCTTCCAACCAGTCATGCGTCTCGTACATCCTATAATGCGACCTTTGGTAACCTCACTTACCAACCTGAGTGGCTCATGACTTTTACCTATGATCTTACGACCAATTTACAAATAAGCTTATGGCATATTCACCGTTTCTGGATTTACGAGGACCGATTTAATAATTCTCGTCACAGGATACTAACGATCCCTGGTTTTACTTATAAGCTTTCTGATAAGACCAATGTTCAGACTTACTTTGAGCACTTTCTGGAGAATAATAAAAATTTCAAGTCCATTAATGGAAAAGATCCTCACTATGTGGATATGTGGCAAAATCTCATGGTGGGAGTTGGTCATGATGTGACACCTAAGCTGAATGTCATGCCTTTTATTTCTACTTATATTAATGATGTCCCTTACTCGACCCAATCGCTTTGGCTCGGAGCTTGGATCTCTTATCAAATTAAATAATCTGATCGTGTAATAAATACCTGAAAAGGGCACTCTAAGTGCCCTTTTTTATTTGTCTTTGAAGTGAGACTAACGCGCTATTTACAAAGACTGAAGGGGCATGCTAATAAGCCTCTAGTCGTAAATTTTGTTTACCTTGTTCCCCACCCGGATCTTTTCCTGACGTCTTAAGGTCTAAGTGGTTCCCAAGGTTGTTTAGAGACATCTTGGACCGTCTCTTACTTTTTTCAAAATCTGCCAATATTTATTTTTTTCTCTAAAGGAGAAACTATGTCTTTTGTTAACCTCGGTTTAAAAGAGTCTTCACTCAAAGCTATTGAAAAGATGGGATTTGAAAATCCATCTGAAATTCAACAGCAGGCCATTCCAGTTCTTATTAAGGGTAATATCGATTTCATTGGCCAGGCCCAAACGGGTTCAGGAAAAACGGCAGCTTTCGTTCTTCCTTTACTTGAAAAATTAGATTTTAAATCTCCTGCTCTTCAGGCCTTAATTCTTGCTCCGACAAGAGAATTGGCCAACCAAATTCACGAAGAGATTCAGAAGCTTTCAGCTTTTGAGTCGATCCGTTCAATGTCTGTTTATGGAGGAACTTCAGTGGGCCTTCAAATTAAAGACTTCAAAAGTAAAAAACCGCAAATCGTGGTTGGAACTCCAGGACGCGTGATGGATCTCATTGAGCGTGGAGTTTTAAAATTTGATGCCACAAAATTTGTTATTTTAGATGAAGCAGATGAAATGCTTGATATGGGATTTTTTGATGATGTGACAACGATTGTTGCTGAGATTCCTGAAAAGAAAATTTGGATGTTTTCAGCGACTATGCCTGGCCCGATTTCTGATCTTGTGGCCAGAGAGTTTAATGATCCTGTCGTTGTAAAAGTGACGAAGAAAGTTCTTACGGCCGATTCTGTTGAGCAAAAAGCAGTGGTTGTTCGTCGTGAAAACGGGATTGAAGCTCTTTGCCGCTATATGGATTTTTCTGATGGTATGTATGCCATCATTTTCACTAAAACAAAAATTGGCGCAAAAGAATTAACTGATGAGCTTAATGCTCGTGGTTATCCAACAGATGCTCTTCATGGTGATATGGACCAAGCGGCCCGTGATATGACCATGAAAAAATTTAAAGAAAAGAAAATCAATCTTCTTGTTTGTACTGACGTTGCTGCTCGTGGGATTGATGTGAATAACCTCACTCACGTTATTAACTTTGGTCTTCCTCAGGATAACGAGTCTTACGTTCACCGAATTGGCCGTACTGGCCGTGGTGGATCAAAAGGGATCTCTCTTTCTATTATTGAGCCATCTGAGCAAGGAAGAGTGGGGCAAATTGAACGTCTTACAAAAGCTAAAATTGAGCGTATCCAACTTCCACGCGTGAATGAAATCCGTGAGAAGATTCTTGAGAAATCAATGGTTCGCTTCAATGATAATGTGGCCAATTTTAAAGATGAAGAAACTCTTCATTTTGATTCATTCAAAGAGAAATTTGATGCCCTTGATAAAGAAGATCTTGTTAAAGGGATCTACGGCTTCATGTTTGAAAATACTTTAAAGCGTTACCAAAAAGCCCAAGAAATTGATGTGGCCCCTCGTGGTCAGCCGCAAGGTGAAAGAGGAGTTCGAGTTAATTCTGGCATGCAAAGATTCTTCATCAATCTTGGAAAAATGGATGGCGTTACATCTGGTGATCTCCTTAAGTTTGTGGCCCAGTACGCTGGTATCAATGGAAGAGATATTGGTCGTATCGATACCAAAGAAAAATTCGCCTTCATTGAAGCGAACTCGATGCATACAGATGCCATCATGAATCTCAAAGGAGAGATGTATGGTAACCGTCGCGTTTCAATCGAACTTGCTGAAGCTCCTGCTTTCAGTGGTGGTCGTGGAAATGGCGGATTCAGAGGTGGAAATGGTGGAGGTTACAGACAGAGTGGTGGTAACCGCTCATACGGTGGAAGTCGTAGTAGTCAGAGAAATTAATTTTCTTCTTCATTTATAATATAGGGGCGCTTAATTGTGCCCCTATTGTGCTAGGCAAAAATTTCTTTTCATTCCCCCATTGTTTCAACTAGTTGACCATGTTAAATTGGAATTAACACACAAACCCAAATGACTTGGGCGCTAGTGCTCAAAAATACAGGATGTATTTTGCGTGGAATTAAGAATGAACAGACCGTCTTATGACGAGTACGAAGAAGTAGAGTCTCCTTTCGCGGCCCGATCTCAAGAAAAGTCGACCTCCCGTGACAGATTACGCACTCGAAAAAATGTTTTTAACCGTCCTTTTGCGACGGAAGCTACTTCTGCACCTTTAATTTTAGAAACAAGATCCACAAGAAAATCAATTGGGACACCTGACGACGATGAAATGTTAGAGCATCGTCAAAGTGATTTGAGTGGAGCTGATATTGAGTATCTTGATGAAGATGAGGATGAGGAAGAAGTTGTTGTTGAGAAAAAGCCTGTAGTTCGTTCTGCAGTTAAGAAAGTCGCGAAACCTAAAAAAAATCTTCTCCAAAAATTCGCCTGGTCTGTTGTAGGTCTTCTTGTTTTAAGACTTATTTTTATGGATCGTGGAGTTTGGGATTATTTTGCGACTGAAAGTGAAATTAAAGATAAACAAAATGAACTTCGCTCAATTCAGAAAGAGAATAAGTCTCTGATTACTGAAATTTCTCGAGTTAAAATTGATAAAAACTTTCAGCGTCAACTGGCTAAAGAATCTTTGGGTGTTATCGCTGCAGATGAGTTTCTCGTCTTATTTGCCGGTGAGTCTGCTGAATCTGAAGAGCTTAAAGAAGAATTGTAATCACTTCTTGAGTTCAGTTTTAATTTTCTCTTCTGTCATTTTTAAATCTAAGCTTGATTTCCATTTTAACTGATCTCCCACCTGAAGCTTTTGAGCAATCGGAGAGCCTGATTTCATTTCTAAGACATGTCGGGACCAAACTGATCTTGCCCTCGGAATAAGTTGTGGGTTAGAGCGGCCAATGTAGTGGGGGAGTTTTCTCACGATATCAAGAATTCTCAATTCATGATCCAGATAAAAGAGATCAAGATCAAAATATGTGTCTGGCATCCAGAAGTGGCGTTCCTCATCAGCAAGATAAAAAAAGAGCATGCCCTGATCATGTGCAAAATCCTCAGGTTTTACACCTGAAAGTCCCTGCATGGAGTCCTTCTCTGTGTAGGCGAGAGTGGTTTTTATGATTTCCCCTTTTGGTGAGAGGAGGGAGATTTTTTTTAAGGGATTCTCTGACTCAGCCTGACAGGCCCAAAGAATTAAAAGAAGAACGAGAGTAAGAAGTTTTCTCATGAAGTTTATTCCTGATTCAGGTATGATGCTTGCTTAAGTCTAAGAGAGAAATGAGGAGTTTTCAAATGGCTTCGATGAAAGAATTAGCTGGATCCCTTCGTACCCATCATTGTGGTGAATTAAGAGAGTCAGATATTGGTAAAACAGTAACAATCTGTGGGTGGTTAAATAAATACCGTAACCTTGGAAGTTTACACTTTATTGACGTGAGAGACCGTTATGGTGTGACTCAATTAGGGTTTGAACAATTTAAGGGTGATATAAATGAACTAAGAAAGTTTTCCCTCGAGTCTGTGATTATGGCCAAAGGCAAAGTCACGGCCCGTCCTGATTCTGCCAAAAACGCTAATATGGAAACGGGGATGGTAGAAGTTCAGGTTGAAGAAATTCGTCTTCTTTCACTTGCTGAAGAAGTCCCTTTCCTTCCGCATGGAATGGTTCAGGCCACTGAGGATTTACGTCTTCGCTATCGCTACCTTGATCTTCGTTCAAAGAAACTTCAAGATATTCTTCGTCTACGTTCAATGACTGCAAGAAAAGTTCGTGAAGCCCTTTATAAATTAGATTTTACTGAAGTTGAAACTCCGATTCTCTATAAAACCACACCGGAAGGGGCCCGTGATTACGTTGTACCTTCGCGCGTTCATCCTGGAAAAGTGTACGCCCTACCTCAGTCGCCTCAAACGTTGAAGCAGCTTTTGATGATTGCGAACACAGATAAATATTTCCAAATTTGTCGATGCTTTCGTGATGAAGATTTAAGGGCCGACAGACAGCCTGAATTTACTCAGGTTGATATTGAAGTGTCATTTCCGACTCTTGATTACATGAAAAACCTTGCGACCCATGTTGTGAAGAACGTTTTTGATATGCCAGAAGGTTTTGAGATGAAATCGATTTCTTATGATGAAGTCATGAGAGACTATGGATCGGATAAGCCGGATGTTCGTTTTGGCCTTAAGCAAATGATTGTGTCTGATCTTTTTAAAACGTCGACTTTTGCTACCTTCTCCGAAGTCGCGAATTCAAAATATGGAATGGTTAAGGCGATGTTTGTTCCAACATCGATGGGAACTCTCGCCAGAAAAGATATTGATGCTTTAGTCGACATTGTTAAGCCTTACGGTGGCAAAGGTGTGGCCTGGTTTAAAGTTGAAAACCAGCAAGTGACTGGAGGCATTTCTAAATTTATTGATCCTAACCTTTTGAATGCTCTTTATGAAAAATCATCAGAGAAGGGTGATGGGCTTTGGTTTTTTATGGCCGATAAAAATGAAAATATTGCTCATGATTGTGCTGATGCTTTAAGACGCCATTTTGGAAAAACATTCAATCTTATTAACCATGATCAGTACGCTTTTTTATGGGTCTATGACTTCCCACTTTTTGATTACGATGCTGATGCCAATACATTAGGGGCCAAGCACCATCCTTTCACTCGTCCAAAAGATGAGGATATGGAGCTCTATTACTCAACTGATAAATCAAAAGTTAAAGATGTTAAGGCCTATGCTTATGATATCGTCTGTAATGGGTACGAGATCGGTGGCGGCTCCATGAGAATCTTCGATAATAAACAACAATCTCGTATGTTTGAACTTTTAGGCTTTACTCCTGAAGAAGCTCAACATCAGTTTGGCTTTTTCATTGAAGCCCTTAAATATGGGACTCCACCGCACGCAGGAATGGCCTTTGGGATGGATCGACTAATCATGCTTCTCGCTAAGACCGATTCTATTCGAGATGTGATCGCTTTCCCAAAAACAGCATCGGCTACAGATCTTATGGCGAGTGCACCATCAAAGCCGAATCCAGCTCAGTGTAAAGAACTTGGTTTTAAATGGATTGAAGAATAACTTTCAAGAATGGGGGAGAGTTAGGCTTTCCCCCATCTTTTAGTTTAAAGTCTGACTTAGTTTTCCCAGATCGTCTGTTAAGAGAGCACTCCCATCATCAAATTGGCAAATACTCCATTCCAATTTTTTTTCATCTTCTAAGACCCACACTTTGCCTTTTAAAGCATCACAAAGTCTCACTCCAGGTGAGAGTCTTAGGTCAGACTTCTTTTTGAGAAGTTCCTGGATTTTTACCTTTGTCAGTAATTGAAGAGTCTTATCGGCCTGACTATGAGGCTTAGACTCAGAAATGGAGAGACCGGACTTTGTCAGTTTGAACTCAAGCTTTTTACCAGGTCCTTGAAGGACAAGTGGTGTCGCCGCTATGGATGGAAAAATAAAAAAACTGAGAACGAGAATTGGAAGTTTTAGTTTTCGAGCCATTGGACCTCCGTACTTGCTTGAACTGCTGCTGCTGCTGGAACCCAAGTTCGACCACCACTACAAGAAAAGTTTTTGTATATATTTCCGCATCCTGAACCCCAAGAATTGTGGATTAAAAATTGTTTTTGGCCATTGACCGTTCGGCAGCCCACTATGACGACTGCATGATAATCTTGAGCCTCTGAATTCCAAGAGCCTGAGGTGAGATAACTAGAATGAATAGAAATAATCGAGCCTTGAGGATTATTTTTTTCAAGAAGCCCCTGTATTCGTTCTGTTCCTTCTGATGAGTTTTTTAAACTTAATTTTTTAGTCTTTATGTTTTTACGAATAGGTTGTTGATTAGGAGGGAGGCATGAGTTTGAAAGGACCTGTTTCATAATTTTATAACCATACATTCTACCTGCATAAGCAAAACCATGGACAGGATCTTTTTTTACTCTTTCTGTTACAAATCTTTCAAAACTAGGAATATATTTTGAATTCACTCCATACTTTAAAAAGATTTCTCTCATCTTAGGATATGTTTTCTTGGCCCAGTAATAAACAATTTGAGCTGCATCATCTTCAGAGTAGTGATCAAGATTATTTTTACCTTGAATCTTTTTTTCGTACTGATCTTGCTTTTTTTCAAGTAATTCTACTTTCTTCTCTTTCTCATTCCTTTGAGCTGATACTTTGTTAATATCTTTTTGAATCTCTGAATTATCTCTAGATCCTGAAAGATAATTAACCCATCCCCAGTCCAGCGTATTTAATTCGCTTCTAAGATTGGAAACTTTTGAGTTGAGTTTATCAATATCATCGTAAAGCTTGTGTATTTCTTGATCAACAGCAGTTGCTCCATTCCATAGTTCACATCCGCCCTTGCTATTGAGGGCCGCAGCTTTTTCTGCAATTCTTTGTTGGCGAGCTTCACCAGTAGTGAGGTTCATCGTATAAAAAACAGGCATGTCGATAGAAAGTTCTTCAAGCTCAGTTAATATATTTTTCTCAGAGCTCGGAAACATATTCTGAAATTTATAAGTGTCTGTGCAGGCCCATCCTCTTTCGATGAGTGATTTCATCACAGATCCAGGGTCACCACCATCAACGTCCTCGTCAGTGTTGACAGCAGCATCAAAAACATTAAAAGGTGAGTTTGCTCCAATATGGGATCTCAATAAATCGGTTGCAGCATAAGAAAAGCATAAACCTAGTCGACCTTGATCTCTAGGCATGATCCCAGAAAAAGATTTTCCTGGAGCAGTGAGATTAACACCATCAGCAGAATCACAACTTTTCGCTTCAATGTTTTTAATGGCGAGGGCCTGAAGAAAAAATCCGGTGATCAGAATTATTTTAATTGAATTCAAAGTTCCCCCTCGATACTAGACTATTTTAGCCTAAAAAATGAATAAGGAGGAAATATGTTTTCAAGGGAAAATTTGATCAAAAAATCAGAGTTTTTACTGCTGACATTTCTCGAATGGCGTAGGCGACACCCTCTCGACCCATGCCAGATTCCTTCATTCCGCCAAAAGGAAAATGTTCGGCCCTAAAACCTGGGCCATCATTAACGGCCAGGGCCCCTACATCAAGCTCATCGTAAAGGCGCTTAATGACTCTTAAGTCATGAGTATAGACACCGGCCTGAAGACCAAAAGCTGATTTTTTCAGTTCCTGAATGACTTCATCGATTGTTTCAAATTTAAGCAAAGGTATCACAGGACCAAAAGTTTCCTCGCGAATAAGATCACAGCTGGAATCTAGGTTTTCAATGATAGTCGGGTAAATGATATTACCTTCGCGTTTATGTCCATAGATAATTTTCGCTCCTCTTTGGACGGCCTGATCAAGTCTTCGCATAATCTCATCAGCGGCTTTCGTATTAACCACTGGCCCCACAAAAGTTTGAGAATCGAGTGGATTTCCAATAATGAGCTTTTTTGTTTCTTCAAGGAGTAGAGATTTGAATTTTTCATAAACTGAAGAATGAAGAAAAAGTTTTTTACTGGCCGTACAGCGCTGGCCAGCAGTGGCAAAACGTTGATTGATAGCTGTTTTTACAGCAGCACTCACATCTCCATCACTCATAACAATAAGCGGATCATTCCCACCGAGTTCAAAAAGTAATTTTTTTAGTCCTGCGTTTTGAGCAATCGCCTTGGCGGCGACAACTCCACCTGTAAAACTAATACAATTGATAAGAGGATTTTTTACAAGCTCAGTCATCACAGGTATATCTGGATTGACCATTTGAAATGTTTCTTCTGGCATTCCTGCTTCATGACAAAGCTCTGTGAGCATTTTTCCAGAAAGATAATTTTGCGGGCCTGGTTTAAATAAAATGCAGTTCCCCGCCGCAAAAGCGGGACCAATTTTATGAACAGAAAGATTAATAGGAAAATTGAACGGCGTGATCGCAAAAACAATTCCAAGTGGAAAATGTTCAACCATCCCACGTTTATCTCTTCGAGGAGCAAAAGCATCAGAGTTTAAAACTTCTCCATTGATTCGAATCGCCTCTTGAGAGGATAGAGTCACTGTTGTTATCGCTCGATCCATTTCGACGAGACTATCCGAGATAGTTTTTCCCATCTCAAGAGTTATTTGTTTTGCAATTTTTTCTTTATCCCGTTTCATGAGTTGGGCAAGATTATTGAGAATATTTGATCGTTCAAAGGGGGCAAAACTTTTTTGAATTTTTCGACCTTGTTCAAGTTTATTGAGGGCAATACTGGCCTCTTCTGAAGTTGTATAAGTAATTTCTTCTAAAACTTCGTTTGAGTAAGGATTTAATAATTTATAAGTGGTCATAAAGCTCCTAATAAATAAGTTTCCACGCCATCCGTAAACCAGTCGCAAGCAAGGCGAATCTAAAGACTTTTAAAAAAATATTATCACTCATTTTTTGTAAAAGAATGATGCCAAATTTAGTTCCAAAAAAACATGCGACGTTTGTCATAAGACAAAATGAGATATAGGGCAGGTAATCAAAGCCGAGTGATAGGAAAACGGGGATTTTAGCAAAGTGAACAATGGCCTGCATCGCAGCTTTGTTTGCTATGACTTCTTCTTTTGTAAGATCTTTTCTCACAAAAAAAGGAGCAAGCACTGGATCAATGGCCCCTGCAATAATTCCCAAAAATCCAGTAATCAATCCAACCCAAAAGAAATTTTTATGCTTTAACTCTAAGTCTGGTAATTGCTTGGGACGAAAAAGACTATAAAGGATGAGCGCGAGGATAATTGTTTGAGGCGCTTGTGTTTTGATAATACGTGATAAAAGGAGGGAGGCGAGAAAAATTCCTGGTAGGGCGCCCCAGATAAACGGAATCATCAGCGTTTTTCTTAGATGAACTTTTAAGAAATTAAGAGTCAGAAAATTATTAAAAAATTGAATTACACCATGTATCGGGATGATGACTTGAATAGGAAAATACATAGTCATGATCGTAAATAATAAAACTCCACCTCCCATTCCTGTTGCAGCTGAAAGGGCGGAGGTAAAAAAAGAGAAAATAATTAACACACTCAGTGCAGGCCAAGCTAAAAGCATGAAGTTATTTTAAATGATTTCTGCTTCATGGCCATAAGGCTTAACTTACCTGATAGAATCAATTTGGAAGGACTTAGGCAGCTCGAGAATAGTCTGTCACATCCTCAGCTTCAATTTGATGGAATTGATCAATTTCTTTTAAAAGATGAATAGGAGAAGGGGCCGTTTGAGTCATGAGGGATCCATAAAGATGATCATGGGGCATAAAATGTTTCTGTGCCCAATTTTTAAATTTGGGATAAATGGCCATCAGAATAAAGCTACCAGTCAGAGACATCATTGTTAATTTAGTGGCCCAGTAAAAAGAGTCAGTAAATGAATGTTCCTGCATCTTGATTCGGCTTTTCACAGAATGCATTCCCCAGGTCTGGCCATGGTTAAAAAAGAAACTAAAAAAGTAGTAACTAAAAGTGATGATGGGAGTCGTTGCAAGTGTCAAAGCGAGGTAGGATATCCCAGAATAGGCCTGGTTTAATTGGTCTGAGACCATAAGAGTTTGAAGCGAAATTTGATAAATAAATGAAGTGATGAGAGTGGCCTGATAAACCATGATCAAATCAAGAAAATGAGTCATCAGAATATGCATCAGCTTGACCCTTGTAGGGTAAGTTTTTTCGGCAAGCATATTTTTTGGAATTTTCTTCTTGGTATTTGTGAAGGTCAACAGATCAACTGAGCTCATAGGCACCTCGTTTTTACTTATCGGTACCTATGAGAAAAAACTAAATTTTAGTCAGTTATTCGGGTCTTCAGATCATGCAGTTTTTGTAGGGCCTGAAGAGGCGTGATATTCAGGATATCTAAGTTCTTTAAATCCTGTTCCAGAAAAGTTAAATGCTCTGGAACAATCATTTCAATAGGAGCCTCAAGAAAATTTAGCTGAGCGTGACCAAAAGTGACTTTATCTAATAAGGCCACAGTTGAATTGTGATGGGTTTTCTCCAATTCTTTAAGGATTTCTCTCGAACGCTTCAGGACATTTTTTGGAAGTCCAGCGAGTTCGGCCACATGAATACCAAAACTTTGCGTTGCTCCCTGTTCTATTAATTCATAGAGAAACTGAACTTTTCCATTTTTCTGTTCCGTTCGAACTGTAAAGTTTTTAGCTTCTGGAAGACTATCTACGAGTTCGATCAGCTCATGATAATGAGTTGAAAAAAGAGTCATCGCTTTTAGTTCTTTCACAAAATATTCAACGAGCGCCCAAGCAATTGAGAGACCATCATAGGTACTTGTGCCGCGTCCAATTTCATCTAAAATAATTAAAGATCTCGTTGAAGCATGTCTAAGAATCTCGGCCGTCTCGGCCATCTCTACCATAAAAGTAGACTGACCTCTGATAATGTCATCTGAGGCACCAAGCCTTGAGAAAAGATAATCACAAAGCCCTAATTCAGCTTTCATGGCCGGCACAAAACAACCGAGTTGACCCAAAAATTGAACGATGGCCGTTTCCCGCATGACAGTCGTTTTACCGGCCATATTTGGGCCTGTGATCAGACCAAAGAAAGACTTCTCATTAAGTTTAATATTATGTGTGACAAATTTGTCTTTGATATTGGATTTAATAAGAGGATGCCAGGCCCCTGAGATATCGATGATTTTTTGCTCATAGAATTGGGGACGAGTAAAACCCTCTTGGTAAGAAACCCAAGACAACGCCTGAAAGACATCGATTTGAGCAAATCTTTTCGCCACATCAAGGATGAGAGGTCCATTGTCGGCAAGTTGAAGACAAAGACTTGAAAAAATCTGCTTTTCAAGTTTGATCAACTTATCCATGGCCGAAGTGATGTCTTTTTCAAAAGCTTCTAATTCGGCCGTAACGTAGCGCTCGTTATTGACGAGTGTTTGGCGACGTTGAAAGCTTTTAGGTACCTTTGAAAGATGAGAGTTTGAAACTTCGATAAAGTAACCAGAAATATTATTATGTTTAATTTTTAAATTACCTATCCCCGTAGTGGATCGGTATTTAGCTTCTAACTTTAGAAGTTCATCCGCTGCTGAATGCGAGAGTGAAGCTAGGCGGTCTCTCTCTTTTGAAGAACCAGGACGAATAAGATTACCTTTATCGGGGTGTGCACCCATTTCATCTGAAATAGTTAATCGAATTTCTTGAGAAAGTTTTTTTAAAAAATCTAAATCTTTTTTGGGTAATTTTTGGAAAAAGGTAAAACCTTCCATAAGCATTTCGTCTTCTAAGATTAAGAAAATTTCTAAGGCCCCGGCCATATTGAGAAGATCTCCGGCCGTCACTTTTTGAGTAGAAACTTTGGCCATAATTCGGTCCATATCTCTTACATCATCCAGTTTATGTCTTAATTCTTTAAGGAATTCAGTCTTACTGATTAAACTTTCAATTAAGTCGAGTCTCTTATTTATAACCTTGAGATCTGCAGAAGGGGATTGAAAATATTGTCTTAAGTATCTGGCCCCCATAGAGGTCTTTGTCTTATTCATGAATCCAAGAATTGAATTCATTTCATTTTCTCTCGACCTTGGAAATATTTCTAAACCAGAAAGTGTTGAAAACGTCACCTTCATGTTGTCTTCATTATTGATCATTCTGAAGGGACGAAGATGGGAAATCTTTTCTATGGTTTGAGTCGATGACACATAATAACTGAGAGCACCTAAAGGTGAGAGTACCCCTTCATTCTGTGCAATTATTCCATCACGCTCATAAGTTGGAATAAGTTTTTGAATATAAAAGCTCGTATGTTTTTCTTCAAAATATTCTTGGCTCAGATGAGTTTTTAAACAGTCCATGGATGAAAGGTAATCATCAATAATGGGAAACTTTTCCCACTGCCCTAGGTAAGAAATAAATTCTTTTGGACGAAGCATGAGGAGGCGCTCACACAGCTCTTCAACATGATTAAAACTGAGTCCAAAAAAATCACCAGTCGTAAAGTCTATGAGAACGAGAATGAAAAGATTTTTAATTTCGAAAGCTGAGGCAATGAATTTATTTTCCATCGCCGATGTTTTATCAAGATCGTAAGGCATACCTGGTGAAACAATTTGAGTCACGCCTCTTTTAACAATACCTTTGGCCTGTTTCGGATCTTCCATCTGTTCACAGATAACGACTTTTTTTCCTTGTTGAGAAATGCGATCCACATAAACTGAGGCGGCATGGTGAGGGATGCCGGCCATTGGAATAGGGGTCTCACCTAATTTTCCCCGGACCGTCAGGGAGATATTTAGAATTCTTGCGGCCTCACGAGCATCTTCAAAAAACATTTCATAAAAATCTCCCATCCTGAACATGAGTAGAATATCAGGGTATTGTTTTTTAACTTGGTAATACTGCTCCATCATGGGCGTTAGTTTTACGCCTTGATTGACAAGATCCTGTAGGGTCAAGAATTCTGGAAGTGTTTGATTTTGCATAGATTTTAAGGATACAAAAACTGAGAAAATTCGTCACCTTATTTCCCCTTACAAAAGAGGGGGAAATTGATGCTTAAGTGTAGGAAATTCTTCTCATTGTTATAATAGATTTCTATGAAACTAAGAAATCCACGCTCCTACGTAATCATTTTTGTTTACCTCTGCCTAAACATCCTTGTGGTTCTAGCGGCCCTTAATCAGAAATCCCAGGAAGCTAAAAGCAAGGGAAGAGGGGCCCCTCTTGCGCCAGAGTATTCAAGGATAGAAAATTTAAACTATTTCCATCTAAAAAATTCTTTACCCCAGATGTCATTAAACGCTGAAGTGATGCGGTCCCAAGGTGAAGAACTCGCAGAATTTATTTCTCCGCAAGGCGTATATAACTTTAAAGAAAAAGATAAATCACTTTCTTATCAGGCCAAGGATGGTGTGTATAAAAAATCTAAAGACCTCATCACCTTAACGGGTGAGGTGATGATTCATAATTCTGAAGCGAAATATAAAGCGGAGAAAATTAGATATTTTTTCAAAAAGGACCTTATTCTGGCTTCTGGTGGAGTCCACTTTGAGGGTGATGATCCTAAATCTAAAGATCATCTTGAGATTGATGCAGAAGCAATGAAAGCCAAGCCTCATCTTAAAAAGATGACTTTTAAAGGGGGAGTTAAAGGTTCTGTCCAAAGAAAGAAAAAGTATGAAGGTAAAATGACATTTTCATCTCAACAACTTGAATTCGACGGTTTAAAGTCCTTAGTGAATCTCGAAGGTGGCGTCACTTTAAGTCGCCAAGCTTATCTGATAACTGCCGGAAATGCCGATATCTATCTCGAAAACTATAATAAAAGTCTCAAGTATTTAGTCTTTAATGACGATGTGAAAGTAACAGAAACCATCGATGGGCCCAAAGGGAAAATGTACCGAAAAGCATTTTCTGAAAGGCTAGAAGGTTATGGCCAGGAAGAGAAGATGGTTCTTTCTGGAGCGCCGAGAGTGGAAAATGGTGAAGACGTGATTAAAGGTTACAAAATAACAATCAGAGAAAAAATGGAACTTATTGAAGTTGATGATGCCATGTCTGATGTTAAAGTGCGCAAGGAAGATAAAAAGTAAAAACTTAAGGATTAGTTTCATGAGTGCAAGTTTTCATGCTCGAGATTTAAAAAAAACATATAACGGTCGGCAAGTTGTGAAGAATGTGAGTTTAGATGTCGAAAGAGGTGAAGTTGTAGGTTTGCTTGGGCCAAACGGAGCTGGGAAAACCACTTCTTTTTATATGATGGTTGGTCTTGTTAAGGCCGATGAGGGAATGATTAATTTACTAGATGAAAATGTAACTGAATTGCCTTTGCACGTGAGAGCGAGAAAGGGGATTGGTTATTTGCCTCAAGAAGCTTCAGTGTTTCGTGAATTAACGGTAGAGGAAAATATTTATTCAGTCCTTGAGATTAGGGACCTCTCTGAGAAAGAAAAACAAAATGCTCTTGATAATCTGATCAGAGATTTTAGTCTCGATCACATCCGAAAATCAAAAGGGCGTGAATTATCTGGTGGGGAGAGAAGAAGAGTTGAGATCGCTCGTTCGCTAGCTTTGGAGCCAAAGTTTGTCCTCCTGGATGAACCCTTTGCTGGTGTTGATCCTTTGGCCGTTCATGAGATTCAAAACATAATTAAAAGATTGAAGCAAAGAAATATAGGTGTGCTTATTACAGACCACAATGTCAGAGAGACATTAGGAATTGTTGATCGGGCCTATATTATGAGTCGAGGTGAGCTTCTTGTTAGTGGGACTCCTGAGGAAATAATTAATAACGAAATTGCCCGTAAGTTTTACTTAGGGGAAGAATTTAAGATGTAATGAGGATGAACTATGGCGATTAAGATGCATCAAGGGCTAAAGCAGACGCAAGGCCTCATGATCACGCCTCAACTCCAGCAAGCGATTAAGCTTCTTACGCTTACTCATCTTGAAATGACAAATCTCATCTCTCAGGAGATGGTCGAAAATCCAATGTTAGAAGAAATTGATGGTGAAGTTGATAAAGGAGTTGAAGAGAATTCAACTCGAGAAGAGATGGATGCTCAAGAAGCAACATCGGATAATTTCTCAGGTCCTGAACTTATTGAGGGGTCTAAAGATACATTTGATTGGGAAAGTTATTCAGAATCGTTTAACTCATCTTCATCCGCTCCTAACATGAAGGAAAGTAGTTCGCCAGACGATTTACCAAGTTACGAAAACATGGTTTCAAAAGGTCAGAGCCTTCCTGAGCATCTTGAATGGCAATTAAGAATGGAAAGTTTAACGGCTGAAGAATTGAATTATGCCATGGAGCTTATTGGAAATATAAATGACGATGGCTACCTCGAAGTACCTGTCGAAGAAATTATAGCTCGTTCTAAATTAGAAAGAGATCAGGCCATCGGAATTCTAGGGTTGGTTCAACATCTTGATCCTGTAGGTTGTGGCTCTCAAAATCTTGAGGAATGTCTTGGGATTCAAGCGAGACTTTTACCTGAAAGATCACCTCTGGTTGAAATGATTATTGAGCGTTCTCTTCAGGAGTTAGAGAAAAAAGATTATACTAAAATTTCTAAAGAATTTGGTGTTTCAAAAGAGAAAGTAAAAGAAGCTGAACTTATTATTATGGGGCTCAATCCCAAGCCCGGCCGCTTGATATCAGCAGAAGAAACTCAATATGTAGTCCCTGATATATTTGTCGCCGAGGTTGGTGGAGAATTTGTCGTTCAAATTAATGATGAGGGAGTTCCTCGTTTAAGAGTTTCAAATCTCTATAAATCACTGATGAAAAACCAGGACAGTAATGCTGAAGCGAAAGAATTTGTTCAAGACAAATTACGTTCGGCCATGTGGCTTATAAAGTCTATCGAGAATAGGCAAAAAACTATCTATAAAGTGGCCAACTCAATTGTTCGAAATCAACAAGAGTTTTTTAAAAAAGGTCCAGCCTTTTTGAAACCAATGATTTTAAAAGATATTGCCAACGAAATTGGAATGCATGAATCAACAGTATCGAGAGTCACTACGAATAAGTTTATGCACACTCCAATTGGAACATTTGAATTAAAGTATTTTTTTAATGCCGGTATTGGCGGAAAAAATGGGGGAATTGATATTGCAGGCGAAAGCTTGAAACTTAAAATTAAAGAAATGATCAGTCACGAAGATCCCAAAAGGCCGTTATCTGATCAGAAAATTTCTGAACTTTTAAGTACCAAAGATATTATCGTTGCCCGCAGGACTGTCGCTAAGTATCGCGAGATGATGGGTATTGCTCCTTCATCAAAACGAAAAAAATAAAAAAGGAGGGATTTGATGACGTAAGATTATAGTTAGATTATTGAGTGTGATTTGTAAAAATTTAATTTGAGGCACGTATTATGAAATTAAAAATCTCTTTCAAGCATCTTAAACACACACCTGCTCTTGATCAAAGAATTAAAGAAAAATCAGAAAAATTAGAAAAGTATTTCGAAGGCAATACCTCTGTATCTTGGGTTTGCTGGGTTCACGGCGATGAACATTGGGCAGAAATTAAAGTTCATGGCCCCAAATTTGACTTCTTTGCTAAAGCTTATGCCGATAATATGTATAAATCACTTGATCTTTGCATTGAAAAGATTGAGAGACAATTTGAAAAACAAAAAGATATTTATAAAAATAGAATACATCATTCACCTTACCAGACTCCAAAATATCAAGAGATTGAAAGCAGAGTATGGGATGAGATAGAATTCCAAGAAAAAGAAAGAGAAGAGCAATCTGCCTAAAGAAAAAAAGGGCCTACGGGCCCTTTTTTAATTCTTAAAGACGTTCTATGAATTCGGCGCCCACTTTATACTCAACCTTGAGTTCATTTAAAGATCTCACATAACGAACTCTGGCAAGCAAAGCTTCTTTTATGATCTTTCCTCCAATTTCAATAACGTAAAATTCAACACCACGTTTAAATTCATTACTTACATGAGACTTAAAACTTACTCCGCTTTGTGAAATATCAATAAGCTCAAACATTTTATAATCATTCGCACTTTGCCCCTTGATGACAATTTTCACCCATGAGCCTGAAGGGAAAGAAAATCTTTCGTGTTCTCTATTATCAATTTCACTCATACCTTATTATAACTCTGAAAATGTCTAAAAAATAAAAAAACTATTCATTTTAAGTCCATGAATGTAGGCTTAAGTTATTGATTCCTAAGACCCGGAAGTTGGTGTAAGTCCAGCGCTGTCCCGCAACTGTAACCTGAATCAGGAAGCCAGATACGACTTAAGAATTGTTGACATTCCCGCGGAGGAAAATGATGTCAAGGCTCATTCTTTTTGTACTTACGGCTTTCTTTTTTATTCAAGTGGCGTGGTCAAATAATATTTTTCAACTCGAAAAAGTTGAAATTTTGGCGTGGAAGGATTTCCAAAAATTTAATTTTGGTGACACGCTTAAGCTCTCTTCAGAAGATTTTAATCATTCTTCATCTCAATCAGTAGCTGATTTACTTAAAGATCTACCTGGAATTCATTTTAGTCAAAATGGAGGGTCAGGGGGAAGAATGAGTTTATTCATGAGAGGAACTGAGGCCCGCCATGTGGTCTTTACACTTGATGGTTTAAAACTCAATGATGTGACCAATGTTGATAGACAATTTGATGTCGCTTTTTTTTCTACCCCTCTGATCAAAGAAGTTATTATTTATAAAGGCCCCCAGGCGGTCATGCTAGGTTCTGATGCGATGGGAGGGGCGATTGAGTTTATTTCTCATAAGGGTGAAAAAGCTCCTCGCACCATCATTCAACTAAACGGAGGAAGCTTTGGCACTGTCGATACTTCAATCAGAAGAGATTGGAGTTCTCAAAATTCATCTAGTAAAGGAACTCTTGTTTTACATCGTATGAGTACTGATGGGATCTCACGGCTGAATAAAAAAAGGTTCAATGCGCATGAAGCAGATGGAGCGAGTGTTATTCAAATGTCCTCCTCATCGACTCATCTTTGGACAAAAAATATAAATTCTGATTTTCTCATTTCTTATCTTCGTGGGCAAAATGAATTAGATGGAACTCAGTTAGATAATTCGGTCGATAAAAGTTTAAATGATCAGTATATTCTTCAGCAAAAAACAAATATTCAGCTCAACAGTAAGCAATCTTTTTCCTTACGTAATGGTTTAAATCGTCATCAAAGATTCTTAGATTCAATATCCCAGGGGAGTGATTCCTTTTCCGGTTCCAATATAGAGCATGAGGCCCTTTTTCGTACAAGATATCAATCTCAGGATTATCTCATGGGACTTACGGCCCAACATGAAGAATTCGTGATTGAAAAAAATCAAGAAAATTTCGATGTTGGTGCAATCTTCCTTCAATCTCGCTTTGAATTTGATGTTCTAAAACTCCAAGCTGGAATCCGCTCTGAAGAACATGTTAAATATGGGGGATTTCAAACGGGTAGTGCTGGAATGACTTACAGTCATGAGTTACATGAATTTGGCCTACAGGCTTCAAGAGGCTATAAAGCACCCTCTCTTTACCAACTTTATGCTCCTGATTTATCAGGGTCACCTGTTGGGAATCCTGACCTGGAACCTGAAAAAAATAATTCAATTGAGGCCCGCTGGAAGTATTGGGATTCATCCGTCGGTACTGAAATCAGTGCTTTTCAAAATAATCTTTTCGATCTTATTACCTATTCATCAGGGCAAGGATATTTAAATCAGTCCACGTTTAATATTCAAGGTATGGAGTTTTCAGGGATGGGTAGGTTAGAGGATCTATTTTTACGGGTAAGCTATACCTTTCAGGATTTTATTCATCATGAGCAAGTCGTCCTCAGGCGACCCCAACAATCTTGGCTGGGCAGTCTCACTTTTTCTTTAACAGACCAATGGGAATTTCAGACAAAATTTAAGTGGTATGCACATCGTTTTGATTTAGATCCGAGTGGAGAAGCGATCAAACTCAATTCATATGAAACTTTTGATCTTGGAGTTAAATACATAATGAAAAAAGTAAGTCTTGGCCTACAAATGAATAATCTTCTCGATCGTTCTTACGAGGAACTTTATGGTTATTCGGTGATGCCAAGATCTTACTTCTTTCATGTGGGGCTAGAAATTTAAGGCTTTGTCTGATGAAGCTTTTTTTTGAGACGGTCTTTTTTTAACTCCATCTCTTGTTTCTGGATTTTTTGACTTTCTCGGATTCGATCCTGATCATGGGCTTCAGAATTATACTTATTCTCACCTCGACCATCGAAGACATCCTGAGAGCGATTCATTGAGGGACTCGATTCACCAGCTCGTCTTGCCCAACTCGTTTGCAGAAAAAGAAACTGAAGAAAAAATAAACTCATGATTAATTTCATGAATAACCTCCTGGTTCCAAAATTCTAGGCGAGGAGGAGGAAGGAGCAGATTTAAGATTTTCTAAAAGATGGAGTACCTAAACTAGTTCATTTTATCTTTATCAGTTTCTTCAAAGCAGCAGGAGCCCTCGTGATGCTCTAATTCCTCGGCCAGACTATCCATATAGGCAGCCGTGACTTGGGGACCGTGGCCTAGTGATTGTGAAAGAGATTCACTTAAGGTTGGGACTATGATTTGGATATCTAGTCCCATCTCTTCAAAAAGACTAGCTTGAGCATAAGCGTTATCCATTTCTTCGATGGGGCATTCAAAAAGAAGTTGTTGAGTCTGCTTATCTAAGATCTTAACTTTCAGGATTTCTTTTTTCATAGTGAGATGTTAAATTGATCATTAAACTTTTGTCAAAGACCGGTGAATCATGGGACTTATTTTATGGATCGATGGAAATACCTTTGCGACGACTCTTCTGGAGAAGATCTTTAAAAACCAAGCACTTTCCTTTTATTCCCTTCAGAACGTGGATGACTTTTTATATCTAGTTGAGGACTTAAAACCTGTCGTCATTGTCTTAGATTATCCAACTTTATTAAAGAATAAGAGCCGCTTTTTTGAACAATTAAACTCATCAGAATTGTTGAAAACTTTGCCTTTTATCCTTATTGATGGAATAGAGGGGGAATCAGAACTGCAAAATGTCATTGGCCAGATTAAGCGTCCATTTGACCCCTTTGAAATCCCTAATCAAATAAAAAAAATAATCTCCCATCAGTAAAAATGAGCTTATAATAATTCTATGAAAAGAGATCAGCTTATTATTGGTGTCGGTATTTTCTTAACACTGCTCGTCTTCGGTTTGACGATTTATATGCGAAGTGGTGCTTTCAAATAGGCCAGTGTTCGTTCTCATCTTAGATTGTCTCAAGTCAAAGCGAGAAACAAAAAAACTTGAAAGATTTTTATCTATGACCTTAAGAAGCACATCAACGAGTTCTTGATAGTGCGTGTGTATCCATTGGGCAAAAAAATGATTTGGAACTTCTAAGATTAAGACATTGTCTGAAATGACAACTGGTTTAGATGGTTTAAACCACTGGTGATGAATTTCAGGTCCTAAGAGGTCCTGAAGCTGGTCAGAAATAATTGACCAAGTATATGATGCTTTAACCACAGGGTGGGCCAGGTTTATATTTCTTTCTTTTAAACTGGCCTTGCGTTCGATCCAACGTTTTTTTAAATTAGGCTTTAATTTTTTTTTCTTTTTTTCCATGAGGGCGAAGAAGTTAATCTTTTTCTCACAGGCCTTCAAGCTTAATTTGAATTATTTTGTTCCCAGATTTTTGATTCAGATGGAGCAAGAATGTAGGAATTCAAACCGAGCTGTTGAAAGATAAAATCTGGAATTCGAATTCGATAAAAAATACCTTGCTCATGAGAACTTGTCGTAATGATGTTCGCATTGCCACGTAGGCGTGAATGGGCCTCGCCGGCCTCATAAGGGATAAAAAGATCATAATGATCTTGTTTTGATAGAAAATAATTAATGACATGATCCCGCAAGTTTTTCATATCAAGTTCATCATATGAGGAAACGAGAAATGACTGTGGATAATTTCTCATGATAATTCGTGCTCTTACAGGATCATTAAGGAGATCCTTTTTGTTAAACACAATGAGTTGGTTTTTATCCTCAATTTTTAGCTCTTTTAAGACTTCCTGAGTTACACGTATATGTTTTTGATAATTAGGATCAGAGATGTCGCAAACAATAAGTAATAAATCTGCTTCTAGAGCAGACTCCAGCGTTGTTTTAAAACCTTGGATAAGTGTATTCGGTAAATTTGAAATAAAGCCAACGGTATCAATCATGATCATGGGTGGCTTTGAATCTGGGTTTAGAGTTCTAAAAGTTGAATCGAGTGTGGCAAAGAGTTTGTTTTCCTCAAGGACATTAACTCGACAAAGGCGATTCATGAGAGATGACTTCCCCGCATTTGTATAGCCAACCAGGGCCGCAGTGACGGCTTGGTTTTGTCTTTTTTTACGTTGTTGTTCTCTCGATCTTTGAACTTCTTCAAGTTGTTTCTTGTAGAATTCAATTCTCTCTCGGACCATCCGTCTATCAAGTTCTAATTGTTGCTCACCTTCTCCACCGATAGCCGCCCCTGAACTTCTTTGCTTTGAAAAGTGCCCCCACATCGCAGTAAGTCGAGGAAGAAGGTATTTAAGGCGGGAAATTTCAATCTGGATTTTTGCTTCTTTAGTCCTTGCATGATGAGCAAAAATTTCAAGAATCACTGTATTTCTATCGACGACCTCAAGTTTAGTAATCGCTTTAATGTTTCTGACTTGAGAAGCCGTTAGTTCAAAATCAAAGACGAGGAGCGACGAATCTTGCTCGCGGGCCAGATCGGCAATTTCTTCAAGCTTTCCTTCGCCAAGCATGGTGGCCGGATCGATTTGTTTTTTATTTTGAATGTACTCTTCACCGGCAACAATACCGAGTGTCCTTAAGAGTTCACGGAGCTCCCTCAAAGAACTGTTGGTTTCAAAAAGAGTTGAATGGTTCTCGAATTTATCACAAACGATGGAGACGAGAGTTGCTTTTTGCCCCAGAGGGAGTTTGAATTCTTCGTTATTCATGAAATTGTTACCTGTAGATTGTCGAGAAGCCTTGTGGTCCCTAATTGATAAACAGCAAGGATGGTGACTTCTTTGGAATTGGTCAGATCTGTGCTTAATGTATCAGCATCCCTTATTTCAAGATAGTTCCAATTCTTATCTTTTAAAGTTTGTTCAACTTCTTGATTGGCCATTTCGAGGTTCTCTTTTTTACCATCGATTAATTTTTTCAATTTTAAAAGTGTCTTACTTAAAGTGAGTGAAACTATTTTGTCTTGTTCTGAAAGATATTGATTTCGACTGGAAAGGGCCAGTCCAGATTCTTCGCGAATAATAGGCATACCAGTGATCTTGATGGGAAGTAAAAGATCGTTAACCATGTGTTTGATCACAAGATATTGCTGATAATCTTTTAGACCAAAGTATGCTTCCTGCGGCTTGATGAGATCGAACAATTGAAAAACCACCGTGGAGACACCATCAAAATGACCTGGGCGGATGGCCCCCTCAAGAATCTCAGAGATATCTCCCCTGACGCTAACTGTTTGTGCAAAACCAGGAGGATAAATTTCTTCTGCTCTAGCTGGAGCGAAAACAATAACCTTTTTATTTTGATATTCTTTTTCTAAAGCTTCAATTAAGGCAAGATCCTGTTCCAGGGTTCTTGGGTAGCGATTGAAATCTTCCTGAGGCCCAAATTGTTTCGGATTTACAAAA
Organism: Pseudomonadota bacterium; assembly: GCA_027488375.1. GTDB lineage: Bacteria > Bdellovibrionota > Bacteriovoracia > Bacteriovoracales > Bacteriovoracaceae > Peredibacter. Next base: position 251,578 of record JAIYBW010000001.1, read on the forward strand.
ATGGAAAAATAGACCACATCGTAATCAGATAAGGCCCTTTTCAAAAGAGATATATGGCCTGCATGGAGGTTTCCCATGGTAGGAACAAACCCGACTTTTATTTTATCTTTATTACGTTCTGTCAAAAGTTCTTGAGTCGTTTTGAGAAGTAAAACCATCTAATTCAGCTCCTCAAACCATTTGACCAGGTATTCACCAACTTCTTTTTTTGTCATAAAACTTGCCTGAGAAATATTTTCTTTTGTTATAAAATAATACTCACCCTGATCTTTTTGAAATCCTGTGACCTCTGAAGAACCAATAAGACCATTAGAAACTCGATTGCCAACCATTAGATCGACAGGCTTTCTCATCATTTTCTCTTTGAAAACATCAATTTCAGGACGAGTTTCAGCTGCGAAACTAATAACTTTTTGACCTGGTTTTGATATGTGAAGAATTTCTTTTAGGATATCTGCTGCTTGATGAAAGCTGAGACTATTTCCTAAATTTTCTTTTTTCATTTTTTCCGTAGCAACATCAAACTCGATGTCAGCGATTGCGCCAGTTGAAATATAAAGATCTGAATGAGGAAAAAATTTAAGGGCCGATTCTTTCATAAGCTGAGTCGTTGGTGTTTTTACAATTTGAAATAGAGGGTGCCCAGCAAGGTTCTCTATTTCTGATGTGCATTGATGACCTGCTAGGACAGTCACTTCATACCCTTTGGCCAAAAATGCTTTTGCTACTGATAGACCCATTTTACCAACTGATGGATTCGTGAGGTATCTCACAGGGTCGAGTGGGGCAGCAGTTGCTCCAGCTGTAATAATAACTTTTTTAGGTTTTCTTAAGATTGGATTGTAGGTTTCAATCAGATCAATGACTGACTCGACTTCGGGGAATTTTCCATCTCCGATATCGCCACAGGCCAGTAAGCCAGAAGCAGGATTAATAAGACCCACATGAGATTGCTGTGAAAGTTCTGTCAGGTGCTTCTGAGTACGTTCATTTTTTAGCATCTGGGTGTTCATGGCCGGAAAAAGAAGGATCGGTTTATTTCCCCAGGCAAGGAAAGTGCTAACGAGGAGATCGTTATTTAGACCTAAATTAAGGCGACCAAGGGTATTCGCACTTAAAGGAGCAATGGCCAATTTGTCGGCCCATTTCGCAAGTTCGATATGAAGGACAGTTTGTTCCTTACTTAGGTTTTTTAATTCAAAATCACTTTGAGGAAGAAAAACCTCTTCAACACCAAGATACCTGAATGTTTCAGCCTTTATAAATTCCAGGGCGCCTTGGGTGAGAATGACTTTAACCTGATGTCCATTTTTAACCAGACCACGGGCCACATCATACGCTTTATAACTTGCAATGGAGCCAGTCACACCTAGAATGATTTTCATAAAAGCTCTATTTGAGTTGTCATCCAATATAGCAAAGACTCATGGATGAAGTTTTTATTAGTATCTATTTCTATTTTCAGTTTTTGATCTTCAAAAATTTTTTTCCATAAATCACATCCTCCACCCGTAAGAATGACATGCTCAATTTGATGGTCCTCTATGAGTTTAAGAGCGAGATAATAAAAAGCGATATAGCTATCCCTCATAGCTTCTGAAGTCTTCTTAGGTAAGAGGGATTGTATTTCACCTGAGAGGTCAGCATCTTTTAAAAGTTCACCTTGAGTGAATGAGTGCATGTAGTTTTTTAACCCAGGGATGATATATCCCCCTCTGAACCCCTGTTGAGTGACCACATCTAGTGTTAGGAAAGTTCCTGCATCTAGTAAAAGGCAATTCTTTCTAATTTTTTTATAGATATGAAAAGCTTGAATGAGACGATCTTGGCCTAGGGTATGAGAATAGTTAACTGGCATTCCTGCAAAACGCTCTCCACGCCAATATTCTTTTAATTCTGTTATGAGATAACCTTGCTCACGAAGTTGGGCTATCACTTCGTCTCTCTCTCTCACTTGAGAAAGTACCATACTGGTATTTCCTGATTCCATTTTAAGATCTTTAAGAAAAAGATTCAATTCATTGATTGGGCAGCTTTTAATAAGTTTCCACTCACCAAAGTGCTTCTGAAAAAGGGCTGCTGTTGGATTTGTGTTCCCAAAATCGAGAGTGACTAGACCTTGCATTAGATCCTCTGGTCCTTAAGATATTTTTCGAGATAATTTTTTTTAATCTGATAAAGATCGACGATTGGCGTACAAAACTTTGGTGGAGTTTTAGGGCCCATTTTTAAAAGATCATTTATGACAAGAACCTGGCCATCAGTTTCTTGGCCTGCACCGATTCCAATCGTAGGTATTTTAAGCATTTTAGTTATTTCTGTTGCAACTTTCTCATCAACCATTTCAAGCACTATCGCGAAGGCACCGGCCGCTTCGAGTGACTTGGCTTCTTGAATCAGTCTTTCAGCATCAGTCTGATCTTTTCCATGAGTGTAGTATCCACCAAGCTGATGGACTGATTGGGGTGTCAGTCCAATATGTCCCATGACAGGTATGCCAGTTTGAGTCAGGCGCTCTATCAGTTTTAATTGATAAGGAAAGGCACCTTCAAGCTTCACGGCTTCGGCTTGAGTGGCTTGAAATATTTTTGTGGCCGAATGAATTCCTTGATTAATAGTGCTGTATGTTCCAAAAGGAAGATCTACGATTAAAAACTTATTTGGGGCGCCTCTTCTCACGGCTTTGGCAAAAACAGTCATTTCATCAAGGCTTACTTCAACTGTAGTTTCATAGCCCAGCATAACGTTACCCAAACTGTCTCCAACAAGGATCATGTCGAGATCTAATTGATCAAGTAAGCAAGCTGTCTGGTAGTCATAACAAGTGAGCACTTGAATTTTTTTTTGCTTCATTTGTCTGATCGTTCGCAAATTAAGTTTTTTCATTTTGAACCTGAATTTAAATGATTAAATGTTTTGACAAGGGGAGATGAGCTCCAACGGGACTCAATTTTATTTCTAACAACTTCGGGCTCAGTCGTGGATAATTCTTGATCAAATTTTTTATTTTTGATGTCAGAAAATAAGTTCTTCAGATCATTTTTAAATTGTGGATTGATAAGTTTCTCAAATCCTTTTTCTGATCCTATTAGAGCATTAGGGCTAATCATTTGATAGAATTTCTGAGGGCCCATTTCAACCATGGCATTGACGATCAATTTTAGCTCTTCCCAGCATTCTAGAAAGGCGAGTTCAGGCTCAATTCCATTACTTATGAGTTCATTAAACATCTCAGAAGCCGTATAGGGAATGAGTGAGCATAAGAGGCCCTGCTCTGAAAAAAGATCGGCCTGAGTTTCATGAAGAAAAGTTGTTTTAAATGGACCTAAGTTTACCCCTAAGGCTAGAGATAAAGAATTTATCCAAGGAAGAAATTCAGTTGATCCATTCCTGTAATGTTCAAGAGAATAGACGGCACCAAGCCTCCCACACTTCAGATATTGGGCCCTAATTTCTTTTCCAATTGATTTAACAGCATACAGAACGTGATTTAGTTCTGGATACTTAATTTGAAATTCATTCTGAACAAGGGAAAAGCCATGATTGTAGATGATTGTGGTACCTGGCCGAAACTGGTTTGAATACTTTTCTAAAATTTCAGCATGACTTAAATCTGGGATGAGCAACACAAAAATTTTATCTTCAAATAAGGCGGGAGATTCAATATCGATAGTGGCATAGCCTAAGGCCAAAGATTCCTGAAATGAGGCAGACTCGGGTCTTAAAGCGACACGAAATGAAAATCCAGAATCTTTGAGATTTTGGCACCAGGCCTTCGCCTGATTTCCAAAACCAATAATGGTTAGACGCAGCATAGATATGACTATTTTAAAACTCCGCGCTAAAGTTATCATGGGCCATTGAAAGAGGCCATGTCTCGAGGAGTAAAAATGTCTGAATTTCTTAATCGTGCTTTCATGTATGGTGAGTCTGTTTTCACCACGATGCGTATGATTGAGGGGGAAATTCAAGACTGGGACGAGCATTTTAAGCGTCTAGAGCAAGGGGCAAAGTTTGTCTTTGGTCCATTTATAGAGGGAGAAAACTGGGCCATCCTATTAAAAAATCGTATCGAACAGCAACTTTTGACTCAAGAGGGTCAGAAAATATTAAGAATTACTCTTTTTAGGGAGCAGGAGAGAGGACTCAAGTTTCTTTCTTCTCAATCTATCAAAACACTTAATATTTCTCTCAACTCAGCACCCCTCTATGATTCTAATGAGTCACATGTTTTTAAACTTAAAACTTTTAGAGTCCATCCACGACCAGATTGGTGGCCGAGTTTTCTTAAGGCCGGAAGTTATCTCGAGTCCATTTTGGCCCAAAAACATTTCTTGCAAGACGATGAAGATGATTTGCTTTTTTTAAATCCACAAAATGAAATTCTTGAAACGACTATTGCTAATGTTTTTATAGTAAAAAATAATTGTCTCTATACACCTGCACTCGGCCCAAACGTGCTAGATGGCATCATGAGAAACAAAGTCATCGAAAGGGGAGTTGATCTTTTTGATGAGATTCATGAGACCCCAATTCCTTTAGATCAGTTATTAGCTGCAGAAGTTGTTTTTGGTTGTAATTCAGTGCGAGGACCGTTTTTAATTGGAAGAGTTGATCAACAACAATTCTTTCAATCTCAGGATTTTTTAGATAAATTTGATGTTCTGAAAAAGCGAGTTTTTAAATGAAATCACTCATCGTCTCATGCCCAAGATGTCAGAAAAAATTTAATTATTATGACTCAAGTTTTCGGCCATTTTGTTGTGAGAAATGCCGCTTAATTGATCTTGGACAATGGTTAAATGAATCCTATACTGTTCCTGTGAGTAAATTGACTTTAGAGGAAGCTCAACAGCTTGAGCAATTAATAAATGAAAAAAATCAAAACGACGAAGAAGACGATAAACTCCATTAAAGTTCTCGCCCAGATGACAGAATGGGCTTTTGATTGTGGCAAAATTCTTAATCAGCACCTCATTAATTCTTACCATAAACCTCTCAAGGTTTTAGACAAAGGAAAACTTGGGCTGGCGACAGAAGCCGATCTTCTTTCAGAGGCTTTTGTTATCAAAAAAATTCAGCAGTTTTATCCCGAGCATGGAATACTTTCCGAGGAAGATGCCTTTACTCGAGAACTGAAAATGGAAGGCGCTAAGGCCAATCAGTACCTCTGGCTTATTGATCCTTTAGATGGAACGAATAATTTTTTTAATAAAGTTCCTTTCTTTTGCGTGAGTCTAGCGCTGAATAAAGGTAATCAGACAATTGTGGGAGTCGTTTACAACCCAATTTCTGAAGAACTTTTTTATGCGATTAAAGGAAAGGGAGCTTTCCTAAAAAGACGGGTTGGTAAAAGAGTAATTAAAATTGAGCTCAAGGCCTCAAAGGCGAAAAAAGGTTTTGATGAAGCACTTTTGTCAGCTAATTTGACTAGTCATCGAGTTGAAAAAGATCTCTTAAAAAAATTTCCCCAGGTAAGGGCCATGCGCCGTCTTGGTAGTGCTGCTTTAGAAATGAGCTATGTCGCTGCCGGGATGCTTGATGCTTACTGGGAGTATAATCTTCAGCCTTGGGATATGGGAGCGGCAGGATTAATCTGCCAAGAAGCCGGAGTGAAAATCTCCGGTATTGATGGCTCTAGCTATCACCCTTTCCAGTCCTCTGTTCTTGTGGCCCATCCAACTCTTTATCCCGAACTTTCAAGCATTCTTAACCGCTAAGGTATTACTTTGACAAGAATTCCTTAGGGTTAGATAATAAGAGTGCAGCACAAAAAAAGTGCCTCGTGAACTCATATCCATGGAGGGGTTGTGTTCGATTGGTTTGTTACAGCCGTCAATTTCATCGACAAGATGAATGATGACATTCTTAAAGTATTAGTTGGCTTTTTGCTGATCGTATCCACATTATTTTTGTGGTTATGGTTTTCTAACCGCCGCAAGTATCACAACCTAAAACACGCAATCCCAGCGAATGTTGTGAAGAATTATCTCGACTCGATAATTCAAAACTCAACAGCACTAAAATCACAGCTGTTTCGTGGCGGTGGGATTGATGTCAGTAATATTCCCTCTGTACTTCCTCTTCAGAATCTCATTGGTGGAGATGGAATTGCGATAAGTGGGGCACCATCAACTGCTCTGATGGAAGAATTAAATCAGAAGCGAGCTCAGATTGCTGCCCTAGAGGCGCAGCTAAATCCGTTACAATTATCTAATAGAGAGCTTGATGGTAAGCTTGGAAAATCTCAAAATAATCTCACGACTGCTGAAAAGAAAATTAAAGAATTAGAAGCCCTATTATCTCAGTCGCATGAAGGGGGATCTGCAGATGCAGCCCTTAATTCGGAGTTAAAATCAGTCACTAAAGAGCGCAACGATCTCTTAGAGAAGCTTAAAGAGTTTGAAATTATTGCTGATGATTTGGCCAATTTAAAACGCCTTCAGCAAGAAAATGACCAACTTAAGAAATCTCTAGCTGCTCAAGGTGGCTCAGCGCCAATTGCTCCAGCGATGCCGGCCGAGCCTTCTCCTGTTTCACAAAATGATGTTGATAGCTTATTTGAAGATCTTGGAAATTCAGCTCCTCAAAGTGAGACCAACCAGGCGCTTGAAGAATTTTTAACCTCACCAACTGATTCATCAGTAGATGAGTTACCTAATTTTGATGAGCCACTCCTTGAAGAATCAACTCAAGAATCTGCCGAAGCACCTATTGAGGTTGCTCAAGCCGCTCCACCAGTTGCTGATGAATCAAAGAAAAATGATAAAACTCCAGAGGATCTTCTCTCTGAGTTTGAAAAAATGTTGGGGTAATCATGAAGCTTTTATCTGTTGGAATTTTGATGGCGTCTTTTACGATTTCTGCCCAGGCAGCAAGTATGAGTTCAATCGAGTTACTCAAAGATCCCAATCAAAAACAACAGAGAATCGTAAAACAAGATATTGTGACTTTAGAAAGATTGGAGAATATGTTTACCATGGATTCACGTAGTCCTGGTTTATCGGCCATGCTGAAGCGACAGACTCTAAATCATCGTCAAAAAGCTGTGCCCGTTTTAATTAAGGTGATGAAGGAAAGTAAATATCCAGATCAGAACCGTTGGCAGGCGACAATGTTACTTGCCCAAGTTATGGGGAAAAAATCGGCACCTTTTATTGCTAAATTTATTGATCATCCAAATTGGATGATGAGAGTGGCCAGCCTTAAAGCGTTATTAGGTTTAAAGCAGGAAAATTACCATCAGGTTTATGCGAAGGCGCTTAAGGATTCATCATTAATTGTAAGAGTCCAGGCCTTGGATAATATTTCAAAGATGAAGATTTCTGGCCTTGCTCCCAATGTTTGGAACATGATGTATGATCAATCCAACTATAGTGGAGATATTGGTAAAAGAAAAAGAACCACAATTGTAAAATCCATCATCAGAACTTTGGGTGATGTTAAATTTCAAGAAGCAAGAGCTCCATTGACTAAGCTAATTCAAAAGCCAAAATATCAGGACTTAATTGAAGATCTTGATTATTCTTTAGAAAAAATTACGGGTGAGATTTCGCCTAATTCCAATATCGAGTTGCGAAGAAAATTTTGGTCTAAGATGGACCAAAAAAATAATATGGCAAAAAAGATCTAATTAAAGTCCCGTTTTCTCGAGTTGCTCTTTTTCTCGCGCCTTATCTATTTCTTTAAGTTTATTGTCAGTAGCAATAATTCTTTCAATTCTATAGAGAAGAGTTTTTTCAATAATTCCATCAGGAATGACTTCTTTCCATCCTTGAAGGAAATCTTGCTCCATAAGTTGTCGTTTATAAATGGTCACTTTGGTGACTTCTCTTGAAGCTCTAAATCCTCTTACGACGTTGACCACGAGTTTAAACTTAGCAGCTTTAATCGCGTCCGAAGATCCAAAAGAGTCTGTGAAATTAACCTCTAAGGTATTATCCATCCATCTTGTTTTGATAAATCCGGCCTCTTGATTTTGCTGGGCAATATCATACTTTCTCATAACTTGAATAACGGCTTGCCAAGTTTGGTTATAGTCGGCCCGGAAGATTTTAGTTGGAATTTCGAGCTCTTCTGTGACTTGACGAAACTTTTCGTAGTTGGCGCAACCGCTGAAAAAGGTCAAAAGGAAGATTAAAAGATAAAATTTCATATTTTTTATGTTATCAATGAATGACACAAAAAGAAATCATTAGGAATCACCATGGGGCATAAAAATCTTTTTACCCAAGTATTGTTTGCTGAAGCGAAGGCCATTGAGAGAGCTGCTCATAATTTTGAAGAGTCGACAGCTGAAAAGTTGGTCTCATTATTTGAAGTTTTGGCCTCAACAGGTGGAAACTTAATCATTTCAGGGGTTGGAAAATCTGGCCATATTGGAACTAAGATCGCAGCAACGTTCTCCTCTCTTGGTCTACCTTCTTTTTTTCTTCATCCAACGGAAGCTATGCATGGAGACTTAGGTCGAGTGACTAAGTCTGATGCCATAATATTAATTAGCAAATCTGGAACAACAGAGGAGTTACTGGCGATGCTCCCTTATGTGAGCATTCCAAAGGAAAGAATTGTGGCCCTCGTTGGTTCGGTTCAGTCCCCAATTGCTCATCAGGCAGGAATTGTCGTTGATGCATCTGTTGAAAAAGAAGCTTGCCTTAATGATCTTGCCCCGACAACAAGCACGACAGTTGCTCTGGCCCTAGGTGATGCAATGGCAGTCCTTTATGAAAACGTCTTGGGTGTCTCAAGAGAAAAATTTGCGATTAATCACCCAGCTGGTCTTTTAGGTAAATCATTATCACTTACCGTTGACCGGCTCATGCTTAAAGCCTCCGATTGTCCTATTGTTGAGGAAACAGCAACTCTTCAAGAGGCCATTCTCGCAATGACAGAAAGACCGGTGGGCATGTGTGCAGTTTTAAATCAAGATAAGCTGATTGGAATTTTAGTCGAAGGGGATATTAGACGTGCTTTTGCCAAGAGTCCTGATGCGATTAAGAATTCTGTTAAAGATGTGATGACTAAACATCCAACGACTCTAGAATCAAAAATATTAGCCTTTGATGCTTTAAAAATAATGGAAAATACGTCTAGACCTATTTCTGTCGCACCCGTTGTGACAGATCAAAAGTTTGTGGGTGTTTTAAGGCTCCATGATTTATTTAAGGCCGGTTTTCAGTCTTCTCTTTCCACCAAATAAGAGTAAGTAAAAATAGAAAAAGAATCACAAAATTAAGAAGACCCCAAGTTTGGTAGAGAGTTTTATGGTCTTTGCCCAAGGCGATTTTTAAATCTAAAATGCCTATTTCTCCGATTGAAAGTCGCTTAGATTCGCTACCGTCATTATAGATGACAGAACTAATTCCAGTGTTGGTGCTTCGAATGATGGGAAGTTGAAATTCGATGGCCCTCCACTTTGACAAGAAAAGATGTTGATAGGGCTCGGCCGTATCACCGTACCACGAATCATTGGTATGATTGACGATAAAATCATTTTCTCCCCATTGATTAAGAAGGCTTCTAACAAAATTTGAATCAAGAATTTCATAACAAATAGGGGTGATAAAACGATGGCCCGTTTTTGTTTCCATAATTGGAGTGCCAGATCCTTGAGCGAATAGTGAAATGGAAGGAACGAGAGAAACAATCTCTTTATTAAGTGGGCCAAATGGGAGTGTTTCTCCAAAGGGTATAAGTCTATTTTTGTGATAAACAGATTTCACTTTATCCTCTGAAAGGAGCAGCGATGAATTAAAAACTGACTCTATGAGATCAAAGGGAGATTTACTAGGATCTTGATCATAACCACCAATGAGTAATTCAGCTTTTGAATCTTGAATCATTTTTAAAAAATAGGGACTAAGTTTAGTTTGAATTCCAAAAAATGAATCAGCATAAGCAGTTTCAGGCCAGATGATAAGTTTAGGTGAAAATCCATTATTCTTTAGAGAAAGATCTTCATATTTCTTCTCAATGGCTTCAAAGGAGTTTTGATCTCCTTTTTCAGATGAGATTTTGAGAAAATTTCCGATATTGGCTTGAACAATTCGAATGGGTAATTCTTCTTGAGATTGATTCTTTTCAATTTTAAAAATAAAATTTGTTATTAAAAAGAGGAAGGAGAAAATCCAAACAGGGTAGCGGATTTTTTTCTGACTTAGTTGAATGATTATTTCAAATGAGATCCAGTATGTCACAAAGCTATAAATGATGACTCCAAAAATAGGGGCCAGTCCAATATAGGGAGCTATTGTAATCCAGGGACTTCCCGCAAAAGAGGGAAACTGTTGAGGAATAAATCTTTCGAGGATAACGATAATAAATATATTAATGAGCAAATATTTTTCTGAATTCCAATTTCTTTGAGGACGATATTTTTTCCAGATGGCATAAAACCACCAGTGCGGCTGTAGGATCAAGCTCGCCGTTGCTCCAATTATTATTGAAAGAATAAAAGGGAGTTGGCCGAATTCTCTGAGTGTATGGGGAATCCAGTAATATCCCGTGAGATTTAAACCAAGATTAAATCCAAAAATGATAAAAAGTGATTTTTTGAAACTTGCTTCCTCAAGTTTCCATAAAAAAAGCAAAACCGCTGGAAAAATGAAGAACCATAAAGATTCGCCAAGAAATGAAGGATAGGCCAGAGCATAAAGGCTCCCTGCTATCAGTGCAATGAGGAAATCTTTTAACTTATTTTTCATCCTCAAATTGTAGAGGATTAATTAGTGGTTCGCTACTGATCTTGTTGCAACTGATTTTAATTGTTCATTCACAGTATCAGCTAGCTCAATCGCTCTTGAAGCATCAAGTTTTCCTGCTCCTAGAATTTTACCTTCGAAGTTTTTAACTTTTAGTGAAGAGCTTAGAATAATATTTTTGACTTGATCAAACTTCATCATTGGATATTTTGATTTAATCATGGCCGCAACTCCTGTTACAAAAGCCGTTGCTTGAGAAGTCCCAGTCATATAACCGGCGCCATGCTGAGGGATCGCTGAACGAATTCTGTGTCCTGGTGCTGCGATATCAACTGAGTTTTTACCCCAGTTTGAAGAAGGGATAATATTGAGATTATCGTCATGGGCACCAACAGTAATGATATTTGAAAGTCCATAAGAAGCTGGGTAGTAAGCGTTGCGCTTATCGTCAATATTAGATCTTTCATTTCCAGCGGCTGCAATGACAAGGATACCTTTTTTCTCAGCTGCTTTAAGAACTCTTAACTCCTCAACTGAAGCCTCAGGGCCTCCACCAGAGTAGTTGATGACATCAACATTTTGGTCAACGGCATATTGAAGGGCCTTAATTGTAGCATCGAGATTCGCCTGACCAGAAGCTTTTGGATTGTAGTATTTAAGAGCAAGAATTTTTACATCTGGAAAAATTGATTTAACAATTCCTGCAACGTGAGTTCCATGACCATGTTGATCAAACGGCGTATTTGTAACTTTATCACCAGAAAAATCTACACCGTAATTTCCAGAAGAAGCTTTTCCATTAACAACGTGGATATTACCTGCAAGAAAAGGGTGGTCCCCTTGAATTCCTGTATCAACGACAGCAACAACAATTTCTTTATTCTTTTTAAATTTCGTCCAAGAATCTTTAAGATTAATTGAAGCAAGGTGCTTATCAGGGTCAATACCCCAACTTGCATAGCGAGAGACAAGAAGTTCAGCATTAAAAGCAAGTGAGCTTTGGGCAAGCGCCGTACCCATACAAAGATGGATTGAGAGGGCCAGTCCAAGAAGTCTTTGAGCTGCTTTTTTCATTTCTATCCCTTACCACGGTTTAATCTAAGGAAGTTCAAAACTTTGTCTTCCGTGTAAGAAGTAAAGCAAGGGGCTTGCCAATGGTCGCTCTCTCTATTCAGAAGCTTAGACTGGGATCGAAGGTTAAAAATGTATGGAAAATTTAAGACTGTTTAAAAGTTAAACACCTAAAAAAGGACAAAAAAAAAGCCTCCCTGAGGGAGGCTTTTTCAATGAGTTAAGCTTGTCGATAAATTTGAGATTCTTCTTTTTCTTTTTCCTCAGCATGTTGGATGCAGAGTTCAGCCCAAGGTTGATTCTCAAGCCGCTTCATGCCGATTTCTTCTTCGCACTCTTCACAGTGACCAAAAGTACCTTCCTGGCAGCGATCAATAGCAGCATCGATTCTGCGGAGTTTAGCGTATTCGCGGTCTCTGATAGTGCAGTTAATTTGCTGTTGGATAAGAGAAGAAGCGAGGTCTGTTTCATCTGAAAGATCTTCTTCCGAAACATGTAAGTCCTCAGATTTATTAAGTAGACCGATATTAAGGATTTGCTGACGGTGCTTTAGTAGCAATGCCTTAAAATGATCCAATTTCTTCTTATCCACAAAATCCTCCTGGTAAGCTTTACGCCACTCTATGAGCTATATTCCACTCCCTCTATTTTAAAGTCAGCGGGCATGGGACTCAAGTGGTGTATCTTATCGGCAAATTTTATCCAAATATTGAAAAAATTCCCCGAAAAATGACCTAAATAGGGTCCTAAATTTGACAAATACGCTTCTGGCTAGCTAAGGTTAAATATGTGTCAAAAAATATTGAGGGTTTATGCTGCAAAGTGATAAAGCTGCATCTGTTGGACAAATACCTTCAGGACTATTTATTGTAACTGTTCATCATGAAGCTAACCAAGTTACAGATGGTTATCTTGCAAGCTGGATTCAACAAGTTTCATTTGATCCTCTGCTCATCTCTCTGGCCATAAAACCAGGGCGTCCGGCCTATGATCTTATTAAGGCCGGTCATCCATTTGCGGTTAATATCGTAGGCGATCATGAGAAGGGTTACCTGAAGCACTTTTGGAAGGGTTATGATCCTGCTCAAAACCCGTTCTCTGAAATTCCCTATTTTATTGGAGAAAATCAAGGACTTATAATCGAGTCGGCCAAAGCTGCTCTAGAATGTGTCATGGTTTCTTCTGTGAAACCCGGTGATCATGAAGTGATCTTTGCCGAAGTTAAATCTTCCTATTCTTTGAACTTAGAATCTAAGCCTATGGTGCATCTGAGAAAATCTGGGACGAGCTACTGATGCTAACTTCCTTTCGTTCCTCTCTATTCATGCTGATTCTCGGGATGACATTAATCTCCTGTGGTAAAAAAGCTCAGGAAGCGAATACTGGATCTCGTCAGTCACAGCCCCAACAGGCCAGTGAACTTGAGACCCTACTTGAGCAGCAGGAACTTTTTTGCGGTTCTGATAGAAGTTGTCCAAGCTTCATTACTAAAATAGCTGTTGTAAACAAGGGAAAACTCAAGTTTTGCACGGGTTTCTTAATTGAAAATAATATTGTTGCGACTGCGACAAGTTGTCTTCCTGAAAGATTAAGGTCAAAAGATTTACCATGTGATAAAGAGGTCTTTTTCTTCTTTGCTCAAACGAATGAAAAACCTCAGCGGGTTGCTTGTAAAAGAGTGTTAGATGTATCTCCCATAGACTCTCAAGAGCCTTTTCTATGGAGAAGTAATGTTTCTTACTTAGAACTAAATTCAAATGAAAGGCGCAGAACTGTTACCCCAGTTCGTACGGGGATGTCTGACTTAGATCATTTCTATGTATGGAGTGTCGATCAGATTGATGATCACCAAGGTATCATAAGAAAATCTGAGGACTGCCAATCAGTTCATTCATCTTATTTTAACCCTCTGGCCAATCACGAGTATTCTCCTGTTATGAATCTTGCAGGATGTGAATTTAACTATGGAAACTCAGGGGCGCCTGTTTTTGATTATCGTGGAAAAGTTCGCGCCATTGTATCCATGCCTGTAGATGAAAAATATACGAGTGAAGTTTCCTCGATGCGAATACTGGAAAAACCGCTAAAAAAGATGATGCACGTATCAAACTATGCTTGCGCACCGATGATTCCTTTTCAAGAAGTTGCGAGTGAAAGAGAATGTACGAAAGCTCTTGATTATAATTCATATGATCAGGCGAGAAGAGAAATGATCAATGAAATGAATCTCTTTAAAACCTCAATTCAAAAAATTGAAACAAGTGTTAACAATAAAAATCGCTACCTCAAGCTTGATGTGAAACTTGTACCTATTGATGATTCTTATGCCGTTGAAGTTTTTCCAAAATGCTTTAAGAATGTCTCATCGTGGATTGGAGAGTTTACCGGAAATAAGCCTTTCACTTTTAATATTGAGCTCCCAAATATTAAATTGAAGTCTTCGATGAATGAGTATGGAAGAATGATAGCCCTTGAATTTTCGCGTGCAGGTATTCCGACTAATTTTCAGTTTAAGCCAAGTATTTTGAGATCTAATAAACAAACAACTGTTTATATGTGGGCAGAAGGTCCAACTCTTAACTTTCCGAATCTTTCAGATCGTTGCGACTTATTGTTTTAAATTTCTCCAGCTTTTCCCTTCTCTGGCCTTAGAATTCTTTTGAAAATTATCGACGGCATTTCTGTGATCCCCATAGTTCTTGGTGAAAATATGAGTGCCATCATTTTTACTGACGAAGAATAAAAATTCATGAATTTCTGGATTTAAAACTGCTTCGATAGCAGCAAAACTTGGATTTGAAATGGGGCCCAAAGGAAGAGCTGGAATTTTATAGGTATTGTACGGGGTCACCTCTAGGAGATCAGATTTTTTTATATTCCCAGTGTAGCGTTCCCATATCCCATAAATGGTGGTGGGATCGGATTCAAGTCGCATCTTCTTTTTTAAACGATTTGTAAAAACTCCTGCAATCGCTGGGCGTTCAGCTTTAGCACCCGTCTCTTTTTCAACCATGGAGGCCAAGATGATCACTTGATGCTTATCTAAAAAAGGATGATTAAAGTTCAGTTCCTTAACTTTTTTATTAAAGAGGTCCACCATGGTTTTGGCCACAATACGCGCTGATGTCTGTGGTGCAAATCGATAGGTTTCTGGATACAGGTAGCCCTCTAAAGAAGGGGCATTGATATTGAGCTGAGAAATAAATTCTGGGTTTTTAACAACTCCAAGAAAGTCAGCTTCGGTTGTAATCTTAGCAGCATCCAATAGCTTTGCTATTTCATACATATTTTTTCCTTCAGGGATAGTAAGAGAATGAAGGATTGCCTGACCATAAACTAAAATATCTAAAACTTCGGGCATCGTGGCCCCATGTGGAATGTTGTAACTTCCGGCACGAAATTTAGTCAGAGCTTTTTTATATTTACCCAAATAATGAAAGAGTCTTGTGTTTGAGATGAGGCCTTGATTAAAGAGGCGTTGATTAATTTTTCCGAACGTGTCGCCGTTTTCAACAACAAATATGGCTTCTGAACCAGTGTACTTCACATCATAAAGTGACTTTATGTAAAGGCCAGCACCAGTTAAAGAAAATGTGATAAGGAGAAAGAGTCCAATTAAAATTTTTTTCATCATAAGTTACTATTATAACTTAAGATCATTCTTCTTGCGGCGAATAAAATCTTCTAAAATTACACTGGCCGCCACTGCATCTATTTTTGATAAATCTACTTGGAAATTATACTGAGGTGAATTTTTCATTCGAGATTCAGCTTCAAAGGTGGATAGGGTTTCATCTTGCTCTTCTACAGGCAGACTTAAATGCTCCCGTATTAATTTGATAAAAGCTTCGGCCCTAGCGGTAGAGGATGTTTTTTTTCCATCTAGGAGATGGGGGACACCAATCACGATGAGATCAATTGATTCATCGCTGATGACTCTTTTTAATTCCTTGAGGACGTACTCCTCATTTTTATTTTGAATCCGGCCGTAGGGGGTAGGGTAAGGATCTCTGTTCACACAGTAAGAGGCAAGACCAATAAATTTTTCACCAAAATCAATTCCTAAGATGGTTTGTAAATGAAAGGGATTATTTTCTGGGAGGTGAAATTCATTCATAAAGTATTTTTACAGAATCATTTGGCCTAAGTCAAAAGAGAGAGCTGCCCAGGATTTTTTGGAAGTTCATCTTCAAATTTCACACCGACACCTAGGAGTCTAATAGGACGAGGATCTTGGGCCCATCGTTCTGAAAAAAGCTCAAGGAAATGTTCTGGTTTGAGAACCAGTTGTCTTTCAATGGTTGTTTGTTTGAAATCTGAATACTTAATTTTAACATGGATATTTTTAATACTTTTATCAGGATAATTTTTTAATTCATCAATGAGCTCTTCACTCATCCTGATTAAATTTACTTTCATTTCATCAAATATTGAGAGATCTTGAGCAAAGGTCTCTTCCGTCCCAAGAGATTTTCTTTCATAATCTGTTTCGACTTCTCGCTCATCAATTCCTCTGCAAAAATAAAAAAGCATTTCTCCAAATTTACCAAAACGATGACTGAGCTCTGAGAGAGAGTATTTTTCTAAATCTTCACAGTTTTTTATGCCTAATTCTTGAAGTTTTTGGGACATCACTTTTCCAACTCCCCAAAGTCTATTCACAGGTAGAGTTTTCATGAAACTTTCGACTTGATGGGGAGGAAGGGTAAAAAGTCCGTTGGGTTTATTAACATCACTGGCCAGCTTGGCGAGAAGTTTATTAGGGGCAATTCCGGCGGATGCGGTAAGACCGGTTTCTTTAAAGATTTTTTGACAAATGGCCTGGGCCATAAGTGTACCTGAGCCGTGATAATTTGTTGATGAACTGACATCGAGATAAGCTTCATCCAATGACACTGGCTCTATAAGATCAGTAAATTCAGAAAAAATTTGAAAAATTTGTTCCGAGACTTCTGCATATTTTCTTATTCTTGGCCTGATAATAACTAATTGAGGACAAAGCTTGAGGGCGTAGGCACTGGCCATCGCTGCCTTCACTCCAAATTTTCTTGCCTCATAATTGGCCGTACAGAGCACTCCTCTTTTATCTGGAGATCCACCGACGGCCATGGGAATGGTCTTGAGGTGGGGTTGATCTCTCATTTCAACCGCTGCAAAAAAAGCATCCATGTCGATATGAATAATTTTACGCATAGATTGATTGTACGGAAAAGGTACGCTCAGGTCGAGAAGAAATAGTTATGACCGCTTTAAATGTAAGCTATTGATTTTTATTGAATTTATCCCCTCGAAATAAACAATGAATTGACTTCCTCAGGTTTCAGGATAAGATAACTCCAACCTAAACAATGTTTCGCGAAATATCTCGAAATCGAGATGAATAAATCCCTTAAATTCAAAAACATGATCATTGATATTGAGATTCATAATTAAACCTACCGTGGAGTACAAATGCACTTAAGCGCTTTGCGTGAAAAAGACATCGAAGAATTAACCAAAATGGCCGAAGAGGCCCAGATTGAAAATGCCGCTGGCCTAAAAAAGCACGAGCTTATTTTCTCTCTCCTCACAAAAAAATCTAAGGATAACGAAGAGATTTTTGGTGATGGTGTTTTGGAAATTCTCCCTGATGGATTTGGTTTTTTAAGATCTCCTTCTTATAACTATCTCCCTGGTGCCGATGATATTTATGTTTCTCCTTCTCAAATTCGTCGTTTTGGATTGAGAACAGGGGATACAATCGAAGGCCAAATCAGAACACCGAAAGAAGGCGAGCGCTATTTCGCTCTTCTCAAAGTGAGTCATATTAACTTCCGTGATCCTGAACAGCACCGCTCAACTGTGCTTTTTGATAACTTAACTCCGCTCTATCCAAACAAGCGTATTAATCTTGAATCAAAACCAACAAATTATTCGACTCGAATCATCGATATGTTTGTTCCTCAAGGTTTTGGTCAGCGTTGTTTGATTGTGGCCCCGCCTAAAGCTGGTAAAACCATGCTTATGCAGGATATAGCGAACTCAATTTCAGATAATCACCCTGAAACGAAATTAATTGTGCTTCTTATTGATGAGCGTCCTGAAGAAGTGACAGACATGAAGCGGAACGTTCGTGCAGAAGTTGTTTCTTCAACTTTTGATGAACCTGCCACTCGTCACGTTCAGGTAGCCGAAATGGTGATTGAAAAAGCTAAGCGTCTAGTTGAAGCAAAACAACACGTGGTGATCCTCCTAGATTCAATCACTCGTCTTGCTCGTGCCTACAACACAGTTGTTCCACCATCTGGAAAAATTCTCTCTGGTGGTGTGGATTCAAATGCTCTTCATAAACCAAAAAGATTTTTTGGAGCTGCCCGTAATATTGAAAATGGTGGTTCATTAACTATTATCGCAACGGCCCTTATCGATACTGGATCAAGAATGGATGAAGTAATCTTTGAAGAATTCAAAGGTACTGGTAATTCTGAGATTCAGCTTGATAGAAAACTTATGGAAAAACGTGTTTTCCCATGTCTCGATATCAATAAATCATCGACTCGTAAGGAAGATCTTCTTATGAAAGATAAAGATCTTCAGAGAGTATTCGTTCTTCGTCGGGTTCTCAATCCTATGAATACTATGGATTCAATGGAGTTCATTCTTGAGAGAATTAGAGATACAAAAACAAATTCATCGTTCTTGGATAAGTTAAATTCCTAATGAAAAATAGATTGAGTAAAATAGCTCTCATATTAGCTAAGCAATACACTTCGATCGGTGGTCAGGCGGTTATTGAGGGAGTGATGATGCGCTCCCCGAATGCCTTTGTTGTTGCCGTCAGAAAACCTGACGGAACGATCCGCCTGCGTCGAGATCAATGGTATGGTCTCAGTCAAAAATTAAACTTCTTAAAAAAGCCTTTTTTAAGAGGAATTCTTATGCTGATTGAGACCATGGCCAATGGAATAGTTTCTCTTAATTACTCCGCCAATATTGCCATGGAAGAAGAGGAGAGGCAGAAAGCTTTAAAGAAAGGTAAAACTTTAGAAGAGTTTGAAGCTGCTCAAAAAAAGAAAGAAAAAGTTGATTGGGCCACCTATTTAACGATGGCGATCTCCTTTGCTTTCGGGATTGGATTATTCGTTTTTGTGCCTCATTGGGCAGCCTTCGGTATTGGAAGTTTTTTAGGCTATGATTGGACTTTAGATAGTTTTGCTTTTCATGCCGTTGATGGAGTTGTTAAGGCCCTCATTTTTGTTTCATATATTTGGGGAATCTCATTTATGAAGGACGTCTACCGCGTTTTTCAATATCATGGGGCCGAACATAAATCGATTGCTACATTTGAAGCCGGGATGGACCTTACGGTTGAGAATGCGAGAAAGTTCACAACTCTTCACCCTCGTTGTGGAACGAGTTTTGTTTTTTTCCTTATCCTCATTTCAATCATTTTATTTTCAGCTGTCTTTACCCTCATTCCAGTAGGGGCGAATTTACCAAATATCTTAAGGCATATTGTTGCAGTCTTCTTTAAAGTGGGACTGATGCTCCCGGTAGCAGGAATAAGCTACGAGCTCATTAAAGCTTCTGGTAAGTGTTCAGATCAGTGGTGGGCGAGGGCGATGGCCGCTCCAGGTATGCTCCTCCAAAAGTTAACGACTAAAGAACCTGATGATCAGCAACTTGAGATTGCACTTTCGTCTATTAAGGCCGTTCTTTACCTCGAAGAAAAATTTAATTTAAAAGAAGCTAAGGAAAAAGTTTTAAAGTTAGAGGAAGTTGATATCCGCAGTATTAGCGAAATGGAATCGACCAATTCTACCCTGACTCAATTTCTGGAATAGATTTATAAGGATTTGACGTGTTTGATAAATTAGAAGCAGTCGTTAGGAGATATGAAGTCCTTACTGAGAGGTTAGGTGATCCTTCTCTTTATGATCGTCCAGCTGAGCTTCGTGAAACGAATGCGGAACGTTCAAATATTGAGCCCATCGTTTTTAAATTTAGAGAGTATAAAAAGCTCGTTGCCGATATTGAAGGCAATAAAGATATCATTCATAACGAAAAAGATGAAGATATGCGGGAGATGGCCAAAGAAGAGCTCTCTGAGCTTGAGGCCAAGTTACCTATCATAGAACAAGAATTAAAACTTCTTCTTCTTCCTAAAGATCCCAATGATGATCGTAACGTTATTCTTGAGGTTCGTGCCGGAGCAGGTGGTGATGAAGCTTCTATCTTTGTGGCCGATGTTTGGAGGATGTATAAAAACTACTTCAATTCTAAAGGCTGGCGTTCAGAGGTTGTGTCAATTTCTGAAGGGGATAGAGGCTTAAAAGAAATCGTTGTGAACGTTTCGGGTGATAAAGTTTACTCAAAAATGAAGTATGAGTCCGGGGTTCATCGTGTGCAACGTGTGCCTGATACAGAAGCTCAGGGGAGAGTTCATACATCAACAATTACTGTCGCTGTTATGCCAGAGGCCGATGAAGTTGGTGATGTGGTTCTCGATATGAATGAGATTCGGATCGATGTATACCGCTCTGGTGGATCAGGCGGGCAATCTGTAAACACCTCCGATTCTGCTGTTCGATTAACCCACAATCCAACGGGGATTGTGATTGCCATGCAAGATGAGCGCTCCCAGTTAAAAAATAAAGAAAAAGCTTTTAAAATTTTAAAGGCCAAGCTTTACGATTTACGTATCCAAGAAGCCCATGCGAAAGAGGCTTCCATGAGAAAAGGTCTCGTGGGAACTGGAGATCGCTCTGAACGTATCAGAACTTATAACTACCCTCAGGGCCGAATCACTGACCATCGAATTAATTTTACTATTTATAATCTGCCAAATTTTATGAATGGAGATGTTGATGAAGTGATTGATGCCTTAATTGCTCATAATCAGGCCATCCTGCTCCAAGGAGATGAGGCATAAAAACTTTAAGAGAGTTTTGGCTTTCTTTTTATCAGGCCCATTCGAATCAACTTGAAAATCTTTACCCCGGTCTCTCGCTAGAAATTTTTTTAAGAGATATCCTAGATATTCTTAGGCTTCAATCTCGCCATGATTTAGTTCAACTTGATTGTTCAGCTTTTTCTTTAACTGAAGGTCTTGTCTCCAAAATTCAAAAGCACTTGTTGAGTGGTTATCCTCTGGCCTACTTGATGGGTTTTAGTGAGTTTTATTATCTACGCTTTTTTATTGATCAAAATGTTTTAATCCCTCGGCCCGAAACAGAATTCATGGTTGATTTGATACGGCAGGAAGCCAATAAGCCATTCACAAAGATTTTAGATGTTGGAGTGGGGAGTGGAGTTATTCTTTTAAGTTTAATTCGTCATGGAGTGGCCAAGCAGGGAGTTGGAGTTGATCTCTCTCTTGATGCTTTAAACGTTGCCCAAATCAATGCCAGAAGATTGAGAGTAGACGCAAAAGTTGAATTGATAAAATCAGATCGTTTATCATCGGTTAAAGGAAAGTTTGATCTCATCGTGTCAAACCCTCCTTATATAAAATCTTCCTCGCATCGCTCTTTAGTTCATCAGTCAGTCGATCACCATGAACCTTCAATTGCCCTTTATCTTGAAGATGATATTTATGAAAAATGGTTTGAAGATTTTTTTACCTCTATTAGAGATCATCTGAATGGAGTCTTTTGGATGGAAGGTCATGAACTTGAGCTTGAAGGGCAGAAGAAACAACTTACAGATTTAGGCTTTAGTCAGGTATCAGTTATTAATGATTTAACAGGACGCCCTCGGTTTTTAAAAGCAAGTTTTGCTAGTCCCTAGTTATTCAGACTAAAATAAAAAGAAAAATAAGGAATTTTTCATGGATAAATTATATGTAACTGGCCCCGTTCAACTTCAAGGGGAAGTTGAAATTTCATCGGCCAAAAATGCTACGCTCCCTATCCTCGCTGCTACGATACTTTGTCCTTATCCTGTTGAGTTTGTAGGGATTCCGGATTTAATGGATGTTTCTACTATCCTCAAACTCCTCCAGAGTATGGGAATTAAATTCTCAAGAAATGATTCGATGACAGTACTGGATGCTACTGAATTAACTTCTCAGCATGCGGACTATTCCCTCGTTAAGACAATGCGAGCTTCTGTCTTAGTTCTTGGCCCTTTGTTAGCGAGATATGGAGTTGCTTCTGTTTCTCTTCCTGGGGGATGTGCTATTGGGGCAAGGCCTGTTGATATTCATCTCTCTGGGCTTGAGAAAATGGGAGCCATCATTGAGATCGAAAATGGTTATATTAAAGCTCGTTGTGATAAACTAAAAGGTGCAGTCGTTACATTTCCTTTTCCCTCTGTCGGTGCGACTGAAAATATTATGATGGCCGCAGTTCTTGCTGAAGGCGAGACCATTATAGAGAATGCAGCTATGGAGCCAGAGATTGATGATTTGGCAGATTTTTTAATTGCCCAAGGAGTGAAAATACAGGGGGCAGGTACATCGCGAATTACAATTCAAGGTATGAAGATTAGTGAATTAAAAGCTTCTAAAACACCCTATAGAGTTATCGGAGATAGAATTGAAGCGGCGACATTTATTATCGCGGCCATCATGACGAAGGGAAAAGTTAAAGTCTCTGGTTTTCGTCCTCATCATTTAGAATTTGTCTTAGATGTTCTTAAAAAAATGGGAGCACAGTTTGAGATAGGGGAAAATTTTATACAGGTTTTGCCTTCTCAAAGCTTAAAAGGTGCCATGGTTGAAACACTTCCATTTCCAGGCTTTCCCACAGATATTCAGGCCCAAATGATGGCGCTCATGAGTTTAGTAGATGGAAACTCCATTATGACTGAGACTATCTTTGAAAATAGATTCATGCATGTGCCTGAGATGCTTAGAATGGGTGCTAAAATTCAACTTAAAGGTAATGCTGCTCTTATTGAAGGTGTTGAATCTCTTAGCGGTGCTCCGGTGATGTGTACAGATCTTAGAGCTTCTGCTGCTTTGATTTTATGTGCTCTTGTGGCCAGCGGTACAACTGAGATACAAAGAGTTTACCATCTCGACCGAGGCTACGAAAAAATTGATGAGAAACTCACAAACTTGGGTGCAAAGATACAAAGAGTGAAAGGATAAATATGAGTCACAATGATTGTATTTTCTGTAAAATTATTGAAGGGAAAATTCCATCAAGCAAAGTTTTTGAAAATGAAAATGTTTTGGCTTTTAAAGATTTACACCCACAAGCTTCAAAGCATTTCTTATTTGTTCACAAGTCCCACACGCGTAATATAAATGAGATGGTTTTGGCGAATTCATCACATATAGCCGAAGTCTTTTCGGCCATTCAACAGTTTTCTTCTCAAGAGAAACTTGATCAAAGTGGCTTTAGAATTGTGACGAATTTAGGCCCTGATGCGGGTCAAACAGTTTTTCACACGCACTTTCACCTTCTAGGTGGTGAGCCACTCAAAGGATTTGGGCGCTAATTTTAAGGATTTTGAAGCCCTTGAAAAACTGCTGCTAAAAGTGACCTTTGAAGCTGATTAAGCTGAGTTGTTCTTGCCATAAAAATGATGGGACTTCTTTCAATCTGGGCCGTGGCCACGAATTGCCCCTTCGTAGGATGGAATTCAGTTATTTCAAAAGAGTCATGGAACTTTTCAAGATAGTTTTGCATAAGTTCTTTTTCTTTTGCTCCACCTTGAATGAAATTAGCTTTTTTTGAGCCGCTTAGAATTGATTGAATCAGTTTAGGTCTTTCTCTCTTCTCATTATTTTCATCTTTCTCTTCAGACTTGATGACATCATTAAAAATAATACTTAAATCGACAGCACCTAAATTCCTCTTTAACCAGTACCAAAATTCTTCAAAAAAACTAAGACGATCTTTTTTCCAAAGATCTCTAAAATGATTGGTGATGTTCCAAACATTTTCTAAAGAACTAAAGTTTTGATGCAGACACCATCTATTGAGTATTTTTGCATAGAGGTCTTTGAAGGCTTGTGGGGCCAGATTTTCAAAAGAAGTAAATGTTAAGGATTCATCCTTAGCATCAAGTATTGGGTAGAAAGCTTTTTCTTTTTCAAGGATTCCAACTAACGAGTTGAAGTGTTCATTATCGTCTATAAAGAGAGCTTGAAGATTAAAGTCGGGAAGATCTGTGACATCAATCAAGCGGCTATCGATAGAGTTTTGATCCCAATCAAGCTCACGGATGAGGACTTGACTCGATGAACGTATGAATCCGACTGAAATAATCATGAATAAACCTACCCTTTTAATGGAGGCATTTTAACAAACGCGACTTTAAGTTACAATGAACTCATGGTGCATCATTTACTTGTTTTCGCCCTTTTATTTTTAAGTTTTCCCATTCTAGGCCAGGATGAGCGCTATTATCGCCAAATTCTTAATGGCGAGTTACCAAAATTATCCCAAACAATAGATGAAGGGCCTGATGAGAAGTTTAATGTTGAGGGAGCCTCATATTTCATAGATCTCAACAGTGACGGGATTGAAGAAATGATACGCCCTCTTAAAAGAGACGGTGTGGACTGGATTGAGATCAAGGACTCAAGTCAGCGCAGTCTTTTCTTGGGAAAACTCCTTGCGATGGGGGGAGGTAGTTTTATTTATAAAATTAAACTTGCTCACCTTTCTCCTAAAGTCAGAGTGCTCATTGTTTATTTAGATGAAGGATCGAGTTCTGGAAAAAAGTTTGAATCAACGGCGAGAATATTTTTATTAAGTTATGAGAACAATGATCTCTCTACACTGAGTTTAGTTCAAGGACCTCATCATTTTCATGAAAAGCAGGGGCAGCGTGAGCAGTATTGGCGCAGAGACTATGGTGTTGAAGTTAGAGATTTGAATAATGACGGAGTGAGGGATATTATTGTGAGTTTTGATCACATTCAAAGGATTATGATTTATAAAGGATTTGGAGAATGGTCTCGACTCTAGGAGGCTTTTTTGACTTCTTCATCAGACTTTTTAGATTCTTGTTTTTGGCGTCTAAAATCTTCTAAAACCTTAATGTTATTCTGGCTCTCGGCCTTAGCTTTTTTCTTCATCTGATGCATCATTAATAAACTCATCACTGCGGGTAAAGTGAAGAGGGTGAAGATTCCAATGTACCATAAAAGATCTGGTGAACTGCTGGTCGTATTTTGAGACGAAACTTGGTTTGTTTGGTTCTGACTTTTATCTTCTTGAAACTTATTAATATCTTTTTCGAAATTAAAAAGGTTCTCAGTCCCTTGTGGGGTTGATTCCGGATGTTCGATGTCAATTCCTACAAAATCCTCGACGGCCGGTCCTCGTCCACGGGCAAGAGATACCTGAGAAAATATGATGAGAATTAGAGCAAGTATATGAAAACGCATGGGCAAATTCCTCTTTGTGCTTTATCGGTCTAATTCTTAATTTCTTTAGTTCTAAAGAATGTTTTTAAATCGTCCGATAGTTGAGCGTAGTTCGTAACTTTGATTTGAGGGCAGTATGAAAATATTTTTAGTTTTTTGCACTCTCTGCACCGGATATGTCTATGGCCTCTGGAAGTACGGTGGTCTTGATCAATCTGTTCTAGCAAAATGGAATGCCCAATTTGAATATGAGAAAAAGTCACTAGAGTTAGCTCGAGATAATCGTCAATTATTAGCTCAAGTTTCCGATCTCAAATACCAGCTTTCTGAACTGCAGGCGAAAAATAAATTTCTTTCGGCCCAGATGGGACAACCGGGAACTCAAAAAAGCACAACTGCTGAGAGATCAATTGCCAGTGTGCCAACAATAAAAAAAGATGATCTCGTTAATTTTGAAGTCTATAAGTGGACTCCAGATAAGCTTCTCGCCATTGGTGAGAAGGAATTGCATTATAAAAATTATGAGAAATCAGCACAGTTCTATAACGAACTCATCGATCGTTATCCTAAGCATAAATTAGTGAGTGATCGAGTCCTTTTTGGGGCCGGAGTTGCAGCTTTTGAAACTGGCAAAAGATATGACTGGTCAGAAAAACACCTCCAGCGACTAGTGAAGAATTATCCAAAATCTGATTTTTATCGTGGAGCCAAACTATGGCTTGCCCTCGCTCAATATAATCAAGGTGAGCACCAAAAGTTCTTGGCGACCGTTGAAGAATTTCGATTGAAATATAGAAACACTGAAGAGTGGAAAATTTTAAGTAGGTATTATGAAGACATCTCTTACAAAATTAAAAAGTAGCATTCTCCTTTCTTGCTTTTTTCTCGCTTCGGACCTTTGGGCGAAGCCAGTTGCTCAGGTTGTCGAGGTTAAGGGACAAGTCTTTGCAGTAGGCTTAGATGGCAGTACAAAAACGTTAAAATTGAACGACCATCTAGAAGATCAATCGGAGATCATGGTGGGTGAAGACGCTCAACTCACACTCAATGATTACTACGATGCAACTTATCATCTCATTCAAGGTTCTCATCTCAAGTTTTTTAATAAATCAGTCCAATTAAAAAAAGGTAAGGCCTGGATTCAATCACTCAATGCTCGACATCCTCTCAGCCTGACAACGGCCAATGGCCATGTCGCTTTTTGGAAAGGTGAATTCATTACGACTTTTGAGCAGACGACTGCAAAGACTCAAGTCTTGGTTGTGAATGGAGAAGTCGAGGTTTCAAATATCCTAGACAAGAACATGAAATATAGTCTTGCTGCTGGGACCTTCACGATGGTTGATCCAGAGGTCGAAAATGGCCTACCGCGAGCTCCGACCAAAGTAGGGCTTAATTCACTCCATACTGCCTTAAGTGAATTTAAAACACTGCCACAGAAACTTCAAACACTAGATCCTGAGGTTACACCGGCCATACCAGCGACTGCTCGATCAATAGCCTCTGTTCCAGAAGTTTCTCCAGCACCTGAGGAACCAAAAAAAGGTGAAATCCTTTTTATGGCCAATGGAAAAATGATGAGCAGAAATCCAGCTTCTTCAATTGGGGCCGCTCACCAATACTTGAAAAAGAAAACTTCAAAAATAACTAAAACGAAGCTCACAAATGCTCCGATTTCTTTTTATGGATTCACCCCTGAGGTTAAAGAGGTAAATGCTTCTAATCCCGAAACAGCGCGTGAGCCGGCCTCAATCGAAAGAAAACTCCTCTTAGAAATGCCAAAAAAGATTGCTAGTGATGCCTCTCTCGACCAAGAGTTCGCAGAAACCTTAAGGTTAAATCAAGATTCCCAGCCTAAGCATACGAAAGAGTTAGAGAATTTGATTCACGATCTTAAAAGTTACTAGCTCTTGACATAACTTTGCACGCACAACTATTTATCTCAAACCCCTTAATTCTGAGGGGTTTTCTTTTTATCAG
The DNA here is from genome assembly GCA_027488375.1 of Pseudomonadota bacterium. Classification (GTDB taxonomy): domain Bacteria; phylum Bdellovibrionota; class Bacteriovoracia; order Bacteriovoracales; family Bacteriovoracaceae; genus Peredibacter. Next base: position 278,635 of record JAIYBW010000001.1, read on the forward strand.
TCTGCTTTTTTGAATGTGATGTCTTTTCTTAAGTTTATTTTAGACCTTAACTTGCCTTAAAATAAGGAAATGGAAAAAAAACGTATGCATGTAACAATCATTGATGACAATCGAGACCTTTTAGATGCTCTCTCTGGTTCATTGGCCGATGCCTTTAACCTTCAAGTTTTTTCTGAGCCTGAGAAGGGGCTAGACTTTATCCGTAATAATCATACGGATGCAATTCTGCTTGATTTGCACATTCCAGGCAAAGACGGTTTCCAGGTTTATGAGGAAGTTAAAAAAGCCAAACAAAATTTGCCTGTCCTTTTTTTAACAGGTGACTCTGATCTAAATTCTCGTTTAAAAGGGTTTGAGATCGGTGCCGATGATTTTCTTTTAAAGCCTATTCAAACTGAGGAGCTCGTTGCTCGAATTCGAAACCGTATTCAAATAAGTAAAAGAAATTTGCAAAATAATAAAGTCATTAAGATTAAAGATTTGTTGATCGATCTTGATGGGCATCAAGTGACCTTGAATAATCAATTGATACGACTTACTCCTAAGGAGTACCAGCTTCTAGTCGTTCTTTCGCAGAATCCAAATCGCGTTATTCATAAAGATGATTTAATTAATATGTTATGGAAGGACGTCCATGTGGAGATCAATAACCTTGATACCCACTTTTCAAATTTGAGGCGAAAGCTCAAGCCTTTTTCTATGCATATTAAAACTTTAAAAAACCTTGGCTACGTGCTTCGTATCTAGCTTTATTGACTGCAAAATTTAGATAAATGGGCTATCCTAAAGTTAATTCAAAAAGGATAGGCCCATGTTTTATTCCACAGAGACAGCACTGACTTATGATGATGTATTGATTGTTCCAAATTATTCAGAAGTTTTACCGACTGAAGTCGATTTAAAAACAAGATTTTCTCGAAATATTACCCTTAATATTCCAATTGCCTCATCTGCTATGGACACCGTCACGGAGTCTAGAACGGCCATTGTTATGGCCCAAGAGGGAGGAATTGGGGTTATTCATAAAAATCTCACGCCTGATGAACAAGCTTTTGAAGTTGAAAAAGTTAAAAAGTATGAATCTGGAATGATCATGGATCCTTTTACAGTTAATCCAGATCAGTCCATCTCAAAATTGTTTGATCTGATGAAAAAATTTAAAATTTCTGGATTCCCGGTGGTTGATGAAAAAAAGAAGCTCCTAGGGATTATTACAAATCGTGATTTACGTTTTGTCACAGATCATTCAAAAAAAGTAAAAGATATCATGACCTCTCAAAATCTTGTGACTGCTCCTGAGGGGACAAGTTTTGAAAAGGCCCGTGAAATTCTTCACCGTCATCGAGTTGAAAAACTACCAGTTGTTTCCCCTGAAGGAATTCTTAAAGGTTTAATTACCATTAAAGATATGGAAAAAACGATTGCCTATCCAAATGCGAACAAGGATCAATTTGGTCGTTTAAGAGTTGCAGCTGCTTGTGGCGTTGGTGAAAAAGAAATCAAAAGAGTAGAAGCTCTCATTCGTGCGCAAGTTGATGCGATCGTGATTGATACGGCCCATGGCCATTCTAAAGGTGTGATTGAAATGGTGAAGACCATTAAAAAAATGAACGCATCTGTAGATGTTATTGCTGGAAATGTGGCCACCGCAAAAGCTTGTGAAGATTTAATTGAGGCCGGCGTTGATGGAATTAAGGTTGGGATAGGTCCTGGATCAATTTGCACAACGCGAGTGATTGCAGGAATAGGCGTTCCGCAAATGCAGGCGATTTTTGATTGTTCTATCCCGTGTGATAAAGCTGGGATTCCCTTCATCGCTGATGGGGGGATTAAATTTTCTGGAGATATTATGAAAGCCCTCGCTGGCGGAGCTAGTTGTGTCATGATTGGGTCACTGTTTGCAGGCTGTGATGAAACTCCTGGTGAAATGGTTCTTTATCAAGGACGTGCTTATAAAATGTATCGTGGCATGGGATCTATGGGGGCCATGGAAAAAGGCTCTAAAGATCGCTACGGACAAAGTGCTGTGGAAGAAGTTTCAAAACTTGTTCCAGAGGGGATTGAAGGACAGGTTCCTTATCGAGGGTCTCTTTCCAGTAATCTCTACCAGCTTGTGGGCGGAGTGAGGGCCGGCATGGGTTATGTGGGAGCTTCGAGTATGAAGTTTCTCAAGGAGCGAGCTAAATTTGTAAAAATTACTTCCGCTTCTCTTAAAGAATCTCACCCCCATGATGTGATCGTGACTAAAGAAGCTCCTAATTATCGACAGGTGTAATATGAAAAGTTCAATCTGGATTATTGATTTCGGTTCTCAATATACTCAACTGATTACGCGAAAATTTCGCGAGCTTGGTTTTACTTCTGAACTCATGACTGTTGAAGACGGGTTATCAAGATTAAAGCTTGAAAAACCAGAGGCCATTGTTCTCTCCGGTGGACCCCAATCTGTTTTTGAAGACAAGACAGATTATTCTCCTTTTTTCAAAGATGAGAAATTGCCCATCCTTGGCATTTGTTATGGAATGCAAATTATGGGTCAATACTTTGGTGGGAAAGTAGAAAAAGGTGTTCAGGGTGAGTATGGATTAGCAAAATTAAAATGCGCCAATAATTTTCTTATTCCTAATTGCCCATCTGAGAGTGATGTATGGATGAGTCACTCAGATCACGTCAGTGTCATCCCAGACAAATTCAAACTTATTCTTCAAAGTGAGAATGGTCTAACAGCTGGAATTAAGCATGACTCTAGACCGATTTTAGGTCTTCAATTCCACCCTGAAGTTCATCACACTGTTCATGGGAAAGATATTCTTTCATTCTTTTTAAATAATATTGCTGCTCTTAAGTCTGATTGGTCTTCGAAGACGATGATGGAAAGCTGTCTTGAAGAAGTGAATAAGATCAAAGGCTCAAAAGTTCTTTGTGCATTTTCTGGAGGTGTCGACTCTCTTGTGGCTGCTACTTTAGTTCAAAAAGTTATTGGAAAGGATCTTTATTGTTTTTTTGTGAATAATGGATTGCTTAGACCACAGGATTTAAACACGATAAAAATGCTGCAAGAGAAGACCTCGTTAAATATTGAAGTGATTGATGCGACTGAAATATTTTTAGGTGCTTTAAAAGATGACAAGGATCCAGAGCATAAAAGAAAAACCATCGGAAAAACATTTATTGAAGTTTTCGAGAATAAGGTTCATGAATTTGAAAAAAATCATGGCGTGAAGTTTGATTATCTCCTTCAAGGCACGTTGTACCCAGATGTGATTGAGTCCATATCTCCTCATAAAGTTGGGGGGAAATCTGTTACTATTAAATCCCATCATAATGTGGGAGGACTCCCTGAGCGTATGAAATTAAAACTCCTTGAACCCTTACGTTATCTTTTTAAAGATGAAGTTCGGGCCATGGGGTTAAGCCTTGGTCTTGAGCGAGATTGGGTCTTTAGGCATCCTTTTCCAGGACCTGGAATCGGCGTTCGCGTTCTAGGTCAATTATCCCGTGATTCGATTCGTAAAGTTCAAGAATCAGATCAAATCCTTTTTGAGGAATTAAAGTCTCATCAACTCTACGATTCCACCTGGCAAGCCTTTACGGTTCTTTTACCGGTTAAAACTGTTGGGGTGAAAGGTGATGGGCGCGCCTACGAGGAAGTCATAGCTTTGAGAATGGTTAATTCTCAGGATGGCATGACTGCTTCTGTGACTGAACTTCCTTGGAGTTTTTTAAATCGTGTTTCTTCTCGAATCTGTAACGAGGTTAAAGGTATTACAAGGGTCGTTTACGACATTACCTCTAAGCCACCGGGAACAATTGAGTGGGAATAGGGTCCCGCTTTAAATACCAAAATGAAGTATGAAGGAATTGATCAGTTTGGCCCCATCTCTTTGGGCCAGTTCAATTTCTTCATTGGTCAACTCTTTGATATCATTTTTACAAAATGAAAGAGATGATTCCGGGTGGGCCTGAGTGCCCAAAAAAGGAAGGGTCTTGTGAATGACGATATCGTTTTCAAGACCAATTCCAATAGGTAAAAGATCGTTGGGGAGATTTTTCACCACTTGCTTATGAGTGACTCCAAGATTCAATTCTTCATTTTGATGTATTAATCCTAAAGGCCGATTCATTTTAATTTTTCTTATGCCTAAAATCTTCGCCTCATCTTGTGAGAAATAACTGACCTCCGCACCTAAAGCATGACAAATGAGTTGATGACCAAAACAACAACCCAAGACTGGTTTTCCATTTTTAAGCTCATGGATCAGAAACTCGGCGAGGGGTAAATGCCAAGGGAGTTTTTCATGTATATGAGAGGCAGAACCCAAAACAATATAAGCAATGCTAGAATTTTTCGAATCTAAAAGGGTCTCCAGACCTACCTGTGAAGGAGTGTGGTAGGTGGCCGGTCGATTAAGAAGTTTTACAAGTCGATTAAAGCATGGAATCGCCGGTGACTTAACGTAGGGATCTATTATCGCAATTTGTTTCGTCATTCGAGGTCCTCTATGGTAAAACTAAAGAATGAAAAAATTATTACTTCTTTCAATTCTCATGAGCTGTACTCATAAGTATGCCGATTATGACCTCATCCGAAAAGTTGATTTTAATCAAACCACTTACGAGCGTCCCATTCCTGTGACCCAAGTCTTGGCCCAAGGGAATGATGAAATCCAGCAGTGTTTTAATCAGTGGCTATTTTTTAGCAACGCTCAAAAAGAAAAAGAAAATAGAACGGATGAATTTGTAAGGGCCCTCTGCCCTGGCAAGGATTACTTAGTTCAGGCACATTTTAGTGAGACATGGTGGACAACGATCATTTTTACGAGGGCCTGCCTTAAAATCAATACACTTTGTGGTGATGCCAGAAAGGGCAAATAAATCTGCATGATGAAACTCATCTTCTTGCTGTTGATTTCATTTTTTACCAGAGCTGTTTTTGCTAATGGAACGGTGAGTGAAGTCCTTCATCCCGAGGAAATTCTTGTTGATATTTTTGACTCCTCCCAATTTTCAATTGGGGCCCGAGTCATTTTTTTTTCAAGAAAACTTAATCGCCCCATCGCTTTTGGTACAGTAAAAAAAATGAATATGAAAGCTGGACCACAAGAAGCTTTGATAGAACTTGATGAAGTTTTTGAAAATGCAGTGATCATGAAAAAGGATATTGTTTATCCTTTAGATTTTCAGCTCTTAAAAGATAAAAATGTACCAGGCTTCACTTCTTTAACTCTCTATGGAGATGATTCAATCTCTGCACGTTACAAGGAGCTGGCCTATTTTGGAGTCTTTACGGCCGAGGGTCATACCTTAGATGAAAAAGAATTCCTCCTCAGTCCATTTCAAATTCAATACGGCATAAAAAATGATTTCGGTATAAAAATGTCCAACGCCCTTTGGCTTGATGGTTATGCCAACCTTGGTCTCAAATATCGTGTTTTAAGGCAAAAATATGCCCGTGTGACTCTGAATACGATGGGTGCTTATAAAATACAAAGTCAGGATTATATTTGGCAGGTTGGTAGTGTGGTTAGTCTTCCAGCGAATGCGAAATTTCAAAATCACCTCATGATCAATATCACCCTTGATCCACAGTTTGCTGAGGCCCATGCGACAAAGGGGCTAGGATTATTTCAGGATTCAGATATTAGAAGCATTACCGAATATATGACTAATGACTGGAACAGAATCTTGTATGGTCCAACTTATAATGTTGAGCTTCAAACATTTGGTGGAACCCTTTCCTATATGTGGATTTGGGATTCTTTTCATACAAGCCTTGGGCTCGCGACTAAAGATTTTTCCAATCTTGTTGTAGGTAAGTCTGGATATTATTACGTTTACGATCTCTTCTGGCGTTTTTAAATTTCATCGAAGGATTTTATTCCCGGAAATTCGCTTTTCTTTGTGCCCTCTCTAAGGAGATGAGTCACTTTCATTCCCGCCTCTTGAGCAGCCATTAATTCCTCAGGGATATCAGAGAAAAAATGTATGTCTGAAGGATGAAGGGCAGTTTCCTTAGAAATATTGAGATAGGAATTCTTATCTCTTTTCATCCCCACTTTAGTATCAAAGAAGTACGATATGAACGGTGTCAAATCACCAAAAACAGAAAATCCAAATATCAGCTTCTGGGCATGAACCGACCCTGAAGAATAAATACCAATCACTTTATTATCAGAAATAATTCGCTTAAAAAATGGTAAGACGTCAGGATAAAGATGCCCCTTAAATTCACCTCTAGAGTATCCTAAATCCCAAATGAGACCTTGAAGTTCTTTGAGTGCAGGATGTTTTCTGTCCGTGCGAATCCAGAATTTAAGCTTTTCAATCACTTCATGAAAAACAAGATCTTTACCATCTTCTTGGCGAGTGGTCTCAATGACTTTATCAAGGGCCTGGGCCACGATTGGTAAATCCTTGTGAGAAAGAACATACTCTTCCATCTTCTCAAGAGAATAGGGGAATAAGACTTTGTGAACAAAGTTAATGTCAGTGGTCGTGCCTTCTATATCAAAAAGATAAAGCTTACTCATTAATGTACTTCTTTTCAGTTCCGCTTTGAGTGTAATTCGCTACCCATCCCTCAGGTGTTTGAAAAATTCTAATTGCTTTCACATGGTATTTAGGCGCAAGGTCAAACCAATGAGGGCAACCCTTAGGAACAGATATAAAATCACCTTTTTGGCAGAGAAGACGGATCACTTCACCACGATCGGCCAAATTGAAAAAGAATTGTCCCTCTCCATCAACAAAAAACCGAACTTCATCTTCCGCGTGAGTGTGCTCAGAGAGAAATTTTGATCTGATCGCCTCTATGTTAGGGGTCTCTTTATGGACGTTGATCACATCAGCATTGATATAGCCATGGTTTTTCATGTAAGGAGCAAGCTCATGATTATAAGCTTTGAGTATCGTTTCTTGTGAATCGGAATCATTAAGCGGGTGTTCTGTATGCCACTGCTCGAAAATAATTCCACGTTCATTCATAAATTTTTTAATTTCTGAAGCTAAGGTTATTTCTTTTTTGATTGGGTCAAGGATTGTAAGTATGGCCATTTAAATTCTCCTCATCTGTTGGAAGCACTCAAAAAGAAACTCAAAGGTTTCAATATGGCGTTTTGCCGTTGCAATATCTTTACCCCATGTATAAAGACCATGCCCATCAATAAGAAATCCATGAATTTTATTATTACCCTTTAAATAGGCTTCAATATTTAAATTAATATCTTTCATGTCCTGGGAGTTTGGAACGATAGGAACCACCGTTTTAATTTCATGAGTGGTGTTGCCGTCTAAGCCTTTTTGAATTTCAAAGCCTTCGAACTCTAGTGTTTTGTCTTTACTATGAAGTTTTGAAAGAACTGTCCCCAAAAGGGAATGGGTGTGCAGGATGCAATTAACCTCAGGGAATCTCTTGTAAAGGTAAGTATGAATTTCAGTTTCTGCTGAAGATTTTATCCCAGGCCTATTAAAGGGAGGGAGAACCTGTCCTTCGGAATCGATAAGAATAAAATCATTTAATGTAAATTTTGATTTATCTACACCTGAGCGTGAAATAATAAACTGATCAGGTTGATGAGTTCTGACGGAGTAATTGGTTGATGTTGCAGGCGACCAACCTTTTTGGTTAAAAAATAAAATAGAGTCAAGCAATTCAGAAGCTTGAATTTTTTGAATTTCATTGAGCATAAGTGACCTTTTTTATGCAGAATTTCGTACCCCGAATAGGATGTTTTTCAAAGAAAAAAATGCTTTAAGTGCAGAGCGTTGTAATTGCGTTAAATGTAGGCCCTAAGAACTTTATTTAGATGCAACATCTTGATGCATTTTTACTCATAAAATGGTTATCTAATGGTCATAAGTAAACACATATTTCTGAGAGGAATTTCATGAAAAACCCATTCTTGGGAAGTGATTTTCAGCAAACCCGTCAAGATAGCTTTGTTCATCTCCATTTACATACACAGTATTCTCTTCTTGATGGGGCCATCAGATTAAACGATCTCTTTAAGCGAGCCAAAGAATTGGAAATGCCTGCAATCGCTTGTACTGATCATGGAAATATGTTTGGGGGAATTGATTTTTACACAAGAGCTTTATCGGCCGGAATCAAACCCATCCTTGGATCTGAAATTTATTTTACACCTGGTTCTCGGCACGATCGACGAGCTCCAAAAAACTTGAAAACTCTTGATTCACAAGATGAGGTTGAAGGAAAACATCAGATTCATCATCTCATTCTTCTCTGCAAAAATTTAACTGGTTACAGGAATCTTTGTAAACTTTTATCAAAAGCTTACCAAGAAGGATTTTATTATAAACCTCGCGCTGATATGGAACTTCTTCGTGAGTTCTCTGAAGGATTAATTGCTACAACTGCATGCTTGAAAGGTGAAGTTGGCTATAACCTTTTCACTGGCCAGGATGAGCGCGCCTATCAGGCAGCCATGAAGTTTCGTGAAATATATCAAGATGATTTCTATCTTGAGATTCAAGAGAATGGTATCCCTGAGCAGGCTGATGTTAATAAGAAGATTATTGCGTTCGCAAAAGAGCATTCTATTCCTCTCGTTGCAACGAATGATTGTCATTATCTGACCCGAGATGATGCTGCCGCTCAAGAAGTTCTCATGTGTGTCCAAACGGGCAAAACTTTGGAAGATGAAAAAAGAATGAAACTCACCACAACTGAGTTTTATTTTAAGTCTGCACAGGAGATGAGAGATGCATTTCATTATGTCCCTGAAGCTTGTAATAATACCTTAAAGATTGCTGATGCATGTAATCTTGAGATCCGCTGGCAGGATGAGAAGGGAAAACAAATTTATCTTCTTCCCAAATTTGAAATTAAAACTCAAGAAACTGAAGATGAGTTTTTTGCAAGGCTTTCGAGAGAAGGTCTAGAGGAACGTTTTGCTGGTCCACATTTTAAAGATCTTGTCGCTCAAGCGAATTGGGAAACTGAGATCAGACCGCAATACCTGGACAGATTAGATATTGAAGTGGGGCTCATTAAACAAATGGGTTTTACTGGTTACTTTCTCATCGTATCTGACTTTATTATGTGGGCGAAGGCGAATGGAATACCAGTTGGCCCTGGTCGAGGTTCCGGTGCTGGCTCAATTGTCGCTTACGCTTTAAAAATTACAAACGTGGATCCGATTCCCTATAATCTTCTCTTTGAGCGTTTCATCAATCCAGAACGGATTTCAATGCCCGATTTTGATATCGACTTTTGTCAGGACAGAAGACAGGAAGTTATTGAATATGTAACAAAAAAATATGGAGAGGATCGAGTCGGTCAAATTATCACATTTGGAACTCTTTCGGCCAAAGCAGTTTTGAGAGATGTATCAAGAGTCTTTGCTCTCCCATATTCTGAAGCTGATGCTCTCGCGAAATTAGTTCCCGAAGAATTAGGAATTGAATTACAAGAAGCGATTGATAAAGAGCCCAAGCTTAAAGAGTTAGAAGATCAGGATCCAAAAATTCGAAGGATTCTACAGATATCAAAGCGTCTTGAGGGTCTCAACCGACATGCAGGTATTCACGCTGCCGGTGTTATTATTACCAACGAGCCCCTTGTCACTTATTGTCCGCTTTTCAGGGGGGCCAAGGGTGAGCAAGTTGTTCAGTTTGATAAAGATTTTTCTGAGAAAATTGGATTAGTAAAATTCGACTTCTTAGGTCTTAAAACTCTTACTGTTATTTCGAATGCTTCAAAACTTATTCAACGAGATCTCAAGGCTGATTTTGATATTGAATCGATCGATTACAATGATGCATCTGTTTATGAAATGATCTCAAATGGAAATACAGTTGGTGTTTTCCAGCTCGAATCAAGTGGAATGCAAGATCTTTGTAAGAGGATTAAACCTGGATCTATTGATGATATCACAGCGATTAATGCTCTTTATCGACCTGGCCCAATGGGAATGGGGATGCATTTAAAGTTTGCTGAGATTAAAAACAAAATTAATGGCGCTATCGAGGAATATGCCTTTGAAGAGTTAAAGCCTGTCTTAAAAGATACTTATGGCATTATTGTTTATCAGGAACAGGTGATGAACGTGGCCCGAGTTATCGGAGGCTACTCTCTCGGTCAAGCAGATATGCTACGTCGAGCGATGGGTAAGAAAAAAGCAGAGGAGATGGCCGCTCATAAAGAAATTTTCCGCAAAGGTGCTGTCGATCGAGGATTTGACCAAGAGAAGGCCATTGCACTTTTTGATTTGATGGAAAAATTTGCGGAGTACGGATTTAACAAGTCCCATGCTGTTGCTTACTCCGTGGTTGCCTACCAAACAGCCTTTCTTAAAAAGTATTATTCAGCTCAGTTTTTTGCTGCCTTACTGGGAACTGAGATTAACAATAAAGATAAAATCACAATCTACATTCAAGAAGCCAAAGAGTGGGGCATAGATATCCTTCCACCTGATGTTAATGAGTCATTATGGCTTTTTAACGTTATTGGTAACACTATTCGTTTTGGTCTAGGTGCGATCAAGGGTGTGGGTGAAGGAGCTGTTGAGGATATCGTTCGTGAGAGAACTGAGAATGGGCCATTTAAAGGTTATGTCGATTTTTGTGAAAGAGTGAACCTGAAGTCAGTTAATAAAAGAGTGATGGAATCACTGATCAAGGTTGGAGCTTTTGATAGCTGTGAGAGATTTAATAGAAAAACCCTCCTTGATAATATGGAATTCATTGTTGCTTTTGCTGAAAAGAAGCAAGAAGAAAAAATGATGGGGCAAACCTCACTTTTTGATATGGGAGGCTCGGCTCCAACATCAGAGGAACAGCTTAGCATTGCTGAGTCTCAGGAGTTTGATGAAAAGCAAAAGCTTTCTCTTGAGGCAGAACTCTTAGGTATTTATGTTTCAGGTCATCCTCTTTTTCGATTTAAAGATATTATGGGGAAGCTCACAAGTATGAGTCTTGCGGCGATTCAGGAGATGCCAACTGTTGCAAAACCTGAAGGGTTTAATCCTAAAATGCGCGATGAAAATGATCCTACCAAACGGAGTATGGTGATCGCGGGTATGATTTCTGAGAATAAAGTTATTATGACAAAGAAAGGTGACAAGATGTCCTTTGTCACTCTCGAAGATCTCAGTGGTAAGATTGAATGTTTATTTTTTCCCAAGGTCTATGCTGAATATCAGCAGTTCCTTGGAATAGATGAACCCCTCTTGCTCCAGGGATACGTAAGTTTATCTGAAGATCCCAAAAAGTTTTTTCCTACGAAGGTTTCTTTCTTAAAAGATGAAAGTGATGAAAGAGTCACCTCAGTTAGAGTAAATGTGCCTATTAGTCATTTAAATTCTTACTCCTTGTCTCAAATGAAGCAAATCCTTTTGAGTTATCGAGGATCTGTTCCCATTCATTTTATTTTTGAAACTCCGGAAGGTAGAGCGAGAATGCCTTTAGATGACAATTATCTTGTAAATCCTTCTCCGCAGATGGCCGCGAAAATGAATGAATTACTCAACACTAACTCAGTTTCATTTATCATCGATGGTAAGTTGGAGGAAGTTAGGCAGTGACGTTTTTATTTCTCGTTTTATTTTCTTTACCTGTTGTGGTTCTGGGCGACGTTAACCTAAATTTTGAGGTGAAAGACAAGGTTACGACCAGTGATAAGGAAGAGATTAAGAAAGGGCTATTATTCTTAGCATCTGAGCAAGCAGTTCTCAAAATGGCCTCCGAGAAATCGATTAATTTTGATCAGTTACGATCAAAGCTCGATAAGAAATTCAAGGATTATCTTTCTCGCTTTCATGCGAAAAAACTCTCAGAGAAATTTGGATCAAAATATAGCGAAACACTTTCCCCAGAAATAAAAAAGGAATATCTCGCGTCCTTAAAAATTAATGAGTCTGATTTATTTAAATCATTTGCGGGTTATTTATATCCTATCAAATCTCATCAATTTAAAGAATTCAAGTTGAGATCTGATTCCTCGGATCAATGGGAAGCTTTGATCGAGCTTAATGTTGACTCTAATAAGATGGATAATTTAATTAAATCCATTTTAAATGATGAGCGAGTAGGTCTGCAAAAAGTTTTCATCATGAGCGATATTGAAGCTGATTCATTCACCTGGCCTGAAATGAACCTGACCGATAGTAAAAAATTTTTAGACCCCATTAATTCATCTTGGATTGAATGGATCAAAGACAACTATTCCCAGGTTGTTACTGAGGTCAAAATATGTGATCAGAAATGTATGAATTTTTACCATGAATGGGTGAGTGCAGAAGCTTCTCAAGCCTCAATTCCTATCGATTATTTTGAAGCCAGTTTTTTGCGAATCGATTTTAATTTAAAAAGAACTAAGCTTGATCCTATATTTCACGAAACTGGATTCAGTTGGGAAGGAAGAGTGATTCTTCAAGATATTAATACGAAAAAAATTATAAGTAATTTTTCCATGCCACTTGAAAAGAGATCTTTTCGTTCTCTAGATCAGCGAGGACTTAATTCTGCACTAGCTTCACAACTTTATCGGGCACCTTTTACAGCTTTTCTTCAGCTTCAAAAACAGCTTGAATCCAAGCAGGTCGCTGGAAAGTTAGGTCGAGTTCTCTTAAAAGGCTTAGATCATCTCGGGGACGTTTTTGCTTTCATAGAGCACTTGAAAGTCCGAGGATCTTTGTTGGGTTTAGAGGTTTCCCTAGAAAGCTTTTCAAAAAACGAGGCTTTTTTAACTTGTTTTTATAGGGGTGAGGAAAAATCGTTTAGTGATTTATTGTCTGGCCTAAAAGAGATAAAATTAAGGCAACCCTATCAATTAATGGGGGAATTTACTGGTGTCCAGTACACCATTAATTTTATGACGGAGTCATCTAAGGAATAGAAATGTCTACACCGACCCGCTTTTTAGGTCTCTTGCTCATTTTTTTATTTTTGACTGAAGCATGTGCTCCCATCTCTCGGCGAAGACCTATTCGTCAGGCGAATAACATTAATCGTGTCACAGAGTTTAATCCAATTAAGAAAAAAATTGCTCTGCTCTCTTTTTACAATGAAGCTCCTATTGGTGGCCCGGATTTAGCAGTTGTTGCAACAGAGGAATTTAGAAGGGAGATAGCTCGATCTAGAGAGTTTATCTTAGACCCTGAGGCAGAAAGCCTTTTTGGTAGTTCAAAAGAAATATATGCAGGTGGTGGAGTTAAATTAGCTCAACTTGCTCGTAAAGCGAAGATGTCAGGTGTAAATGTTGTCATCTTTGGAAGAATTAAAGAGGCACGAGTCCGTCAAAAAAGTGATGAAATAGGTTTTGTCAGAAAAGTTAAATCCCTTGCTGAGACTTATGTTGAAGTTAAGGTCTATGATGTTCTTACCAATAAAGAACTTTTTACTGAAACACTTGATGGAAATATTTCCGATGATAATTTAAAGTATTTCCAGGCAGAATCAGAAGAGAATCTGGCGTACCGACAAGATCTATTGCGCTATTCTGTGAAGGTCGCTGTTAGAAAAGTTATACCTAAGGTCATTAAAATTGGAAGCCGTCTTGATTGGATGGGCAGAGTCGCTAAAATTATTGGAACTCGAATTTATATCAATGCTGGCCGTAGCTCAGGTATAAACTTAGGGGATATCCTGAAGGTGATCACCGAAGGGCAAGAAGTATTTGATCCTGAATCAGGTGCTATGATAGGTGTGTCTCAAGGTGAAGTGAAGGGAACACTCGAAGTTGTAGACTACTTAGGTGATGATGGTGCGATAACCATACTTCATTCAGGTGGCTCAGTAACTGAAGGTGACTTCATTCAGCTTTATTAAATATGACTGAAATCAATCAACATCTTCCTTTTTTAGTTGTCTCTTCATCGCCTCAGTTGAGAAAAATTTTAAAATTTGTTTTAGAATCAACTATTAGGGCCGATGTCACAGAGCTTGAGTCCGAAGAGAAAGCGCTACTTTTTTTAAAAAACTTAAGTATCACACCATCAATGATCGTTTATGATTACACTCCAAACTCATTTTTAGTAGAGGATTTTGTTGGGTACCTAAAGGATAATTCGAAGGGGGTCAGGATTGTTATACTGGTTGACTCTATAAGGGAGGAAGGCCGAGATCTGCTTAAAAATATTCCACAAATAAAACTCATAAAAGAGTCAGATCTACCAAACGAGTTAATAAAAGAGGCTCAGGTTTTTTTTCAAAATTCATCTTATATCAATCAAGATGAATATCGTCGAATTGATATGGACTTCCTATCCATCCTAGATGGAATCAATAAGGATTTATTCATCAAGTTAGGTCAGGAAAAATTTGTAAAAGTCTTCAATGAAAATGAAAGTATGAGTACTTTAGATTACAAAAAGTACCGAGATAAAGGTATTCAGTATTTATATCTCCATCGTGACACGGCTTTGTGGGTGAGTGAGCAAATTCAAAAACAAATGAATATTTTTCTAAAAGCTTCACATTTTAAATTTGTGCTTCGTTCTGCGGATGAGACTCCAGAAAAAAGATTTGAACAAAAGATTTTAAGAATTGAAGAAGAAGTTCATATCGATAATGATTTTAGACTGACTATTGAAAAGGCTATTGAGAATGTAAAGGCGACTGTTGAAAAAGAGAAAAGAGTCCAGACCATTCTTTCATCCTTTAAAGAAAATAAAAGGGATTATGCTTTTTTTACTCAGAAGATGAACCTTACATGTCTGATCTCTTGCCTCTTGGCAAAAGAATTAGACTGGATGTCAAAGACAACGATTGATAAGCTGGTTTATGCTTCTGTACTGGGAGATATTACTCTTGCCGTTAAACCACACCTGATGCAATTTCATCGATTATCAGATATTGAAAAATCAAAACAACATATTACAGATGAAGAGCGTAAAATTTTTATCACTCATCCACAGGATGCGTCTCAGCTTATAAAACGTTACTTTTCATCAGCTCCGTCAGACACTGATAATCTGGCCTTACAACATCATGAGATGCCGGATGGGTCAGGATTCCCTGCAGGACTCAAAGCGGATAAAATTTCACCCCTTTCGGCCCTCTTTATTGTTGCGAATGATTTTGCAACTTATTACCTCACCGAAGAAGATACAAGTCTTGATGAATTCCTTCTCCGGTCTCAGGCCCGTTACGATTTCATGAATTTTAGGAAAATCATGAAGTCTCTTGAGAAACTTCGTCGCAAGTAAATTTATCTTATTCTTTTTTTTCTCTGCTCGCCTTTTTTTCTTCTCTTTTAGCTTTCATTTCTTCTTTAAATGATTTTCTTTCATCTTTGTTTTCTGCTCTGAATTTTTCCATGGCTTCTTTGTTTGATTTTCGACAGGCCTGGAGTTGCTCTCTACCAGAAGCTGATTGGATACAAGATTTAAAATTTTGAAGCAAGGAAATATGCTGATCTATATTTCCAGAAATCATTTGCTTAAGCTGATCAATATTTTCCGACTTATCAGCATCTGCGTAACAAAGAGAAGTGAGCAGTGATAGAACAATAAGAACTTTCATTTTTTCTCCTGGGAATTTATTTGACCAAGAGATTGTAAGTCAGGCTGAATGATAGTCAATAGGATCAGTAATTCCAGCCTCTTTGAAACCTCTAAGGCGTAGGGCACATGAGTCACACTGCCCACAAGCCTTGGCAGAACTCTTGTAACAAGACCAGCTGAGTTCAAAGGGAACATTTAATTCCTTACCCTTGAGAACGATGTCTCGTTTTTTCATGGAAATGACGGGAGTGAGGATTTGGATGTTGCTCGCCTTTGTGCCTTCTAAAATAACTTTATTGAAAGCCTCATAATAGCTTGGTCGACAGTCCGGGTAGCCAGGAGAGTCTTCATGATTAGCACCAATAAATAATTTTTGGGCCCCAACCACTTCTGCCCAAGAAACGGCCAGAGAAAGGATAATTGAATTTCTAAAAGGCACATATGAATCAGGGATGACAGCTGAATCACCTTTAAATGTTTTGACTTCAATACTCTCGTCAGTGAGAGAACTCCCGCCGATTTGTTTGAGGAAAGTCATGTCGATGATTTTTCTTTTTTCTCGCGGTATCTTGTAAAAATCACAAATCTCATCAAATGAGATTCTTTCTCTCGCCGATGTCTTTTGCCCATAGTTCATGTGTAATGCATAAACATCTTGATAATCTCTCGTTGCAAGGCCTGCGCAAACGAGAGAATCCATACCGCCACTTAAAAGAACGATGACTTTTTCCACTTTAGGCTTTCTCCGTAAAATCTTGGATTTGTTTTTCGATTATTTGGACTTTCTTAAGGGCATTACTTTTCTTTGTCGCAAGATCCCCCGAAGTTTCTCTCACCATCACGTAAAATTTTATTTTTGGTTCCGTACCTGATGGACGCAAAAAGAGTTTATTTCCACTTTCGAATGAGAAGCTTAAAACATTACTCTTCGGAAGGTTAAGTCCAAGTTCGTAATCTTCTTTCGCAACAATCTTTTCACCAGCGAAATGGGTTTCCGGGTATTTTCTAAAAAAATCCATAATGCGATTTATCTTTTGAGATCCTGCTAGACCTTCGTAATCTTGTGAAAGAAGTGATTCATAAAAGTAGCCATATTTTTTATAAAGATCATCAAGAGCATCAATCAAAGTCTTCCCTTGTCTCTTGTAAAAAAGAGCAACCTCTGACATGAGAGAAACTGAACTCACACCATCTTTATCTCGAGATTCTGCATGAGGCATATAACCAAATGATTCTTCTGAGGCAAAAATAAATTCTTCTCCAGAATTTTTTAACTCTAAATCTCTGATGAGACCGGCCATCCATTTGAAACCAGTCAGAGTGTCTTTCACCTTGATACCAAAGTCTTCTGCAATGGTATTTTGCATAGGAGAGGTGACAATTGATTTTATGATGAGGCCTTTTTGTGGCAACTTTTTAAATTCTGTTTTTTTACTAAGAAGGTAATGGAGCATGAGAAGGGCAATTTGATTTCCATTAATGAAGGCGGCTTCACCTTGGTGATTGACGACCACCCCAAGGCGATCACAATCAGGATCTGTTCCATAAACGATATCAGCTTTACTTGAAAGCATGCAATCCACGGCCATTTTGAGTGCTTTTGGATCTTCTGGATTAGGAGATTTCACAGTCGGAAAACGACCATCTGGTGAGGCCTGATCTTTTATACTCTGGACATTTTTAAATCCAAGACGCTTTAAAATTTCTAAGCAAGGCACCAAGCCACTTCCATGGAGAGCTGTGTACACAATGGAGAGTTCTGATCCATGTTCAAGGCAAAGAGATCTATCTTGGATGACTTTATTTTCGATGACTTGGTAAAAAGCTTCATCTAGTTTTTGATCTGTCCATTCAGCGAGCCCTTGCTCTTGAGCTTGATCAAAGGATAAAAACTTTATTTCATTCCAATTAGTCAGTTCGTTATAAGCAGAAATAATTTCTTTATCCACAGGTGGTACCACTTGAGCGCCATCATTCCAAAAGGCTTTAAAGCCATTATAGATTGGTGGATTATGGCTCGCTGTGATCATAATTCCGGCCTGAGCTTTATGGTAGCGGACACCAAAAGAAAGCACAGGAGTAGGGGCCAGGTCGTGCATGACGTAAGCCTTAATCCCATTGGCCGCAAAGACGCCAGCTGCCTCGAGAGCAAATTCTTTAGATCTATGTCTTGAATCGTAGGAAATAACGGCACTTCCAGTTCCAAATTTTTTTAAAATGAGTGTCGCTAATGCTTGGGTGGCCCGACGAACATTGTATTTATTCATGCGGTTCTGACCCATTCCCATAGGAGCTCGAAGCCCTCCTGTACCAAACTCGAGATCGCGATAGAATCTTTCGGTGAGTTCGACTTCATTTTTTGTTGGATCTTTTAAAAGCTGCTCAATTTCGAAACGATCCTCAGGAGCAAAATACGGGTTTGAACTCCAAGATTTAGCTTTTTCGAGAATGTTTTGATCCATAGAATTGTCCTTGTTAAATCGGCCCTAGAGAAACTACCTGGCCTGACTGGGAAATGTCAAAAATAACGCAAGGCAAATACTTGATACTCTCATGTCAGATGAATATGATAGCTCCCTATGGCTAACTTAAAAAACAAACATCCAAAAAATATCCCTGGTGCTTTTTACTGCACTGACCCTGATGATGATGGCGGTGAAGGCTGTATTGCCTGTAACGTTTGTTATTCTGGGGCTCCTGAGTTTTACGCAGAAGACGATAATGGTAATGCTTACGTTAAAAAGCAACCGACAACGCCTGACGAAATTGCTCTGTGTGTAGAGCAAATGGATGCTTGTCCGGTCAATTCAATAGGCAAGAACGGCTAATTATTTTTTTCACCATGTAAATTCATTTCCCTTTAAACTATAGCTATATAGTTTTATCTCAAAAAGGGGAAAGGAATGAATCCTACAGTTCTAGAACTGGCCGCGACCATTATTTTTGCGCTGGCCGTGCTTCACACTTTTGTCGTGTCGAAGTTTGCTGAAATTGCTCACCATTATCCAGAAGGATCAATGGGACAAAATTTTTTCCATTTTATGGCCGAAGTTGAAGCCGTATTTGGAATCTGGGCCGTTGTTTATATTGGTGTGGTGATCGGTGTTCAAGGTCTTCATGCACCAGTGACTTATCTAGAGTCACTTAACTTCACAGAGCCAGGTTTTGTATTTGTGATTATGGCCATGGCCGGAACAAGACCAGTGATTAAACTCGCTGAGAAAATTATCGTCGCCATTTCTAATATCATTCCTCTTCCACGTAAGATGGCGTTTTATTTTACGACTCTAGTGATGGGACCTCTCCTTGGTTCTTTTATCACTGAGCCTGCAGCCATGACAGTTACGGCGATTATCCTCCTGAAGAATTTTTATTCAAAAGGTGAGATGAGCGATAAATTCAAATACGCTACGATTGGTCTACTTTTTGTGAACGTTTCTATTGGTGGAACACTCTCACATTTTGCTGCTCCTCCAGTTTTAATGGTGGCCGGTAAGTGGGGATGGGGATTAAGCCACATGTTCATTAATTTTGGTTATAAAGCTGCTATTGCTTGTGTGATCAGCGCTCTTACAATCACAATGCTCTTTAAAAAAGAACTTGCTGGTGATTTTCAGCTTCGTGCAGATAACAATGAAAAAATGCTTCCTCCTTGGTGGGTGACATTTACACATGTTGTGTTCCTAGCACTTGTTGTACTTACGGCCCACCACATGGTGGTGTTCATGGGTCTCTTTCTCTTTTTCTTAGGCTTTACTGCTGTGACAAAAGAATTCCAAGATGAAGTTCAGGTGAAATCATCGTTAATGGTTGGATTCTTTCTTGCTGGTCTTATTGTTTTAGGAACTCCACAGAAGTGGTGGTTACAGCCCGTGATTTCAAGTCTTAGTGACTATGTTCTTTACTTTGGTGCCACGGCCCTTACTGGTATCACAGACAATGCTGCTCTTACTTATCTTGGTTCACTTGTAGATCTATCAGATTCTGCAAAATATTTCTTAGTGGCCGGATCTGTAACAGGTGGTGGTTTAACAGTTATTGCCAATGCTCCGAATCCTGCAGGTTTTGGAATTTTAAAAGATTCTTTTGGTGCTGGTGGAGTGACTCCACTCGGTCTCTTGAAAGGTGCTCTTTTTCCAACTCTCGTAGCGATTATTTGTTTTCTAGCTTTACCTTAATCAAAAGGGCCCTTCGGGGCCCTTTTTTTTTGCTCTAAAATTCGATCACTGGTACTGGATGCAACCAGCCTTCTGGCCCTGGACTTCTACCGGCCTGGATAGAGATAAGTTTTTCTCTTAACTCCATCGAAACTTTACCCTGACCATCCTTGAGATAATGAGTTCTTCCATCTTTATCAAGAAAAGAACTGATAGGACAAATGACTGAGGCCGTTCCACAGACAAAAGCTTCCGTACAACGTCCTTCTTCAATCTTTTTAAGAAGATCATCAATTGAAATTTTATCTTCTTTCACTTTTATTTTTTCATGGCGAGCAAGCTCTAGAATTGATTTACGGGTGATCCCATCAAGAATGGTATCCGTGAGAGCTGGAGTATGAAGTTCTCCATCAATAAGACACATGAAATTCATGCCAGACATTTCTTCAATGTAAGTGTGAGTGGAGTCAAGCCACATAGTTTGATCACAACCCGCCTGAATAGTTTTGGTATAAGATTGTAGACTTGCCCCATAGTTACCACCAGTCTTCGCGAAACCAATTCCTCCCTGGGCCGCGCGTATATCATCTCTTTCAATGTACACTTTAACTGAGTCCCCAGAAAAATAGGCCCCAGAGGGAGAAGCAACAATGATAAAAATGAATTGCTTTGAAGGTTTAATACCAAGACCCACTTCACTCGCAATCATGAAAGGGCGCAAATAGAGTGATTCACCTAATCTCTTAGGAACAATATTTTTACAATAAGAGCAAATCACATCGCAGGCCTGTAAGAATTGATCCACTGGAATCTCTGGCATAGACATCCGTCTGGCAGACTGATTAAAACGGCGAGCATTTTGTTCAGGTCTAAAAAGGGAGATGGTTCCATCCGGTTGGCGGAAAGCTTTCATGCCCTCAAAAATTTCCTGCCCATAGTGGAGTACTTTAGTACAGGGATCTAACTGGATGGGCCCATAGGGAACAAGATCAAATCTCTGCCACTGACCTTGGTCATAAACGGCTTCAATCATGAGAGGTGCCACATATTTTCCAAACCCAAGTTGCTGGTCATGGATAGTATATTTTTTGATTCGCTCTACAGCTTCAGGATGAATGTCTATTTTCCTCATAATGTCCCTTGGGGAAATTCCGATAATTTACTTAAGTTTTAATAACATGGATTTTATAAGATGAAAAATTTAAGACACCTGTCCCTTGCGTCAGGAATTGCACTTTTGATTACAGCTGTTTGTATGCTGATGCTTGGGCTCACCTCTAAAGAGAATTCGCCTAGTCTCTACCGATTTTTACTTCTCCTAGGGGGAGATGTGATTAATGGTGGCTATGTGCAAGGTTTAACCTACTTAGCCTTTTTTTGGGCATGGTTTGAAGTCAAAGAGAAGTTAGGAGTCATTAACCGAGAAAGGAAAGCCTTCAAATTAAATATAATCCCTACCAATGATAAGCATGTTTTTATGCCTCAAGATATTAACAATCTTAAATTTAAATTGATCGAATTTGAACGTAAGGAAAAATACATCCTGAGTGATCTCTTGAAAAAAGCTTGTACGAAATTCCGCACATCAGGTTCCTTGTCTGAACTCATTGATATTGTCAGCATTCAGATTGAAGTCTCCCAAGAAAAAGCAGAGGGGGATCAGTCCGTCATCCGCTACCTGACTTGGGTAATTCCTTCCATTGGGTTTGTTGGAACGGTGATTGGTATTTCTCAGGCCCTGATTGTCGCCAATTCGGGAGATATGGAAAAAATTACGGCTTTGCTTGGAGTTGCCTTTGATACCACTCTAGTTGCTCTCGTTTTATCCATCATCATCATGTGGTTTGTTCATCAACTTCAGGAAGAGACAGATCGCTTCCATTCAGATTTAAAAGAGTTTGTGATAGATAACCTTATTAATAAAATTGAAATCGGATGAGAAAAAGACGCCAAATAGAGCTTTTTTCAATTTCTTTTTTGGACCTCTTGAGCGGAGCTCTAGGCGCCGTCATCATTTTATTTGTGGCGATTCCTAAAAATCAGAAAACAGATCAAGAGAGTGATCAAAAACTCAATCAGGCCGTAGAAGTAACGCTGAAAGAGAGCCAGAAAGAGTTGGAACAAGTTAAAAAGAAGCTTGATGAAGCCAACAAAAAACTAGCGAATATTGATTCCAAAAAGGATGAACAATCCTCTCGAGATTTAGATGTGGGATTCAAATTTAAAGGAAAAGAGATTCTTTTCATCATTGATACATCTCTTTCTATGATTGATGAAGATCGCATGGGGCAGGTGAAGGCGGGTCTAAAAATGCTTATCACCTCGCTTGGGCCTGAATATAAGATAGATGTTATTCGCTATCCAAATGGTAGCAAATCCCCCTTTAAAACACTCTGGGGTGCTCTTCAGGAAAATACCTCTTCGAATAAAATGGATGCTTTTTATTTTATCTACTCATTGCAGCCCTTTGGGGGAACTCCAACTCGAGATGCTCTCGTCTTTGCTCTTGAGAATTATCATACTATAACTGACATCGTCCTTTTATCAGATGGTGCTCCAACATTTCATAATTCAAATAAAAAAGATGATATTGAAGATATTATTAAGCAAATAAAAGAAGAAAATTCGAGGGAGGTTCAAATTAATTGTATTGGTGTAGGGAAAGAATTTATTCAAGATAAAAGCAGTGATCGGTATGTTTTCTTAAGTCGTCTAGCTGAACAAGGGAAAGGATTTTTTGTTGGCTTCTAAAACTTAATCTTTAAGTCATATTTTTCATTTAACATTTTCAGCTCTTTAAAGTTTTTATAAACCTCTTTATAAATCCAAGGATAGATTTTATCCTTATAAATTAAATCTTTTAAAATGATATTGGCCTGCTTGAGTCCAAGATAATGAATGAGAAGCTCATACTCAAGGCTGCATATAATAAAATGTAGATAAGTACTCTCAGTATCTTTGGCAATCCCAACATCAGGTAGAGATGGATAAAGAATTTTAAGCTCGGCTTTCGCTTTTATGAGTTCTTCGGTTTTTTGGTCAAGCCACCAATGAAGTTGCTCGTGGATAAACATGGAAAGAAGTTTGTAAGGCTCTTCTGCATATTTTGTATTGAGTGTCAGGATAGGATGTGAATGAGGTACAACCCGGCTTTCTATGTGAATTTCTTTGGTGAAAAGAAGGGGGGAGAGATCATAGATTTTGAAAAGCTGTTCTAGGTTATTTCGGGTGAGGTTGGTCCATTTATTTGAATTGATTTCGATAATTTGAATTTCCTGAGCAGATTTCGCAATCTCAGGTTTCTGAGTTGAGCAACCAGAGATTAAGATGAGAATGAGGAGAGTCAGCAATTTCATAGATCTATTGTCACCGAATTGAGAATTATTTCAAGTCCTTGACCTGAGCGATAAGTTTATCCGCTAGCTTTTGAACTTCTTCTTTTTCAGACTCATAAAATTTGACAGCAATTTTACAACTAAAGTCTTTCTTTTGAAGTTTTCGCACCTCTTTCTTGAGGCGCTCATAACTTGATTCGGCCTCTTTTCTAAATGAATAGGAAAATGTGAGATGGCTTTTCGGTATATAGGACCTTTCCGCTAGTCGTTTAAGCAAATCGTTGGCCAGGAGAAGCTCCATGAAAGACGAGCGGCTCTCGGCAGAAAGTTTGATATAAGAAATGGTGTTTTGTTTTGCTTTCTCAAGAGTCGGAGAGCTCCACCGGTATTGATTCATTCCATGAATGAGACCCCTAAAGTACTTATAAGCAGGTAAAAGAGTATCGCAAGGTTTATGCTCCTTGGATTTTTCAAAAACACATTCATGAACCATTTCTTGATATTCAGTCCCATTTTCCTTCATGGTAAATTTATTGATGTCAAATTTATTGATAAACTCGAGGGCCTTCGTTTCATGACGAACAAAATAATAGGTTTCATCATCGAGATCTGGATTCTGGGACTCCTTGATGGCGGGTACAAGGACTTCTTTTTTATGAAGTTCACAAGCTTCATGGAGGTGCTTGTTTGAAAGGTGTGTTGTTAAGTATTGGTTTTTTTTCTTCTGAAATAATCCACAACCTGTTGTCAAAAATGAAGCTAAAACAATAATTTGTATCCAGGTCATATTTTCCTTTCCCTTTTGCCCTTTGGAGATTCTCTTCCCAGCTTTCATTATCATAAATGAAAATAATAAAAGTGACGATATTGTTTTCTCAATTAAGAGCTTCAGATAGACATTGGACTTGCGATTTCTAGGGAAGTGGGTGAGATTAGAAAGAGAGAGTTAAGGTATGAATGAAGAAAAAGCTTTAAAAAATTTGATTAATAAGAATGTGGTAAGAAAAATGGCACGTCTCATTTCTTCTTTTTATCCATCCTTTAATACTCATAAATTTATCAAACAAGCTTCTCAGCTTGAGGATCTTGAACTGAAAGATCGAGTGGGGCATGTCTCTAAAACTTTAAAGCTGGAGTTGACCCGCAATTTTAAGTCAGATGCTCTCATCTTAAGAAAAGTCTTAGGGACTCATGAACTTAAAGGTTTTGAACTTTGGCCCATCTCTGAATATATTTCAGAAAATGGACTTGATCATTTTGAGGAAGCCTTTGATTTGATGTACCTCTTAACTCAAGATTTTACGTCAGAGTTTGCCATTAGACCCTTCCTGAAAAAAGATTTTAATCGTTGCCTAAAAAAACTTTCAAAATGGATAGAAGATGAAAATGTCCATATTAGGCGCTGGGTATCAGAGGGCACCCGTCCCATTCTCCCATGGGGCGGGAAAATTCAGGCTTTTATTGAAAACCCAATAACACTAAAGCTGATAGAAAAGTTAAAATATGATGAAGAACTCTATGTTCGTAAAAGTGTTGCGAATCACTTAAACGATCTTTCTAAGAGTCATCCTCTATTAGTAATAAAAACAATTAAAAGATGGGAGAGCAATGCTCCTCTTAAACATTTAAGCAAGATTACTTGGATCAAAAAGCATGGATTAAGAACATTGATAAAAAAAGGAGTTCCCGAAGCCCTTTTACTTATGGGCGCCAATCAAAAGGTTTCATGCGAATTATTGAAATTTAATTTGATTAAAAAATCCTTTAGTTTAGGTGAGGAACTTATTTTTGAGCTAGAAATAAAATCTTGCGCGAAGGCTACACAAAATTTTATTATCGATTACGGTATTCACTTTCGAAAAGCGAGTGGCAAGACTTCAGTTAAAATTTTTAAACTTAAATCCCTTAAATTGCTGCCCGGTCAAAGTATCTTAATAAAAAAGAAGCACTCCCTAAAAAAAATTACAACGATGACTTATTTCTCTGGCTTGCATCAATTACACTTGCAGATCAATGGTAAAATTTATGATAAGCTTAATTGGTACTTCTCGTGCTAGGTAGTTATTTCAAAGAGGAAAACATATTTTTCAGAGTTTACTAGACTTATCGATTAGAGAATTTGAAATAAAAAAAGAATGCCCCCCATATTCTAAAACTTTGCCTTTGTAAGTTTTTTTTCCCGTCCCGTTATAGATGACAAATAATCCTTCTGAATTTCTTACTTTATATACTTGACCCATGAAAAAATTAACATTGCTTGAATTTTTTATTTTTTCATGCCACTGACATTTTTCGACAACACAATCGGAGGCATCATCGAGATCTTCAGCCTTGAAATATTCAATGAATACATCTCTACGCTTATTAACCATAAAAGACCATTTTGCAAGGATGGCAACGATGATTAAAGAGAAGTAAAAGTAGAAATTATCATCAGTGTCTTTCTCCTTAGAGGGAGAAGTTAAATTCTCTCCTCGATCTTTGGTTCTCGGTTTAATCGTGATGCTACCTTTTTCGTTTTGGTAAAGGCTTATTAGAATATAATAAAAATTGCCAATATAACTTTCACTTAATGATTTAAACTGATCATGAAAACTTCCGATGCTTGGATAGAATGCAACAGAAGATTCTGGGGCCACATCAAGATTAATTATTCCGTCATTGACATCGTTTTTTATGTTTTCAATCTGATTGTAAGGGATAGAAGTATATACCTTCTCTGTTTTGCCTTCATTCTCAAATGTAATAAAGACAGGGGCGATTAAAATGGATGAAATATCATGAATTTTGATTTCAAGCACATCGATTTTTCTTGTCGTAATCTTTTTATTTTTCTGTTGAGTGTTTTCAACCAGGGAGACAAGATTTTGAATTTGCGTTATTTGAGGTAAAAAAATGATTAGAGTTATTAAAAATATAAAAATGCAGTACAGTAAAAATATTTTTAAAGCTGTGCCTTTGAAAAATAAAAGGAGTGCTTTCTTTCTTGGGTGAGAGGCAACAATATTTGCGAGTTGTTTTTTCGTCATGTTATTATTATTATACTCAAATTTGTTTATAATTGAAATCTCCCTTTTACTTTTGTGACCACTTTGAATCGAGAGGTTTGATAAGCTTTTTGTTTCCATCAATCTGAACTTTGGCACCTCAAAGTTTCATGCCTTTTGGATGTAAGTTTGAACATGAAGTCTTCTGGAAAGCGAAGAGCATTTCTTAGAACTTGTCTGTTAAGAGCTTTTGTTTCTACGTTCGTAAATATCGCGTCCGAATGGCTACGAACCATTTGCTAAATTAATCGCAAGCAATATAGAACAAGCCTAACTGTACAAGTTTGTGTTTAAAAATTTGTCTGAATAGATAGGGTTCAGAATATGAGAATTGGAGGCTCAGATTTGGCACATCCAATTGAGCAAAGTGAGTATTTTAAATAGGTTAGACTTTATCTTGAAGACTTATTTTTCTCCGATGTGGATCTAGCTTTGGATTTATCTGTTCCTCAAGATTATCTAATCGCTCAAATACGACTTTAAACAATTTATTTGTTCCTTGTTCGAGCTTGCTTACTTTACCCGGTAGAGAGTTCTCAATAGCGAGAAAGCTTCTCAGTTTGATGAATGTTCGCATGATAGAAACATTCACGAGTGCTGCTCGATCGCTATTTAATACGCTGGATAACATAGCGACGCCAGCCTCCGTAAAAACGAATGGAGGATAGCGCCTTCCACCACGGCCTTCGTTTGAGGTACCAATTTGGCACCTCAAAGTTTCATGTTCTTCAGATGTAAGTTTGAACATGAAGTCTTCTGGGAAGCGAAGAGCATTTCTTAGAACTTGTCTGTTTAGCGCTTTTGTTTCTACTCCATACAGTAGTGCTAGATCTGAATCGATCATAACTCTATGTCCCCTAATAGTGTAAATGATTGCTTCAATTTTAGTTAAGTCTGATTTAAGCATAGTCAGATCCAGTGTTAATTGGACTAAATTACTTCATTGATGGAATAGCTGAGAATTTTTAGATCTAGTTAGTGCAGTATTTTTTCAAAATTAAAATATTATTTTTTAAAGATGAGGAATATTTACTCTTTTTCTAATCTGCAAAAGCTAAATCTAAAATCGAAAAAAATAATGAGAATAATTTCTTAGCGTTGTTCGTAAATGGTGCGCCCGACTGCCTGCGAACCATTTTGATTTAGATTTCAAAGACAGAGCCTAGCCTGGGCAGCGGCCATCATACAAAATCGTTTTAAATGTCTTTAGGGAGTCTATGGCAGACCGAATGTGCAAATAAAAGGCTCGAGACATTTTAGGTCTTAAGCCGAATTGAAATTCTTTGTATTGGTGAGCGGAGATTGCAATTAATCTTAGTTATTAAGCACAGGTGTGGATAAACCTGAGTGTTTTTTTTAATTCTACTTGTGCCTTATGTCCATAAACACATCTTTAAAGCTAGTTTCTTTTACTTTACCATCGTAGGTGCTTCCTGATATTTTTTTGATTGAGCAAGAAACCAAATAAGATTTATTCCAAAAAATGTATAATGAGGATTTTTATAGAGAGAACTATCGTTGTATACGGCACCATCAAGATAGTCATACCGGAAAAAGGGAACGATCAAAAGGTTGTCAATTCTTCTGGAGACTGCAACGGAGATTTGAGTGCCACTATATCCGGCAGTAGCATGGTAATAAGGACGGCTGGTCTTTACATCTTTTGTATCAACTCCATAAAAATGATTATGATAGCTGGAAGAACCATATTGAACTCCCAGAGCAATTTCCGTGGCCCAGCCTGCCGTTTTATCAGTACCTTTGGATAAAAAATTTAAATATGGAACTGAGTAATAGCCGATATGATCAATGTATTTCAAATTTGTTGTATAGACGGCACGGTAGGGTAATTCGAAATTTAAATATTGATTTCCTGATTCAGACTTCCAAAAATAATATCGAAGAATCGGTCCTGCCTCAAAAGTCGGATCTAAATCTCTCATGCCTTTGCGCAAATTATCAGAATCGCTGTTTACATTCAAACCCAAGGCTAAACTTAAATCCAGAGTAAACTTTTTAGATCTGAGAAAATGCCCCCTTACATAGCCATTCTCTGCTTCAATATATTTTCCACGATAGGTGAACACACCAACAGGAAAATATCGCCAGCGACTTTGAGGGGAGCCACGGTAGTGGTTAGATCTGAAAGCTAAAAGACCAGCTCCAGCTTCCCATAGTGGCAGGGATTCAGCGGCAATACTTTGACGTGATCCAAGAATACAGATGGAGAGCGATATGAGGATAATTTTTAACGTCATTTTAAAAGGTTATTGGATTATGAGGCTCATTGGCTACGCTTAAATAACTTGATTATGGTTTACAAATTATTAGTTTTTGAAACAGTGATTCCTTTCAATGTCTCGGAATTATTGATTTTTTTTGAAAGAGTGTTTACAATGAATGGGTTGACGGTTGAGTCTGGTGAGGCATTGCGCTAAACTAGGGTCAGAACAAACTTCATTTCGAGGTTTGATTACAAGAGGTAATTTATGGTACGTCAATTAGCAATTCTCTTCGCTTTGATCTCACTAGTTAGCTGTAATACGGGTAATGATAAATCACCGGTCAGTAGCTCAGGCTCTCATCCGGTAAGTCTTAGTATGGGATCTTATACTACTGCTAGCTTCTCTCAATTTTTTATTCCAAGTGCCTATGCAGCTGTAAGTGATTTAAGATTATGCTTTAAAAGACTACGTTTTAAAACAAGCATCACTGATATAGATGATCAATTGCTTGATGAAAACGTTGATCTTGAACTGGGTGAGGTTACCATATCTTCAGCGGGTACTATGCTAGCGACCGTAAATATCCCTGCCGGTACCTATTATAGAATTGAATTTGATCTTGAGCCTAGTTGTGCAAGTAAAAGTTTAAACCTCTCCAATGATTTTGGAGTTTACTCTTCAGCCGAGAATATAAAAATCAAGTTTGATGGTGTGCTCGTAGTTGATGGAACCGAGTATCTCCAACTAGGTGTGCAAGATATTCTAAACGCTGCAAATGCATACAATGGAGTAGGTTCTATCAGAACAGCTTTCGAATCAGTCTCAGGAAATTTTTAAACAAGGATAAGTTTATGATGCCAGGTAAACCAGATGTGTATAAATATAGACAAGCGCACTTTTACCTGGCTGATCTTTTCGGATGGTATAAAAAGAAGGGCCAATCCATGAGAGGGTTAGCAAAAAAGCTCAACGTTTCGGTAGCCCTTCTTTCTCTAGTAGCAAAAGGCAAGCGTCCACTCACCGAAGAAAATATTGATATCTGGGCACCAACCTTTAAATGGAATTCACAGGAAATATCGTGGTTAAAACAATTAGTACTGCTAGAACACTCCTCGGTGGATGCAAAGAAAGTGGCGATGGAAAGCCTGGCCAAATTTAAAACCTACAATGAAAATTCTCCAGATGAAGTTCTGACATTCAAATATCTCAAAAAGTGGTGGAATGTCGCAATTCGCGAGATGAGTGAGCTCAAAGATTTTAAAGAAGATGAAAATTGGATTCAGGAACAACTCATATTCAAAGTACCTATTATAGAAATCAGAAAGTCTCTGAATTTTCTAAATAAGCACAAGCTGCTTGCAAAGTATGGAGATTTCCGTAGACTTAATTGTCAGGGAAATATCTACAAACTTTCCCTCAGTACTTTTCACGAACAGATGTTGGATAACGCCGTTAAAGCCATTTATAAAGTGAACTCAGAAGATAGATATATTTTGGGACAGACCCTGGCCATCGACGGCTGCAACTTCCAGGAAGCAAAAAAAATCCTTGAAGAGGCTTTAGAAAAAGTAGTTTTGTTAGGTAAAAATGAAAAGAATTCTAATGGTGTATATCATTTTTCTTTTTTGGGTTTTCCAGTAACTTTAGGCAATAAGGATAAAATATGAAATCGCTAAATATATTGTTTTTCAGTATACTGTTCCTCTTAGGAGGTTGCGGCCCGGGAACCACCACCGGAAACCCGGTAACAACTCCAGTGCAAGTCCGCATGGAAGATAAGCAGCCCCTCGCTTGGCTCAAAAAGGGAATGGATGCTTTTATTCATCCCGCTTATGCAGCTTTAAGTAATGTGAAGTTTTGTTTCAAGCGAATGAGGTTTAAGCCTGATTCTACAACTACTGGAAGTAACTTCGATCTGGTCTTAGGGGAAGTTGATATCAACCCCGCAGGAACAAATCTGATCACAGTTTCTGTACCAAATGGAACATACGAGCGAATTGAGTTTGATTTAGAAACTGAATGTGACGGCACCCCAGGAAAACCCAGTGTTACTTTAACCAACGGAAATGGAACATTTACTACAGTTGATCGTACTACTATAAAATTCGATGGTTCATATACGGTGAGTGCCGCCGGAACATTAACCTTGGATATCGATCCTTTATTAGACGCCCTGGACTTAATAACTGCCGACAATCAAATTAAAACCAGCTTAGAGGCTGCTCCCGGGGATTTTTAAGCCAGTGAGTGCATATTGTCGACAGGTCTTAATCGTAATCGATTACGAAGTGGCTGCTTAATTAGTCTTAGACTAATTGCCACCTAAGGGGCTAGCACCTTTTACAAAAAGTCGGTAAGTACGTTGGCGCTGGCCAAATCTAATGGTTTTAACTCATTTTTTGTTCATAAATATTTCGCTTATGTTCTCATGGAAGAATTGAGTTTTGAGACGACCTAATAAACAATTCAGGCGTGTAAATGTTTTTTGACATGAGTGATTTTGGGCAAGTTTTGACAAGGCTTTTGAATAAATCTCTGAATCATTGTGATTTCGGTTGGAATAAACCGAACAAAAGTCCGCTAGTGTTGAGTTTATAAGATAAAAACATGTTCGTGGAATTTGGTATCAAGACGTGTTCGTAAATGGTGCGCCCGACTTACTTAGGACTCTTCATCACTGAAATCTCATTAATCCCAATTTCCATTGTACAAAGACGTCC
Source organism: Pseudomonadota bacterium (assembly GCA_027488375.1). Classification (GTDB taxonomy): domain Bacteria; phylum Bdellovibrionota; class Bacteriovoracia; order Bacteriovoracales; family Bacteriovoracaceae; genus Peredibacter. Next base: position 309,583 of record JAIYBW010000001.1, read on the forward strand.
GCATTTTATTTCAGCCCTATCTTTTTCCTATTAGGTGGGAGTCGGGGAGCAAAAGTTTTCTCGACGGCATCAAGACGCTCGAAGACAACTTGAAATACCTCGTTTGTTTCAGTTTCAATTTTATGCATGCGAGCATTGATTTCTTTCTCAAGTAAGAGAAAGCTTCGAAGCTTGGCAAAGATTCGCATAATCGAAATATTGACTGAAATGGCTTGTTCAGAGTTTAAGATACTGGAAAGCATGGCTACGCCAAGTTCAGTAAAAACGAATGGTTGCACGCGCAATCCCATCTTTATGGAATTGGAGGTTCCAAATTGGAACCTCCAATTTTCTAGTTCCTCTTTCGTCATCTCAAACATGAAATCATCAGGAAACCTGGCGAGATTACGGCGGACAGCCTTCTTAAGATTCTTTGTTTCAATTCCGTATAGTTTTGCCAAATCTGTATCCATCATGACTCTTAGCCCCCTGATGGTATAGATCATTGCTTCAATTTTGATGATTTCTGATTCGTGCATAGTCAGCTCCAGTTAATTGGAGTGACTTAACTTACAAATGAGAGTTTTGATAACTAATCAGGGTCATGAAATTGATATTTGTCAGAAGAGAAATAAGCTTTACGTAATTTTTAAATGACTAACCTTAAAATCGAAAAAAATGTAATGAGATAAATGGGATGAATTTGTTCAAAATGGTGCGCCCGACAAGATTCGAACTTGTGACCCCTACCATGTCAAGGTAATACTCTAACCAACTGAGCTACGGGCGCAATGAAGAGATATGTTAAAGATAATTTCAAAGATTGTCATCAAACTTTATTTTTTAGGTCCATGACTTTAAGCAGAAAATGAACTAAATTTTCAGTCTATGGCCCTTAGATTATCAAGAAAATTTGGCCCCTGGATTCTACACCATGCGTTTGAGTTTAAATGGCTCTATTTAGGGGCGTTTCTGTGTCTCTATATCCTCCAGAAGTTACAGGTTGAACTGCCAGAAAGAATTCGTCTCCTTACGCAACTTATCTCTAAAGGGGAGTCCACGGGTAACTTCATCGGTATCTTTATTGGCCTTGCTCTAGGGATCTTCGTCTTTCGAACCTTATCTCGGCTCCTCTTTTTTTATCCCGCTCGAGTTCAACAAAAAATACTTCGGATGGAATTGCTTGGTCTTTTAGAAAAGACTCCACCGGGGCGCTACTCTCAATTATCTCAAGGTCAAATCTTTCAGATCCTTTTTGATGATATAAATAATTTGCGGGCCTTTGTTGGTTTTGGTCTTCTCCAAATTGGTAACCTTATCATTACCGCTTGGGTTCTGATTCCAAAATTCAATCAGTCTGATTCTTTCCTCTGGCCGGCCTTTACTCCCTTATTCATAAGTGTCTTCTTTTTTTCTATCATGACGATTATTAATCAAAAGTTTTATAAAAAAATGATGGATAAGAAGGGTGAGGTTCAGCAATACATCATCGAATCCTATGAAGCTAAACAGACCATTAAGAATTTTCACCGCGAACAAAATTTTATTGAAAGTTTTAAAAGGGTGTCTGGTGAAGAACTAAAGCTCTTTTTTAAGACATCGATTGGTTATGCTTTCACTGGCCCCTACGTCAAACTTGGTCTTGGACTTTCTCTCATCTGGGGAGGTCTTCTCATCAAGCAAAAAGGCGGAACAGCTTCAGACTTGGTGTATTTCTCAGGGTTTTTATATCTCTTCTTAGAGCCTGTGATGTTTCTTTCATGGGTTGCGGTGGTTGTGTCCCAAGGACTTGCGGCCTGGAAAAGGGTGAGTGAGCTCTATTTAACCTTGAATAAAGTCTCTGAGCATGAACTTCATTTAAATCATTACAAAACTGAAATTCAACAAAATGTTTTATGTGCCGAAATTCCATTTTGGGAGAAGCTTTTAAGCCTAAACTTTAAATTAAAATCATGGACGGTTGTTTGTGGTGAAACAGGTTGTGGGAAAAGTCTCCTCTTAGAAAAACTGGCGACTCAGCTAAAATTTCAAGGGCACTCTGTTTCCCTCGTTGGACAAGAGCCTTATCTCTTTAATGGTACAGTTTATGAGAATATATTTTTAGGTAAAGAGGCCTCAGAGACGGAACTCTCAGAAGCAAAAGTCCTCTTAGGGATTTTTCAACTTGAAAGCCTCGCTTCTACAATTGAAGAAACTTTAAACCTTGAAGTCGGTGAGAACGGAAAGAGGCTTTCAGGTGGGCAGTTGAAGCGGCTGGCCCTGATTAGATCACTCCTCTCTGGAGCTGAGTTTATTATCTGGGATGATCCTTTCTCGTCTGTGGACATTATTTTAGAAAAAAAGATTATGAAATTATTGAATGAGAGTCCTCTGTGGAAAAATAAGACTTTCATCATGACGGCCCATCGTTTGACGACAGTTCGATTGGCCGAAGAGATTATTCTTATTAGTAAAGATGAAGGTATTAAGGTTCATTCTGAGCTTGAAAAAGGATTAAAGGATCCAAATGTCTTGGCATTTTTTAAAGAACAACTTATGGAAATTTCTTTGGCTTAGGTCAGAAAAATTTCTTGTTTTTTTTATTTTGATTAATTTGCTCCTCTCTGGAGTGGCCGGTTTTTATACTCCGTTATTAATTGAAGATTTTTATCAGTCGATTAATTCAGATGAATCTTTTAAAATAGCCGCATTTTACCTCGTACTTTTGCTCGTGGCAGAATACGTTAATCGTTTTCTCTTTCAAATTTCTACCCATAGATATATTCAGCTCCTCCTTGGAGAAATTCGTATTCAGAGTTATGGCGTCTGGCTCAATGCTCCTTTTAAAAAGAATTTAAAGAATAAAAAAGATTTTCCCATGGGCGAAGTGCTGGCGCGCTTGATGAACGATACGGATGCTGTTCGTGACGTCGTAGGCTCGGGTAGTTTTGCCATTTTTATTGATATTATTTTTGTTTCCTCGTGCCTCGTCAGTTTTCTACAGATGAATTCTGCTACGGGCCTCACACTTTTTATCACTGAAGTTCTTGCCTGTTTACTCCTTGTTAAAGGCAGTAAATTTATGGCGAAAATTTTTATGGATGTGAGACGTTTAACCGGCCAGATGGCACGAGTTGTGACTGATTTGACATCTGGGCTTAAGGAGCTTTATTTCTCGCCCAATCATCAATATGCTTCTAAGCGTGGTGAAAAAATTTTTGAAGAATTTTTAGATAAACAACTTCATGCCAATATTTGGGACGCTGGTTACTATTCAGCTGCTGAATCATTATATCCCATTCTTATTGCACTCATCATGTTGATGGTTCCTTATTCAAAAATTGTTGAGGTCGCGATCCTGGCAGCACTTATTGATTTAGTTCAAAAATCCATAAGTCCCATTAAGGATATCGCCTCTAAAATTTCTGTTTTGCAAAGAGCTGGGACAGGACTTGAGCGCATTAGCGAGTTTAATTTAAGTTTTGATCAGGAAATTTCAGGACGAGTTGATTTTTCAGAACTTGATGGTGATTCTCTCAAATTTAATCTCACAAAATTCAGATATGACGAAGGTTTTCAGTTAAGTGATATTAACTTTCATCTTAAAAAAGGTGAGGTGCTAGGGATTTTAGGAGAATCAGGTTGTGGGAAATCAACTTTGCTCAAGTTACTCTCAGGCCAGTATGATACCTTTGAAGGCAAAATTCATCTAGACGATAAGACCTTTCACCCAGAAACAGATCAAGAATTAAAGATATTTTCTTCTTATGTAAGTCTTATCTCTCAAGATTCTCATGTCTTTACTGAAACCTTGAGGTTTAATATTTGTTTGGGTTTTGAGGATAGTATTGATGAGTTTTGGATGCTGGCCGAGAAATACATTCCTTATTTGAAAAACTGGGGAATGACTCCTGAAACAAAACTTAATCCTAAAATGTTATCAATGGGTCAAAAACAGCTCATTTCAGGTTTAAGAGCTCTTTATTTAAAAAAGCCCATCATATTGATGGATGAAATTTCAAGTGGACTTGATTCAGATCTTGAAATTGCCCTGAGAGATTTAATTAAATTTTTTAGCTCGAGGACAATGACAGTTATTGTGACGCACAGACTGGAGACCATTCTCAATTCAGACCGATTACTTTTATTAGACAAGGGATGTGTCATTGCAAGTGGTCATCCGACTGTTCTCAGGGATAATCAAAAATATAGAGACTTCATCTCCCTCCTTTAGTTGAGTGATTTTGATTGTTTTTATTCCACTTGAGTTAGGCTAAACTTACCTCAATTTTTTTACAGTAAGGAGTTAATCATGAAAGCTACTACAGCTCTATTTCTGATTCTGTCTTTAGTTCTCTCGGTTTCATGTTCTGATGGCAACAGCAAGCCAAGTTACTTATTTAAGCCAGCAACAAAAGAAGGCATTGCGGCCAAAGCTGGTGATGTTGAAATCACAAATGCTGAATTGATGGACGGAATTGAATCTGAAGTTTTTGAATTTGAATCAAAAGCTTTTGAAGTAAAGATGAATAAGTTGAAATCAACTTTGATTGATAAGCTTGTCGAAAAAGATCCTCGTAAGAAAGGTCTTACTGTGGATGAGTTTGTGACAAAATATATTGCATCTACGATCAACATTTCAGAAAAAGAAATCGATGCTTTTATTAAGGATCAGAATATTCCACAAGAGCATATCAATCCTCAAATTCGTGAGAAAATTAAAAATTACCTCACAATGGAGCGAAAAAAAGAAGCTGTTGAAAAATGGTTAGGGGAGCAAACCAAGAAGAATCCAATTGAGGTTTACATTGCAAAACCAAGAAGACCAACTTTCCCAGTTGAGGCCGGTAATGCTGCTTTTGCAGGGGATAAAGATGCTAAAGTTGTGATTGTTGAGTTCTCTGATTTTCAATGCCCATTCTGCGCCAAGGGTGCTGATCTTTTGAAAAAAATTAAATCTAAATATGGCAACAAAGTTAAAGTTGCTTTCAAAAACTTCCCGTTACCGTTCCATAATCATGCTCAGGGTGCAGCCGTTGCTGGTCTTTGTGCCAATGAGCAAGGTTCTGAAAAGTTTTGGAAAATGCATGATGAGATGTTTGCTAAACAAGACTCTTTAGATGCTGAAGGACTTAAGAAAATTGCAAAATCTGTTGGTTTAAAAATGGAAAGCTTTGAAGCGTGTGTAAAAGATCAGAAGTTTCTTGCTCAAGTTAATGCAGAAATGGAAGAGGGTCGTAAAATTGGAGTTAAGTCTACGCCAACATTTTACGTAAATGGTCAGTTAATTACAGGTGCTCAAGAGGTAGAAGTTTTTGCTGAAATCATTGACGAGGAATTAGCTAAGTAGTTGATTAATTAAATTTTTCACGAAAAAGCCTTGGGCAAGACTGCAAGTTTTACCCAAGGCTTTTTTCTTTGTGGCGTATGGTATTATTTTTTATGATGTCACAGGAAGTGACTCATAAGGATTAGGCCATGAAGGGCGTAGACTACACAAAACAGCTCCAAAAAGACCGTGAGTACTTTAACGATACCATTCGTAAAACTCAAGTCGCCACCGATCGCAAGATTGCTGATACAAATGAGCGTGCAGAGTATATTACAAAAAAACAGCGTGATAATTTTATTGAAGATAAGGCGGAACTTGAGACGAGCTATCAAAAAAACCTTGAGAAGCTTAGTGAAGCTAATCGTAACTCCTTAGCAAATAATAATGACAAATTTCATGAAGATCTTTTAAAAGAGAGAGAAGAATTTTCAAAAGATTCAATTCAGAAAAGAAAAGATTTTGATCAGAGGCTTAAAGATATAAAAAATAGCTATGATAAATCTTTTCGTGCAGAAAGAGAAATTCATGATGACCTGCAATTAAATTCAAAGAAAAAATATAACAATAGTATTTCAAATGTATCTGAGAGTATGAATAAAAAGCTCAAAGATTTTAATGAAGAATTGACTAAAGAAGGTAACGACCTTAAAGATAATTACAATAGAGAAAGACAGCAATTAGTTCGGTCTCATGAAGATCAAATGACTGAAGTTCAAAAAACAGCTGCTAAAAAAAGAGCTGAACAAAGAGAGAGTCTAAGAGATGATTTCTTAAAGTCAAAGAAAATTCAGGAAGAAGATTTCGAGCAACAAAAGCAATATACCGGTGATCGTCTAGCAACATTACAGAGAAAATATGAGGATCGTTATCAAGGTCTTGCACGAGATTATGGTGACAGAAATGAAAACTTAGTTGAGTTGCAACAAGAAGAATTCAAAAAGACAAATCGAGAGCATCAGAATTCTCTAACTGACGCCCGTCGTGGTTACAACAAACAACTTCGCCTCATTGAAATTGAAAAAAGACGTCGTGATAACGGCTCTGGTGAGTTTGCTCAAGTGATGAGTAGGCAGCAAGGTCTAAGAGATCAGTCTATGAATGATACGAGAGTGGATCGGCTAAAAGAGCAAGCCGCACAAACTAAAAAAATCTATCAAGAAAAGACGATAGAAGATCAGGATGCCTATACAGAAGCACTAAAGAAAGAGAGTGCTGAAGCTACTGCCAGACTGGATCGAAAAATTAATGAAGCTAATGCTGATAAGATTATAACTGTTGCTCGCGAGCGTGAGAAAACAGAAGTTGAGGTTGCTAACAGGGAAAATCAAAATCTCATTGAGCGACAAGCTTATGAACAGAAATTGATGCTTGAAAAAAATAACTCAAATCAACGACTGACTCAATTGAAGGAAAACTTTACAAATTCAATGAGAAGTCTTGAAGAGAAGCACCGCTCAAGTCTTGAGGATGTGACTAAGGTTACAAATCAAGATAAAACAGAGTTCTCTAAAAAGCTTCATGAAAATAAAAATAAAGAGATTCAAGAGATGAAACGTGAGTTTTCGCGCCTCATGGACTCAACTGTGAATGAATATGAACAGAGGTTGTCAAATTTTCAGAGAGAAAATGAATATTTAAAGATAACAATGGATCAGAAAATCCAAAATATTATGGATCAAACAGATAAACAACTTGAATCCCAAGCTAAATTCTATGAGGATAGAAGAAGTGCTGATCAGTCTAATTATCAGAATTTGCTTTCCCAGAAAGATAGTCAATTTAAGTCAGATACAATTCAAATGAATTCAAATTATCAAAGAAAAATAGATCAGATGCAGGTTGCAAGTGATACCAAAGTTAAATTACTAACTAACGATTATGAAAAGAAGTTGAAGGATCTGACTGTTTCTACGAGTAAAGAACTCGCCCAAAAAGACACGATTCACCAAATGGAGCTTGATCGAATTAAGGCGACATATCAAGATGAAAAGTCTAGAGTAGTTTCAACTTATGAGACTCGTATAAACTCGATTAAGGATGATCATTCTAATCAAATGGAACAGCTTAAAGAGTTTAAACGTTTGAGCTAATAAACTTTTTAAACCTCATCAAAAGATTGAAATATGCTGAGCCGAAGAGCGAAGATTATCGCCACCATTGGACCTAGTTCTAATACTATTGAAATGCTTGAAAAAATGATTCTTGCAGGCATGAATGCTGCAAGAGTTAATATGTCTCATGGAACCTATGAGGCCCATGAACAATCCATCAAAAATATTCGTCAAGCTTCGCTAAATGTTGGCAAAGAAGTAGCGATTCTCCTGGATTTGCAAGGACCTAAAATTCGCGTGGATAAACTTCCGGAGCCTCTTAATTTAAAAGACGGCGAGATTTGGGTGATTGGCCCAAGTCATGTTAAAGAAAATTATCCGGAATATTCTCATCAATTCATTCCAACGATTTATAAAAACTTAGTTAAGGATGCCCATGTTGGGGCCAGAATTCTATTTGATGATGGACTCATTGTTGCTGAAGCGATTGAGAAAGATAGGGACGTTTTAAAAATCAAAATTAAAGTGGGCGGCGCCCTTAAGTCTAATAAGGGGATTAATCTTCCTTACGTTAAGGTTTCTGCACCTAGTTTCACTGATAAAGACAGAGAGGATCTGCTCTTTGGACTTAAGCAAGGGATCGATTATGTTGCTTTGAGTTTTGTTAGAAATGCAGAAGATATCATGGCTGTGAAATCCTTACTTCATACAATGAAGGTTCAGGTGCCTATAGTTTCAAAGATTGAAAAGCCAGAAGCTTTAGATAATATGGAGAGTATTATTGAAGTTTCAGATGCCATCATGATTGCTCGTGGAGACATGGGTGTTGAAGTGGGGAATCATCTTGTCCCAAGCATTCAAAAGAGAATGATCAAGCTTTGTAATGAAATTGGTCGCCCTATTATTACGGCCACTCAAATGTTAGAGAGTATGATTACGAATTCAGCACCTACTCGAGCTGAGGCCTCTGATGTGGCCAATGCTGTTTGGGATGGAACAGACGTCGTGATGCTCTCTGGTGAAACAGCTTCTGGAAAGTATCCTCTTGAGGCGATAACGATTATGGGTCAGATCATTGAAGAGGCGGAGAAGACTCCAAGAGATAGGCCTTTTCTTCGAAATATGGATATTAATAGTGTGACTGCATCTATTCAGGTTGCTGCTTCTATTGTTGCTGAGAAAAACCATGCGAGTTGGATTATCTCCATCACTGAAGGTGGAAACTCTTGCTTGAAGATGACTCGTTTTCGCCCAAAAACACCCGTCTTAGGTGTGACAAATTCTCTCAATGTGATTAGACGCATGAGTTTATATTGGGGGATTTTCCCTTATTACTTTAATATTCACGAAAATTCCGATTTAACTAAACTTGGTGATCTTATGATTTCTGAGTTAAAGGCTAAAAATTTACTCCATTTAGGTGAAAAAGTTGTCATTACTGTTGGAGATGGAAGATTCTTTAAGCAAGGGACTACTAATTCAATTCGAGTTGAAATTATAAAAGATGTTCCCAAGGCCATCAAAAGCACAGATCAGGAAACGATCCAGGAGGTGTCTTTTGACAAGGGAAAGATCTTACTTGATACAGGAATCTGTGCTTCATGCCAAGCCTGTATCAGCGTTTGTCCTTACGATATATGGACAATGAAATTAGATAAAAATAGTGAAACGAGAATAAATCCTGAAAATGTTTTTCGTTGTGACCTTGATATGCAATGTGTAGAGGCCTGTCCAACAGGTGCTATCGAAATCATTCCATTTGAATAATGAAATCCTTGCTCAATATATCTGAAAACGATCTCAAATCTCTTGGGATTCTCGATTGGGGGTACACTGAAGAATCTACCCCGCATTCTTACCAAAATTACATGGATTGGATTAAATCTGGTCAACACGGGACTCTAAACTATCTTTCAGATGAAAGGAAAGAATCTCGTCGTGATCTGCTCAATGTTTATCCCGATTTTAAGTCTGCGCTTGTTTTTATTTTTAGTTATCAAGAAACTAAAAAGTGGATGATCGAAAATAACCGTCACGAGATCGCCGCTTATTCCCTAGGATTTGAAGGTCTGGATTACCATTTTGAAGTAAAAAGAAGATTAGAGTTGATTACGAACTTACTTTTGGCCAAGAATGAAACGTTGAAGTCCTTCATCTCCCTAGATACTCAACCCATCCTTGAAAGGGACCTTGCCTATAGATCTGGACTAGGTTGGTTTGGAAAAAATTCAATGTTGATTAATAAGAATTATGGAAGTTATTTTATCATAGGTTCAATTCTACTAAATGAGAAATTAGATTTATCTAAAACCGTTATGGATGTTGATCATTGTGGACAATGTCAAAAATGTATCGAGGCTTGTCCCACTCAGGCGATTGATGGTGAAACTAGAACACTTATAGCATCCAAATGTATTGCAACCTTTACCATCGAGACTTTTAAAGATGTTGAGCCTCCTGTTGGATATGAAAAATCAAGAGGAGAAATATTTGGTTGCGATATTTGTCAGGATGTTTGCCCTTGGAACTCCAAGCCACTAGCTAGAGTTCAATCTATTCTAAGCTTGAAGAAAGAATTCTTATATCTAAAGAATTTCTTTTATGAATTAGATCTATCTCAGCTCGCAGATATGTTTATGAAAATGACAAATAGAGGTTTAAAAAGACAATTTAAATCTACAGCTTTCGATCGGCCTGGAAAGGTTGGGTGGCTAAAAAATTTAAAATTTTGGATCAAACCTTCCAGTGAAAATGATTCTTAAGAAACGAAAAGATATGGGCCGTTGCCAAGGCCGGTTCGTGGTGTGGAAGACGAGAGGGTTTTTCCCAAGTGACTTTATTATTATGTTTTTCTAAGACTTCAATAAAAGCTTCTAGGCCCTTTGCTCCAACAACAATATCATCTTCTCCCGTAATAAGATGAACTCGCTCATTGGATATTTCAAAATTTTCTTTAGCTTCTTTAAGCCATGAAAAAATTTCTTTTGAATCCAGATGAGGGGAGACAAGTTGACGTCTTATGGCCAATGTTTTTTCATAAAAAGCTGTTTCAAAAAGATGAGTTGCTTGGCGCTGTCCTATGCCAATTCCGATTCCGATTCCTAGTCGATTTAAGTTCTCAAATTGAGGAAGATTTAGAGCCTTCATGGCAGTAAAGGCTCCAAGAGAATGTCCACCAACAATAATCGTTTCAATCGATTGAAAATGAGAAAAACCTGTATGCTGTTCAATGAGGGATTGTAATCTTAAGAAAGCTTCGCCAAAAAGTTCATGAGCATGATTTTTAAAATCCTCAAGACTATTAATTTCGTTGAAGCTCCCTAGATAATGTCCGGGCTGATCAAAAATTAAACTTGGAACACCGGCTTCGGCCAATCGAGTTGCCCAGTTAAGGCAATCGCCTTTGTGGGAGGTATAGCCATGAGTAAATAAAGACCACTGTGGCCTGATTGGGGTTTTCTCAATATCTGGGATGAAAGCTAGAGCATTAACTTGAAACCAGGGGAGGGAAAGCTCAGTGCAAACTAATTTTACGGCCATAAATACTTGACTCACTTCGTTAATTAAATCTTTTATGGAATATTCGTTGACGAAATTTCTTTCAAACATTAACTTAGAGATCTCTTTTTTAGAAGAACAACTTTCCGATTTGATATGCCCAGTTAGCTCAGTCGGTAGAGCAAAGGACTGAAAATCCTTGTGTCCGTGGTTCGATTCCGCGACTGGGCACCATAAAAAGCCTCCGTTTAACCCACGGAGGCTTTTTTTATTTCTGACTATAAAACTCTTCAAAATTCATTACTGAAATTCATTTAGTTATCTACCGATAAGATCCTAACTTTATTAGTTGGAGCCTAGTTGATGTCATTTGCTTATTTAGAGCATTTATCAGACGCCTGTCTTGTCATAAACGAGCGAGATGAAATCGTATTTTGGAATAATTCATTCTTAATCATGAGTGAATTAAAAGAACGTGAAATAAAAAAAATTAAAACTTTTAAAGATTTAGTCCAATTTGATGAAGAGATTTCTGAACTATCGATTGAATCTAAATTTAAATTTTCAAATAATAAAGATGGATTTGGTCTCGTTCGAAGCGCTAGTGTTGAGAACACGAAAATCATTGTGATCAAAGATTTATCTGTGGAGGCAAATCTTCACAGTAAATATCACTCCCAGCTAGATGAATTAAAAAAAACAAATCAAAAACTAGAGCTCATTGTTGCCGAGCGAACTGCCGAACTAAGAAGATCTAATAAATATCTTTTTGATCTGTTAGATAGTTTTAAACAGGCCATTTTCTTAGTTGATTCAAATGGCAGAATTGATACTGACAAGGGTTTAAATTTAAGTGGGGTGATGGATGCATTCCCAAGGCAATTAGAAGAATTATTTTCAAGTCAAATGCCAGCAGATCAGACCCTTAAATGGTTAAAACTTTTGTTTTCTCTTGCTCTTCCATTTGAAGAGATGACTGCTTTGGCGCCGCAGGAATTAGTTTTTGATAACCAAACTTTTAAGATGACTTACTATCCATTTTATCAAAATCAAAATGAACTAGATGCTATTGTTATGGCCATGACAAATATTTCTGAGGAAGCAAAAGTTAGAGATGAACTACAAGATAAAAATAAAATTGCTGCCAGCTTGCTTAAAGCATCTCAAGGTGGAAATAGATTTTCTATTGCTGTAGAAGAAATAACTGATCTATTAAATACATTGTCCCGACCGGATATTTCGGAGGAAGCTTTTAAGGCCAAACTCCATGGTTTGAAAGGTTTGTTTTCTTACTATGGTCCAGCTGGTTTTGATCTCGATATTCATGCTATTGAGATTTCCCAGGAGAGCATAAGTGCGAAGCAGTTTTTAATAAAGGATGTATCTTTAAATTTTAAATCTCAGTTACTTTTATTACTTAAACTTTTACCACACTTGAAACCTGGCCACAAAATTGTGCAAGAAAAAGATTTGAGCGAGATCTTTAATTCCCAAGATTTCACATACGTGCGCCGATTATTCTTTTCATATGTATATTTGGATTTAAAAGAAATCTGCCAATCAATGAGTGAGTTCGTAAATGATCTGTGCAGTAGCGAGGGTAAAGAAATATCCCTTTATCAAGTTGAGTGTGAACAAATCTATCTTGAAAATAAGATGTTTTCTTTAATAAACCAATTTCTTATTCAAGGACTAAGAAATTCAATCGCACATGGGTTTGGTTTCGGAGAAATCAAAAATAAAATAAGCATAAGAATTGTAGAATTGGGGCAAAGATTATTGATCGAAATAAAAACAGACGGTAAGATTATGGAGAGCAATGACTCGGTTCGTCCCATTAGTGGTCTAAAGCAAGGCCGAAAGCTTCTTGAACAACTTGCACTGGAACATCAATCAGAGATAAGATTAGATGTTGATGCGATAAATGGAATCTCAAGATTTCAGCTTTTATTGCCAATTAAAAATATAAAGAAGGCCGAGAATGTCTAAATTTGAATTTGAAATTAAATCTTCTCAAGATCAAACTGTTATAAAAATCAGCGGTCATCTCGATGAAAATTTTATCCACACAGAGCACAAGGTTCCAACTTCAAAAAAAGTGATTTTTGATCTTGAAAAACTTGAGGGTATCAATTCATGTGGAATAAGAGATTTTATAAATCTGTTAAAGGATATTCCAGATTCAACTTTCGTTGAGTATGAAAAATGCCCCCCTCTATTTATTCAGCAAGTTAATATTGTAAACGGTTTTCTCTCACCTCAAAGAAAGGTTGTCTCTCTTTATGCTCCTTATATTGGAATAGATGATGAAGAGGAAATGAATCATTTTATGGATGTTCGCAGCTTAAATGTCTCGCAAATAGAGAGATCTGTTTCATTAAACGGGAAAGAATACGAGTTTGATGGCGTAATTGAAAAATACTTTCGATTTATGACTATAAAATAAAACGTTTTTAAAGAGATTAGTAAATAATAAAACTAAAACTTTTCAAACCTGAAGAGGGAATGTCTGGCATAAAAGCACTGACAATAGTTTCTTTATCTTTTTGACATCTTATATGGATTTGAGAGGACATTTTCGTAATCATTCCTAAACCGATACCGGCCCCTAATCCATCGAATGAGGGTGTTAGTTTATCTTCAAAAATTGATTGGTAAAGGGATCTCCCTGCTTCTAAACTAAAATGACCACCCTTATCCTTACAATTGATCCAAATACCTTCATTTATTTTACAAAGACTAAGAAGAATAGTTTGGTGAGCATCGCCATGCATTTCAGAATTCATAATTAATTCATCTATCGCAAATCGTAGTTTTTCTTTTAAAGATGGCTTCATTGGGCCTAAATGTGAAATATAATCCTCAAGGTTCTCATATCGAGACCTAAGCTTGTTTGCAGTAATGGCTTGATCCCAGTTCGCGTGATTGACTAAGTCGAAGTGATTTAAGAGATTAGGATTAAATTCTCCTACTACGAGACCGTTTTGATTAGTCGACGCCTCTTTATTAAATTGTTTCTCGTGGTTGGGCTGGATGTTAAGCATTTTAATTTCCATTACTTGATATCAATTATAAAAAAAGAAATATCATCATTCGCAGCTAATTTTTCTTCAGGACTTATTAATTTTTGGATAGCTTCATCAATTGCAAGGTTACCAATTTTAATGATCCTCTTCAGCAAGTATCTCTCAGAGAATTTTTTACCAGGTTCTACGAGTACTTCTACAAGGCCGTCCGTATAGAATACTAATCTATCATCTGAAGAAAGTTGTATTTCATGATTAAAGAAAATTGGATCCTTTAGATCACCTAGTCTCGGTCCTGGTTCACAAAAAATATACTTAATATCTGAAATAACTTTTGGAGCATTGTTTTTGTGAATTAGGATAGGAGCTTCATGACTAGCATTCGAAATCCAAGCTTTTTTTGATTCTTGATCATAAATGACAACAATGAAGGTCATCATTATATTATTGCTTATCGTAGAAACGACATGATTAAGTTTTTCCAGGATAATCGATGGTTTCTCCCACCAATCCTCAGACCGTATTATCTCATTCTGAATACACTCTACTGCTGAAAATACAGCAGAGGTCAAAAGAGCACTTGGCGCCCCATGCCCTGTAGCATCTCCAAGAAAAAATACTTGCTTCCCTGCCCATTCGCGCACCGTCCACCAATCACCTGCACATTCACTGGCCGAGATATAATCTCCTTGAAGGTCAAATGATTTTTTGTTGATAGGAGTTAGATCAAAAAAGTTTCTTTGTACGAGGCTTGCAAGTTTTAATTCAGATTCAAGGCGAGCTTTACCTTTTAAATCTTCAATAAACATCACAATTTTATCCATCATGTTATTAAAGCTTTTCGCAAGTATTCCTGTTTCATCAGTACTATCAAAAGCCACTCTGGCGGTTAAGTCACCTTGTGAAACCTTTCTGGCCATTTCAGCGAGTAGCTCAAGAGGTTTTGCTAATGAATTTGAAAAAAATGTTGAGAGCAAGATTCCGAATCCAAACATCCCAATTGCGGCCCATATAAGAGTTTTGCTTAAAAGCGCTAAAGTTTGATTCGCTTCATCCATGTTATATAAAATTATCATGGATGTCTGAGTAAGGTTTGAGTAATGAGAGGTTACAAAATAGTTAAAGCTTTGAGTCTTTTTATCAAAAGTCTTTGCCTGATTGTCACTATGTATAAATTCTTTTGGATCGATATTACTTGGGAATTGAGGGCTTTTGAAAATAACTGATTTTGATTTTTCATCAAATAGAGCGACCTTGGCTATTTTTTTTGTATTTAGTAGTTCGAAAAAATCTTTTGGATAAATAGCTATGACACTTGAGGATAAATCCGATTGGTGATTAATTTTAAAGTAACCGCTTTTAAAATCTGGTGATGGTAAAAATTCAATTGATTCTTGCTGGCTTGATTCTCCTAAAAAATCAGACTCCGGTAACTTTAATTCTTTAATGCTCGTCTTATTATAAGACCACGGAGGTGACTTCTTTTTATTTTTGAAGTCAATTCTTGCAGCAATCATGCTTTCTTGCAGAGATTTAAAAGTGATATCATCTTGATTTTTTATCGATGCCGCGAGAAGGATTCCAAATGAGGCACTTTTTTCCAACGAATTATGAGCTTCAAGCCCAAATCGAAAAGCTTCTTCAAACAGATAAGCGCGCTTATCTGTCTGAAAATAGTTTATGATATAATAAAGAAAAATTCCTAAACATGTTCCAATAAGAATGAATGAGAAGATTACCATTTTATATTTGAAACTAGGGATTTTAATCTGCATAATTACTTGATGGCCGAATTAATAAATAGTTTTAAAGTTAGAAAGATTGATCTTTCCTTACACGTATTAGGTGTCACGCTTCTTATTGTCTCAATTTATACAATTTGGTCAACCTCATACGAGATAAAAGATTCGTCTCTTTCTTTTGGGAAAATTTCTGCATGCAAGGGAAGTTGTAAATATCGTACACCCGATGATTACTTTTGGTTAGATGCTAGGGCAAATCAGTCAGTTGTTGATAAATCCCTTGTTTTTACACCAGGTCAATCAAAAGCAACTGTAATACTCAACTCTGGCTCTCAGCTCACACTTTACCCAAATTCCTTGGTCCAGATAACAAATACTCAAAAAGGTGCCACCATCGATATCATCGAAGGGAAAGTTAATTTTGAAAAAAGTCGAAATTCTAATGGCTCTGAAAAGATAACGATAAAGGGGCAAGATCTTAAGCTTGAACCTGGCCTGTTGAATTCAAATGAAATTGCAGCAGTTCCAGAACTTTTGAATGTTTCAACTCCAGAAGTGCTTCTTTTAGTTGATTCGGTGGTCAACTTAGACATTAATATTAAGAATGGACTCCCACCTTTTGAATTAACACTTCAAGAGCAAGGAAATGAGCAAAAGTTGAGTGTGAAAACTCAACTCACTTCTTTTAAATTAAAAAAACCAGGTCTTTATTCTCTTAGAGTCAAAGATTCAGCGGGAGAGATCTCAACCAAATTAATTTCAGTTGAGGACCTTAGGATTCCTACCATTTCGTCTCCACGTGAAGGTGATATAGTTTATGCTAAGAAATTTCAACTATTGGGCAGTTTTGATGCCGATTTTACAGAAATAAAAATTAACTCAAACGGGAAAGAAGTTTTTTTGGGTGATCTAAGTCGAATTCCTAAAAACTTAGAAAATGGTAAAACTTTTATACAGGCCAGAATCAAACGAGGGGGAAATTACAGTGAGTGGAGTAAACCTTTAAGTTTTGAAGTGGTTCAAACAATATTACCACAATTTTTTGGTGAGTCGGATGAAGTCTTTATTTCGAATGCAAATTTAAAATGGAAAAAAACTTTACCCGTCATTCATAAACTTATAATTCGTGAATCAAATGGTCGAGATGTTGTAAACCTTACCACAAATTCAGATGCTCATTTGTTTCTAGCAGAAAAATCAGGTCTCTATCAATGGACTGTGGAGCCATTGTTTAATGAATCGAACGAGCAGCCGGTTTGGCAAAATTTCACATTGATTAATCCAAAAGAGTTTCTTATCTCTCCATCTGATAAGGCTGTCATTGTGAGTGAGGATATCGAAGAAAATGTTAATTTTTCATGGATTAATATTCCCAAATTTCAATTGAGTCTTTTCCTAGAAGTCAGAGGAAAAGAATTTAAGAAGAGGGTAAACGTTACTCAACTTAAAAATTACAATCTTGATCTGCCAGTCTTAAAAAATTATAAATGGAAAATAGTTTTTGATCATAAAGGTAGAGAAGTAGAGACTCCGGAGTCCTCTTTTTATCTAGATGCTCCACCTCCTGGTGAAGCCATTAAAAGCAACGAAATCATTATTAAAGATTAAGTTTTAAATTTACGCCAATTGAAAGTAAGTTGGAGCTAATTGATCCCTGACTGTTGCCATTTTCATATTTCGAATATTCTGCCCATGGACCGACTGCTAGAGTTTCATTAAATTTATAGTGTAGAATCTGAGAAACGCTGTATCTATAATAGGTCAATGATAAACCAAGTAAACCATTTGTCGTAAAATTGAATTTGTTAAAACTTTTTATATATTCCAAGCTTCCTAACGCATATGCCGATAAAGCTTGAATTTTTGGGTTCACATTGTCTTCTCCGGCTTGAAATCCTCCTTGAAGTTCAGCAGAATTGAAGGCCACTCCTGTATTCGCTTTAATTTCTGATGTTTTATTCGCGCCTAAAAATTGATAGTGAATTGAGACTTCACTAATATTTAGGTCTGCTTCTTTTGAGGTGCCTTGAAAACGTTCAAGTCCGATATAATATTTTGAGATTGATTTAAAATTTAAAATTGTTTTTATTCCTATTCCGCTTAGGCTTCCATCTATTTTCTTTATCCCACTCAAATTATTTCCAAGATCGGCCTGGTATTGGCCTAGTGCAAAATATGGAGCAAAGATAAGACCGACTGTCGTTTCATCCTTAATGTTTTTTTCAACAGTTTCTTCAGGGACTTTTGTTTTTGAAATAATTTTTATAATACGAGGTTCTTGCCCTTGAATAATTCTTCCCCATATGTCTGTAAAAGATATTTGGATGGAGAATTCCCCGTCTAAGTCTTCTGGTAATTCAAATTTTCCAATCTTTGATTCAAATTTTAGGGTTTCGTTATTTTTTAAATTAGTTAAGGAGAGAAGATAGATTTTAGCTGCTTCTCTTTTTGGAACAATTACAGTTTTTGCCCAAAGCGATGTTAGGCTACATAGTCCAATAATAAGAAAAACAAACTTAAGATTCATTAAATGATTATATCAAGCTTTTGAATGAGAGGGAGATTGTTTCTAAGGGAAGTGGTCTCAAAATCAGCAAAATTTATTTTTTTTAAAATATGAATCATATTCATATTCTCTGGATAAGTCGTATCGATTTGATCGGTTATGATGTGAGAGACAATAAAGATTAAGCTTTCAACTTCAAAGCTTTGGATGTCCTCACCAATAGGGAATCCTTTCCCTTTAGGTCTCTCATGATGCTTTGTCAGTGCCTGTTTTACCCATGAGGGGGTATCTCCTAAACCTGCTATTAACTTGGCCGCATTTTCGCCATGGTAAAGGATAATTTTTGAAGCTTGCTGGTCATGATCAAATTTACCATCCTCTAATTTTGTGATGGCCTCAGTTTCAGTTTTTAGATTTTTATCTAATGAGAATTCAAGATCATGAAGGAGAGATGTTAAGGCCATGTAAACTGCATTTAATGGTGTAAAAAGATTAAATAAGTTTAATAACCTTAAAGACGTTAAGGCGATCAAGTACGAGTGTGAAAGATAGTATGAGGATAAATCAAAATGTGATTCAATTTTTTTTAGTATCGTTGGATTCAATTCACATATTTTTAAGGCCTGAACAATATAAATTCGATATTCATGGGAAATTTTTTCGTTAATCCTTGAGTATCTTTTTTTTGAAATGTTATCAAAATTATAAAAGAGATCGTTGGCCGTATCAGATTGCGCAAAAGAGGCGTAAAGAATGTCATTTTGATTCGTGTTTTTTTTTGGTAAAGTCTTATCCCCGTTTTTTATTTTTATTTTATTTAAAAGCTCTTCAATTTGATCGTTTACTTGAGATGAATTTTCGATTTCAACGATGTGATTTATTCCATCAAGTTCCAGTTTGTTTTTTAAATGAGTGACTAAGATTTTTTCTTTGATAAAAATCATGACATCGTAAGAAGGTCTATTTTTAACGATCAAGCGAAAGAAAGAATGATGTAAACACTCATCCACATGACAATTGAGCTGATCTCTTAAAATTAAGGCAATATGAGATGAGATATTTTGGTCTTGAGAACAGATGAGTATATTAAAGTGACTAACGGCTACCATGCTTAAGCCAGCAGGAATCTATTTTTTGACCAATGGATTTATCTTCCCAGGGTTTAATGAGATAGCTACTTACTCCAAAAGTGATTGCATTGAGTATTTGATCTTTTGTATTAACACCAGAGAGCATCAGAAACGGGAGATGTACATATTTACTATTTGTCCTAATAAATTTGAGGAGTTCAATTCCGTCTTCACCGGGCATATCCAAATCTGAAATAATGAACTCAACTGGAGATTCTTGTTCTTTAATTGTGATAAGTTCTTTGGCACGAGAAACAGAATCAGCTTCAAAAACCTCACCATAAAAGCCTAGATTTGCTAATGAAACTTTCACGGCTTTTCTTATTGAAAAGAAATCATCCACAACGAGAAAATTAATTTGTTTAGGAGCAGCCATTTGATGATTATAAAAGAATCCTCATAAATTTCATTTAAAATCTGATAAATGTTGAATAGTTGATCTTTTTCATCTTGAGTTTTCAGTGGCTTCAACGAAAAAGCCATGAGCATCAACTCTGAATGATTTCTTTGGTAATTCTTTGAATTTAAAATATTGAGCAGGTGTGACTTCTGAGACTTCGTACTCAGAGAAAGGCTTGATGTCATAAATAAAGCCTTTGCTGTCAACGGAGTAGAGTCTCAAAGGCTTATTGACGGTTTTAAAAGAAAGAAGATGAATCTGTCCATCTTTGTAAGTTGTAAGATTTGAAAGGAGTCCTTTT
Organism: Pseudomonadota bacterium; assembly: GCA_027488375.1. Lineage (GTDB taxonomy): Bacteria > Bdellovibrionota > Bacteriovoracia > Bacteriovoracales > Bacteriovoracaceae > Peredibacter. The sequence goes on from JAIYBW010000001.1 coordinate 329,527, forward strand.
TTTAAGAGCTGATTCACTAAGAAAACTTCTTTTTCTTTACCACTGCTTTGAATAAAAACTCCGTCTTCTTTTTTTATTATTTTACCAAGAGCATTAAAGTTAAATTGAAATATCAGAATGGTTAAAAGAATAATCGATTTGTGCACAATTCCTCCTCGGTTTTATCAGCAGAGAAATTAATGACATATCCTATGGGACTTGTAAGCTTAAGTGATTCTAAAATTATCTTGTTATGATGGTGAATTCCAGCATGGGCATAATATGAGTGATTTTATCACTGACAGAGCTTTCAGTTGAGTTTTGAATTTCCGTACTGAGTGAGAGTGATTGATAGTAAAGTCCGGCACCAAGACCAAAAATTTGAGATATTTTAAATCGATAGCCAACGCCAAATGCCATACTTGAACCCGTTACATCTGAACTGGATCCCGTTTTATCTCTTTTGCCTTTAGCATAAGGATTCCACTCTGCAGTTAAAAATCCATTATAACTGTCACTAAAAAAATAAGTGAGTCGGGGACCCATTTCCGTCATGCTATAATTTTCATCATCTGAAACTTTGGTAAGAGAGGATGACCAAGAGTTAATATTCCATCCGAAAAAAACAGTTTTTCTCGAATTAACAGAAGCTCCTAAGAGCACTTTATGAAAAGTTCTTTTTGTTTCATAATCATCTGATGATGTATTATCAGTCTCGGATGAATAATTCAGTCCATACTGGAGAAGAAAATTGGCCTTTGCGAGTCCAGGTATGAGGAGGATAAATAGCAGAATTATTTTCATGTGCTAGATGGTCTCAATCTCAGACAATCTAATCTAGAAGGAAAAATTATCCCAATTTAGATAAGGATTTTAGCTAAGAGATAAAAATTGCATCCCATGGCAAGAAAATAGCTCAGGCTTCGCCCTCGTACACTCCCTGCGATATAAAACGTCATGTGACCAAGTCTTCCCACCACATAAAGTGCTGAGGCCCAGGCCGTACCTAGATCAAATTTTTGATTTAACCCTAGTAAAAAGATCGCCACTACAAAACCAGGGTAATAATCCTTTAAATTATTGTACGCCCTTTCCGCCCGAGCTCCCCAGGGAACCATCTCCTTACCCGGGATGGGATCTCGATTTGTCCCCAGCCATGCTCCCCCAAAGGATTTCCATTTTCCAAGACTGGAAGGAAGCCATGCAACAAGAAAGAAAAAAGTCATGAGAGTAAGCATTTGATATTCAAAGGCCATGGGAGCTCCTGGGTTAACCTAACAAATTCCTAACAAACAATTTAACTCTAAAAGGGTAAAGAGATCATAGACAAGTATTAGTTCGATTTAAAGGAGACTTATGAAGTTATTAGTCCTTTTGTTTACTATCCTATTTGGTCTTAGTGCCTACGCTATAGAGAAGTCCACTTCACTAGGCGAGGTTCAAAAAGTTGTGAATGATACTCTCGCATCAAAATGGTATGAGAAAATTCAACTCAGAGGTTATGCCCACTTTCGCTATAATCGCCTTTTAGAATCAAACAGGGATTTTACAAATACAACAAACGACAAATCAATTGGTGATAAAAAAGGATTTTTCCTTCGTCGTGCCCGTCTAACTTTTTTTGGTGAAGTCAGTGATCGTGTTTATATTTATGTTCAACCAGACTTCGCTCAGGACGCTGGTGATCCTGGCCAGAATTATTTTCAAATCCGTGATGCCTATTTTGATTACGCTTTAACCTCTGATAAAGAATGGAGAGTCAGAACAGGTATTTCAAAAGTTCCATTTGGTTTTGATAATCTTCAATCGAGTTCTAATCGTCCTGCCCTTGATCGTTCTGATGCGATTAATACTGCTGCTCCGAATGAGCGAGATACTGGTGTGTTTCTAATGTATGCACCATCTGAAATAAGAAAAAGATTTAAAGATCTCACGTCTAATAATCTCAAGGGAACTGGAGATTATGGCCTATTTGCCGTAGGTGCTTATAATGGGCAAACTCTCAATAAGAGTGAAAAAAATAATGACCTTCACCGGATTGTTCGTTTGACCTATCCCTTTAAGCTTCAGAGTGGGCAATTTATTGAGGCTTCTGTGCAGGCCTATGAGGGAAATTATCAAACGTCTCAAGTGAAAGACGATTCAGATAATGTCGTTGTTCCAGTTAAAGATTTCTACGACCAACGTACGGCTGCCTCCCTCATTTATTACCCTCAGCCATTTGGCTTTCAGATGGAATACAACATCGGTCAAGGTCCAGACTATAATAAGACTTCTGGCAATGTTGAGAATCGAGAACTCAAAGGTGGATATGTTCAGGTGAATTATCAAACGATTCTTAATGAAGATCGCTACTTTCCTTATGTTCGTTATCAAGAATATGAAGGGGGAAGAAAGTTAGATAATGGAAACCATATGGAGACAAAGGAGCTAGAATTCGGGACAGAGTGGCAACCTAATAGTGCCCTTGAATTAACCGTTGCCTACGCCATATCAAATCGTAAAGTAGAGTCGGCGACATCGACGACAGATGAAACTGGTCAACTTCTCCGTCTCCAGGCCCAATTTAATTATTAATTAATAAAGTCGACGAGGTCAGCCGATCTGGTTTTAAGTAACCAGGGAGGTTGACCTTGAAAACTTTTTTATTTTTTACTCTTTTTCTTTCTACTCAAGCATTTGCCATCGATTTTAATAAAGTCACTGGTTCATTTGATATCGAATCTCAGAATTCAAAACAGGAAGATTTAACAAAATTAGCTTATGGTTCTTTTGAATCAAAGACTGAGCCAGGGCGAGTTCCTGCTAGTGAAAATAAAGTTGAAAATAAAGTCACTTCAGAAGTGAATGAGGTTTCAGGTTCTTTCGAATAAGATCACTGATTTTCTGGATGAACACCATCACAACTCGGTACATTGATTGATTCTTCACCAGAAACTTCAATGTACTGAGGAATTCTTTTAAAGGCTCCTAAAATAACTTTTTTCTCTACGTTGTAGGGAGCAATTTCAATAAAGTATTCTCCTGTCAAACTATCGCCTCCATTAAAAGCTGTTGGAGCAAATTCTACTAATTGAGCTTTGTCCGAGTAATTCAAAGTTTGATCAAAAGAGAGTTCAAAAACAGTATTTTCATTTTTTATACTAAGATGAGAAATTCTTTTACGGTGATTAAAAGCAGGGCAGTTAGAAAAGCGAAAGCGCTCTGAAGGGTAGGCGGCAGAGTAGAAAACTTTTACTGCAGCACTGTTGGGAAAATTTTGGCCATGGCCCCTAAATACTTTTTTACTCCCGAGAGGAACATAAAGTGATCCTAGGTCTTGGGTTTTATTATTTTGATTCAAGATTAATCTTAAAACCCATGCATTCATTCCCTTTTGTTCATGAATTTTTTCAAAATCTTCAGGAGATATTTTGGGGAGAGTAATGATGAAGGTAAAACTTTGTGACACCTTTGCATCTTTCCATTTACCTACAGGCCAAGTGATTTCATCAAGATCAGAAAGGGGCATCTCAATATTTTTTAAAGAGGTACTCAATCCTTCTGATGAAAGATGGGCATACTTAGTACAGGATAATGTGATTAAAAAAGTCAGGAAAAATGCTTTCATGGCCCAAATCCTTAGCTAGAGTTAATATTATAAAACATTTTGAAGGAGCATGATGATGAAAAAAATAATTTTTCTTTTATTGGCCGTAAGCTGTTCGAGTAACCGCCCTCAGCAACTGACTGAAAAGGCTAAAGAGCTGGAGATTTATCCTCAAAAGCCAAAAGACTGCCGAGTTGTGGGGAAAGTTGTTGGAGTTAATGAATCGGGCAGTGTAGAACTTGCGACGAACGATGCTCTTAATCAGGCTGCTGAATTAAAAGCTACTGGTCTATTTGTTAATCAAGAGATTCCTAATGGTCAGAAACGAAGCGTTCATGCCACGGCCTATGAATGTGACTAAAAGCTAGCTAAAAAGTGATCTAATTCAGAGAGACTTGCGAAAAAAAGTATTTTCTTTTTTTCCAAGTTAATCTGATGAATCGGTTTAATATTACCACCAACCCAGATTCTAGGTTTTACTGAAAGCTCACCCTGAAGATTTTGTAGATAGTCTTCAAGATTAAATTGAGGCATGAGTTCATATCTTGTCGTTCCAATGAGAATGGCTTTCGGATTAAGAGCATTGGCCGCTTCGGCGAGTGATTGGGCAGGAAGGTTCGCACCTAAAAATATAAACCTAATCCCATAATGAACACAAAGAAGAGAGGCTGCAAGTATGCCTACTTCATGTAATTCTCCTTCAGGAGTCGTAATGAGGATGAGATCATTTTTGATGAAATTTTTTTGATAGTTATTCCCAATCATTTGTCCGATATAAAAACGTACCAGGGCACTTAGTGTATGCTCTTGAGCAATGCTAAGTTCATTGCGCATGATTTTCATGCCAATTTCTTGGAATAATGGAATGAGTATTTTTAAACAAAGATCTCGAGGAGAAAGAACCGTTCTCGCCTTATCAAGTTCGTGGGAAATGATATCAAGTTTGTAAGCACTGAGAGCAAGAAAAAAACCTGAAAGCATTTTCTCTGTATCGATATTTTCAGATGGAGTTGAAAGGACATATTTTTCTTCATAAGGTCTTTGAGCGAGCTTAGAATAAATATCCTTTAATTCTTCCAGCGGAAGTGAGGCAATATTACCAATACTTTGACCAAGCTCAGTTAATTTATAGAGGAGGGCCAGCTTTTCAATATCTTTTTCTGAGTAAAGGCGATGATGATTATCCCCTCGCTCAGGCACAACTGCGTTGTAGCGTTTTTCCCAGGCCCTAATTGTAGCTGAGGCAACTCCTGATAATTGCGAAGCCACTTGAATATTGAAATATTGCATTGTTAAATTTTATCATAAACCCTGCTTTAAATGAAAGCTTCCTTATGTCAGAATCTAGTGTACCCAAAGGATAAAAAATGACAAAAATCACTAGCTTTCCCGTGAAGAAAAATATTCAGGCCAGATCTCATATTAAAGGAATGGAAGCATATCAGGAGCTTTATAAGAGATCTCTGCGAGAGCCAACTTCGTTCTGGCTTGAGGCAGCAAGAAATCTTGACTGGTTTACATTCCCAGAGAAGGCCCTGCAGGGTGATTTCACTCACGTCAACCATACATGGTTCGCTCAAGGTAAATTAAATGTTTCCTATAATTGTCTCGATCGACACCTTGAAAAACATGCTCAAAAAACTGCGCTTATTTGGGCCAAAGATGGAGTTGGAGAGTACCAACATCTGACTTATCAAGAAGTGTTTGAAAACGTTTGTCGTCTTACAAATCTTTTGGAAGCCCATGGAGTAAAAAAAGGGGATAGAGTTTGCATTTATCTTCCTATGATCCCTGAACTTGTTTATTCCGTTTTGGCCTGTTCTCGATTAGGTGCTATCCACTCAGTTGTTTTTGGTGGCTTCAGTGCTGATGCTCTTAAAGGAAGAATTCAAGATGCTGATTGTAAAATTGTTATTACAGCGAATGAAGGTTTAAGAGGCGGCAAAATTATACCTCTGAAAGCGATAACAGATGAAGCTTTGAAAGATTGCTCAAGTGTCGAAAAAGTTCTCGTGGTGAATCGCACTTTTTCAAAAGTACCGATGGATCCGCAGCGTGATCTCTCTTACGATGAAGAAATAAAAAAATACCGTCCATACGCTCCTTGTGCCACTATGGATGCTGAAGATCCTCTTTTTATTCTTTATACATCTGGATCTACTGGTAAACCAAAGGGTGTTTTACATACAACTGGAGGCTACCTGACTTACGCCTCCTATACTCATAAACATGTTTTTGATTATCATGATGGAGATGTTTATTTTTGTACGGCGGATATTGGATGGGTAACAGGTCACTCTTACGTGGTCTATGGACCTCTGGCCAATGGAGCAACGAGTGTTTTATTTGAATCCATTCCCAATTATCCAGACGCTGGCCGCTACTGGCAAATTGTCCAAGATCTAGGTGTTAATATTTTTTATACGGCCCCTACAGCTTTAAGAACACTTGCTCAGTTTGGAGACTCATTTGTAAAAAAATATGATCTTTCATCTGTTCGAATCTTGGGAACAGTTGGAGAGCCAATAAATCCAGAAATTTGGAAATGGTATCATGATGTCGTTGGAGATGGACGTTGTGATATCGTGGATACTTGGTGGCAAACTGAGACTGGTGGAATTCTTATTACTCCTATTCCAGGAGTGACTCCAACCAAACCAGGATCTGCGACATTACCATTTTTTGGGGTTCAACCCATCATTGTAAAACCAGAGACAGGTGAAGAGCTTAAAGGTAATGGTGTGGAAGGTGCTTTATGTTTAAAAACATCTTGGCCAGGTCAGGCAAGAACCATCTTTAAAGATCACGCACGTTTTGTTGAAACTTATTTTACCCAATACCCAGGACTCTATTTTACAGGTGATGGTTGTCGTCGAGATGAGGATGGATACTATTGGATTACGGGACGAATTGATGACGTTCTCAATGTCTCAGGTCATCGCTTGGGAACTGCTGAAATCGAAAGTGCTCTGATGGAACATGCTGATGTGGCAGAGGCTGCAGTCGTAGGTATGCCTCATGACATTAAAGGTGTTGGTATTTATGCATATGTAATTCTTTATCAAGATCAGGACTTAACAACTGATTTTCTAGAAAGCATAAAAGAAGTTGTGAGAGTAAAAATCGGAAGATTTGCGGCCCCAGATGTCATTCATATCACAAAAGGCTTACCGAAAACACGTTCAGGAAAAGTTATGAGAAGAATTTTGAGAAAAATTGCAGCTCATGAATATGAAGGACTTGGTGATATCTCAACACTTGCAGATCCAAATGTTGTTCACCATTTAATTCAAGAGAACAAATCAATCAGCTGATAAAATGAATTTTGTTAGGGAGCTCACTCGAAAATTTGGTATTTAATTTTCCACCGAAATCGAGAACTATTTTTGATTCGAGCTTTTCAATACTAGCACATAGGCCAAGGGCCATGTGACCGGCCTTGAAATGCTCTCTCATGACAATAACAAGTTCATCAAGCTCTTGCTGAGTTATTTCTTTACGAAGTTCCTCATCAACAAGGACTTGAATATTTCTTTCAAGTCGAGAAATCATGATCATGGCCGTCATTTCATGACTGACTTTTGAATGACCGAGAGTATAGAAAAGTTCAATCGCTTTTTCTCGACACTCACGATTTATTTCCCAATCCGACAGCGAGAGTCTCTTCGCGAAGGGATGCTTACCAACCCAGGTCATAAAAAAAAGCGTTGAAAAAATTCCTAGAGGCCACATCCATGATGAATGAAATTCAAAAAAATAACTAAAAATGAAAGTGATAAGGAAAGTAGAAAGGGCTCCAAATCTCCAGGCGGCAGCCGGATAGGGATCACACTCATCTGCTACCACAATCAGGAGTTCGCAACCTGTTTTATCCTCAAAGTCTCGAATGCGACTTTCAACTAATAAGATGTCATCTTGAAGAAATATATTTTTCATTACCAATTCCCCGAAGAGCCGCCACCAGAAAAACCACCACCGCCACCACTCCAGCTTCCCCCGCTACTGCCACCACCATAACCTCCATAACCTCCATAACCACTATAACCACCACCGTGGTGAGAGCTATTTGCAGAAAGAAGAGCATAGAGGACATTATGAAAACCGATGAGACCTAGGACTGTTCCTAAAATAAAAAACGCCAGATATAAAACCAGGCCAGCACCGAGAAGAAAGCCTATGCCTGAAAAAGTAAGACCTGAGACGACACCACGGGCCCGAGGGTGATTTCTGAGAATGATTTGGGCGCCAATAAAAAGGATTAAAATAAAAGGCAACGCCTTTCTTAATCCTTCTGGAATTTGAATTTTCATCTGAGGTCGAGCAGATCTTCTGATGAAACCTCTCTCTTGATCAAGTTTGAGATTAAATTTTTTAGCGACGTCTTGAAGGATAAGACGTAATCCAGCGTGATACTGGCCTTGCCTGAAGGCAGGTTTTAAAATTTGATTAATGTACTGATTAGCTTCATAGTCAGTGATCTCGCCTTCAATTCCATTACCAACCTCAATCCTCATTTTTCTTTCTGCTTTAGCAATGAGAACTAATAATCCATTGTCTTTTTCTTTCGTCCCTAGTTGCCATTTTTCCACAACACGAATTGAGAAATCTTCAATTTCAAATCCCTGTAAATCATTGAGAGTTAAAATTGTAACTTGTGGCCCCTGGTGAGCATGGATTTCGTAAGCCACTTGATTGAGATCGGCTTCTTCACTTTCATTTAAGATGCCCGCTTCATCCATCACAGGCGCACGCAAAACTGGGATCTGAATTTCAGATCCCCAGGAAATGGCTTGAATGAGAAAAAAGAGGAGAGTGAGTTTTATCACTTAAAACTTAACTTGAGGCGTTTGTTGTTCAGCTTCTGTCGCCGTAAATTGAGGCTTCTTTTCAAAGTGGTGAACGATTGAGTTCGTCAGGCTTGTTGGGAAAACCGTCACGAGATTGTTAAATTCTTGGACTGTTTCAATATAGCGACGACGAGCAATTGTAATACGATTTTCAGTCCCTTCAAGTTGGGCCTGGAGAGATTGAAAGTTAGAATTTGCTTTAAGGTCTGGATAGCGCTCAGATACAACCATGAGGCGTCCTAAGGCCTGAGATAATTCTCCTTGGGCCTGTTGAAACTTTTTAATTGATTCTGGATTAAGGTCTTTAGCATCCACATTGATGGATGTGGCTTTAGCTCGAGCAGAGACGACACCTTCTAAAGTTTCTTTTTCATGACTTGCATAACCTTTAACGGTCTCTACAAGGTTAGGGATAAGATCTGCACGTCTTTTATATTGGTTTTGAACCTCGGCCCAGCTAGCTTCAACAGCATTATTAGCAGTAGGGATTGACTGGAGACCACAAGCGGTCGCTAAAAGTGAGAGAACGAGTAATAGAAAAGTAGATTTCATAATATCTCCAAAAAAAAACCCAAAGTATTATCCATACTTTGGGTTCATTTGTTTTTAAGTCAAGAGTTCAGGCTAATTATTTTAAGCCTTGAACTTGTTTCGTTAAACGGCTTGTCTTACGAGAAGCAGTTTGCTTTTTCATTGCAGGCGACTTTGCAAGCTTAGCAAGTAAAGACTGAGCTTTAGAAAGAAGTGTTGCTGCAGTTGATTTATCACCTTTAGCAATAGCTTCTCTTAAAGATTTAACAGTCGTACGGGCCTTAGCTGTCTTCATTTTATTCGTCATACGACGAGTTTTTTCTTGTTTAGCTCTTTTTTCTGATGATTTGTGATTAGCCACAGTCAATTCTCCTCAATGGTCGTTCTACAAAATATTGCGATGTTATAAACCATGTTCCACCTTAATGGCAAGCCCTGAGGTTTAGTTTAGTAAAAAACAATCCCATACCTTTTGGCAAAAGATGTGTGATGGGGTAGTTATTCTTGCATTTACTTTTTAATTCAACCAAGGATTTTTAATCATGGAAAACATTCAACTCATCGGAATTGTTGGAGCTGGACAGATGGGACGTGGTATTGCTCAGGTCGCCGTCCAAACTGGATATGACGTTGTGCTCTTCGACGCTTTCAAGAACTCACTGGATTTCGGGCATGGTTTTATTAAGACGCAACTAGACAAAGGTGTAGAAAAAGGAAAATGGACCCGTGACCAGGCGGATCAGGCTTTTTCAAAAATAAAACCAACAGTCGAAATTGAGGATTTAAAAAACTGTGACCTCGTGATTGAAGCGGCCACAGAGAAAGTTGAACTTAAATTTGAAATTTTTAAAAAATTAGATCAGGTTGTGAAGCCAGAGGGACTACTGGCTTCTAATACTTCTTCAATATCAATTACTGAAATAGCCGCTCAAACAAAAAGACCAGATAAAGTCGCTGGAATGCACTTTATGAACCCTGTGCCAGTCATGAAACTTGTTGAGGGGATCAGAGGACTTGAAACTTCTGATGTCACCTTCAACACTGTGGCTGCAGTCGCAGAAAAAATGGGTAAAACATTTGTCCGGGCCCAGGATTATCCGGGGTTTGCGGTAAATAGAATTCTTATGCCTATGATTAACGAAGCTGTTTATGCTCTCTATGAAGGTGTGGCGTCGGCCAAAGATATTGATACGGCCATGAAACTTGGAACAAATCAACCCATGGGTCCATTAGAATTAGCAGACTTCATTGGCCTAGATACATGTCTTGCTATTATGAATGTTCTCCATGATGGACTAGCTGATACGAAATACCGTCCTTGTCCACTCTTAAGACAATATGTTGCCGCAGGAAGACTTGGGCGCAAAAACGGAAAAGGATTTCATTCTTATGATAAGTAATTTTGAAACACTGAGTTTTGGTGTTGTAGATGAGATTGGAACTCTTGTTATTAATCGACCAGATAAACTTAATGCCCTTAATATTCAAGTCCTGCGCGAACTTAAAGGAGCTTTGACGGGACTTAAAAGTGTTCCATTAAAAGGTCTTATTCTAACAGGGGAGGGGGAAAAAGCTTTTATTGCAGGTGCGGATATTGCTGAGATGAAACCTTTAGAGCCGGGCGAAGCTCTTGCTTTCTCGGAACTTGGTCAACTTGTGACTCTTGCTTTTGAAGCTTTACCTTATCCTACGATTGCTTGTGTGAATGGTTTTGCTCTTGGTGGTGGATTTGAAATGGCCTTAAGTTGTGATTTTATTTTCGCATCAAAAAACGCCGTTTTTGGTCTGCCTGAAGTGAAGCTTGGGCTTATCCCTGGTTTTGGTGGGACTCAGCGCTTATTAAAAATTGTAGGCGAGAGAAGAGCAAAAGAGTTGATTTTCTCTGGTCGAAATATCACAAGTGATGAAGCAAAAAACTTAGGCATTGCTTTGGAAGTTTTTGCTGACAAAGATCAACTCCTTGCTGAAGCCCTTAATTGGTTTAAAACAGCAACGAAAAATTCTTTGATGGCCATCTCCCGAGCTAAGTTTGTTTTAGGTCAAGGACTCGTAGAGGAAAGAAAAGCCTTTGCAGAAATTTTTCAAACAGAAGATATGAAGGAAGGAACAACCGCATTTCTTGAAAAAAGAAAGGCGCAGTTTAAAGGAAAAAACGTATGATGTTAGATGAGAAATACAAAGAAGTCAGAGATATGATTAAAAAGTTTTCAGATGCTGAGGTTGCCCCTCTCGCTATGAAAATTGATCATGAAGGAAAAATTCCTCAAAAACTTATTGGGCAGCTTGGAGAAAATGGTTTTCTTGGTTCTTATGTCCCTGAAGAGTACGGTGGGGCCGGTCTAGATTACCTCTCTTATGCGATTCTGGTTGAAGAAATCTCTCGAAATTGTGCTTCAACGGGAGTGTTAATCTCAGCTCATACTTCACTAGGAATCTGGCCAATTTTAAATTTTGGTACTGAAGCTCAAAAGAAAAAATATCTCCCCAAAATGGCATCCGGTGAATGGATTGGGTGCTTTTGTTTATCAGAACCAAATGCAGGATCTGATGCTGGCTCATTAACTACATTCGCTGAAGATAAAGGTGATCACTGGGAAATCAATGGTGTAAAAAATTGGATTACAAACGGTAAAGAGGCCTCAATTTGCATTGTTTTTGCGAAGACAAAGAAAACACCAGACTATAAAGGGATCTCTGCTTTTATCGTTGAGACATCGAGCCCCGGATTTTCTATCATCAAAGAAGAAGATAAATTAGGAATTAAAGGCTCTTCAACCTGTCAGCTGGCTTTTGATAAAGTCAAAGTCCCAAAAGATGCTCTCCTTGGCGAAGCTGAAAAAGGTTTTAGAGTTGCCATGGCCACACTTGATGGGGGAAGAATAGGAATTGCTGCTCAGGCCCTAGGTATCGCTCAAGGAGCTTTTGATTACGCAATTCGTTACACAAAACAAAGAATACAGTTCGGTGCACCACTGTCAGATTTGCAAGGAATACAATTTATGCTCGCTGACATGAGCACAAAAATTGGTGCCTCTAGATTATTGATTTATCATGCGTCAACGCTGAAGGATGCAGAGCTTCCTTACTCAAAAGAATCTGCTCAGGCCAAGCTTTTTGCCTCAGAATCGGCCATGTGGGTCACAACCAAGGCTATCCAGTTGTGCGGTGGTAACGGCTACACTAAAGAGTATCCAGTAGAGAGATATTTCCGCGATGCCAAGATTACTGAAATCTATGAAGGAACTTCAGAAGTCCAAAGAATGGTGATCGCTGCCAATGAATTGAAAGCCGTTCATTAATTTTTCTCGTCAATGGACTCAGCCTTTGCTAGAGTGTCCATTAATTTTATTGGAGAGCTCAAGACTCTAAGTCAGTTATTTTTTTGAGGAGAAAAACATGGCGAAAAAAAAGCCTGCTGCTAAAATGCCAGCTAAGAAATCTGTGGCCAAACCAGCTACTAAAAAAGTGGTGAAAGCCGCTCCCAAAAAAGAAGTCAAAATGGCAAAAAAAGCACCAGTTAAAAAATCAACACCCGCAAAAAAAGTGGAAAAAAAGCCGGTCAAGCCAGCTGCGAAATCACTCAAAGAAACGGTTTTAAAAACAGCAGGTAAAATTGTTGCTAAAGTTGTTCCTAAGGCCATGTCCAAAGAACAATTAAAAAAACAAAAAGAGAAAGAAAAAGCCCAAGCTGCTAAAGAAAAAGCTATGGCTGCCAAAGAAGCAGCAAAAGCTAAAGCTCTTGCTGCTAAAGAAAAAGCTAAAGCTGAAGCTGATAAAAATAAGGCCAAAGAACTAGAGAAAAAAGAGAAAGAGGCTGCAAAACTTAAGGCCAAACAAGAGAAAGAAGAAGAAAAGCTCAAAGCTAAAAAAGAAAAAGAAGACTTAAAGAACGCAGATAAAAAATCAAAATTAAAATCTAAATTTTCTGATGATGAAGATGATGATGGAGATATTGAGCTTGGGCCAGATGATGAACCTGCTTTTGGTGAAGAGCGTTCTGCTCGAAAAAATGAAGATGATGATGTTGATGAGTTTGAAGAAGATTATAAAAAATCTAAAGCGGCTAAAAAAACGGGCCGTAAGGCTTACGAAGAAGATGAAGTTCAAGTTGATATCTTTGAGGCAAAACCATCGAAGAAATATCAAAATGCTATTCTTGCAGACTTAGAAAATAAAATTGCTGATGAGATTGCCGAACTAAGAGAGCATTTTAATTGGAAAGAAATTGCAGAATCAATTGGTTCAATGGACTTTTTCATTGATGCTAAAAATGATGAATGCATTGAAAAAGGTTGTGACAACATCAGAACAACTCAGAGTTATTGTCGCCTTCATTATATTAGAAATCAAAAAACACTTCAAAAGAAGCGTGAGATCCTAAAAGAAGGAAAGCTTCAGGAATATATTGAAGAGCTCATTTCAAAATATCCACCAAAGTATATTGAAGCCTTACTCTCGGATCTTTCTGACGATAAAGAATTTTACCGAGTCCTTAATGAGTTAAATATCACTTCAGAATTTGATTTTGAGGAAGAAGATTTTGAAAATGCAGCGGATGATGATGATTCAGATGACGACATTGGAATTGAGACAATTTCTGGTGCCATGAGGTACGAAGACGAATAAAAAAAGCCCCTCTTTGAGGGGCTTTTTTTTTATTTATTGATCTATTTCGTCATTAGTTTCTTCTTCAAAGTCTGGTCCCAGAAGTCTATTGGCCTCTAGGGTTAAATTAATATTCTCCCTAGAAAGTTTAAAAAAGTAGGTGTGATTCTTAAATGTCACCTCTTGCCAGTTTGGTTCAAATTCATCCCATTCATCATTGGCAAAAATCTCATCAAAAAATAATCCGACGACTTCCATATAATTATTTTGAGTTTCTTTTACTTTCTTTTCCTCATTCATGTCCTCTTTTTCGCATGAAAGAAAGCATGAAATAGGGGAGATGTATTCGTCTCCTTCGGATAACCAGGAAACCACAAGAAGAAGTTCTTCAGCATATATCTGACCGTAAACATCAAAATACCGCTTAGATTGATCACACTCTTTTTTATAGGTTTCATTTAAAAGACGAGAAAAGCTTTCCGACCAATCTTGGGGGATACTTTTACCGTTCTTTGAATTGGTCTTTCGAGCAAACATGACGACCTGCCTTAATTAAGATTTAGTAGTATTTTATCTGTCCCTTCATTAAAATATTAGAACAAGAAAGACAATCATTCTCTCAATCAAGGATAGAAAATATGGCCGTTTATATACTCGGTGGTGCTCGTACAGCAATAGGATCTTTTATGGGAACGCTTTCTCAGGTGCCCGCTGCAAAATTAGGGGCGACCGCTATAGAAGGTGCCCTTCAAAAGTCTAATATTGATAAGTCAAAAGTAGATGAAGTTTTCATGGGCAATGTGATTACTTCAGGTGTTGGCCAGGCACCAGCGAGACAGGCACTCTTGAGTGCTGGTCTTTCTGAGGCTGTTCCTGCAACGACTGTGGGAAAAGTTTGTGGCTCTGGTTTACAAGCAGTCATTCTAGGGGCCCGCTCCATCATGACTGGCGATAATCAAGTTGTAGTAGCTGGTGGGATGGAAAATATGTCTCTTGCTCCTCACCTTCTCATGAACTCTAGAAATGGATTTAAATTTGGTGCGACAGAAATGAAGGACTCCATGCAATGGGATGGTCTTTGGGATGTTTACTCTAATCGCGCCATGGGAAATTGTGCTGAAGAATGTACTAAAAAATTCAATATGACTCGCGAAGAGCAGGATGCCTTTGCTATTGAATCCTTTAAGCGTGCTCAAGCCGCTGCTAAAGACGGTATTTTTAAAGATGAAATTGTTGCGGTTAAAGTTCCGGCGAAAGGGGGCTTCTCTGAAATAACTGAGGATGAAGGACCATTCAAAGCTAATTTTGAAAAAATGCCTTCACTAAAACCTGCTTTTGAAAAAGAGGGAACTATTACTGCGGCCAATGCATCTACCATTAATGATGGAGCAGCTGCTGTTGTTCTCGCTGGCGATGCTTTCGCAAGTGAAGCAGAATTTAAAATTCTTTCTTTTGCTTCTCATGCTCAGAATCCAACATGGTTTTCTACAGCCCCTGTTGAAGCCATTCATAAGTCACTTAAAAAAGCTGGCTTAACGATGAATCAAATTGACCTTTTTGAAGTGAATGAAGCTTTTGCAGCTGTGACCATGGCGGCGATGAAAGAATGTCATATTCCTCATGAAAAAATAAACGTCTTTGGAGGAGCAGTGGCCCTCGGGCATCCGATAGGTGCCTCGGGAGCAAGAATCCTTGTCACCCTTATGAATGCCATGAAAAAGAAAAAAGCTAAATTTGGATGCACGGCCATTTGTATTGGTGGCGGGGAAGCTCTGAGTCTTGTGATTGAGAGATTAAAATAATGGCAACAACAGGTACTCAGGTAAAGTCTGGTTTAAGAGAGCTCAAGCCAGGTGAGATTCTTTTTAATGACTCAGAACCTGCTGATTCCCTGTTCATTATTCAAAAAGGTCAGATTCGACTTTTTAAGCCCAAGGGGAAAGGTTTTATAGAAATTGGAGTTTTAAGAGCTGGAGAGGTCATTGGTGAAATGGCTTTTTTCGATGAGGATGGCTCAGGAAAAAAACGCTCTTGTTCTGCAGCTGCGCTCACTCCTGTTGAAGTGGTAGAAATTTCTTTCTTAGCTTTTGGTAAGACCATGCAATCTTTGAATCCATGGTTTAAAACAATTATCAATACGCTCGCCACTCGATTACGTAAGGCGAATACCCGTATCAAAGAGCTTGAAGATAATCAGACCGCTAATTACGGAAAAAATTCTGGTACCTATGAATTCATGAAACCAATTGAGGTCATGAGAATCCTTGGCACGCTTTTTCTTGTTTTCAAATCTCATGGAGAGTTAAAAACCCAGGCCCTGGCCGTCCATAAAAGAACTTTAAATCTCTATACTTCAGACATGTATCAAATTATGGATGCAAAGTTAGAGTCTATTATTAGTGTGCTTGTGAATTTAGGTCATATGGAAATTGTGGATGATGAAGATAAGGTCCCAAATCTTTTGATCCTAAAAAATATTGATCTTATAAGACAAATTTTTATTTTTTATAATACAGAAAGACATCTTCCAGAAGAGAAAAGAATGCGTGTCTCTGATAAGTGTGAACTTATCATTGAGAAAATGCTTCAAAAACTTCCAGGTAATCCGGTTATTGATATTCCGAATCTAAGAATTTCAGAAGATTTTACACCAAAGTTTACGAAGTACTATATTTTGAATCCCGTGATTGAAGAATTTAGAGACAAGAATATGACCATTACGCCAGATCATTTAGATGATGGAAGAAGTGTGGGAATGTTTGGCGAAGTTCTTATTAAAGATGGGAAAGTCTTCATTGAAGCCGATATGGCCAAAGTAAATAAAAACTTTCCAGTCATTCGTTTTATGAACGCAGTTCGACGATCTAATGCTGAAAAGGGTTAATTAGTTAGTGGCCGGCACGTAATAAATTTCTACGTTATCTCCGGACTTATAGTAGTTACTTGAACCATTTAATTGAACCATGTAACCACTTCTAATCGCTGCTGGTTGATCGCTAAATCCATTGTGCTGAACTTTAATATTTCTAGTTTGTTGTCCAATAAAACTCCAGCCATTTGATGAGCTTTGAGGAATAGTCTGACCATTGATTTTAAGAACAATCGTTGAAACATTTGGATTTTTTGCCATCACCACATAACCAAAATATTCAGGATTTGATGTCGATGTAATTTGAATACAATCTGGATAAGTGACTTCATTTCCAGAAGTGAACTGGATCAGGTGTCGAGCTGTTGTTGGCTCGCCAGCTGTAGGTAAAATTCTTGTGCTATAAGAAGTTAAGCTCGAATTCGATATATAAGACCAACTTGTCGAAGGAAGGAGTGTAGGAGCTGAAGTCGGTGAGCTCTTATAAACTTTTATGTCCGCAGTATTTAGACCAGTTGGAGTTTCGCTAAAAGTAATCGGCCAATACTTGTATGTATGAGGAACGATAATTTGCTGAATAGCACTGTTCACAGATGTGAAGACTCCACTAATTTGTCCCTTACATAAGTCATAACTATCTGGGGATGGGTCAGAGCTTTGATCTGTAGGAAATGGCGCCTGATTATAGAGGTCCTTGGACATTTGAATATAAGACTTAGGAGATGGATTCCAGCCTGATTTTGAGCATCCAGGATGAGTCACGAGCGAAAAAAGACGAAATTGTTGGGAATTTAGGGATGTTTTTAAATTAAGCAAACTTGCTTTTCTAGCATTATAAAGAGAAAGATTTTGAATCGTTTCACCACTACCTCCAGGCATTGGTGATTCAATATCAGTATCTCTTCCATTTGAGACAAGCACAATGAAGAGATAAGCTCCACGCCGCAAAAGTTTCTCTGAAGCGGGAGTGAGAGAACTGTGTTCGGCTATAAAGCTTCTTATTCTTTCAAGTCCAGGCTCTAATGATCCTGGAACTGGATTGCTAAAAAAACTAAATTCGGCAGCTGAATTAACTTTTTTATTTGTCGCCGTTGAGGGGAGGGTCGCTGGAGATTTGGCCAGTACTTGATAGTCCTCATTACCTGTTGGGGTTTGAAGTAATGGCGCTCCAATCACCCGATAATCAAAATCGGCAGAAATACTGTTAATTGTGTTTTGGATAGCGGTCTTTATGTCACTGGCCAGGTAATAGCTACTAGTTGAATTATCGACAACATAAAGGATATCAACCTCAGGTTTGATGAGGGTGTGATTTGAGCAGGAAGCTTGTTGAAAAGCGTTAACAGCATTTGGTTGGCTGGAATTTGCTTGAGGGGTTGTTCCAAATTGCTCACTTCCGCAACCTGAAAGGGCAACAAGCAGTAGTAGTGATAGAAAAGCCGACCAATAAATTTTCATAATCTCACCTTAAGATTTTCCCATTCAATAATCGGCTACAACACAAGAAAACTTTAGCTTTATAACTGTATCTCTAAAGTCAGGAATATATTAAGAAATAGGAAGGAAAATCTTACCTTCCCCCCCAAGTTCTAAAGAGCTGAGGTAAACTAAATATAATAATTATTTCAATAGCTTGAGGATGTTATGGCCGAAAATTGGTTTTATGTTCAAAAAGGTAATCGTTTGGGTCCTGTTGAGATTGACGTGATTCAGTCTTTAATAAGTAAGGAAGAATTAAAGCCTGAAGATTATGTCTGGAAAAAAGGCTTTGATAATTGGAAAAAAATAAAAGATGTCTCTGATTTGAGTTCTTCAAATGAGGATGAGTTACTCATACCACCTGTGACTACAGCTCAAGCAGTAAAAGCTCCAATTGAAATAGAGAAAAAAATTAATTTACTTGAACTCAATCAGGATGAAAGGATTATATTTTTAAGAATCGGTAATGATAGAGGTGTATCATCATCAGATTACGGTCCCTTCTCAGTCAATCAATTGAAAAAGCTTTATCATGAGCATCGTATCAACGGAAAATCTTTTATATTTTGTTCTGGGATGAAAGAGTGGATGGTTCTTGCAGACCTTAAAGAATTTGAGCAAGTTTTTAATGAACTTCCTCCAGTAATTCAAGAATCAGATAGAAGAGCTTTCGCAAGGAAGCCATTTGTTGCCAGACTTTTTATTCAAAATAATAAAAAACTTTTTGAAGGGATTTGTCGAGATGTCTCAATTGGTGGGATGCAGATCCTTATTGATGATTTTAAAGGTCAGGTCGGTGATAAAATTTCAATTAATGTTCATCCCGAAAATACTGATCATCACTTCGTCGCTTCTGGTGTGGTAGTAAGGATACTCGAAGGAAATTCAGGCTTTTCTTTTCGATTCCAGGGATTAAGTGATGAAGCTAAACGTGCCATTGAGAAATATTTGCAAGAAAATTAATGGCGATAAAGAATCAGAAAAACCAAAAATTTATCGATAAAACGATTATGTCCTCTGATGGGACCTCTGAATTATTCCTTCGTCATTATGGTGTAGAAAATCCCACATTGCATTTTATCCTTGTGCATGGAGCTTTGGAGCATAGCGGACGACATATGGATCTCATCCAATTTTTGATGAATCAAATGGGGCCAAATGTTGCTGTCACGACATGGGATCATGTGGGTCATGGGAGAAGTGGTGGAGTTCGAGCTTACGTTTCTGATTTTAGAGTTTATGTAGACGATATGGGGCTCATTGCTGAAGAAGTTCAAAAATGGAATTCTGAGAAAACAAAAACTTTCATTTTGGCACACAGCCTAGGTGGTTTAATTACTTTAACAAGAATTCTAGATACTAGTTATGGATGGAAATATCCAATATGTGGTCTTATCTTTTCTAGTCCATGTATCAGACCTCAAATGGTTTTGGGCTCTTCAAGCGAAGCTATTTTAAAAAAATTAGATCAAATGTCGGGAAAAATTCATTTACCAATTATTTATCATGGGAAGGATTTGAGTCGTGATCCTGAACGGGCGAATGATTTTGATAGTGACAATCTAATCCCTGATTTCATTTCAGTGAGGATGGCCAGAGAAGTCGTCGATGCTAGTCAAAAAATTAGAGGATTATCTTATTATCTCAATATTCCAAGTCTGTTTCTAATAGCTCAGGACGATAAAGTGGTTGATCCAGAGAGTACAGTCTTATTTTCACATGGAATTGAGAAAAGATTAAACCATACAATCCTTTATCCAGGTCATTATCATGAATTATGGAATGAATTAGATAGGTATGAAATTTTTGAAACAATGAAAAAATGGATCGAGAAAAAATTGAAGGAGTCAGCATGAAAACCCTCTTAGTTGTTTTGATTCTTATCTCGGGCTGTGCAAGTTATAAAAGTTATAATCAGACCACGACAGGAAAAGTTATTTTGAGAGGCGGGATTTTTGAAAAAGAGAGTTGGCCAGATTCTTTAATCTTCAAGAGAATGAGCTGGTATCATGGTATGACACTTTATTTTGATGCTTTTTTTTATAAAGCTGATCCTGAGTCTCCATTTGCAAAATGGTTTTCATCGTCAGAAAAAGAGTTTTTCACGAAATGTGAAAAACTCGTTGTCACAGTCTCTTACAGCGCAGATCCTTCGAAAATCTCACATGTTAATTTTCGTGAGCAAATGAAACTTAATGGTTATGACGATGTCGTTCTTAATAATTTTTCTGCAGCTTTAAAAAGTCATCCTTCGGCCTCTGACTGGAGGATGCAAAACTATAAGGTGTTGGGATACTGCAAGCGAGCACCAAGTCGTCTAAGCACTCATTCTTTAGCGATTAACTTTCCAAGTTTCAAGAACTTGGAAATTAACCTCTAAATGAAAAGATCCTATAAATGGACTACTTTTCTAAAGTTTAATCAAAAAGCTTAAGATTTACTGGTTATGTCCGATAGGATCTTGAGGCTTTATGAGCGAAAATAAAAAATTTCAACGATTCGGTAAATATTTAATCCTAGATCATCTTGTTGATGGTGGTATGGCGAAGATTTGCCGTGCCCGTTACCTTGGCGAGCAAGCGAATAAAGTTGTTGCGATTAAAATGGTTCAGCCTCAGTTTTCTAAAGATGCTGCTTTTGTACGTATGTTTCAGGATGAGCTTAATATTACCTTTGGTATGCTTCACCCTAACATTATGCAAGTTTATGATTATGGTGAAACCAATGGTCAGCTTTATACGGCCATGGAATATATCCATGGGGCAAATCTCAAGCAATATTTAGATCGACTTAAAGAGAAAAAAGTCGTCTTTCCTGTTGAGATCTCTTGTTACATTATTTCTCAAGTTTGCTTGGGTCTTCATTATGCCCATACTTTTACTGATAAACTAACCGGTAAACCTTTTAAAATTGTTCATCGAGATATTTCTCCTCACAACATCATGCTCACTTATGATGGTGCGGTTAAGGTTATCGACTTTGGTATTGCCAAGGCCAATACTAATTCTGAAGCAACTCAAGCTGGTACTATTAAAGGTAAACTTTCTTATCTTGCACCCGAATATTTAGATGGTCTTGAACTTGATGCTCGTTATGATGAATTCGCTGTAGGGATAACTCTATGGGAACTATTATGTTCTAGAAAACTTTTTCAGGCCAACAATGATCTTGCTGTACTCAAGCAAATACAGGCCTGTAAGATTATACCGCCATCTGAAATTAATCCATCAGTTCCAAAAGAGCTTGATGCCATCGTGATGAAGGCTCTTTCTAAAGATAGGTCACATCGCTATGAAGATTGTGATAAGCTCAACCGTGCTCTGGTTAGATTCCTTTACTCAAATTACCCTGATTTTAATGCATCAGATTTAACAACATTTGCGGATGACTTGTTTAAGAAAGAAATTGAGTCAGATCGTGAAAAGTTTGTTGATTACGGTAAAATTGATACTCAAGCTTATATTGAAGAGATGAAGAAAGATGAGTCTCGCAAAGGTGCGAAGAAGGAGCCTGGAGAAAAAATCTTAGAAGGAAGAACTAAGATTAGGGAACTTGAGCTTACAGTTGAAGCGTCATCAATAGGTATTGAAATAGACCAGCTTGGAACGAGGAAAGTCAATCGTCAGTCTATTGCTCAAGGAAAAATCATACCAAAGTCAGCGTCTGCGAGCCCAATAAGTAATAAAAAAATGGATAAAACTGCTAGCCGTGTCACCACGAGAAAAAGCATTGAAGCTGAAAAAAACTCCTCTGGATCACCATTAATAATAATTATAATTGCTGCCTCACTGGCCGGATTTGCGTATATCCAATCTGATCTTGTTGAATCTCTGACAGGATTTAATCTTCGAAAAATAATAGATGGTGAGGATGTCGATCGAAGTATTTCATCACTGCCTGTTCAGAATAAATCGACTTCACCAGTAAAAAATGAGGCTCACGTTCAAAGTAATTCCGGGCAAGTGGTGTTAAGTGGAGTTGATTTTGAGATGGAAGTATTTCTTGATGGTACGAAAGTTGAGTACGTTGGGTCACCTCTGAAAGTGAGCATGGGGAAAGAAGTCACTCTTGTTGTAAAAAAAGTTGGTTACTTACCTTTCATAAAAAAATTAACCTTATCTAAAGAAGAAGACTCTAAAGTTGTCACAGTTCCAGAACTTGAAAGGGCGAGAATGGGATTACTTTCCACATCTCAAAATTATGCTGCGGGTTCAAAGATTGTTTATGAGGAAGCTGGTCAAACAGTTGAGCGGGATCTTCCGCTTAACGATATCCAGGTTGCTGAAGGAACATATCAGGCCAAGATCGTAAATCCTATCTTAGGGACAGAGAAAAAAGTTGAATTTAATATCGAAGAAAATAAGAAGTTCTTTTTAGAGTAGATAAATCTTATTCTGGTGATTCATCAAAGCGTTTAGATTGCTTAAACCTATTAACTTTTCTCATGTTGAGTAGTTTAATTATTTCAGCAGCAGTTTCTTCAAGAGCTTTTCCTGTAACATTAAAAACAGGCCATCTTTTATTTTCAGCAAAAATTCGATTGGCCCATTCAATTTCTTCAGTTACTTTTGAGATGTCTGCATAATCGCCCTCATCTTTTGATAATCCTAATCGTGTAAGCCTGTTCTTTCTAATTTGAAAAAGCGCCTCTGGATCGATCGTTAGACCAAAAATTTTCCGCTGATCTATTTGAAACAGTTTATCGGGTACGGGAACTCCCATCACGATCGGAACATTTACAACTTTGATACCTTCAAGAGAGAGATACATGGAAAGAGGTGTTTTAGAAGTCCGTGATATACCAACAAGAACCACATCAGCTTCGTCTAGCGAGTTAATATTTCTTCCGTCATCATGATTAAGTGTAAATTCAATGGCGGCAACTCGTTTGAAATATTGGTCATTCACAGCGTGTAAAATACCTGGTTGGTAATTAGGTTCAGATTCAAAGAAATTGGAAAAAGCGGAAAGAAGTGGACCCATGACATCGACACTTCGGACATGATCTCTCTTTGAAAGTTCTAGAATATAAGTTCTCAGTTCTACAGAGACGATAGTGTAAATGACAATGTCATGATGGATGGCAGCTTCTTGGAAGATGGCATCAATTTGCTCTTTAGTCCGGATATTCTTATAGCGGGTAAAAAAGATCTCTTTATCTTGAAACTGGGCCATGGCTGCCCTTGTAATAGCGGAGGCGGTCTCTCCAGTACCATCTGAAATTACTATAACTTTTAATTTATCGTGGGCCTGTATCATGGTTGTCTATTGCGGCTAGTATTGTTTGGGTTAAAATAGGATTATTTTTATTTTAACTTAGACGGAGGATAAATGCATCTAAGAAAAAGTTTGCTTCTTTTCTCGGCATTGGTGAGCACGAGTGTTTGGGCCCTAAAGCCTTTACCACAAAAAGTCCCTACACCGGCCGATAACCCAATCACACCGGCCAAAGTTGAATTAGGAAAAATGTTATATTTTGATCCTAGACTTTCAATTGATGGGACAATTTCCTGTAACTCTTGCCATAACGTAATGGCAGATGGGGCAGACGGGCGTCCAGTAGGTGTAGGTGTGCGTGGTCAAAGAGGTGGTCGTGGGTCTCCAACAGTTTGGAACTCAGCTTTTAACTCAGTTCAGTTCTGGGATGGCCGTGCGGCTTCTCTTGAAGATCAAGCGAAAGGTCCACTGACAAATCCTATTGAGATGGGGATGCCTAATCATGATGAAGTGATTAAACGAATTAATCAAATCCCAGGTTATGTCTCTGCTTTTAAGAAAGCTTTTCCTAAAGATAATTCAGCTGTGAATATAGACAATCTTGCCAAAGCGATTGCAACTTACGAAAGAACTCTTATCACTCCAAATTCTCCCTTTGATAAATTTATCAAGGGTAACAAAAAGGCTATGACTGCTCAACAAATTAGAGGCATGAAGCTAATTGAGGAGATTGGTTGTACATCTTGTCATACGGGAGATAATTTTAATGGAGAAGGATTGAAAATGGGTGAGGGGAATTACCAACCATTTCCACAAATCCCTGGTTCCGATTATGACAAAAAGTATGACTTACTTTCAGATAAAGGTCGTTACGAAGTTACTAAAAAAAATGATGATAAGAATCATTGGAGAGTGCCGACTTGGAGAAACGTTGCTTTGACGGCACCTTACTTCCATAATGGTAAAGTAAAAACTCTTGATGAAGCTGTTCGCGTGATGGGAAAAACACAACTTGGAATGGATTTAACTGATCCACAAGTTTCTGATATTGTTGCTTTCCTAAATGCTCTCACTGGGGAGTTTCCAAAACAAACAATGCCGATACTTCCTCCTACTGAGAATTTTTCTTTAACTCCTGAACCTTAATACACATGGGCGCTTCCTCAATTGGGGAGGCGCCTTATCTATCTTTGAGAAAATTCTTGATTTTATCTTCAATCAGCCTTGAGTCTAAGAGAGGATTAAAAATTTCTTTTTGTGAAATTCTGTTGAACCAAGTCTTTTGAGACTTTGCAAGCTGCCTGGTGGAGATGATTATTTTTTCGATACATTCATCCATTGTTTTTAAATTGCCATTTAAATAGCTAACAGCTTCTTTATATCCTATCGATTGAAGTGGCTTCTCTAGGCCAGTAAAACCATTTTTTAGTAAAGAACCAACCTCTTCGATAAGTCCCTCATCAATCATACGAGAAGTTCTTTTTTCTATGATAGGGATATGATCCTCTTTTGGGACCTTCAAATAGATGTGGAGTGTTTCCCAGCCGTGAATATTGGTAAGTTGATTTTTAATATTGTCCTGATCTTTTTTTAATCGCTCTTGAGATAAACTAGACCCTGTTGTCCAGAAGTGTTCTACCGCCCGTCGAATACGGTAATGATCATTTTCATGATATCTTTCATAAGACACAAGATCATTCTCCTTAAGAATCAACCTAAAAGGCAAAATACCCTCATTATCATAGAGTGTTTTAGACCTTTGCAGAACTTCTGAAGAACTTGTAGGTGAGTCATACATCCCCATGAGCAACGCCTGAAGATAAAAACCACTCCCACCGACTAAGATTGGAGTTTTATTTTTTGAGAGGATATTGTGGATAATGGGGAGTGCTTCTTTGACATAGTCTGCCGCATTCATGGGCGACGAGATGCTGCTAACGTCTATCATGTGATGTGGAATTCCTCCTCTCTCTTGTGGTGTGGGTTTTGCGGTTCCAATATTTAATTCACGATAGAGTAAGAGCGAGTCAAAGTTTACAACTTCTCCATCAATCTCTTTTGCCATCTTAATACTTAAATCAGTCTTTCCGGTTGCAGTGGCTCCCGAGATGATGATGACCCTCATTTCATTTTCTCAGAAAGAAGTGTTTCTAAATTTATAAAAACTTTTTCTTCAATAAGTGTACTTAGACTTATTGAGGCTATTATTTTAGTCCACGTCTCTTTTGACCAGTCTCGGGGATCAAAATTTGAATTTAAAAAGCTTTGCCCTTTTATCATCTTGTCGATGACAAACTGGAGAGGAATTCCATTTAACCATTCAGGAATTGATCTTAAAACAACTGTATCATTTGATAGCTTTTCAAGTTCTAGACCAGATTCGGCCAGATGGTGAATTCGTTTTAAGTCATCCTCAAGAAATTTAAATGGTTCACTCACTAGCAATGGTATCGATTGTGAAGAAGGTGCTCGAAGCTGTAATGAAAAAAATAAATCAATTAATTTACCTGGTGATACAGCATGCCAAGTCTGATTCATTTTTAATATAAAGAAATTATTTAGCCAAATGAGATCAGTCTCTTCCTTCGTCATGTTTTGATGAGGAGAGAAAATACCATCCATGTTGTATTCGTGTCTTTCTTGGAGTAACAGCTCCTCATTCATTGAAGTAAAATGATTTTGGAATGATAGTTCAGTTTTAGTTTGATTTAAATTATTTGAATAAACGTGATCTTTTGGGCCAGAAGCCATTTCTTTGATGCTTGCACTTAAGAGACTTATGACTTTAGAGTTTTCAAACATCTTAATGATTGTTTTATTCGGGTGAACATTCACATCGATATGGTCCGTTGGTAAATTCAAGAACACAACGTAATGAAAATCATCATGACCAAACTGTGTGGCCATAGTTTGAGCAATAACTCTTAAAAGCTGCTTATCAACTACAAACCTTTTATTAATAAATGTATATTGAATTTTCAAAGGTGCTTTCAGTTCGGCTGGGGCAAGGAATATTTCTATATCATTTTGCTCATAGCTTCGTTGAGTAGTCCTAATCAACTCTTTCGATTTTGGGATGATATCAATAAGTCTTTCTTTTAATGTTGGCCTTGACGGATAAACAATTTTTTCATCATCATTTAGTTTTAAGATAAACTCAACTTGAGGATGCGAGAGAACAAAAGAATAGATAACTTTTTTTATATAGTTTTTTTCAGACTGGTATGACTGGATAAACTTTAATCTCACTGGAGTGTTGTAAAATAACTCTTGTATATTGAGCTCAAGACCCGTTTGTCCTTGAATTTTTTGTCGAGAATTTTCATAAACTGTTCTTCCACCTTCAATCCGAATTTCACTGCCATCAATTTCCTCTTTATTAAAAGAGAGACATTGAATTTTTGAAATCGCAGCAATTGAAGCAAGGGCTTCGCCTCTAAATCCGAATGAATCTAATTGATATAAATCTTCAAAACGATTTATTTTAGAAGTTGCATGCCGAGAAAAGGCGAGAGGTAAGTCTTGAGATAAAATACCACTGCCGTTATCTTTCAGAGAGATAAGATCTAGACCATTATTCAATACAGTAAGTTCTATTTTTTTTGAGCCTGCATCAATTGAATTCTCAATAATTTCTTTAAGGAGACTTCCAGGTCTCTCTATGACTTCACCGGCCTTGATTTGATCGATGAGATGTTCGGGTAATAAACTTATTTTTGCTGGAGGGCCAAGCATTTATCCCTTAAAGAAGTTAACTTGATTTCTTCCGCCTTCTTTGGACTTATAAACAGCAGAATCGGCCCGTTTGAAAAGATCTGTGCCTGAATTAACGCCTTGTCTGTAATCAGCAACTCCAATAGAGGCTGTCACTGGCAATCTTTTACCATCATAGATAAATTCATGCTTTTCAACGAGTTTTCTTAATCTTTCTGCAATTTCAAAACCTTGTTTAAGATTGGTATTAGGCAAAAGGACGCAGAATTCTTCACCACCGTAACGAGCAAATATATCACCCTGGCGAACTCCATTTTCTCTAATGAGTCGGGATTTTTCTTTTAAGACAAAGTCACCAGCATCATGACCATAGTTATCATTAAGTTTTTTGAAGTGATCAAGATCAAAGATGATTAGAGTAAGAGGTTTACCAGTTACTTTGGATTTTTTGACCTCAGTTTCCAGTGAATTGTTGAAATATGTTTTATTATAACATTTTGTTAAGCCGTCTGTGTTCGCCTCTTCATGGAGCTTATCATAAGTCAGGCGTTCAGGATCTCCGCTTGGGAGAAACTTCATGGCAATGGCCCCAATTTTTATCATATCGGCACGTTTAAGTTGTGTCGGAGATTCTAATTTTTGATTATTTAGATAGGTTCCATTTGCTGATCCAAGATCAGTAACAGTCGCAACGCCATTTTCAACAGTAACTATAAAATGCTTTCTTGAGACACCTTGGAAGTCTAGGGAGATTGAGCAGTCAGGGTTTCTTCCTACTACATTTTCTCCATTCACTAGATCAAAGATTGAACCATTGAGTTCTCCACCAACGATTAATAAGCAAGATGGTTTTTGTTTTGCTTCATCTTCCGCAGCAGCAAGTGCTTTACGAATATCTGTTATAACGATGGTGGCGTTGTTATCATCACTCATGATTTCTCCAAATTCTAACAACTTAGTAATGGGGTCTATTCTAAGGCCCCTCTTAATAATCAGCAAGACGCAGTTAGAATTTTATCGGCTTTTCTTAGTAAGATTTTAGCCACTGATGGGCATATTTTTTACCGGCCTCAACACCTGGCTGATTAAAGGGATCAATTTCGAGCATAATCCCGATTGCTACAGTCAGGCACTCGGACAATAAAATTAATTGCCCTAAAGATTCTTCATTGACCAGAGGTATTGAGAAGTGAACCACGTGCCTATCGTTTTCATTAAGGGCCTTAAGTGTCCCTTGGAATTCTGCCTTCATAAGCATTTCAAGAGAAAATGGTGAAAGGAGCTTAAAAGTATCTGATGATACAGTATTTTTTAGGGAATAATCATGTTTGAATTTTTCAACTTCAATTAAAAATAAAACTTTGTCGTTAGGACCTTCCATAAAAAGTTGCATTTGAGAATGCTGATCTGTAGCACCGTATGCAGGTATTGGAGTGAGGCCTTTTCCATTTTTACCAAGACTTTCCGCCCAGAGCTGAACAAACCAGCTTGAAAACTCTTTAAGCCTTGATGAGTAGGGCATGATGACAGTCTGATGAGTTCCGCGATCGTGAAGCTGCTTGATCCAAAAGGCGAGTGAAAAGAAATCTTTCCCCTCATCTTGAGAAGATAATTTTTTCTGAATGTCTCTCGCACCTTTCAGTAACAAATCTGCGTCGATACCTGCAAAAAGTAGAGGAAGAAAAGCCACTGGAGTTAGTACAGAAAAACGACCACCAATATTTGATGGAATATCGAGGGTAGAAACATTCCATAGTTGGGCAATTTTTCTTAAGTCACCTTTTTCAGGATCCGTGCAAAAAACAAAATAGTCTTTAAAATTTTCCTCTGAGAGGCCTTGATGCTTGAGAAGTTCAATAACGACACTCATGGCGGCTACAGTCTCAGCAGTTGTTCCCGATTTTGAGACAACGTAGATAAGACTTTCTCGGAGATTGACTACTTTTAACTGAGAGTAAAAATCATCAGGATCAATATTATTGAGAAAAATAAATTCTACATCCGTATTCCCACCCAAAGCTTTTATGAGCATTTCTGGTCCGAGTGCACTCCCACCGATACCTATATGGATGAAATATTTTTTTGACTTAAATTTGTTATAGACTTGCTTGGTTTGATCAAGAAGTATTTTATTTTCAGGAAGGTGAAAAAAACCAGTCTCTGGTGAGTTGAGAGTTTTTAAGTAGTTTTCGTAAAACTTTTCAAAATTTTCAAATCGTTCAAATTGAAGAGAAGATCTCATTTTCCAATTAAGCATGATTTTCGTACTCTTTTTTTAAATGGCGAGCGATGACGACTCGTTGAATTTGATTTGTTCCTTCCACAATTTGTAAAAC
Source organism: Pseudomonadota bacterium (assembly GCA_027488375.1). GTDB lineage: Bacteria > Bdellovibrionota > Bacteriovoracia > Bacteriovoracales > Bacteriovoracaceae > Peredibacter. Next base: position 358,693 of record JAIYBW010000001.1, read on the forward strand.
CTTTGCATCTCTCATAAAACGCTCGACAGGGTACTCAGCTGTGTAACCGACTCCTCCGAGTACTTGAACGGCATCTGTTGTAACTTTCATCGCACAGTCTGTCGCCTTAAGTTTGGCCATAGAACAAAGCTTACTGTTATGAACTTTTTCATCAATCGATTTTGCTGCGGCAAAAACCATGAGGCGAGAACTTTCTACTTCTAAGGCCATGTCGGCCATCATGAATTGTAAGCCTTGAAAATCAAAAATGGCTTGCTTAAATTGTTGACGTGTAAGGCTGTAACTAACAGCTTCATCAAGTGCTCTTTGAGCACATCCTACGCCTATGGCCGCAATGGCGACACGGCCCCTATCTAAACCACCCATTGCGACATTGAAGCCTTGACCTTCCTCAAGGAGTCTATCTTCTGTAGCTACAAAACAATTTTCAAAAATAAGTTCTTTGGTTGGAGAAGTTTTCCAGCCCATTTTCTTTTCAGCTTTACCATAAGAGAAGCCTTGGGCTCCATCTCTCACAATAAAAGCGGAGACGCCTTTGGCTCCCTCAGCACCAGTTCTTGCCATCACAATATACGTCTTGGCAATTCCACCTGAGGTGATCCACATTTTTGTTCCATTAAGAACATAACCACCATCAACTTTTTTTGCTGTTGTTTTCAAAGAAGCTGCATCAGAACCAGAATGGGATTCAGATAAAGCAAAAGCGCCAATTTCTTCGCCAGAAGTTAGTGCTGGTAGATATTTTCTTTTTTGATCTTCATTTCCATATTCATTAAGAATAGTTTGCACCATTGATGAGACAGAGACTGTGACAGCATAAGGGACTGAGACTTTAGCAATTTCTTCGAGAACATAGCAATAATCCGAATAGGTAAGTCCTGCTCCGCCATAGAGTTCAGGCAACGTCACTCCCGTTACTCCATAGTCCCCTAGACCCTTAAAGAATTCCATGCGGAATTTTCCTTCAGCGTCATCATGCTCCATATGGGGCTCAATGACATCCTGACAATATTTTGCCAAATTCCGACACAGTTCTTTTTGGAAATCATTCATAATTAGTCTCTCAGGGCTTCTCTTAGAAGATTCTTTGCAATGATCATGATCATGACCTCATTTGTTCCAGCACCAATTTCATTGAGCTTATTATCTCTCATCATTCGCTCAACTGGGAATTCCCTAGAGTATCCATATCCGCCATGTAGCTGGATGGCATCAAGTGCAATTTTTGTAGCCATCTTTGGAAGTTGAAGCTTGACTGCGGAAGCGAGGTTGTTTGATTTATTTCCATTATCATACTCATAACAAACAGTGTAGAGCATGCGTCTCATGGCTTCAGTTTCAGAATACATTTCAGCAATCATCTTTTGAATGATTTGAAAGTGTGCAAGATTTTTTCCGAATTGCTTTCTTTCGCCTGCATATTTAATACACTGATCTAAGCAAGCTTGAGCAATACCAAGAGAAATTCCGGCGATAGTAATCCGCTCAATTTCAAGATTTTTCATCATATGAATAACTGAGTCGCCTTCATTCCCAACGCGATTTCCAACAGGCACTTTAGCTTTTTGAAAAGAGAGTTCTCCCGTAGGGGAAGAGCGCATACCCATCTTGTGAATTTCTTTCGAAACGCTAAAACCTGGCGTGCCTTTATCTACGATAAAAGTTGTAAGATCTTTTTTTCCAGGACCCGTGCGGGTGTAAAGGTAGACAACATCAGCATACTGAGCGTTTGTGATCCACATTTTATTGCCTGTAATTTCATAAAAATCACCGCTTTTTACGGCCTTCGTTTGCATCCCAACAGCATCTGAACCAAATTCAGGTTCGCTCATTCCCATACAACCAACATGTTCACCCGAAATAAGTTTTGGGAGATATTTGGCTTTTTGTTCAGGAGAGCCATTATTATTAAGGTTGTTAACACAAAGGATAGAGTGAGCTAAAAAAGAGAGAGTTGATCCTGCACATGCTTTCCCAAACTCCTCCATAACAATTGTGGCCGCAGTTGCGCCCATTCCTGCACCACCATAATCTGGGTCGGCAGTTATTCCTAAAAGCCCCAGTTCACCCATGTGTTTGAAGGCTTTTAAGTTAAAAGTTTCTTTGTTGTCGTGATGTTCAGCAAAGGGGGCAAGTTCGTTTTTAGCAAAATCACGGCAAACTTTTTGAATCTCTTTTTCTTCAGGAGTAAAAAACCACATAGGAGTCCTTTTTTTTGAATCGCCAAAGTGTAGCGGAAAAATCAGTTTTTGTTAATTAAATGAGTTCTTATTATTTTGATACACTTCACGTCATTTATTAAGCTAAAATCAATGTGACTAGACATTATCTTGGAAGCGCATGTATTTGAATGAAAAGTCTCTGCCTTTAATTAGTCCTGTTAGACCCGGTGAGCAGTGGTTTTTCTATTGGAAAACTTCTGCCGCTCTATGGGAAAAACACGTCATAGACTCCCCAGTAGATGAAACCATTTATATTCCGCTTAATTGGGGAGGGCATGCAGCTCCCAATGATTCGTGGGATTTTGGTCAAGTTTTTGCTGAAAGAGACCTGGGCAGACTTATCGAAATTTTGACGCGCCATGGTCGTAAATACTGTTGGTTGCTTCCAATAGGCCCATCCCCCTTTCTTCCCAATGGTGGAGTCCCTATTTCTGCTGCAAGAAATCTAAGTACATCTAAGGATGGGATGAATTTATCTTGTCTCGATCAAGATGGAACCATACATAAAATGTATTCTCACTTTGATCCAAAAGTTTTTAAATTTTACGCTGACTTTGTTTCTGAATTTGCAAAGCTTCTCGTCTCAAAGAAATCGATGAGTTCAGTTTGGGCCGTTGAGTATTATTTTCATGAAGATGAAAAATATAAATCTTTTTTTAGTGATGATTCAATTAGTTTTAATCAAGGCTTTTCTCGATTCTTAAAAAAATCTTTTCCGAATGGGCTTGAAATTAATAGTGCGACTGAAGAACTAGAATTAAAAAATAAATTTACAACTGAAGTTAAGCAACTTTTTTTAACGGTTGCTGAAGAGACTCTCGCCATTTTTTGGAAGGGTAATAAAAACATCCATGTATTTGGTTCTGGTCCAAGGGATACTATTCAAAGGTGCTTATCTGAAGGGCACTCTCAAGTCTTCTTGTTTCAAGAACTTTTTACATCCTACGTAAATCAAATGTGGATCAGCACCTGCCTCTTGAATCAGGAAGAGAAAAAGAATCTGTTTGAAATATGCATTAATGAGCATTTTGGCTCCTCTGAATTGCAATCACAGTATGAATTAAAAACAATAAAATATGAAAACTCTGAGGAATATTCACCTCTGGCTTTAGTCGATGTCTTTGATTTTGAAAGTCCTGAGGTCTTTGAAAATAATGGCTTAAAAGACTACCTTCGAAAAAATTGTCATTGGATGTTTTATGTCCACAATCAGATAGATTTTACTCCTCATTGGATTGATTCTTCACAAGACCGAATTAAATTTTTTCATGCTAGAAACATGAATCGTTTGCTCCTCGCTAAAATGCTTAAGCTTTTCATGATGGGACAAAAAATAATATTTGATAGAGATGGAATTTCAGAAGACCTGGCCCAAAGGCTACAAGTTTTTTATCTTGAAAATAGCTTGAAACTCCAGACGGTGAATTATATTTCTCCTGTTCAACTCACAACCTTAGGAGAGGGACGGTTTATTACTTTTGAAGGTAGTAAACTTGAGCGTCAGGATCAGCAAGACCTTTTCTGGAAACACATTTTCAAATTTATGAAGATAGATCATCCTTTACTCGTCTTGGATGAAGATGTTTTTAATTTTTGGAGGATTAGGTCTAGGTCTGCGCATGAATTAAATTACATCGATGTGAGACGAGTTAATCTTTATAATCCGACAAGTTATAAAAAAATTGTAAAAATTCAAAATCAAAAAAGGTTTGCCTTCTTGAGAATGATAGATCCTCTAAAGGCAACTGTTAAATCGAATTCGGAAGGTGTAGAAGTAGAGCTTTTACCACAAGGGAAGATTGCTTTAGATTTTGGTCATTATGAGGTTTCGACATGAAAGGATTAAATATTATTTATTATTTTGAGTCGTCTCAAAATCAGAATGATGAGTTTCGACCTGCAAAATATAAAATTTTATACGCTTTTGATACGAATGGAATGTTGGAGATTCGCGATACATTTAACAGTTTAGATGATTTAAAGTCATTCGCACTTGAATTAGTTCAATCAAAAGATGGTGGTGAAGTTAGGCTTATTTCCGTCCAGGATTATAATGTCGGAGTTGAGGGAGCTAAAGACAAGAATAACTTTAGACAAATCTTTTCAAATTTTGGCGAAGTTGTTGTTGATCCAACAAAATCAAAGAAAAAGGGTATATTCGGAAATCTTTTTTAGTCTTTCCTTAAGAGTCAAAATCCTTTAAATTAATTATTTTTTTCTTCTTCTGTTCGATGTCTGCCTTCAAGCGGTCTTGTTCTTGCTTAATAGATAATACTTCGAGTTGAAGTGATTTTAATTGCTTTGAAATTTCAGATATTTGAGATTTGGCCTCTTTAATCAGCAATTCTTTTTTATTATCAAGTGCTGCAATCTCTAGCCTCGTCTTCTTTTCAATCTCAGAGATTTCATTAGATAAGATCTTTATTTCATTTTCTTTATCCGCAAGTAAGCTTGAATTTGAAAAAATGTTATCTTGTTTTAAAGAATCATTTTTTTGATTTGATGATATGGAGCTGAGAGGACGATTTAATTGTTCTTTAATCATCTCATTAAGAAAAACCAAGTTTATATTATCTGTTTCAGATATTACAAACTGCTGTTCACCAATTTCAATTAAGTTTAAATATTTAATTTCTATTTTTTTATTCGGTGGAATTTCAGAACGATTAACAAGAGTTTTATTTTTAGATTCAAGGTCTGTAATAGTAATTTTGAATGTGGATTCATCTCGATCAAGGTTGATCAGGGCATGTTTGCCGCTAATTTTCGCATCATTAGCGAACTGAATGTCTCCAGAATTTCGACCAATGACTAATGAGTCGAGTAACTCATAGTATCTCATTGAATTAACGTGAAAGAGATAAATCAGAAAAAATCTCCCGATGACAAATATTTGATTTTTTATCGGATTTCATGACCCCTGGCCTTAATTAATATTATTTTTGCCCATGAGCGACCGATAGGGTATTGAGAGAGGTTACTAAGATGGGAATTCCAGCTTACCAGAACAATGATAAAAAAATCCTTTTGCAGGATATTTTGATAGCACTCGTTAAGGCCCAAGCCTTGACTCAAAAAGATTCTGACCAATTAAGTAGAAAATGGGCCTTAAATAAAGAGCATCCTTTAAATTTAATCTTAGACACTAGCTTAAAGAATCATTCTTTGGTTGATCGCAATTTTACTTCAGATGAAATTCTTGGAATCTTAGCATCACATTTTGGAATGGACTACCAGAGGGTTGATCCACTTAAGGTTCCTCTTGAAACGGTGGGAAGTCTACTGCCTCTAGCTTACCTAGAGCGTTTGTTAATTGTTCCCGTAGAGTTAAACTCGGAAGAGGTCATTTTCTTAAGTTCTGAGCCCTTCGTAAATTCTTGGGTTGATGAAGTTGGTGCTCAAATTAAGCGTAAAATAAAAGTAAGATTAGGTTCACCTCGACAAATCCGGCATCTTCTCAATGAAATATTTATTGTTCAAAAAGCCTTCAAGGGACTAGCAAGAGATCAAGGATCATCAGGTCAGGAGAAAATGCGTCTTCTGAGGCAGGGAAAGATTGGTGAGCTTGATGCCTTAATCGAAAAATCGAGGGGACGCAATCAAGGGGCCCAGGATGGATTTGTTGCAAAAATAGTCGATTGGCTTATTAATTTTGCAACTCTAGAAAGAGCCTCAGATATCCATTTAGAACCAAAAAAAGGTCTCGCACAAGTTCGATTTAGAGTCGATGGAGATTTAAAAACTGTCTATCGAATGGACCATGAAGCCATGATGATGGTTATTGCTCGTTTTAAAATTTTGGGCGAGATGAAATTGGATGAAAAACGAAAGCCTCAGGATGGTGGTATAAAAAGAAATCTTGAAAATGGTAAACAAGTTGAAATGAGGCTCTCCACACTTCCCACAAATTTTGGCGAGAAAATGGTGATTAGGATTTTTGATAAAAATGTGGCAGGAAAAGATCTCGAGTTTATCGGTTTTGATGAGCAGGATCTTCAACTTTGGGAGAAACTCATAAATGAACCACAAGGTTTAATTCTCGTCACTGGCCCTACGGGATCTGGTAAAACAACAACTCTCTATACATCACTTAATAGAGTGGCCACTCCAGATGTAAATGTTTGTACTGCAGAGGACCCTATCGAAATGGAGGTTGATTCTTTCAACCAGGTTCAAGTAAACCCCCAAATAGGACTTTCTTTTGCTGAGTGTATCCGATCATTCTTAAGACAAGATCCTGATATCATCATGGTTGGTGAGATTAGAGATTTTGAAACAGGTGAAATGGCGATTCAAAGTTCTTTAACTGGACACTTAGTTTTCTCAACTCTACACACTAATGGTGCCCTCGCGACGATCCAGCGTCTTGTGGATTTAGGACTTCCAACTTTCCTCATCAATTCTTCATTGAGCGGAATACTTGCTCAAAGACTTGTAAAAAAACTTTGCTCCCACTGTAAAAGAGCTGTTCCAGTAGATATGAATAGGTGGATGGCATTATTAGATGGAGAAAAATTAACTCCTCCTGCACAAATTTTTGAACCTGTAGGCTGTGAAGAATGTAAACATTCAGGCTTTTCAGGAAGACTATGTGTTTATGAACTTGTGAAAATCGATGATCGTATAAAAAAGGTCATCCACGGAAATGTTGAAATATCTGAATTGAGAGAAAAAACTCGAGGCTTTTATCGCTCTATTAGATTCAATGGCGCAAGAAAAATTGCTTCCGGCGAAACGTCTCTCGATGAGGTCTTAAAAATAGTTTATTGATCAGTCTGAATGATTGTCTAAAACTTTGACAGATCAGTGTCACTTTAGCCAATTTGTGTCATTTAATTCGACATACTTCATTTATTTATCCTCTAAGTATTTACAAAGACATAAATAGTTTTGGCTTTCTTCTTGCTTAATAGGAACTAATTAATAATTAAGACCTGGAGGTTCCTTTGAAAAGATCTTTAAAGCTGAGTCTGGTGGCTTTTTCTTTTATGTCTCTTTCACCTTGGGTTTTAGGCCAGAGCTACAGTGGATCTATTGGGGATCTCAATACTATTTTTGATCCTCCCATGAACATCAATGGAATTCTTTGTGATTCTCAAGTTAATACAGGCAATGAGCATGCCTACAAGGCCTGTTCTGATGGAGTCAGTGCTGCCAGATGGATGGCAGAAAAGTATGCGAAAAATGCAGGAAAATATTTAGGGTGTCTTGATGGATTTTATCAAGGAGTTTCGGATGGATATAGTTCTGGTGTTAATCCTACACCGGACATGATTAGACAGGCCGATGCCTATGTGAATGGCGCAAGTTTTGATAGCGCAGTTTCAAGAGGATTTGAGAAGGCCAAAGCTGAAGGGCAAACAGAATCAGCAGATCAGATTATTTCTCGTTACCGTTCAGTGCTCGATTTAAGAGATGGATCAGGTCGTCAGGTATTACCAAATAAAAACTATGATTTCCCCAAAGTGACCTTTAATGGTTATTCGGATGGCTATGAATACGATGTCGTAAGGAAAATGGGAAGTGAGTTTGATGCTGTTTATGCAAAAGGATGGGTTAATAAAAATTCTCCACTCGATGATAGACTTGCAGCTCGCAAGGCTTTGAGTCTTCAAAATGAATTTGCAAACTCAATTTGTAATCAAAATGAAACCGTGTTTGGTCGCAGAAATATGCCCTCATTGTCTATCTGGGATTTTTTTAGGGCGAATAGACAATATAATTTTCAAAATTATGGGTGGAGAAATCCTGATTGGGCCTGGGAGATTTTTGATCGTGATGAAAGAACTCTCGAGCAGTATCAGACATTCTCAAGACTAAAAACCCTTGAGAAAACAATTGTTGAAACAATCGCGATAAAAGAGAAACGCTACAAACTCGATTCAAATGGTGCTCCGATTAGAAAGCTGGATGGAAATGGGCAACCTGCTGTGGATACAAACGGGCAGCCACTATTTGAAATGGAAGAAATTATAACAGGGTATAGAAACGAGACCAAGAGAGTGAGACTCACGGATTCTGAAGTGAAGGAATTGGCGAATATTTATATTCATAATTTTAAGCAGGCGTATGATCGTTTTTATGCTCGTCAGTACGCTTCTATGAACTACCACCAAGAGGGAGCAGATAAGTACAAAATTGCAAAAATAATTGGAAAAGGAATGGGAGAAGAAGTTGCTCAACATTTCGCACGTAAAGATGCTTACAATGAACAATACAAACTTCAGTCTGCTAAAAAATATGCAGAGGAAGTCAAACGTCTCTACAAAGAAAGCTTTGATCGCTTGATGAGAGTGTTCGAGAATAATCCTGTCATTGAACTCAATGATGCCTATGTCATTGGCCAAGTCAATGATTCGATCTTTCGTCCTGGAGAAGAATTAAAAGTGCAATTTTCAGTAAGTAATCTTGGTGAAAAGTCTGCACCTTCTCTGATGAATTTTGAAAACTCTCAAAATGTTGTGGCCAGTAGGGAGGGGTTCAGTTTTACAGCTCCTGTTTTAACAAGATCAAATTATGTCACAGAAACGATTGGCAGAATCAGCGATTTTAATCAGGCCAGAGAATCTATTATTGTCAATATGGGTATTAAAAATCCTGGGGATGTTGGTGAAGTGGCAAAATCTCTTGTCGCCAGAAAACAGCGCAGTCTTCTTTTAAATGATTATGTGGAAATTGACCAAGTTAATGGTAGTCTCGATTTTTTAACTGGTTCTTTATCTCTTATGGTTAATTTAAAAAATCCAGCTAGAGGAGTTGAATCTCCTATCTCAGTGGTCGAAGTTTCATTTGGGAAGTTAGGTATATCTGAAAAGAATATCGAGCCAATTGCTGCTGGTGAGACTCGTCAGGTGATGGTGAATATTGATAGTTTAGATCCTTTGAATGTGATTCTTGCTGGGCATATTGAAGGTACTGTTCAAGTGAGACTGGCCGGAAAAATTGTTCATCGACAGAGCATTGATTTGAAATTAGAAATGAATAGAGTGGATGCACTCGTTACTTACTTCGATTCACTAGTAACCAAGAGAACTCAAAGCACGGGTCATGAATCTTTGCAGGATCGCCTTGCTAAACTTCAAGGGATGCTTGAAGAGCTTTTAAAAGATGATATTGAAAACAATGTTCGTTGGAAAAAGGGTGATCAGGTAGCAAATACCATAATTGGTCTTATACAGAGAACTTATGACTTGTCTAAGCGGTCAGGTCGGATCAATGAAAATGTTCAAATGGCGTATAATGAGCTTGGCCGAGTTCTAGCTAGAAATCTAAAAGAAGTCCGAAATGGTGGAGGACTTCGTTTCAAAAGTACAAACCAAAAGTATTTCTTAAAAGAAATAAGTAAGTTTGCTAAAATTTCAACTAAAAGAAGAGATTGGAAATAGATCCTTTGGGGGCCGATGGCCCCCATCTTCTTACCTAAGTCCTTAAAAAAACGAGAATTGTAATTTGTCCCTTATCCCTCATTTATGCTTGCTAAAATCTCTGAGATCCACTACTTATTCGCTCTATGAAGCCATCTTTTTTTGACCTTACCTATGATGATTTAAAAAATCTTTTAATTGAAAAGGGTTTTTCTCCGTTTGGCGCCACTCAAATATTTGATTGGGTATATAAAAAATGGACTCATGATCCTCAGCAATGGTCAAACGTCTCAAAAGCTGCAAAAGAGTTCTTCTCAGAGAATTACGATTTCAATTTATTAAAGATTGTTTGGAATGGTTTATCTAAAGATGGAACAAGAAAATTTTTAGTAAAAATGCAAGACGGCCAAACTGTAGAAACCGTCGCAATCCCGGCACGTGATCGACTCACACTCTGCGTATCCTCACAAGTTGGATGCGCTGTTGGTTGTACTTTCTGCCATACTGCGACTCAAGGTTTAAAGAGGCATCTCAAAACTTCAGAAGTGGTCTTGCAATACATAACTGTACAAAAGTTTCTCAATGATCTTGGTGCTGGAGATGAATTGACGAACATCGTTTATATGGGACAGGGTGAGCCTCTTCATAACTATGAGAACATGAAGAAAGCTACGATGATCTTCATGAGTGAAAAGGGATTAGGACTCGGTCAAAGAAGAATAACTCTTTCTACTTCCGGTCTTGTTCCGGCGATTGAAAAACTTGCACTCGATTTTCCGACTGTCAATATTGCCATTTCTCTTCATTCTGCACGAAATAACGTGAGAACAGAGCTTATGCCAATTAACAAAGTCTATGACCTTGAGAGACTTTTTTCTGCGATTAAAAAAATACCACTTAAGGCCCATCGCCGAATTACCTATGAGTATCTTTTAATTGATGGTCTTAATGATTCCTTGGAAGATGTCACCGCCCTTGCGGATCTTCTTAATTCTAAAGAATCAAAAATTAATCTAATTCCTTTTAATGAGTACCCGGGATCAAATTACAAGAGACCTAGTGAGCAAAAAATCATGTGGTTTTTGGATCAAATGATTAAGCGTGGATTTACTTGTACTATCCGTACGACCAAAGGCAGCGATATTCTTGCAGCTTGCGGGCAATTAAAAAGCGAATTCGATAAGGTCAATGTTTGGAATGATAAAAAACCAGTCGTTATTCCGAGTATCGCCAGTAATTTATATCAGAATCATCTGAGCTAGGAATTTCTTCCATTTTTGATTCTTCTAGAGGGGCTTCTTTTTTTGCCTTATTTCCCGCAAATGCTCTTCCTGCAGATTTTTCTTTAACGGCTTTTTCTATTTTAAAATTCTCTGCATCCTGAATGGATTCATGCTCAATTGGTTCTTTTGCACTTGCGAGTGTAAGTGTGACAGATATTAAAGCAGTGAGTAAAAATAGATTTTTCATGGCCAGTCCTTGTTGCCTTCCAGGCAAAAAATAGCTCTTGATTCTCTCATCGGAATATTCAATTTTTTCTAAAGCAAACTTGTGTTTTCAGTTACTTAGACCAGGTAAAAAAGAAAAGGAATGACGCTGTCAGAAATTTTAAGATGACATCTAGGCTTGTATTAAGAGAAGTTAAGTCAACTATTAGCAAGACTAAATAAAGGTCGCACTGCATGAAATTATGGCAACTGACCCTTCTGACATTTTTCCTATCAACCTCTGCCTCGGCCGGGGTTAAAGCATACTTTAATCATAATCCTAATTCATCATACACAGACCCTTACAGAAACATTTCGCGCAAGGGCGATGATCTTGAGAAGGTCATTTTAGAGAATATCTCAAAAGCAAAAAAATCTATTTTCATCGCAGTTCAGGAACTGAGGCTACCGCTTGTTGCTCAAGCTCTCGTGGCCAAAAAGAAAGAGGGAATAGATGTAAGAGTTGTTCTCGAGCACGACTACAACTACACAGTTGTCACTCAAAGAGATGCTCAGGAAGATCAGTATGAGGCGACAAAATTAAATGAGCTTAAAGCGCTCGTTGATATCAACAAAGATGGTAAGTTTACTAAAGCTGAGCTTGACGAACGTGATGCGGTTTATATTTTAGAGGCCGGAAAAATTCCTGTGATGGATGATACGTTTGATAATTCACATGGGTCAGGGTTAATGCATCATAAGTTTATGATCGTTGATAGCAAAATAGTTGTCGTAAGCTCAGCTAATTTTACTTTGAGTTGCATTCATGGAGATCTCTTGGCCCCATCTTCGCGCGGTAATGCTAATTCAATGATGGTAATTACATCTCAAGCTGCAGGTGAAATTTTTGAAGAAGAATTTTCTCAACTTTGGGGTAATGGAAAACGAGGAAATTTTGGTCATAATAAAACTTACCGAGGTCCTCAAACGATAAATGATCGTGGAACTAAAATTACCATCCAGTTCTCTCCCACTTCAGCTCGCTACAATTGGGAAGAGTCTGTTAATGGATTAATAGCCCAATTTATTTCAAAAGCTTCTCAATCAGTTAAGTCTGCCTTATTTGTTTACTCTGACCAGAAACTTTCTAATGTTCTAGAAAAAAGATTTCGCTCAGGGGTTGAAATGGGTTTTCTTATTGAACCGAAATTTGCCTTTCGAGAATATTCTGAATTGTTGGATATGGGCGGTCTTAAAATGTACAGTCAGAAATGTACCTATGAAGCAGACAATCGTCCTTGGCAAAAAGCCGCTTCTGAGTTCGGGATTCCAACCCTTGATAGGGGTGACGTTCTCCATCATAAATTTGCAGTCCTTGATTCTAAAGTTGTGATCATGGGATCGCAAAATTGGTCTGAGGCCGCGAATTATGTAAATGATGAAACACTTATAGTTGTTGAAAATACTGAGATTTCCGATCAATATTCTCGGGAATATGCAAGACTGTTAGCTAACAGCAGAATCGGTGCACCGATTTATCTCAAAAAGGAAATTGCTCGTTTAGAATCTGAGTGTGATGGACGTGGATACTAAAATCGGCGAGTTAAGCTTTCCTTTTCTCCTCTAAAATGCCTATAATTTAAGCTCTAAGAACTTAGGGAAGGAGTTCCTCGTGAGCCGTGAACGATCTAAAGGTATTGTTGGAATATTTATTTTAGTTACTGTTCTATTTTTTATTTTCATCATGTTTGCATTTTTCACAATCTTTAAATTAAAAGATGCAGACGATCTCGGCAGTGATCTTTTAGATAGTCAAAAAAAATCACCAATTGCTGTCATCACCATTGAGAATGAAATTCGTGAGTCTCGAAAAGTGGTTGAGCAACTTCTTATTGCTGAAGAGCAGAAAGATATTAAGGCCATTATTTTAAGAATTGATTCTCCAGGTGGAGCTGTGGCCCCCACTCAAGAAATTTATGAAGAAGTTCGTCGGATTGATAAAATTAAACCAATATACGCGAGTTTCGGTTCTGTCGCCGCAAGTGGAGGTTACTATATTGGAGCTGCCACAAGAAAAATTTGGGCGAGCGCTGGAACGTTAACGGGTTCAATTGGAGTCATTATGCAAATGGCTGACCTCTCTGAACTTTTTAAATTCGCAAAGTTTAAGCAAGAAACAATTAAGGCCGGTCGTTACAAAGATATTGGAAATCCAGGTCGCCCTATGACGGATGAGGAGAGGGCCTACTTAACTGAATTGCTGGCGGGAACGCATAAGCAATTTATGGATGATATATCTGCTGTGAGAAAGGATAGACTGACTAAAGATATTGCGGAGCTGGCCCAGGGACAAATTTTTCATGGAACAGAAGCCAAAGCTTTTGGTCTCGTCGATGAAATCGGTGGTTTATGGGAAGCTGGTCGTGCGATTCATAAAGAATTAAAGTTCAAGGGTAAGTTTGGTCTCAGATATTTAAAACCTGCTCGTACTAAATTTTCTTTGAATGACCTGTTACAAGAGGGTGAAGATACACTTTCTTTTATTAGGCAGAAAGTGTCTCCTGCTAGCGGCCCAGCTTATCTCTACCAACCTTAGGATTATTGATGAACTATGCCTTCCTGTTAGAATGGGGTAAAGATAATGCCTTAGCTGTTGTAGCCGTGGTGATCACGTTAGTCCTCATCTATCACTACGTTATGGAGCGGGACAAAGCTGTAAAGTTATCAAAAAAATATCGTCATTCAATCTTTGAAGCTCAGTCAAAAATATTTTTAAATGCAACTCAGTATTTAATTGAAGGGAATAAAGATCTTGCAATTAAAGAGTTCCTAAATGCCGTAGATTTAAACCGTGAAACGATAGAAACTTACTTTGCTCTTGGAGGTCTTTTTCGTTCCAACGGAGAAATAGAGAAAGCTATTTCAATTCATCGCTCTTTAATAGCGAGAGACAATATTTCTGAAAGCACTCGTCTCGTTGCTTTAAAAGAGCTTGCTCTAGATTTTGATAAGGGCGGTTTTATAGATAAGGCCGTAGAAACTTATAAAGATGTTCTGAAGATCAACAGAGATCAACAAGATGTTATTCAATCCCTTTGCCGTATATTTGAAGATGTTGAAGACTGGGATCAGGCCTATAATTACAGAATAATGCTTTCTAAAGTGGGTCAAGAAAATCAATCCGAGACCATCTCGCATATTTTAGTTCAAAAAGCCAAAGCCTTATTCGAATTGGGACAATTTAAGGCCTGTGCAGAGGAACTTGAGGATGCCTTCCGATTTGCTCCTTCTGTCTCTGCAAAAATTCTTAGGCTTAAACTCTTTATTGTTCAAGGTAAAATGGAAGATGCCAATGGACTTCTGCTTGAATTGCTAAAAGAGCATCCGATGTATGCAACTTTTATTTTTGTTTCACTGGATTCATTCAGCCCCAAACTGCCTCAGGCCGAGGAATACTTTCAGAGACTAACGCAGTTAAAAGCTTATTTTTTGGGCTTGAATGATCTTGAAATGATGAATGCCCCTTCGATTGTTCTATCTAAAATTAGATTATTAAAAGATCAAAATCAAATTGATGAAGCTTTTGAATTACTAGATAGCTGGATGAAAAATGATGGTCATTCAGATGTCTTGAAAGTGGAGTATATCAAAATTTTAATTGATACGGGTCGTTCTGAAGAGGCGCTTGTTCATACTCGCAGCCTATTAAAAAATCTCCATAGCTCATTGTCTCGTCATTATTGTTCTCAATGTGGCTATAATTCAGATGAGATTTTCTGGAGATGCCCTCAGTGTCATAATTGGGAAACCATTCAATTTCGTTGGAAGGTTTAAATGTTTTTTTTGTTCTTCTTAAGTTTTTTAAGTTTCGCCGATACGACACCAACTGATGAAAAGGTTGTTGGGGTATTTTACATGACCCCCATTTTCGGTCATATCCACCAATCTTCATCAAGAGCGTCAGCTAGTTTGACAACGATACAGTGTGCTCATCCAGTCAAAGTGATTGAGTCGACAAAAGTCTTGGTCTCTCCGGAGTGGGCCTATGTCCAAGTTGCTGATTATAAGGGATTCATTTTAAAGAGCTTTCTTAGTGAAAAAAGACCTGATTGCTTACAAGGCAAATATCCTAAATTTTTTGATTCATTAAATTTAGATCTCGCTGAACTCTATTACTGGGGACGTCTTCATGACCATTTTCTACAAGGTGAAACTCGCGTTCATTAGTCTATCCCTAATAAGCGCCACCATTTGTTTTTCTCAAACAGCTAAATTTCAAGAAGAAAAAGAACTTGAGGTGGTGAATTTTTTAAGCATCCAAAAAGTTTTAAAAAAAGACGGACTATCACAGTCTGCAGAAATGAAAAAGAAGCAAGTTTCTGTCATGAAGACTGAGCAAAAAAATTTAGATCGCGCCCGCTATAATTATCCAACAGAGGATGAAATATGGGGGTTGGCAACAGATTACTGGCTTATTAAGAATGCTCAAGTTTTAGGTTGGGATTTTGAAAAGCCGGATTTTGGAATTGAGAATTCTTTTAAAGGTGTATTAGAGAATTTAGGATTCTACCAAAAAAAATTTAAAATTTTAGTCTTAAATACCTCCTCAATTATTCGCGGAGCTTTACCAGGTCTTGATGGAGAGATTGTCTATATTATATCCCTGCCATTTATCCGTTCACTTGATCTTAGCAAACTTGAAATAGCTATTTTCCTTTTGGAGGATTACTTTCGGTATGAAGCTGGTTATTTCAAAAAAGCAGTTGGTACTGAAAAATTAAAGAAAATGGCAGGAAGTTCATTTTATGAACAGAAAGTAGATCTTAGCCTTATGGAAGAGTTAGTGAAGAACTACGGACAGCAAATTGAGAATAAAGGTTTTTCATTTCAACAACAATTTGAAACGACAAAGAAGATGGATACTTTTCTAAAGTCGCACCCGGAATTTTGGAATGTTTATTTCCGCTTATTAGGTAAGATTCAAAATTTTGTTAAAACCAATCATCAATATAAAGATTATATTAAGCTTTATCCGTCACCTGAAATGCAATTGAAGTGGCTTTCTCCTGATGAGAAGGCTTTGTAATGATTCTTAGTAAATCTCAAATAGCTGATCTTGTTACGCATTTGAAATATTATTTTATTTTTCAACTGATTTTTGTCATCTTTGTCATTCTTTTGAGTTCCCTCGGAGCTTTCT
Organism: Pseudomonadota bacterium; assembly: GCA_027488375.1. Classification (GTDB taxonomy): domain Bacteria; phylum Bdellovibrionota; class Bacteriovoracia; order Bacteriovoracales; family Bacteriovoracaceae; genus Peredibacter. Next base: position 374,906 of record JAIYBW010000001.1, read on the forward strand.
TTCATTTCTTATTAGATCATGAAATCAGTATCGTTGAGAGCTGGCTTCATCACAATCAATGGGAAATACTCATTATATCTAAGCTTATTTCTTTATTTCTCATTAATAAGTGGTTTAAGCTTCGTCTCTATGAATTTAAAAATTTTTCAATTCTATTAAAAGAATCATTTTCTTGGCCTGATTCAAAAGCCATTGTTGTGGCGGTCTTTATGCTTATTGGCCTCATAACATTAAATCGTCCAAGTTTTGTTGATCATAATGCAGGTCATTGGTATTACTTGCTGGTTTCTTTTTTTGGGATTAGTTTTTTCCTTGGAATTGAATTTGTCTTAATGGGGTACCTTGAAGATATTCTTAATTTTAAATCCAGACCTTCCAAAATTCATTTGGGTCTTTCTTACGGAATTTTGTTTGCTATCGCCTTTAAATTAAGTGTTCCAGATTTTTATGGAATGATGGGCTATATTTTACTTTGTTATTCTGCCCTTATATTTTTAAGCGGCGACAATTTTAAAAATTGGAGTAATGTTTTTTGTTTTCTTATTCTTTTTGTTGCCCCTATGGCGAGTCTCTTTGGACTGGATCCTATTTGGGGTGATGATTTTTCGCCCTTTAAGCTTGGTAGGAAACCTAACTTCGCTTTTCTAGCTGTTATTTGGATGATATCTTTTTTCTATTATAGTTATAGAGAAAGAGTCATTTTATTAGCGAGAAAATTAGTTAGATAGAGGTGCTGTATGCATGGTGGATTGAACATTTGGCAAATACTTTGGGAATCAGGTTTAGTTGTAAAGGTCGTGCTTTTATTACTTCTTTTGTCTTCAGTTCTTTCTTGGACAATTATTCTTCAAAAATACAAACAATTAAAACTAATCATTGAATCCAATGAGAAGTTCAATCAATTTTTTAAAGGTAGTAATTCTCTTGCTGAAATAAACAGAGAAGCCAGTGAGAACCCAGACTCTACGATGAGCTTAATGTTTAGACGTGGATATGAAGAGTTAAATAAAGTCGGTGAAAAGTTAGCAGCTTCTGGTAAAGGAGCTGTGGCCCAACACTTTGCAGAGCATGGATTTCAATCCTTAGAGCGTGCCTTAAAAACAGGATTTAATTCCGCAAATGAAAAAATGGATGTGAGAGTTTCAACTCTTGCTTCTATTGGCTCAATTACTCCTTTTATTGGTCTATTTGGCACGGTTTGGGGAATTATCGATGCTTTTAGTGGTCTTTCAACTGGTGGAGGCTCTATTGAAGCCGTTGCCCCAGGGATTGCAGAGGCACTAGTTGCAACGGCCGTTGGTCTTGCTGCTGCAATTCCTGCTGTTTGGTTTTTCAATATTTTTAATAATAAAATTTCTCTGATCAATTCACAGATGGAATCATTTTCTCAAGATTTTTTAAATCTTATTGAAAGATCAATCTTAACTCGTAAGGAATAATCAAATGGCGATGAGTTCTCAGTCAGGTAAAAAAGGACCTGTTGCTGATATTAATGTCACCCCACTTGTTGATGTCATGCTTGTTTTGCTCGTGATATTCATGGTGACTGCCCCCATGTTATTTAGTGGTATTGACCTTAAATTACCTAAAACTCAAAAAGTTAATAATGTAGGCCTTAATCAGGAGCTCGTGATCTTGTCTGTAACGGGCAGCGAGCAGTATTATTTAGGAAAGAATTTGATAACTCAAAAAGATTTAATTCCTTCAATCCTCAAGCAATTCAAAACTCAAAAGACTGAAGTGGTTTATTTGCGTGCCGATTATTCATTGAAATATGAAAAGGTTGCGAAATTGATTGCCAACTTAAAGAAAGCTGGAATTAGTCAAATTGCTCTTGTCACAGAAGTGGAGAAGCAGCCTTAAATGTTCGCTAAAATGGAAGATCGAAATTTTTATCATCATTTTGCCATGTCTCTAGGGGTACATCTTTTGATTCTTATCCTGGCATGGATCGGTGGTACATGGGTTTCAAAAATCTTTAAAAGTAATAATCAAGTCGAGATTATAAGAGCATCTGTCAGGGTTGATGTGGTTGGGATGCCAAAGTTTACTGTAAAAGAATTAAAACAGATGCAGGCGGAACCGGTGGCCAAAGCTGAGCCAGAAGCTGCTGGTGCAAAAGAAGCCGCAAGAGTCAAAGAAGAGCCTGAGGATAAAATTAATAAGGGAGATATTGTCATTCAAGAAAAAGGTGAGAAGAAAAAATCATCTTTCATGAATTTGATATCTGATTATTCGAGTAAAAAAGTGGCTCCGAAAGAGAGGAAAGAAGGTACTAAGAAAGGATCTAAGGATTTAGATTCTTTGATCCTTGAGGGGAATAGGCTTTCGAAAGGCTCTGCTCTTGTGGGGGACTATTCTGATGAGCAAAATTCAGAATTCTCATCTTATGTTCAATCTTTACCGGATTTAGTTCGTAGTCAGTGGAAATTGCCAAGTTACCTAAAAGAAAAGAATTTGAGATGTCGGATCGCTGTTTATTTATCATCATTAGGTCAAGTGCTAAAAACTGAGCTTTTAGAGTCTTCTGGTCAAAGTGAATTTGATGCTCGTGCAGAAAAAGCTATTCGTGATGCAGCACCATTTCCTAAGCCTTCTCAAACAGTTGCTTCAAGATTAACATCTTCTGGAGTCATTCTTCGCTTTCCTCTTTAAGGATCATTATGAAATATTTAATTCTTGCTCTTATTTTATTATTTCCTCACGTATTAATCGCCCAAGACTCAGTCGCAGAAATTGCGGTTGGGGAAGCTGGGGTTGATAAAGATAAATTTGTGATTGATGATCCAGAGTTAAAATCATTAAGTGGGCGAGAAACAAATTTAAGTAAAGAATTCATAGATATTCTAAGAAATAATTTCAGCTTTTACCGCCATAAATTTAATAATGTAGATTACTCTGAAAAAGGAAAAGATAGTTTTTCTTCACCTCAACTCGCCAAATGGAAGGAGGGTGGGATCACTTACTTTATTGCTTCCCAATTCTCTTCAGAAGGCTCATCAGTAGAAGCCCGAGTTAAGGCCTGGAGTGTTTTGACAGGGAAAGAGTTATTTTCTGAAAAAATTAAATTTGATCAATCAAATTTACGTCCAAAAGTTCATCATTTAGCCGATGGGATTTACAAGGCCATTACGGGTAAAACCTCTATCTTTAATTCGAAAATAGTTTTTGTTTCAGACCGAGCGACTTTTGGAAAAGATACGATTAAGGAACTCTATCTCATGGACTTTGATGGAAATAGAGTAGAAAAGCTTACAAATTTTCAGTCCGTTGTGATTTCTCCCTCCGTTGCCCCTGATAATTCAAAAATTATGTTTTCTCTCATCGCCAGTCATAAAGAAGTTTCTCGCTCTAGAGTGAAGATCACTAAGAATATTGACCTCAAAATGTATGATCTTAAGAAGAGAAGCTTTTCTACCATCTCAGATAAACCTGGTATCAATTCTGGTGCGATCTTTAGTGCGAACGGATCGGTGATTTACCTCACTCTTTCTTTTAGTGGCAATGCTGATGTTTATGAAATGAATTTGGCCTCTGGTTCAATGAGAAAGGTCACTTCTCATTATGCTGATGATGTTGACCCCTCTATTACTCAGGATGGATCGCTTATGACTTTCTTGTCTAATCGTTCTGGCCGAGCTCACATCTATACAATGAATCCGACACAGACTGAAAAAGACGTTAAGCGGATTTCTTTTGTGGGGCAATTCAATGCGACACCTCGATTCTCACCAGATGGACGGGAAATTGTTTTTACCTCATGGGTTGATGGTGGTTTTGATTTGTACCGGATCAGTTCTGATGGCAACAATCTCTCACGATTGACTAAAAGTTTTGGATCTAATGAGGAACCTGTGTTTTCACCGGACGGCGAATTCATTGTTTTTACTAGCAAAAAGATCATTTCAAGGTCTAAGGCCGTTCAAGATATATACATTATGAATAGGGATGGTGAAATTTTGGGTCAATTAACCCAGGATTTTGGCCGCTGCTTCTCTCCTCAGTGGACTAACATATTGAAATAACTGTAAAAAATGCAGAAAAATTAAACACTGCAGCAAAATAGTCTTGTAAAAAATTCAGGCATCGTGTAAGATCTTCCTACTAACGCACCGTATAAAAATTAAACGGTTTAAATTAAAAAGTGTAAAGGGGATCAACATGAAAACAGCTGCTAACCTAAATGAGATTGCTACTCTTTCAACAGTTCTTCTTTCAAATCTCGATGAAGTTGTATTCTTTTCAAAGCTTTCTGGTTTTGTTCAAGAGTTAACAGGTGAGCATAAAGTTCTTGGTTTTGAAGCCCTTTCTGATGGATCAACTCGTTTAATCTCTGAAAACGGTCAGGCGCTTTCTTCGGCTAAATTACTTAATAAAGGTCAAGGCCTTTCTGGATATGTGGCACGCATGAAAAGAGCTTACTACTCTAATTCTGTTAAGCGTGATCCTATTGCTTCAACAGGTATTCGTGAAGAATCAATTGAAGCTGAGCTTTGTGTTCCTGTGATGATCGAAGGCTCAGTGATTGGAACGATTAATGTTCAGTCTGTTAAAAAAGACAGAAATTTCAATGAATCAGATATTGCTGCTATTAACGAACTTTTAGCTCAGTTACAGTCTCCAATCCGTAATATGCATCTTTTTCTTATGGCGAAAAATCTTAATCGTGATCTTCTCTCTCGTATTGAAGCTAAGGAAAAAGAGCTTTCCAACAGAGTTGAAATTCAAGTTATTAAAGGTTTCGAAGACCAGTCTCAAATGATTGGCCATTCAAAAAATTTCCTCGAAGTTGTTCAAACAGCTAAGAAAATTGCTGGTCAAGATTTCCCAGTACTTCTTGAGGGTCAGCATGGAGTTGGTAAAAAAATTCTTGCTAAAAAGATTCATGGTTGGTCAGGTCGTAAAGGCGGATGTGTTGTGGCTTCATGTTCTGCTCTGAATGAAGCTCAATTAGATCGCGAACTTTTCAGCTCAAAAGGCTTAATGGTTCAGGCCAATGGTGGAACTCTAATTATCGATGATATCTCTAATACAACACTTCATATCCAAACAAAGCTTTTAAGAGCTCTTGTTGCTGGTGAAATGATCACAGTTGATACTGAAGAGAAAATTGCATTAAACGTAAGAATTATCGCTACTTCAAAATTTGATCTTAAAAAACTTGTTGAAGAAGGAACTTTTAAAGAAGAGCTTTTCTACCGTTTAAATACAATTGCACTAAGAATCCCTTCACTACGTGAGCGTCATGAAGATATTAAAGTTATGGCCGAGCTTTTCCTTAACCAAGGTAAATCTGAGTCAAAGATTCTTACGAGTGGTGCTCTTGAGAAGTTAACTGCTTACTTTTGGCCAGGAAATGCTCATGAACTAAAAAATATCATGGAGCGTACTTATATCTTAACAGATGGTCAGTATATTGAAGCTTCTCACCTTCCTGAGTTTGCTCAAGAAGTTAAAGTTGAAAAAGTAGAAGCTCCAGTAAAGTATGTTGAGTTCACACTATTTGATCTTGAGAAAAAACATATAATTGACACTCTTGATCATTTACAAGGTAACAAGACTCGCGCAGCTAAAACACTTGGAATTACAGTAAAGACTCTTTATAACAAGCTTCATAGCTACGGCCTCATTGAAGCAAGAGATCAACAATAAGAAATGTTGAAGAGTTAGATTGAAAAAAGTAAAATAACACGACTAGGAGTATATATGTCTAAAACAGTAAATCTAGATGAGAAACCAGGACAGGCCCCGGAAGTGATGACGATTAAGAATTTCCGCTCGAATGGTGATATTGAAAACTTTTATCGCTACATCCATGACAATGGTTTGCGTCGCGAAGCTTTCATGCTGATGGAATACGCAATCAGCAAAGTTGCAAAGGCACGCAAAGGAAAAAGAAAAGCGACAACATTACAATAAAGAAAATTTCAGGGCCCAAGGTTGGGCCCTTTTTAGCTTAGACAGGGCACATGGAAGTTAGTTCAAAAAAGAAAATCATCTTTGATCCACTCTACGGTTTCATTCACCTTACAAACTTAGAATGGGAAATCATTCATACTCCTTTTTACCAGAGACTTCGCTGGATCAAGCAGCTGGGTTTTACTTTTTATACATTCCCCGGAGCTGAGCACTCACGCTATGGGCACTCCATTGGAGTGATGTTTAATGCCCATAAGATTCTGCAACGTTTAGGACGAGGTGTGCCTGAGCAAGATCTTTTTGATGATCAAGTTCAATCACCTGAAAAAGCATTTCATCAAAGTCTTAGGCTTGCAGCTTTATTGCATGACCTTGGAACTTTTATGTTCTCCCATACGACAGAGATGGCCTATATTCGCTATGGTGAAACAACTCATGAAAAAAATGGAAAAGGTCACCCTGATGATCATGAGCATCTTGGTTCCTACATCATAAAAAACACCGACTATGACGGTGGTATAACTTTTCTTTTAAAAAAATATAGAATTGATCCTCAGAAAATATCAAATCTTGTGAAGGGAAATGATTCAAGTATTTTGGCCAATCAAATTCTACACTCTGAAGTTGATTGCGACAGAATGGATTACTTACTTCGAGATGCGCACTATTCCGGTATTCGTTACGGCACTTATGACAGAGATTATTTATTACATCACTTTCGAGTTGCAACAGTTAACGGACAAGAGATCGTTGCTATCAATCACAATGCTCTCCATGCTGTTGAGGATTTTTTAATGGCCCGCTTTGCTTGGTACTCTCAAGTGATTCGCGCCCCTCGTGGAGCACGATTTGATGCTATCGCTGAAGAACTATGCTTTTACATGCTAGAGAAAGGCAAGATTTATACCTATTCGCAATTGATGGACATGATTGCAAATCATCCTGAGCAGTTCTATACGTTTAATGATCAGTATTTTATGACTCAAGTTCATAAGTACTATACGAATGGTGAGTTTGATAAAAATCCTAGGATTAAGGATCTTGCTCGTTGTTTATTATTTGGTATCGATCCTCGCACAGTTAAATGTGAAGAATTCAAGCAACGAATTCTCAATCAAGATGAAGATCATGTTTATGATAAAATCATGAAGCGGGCCGAAGATAAAATTAAAGAAATCAAAGAAATTCTTAAAAAGAAAGGCACTGATAAGGATTGGATCGTAGAAGATCTGCCAAATAAGCATATTGTTTTTGTGAAATCTCGACGTAAGTTAGTTAAGTCAAAGACAAATGAAAATCTCCTCCTTGAAAGAGATCCCGTTAAAATTCTTTTAGATAACGGTGATGTAAAACTCTTAGGGGATGTAGAGAACTCTATCATCAGTGACCTTCAGACTAAGTTCAATTTTGTTCCAAATGTTTTTTGTTCGGAATCTGCCTACGAGCTGCTTAGAGCAGAGGGTATTATTACTGGATAATTTTGCTCCGGTGTTTGATTGAGTCAAAGCCTTTACTTCCTTTGTAAAAAATCGGTACAATGATTGCATCATGACTCTGTGGATCTATGAATGGATCCCAATTTGAAGGCAGGTTTCAAGGATGCTAACCGGTCGAACAATTCAATCCAAAGGTGGTACAAATCACCAGAATTACTTATTTCACCTCGACAATTTGTCTGTGGAGTATGGTAATTTAAAAGCTTTAAAGTCTGTTCAGCTCACAATTTATCCTGGTGAAATTCTTTTTGTGACAGGTCCTTCTGGTGCCGGAAAGACATCACTTTTAAATATTCTTGGTGGAAATTTAACACCAACTTCAGGTAAAGCGGTTTTACCTCACGAACGATCTGCAAAGCATTTCGTGGCTTCTGTTTTCCAAGATTTACGTTTGCTTCAAAAGAAAAGTTGCGAAGATAATGTTTGGATGGCCTATGACAGCAGCCTTTATACGAATAAAAATGAGTTCTATAAAGAGTTAGAAGATCTTGCTCGGATCTTAAATCTCTATGATCATTTGAATAGAAAGATAGAGGATTGTAACGGTGGTCTTAAGCAAAAGGTCGCTATGATCCGGGCCCTCATGTCCAAACCTACGGCACTTCTCGCCGATGAGCCGACAAGTTCATTAGATAAAGAAAATTCATACAGACTGTTTGAAGTTCTGAATCATTACAATCACAAAAAAGGGCTTACGCTTGTTTGGGCCACACATAATAAAGAGCTGATTAAACAGTTCCCTGGAAAAATTGCTCATCTAGATCAAGGCCGTTTAGTTTATTCGGGGCATGCATGTTTTATTTAATTGAATTCGTAAAATCGATTGGAGAAAGTCTTATAAGAGGCTTTAGCTTTTTATTTTTTTCATGCTTACTCGCATTTAGCTTAACTCACAGACCGTGGATTGCGAGTACAGTGGAAAAAATTTCACCTGAGAAAATGGCAAATCCCTATTTCGTTGCAGTGATTGATCCCCAAGTAAGCTCAACAAAGCTAAAGTCATTGGTGAGTTCACTACCTGGAGTCGTTGCAATTTTAGAAAAGTCTAGTGCTGAACATGAAACTAAAATAGGTCAGCTGCTTACTCAGCTTGGTAGTGACTATCAAGTGAGTTCTGATCTTTTACAATTTAAGTCTTTAAAATTTATACTAAGTCCCTCGCTATCTGAGGAGAGTCTTTCTTTTGTCAGAGAGCAAGTGATTAAATACGGTGGTAAAACACATGTTAATGCCACAGATATTAAGTATCCTGAAGTAACCCAAATTATGAAAACACATCCTTTTTATCATGCTCTCGGTGATTATGGAGATTGGCTTGTGATTTCCATTATGGGCATTTTTTGGGTGATAAGTTTTTGGCTTATTTATGATTCATTTCGGACCCGTTCATATATCATTGAAAAATTTCAACGGAAAAAAGATGTTGCCTCAAAAGCAATTGCTTCAGGACTTGGAGCCATCGTGCTCCTGTTCTCTGCTTTTGGTGTGGTTAATGGCACAGTGAAGTTTTTTGATCTCATCATCTTATTGATGGTTTTCTCTATTTTTTGGTCTTTCTCTCTCAAAAATTGGACATGGAAATCACTGAGATGAAAAATGTTCTGTGTGTATTAATTCTTTTTAACACTGTCTCAAGTTTTGGTGCTGTGGCCCGTAAGTCAGGTGATGAGCTTGTTCGATATCGATCGGAAGTGATGGAGTTAGGTTCCCGATTATCTAGTCTTGAAAAGGAAATTGGGGCGAAAAGTAATTTGTATATTTCAAGCGTTGAGCAAATTAAACAATTTGAAAGTGATATTAAGCTCTATAAAGATAAGCTCAGTGATTTGCATAAAGAAGTGAGAGAAGCTCAAGTAGAGAATAAAAAAATTATTCAAAGTTATTTAATTGAATCTGATGGGGAAGCTGCTGAAGCTTGGCAAGTCAAAGTTCACCTAGAGCTTCTTAAGCAAGCACAATTAAAATTAAAAAACAAAGAATCAGAACTTATCTCTTTTGAAAATAAAGTCGCGGAATTCGATAAAACATTAGCTTCACTTAAAGTTGATGAAGAAGAACTTTCTATGGTTATCAAAGAACTTGAAAATCGAAAGAAAGAAACCATGGCCATTTATCTCACGAAAGTGGAGTCAAAAAGAATTGCAGAGAATAAAGTCGAAAAAAATAAAATTTTAAAGAAAGTTTCTGAAATAAAGAAATCATTTTCTAACGCTCCTGTGGTTTTAAATAAACCGGAGAGAGTTTTCAAACTACCAGTTACAGATTTTGTGACTTATACCCCAAGTCCAAAAGGTGTAACTTTCAAGTTCAAAGCGGTACAACCTGTTAAAGCTGTAGGCGCAGGCAAAGTTGTATTTGCTGGGGATTTGGCGAGCTATGGGCAAGTTGTTTTAATTGACCATGGTAAGGACCTTAGAACTGTCTTACTCGGGAAAATGGATGTTAAAGTAAAAAAGAATGACATTGTTGGAGATGGAGATATCCTGGCCTATACTCAAAAAATTTCCACTGATGATCAAACTTTATATTTTGAAGTTCGTAAGAAAAATACAGCTCAAAACACTATTTTGTGGTTAGACCAGAAGGGAGTGAGTAAAATCTAAGTAGTTCATTCTGCTTAGGAGATTTCATGTTTCTTCGTCCATTTTTTTACAGCCTCATTATTATTTCAAGCTTACTGTCTTCCAGTCTTTATTCAAAAGAAAACAAAAACTCCTCTAAGTTAAACGACAATAAGTCGAGATTTGAGCAGCTTGAACTTTTCAATAAAGTTCTCCACCTCGTTGAGACCCAATACTATCGTCAGGTGGATACAGAAAAGTTGATTGAGGGAGCCCTTAAAGGAATGATGGATACACTTGACCCTCATTCTGCCTTTTTAAATAAAGATTTTTTTGAGAAAATGCAAAATGACACTCAAGGAGAGTTTGGAGGCTTGGGACTGGAAGTCACTCAAAGGGATGGTATCATTTTTGTTGTCACTCCGATTGATGATACTCCCGCTTTTCGTGCTGGTCTTAAGGCCCGAGATCGCCTGGTTGAGATTAATAATGAGCCGATTGTTGGTTTGTCGCTCGAGCAAGCAATTGAAAAAATGCGTGGTAAGATAGGTGAGACAATTAATCTCGGCATTTCTCGAGAAGGAGTTGAGGGCGTAAAGTATTACTCCCTCAAAAGAGAGCTCATTAAAGTAAAGCCTGTTAAAGCAGAACTTTTGAACGATCATTTTATTTACCTAAGATTAACTCAATTTCAAAAAAGATCTGCTGAATCTATGGAAGAGGCGATCAAAAATTTAAAAAATAAATCAAAATCACAGATTGAAGGGATCATCTTGGATTTAAGATCAAATCCGGGTGGATTACTAGATCAAGCCGTTGATGTGTCTTCGATCTTTTTAAAAGAAGGGATTGTGGTTTCAACAGAAGCTAGGGATCCTCAGAATAAAGACATCAGATATGTTAAAAAATCTGGCTATAAAGATCTAGATACACCGATGGTTGTTCTAATAAACGGATCATCTGCTTCTGCCTCAGAGATTGTTGCAGGAGCTCTTCAAGATTATAAGCGGGCCATTATCATGGGCTCACAATCATTTGGTAAGGGTTCAGTGCAGACTGTTGCACAATTAGATCAGGAGACAGGAGTCAAGCTTACAATTGCTCAGTATATGACCCCAAAGAATAGAAAAATTCAAGCGGTAGGGATAATGCCGGATGTGATCCTGGAAGAAGTGGATAAAGATTTATTTGAAAAAAATTTAAAAGAAGATCGTTATATTAGAGAGAAAGATTTAAAAAATCATTTAACAGCAACGATTGAAACTGAGGAAGAGAAGAAAGATCGATTATTAATCGAAAAAGAAGATCGTATCCGTAAAATGAAGAATTTGGAGAAAAAGAAGACCACTAAAAAAGATGATGAAGAAGAACTTTTTAAAGTCGATCGTCCTAGCGAGGATTACCAAGTGACTCAGGCCATAAGGCATCTCCAGGGTTTTAATGTTTTTAAAGAGATGAAGAAGAATAATTAAAATGCAAGCCGCTAGTGTTTCAGATTTAGTTATTTCGATTAAAAATCTTCTTGAAGATCAGTTTCAAGAAGTATTTGTAGAAGGGGAAGTCACAAATCTTTCACTCTCATCTAGTGGCCATTGGTATTTTAATTTGTCAGATGCTTCTTCTTCAATCTCATGCGCTTTATTTAAGTTAGAGGCATTACGAAATCCCTTGATTCGAAATTTAAAGGATGGGGACAAGATCATTATTCTGGGCCCAGTGAGCGTCTATCAAAAAAGAGGATCTTTTCAGGTTATAGTAAAACGACTTTTTCCTGCGGGTGTTGGCCAGTTGAAAATTCAACTTGAAAGGTTGAAATCAAAGTTGTCACAAGAGGGGTTGTTTGATTTAGATAAAAAAAAATCAATACCTAAATTCCCCAAAAGAATTGCTATTATTACGGCCGAACATGGAGCCGCTTTACAAGATTTTTTAAATGTCTATAAAAGGCGCAGTCTTTGGCAAGATATCTTGATCATTCCTTCCCTTGTCCAAGGAGATGGGGCCGCCAAAAAATTATTAATGGCCTTAAAAACGGCTCAAAAAATTGAAGGAATTGATGTCATTGTTCTTACCCGCGGTGGGGGAAGTCTTGAAGATCTTTGGGCCTTTAATGACGAGGATTTAGTTCGTGAGATTTCAAACTGTCCGATCCCTGTGATCAGTGCTGTTGGGCATGAGATCGACTATACGTTATGTGATTTTGTCGCTGATCATCGCTCTGAAACTCCGAGTGCTGCTGCAGAATTTTTGTCTCAACCTCATACAGAACTCAAATCACGCCTTTATTTTTGTCATACACATCTCAAATCTGAAATGATAAAAATTCAACAGAGGTTTCAAATCATAAGAGAGAAATCACATCCCTCTGAGATGATTCATCTCATAAAGAAAAATTTTATCCAGGCGCAACTAAAACTAAGTCAAGTTCGATTAATGGATCGAGGTTTTGAACTCATGGGCCTGAATGAAAAGAGAAGAGAGCTTGATGAGCTCGAAATGCGAATAAAACATACTTCAGAAGTTAAGATTAATTCATGGAAAGACAAACTCATACGTTATGAGCAAGTCTTAACGGCCATTGATCCTAAACGAGTGTTGAATAGAGGTTATAGCTATATCCAAGATGATAATAAGATAGTTATTACTAACTTCAGTGATTTTCAAAAGCTTAAAGAAAAGACTCATATAAATATTCACTTTAAAGATGGGATTGGGAATGTTCAGAAAGTTTAGTTTTTTGAAAGTTAGTTTTCATATTGTTTTAATTTTTCTCTTCACTTCTTGTGCCCTTCGCGCACAGGATACAAAAGGGATGGCCAATCAATATGTCATCGCCCCAGGTGAAGTTCGTTTAGTCGATTTTCCAGTCAACTCGAAAGAATCAAAGTTTTTATGTCGTGGTAGCGAAGTTAAGTTCGCTCAACGTAACGGCAGAGGTCTTGCTTTCGTTATGGAGAGTTACTTCTCAAATTTAACTTCATTTGGTTGTCAGTTGATTGAGGGATCAAAAGAGATTTATTCTATTAATTTCAGTGTCGTTGATAAACCATACAAAGCTGAACAACTCAAAGTTGATTCAAAAAAAATAAAATTATCTCCCAAAGATGAGTTAAGAGTGGCAAAAGAACAAGCCATTTTGAATAAGATTTATCAGTCAAGTATACCTGATTTTTTATTTACTGAAGCTTTCAAACAACCCATGGATAGTCTCATCACGAGTGTTTATGGAACGAGAAGAGTTTATAATAAGCAAAAGAAGGGACAACATTTAGGAATTGATTATAGGGCAGCTATTGGTGATAAAGTGCCTGCATCAAATGCTGGAAAAATTGTATATTCTGGAGATTTATTTTATACCGGTTGGACAGTTATTATTGATCATGGATTAGATATTTTCAGCGTCTATGGCCATTTATCTAAGACTCTTGTGAGCGATGGCGATATTGTTAGAAGAGGTGATATCATAGGACTTTCTGGTAATACTGGTCGAACTTCAGGGCCTCATCTACACTGGGGAACAAAAGTTCAAGGGCAGTATATTGATGGCCTGGTCTTAATAGATGAGAGTAAAAAGTATTTTAAATGATGAACTCTGATATATTTTCAGGATTAGTTGAATTCAAAATAGATTCTACTCTGTCACTTGACTTGAGGAAAGCTATTGAGGGGGCAATTAGTCACTATAAAAACGCCCCCATTTCTCTTTACTCACCAGGAGAAGATTTTTCTTCAAGTCGCGTAATTATAGTCGAACTTATTTCAGAATTTTCTCTTGAAAAATTAGTCAAAAGAAATTCTTTAAAAATTTGTTTTACAGATAAAAACCAAGATCTTTTTAGTTTTGGTCAGAATATTGAAAATTCAAATATTGATTTAGTCTTAGATGATACTGTTGATCGCACTCAAATTGATAGAATTCTATCTCCTGAATTTTTTAAAATAGTATCTCAAAAGCAAAGTTCCTTAATGGCCCAAGGAGCTAAAAATCTGAGAAAACTTGAATCTTGGGCAAAAAATGTAACTCAGAAGTCACTTGCTTCTGGCCATACTTTAACATCAATTGAAATTCTAAAATATGCTCAGGCCCTCGTTGATCTTGAGAGAGATCTGATTCATACCGATGATCTTATTAAATGCGAGAAAATATTAAAGCAGTTTGTGAAGAATCACATTAATAAAGAAAAATTTTGCCTAATAACTAGTCAAAATATTTTTGATCGATATGAATCATTTTTACCATTACCAAATTATAAAAGTGAGTTCATTGGTATTGAAATAGATTTCTTGGAGGAAGACTTTTTAAAGCTAATTCAGAAAGTCTTTTTTTATTATACGATAGTTAATTTTTTGAATTCAAAACAAACTTTGATTGATCCGTTTTCTGATGACTCTCTCTGGGAAAGTATGTTAGATGCCCTTCCATTTCCTGTCGCATTACTTTCACGTGAAGGTGAGATTTATCAGCATAATACTTTATTTTCCAAACTTAATCTTGCTCCCCAGGATTGCTTACATTACCAACTCCGAGAAAAAATATTAGTTAATGATATCCCTTACAATATTTATCGAAAAAATATTCAGCACCTGGATGAAGTGAAAGTCCTGCTCGTTTTTTTTACAGAAAGCTTTTTTCTCAAAGGCGAGGGTAATCTCACACCCTCTGGCCAAGAACTTGGGATCATCAGCTCCAGTATTGCTCACGAACTTAATAATCCAATTGCAGGCATCCAGGCCGCCATAGGCTTACTTATGCTTGATGAGAAAATGATTGATGAGGGCAAGCAGACTCTAATTGAAATGAAAAATGGAGCTCATCGATGTAAGCAATTAATTGAGACGTTCCTAGGCTTTTCAAGGGCCAATCCCCAGCAGGTTTCTCAGATGGATATAAAATTAAGTCCAGTTGAAGTTTCTTATCAACAGGCCCAGAATTTATTGCGCTTTAGAACTGTTGAAAGCGGTATCCGTTTTTCTTGGAATTTTTCTCAGCACTCCGCTTTTAGGGCGCAGATTAATCTTAGTCTCTTGACGATGACTTTTTATCTGATATTGGGTGAGCTTATGACTCTATATTCTCACCATTTACTTATAAGTGATAAAAATCAAATTGAAAAAGTTATCAAGGGTGAAATTATTGAGTCTTCACAGGAAATTCAGATCCAACTTCATGAGCTGAATATTTCTAATTTGATATTGTCGAAGCTTGTTCAAAATTTATTAACTATAGAGAACTTCGTTTTACAAGTTTCAGATTATTCACTTCGATTTATCTACAATCCGCCTAAAGGTGAAGTTTAGGGAATTGATAGGGATCGTTTTTTGTCATGGATAGCTTTTCTATCTTTTCAGCGTAAGCTTTTTTATCATCCTTAATCTCAGAGTTCCTTAAACAAACATAAAGATCAGGCGCAGATTTTAGGGCATGACTAAATAAACTTAAAAAGATTTCTCTGAGATCATTCTGAATAAAAACTTTTCTCTTCCCTTTCTGCTGTAGTTCAAAACGATTAATCTGGCCTAGAAGAAATTGATGAAGCTTCTTCTTATGAGCAGGGAATTTGAAAATTAATTGAGAGTATGTCGTAAAGTTTAAGAATGAATAAACGATGAACTGACCACTTATGAGGTGGGGAGTGATGACAAAATCATGCTCATCCAATAAGTGTGGTGCTGGTGGAAATTGATGTCTTTCTTTTAAAAAATCAATCGTCTTTTTACGGTACTGCTCTGGGATTTTTACAAAATGAGCATTCATGTAAAAGAGCCCTTCTATAAATGGGCCACACAGTCTTATATGAATTTGGCTCCATCTGTAGCCCTCCAAAAAATTGTGAATATCGGAGTACTCTTCATTTGGATTTTTGATTGGAATGATGGTTAAGATCACACCATTATCACCTTTCACTGAGAGGACACACGGGAGCGTGATTTTCTTCAGACTTTCAATAACTTCAATGAGACCTGAGGATTGATCAATAATGATTCTATCAAGTTCAAATTTATTTCTTGGGTAATAGAGTTGATTTACTTTTCTAATTTTCTTTTCTTCAAAAATATCGAGATATTTTAAGAGTAGCATGGCGGTTGCTCGAGCATCTTCTATTGCACGATGGGCCTGGGAATGTGAAATTCCAAATATGTCAGACATATACTGCAAGTTTGAACTCATGATGTCCGGTATGAGATACTTTGTCATGATGTTAGTACAGATGACCTT
Source organism: Pseudomonadota bacterium (assembly GCA_027488375.1). GTDB lineage: Bacteria > Bdellovibrionota > Bacteriovoracia > Bacteriovoracales > Bacteriovoracaceae > Peredibacter. The sequence continues at coordinate 391,099 of JAIYBW010000001.1, forward strand.
GTTCTCTACCGTGGGTCTTTGGAGTTTCTTTAAAACACCATTTAAAAAAGGGATATCAAATGAGGTGTTGTGGGCAACTAAGATTGAGTCTCCAATAAATTGTACGATTTCATCAATGACCTCTTCAATTCGAGGGGCAAATTCAACATCCGCCTTCTTAATACCAGTAAGCTTTTGGACAAATTCAGGGATATCTTTTTCTGGATTAATAAGAAAACTTCTTTCTTCTGTGATCTTTCTGTTTTCAATTCTTAATATTCCGACTTCAATAATCTTTTCAGTCTCTGGATTACCTCCAGTCGTTTCAAGATCAATGACGCAAAATTTTAAAGATTCGAGAAGTTCATTTGAACTGTTATAGATTTTTTCTTGCATTTTAATAAAAGGAACATTCGCTCCTTCCTTAGTTTAATTTTTTATTTTTTCAGGTGTTCTGGAGTAAAAGCATGAGTCAACATTTCTCCAAGTTTCCTGGTTTTTTCAATCCCGTCTTTATTTCCAAACGTGATTTCAAGATTGAGATCAGAAAATTCCGTCATGACTTGAAGACACATGCCACAAGGAGGCCATCCATCAACGGTATAGACATAAATCTTTTTTAACTTTTTATGACCTTCAGAAACAGCTTTCCAGATCGCGACTCTTTCAGCACAAACTGTTCCGCCAAAACTTGAATTCTCTACATTACATCCTTGGAAAATAGATCCATCCTCAGTGACTACACTTGCTCCAACCTTGGCCAGAGAGTAGGGTGAGTAAGAGAATTTCGAGGCTTCAATGGCAAGATCTCTCAGCTTATTTTCACTCATCTAGATTTTTCCCAGTTTTTTTAGTTCACCAATAGTTTCAGTTAAAATAGTTGCAAAACCAACCATGGCTTTTTCTGCCACTAGTTTAACATCGGCATGACTCAGTTTTTCGGCTTTAATCCCTGCCGCATAATTTGTGATACATGCGACTCCGGCCACTTTTAAACCTAGGTGGTTAGCCGCAATAACTTCTGGAACTGTACTCATTCCTACCATGTCCCCGCCGATAGTCCGAAGCATTCGAATTTCTGCAGGAGTTTCATAGGAAGGTCCTAAAACCGAGCAATAGACTCCAGTCTTCATGTTAACGTGATGTGATTTGGCAACAGCATGCATGACCTCAATAAGAGAAGGATCATAGGCCTGAGTCATATCCGGAAATCGTGGACCAAGTTCAGCAATATTTGGGCCCTGAAGTGGATTTCTTCCAGATAGATTTATATGGTCATTAATAGTGACGAGGTCTCCGGGATGAAAGTCGAGATTGATACCACCAGAGGCATTAGTTAGAATAAGGATCTCAATTCCTAATGCTGCTAGCACTCTCACAGGATGAACAATTTCTTCCATCGGGTGACCTTCATAAGCATGAATTCGCCCTTGTAAGGCTGCAACTGGAACACCGTGAACATCACCTAAAATGAGGCAACCCTGATGACCTTCAACACTCGTGCGTTTAAAGTGAGGAATGTCCTGGTAGGGGATGATTGTTTTGTTTTGAATTTGATCGACATATATTCCTAAACCAGAACCAAGGACAAGTCCGATCTTAGGCTTGGTTTTATAACGGGATTGAATATATTGGGCCGATTCAAGAATTTTAGACATCATAGCTTTTCCTTAGCTGATTTTTTCAATAATAAGTTTTGGCGTTTTGACTTTAGTTGCTGATAGAGTGAGAACTTCTTTGAGGAAAGTTGATTTTATATTTTCAGCAATTTCTTTCTGGTTGGCATGGTGATGAATTTCAAAAATTGTTTCACCTTTTTTTACCTTATCACCAATTTTCTTTTTAAATTCGAACCCAACTCCGTGATCAATCATGTCGCTTTTCGTTTTGCGTCCCCCACCTAAATCAATAAGGAGGAGTCCGATTTGATCATTTTTAAACATTTTAATAAAACCATTCTTGGGAGCCGTCACAAGAGTCACATCTTTGGCCATAGGAAGTATCGAGTAGTCTTCAATCACATTCTCGTTACCACCTTGCGCTTTGATGAGTTTTTTAAATTCATCCAGAGCTTTTCCTGAGCTCACCATGAGCTGAGCTTTTTTAAAGGCTTTATCATATGTTTTTTCAATACCCGCTAAATGGATCATATGGGCAGCAAGTGCTAAAGAAAGATCTGTAAGATCTTTTGGTCCTCGACCTTTAAGAGTTTCTATGGATTCTATGAGCTCGTTTGAGTGACCGACAGAATTACCTAGAGGTTGATTCATGTCAGTGATTAAAGCAACGGCTTTTTTCTTGAAACGCTTTGAAGTTGTGATGAGGCTTTTACCTAAATTGCGAGCATCCTTGGTGGTACGCATGAAGGCGCCGGTCCCAGTTTTAATATCAAAGACTATTCCGTTTGCCCCTTCGGCCAACTTTTTACTCATAATAGATGCAGTGATAAGAGGAATAGAATCAATAGTTGCTGTGACATCCCTCAAAGCATAAATGAGTCTATCTGCAGGAGCTATTTCTGGGGTCTGACCAATAAGGACAAGCCCGTCTTTATTCAGTCTTTTTTCAAATTCAGCAAGATCTAGTGATGTTTTAAAGCCCTTAATCGCTTCAATTTTATCTACAGTCCCACCGGTATGACCAAGACCACGACCTGCAATCATCGGAACCTTTACCCCCGCTGCTGAAGCAATCGGCGCCAAAATAAATGAGGCTTTATCCCCAATTCCGCCAGTTGAGTGCTTGTCTATTACATTTGAGCCAGAAAATTTGAGTTGTTTACCAGACTCAAGCATCGCATCGGTAAGGGCTGCGGTTTCAGCTGGGTCCATACCTTTAATGAACATGGCCATCAGCATGGCCGACATTTGATAATCTTCAATTTTTTTATCGGTATAATTTTGAATAAACCACTTAATTTCGTTGTGGGTAAGTTTCTGACCCTTCTTCTTCTTATCAATCAGGGGGTAAACTTGGAAAATATCCTTAGTCATAGCGTCTCACTAGTAAATATCTGATTTGCCAACTTTAAGATGGGAACTTATCATAGACTTAAGGTTTCCCGCTTGGCAAACATTGAGTAAGGATCGACATGAAAAGATGGATTTCTGCATTAATTTGTTCTCAACTTCTCCTCTTGAATTTTGCTTCGGCCCAGTCTGAGGATGATATTATTAAGAATACCCAGCAAGACATGATCACTGTTGTCGCTGCTGGGGCCGGGGGAGCCATTTTAGGCTTATCCACCCTTTCTTTTTATGAAACGCCTTCAAAAAGTCTTCGGAATATATGGACTGGTGCAGCAATCGGGATTATCGCCGGAGTTATTTTTGTGGCTTATAATAGTGCTCAGAAGGGCTCAGAGGATTTAGTTGGCCAATCCCCCTCAAGAAAATTTTCGACCTCTGATCGTTTGGCCTGGCATCAAAGTGAAATTATTTCAAATACTTCTGTAAATTCTGAAATTGAATCGGAATTTTTTCACTTCTCTTTCTAAAAAGCGGACTTTTCCTTGCCATCCGAGTGTTCCTGTCGGATAACTTTTGATGTTACGCTAAACATTATTTGGGGATCCGTATATGGAAAAACTAGTTTCTTTATTAGGGCTATTTGTCATGGTTGTTATCGCTTATCTATTAAGTGAAAACAAAAAAGCCATTCAATGGAGAACAGTCATTACAGGTATCCTTCTACAAGTCGTTTTTGGTCTTTTGATTCTTAAGACCCAAATTGGCCATGATGTTTTTGATTCTATTGGCCGAGGTTTTAATGCCATCCTTGGTTACACGGCTGAAGGTGCAAAATTTCTTTTTGGATCGCTGGCCACTCCTTCTGATAGCTTAGGATTTATTTTTGCGACGATGGTACTCCCAACAATTATTTTTATGAGTGCTCTCATGTCTGTCCTTTACCACGTAGGTATCATGCAGAAAGTGGTTGAGGTTGTTGCTAGAGTCATGATGTGGGCGATGAAAACATCAGGGGCGGAATCTCTGGCCGCTGCTGCTAATATTTTTGTAGGTCAAACTGAAGCCCCACTAGTGATTAAACCTTTTGTAGGTCAGATGACGAAGTCTGAGATTATGTGTCTTATGACGGGTGGAATGGCGACTGTGGCCGGTGGTGTTTTAGCGGCTTACGTAGGCTTTGGAATTGATGCTGGTCACTTACTTGCCGCTTCTGTGATGAGTGCTCCTGCTGCTCTTGTATGTGCTAAATTAATGGTTCCTGAAACTGAAGAATCTGTAACTGCCGGAGTGGTAAAAGTAGATCTTCCAAAAGTTTCAGCTAACGTCGTTGATGCTGCTGCTTCTGGAGCTTCGGATGGTTTAAAACTAGCTGTAAATGTGGCGGCCATGCTTATGGCCTTTATCGCTCTCATTGCAATGCTTAATGGAATTTTAGGTGGAGTAGGGAATTTCCTTGGAATCCCAGGACTTTCGTTTGAGCTACTCATGGGCTATGTGAATGCACCAGTTGCTTGGCTTCTAGGAGTTCCTTGGGAAGATTGCTTAAAGGTTGGAGCGATTCTTGGTAAAAAACTCGTTTTAAATGAATTCGTCGGATACTTAGATTTAATTGCTGCCAAAGGCCAGATTTCTGAACGCTCGACCATTCTTGCTACTTATGCGCTTTGTGGATTCTCTAACTTCTCATCAATTGCTATTCAGCTTGGTGGGATTGGGACAATGGCCCCAGAAAAGCGTCCAATTCTTGCCAAATACGGCATGTATTCGCTCATCGGCGGAACTCTCGCTTGCTACATGACAGCATGTATTGCCGGTCTTTTTATTTGATATAAATAAAGGTATTCTGATTCTAATTACAGTTTAAAAGTTTTTAGAATTAGGACATTTTTTCATGGCAAAAGAACTTGTGGTCAACCAGACTCACAATGAGTCGCGTATTGCGCTCATTGAGAATGGTGAGATCTTGGATTTTCTCATTGAGCGACATCCCCAAAATAATGAATCAGCTCCCATTGTTGGAAATATTTATCTCGGTAGAGTTTTAAGAGTTCTACCTGGAATGCAGTCAGCTTTTATCGATATTGGGCAGGAGCGAGCTGCTTTTCTTTACGTGGACGATGCCTATTTACCCACTCTTGAAGAGCAGCGAGAGATGCAAAGTCGGATCGAGGCATCTGAAAAACAAAGTAAGCGTCTTGGTGAAGTGATTCCGGATGAATTTTCTACTCTCACAGAATCTGTGGATATGAAGTTTCGTCCTGATGTTAAAATTCAAGACTTTCTTAAAGAAGGTGATGAGATCGTGGTTCAAATTGCGAAGGAACCGATTTCAACTAAGGGACCAAGAGTCACTCGTCATATCACGTTAGCAGGTCGCCATATTGTGTATATGCCCTTTATTGAGCACACCGGTGTCTCCCGACGAATTGAATCTGAAGAAGAAAGAAAACGACTAAAAGATATTTTAGATTCAATACGCCCTGAAGGTATTGGAGTCATTGCGAGAACAGTTGCTGAAGGGCAAAGTTATAAAGTTCTAAAGAATGATTACAATAATCTTGTGAAAATCTGGAAAGATGTTCAAAAGAAAATGGAGAAGGCGAAAGCACCATTAGAGCTCCATCAAGATCTCTCTTTTGTTCAAAGGGCACTTAGAGACATCATGGATGAAGATGTTGATTCTTTAGTGGCCGATAATAAAGCTGCGATTAAACAAATTGAAAAATTTATTCAACGTTTTAGCCCTAACCACAAAGCCAAAATTAAATTCTATGATTCTGATATTCCAATGTTTGAACATTATGGAATTGATATTGAAATTGAGCGCGCACTCTCGAATCAAGTTTTTTTAAAGTCTGGTGGCTCAATTAATGTTGATCAAACCGAAGCTCTGGTTTCGATCGATGTGAATACAGGTAAGTTTGTTGGTAAAAAAACACTTGAGGAGACGATCCTTAAAACAAATCTAGAAGCCGTTAAAGAAATTTCCTATCAGCTACGTTTAAGAAATTGTGGTGGGATTATTATCATCGATTTCATTGATATGGAAAAAGAAGAGCATCGAACCCAAGTTTATTCTGCTCTTTTAGAAGCCTTAAAAAAAGATCGCTCTAAAACAAATGTTCTTCCTATTTCAGGCCTCGGACTTGTGGAAATGACGAGAAAGAGAACGAGAGACACACTTATTCGTACCATGTGTGAACCATGTCCTTATTGTGAGGGAGTGGGGAGAGTCAAGTCTGTTGAAACTGTGAGTTTTGAAGTTATCCGAGAGCTTCAAAAGGTGATGAAAAGAACCACAGCTCCAAAAATCACTCTATTCGCCCATCCTGAAGTCTGCGCCAAACTTTCTTCAGAGGACTTTGGGCTCATAGAAGTCTTAGAGGAGCAGTTTAATAAAACTCTTCTCGTGAGGGCCGATAATAATTATCATTCTGAGCAGTATGAGATCTATGTTCCAGAGGCTTAAAATAAAAAAACCGGGTTTCCCCGGTTTTTTTTTATTGCTGAGATCCAGTTGATGATTTGTTCTTTTTATCTTTCTTATCCTCAGAAGACTTATCCGTTATTATAGTACTGCTATTACAACCTGCCTCAGGTGTTGGCCCCAAACCTAATGTAGGATTGTCTAAGACTTCAGGAAATTCTTTTTGTAGATATTTCTCGAGAGCATCCTCCTGATCTTTGGCATCAAGTTTGTTCCAATTAGGATGATATTTTTCAAGATCATGTTTTGTAATTTCTCGGCGACCTTTAACTTTTAAAGCTCCACCCCAATTAACATAACTACTGATGAAGCCCTTGGTTGCCCTCCAGGCGCTCTTACGACTACTTTTACTTAAATTCAGTTGAGTCAGATCTCCAATAGCAAAAAATCTTGGTAGTTTTCCGCCAGGCTCACTACATCCTCGACAAAAGACTCCGATGGCCGTGTTGACTGGAGTGAGTGCCAATACCCCGGCGCCAGCACCAACGGCAACCACAGGAAGAGTGAGGACGGTGGCCACTTTTAATGGAAATTTTAAAATGCCCTCTAATCTTGCCTTTTTGGTTTGTATGGGTTGAAGATTGCAAGTATAAGTTCGCAGTGCCATAAGTTCTTTAACTGTGAGTGCAATCTCTGGATCAAACTGCTCGATAGGTTCGATATCAACATCCTCTGTTGCAGGGCTAGAAGCTGTAATCCGCGCCATTTTAAAGCTGTTAAAGAGTTTTTCATCCCACTCAGAACGATTTCTATTCGGGCCAGAGGCATAAAACTCTTGCAGGAGCTTTTTCTTTTCAATTGTTTTTGATGCAAAAGAAGCAAGGCGGTTATTACTAACAACAAGCTTTTGCTCTAAAATATCTTTTTTCTTCATGAGTAAATGCTTATCAGAATAATTTGACATGGTTTGGTTGCCAATATTGGCAAGGATCTGCTGAGATGAGTCCACAAATGTCTGATCGAATTTTTTCATGTTTTCCACTTGTTTCTTCGCATCGTCATAGGACTTTTTTAAAGTGATAGTTTCTTTATCCTGAGTTTTGATTTGTTTTTTTAAATCTTCAATTTGTTTTTTTATATCAGCAATTTCTTGCTTCAATTCAGCTTCTTCGCGAGCGAGATTTTGAGAAAATTTATACTCTTCCGCCTTTATTTCTGGATCCGTCGTTGCATAAGGGCTTGGACCATAATCACCTTGGTTCCATTCCTTGAAATTTTCTTCACCTGATCCGTAAACTGGCAGTTTGACATCAACAACGGAGTCAAAGCCCTTTTCATAAGTTTCCCCCTGGAGATCACAATTTTTTTTAAGATGCCAGCTTAGGTACTTTTGAACAAATAAGCCTCTCTTATAGGCGAGTTGTGGGGTGAGATCATTATAAAGATTTCGGGATGTCTCTACAGTAAAGTGAGGCTCATCACCGGCCTGGATTTGTTTACAAACATCTTGGGCAAGTTTATTTATTTTGGTGAGATCATTATTACCTTTGTCATTATTTTTTGTCATGTCTGGCTGGCAGTACTGTTTCCTGTCTTTAGGCGAGACTTGCAGAATTTCTTTTAGAACGACTTCTTCAGTGAGGCCTGAGCTTCGATCAACCATGTAGGAGCAATCATTTGTAAAACTACTCATAATGTCGAGAGGTTCACAACCGACACATTCAGGCTTCTCATAGTCTGGTTCATTGGGAAAATCTTTAGCTTTTACGGTGCAAGAGACACCTTTTCCATCATTAATCGAAATATTAAACGGAATTGTTTTTGAATGATTTGTGATCGTTGTGTTACCTTTTTTCACGCTTTCTGGATTTATTTTAGCAATCTCATCTTTTATTAGTTTTTTAAGTTGTTCAGAACTAAGTCCAGAAATATCTTGTTTGATTGTTGAATCTAAACCATTCTTACCAATTATTTTTTTCTTTCTTTTAAAGAGTGCTTGTAGGGCCTGACCAAGCTTGCCCTGCTTAAGGAGAGAATTGAAAACACTTCTCTTATAAGCCTTGGCTTCTTTTTTACAAAGCTTGGTTAGTTCTTTGAGCTTTTTCTCTCTTTCTTGTTGGCCCATTCCCTTCCAAATATCTTGGTCTTCACAGGCCTGTCCGTTGAGTTGCTCACTAATCTTTTCCAAGGTTTCATTGCCAGTATTAATGTCTTCTTGTTGACATCCATTTTGTTTAAGCTCTGGCTCTTTTGCATCACACGTCAAAAGTTGAGGATCATCTCCGGCCACACAATCAAGATTGGCGTAAACCACAGCAGAATGAATAAGAAGTGAAAAAATAATAAGTACTTTCAAGGCTTGTCCTCCAAGGGGATTTAGGCTGCTTTAAATTATAGCATCCTTTTAATCCAAGAATGGGCATTATGGTCTAGCGTAGGCTGGATATCGTATTTTCGGGGGGTTAGGGAGTAATCAAGAAATGAAATGGCAATAATTTCTTTGCAGGCAAAGGACTCAAAGGTTTAGATACGAATCTTTATATTTGAGTCCCACCCTGCATAAGCAATGATTTTAATTCTGAGGCTTAATCTTTTATTTATTGAATAAGCTCATCTATCAGCTTTTTAATTTCAATATCTTTTTCTTTAATTTCAGTTCCAGCTTCTTCTTGCTCTTGTTCAGATTGAACAATTTGAATATGTGAAAAAGCTGAGAGTAATGTCTTTTCTAGTTTTTTCTCTAGATTGATACTTGCAAGAAATTTGCGGGCCTTGAGCGAAGCCTCAAGATATTTGATGGCTTGATTTTTAGTAGATTCATTGGTCGTTGATAAAACTTCAGGAATTTGGATTGAACCAAGTTTTCCCGCTGTTATTTTAAAAATAGCGGCCTTTATTTTTTGCCCTAAATTCATTTCTCTTTTGTCAGTAAGATTTTTAAGAGCAAGAGCGGCAATCATGTCCACACGGGCCTTAATAAGCTCAGTCATGATTTCTTTATTAATACCACTCATGAGAATTTCTTCAAATTCATTGAGGGCCATACCTTGGTTATCCTTACGGAGAGCTTCCTTCACAATATCATAAAATGATAACAGCTTTACAGTTGGTCTAGCACTTACCAACTCTTCTTGGAAGTGATGGTTCATGTGCATGGTGGCCGCCAGGGCATAAAAAGCCATTTCATCATTATGTTTTTTGCCAGAATTGACTGGGCTCATCTTATTCGGTTTTATCTTAGAATAAAGATCAGATGCTCTTCTCGTAAATTCATTAACACCGTCAAGGATTAGGTCTTCACGCGTTTTATTGTCATCAAATTGAACTTGATCAGACCACAGTTGGTATTCAAAAGATTTAAAATAAACTGCAGCGGCGGCAATCTTTGAGCCAAAGTCTTCATCTTTTGATTTTAATATAATGAATTTTTTATTTCGCGTATCTTCTGCTTCTTTTGATCGGATCTGCTGATACATTACTGTCGTTGTTTCTTTCATATCATCAGTCGTTGTTGACATGAGTTCAGTGGTTGATTTCATTTCATTCATATTTTTTTCGACTTCATGAACTTTTGAACATGAGACGGTGAAGGCGAGTGTTGCCAATACGAGTAAAGAATATTTCATTAAGACTCCTAGTTATTCCTAGGATCCTAGCTCTTTTCCTGTTTTCTTTGGGTGACCATTGAAAAAAGGTAGAGGGCCGTTAAAACTTTTTACATTTATAAATTGTAGATTTTTCCGTTTTGACGGTATTTGAGGATTTTTACCTTCATAAAGCTTGGATTTATTCCTCCTCTTTTATCAATCTTCTTAAAGATTTCAAGATAATGAGGTTCATAACGACCGGTTATTTTATAATCTTCGTAGAGAGATTTTAACCGGCCTGGTCCAGGAGATAATGAGAAAAAGGATGGCAAAGATGAAATGGAATCTGATCATGACTAAATTCTTCAAAAAAATTTAGTCATTTTTTACCCCTTGGGTCTTGAAGGAGCTAGGCTTTTTGAAAAATGTATAGACTTAAGTCCTTAAAATTATTTAGTCTTTCCTGAAGGGTCTTATGGCAATTTCCGAATGAGATAAAGACTTGGACTAAGTCGAAGCTCTGTGCTAAGTTCCCGAAGACATTCATTTTATATATTTCATTCTTGCTCATGGCGCTAATGTCCATGGGCTTAATTATAACCCTGGAGGAAATATGATCTACGAAACGGCATTTGTCGTTCGCCCAGACGCATCCGAAGAAGTTGTAGCTTCTATTAAAAATTCCCTTTCGGAAACTTTTAAAGAGTTCGGTGCAGAAGTTCTAGTAAACGATTCATGGGGAGTAAAATCTTTTGCTCAACCAACTGAATCTGGCCTTAAAAAAGGTGCTTATCACTATTTCATGTATAAAGGTGCTGGTAACCTTAATGCTGAAATTGAGCGTAAGTTCCGTATTAACGAAAATCTTGTTCGTCATATGATCATCAAGCTCGGTAACGACAAAGATCAGGCAACTATCGTTAAAAATTACAAGAACCCAAATCACACTCAAGCTGCTCAAATCGATGATGAGTTCGCAGGTGGCGAAGAAAAAGACAAGAAAATGCACTCAAAGCGTAAATCTTGTTGGTTTTCTGCTTCTAAAACTTCACCTGATTGGAAAGATCCAAAATCTTATTCATGGTTAGTTAATGAATTCGGTAAGATTTCTCCAGCTCGTATTACTGGTCTAACTCCAACTTTTCAGCGTCGTGCAAACGAAGCTATTAAGCGTGGCCGTAATATGCTTCTTATCAGCTATCAATCAAACGACATCGCTCGTTAATTGGTAAGGTATGAACGCTGAGGTTATGCAAACTCCAACACTGTCAAATAGTAGATTGGCCCTCTTAGGGGTCTCGTCTGTTATTTTGTGCGTGAGTTTCATTATGTCGGTGTTTGCCCCGTTTCCGCTGGCCCTTGCTTTTATCCTTTATGGAAGAGTAAAAGGTTTTTTAACTGGTTTAGCAGGCCTTGTATTGAGTTTTATCTTTGCAAGTTTTGTTTATCAGGATCTGACTCTATTTGGTTTCTATGTTGGTGTTTTTATTTTTGGTTATGCGATTGCTGAAATTGTCATCAGGGGATTTTCTCCAGTCAAAGGGCTTGTTGCTTTTGGAATGACATTCATTTTACTCATGAGCTTTGGCTTTATGGGAATTGTTAAATCAGAGAACTCAACAGTGGAGCAGTTTGTTTTAAAACAAATAGAGAAAAGTTCGGATAAAATAGCTGAGCAGAAAAAAATAATTGAGGCAAGTTCGGAAGAGAACACAACTGAGATTCTCAATCTTTTAGATCGTCCAGATTTAATTGCTCGTGAGATGATCGCTTCACTTCCAGGCTATTTCTTCATTGGTGTTTTTTTAATGCTTTGGTTTAATATGTTTCTAGCGCTTAAAAGTCGTAGGCTTTTGTTTGCAGGGACTGATTATCCTTATTCAGAAAAAAATCTTCTGAATTTTAAAGTTCCATTCGGTTTTGTACCCTTGCTAGCCTTGGGTCTCATTATGGCCGTTTGGGGTGATAAATCGGGGATACCTTATTCTGAGGTTTGGGGATACACGATCGTTAAATGTCTTGGGATTTTTTATTTCTTCCAAGGTTTTGGCGTTTTTAGTGATCTTTTAAATTTCCTTGGAATCATGGGGTTTTTTAGAACGATTATTGTGATGATGGTTATTTTTATGGCCAACTACTTGATCGCAGCGGCCGGCTTGTTTGATAATTGGTTTGATTTTAGAAAGTATTTTGTTAAGTCAAAAATTGAAGATTAAGATTTTAAGGAGTCAAATATGAAAGTTATTCTCATTGAGAAGGTAAAAACTCTTGGAACAATCGGAGAAATCGTGAATGTTTCAGCTGGTTTTGCTCGTAATTATCTCTACCCAAATAAACTTGCGATTCTTGCTGATGAAAAGAACTCTAATGTTCTTAAAGATAAGCAAAAAGCTCTCGCTAAAAAAATTGATGCTGAGAAAAATGCTGCTCTTGCTGTTAAGAAAAAGCTTGAAGGTATTACTGTTGAATTGATCAAGAAAGTTGGTGCTAACGGACGCCTTTTTGGTGCTGTTACATCGACTGAAATTGCTAAAGAACTTGAAAAAGCTGGCGTAATGATCGAGCGTCGTCTTCTTTCATTTGATGGTTCTATTAAGTCTCTTGGAACATATGAAGTTAAAGCAAAACTTTTTAATGATGTTGTTGCAACATTCAATTTAAAAGTGGCGATTGATGCTGCTATGGCCGAAGAACTTAAAAAGCAACAAGCTGAAGCTCAGAAAAGAAATGCTGAGAAAAAAGCAAAAGCTGAAGCTGCTAAAGCTGCTGCTGCTGCAGAAGCTGAAGCCGCTGCAAACGCTGAGTAATTTTTTGTTTTCAATGGTCTGGGGGAGGGAAACCTTCTTCAGACCATTTTAAAGACCTCGATTCCGTTTTGGAGATTCCCTCAATGGCCGTCCAAGAAAATAAAAATGAACTTCCCCATGATCTTGGAGCTGAAAAAGCCCTTCTTGGATGTCTTCTCATTGATGGCCAATCATTTGATGAAATTTCAGATGTCGGTTTAACCAAGGATGATTTTTTTCATCCTCAATATGCAATTATTTATGAATCCCTCAAAGATCTTCATCTTGAATCTCGTCCAATAGATATTGTCACTGTTTGCTCAAAATTAAATGATCATGGAAAACTAGAAAAAGTTGGTGGTCAATCAGCTTTGGTAAGCATATGTGATGAAATAGGGTCCTCTGCTAATGTTGAACATTATGCCCGAATTATTAAGCAGAAAGGTGTTTTAAGAGACGTTGTTCGGACGGCAACGAGAGTCATGCAAACAGGGACTAATTTCTCTGGAGATGTAGAGGCTTTTTTAGCAGAAGTTGAAGCTAGTTTTTTTAAACTTACGGCCCAGTCAAAAAATAATAAGATGATCTCTTTAAAGGAAGCTCTTTATGAGAACCTTAAGGAATTAGAAAGACCTGCAAGAGCAAAAGGTGAAATCACTGGTGTGTCCACAGGCTTTAATTCAATCGATGTCAGACTGCTTGGTTTACAACCTGGTCAATTGGTTATCATGGCCGCTCGACCTGGTATGGGTAAAACAGCTCTTGCTTTAAATTGGGCCGTGGCAGCTGCAAAGCAAACAAATCAAGCCGTTGCTGTATTTTCCTATGAGATGATGTACGCAGAATTATCGATGCGTTTACTTGCCTCAGAAGCTTGCGTTGATTCCCGTAAACTTAAGACAAAAGATTTTAATGAGATGGATCTTCGGGCCATTTCAGGTGCTATTCAAAAATTATCTAATTTAAAACTTTATATCAATGATAATGGTTCAACCAACTTGATTGATATTCGTTCATACTGTCGAAAATTAAAAGCTGAGCAGGGTCTTGCCATGATCATTATTGATTACTTGCAGCTCATGCCGATGCACGTAAAAAAACAAAACCGTGAGCAAGAAATTGCTGAACTTTCTCGTGGCCTTAAAATGATGGCCAGTGAGCTTGGTATACCAGTGGTCGCACTTTCTCAGTTGAACCGTTCTGCTGCTGCCCGTACTGACAGACGTCCCCAGCTCCAAGATCTTCGAGAGTCTGGTTCACTTGAGCAGGATGCTAACATTGTTGTCCTGATTCATCGTGAGGATTACTACGATGCTAATACTCCGAAGAAAGGTGTTGCAGAAGTTATCATCGCTAAGAATAGAAATGGTGAACCCGGGACAGTTGAACTTTCTTGGATAGGCTCTCAGACTAAATTTGCTGAGCTTGAGAATAATAGATCCGAGAGCTAAGGGTGATTTTTTCTCGCTTCAAATTAAATCCAGAACTTTTTCTAGAACTTGAAAATCCTATTCGTGCCTATATCTATTATCGTGATAGACGTTTTAATATTCTTACTGGATTCCCAGAGGCTTATTCAATTCAAGATCTCTGCTCAGAACTTTCTCAAATTCAGTTAGACAGTAATTTTAAGCTCCCTAAGGTTTATCATTTTTACTATGAGTTTGGTTTTGTTCACATGGGGCTTGAGCATCTTATTGATAGAGATGCTCCACTCGTTGTTGAAATTGAATATAGTCAGCAAAAAAAAGTTCGACCTAGGAAAAGTTCCTTGAAAAAAATTGAACTCAAGTCTTTAGAAAGACCAAGTTGGTCTGAGTACAAGGAAAATTTTCATTTGGTTCAAGAGCAATTAATACTTGGTAATTGCTATCAGCTTAATCTCACTTATCCTTTTGATTTTTATACGGATGAGAGTTTACATCCAAAAGATATTGCGGATTATTTTTTCAGTCAAAAAACCTTAGGTGCTTATGCCCATGCAACTTATCTTGGTCAGGAAATGATTTTAAGTAATTCGCCTGAATGTCTTTTTCAATATCGATCTAAAGAGATTTTCACGATGCCGATCAAGGGTACAAAAAAATATTCAGGTACAAACTGGAGAAAAGTTTGGCAAGGAATGATTGATGATCCAAAAGAGTCCGCTGAATTAATCATGATTACCGACTTGCTTAAGAATGATCTTAATCGTCTTGAGCGGGCCCGTGCAAAAGTCATAAAGCTAAAAGCTCCTTTATTTGCCCCAGGAATCATTCATCAATATTCTTTGATTTCATTACAGCTCGATCATTCCGTGAGCCTGCTAAAGGTCATGCAGTCACTCTTTCCAGGCGGCAGCATCACGGGGGCCCCTAAAAAGAAAGTGATGTCCCTTATTTCTTCATTTGAGCGCTATCAACGTGGTGCTTACTGCGGATCAACTTTGCTTTGCATTAATAAGAGGAAGTCGGCCAGTATTAATATTCGAACCGCCCTGATCGATTTTGAGCATAAGGTTTGGAGATATGGCGCCGGAGGAGGGATAACACTTCTTTCTAAGGCCCATGAGGAATTTCAAGAGATGGAGCTTAAAGTAAGCAGCTTTACATCACTTTTCAGCAAAATCTAACATCATCTTCTCTGACTGAAAGATCTGGAAAAATTTAATAATCCTGACTATTTGTAGTCTTTTTTGATCAGAAGTCTAACATAAACTTACAGATGAGAGTCCATCGGTTGACTTTCTTTTTGGCCAATCGATATGCTGTGAGCAACTTATCACTCTAAGGATTTGAGTGATTGATGATTCAAGGAGTTTAGAATGATGTCACAAGATCTGGGCATTAAAGGCTTAGAAGTAGAAAAAGCGAAAGTAAGTCTTGAGGCACTGGCCAAAATGACTGGCTTCCCAGTTGAAATGATCAAGGAAGAGATCTTTTCCGGGCAAAACGATCAGGAAATTTCCCTGGAAGAACTCCGTTCGGCCATGCTAAATTATATCGACTCAACTATGTTACTTGTTGGGGATGATAAGTAATTTTCCACCCCTCCAAATATAAAACCAGGTCTTTGACCTGGTTTTTTTTTGCCTTAAATTTTTACTTACTGAACCATCCTGGTCAGACTTTCGCTTTCAATCATTTCAAGAGCATCACTTAAGTTCCTTTTCTAGATTCCGATACTTACAGCATAGTGAATTTTTATTGCTGAAGGTGTTTATGGATATTTCTACAGTCGCAGGATTAGCACTCGCAACATTAGCGATCTTAGGTTCGATTCTTTATGGTTCTCCACTCTCAATTTTTATTGATGTACCCTCGGTGGTGGTGGTGATCGGTGGAGTTATCGCAACTACACTCATTAAATGGCCGATGGAGAATGTGAAAGCTCTTGCTTCTTATTACATGAAATCAATTTTTTCTACTCCTTCTGATCCTAAAGCGATGATTGAAGAAATTCAAAAACTAGCTGAGACAGCTCGAAGAGAATCGGTTTTTGCTCTGGAGAAAGTTCCTGTAGAAGATAAGTTTTTGAAAAAAGCAGTGACTCTCGCAGCCGATAACCGTCCACCTGAAGTTATTACATCTATTTTAAGTTTAGAAATTGCAGCGATGGAAGATCGTCACACAAAAGGTGTGGATGTTCTTGAAGGTATGGGCGCGGATGGTCCGGCCTTCGGAATGATCGGAACTCTAATTGGTCTCGTGCAGATGCTTCAAAACATGTCAGACCCTTCATCGATTGGTCCGGCGATGGCCGTTGCACTCTTAACGACATTTTACGGTGCAGTTATTGCGAACGTATTTACCATTCCTGTTGCGGCAAAACTCAAACAGCGTTCAAAACAAGAAGCGACAAAAATGAATATTATTGTTGCTGGTGTGCTCGGGATTGTGGCCGGTGAGAACCCACGCGTGATTAGAGAGAAACTAGATTCGTTCCTAGCGCCTAAAGACCGTCTTGTGGAAGAGAAAAAGGAGTAAGCCGTGGCAGATGCTCCAAAGTGCCCTCCTTGTAAACCGGGGGCCCCAGGTTGGCTGGCGACATTCTCAGATCTTTGTACACTTCTTCTCACATTCTTTATTCTTCTTTTATCGTTTGCCAAAACAGAGACTGCAAAATATGAAGCGGCCATTGGCTCTTTAAGAAATGCTTTCGGAGGAAACGTTCTTAAAGCAGGTGAGGTTTTAAGACCGGGTAAATCACCTAATGATGCTCCAACAATGATTGATGCTGAATCACCCGCCAAGCCATTTCCGATAGAATTTTTAACTTCTGAAGGTCTTCTTGATAAGCACGAAGTGAATAGAGAATCAGATGCCCAACTCAATCAGCTTAAAAAAATGTTGGCGGAAAATGAACTGGGTGAATCAGCAACGGTCTATGAAATGCCAGAAAGTATTAATGTCCGCATGAAGGACAAGATCTACTTTCGACAAGGTTCAACAGGAATTGATGACATCAATATTCAAGTTTTTGAGCGCCTCATTAAGATGCTGAGAGAGAATACTTGGCATGTCATGATTGAGGGGCATGCTGAGGCTGGAGAAGTGTCTGCAAAAGATAAATCTACTGATGCTTATATGCTTTCATCTCAACGTGCACTGGCCGTTGCGAAATCCCTTATTCAGCGGGGGGTATCTCCGGATCGCATCACAATTGTTTTCTATGGAGACTCAAGACCTCAACAGAAAGTGAATGATAAAATTTCTGATCGTCGAGTTGAGTTCCTCGTCAAAAAGATAGATTTAAGATCAGAGGGGAAAAAAGTTGAAGCTCAGTAAATAAAATGAAAAAAATAGAATTTCAATTTTTCAAAGCAGAAGGGTCTCTTAAGGAGGCCCTTCAGCATTTATTGGGCTGCTCCGGACAATTACTGAAAAAATACTTTTCATCAAAAGACTTATCAAAACCAATACGAGAGAAGGAAATAGTTCATCTTCCCCTTGAATTTGTTAATCACCTCCTCATTAATCCTGAATATGAAGGGCCACAAGTTAAAATTCTTATAGATACCCTAGATTACATAGCGATCCACAAGCCAAGTGGTATTCATTCTCATCCCTTAAGTTATGGAGATAAAAATACAGTTCTTAATTCTCTTCAGGCTTCAAATCAATTTTCAAGTCTTAATGTTAACAATCAAAACTATGATAGAGGTCTGCTCTTTCGTCTTGATTTAGAAACCTCAGGTGTACTGATTCTTGCTAAAACTGAATCTTTTTATCAAAAGATGAGACACGATTTTGAAAAAGTGATGAAGAAAAAATTATATCTTGCGATCGTTGAGGGTGATTTTAATCAAGAGGGTGAGTGGACTCATTTTTTTCGTCCTTCAGGGCCAAAAGGCTCAAAACAAAAAGTTTCTTTTGAAAGAGAGTCTTCAAGCCATCAAGGTGATTTAAAAGTTAAAAAGATTTCTTTTTCAGGTGGAAAGTCTCTTTTGCTTGTTGAATTAAAAACTGGCTTAAGACATCAGATTAGATCTCAATTGGCCTGCTTGGGCTATCCAATCCTCGGTGATGAGTTGTATGGTGGCAGCAAAGCAGAAAGATTATTTTTACACGCTTGGAGATATGAGTGGGATCAAATCATAGAAGATGAGCAGGCCGACTTATTTGACAGTTTCTTTGACCTGAACAGTGCTCTTCAAGTGTGTCATGATATGCTCAGAGTTCTCTAGAGTAGAAAGTTTTACAATAAATTTTCCTTCAGTGACTGCATCAATCGTCATCTTGTCGTGGACAAGATTAAACCTTACAAAAAATACTTTTTCTAAAATATCATTGGCCGAATTTCTCGCTAAAAATGCCATATGATTGGCCAGCTGACGGTAGAGAAGAGGTCTAATATTTTCCACATCCTCGGGAATCGCGAGTTCTTTGATTTCAACTGCTAAATTATTTCCTTCGCAAAAAACCTTCCAGTTCTCTGGGATTCGTCGCTCCAAACCTACAAGAACACCTCGACAAGAGGTTGGAATTAATTTGGAATTAGCGAAAATGCCCCACTTCTCTTTGGATGCAACCTGGTACAGGAAGAGCAGGAACATGATGATCCCAATCATAAGTACAGGCTTTTTCATTAAGGAATTCCACAACATATGTTTATTATCTCGTTATTTTTAATAATTTCCACTAAAGACTTCAGGAATAAAAGCCGACAAGTTTGATCAAGAAAGCTTAGAGGGTAAAATGAAAGGTTCTGGGTCAAAATTAGGAGTCGAAGTGGTTAAAAAGTTGATGGCCGTAGGTGATAAGCAAGGAACTATAAAGTTAACTGATCTCGCTGCTGAGATGGGACTTTCTACCGAGGATGCGCTAGTTTTTCTGAGGGAGTGGTTTCCGGAAGGGGGAGGAGTGGAGATCTACTCAAGCAATAACGAGTCCTTGGTTGATATAGATGCAAGTTCTCTAGAGTATATGCTTCCGCTCTCACCTTCAGAGTGGATAGGCCTGAGCCAGTTAGTCCAAAATTTAGGGCCAACTCAACTTCAAAAAACACCTGCTTTGAAATCTCTTTACCGAAAAATGACAGAAAATGAAGCCATATCCAAAGTGATGGGCCTCCTCCAGGAATTAGAATCTTGGGATCAAGAAATTAATGAAAAGCAACAGTCATTTGTAAGTCAGCTTGAGTCTGCGATAGATTCTAAGTCCCAAATTGGTTTAGTGACGACACATCATAAAAATTATCAAGTTTTTCCCTGCAAAGTCATTCATCTTGAAGGAAGATTATCACTCATTGCCGAGGACATGAATGATCATTGTTTGCTTGTTGTGCCCATGGTTGAAGTGATGGAGTTGACGACGATTCAATCGACAAAATCACCACGTGTAACGGCATTTGAGGTTGATGAGTTTATTGTTGCGATCAGATCCATGAGTGAAAAAGAAACAAGACTGATCTTAAAAATTCATGACCCTCAGTCAGTTAATTTATTTCCGAATCATCATTTTCTTGGCAAGCCTTGTATGATCACCAATCCTCAGGGAGACTTGATCTGGGCAGCTTATGTGGAGCCCTGTGACGATCTTTTTGAATGGTTAATCAGTCTAAATGGGAATGTAGAAATACTAGATCCAACTAAATTTAAAGATGATTTTCTCATGTATTGTGAAGAAAAGTTAAGAAAAGTTGCGTAGGATAAAGGGATATGACTAGTCCCTCTCAACGTAAACCATACTTCTTATTATCATTTTTACCTGCTCTCGCTTATTGGCTTCTGGAGACTTATACATCCTTAGAAATAGCTCTCTTGGGTGGAATCGCTCTCGGAGTCGTTGAAATGCTCCTTGAAAAATATTTTTCCGGTCATGTCCACACCTTGTCCAAAGTTAATTTGGCCCTCATCGTTGTCTTAGGTGGAATTGCCATTATTGCTAAAGAAGGTGTTTGGTTTCGATTACAACCAACATTGACAGGTATCGGAATTTCAGGATTTTTAATTTTTCAGAAAATTAAGGGGCGCTCACTCATGTTAGATATGCTGAAAGATATGGGACAAATACCTCCTCTTCCAGATACATTCTACAAGATCATCGAATGGCACCTTAGTTTATTCTTAATCATATTTGCTTTTTTCATGGCGAAGGTTGCAATCTATGATTCAACTGCGACATGGCTTTTTTGGAAAACAGCTGGATTTTATATCGCCTTCGCTGGATTCATGGTCATAGAGATTTCATATCTTCGATTTATTATGAGGAGAAAGAGGCCATGAAAATTTGCGTATTTTGTGGAGCAAATTCAAGTCTCGATCCGGAAGTTGAAAGAATCGCCAAGAAAATGATGGCAGATTTTAAACGTGATCAGGTTGATCTTGTCTATGGGGGAGCCGCAATAGGAATTATGGGAACACTTGCGAGTGAACTCATGTCAATTGGAGGAGAAGTTACGGGAGTTATTCCTCAACACCTCATGACAAAAGAAGTCGCGCATCCTGGACTTACTCATCTACATGTTGTCAAAGATATGCATGAGAGAAAGCATCTCATGTATAAGCTTTCGGATGCTTTTCTTATTCTTCCAGGTGGGATGGGTACTCTCGATGAATTATTTGAAATCGTGACTTGGCGGCAACTTGGTTTGCATGCCAAGCCAATTGCTCTTTTAAATATAAATAATTATTTTGATCACTTATTACTTTTTTTAGATCACACTGTATCACAAGGCTTAGTCAAAGAGGTTGATCGACAGCTTATTTTTTCTTCTTCAAATTGGGATGACGTTAAAAAACATTTATTAGGGAATTGATATGTCTCAGATAGAATTGCGGCCGTATAATACAAAAGATGAAAATGACGCCCAGGAAATTGTTGATATTGCTAAAGAGTATTATCAAAAGTCACCCTGGCCTCCGACAAAAGAAAAAGTCATGGCCGGTGGTGTTCATTACTTCAGGGCATTCTATCAAAATAAACAAATTGGTATTACTGGCTATTATCTAAAGACTCCAACTCTTGCAGAGACAGTGAAGACAACTGTGTTTAAAGAATTTCAAGGACAGAAGCTTGGAAGCATTTTATCACAGGCGATAGAGGATGAGTGCAAGCGAATTGGGATAAAAAAAATTATCAGCACAGTTTATTATTTCAATCATGTGATGGTACAAATAAAATTAAAGCAAGGTTACACCATTGAAGGTTATCATCCCGATCATGAAGCCCCTGGTTATCATGAGTATAGTCTGGGGAAAATTTTAAAATGATCTTTTTTGATTTTTTCAAATCATCACCTCGTTCACTTTTCTTAGAGTATTCACCTCAAGATGCGAAGTGGCATGTCATTACCTGGAATTTTGACCTCAAAAATCTTCAGGAAAGGCTATGGACTCTTGAAATCCAGGGCAAGAATGACCAAGTGATTGAATGGTCTAAAGCTAAAACCGAAGAGATAAGATTTTTTAGGAAAAATAAATTATTTAGAAAAAAAGATGTAAAGAGTTCACGAAATGAATACAGAGACCTGATGAATGTGTCAGTGCATGCAACCCTCAAGCATGGTCTTGATCTTTTCAAGGATTTTCTCCTCGAGCCTTATCCTGGTGCTACAACAACAGATTATCAGAACGAAATGAAGGCTCTTCAGTGGATTCAAGCTTCATTTGGGACATTGTTTCGTGCTCTAGATCAATTTAAGACGCGATCAGACCTTATTTTAACTGCCGCTGTCTTTTCTGGGCTAGAGCCTCAAACTGGACGTAAAGTTTTGAGAGTGATGGCGTTTAATTTAGATATATTTTGCTATTTTCAGGATGATATGAGTCTTCAGGTGACTATATTTGATGATAAAAATTTAGGCCATGGTGGAGCAAAATCGCCCACTTTTCAGCAAAATATCAAAGTTACAAAACCGCAAATCTATGATGAAATAATCAAGCTCGTGCATAAGATAGCGACTGTTGGAGAAATCGTTTGATTACTTTTTTTGTCCTCATTATTGTTTATTTTGCTTTTTCCTGGGGATTGCCTTGGCATAAAATCCCTTCAACAATTTCTTTCTCTTATATTTTTGATCTGCTTTTTGCCCTTGGTATTTCTTTCTTCTTTAGGCTCCCTTGGAAATTTAAATGGGATATTAATAAACAAACCTTTAAAGCCTTTGGGGAAGTTTTAGCGCTTGCGATTGGATCGATTGCCGCTATTTGGTATATGGATATAGAGATGCCTTTTAGGCTGGTTCAAAATTTAGAGTGGCATCTTTTAATTTTTGCTCCTATTTTGGAAGAATTAGTTTTCAGGCAGACTTTCCAGAGGGTTCTTATTGCAAATGTTGGGGGCAAGAGAGTGACGTCAATGCTCGTGGCTGCCATCTTTGCCTTTTCACACCTTGTTGGGTTGATGGTATTACCTGTTGAGTATGTTCCCTTCATCGGCTTTCAAATATTTTATACATTTGTCTTAGGCGTTATTTGTGGCCAATCCCTTTTAAAGTTTCATTCAATTCTTGCCCCAATCGCCATGCATTTCCTTTTCAATCTCTCTTTCTATGTTGCGATGCAGTTAGAGATCATTTAGATCGTTGGGTTTACTTTACTTTAGATTGGCCAATTGCTATATTGCGCCATTATTTACCCCCAGTCTTAGACTTAATAACTAATGTTTTGAGGGCCCTATGGAAAACAATCAAATTCCAACTGTAAAAGTTGGTGAACTCGAATTTCCTCCACGCAAAGTTTGGATGAAAACCTACGGCTGTCAGATGAATTATCATGACAGTGAGCGGATCATGTCTCATTTATCAGGAATGAATTTCACGAAGACAGATGAGCAGTCTGAGGCTGATCTCGTGATTTTTAACACCTGTGCCGTGAGAGATCTCGCCAATCAAAAGTTTTACTCACACCTTGGTGAAACAAAAAAACTTAAAACAAATCCTGAAATCAACCCTGAGACGGGTCTTAAAAAAGACGTCATCGTTGCGGCCGGGGGATGTATTGCTCAAACTGAAGGCAAGGATCTCATTGCAAAGTATAAGCAACTTGATTTTGCTTTTGGCACTGACGTTGTCGATAACATTGGAGAAATGGTTTACCGCGCCTACGCTGGTGATAAAAAATTTGCTGTGACTTCATGGGATAAGTCTGAAAATTATTCCATTGAAACAAAAATAACCCATGGTTCACCCATGGCCTTTGTTAACATCATCAAAGGGTGTGACAAATTTTGTTCTTATTGTATTGTTCCTTTTACTCGCGGACGAGAGAAGTCACGCCGCTTAGATGAAGTGGTAAAAGACGTTAAGCGGTTAGTTGAATTTTCTGGTGTACAGGAAGTGATGCTGCTTGGTCAAAATGTTAACTCATTTGGAAAAGATAACGAAGAGTCATTGGCCCAGTTAATCACGGAACTAGATAAAATTGAGGGACTGCAAAGACTTCGTTATACAACCTCTCATCCTTATGACGTAACAGATGATCTTGTTGAGGCCCATCGTTCGGCTAAAAAACTAGCGAATCATCTTCACCTTCCGGTTCAGTCGGGCTCAAATACAGTTCTTCAGAGAATGCTTCGTGAATACACGATTGAGCACTATATGACTTTGATTCAAAAAATGCGTGCAGCAAATCCTGAGATGATTATTTCAACAGATATCATTGCAGGTTTTCCAAATGAGACTGAAGAGGAGCATCAAGCAACCTTAAAGCTGCTTGATGAAGCCCAGTTCGATTTCATTTATGCTTATTCATTTTCGGCCCGCAAGGGAACTAAAGCGGCGCGAATGAGCGATGTTTTAACTGATGATATTCGCGGTCGACGCCTAAGAGAAATTCAAGACAAACAATTAAAAATTCAGGCCAATATTCGAAGCCAAATGATTGGCAAAACTTATCGAATCTTGGTTGAAGAAAAAGGTTTGAATAAAGGGATCTTAAAATGGACAGGGCGTACGAGTTGTTACCGTCTTGTGCATTTTGAGCCAGAGACTGAAGGAAAAGATTATCAGTGGCATTGGGTTGATGTTGAGATCACTTCTGCCACCGCCTTATCAACTCAAGGCAAAGTCATAAGAGATTTAGGTAAAAATATTCAGTGAAGATTATTCTTTTTATTATCGCTTGGATTAGTTTTGGATTGGGAGTCATTGGGGCCTTCTTACCCATACTCCCTACGACACCTTTTCTTATTTTATCAGCATTCCTATTTTCAAAAACATCTCCTCGATTTCATCGATGGATTTTAAATTTACCCATCGCTGGGCCTGCGATACTCGATTGGCGAGAAAATCGAGTCATTCATACTAAAGCAAAAATCCTCTGTGCCTCAATGATCCTTCTTTCTTGTTCTCTTATTTGGTCTAAAGCTTCAATCCATTTGGCCATCAAAGTTTCTGTGAGTCTTGTTCTAGTCAGTGTTGGTAGCTTTGTTGTAACCAGAAAAAGTCAGGTCAAATGATTAAACAAATAATTCCCTTTATATTGATGATCTTCCTGATTTCCTCATGTGCGAAGCTGAGTTATCTGGCCGCTCAGGGCTTTGGACAGGCCAAACTTCAATGGAAGGGGCGAAGTAACTCTGAGATGCTTAAGGACTCAAATCTATCGCCTGCACATAAGAGAAAAATTGAGTTAGTTGAGGAATATAAAAAGTTTTTTTATTTTTATTTTAATCAAAAGCCTTCTGGTATTTATTCCAAGACGACCATCCTTGATAATAAAGCTGTGACCTACCTTGTAGTAGCGAGCCCCCATACCAAGATGAAGGCCCATGAATTCGAGTTCCCTCTCATGGGAAGTTTTCCCTATCTCGGATTTTTTAATTTGGACTCAGCAAAATCCTTTGCGAATGATCTTGAGAAAGAAGAGCAACTCGTGACTTGGATTCGTCCTGTCTATGCTTATTCGACCTTAGGTTATCTAGAGGATCGAATTCTTTCTTCGTTCTTTTATTATGATGATATTGAACTTGCAGAATTAATTTTTCACGAACTTTTCCATACAGTTTTCTTTATTAAAGATGAAGTTGAGTTGAATGAAAATCTTGCCAATCTTTATGGGAAAGAATTGCTTCAGGAGTTTTTTAGAAATCGTCCTGAGTTGAATGAATACCTAGAAAACGAGAGGAAGAAAGAGGCCCTTGATCGAAGGATTGTTGAGCTCATAAGTATCCTGCAAGCTGAATTTGATAAACTTGGAGTCTTCATTAATGATAAAAAAGCGGATGAACTAACTAAACGTTTTGTTGATGAAATTTTTAAACCTGAGCTAAGAGCTTTATGTGTTGAAATGCAGCTTGAGGAAGATGATTGTGAATTTAAACAAGATTGGAATCAGGCCACCTTTGCTGCCTTCCTGACTTATGAGGAGGAGCAAGATTTTTTAAAAGAGCTGAAAACAAATTTGGGGATGGATTTAAAAGATTTTCTTTCATGGCTTAAAAAAGAATACAAGAATTTTAAAACGTCTAAAGATATACCCAGTTTTACTGACTATTTAAAATCAAAGGTTAAAGATGCGGCACCTCCTTCTCATTGATCCTCTCGAGAAATTAAACATTAAAAAAGATTCAAGTTTAATGCTTGCTCTTGCCTTACATAAAAGAGGGATTGAAACCTACGTCTTTTTTGAAAGAGACTTTTCTATTCAGAATACTGGAGTTCAGAGTTTAAAGGTGTTTCGCTTTGAGGGAACTCATAAAAATGATGGTATCTACCTTGAGGAATTCAAGCTGAATTCATCACGAGTGATTGAATTAAATTCCCAAGATCTTATCCACATGAGATTAGATCCACCTTTTGATAGCCGTTACCAAAGGGTCCTCTGGATGCTGGATCATCTTTGTGAGCGTGGTATTCAGGTCCTGAATCACCCAAGAGGCATTATGCTTTTCAATGAAAAGCTTTACGCCTATCGAACTCCTGGTGCAGTTGCGAGTTTTGTTGGATCAGATGTTGAGCTCGCAAGTGATTTCTTAGAAAGTCTGGCCGATAAATCCACAGACATTATTCTTAAGCCCCTAGATCTCTACAGTGGGATAGGGGTAGAGAAGTTAGCTCGTGATAAATGGAAAAATCGCTTTGTTGAAAAAGTAAGAGAACTTAATGGTCCTGTTATTTTGCAACCATTCCAAGCTTCTGTTTCCCAGGGGGAGATAAGGTCGCTTTATTTTGGAACTGAAGAGTTAGGCACCATTTTAAAAATTCCTAAGACTGGGGAGTTCCTTTCAAATATTGCTCAAGGAGCAACTTTTCACAAGTGTGAGCTGTCCACAGTTGCAAGAGAGCGATGTGAGAAAATAGTTAAAGAACTAGAAACCTATGGAGTGTTTTGGGTTGCTTTTGATATCCTTGGAGATTCTATTAGTGAGGTTAATATCACTTGCCCGGGACTCTTAGTTGAAGTCAGTTACGCCCACCAAAAGAATTTGGCGGACGTTCTGATTGATCTTATTATTCAAAAGTTTTAGTACCATCTGCGGCCACTTCAATATCCATGGACCAACAATCAAATGAGCGAACATTTTTATAAGAATTACAGGTTGTCCACCCTGAGGTCCAATAGTTAATCGAGCAGTTTTGATTGGCCTTCACTTGATCTACGACCACTACGATTCCCACCTGACCAGGATTCTGGTTGATGTACTGAGAAAGATCTATGGCCGATGAACATGAATTCACCCCTGTTGTGAACGGGCCTTTAGTATCAAGAAAGGTCACAGCATTCGAAGCATTCACTCCATAAACTTTTACGTAGTATTGAAGCTTCGTGTAGCCTGGAATAGTTGAACCAGGCATGTTACGTCCATAGCACATCGTATCGGTTTGAGCTGCTTGAGGTTGTGGCTTAACTTTAAAACGCACTTTAAGTGTTGAGTCTGTCATGTAAAAAACTTTTGCCTGTGCAACACTCTTGAGCATAGGAGATGTATTGAGATAATTCGGAGCTTCTGGTGCAAAGGGTGAGTAGATGATACTTCCACTGGTAAGACCAGTTCCAGTAATCGTACCTGTTCGAGTATTAAAAGCTGATTCCAAGCCTTCCGGAATTGTCGGTTCTGAACATGAGCCTTGAGGAACTCCTCCAGGGTAGTGTACACCCCAATTAGGATTCATTGTGGTTGAGGATCCAGGACATCCACTGGCCGTTGGAGTCAGATTACAGTTTGTCCCATTAGCGAGACACCCATAGGCCCCTGGATAAACTATGCAGTAGTTAGGGCAGGTTGGTCCCACTTGACTTACGCAGTTGCCACCGGTGGTTGAACCAGTCGTTCCACCTATCGTTGTACCTGTGGTCGTCCCAGATGTAGTACCACCAGTTGTTGTTCCAGTTGTTCCTCCAGTCGTTGAACCTGAGCAACCATAACTGGTAGGATTATATTGGCAGAAGCCTGGGCAACCTGGTGAGGTCCAATAGGCCTGACCACTACAGTTCGTATAGGGATTAGTTGAAGTTGATTTTTTAGTCACCGTTTTCTCTTGGCATGCAACCAGTGTGAGAGTGAAAATGGCCCAAAAAGTGACTTTAAATAGATGTTTCATAAATAGCCTCTAAGAGCAGAAATATTTCCGCACGTCATTCATTGCCAGTACTTTTCGGAAGTTAGAATAAAAACTTGATAAGAGCAGATGTTTAAAAATGTAAGGCGCTGTAATTACGATATTTCCTGATATGAAGTGTCCAGTATAGGGCCCTTGTAGCCCTGTTTAAAACTTGGGTAAGATTAATACATGAATAGAACTGATTTTTTTAATTTAATACAGCCTCTTACTCCTAAACTTTATCGAGCAGGTTTTTGTTTAATGCCTGATGACCTTCAGGTAGAGCAACTTGTGATAGATGCATTTAATGGATATTTGATTCGTGAAAAGAAAAATATTTTAAATTCAAAAGAACTCAATCAAATTTCAAAAAAAGATCTGCAAGTTCAACGACGAATACACTTTAAAGGTATTTTAAAAAATCTTGCCGAGATAGGCGTGAGAAGATCTCTTCAGTTGGCCCATCAGATGAGCCTTTCTGAACCTCAAGATTTTAAACCATTTTTTAAACTTGATCCAAGAGTTAGACTTTCTCTTTGTCTACGCTATGATTTTCAGTTCACTACAAATGAGATTGAAGACATAACTGGCATGACCCGTTACGAAGTGATTGAGAAGCTTCATAATGGCAGATATCTCTTGTTACATGACGTTAATCAAGGAGCTCTTGTTTGAATCTAGAAATATCTTCAAATCAAATTTTACAGTATCAAAAGAAAGTCATGAGTTATCTTGATGGGTCTTTAAGCATAGAAGAGCAGGCCGAATTTGAAGCTCAAGTCAGAACGAATCCAGAGCTTGAAGCCCTTGTGAAGAATAAGGAAGCTGAGATCATGCTCTTAAAAAGTCTCATCCCGGCCGGAAATATAAGCGCAGAAAGCCTTAATTCTCTTGAAGCTGAAATGAAGCTTTCTATTTTTAATTTACTTAAGAAAGAGCCTAAAACGTTAACTGATAAAGTTAAAAATATTTGGGAAGATTGGACTAACCATTAAGTTGAAGAGTGATGAAAACGGTGAATTCACCATTTTCCACCCATAGTTCTTTGGGTGGATTTTGAAGAGTATCCATTCTTTTAAGAACACTTTCAAAGAATGACTGAAGCTTATCTATATTTGTCCATCTAACCATTTTGATTTGTTTAAGGTTTCCCTGGCCATCATAAACCAAGCGACCGGTAAGCACTTGTTTCGATTCAGTTAAAGGAAAATTGAGATGAGGATTTTTAAGCTCAAACTCCTTAAGCTCTGAGGATAGAGAGGCGACATACTTCATAGCTCCACGCCTTAAAAATCCATAAAGCTTGAGTTCTGATTCATTCAATTCATCCAGTTTTTTTCCCTCTGGAAGTTCAAAATTTAAGGCCATCTTTTTTGAGTTAAGTAAGTTTTGAGTCGTAGAACTCGAAGACTCCTTGGCCATCTTTTTAAAATCATCAGAATTATACTTCAGACCATTTAAAGCTGTTTCATGAATAGGTCTAGCTCCAGGGCGAAGCATTTTTTCGGAAGGCTTCGTTATTTTTCCTGACTGTGGGACACTAAGATCAGAAAGGTTCAATGTCTTAGGAGTTTTAACTGAGGCTTTTTCTGGTTGAATGTAGACACTATTATTAGACTTTTTATTTTTCTGACCAAGGGTCAAAATCTTAAGAGGATTTGTTTTTTTTGCCGCTAATTCATTTTTAAGCTGAGAAAGTGAATTCCATGAGAAAAAGAGTAACGCTAGATGCAAAGCAACCACAGGTCCCAAAATAAAGGGAAATTTAATGGAAAAGTGTCTATTGGCCGCTTGATCCGACATATTGTCAGACTCCTTTCGTTTGAATCATAGCCCTTGGAGTCCCTCGTGACAACCTACCAAAGGATCTAAGTTCTTTCCATATCCTGACTAAAAGGATTGGAAATTTTTCCTTACTTGACTCCACCAGATTGAAAAAGAGAGAATAGAAGGGGTTATGAGGCTTATGAAAAGCCTTTATCGGACAATAAGGATGTTGTTTACTATGAAAAAAATACTCAGTTTTTCTACTGCAAAAATTCTACTTTTTTGTAGCATCGGTCTTTTTTCAACACTTGGGGCATTTTGGCATCATCAATCAAATCAGCACCAACTGAATCAGATGAATATTTTAAATCAAGGTATTGGAACTTGTTTTAACCGCATCTCTCAAACATTTACGGCGATGATGATAAAGGATATCCAGTCTCCCTACTTAAATAGAGGATTCATGGGATTATCTGATGAATGTTTGAATGAGACGATGAAAGGGATTAATCCATTTAAGCAAAATGTTGGTAAAGGATATCAGGCCCTCAATAAGTTGATTTCTGAAGTTCATTGGTTTCATGAAAGTATTTCTAGACTTCATTCACCTATGCTTTCAAAAAATGAGCTTAATCCATCGCTCAATCCAATATCTTCAAAATTTGGACAAATGGAAAATCTAAAAGTTACTTTAATTGATGAAATAGAAGCGACAAATTCACTCCTTAGAGAAGTACAAAGAAATGACGAAGTTGTGATGGGACTTGGTCTCATTCTTTTTGTGATTGGGATTTCAGTTTTAGGTATGAAGGAGTTAAATAATATTCAACTCCGTCGTGAAATTGAGAATCAGGCATTAAATTTATTAAAGGCCGGTCAAACAAATGTCGGTGGTCTCGTTGATAATCTTGTCTTAAGAGGTCTTAATTCTCAGGGATTGGTTGTTAGTGGCCAAGTCTTCAAAGATTATCACGCTGAAATATTGGAAAGATTGGCCACGCAAGGCAAGGTTTACCAAGAGACAGTAATCGAAAATAAGCATATTCCTCCGACTCCATCAGTCACTGAAATAGTCGAAGCAGCTGAACTAAATATTTATAAAGGACCTAAAACATCTTTTAAAGAAGTGCTCGTTAATCTTCAAAATATCATGACTGATGATCTCATTCAGTTCACAGATATTAGAGATGTTGAACTTGCTGTTAATACTGAAAGTTTTGAGCAGCTGATGAATGCAGCTTTAAATAAACTTGCCTCAGTTCGACATAACCAAAAAAAGATTTTAATTTCAAACCAAGTCCATGCTGACAAGTCGGTCATTACATTATTTCTTGGGGCCCATACCTTTACTGCTACTGAATTAGAGTTTGCCCATACTCATCAAAATGCGACAGGCGACGGCATTGATATGAATATGATGATTCTTAAAGAGATGGCATCAGAAATAAATACGCAGTGGTATTTTGAAAATAAAACCGATCGCTCGGGTGCAATAACAGGCATGTTAATTCGCTTCACAGTGAATAGAGTTCCTAAGGATGCAAAATCCAATAAAAATTTAGTTTCTGTGGTGAAGGGAAAGAAAAAAGATATCTCTCGTGAATTAATGAACTAGAAATTTAGGGTAAAGGTCACTGGTCCATCGTTGATCAGTGACACCTTCATAAAAGATCCAAATTGTCCCTCTTTAACAATCAAACCATTTTGTCTAAGTTCTCGATTGAATAAAGCATATTTTAAACGGGCCTCTTGCGGGGCCATAGATCTTTCAAAACTTGGTCTATGTCCGCCACTTCCATCCCAGCTTAAGGTAAATTGACTAACAGATAAAATTTCACCCTGAACTGAGTGAATGTCTAGATTCATTTTGCCCTGGGGATCATCGAAAATTCTTAATTTTGATATCTTTTCAACGCTTTTATGTATGACCGAATCATCATCACCCTGCTCAAAGCAAACGAGCAAAAGTAAGCCATTTCCAATGGATCCCATGACCTCACCATCAACACTTACTGAAGCCTGTTGAACACGCTGAATAACAATCCTCATCCATTCCTTTTATTTGATATGACATGAGTTTGGAAAACAGAGTTAATAGTGGACTGAGTCTTTTGGAGGATAGACTCAAAAACATTTTTTAGTTCCTGTGTTGACTGTAAAACATCTTTTAAATCGTTAAAGGTAGGAAGGTATATCGCTTTCAAGATTTTTGAAAGTGGAACATTATTGGCCTGTGCCAGAATAAAATTAAGGAAGACTAAAGTAATTTCTTCACCGTGGAGCCTTACTACCGCGTGATCATTGGAAATCAGCTCTAAGTAATAAAACTTCAAATCTCCCTCGT
Source organism: Pseudomonadota bacterium (assembly GCA_027488375.1). Taxonomy (GTDB): domain Bacteria; phylum Bdellovibrionota; class Bacteriovoracia; order Bacteriovoracales; family Bacteriovoracaceae; genus Peredibacter. The sequence continues at coordinate 422,922 of JAIYBW010000001.1, forward strand.
GAGTCACTTTTAATTGAGTAGATGTTAAATTTTGGTGCAAATGAATCGGCGTGTAGCCTTCTGCCAATTCAAAGTACACGTCAGGATTGTTTGGGTAGAGCGGAAGAGTTGGTTTTTTTACAAGTCGACTTTGGACTAATGGATTATTAAAACTTATCTTCTGACCATATCTTTGATCATCCATTTTCCAGATTATTGATTGTAAAGTTCTTTCGAATTGAGAGTAAAAAGAGAGAATTTCACAGGCGTATCGAGGCAGAAGATCTCTTGCGATTTTGTCCGTATGATTAAAAAACTTAGTCATACTATCAACGGAACTTTCTAAAAGCTCCTCTTCTGATTTTTCAAAAAGTTCAAAAGAAGCTCTGAGGTGTGTTGGTAGCTTTTCTGTTTCAGTAAGGAATTTAGGAACAAGTAATTTACTGAGCGCACCTTTAACAAGACTGAGTCCACCAGAGAAGGTAAGATTTATAACTTGTTGGCCAATTGGAGCAACAAAGAAGTTTCTAAGTAGGTTTGGATTAAGACCTGCTATCTTCGGATTTAATTGGAAATAACAACAAAGAGTCTCTCCGTAATCTGAATGTATTGATCTAAAGGTATCCATTGGGTGAAGCTCTAATTGAACTTCAGGCTTTCTGAAATCAACAAGGAGAAAATAAGAAATATCTTTTTTGAATCCTATATTAAATGTCAGATCTTGGTGATCAATAAGCTCTTTACCATTCATTGATTTAATATCAAAAAGTGTATCGAGTGTTGTGCAAGAATTTAATAGTCCTTTAAAAAATGCAGGATGAGTGATGCGAGAAGAATCTTCTGAAGCGGAATGAATCAGCATCCCATTAACAATGGCTTCTTGATAATATTCAATCCTAAATGTATCCGGAAATTCAAGATGGGCCATGGCCGGTAATTCCTCAAGATGAGAGAGGAAAAAAGATCTTAAATAATCAGTAATTGGAGCAAACGATTGGAATGTCTTAAGTTCAGCTGAAACTCTAAAGTAGGAACATAATTGACGGTTAATGTTTTTTTGCTGATCTCTCTTTCTAAAGATGTAAACGTATGAACCAAGTTCACCTTTACCTTTGATATTTTCAAAGTCAAAGATAGCCTCAGTTTTTAGTTCCTTCACAAGGGGATCAAGCCTGTCTCTCAAAGAAGGAACGAAAAGTTTTTTTGATGAAAGAACAAAAAGATAACCCTGAGGCTTCAGATATTTAACTTGCTCTAGAATTTGTGACATTAAAAAATGTTGTGGATTATTTTTTGGAAAGTGACACAAATTAAGAACGACCCTATCATAGGTCGAAGAGTAGAATGGATTTTCTTCAAGTAATGAAACTTGTCTTTGGTGGCTGTTCTTCCTATTTCGAAAATGGCTTCCCATTATTTTAGAAATATAATCGATTGGTTTCTTATTCTGATGCTCGGCTTTGTTAACAAGGAAAGTAAGGAACTGTAGTTCATTACAAATTTTTGTAAAAACGCCCGAAATAAAATCAAAACCTTTAAAGTCTGGGCATAGAATCTGATCCCAGTGGCCATTTAGATTATTTTCTTGGGCCAGCCAGTGTGAAAGTGATAATGATTCTAGATAATCACCAAAATACTTACAGCTAATTATTTCTTCATCTTCAAAACGATCGGAATAGGCTGGTTTTCCCTCAATAGTATCAAGCCATAAAGGGAAATTAATTTGGAGAGAATTTAAAAATAAGCCTAAACTAACTTGAGAGAGTGCATGGGAATAAAGTCTATTCTTCTCTTGAGCAACCTGGGTTCTTCCTGAGACATTTTTTATAATTTCAGTAATCGCAAGTTCTTGAGAAAGCTTTAAAAGCTCTCTCATGGACTCTTTCATCGACTCTTGTGGCCTGTACCAACTATAAAGATTTGTTTCAAGCGCTCTTGAGTTCAGTTCTGTGGCGCTACCTTTTTTAAAAAATTGAGAAATAAATGAAGTAGGCGAAAGTAATGCTCGGTCAGTAAGTTCTAGGCCACATTTTGAAGTTAAAGTTCCAATAAACCGGAGCTTTAAAAAGGTAATTGTGGCAATCCTGCCACAATAGATATCGAGGAAATTCGTTATATGAGTGTCTTGTTCATCAGCATTTTGATGAAGAGTTTGCCAGAATTTCCCAAAATCATCTAATCCGTCAAAATGCAGACCTAGGCTTTCAGCAAAAGAAAGAAACTCAGTATAAAGCCCCATTTTAATGGTGCGGGGAAAATCTTTTGTTTTGAGAAGTTCATGGCGGACATCATCTTGAATACTTTTTAAAAGTTTTTCAAATTGAACAACCTCCCTAGAGCTTAATGAGTCTCCTTTCCAGCCTGGAACAAAACAATTTGCTGGGGAGAATTTTGATTCATCAAAATTGAGGGGAGCTTTTGATTTCTTAATATGAGTAAAGGATGGAAAAATTTTATTCTGAGGTGATTTATGTGGTTGTTGAACTTCCTCCGGATGACCGGCCTCAGTTTGGAACCATTGTTGAGCAATAAAAGTCTTCTTGGTCATTTTTCCAAGTAAAGTAAAAGTATTTGATTTAATTGTTAAAAGGGTCCCAGATTTTGGCTTATCCTGGTGTTTTTGTCATGGAAAAAATGTCCAAAAAAAGGGGGAAGATTCTAAAGTTTTATCTGGTTTTTCCGATCAGGCACGTAAGTATTGGATTCACTGAGTCTAAAAAACCGTAAATCTAAATAAAAATCATGTCCGGGGGACGCTATGGATAAGAGTTTTAATGATCAAGAACTTTCCGACATCATGAAAGAGATTGAGGCTTTAGAAGAAGAATATACTTCTGAAGATGATGTGAAGGCCCAATCTGTTGAGGTGATGGAGGAATTAGTTGAGATGGAGGAAGAAAAATCTATCCCAATTGAATCCAAGCATGATCCTGAAGTTATTGCCTTTGAGCCTCGGCCAGCTCCTAAGCTTTCAAAATCTAGTGCTCCCGCTACCATGTCATTCAAAGTACAGGGCGAAATGAATCTTGAGCTTCAGTTTGAGATTGGGGCCAAAACCATTCAATTAGAAGTTTCAGAGTCAGGTCTGGCCATTAAGATGGATGGTGGAATGACATTCACTGTTCCAGTTCATGAAACAAGTGCTCTAAAGAAAGCCGTTTAAATTTCCATGATAAAAATACTTGGTGGAGTTGCTCGTGGTTTTCCACTTGCAACTCCTCAGGGTGATTCCACTCGTCCAACATCAGTGATGGTCAGAAGAAAATTATTTGATTGGCGCCAGAATTTAGAAGGCTACAGATTCATTGACCTTTTCAGTGGTTCTGGATCCGTTGGATTTGAAGCTCTGTCCCGTGGAGCGGAGCAAATTCATTTAAATGATTCTAACCGACAAGCTTTTTATGCTTTAAAACAAAACCAAGAAAAAATATGCAAAGCTTTTAGCTTTGCCAAAGACTCAATTGTTATTGGCCAATACGATGCGAAGATTTGGCTCCAGAAGGAGTTTAAATATTCCTTTAGTACTTCCTCTGATGTTATTCTTTATTTAGACCCCCCCTATGAACTTCATAAGCTGTATTTTGACGTGATAGAGCTTTTAAAAAATTTAAAATTTGAAGGCGAGTTGTGGTTGGAATCTGACCGCTTGAAGGGCCCAAAAAAAGAAGAACTCGTCGAATTATTTTCTTCCGTTGTCAAAGTTATTGAGCAAGGAGATCATTTTGTCGTCGTTGGAAAGTTAGGGTAAGATAGTCCTAATAAAGTCGAAGGATAAATTGTGGAAAAGAAAAAAGCACTCTATGCCGGAACATTTGATCCCTTTACGAATGGTCATCTTGATATTGTTCAAAGAGCGATAAAAATTTTTGATGAATTAACAATTCTTGTGGCCGTCTCACCAACAAAAAAACCCTTCATGTCGACAGAGTCAAGACTTGAAGTCTTGGCAAAATTATTTGCTCATGAATCAAAAGTTAAAGTTGATAGCTGGAATGGGTTAGTCGTTGATTATGCAAAGAAAAATAATATCGGTTCAATTGTCCGTGGTCTAAGACCCACTGGTGATTTTGAAATTGAGTTTCAGATGGCTTCGATGAATAGAAAAATAAATCATGATTGCGATACCGTTTTTCTTATGACAAGTGAAAAACTTTATTACATTTCAAGTTCTCTTGTTAAAGAAGTTTATAATCACCAGGGAGACATCACATCTTTTGTGCCTCCCTTAGTGTTAGATGAGATGAAAAAGATTAAATCCTAGAGAGAAAATTACTTATGCTGTTAAGTTCTAGAGTCAAGGGAATTACAGATAGTATTACGATGAAATTAAATGAAAAGGCCCTTAATCTTAATGATGAGGGGAAAGTCATTTATAATCTTTCTGGTGGACAGCTTCCCATTAAGCCTTTACCTGAATTTATTGAAAACATTCATCATCAATTAAATTTCTTAAAAAGTTATCAGTATTCACCAGTGCTTGGATTTCCCGCTCTAAGAAAAAAGCTTTCTGCCCATATGGCCGAGCAGAGACATTTGCCTCTCGATATTTTTGAAAATGATTATGATTGCATTATAAGTAATGGTTCAAAACATTCGATTTACAATTGTCTTGGAGCTTTACTTGATTCTGGAGATGAAGTTATTCTCCTTGCTCCCTACTGGGTGAGTTATCCTGAGATGATTAAATTCTGGGGAGGAATTCCGACAGTCGTAAAATCGAATGTCTTTGATGCTTTTGTGCCCTCTATTGATGATATTAAAAAAGCAATTTCTCCTAGGACTAAAGCAATTATTGTTAACAGTCCAAATAATCCCTCTGGTATTCATTATTCCGAAGCCTGGATGAGAGATTTTGCTGCTTTCCTCTTAGAGTTTCCTGATTTGATTGTTATTAGTGATGAAGTTTATTCGGAGATTTCATACTTTGATCCTAAGCCTAGTTTCTTTTATCAGTATGATCACACTCTACTTTCTCGAACAATCATTATTCAGGCGATTTCAAAATCACTGGCCTCAACTGGATTAAGATTAGGATATGCCATTGGCCCAAGTGCGGTGATTGGTGCCATGGGAAAAATTCAAGGTCAGACAACTTCTGGCCCCAATAGTCTCATTCAGCGTGCTCTCTTAGATTTTGATTTCAAGTTGATTGATTCTTTTTTAATGCCCGTTAAGTTTCATGTTCGACAAAATGCTGCAACTTTAAGAGAAAAATTTCGTGAAGCTAATCTTGGACATTGTTGGTATCAGTCGACTTCTGCTTTTTACTTCATGTTGGATTTTTCTAGGACTCCAATGTTTGCTCGTTTCGAAGGTGAGCAACAGGATTTTTCTTATAAAATCGCAGATGAACTTTTGAATGATGAGGGAATAACAGTTGTTCCTGGTTCAGATTTTGGTATCCCGAACTCGGCAAGAATTTCCCTTGTTATCGAAGAAGTCCCTTTTACGGAAGCTATAATTAAAATCGTCAAGTATTTGAAGCGAGTTTAGCTCCATTTTCTAGGCACATTTCTCCCTTACTCAATATTATTTTCTCTCTGAGATAAAATAAATAGTAAGGGGGAGTGCATTGCGCTCATTACTATTTTTATCACTTTTATTTTTAATTGGTGGCTGTGCTAAAACGGCTCCGGAAAAAATCGATGAAGCCATCGATCTGGCACTCACTTATCTTACTCAGGAAAAATGTCAGAAGGCGATTGATGTTCTAGAAGATGTTGGCCCAGATACTGATAATCCTGTTTACCTCCAAGTGCTCGCTTCCGCTTATGCCTGTAGAGCTGGATATAATGAAGTAACTTTTCTTAGCACTGATATTCCTCTGATTAGTTCGGTTGCTGCGAATTTTATGAAATCCCTAACGAAACTCTCACTTTCAAGTGAGACTGAAGCTGATTCAGATTCATATAATGATTTGCTTGCTGCTTTGAATACAATACTTGATGTAGATGGTAACCAGCCCAGTTATACTGCCAGAGTTGCAAAGTATGGAGCTCGAAAGGCTGGAGATATGGGTGTTCAGACCTTATTTTTAGCGCTCACTCAACTTGGAAAATTTATTCATTTTTATGGCAACGTCGATAGTAATGGTGTTAAAGGTGCCGGTGCGGCCAATACAGATGAGCAGGGAGCAACACCTTCTAATTGTTTTCTAGAATATACTGACGCTCGAGTAATCACTGTTCTTGGGCCCCTAGGTGGAACTTGTGATGATCTCTCAAGCGATGACGGACATCCCAATTTATCATTTGCTCCAGCAAGTTTAACTGCGACAAAAAAGAAGATGTGCCAAGGACTTGTTCTCGTTACAAATGTGATTGATATTTTAGAAAATATGACTCTTCCTGCGAGTAATTCGTATGGAGATCTTGTAGGTTTGTCGACAACAGTTGGAGCTTTTAAAACCTCTATTATCGGAGCCGATCCAGACCTCGAAGAATTAATTGAAACAACTTCTCAAACTGTTTGTGAAGGATTGGTCGCCGATGCGACTAAGTTTGGTCATCTTCAGTACATTTATGCGTTGTTATTTGAAGTAGGTCTTCCATGAGAAGATTTACTTTAGGATTTTTTTTATTATTAAGTTTTTCTGCTTATGCCTTTGAGTATCCTTATACATTGCGATCGCCCAAGGCTTTACTGATGGGAGATGCCTATACAGCCGTGAATGATGATGAGTATTCTCTTTTTTATAATCCTGCCACTTTAGGTCGCCATAAACATGATCTTACTTTACATCCCTTTAGTGGTCAGTTGTCGGCGACTAATGTTATTCAAGATATGGATCGCTTTCAAAATTTTCCAGACACAGCGACTGGTGCCGCAGACGTGTTAATGGATTACCCTGTGCACGCAGGTGCAGGTGTGGCCCCTGGGTTTAAACTTTTTAATTTTGGTATCTCATTTATTTCATCGCAAAGTTTTGATGCTCTTTTAAGAAATAAGTCTCATCCGATGCTGGACGTTGATTTACGTTCGGATAAGGGAGTGGCCATGGGCTTTGCTTTGCCAATTGGCCCATCCCGAATTTCAAAATCATCTTCGAGCGGTTCTCAGACCTCGCTTGGGATAGGAACAAAATACATTGAGCGTACCGGAGTTAAGGATACCTTATCACTTTCTGGTCCTACAGTTATTGGGGCCCTGGGTCAAAGTGAGCTTCAGGACATTATGAACTCACTTGGGAACGTTAAAGGTAGTGGTTGGGGTTTCGATGCGGGAATTGAGCATGTTCTTAGAAGTGGAAACTCACAAATAGTGATGGGACTTTCTGCCCTTGATATTACTGGGACAGAATTTACTGTGAATAATAATGCCAATAAAATGAAAGTCGCCAATATCAGGGACCAAGTGAACTTTGGACTCGCGGCCGGGCAGGATCTCACACTTTTTCATTATATCGTGTCTGCGGACGTAAGAGCATTGAATGAGCAAATTGAGTTTGGGCGACGACTTCGTCTAGGGGCCCAGGTTGGGATTCCTGGAATCTCAGTTATGGCCGGTATGAATAGTGGATATTACAGCTATGGAGCTGAGCTCGACCTTGCTTTTTTAAAAATAAGTGCTGGATTTTATGATGTTGAACTCGGTTCCCAGTACAAACAGACAAAAAGTAAACGCTTCATTATCTACTTAAGCTTATTTGACTTTTCATTCGATGCTTAATTTTTTATCCTAAAACCAACACACACCCAAGGCCCCCCACGGAATAGGAGGAGTTTTTGAATAAAACGTTCATTTTGGACACCAATGTCCTGTTGCTTGATCCTCTAGCTATTAACAAATTCGGTCCGGATAACAAAGTCTTTGTTCCCCTCACTGTCATTGAAGAACTTGATCGATTTAAAAAAGATCAAAATGAAAACGGAAGAAATGCTCGTTATTTCTCTCGATTGATTGATGGTTTTCGAGGTGCTGGATCCTTGTTTAAAGGAATCAAACTCGACAATGGCGGAACTCTTCAAGTCAGTGTCACAAAAGAATATCAGGGGAGTGCAAACTCTGGGCTGAAATTAGATCTAAACGATAATCTTATTCTGGCTTCTGCTCTTACTCTTAAAGAAGCTGGCGAGAATGTTATTTTGATTACGAAGGATATTAACCTTCGCTTGAAATCAGATGCGGTTAATATTCATGCCGAAGATTATGAAACCACTGATGTTACTGTTGATGAGCTTTATTCAGGTCAGCGTGTTGTTCAATTTGATCTGGTAAAAATTGAAGAGTTCGAGAAAGATCGATTTCTCAAGCTTGAGCCAGGTGATATCCCAAGTATTTATCCCAATGAGTATCTGGTTCTTGTAGATAAAAATAATCCTTTCAAAAAAGTTTTAGGACGATTCCATGCTAAAAAAGGTGGTATTGTTCCTTTGATTAAGCCAAAGGAAGGAGTTTGGGGGATTCACCCTAAAAATATTGAGCAACAATTTGCCCTCGATGCACTATTGAATAATGAAATTAATCTTGTTTCTCTTGTTGGTAAGGCCGGAACTGGTAAAACGCTCTTGGCGATTGCTGCTGGACTGGAATGCGCCATCACGAAGCAAAATTATTCTCGAGTTCTTGTTTCACGACCAATTGTACCAATGGGGCGTGACCTTGGATTTTTACCAGGTGATATCAATGAAAAACTTGGCCCCTGGATGCAGCCGATTTTTGATAACATTGATTTTCTTTTCGGGAATCAACGTGCTCGTAATGAAATGACAACTTGGGATGAACTCATTAACCAAGGTCTTCTTCACGTGGAGCCACTGACATATATTAGAGGTCGTTCACTTCCTCAACAGTATATGATTGTTGATGAGTCTCAAAACTTAACTCCGCATGAGATTAAAACGATTATTACGAGAGCTGGAGAGGGAACAAAAATCGTTCTCACGGGTGATTCTGAGCAGATTGATAACCCATATCTAGACTCATTAAACAATGGCCTTGTTTATACTATTGATAAGCTCAAGGGTGAAGAGATTGTGGCCCACGTTAAACTACAAGTAGGTGAGAGATCGCCACTCTCTGAGATTGCTAGTAAATTGTTATGAGATCAAAAAACTATCAGCGTAAACACCTAAGGGCCCCTTTTAAGGAGTCAGTGATCTACGCTGATGGTGATTTTGTTTTGAAGGCCCATTCTTTGAATATATCTGAAGGGGGCCTACTCCTAGATGAATTACCTAGTTTCCCCGAAGCGGACGAGGTTTCGTTACTTTTTTGCTTACCACTCATTCCAAGTTTAAAAAACTTTTCAGTCTTTAAAATGCAAACTTTTAATAAAGAGATTTTTGGAAAAAAAGTTATTCGAGCACGAGCAAAAATGGTTCGTCGTGAGCAACTGACTCAAAATTTAGATAATATTTTTAGATCAAAGTTTGGGCTTCAGTTTACTCAAATAAGTGAAGCTGATCAGAAATATATAGATGAATATGTGCTAAATTTTGCAGCTAACCTCGTTTTCCTACAGACTTTAATAGATTCATTTAATTCAGATGAGGAAACTAAAATTAAGGCCAGAATGCTTGCCGGTATTTTGGGCTATAAAGAAGTTGATCGTATAGCTCACTTGCGCTCAGTTGTTGGTCAAGATTACAAAAGCCTTCAGTGGCTATAAGTCTACTTCCAGCATTTCACATTCTTTTTTCATGGGAAGTGAGTCGAATTGTCTTGGGATGATTTTAATAACTTTGCAGTCTTTTTTCTTATACTTTTTAAGTTTTAAATTCTTGTAGCTTTCGCTCTTTAGTCCTTCAAATCCATAGTTGCATTCAACAACGACTTTCATAAGTTCAGCTTTTGATTCTTTTTCAAAAATTTCAAGTTGATACCTTTCATGATAATAAGACCAGTAACCCACATAAAGGGGATTATCTGTATAGTTACTAGAGTTTTCTATAAGCTTCGGTTCAATATCAATCTTTTTTTCATCAAGGATGATGTGACTTTTTAAATAGGCTAAACCTTCAAGATTTCCATAAAGGCAAAGGGCTTCTCTACCAGTTGCTTCGATAAATGACTCCGGATCTAGATCTTGGACTGAATTAAAGGCCTTATCTAAGACATAAGCAGGGTTATTTTTAAATCCAAATCCATACGGATCGCAGGCCTGCAAAAGAGTGAGGAATAGGATTGTTCCAAAAAATCTCATCTATAGTCTCCAGATGATCAAGGGTGGACTGATGAAACATATTAGACTCATTTTTTAATCTTTGGGGACCCTTTGAAAGGATTCCAGGGGGCCGTTAAGTAAATTGACAGTTATTGTAAATTCAATCAATTAGGTTATTTAGCTCTTTTTATCTTTGGTTGATCTTCACGAACAGAGGATCTAACATCGCCTTCAGTAAGGCCCTTAACTTTTCACGTGGTTATTATGCAAGTTCCAGTAGAATTAAAAAGAAAATACATTGAACGAAGACTCGTTGATCTAGAACATCTACACACATGCTTAGAAACTGAAGATTATTCTCCGGCCTTGAGGATTGGTCACCAAGTTAAAGGTAACGCCCTCACATTTGATTTTCCTCAAATGGCGCCCATTGCTGAGAGAATCGAATTTGCGGCAAAAAATAAGGATAAGGAGACTCTGAAAGATTTAATAGAACTGATGTCCTATGAACTTCAGAAGGCGAGTCATACTTTTATCCATTAAGCCTTAAGACATCATAATTTGTTCTTTTTTGCCCCATTGAACTGACTAGACTCAATTATATTTTCCATCAAACTGGCCCTGTTATTGCTTTAGGGACTACGAGTCTAAGTAAGGAGAGAAAATGAGTGCTTCATTATTATGGCAATTTCTTGGTGATGGTCTCGTTAAAGATTCTTGAATAATTTAAAAGAGAGTTATAGCTGTGCTTGATGAAAATAAAAAATCAGAAGCTATTCGAGAGCAAATGCTCGCAGTTGTGTCTCATGACATAAAAAATCCACTATCCATTATTCAACTTGAAGCGCAAATGATTCTTAAGTTGACAGAAAAGTATGATAGAGAAGGCGTTCAAGAAAAAATTAAAATTCAGGCAAAAAGGATTTTGAAAACATCAGAGAGAATGAAAGAACTTATCTCTGATCTTTTGGATAGACATCGTGTACAGGATGGACTGAGCGCTATTTATAAAAAAAAATGTCGTTTTTCTGAACTCATAAGAGATGTGATTGATTATAATTTGCCTCTTATGAAACAACGATCTCTCTCCGTCGATTTTGAAAGTGATTTTGAACAAGAAGTCTCATTAGATTCAAATAAGATGGTTCAAGTCCTTTCAAATCTTTTAAGTAACGCTATAAAATTCTCTCCTCCTTTTGGGAAAATAAAAATAAAACTCTGTCAAAATGATGAGAATGTGTTGTTTAGTATTTCTGACCAAGGGCCAGGGATCAAGGATTCAGAGTTGCCATTCGTATTTAAAAAATACTGGAATGGCGGTATCAGTGGTTGTTCTGAGACTGGACTGGGGCTCTTTATTTGCAAAACAATTATTGAAGCTCATGAGGGGCAGATTCATGTAGAGAATTTAAATGGCGAAGGAGCTTCTTTCATCTTTTCAATTCCTCTAGATTATGGAGAGGGGCAAAAGAATTGGATTAAAGATAGAATAAGAAAAATTCTTGTTATTGATGATGATGAGGACTTAAGAGATGTCATTTGTTGGGCGCTAGAAAAGTCTGGCCATTCTGTTCATGGGTATGGAAATCCGCAAGAGGCCCTTGAGGGGTTAGAGCAGGGCAGACATGATCCAAAACTTATTATTGTAGATTTTCAAATGGATGAGTTGGATGGATTTCAATTTATTCAGGCCAAAAGACAGATTCATGCTGATGGTATTGCAGACTGTCCTGTGATGATTATTTCAGCTTCAGCGGATTGTCATCATTCCATGACAGATGGTGAGGATCTTAAAGAAATACTCACAAAACCTTTAGACCTAGAAGCTCTTCTGGAAAAAGTGTCACTTTTGACGACATCAATTAATTAAGAATTGAACAGAGTCTCTCAGCAAAGTCTCTGGCTGCTTCTCCACAAATGTGGGCATTATCATTCGTCGCAGCTCCCATACATCCCGATCTTCCTTCAATAGGGACTCTTTTTAGAAGTTCCTGGCCATCAAAGTAGGGAGAGTTTTTCATAACTTCAAAACTATCTATAAATTGACAGTGATTTTGAATTTCATTTTCTATGATACTGCCAACTCTTTTCATATTTTTGTAATTTTTGAGAGGCACATTTCGTTTAGTTGAAACTTCCATCTCGAATGTCTGGTGGATGAAAAAACAATTTGATTTCGAGATTTCCTTAGATTGAATCAACTTCACCAGATTTTGAATGTCTTTGCGAATAAAATCATCCGTTTGAGAAATGTAATTACCACCAAATTCAAAGGCAATTTTTTGAGGATTGTGGGTCTCAATCATTTTCTCAAATCGTTTTTTACAATCAGGGACTTTTTCTTTTGATCCAATATTAAGATGTTCATTTTGGGGATCTCTTTGAATTGTCTCAATATGATCCATGCTTCCCTGGCCTAACCAGTCTCTGGGGATGGTTCCTCCTCTTGCATAAAGCACAAAATCTTTTTTGAGGCATTGTTGAAGGAAGTTACCAGTATAGCTACGTGCCCAAGTTGCCCCAAATTGTGAGTCTCCCACGATCAGGAGTTCAACTGGCCGATGGCAGTCCTGAGCATAAGCACCGAAAGCGAGATAGAAGCTAGAGAGGCTTATCAACATGAATCTTTTTAAAATCATGAGCGCATATTAATAGAGGTCATGGTCTCTGCCTAGGGGAGGCGGAATTTTATATAGGATTTTTATGCTTGATGGGCAATTAAGCTTCTCAGCATCCATGCATTCTTTTCATGGACTTGCATTCTTTCAATCATAAAATCCGCAGTGACTTCATCATCGCAAGAGTCAGAAAGGGCAATAATATTTTTTGCACAGCTTAGCACTGTTTCATTCGAATGAACTAAGTTATGAATCATCTCATTTGCCGAGGGTACTCCGGATTCTTCTTTGATTGAGGAGAGCTTTGAGAAAGCGACAAAAGAACCGGGAGCAAATTCCCCAAGGGCCCGTATTCTTTCAGCGATGAGGTCAATCGCCTTGGCCTGTTCTAGATATTGATTCTCAAATAATTGATGGAGAGATTGAAACATTGGCCCTGTGACATTCCAATGATAATTTTGAGTTTTAAGGTAAAGAAGATAAGTGTCTGCAAGAAGTTTATTTAACTCCTGGCAAATGCTTTTTCTATCCTCTTCCGAAATACCGATATTGATAGAGTTTGTTAATAATCCTTCAATTTTATTCGTCATTTTGAACTCCTTTTCAAAAATATTTCAATTTATTTTTGCAAGTGCAATGCCATGGAAAGAGTGAATTGAGATGGCGAACTTTTGCTGATATGTCCCTTTATGCCCCAAAAAGCCGCGAGTGCTAAGAGTCTTTTCATTCTTGGCTGGCCTAGAAAATGCACGAAGATGAGTTGAAAGAGGATTTATGAAGAAAAGAAAAAAAGTAAAAAAAATAAAATTAAGAAAATTAATTCATGGAATGAAACAAACTCAGAATCAAGGGAATGATGAATCTTCAAAAGATAAGATCTATCCAGATTTTCTCAATCTTGAGTCAAAAAATAGTGAAGAAATTAAAGATACGGATCGTGGACACGAGCCTTATGATATCTAAAGATGAATTTGAGTTTCCTTCGTGAGATTTTCAATCTTATGCTTCCAATCCTGATCCGCTCTAGAAATGATCTCACTTTGAATGAGTTTAACTTTTGAGGAAAAGTCGTTTCCGTAGTTATCCATTGAAAACTCATCTAAGAGATAAGTTATTTCTGATTCAAGTTGAGAATTAGCAAGCGTTGTCAGGTATCGACGATAATTGTCTTGAGAGCGACGTGCCTCTTTCATTTCTTTGTAATTTCCCATCATGACTACATTCGTATTTGTCATTATCCCCTCGATCTTTATAATTTTACCCTTCATGGATAAAATCACTTTCTACCATCGCAAACTTGAGGCCAAATTCTCAGTTGCATGTTTACTTAGTTATTGATGCCTGGGTTATAGGCAGAGGGGTTATTTTCGACAAGGCGAAGAAGTTACAATGAGCTATTTTTGTAAAGATTACTGATATTGCAGAGCTAAATAGTGAAAAATCTTACCATTTTAAAGGTAAAGTTTACGTGTGCAGAGCGTAAATTAAATAAAAAAAGGGGTGCTTCATGGCACCCCTTTTTGTCACTGAGTCTTTTTGTCGGGGACTAAGCGTTCTTTTTAAACCAAGCTTTTGAGCCAGTTGGATCTGGCTTCATAGAATCAGAGCCTTTCTTCCAGTTTGCTGGGCAAACTTCACCAGATTTAGCAGTGAATTGGTAAGCTTCAACAAGACGAAGAGTCTCTTCAACATTACGACCAACAGAAAGGTTATTGATTGTAGAGTGTTGGATAACGTTATTATCATCAATGATGAATAGGCCACGAAGGGCCACTGTATCATTAACGAGAACTTCGTAGTCACGAGCGATTTTTTTATCAAGATCTGCAAGGATTGGGTACTTTACTTCACCAAGTCCACCTTCGTTACGGGCCTGTTTTGTCCAAGCTAAGTGAGAGAAGAATGAATCAACTGAACATGCGATAAGTTCACAGTTGATAGCCTTAAATTTATCAGCAGCATCAGAGTAAGCCACTAGTTCAGTTGGGCAAACAAAAGTGAAATCAAGTGGGTAAAAGAAAAGCACTTTCCACTTACCTTTGTAGTTATCAAGTGAAACTTCTTTGTTTTCACCGTTCACGAGAGCTGCAGCTTTAAAATATGGGGCCGGATTACCAACTAAACGTGCCATAAAGACTCCTTAATTAATGTGTATGGACTCAAGAAATCTAGTCCTATCAGCTAATTTTTTCAAGTCATGGTGTTTCCTTCCCTTGCATATTGGTGAAGTCTGCCTATCTTTTAAGAAAATCAGCTTAAGATTAAATTAAACCTCAAGAATTACTTAAATTTTCCGATAAGGTTGAACAAAGAAATCAACTTTTTCGATTAAAAAGGACCTTCATGGAAATGCCTAAGGGATACATCCCAAATCCAATCGTGATTGAGCAAACTGCAAGAGGTGAGAGACAATATGATATTTACTCTCGACTTTTATTAGACAGAATTATTTTTTTAGGAACAGAAGTCAATGACGTTGTAGCGAATCTTTTAGTCGCGCAAATGCTCTTTCTCGAGCAGTCAGATCCAGAAGCTCCTATTCATTTTTATATCAATTCTCCAGGGGGCTCAGTTTATGCAGGGCTTGGTATCTACGATATCATGCAACACGTGACATGCCCGGTTTATACTTATTGTGTGGGCATGGCCGCTTCGATGGGATCACTCTTACTCCAAGCTGGAGAGGCAGGTCACCGTTATGCTCTTCCTCATGCAAGAATCATGATCCATCAACCACTTGGTGGAGCTAGAGGTCAGGCGACTGATATTGAGATCCAAGCGCGCGAAATCTTAGATTTAAAGAAACAATTGAATAACATTTACGTTAAGCATACTGGTCGAAAGTACGATGAGGTAGAGAAGGCTTGTGATCGAGATAATTATCTAGATCCAACTCGGGCCAAAGAATTTGGACTCATTGATAATATTATTGTTCCTAAAGGTAAAACGAAGAAAGCATAAAAGGCGATTATGACTAAAGAGAAAGCGAGTGGATCTTACGGCAGTTTAAACTGTAACTTCTGTGGTAAAACACAGAAAGAAGTTAAAAAATTAATCGCTGGTCCGGGTGTTTATATCTGTGATGAGTGTATTGAGCTTTGTAATGACATCATTTATGAAGATTCAGTCAAGGCCGTTGCAAAAACAGCTACTGATAATGTGCCTAAACCTCATGAGATTAAAGCACACCTTGATAATTATGTTATTGGTCAAGAGCGGGCCAAGAAAATTATTTCTGTTGCCGTTCACAATCACTACAAGAGAATTGCATTTAAAGCTGCGACGAGAGAAGGTGATGAGGTTGAATTGGCCAAATCAAATATCCTCTTAGCAGGTCCAACTGGTTCAGGTAAAACTCTTATTGCTCAGTCTCTAGCAAAATTTCTTAATGTTCCTTTTGCCATTGCGGATGCCACAACTCTTACAGAAGCTGGTTACGTAGGTGAGGATGTTGAAAACGTTATTCTTAATCTTCTTCAAAACTGTGACTTTGACGTTGAAAGAGCTCAACGTGGAATTGTTTACGTAGATGAGATAGATAAGATTGCTCGTAAATCGGAAAACCCTTCGATCACGCGTGACGTATCTGGAGAAGGTGTTCAGCAGGCGCTTCTCAAACTCGTTGAAGGATCTGTAGCGAATGTTCCACCGAAAGGGGGACGTAAGCATCCCCAACAAGAATATATTCAAGTTGATACAAGAAATATTCTCTTTATTTGCGCAGGAGCCTTTGTCGGATTAGATAAGATCATTGAGAAAAGAATGACCAAGTCAAAGTCTGTGGGGTTAACCTCTATCAACACAACTGAGAAAAAAGAAAAAACTCACCTTGAACAATTAGGCGCTATTGAGCCTGAAGATTTAGTGAAATTTGGTCTTATTCCAGAGTTTATTGGTCGTCTTCCTGTAACGGCGATGCTTGAAGAACTAGATGAGAAAGCTCTAGTTTCTATTCTGACAGAGCCAAAGAATGCCATCGTGAAACAGTACCAAAAACTTTTTGATTTTGATGGAATTGATCTGGAGTTTACTGAAGAAGCAATTCTTGAAGTGGCCAAAACTGCGCTGAATAGAAAGACTGGTGCAAGGGGCTTAAGGGCGATTCTTGAGCAAGTCATGCTAGATGTTATGTATGATTTACCAGGACTTGAGAAAGTGGCCAAGTGTATTGTGACTAAGGATGCTATCCTTGGAACTGGTAAGCCAATATTAGAAGAGGGTGACCGTAAGAAACGCTCGGAATCTAAAAGTGGTGCCAAATCGTCCAAGAAGATTGAGAACGCGTCTTAATGACACCGGCAAAATCTGACTCTAAATAACATTTAACTAAAAGAAATCATTTAAATCAGTAGGCTTAGGAAAAAAACTCCTAAGCCTTTTTTTTGTGTTCTAGATTTGAAAAATCGTGGGATACTATTTCTATAACCTCAATGAACGAGGTTATTTGATCCCGAGTTTGATAAGCGCAGGAGGTGCTATGTCTGACAAAAAATCTGAAGCTGTTAATAACTTCCCACTGCTTCCCCTACGTGATGTGATTATTTTCCCTCACATGGTAGTTCCTTTATTCGTAGGACGGGAAAAATCTATTTCTGCTCTTGAAAAAGCAGCGAAGAATGGAAATGAACTCTTTCTTGTAACACAGAAAGATGCTTCAGTTCTGAATCCTGAGCGTGAAGACGTTTATGATATTGGTACTGTCGTTAGCATTATCCAGATGCTAAGACTTCCAGATAATACTGTTAAAGTTTTAATTGAAGGTAAGTACCGTGCCAAAATTAAAACTTTCCGTTGTGAGAACGATGGTTACTACTCTGATGTTGAAAAGTGCGCAGATATTATTGAGAGTGATGTAGAAGTTGAAGCTTCTATGCGTTCTGTGAAAAATATCTTTGAACAGTATGTGAAACTCAATAAGCGAATTCCTCCTGAGCTATTAATGAGCATTTCATCTATTACGGATCCAAGCCGTCTTGCTGATATCATTGTTGCTCACTTAACAATGAAGATCCCTGAGAAACAAGATATTTTAAATGCCGTAAATGTTGATACTCGTTTACAGCTTCTTCTTGAAAAAATGCAGGGTGAGATTGAGATCATTAACGTTGAGAAGAGAATCCGTTCTCGTGTGAAAACGCAAATGGAGAAATCTCAAAAAGAATACTATCTTAATGAGCAGATGAATGCCATTCAGAAGGAACTTGGGAACAAGGATGACAAGTCTGATGTTGCCGAGATGGAAGAAAAGCTTCGTGCTAAGAAAATGCCTGAAGATGCTCGTGAAAAAACAGCTAAAGAGCTTCGTAAGCTTAAATCTATGTCACCAATGTCTGCAGAGGCTGCGGTTGTAAGAAATTACATCGATTGGATGCTATCTCTTCCTTGGGATGAGTTTACGACTGATGATAATTCTGTAACGAAGGCTAAAGAGATTTTAGATCAAGATCATTATGGCCTTAACGACGTGAAAGAAAGAATTGTAGAGTATCTTTCAGTACGCTCTCTCGTAAAAGACGATACTCGTGGAACTCTTCTTTGTCTTGCTGGTCCTCCAGGTGTTGGTAAAACTTCGATTGCAAAATCGTTAGCTGAATCGCTTGGGCGTAAATTTGTCCGTATCTCTCTTGGTGGAGTACGTGATGAAGCAGAAATCCGCGGTCACCGTCGTACTTACGTAGGTGCTATGCCAGGGAAAATTATCCATGCTCTAAAAAAAGCTGGAACATCAAACCCTGTTATTCTTCTTGATGAGATTGATAAAATGAGTTCTGACTTCCGTGGAGATCCAGGAGCAGCGATGCTTGAGGTCTTAGATCCAGGTCAGAATAAAACTTTCGGTGATCATTATATCGAGTGTGAATATGATCTTTCTAAAGTGATGTTTATCATGACGGCCAATGATCTTGGAGCTATTCCTGGACCACTTCGTGACCGTATGGAGATCATCCACATTGCTGGATATACACCAGATGAAAAAATGCAGATTGCGAAGAAATACCTTCTTCCAAAAGCGGTTGAGTCTCATGGGTTAAAAAATTACCCTGTGACTGTGACTGATAAAATCTTCACGAATATTGTTCGTGGGTACACTAAAGAAGCTGGTGTTCGTGAGCTCGAGCGTTTAATGAATACAATTGCTCGTAAGATTGCCACAGAAGTTGTGACAGAAGATATTAAAGAGGGCCGTAAATTTCAGGTAACTGATAAGAATCTTGAAAAATACCTTGGCCCATTGAAGTTTGATCGCAGTGGCATTGAAGAACAACCTCAGGTTGGACTTGTGAATGGTCTTGCTTGGACTTCAGTTGGTGGTGAACTTCTTAATATTGAAGTTGTAACTGTTCCTGGTAATGGAAAAATCCAAGTTACTGGGAATTTAAAAGATGTGATGAGAGAGTCAGCTTCAGCTGCTCTATCATATGTGAGATCAATCTCAAGTCGACTAGGTGTGGATCACGAATGGTATTCTAAAAATGACATTCATATTCACGTACCAGATGGTGCGACTCCTAAAGATGGTCCTTCTGCAGGGATCACCATGGCAACAGCTTTAACTTCTGCCATTGCTAATATTCCTGTACGTCAGGATGTTGCGATGACTGGTGAGATTTCACTTCGCGGTCGTGTTCTTCCGATTGGTGGCTTAAAAGAAAAAATCTTAGCGGCCAAGCAAGCAGGAATTACAACTGTGATCATTCCAGAAAAGAATAAGAAGGATTTAGTAAAAATTCCTGATGAGATTCTTAATGGAATTGAAGTACGCCCAGTCTCAGAAGCTGAAGAAGTACTAAGAGTGGCTTTAAATCTTTCTAAGCCTGAAGAGTTTATGAAAGCACGTGCCCTTAAGGTCCTTGATGGTGAAGCGAATTTAGAGGTCGCGAATTAAAAACTAGATAAATTTCTTTAAAAAACCCGGCTTCGGCCGGGTTTTTTTATTTGACAGCCTTGTGACAGATTCCTTAATATGTGTGCTCATTTCTAATATGGGCGTTTAGCTCAGCTGGGAGAGCGCTACCCTTACAAGGTAGATGTCGGGGGTTCGATCCCCTCAACGCCCACCATATTTTAAATACTTACATTTGTTTCCCCAATTAATCCTGAATTCCGTTACTTATGCCTTTGATTTAGGTATAATCATGGACTTAGAGGGCCAATCTTATGAAAAAATCTATCGTCATCATTGAAGATGAAAAAGACATCGTTGAATCACTTAAATATCTATTAGAGAAAAATGATTTTACGGTTCATCCTTTTTATTCGGCCGAAGAATTCTTTTCTGCCAAGCTCTGGCCTGAGCAGTGTATTTATCTTGTAGATTGGAACCTACCTGGAATTAAAGGTATTGATATCATCAAAACAATCAGGCTCAATGATAAAATTTCTCCTGTGTTCATGATCTCTGCTTACAATAGTCCAAATCAGATTATTGAAGGCCTTCAGTCTGGGGCCGATGATTATCTCACAAAGCCATTTAATTATGATGAGCTTCTTGTCCGTGTGAACAATGCCCATAGTAAGGTCAGCCATCTCACAGATAATCTTATTAATGTTGGTCTTAAGCTTATTCCCGAAGCTCACACAGTGATGAAAGATGGTGTGACTGTAAATTTAACTTCAAGAGAATTTATTATTTTTCAGCACTTGTTCAAGAACCCAAAAAATCCAAGTACTCGTGAAGAGCTAATTGCTCAATTTGATAAAGATATGGAAATGACTTCTCGTAATATCGATGTTCACGTTTTTTCTTTAAGAAAAAAAATGAGCAAAGTTCATATCGAAATCGAAACAGTTTGGGGAACAGGTTATAAACTTGTCCTCTAAAACATCATTCTAAATTCGACTTCAAAGCGTCCTACTTTGGGGACATTTTTTCCAGCAACAGTTTGAACAACGTTAAAGTTTATTTGGGCCGGAAGTAAAAATTTCTTTTTAAGAAATGGCTGAATACTTGAAAGAGTCGTTGTGAGTTGTACCTGATGCTCCATTTTATCAGAGTTATAGGCCAAGTACTCATCTGCAGCAGCATATTCAGAATTAAATTGAGAAGGCATTTGATACATAAAACGATAGACTGGTGTGAAAGATAACCAATCAGAGAAAGAGAAAGTTGAGTTCACCATCCAGTTCACTTTATCTCCATACTTAATATTAAATTCACCCTTTTCTGATGATAAAGTGTAGTCGCGGCTGCTTGGTATTCTTAGCTCTTTAGTTGTTGGAGCTTGGTAGGTGTATCTTAGAGTCGTGCCGATGTTGAAATAATCATTAAAAACATAACCTGTTGCAAACTCAGAAAAAAGATCGAATTGACCATCACCAAATCCAACATCTTGAAGAATATTTGGATCATCTTGGCGACCAGTAGGAAGAATAACTCCTGGATAAAACATCAGTCCCCAAACACCACGGTCAACGACTTTGGCCATAAGACCTGTTTCCATGTCACCGTAGCCAGTACCGTACCAGTTCCCAATAGGTTTATAGCCATAATTATTAGTGATGAATGATTGAACAGATTTTTCATCAGCATCAACCATCGTTCTTAAATTAGCTGCGATTGTAGCATCAAGAACTCCACCATTTTGTTGTTCTAGGTAATCGGCTGCTGCCTCATAAGTATTACCTTTCGTTCTTTTGATATCGGCCTGAACTTGGGCCGTGTAATAAGCGATTTCTCCGTAGAACATGACTTTATCTGAGAGACCGTATCCAAATCCTGTTCCATGAACATTGAACTGGGCCGATGCATCGACTTTGTATTCACCTACTGAAAGATCTTTATAAACTTCGGCCGGTAAGCTGGCCTGAAGTGTGCCTCCAAAGGCTGGAATCTGATCTAATGTGGCAGCATCGACTTTAAATTGGCCGCCCAGGGTTGATTCTGATCTGAATTGATTAAAGTTTGAATTCACTTTAGAAGTGACCACATTCCTATAACCCAAAATTCGGACTCCTTTAGGGAGTGTTTTCCAAACTTGAGCGCTGGCAGAAAGAGAGGCGGCAAATGTCAAAGCGGCCAAAATCTTTTTCATGGGCAAATTCCTCAATACTGTTGAAGTTGTGAAGATTTTACTCGATGACGGGGTGAGTATAAAGAAATGACATGGTGCTATGTAAAAAGGTAAGGGTCCCTGTTATATTTTTTACGGCATGCCTATAATAGCTAAAAACGTCATCATATTAATCACTTAGGGGATTTATGGTTAAGAGCTTTTTGTTTATGCTTAGTCTTCTCGCTGTTATCTCGTCTTGTGGGCAGAAAAGTGTCATCAAGGCAAATGTGGAGTCGAGGACGATGGCCGAAGCTTATGGTGACGGTGAATATGTGATCAGGCCTCTGATTCTTCCTCTTTCAAATCAGGCCATTTCAGCTTTTGATTCCCCTGTGGAAAAGGTCGATTTTATTGCAGGTGGATTCGTTAGAATGTTTATGGATCTTGGGGCCAATATGGGGCTCGGACGTGCCAAGTTAACTCTTACACAACCAGTTCCAGAGATTCCGACAGATGTGATTAAAGGCGCAAAAATTAAGCGGCTTTTTCTTTTTATCAAGCCAAAAGAAGGAAAACAAAGATGGCAAACATTTGTCCGTCGTTTCTTTTTTGGCCAAGGAAATGTCACCTTTGATTTTTTAGACAAACTAGCAGTCAAAATTTCATCAGATAAAAAAGACTCTTTTGAATCATGGTATCCAACATTTGAATATGAGGGACTCAAGAAGCGCGAGTATACTCCGCTTCAATCTCTTTTCGAGGGTGAGGATCTTTATGATGAGTCGGTAAATTTACAACGCCAAAATTCGTTAGTGATAGTGAAGTACGATCAATTAAAAAAAGAAAAATATATTAAAAATAATAAAAATGGGATTATGTATATCGTTCAAACAAAAAAACCTGCGCAGACAAAAAAGTTTTTACTGTCTCATCCTGAATATAAAAATTATTTTAACCAAATCCAAATGCTCAATCAAACTCTTGTGGTTGAATTAAAAAAAGATCCTGTCATCGAGGAAGCGTTCAGAGTTTCAATGTCTGAAGAAGCTGAAATGATAGAAAAATTTAATATCGATTTGATTGAAGAGTGTACTGAACAGACTTGTTTAGATCTAGAACTTCCTGATGTTAATTTATTACCACTCATCACTCAAGGTAATGCGCTAAAAGTCGATGCTTATATCAATTCTAAAAAAGCTCCTGAGTCATTTCAGCTCGAGGGTTTTATGGAATTTGAAGTAAAATTAAAGTTAAGTTTTTAATGATTTAAATAGACTTCGATTTCTAGACCGTGCTTTTGAGCTTGCTCATTAAGAACGGTCTTGATTTCATCCTTGGTGAAGATCACGCCAATCATGCTGACTTTCGTATTCACATAATCAATCTTGCAAGCATTAGTACAAACAAAATCAGAAGAGAATGCTTCAAAATTTTTGATGGGGCTTTTATTTTGAAACTCTGAGTAAAAACTAAAAAACTCAGCGATTTTATCTCTAAGTTTAGCAATCAGTTGATCTTGAGTTTCTTTTTGGAGATTATAGGTAAAGATAGATGAAGCTTTAGATTTGCCATTGAAGGCAAGTTTTATCACTCCATTTGATTTAACTTTTAAAGTATTTTGGAAGCATTCTGGGCAGTACATGTTTTAGATTATACCAAGGCCTGGAGCCCAAGGAAGGGAAATAATATGAATAATGAGTATAGAGATATCAACTCTTTTGATGGAACAACATTAAAATGTCTCATCAGGGAAACCGGAAGCCAAAAATGGTTGATCATTACTCACGGTCTTGGCGAGCACTTAGGGCGCCACGAATTTTTTCTCAAACTCTTTTCTCAAAATTTCAATATCGCCATTTATGATCTTCGAGGCCATGGAAGAAGCGGTGGAAAAAAAGGTTGGGTCGAAAACTTCGGGGATTTTGCCAAAGATTTAGATGAAGTTCTTAATTATTTAAAAAAGAATTTCAATATGAATCAGTACATCCTTTTTGGTCATTCCATGGGAGGGCTGATTGTTTCAGATTACATGCAAAATTATGCCCATGATGATTTATATCCTGAGAAAGTCTTTTTGAGTTCTCCAGCAGTGGCAGCTCCTGGTTTGATGGGTCCGATCTTTTCTAATTCACCAAAAATATTGCTTGATGGTCTAACCAAGCTTCCAACAATTGCTGTTGCGAAGGTACTCGATTTGAAAAAATTGTCTCATGATAGTCGAGTCTATGAAAATTACATCAAAGATGAATTCACTCAGCTTAAAATTCATACCAAATTATATCTTGAGGTGACAAAAGCATCTCGAGAAGTTTTTTCAAGACCCTTGAGAGTTCGATGCCCACTCTTTTGTGTGATAGGAACAGAAGATGTCCTCGTTCATCCAAAGTTGATGATTAAATATTTCACTGAAGTTGAGAAAAACGCCCAGCTCAAAATTTTTGAGGGAGGCTATCATGAACTGCATAATGAGATTGAAAAATTTAAAAAGCCTTATTTGAATTTCTTAAGGCAATCCCTCACTGGTCTTAGTTTTGAGTGAGTCCAAGTGCTTGATCCTATCGAGCGCTGGTGGATGAGAGTGATAAAAGCGAGAATACCACTTATCTGTAATAACAGGACTTGAATTTTGTTGATAAAGCTTAAGCAGGGCGATGATCAAGTCTTGAGAGTCTGTCTGTTCTGCGGCATAAGCATCGGCCTCAAATTCTCTTTTTCTTGAGATCCAAGATCCAATAGGAGAAATCCAAAAAAGATAAAGGGGAATCGCTTGTGAGAATAAAAAGATTAAAATACCAGCCGTTTGAGATTTAAAAAAATGTCCCTGATAAAACCATGGATTATTGGCCAGCTGACCCATGAGCCAGAAACCTATGAATGAAAATATGATCGAAGCGATCATGGATTTAGGAATGTGTTTCAGCTTCATATGCCCTAACTCATGAGCAAGTATAGCCAGAATCTCCTTATGACTGAGTTGCTTGAGAAGGGTATCAAAAAAAACAACTCTTTTATTTTTTCCAAAACCAGTGAAGTAAGCATTACCATGGGAACTTCTTTTTGAAGCATCCATTATAAAGATCTCTTTTGCCTTAAAACCAGCTTTTTCAACAAGTGTATTAATTCCTTGGGATAATTCTTCACTTTCAAGTGGAGAAAATTTATTAAATAGGGGAGCAATCCATGTGGGATAGATTGATAAAAGGAAGAATTGAAAACCAGTCATGACGGCAAAGCTTATCATCCACCAGCTCTGAGAGAATGTATTATAGAGATAGAGAATAAGGTAAAGTAAAGGGATTAAAAAAACGGCACCCAAAAGAAGACCCTTTGACTGATCTTTTAAAAAGAGACTAGGAGTCGTTTTATTAAAACCAAATTTTTCTTCAATCACGAAAGTTGAGAAAATTGACCACGGAAGACCCAGGGCATATTGGATGAGAGAGAAACAAATGAGGAATAATGCTTCGTGGTGTATTCCCTCAAAATTGAACCAAGAATAGAGATGCTGAGCCCCTCTCAGTGGAAACCAGTAAATAAGTAAACATGCATCAAAAAGAAGTTTGAATTGCAAAAAAAGAAGCTTTGTTGATGAATATCGAATAGCTTTTTGGTGATCCTCTAGACTAATAAATGAGCTGAAATTTTCTGGGACTTGAGACTCGTTATTTTTATAGTGCTTAATTTGTCTTCGACAGAGGTAAATTTCAATGAAATGATTAATCATGATGAGGGACAGGAAAGAAATTTGAAGATAATAAGAGATTAAAATTTTCATTATGATCCAAGTTAAAATATTTTATGCAAATAACGATCTAAGAAACTTTAGCTATATCGTTTATGATCAAAACTCAGCGGACTGCTGGGTGATAGATCCTTATGATGATGAAGCTCTTGCCCATTATATCAAAAAAAATCATCTCGTCCTTAGAGGAATTTTAAATACCCATGACCATTGGGATCATATTCGAGGAAACAAAGCTCTCGAAAGTAAATTTAACTGCTCAGTTTATAAGTCACAAAATGAACTAAAAATTTCCCCTCAATATTCAATTCAAGTCTTGAGAACACCAGGCCATACACCTGAGCATTTATGTTTTTCTTGGAGGGAGAGTGGATTGAGTAAGGGACTTTTTTCAGGGGATTCTCTTTTCAATAGTGGTGTCGGGAACTGCTATAGGGGAGGGAATGTGGATGACTTATTTGACACGATTCAAAGCTTAAAGAGCTTTCCGGATGAAATGATTCTCTATCCTGGGCATGACTATGTTTATAAGAATTTACTTTTTGCTCAGAAATGGGAGCCAGAAAATATTTTTATACAAGAGGCCCTCAAAGAGGTGGAATCTTGTTCAACTGAGGAAGGTCTTCTCTGGACCCTGGGTCAGGAGAGAAGAGTGAATCCATTCCTGCGTCTCGAATCTGAAGAAATTAGACAAAACTTGTCGTCTCTTGAAAAAAAGTCCTCAAATGAGATTGAATCAGAGAGAATAATTTTTAAAAAGTTAAGATCATTGAGGGATCAATGGTAAAAGGGAAAATTATGGCGAAAAAAGCGACCAAAAAAGTAACAAAGAAAGTAACGAAGAAAGTAACGAAGAAAGTAACGAAGAAAGTGGTGAAAAAGCCCGTTAAAAAAGTGGCTAAAAAGGTTGTAAAAAAAACAGCTGATAAAAAACCAGCTGTTAAAAAAGTTAAAGCAGAAACCAAGAGCGTTGCTCTTGCCGTCGGCTCTTTAGCCCCTGATTTTAGTTTAGAAGATCAAAATGGAAAGAAAGTCTCCCTCCAAGATTTTCGAGGAAAAAAAGTCGTTGTTTATTTTTATCCAAGAGCGATGACTCCAGGATGTACTGTTCAAGCGTGCTCTTTAAGAGATTCATCTTCAGATTTAAAGAAAAACAATATTATTGTTCTTGGAATAAGTGCTGATCCAGTAAAAAAACTAAAGCAATTTGAAGAAAAGGATAAGTTGAACTTTACCCTTCTCTCTGATCTTGATCATAAGGTCTGCGAAGCTTATGGAAGCTGGGGACTTAAAAAATTCATGGGTAGAGAATTCATGGGTATTTTACGGCAAAGTTTTTTGATTGATGAAAAAGGAGTCATTGTTCACGTCATGACTAAAGTGGATACCAAAACTCATCATTCAGACGTTCTTAAAGCTTTTTCTCATCTATAAAAATAGTCTCATCCAGGATATCGATCCTCATTTGAGTTTTGAGGTTCTGGATGAGATTTAATAAATCCTGCTTCCATTCAATTGGACAACGGACTTCAATATCTCTGAACTGTCCCTTAAGGGAGTCATCTGCAGTGGAGTAGTAACAAAGACCTTCATTGGACTCGAAAGTAAAATAGATAAAATAAGCATCATCTTTTGCGACTCTCAAACGTAAATAGAAGAGCTCTTTAGTCTGACTATAGGTGCGTAGCATAGTTTCCTTGACGAAAAAGGATAAGGAATTAAAATAAAAGAGAGGGAAAGTCAAAAAATTTAAGAAGTTATGTCATGGAGGACATTTTGAAATCAGTACTTTATCCGATACTGGCCTTAATGGCCCTGAATTCTTGTTCTTGGTACAGAGACATGGAACGCTCCCTCGTGGCCGATGACGAAAAGAACTCTAAAAAATCTCGCACTGTTTCTCGTGAGCAATATGACAATCTTCTTGTTAAGTATGAAGAGCTGACAAAAAAATATGAACTTCTGAAAGAAGGTAATGTTAAATCTGGTCAGCCTTCATTGCAAGATGAGCTGACTCAATCATCTACTGAAAACTTTTCAAACACTGCAAACCCAGTAGAAACTGTTGATGCCTTTTCGAGTCAGGCTCCCGCAGTAGTTTCTGCAACTATTCCAGAAACACTTCCTCAAGACTTAGAATCCCAATTAGGTTTATTTCGTAAAGGTCTAGCTCTAAGAAAGACTGATCAAGGAATGGCGACAAAAATTTTTCAACAACTCGAGAACGGCGCCCATCCTTCAATTAAGGCGAGAGCAAAATTTCAAGTAGGTGAAATGCTTTTAGAGAAAGGTCAGCATGATCTCGCTCTCCAAGTATTTGAAGATATCATAAATAAAAATTCTCACTCTGGAATTGTGTTAGCTGCTTTAAAGCAAGCTCAAGTCTGTGCTGAGAAGTTGGGAATTCAAAATAAAAATGAACAGTATACATCGATGTTAATTGATGTATTTGGATCAAAATAAGCAAGAGGAAGAATCGTGAAAAGAGAGTTAACTTTTCTCATCGCTCTGGCCCTTTTAATGAATGCATCCGGGCCGGTCGTCGCCCAGGATAAAGAAATTACTGATAAGGATTTAGAGGCCTTGACTAAGGATGAAAAATCCACGCCAAGTAATCCGGACGAGGAAGTTCAAGATCTCGATAGTGTCGATTCAACTCCTTCAACTCAAGCTCCTGCTGAAGCTGAACCGGCCGAAACATCTCCTGCTCCTGAAACGACCTCAACACAAGAGCCAGTGGAGCCAGCAGAAACAGATACTGTTCAAGTTACTGAGACTCCAACTGAACCAACTCCTGATCCTGAGGAGCCAGTTACACCTCCTTCTGATGAACTCGAAGAGCTAAAAGCTGATATTTCGGAGTCAGATGAATTAGATGAATTTCGTCCGGCGCAATCTGATTCTCCGCTAGAAGCAGCTGAAGCTGAAGCCGCTGAGTTAAAAACAAAAACAGAAGCTGAAGCTGTAGCTAAAACACCAGAGGCAACTGAAAAGAAAGAATCAACTGAGCCCGCTGTCTTTGATGTGGGCATGGAGGAGCGTGAGCTTTTAACTCTCGCCCAGAATATCCAAGGCCAGATATCTGACACAGAGTGGAATGAAATGGCGACAACGGCCAAAGTCGATTCTTATACAGTCGTCAAAAATGATTGGCTTTTTAAAATTTCAAAAAAATTATTCGGATCTGGTTATTTTTATCCCAAAATTTGGTCCCTGAATTCGTTCATTACAAATCCTCACTTCATTGAGCCAGGGATGGTTTTATCATTTACGACTGGAAGTGGCTCAAAGGCTCCGCAAGTCAAACTCGGAACTTTTAGTGAAGATGAAATTAATGCAGTTCCAGGCTCTCTTGGAACCACCAATGCAAGTGACCTCGCTAATTTTGGTGAGGATGTTCGTCCAAAATGGCTCGAAGAAAAAGATCAATTAGAAAAACAGGGGATTTATTTTCAATATGCCTCTGAAGAAACGATGGAGGATCTCACTAAAGCTGGTGAGCAGGCCCTCAATAGAGAGTATGAGAATTATCAACCGCCTCGAAATGAATTTGATGTGATTGTCCCTGCTAACTATGACAAATCTGGTTTTGATAAGGATTCAAAAATTCTCTTTACGTTTAAAGAGGGATTTTATTTAAGTACTTTTGTTTCGACCAACATCGTTCAAGATTTTGGTGAAATCACAAATGGTCCTGACGAGAATATTATTTTTACGATGAAAGATCATGCTTATGTAAAATTTGATGATTCAATCAATCCCTTGCCCGGTGATAAATTCTCAGTTTATTCGGCCAATGGTAAGGTTGAGCACTCAAATTCAGATCGATCAGGGTATGCATACGCGATTGTAGGTCAAATCAAGCTGATTAGAAAAATTAAAGATAAATGGGAAGTTGAGTTTATTGAAGTTGCTGGAACACCACAAAGAGGTGACAGAGTAACAACCTATACTCCAAAAATAGAGAAAATTACAAAAACTTATAATTCTCGTCTCATAGAAGCTGCAGTTGTTGGCTCATACAATGCTGGTCAAACTCTGATTGGTTACGGAGATGTTGTTTATATTGACCGTGGTCGAGCTGATGGAATAGAGATGGGTAACGTCTTTGAGGTTTATGGCTTTAAAGATCGTGCTCTAGGAGAAAACATAACTGATCAGCCAACTTATAAGCTTGGTGAATTAGCTGTTATTACTCTTACTGATAACTTTGCGACAGCGATCGTTAATAACACCACTCGAGATTTTTACGTGGGTGATATTGCCATCTCAAAAACTAAAGAAAGATATTTACGTGAGCAAAATACAAAAAACAATGAAGCTCAGACTAAAAAAGAACTTCTTGGTGGTAAGGCCCTTGAGGAACTTGATGTTGAATTAAATCTTGAAAATCTTAATGATGATCTCTTAAAGCAAGCCGACAAAATTCAACTGACTGAAGATGAGTTAGCTGAACTTGAAAGACAAGAAAGAGAAAAATCAGTGATCAAAGACTCTGAAAAAGATCTTAAAGCTTTAGAAAGGTTAGAGAACGAAATTGAGCAGGCCGAAAAAGTCCTCAACGATGCTAAGCTTGATGAGGATAAATTGCTTGAGAATGAGAACCTCAATGATATAGAGAAAAAGCAAGGCTCTATTGACCAGGATTCTTTAGATGAAATTGAAGAAAATCTTGGTAAGCGCTACGTGGATGAGGACCTCAACTCAAAAGATAATCCATATGGATTAAGCGAGTTTGACGTTGAAGAAATAGACGAGCTTTTAAATACAGAGAAGAAAAAATAGAAAAAAAGGGCTTTTGCCTAGCGCAAAAGCCCTTTCCCTTGCTGACAATCACCTTAAATTCATCCATAATCTTCAGAACGCACCCTTAGCTCAGCTGGATAGAGTAGTTGGCTTCGAACCAATTGGTCGGGAGTTCGAATCTCTCAGGGTGCGCCACTTTTTTTCGAATGTCTTTAGAGTCTTTATTCTGGTTTAATCTTGACCCAAATTTCAAGCGCCGCTGGTTTTTTATTAAAGAAAAAAGCAGATGGATCAGTGAAATACTTTTCATATCCAAGTGAAGAGAATAGGGCAATTGAAGCCACATTATTGGTATTAATGGGAGAAATTAATCTCATCAACCCAAGTTCTTTAAAGCAAAAATCTTCTAATATTGAAATGGCTTTCTTCGCATAGCCTCTTTCCCTTTGCGACTCTAAAATTGAAACTTCGATCATACCGGAATGTGACGGATGTCTCAGAACATTAAAAATTTGCATAAAGCCAACAGGGACCTCGTTTGCTTCGATGATAAATGAGTAACTTTTATCTTGTATCTCATCATTAATAATTTTTATGTAAGTATCTTCAAATTCCTGGGCGAGAGTCCCCGGGCAAAGGTCATTGCACCAAAATTTTTCATCTTGTTTTGTTAATCTACGTTTAGTTATTAGTGATGTCATTTATTAAGAGTAGGGAGGTATATTATCGTCGTCAATCTCTAATAACAATCAGGTTTCAGACTAAGTTTATTCGTAGGGAGGGCGCACACTTTTCTTTTTATTTTAATTATCTTTATTTTGAATCTTTCAGATGCTTCAAGAAAGAGAATCACTTATTTCTAAAATTGAAGAATCTATTAAGGATGATTGACCTGAAAAAATTCAAATATGTTAGCAGTCCTGCAAGAATTCTTGAGAAAACTTTTGAATTTCTGGGCCAAAATGCACCTTGCTACGGGTAAGGTCAAAAGAAAAATTATCACTTAGACTTTGATAATCAACTTCCTCAGGAGAGAAAATGAAGTTCATCTTGATTATTGTCCTTTCGCTTATTTCCTCAATGACTCTGGCACAAAATTTAGAAATTGAAATAGGAGGAGTCAGACACTCCTGCACTCCGCTCAATTCTGGCAATGGCAGATTTTCTTGTATAGAAGCTGCAACAAGAGGACCTTTCTCTAGCACTGAGGTCGAAAGAATCTGTGAAGGTGCATATTCAGATGCTCCCGCTCGTTGTGCTATTCGAGCTTATCGTGGTTTCTTGACGAAAGATGAAAGCCTTAACTTATGTAGAAAGGCATTATCTGAAGGACCTATTGAGTGCGTGGAAGTTGCTTATCGAGGTCCCTATACTCGAAACGAAGCTCTTGAGCTGTGCTCAAATCCTCGGGCCAGTGTTCAAAATGCACAATGTGCAATGAGGGCGTATCAAGGAGCCTATTCCAGAGAAGAATCAATAAGACTTTGTAAGGCACAAAATACTTATGGTCAAAAGATGTTATCAAAACAGCTATTAAAGAAGGACGAGCTTGAAGAACTCATTCATAAGGCGAATCTCAAAGCATTTCAGCTGAACGAATATAAGTAGGCTTGGTTTTTTTAAGTTCCTCTAAAGTATGAGGACAATACTAAATCCTCATACTTTAGAATGTACAAAAATTATTGATTATTTGATCTTGATTGAGGTTTTTTAATTCTTTCCATCACCGAAATTCTTTTTTTAATTTTTATACCACGTCCAGTTGCTTCCCAAAGACCATGATTCTTACCCCCGGCGCAATTAAATTGAGGCCATTCACAAGAATTTAAGTGACCAGCCCCACAATGCTCAGTGGCCTCCTTGAGTTGTACTGGAGTACATCCAGTACTTTTAACTGGATCATTCTTTTCAGCCGCAAAAGAATGAGTCATCATTAAGATTGAAAATATAAAAAACAGTTTCATTAAAGTCTCCTATTCTAGGTTTACCCAAAAGTTTGAATAACGCTCTTATTGTACCAACCAATTAAGCTCATCATTTATTTCACTTTCACTGAAATCCATGTCTACCCATCGGCGCAGAGATCCATTATTGTTCATTTCAGCGACTGCTCGTACAGCAATTTTTTGGAAGTCAGCCCTCTTACTGAAAGGATTAAAACCTATGGAGTTTGGTACTGCCTGATAGAAATATTGTAGGTCAGAATTTTTAGCATCAGGTCCGATTGCGGTATCTCCCATGAGTCCTTGCTTGAGGCTTGATCTTAATAAATCTCTATGAATAGGTTGAGCAGACTGAACCAGACCAGAAAGTTTCGAAGCTGAAAGAGGTTTTATCTTAGCATTTCTTAAGATAACGTTCATGAAATCCTTGTTGGGATTATTCTTAAAAGCTCCTTTGGCAACTTCTCTGGCCTGAGCATTGAAAGCTGATTCGTAACATGATTTCATTGTAGATGAATTCGTTCTAACAGTCCCCTTAGAGGCAAGCTCCGTAATGGCCGTAGCAGAACATTTAGATGCGATGTTTTTAATATCTTGTGGGCTTGGTTGCCAACTTGAAACTAATGCTTCCGCTTTCTTGACGTAATCATCACTTAGTCTTTTTGGATTCGTACAAGCATCAGCAGATGTATATTCGACATTGTCGAAAATAACTTCTTTAATAAAATTATATTTCTCAGGGCTCACAGATTTCAACTTCTTTGGGTTATAGCGATAAGCTGCAACAGACTCAGCAAAGTCTTCCGCTGGATTGGTGAACCCATATTTTGAGATAATTGTTTCAGGCTTAGTGGCTTTAAACTCTGTGACTTTTTCACCTTTCACGACTTTAGTTTCTTTTACCCACCCCGACATCTTTAACCACTTACTATTCTCATCTGCGCCACCCGCTAGTCCTCCAAGGTTATGCCCAAGTTCATGGACGAGGGCATAGCGTTTTGATTCTGGTGATTGTTCATCCCATAAATCAAAAACCTCAATGGATGCATTGGCGATCACATTCTCTGAAGCGTATCCAGGTAGGTAGCCACGTTTAAAATGTGTCAGAGGACGGTTAGCTTCTGCTGGCAGAATTCCAGACGGGAAATCACTCAGTGAAAGTAATACTGTATCTAATTCACTAGATTTCCAACTGGATCGATGATTGGTGATGAGGTGAGAGCCATTCATCCCAAATTTTTGATGCATAAAAAGTAATTGCACTCCAATCTTGGGTCCAAAAATTTCTTTGACAGCGCAGTCGACTTTTTTACATTTTGAATTGAATTTTTTTTGTTCTTTAGGGTCAGCATCACCAAAAAATGTTTTAAAGGTTGTGAGATGCTCGAATGACGCTAAATTCTCAGCCGATTCTCCTTCGAAGCTGATCCCATGAATCTTTTTAGAGTTGACCATTGGAGATTGATGATTCTTAAGCCAAGATGTCATTTCATCAGCGGTGTAGGGTGTTTTTTTTGTACAAGGTGCTGAGCGAACATTGGCATCAGACACGGCCTCCCATTCAACTTGTTTTGCAATGTCAGCAAGCCCATCTAGTTCTGGATGGTGAGAATGTGAGCAGTTATCATGTTGAGCGTAAGCATATCCAGATAGGGTGAGAATAAGGAGAAGAGTTTTCATTATTTTTTCTCCTTAGGGAAAACAATCATCGAATGTAAAAGCTTTTTTTCATTATTGGAAAATTCGAGCTTTAACCCTTCTTCAGGCAGATCAATAATAATGTAACGACCTTTCTGATGAGAAATCTTTTTCTCTTGATCTTGGGCCATTTTCTTTTTTTGCTCAGTTGAAAGTTGACCAACAATTGATTCGAAGAGATCTTTTTTAGATTCGGTTAATGATTGTGGTAATTCGACATAAAGATAAGAGAACTTTCCAGCTTCAGTACCAATCGAGACATCATTTTTCTCGTCAAAATAATTTAAGTATAGTGTATCTGGTTTATCTTTTTTGCTAATTTTTGAAGAAAGTCTAGATTCAATATCACTTCTAGAGTCACCGGACTTAATTGAACTCAGATCACTTGGTAAGATCTCTAGGATTTGCTCCCTTATGGTGACCTTGGCCAGAGCCGAAGAAGTAATAAAAAAGGACATGAGAAGTGGTAGTATAGATTTTTTCATAGTCTTCTTGTCGGATAATCGGCTTAATTCTTTAATTTTATATTTAATTGGCCTATTCTATAGACTATGCCAAATTTTAAAGACTTAAATTTATGTGATGAGCTCCTCATAAACTTATCTGCTGTTGGTTATCATGAACCAACTGAGATTCAAGCGGGGGCGATTCCACATCTATTGGCCGGAAAAGATCTCTTAGGTATTGCTCAAACTGGAACGGGTAAAACAGCTGCTTTTTGTCTTCCTATGATCCAAAAACTTAAATTGTCGTCACATACGAAGACAACCAGCTCCCCAAGGGCGTTAATCTTGGCACCAACTCGTGAGTTATGCTCACAGATCGTGGAGAGTCTCGACATTTATGGTAAGGGCTTAGGTATTAAATCTTGTGCCATCTTTGGGGGAGTAGGACAAAAAGAACAGGTAAGTCTTATTAGTGAAGGGGTTGATATTGTTGTGGCGACACCTGGCAGGCTTCTAGATCTTATGAATCAGCGTTTATTAAGAATTTCATCCATAGAAATATTCGTTTTAGATGAAGCTGATCGGATGCTTGATATGGGCTTTAGTGAAGATCTAGATGCGATTATTGAGAGGACTCCCGATAATAAGCAAACTCTACTTTTTTCTGCAACCATGCCGACTTCAATAGAAAGAATGGCAACGAGACTACTTGATCGCCCTATCAAAATTCAAGTACGGCCACCATCATCGATTGCAGATAGAATTAAGCAGAAAATTATTTTTTGTAAATCTAATCATAAATATCAGTTGTTAAAAAAAATCAT
Source organism: Pseudomonadota bacterium (assembly GCA_027488375.1). GTDB lineage: Bacteria > Bdellovibrionota > Bacteriovoracia > Bacteriovoracales > Bacteriovoracaceae > Peredibacter. Next base: position 458,016 of record JAIYBW010000001.1, read on the forward strand.
AAAATCTGAGGCTGGATTAACTTTAGTTTTTACCACCTCTAAATTGAGTGCTGATAAGGTGGTTGAGTATCTTCTCCAAAATAGGATTGCCACTGGTGCTATTCATGCAGATAAAAAACAATCCGAACGAGAAAGACATCTCACTAATTTTAAAAATAATGCAATTAAAGTTCTCGTTGCAACGGATATTGCATCACGAGGCTTAGATATTGATCAAGTCACACATGTGATTAATTTTGATCTACCACTTACTGCCGAGACTTATGTTCATAGGATAGGTCGCACTGGTCGAGCTGGTCATGAAGGGGAAGCGATCTCTTTTTGTGATGAATCTGAGATGCATTTACTTGAAAAAATAAAACGTGTAATTAAGCAAGACATTCCAACGGAGAAATTTGAAGGAAAAGCTGAGCGAGTTCCTCATGAAGGAATGTTAGTCAAACGTGTGAAAGCTCCCACACCAGGCAAAAGTCAGGAGAAAACAGCTTACCTAGATCATTCTAAACGCCAAAAGCCTCTGGAAGAGGGTGAGAGTCAAAAAAGAATTCATCCCGGATTTAGAAATTCAAAGAAAAAAAGAAGATAAGTTTTGGGCTATTGATCTTCTCTATAGTTCATCTGCTCTTGAGGCTTTTTAGAGTGATGATTATCTTTAGGGCGATGATAGTTTCCTTCCAGTTTTGCGGCAAATTCAATTAAAACATAATCATCGTCGAATTTATGCTTCGGTTTTGAGCAGCTACTAGCAAACAAAAGTAACATGATGAGAGTGATTTTCATTCTTTTATTTTGCTCTTTAAATCATTAACAATTGGTTCAAGTTCTTTAAAATAATCTTTACTTCTGAGCTTGAAATCAGGTGAATTATGGTCAATTTGAGCTAAAAATTTTTTTAATTTATAAATGGGGCCGGCCACTCGATGAGAAACGACAAGACCAACAATAATAAGCAAAATAAAATTGAGTACGACGAGATAAATTAAAAATTGGTTGAGATCGTACTGTTGACCATCAATGTAGAGAAAAAAAACATGGCCTTTTGGGACTCCAATCGCTAAAGCACGAGTTCGGAGGTTATGAAAAAAAAGATAAATAGCTGAGTAAAAACATAAGGAAGAAATAAAAAATAAGGCTACGAAATATCCTAAAAACCTCAATTGGAAATTAGGTAAGATAAGGAAATTGCGAAGACTTCTTTTATATTCGGCCATTTTTAGACTCACTTTGAAAATGAGGTATCTGGATTTTTTCTCTTATTTTATACCATAACTTATTGTTTTCAATCATTTTAATAGGGTTAAATAGGGCTTGTGACTCAATCTAAACTTTAAATTATTTGATTTGAGTTACGATAAGTTGGAATAGAGGTTTTAAATGCTTAGTGCACTAATTCCATTACTTTTATTTTGGCAGATTGCGAATGCAAATTCGGATATTGATAAGAAACGTTTTTATAAATGTTATTCAATTTTTGTCAGACAGGCCATGCCGCTTAATCACCCTCTATGGCTTCAAGTACAATCCGGAAGTCTAACTGGTACCGAAGCCTGCATGCAGCTTATATCTAAAGCAAAACTTGGGTCAAATGGATTGCTTCAGAATCCACAAGATCATGAGGCCATAAATATTTTAAAAAGGTTTAGTGAATGGTCACGGAGTTTTGTTTCTGGTTCAATTGGGCCTGAATATATTTCTTCTGCTGATGTTATAGATTCGTATGCAGCTTCTCACTATATAACACGTTCAATTTTTCAAGAAGGTGCCCAATATCAAGACATTGTTACGCTTAATTATGGTCTCATCGCCAAAAGAAATTCACCGGTACAGAGAAAGTATTCCGTAATTCCAAATTATCGACCTTATAAATATAATATCTCAGAGGCTACGAGTGCAGCAGATTATATATTGCGTTTCTGGCAAGGCGTTTTTCCAGTTACCACGACACCTCCCGCTGAAAATTTCTTTCCACGCTTAGTAGAAACAGGAAGCCTTATAGGATTTGTTGAAGATTCTGAACCGATTATCTTAACTCAAGGTCCGAGTTCTGGCGTTTATAACGGTAGTGGCAAAGCAATTAATCAGCACTTCGGTGGAGGTGCGATTGGAAGCCAGGGCTATTTGTTAGGAAATATGCCGACATTAAATTTTCTGAGTGATGGAGGATTAAAACTTCAGCGTATTTTAGGTAAAAATATCTTGGAGGACTTTTTGTGCAGAACTGCACCTTACTTGAGATCTGTCGATGTTATTGGTGAAGTAAATGAAAATTCTACAATCGCATTCAGATCAGGAATCTCTTGTATGGGATGTCATGCTGCTCAGGATAATGTTGCTGCTGTGGCAAGAAATCTTGTTCATCTCGCAACTAACAGCATGTCCTCTGGTGCTAAATATGGTTTAAGATTTGTCGGGGACACCGCTACTATTAAACTTCCGACAACTTCATTACCAGTATTAAATCCAGACTCTAATTTTTATAAACAAGCACCAAGTGGTAAGCTCTTCTATCGTAGCTTTTCTGGAGCTAAAGTCGAAATTGCTCTTACTGATATGGCATCACTGGGACAGGCGATTTCTGAGCAGGATGATTTTTATGTTTGTGGTGTGAAGAAAATGTATCAAGCGTTAGTTGGTATAAATGTCGATCTAAGCGATCCAGGTGATATTAATTTTATATCATTGAGTCAGGAGCATAAAGCATTTCAACAAAAAGTAATAGACTGGGGATTAGAGTTGAAAGAATCACAAAGTATGTTTGATATTTTGAGGAAAATGATAAATTCACCAGAGTTTGTCAGCCTAGGGCAAGCCCCTTAAGGAATATTATGTCAGAATCGAAAAGAAATTCTAGGCGTGACTTTTTAAAACAGTCGTTGATGGCAGCAACTTCAATATCACCATTATCAATGTATTTATCTAGTGTCGCAGCTTCTTACATAGGTCAGTCAACTGCTCTTGCTCAAGGGATCGTTCCTTCACAGATTATGAATATGTTTACAATTTATCTTCATGGTGGACCAGCGAGATGGGTATGGGACCAGGCATTGTCTCCGAATGCAGAGGTCAGTGATTTAAATAATCCGAGCCTCATAACTAAATTTGGAGATGGTGCAAGTGGAGCCCCAGGGATCTATAAATCTGTTAATATTGATGGAGTTTATTTGCCATATTTGTGGAGTGGAAAAATACCTACACCAAATGGCTCTGTTCAAATGAGTGAGCTCGCTCACAACATGATTGCCGTAAGAGGAGTTGGTCATCTTAATGATGGTCATGATAATAATGCTGCTAAACTAATATCTCCAGTTGCCGGGCCAACTCTCACTGGGCTTTTATCAGATGCCTCTTCAAGGCCTCTTCCATCTGTTGGAATAAGTGGCTCTGGTCGTCTCTTTAAGTCCTCAAGAGGGACATCCCATATTTCAGTAGCGGAGAGCGGGAACATGCTCAACGCTGCTCTCTCACCATTCATACTAAGCAGTAGAGTGACTGGACTTGATGGGCAACTCCTTTACGATAGTTCTGTAGGACTCCCAAAAGGAATTAGCACCCAAACATCAGACGTCTTTGATCAATTCTTCAAAGCCATGTCCCAAAACTCTGGCTCATTACATCGCTATCTTCCGACTACATATCAAGATAGAAAAAATGCTTCTAAGCTGATGCTTCAGGACTTCTCAGAACTTAGTATGATCTATACGGCCTTATCCTCAAAATACTCATCTTTGATACAAAGATCTTTTCATGAATCAGGTCTCTTTTTATCAGGAGTAGATGATTCGCCAGTTATTGGTGATGGAGGAAGCCTTTTCTCTAATTTAGACTTAACATCATCGACTCTAAGTGGGCGATTCCGTTACACTGGAAGTGATTTAAGGAATGCATTCACTACAAGTACTTCTATTTCAAATCTAGTTAGCTCATTTGTTCTAGCAGAATACATGCTTACAAAGAAGTATTCTCAATCAGTTATTGGATTTATAGCTGGGTTCCAGCATCTCACATTTGATCAAGTTCGCAGTATTGATAATAATGGAAATGTATCTTCGACTTTTTTAAATGAAGTCTCTAACTATCCGCTAGATCATCATTTTAGTGGAGCAAGAACTTTGTTACTTATGAATACTAGATTTTATAGAGCAATCTCTGCTTGTTTGTATGAGCTTATTACGGTGTTGAAAAACACTGATGATAATCTATTTAATCGAACTGCAATAAATGTGATATCTGAATTTTCTAGAAATACGATGTCCGGAGGCGGGGAGACGGGACATGGATTTAAAGGAGTTCCTTTTTCTATTTTTAACGGAAAAATTAAAAAAGCTGCGGTCATAGGTAATATTGGTTATGAATACAGTAATTCAAATCCTGTACATTCCAGAGGACTTTGGGGAGCTGCCGCCTCTATGCAATCAATGGGGAATAGGCCGTTAAATGCAGGTAACGTTGCTTCAACTATTGCTTCAATCATCGGGGTGCCATCACCTTCGCCAAATAATATTTCTCTTGTCTCTGTTGAAAATGATGAAATTAAACCAATAATAACAGAGAGAGAGAATAAAACTTAAAATATGAAGAGAATTAAAATTTTGAATTATACAATTTTCTCATCGTTATTATTCCTTCTCTCATGTCAGAGTAACCAGAAAACTGATTTAATTTTTTCAGATATTGCGAGTAATGAAAATAATGGAGATACACCTGAAGAACTGATTCTTCCAATTGGTGATAATTCTCAAGAGCAAAAACTCGAGATAAACCTAAATCTTGTTGATAGAATATTTTTAAGAAATAAATTTTTGGATCTGTTTGATTTAAGCCCAACAGAGTTTTCACTAATTGGAACTTCGGCTGGCTTTACTCATTTAAGTACTAATACTTTGTACGATAAAATTATGCCATCAATTATGTGGTATGGTGTTTTTGGTTCCGGTTGTGATCTTTATGAATCAACTAATATCTGGCCTTCAAGAACTATTTATGACCCTTCTGCTGAGAGATTTAACTGGCATGAGTCATGTCATTACTATCACCGCTACTCAGGGGCTGCTCAGCCCTCTACGATGGTGCTTCCATCTGTAAGCACATCTCCACGCTGGGCGATTAATTCAAGAATTTGTCATCAACTTACTGAGAATCGAGGAGATCGATTGCTGGTTAGGAAAATGAATTTTGACCTTAATAATCTTCCCGATCTAAACACTGATGATTTGGAAAAAATAATGGAAGTTTTTATGCCTTCTTATCAACCATCAGACAATGAAATTGAAGCTTTGCTTAAGTTTTCAACTTTATATTCGTCCCCTGCAACAAACTCTCAGAAACTTATCATATGGAAAAATGTAATAGAGGCAGTTTGCCAATCACCTTTTTGGCATGCCCCTTAAAATTTGTATCCTAGACCAAGCGCCCACTGAGTTTGATCTTCCTCAAGATATTTCGAAAATTCAGTTTGAAAAAAATAATTTCCAATTGGCCAACGGGAGTAGACTCCTGCCATGGGGATAAGGTTCGTGCCTTCTTTCACCTTATAACCTACGGCCGGTGGATCCTCTAAATCTTGAGAAATCAGCATGAGAGGAATTTTAAATCCGATTTCAGTTTTTGATGCTGAGGCAAAGTAACCAATGGAAATAGAACTTTTTATACCTGTAGCAGATATATTAGATTGAGTATAAGTCACAGTGGGATCGATTGAACTCACTCCACCAGAAGTTTGCAAAAGACATGCATCTACTGAAAAACTTAAAAATTTATTTTCGCGAGCATAGTTGACTCCAGGACAGATTCCCTTATTAGTGATCACAAGATCGCTTGACCCCGTTGGCTTATTTAAAACAGCACCATACTGCCAGCTGATATAATCAATGAATAATCTCCAGTGGCCTGAATACTGTTTATCTTCAATGTTCTTGAAATGATTATTGATGAGATCAAAAATTTTTTCAACTTTAAGCTCTTGATATTCTAATTGTGAAAGTCTCTCTCTATATGTTGAAAAAAGTTTTCTTGTCTTATGTTCGGGACTTAAAAGACGCTTCTCTTTAATTAAAATCTTTGCAATAAGACTATATATTTTGAAATTTATTTTTTTAAATTTTTCAGTATAAGAGTCAGGGTCAATAGTTTCATCATTTTTTATTTGAGAGCGTAGATTATTTAACTCCTGACTGTATTCTTGCTTTAATTTTTTTTGAAAATCTTTTACTTGATTAAAGACAATGTCATCTTTTGCCACCACCGGGGCAATACTAATTAAGATGATAAAGAGAGTTGTAATAAATTTTATAGCCACAAGTGTGTTTGTAATAATAGTGTCCAGTTATCTGGCACTGATGTTTCAGGTCCAAAGACCCTGGTATTATAAATATCGCCTCTTAATTCAATTCGCTGAGCGGGAAAAATCTGGATCGCCGGACCCCATCGAACAATATAATTTTCATCAGATGTATCTGCTTTTGCATACTCAATATTATTTAAAACATAAAAGCCACGGGCCGGGCGTAAGTAGGTTTGTAGAAGACCATAGCGTGATTTAATTGTACTTTGTGTAGACTCAATATCTTTTTGGACCTCTCCAATTTCCGCTATAATCGAAGCTCCATCTTTAAGATTTAAGCGAGTATGCATAGAGTAGCTCTGTAAAGAGTAAAATTTATTGCGACTACTCATATATGAGGCGCCAATACGATGAATATCACCAATGGTTCTTTCAACCATGGTACTTCCACCTTTCATCCGGAGATTTTCTTCTTGTGATAAATTACCAAGAAAGCCATTAATTCCGCCTTCCCATTTATCATTCAGATAATGAACAGCGATACCATGAGCTTGGTCATTCATGGTAACCTGAGGCAAGCTTCTACTAAATGCAATATGCTCGACTAGTCTAACTCCATAGACTTTATCCATCAAACCTGCATAGACACCAACCTTAGGATTAATTTTATAGCCAATATAATGCTCTCTACTTCTCCAGGAGTCTTTATTAGAAACTCCAGATACTTGGCTTAAAGGAGCAGGTGCATATCCATAGTTAACGACGCTGGTAAATTTATCATTTTCACCAAATTTAATAATGGCCCTTGCATCTGCTTGCATGGTTAACCAAAGTTCAGTTTCATTTTTAGCAGAACCAGGATTTCTCGTTAATCTAAAACGACGATAGTTAAACTGTGTGCGAAACCAATCTTGTTTTGGCTTACGAAAAAGAGTTCCAGACTTTTCAGCGAGATCTTCCTCTGTCCACGTCTTTGGATAGGCCCATCTGGCGGAGATAAGAGTTGCAGAAACTGCTCTTCCATAATCATTTAGTGGGCCATTACCAAAGGGATTATAATGACAATTCAGGCATGACGTGTAGCCATGGCCAATATAGTTTGGATAGGCCAAACTAAGTTTGGAAGAGATTGAAAATAAAATAACGAGAAAGAATAAAGTTATTTTCATCTAAGGCATCGATTCTATCCAGTCAACCAATGTTAAGTAATCATCATTGGGTATCGCTGAATTTGCACCTGAAGGCATGTCGCCTGGAGGATCAAAGTTTTTCAGGCGATTAATGAGAGAAGAACTCTCAGGATTATTCTTGAAGACGAGACCACTATCAATCCATTTCTGATTTGAATTAAGATTTTGCCATTGACTATGGCATTGAAAACATCTCGTTTTGATAATGTTATAAGACTTAACTAGTTTCACATAACTTTGGTAAGCAGGATCATTGGGATCGTTCGAACCAGATGCTGGAATTGGAGATTCTGAAAAACGACTTTCATCCGCAGAATTTGAATTAAAATTCTGACAGCTAGACAAAAGTGTAAATGCGATAATTAAAAAAACTTTGTTCATTTTAGCGGCACTTCAACATTTACAGTCACAAGATCATTGACTCCGACACCTAAGTACTGTGCCTTACTTAATTTAAAATCTGATGGCTTCACCACAAAAGTGGCTTTAACCACACCTTCTTGAGTTTGATATTTGATATCAACTGGGAGAGAGACGCCATTGACTTCAAGGGTTGCAGTGGCCTTTCCATTTTGTCCCCTGAATTGAGTAAGTATTGCCTTTGGGTGAGTGTCAGCATTTAGATGCTTCGCAAAGTGCTCATCTCTGAGTTCAATACCTGTTTTAAAAGTTTTAATGAGGATAGAAAATTTATCACCTTGAATTGTATCACCGGTTTGTTTTAGCTGCCCCTTAATATTTGTTGTAGAGGCTTGAAAGGAACCCGATGGACTTAGAGTTACATCAATACTCACATTAGTTTGAGCGAAAGCAGTGAGACTAAAAAAAACTGCAATAATAGAAAAAAATGTCATCGTAACCTCTATTTAGATTTTATTAATATTTGATCTTATTCTGTTTTAAACGGCAATATTTTTATGGTTGTTCAATACAAAGAATTGGCTTTAATTGATCGCAAGTTTCTGTAGACGAATTCCAGGTTGATACGGAACTTACAGCTCCAGACATAGACGCCAAATCACTCGTCCAGTTACTGCAGTGATCACTAGAGACTGACCATGAAGCGGAGTTTAAACCTGTCCAGAAAACATCACCTGATAATTCAAAGGCTGCACTAATTGAATTAAAGTTTTTACTTGCCGTAGTTGTTGTTACAGAGACGTTATCAAGTCTCTGGTAAACAGTAGCAGCTGCTAAAACCCAATCTAGTTCCGGTGACTGGGTTCTCGCCGTGCCACTTAAAAGGGCTTTATATGTACCAATCCCAGGGTGATTAGTATCAGTGGCACACTTCGCATCCGCGCCAGTAATACCACCTAAATTTCCAGAATAAACACTATCCGTTATGAAAAGCTTAAGAGGTGTACTTCCAGCTGCAACAGTGAAATTAGGTTTTTCTCCAGCAATCCAAGTTCCGATAGTGTTAGTATCAAAGTTTGAGTGATTAGCACCAACAAGGCTCACATCCCAGCTACTTATGTTTTGATCAAAGACATCAGCACCATAAAACATATAATTCATATTAGTCACATTTGACGTATCCCAAGGAGCGATAGGTTGGGTAAAAGCATTCGCCTGATAGAACATATAACTCATATTGGTCACGAGAGAGGTATCCCAAGTCGCAATATGACAATTAAAATTATTAGTGGCCCCAAACATATAGGACATATTCGTAACACTACTAGTATCCCAGTTTATAATGACATCGGCTTCATTATTATAAAGTGTCGCCCCATAGAACATATAGCTCATATCTTGAACCTTAGATGTATCCCAAGAAGTGAGTGTTTTATTAAATTTCACCGCATACATGAACATACCTTTCATGCTCACAACTTGACTTGTATCCCACTTGCTCCCCAGGCCAGTTCCCGTTCTAATGAGGGGCCGATTAAATTCTCGGGCATTATTGAACATTTGATACATAGTAGTGACAGAACTTGTATCCCAATTGCTTAAATCCTGATCAAAAATAATCGCATCCTCAAAAGTCCGGTACATATTATTAACCTTTGAGACATCCCAGCCGTTGAGTGGTTGATTGAATTTTGCCGCATTTAAAAATGTTCGGCTTAGACTTGTCACGAGAGAAACATTCCAGCTACTGATGTCACAATTAAATGAGACAGCACTATAAAAAGTTGAAGCAAGCCCTACATCTTTAAGTGCTGTGGTCGTCCAAGGAAGAGAACAGGGAGCTCCGCTAGCAAGTCCATTATTAAAATTAACAGCAGAGGTAAACATGGCTGCCATCGTTTGAACTTTTGAAACATCCCAAGAACTAATGTCCTGATTGAAAGCCGCCGCTCCATTAAACATATAAAGCATCGTCGTGACATTTGATGTATTCCAATCTCCTGGTGTGCCGTGAACGAGTGGTTGATTAAAAGCAGAGGCTCCATAGAACATGTAAGACATACTTGTGACTAAAGCTGTATCCCAGTTGGAAATATTTTGATTGAAGAGAACCGCCCCTCGAAACATTTCAGACATCGTTGTGACTTTCGCGGTATTCCACGCCGCGAGTGGTTGATTGAAACTAATCGCATCGTAAAAGAGACCTCCCATGACGGTGACGTTTGAAGTATTCCAGCCTGTAAGATTTTGATTGAAAGACCTGGCGTTTCTAAACATGTCTGCCATATTAGAGACGTTTGAGGTATTCCAGTTGACCGTTGACCAGACACCGGGGGCAGCAGAAGGCATGCCATTATTAAATGAAGTTGCACTGGAAAACATGGCTGCCATCATGGTCACATTAGTCGTGTTCCAACTCGTAATATCTCTGTTGAAGGAAGTTGCTCCCGCAAATGTGCGGTACATACTTGTAACACCGGATGTATTCCAAGCTCCAAAGGGTTGGTCAAAACTGCTTGCAGAATAAAAAGTTTCATAAAGTGTAGTTAAATTATTCGTATCCCAAGCACCGATAAATATATTGAAATTTGTCGCATAAGCAAAAGTTCGTTTAAGGCTGGTATTGGCTGCCGTATTCCAGCTGCTAATATCTCCGTTGAAATTAGTTGCCCCCTGAAACATCTGTTCCATGGTTGTTACCTTGAAAGTGTTCCATTTGTCTCCATTCTTTGAAATATTTTGGTTGAAGGCTTTAGCACCATAAAACATTGCTCTCATATTTGTAACATTGATTGTTTCCCAATTTGAGATGTCATGATTAAAATCTTTTGCTCCAGCAAACATATGGGACATATTTGTCACGTTACGAGTATTCCAACTTTCAATGTTTTGATTGAAATTCATTTCAGTGTAAGCCGGAGAGTTGAGAACAGTGAAGTCGATATCTGGACTGCTAAACATTTCGCTCATGTCTGTGACAATTGAAGTGTCCCAGGAATTCAAAGGTTGATTAAAGTTGATGGCCCCTTTAAAAAGTGCTCTCATATTGATGACGTTTTTAGTGTCCCAGCTATTAATGCTTGAGTTAAAATTCGTTGCTCCTTCAAACATACTGCGCATTGATGCCCCTGCCGAAATGACTGGAATGTCCGATGCGGTGATTGAAGTCAGATTGATACAATTCTTAAATAGAGCTTCAAGATCTTCCCATGAATTTGTTCCCCATTGAGTGATCTCGAGTAGCTTTTGGGGAGCAGTTAAAAATTTAAGTTGAGGCATCCCATTTCCTATGGGGGCCAATTTGATAGTGTAAGTTCCTGCGGATGAGTAGGTGTGTGTGGCATCCGGGTCTGCGTCACTTGTGATAAGGCTATATGTTCCATCTCCCCAATAAGCAAGGAAGTTGTAAGAGGAACCGGGGTTTAAGGGAAGAACTGCAGTTTTATTTGTAGCAGGGTTAGCATCACCTCGAGCGGTTTCCCAGGCATAGATGAAGGGTGTGTGGGTAAAAGTGACTGAGTCACTTAAGGCAAAAGCAGGAGTTGTGAATCCGATGGTGACAACTTCAGAGGTATTGTTAGTCGTTCTGCAAAGTGAAATACCATTTGTATCTGAAAGACTGCAAGCTGTAACGCTTGCAGTTAGACTATCATCTGAAAGAATTGGAGTATAGTTTGGGACAGCAACATTATCCATGTCTCTAAGTGTGACAGTGACTTCCGCCTCATCGACTCCATCACCGGTTGCATATTCACCAACAGAGATTGAGCAGTTAGGCTCATAAGGAGTCTGAGTAATAAAAATAATCGGAGAGCCACCGATCACTTGAACAGGACTGAGTATTTCGAGTGATTTAAATTCTGCCGTTCTTGATAGGAGCCGACAGGTTGATATTCCGTTTGAATCAGAAAGAGAGCAGGTCGTGTAGCTATTATCAGTACCTGTATCTGTAGCAGAAAATGTTGGTCTGACTCCAACAACTGGAATTGAATTCTCATCCATTAAAGTGATTGTAACTACAGAGTAAGAAGCGCCATTTGCAATGATACCAGTGGTTCCAATAATTGTTGAATGAATGGCCGAAGGGGGCCCACTCAGAGAGCCTGGTTGAACCCACATCTTGGCCTGGCAAGAAATCAAAAGGGGTATGAATAAAAGGAGCTTTAAAAATGCCGTCATTTCTATAAGTTTTATCGGCACTTTTAAGAGTGAAAATTAAGGACTTTTTGATTAATTCAGAAGAGTCACTTCTTCACAGTATTTTGGTATATGAACTTTAATTCCATGATTCATGATCTTCTGAGTAAACTCATCCAGCTTTAGTCCCCACCAAAGGTCAACCTCGCCTGTTTTTTTCATAGGATAGAGGAAATTATCAATATGAAGAGGAATAACCATTGATGCTTTTGTTGGTTTAACTGTTTCGGTCAGGATTTTTTCTGTGGAGGTTCTGTTGGCAATACTGATAAGAGCAATCTCGGATTTAAGTTTATGAAGAGGACTGTTTAGATCAATATCTGCGACGGCCTGATAGAGAATATTTCCCTTGGGGTGAGAAATATAGAAACTGAAGGTATCTCCCACTTTATAGTCCCATGCTCTTGAATGTGGGGGGAGAGGTTTTTCAATATGGCCATCCATCAGCATGATCCCACCAGCGTGTGGTGGATGGGGAGTGTTGTAGGAAGTTATAGTGAAGTCTCCAATTTTAAAAATACCACCATCTTTAATTTCTTGGAGCTCTTCATTCGAGAGCCCATGACCTCTTCCAATATTCAAGACTGATGTGGATCCAAAAAGTTTTGTCTGAAATTTTTTTGTCACATATGGAGCATCAATCACATGATCTGTATGAGCATGATTGACGATTGTGGCCTGAACTGATTTTACTCCACAGCGGTTAAGCCAATAATCAACTTCAGCGTGATTACTTTGAACTTTTTTAAACGGCAGAAAATCCAATGGCCCAAAACGAGTAATGGCCGGGTCGAAGAAAAGAGTCGTCTTCCCATCTGAAATTGTCATGGCGGTTATGCCAAGCCACTTAAATTTAATTTGAGAAAATGCAGATGAAGAGAAAATGATAATTAAGATGGCCGTAATGGTTTTCATGAAAACTAGTATAGGGGCAACAAGCTAAAAATATCAGCAGGCAAGGACCTCTTATGCATGATGACTAGGCAAAAATTATTTGTTTTGGAAAAAAGAATTTTGTTTATAATTAGTAGAGTGAAGGTACCAGCTATTGCAAAAAAAACCTTTGATCAGCTATCCCATGTTCCCGAATTCTTGGGAGTCGTCCAATTTATTCTAGATAAAATTTCACGGGTATCTTCTCCAATCAAGAGAGCAAGTATTATTCATAAAGCCGTTGATGAGTTTAATGCGGAAGTTTTTGCCCATCCCCTCGTTCAGCAATTTAGTCCATGTAAGGTTGGGTGTGCTGGGTGTTGCCATACTCAGGTCAGTGTGACCTCTGATGAAGCTGAAGTACTAGCAGAAAGAGTCAAAGAAGGCCTTCAAATTAATTTAGATCGGCTTGAACTCCAATCAAAAGTAAGTGAAGAGTCGAATACTTTTTATCAATTAAGTTACAGTGATCGACGCTGTGTATTTTTAGATAACTCCGATGCGTGCTCAATTTATGAAGATCGTCCCTCTGTGTGTAGAACAAATGCAGTTTTAGGTGACGCTCAACAGTGTTTAGTGTCCGGAGAAACTCAACAGCTTCGATTGGTTAAAACATCTAAAGCAGATATGGTTATTTATGCTTCTTTCCTTCATTCAAAAGAAAGTGGATCTCTGCCTTTCATGCTCATGAAAAAATTAAAAGAAAAATCATTATCTGTAGTATCTCAGTCAGCCTAGCTTTAATTTCCTCTCTTCGAAGAGATTCCATTTCAACTTATAATTTATAAAAAGATTATCTTCAAAAGGGAAAGAAATGATGACATTTGCTGTAGGCTTAATTGTTTTATTGGCCATATTTTTTATTTTTGTTATTGGATTGTACAACAATCTTGTAAAACTTCGCCAACAACAGCGTAATGCATTCTCTCAAATTGATGTGCAGTTAACGAGAAGATATGAACTCATTCCCAATCTTGTTGAAGTTGCAAAAAACTATATGAAGCATGAGCAAGACACACTTGAAAAAGTCATTCAGGCCCGTAACAGCGCTTGGGCCGCTAAAAAAGCAGTTAATCAGGATCCTGGAAGTTCGGAAGCCATGACAAATTTGATTGCAGCAGAAAATTCAGTGAGAGGTCAGCTCGGAAGTCTCATGGCCGTTTCTGAAAGTTATCCTGAGTTACGTTCAAATGAGACCATGAAATCACTTATGGAGGAGCTTGCTTCGACAGATAATAAAGTTTCTTTTGCCCGCCAATCTTATAACGATATGACGACAGATTATAATACGGCACTAGAAGTTTTTCCATCAAGCATTATTGCGAATATGTTTAATTTTAGCTCAGCTACTCTTTATGAAGTCGAGGATCAAAAAGCGAGATCAGCTGTTAAAGTTAAATTTTAAGAATGAATTTTTTTAAAGAGCAGGAGCTTGCTCGCCAAAGGCTTGCTCGCTTTAATTATCTTTTCATGACCACCGTATTGCTCACTGCTATATTCCCTTCAGTGATTATGCAATTATACTATCTTCATCACAGATGGTCTAAAGATCCATCAATGATAAATTTACATTTTTTTCTCGGATCTCCCATCTTTTGGATCCTTCTACTTTTTTTCACTCTTCTTATCTTAGGCTTTGCTTGGTGGAAAAAGCGTGAATTGGGAGATGGGGGAGATCATGTCGCTCTTATGATGGGAGGAAAAAGACTCTCTGAGATTAGAGATCAAGAAAGTTTTAAAGTGCTCCAAAACATAGTTGAAGAAATGAGTATCGCGGCGGGTATTATTCCACCACAGATTTATATCCTTATGTCTGAAGAGAACATCAATGCTTTTGCTGCCGGTAAAACAATCAATGATGCTGTCATTGGTGTGTCTATAGGATGCCTGAAAAAACTTAATCGGGATGAGCTTCAAGGCGTTGTGGCCCATGAGATCGGTCATATTGTAAATGGGGACATGAAGCTGAATATTGATATTATTAGCTTACTTCACGGACTCATGGGAATTTTTTATTTAGGCAGGGCCATGGTTCGCAGTAGTTCCTCAAGAGGGAGTGGAAAAGAAAAATCAAATCCACTCATAGGTTTTCCCATCATGCTCATAGGACTGTCGGGATATTTCATTGGCACTCTTCTAAGGTTTGCTATTTCTAGAGATCAGGAATTTGCAGCCGATGCAAGAGCTGTTCAGTTTACCAGAAATCCACTTGGAATCGGTGGTGCCCTCAAAAAAATTCTAGCTGGTGTTGAGAATTTTAAAATTGATTCGACCAAGGGGGCAGAGGTTGCCCATATGTGGTTTTATTATCCCCGTTCAATATTTTTTGCCACTCATCCTCCAATAGAAACGAGGATTTCTAAAATATTGCCAAGTTTTAAGTTCAATGATTTTAAACGAAAAGAAAAACGCTTAATGACGGAGTCCCTTGAAAAAGGAGTCTCTGATGCCCTCGTTAGTCCTTTTTATGATTTTTCTATAAATTCAGAAATTAATATTCATAAAGATTCTCTACTTGAAAAAGAGGCTATTTTATTTTTTGAAACAATTGCTTCCCATAATAAATCAAATCCTGATTTAAACTTAGATTTTATGCGACAGATGAATATTCTTCTTAGTCGTTTACGTAATCTGAATAAAGACAAGATCAATGCTCTACTGGAAAAACTAAAAGCTATTGTTAAATCAGATAGCCGTCTTACTTCAAGAGAGTTGCTTTGTTTTGCTTTATTTAAAGAAGTCCTTCTACCTAAAGAAGTCCTTCTACCTAAAGAAAGAGTTCGTAGAATCAAGATAGATCTCAAGAAGATTGAGAATGAAATTCAGCTTATGATGTCTTTTTTAGCAAAAGTCTCAAGTGACTCACCTCAATTTCAAAAGGAGAGTTTTGATAAGGGTATATCAACTCTTTTTCCAAATAAACAGTTGATCTTAAAATCTAGCTATTCAACTCAAGATGTTCTTCGCTCTTTTGAAGCCTGTCAGGCCCTTCCTCCTCTAGAAAAAGAAAAACTAATAAAGGCAGTATCGATTGTGTTAGATCATCAAAAGAGTTTTAATTTTAATGGAGAATTAGTAAAAAAAGTTTTGGCCGAAATCATGGGAATTCCTCATACTGAAGTTTAAAGGGATAAGAGCAATGAAAGAATTAGTCATTAAAGATTTAAAAATAGGGGAAGGCAAAGAAGTCGTAAAAGGTGCACTTCTTATAGCTCACTATCAGGGATTTTTAGTTGATGGAACTAAATTTGATTCTTCTCATGATCGTGGAAAGCCATTTCAGTGCGTGATAGGAACAGGCCGAGTGATTAAGGGCTGGGATATTGGTCTCATGGGCATGAAAGAGGGTGGGATTAGAAAATTAAGCGTTCCCTCTCATCTCGCCTATGGAGAAAGGCAAATTGGAGATATTATCCCTCCACATTCAGATCTTGAATTTGAGATTGAGTTAATCGAAGTTCGTGTGAGAGACTAGAAAATATTATGGATAATATTTTTTAGAGTAATCTTCGATTTGTTTTAGGATCTCTGGTCCTTCTTCACCCTTAATTGATTCTTTTGCCATTTTAATATTTTCTAGGCTTATTGGAGCTGTGGATACTGGGTGATTGAGGAGAGTTTTGATTCCCGAAACATCTGAATAAAAGCAGAGAGAACTAAGCACTGTTTCGCCTTTTCCAAACGTATAAACACTACCTGCATTGAGGTTAATTTTAGCATTCTTCACGAGAAGAGAGAGAACGTCATAGTTTTTATGATTTGCTGCCATATGAAGAGCTGTTCTTCCTCCATCGGCCTGTTGATTGATATTTGTTTTATATTTTGGATCGAGAAGAATATCTACGGCCCACGGACGATTCCATTTCGCCGCCTGCATGAGAGGAGTGGTCTTTTGAAGATTACCATCTTGTAAATTTGGATCGGCCCCTGCATCGAGGAGGGCGTTTAAGATTTCTGGAGTTCCATAACGAACGGCAAATGAACTGACCGATATGAAACTGGCCTGATCTTTAATGGCATTAGGGTTGGCCCCTTTTCTGAGTGCCTTTAGTACGGCCTTTAAGTCTTTTTTCTGGATGGCCTCAAAGAGTTTAGCTGTTTGCCTATCTTTAAACAATTTAGAGTCTAGTTCTGAGGCAAGCTGGACTTTCTCTTTTATTTCATTTGAAAGTGAAACATTCTCATCTGGAGGGCAATTAATGTCTTCTGCTGATGCTGAGAGACTTAAGGCCATCAAGAGGAGAAGTGATTTCATCAAAACATCCTTGCGTCTATCTATTGCCGTTAACTTCTGTTTTCGTTTTTTGAGGCTTTACGCTTTTAAATTCGTCTGCAGGACGTGTTGCCCCATGCTCTCGACGAAACATTCTTTTTATTGATGTATCACTTTGAGCTGTTTGTCTGAAGCTATCTGCAATTTTTAAGCGGTCTGCACATTTCACACAAATCCATTCCGCCTCTGTGGTTGGGTTTCTATGATAATAAAGTTCCACATCTGGTCTTACTTGCTGGCATTCTTCACAGAAGTTTCTTTGTTCTTGATGAATAATGGTCTCAGTTATTTTTTTCTTTGAAATCGCTTCCCTTTCATTTTGGGCTTTAGGGTTGGGCGTTGCTTTAAGGCCCGCTTGCAATAATTGTTCTTTTAAACTTTTCATAATGAACTCCTCACGGCCCTATTGTAACAAAAAGAGGGGCAGTGGTCTAAAAAAATCAGGGTCTAAACATCTTATGCAGCCTGGGTCTTCTAGACTTTTGGTCAGCTATTCGTAACCCATCAAGATATTGGTATTTTTCATGAGGTAAGAGGGGAAGGCCACGTTCCCTGATACTGGTTTCATTGGCCGGATGAAGTCTTTCCTGGAGCCATTCCCCAACGGAATCTAGGACCCCAAAAAAACCAATTAATTTTTTGGACATATTAAGTGGCAATTTTTCTTTGACTGAATTTTTAAGCAGAGGAATACGGCGCATATACCATACAATATGTTTGTAGAATTTTGATTTTCTGGAGGAACCATTAATCATTTTGTAGCCATAGTCATCAACCCACTGGTACATGGCCTGAAGGATAGCGTCTTTCTCGTGAGAGTCATTAACTCTATTGGCATCTCTCCATTCCGCTATGATTTCAAAGCGAGGATCAATCTCAAGGTCAGCAGGAATAAAAGACTCTTCAATTTTAATTTCAAGATCATTCACGAAACTAGACTTTCTTTTTTGGACTCGATTTTTAATAAGGGGAACTTGTAACTGCCCCTGACTCGCATGACTAAATGACCACGACACAATTTCGGAACAAAATAAATTTTCTTCTTCATCCATATCGAACCCGAAATCATAATTAATATTTCCAGTTGTCTCTGAAGCTTTTTTTACCTTCTCAAATGCGAACTTGGCGGCCCTCGCTGCAAGCTCTCTATCTTCAAAACGCAGGACCATGGTTCTAAAATTAGAGTCTTTGATGTGGGCTTCAAGAGGACGAACAATTGATCCAACTTCGATATGGGCTTCAATGGTCCAGATTTTCTTTTGGGGATCTTTGTAAACAAGACTTAGATGTGAGAATTGAGTATCCTCTTCACCGAGTGAAGCGATGGCCGCTGAGGTAAAGGCATTACCACGAGTAAGGAGCAGATCGCCACTCTCTAAATCGTTCGCAAGTTCAATCTCCTCAAATCCTTTTGCCTTATGGAGATGGGGATTTTGAAGTTTAAAGGCAGATTGAGGGACAGCTTCTGGGTTCAGGTTTCTTCCTAAGTACTCTTCGGCGAGGTCTTCAAAAAGTCGGATTTGACGGAATACTGGTCGAAGTGATCGTCCACAATCGACTGAATATTCATTCTTCCTATAAAAGTCTTTTATCTTTTGGTGTAAATGAAGTTTGGCCTGCCATAGCTCATTTGAAATGCTTTTCACTCCAGGGTTTTTAAAGAGTTCGAGCAATTCAGCGCTCTTGAAGCCTTTAAATTCAGAGTCGACTTTAAGACTTAATGAAACACAATTTTGAGGTGTTAATTGATCTATTTTTGAGTTTAACTGGGAAAATATTGATTCGGCCCAAATTGATTGTGCTGAAAAAATGAACAAAAGAATAAAAGTTAGTCGATTTATCAACTTAGAACTCCATTTTGAGGCACTTTTAGGATTAATTCAGCAAAGGTTGTGCCATTTTTAATGACTGTCTAATGTCTGGACAGAGAGAAACTTCTACTTAGTTTTAGATCTTTAGCTTAAATCAAATTAAGTTTTAGAGTTTAATTTAGACATGAAAAATTTAATCTTCCTCATCATTTTATTGACGACGACTCTTGTCTGGGGACGATCCGAAAAAACTCTTCTTGATCAGCACTACGGCCCCGATGAGCGACAGATCTTTGATCTCTGGTTGCCGAAGTCTCATAAAAGAACACCACTTGTGATTTATATTCATGGGGGTGGTTTTGTCATGGGCAGCAAAGATGAAATCAGAAAAAATAGAATTATTAAAAAATATCTTGAGGCCGGGATTGCTTTTGCGGCCATAAATTATCGCTTCTTAAAAACAACACCCTTACAAACGATCATGCGCGAAGATATTGCAGGATTCGTGCAGTTCATGCGCTACCATTCAAGAAAATTTAATATCAATAAGAACTATATCCTGTCTCATGGTTTCAGCGCAGGCGGAAGTTCTAGTCTCTGGCTTGGAACCCATGATGATATCGCAGATGAGAATCATGAAAATCCTATCAAGAGGGAATCGAGCCGAGTGCTTGCCATCGGACATCTCTCAGCTCAAGTCTCCTACGATTTTATCGATTGGTTTAATTATTTTGGACGTGAACAAACTGAGCGTTTTGTAGGCCAGCAAATTTGGAGTCGTTATCACTTCTCACATTTTGATGAGCTCTTTACTGAGAAGGGGAAAGCTATTCGCCAGGATGTTGATAACTACGAGAATATGGATGGTGATGATGCTCCCATGATTCTTTGGAATGGTCTGGCCGACATTGAAAGCCCAGATGGAAATCATTTTATGCATAGTCCACGTCATGCCAAGCTGCTTGCTGAACGTGCCCAACATGTTGGACTTGAGGTTAAACTTCTTCTCGATGCAGATAGAGAGATTAAGTATGACATCCTAGGTGAAGTTTTTAATTTCTTTACAAAAAAGATAGAAGAAAAGAAAAAACGTAGAAAAAATATTTTCTTATGGTTGAGATGAATTATGCTCTTGGATAACTCTGTATGCTGGTCTGAGTTTTCCATAAGCTTCAAAAGAGTAACGGGCCTCTTTATTCACTCCGGGTCTAACATCTGATAAACGCCACGCCAGGGCTTCTTTAAAGCCACAATACTTAGCATTTCGAAGGTAGTTGATGGTATTTTTAAGTTGAAGATCATCATCATAGCGATGATTTAAATAACTTTGGCCAAATTCTCCTAGCACCATTTCTTTTTTTCCAAGAGAAGCATACTTTTTAAGTATTTGGCAGCGATAAATGTCTCCGCTATCACCATAAGAGTGAAAGTCAAAAAAATCCGCACAGGCCATTGGCCCATTATCACTTAAAAGATTAAGGGGATGGATGATCACTGGGTGCAATCTCAATGAAAAAGTAATCGGTGTTGTTTTAAAGCCATCATGGGCCTGAATAAAACTCCGCCACTGACAAAGCATCCGTCTAGCACCTTGCCAGCCATAATTTAATCCAAAGCGGTTAATGACAGCATCCATTTCATTGCAAATATCAATGCGACTAATGACATCGGCCAGACCAGCTTCTTGAATCGATTTTAAAAGAGGTGCTATAACTTTTTTAAGAAACTCATCACTGCCGGCCTCTTGAAAAAGAGATCTCAGTTTTTTGAGGTCTTCTCTTTTTAATTGATCAGGTCGGTAAGTGTGAGCATCAAAAAATGTCATATAGATTTTTACTTTATGCTCTTTTGCAATTTGCAAAGTGTTCAGAAAATTTCGGATAAAATCTGGTCTTGGTTGGGAGATCTTTCCATTAACCCATTCAAGCATAGGAAAGTTAGATGATTCAAAAATCCAAACTCTTAGTGATTTTGCCCCTGAGTCTTGAGTGAGTTTCATGATACGTTGAACTTCAGTGCGGTCATAATGCCCATCAAGATACTGGAGGGCATAATCATTATTGAACCAGGCCTGATTAAAACCAACGTTCATTCCGAAGGCATTAACATTTAAAAGAATCATGAAACAAATGAATCTTAGTTTAATTTTTAAATTTCCCATGGAAAATATTTAAGGATGTTCCCAAACTTTTGTAAACCAGGATTAAGGATTTATCAGATTTAAAATTTGTTTTGTCTGGTATTGGCCAGGATTGTTTCAGCAAAAAGAGCGGTAAACATAGCAAAAAGGGCCGTGCCTGTAAGCATTAGTAAGATTCCAAGAATTTTGCCCTTCACGGTCACTGGGGTGATGTCGCCATAACCCGTTGTTGTGGCCGTGGCAAAACCCCACCAAAGAGCATCAATAAAAGATTGGAGCTTTGGATTGATTCCAGATTCAATCCAAAAAAAGATAAAGCTAAAGAGTCCAATTAATGAATTACCTAGGACAGTGAGGAGAATAAAAACAGGACTTTTAATTAAAGAAAATATTTCAGCGAGAAAAAGTCTTAACCCTACAATGACCGTTTGACTTGTGGGCCTTCGATGATTCATGGCTGTCCTATTTAAAAGTAGTGAGACAAAGGAAGATATAATTTTTTCTCATCTTGGTGAATCATGTCAAGCAGATGACCCAGTAAATCTTCAGTCGTAAGAATTCCACAGATCTGACCATTTGAATTCTCTACAACGAGACAGGACACTTTTTGCTGAATGAGAATTTTCGCTGCATGGGAGAGAGAAGTCTCATGGTCAATCGTATAGACTGGCCAGCTCATAAAGTCTGAGACTGTGATATCTCCGGGGAGATGACTTTCAATTTGAAACTCACTCAACTTCTTATTGATCATGGCCCGTTGGATATCTCGATCACTTAAAATTCCAATGGGGCGTAGATTGATATCGACAACTGGAAGGTGACGAATGTTTTTATCTTTCATAATTTTGTAGGCGTCTAGAAGGCTTTCATCGGGTTTAATCGTGATGACATTTTTATGCATAAGATTCTTGGTTGTTTTCATAAAAATCCTCCATCTTTATGATCTCATAGTGACAGGCGACAGATGTATGATCAAAGTCATGAGCTTAGCGCCAAAATAAGGCCTCTAATTTGGTCTTTTCTGCGGTGCGCACAAGGGGTTTTTGTAGATAACTCCTTATTTTTTGACTAGAATGAGACTTTATTTCCTAACCGATATCATCTTTTATATAGGAGTTTTTATGGACGTTGCTCTATTTACTCAAGAGGGTCTAGTTATGATCCTAAGATGGATCCATTTCTTTGCCGGTGTGGCCTGGATTGGACATCTTTATTATTTCAATTTTGTTCAAGGTGCTTTTTTAGCTGAAGTTGATGCTCCAGTGAAGAACGTGGCCCTTGCTAAACTCGCTCCAAAAGCCCTTTGGTGGTTCCGTTGGGGAGCTATGTTTACCTTCCTTTCTGGTGTCAGCATGCTTGCTATTGCTGGTAAAGATCTGGGAGCTGATTTTATGAAGACTCCTTATGGAATCTACATCTCAATCGGTGCTCTTCTTGGGACATTAATGTTTTTGAACGTATGGCTTATCATTTGGCCAAAACAAAAAGTAATCGTTGCATCAGCTCTATCAGTGATCAATGGCGGACAAGCAAATCCTGAAGCTGCCAAACTTGGACCTCAAGCTCTTCTTGCTTCGAGAACCAACGTTATGTTTTCAATGCCAATGCTCTTCTTCATGGGTGCTTGCCGTCACTTAAGCTTAAATATTCCTGAGAATTTTTCTGCTGGTCTTGTGATGGGTGTGATCACTCTTCTTATTCTTCTTCTTGAGCTGAATGCGATCAAAGGAAAGCTTGGACCTTTAACAACTGTTAGAGGTGTTATTCACTGTGGTCTAGGCTTATTAGTTGTTCTTTATGGATTAGTTGAGGTTTTAGTTTGATACACGTAATTTGGTTAGGAACACTTGGTGTTCTTTATTTATCGTTTATTATTATGACTCCTGTGAAGGCACCTGCTCCTCGCAAATCTTTGGCCCAGGTTGAAGTCCAAAAATCGGTCACGGAAGATGTAAAGGAAGAGGTTAAGGCAGTTCAGGCCGTTGTTGAAGTTGAACCTGTGGACATTGAAAAAGGTAAAACAATTTATCTTGCTCAATGTATTAAATGCCATAACAAAGATCCAAATATCAAAGGAGCCATTGGCCCTGAGTTAGTGGATGCACCTCTCGAAGTTATGCAACACAAGGTCATGACGGGAAGATATCCAGATGTTTTACCAGAAGGATTTGTTCCCAAAAGAAAAACCAAGCAGATGACGAAGTTTCCACAACTGGCCAAAGATGTGCCTTCCATTCATGCTTATGTTCAATCTTTAAAAAAGAAGTAAATGAGAATTTATTTTTTGGGGGCCCTCTTGGGCCCTCTTCTTACTACAAGTATTGTTTGTGCTCAGGTCAAAGTTGATCAGGCCACCCTTGATAAAGGTAAGCGCCTCTATCTCTCAAACTGTATTCAGTGCCACAATAAAGATCCAAATTTAAAGGGAAGCCTTGGCCCTGAATTGATCGATGCCCCTCTCGAAATAGTTTATTCTAAAGTGATGACTGGTGTTTATCCTGCTAAATTGCCGGCCGGTTTTGTGCCGAAGCGTTCATCCAAAGTGATGAGAAAAATTCCAAAACTTGAAAAAGATATCCCAGCGATCCATGCCTGGATTCAGTCAGTTAAAAAGAAAAAATAATTTTTAGAATCCAATGATATCAACGTAAGTGATGCCTTTAGCGAGAGCTGAAGATGATTTTGCTCTCTGGCCTTTGATGAGGATTTTCTTCTTCGCAAAAAGATCTTTAAGTTGAGAGCGTGAAATCATTTTTAGTGTTTCATTCTCATTTTGGTCTCTCAGGGCATTAAGAAGAATGTTATCCATTCTCGATTCACCATAAGCAAGATCAAGAGTGATGCGGTAAGTGTTTTTTGGTTGCTCAGGGATATGATTCATAAATGTCCTTTAAAGATTTTTTCGTGTTCTACCTCAAAAAGAGTTAAAAGCCTAAGAGTTAGAAGGACTTAAGTATTTTTTACCTTTAAGCTCAAAACTATTCTCTAAGTCATCAATAAGACTTAAGATAATGTCTTAATTTACAGACTAAAGGTTGAGAACATGACCGATTTTATTAATATCATTCTTCATTTAGACCAACACCTTCTTCAGTGGATTGGGCTTTTCGGGCCATGGTTTTACGTTCTGATGTTTCTTATCATCTTCTGTGAGACGGGTCTTGTGGTCACTCCATTCTTACCTGGAGACTCACTGCTTTTTGCCCTCGGAGCTCTGGCGGCCATGGAAAACGGTTTGGATGTGAGTCTTCTTCTCATTAGTTTAACCATTGCTGGTATTTTAGGTGATACCGTCAATTATCAGATTGGAAAATACTTAGGGATTAAGGTCTTTGAGAAAGAAAGCCGCATTTTCAAAAAGCAATATCTTGATCAAACTCAAGCCTTCTATGCGAAGTGGGGATCTTTTACGATTGTGGCCGCAAGGTTTGCTCCGATTGCTCGCACCTTTGCTCCTTTTGTTGCTGGTATTGGCTCCATGGAATATAAAAAGTTTATTTCTTACAACATTATTGGGGCCGTGACTTGGGTCTTTACCTTTATTTTAGCAGGATATTTTTTTGGTAATCTTCCCATCGTGAAAAGAAATTTTCATATCGTCATCTTTGGTGTGATTTTTGTTTCTATTCTTCCTATGCTTGTTCCGTGGGTGAAAAGTAAACTTGCTAAAAGAGCTTAGACAAAGGCTTATCACTTAACTTTGCCTCATTTCAGGGGGAGATGATCAAGATAGAATAGGGCATGAAAAAAGCTCTTATCATTCTTGGTGATCAACTCTTTCCTCCTGAATTTTACAACGCCCACAAGGATGCTCAGGTGTTCATGGCCGAAGACTTAGGTCTTTGCACTCACTTCAAGTATCATAAGCACAAAATCATTTTTTTCCTTTCGGCCATGAGAACTTATGCTCAAGAATTAAAAGAGCTCAAATTTAAGGTTCATTATCATGAGCTTTCAGAGCAATCATTTACTGAGAGACTTTCTCATTTTCTTGAAGCTCAAAAAATATCAACGGTTGTAATCGGTGAGATTCAGGATAAGTTCTTTGAAAAAGAACTTAAAAATTTTCTTTCCCAAAAGAAAATAAATCTAGAGGAAATAGAAACTCCTTATTTCCTTTGTTCTCGTCAGGACTTTAAAAATTATCTCTTTTATAATCCCAAGCCTTTTATGAAGACATTTTATGAGAGAGAAAGAAAGCGCTTAAAAATCATGCTCGATAAAGATGGCAAGCCCTGGGGAGGGCAGTGGAGTTATGATTCAGATAACCGCAAAAAGGCCCCTAAGGTTCTGACCAATCTTGAGCCTCTCTTGTTTCCAGAAAATCATCACATCAAAAATGTGAAGGTCCTGGTGGATGAAAAATTTTCGGATCATCCGGGCATGAGTGATAATTTCTGGCTTCCTACGAGTCGAGCTGAATCTATTAAAACCCTAGATCATTTTCTTCATCATCACTTAAAAGACTTTGGGGCCTATCAGGATGCCATCACTCCTAGAACGCCTTTCATGTACCATTCACTCTTATCGCCTATGATTAATGCTGGCCTCTTAACCCCTGAGGAAGTGATAAATAAAGCGATTAAAAAATACGATTCTTCGGATATTCCACTCGCTTCTCTTGAGGGATTTATCCGCCAAGTGATGGGGTGGAGAGAATTTGTTCGAGGGGTTTATCAAAATTTTTCTGAAGTCCAAGAATCAAAAAACTTTTTTAATAATAATAGATCGCTCACCACTCATTGGTATGAGGGAACCACAGGGATTCCTCCCGTTGATGATGCCATCTTGAAGGCCCAGGATTTCGGTTATTGTCATCATATTGAGCGCTTGATGGTGCTTTCTAATATTATGCTCCTTTGCGAATTTCATCCTCATGAGGTTCACCGTTGGTTTATGGAGATGTTTGTAGATTCTGCTGACTGGGTGATGGGCCCAAATGTTTATGGCATGGGGCAGTTTTCTGATGGAGGCGTTTTCGCTACGAAACCTTATATCTCTGGAAGTAATTATATTCTCAAAATGTCTGATTATAAGAAGGGTGACTGGTGTGATATTTGGGATGGTCTTTTTTGGCGATTTATCAATAAACATCGAGATTTTTTTGCTAAACAGTACCGGCTTAGTTTCATGGTTGTAACTTTTGATAAAATGGATCAGAAAAAAAAGCAACGTCTCCTTACTGCTGCAGAAGAATTTTTGAGTGAGAGAACTCATGCAAGAAATTAATCTTGTTTGGCTTAAAAGAGACCTAAGACTCACTGACCATGCACCACTTTATGCTGCTCAAAAATCTAAACTACCTCTGATCATTTTTTATTGTTTTGAACCAGAGCTTGAAAAATATTATGACTGGGACCCTAGGCATGCTCGCTTTGTTCGCCAGTCATTGGATGAAATGAAAGAAAAAGTCACTATTCTTGTGACGAGAGACAATGTCATTTCAGTTCTTCAAAACCTATCTCAGAAATTTAAAATTGTTCATCTTTTCTCTCATCAAGAGACGGGTGTGGATCCCACCTATAAAAGAGATAAAGACGTTTCTCGTTGGTGTAAAAATCACAATATCAAATGGAAAGAATATCAAAGCAATGGAGTTGTTCGGGCCCTAAAAAATCAAGATCAGTGGGAGAGGTTGTGGACTAAAACCATGAACCAGTTTCCTATAAAAAATAATATTGAGTCATTGAATTTTATTGATCCGCAAGAATGGCAAGACCTGGAAAAACCTTTAAGAGAAGATATTGTAGATAATCCGCCTCAATTTCAAAGAGGAGGGGAAAGTCTGGCCCACAAAGCTCTTGAAGAATTTACGGAAGAAAAATTTTTTCTTTATCTCGCGGGGCTCTCTCAACCGGCCCAGGGACGCTACACCTGCTCTCGGCTATCTCCCTATATTTCATGGGGGAATATTTCGCTGAGAATGGTTTATCAAAAAACAAGACAGCTGCTTTCAAAACACCCTCGAAATAAATCTATCCTTCAATTTATGAATCGATTGAAATGGCATTGTCATTTTATTCAAAAATTTGAGCGTAATGAATCTTTAGAGTTTAAAAATCTCAATTCCAACTTTGATCACATCAGAACTAAGGTTGATAAGGAAAAACTTCGTGCTTGGAAAGAGGGACAAACAGGTTACCCTCTGGTTGATGCCTGCATGAGGTGCGTGAAAGAAACTGGCTATCTTAATTTCAGAATGCGGGCCATGGTCGTTTCCTTTCTTACTCATCATTTGTGGCAGCCTTGGCAAGAAGGGGCAAGTTATCTCGCCCGTCAGTTTTTAGATTATGAACCGGGGATTCATTTCCCCCAATTCCAAATGCAGGCCGGGGTGACAGGGATTCATACCATCCGAATTTATAATCCTGTTAAGCAATCTGAAGAAAAAGACGCTGATGCTATCTTCATCCGCGAGTGGGTTCCTGAGCTTCGTGGACTTCCCGAGCACCTCATTCACAGACCCTGGCAAATAACTCCCATGGAGCAGGGAATGTATGATTTTTATCCAGGGGTAAGCTACCCGCAACCTATTGTTTCTCTTGAAGAAAGTATGAAAAAGGCCCGAGAGGGTCTGTGGCAGACTAAGAGGGTGTCAAATCCTTAGACACTGGATTTCAGTTTTACATCCTTGATCAGTTTCTATCCCAAAAAATCCTTTTTTTTGATTTAATCACATTCGAGTTTATGTCTTAAGAAAGGATGTTATGAAATTTTTGATCTTCATTCTCCTCATGGTTTCCCAAGCGGCACTTGCTGAGTCCCAATGTGATATTAGATTGGGTCAATCAGTTGGTGTTCGAGTGATTGAGTTTGTCAGTGGACAAGAGGTTCACTCAAAAATTGCCTTAAGAGAGATGTCTCTTTATAGCTTGAATGAAGAAATGACGAGTCTTCAGGATATGGGGATTTGTAACGCTACTATCTTACGCAAAAAGTGTGTCCTGAAGTTTGAAAAGAAAAATACTGGTCATCAAATTACTATGTTTCGAAATCAGGATCGATGGCTCAGCTGGAATTTAAATGGAAAGGAATCGGCCCAGAAATTAGTCAGAATTTTAAAACAGGCGGGGTATTGTTTATGAAAAGAACTAAAATTCTGGCCTATATCGTAAACTTTTATAGCATGTCTGCAGTGGCCGGTTATGAGTGCGCTCTTCAACTGGCCCATACTGAAAATTTAAAAGAGATTGTTGCTGAGAAAGTGATCTCGATTCCAACCGGTGAAATGCAATCTAGAAGCACCGGGAGTCTTTTTGTTGAATCGCTTAAAGGTAAAAGAAAAACCTTCATTGAAGGGCGCGCTGTGCTTAGCGGTTGGGAAGGTGAAGAGGATCTTAACCTTGTGATGATGAGAACCAATGAGAAAAAAAGTTCTTTAGATACAGGCCGTATCTCTGAGACGATCACGCTTAAAGGTGATCAAAATGAAACGGCCTGGTTTGATAATTATAAACTCGATGTGAATTGCAAAATTACAACTTAATCGTTTAAGAGTTCCCCTACACGATGAAGGATTCCCTCGAATTTCGTGGCCCGAGATGAATTCCAGAGAAAATCAGGTCTTTCATCTGATTCCCATTCTCCACCAACAATTTGGCCGCGATAATCAAGTTCTAAACGATAAATGTAACTGCGCTTAGCAATCTTTTGATCTTTTGTTCCATGGACGATATCCCAAGTGGGTTCATTCACTTCATCAACGTAGAAAAAATCTGTAGCAATTTTTATTTCACGCACAGTTGCCTCTGCAGCTTTTTTAGATTTTGGCAGATTGGCCGAAAGGATTTGAGACCTGTAGCCCACGATAGGTTGATTCCAAACTTGTTTGAAGCGATCAACATCGGCCATAAAACCTTCACGGCGAAGACCAAGCATATTTGAGATCACGATATGAAAAGCTCCAGCGTTGAGATCTTCATCACAACCTTTCGCTCCACCCATCCAAGGCCCAAAAAAGCAGCGAAGTCCCACTTGATGAGTTGATTCTGTTTCGTGGTGAAAAGCGTAGTAATAGCTCAAGAGGGCTTTAATGTCTGATGAACCAAAAGGAATAATCACTCCATCAGGATTGATCGCCGTTTTAGGAGTTGGTTCATTATGAAAGAGAGTGGCCGGGGCCCAACCATGACAAATACCGGCCCAATCAGGCGCCGTACGACTGGCCGCTGACTCAGCAAGTTCTTTGAGAGGGTAATCATATTTACCAATGAGAAGATCATATTTCTCGCTGGGAGAAAGTTGCGCGAGTTGATTCTGACTCATGCGCAGAACTTCTTCTTTTTTAGGAGATTTGTATTTAAAGCCCTCTTTCTCACGAGTATTCCAGCGCACATTGATTCCCCCTTGCGCCGATGGCCAGTAGTGACCAGACCATGCTCTAGGGCCGATTTGCACACTTCCTTCGAGGGGAAGAGAATCAAACTGATGAGTAAATCCAGAGGCCATTATTTCTGGTTCTGAAAAGCCTTTCCATTCAGCATTCATCGAGTCAGGTTGGAAGGCAAAAGCGCAGAGAGAAGAAATGAGAATTAAAATATTGAGCATAGCAAAAACCTCTTTTGGTGCGGAGAGTTTTAGCTGTTGCGCAGAGCGTTTGGGAAGCTTTTATGGCATCGTGAAGATATACTTAAAGGTCTCTGGATTTAAGCTCTGGATATCATGTTTGAAGCCGGCATCAATATCATCTGTTGTGTTGTCATTATCATGGTCAATTAAGACAGTGCTTCGAATGGCCGGGGCATAACTTGAGTCGGGGAGGTTGCAGCCAGAATTCTGTGGGCCAGCATTATGGGTTGGTCTAATTGATCCACTTCTTATGCGATTAAAACAATACGGGAAGACTTCGTTAAATTTTGAGTTGATATTAGTTGAAATAGTGCCAAGGGAAGGTGTTCCCGGTGTGAATTCAGTTCTGTAAATCTTATTACTATCTGAAGAAATGATGATGTCTGTTTTTTCTGAAACAGTATTGTATTTCGAAAAAAGTGCTGAAGGATTTGAACCAGCTTCAATACCAATAGATACGAGTGAAGACAAACTTGGAGTTCCAAAATTGGTTGTCTTCATCGTTTGAATTTTAAAGCCAGAATTATTCATGATTAAAGATATGTGATACTCACTCGAATTTTTTGTAACTGAAATATAGCTGGGTTGACTTGTGAGGGCCGAAGTCGTAACAGTGCTTGAATTTCCCCAAGCACCTGAAGTGAATGTGATCTTTTTTAGATTCCAATTGGTGCCATCAAATTCAGAGTAAATGAGATGCTTGTCACTTGATGAAGGAGCTGGGTCACCAGATAATGAAGGATTTGCATCGATTAAATCGAAAGCAATATTATTTGTGGTTACTAAGATACCATTTATACTTGTAAAGACTCCCATGGTCACGAGATCATTTTGAGTAATAAAGTTGTAGTTGTAGTCAATCCAAGTCTGTCCATTCCAGGCTAAAGTATATAACTTGTACTCAGGATTTAAGAGCAAATCAAGAGACTTTACAACAAATGCAACCGTCGCATGGCCATTATTATTAATTGAAACTTTTGCTTCAGGTTGTATTATCGCAGAAGTCGTAAAACTTTCTATAACTCTTCCATTGGAGAATCTCCTGAGAATTTTTATAACCCAATCTTGACCAACTTTTTCGGCCCAACTTGAAACAAAGTGATTCCCATTTGGACTGAGGGCAGAGCTTGTTTTAGGAGTAAGTGATCTTGAGTGGGCAAATGGAGCTAACTCGGGCCGAGTGAAGAAATCGGCATCACCAGACAGCTTAGTTGTTTCAAGATTAGAATTTACATAAATAGCTCTTGTATCTTTAAGAAATGTGCCAGATTTCCTGGCACTTTGGTAGTAATTCGAATTCGAATTATCTTTTGAGGAGTCGTAAGAAAAACTTTCAAGACGAGCATTTCCCTCACCAGGAGTTGATTCTCTTTCTGCTCGTGAGAAACTCGTTTTTTGACTAAGTAGGGTATAGGGTGATGAAGAAGTTGTTTTCTTTTCGTAGTTATAAACTTCGAAGCGTGCGTGATCAACGATTTCTGTATTCCAGAAGATAAGCGAGCGCTGAAGAGTTGTCTCTCCATTCTTTGTTTTTATTTCCTTACTCTCAAGGGAGCCAACTTTCTTACCATGTTTCCAGCGAATAATTGTTTCTGGGTAGAATGCTCCCCCAAGAATTTTAGACACCGTAATTCTATTCGTAAAAGCACTGTGATCGCCTCCAGAAAAAGGATAAGGTGAATTGTCATCTTTAAGGTAAGATGGAACTTCCATATTGTCTGACTCAACATCAATTCGAAATGATTTTAATACACCTTCATCCCAGAAAGCGACATTCGCTGACTTTCCGGAAATTGTGGCAGAGGTATTATATTGATTGAATAATCCCCCAATCGTACCAGGCTGAAAAAGTTCTCTCACTTGCGAAAGGACTCCGAAATGGCGATTCTCACCATCATCTGATTCAAAAAATGATTGAAGAGAGTTTATACCATCATCCAAATCACTCCCGGAACTAGGTGGAGATGTTACAATATCTTCATGTCCAATTAAGCCAAAAATTTGGTTATAGGCGGCAAGGAGTGGTTGGTTGTTACTTTGTATTTCAAATTTTAGAGTTGTCGAAGGTCCAGAATTAAAATTGAATTTCATGGTGCAAGTGCTTGAGCATGAGATTGGCGCAGAAGAGAGAGTGGTTCCTTTAAATGTAAAAAGTATTTTATTATTTTTTTCCTCGCACTTATAATCCGGAGAGCTAGAGACGTAGTTAATAGCGGTACCACCGCTATTTTGAAAACTCGAAAGCTTTGAGCAACTTTTGTTATTGCTAATGTCATCTACATAAATTGGCCGATAATTACTTACAACTCTATCCTTTATTCCCGCTACGCCATATGTAGGCGTGGGTATTAATACACAAGGTTGATAGCTCGTTCCACCAGTTGTTCCACCAGTAGTTGTTCCACCAGTAGTTGTTCCACCAGTAGTTGTTCCACCAGTAGTTGTTCCACCAGTA
>JAIYBW010000010.1 GCA_027488375.1 Pseudomonadota bacterium
ACTTTTACAGGAGTACTCGCATCAGCAATGCCAGCAAGACGACATATATTGTTTTCCTTGCAAATTGAAGATTCGCATTTGTAGGACTCACACTGATTACTAACGAAGCAAAATCCACCATTCGGAATGAGGTCTTCAAATTGATCTCGTTTTTCATCAAATGCAACTGATTTTGCTGAAAGCGCATCTTTTTCTTCTTTTGATGAAACACGATCATCATTAAACATGTCATCTTCACGCCACGGCAAACAACCTTTATTTTCCGGGCAATCCGAGTGAGTTGTACAGCTTTGAATAGCATCATCAACAGGAGATTTATCTTCACAGACCTTGCTTGAGGCATTGAGTTCTAAATGTTCGCAACAAGTCCAGTTTTGCTTAACTTGCCAGTTATCTTTATATTTTTCTTTCCAATTCTTCCAAACCTCCGAATCAGTAACTACGCCATCTACAGTAGTCGATCGTTCTGATTGAGGTGGCGCAATTGTTTCAGTTGCCTTCATACAATTGGTATTTATAACTGCAGCATGTAATATTGTTGCCCACGAATAAATTGATAAAATGGCAATCAGCTTGGATAAATTCATATTAAAACCTCAGTTCAGTGCATTTTTGATTAATTTTATCATGTTAATGAAAATTGATAAGAGGTTAAATGTGCCTAAAGGACCTAAGAGGCGAGTTTATTCAGCACCTTAGAACACTATTTTTAGGCAAAAATTCAAAATTATTGTGACAAGTTTTTGTGGCAAAAATCGATGATCTAAACTTGCTTTGGAATCACAAAACAATCATTAAACTATTTTTTTCCATTATAAAAAAATGCCCCGGAATTTGTGTCGGCCCCCAGTGCCAAGGAAAAGAACTCAGATTCTGAAAATATGGAGATAAACTCGCCGTGATTAATATTCAAGTGTCTATGCCATAGAACCGATATAATTGAGACTATGATGCTATATAATGCCTAAAAATATCTTTCGAGTTTTCTAATCCAGGCCGTAGTTTTCAAGCAAAAGGGTGGGGCTGCAATTCTGTAAATTTCTATTAGTCATTTGAAAAAGTAATTAATAAGTTAAATTTAGTTTTCTCAAACACTGGAGATGAGGCGACCCTAGAAGAATCTAGAATTGCGTATGCAACAAATCTCTATTATAAGCAAAGACTTTAGCGCTGGGAATGTAAAATTACCAATTAACTCTACGTGAACAATTGGAAAAACAGCATTGTCAGGGGGGGCAAGTATTTTTTATCAAGTACAATAACTCTCTCTATTTGCCAATAAAATCATTGTGCGATGATGAGAAGAGCAAGACTAAATTAAATCGTGTAATACGGTAAGATTTTCTAATATCAATGAATTTACTTTTTAGTTTCTAAAGTGGCATTCCTCAGTCCTAAAAGTCATAGCAAGTGAAAGGCGAGATTGGAGTTTCGCCTTGTAAGGTTATCCCTTAGCATCAAATGAGATTTTAACTTTGCCATCAAACCAATTCGAATACCCCTTGACCGTCACTCGCCGAGAATCAGGTTTTTATTTGAAGTAAACTTCACATATCCTTTTTTGCGTTTCCCTAGTCTGCTTCAAGATATCAATTTGTGAGTAAAAATCATCGCTTCCTGAATCACCAAAGGTATTGACATACCTTTGATAAGATTTTTGCTCATGTGCCTGAAGAGAATCATGAAATTCATCAAATGATCCAAAATTAGGGCATGAAAGATTTCTCAACTCAGTGATATTGATTTTATATTCACTAAGATTGTGCTCCTTATCAAGCCTGTCAAAAGTTGAGTTTAAAACCTTCATCTCTTTTACTAATTCTTCATAAAGTAAAGCTTTTCCAGATTCTTCTGACAGATTTCCACTATCGATTTCTAATTGTATTTTTGCCTCTCCCTGCATTTTTATCTCTGGATGAATATTCCAAAGAAGATGTTCCATGGCCTGTTTATAGCTAGTTCCCTCTGGAAAAATATAGGATTGAATTTTTTTAAGATCAAAATACGATGATTGAATAAGTTCATCATCAATCCCTGCTCCGGAACTAATTTTACAGGCCTCATCATATCCACTTTTTTTATCCCTAACACTAATGGACATAACTTGATTAATTTTATAACCAGCAGAGATTTCATTGAATTTTTTGATAGTCTGAACAATCGATTTGTTCACTTCATCTTGATTGGTGCCTTCACCTATCAAAAACTCTTCATTCCCAAACGCTTGCTTTAACTCTTCACTAAGTGCGGCGGCATAGACTCTAAAAGATCCCTCTTTATGTGAAGAGAATTTAGTATTCGTATCATCACAAAAGAGTTTTGTTCTACCAATTAAATCAGGAGCAACATTTGATACTATGTCATTAAATTTTTTAATTGCTTCTTGTCTTGCATAATCATCTCCATCAATGCCTGCAACCCAAGCTGCGGCGATTGTTACTGCAAGTGAATTTTGAGCTCCTTCAATGTAGTCTTTTAAATCACTAGAAGTAAGAGCAAGTTCTTTAATCTGTTGCAAAATTTGTTCTTTGTGAGGATGAAGTTCTTTGAAGCGTTTTTTTAAATCGCTAAGTGAGCCGATGCCTTCTTCTTGAAGTCTTGATAAGAGAACTTGGCTCTGCAGAGTGGAGTCTGAATTCATCTCTTCGACTTGAACCGAGGAAGAATCATTATCGACCTCAAGTATCATGGAGCGTTTACCAAAGATCGATTTGTCTCCACCTTCGTATTCAATCGAAATCACTTTACCCTTAATTTTCGAAGATTTTATCTCGAACGAGTAACCTTGAGACTCATCTTCAACATCAAAGGTTCCTAAGCTGACTGGAGCATTAGGATCAGTAAGGTCCATAACTTCAATGGTTCCGTCTTGAGCAACAGCATTGCTTATGAAAGCATCACTTACTGAATGAATAACACTTGCTAAGGATCCTTGAAAGCTGATAACAGTTGAGGATGTACCTGATTTAACAATTGATGAGCTTCCTCCACCTCCATTACAAGCGTAGCAGAGCTGAAAGATGATCATGAAAGAGATGAGTTGTTTCAGATTTTGCATAAATCAGACCTCTAGATAAGTACCATTATAATTCACATCTACGTATAAGCAGAAGCGTATCGGTCGGGTTTTAATTTTTGATTAATAATAATGAGTTGTATGAAAAAATTCTTAATATTTTTATTTAAGACTTTTGGGGAAACAGAATTATAGCCAACTTTCTGTGGCAATGAGTGTAAGTTTTTATCACCTGATTTAGTTTATTGATGAGCCTCAAATAAGCACTCTTCGAAGCTAAAAGTCATGGCCATGGTCAGGCGAGAGTGGAGTTTCGCCTTGTAAGGTTGCCCTTTCTTATTATAAAAAAGCTTCACCTTGCAATCAAACCAGTTGGAGTAGCCCTTGGCCGTTACTTGGGATTTTTTTGGATCTCTTAAATCTGAAATTTCCTCTTCATCAATTTCAAAATAACAAGACTGCTTAGGAGTTTCAAAACTCATATACTTTTCATCGAGGTTCAAAACAAGCTCACACTTCTTTCCATCTTTAGTAACACCCTTAAGTTCATAGTCAGGGGTCATGCAAGCCGCTGAAGTTTTAAAAGAAAATATAAAGATGACTACAGTAAGAAATGATTTCATGAGGAGCTTATCGGAACGATGAGTAGAAACTTGAGTGATTAGCTTTAGCGGCTAGGCCAATAAGACTTAGTACCGCTAAAGTATGAGTTAAAAAATTTTAGCGAATGATAGTAATGCGTTTATCTTCTTTTTCTTTGTCCTTATCTTTTCCACTTCCATCGCAGGCCATTGCATTGAGCGCAAGAAGTAGAGAAGCAGTCATTACGATTATTTTCATAGAAACTCCCTTGTTTGGTTCTTCAAATGCAATGATATGGCGTTATAGGATTAATCGCTAGATGGGTCTGAGCATTTGTCTAATCAGAATGGGTTGCAATTATTACGAGATAAGCCCGAGATTTGATTGAGACAGAGTGAGAAAAGGTGAAACAACCTGAAACGCTCCTCTCCACGCCTCTTTCCAATTCATTGATATCATGAGGGAATTTTGGAGGTAGTCCCTGACCTCCCACTCCCAACGTTGTTTAGAGTAGGAGGTCAGTAACTACATTAAAAAGTAAAACAAAATAAGAAAGTAGCGAGGCGGGGAGAGAGAGATTTATGCCCAAAAAATTAAAGATCAAATTCCTAGGGTGCGTTTCGGTAGATCTGAGGAAATTGCAAACGTTGTAAATTTTCTTTTGAGTGAATCTGCATTATTTGTAAATGGAACATCAATACCGGTAGATGGAGGATGAACCCCTTCTCCATGAGAAAAAAGTGACATAATTTTCCTAGTCATCACAGATTCTTCAAAGGAGTGATAAAAATTTCTCAATTGTCCTTTCAAAATTCATAGAAAATATGAAGATCAAAAGATAAAAGCCATCAGCAAATTCAATTAGTTATAGCTATTTGAGGCGCTGCGCATTATAGCGTATTTTCCTTGTAAGACTTTTCTATTAAAAATCAGAGTTTTTCGCTCTGAAATTTCTTCTCACCGACTAAAAAACTAGGTTTAATTTAGGGGCGTTTTATGAGGCGCAGAAATGAGATTTAACTATTGAGAACTTTTGCCTTCTTTCTAATTTTTTTCTGCCAAAATTTATTGGCCCAAGTGACTTATGAAGAGTCAGTTGAGGCTGCACGCACTATTGGAACTTGGCTTTCAAAATCAACCGGTCATTACGATTTTTTATCAGCAACACCTGTCGGTCCAAAACGGGCCGGTAAAAAATTTTTCATCCGTGGTGCTCCAGACATGCAAACAGCATCTGATTATGGTGCCTCCTATATGCAAGTTACACGCGATCAAAATGTGACTTCGGCGTATGAGACTTTAGGTTTTGATACGAGCTCAATGACTAAGACGATTGATATGAATCGTTTTCATCTGGCCATAAATTTTGCCAACAGACATGATTTAAGTTTTAGTTATCTCACATCAATTGATGGAATTAAGGGATGGGGAGTTGGTTACAAGAGAGTACTCTTTAATTGGCGCTATTTTTATATTTCTCATCGAATGCAGTATGGCCGAGCAAAGCTAGATGATTATTTTGAAAGTATAAATATCGATAATGATCTTTCACTTTCACTATATCTACGGCTCTTTGATATTTATGCTGGAGTTAAGCACTCCTTTGGGCAGGCACAATTCAATGCTCCTTCTTCAAACTTAGAGCTCCCGACTGTTTATTATAGCAATGCTGTGAATGAACTAGATTATTTCTATGGAGCATGGGTTGCGACGTCAACTAATTCTCGCTTTGCTTTGCAGGTTAATAAATTCGGTGAAGAGTTCACCTACACGGGTAAATTTTCACTTTGGTTTGATTCTATTTTCCCAACAGCAAATAATTGGTTTAGAGATCCGAGGTACATCAAACAATGATGAAACTTCTTAATCTCACCCTTTTCTTAAGTATTTATTTCTTGCTAAGTTCATGCAGTAAGAATGATTCTATGTTTGATCGCCCGATTCAAAAAGATCGAGGTCATATTAAGATAATCAACTCCGATGGTTTTTTAGGGGCCGTTACCGTTGATACGACCCTTGATGTTGAACTTACTCTCAAGGCAACCGGTGGTCTTGGTGTCACCAATATTCAAAGTTCCCTAGTTACGAGCGATCCAATTACTTTTAAAGACGGCGTTTATCCAGGTACGGGTGGAACTTGTGCCACTGAACTTTCTTCCGGGCAAACATGTACAATAATTGTGACTTATGCTCCCACAAATTTAGCAAGTCATGCTGCCAGTTTGAATTTCACTTATTCAGACATAATAGGGAATTTGAGCTATAACTTTTCCATTAGTGCTGATTCAAACCCGATACTTACTTTTGAGTATGGCTCTCAATATGATTTCGGGAACAAATTTGTTGGGTCATCAACTGACCTTCGGATTCGTATATCAAATACGGGAAAAGTTAATGCTGAAAATTTAACTCTTAATAATTTATATGCGCCATTTTCCTACAAGGGTGGAACTTACCCTGGAGTTGGTGGATCATGTAGTAATCGAATTTTGATTGGCATGAGTTGTGATATTATTATTAACTATTCGCCAACTGCAAATGGCCAACATCTTCAAGATATTAGTTTAAATTACTTGAATGCAGCAAGACCTGAATCGAATACTTTAAATCTTCTCGCTTGGGGATTTAATGAAGCTCAATTAATTCTTACCTCGGCAAATGGTGATAATTTTGGAACAGTTCCAAATAATAATAATAATACTAAAACCTTTACCATCACACATTCTGGTGGAGATGTTGCTGCCAACCTCATTTCTCTTTCAACTTTACCGGCCCCTTTCTCTCGTGTTGGGGGGAGTTGTGGGACTGTTTTAACCATTGATCAAGGTAGTTGCACTATTATAATTGCACTCAATTCAGCAACCTCTGGAACTTGGAATCACACTTTTAATTTAAGTTATTTTAATGGAACTTCTACCGTCACTTTATCAAAGACCATAACTGGAATTACTCGAGAGAGACCTGTGCTGAGTTTATCTCATAGTGGTACTTTTAACTTTGCTAATACAAAAATAAATCAAACCACAAACCAAACTTTTACTTTAACCTATGTCTCAGGAGAACTTGCAGCGACCGAAATATCTTTGGCCGGTTTTAGTGCACCTTTTAGCCGAACAGGGGGGACTTGTACAACGACTCTTTCTTCAGGTTCTTGTACAATTATTCTAGGCTTTACTCCAACAACTTATAGTTCCTGGGGCCAATCCTTTAGCGTAAATTATAATAATACTATCTCGACCACGACTGCTGTTACTTTATCGATTAATGGCAAAAGTGAAGGAAGAATTAATCCGAATACCACGACACTTTCTTACAGCAGTGTTGTGACGAATCAGACCAGAGAGTTAACACTTAGATTGGATTTTGTGGGTGGATCACCCGTAACAAATATCTCAACCCAATCGTTTTCTGGACCTTATCAATACAGCACTGGCTCTTTCCCAGGCTCAACCAGTAATTCATCTCGTTGCACCACGAATCTTTCCGGTGGATCTTGCTACCTCTTCATTACATTTGCTCCTGTCACAGAGGGAACATATAACGGTCATACTCTTGTCTTGAATTATAATAATGGTGTCGATACATCTACAATTACGATTAGTCTTAGTGGAATTGGTTCTCCCGCTGCCAATCTAGGTGTTCAAGACAAGAATTATCCAGACACTCCAATGAATAGTGCTGGAGTTGGACCGAGTTTAGTTCGTGTAACAAACTCAAGCACTATGACTGCTTCCTCAATGTCTGTAGTACTTCCAACAGGTTTTTCTTACAGAGGAGGTACTTATCCTGGCCTATCTGGTAATTGTTCAAGTTCACTAGCTGGCAATGGCTTTTGTAATCTCGATATTGTATTTACTCCATTAGCTTCAATAGCTTATGCAAGTACTTTAACAGTTAATTATCATGATGGAACAGTTTCTCGAAGTGCAACGTCAACTCTAACTGGAACAGGGATTACATCCAATGAACTTTATTTGTCTTTTTATGATCAGGTTACTTATGCAAATATTTTTGTAGGAAGAACGCCCTATGAGACAAAAATCATTAGGGTGGGGCATGGAGGATCTTCTACACCGGCCACAATATCATCACTAATAACCACATCCTCTGACTTCACTATTACTAATAATTCCTGTCCATCGGTCTTGAGTGGTGGAGCAACTTGTAATGTGACCGTTGCCTTCAGTCCTCAATCAGCAGGACTTAAAACATCAGCTCTTCAATTGATCTATGATTCTTTAGGTTTATCTTCGACCAAAACGCGAACCTTAACAGGAACCGGAGTTGCTCCTGCTGTGATTACGCCTTCTTCTTCTCCTCTAGCTTTTGGTTCTCGTCCTATAAATGCTTCCTATGATCTAGATCTTACTTTGACGAAGACAGGCTATAATATTTCTTCTCCTACAGGAACGATTACGGGATCTGGATTTACTTTTAAAGGTGGATCCTATCCAGGTACTGGAGGTACTTGCCCAACAACTGGTTCTTTCCCAGCTAGTTGTAAGGTTGTGATCACGTTTACACCGATCGCAATTGTAAATTATAACGGCACATTCACATTGAACTATAGTAACGGTTATCAAGTAGTGCCTCTGACAGTTTCACTTACGGGATCTGGTTTTCCAACGGCAAGGCTCCTTTTTTCATCTTCCACTTATAGCTTTGGGCAAGTGATACAAACTCAAACTTCTGAGAGAACTTTGACCGTTACAAATAATGGTGCTGCTCAGGCTTCAGCTTTGTCCTATTCAACTATTTCTGCTCCTTTTAGATATAAAGGGGGTAGCTTTCCAGGAACAGGTGGCACATGTTCAAATACTCTTAATATTTCTGGAAGCTGTGTCATTGTTTTAGAATTTGCACCTACTGCTGTAGCTGTTAGTTCTCAAACTCTAACGATCAGTTACCTGGATGGATACACCACATCTCAAACTTCAGCGACTATCACGGGTGAAGGCCTTGCTCAGGCAATCCTGAGTATATCTGATGGCAGTCCATATCAGTTTGGAACAGTGAATGTTGGTGCGAGCATCGATAAAAGCTTCACCATCACAAATTCTGGAAGTGTAAGTGGTACAACTATTACGGGAAGCTTTACGTCGGCTTTTTCTTTCAAAGGTGGAACTTTCCCTGGTACAGGGGGAACTTGTACAACCTCCCTTTCTGCCGGTGCAACATGTACTATTATCCTATCGTTTACTCCAACAGCAGCAACAAGCTATTCTGGAAATTTCACACTAAATTACAATGATGGTTTAAGGCTACAAACAGAACTTAAAGAGCTACGAGGCACTGGAAGCCCAGCATTCTTAGGGGCAGGCATGATGAAGTTTGTGTCACCTTTGGGAGCGAATCTAAGTCAATTTAATAACTTCTCCTTTGCAGATAAAATTGAAACAGTTGATTTGAATAAGAATGGGTTCGAGGACGAATTAGAAAGCTTTATCCTACGCAATGAATCTCCTCGATTAGTTCTTCGTGGTCGGGAAGGACTTACTCAGAGGACGATTTACAAATTTCTTAATCATTTTCCAAATAATTACCATCAAGGCTTTAAAATTATAAAACTACAACGTGATTATAATCATGATGGAGTTAATGATATTTTGTTAGGGATATATAAAAATATGAACGGCAAGTTGAATCTTGTAGGCTACGACATCATTTGTCAGCGAAAAGGGCAAATTATTTTTCGCTATTTAAATGAAGGAGATTTATAGATGAAAGCTAATATTGTGAGTGTTGAATGGTTAAAGTTTCAAAAGGATGTCATTATTTTTGATGCGAGCTTAAAGCCAAGTTCTACATTCATTCCCGGTGCTCTCATTTTTGATTTTGATAAAAAAATTTGTGATAAGAATTCGACGCTTCCTCATATGATGCCAACAGCAGAAATTTTTCAAGAAGAAGTCCAAAAACTTGGTGTTAATCAAGATAGTTTTATCGTTGTTTATGATAATGAGGGAATATTTTCATCGCCGAGAGTTTGGTGGATGTTTAGATCCATGGGGCATGACAAGGTTGCAGTTTTAGATGGAGGATTGCCTGAATGGATAGCTGCTGGTCTTGAAACTCAAGAAGCATCAACACAACCAACCCAGCGAGGTAATTTTAAGGCGATTGATTTAAAATTATTTTCACATGCAGAAGAGGTGGCCAAAGCTCTCTTATCTGATCAAGTTCAAGTTCTTGATGCTCGCTCAAAGGGGCGATTTGCTGGAACGGAAAGTGAGCCTCGACCAGGACTTCGCTCAGGCCATATGCCTGGTTCAATAAATCTTCCTTTCAAAGAACTATTAAACGGGCATAAGTTGAAAAGTTTGGATGAAATTAAAAATATTTTCTTAGGAAAAATACCCGATCAAACTCCAATTATCTTTTCATGTGGCTCGGGTGTAACTGCCTGCATACTTTGCTTAGGAGCCGAACTAATTGGTATGAAAAACTTAAAAGTTTATGATGGTTCATGGAGTGAGTGGGGTTTACCATCTGAGAGACCGGTTGAAACAGGAGAGAAATAAAAATGGATTTATCGCAATTTAAAAATATCATTTTTGATCTTGGAGGCGTGATTCTAAACTTAGACTATCACAAAACTTTTGAAGCTTTTAAGATTTTTGCTCCGCAAATTGATGATGAAACCTTTGTTGGTAAATCTAGGCAACATAGCATTTTTTCAGATTATGAAATCGGTAAAATTTCCTCGCAGGATTTTAGGGCAAGCCTCAACTCTTTTTATAAGATGAATCTCACCGATGATATTTTTGATAGCTGTTGGAATGCGATGCTTTTAGATCTGCCACGTCATCGTATAGAGCTCATTCAAAATTTAAAGGCCAGTGGAAAAAAAGTTTTTCTCCTCAGTAATATTAATGAAATTCATGAGAGAGAAGTGGGTTTGAGATTTAAGTCTTTAGGTTTTAACTATCATTTTAAAGAACTTTTTCATAAGGCGTATTACTCACACGAAATAGGCCTCCGAAAGCCCAATAAAGAGGTTTTTGAACTTGTGTTGGCTGAAAACCAACTTAAGTTAGCTGAGACTATCTTTATAGATGATAGTCTTCAGCACATAATTGGGGCTCAAAATATCGGGCTCCATGCGCTCCATATTGAGTCAAATATGAAAATAGAGAATATTGTTTTTTAGTTTAATCTATGGAAAGTTTTTTGTGGGCTTCTAAAATTTTGATACCACCCTGTGCCCCAAAGAAATTAGTGCACGCTTCATAACCACCCTTATCAAACTCTTCCGGTGTCACAAAGTAGGCGAGATGGTCATTCGAAAGTCCTAAAACCCATGCATTATGAGCACCATTATTCCTAGCATCTTCACGTAGTTTCATGCCAAGTTCAGTTGTAGCTTCCCCCGGCCAGGTTAAGAACCAAAGATTTTGAAAATGTATCTGGCCAATGATTGTTTTTGAGCTAATCCAACGTTTTATCCCAATATTGATATTTTTTGGAATCCATTTTTGTTCTGCACATTTGCTCAAGGCTATTTTGGGTTTACCCAGATCAATTTCTTTTTGAATGACGGTCCACTCTGGTAATAATGGTTTCATTTCATCCCAAAATTTGCTTGCCTGACTTGCAAATGATTTACCTAGATCGATATAATTACCCCGGGGAGCGACATCACCCTCGGCTCCGTTTATGAATAAAA
Source organism: Pseudomonadota bacterium (assembly GCA_027488375.1). Lineage (GTDB taxonomy): Bacteria > Bdellovibrionota > Bacteriovoracia > Bacteriovoracales > Bacteriovoracaceae > Peredibacter. The sequence continues at coordinate 11,265 of JAIYBW010000010.1, forward strand.
ACTTGGCTTCATCTTGAACCCGAAGAAGACTATTTTTTTCATTCAATAGATCTTGCATGGATTTTTCAATAGCACCAGGCACATCTGAACTAAACATTAGGTTACCTGCACCATGGGCGGTTCCATGGACCGCAAAATTAATCATTCCACCAGTCCAGTTTCCATTGATTGATCTGACTAACATCACGTTAGCATCTGGATAAAGGGGACGATCTCCTCCGCGACGGTTTCGAATTAAGTTTTCTGTTGGGAAGGTGAGTGTATACAGCTCTGAGTTTTCCCTATTATTCATGGCTTCTTTCACAGATTCTATAATGTGGTCTAAAAACTGATTATAGAATTGCGATTGAAATCTATCCATCGCCATTATTTCCCATACAGGATTATTGGCGAGCGCTCCAGGACCTGAGTGGGTATGAGTCCCAGAAATAATAACTGTCTCAGGAGTAAAACCTAAGTTCTTTAATTTTGCCATGAGATCACGGTGCATTTCTTTAGTCACGCCTATCACGTCTAAGCTAATGAAAAGAAGTTTTTGGTTTGTATCTTGGCGATGAATAAACATAACTTTTGAGCGAATGGAATCGAGAGATCCTTTATTTGGCTTGAACATTCTCCAAAAAGGTTTTTTTGTAAAAAAATTTAACCACTCACGTCTTTCTGGGCCACCATATCCCCCTAAAGGAATCATCGAATCGACAGATGGAGTGAGGTCTTTAGTAGCAAGACCAACCATGACTTCATTTGAAGCAAAAGCTGTTTTAAAACCAAGTGCTAAAAAAAGTAAAAGATATAATTTCATAATTACCCTTAAGATAAATTGATTTAATCCATCTTAATTTGAGTATTTTATGAAACAAGAGAGCAAGAGATTCCTGATCTGAGTAGTTGGTTAAAATGTAATGAATGATTAGGGTTTTACTATTCTACCGGAGGGTTGCGACACATACATACAATTTGCTGATTTCATACAAGCATAATCCCACATGCTTTGTTTACGATCCCACTCCCATGGGGCACTTTGATAATGATTGGCCGGACATGCAGGGAGATTACAATCCATATTTGTACGACTACAACGTTTAGAACTTTTCTGACATGTTACTTGACCATTTGCCTTATCTGCTGGTTTATTTACATTAAGTGTTCCAGTGTTAGTAAGCCATAATTGAATTAATTCGGAGGATTGGATCGCATTTGGCAAATCACATTTTTTTGTCACTTCATTCCAAATAGCTCCAGCAATTTTTTCACAAGAAATTTTCACTGAATTTAGTGGATCAAAATAACAAGTTTCAATTACATTAGCATTCAGTTTCACAACAAGAGGTAAATCGAGATTTTTTTCCGTCGCACCCAAGCCTCGGATATTGAGATTTTTGGGTGTGCCAGTTGCATTAATGGAGCCCGCGCGATAAAAAATTCTTACGACATCTTGATTGGGGCCAGTGACATAAGCATTTGTAGCATTATCAAAATAGATGAAGGGTCTGCTCAAAATTTGCATCCTATCAACGTAAATGGCATTTGAATTAGGAGTACGAATACCAAAGAGTTTACTGCCTCGGATAATTTGATTGTTTAGGTTTAAATTTCCTTTAAAAATACCATCATTAAGAGATAGTTCTGTTGGTGCAGCTAATGTTCCGATTGTTTTTCCGGCAAATGAAGCAGAACAATTTAGAATATCAGACAAATCTGAACGTATGACACTAGAAATGCTTTCTAGATTTTGATCAAAGTTGTTTTTTATTTTAATTTTATTATCAACATCTCCCTGTTGCATAATGGTATAGGAAATACCTGCAACACCAGCTAAGGCAATCATAATTTGAATTAAGCCAATACCCCGCTGGCCATGTTTCATGGTTTAACCATCCATCCTGCGGGTTGAGACATATACATACAATTTGCAGACTTCATACATGCATAATCCCACATGCTTTGCTTACGGTCCCACTCCCAGGCAGAGCTCTGGTAATGATTCGATGGACATGCGGGCAGTGAGCAATCCATATTAGTTCGACTACAGCGCTTAGAGCTCTTTTGGCAAGTAACTTGGCCATTGGCCGCATCTGCAGGTTTAGTTGAAGTTAAGTTTCCATCTTTGGTGAGCCACAATTTAACTAAATCTCCCCTTAAGACAATCTCACTAATATTACAGGTTTGAGTGTTTTGATCCCAAATCCCACCAGGGAGGGATAAACATGAAGATGCAAGAAGATTAGTTATTTCAGACTGACATCCAAGAACTGTATCTCCTCCGTTGTCGCGAGGAGAGAGGAGGATATCTTTGCTGTAGTTCTCCCCACCTAACATTTCTTTTAATCTTATTTGACCATCAGCAGTTATATTTCCTGGTTTGAAAGTTATACGAAGAACTTTTCTATTATCAATTGGTCTACGAATAAGATGAATAGAATCAATAAAGACACCGGTAGAATTTTCAGATTTCACCTTGAATAGTAGACCATTATCTTTAACTTCAGGTGGGGTCGTTGCTAAATCTAATCGCCCTCGTCGGATCTCATTTATAATTGTTGGTGAACTGGCAGTACCATATGTCTTTGGACTTGGGAGGGCGAGAGTTGCAGTACAATTTTCAGATCTAGATAGTTCAGTCTGGATTGAGTTAAAAAGAGAATTAACTTGCTGATTAAATACAGCTTTAGCTTGTTGTTTGGCACTCATGTCTGATTGAGTATACATCACATAGCTTAAGGCTCCCATTAGACCAACGGAAACCATTGTTTCAACAAGACTGAATCCTGATTGCTTAAATTTCATTTAAATCCTTATTTATAGCTTATTATAAGGCAAGTTGGTATGAATAGGTGGGTCAAAATGAGTATGGTGTTGAAATTATTCGAGGAATAAGGATAATTAATTAAAGGAATGACTCATTTATTTGTCACCAAATGTTTATAATCATTAAATTACAAAATGGCTCAAAACTAGAGAGTTCATTTAAAAAAAATTCTATAACCATAGGACGCTCTTCGAGAGCTGACCTAGTCATTCATGATGATGCCTTATCCAGATTTCATGCCCAAATAGATTACGAAAATGGTCAATATTATGTAACAGATCTATCAAGTGCAAACGGTGTTTTTATTGATGACCAGAAAATTTTACCAAATGAAAAGACTCATTTTGCCCCATATAGGGCCCTCAATATTGGCCCTCTAGAATGCACAATTCAAGATGAACTAGAGTTAGATCAACCTATTCTTTTAAAGAGTGAATTATCTAAAACTCAAAAAAATCAACCTGAGCCACCGAAAGAAAAAATCCAAATCACTCGTCATGCTTCAAAAAATAAAAAAGAAGACAGAAAAGGAAGTCTTGATCCCAAAGTCGTGTTCGCAGTTATTTTAATTATTTTTGGTGTCTACCAATTTTTAATCGGTGATGATTATGTTCCGACACCATCAGTTGAAAATCAAGCAAACCCAGCGACCAATTCTCCATCGAGTCAAATTCGTAAAATTTATCGTGCTAGAGTCCCAGATGAAAATACAATTTCAGATATATACTTGAATCATTTTTCGCAAAAATCATGTGCTAGGATGAATGATTTATGTAAGCAACTACAAATTGAAGAAAATAGTTATGAGGGATTGTTTAAAAATCAGTATGAACTATTTATCTTCATTAAACCAAGCAAGCTTTTTAATCAGCCTCGCCTATCAGTTTTAAAAGATCAAATTAATGCAGAGGATTTTCTTGGACATTACCTTGTAATGGGATCAGAAGTTTTGCAGTTACTTTTAAAACATGAAGTGGATCAAATTCATTTAGTTGTTGTTTCTGCAAACAATCACCCAATTCGCGCGTATAGGTATCACATTTCTCGATTTGAAAATGGAGAAGTAGATCCTCCAGGGCTTTTAGATGCCATGTCTGCAGGTATTCAATCCCAGCAAATAAAAGATGTGGCTGTTAATCTTTTAAAAATTTTCCCGCCATTGCATTTGAACCCGATTCAAAACTAAGCATAATTTTAAATGTGTTTAATTTATTTTTCGAGGCTTCTTTTTGTTATTATTAATATTGATTCTCACTCCTACATTCACCATGTGAGTTGTTCTTGAAGGAGTATGGAGATTCATATAGCCTGCGTTAAATGCAATCGGGGTATTCCCAATCGTTGTTTGATGTTCTATTCCCAAATAAAGACGATTTTGATCATATCCTCTTTGCCCGGCCCATTGAGTCTGATTTAGACGTAGGAAGACTTCATCTTGAAAGATCAGAGAAAGTTTATAGTTTTTATTTTGAATCAACGGGATCGCTAATCTAAGGCTCTGTCTCAATCTTAAATTAAGATCATCATAGTCTTCTAAAATTCTCTCCTCAAGACGAGTTGACGATAGAAAAAGCACTGGAGAATTTAAAACTTTTCCTTTAATGGTGATCATTTGAAAGAGACGTTGCTCATTTACAATTTCTCCTTGGCGATCTTGAGTAATGAGAGCATAGCCAACCCAGAGAGTTTGATTTTCATCCAAATTGTACCCAAGCATAGGTCTTAGTAAAAATTGAGAGAAATCTTGGGCATCATTTTTTAATCGGTAATGCCACTCAATAGAATAAGGGAATTTAGTCTGATTACTTTCCATCTTACTCTGCTCATCGAGCACTCCATCAACACGAACCCAGCTCCAAAGAGTATTGTCTGGGTTATCTTGTGAGAAAGCGAGATTGGTGAATGTAAAGATTAAAGATAAATTGAGGATAATTAATTTTAATAATTTTATTTTCATAGAGTGATTTTATCTTGATTTTAAAAAAATGTGTGATGAATTGAAAATTTTACATTCTTATGATTTTCTATTCGACATCTAAAATTATGGGGAAGGATTTTTTGAATTATTAAAGGTTAGTACAAAAGTACTAACCTTTAACACTGTTGTTAGCTGAGACTTCTGTATTCTTAGTGGAGATACTCATGTATGTCATAAAAGCAGACAGTGCGAGAGCAATATAAAATGCTTTAAAGCCTAGATGTGGGAAAACGAATGCAGAAATAAAGGCACCAACTGAAAAGGAAATTAAAGTAAAAATTCTGTGGATATTAATTTCTCTCGCTTCTTTTAATCTTACATTTTTGTGTTTAGGAAAAAGTGTACCCACTAAATGGAGACCTATATCGGTTGATAGTCCCGTTAAATGAGTGACTCTTATTTTCCCAAATGTAGTCCAGGTGATAAGACTATTTTTTAGGCCACAGATAAGGCATAAAAGTGCAATGACTGAAAATTCCATAAATTGATAGATATTATCAGCATCAAAGGGTTGAGCATTTGAAACCAGACCACTCTCTTCAATAAGAATAACAACAAGTAATAGTAATGTAATGAGACCCTGGATTAGGTGATAGGGTGGATGATTATCCTTTTTGGGACCTGCTTCTAGGACTATTGATGTGATGACACCACCCAAGATAAAAAATCCTGGAACAACAAGTAGTTCAGCTCCAAAGAAAAAATCACTATGACCCATAGCAATTCCAACTTGTGTACCAAAACCTGTTACATGGGATACAAATTTTCCCGTAATTAAGAAGCCAGCCGAATTGATGAATCCTGCCTTAAATGCAGACAGGAGCCATAAAAACATTTTATCTTTCTTGTATACCTCAGCAACATTTTCACAGTGAATCATGTAGACTCCTCATTAGGCATCAAGGAATTCAACAATACCTGTAGAGATGTCATAAAGGGCTCCAACTATTTTGATTTCACCTTTATAATTCATTTCTTCCAATATTGATGAACGAGATTTTAAGTCAGAAACACCCATAAGAATATTCTCTCTTGTCACGTGTGAGCACATGTCGTTTTCACTCGCATTTGGATACTTTGCCTTGAGAGACGGAATACACCGCTGAACCTTGTGAGTAATGAAATGTAAGTGACCGAGGTCAACATTTGCAATAGAACCTTTAATGGCTCCACAACCGGTATGCCCCATAACCACAATAACTTTTGCCCCAACGACCTTGCAACCAAACTCAGCACTTCCTAGTATATCTTCGTTTATGACATTCCCAGCAATTCGGATACTGAAAACGTCACCAAGTCCTTGGTCAAAAATTAACTCAGCCGATGTTCTAGAATCCATACAGCTAATAATGACTGCAAAGGGATGCTGTCCATCAGACGTTTCATTCACCTGTTGGAGAAGATTTCTATTTAATTTTAGATTATTTACAAAGCGTGCGTTCCCATCTCGAAGTAGTGTAACTGCTGCTTCTGGGCTTATTTTATTTTGCATGTCTTTAGTAAGTGTTCTCATTTGTTCCTCGCTTTTGTTTTGCTTATATTGCACTAGAATCTAATTTTGATCAAATCGATAATAAGCAAGTTATCCATCACTTAAATCGATAGGTGGTGTATTTTCCCCTATTTAATGGTAATATTAAGGACAGTTGTTCAAGAATTGTTGGGCCTAATTGGGAGTATTTACATGGAGTTGAGTTTAGTCGTCCTGAACATAGTTATTACTGTTTTCTCTCTAGTACTTATCTTTGTTTTTCGCTGGAAGAATGAAAATTTATCTAGACTAGAATCCGCTCAAAAAGATGAATTCAGGCTTAATCGTGAAGAAGCATCAAAAAATTTTAAGGAAAATCGTGAAGAACTTAATCTCTCTTTAAAAATGATGATAGAGCAAAATGCTTTAATGCTTAAAGATGTTAACAAGACTCTTGAAGATAAGCTCATCTTGATGACTAAGAATTCAAAAGAAAACCAAATAGAGCTCAGAACAGAGCTTGAGAAATCAATCAAGGCCATTCAGGATAATTTCGATAAGAATATTGAATCATTAAATAAACTTCAAAAAGAAAAATTTGAACAACTTGAAGCGAAGCAAACAGATCTTGTAACTAAAACAGAAAAGCGCCTTGATCAAATTCGAGAATCAGTTGAGGAAAAACTTCAGAAAACTCTGAGTGAACGCCTAGGCCAGTCTTTTGAAACTGTTGGAAAACAACTCCAGGCCGTTCAAGAGGGACTTGGTGAAATGAAGACTCTGGCCACAGATGTCGGTGGCCTCAAAAAAGTTCTGGGAAATGTAAAAATGCGGGGAGGGATCGGTGAGATACAACTCTCAATGCTACTGGAACAAATTCTTGCCCCTGATCAATATGAGGCAAACGTTAAAACAAAGAAAGGTAGTGCTGATCTTGTTGAGTTTGCGATAAAACTTCCTGGAAAAGAAGATGGACTTGACCAAGTATGGTTACCAATCGATGCTAAATTTCCCAAAGAGTATTATGAACACCTCCAAGTTGCTTATGATCTAGGTGACCAAGCCCAAATTGATCTGGCCCAAAAAAATCTTGAAAACGCCATTAAGAAAATGGCCAAAGACATTGCTGAAAAATATATAGATGTCCCATACACTACTGATTTTGGAATCATGTTTTTACCGTTTGAAGGCATCTTTGCCGAAGTGGTCCGTAAGGCCGCTCTTTTAGAGGACCTTCAGAAAAATTATAAAATTATTGTCACGGGCCCCACCACACTAGCCGCCATTCTAAATAGCCTTCAAATGGGTTTTAGAACCCTTGCGATCCAAAAAAGAAGCTCTGAAGTTTGGAAAGTCTTGGGAGCGGTTAAAACTGAATTTGATAAGTTTGGTGGGTTACTTGAAAAAGCGCAGAAGCACTTTCAGTCTGGTGTGGATGATTTGGATACTCTCGTGGGCACTCGATCACGACTCATTAGAAGTAAATTAAAGAATATTGAATCCTTAACTCATGAGGAGACAGAATTAATTCTACCCGAGGGACTTTCAGATTCAGATTAAATTTATCACCTAAAGTCTTGTAGGCAAGATCCTAATTTTTATCAATACCCATCATTTCAAGGTCTTATAAAAAGCCAGGGAGTTATTGTAAATCAAGACTGTGTAAAAATTACATTAATTTAAAGATATTAGATTAAACTAAAGCACTTTCATTATAAAAACAATTGTTTCATATTTGAAAACGAGAGAGAAGATGAAAATCCTAATTGTTGATGATGAAAAACTAGCTAGATTTAATATTGTAAGACAGTTTGATAATAGTTTCACTGTTATTGAATCGAATTCTTTTGAAGATGCAGAAAGGAAATTAACGAATCAGACATTCGATATTTGTTATATAGACTTAAAGCTTGATGATTCATCAAAACTTCTGGGGCTAGATCTTATCCCATTATCTGTTAAGAGAGGATTTTATACAGTCGTTATGACTTCAATTGATGATGAATCAATCGCTGAGGCAGCTTATGAATTAGGATGCCAGGATGTTTACAATAAAGGCAATGAGCAAGAACATATTTCTGAAACAATAAATCGTTATTTTTTAAGCAAAGAAAGTTTTACTGAAGATTTATTGTTTAAGGACATAATACCAACACAGAATAAAAAGTATAAAGAAGAATTAAAGAAGCTACTAAAAGTCGTACCAACGGATATTCCTCTAACTCTTCTAGGTGAGTCCGGTACAGGTAAATCTCACCTAGCAAGATCCATACATGATTTATCTAAAAGGAAAGGAAAATTTGTTGAATTGAATTGCGCTACATTCAGTGGCGATACTTTAAAGTCAGAATTGTTTGGTCATGCAAAAGGTTCTTTCACAGGAGCTAATACAGATAAAATTGGAAAACTTCAAGAAGCGCATCATGGTACATTGTTTTTAGACGAAATTGGTTCAATGTCCTTGGAAATGCAAGAGGGCCTTCTTAAAGCGCTAGAGGAAAAGGCTTTTTATCCCGTAGGATCAAATAAACTTGTAAAATCTGATTTTAGAGTTATATGTGCGACACTGGATGATTTAGAGTTTCTTATCAAGTCAGGAAAATTTCGATTTGATTTATTTCAAAGAATTAGTGGCTATACTTTTACTCAACCTGCACTTAGGTATAGGAGAGAAGATATTTTTCCTATAATAAAAACGAAGTTAGCAGGAGCTAGGAAAATTATTTTCAAAGAAGAGGCAAAAAAGATACTTGAAAATTACGAATGGCCAGGAAATATAAGAGAACTTCTTCGTTTCGCAGACGTAATATCTTTAAATAATTCAGGTGTAATCAAAGCTGATGACGTGATCGAATTTACACGAAGTTCGACTTTTAAAGCGAATCAAGGGCTCCTTGAAGATTATCACTATGCGCTCATAAAAAAAATCGGTCTCAAAGATTTCATGGATTTGCTCACTAGAGAAGTCATTGAAAAATCACTTAGTGAAAATAACAATAAAGCAAGAGTTGCCATAAAGGAGTTAGGTATCTCATCTGCTACTTTTTATCGTTACATAGAAAAAAATGAACAATCACCAACAACAACTTTAATTAGTTCAAAATTTGAGTATAGAAATGAACTCCACTGAAGCCTTTCGTAATTATAGGCATGATATCTTAGGAAAATTTAAAGATATTTCTCTTGTAATAAATTCTTTTGATGAAGATTCATTTTCTGATCCAGAAAAGTATGAAATGTTTCATGCCATTCATGAAGTCATAATAAAAATGGTCAAAACATCTAGAAACACTATCGCACAGCAATTGAGGCAGGAGATTAGACTGAATGTATCTGATCATCAACCGGACCTAAATCTTCCAAAAATACAAATAGAGGGAGTGACTGTGAGATATAGCGGAGATAGTTCAAAAATGCAGTACTTCTACTATAAATCAGAAAACAAAGGCGATTTTGATCTAAATCTGGTGATTTTAAAAAGTTTCCTCCCATTTAATTCAACTCTTATTGAGGGTTAGTATAAGTTTTTTGGGTTTTTATCAATAACTTTTGTTATCCATGGCATTTTCTGAATATGATGAGCTTCAAATGCAGTAGAGATAATTATTTTCTTAAAACCTAAATTATAGATTTTCTCAGACTCAATTTCACCCCTTAAATCATCTCCGATTTTTGAGTCGACTACAATGATGGAATCATGTGGGTGGATCGCTGAATTTATCAAAAAGGATTCTACGCTAAAATAAGTTGTAAGCTTCTCGTTTTTTGTCTTAAAGTGATTTCTCCAAAGGATATGATTTAATTTATCATCATCAATAAGTATTACTTCTTTGGAATTTATTAAAACAACAACATTGCTAATTTGAGATTTTGGCAACAAGCGAATGCCTAAGTCTCGACATTTTGATCTCACTAATTCCTCAAAACCTTTTGCTGTGACAAGGATACTAGAATCTATTGAATTCAAACTTTTAATTACGGAAAGACCATCCTTCTTCTTTTCTCCAAGTTCGAGGTCACAAAGGAGAAGGGTCTGTGGAGGTAGCATAGAAAAAGTTTGTAGTAAATTATCTGGATCAAAAAAATATTTAATATCACCATCAAAGGAATCAAGCTTCTCTGCCCATAAATTGTGGAATAAAGGATCATCATCAAGAATGATTACAGAATGAATATTTTCTAAATTAATCTCTAAGGTATCTAAAGATGAATTCTTTTGTTTAAGAAGTTTTATACTAAACGTAGTTCCTGATCCAAGGCATGAGGTACAATCAATTTCGCCACCCCAATTTAAAATCTTTTCACGAGCATGATAAAGACCAAGTCCATGGCCTTTTTGTTTTGTCGAAAACCCCTTTGAGAAAATTTTGTTTAAATTGCCAGCTGAAATACCAAGCCCTTCATCAGCAACAAGGAAGTTAAAATAATTCTCAGTTTCATTAATCGTAATCATTATTTTGGGATGTTCTTGCCTTGAGGCTTCAACACCATTATTAATTAGATTTGATATAATTGTTTTTAAATCAGTAGACACAACTTTAACCATCGATTGACTATGCTGTGAGCTATTATCATTAAAAATAAAATCAACATTAGGAAATTCAATGCTTTTTTGAGCTAAAATCTTCTTAAACAGTAGCGAAGGTTGAATTATGTCAAACTCAAGATTTTTGTTGTTAGATAACAAATAATTACTCAATAGATTCTTAGATATTTCTTCAATTCTTTCAATCCCCATTTGAATTCTCTCACGTGATTCTGATGGCAGATATCCCAAATCTTTAGTGATACTTTTCAAAACTTCTATCGGAGAACGAATATCATGGGCAAGTTGAGTTGCTTGTTCGGCCAGAGCTTGTTGGGACTTAATTCTTTCCCAGATATTTTTCTCCGAACTAAAGAACTTGATGGAGAAATAAACGGATATAATAATCAGATTAAATTTTAGAGTGAATTGACCTGTTACAATATTGTGAAATATTAAAGTATCCCAAATCTGCATTAAAGCATAAAGAGATATAAATAAGAAATCTCCCCACTTTCTAGACTTTGCAAAATAGTACATAGCAAAGAGATGTGGAAGTAAGTAAAGAATAAAAAGATTTTTAACTAGCACATATGTATATTGATAATTCTCAGATATATTTTGATCCTTACTAAACAGAATCTTTATCAGTTGAATAACAGGTAGGGAGAGCATAATAAAATAAGGCACATAAAGAATTCTATTCTTCTTATCTAAAACACCTTGGTAGCAAACAAAAAGAGCAAATACTTCAAGAAAACGAAGAAAGAAATGGATATTAGTTGCGATATCAATTCGAATTACCTCTAAAGGTATTTGAGTAATGGACAACATATATAGGGATGACGACAAACAGAAAAAAATGATCTTTAACCCCAAATCACCTTGGTTGACATTCAAAAAGATTGCATAGATGAAAATAAGTAAAGCCACGATCACAAGCGAAAAAAATGAAAATAAAGGAAGAAGAATTTTTTTAAAAAGGATGAAGTTTTTTTCACGCATGCCAGAGTTCTTATCAAAAATTGATATGGGATCCAGTCTAATCCCTATCTGATTTGTTTGCGGTGAATAAACGTTTATAATCAATTCATTACTATCTTTTATGTTTCTAAGATCAGTTGAAAAGGGATAGTGCCTTAAATATTTAAAATTAGTGCCTACATCTCCATGCTTAGCAATTAAAGCGCCATTGAGGTAAATACTTGCGGAGTCTGCAATTTCTCCAATAATAAGAACGCATTCCTCGTTATGGCAAAATTCAGGCCGTAAAAAATTTGTTTTGTATACGATGTTATTTTCTCCCCTTCTCGATGATCCGGGCAACTGAACATTCTCACATTTTTTTTTATCACTACATTCAACCCATTTTTTAAGTTTAAATTCTCTTGTAGTACCAGCGGAATAGATAAATAAAAATGCTGAAAGAATCGCAAGAAAAAAAGGTATTATCAGATAAAATAAGCGTGATCTCACATTAAACCTTACCTTGCCATAGATTAAAAAAATATCTTACACTAACTCAAATTATTTTTAAAGATCACATCGCTACTGTATATTCATGCATTAGTGAATAACCATTTTCTGGATTTCGAAAAAGTTTATAGCTCAGATTCCTTTGGAGATAGAATAATTTTAAATTTGAATAAAGGAGGCGTATTTTGAGAAAATCTCAGTCTCGGATTTATTCATTTCATACCAATTTCATGATTTTCTGCCTATTTAGATAATTTATTGTTTGCATACTTCAGATTCTTCAGCCTAGCCTCCCTCTTTCTTTTGTTTTAATTTTGAAAACATGAATTCTCACATATGAAACATTTTTGTTTTCTAAGGTCTTACCCAGCATGAGTTTTCATATGTTTAGAGCTTAGTATTCTTTGGCATTGATCTTGATAAGTGAAGGCTACACAGATCATAGGAGGTCTATCATGAAATCTTTATTAACATCTTTATTTTTATTTTCACTCATCACTTGTCAAGCGATGGCCGGACAAGCTGACCTAGAAAAAACATGTCTTCAAGATGTAGATGATGAATTCAAATCTTCAATTTCAGTAAAGTTAGTCATTAATCCGGAGACAGGGACAACAACATCGATTAAATCTCTAACTATTTTTACTGAGGATAAGTTTTGCTTAGACTCTCTTAATAGAGATGATGTGTCTTATGATTTACCAGCTTCTCCAAATGATATTTATACAAATTTAAAATGCTTCAAGAATCTTAAAGCTGATAATCATTTCTATCTTGTAAACGAGTGGGTTAATTATAATACAGGCCTGATTGTTCATTTAGAGTATATGAATGAATTTGACTCAGAAGATGCTTGCCGTTCAAATCTATAAGTTTCTTTGGCCATCGGCTTTAAAATCGGTGGCCATTTACTTTACTTTTAACAATCCTCTGAGCACACACAAACAGCTGAAGCTCCACCCTTTAGATCCTTACCTCTGGAAAAATCTCTCATAAGCTCTGTTAAGTTATTTAGAGCTTTATCGGTGCGTAAGTTGTAGTAGATAGATTTACAAACTTTTAGGTGAACAGCTCCAGGGTTCATAAATGCCCTTACTTCCTTCGTTTGTAAATATCGCTCAGGTTCAATCTCTGGAATAATAGATAAGATTTCCGTTTGATGATTTTTCAATTCTTTTAGAGTAGGGTAGCGCCAATTTTTCCCGAATGCTTCGCAGCCGACTTGAGAATCTGATACCGTTCCACTCGATTTTTGAGCAAAACATTTATTATAGTCCTCACCACCAATCTCAGTTGGTACTTCTGATGCCAGCTGGGATAAGTCCGATGTCCCAAACTTAGATCTATCAGTCGTCAAAACTGCTATTTTTAAACCAGAAGATAGTGATTGCGGGAGACCTTTTCGCTTATTTTCTTTTACTAATGCCGTTTTCATTAAAGCATTTAAAAAATTAGGTTTACCACTAATAAAGTATTGGATCCCTGATTCAAAACATTCTGTTTTTGAAGACATGCTTCGACAATTTCTCCACTCAAAATCCTCAAAATTGTAAGCCCATGTTTGGGAGAAATTTTTTGTTCTTCCTCCACTCAATGTTTCATCTAATTCTCGGAGGACAGCATCCACCGTTTCTTTTCCCAAAACTAAATATTTTATAGCGTACTCTGCATCTCTTACTTTAATTTTAGCTTCAGTAATATAATTTTTTAGAGATTCTGCAGCAGATGGATCCTTAATGGTTAGATCTTTGACTACTTTTTCACGGTTTGCGACTTCTCGTTGATGTTTTTTCAATACTGATTGTGATTCTTTAAGTACTGATTCATAATTCTCAAACTTAACATCTTTCCTTCTCCATATCTTTTCTTGTAGATACGATTTCAATTCTCGCTCATGACCAATATTGATCTGCGCTGTACAGCGAGAAAAGTTTTCGTAGCAGAGCTTTAAAATTATTTCTTTTTTCTCGTTGAGATTTATTGAATAAGGATGAGTGCCACTAAAACGATAGTCAGCAAAAGCTGAGAGAGAAAGTGATGAAAGGATAAGTGCAGTCTTTAGACCCATAAGAAGTACTCCCAAATTCAATTTTGGAAGTACTCTAACATCTGTTAACCAAGACTGATGAAACTATGTAAAGATTACAAGTTTTCTGGATTTAAAACTGGTAAGTACCACCCAAGTAAACATTTCTCCCCATGGCCCAAGCAATCCCATCTGACCTCACTCGAGAATAATACTGTCGGTCGAGCAAGTTATTGATACCACCATTTAAGAGCCAGTTTTCTTTTAATTTATAGTCCATAGTGGCGTCAAAAACGACATAAGACGGGATTTCAAAGTTATCTGTATTTCCGTCATCCCCGAAATGGCGACTAACCATGACACCCATCAGGGCAGCTTTAATTTTATTTTCTTTGTTATAGATAATGCCAGTTCTTGTCAGCGTATTAGGAGCATACTGAGGAGTTTTATCTTTTAATGTCCCCTGAGTGAATTTTGCATTAAGGATTTCGACATTACCAAAGAGATTGAAATCTCCTATACCTTTCAGCTCAGCAGAAAGATCGAGACCCTTGCTCTCACCAGCTCCAGTATTTTGATAAACATTTCCGACCTGTCCAAATTTATTTTCATAGCGAATAAAAAAGACAGATGCATCCCAATTGAGTTTCTGACTTTGACCTCGGTAACCCAGTTCGTAGGTAATAATTTTTGAAGGATCAATATCTTCAGAAATGGCCGTTGTAGTAACCGGTACAGATTCTGCATAGGTTACTGGCTTATAGGCCTCAGAGATGTTGGCATAAATTTGTGACTCATCAGAAAGGTGATAAGAGGATCCTATACCAAATAAAGGAACATTAACCGTGTTATCCTCGTACCTAAGATCGGTAGCTGGATTTCTCTTTCTTTCATCAATAGTCTGACGAATATTCTCGACTCGAACACCGGGAGTAATAAGAAAATTACCAAAGCCAAATCTATTCTCTACATAGATTGAATTTGTACGAGTGACTCTTTCAAATCGTTTAGTTACCTCTCCATGATTGGAATCTACAGCCTCACCAGACTCGCCAACATAGGGTGATAAGAGATTATAATTTAAATAACCGGCTGAAAGAGTATTTGAACCGTAGTTTTTTAGATAACGAAGATCGACATTATATCCATAATAATTTTGAGTTACTATTGTATTAGTTGATCCAGTAGGGAAAGTGCCAAAGCCGCCACCATCCTGAGTTTTTGAATACCGTCTATAGGCCGTGCCCCACAAACTCAAGCTAAGTTGAGAAGTGGCATCTATTTTTCTTTCTAAAACACCAGCTAGTTGAGCTCGTGAAACTTTCAACCGGTCATGCTTTCGACTGGCGCGTCGCTGATCATCACCATAGGGGTTTGTTCCCAATGATTCGTTTTTACTAAAGCCACCAGGATTCCCATGATCTGAGTTGTAACCATTAAAAGAAATTTTTAAAACAGTATCATCTAAATAGTAATGCTGTCTTGCTTGCAAATAATCAGCATAGAAATCTGCATTTTGTCGCTGAATTCCATCACCCTGACGTCGATGATACTCAACTCCGTAGCTTCTATTATCCTTATGTCCATAGATCGCATTATTCGTTGTTAATAAATTATATGATCCACCACTAAAACCCACTTTGCCTGAAGTGGGTTGATTTTTCTGTATCGGATTGGAGATATAATTAAGGGCACCACCGGGCTGAGGGCCATAAAGAAGAGAGGCACCACCTCGTATGAATTGAACCCTGTCCATCATGGGAAGCGCAGGGGAGAAGTAGTGGGCCGGATAACCATACATATCGGCCGCAACAGGAATCCCATCTTGGAGCATGAGAATATTATATGACTCATGAGGATCTCCCAAACCACGATAGGTCAGGGCCGCAAGAGATTCGTTGGGAACTTCAGAAATAAGTAAACCCGGAGTTTGAGATGTGGCCTGACGATAATTATTGGTCTGAAGTTGAGGTATTTCTTTTAAAGAAGTAACTGTATTTTTCTTCCCAGAGTAAATTTGAGTTTGCTTATTTTCTTCCCAAAATTCTGAGACTCCAGGGGTGCCGTACTCAATGACTTCAACTTTTTGTAATTCATCCTGGGCCCACAGACTCAATGAAAAAAATAGCGTAAGTATCAGAAATCTCATGACGGAACCACCCTGTTCAGCTTGATATCTTTTTGTTTGATATATTAAACAGGGTGATTATAATTGTCGAGAAATTTAGATCATTTACCTACAAGCTACTGTTATTGATTGATCAAAGCCTTTAAGTCGTTTGGATTAGGTGCCTCATACATTTTTGGATTATCTATAAGTTCTCAAAATTTAGTCAAAAGTAGAGAATTCTCAAGTAAAAAGGTCTATTAACCGAAAAGGGAGAATTAGTTTTAACCAAATCCAATGATACAGAGGGCGGTTATGAAAAAAATCTCATTGGGCTTCGTTCTAGTTCTAGGCAGTACGAACGTGATGGCAGCTTGTAATTATCACTACAGTTTAAATTCTCTTCAATATAACTGCCAAATTCAAAAAGTTGGCGGAACAGAAATCGAGCAATTCGCTGCTGATTGCGACTGTGAGAGGTCTGCCAAGCAACATGCAGATGGGGACGAAGCACCAGTTCATGCTGTGTCTGATTTAACATGTAAGCAGTCTTGGGTGAACATTAATAATTCTTCTAAACCTGATTCTGACTTTCACCAATTTGTGGTTAAAACCTATCTTAAAAATGTACCGATCACAGCTAATACTGCTTTAAGAACAAGATATTTAAAAGTTAGAAAATCAAAGTGCTCTAATTGAAAAAAAATTCTTCCAAGACTTTTATCTTATGCCTGATTACAATTGGGATCTCACTAGGACTCTACAATTCTCTTGTCATCAATGATGAATCTATCGTGGGTATTGAGAATGTTTCTTTTAATAAAAGACTAGATGAAATTCTGGGCCGGACCGTCGAAGGTCGAACTCCTGCCTCAGAGGTAATTACTCTTCGTAACCCGGCCCGAGAGCTGATTCCTCATGAAGTTATTTTTGAGAAAAAAATAATAGAAACTGAAAAGACAAACCCTGAGCCCTTAATTGAAACAGTTCCTCCAAATATAAAAGATAGTCTTAACCTCAAATTATTTCAGATTATTTCAAAGCAGGACCCCCAAGAAGCTATGACCGAAAATATTCAGGGAAATATTGTGGTCCAAAATGGTGTGATTGAAATTTTAACAGTTACATTTCATGATGGGGAATCCCTCAATCTTGAGAGTCTTTCTTTAAATGCCAATCGATTTGAATACAACTATGGAGGAGAAGTTTTTTACGGGATGTTTTATCATACGGATGAACATCACTACATCGTCAAGTTCACAAATGGGCCTTTTGGAAATTATCAACTCATTTTTAAGAAAGAATAAATATTTATTAATTTATAGTGAACTTTTTAAAAACAGAACAGCATTCAAACACTAATAAGCTAAGAATAGGTGATTGGACTTGGACTGGACTTTGGTTGGACTTTATTGGATTTCGTCGGACTTCATCTTCCCTGCTTCTTTACAAGTTATGGGAATTAATAATGAATTTTCAACCTAATCGCTGACCTCTAACTCCCAACGTAGTTTGGAATCAGAGGTCAGCGATTAGAAGAAAAAAGGATGACCAAAAATGTGGGAGGGATAGAGAATATGAATAAGTAATTTAAAAATAATAATTGGAAGATAAGAAATAATAAAACAGGAGAGGATAAAAGTATTTGAAGCTATAGTAATAGGAGTATGGATAAACGTCGAATTAAAAGCTTTGATGAAAAATTTTAAAATGCTCTCACTGCACGATAATTTGTCTTATCGTGCAGATTTATAAAATCTAATTACCTTTTTGTATTTCCCAGTCATTGTTTTATTACAAGCCGTGATATCTGCAATATAAATCTTGTTTGCCATTAATGTTCCCTCAACATCGTTATTTAAAAACATAGCATCAGAAGTAAGTTTGCATTGAGCTAGAGTTTCTGAAACAATCTCGATTTTTACTTCTCTTTCAACTCCGGCCATTGCTGAAAATGAAATCAGAGTAAGAAGCCACAGAATATTTTTTTTCATAATTTTTCCTCGTTTTCTATTTTATTTAGTAGCTGTTTTAAAAATGAATGGATTAGATTTTCTTTTTTTATCATTCCGAGCTTTCTTAGCAAGCTGCTTAGAAACATATTCAAGATCTTTAGTTTTTTCATTTTTTTGAGGTGTTCGACTCATGCTTGAAGATTTTAATGGGGTGGCATATCTTGCTTTAACTGTCCTGCCATCGATTACTTGCTGATTAAGCCCCTCAATTGCATTCTTGGCTTCATTTGCATGACTCATTTCTACGAATGCCATTCCGCGGGATTGATTCGATGTTGGTTCAACAATAATTTTTATATTTTTAATTTGACCGTATCTTTTGAAAAGACTTATCAATCCGGAGCGATCTCTCTCATAGCTTAGGTTGCTAATGTAAACAGTATTCTTTAATTCGTTGTTCATGAGAGGTCCTTGGTCAAATAAGAGATTAATCCTCCCCTAGTTAGCACTTTTAACATGATAAATCTAAGACTCTGAAAATATTACAGAAATGACTAATAGAGATTTTACATGCTGGCCTTTCAATGGAGTGCCGTCATGTTAGCTGATGCACATGAAAAAACTAATCCTTCTATCCCTATTAGCTTTCACTTCCCTGCCCGTTTTCGCAAATTCAATCGCTTGCAAAAGTGATGATGACATTTGGTTTACAAGCTTTAAACTTGATGGGGATATAATCACAGACCTTAAGATACTTAAAAATGGCAATCCCATGGTTTCCAGGGATCAAATTGAAGGGGCAAGAACAAGAATTTTTAAGACAGAGTACTATGACTTTGATCTAGGCGCTCCAAGATATCTACAGTTTGAAAGAAGAGTTGGTGCCACTAGTTTTGTAGCTGCCTTTTATTTAAAGAAACATCCTTTCGCGGCAGAGATCGATGTTTTCTGTAAGACATTAGATTAAATTACTTAAGCTCTGCTCTTAAAGTCTTCTTCTCCCCCATAATTCCAACATCCGCTATCCCACGATAAGTGATGACAGGAAGACAAAACTTTCCATCAGCACCGGCAATTGTATTGTAAGTAGCGGGCCTTCTGCTTCCAGCATCAACAATCACTGTAATGAAGGTCTGAGCTTGAGATGGTGATTCGACTAGTCCACAAAGTTCGGCAAGTGGATTATTAAAAGTCTCATTTATACGAACTTGAGTAAATGAAGTTATTTTAACTGAAGCTGAGAAAGCTGAAACTGAAAAGAAGCAGAGTAAAAGTGATATCGTATTTTTCATAAGATCTCCGTTTATTTACTCATCATCTTTTCAGTTTCATGACTAAATGACAAGACTTGAGAACTAATACTTCAAGAGAAGCTTGACCATATCAACTTTTTCAATTTCATAGCCGTTATCAACTTCTTTTGAATAATACTTCGTCTGAAATGTGCAACGCCCCGTGTTCTTAATATGCGTACCGAAGAAATTAAATCTTACTTTAGCACAAACAATTTGAGTTCCATCAACGTCTAAAAGCACTTCTTGTGTTCTTCCATTATAGTACAAGCCTTCTATTTTAACTCTCTCATCATAAGCTACCGGTCCATCTCCAAGCTCAACAAGTTTAATTACAACCCAGGCCCGACCAAGGTCTTTATTAATAGCGAACTCCAAACCATTAAAAGAAAAGTCACGAGTTTCATAAACAGGTTTATTGTAAAGTGTAATTTCTCCTGCAAAGAGAGAGAAGCTAAGTAAAGCGAGGAAGGCAATCATTAATTTTTTCATTTGTTACTCCTTGTATGGAAAGAGTTCTAACGAAATGAAACAAGAATGTCCTGTGAGGTGAGTGTTCAGAGAATGTGGGCCCATCTTAACAAAGAAGAATAAGCCCCTGTTTTTTCGTTCTCAAATTTAAATACAATGAATATCGTGATTTCTTTCAGACATTGCTTCAATCAACTTAGGGAGCTTTTCAAGTTCATCACGGAAAAGATGACCACCACAACAGTTTGCTAGGATCGATTGCGGAATAATCTCTCCACGGTGAGCGATCACAATGAAAGGCGTATGATCATTTTCGGACCTTAAAGAATTGAGGATTTTCTCAGACTCTTGAATATCAGTATGGTGAGAAATAATAATTTTGTGACCGTTTTTTTCAATTGTTTCGATAGCGTTCATTTCTAGTCCTTAAAAAAATTATTTTAACCTAAATTAACAGAGAATTATTTGGTATAATATGAGCTAGCTCATCATAACATACGGGAGTGTTTTTTCCATGAAGATGTGGATGATATTTTTTTTCCTCCTCACTTCCCTCTTGGGATGTGAGAAAAAAATTGAAATTAATCCGGCAGCGCCGCAAGGAGGAGATTTTACCATAGCCTCGACTCATGGTGAATTTTCGACAAAGTCTCAACGAGGAAAAGTTCTTTTTTTATCATTTGGATTTACTCAGTGCCCGGCCATATGCCCTAGAACGCTCTCAAACTTGAGTCAGATGATCAAGTCCTTACCTGAAAGTGAGAGAACAAAAGTTCAGGTATTATTTATAACTGTTGATACTGTGCAAGATACAATTCCAGTTTTAAAAGAGCATCTAGGAAAATTCTCGCCCAGTTTTATTGGGGGAAATACGGATGAAAAAAATCTGAAATCCATCATGGATAAATTTGGAGCGACTTTTAAAAAATATCCTGGGGCAAAACCTGGAACAGAGACTTTTAGTCACACGACTGTTATTTTTATCATTAATCAATCAGGCCACCTCGTAGATCGCATCAACTTTAATTCTTCTGTCGTTAAACTTCTTGCAACATTTAGAGGTGCCCAAGAAAAATCTCCCCTCTACGCCAAGCATCGTTCGCAACGAATGATCAAAACAATTGCAGAGAACAGGGCCTGTGATCTTGCTCAAACAGATTGTAAAATTGATAATTTTGAAATCTCTCTATCCCCTCGTCCCCTAAAACCAGAAAATACTTTTAAAGTGCTCGTGAAAAAAATTGGAGACACGAAAGTTATCCCAATTGAAGTTGATATCCAAGGTGTGGAATTAAATATGGGATATATTAGGCCTACCCTCACTGCTTTAAAAAAAGATGAATATGAGGGCGAATTTTTTCTTCCGGCCTGCGAGCTGAGTGAAATGTATTGGAAAGCGAGATTAATTCTTAAGGCATCACAGGACTATGAAGCCTTAGATCTTTATTTTAAAACTTACTCTAGTCAGCTCTAGGATTTTTCTCAAACTGCTTATAGAACTTATATAAATACCAGATGGTAAAAGCATTCAGCACATGCCAGGCCGCATGACCCTGAAGGATGTGATTGTCAGGGTCACACCACCATCCTTGGATGTCACCAGTCCAAATCACAAAAGAGAGAAGAAAAATTCCAATCGCCTGAAAAAATGGTTTAAAGTTCGCCTGCATTTTTTTGCGGTAGATGAAAAACTCCACTAAAACAGTGAGGGTCACTTCAACGGCAAAAATCCATTCCCCACTTTTTCCTTGAATAAAAAGCATGAGCCCCATTGAAGTGACGAGCATAAGAAAATACGCTCCGACAAACTGGGACCACCTCAGCCAACCAACACGAGTGAGATTAAAAGTAAGGGCGAGAAGAATCAGCATGAACATGCTTGAGACGTCAAAAAACTGCCAAAAAAAAGTCATGGAGGCATGATAAATACCCGATGTAATACCTATTGAAATGGATGACAAACCCATAAGATGGTAAGGTGAAAAACCTTTCGATCCCTTTTCTCTTAGGAGAATAATGATACCAGTTATAATGAAGGCAATATTAGAAAGTGAATTGGCCGGCTGGCGGATATATCCACAGAGCATGGCCTCACAAAATTTAAGACTCGCTGGCTGCCAATCCATCCAAGGACACATGATTTATTCCTTTACTTTTAGTGACTTAGGCTAATTATCTCAAAACAAAATCTAATTGAAAATCTTTAACTTTTCTTAGGCTTATCCGATAAGTCTAGTTATGAAAAACTATTTAAATTTTAAGGCTTTTGCCACTCTTTCTTCAGTTGGTTTATTAACCGCACTCTTTCTCAATGCCTCACCTTCAAGGCCAATCTATGAAGTGGAGTATGTAGAAGGTACGGGAATTCCTCTCTCAGAAATTGTTGAGGCTACGATTCAAGACATTGATCGTTTTACAGTTGGGGTCGTGCCCACCGGAAAACCTAGAATTGTCGTTGAAGTTAAATCAGATGAAATTGCCTATATTGATAAAAGTCTAAATATTGATGAGCTTATCATTAATGGTCAGCTTCATTGTGATTCAAGTCTTGCGGAAAATAATATTGAAATCAAGGCCCAAGTCATTTACGTAAACGGAGTTTTTCAGTGTGGAGAAAAATATAAACCCTACTTAAAAAAACTCACGCTTAGCTTGAAAGAGCGTCCAGGTGATCCTCGTCTACATGATGGGCACAAAGCACTTATAGTAAATAACGGTGGGCGGATGATTCTCACTGGAAGTCGTCGCAATGCTGGCTGGTATCGTCTAGGTCAATCGGCCAATGTAGGTGATAACTTTATTGTTTTTCCATCTAATCTTCAGAATCAAAGCCCACTTCGTCCCATGGGTGATTCTATAGCTCCCGAGTACTCATCAGTTCCTTGGAAAGTAGGAGATGAAATAGTTATCGCACCTAGTTCTTATGATCTCAATGAGGCCGAAACTTTTAAGATTACTGGAGTCGTGGGTAATAAGATTTATCTTAATGGTACTATTCAAAAATTCCATCTCGGTCAGTCCGAATTTTACAATACCACTTACAATGGTAGAGTTGAATTTAATCCCCGTGCAGAAATTGCCAACCTCACAAGAAATATTCTCATCCGTCCAGATGAAAGTGTGACGCCGATTCCAACCACAGATGCTTTAAATGCTGAAATTGGTGGACATGTGATGGTGATGAGAGGAGGACAGGCCTACGTTGATAGTGTGGAGTTTTACCACATGGGGCAGGCAGGAATCATGGCCCGCTACCCTTTTCACTGGCACTTTGTAGGGGATGCTCCCGGACAGTTTATTCAGAACTCGAGCGTACATCACAGTTTTCAGCGATGTATCACTGTTCATAGAACTAATAAAACATTAGTCCATAATAACGTTTGCTATGATTTCAAAGGTCATGGATATTTTTTTGAAGACGGTGTTGAAATCGATAACGTAATGTCGAATAACTTAGGAATATTATCTCGATACCCTCATGCCTCTAAAGTCCTTCTGGCTTCAGATCATCCGACTGTCAACAATGAACATACCGGTCGATTTCCGAACGTAGGGACTTATTGGATATCTCACCCACAAAATACAATTATTAATAACGTTGCTTCCGGAAATATAGGCTCAGGATTTTGGATGGCATTTGAGAGCCATATCTATAATTCTCAGGGCCAACTCATCACTATTCCTATTTGGTCAAACACTCAAAAATTTGAAGGTAATATTGCACACTCTGGTAAAGTTGGGTTTACTTGGGATGGGGCCCCAGTTGGTCCCCTTACAAATAATCCCAACAACCCGAAAGATCGTAAAATTGATATTAATGCATATAACCCTAGTGCCACACCAATTTTTAGAAAATTAATTGCCTTTAAAAATAAACTCACAGGATACTATTTCCGTGGATCAACTGCCGTTTATGAAGGTGGGATCTCGGCTGACAATGGTAGACATTATTGGATGGCGTTCAATCAAATCATAAGAAATGCTGTCATTATTGGAAAAAGTGCGAACTATTCAGCAGCTGATCAGGCACTAGCTCTGATCCAAAATCGTGAAGACCGTAACAAAGAGGTAGGAGTGGTTCAGTACGATGGACCCTTCGAACTCGATGGTGTGGATTTTTTAAATTATCCAACTCAAAAAACATTCTTAAATGCAACTGAAACCACCCGATTACCAATCGGAGTGATTTTTAGTTTCGAGAGACTCCATAACAGCTCAAAGAGAGTTTCTTTTAATCCTGATCCTATTCATCGCGCTTATCTGCCAACAGTTATTGGGCAGCCACAATTTAATGATGAACTCTCAAAAGCATCGGGCATGAGAGATATTGATGGAACTCTTAGTGGTTCTCCAGGCATGATTGTGGCCTCTAAATCCTTAGCAATCACTCCCAACAGTCAGTGCGTTTCATTGGGTCAAAAATTAGAGGGTTTTTCAAGATGTCCAGTAAACTTTAGTGAAGCTTACTTACACATTTTCAGAGGAAATGGTTCTCCTTCACTGACGGCCCCATTTATCGTCAGAAGAAGTGATGGGGCCCTAACATTTGATATGAACAGCTGGGCATCTATATTTAATACAGGCGGTGGCATTGCAGGGCACGTAGTTTCAATCGCAAATTCTCCTCAGCATGATTATGAAATCATGTTTAATAATATACCAAATCCAGAATTTGGAATTATAACAGAACCGACTCAACAACCTGGACCAGTTTTTAAGATAACGGGTCAAGGTTCAAATTGTTCACTAACTGATACTAAAGATGGATCTTCTATACCATCTGCTCCAAGTCTTATTGCTCTAAGAAGTGCAACGACAACGACCTATTTCGCTGATAAAAATGATATCTACTTTCGACTCGTTCCAAAAGAACGCCATTGGACTATCAGAGAGAACAATGGAAACCAAGGCTCTGCTATGAGATTAATTTCTCCGAGAGTGAAAGTGAGTTGTGCGGGACCAAAAAATCCATACATAACTGGATATCTTGATTCTGTAGTTAAAAACAAAATTGATGGATCGGTAAAAATAAAAGGTTGGGCCTGTAATCAGACCGTAACTGCACCAGTTCAAGTGATGTTAAATGTTTTAGGATTGAGTATAAAACAGGTTCGTATTCTGACACAACTGACTACAGTTAGTTCAAACCTTGCTTCAGAGGCAGCAGTTAATTTTCAGTGTGCGAGTACTACTACTCAAGGATACCGGTTTGAAGCGATCATTCCTGCAGCCATTGCTCAACAGCATGCAGGAAAAAAAGTCCTCGCCGTTGGAATTTCTAATAGCGGAGGTCAGAATGGGGCCCTATTTAATTCTGGCTCTTTATCAATGCCATAATGATTGGGTTATTTTTCTTCCGTTTGTGAAGCAATCTTTTGATTAAGGAGATTTAAGTCCTCTTGAATCTCCTTAAATTCATCTTGTTCTCGTAATTTAAAAATCACTTTTTCATTATTAATAGTCGAACGAAGATGACGTTGTATTGCATGAATTGGCCCGGCAATACGGTGAGAAATTATAAGTGAAACTAAAAAAGCCACTAAAGATAGAATTATTGAAACCCCAGCTCCTAGATACATGAAATAATTTATCATAATTTGGGATTGATCATCTCTAAAAAATGAAAATGAAAACAAAAGGACAATAATCGACGATGCAAGTGTGATGGAAGAAATGAACATAGAAAAACGAAGCTGAAATTTTGGCTTTATAAAGTATTTATTTCGAAGATCAATTTCTGGCCAGTAATAACGAGAATCCTGATAAATACCAATGCCCAAAAGGAGATAGCCGAGCCACTGAAAAAAATCTGCAAGATTAGCGTAAGGAAGATTCGAAATATTTAAACTTATAAAATCAACCACAGAAAAACCATTAAAACGGTCAATCACATTTCCCATGATGCCACCAATAAGAACTGATAAACCGATACTGATAAATTTTGATCTTATTGGAATTAGAGCAATACAGAAAAAGTAGAGGATTAAGACAAAGACACCGAGAGTACTTAAGGTCACTTGCTTTGCCTTAAGAGGGAGCTCAGAAAAATGACCAAGCATAATTCCATCATTTAAGACAAATTGAAATTTAAAGAGACCCCAAGTAGATATATCAACTAATCCTCGGGCCCATTGTTTTGTGAGTTGGTCAATAATGACCACAATCAAAAGCGGAAAAATAGTGATAAATAATTTTTTTAGTAAGAGCACTTCTTATGAGATTAACTAATCTTTAAATTTAGTCAAGCGAGAGATGATCTTTCTCACCTCTTCTACCCAGAGAACAAGACTTGAAATTAAAAGCAAATTTAAAAGTATTTTTCCGTCAATCGGATTCGTATGAAAAAATTTAGACAGGGCAGGCCAGTAGATCACTACCATCTGCAAGAAAATACTGGCCATTAATCCTCCCCAAAGCCATCGATTCTTGAATAAATGAGATCCAAAAATGGACTGTGTCGCTGATCGACAATTGAGGACATTAAACCATTGGCAAAAAACTAGCAGAGTAAATGTTTCACTTCGAATCTGATCAATCGGCAGGTGTTGATTCCAGCGAAATAAAAACCAACTAAATGTCACAATCACAGAAGGTAAAACCATAAATGGGAGGCGTTTTAAAAGTTTCTGATCAATTAAACTTTCACTCAACTGCAAAGGTTTTCTTGTCATCTCATCACCTTCGAAGGGTTCCATAACAAGATTCACAGTTAATGTTCCCTCGGTCACAAGATTTATCCATAAAATTTGAATGGCCGACAATGGTACGGGATATCCGAAACTTAAGGCCAGGGTTAAAAGGAGTACTTCATCAATCGAAGTTACAAATAAAAATAAAATTAGCTTTTTTATATTCTGGTGAACAAGTCTGCCCTCAGAAATGGCCTGAACTATCGTAGAAAAATTATCATCTGTGAGAATAATTTTGGCAGCCTCACGGGCCACATCTGTACCAGACAATCCCATGGCAATCCCCACATCGGCTTTCATTAAGGCCGGAGCATCATTAACACCATCACCTGTCATGGCCACAACCTCTCCCTTTAACTGAAGTGATTGAATAATTCTCAATTTTTGATCAGGGCTAACACGAGAAAATAGATAGATCTCATTAATCTTTTTGCCTAATTCTTTTTCCGTAAGTGAATCTAGGTCTAAACCATCTATGACCATTTTCTTATCTGATAAAAGACCTATCGATCTTGCCAAAGAAATCCCCGTCTCCTTATGGTCACCTGTAATCATAACAGTTTTTATGCCAGCACTTTTACAATCCAGAAATGACTTTTCAATATCCGGCCTAGCAGGATCCGTTTGCGCCACAAATCCCAAAAAAATGAGATGACCATTAAGGTCAGTGTACTTCCCAATTGACTCTACTTTTCCGTAGGCAAATGCAAGTAAACGTAATGAAGAGTTGGCCAAGTCCTTAATGATTTTAGTGTAGATTGAGAGTTGATCAAAATTTAAAGTGCATAATTTTAAGATTTTTTCAGGGGCCCCTTTAATGAATACAACTTTTTTTCCAGAAAACTGATGAAGAGTCGCCATTAATTTATCTGTCGTATTAAATGGAATTTCAGTGAGTCTTGGGTGGCTTGACCTGAGAGAATCAATATTAAGACCTGACTTTGCAGCCAAGGTCAGGAGGGCCCCTTCAGTAGGATCTCCTGAAATATGCCATTGTTGTGATTTTTGATCAGGTGGAAAAAGCTGGGCATCATTACAAAGAATACTCGCTTCCATGATCTTTTGTAGCTCTTGATTTTCATTTGGTCTGATCACTTGCCCCTTATAAATAATCTCTCCTAAAGGTCTATAGCCATCACCAGTAACCAATAATACTGAATCAAGCTTAGGAAGATATATATGAGTCACAGTCATTTGATTTTTAGTGAGTGTACCCGTTTTATCACAACAAATTGTTGTCACTGCTCCTAAATTTTCCACGGCCACAAGATCTCTAACAATAGTCCCTCTTTTGGCCAACCGTTGAACTCCTATCGCAAGGGCAATAGTCAAAGCAACAGGAAGACCCTCTGGAACTATAGAGACCATTTGTCCGACTGCGATCATGAAAATATCTAAAAAACTAAATCCTCTTAAAAGACCTATGAGAAGTGTGAAAGTAAAAACACCAAGACTCATAATAATCAGTCTCTTTCCAAATTTATCAATTTGATTTTCAAGTCTCGTCTTTGGTCTATTTGTTTCTGTGGCGAGTTGAGCAATTTTTCCAATTTCATTTTTTGAACCAGTACTAATGACGACTGCACGCCCCCGACCGGAGGAAACGAAAGTTCCTGCAAAAACCATATTGATTCTTTCTGCTAAAGCAGTAGAAGTGTTCAGTTTTGTTTCAAATTTTTCACTGGGAAGTGACTCCCCAGTTAGTGAAGATTCATTCACTAACAGTGAGTGAGCAGTTATTATTCGTGCATCTGCAGAAATTGCCATCCCAGCAGAAAGAATCAAAATATCTCCAGGAACAATTTCGATAGAATCTAAATGAAGCTCTTGCCCTTCTCTCATCACCAGAGACTTTTGAGGAGCAAGATTTTGTAGGAATTCTATAGAATTTTTTGCCTTCAGTTCATGAAAACTTCCAATAAGGGAATTCATGACGACAACGATAAGTATGACAAGAGAATCCCGTAGATCACCTAAAAAGAAGGCCAAAAGCGAAGCAATAAAAAGGAGAAGTGTGAGAGGTCCTAAAAATTGTTTTATTAGGATTTTAAGAAAGGATTTCCTTTTCATTTTTGGTAATGCATTTGGCCCAAATAAATTTAGCCGAAAGCGGGCTTCATTATGACTAAGTCCCTTTTCTCGTGAGGACTTGAGCTTTAATAAGGCATCATCTAATGGAATGGCATACCAATTAATTGTTGTCATGAATGCTTTAAACCTTTCAGAGGAGGTTTAAGAAAAGCAAATCATGACATTATTTTTGTGAAAAAAAATTAAGAGAGGCCAAAGATTCGTATTTTCATTCTAAAAAAACTCAGTGACTCATGAATTTTTTTCTTTCTTTTATTTTAGGATTTTGTTGTTGAGATATCTCTATGACTAACAAAGTCAGCCACAAGATCAATAGAGTGTCCCTTTTCTAAAAGCATTCCAATAACTGTAGATCGGGCAGAATGGACTGTAACATTTCCCTTAATCCCAATTTGTGTCGCATATTTTTTAATGATGTAATTCATGGATGAACCATCAAGTCTCTTGTTTATATTTCCAGTCGATGGATTAATAGTTGGCCTAAATATGAAGTCGTCCAGGCTCATCGAAAATCCCACGACTTCACTCCACTTAAGATAAGTGCCGATTGCATCTATCGCTCTGATTTAAAGGAGTCACCATCTCCTTAGAACCCTTGGCAAAATAGCGAAGGACCAAAAACTCATTTTCATAATCTAAATTTTTAAATTTTAGCCCGGCAAGCTCAGTCTCAGGTTGGAATGATACAAAATTGAGTTGTGACCAGCTTAAACACCTTCTCTGTATAGAGCAGTAATCGTTATCATTTTAAAATGCTAGGACAAGTTCAATAATTAAAAATTTGAGAATTAATTATAGTCCACAATTAGTTGGCATCTTAAGGCGAATAAACCATTAAAATAAGGTCCTTAAAAAAATAATAAAGAGAATTTAATCGCAAGTGTTATGATTAGTTTTAATAAATAATCAAATGTGGAGAAACAAATGAATTTCTTTAAAGTCGCAATCATTTCATCGTTAACCTTGTACTCTCTTTCATCTCTCGCTCATGTCATAGGCCAAAAAGATGTTGGCACTAGCAAGACGAGAGTTGAATACACAATTGTTTGTAATAATGGGCAACAGACAACAGTCATGGCAAATAGTAATCAAATGAAGGAAGTTGAAAAAATTGCTGGAGACTACTGTAAAAATAGAGGTGGTCTTGCCAAGAGAGATGGAATTAAGAGTAACTTCGTAATTGAAGCTCCTAAACCTATACAAAATTCTCGCCCAGTTCAGAGAATACCATAACATTAAAAAATCTGAACATATAAGATACGTTTGCAAAGACTAAGGAAAAAGAAATACTAACCTTTCTAATACTTAGTATTGCAAAAATTTAGAATGTCGATCAGATTCCTCCTCCTTTCGGGTTTATCAACACTTTGCAAATATTTTCTAAACAAGGGAGGATTTCTGCTTTTTGAGTTATAGTGATATAGGGTTAATTCAGGCTTTCCTTAATAACCAAAAAATTGATTTTCTTGCTTCGAGAAAAATCTCTTTAATCTCAGGGCAAAAAATCCGATAGAATACCCATCAACCCCCAAAAAGAGAAAATAAGATGAAATCCCTGCCCCTGAAAATGCTGACATACTTTCTGCTTTCATTCACCGCCACGGCTTTATGGGCAGAAAAAATGAACCCTCAACAGATCGCTGCCCAGGCCAGGCAAGGCCAGGCCCGGGTAGCCTTAAATGAAATCGCCATGGCCCAGACCGTCTTTCACATTGATCATGAGTTTTATACCAGTGACCTGAAAAAATTAGAAATCAGCAACACCGAAAAATCTTTTTATAAAGTGGGCTTTATTGAAGCCTCCAAAGAAAAAGCGGATGGTGTGAATCCCCAAAACTTCAATTCCGATGCCCTCAAGTGGAACTATGATAGTTCCTATGGGATTGATAAACTTAAATGGGCGGAAGCTAAAAAGCACTGCAAGGATTGCGTGGCCCAAAAATCTAAATTCAAAGCCATTGCAATTGGTTATATCCCTAAACTCGATGTCTGGACTATTGATCAGGACAAGAAACTTCAGCATGTGATCGATGGTAGCAAATGAAGCATCAGTTTAAAAACTGACCCAGTTCATTTCTTATTTTTGAGTTATGCGGATATAGGGTTAAACAGCACTGTGTTTTTTAGCGACTTCATCAAAATACATCATGACATTTCTACAACTCAAAACTCAGCGATTGATGAATCCTCTGTTTTCTCTTGTTATAGGCTTTGGTCGTAGCAATATCCTTATGACCCACAAAATCGGCCACACGATCAATGGAGTGCCCCTTCTCGAGAAGCATCCCGATCACTGTTGAGCGCGCCGAGTGAACTGTCACATTGCCCTTAATCCCAATTAATTCAGCATATTTTTTGATCATATAATTCATGGAGGATCCGTCGAGGCGCTTATTGAGGTCCCCCGAAGTGGGATTGGTGGTGGGGCGAAAAATAAAATCATCCATATCCATAGAGAAACCCGATTCAGAGCACCACTTCAAATAAGTCCCTATGGCATCGATCGCCCGAGAATTAAGGGGAGTGACCATTTCCTTCGCACCCTTGGCGATATAGCGCAGAACCAAAAATTCATTTTCATAATCAAGGTTTTTAAATTTGAGATTGGCCAGCTCAGACTGACGCATGCCCGTGGTAAAGAGCAGGGTTAAGATCGCCCGATGAAGCTTTCCTGATGCCGATTCGGTAGAAATAATATCGAGAAGCTTTTCAACCTGTTCATTACTCAGATCAACGGTCTTCCCCTCTTTAGGAACTTTGAAGCGTCTGATCCTTTGAACCGGATTAACCGTTACAAGTCCCTGATCTAGTAAGTATTCATAAAATGCAAATAGACAGGCAAAGCTTCTGTTAATCGTATTTTGAGAAAGTTTCTTGGCCCTTTCTCCGCCCAAAGAAATGAGCTCATCCTTATAGGCCACAAGATGAGCATGCCCAACTTCAAATTCTGAAATTCCTTGCATTCTGAATTTCAGGAAACCATAGAACTTTTTAAGTTCTTTTAAGTAGGCCCTTCTCGTATTTGGAGATGAGTAGTTATAAAGAAATCCATAGTAGATCTTATTTCGTTCTGAATCTTTTAAGTTCAGAACTTCGGAAGTTCTAAAGTCTCGAATCTCGCCTTCCATTATTGATCTCCGGCCCGATTTGATATCCAACTCAGAGCAAACTGATATGTTGACCATTCTTTATCAGTGAGATTCTTTTTAAGATCCACGACTTCCATCTTTAGAAGCCCAAGGATAATGCGAAAATTAGAAATCGACTTCTCAAGATCGGCCATGACACGTTCATTTTCGCTGAACTTTTCAGACCGTTTATAGTTTCTTGAAAAAGTATCTATATTATTAGCAACTATGCGAAGTGATTCTTGAACCGAACGGATCTGTTCTTTTTCTCTCTTCTGATATTTTAGAAAAGAATCCATAATGAATCGGATCTTTCTCCCCCTACCCTTGGTGTTCTTTTCCTGAAAACTGGCCTTATCTAAAAGTTCAATATGCTCTTTAGATAAGCAAATCGTGATATTTTTTGCCTTATCCTCTTTTGACTTAGTGGGCCTGCCCTTTCCCCGCTTGATTTCAACTGATTCACAAACCGGTGCTGGAGATTTCTCAAAAAATTCAAAAATCACCTTACCTAAGCGCAGCTGTTCTTTGCGCTTTTCATCTGTTTCCGGAATTTGAGGCGCTAGCAAAGACGGATTTCTAATAATGGCCCGTTCCTGAGTCAGGGTACTTGATGCCCTCTTTTCCTTTGAGTCTCTCAAAAGAGATCTGAGTGCGAGTTTTGATGATGACATATCTTCCATAATATTTTCCCGTCAGTAGCACAGTGTTTTTTAACAATTTCTCAGCGGGCCCTAAATCATCCTTGATAATGCCCGTTATCAGGGATGAAAACACCCATTTGAACTGAGCTAGTTTATTTATTTTAACTGATCGAATTTAAATGAGTAGCTTTTTTCATTTGATGATTTAATTCAACTAATCTGTTCGTTTCATTCGTGAATTAAAATATTTTCATACTGACTTTACTCAATGAGGACCTTGGCATGATGAAACTTCAAAGATTTAGTTCTCAGGACTAACAAAGTTTAAAAAAGACGTGTGAGGACTAGAGAAATTCTGAGCAATTTAAAAAAATCAAAAACTTTGGGCCGACTGAAAGATCAAAAAATATGTATTGTTTGAAATCGGCCCAAAATTTCCGTCACTCGTGTGAGCAATGGAGATATCTTTATTTTAACTCAATTCTCCAAAAGTTCAAAGATAAAGTGCTTTAGCAGTTTTTAGAGCTTAATCACTTCACATAAAGTTCATTTTAAAATTTTCATTTTCTTATTTCCGAAGTTCAGAACTTCTGTAATCAAACTTTTTAAAAAGATAGGACCATAAATTTCAACAATTGCCCCTATGTAAAAGAACCCTTGTTTTCAGGTGCTTAAGACGAGAAATCAATTCAGAACTTCTGAAGTCATCACGCTTTTGGTATATCGATAGACAGAAGAAAATTTATCTTCCTTGCCCCTACTTCGGAACTTCTACATTTCTAAACTACACTACTTATAAACTTCATAAGTTCAGCACTTCATAAGTTCACCGGTTCTTCACTTCAAAAGTTTCAAAGTTAAA
Organism: Pseudomonadota bacterium; assembly: GCA_027488375.1. Taxonomy (GTDB): domain Bacteria; phylum Bdellovibrionota; class Bacteriovoracia; order Bacteriovoracales; family Bacteriovoracaceae; genus Peredibacter. The sequence continues at coordinate 44,789 of JAIYBW010000010.1, forward strand.
AAGTTCAACACTTCAACAGTGTGTAACTTTGAAAGTTCCAAAATTCTGAAATTCACTAATTAGAAACTTTCATACTTCATTACTTCTTAATTGCAAAAGTTCTGAAGTGCCGTAATATAGAAGTTAAGAACTGCAGAAATTATGGAGGATTTGCATATGAAAAATGGAAAGGTCATTTCCGTTATAAATCAAAAAGGTGGCGTTTTAAAGACGACGACTGTACTTCACCTCGGTTCGGCTTTAGCGAGAATGGGGAAGAAGGTTCTTTTGATCGACCTGGATGTTTCTCAAGCAAATCTTACGATTTCAACCATCGGACAACTTGATGAAGAGGGTAGGGGAGTTCTGCATGCCTTTTTCAAGGACTGTACTTTAAATCAAGTGACCTATCCAACTTCTCAAGAAAACCTTTTTATTGTTCCCTCTGAGATCAAATATAAAGGTCGCACGATTCCTCTTGATGTTGCCCTTGCTTCTCAACCTGGATCAGACCAAATCTTGAAAAAGCTACTTAAGCCAATGACCAGTGAGTATGACTTCATCATTATAGACAATGGCCCGACTCTTGGTATCGCTACCCTAAATTCACTCATCGCTTCAGAGTATTTCCTAATTCCTACTCTTGCTGATTACCTTTCTCTTGTTGGTGTTCAGAAAACTATGGAAACAATTGAGCAGATTCGAGAGAACCTCGATCACGAAATCGAAAATTTGGGCCTCGTGTTAACGATGATTGATGGACGCGAATCAATTGCTAAGGATTCTGAAACAATCCTTAATAATGCATTTGAAGGAAAAGTCTTTAATACATGTATTCAGAGAAATTCAAAATTCAAAGAGCTTGCTCAGAATCAAACAACCATCTTTGATGTCACTAAGAATTCTGATAAGGGGAATAAAAATTACCGCGAGCTTGCAGAAGAAGTGATGAATAGACTTGGTATGAAGTCAGAAATCAAAAACATCAATAAAACAAACAAAATGAAAAATACTGAAGTTTCTGCTGGAGGTATGCAATGAGCCTAGATGTAAATAATTTCAATCTTTTTGCTAAAAAATCTTCGCCTAAGCCAACTCCGATGCCTATCGCTTCTAGCACTAAAGAAGTTATTGAGAAAGAAATTGAAAAATTCGACGCGGAAATTGTTGAAGCTCCTCTTGTACTTGCTAATAGCAACAATCAAACTATCGAAATCGCCCCAGTTGTTAAAACTGTAGAGATTGAGAGATTTGAAGATGTTCGTCCGGCCATGGTGAATGTTTCTGCCCAAATGAATAATTATAAAAATATTGAAAAGAACAAAGAAACATCGCCCCTTAGAAAATTTGAAACATTTGCGGCCCCCACTTTCAGAATTCCTCAGGAGCATGATTTTGAGCTCAAAAGAATTGAGCAGACAATCATGAGAAATCGCAGAAAAGGTCAAAATACTGATTCTAGAGAGCGCATTACTTCAAATACTGTTGTCCGCGCCCTTATCTCAAACTTCCTTGATCGAGTAGGAGATATGGATCTATCAAATATAGATAATGAAGAGGTATTAAAAGAGAGAATGGAGAAGGTTTTTAAGCAGAAGTATAATAAGAAAATTTAACTGAAAATATTATCAATTCATTGAACTTGGGGGAAATTTAGTTATTTTCCCAAGTTCATTTCTTTCAATCTTATCCACAGATTTAATCTCATCAATGATAATTGGCAAAATACTTTCTTGAAACATTTCAGGGATTTTGCTGTCTATTGATTTATCAAATTCTAATAACAGGATGCATCCCTTGCGCTCGTTAGGTCGTACGACAAGATCCATTTTTCCCCAAATATCAAATTCCAACATATGTCGATCAAGTTTCTCTTTTAATTCAAAAAGATCTATTAATCTTCCCGATGATTTAATTTTGCCATCATATCGACCTAGAGGTGTAAGGAAATCATCCTTGATAAAGCCAAGATCAGGTAAAGGATAAAAACCATCCTCATCAAGGTATTCCTTAGAAGATGTTAACTTCCAGACATTTTCCAATTTAATTTCAAACGAAAACAAACTCAGGCCTTTAATCCAAAGTCTTTTCTCCCGATCTGTTTTAAGTTCATGAATTTTTAAAATTTTTAATTCTCTATCAGTTGATGACTTTGCTGTCGCAATTTGTGACCCTAGTTCACTCATGCCAAAAGTTCTGACAATGGGCCAGCCGAGTAGCCTCGCTTTTTCTTCAAGAGCTATGCTTAAAAAATCGCCGCCTACAAGAACACATTTAAGCATATGAGGGGCACGTACTTGGTATTTTACAAGATCATAAACTTGAGTTGGCACCAAAGAAATAACAGTAACTTTATTTTTAATGATTTTATTACTGATATCAATAGGGTCCCATGGATAGAGATCAATAGGGGTATGTCCGAGAAGTGAAGCCCTAAATAAAACACTTATCCCACCCACATGAAATGGAGGTAGTGATAACCCCCAAATATCATCAGAGGTTAGTCCTAAATGACTATTCACTGACTGTGCATTATAGATTAAGGCCTCTTTTGTAAAAACATATCCCTTTGGTTCTAAAGAGGTCGTTCCGGATGAAAGAAAAACGACATGACCGCTAATTCCATTTGAATTTAAAAACTCACTAAGACCTCTACGTAAATGTTCAAATTTCGGCGCAAGAATAATGAGATTCTCATTTGAGTTCATAAGAGGGTCCAATTTAAAGATGCAATCTCCTTAATATAACTCTCTAGCTCAGACTTATTAGGTAAAAAACCTTCATTGTAATTTCCAGAAAAGAGATCAGAGGAATCCTGATAGATTGAATTGGTTAGAATGCCATGAAACTCATTCAGATCACCTGAATGAACTAATTCCAAATAAGACTGATAATTAGATAATCCATGACCCATGTTACCACTGAAAATAATACGTTTAGGGTCCTGAGAAAAAAAATCCCTGTAGGGTTTGAAAATTTTTACATCAGAAGGGGATCCTTGGATAAAATCTTGGGCACAAGGAAGCAAGATATTTTTCCATTGGCCATCATCGATGGGGTCTTCAATATAATCAATAAAGCGAATAAACTCTTGAGGTATACTAGAGAAAAAATTTCGCCATGATTCTTGAGAAAAAAGTCCATTGGCATCAAGACGCAGGATATGCTTATCTTCTAATAATTCAAGAAATCCAAAATCATCTTTGTGGCGGATCTTATATTTTATAATCTTTGCGTGAGGTGAATCACCTTTCTGAAAGAACTGATGATTGAAAAATCGTATATTTACGCCTAAATCTATCCATTTAGCATCTAATAAATAAAGCGCCTTTTTTTGGGCAAGAGTCTTTTGTTCTTTAAATGTCTTGAGAAATTCATCTACGCTTTCATCGCCAAGCTCTGGATGTGGGAAATACTCACAGTAACCAATCCCTTTATCAGATTCAGACTTGAGAAAAACCCCTTCACGAATATGAGTCGAGCTTAAATAATTAAGTTCAACTTTCGGCCGAAGCTTAAATCGATGAAATGAAATCTTCATACTTGTATTGAAACTAAAAATAAAACACTAAAAACCACTAAATGAATGCCTGAAAACTTTAGACCAAGATTTAATTGCTCATCCTTTGCAAAAAGTACGATCTTAGCAAGCTTTAAAGCAGGAATAAGAGCAAGGAAAGTTAGATAAATGAATCCTTCGTGTTTGAAAAAATGAAGAAGGATGTAGGGTAGAAAAATTGTAAGTAGCGTTAAGCGTATGTAATTTTTAGAACTCATTTTGGTAGCCAGAGTTAATTTGCCAACCTTCTTATCCTCATCTTTATCACGTAGATTATTTATGCAAATAAAGGTTGTCGTTAAGCAACCATAGATAATAGCAAGAATCAAAACTTGAAGATTTAATTGCGAAGAAAAAAGATAGTAAGAACCAAGAATTGAAAATAGACCAAAAAATAAAAAAACAAAAATTTCCCCTAAGCCTTTATAAGCAAGAGGAAGAGGGCCTCCAGTATAACCATAACTTAAATAAAGAGAAATAACGCCAAGGAGAGCATAAGGCCATCCACCCTTGAGCAGGATTGGAATAGCTGAAATCATGGCAAATAAAACAAAAAAAATCGCCCAACGAAAAGTAACCTCAGGCCGAATAAGACCCGAAGCCGTCACACGTGTTGGACCTTTTCTATTGGTATCGGCACCCTTCTTAAAATCAATCACATCGTTAAAAAAATTTGTGGCAATCTGAATACATAAAGCACTAATGAGGCAAGAAATAAAAATCAAATAAGGTCGATCAACAAAATGAACTTGAAAATAAATAAAACTCACAACTGGCGGAATTAGACTCGCCAGAAGTGTTTTAGGTCTCATGGCCAAGATTAAATTATTCATAGATTGATCTCACTATTAATTATTTCTTGAATATACTTTTTCTTTAAATGAACACGATGATCAGACTGAATACCAATGGTTTTAATACCGCGAAGGGCAAGATTCCATGCAATCTCAGCATATTTTTTATCTTGATAACCAAAAACATAAAGAATTTTCTCTCTATTATTATTCATTTCTTCAAAATAATTTGGCTGCTGTGAAAGACGATGATTTTCAAAAAGGGTGATTGATTTTTTAAATAAAGCCTTGTCAATTGGTCGATAGTCTTGGGATTGATTAAAAAGTGGTAGTGAATTCCAGTAAGTGAAAAAGTCATCGAGAGAACTTGTTCGCAGTCTCAAGATAATCTCCTCCTCCCAAAGCATTCTATCCTCAATTTCGCTGGATTCCAGTCCTGGATGTGAACTCAAAAGAATCACTTTTTTTACATCAAAATTATTGTTTACAGCTACTCTTAAAGCAACTCGACCACCTAATGAATAACCGACCAGAATATCATTTGGGCCTATTTTCAGTTGATTTATATCTTCAACGGTTAAATCATAAAGATTATAAATTCTTGTCGAATGTTCATCGAATTTGTAATTATTCCACATAGTAGGATGGTCGAATTGACCGTGAAAAAAATGAATCATGAGTCCCATTCCTTAAGAAATGCTAATGTTGCATCTGGATTTGTCTCGATTTCTAAAATATTAACTTCAAAGAGTTTTGAAAAATCATTCTTCACATAAGATTTCCCAAAGGCCGCAGCAATGTTGCTAAAATTATTCTCGTGTTCAAGAACCAGTTTACTATCTAGTTTCATCGTTTCAAAAATTCTTCCCCCAAAATTATTAATAATAATGAGTTTTAAATTATGGGGGATATCTTTCATCGCTGATAAATCATAATGAGTCGTTAAATCACCAAGAATGCAGTAAACGGTTTTCTCAGTACTCACAGCGATGCCAATAGCTGTCGATAGCTGACCATCAATACCATTCACACCGCGGTTACCAAAAAATTGATACTTCTTCTTATTCACAAGTTCAAAAAATCTAATAATGAGTGAGTTACCTAAGTAAACAAGACTATTCTCTGGTATGTATTCCTCAAGCCTAGAAAGCACAGCGGGATCAGATTTAGGGTATTTGGAGATCAATTGAATTAAAAATGATTCATGAGTTTGATCAATTTTTAATTCTTGGGATTTCTTCAGAATAGTCCAAAACGCATCCATTTTGATTAATTGATTTGAATTTATGGGCATAACTGAGCCATGAGACAGTCCAGTAAAACCTCGTTCATCAAAACTAAATTGGGGGTAAGGGTATTCTTCTAAGTTGCGCCATAATTTTGAAAGGGGTGTATGACCTATCCTAATCACACTTGTTATTTTTTTATCACTTAATGCCTTTAAAATATCTCTTTCAAAACGAAAAGTTGATTCATGGTGGACACCAGAAAGAATTTCCCCGTAAAAAGGAATTCCTAAATCCTTTAATGAACGTCCCAATAGGTCCATACATGTGTTTTCATGACTTAGAAGAATGAGTGGTGAGGGATTTTCTAGAATAAATTTATCAAATCCCGTCCAATCTGATGTGTATTCCTTCGGACTAAAAAGAGGCTTCTCATTTTTCTTTTCAATCAAGACATTTATATGAGCTGGATAATCAATAAGAGAAATATCAAGCTGATTCAAATCTTCTAAATTTAATTCAATAAAAGAGCCCCTGACTCCTCTTGTGACAATTTCATGGTCGATGGTTTGAGGTGAGGCCTTGCCATGCATCTTTTTTGGTCTATCCCCAGTAATAAGTAAAAAGGGGAGATTACTGTAAAAGGCTTCAGTCATAGCGGACAAGCACTCAGTCACAGCAGTCCCTGATGTAGTACAAATTGCAATTGGAGAGCCTAATATTTTTGTTTTTCCAAGGGCCTTAAATGATCCAGATCGCTCATCAACTTCATAACTTATTTTATTGTGATTAAAGAAATTAAGGAGATCATTATTCCTAGCTCCTGTGCAGAAATAAACATGGTCCAAATCAAAAAGCTTCATAAGAATAATTCTTTTACTGTTTCACGCTTTAATTTAATTTCATTCAACTCAGATGATGCATTCGACTCTTTAATGACTCCTGCACCAGATTCGATGATGAGCTCATCATCTTTTAATTGAATATTTCTAATCATCACAAGAGCACGATTGTTTTTGAAATGATTAACGCCAAAGACTGATCCAAAAAATCTGTTCGGAAATTTTTTTGAATAATGAGATTTTTCTAAAAAATTCTTGGCCATTGTTTTTGGCTGTCCACCAAGAGCTGCAGTTGGGGAAAGAGTATCCACTAAATCAAATAATCTGTAATGATCCTTTAAAACGCCCTTTATGTCGGTTCTTAGATGGATCATTTTTGAGTAGGGTGTAATATAAGTTTCACCTGTATCAATCTTTGTGCAAAAGGGTTCGAGACTTTGATTTATATTCTCAATGACGAGATCATGTTCAATTTTATCTTTGAGTGATGTTCGCAATATCTCTTCATCACCTTTTTTTGCCGTACCTGCGAGAGCAACTGTATGAATATTATTCGCTTTTATATCAAAAAGAATCTCTGGCGTTGAGCCCATAATGGAAAACTTTTGATTCCAAAGACCGTAGGGTAGTCCAACTTTAGAGGTTACTGTTTTGTAGAATAAACGCTTTTTAAAATTAATTGGGTTATCGACTTGTATCTTTTCTGAAGATATCAGAACAGCTTTTTTAAAATCATGATCTAATTCTTTTTGAAGGTCCTGAAAATCCTTTAAAAATAAGTCATCATAGTTTTCTTTTATTTCATATTTAAGGGTCAGATTATTGTAATCTGCTAGCGCCAATTCAACCTTCTGTTTGTCAATCTCAAGTATATCTTCAGGATAATAATAGTAATATTGAGGGCGGTAGAATTCTTTAATATAAAAGAACACATTTTTTTCAGGAATTTTCTTTTCACTAAAATAACCGCCTTTACCCAACAGAAGGGTTTGATTGTCATTGATTAACGTAAAAGCACCTTGCTTAAAAAAGCTTTCATCGATCCAATTATCTAAATGATCAATCGATTCATTCATTAATAAACCCATGGAAATTTTTGAAATTCAGCCTCTCTTTTCTCTAAAAAAGCATTCTTCCCTTCGCGGGCCTCTTCAGTGCCATAGGCGAGTCTAGTGGCCTCACCTGCAAAAACTTGTTGTCCCACAAGACCATCATCAACAAGATTAAAGCTAAATTTGAGCATCTTCATGGCTGTCGGTGATTTTGAACAAATAATCTTTGCCCAATTGAGCGCCTCTTCTTCAAGGAGATCATGGGGAACTACTTTATTGACCATACCCATTTCGAAGGCTTCTTGAGCAGAGTAAGCCTGTCCGAGAAAGAAAATTTCACGAGCACGTTTTTGACCAATTTGTCGAGCTAGGTAAGCCGAGCCATAGCCACCATCGAAACTCGCAACATCAGGATCTGTTTGACGAAAGAGGGCATGTTCTTTTGAGGCGATAGTAAGATCACATATAGCATGGAGAGAATGCCCACCACCCACGGCCCATCCAGGTACAACCGCGATGACAATCTTAGGCATAAACCTGATCATTCTTTGAACTTCTAGTATATGCAGTCTTCCGTGCCTGTAATCATTTTTGTCCTTGTAATCATAGCCGGTACTTCCTCTCACATTCTGATCTCCACCGGCACTAAAAGAGTAAATTCCATCTTTTGAAGACGGACCATTTCCAGTTAAAAGAATGGCGCCGACATCATTTTGACGATGGGCCCACTCGAAAGCGATTAATAATTCATCCACAGTCAGTGGTCTGAATGCGTTTCTTAGATCAGGTCTATTGAAAGCAATTCTTACAGCACCAGTATTACGGGCACGGTGAAGAGTGATATCTTCAAAATTAAAATTTTCAACTTCATTCCATTCATTTTTATTAAACGTTGGGGATATCATATTAACCTCTTTGCTTCATAGATATAGGCAATCCCTCCAAAAAGAGGGTGATATTTAATTTCAGTAAAACTAGTATGTTTCTTTAGAAGGGAGCAAAATTTCTCCCCACTCGGGAATTTTTCTGACGAACTAATGAGGTAGTCATAAGCATCAGACCTCTTCGTCAGCAATGAGAACACAGGAAAGTAGGCTTTAAGGGATGAAAAATAGATTTTCTTCCAAAGATTATTTTCAGGAGTCCCAAATTCTAGAATAAAGAGATTTTTAGAAACTCGTGATAACTCTTGAAGGGATTTTTCCAAATTTTCGACATTTCTAATCCCAAAAGATATAGTCGCAACATCGAATTCTTCTTCTTTAAAAGGAAGATTTGAAACATCTTGAACCTGAAAATCAATACAGGATCCTTTCTTGAGCTTGCGTTCATTAGCAGCTTTAATCATAAGAGGCGAGAAATCAATCGCCGTGATTTTTTGGATACTTCTCTCCTCAAAGCCAAAAGCAATATCTCCAGTACCAGTAGCACAATCAAGTACTGACCGGGTCTCAGATTTAAGAGCTGAATTAATCAGCTTCTTTTTCCAAAGACGATGAGTTCCAGCGGAAAGTAAATCATTTAGTAAGTCATATCTTGAAGATATGTCGTCGAACATAGACTTTATATATTGTGCATTAGGCATTTTATACTCTCAGTTTCTTTTCGAAAATTGGACAGGCCCGACCTAGTTTATGAATAAGCTCTTGATACATCTTTAAATCAAGCGCCTGTTCCGGATCAGAAAGAGCTTGATTTGGTTGTGGATGGACTTCAACTAAAATTCCGTCGGCGCCAGAGGCAAGGGCCGCCAGAGACGCTTGCACAACATACTTTGAGTCACCCATGGCATGAGAAGGATCGACAAAAACTTTGAAAGGGTGATTTTTTTTCAAATACATCACAGCACCTAGATCTAGGGTATTTCTAAGTTTAGTTTCAAAAGTACGAATACCTCTCTCACAAAGATAAATGTTTTCCTCTCCAAGGTCTGAAAGATAATCAGTTGCCCCTAACCATTCATTAATTGTGGCGCTAAAACCTCTTTTAAGGAGAACTGGCTTATTGAGTCTTGAGAGCTCCTTCAATAGCTCATAGTTGTACATGTTTCTTGCACCAACTTGAAAACAATCAATCACAGGCAGAAGTGAATCAATTTGTCTTGGGTCTGTGATTTCAGTGATAAATTTAAAGGGTCTTGTTTTTTTTAAGTTTTTTATGATTTCAATTCCCTCAGGCCCAAGGCCCTGAAAGCTAGATTTTTTAGTTCGCATTTTATAAATACCCCCTCTAATTAATGAAGGGGTCACTTCAGAATTCAAGACGCTTTGAAGTTGTGAATGACTTTCAATTGCACATGGCCCAGATATAACTAAAAATTCAGGACTGTCTTTATTGAATAAGTTCATTTAGTCCTCTCTTTAATTTGATCAATGAAATTAAAAACTTCTTGAGTAATCTCAAGGATGTTCTCAGTATTAGAAGACATAGTAATTTCTGCAAAAAGAACTTTGGCCTCATTCAGGATAAAATCAACTTCTTCTTTCGTATCGTTTTGCGCCTCTTCTATTTGTTGAGAAGACCAGGGTCCATCAGAGAACTGACTTCCTCTCATTTGATGAACAACATAATAGAGTTCCGGATATCTCTTCAGGAGATTTAGAGTGGTAAAATTAATTAATCCATCTTGCAGGTCTTTGTGCTTATCTTTTCCTGAGACACTGGAGAAATCTAAATTATCGTCAATCATTTGAAAGGCAACTCCAATTTTTTCACCAAAGAGGTGACATTTTTTGACTATATTTTCTTGGGCTCCTGCGACCTGGGCAACCGACGAGCAACACCAAGCAAGTAAGGCCCCTGTTTTTTTCCGAGACACTTCAATGAGCTCTTCTTTTGAATTAGTCCCTTTTATTTTGAGTTGATCCTGAAGAAATTCACCCTCCACAATATCCTCTAGAGCTTCCGAGATTGTTCTAAGAATTTCGTATTCACCGGCACTGACTAATTCACTGATGACCCTAGCAAGAAGGAAATCTCCGGCAAGCACTGCTCTTGAATTTGTAGTTTTCTTGTGAAGTGTTAGTTCACCTCGTCGGGTATCGGCTTCATCAACGACATCATCATGAATTAAAGAAGCCGTATGAATAAGTTCAGCAGATCTTGCAATCAAGTATTGTTTTTCTTTTTCGAGATTAAAAATGAGTCCGAAAATTTCGATTATTTTTGGTCTCATCATTTTTCCACTATGTGAAAGATGAGAGTTAATGACTTCTTGAACTCTATAAGCGTTGCCCCTTCCTGAGAGCTTTAGGAATGATAAATCAGCATTTGTCATTAAATACTCCTTTTAAAGTTTAATATCTCTTAAACTTTAAAATCACTAGTTAGACATTGCTCTGTTCAAATTAAATCGATTCTTTGTTTAAGGTTTTTTTAACTTAAATAGAAAATCTATGAAGCTCAATTTGCAGGTGGAGGATATTTATTGGTAATATTTAACTCCGCTAAAAACATCACAATAGTAAGTAGATAATTTAAGTAACTACATACTTACTAAAGAGATTTTGAAATCTATTAATATTAATGACTTAAAAGATTTCATTCCGTTAAAAACATCAACTTACTCCTTCATCGACATCGGCCTGGTCCGCCAATCACATCACTTGATTCCATCAATAACATCAACAAGGTTGGTAATCACATCACTTAAAAGAAAACTCCACCAATCACATCACTTAAAGTCTGCCAAAGACATCACACAAATAAGCATCTGAGAAAAACTCCGTTAAAAACATCACGATAAATACTTAGAAGGGTCTGATTTTGGCCAAAAACATCAAAGCATGATGTCTTTGCCGGAGTTTCTTAAAAAAATATTTTCATCGTTGATGTTTATGGCGGAATTTTGACAATTATCGGGGCGGCCAATCCATTTACTCCACTAAAAACATCAAACCATGATGTCGATGGCCTACTTTTCCTAGCACTGTTAGAGGCCGTGATGTTTTTGGCCCACTTTCTAGCGGCATGATGTTTTAAAAAGAATTCTGCCCCTATGATGTTTTTGGCCTACAAAATATTTTGTGATGTTTTCGGCCGAAAAAATGTGCTTGATGTTTTTAGTGGAAAAAAGAAATAATTAAGTAACATATGGAAAATTTTGAAATTAATACTCTGAGTTCAAGTTCTACCTTCAATGCATTAAAGGCGCAGCATAACCTTGCTGAGTTAAATGCTACAGATACAGCCCCCGTTGTTGTCTCTAACCCCAATGACATAGTGAACTTCAAGTCTGAGTTCAATATCGGTCTCGCACTTCCTTTTGAGTTTTGCAAAAATAAAAAACAAGACAAATTTGAGAAGCACTCAATGACCAAGTGGTTTGATGAGAACAGTAATCTTCATCGCCTAGAGGTCGTCTTTCGTGGAAACTCTGGTGCCGCGGGGAAATTAGACCAGGACGTTTTAAACATCCTCATGTCGATGTGTGTGGAGCAGAAGACTGACTCACCTGTCTTCACCTACGAAGAGATTAGAAAGCGCCTGGGCCTTTCTAAGGGCTCTCACGGCAACATTCGAGACTCCATCCAGCGTATGCTTGGAATGACCATAGAATTCAAAAAATCCTTCTATTCTACTTCAGGCTCTAAAAATGTGGATGTTGAAAAGCATCTTATTCAGTCAAGAAAATCTGTTGTCAACGAAGACTACGCTGACCTTAAAAACCTTGATGCCCGCCATAGTGTGACCTTTGATAAGGACATTATGCAAAATCTCCTAGGTGGATATTATTCAGTTCTTTCTCGTGAAACTTACCTAAGCCTAGATAGTGGGGCCGTGAGACGCCTTTATCAGTTAATCGTCTCCCATCGAGATGTTGGTAAAAGAAACGTCTTCACTTTAGAGATTGAAGACATTGCTTCCGTATTAGGACTTACAAACAAAAAAGAGTTCTTCGGAAACATTAAAAAATACTTCGAGTCCCTTAAAACAGCACTTCCGGATCTAGACTACGTATTTGCAACAGTTGAAAGAAAGAAAGTTGTTAAGATCTCTTTCCCTGAAACTCATCTCCTTGCTCAAGGTGATCAGTTCCTTGATTCACTTGTAAAGTGGTATGGAGAAGATGTTTTAGTTACAAATGAAATCTCTCCTGACTTTTTATCTGATCTTCGAGCGAAATATCCAACTAAAGTAGAATTTGAAAAAACAAAAGTTTATCTCTGCGAACTCTTAGTAGATATGGTTTTATTCCAAAAGATCACAAACCGAGGCCAAATTAAGTCAGTACGAGCGATTATCTTCGCCTCACTTAATAAGCAAATGGAATACACAAAGCCTGAGGGCTATAAGAGATTTGTAACTGAGAGAGTAAAGCTGAAAGATATTATTGAAACTAAAGAGCTTGCCCTCAAAGAAGTTGAGAGAAAGAAATTTGAGGTTCAAGTCACAGAGAAGAAAACTCGTGAGCTTGCTGCACTCACTTTTCTGACTGTAAAAAAAGAGCCAAGAGTTTATGCAAAATATGAGAAAGAAGCCTATAAGCTTTATGGCGAGGAAATTAGAACATCGCTCTTAGGAGAGCAGATTTTAGAAGAGCGTATTAAAGAATTAATTCAGGCCAGAATGGAAGCTGGCGAACAGATAATGTCATAAGGTGAGCATGGAAGCATTAAACAACAATACAAATGAACTTCTTATCGCTGAAAGAGCATTTTTATCAACGGTCATTTCTGACCCCGACTCAATGGGAGAAATCGACTCACTAAAGATAGACGCCGATGACTTCATTGAATTCAGAAATCGCCTTGTTTATCAGCACTTCATAAAGTTAAAAAATTCAGGAATTAACCCAGACTACATTACACTTGCCGAGAGCTTAAACTCGGCCGGCGAGCTTGAAAAAGTAGGAGGACAATCCTTCCTCGTAAGTATATTTGATGAGTACGCAAGCTCTGCAAACCTAAAGAGCTATGCCGATCTGATTAAAAGAAAGTCTGTTTTTCGTGATGTCGTTCAAAAAGCAAAAGAGATTCAATCCATCGCAATCAATGGTGAAGTCACTCAAGATGAGCTTCTTGGGAAAATCAATAAGATCCTAATTGATCTAAATGATAATTCAACCAATGGTAATTCACTTGATTTAAAAGACTCCATCCTTCAAGTGATTCAGGATTTAAGAGATAAAGACTCCATTAAATCAAAGCTCACGAAGACGGGATTTGATTCAATTGATGATAAGATTGTTGGGATTTCCCCAGGACAATTAATTGTTCTAGCTGCTCGACCATCGATGGGTAAAACCGCCCTTGCTTTAAATATCGGTCAAAAAATTGCTGAAAACTATAATGAGCATGTTGTTGTTTTCTCACTTGAAATGCTTCATGGTGAGCTTACTCAGCGCTTGATTTCCATGGAAGCCTTAGTTAATTCTCAAAAATTTAAGTCCCGTGAGTTTAATGCTGAGGACTTAAAGAGAATTGCAAGCGCCTCTGAAAAGCTGTCTAAGCTTCCCATGATTATTGATGACTATTCATCAACTTCTCTAGCAAGGATTCGCACTCAGTGCCTACGCTATAAGGCCAAACATGGAAAGCTTCGTGCCGTAGTTGTGGATTATCTACAGCTCATGACCATGGAAGAGACTAAAAAAGGCAATAAGGCCGATGATATTGGTGTTATCACAAGAGGTCTTAAGCTTCTTGCTAAAGAGCTTGAATGCCCCGTAATCCTTCTTTCTCAGCTTAATCGTGGGGTAGAAGGAAGAGATAATAAGCGTCCAATGCTTCAGGATTTGCGCTCTTCTGGGGATATTGAGCAAGATGCCGACATGGTATGGTTTATTTACCGTGATGAGGTTTATAACGCTGATACGGTCAATAGAGCAGAAGCTGAAATCATTATCGCAAAAAACCGCGGGGGAGAAATAGGAACAGCGAAACTTGCCTGGAGGGGTGAGTTTACAAAGTTTATATCTCGGGCTGAGGATATTTTTTAAAAAATAATTTTAATCTTTAATTAAAGGAGAAAAGATGAAATTTTTATTACTTAGTTTTTTGATGTTGGTATCTGCTCATTCTATGGCTTACTCACCAAGAGTGTTTGGATTAATTAATACTTCAATGAGTTTTATTGATCATGGATCTTTGGATAACGGGAATGATATTCGTTATGAGGCAGATATGGATGGTGCTGGTTATGGAATAGGAGCTGAATACAAAGTTTATTCTACAGCATCGGGAATAAGTTTTAATCCAGGATTCATTTATGAACTTGAAAGAGATACAGATCAAGTAACGACAGTAGCCCCATCTTCAGCTAATTCAAGCCAAAGTTCGACCCCTAAAATTCAAATGACGACTGTTTATGGGAATGGTCATATTCCTGTATCTGATAAAATTTCATTAGTCGCTGGTATCACTTACCATATTCCTGAAGTAGATGCTTCCGGAGCTTTTAAAGGCTACGACATTAAATCAGGAATTGGTTATCAATATGGAGTTGATTTTAAACTTCAGGAATCATTTTTCGTCCAAATGATGAATAGACGTATTGTATTAGATTCAGAAGATGATTCATATGATGGTAAAGCCGATTTATCTAACTTTTCTTTAATAATTGGTAAGCAGTTTTAAGGTCCACTTTTGAGGGTCAGTCAGACTGGCCCTCACATTAAAATACTCATCTGAAAATTTTAGAATTTCTTGATTAATTCAAATCCGTAAACTTCTCATCTTTAATCGTGAAGCTTCTTTTTATTCCTCTCTCTATGAGTTTAATCTTTTTCTCGCTTAATTGGTTCTGGTCTAGTGGTAAATTTTTATGCCGTGGATACTCGGTTTTGATTCGAAAACTTTCAATCATATAAATACCATCCTCAGGATTCTTTTTAAAAGGAACGATAAAGCGTAGATACTTTGTACCTCCTTCATCAAGAACAAAACCTGAATTGACTCCATCCTCATTTACAACATCAAGAATTGACTTACCTGTCGGACTCCTGATGGTTGTCATGATATAATACTTGCCTGCATTAGCATTTGTGAGGGGTATGGAGATTTCAATATTCTGAGTACCTCCCTCTTTATTTTCTTTTGCTACTGCTTTTAATTTCATTTGATTAACTTCGAGATCAATCAGATCAAAATAATCCTTACCCGTGTTAATACTAGATTCAAGATGAGGTGTATTTACTGGAATGGTTATATTCTCTTGATCCTCAGCAGTCTTTTCAGTTGCCTTACGGTTAATAGTAAGAGAAGCAAGCTTTACGATTGAGCTTGGATATTGTTTGTGAAAATAATTGTGAATCACGACCTGGTCACCAATTCTCTCCGTGGCAAGGCATGGAAAACTTCGAGAAAGAGTACATACGTGTACAGTTTTTCCTTCTAATGTGGGAAATTCCCAGTTCAGATGAACTGATTTAAAGTTTTCTTCATATGGAATCGGTAGAGTAACTTTCAGCCCGGGATATCCATCGATAGGAGGTAGTGGATCAATTCTTATTTTTGCAACATCAATATCTTGCTTGCTAGGATCTTCAAGAGACATAAAACCATCAATAAATACTTCAGGTATCCCTGTCGACTCATAATACTGAGTATTACCCGCCATATCAGATAGGGGAAGTGTACCTAAGCGGTAATTTCCTGGTGCAAGTTTCTTTGGGTCTGAAATGATACTTGCAATGAGTCCAAAGGATCCATCAGGTCTTTTCTGTGGAGTAGTTTGAATAAAGATTTTGTAATTTTTATTTTGTGTATGAGTGAGAGTAATGAGAGCTGGGGCAATCCCTGACAGATCATCTTGCGCTTTATTAACTTCAAAGTAGATGTCTGATATTTTTGATTGATCATTCCTAGCTTTTACATCTAATCGATAACTTGAGATAAAGTCTTTTTCAAGCCACGGAGGTTTTGTATCTGGCGTTGGAGAATCAATTTTTATTTTTGCATTTTCTGCTACGGTCGTGAAGTAGCTGACATCTGTGAAGGCATGCTTTTCCAGGAATTCATTTTTCTTGGGAGCAGAGGATCTTAGTCTCTCGGGATGATGAATATATCCCGAGAAATGTTCTGCAAAATCTTCCTCGGGAGACTTCATTGAATATTCAGAAATAAATCCAGAACTTCCTGACGCTAATTTTTCCCATCTCCCATTATTCTTTGACCAAGAGATAGAAGAAAATTTATCCTGGAATTGCTCTGATTGTCCGTACCAAAAAGCATGACCCATCTCGTGCAATATAGTACCTTCACCATAAACATCTTTCTCTTGATCCATTAAAGCGGCATCGCTAAAGATTATTTTTTCTTCATTAACGAAGTATATGGCAGAGGCATCAGGCTCAGGAAGAGGGGCCCCATAGCGCCAGCGGGTTAGTTTTTTTATTTTCATCTTTTTAAAAATTTCTTGAGGAATGTCCATCAATTGCTTTATCAGAGTGACGAGCTCCTCCGTTCTAAATTCTTGCTCATCATCATAATTTTTTTCTCCTGGTGAACTTCTCAATTCCCAGCCTGTCCTTTTTTTAAGCGTGGTCGCCAAGGATTCCTTAGTCGCTACATTCCGGAGAAACTGTTCTATTACTGTGTTTGTATAACTGATGGTAAATGTTTTATCTCCCCGTGAACCTGGAGCACAAACTTCCTGTTCAATTTTTTCAAGTTCAATTCCTAAAAGAAGATCAGGAGCATTTTTTGAAAAATAGATGTGATGAGAAGTACTTAGCTTGAGGGACCATACTTTCTTGGGACCCACATAATCCGTGAAATGAATTATAAAGGGGCCAGGTATGTTAAAGTCTTCAATGAGTCTAATGATCGTTTGAAGGAGTGCGGGATGTGGAGTCCTTCCTTCAATTTTTAAAATTGCCTTAGAGAACTCATTTTTAGATAACGCCTGAGTGTCACAAAACTCTTTCCTTGTCATTTCAAGGGCGAAGGCTGAGGAAAGGTTAATGAGAAGTGACCATATTAAAATAAACATCATGATCATATTCGACATTATTGGTTATAATTTTTAATTGATGAGGTATTTTAACTTTTAGACTTTTTGTGGGGAAATTGAGAAAGATCCCAACATGGTATAGTTTATCTATCGTGATGAGGTCTATAACGCCGATAAGGCCAGTAAAGCAGACGCTGAAATCATTATTGCCAAAAAATGCGTCGGGGAAATAGGAACTGCGAAACTCACCTGGAAAGGTGAGTTTACGAAGTTCGATGCGAGATCAGAGGTTGTTTTTAAATTAAGGTTTTGGAGTCGCTGGTAATTCTTCATCTGTATCTTTTTTGCGCTTTAAAATCTTATCTAAACTTCTCATATATGTTTTTGAAAGGACTTTAAAGAGTGAGTCTTCTTCTTTGGTTTTGTACTCGCCTTTGGTTCTTTCATAGTTCGCAGATATGCGATCTTTTTCCTCATCACTCATTCCGGTTGAATCATTATTATTAGGATTGGTGCTACTTCCATATCCAGTTCCGACTCCGGTAGCAGCGCCAGTGCCAGTTGATGGTTCAAATGAACTAACGGGTTTTATTGAATCTAAATTTGTTTTAGGTTGATCAGTAAATCCACCTTCACCAATGGCCGTTTTTGATTTTAAATCATTTAATGGAGAGGATTGAAGAGAACCTAAATTGCTATTGCCACTGCCAATACTCGAGAATAGATTAGATTTTCTAAGATCACTTCTTTGTTTTTCATCAATTTTATCTACTTCTATTCCCTTACTACGAGCAGCCGCATTTGCATCTTGAAGGGCCTTTGTTCGGGCCGCCAGTGCTGAAGATTCCCCTGAGTCTAGTGAACCTGATCCATTACTCTGGGTACCATCAATATTTGTCTCTGAAACTTTAAAGCCGGATTTCAATGAGTTTAAAGAAAACTTCATTGGAGGAAGTGTTGAAGATTTCAATTTTGGTTTGGTGATATTCTTGTCCTTAGTGACCGAAGTGTCACCACTAGTGGTTTGTTCAAAGTAGTTCGCACTACCTTCTGTGATACCAGCCCCACTTCCGCTATAAGCAGTATTAATTTGGTTAAGAACTTTATCAATACACTGGTTTTGTTTTACACGAAGCTCAATGGTTGCTTCATAATAGTTTTGAAGATTCGTAGTATCTGTAATGATACGATCAATTAAACGACGTCGTGGTGAACCCTCGACTTTATAATATGATTTAAACTTGCTATATCTGTGCATCGAGTACATGAGCGATTGAGCTTTAGCTACTTGCTGAAGATCTGTAATATATTGCTTGAATGGCTGACATTTTGGATCCTCCAGCTTTGTGGAGCAGCCTCGCAATTCGAAACTGGATGCAAGCTCGGGCTCTAAAATAAAGTCATTTTCTGGAGTAGAACCAGTTTTCAATGATTTTACAAATTTTAACATATCATTGCCGCCATGACCTGGTTGTAGAGGATCTAGAATCCAGTGCCATTTTGATAATTTACTGTGTGCCTCTGAGTCTATCGAACTGATGTATTCTTTGAATTCCTCACTAGTTGAGTTATACTTATGCTGATAACGATTGATCCATCTTTTCTTTATTTTTTTGGGTGTTATAACTCCTACCCATAGGTCTACCCAATATCGACAAGTTCGAGAATTTTTCCAGTCACGACTTGTTCCTCCAATCATCCAACCTTTATCATTTTCTCCCCAAGTTTTTATGTCATTCTCGTAATTTTTAAAAACATCATAAAAGTTTTTACTCCAAACTTTCATTTTTGTTTCATAAGCTTTAAAGAGTTCATTTCTGCGGTACATGTAACATAAAAAATCTTTACCAGAAGCTTTTCGATTAGCGACATCATGTTGCGTAGTAACCCCTTCACAAAGGGTTTCAATAGGTGTTTGATCATTGGATTTTGCAGCGACAACGGCTGCAAAATTTTCTTCGATCATTTTGATATCTTTGTTAAATTCATCAATGACAATTTTTCTATCTTCAACAAGTTTTTTAATTTGATCTCTGAAATAATCTCTGGAATAGACACAATCACGCTCAGACATACTATCGTTCATAGTGATAGTACTCATCAACCATTCCATACTTCGTGTCGACATGATCGCTAATTTAATAGCACCCTGAATGTCTTCTTTTACCGCCGGAGCAGTTGGAACAAGTTCAAACTGACATTTCGGGCCACCTTGATTCGAAACATAAATTTTACCAAGTAATTTTGTATAGTAGGACGCAGTTGGATCGTAACATTTTCCAAGATTGTCTTTCTTGTAGGGAGCCTCGCATTCTACTTTTACAGGAGTACTCGCATCAGCAATGCCAGCAAGACGACATATATTGTTTTCCTTGCAAATTGAAGATTCGCATTTGTAGGACTCACACTGATTACTAACGAAGCAAAATCCACC
>JAIYBW010000007.1 GCA_027488375.1 Pseudomonadota bacterium
CAGTAGTTGTTCCACCAGTAGTTGTTCCACCAGTAGTTGTTCCACCAGTAGTTGTTCCGCCACCGCAACCAAACTCCGGAACCGAAGCCATAAGGGAGGAAGTTCCTCTTTTTGAAATAGTTGTAAGAAAATACAAAGCAGAAATACTAGGCGGGGTATTAGTAAAGTACTTGTGATCAAAAGTGCTATAATTAAAATTAAGACCCTCGCGAAGCTCGAAAACTGCGCTCTTATCTGTCGTACAATTGTTACTGTCAAAGAGTTCAATGATGACTGGGACACCTTTGGCCGGCAAACGAAATGATGGTGTTGTGGTAGATCGGCCCTGGTCTAATTGTACGCAGTAATCAAGTGGTGAATTAGGTAATGGTGGCAGTCCTTGGCGGATAGCGGGGATCCTAATTTTCGCTGAACCTGCCCAGATTTTTAAGTCAGGACTAATATTAGTATTGGTTGAACAATAATCAATGTTGTTGTTAGCGGCAGTGAGTGGTAATGGGGTCGCATTAGTTGTATTAGTGTAAAAACTTCCGCAGGTCACAATGTTCGTGAGTTTAAATTGCAGATTTGTAGCATCAAAGTTACCACCGAATTCTGTATGGCTACAATTTGAATATTCAAGATCCAAAACCACCGTTTTTTCATCTGAATCGAGATTCACTTGGGTTATTGCACATTTCGATTTCCCTTGAAAGGGATCTGGGGTTGCATTTGTATGCTCCCATCCTACCGCTGCAAAAGTCCAAATACCCTTATCTATTTCTACTTCAGCGGTGTTGTTGGAGGCACCGGCTGTATAAGGAACTGGCATTGAAAAGAATTTTCCACCAGCAGAACGACCATAAAAAACAAGTCCACCTTTGTAGGTGTTGTTACCGATGGCCATACTATTAGTCACTTTTAGAGTGGTTTTACTAGTAGGCACACCACAAGCGCTCAATAAAAATATCGAGGAGATTGTGAGCAAGAATGAAATCAGCTTAGTGGTTAATTTCATAAATCCATTTTATCATTTGGCCTCAAATTGAATTGAGACCTTAGGCTTATCGGAGAATAATTAAAGAGTTTTAGTAATTGGAATCACATCGATTTTTTATATTTATTAGTCTTTAATAGTACTCAGGTATTTTAAAGGTAGATCAAATGTCTTGAGATTATTTGCCAAATAAATGAGTCAAAATTTTTCCAAGTGGTTAATTTAATGAGTGAATTTTTCTCGTGATTGCCGACTTGGTTGATTGAGTATTCGGCTAACTTTTATGATCCCAAGTCGGTAATTTCTGCACCTTAGAAGCTTAAATTGTTTGGGCCTCACTTAAAGCTATAATAAACACCTGAGGTGTCTTCCATGAAGATCATTTTAAGTTTGTGTTTATTTTTAGTTTTATTAAGTACTCTTTTTGCCCAAGAAGGGCAGGGAGAAGGTGCTAAAGTCGCCGTCGTCTCGATGTTGAGAGGAGACGTTGATGTTATGATTCTTGGTAAAACGATTAAGCTTAAAAAAGATGATTGGGTGAGGGAAGGCTCAGTTGTTAAGACCGCTGAAAAAAGTTTTGCGAAGCTCGTTTTTATCGATAAGTCAGCGATGAACATTGGACCAAACTCTCAAGTTAAGATTACCAAGTTTACAGGGAACGATACGGGCATCATTGATCTTGTTAAAGGTAAAATTCGCTCTCAAGTGACTAAAGACTACTTACAGATGAAAGAGCAAGGTAAGAGTAAAGTTTTTATCAAGACTCCAAATGCCGTCATGGGTATTCGCGGAACAGATTTCATGATTGCGACCAACGAGAAAACAACCTCGGCCATTTTATTTGAAGGAAGCGTGGTCTTTGCTAAAAATGATAATTTTAAAGAAAGATCAACTGAGCGCTTAGAAAATATTGTGAACCAAGGTGTTCGTATACATCCTGGAGAGTTTTCTGTCGTTGATCAAACTCGTAACCGTCCAACTGAGCCTGCGGTTCTCAATATTGAACAAAGAGAAGTCCTGGAAAAAAGTGGGAACTTCGATACTGAGAGGGCCCCAGACAGTGCTCAAGAAGTTAAAAATTCTCAAAAGTCAGTCGTCCCTGAAGGTCTCGATGGCGCTACAGTGAGCAATAATTCTGAAGTGATCAAAACAGAAGTCCAAGTGGCCGCTCCCGAAGTAAAAAATGAAAATCCTCAGGTCAATCCAAATGGATTTATAGAAGGTGATAAAGTGAAGCCGGCCAATGGCTCATTTGTTCACATTGATTCAGGGACTATTATTCCCCCAGGTCAGGGCAGTGTTCTCGATGCCAATACTAACACCTACATCCCAGGGCCAGGACAAGGTGAAGTGAATAATGTAGGTGAGTATGTGCCACCTAAAAATGTGGAAATCACGAGTGATGGTAAGCTTATGGTTGCCTTTAAGGATGAAACAGGCACCATTAAGATTCAAGAAATTCCTAAACCTGCACCTACTATTGTTCAGCAGCCTCCAGTCAACCTTGCTCATATCGGAACTATTCTCACTAATAATCCATCACTCGTTCAGCCGGGAGCTCCGTTGAACAATGACATTATTAACCGTCGATTCCTGCCGAATGGATTAAATGACGTCAATAATTTACAACAAAATAATAGTGGAACTTCAAGTCATATAGAAAACTACATCAATACGAAATCAAAAGTGATTATCATTGGTCAATAGTTTGAGTTGCAGGACGTTGGATGAAGAGATTTGCATGGATGCTTTTGATTTGTCTTTGTGCTAATTTATGGGCACAAGAAAGTTCTATTGAACTCAATCAAGCAGAGCAAAACCAGATTTTTAAAACATCATTTGCCTATTATCAGCTTGGAAAATACCAGACAACAATTGAGGAGCTGACGCAAACTGAAAATCTTCAGGGGGCAAATCTTTCTAAGCCTCAGCAAGGTTTAATCGCCTACTGGAAAGGTCTTTGTTACAACAGAATAAAAGATTTTGAAAATGCCTCGATTGAATTTAGTAAGGCCTTAGGATTAGATTATTCACCTGTTGATATCAATTATGAGTACGGGCAATCACTCTATGCCTCAGAAAAATTAGCTGAGGCCCGGCTTCAATTTCGTGAATCATTAAGAAAAAAGTTTAAACGGGCGGTTTCACTTTACTACATTGCTTATCTCTCAAATGCCCTAGGAGAAAAGAAAAAGGCCATCTCTTTTTATAAAGCGGTAGATAAACTTTCTGATGAAGAGGCCAAAGAAATTAAGCAAGCGGCTGAAATGCAGATTGCCGATATCTATTTAGAACAGGTCGAAAAACATCCTGATGCATTTAGGGCCGTCGAATCGACAATTATTCCGCAATATCGTGAAGCCCTGGCCGTAGATCCTGATTCAATCCTGGCCCAACAGATTGAAAGAAAAATCCGGGAACTCCAATTAAAGTATGACCTCATTTTATTAAAACTAAGAAACGGTCGACCAACTTTGCAGCCTCCCTATTTTATGCGAGTTGCTTTCGATGGCGGAGTGGATTCCAATGTTACCTTTTCTCCTAAAGAACAAGAGGTCTCTGCTTCAAAACAGTCATCTCCCTTTCTGAAAACAGATGCAATGGGGCGCTATACATTTTATCAAAGTGATTATTTTAGCTTCTCTCCTGAAATTCGCTTTAACTACACAAAGTATTTTAGCGAGGAGCAAGAAGTTTACAGGAATGATAATTACCTCGTTGCACCCGCAGTTCGAACTTCTTATGAGCATGAGCTCTGGAAAAAACCAGCTTCCTTTTTAGTGGATTATGACTTCAATCAAGTTCAACGGGATATTGATGGAGAAAAAAAACTCACTTTTGCCTCAAGGTCTCATACGTTTATGCTAGGTGAGAGGTTTAATTATTTTTCTTGGGGAGAGTCTATCCTCAGGTTGAGACGTCGTCAGTTTGATAGTTATGAAGATAGTGGAGATTCAATAACAACGAGTTTGGTCTTTGAGCAAATAAGAAATTTCTCCATGAATACACTTCTACTTTATGCTAGCTTTGATATGCTGAGAGTACGCGATGACTTCTACGATTCAAATTCTCAAACGATTCGTGCTGACTTCATTTTTTCAAGGTTTCAAGATTACTTTACACCAAGTATTGGGTTTGGGCTGACTCTTGTGAACCCCTACAATAATACTGTTCGTGGTTTTGAATATTTGCTCAACCCAAACATGCGTCTCTCTAAGACATTTGGCAAAAGCTGGCGGGGAAACCTGAAAGCGGATTTCCAAGATTACTCTTCCAAAGACACTGAAAACTACGCTTATCAAAAATACACTTACAGCTTTGAATTAGAATATCTTTTTTAAGTTATAGGCAATTCAATAATAAAATCAGTTCCATTTTTTTCATCGCTTTCGGCCCAAATCTTGCCTCCATGTTTAGCAATGATATGCTTAACAATTGAAAGGCCAAGACCGGTTCCCCGAGAGGACTCCCGAGATGAATCCACTCGATAGAAGCGTTCAAAAATCCTTTGAAGATGCT
This sequence comes from Pseudomonadota bacterium, assembly GCA_027488375.1. Taxonomy (GTDB): domain Bacteria; phylum Bdellovibrionota; class Bacteriovoracia; order Bacteriovoracales; family Bacteriovoracaceae; genus Peredibacter. Next base: position 4,496 of record JAIYBW010000007.1, read on the forward strand.
CTTTAGGAATACCTGGACCGTTATCTGAAACAACAATAAAAGATTTGTGGTCTTTTTGAAAACTTGAAACCTTGATTGAGATTTCATCACCCGAATACTTGCACGAGTTGTCGATCAGATTTGCAAGAACTTGTTCGATGAGTCTCGGAACTCCTTTCACTGAATCACATTTAAGGTCAGATGAGAGGTTGATTTTCTTTTCTGGATAGTTCGTAATAATACTTTGCCCTACATTTGAGTAGAGTTCATTTAGGTCAATATCCTCAAAGGCCATATTCTTTTGGGATTCAATGACAGACAAGTTTAAAAGATCAGTAAAAAGGGCAATCATTCTTTCCGTGTTAGAATTAATTTTATCCATAAAGCTGTGTAAGGAAGGATCAATTTTACTTTTTTGCGAGCTAAGGAGCTGTGTGTAGCCTTTAATTGAGGTGAGTGGGGTCCTGATCTCATGGGAGATATTCGCCACAAAATCGACTCGCATTTGTTCAGTTTTCTTAAACTCAGTGACGTCGTAAAAAACCCCTAGAGCTCCGGTTATACTACCCTCAGAATTTCTTAAGGCTGAAACAGTGAGGTCGAAGGTCTTTTCAGTGTGAGTATCTGAAATATTCGTGAGCCCTGACAAGGAGATTGATTTTCCAGAAGTAAGCACTTTTTTAAATGTCTCAAGAACATCTTGATGTTTTATCACATGCCAGATTTTAGTGGTAATTTCATCATAGCCCTTTTCGGAGGGAAAAGATTTGTGAAACTTCTCATTTGAAAAGATGATCGTTTCAAAGGGATCAATCGCAACTATCTTGTCGTGAATTGATTCAAGAATCGTTTTGACTTTCTCATCTTCTGATTTTGATTTTGACAACTGTTGCTTAATTTCTTTTTCCGCTGAACTCAGAGCTTCTTCAATTCTTCGCCACTCATCTTTTCGGTAGTAGAGTTCCAGATTTTTACTAAAAGGAATCCCACTTTCAAATTGTTGAACTTTTCCAAGGATCGAACTTAGGGGTCTGGTGGCCTGATGGAAAAGAAAAAGAAAGAGAATATAGCTCACAATAGCAATCGGAATTATTCGATAAAAAATAATTCGATCAAAGCGGTTCATGTTATCTTTCATCGACGTAATAGGGACAACCTTTCTTAAAATGAGATTATCGGAAATTTTCAAGGCCGCAAAAAGTGATTGAGTCTGAAAAAAATCACTAAAACGTAGCTGGGCATAAAAATCTTCTGTGATGGCTTTTGTAAGTTCCGTTTTATCCTTAATGAATTTTCCGTCATTTTTTTCTTGAGTGTCACAGAGGATAAGCCCTTCAGGTGTGCTCAGTGTGTATCTCACATTTTTTGGGTGAATTTGTGTGCACCATTTTTTCCAATCAATTTGACCTTGATCAATTGTCGCTTTTATTGTTTTTAAACTTTCCTCTGTTTCTAGGCGAATTTGAGAGACAAGGCCTTCTTTGTATGAAGAACGATAAAAAAAGAGAATTAGGAAAAGAGAAGGAATGAAAATGAGAAAAGATATTCGGGCAATTCTAAAAAAATAGAACCACGGATAAAAGGTTTTAGAGGGCATCTTTAAATCTGTATCCAATTCCACGAATTGTTTCGATCATGTTGGCCGCAGCTCCCATCTTTTTTCGAAGTCCAGCGATATGAGTATCAACAGTTCGTCCTGTTACAAAAATATTATCACCCTGAATGCTATTGATGAACTGGTCTCTCGTATAGACGTGCCCAGGTTTTTGAGCGAGAAGCAGTAAAATTTTAAATTCCGTTGAGGTCAGAGAGATTTCTTCTTTCTCAACCCACACGCGACACTTAGAGCTTTCAATCTTTAGGATATCAAAATCAAGTAGATTTTTATTGGATGTCTCTTGGATCGCTGATTGTCTTAGTTGAACTCGCACTCTTGCTTGAAGAACATTGAGGTCAAAAGGTTTTGTAATGTAATCATCTGCACCTGCATCTAATCCTGCGACGATATTTTCAGCTTGGGTGAGGGCGGTGATCATGATGACTGGGATATGATCAAAGCGACTTTGAGATCTTATTTTTTTTGTAAATTCTAGCCCACTCATAGAGCCTGGGAGCATCCAATCAACTAAAAAGAGATCTATCTTTTCGCCTCTCTCAAGAAATGTTACGGCCTTGTCTGCACTTTCTGCCGAAAGAACATCATGGCCTTCTGATTTAAGCTGGAAGGCAATTAAATCACGGATATCTTGCTCGTCTTCAATTACGAGGATTTGGGCTTTATTCATATGCCTTTTTATATCAGAACCTTACTAAAGAGGAAGGTTAAGATTGGGTTAAAAAATCTTGGCTACGTGTCATTTCGCGAGTTTAATTGACTTTAATACCTATCGGGTTCAAAATTTTTGTCGTCATGAACATCATTTTATTCTTGGTACTATTATCTAGTTGCTCTCTCTTTACTCCACAAAAAAGTGGGCTCTCTGATACAGAGTCTGAAGCACCTGGTTGGGTCTATTCTCCGTATGAATTCTGCCAAGAGGGTCGTGAGTTTTGCACTTCTGGTGAAGGTCGTACCTTAATTGAGGCCGAGACGAATGCCAAAACTCAATTGGGAAGTATTTTTGAGGTTCAGGTAAAATCTGAGTTTCAGTCTTTTACCACTTCATCTCAATCTTTTCCTTGGCAATCTCAAGTGAGAGAGGAGGCCCAGAAATCCTTATCCGAATCAGTTGATCAAGTCCTTGAAGCGGTCGAAATCAAAAAACGATTCAAGAAAAAGGGACTCAACTATGCACTGGCCTCTCTTGATAGAGAAAAGGCTTCAGAACTCCTAGGTGATCGTTTAAAAAAAATTGATCAAGAACTCATCGTCCTTTGGGAAAAAAAACAAAGAACAAATTTTCGTAAACTCATTAAACTTTTTTATGAGAGAGAACGTTTAAATGAGAGATTCTCAGTCGTTTCGAATGGGCCAAGAACGTCACCAGTCTCTTGGGATCAATTAGTGAAATGGAGAGAGTCAAAGCCTAACCGAGAGGAGATCTTTTTTAAAGTCGGCCAGTCTCCAGACTGGCTAAAAGAAAAACTGGAAGAACTTCTGACTCAAGCCGGTTTTAAGCTAGTGAAAGGAAACACATCTAAAGGTGTGACTCTTCAAGTTGAGGGGATTAAAGAATTTTTGAATGTGAATGGTTTTGAAAAACATACCTTTACTCTTAGCCTTTCCAGTTTTGAAGGGGGAGAGAAGAAAAGAACCCTGAGTAAAGCAGAGACTGTTACAGGGCGAAGTCAGGCAGATGCTTTACTTAAAGTGAAATCAATTTTTACTGAATATATTGAAGAACATTTATCAGATTTAGATTTAGATTAAAAAAGGAGCTCACATGCTAAAAGTACTAATGGCGATCTTGATGCTTTCTTTTCTGGGAACGTCATGTTCCAGTAAGAAAAAAGTTAAGGACGTCGATAATTCTGCCACAATTGTAAAAGATTATGAAGTAAGAGACGCTTCCTCTACAAACAGACCAGGCTGGATTGAAGATGCTATGGTTTGGGTAGAGCAAGAAAATATGGATACCGCTAAATATCGTTATTTTTCTTTCGAAACTGAGCCAAAAGTGAACCGTGAAATCGCTTGTAACCTTGCCAAGGCAAATGTAAATGCTGCTATCGCTGGTGAGATAACAACTTTTATCCAAAAGACTCTTGCTGCTTCTGAAGAAGGTTCTGCCTCAATTGATGCTAATAATCCTAAGACTCAGGCGCTAAGAGATTTTGTTTCAAACACTCTTGCCGAAAAAATTCAGTCTCTTATCCATGGTGTAGCTCCAGTAAAAGAATACTGGGAAAAGCGCAACTATCTTAAAAAGTTTGGTGCGAAAAAAGATTATGTTGGATTTACATGTGCAAAACTTGTTCGCATGGAAAATTCTCGCTTGCAATCAGCGATTGATAAAGCCTCAGAGGATATTATCAGTAAAGCAGATGATCCTGAGACAAAAGAGAATGTAAAAAAAGCACTTGAAAAGATTGATGAAGATTTTGTTAAGGCCCGTAAAGGCGAAGTTTAAGGAGTTTCTATGAAATGTTTCGTTGCTGTTCTTTCACTATCACTTTTGGCCACTTCATGTGGAAGCTTTAAAGCTAAAAGAGTTGATGCAAACGAGTCAGATGAAAAAGGTTTAACGATCACTGACAACTGGATGAGTGCTGATACGACTCAGGCCATTTCAGATATTATTAAGCAAATGAAGGCCCATCCAGGCTTTGCTGAAATGAAAGCGAAGCACGGGCGTCCTAAGGTTTTTATTGCTGAAGTTCAAAATCAAACAGCAGAGGCCTATTTCCCAATCGGAGATCTGAATGATGAGCTTTTAAATGAGCTTTCCATGTCAGGTGAGTTCAAGCTTGTTGATCAGGCTGCTCGTGAAAAGATTCTGGGCGAAATTACATACCAAAACGATGGAATGGTTGATCCTGCGACAGCTAAAAAAATTGGTAAACAAACTGGTGCTGATGTCATGATCTTTGGAAATGTGTACATGAAGCCAGAGAAAAGATCAGGGAAAACGTTGAAAGAATATTCAGTCAATATTCGTTTAACAGATATTGAGTCAGCGACAGAATTTCTTCGTACTCGCACAAAAGTAAATAAGTATTCTGAGAAAAACGCCACTTCATGGTAAAAAGCAGTAAACTCTTTTTTTTAATTCTTCTTTTCACCCTGGGAGCTTGTTCTTCCAGGATGAAAGATGAAGCGAAGCTTTATCGCAGTCACTTTAGTACGGGTGATTTTAAAAATGCCGAAGAAATTCTGAATAAAAGTGATCTGAAAAAAGACGCTAAGTCACAACTCCTTTGGTTATTAGAGAGAGGATCTCTTTCACTTTCCTTGGGTGATGAGTCTCGTGCTATTCAAGAATTTCAAAATGCATTAGAACTTATTGATCAGCTCTACACAAAAAAGATTTCGGCGAAAGCGGCTAGCCTTATTATCAATGATTCATCTGATGTTTTTTATGGGGCCAGTTATGAGCGCTCTTTTGCTCATTATTTCTTAGCGAAGTCTTATTATGCTCGTTACCTCAAGTTAAAAAATAAAGCTGATCTGCAAAGTGCACGTGCGACTATTCTCGCTTGGGACTCTTATTTTGCTGAACTCCAAAGAAGTTTAACTAATAAAACAATTTATCAAACTGATTTAATGTTAAAAGTTTTTGGGGGAGAGGTTCATGAGATCAGTGAGATTAGAAATGATAAACAAATTTCACTTCAACTTTATAAAGATGCCCTTAACATCCTCAACACGATGGGGGGAGCTTTTAATGTCTTCAACAATCAGTCTACTGAATTTATCAAATCTTATGAGTCAGGAGCGAGTGAAAAAGCTTATGTTAAGACGGCAGCCTATAAGGATTTGCATGACTTTTTAGTGTTTAAAATTTTGTCCTTAACTAAAGAAATCAGGGCCGCTGAATTTAAAGATTTGTCACAGAGTCTTAAGCCAAGTCCCGAAGTCTTAAATAAATTGAATCAACCCAAATCAAATATTGTGATCCTTCTTGAAGAAGGGCTTATCCCGCAAAAAATTGGAAAGCCCTTTAATTTTGGACTCAAGGGTGCTGTCGATGCGGTTGAAAATCCGGGGGCGAAGGCATTCATTGCGACCGTCGGTGCTGAGGTGATTACCGCCTTTGCCATGAACACTCTGGGAATGCGACCACAGAATTTTCAAACGACCGGCAGTTTTATTTTTGCTCATGATGTAACAAGACTAGCTGTCCAAGAAGCTTCAATTTCATTTGAGCTTCCCATGATTGAGGAGACACCAGTTCCACAGGATCTGAATCTCGTTGTGATGAATAAGGAAGGTAAAGTTCTCCATACAGAACCAATGGCAATTGTTTCCGAAAATGGTGCTCTTGCTCGCATTGTTCTTGAAGAGGATGTTGTAAGTCGATACGTAAAAACGGGGACGAGAGTGGCCATTAAGCACTTGGTTGCGATTGTAGCGTCCATGCAGATTTACCAGAAATTAAGACCACAGGGTGAGTTTCTCGCAAAATCAGTTGCGATGGCGACTTATATTGCCTCCTCAAAAGGTATTGCTGCTTTCGAAAAGGCCGATACTCGCTATTGGATGACGCTCCCAGAGTTGCTCAGAATTAGTGAATTTGCACTTCCTCCTGGTGAGTATATGGTTGGTGTGAGTAAAAGGCTTAATGGAGGCGAGGCTCAAGCGATTAAAAACTTAGGTTCTATTAAAGTGGAAGAGTCAGGTAAGTCGATCCATCACCTTAAATTTATCAATCTTTAGCGTCATTTTTTTCTGAAGTATTCATTCTCTTTGCCGAAGAGCTAGAGGATGAAATACTTTGCACTATTAATTTTTTGCTTAAATTCATTTAATCTCCTCGCCCTTGAGGATAAAACAATTCATGTAGAGGGTCAGTCAACCCGCGGAACGTGGATGAGTTTTTCTTCGTCGGAAGAATTAAATTTTAAAAAACTCTTTGAACTCCTGGCACGTTCAAAAAGTGGAGAGAGATTAATTAAGGAAGCTCAGTTTAAAGCCGCTCAAACTGGTCAGCTATTAAGCGATGTGATCAAAGTCGGTGACTCTTCATTAACAGACACAACTCTGGTGAGAAAATTCTCTCCCCATTCACCAGAACATGTGATCTATGAGTCTCGTTCTGTGGTTTATATAAGTCGTCACCTGGCCTGGGATGATGCTCTTTTGGATCTTGCTCACGAATTAACTCACTATGTTTATCGGGAAAGCTTTAACCCTTACTCTGAAAATTTTAATGCCAAGGATTTTATTAAGGGCACAATTGAGGGCAAAGGGGGAGAAGTTCAGGCTTTTCTGACAGAATGTAGAGTGCTTAAGGAACTATTTTCTAATCGCGTTCATTCTCGCTCACATTGTCAAAAAATTGAAAATGATCGAGGGGATCTTTCTTTTACCAAAGCTGTTGAACTCTTCTATCATGTTGGTTCGTATTTTGATCAATTTCACGGCCAGTTAAGAAAACGCTCCATAGCAAGTGAATTTCAAGATTTAAAAGCTGATAAAATAAATTTTGTTTCATCTGCCTACGGTGTTCCTTATCCCCTGGCCGCCCTCATGGAGTACGAACTTGTACTTTCTAAAGTTTGCGAGAATGATAAAAAGCGTCTTGCCTACATGCAGCAAGGTCCTCAGCGTGGCCCAGCGTCAACTTCTCCTAGTCAGCATAAATTCCATCAGTCCTATAACAGCCGTTGTTTGCAAAAATAATTAAGACAACTCTTGAATTCATCCGGAAATGATTGAAAATTCAGGCCTTGAGCGGTAAAACTAAGAGTAGATTATTTTAATTGTGAACCGGAGTTTTCCATGCAAGACGGAGTTGTGCTCACGACCATTGATGATTTTTTAAACTGGGGAAGAAAAAATTCTCTATGGCCTATGACTTTTGGTCTGGCCTGTTGTGCGATCGAGATGATGGCCACTGGTGCTGCCAAATATGATCTTGAAAGATTTGGTTGTGGTGCCTTCATGGCGACTCCAAGAAGAGCAGACCTTATGATTGTTGCAGGAACTGTAACAATGAAAATGGCTACTCGAGTGAAAGTTCTTTATGAGCAAATGGCTGAGCCCAAGTACGTTATCTCTATGGGTTCTTGTGCCAACAAAGGTGGACCTTACTGGCAATATGGTTATCACGTCTTGAAAGGTGTGGATGAAATTGTTCCAGTAGATGTTTACGTTCCTGGTTGTCCTCCTCGTCCTGAAGCTCTTATTGAAGGTGTGATGACACTTCAAAAGAAAATTGCCAATGAAAGAATCCTTAGAACTAAGTGGGTAAAAAATGCATAAGGAATTAGCAGATTTAATTAACCGTCATGTGAGCGGAGCCCAAGCAGTTGCTTTCATCGCTGCAGACTCAAAGTCTGATTCAAGTATTACTGTTGAAGCTTCACATATTTATAAAGTAGTTGAGTTCTTAAAGACGAATAAAGAAATTTCTTTCAACTCACTTCATGTCATCAGTGGTGTTGATTACTTAGAGCACATGGAAGTTTGTTACATGTTAACAAACTATAATCCAGAAGCTGTTCGTGATTTAATCCTTAAAGTAAAACTTACTGATCGAGTAAGCCCATCAGTTGATTCAATTGTAAAACTTTTTGCTGCTGCAAATTTTCAAGAGCGTGAAGTTTACGACATGTTTGGGATAAAATTTAATAATCATCCTGATATGAGAAGAATTCTTTGTCCTGATGATTGGGAAGGCTTTCCACTTCGTAAGGATTACGTAGCCCAGAAAGTTTATAACGGTATGAATGTTTATCCTGACTCTAAAATGAACATGGAAGATAGAGAGTTTATTGTTCGTCAGGATATGATTAAAAAAGCTCAAGAAAGCAAAGCTCAATAATAAGGAATCACTTTATGCAAAGCCGCTGGGACATTGGCCAACCTGAAAGGCCAACCATTAATTCCGAAACTGAAAAGTTAAAATCTGAGCTTTTGACCCTCAATATGGGTCCTCAGCACCCTGCCACTCACGGGGTTTTAAGAATAGAAATTTGGACAGACTCTGAGATCGTCGCTCATGCAATTCCACATCTTGGTTATCTTCACCGTTGTATGGAAAAACATGCTGAAAGCCTAGATTTTCGTGGCGTGATCCCTTTTGTTGACCGTTTAGACTATTTGGCTTCAATGAATATGGAATGGACTTATGCCATGGCCATTGAAAAAATGCTGGGAACTGAAGTCCCTCGTCGAGCTGAATTGCTCCGGATTTTAACTGGGGAGCTTCAGCGTATTGCCTCTCACCTTATGGCATTTGGTACTTATGCTCTTGATCTTGGTGCTTTCTCGCCATTTCTTTACGCCTTCGATTACCGAGAAAAAATTCTTCGTCTGTTTGAAGAAGTTTCTGGTGCTCGTCTTCTTTATAATTACATCTGGATTGGTGGACTTTGGAATGATTGGACAGATGATCAGCTTGTTCGCGTAGGACAATTTTGTGATGAGATGGAAGAAGAAGCTAAAAAATATCATGAACTCGTTTCTTTAAATAAAATCTTTGTTCAGCGTACGGCCAACGTTGGAATTATGACTGTTCAGGACTGCTTAGACTTTGGAGCCTCAGGCCCAGTTCTTCGTGGTGCTGGTATGAAGTGGGATCTTCGTAAGAATGCTCCGTACTCACTCTATAATGAATTCGATTTTGATGTTCCAGTAGGTACAGGCGAAATGGGTCAAGTAGGCGACTGTTGGAACCGTTATATTGTGCGTATGAAAGAAGTGGGCGAGTCTATTAAAATTATCCGTCAGGTGCTTGAGAAGCTTGAGCCGGGTCCAGTTATGGGCAAGGTTCCAAAAGTCATGAAGCTTCCGGCCGGTGAGGTTTATGTTAGAGCTGAATGCCCTCGTGGAGAGCTTGCTTTCCACCTTGTGGCCAAAGCTGATGAGAAAACACCATATCGACTTAAAGTGAAGTCTCCATGTTTCACTCATACATCAATGCTCCCTCGAGTTGCTCCAGGTCAGATGATCGCTGACTTTGTGGCCACCGTTGGATCAATTGATATCGTCTTAGGAGAGGTTGACCGATGAGCACACAAGTTCACTCAGAATCAAGTTTTAAACAATACTTTGCCGACCTTTGGAATGGAATTTCCACAACGGCGAAAGGGATGTGGATCACATTTAGATATGTGTGGGCAGTGAAGCCAGTATCTATTGAGTACCCAGAGATAAGAGAAGTTCTTCCGGAAAGAGCGCGGATGAGACTTTTTAATGATACTCAAAATTGTATCTCATGTACTCAATGTGCGATGGCGTGTCCGGTTGATTGTATTTATATTGCCTCTGAGAAACTTCCGGAGGGAACTGAAATTAAGAAAACAAGTAACGGTCAGGCCATTCGTTTGAAACTCAATCAGTTCACGATTGATACGGCCCTTTGTTGTTATTGTGGGCTTTGTACAACTGTTTGTCCTACTGAGTGTCTTACACATTCACATGACTATGAATTCTCTGCTTATACCATTGATCAGATGAAGTATGATTACCTTGCCCCAGATATCGTGGCGTGGCGTGATCGCATTGTAAAATCTTAAAAAAATAAAGGCTCCTTCGGGAGCCTTTTTTATTTTGCCTGTATCGTTTCTAATATTATTTCACTGTTTTTAACTTTACCTTTAAATCGAACAGTTAATTGACTCGTAAGTGGTCTAGAGGCAACAAACTCTAAAGAATTATAAGAACTATAAATGCTAACTGAATAAAGAACACTATTAAGTTTTATTTGATCTGGTTTCCCACGAATGAGTAACCCTTCCTGAAAATTAGTGGATGATGTCGAAAGAGTCGAATTGCTCTGAAGTCTTTGATTAGAAATATTTACGTCTTTTCCACAAGCGATGACGAGAAAAAAAAGTAAGAATACAATTTTATTCATCATCACTAATCGTCCCATCAATTTTTAATTTCCCATCTTCTTCTATAATGACAAAGTTTGATGAAGATTTAGTTGAGACACCTTTTTTTACTTTCGCGACAAGCATATTTCCTATTTTTGATTTCTTCCAACTCTCAAGAATCCTTTTAATTTTTGATTTCTTTTTTTCTTTGGGAAGTTCTTTGATCTTATCAATAAATTCTTCCTTCCCACCACTTTCGCTTAGAAATTTTTTAGTGAACACTTCGTCAACTAGTTCAGTTTTATGCTCGGTCATGACTTTATCATAATTGATTAATAATTCTTTTATCGCCTTCTCATCAGACGCAGAAGCCAGTGTTGCTGTAAAGGAGAGGAGTAATGTTAGTAGAATGTGCATCCATACTCCTTAGCAATGATCTTGATTTGCTCAATATAGTTTTTAATGGTCCCTGGACAGGTCGTACTATGATAATAATTGTGCCATTTAATATTTTTAATTCGTGGATACTTTTTTTGAAGTTGGCAGGAAAGTCGCGCTACCATGTCTTGGGTACCTTTTGTCGGATAGCGAGGATTTCTTTTGGAATAACCACTGGGGTTATCCTGTGAGAAGGGGGCATAGTTTCCATTCACGACAATACCAAGAGTTGTGACATTGGCCTTAATCAGCCCATCTCTAATGAGAGTAGGATCAATTTTAAACTCTTCATTTTCTTTTCCACAGAGAACTTTATTTTCTTTCCACATTTGCAGCTGTTCAGCGTCCATAGGAACAAAAGCATTCGTTCCTGCATGGGCCCCAACGATGCTCAAAGGTCTTCCCTCAGTGACTAGAGGGTCAGGTATTTTTGTTCTCGCATAGGGTGAATTGATGACGTAGGAGTAGGCGATCATATACCAGGGGTCTTCAACTGTCCCACGGGCCAGATGGTAGCTATTTATTTCGATGGGAGTTGTTGTCGGAGGAGTTTCAGAATGATGAATAACAACTGTATCAATCATTTCAGTCGGTCGAGTACAAAAGCGTGCCTGAGAGTTTCGGGTATAGGTCTCACCGCGCACAGGTATGAGTTCTACTGGCCACTCTGGATCAGACCAAGGAGATTGATAAGAGAAATGACTTAAATCTGGTGCAGAGAAAAAACCAGAATCATCTGCCGAGGTGACATGACTCAAGAAGAGTAAAAAAATTGAAAATATCCACCCCATGGGAAGGCTTCCTTTGCTGGAAAACCTATCGGTTTGATCGGATAAAAACTTGAGAAAACTTATTTTGATCTAATTAAAAAACCTTGAGAAAACGTGGACTTGCGATATATCATGGAAGAAAGGGACTTTAATGGAGTTTAAGAGCTTTACAGAATTTTATCCGTACTACATGAGAGAGCACTCAAATCTTGTTTGTCGTAAGCTTCATTTTATTGGAACTTGCGGTGTAATTGCTCTCGCACTTTTATTTTTCTTTACCGGAATTATCTCCGTACTCTTTTTTATTCCCTTCATGGGTTATGGTTTTGCATGGACTGGTCATTTCTTTTTTGAAAAGAATCGTCCTGCAACATTTAAGTATCCTTTCTATAGTTTAATTGCTGACTTTAAAATGTTTTGGGAAATCCTAACGGGCAAAGTAAGAGCTTTCTAAGAGCTTGCACTTGAATAGGCTTTTATTCCTTTCTTCCAAATAAAAATCATAAGAATCCAAAAAAGAAGACTCACACTTATTAAGTGAAGAAATGTCGGCCAGTTAAATTTTTCAATAAACAATTTAGCAGGGAAAGAAGCAATAAGAGAAAAAGGAATAATAAAAGTAAAAACGAATCGCCTCCAACCAGTAAAAATTTTATCTGGTCTCTCCATCGCAATTCCCATGCTGTAAAATAGATCCATAAAACCTCGAGCACTTTGTGTCCAGAATACAGGAAGTATCATTAACATTTGGCAACAGTAATAAAGCAGGGCCCCATTCAAGACAAGGGCACAAAGCAGAACGACATCGAGGGAATGAAAAGGAAGCGAGTAATGAATCAGGCTATAGCTAAAAATAAAAATCGCCATGAGTAAATTAACAAAAGAATTAGCTGAAAAATCTTTAAGAGATAGAAAAAAAAGAGGAGAGACAGGACGAATGAGATGATAGTCTAAATCTCCTCGGTTAATATGGTAGGGAAGCCACCACATATTACTTGAAAAAACTGTCATACTGATGGCATCGATCAAAATATAAGTTGAAATAAAAATCATCATCTGCGATTCAGTCCATCCACCTAACATGGGTGTATGTAAATAGATGACTTTGAAAAAAAGAATGTTAACGGAATAGTAAACAATATCCATAATAATTTTAAAGAAGAAATCTAATCTAAACTCTAAGGCCTTAGAAAAGGAAAACTGCAGGAAGTGAATGTAGAGCCTAATATATCTGCTCATATTCCCACTCCAGTATATCTTTTTTGTCCTCGCGACCAGATGACTTTAACAAAAGTCGCAAGAATTAAAGTCCAAGCAAGAATAAAAAATATTCCTTTTATAATTTCAGTATGGTGACTGAGACCAAGGATGGTTCTCACAGGAAGATTAATTAAATAGGGAAAAGGCGTCCAGGCGAGAATTTCCTGTGCCCAATGTGGAAGGAAGTTAAGCGGTATAAATCCTCCTCCAAAAAATGTGACAAAAAATCTAAGCATGATCATCAGAGTCCACACATTGTCTGCCCACAAGGAGATAAGCTCGACCATAAAAGCTAATGTGAGAAAAAGCAGTGAGGACGTTAGGAATATCCCGATTCCCAAAATCAAATAGTAAAGATGAGTAAAGGAGAGATCACTTGTGCCGAAGAATAATTGATAGAGCCAATAAAAGATAAAAAGCTGGAGACTGTAAAAGAGACTGTAGCTCAAGTAACTGACAGTCTTGTATTGGAAAAAAGATATTGGATATAAGAGATAGCGAGTAAATGTCCCTTCGTAAATTTCTCGTGAAATAAAACCAATGTTCTCTCCCCATAGAATACGCATCCCAACATTGGCGACAAGATAATAGAGCGCCAGCATTTCAAGATTGAGGCCTTGCATGGAAGTGACATTATTTTCTTTAAAGACTGAATGCCAGAGCGAGATTGTTACGAGGAGTTGAATAAACATTTGACCTAAAAATGTAATCCAAAAGTCTGAGCGATAGGCGAGAATCTTTCGAAACTCCATCGCCATGACATCTTTCCACCAGGATTTCATTAGGGGGCTCCACCTTTCATGAGAGATTCAATAATTTCTTCGATGGGTGGATCCTGAATATTCAAATCAACAACATTATGTTTTTGAAAAAGATGCTGAGTTTCTGAGGCAAGATTTTCGCGAGGGATATGGATCTTAAATGTCGTAACATCAGTTGTCACACTTATAACTTTTTCATCCCCAAGCATCCGCTGAACTTCAGCAAGTGGACCATCAAAAACTATTTCGCCTTCTTTCATGATGGCAACTCGAGGACAAAGCTCCTTGATATCTTCCATGTAATGTGAAGTTAAAATAGTAATAGGAGAAAATTCTTTCTGGTACTCTAGTAAAAAATGACGGACAGCCTTTTGAGCTGAAAGGTCGAGTCCGATCGTGGGTTCATCTAGGAAAATGACTTGTGGATTATGCAGAAGTGCCGCCATCAGTTCTATTTTCATTCTTTCGCCAAGTGATAATTTTCTCACTTGGGTTTTTAATTGATCCTTGATCATTAAGGTGTCGGCCAGGAAATCAATATTCTTTTGATATTGATTCTTGGGGATTTGGTAAATTTCTTTTAAAAGTAAAAAACTATCCAGAGCAGGTAAGTCCCACCAAACTTGATTTTTCTGGCCCATAATAAGTGACATTTGTCTTCTATACTCATTGGGTCTTTCCCAGGGAATATGACCTAGGACAGTGGCACTTCCGCTGGTTGGATGAACGATTCCTGCAAGTATTTTAACTAATGTTGTTTTGCCGGCCCCATTGGCACCGATGAGACCAATCATTTCACCCTTATTAATACTGAGATCAATCGATTTAAGAGCAAGTTTTGTTATTTCTTCTCGATGGAAGACAGCTTTCAGAGAACCTTTCAGCCCAGGTTCTTTCTTATGGGATTTAAAACTTTTTGAAAGATTTTTTATTTCAATCATAACTTCTCTAGGACAAGTCCCTTAAGATAGCTTCCTTCCGGAAAGTTCTTCAAGGTGGGACAGTCTTGGCCTAAAGATAGGCGAGTGCCTAATTTATAATTAAGCTTAAGTTCTTTAAGATTGTCTTGAATGGTTTTTTCAAACTTTTGATTTGTCACTTGATGTGTATTTAAAAATAAAACAAGACGCCCCTCAGGTTGAAGGACTTTATCCATTTTAATCAGGAGTTCACGATACGCCTTAATAGCTGATGTTCGTTTTTCACCATCAGATGAAGATGATGGAGGATCACAGATAATGAAGTCGAATTTTTTATTTTCTGAAATAAATTTTTCTAAAGACTCATCAACGCTCATCGTAAGGGCATGATGTTGAGTCGAATTTATTTCAGGGTTCAGCCCCAAGTTTTGTTGAAGCCACTCTATATATTTTGGTGAGAGATCAACAGAAGTCACCTCTTTTGCGCCAAGCTTGAGGGCCCAGAGGGAGAAAGCACCAGTATAGGAATATAAATTTAATACGGATGAGTTTTCTTTTATGAGAGGGGCCAGAGTATGCCTAATAGAACTCATGTCAGTATAAATTCCGTGATCATAAGAACTTCCAAGACGTACTAAATATTGAAGACCAAATTCTTGAAGATGAAATTCATCTCTTCGTTCTTGATTAGTCGAATTGGCAGGAAGTTTTTGGAGCTCTCGTGTTTCTCCTCTTAATTGAAACCAAATATTTTCATCTTTAAATTCGGGGTAAACTTCTTGAAGTGTCGTTTGGATAATCGATTTATAACGATTCCAGAACTGTGTATAAAATTGAATGAGAACTCGGTCCTTAAGCTTTAATATAAAAAGCCCTGGTAATTGATCAGCTTCTCCAAAAACGAGATAGAAATTATCTCGTTCTTTCAAGGCGGAAATTTGTGATCTTTTCTCAAAGGCGAGGTCAAGCCGGGCCTGAACACCAGCAGTGAAATGCTGAGCTTCTCTGTCAAAAGGGAATTTTGTACTCCAAACTCTTGCTTTAATATTTTTATGATAGGGGTCATGCATGAGTAATGCCATCGCTCGCTTTCTATCATCAGTCGCAACAATAAACTCGCTATGGCGAGGAAAGCGATTAGAAAAATTATCAGAAGTAATCCACGGATGGCCCGTTCGTATCAGTTTTATTGATACAGGGTGTACTAAGCATTCAGGAATTTTGTTCATTTTTTATTGCTTTAAAATATTTAAACGTTCTTCAACTTTGTCTAAGAGTCTTAACAGAATATTAGTTGCAAGATAGGGATTTTGAAAAAAGAGAGATAGCCCTAAATTTTCTAATACTTGCTCACATTCCTCATTATTGTCTTGAGAGAAAGGGTTGTAATTGAGCCCCAGAAATTTCAATTTTTTATTTGTTAATTCAACTTCATCCAGGCTGGCCTGATTAAGCTTGATTTCAAAGCTTTGAAGAAATGCATTAAGTTCATCTGATCCAGATTTTTCGGAATTTTTCTGAAGTGAATTCATAGTCATCAAACTATGCCAGAGGCTTGCATGCTGTCAATCAAAGGGTCATGATCAAGAAGTTTTTTTTAGGGAGTTATATTCATGATGATTTGTATTTATTTAGCTTTTCTTGTGGTGATGCTTTACTGGCTGGGCTTGGAGACTCGGTATGAGTTTAACTTATTGAAATTTCGAGATCATTCGGGGCTCTATCTGGAAGATTGGCTCAAAAGATTTAATTGGGATCGTTCGACTTTATCTCAGGACTGTGGCGAACTTCCTCATTACAAATTTTATACGGAGATTGTAGAAATTCTTCTCTCCTTAGCTCGGAAAATGGGAGGGAGGTATCAAGAACCTCTGCTCTTTTTGCGTCAAGGACTTCAGGCAGATCTTCAATCCGAAAAAAAAATTAAAGAACTTTATTTAGGAACAACTCTTCAAATTGGTCTTATGGTGATGATCACCTGGGGATTTATCTTGGGTGCAAGTTTTTTGGTGGAAATGAAAATGAAAAGTGTTCTTTTATTAGGGATTTTAATCTGGCAATTAATTGGAGTATCGTCACTCCCATGGATCATCCGTTATTGTCGAAAAATTCTTTTTCAAGATATTGGCAAGCTTTGGAAAGTTTTATTTGTTCTTAAATCATTGAGTAAAGTGCCTCTCTCAAGAACTGAGATTCTCAAGATTTCAGGAGCAGGGGATCTAGAAAAAATTACGCAAAAAAACTTAGGGCCTCTGGTCGAAAAATTGCTTTTTATTTGTCAAAAATCTCGAGAGCAAGGAATTAATTCTGATGAAGAGTTATCTGCTTTAATGAAGGAGCTAAGATTTATTGAGAATTGGCACTTTGAACTTTTTGAGAAGCGCCTCGTAACAGTCAAGCTTTGTTTAATGGCTTTTTTCTTTTTGCCCTCCTATTTAGCGTTTATTTTTAATCTTTTAGGCGACCTTTTAGCTTTAATGTAATTCAAGAGCCTTTTACAGATCCTGGAGTTTCTGGTTTAATGGGACTTCTCAAAATTAAAAGGAAGTCCCTATGGCCGTTGTCGATGACAAAAAAATTATTTTTGGAATGCATAAGGTTGGAAAAATTTATCCGCCGAAGAGACAAGTTTTGAAAGATATTTCTCTTTCATTCTATTACGGAGCGAAGATTGGTGTCCTTGGTCTCAATGGTTCAGGTAAGTCTTCACTTTTACGAATTATCGCTGGTGTGGATAAGGATTTTCTTGGAACTGTTAATGCCAATAAAGGCATTAGTTTTGGTTATCTTGAGCAGGACCCACAGCTTGATGGAAGTAAAACTGTTAAGCAAGTGGTAGAAGAAGGGCTTCAAAAGCAAGTTGATATCGTTAAAGAATATGAAGAAGTAAATAATAAGTTTGGTGAAGAGATGTCTGATTCAGACATGGACAAACTTGTCGCAAGACAGGCCGAACTGCAAGATATGATGGATCATCAAAATCTTTGGGATCTTGATTCACGCCTTGAGCTCGCGATGGAAGCTCTTCGTTGTCCTCCCTCAGATCAACTCTGTGGAATCCTATCAGGTGGTGAAAAAAGACGTGTGGCCCTCTGTCGTCTTCTTTTATCTGAACCAGATGTGCTTTTACTAGATGAGCCAACCAACCATCTTGATGCTGAAACAGTCTTTTGGCTCGAGCGCCACCTTCATTCTTATAAAGGCACTGTTATTGCCATCACCCACGACCGTTATTTCTTGGATAACGTTGCCGGCTGGATTCTAGAGCTCGACCGTGGACACGGTATACCTTGGGAAGGGAATTATTCATCTTGGCTTGAGCAGAAATCAAATCGTTTAGCGCAAGAAGAAAAAACAGAATCGAAGCGCCAAAAGAAAATGAAAGAAGAGCTAGAGTGGATTCGCATGTCTCCAAAAGCAAGACAAGCAAAATCAAAAGCTCGTATTTCTAATTACGAGCAAATGCTTAATGAATCTACGACTGAGGCCCGCAATGAAACGAATGATCTCTTCATTCCACCAGGTCCTCGACTTGGCAACGTGGTCATTGATGCGAATGAGATTTCTAAAGCCTTTGGTGACAAACTCCTTTATGAGAATCTCACTTTCAAGCTTCCTCCTGGAGGAATCGTTGGAATTATCGGTCCAAACGGTGCTGGTAAAACAACACTTTTTAAAATGATTACTAAGCAGCTTGAGCCAGATGCTGGAACATTTAAAACCGGTGAAACAGTGAAGCTTGCTTATATTGACCAGTCTCGAGAAATGAATCCAGATGCGACCATCATGCAGGAGATTTCTGGTGGACTTGATTTGATTAAATTAGGGAACAAGGAAATGAATTCTCGGGCGTATATCTCACGATTCAATTTCTCTGGTGAGGATCAGTCAAAAAGAATTAAAGAACTTTCAGGTGGTGAGAAAAACCGCGTTCACTTGGCAAAAATGCTTAAAGAGGAAGGAAACGTTCTTCTTCTGGATGAGCCGACCAATGATCTCGATGTAAATACGCTTCAGGCCTTGGAGCGAGCTCTTTTAGAGTTTGCTGGATGTGCCGTGGTTATTTCCCATGATCGCTACTTCCTCGACAGAATTTGTACCCACATGCTGGCCTTTGAAGGTGATTCAAAAGTGACATGGTTTGAAGGAAATTTCCAAGATTATCATGATGATTTAAGACGTCGCCTTGGAGATAAGGCGGATGTTCCTCAGCGACTTACTTATAAAAAACTTAAGAGAGATTAATTTCACGGTGGCCTTCTAGATAATCATAGAAGGCCACTCCATTTTCTGATCCAAAGATTTTAATAATTTCTTTAATCTTTTTATCTTCCATAAAAATAATTATTTCCACATTTTTACAAATGAGATCGACAACCTTATCTAGGTTCAATTGTGTCTCTGGAGCATAAAGAGTGAAAAGTAAGGCCATGCGGCCGATAGCATCCTGAGCACTGCTCGCATGAATTGTCCCCATTAATCCTTTATGCCCTGTATTCATGGCCATTAAAAATGGTATGACTTCATGGGATCGCATTTCTCCTAAAATCATCCGGTCCGGGCTCAATCTTAGAGAGTAGCTTAAGAAATCTTTGAGCGAGGATTCATTTGAGTTTGAAGCGAGGAACCGTGTTTGATGAGGATGCTTGGAAATAATCTCATAAGTATCCTCAAGGATAACGACGTGTTCTTCATCTGGAATTTGATTAATTAAACTTGTTAAAAGTGAAGTCTTACCTGAACCAGTAGAACCAGCAATAAGAATATTCTTTTTTTGTGTAATCATTGATTTGAGGTCTGAATTCCCCCCATAATCAGCGAGAGGTCGGTTCTGAGAAGATAAATGTCTTAAAACGAGTTTGGATATCCCATGGGGAGACGTAGAGTTATGGATTAAGCTTAGGCGAAAATTTTTCCCACGAAGTTCACCATAAAAGCTAGAAAAAGGATTCTGTACATTCCAATTCTGCTTATAGCTGATTGATAAAACTTCAAGCCAAAGCTGCCAATCCTGAATAGATAAGGGGATTTTTATTTCTTTTTTCTCACCACTCGCAAGGAGCATTTGGGAGTTGTTTGGCCCGTGGAAGAAGTACTCATTGACATCATCCGAGATGACTTGATCGAGAAAATTCCAGTTAATCATTTTTTGATAAAATTCTTCAACGGCCTCTATGAATTCCTCATGAAATAGGCTTTCTCTAAATTCTTCCCATGTCGGAATTTTCCCTTTATTTAAAAAGGACATCATGAGTTGCCGTGCATCTTGAATGATTTCATCATGAGTGCGTAGGGGAACTTCTTCTTGAAATAAACTTAACATTACTTTTCCTCCTCAAGCACGACATAGCCATATATTTGCTTATAGGTTTTTGCATCTGATTTTGACTGAAAAATTTCTTTAAGGATGGGAATTTGGGATAAAAGTGGTATTCCTTTTTTCTCCTTTGCTGATGTTTGAAATCCGATCTGGAAAATTTTAAGAGGTGTACCTAACTTCAAAAGTGCTGATGAGATTTCCTTTGATCCGCTTATTCCTCTATCATCTGGTTTTGAAAATTCAGTTTCATATTCGATTGAAAAACGTCCATATGCCTCTGTGATTTTTGTTTTTATTTTCAATCCCGCAAAACGCCAATCAATAGGAGCAATGACTGTACTTCCTTGGGGATTGATATTCTGGAACGGTATCTGTGAACCAATCTCAATCTGTTGAGGCGTATTTAAGTTGACCACAATTTCTGGCTCGGCGAGAGAAGAAAGATCTGATTGCGTTGATTGAAGATAAATAAGATTTTCATTAATCATATTTCTTAATCCATTTACAAATATATCATTTACTTTCGTTTGGAGTTTATCCAACCCCAGATGAATTTCTTGTCCATCGAGGCGTTCTAGCTGAATGAGTTTTAATTTAAGACGATAGTTTTGGTGATTAAGATGAGAATCTTGCTGAATAAAGGAGACCTTATAGTATTGTTTCAATTGGTTAAGTAAATCTGGGTTCTTTGCTCCTTCATAAAAACATAAAACATCTAACCAATCGACTTGGCAGTTTACTGAGGAAAAGCCATTAGAAAAAAGTTTTTTATAGATCTGTCCAATCATGTGTTTTTTTAACTGCTGGGATAAAGAGACTTTAAAAAAGACATATTCCTTGTACTGGTCTTTAATTTTTTGCAGATAGAGATAATCAGAGAAGTCATCTAAAACTCCACTGGCTGTCATGATGGGGCCCTTAATATCAATTTGTAGGTTTAAATTTTTAAGGGCATCGGCGAGCTGAAATGTTTTTAAAAATTTTTGCTTAGAAAGGACATAAATACTTAATGTTTTCTTATCACCCTTGAGCCATGTGACAATATCGGTAAATCCCACTTTTTTGCCCTTAATGAGGAGTTTTCCGGATTTCGGTTCAAAGCGATAGGAAATGACATCTGGATTTCCCACTGAAAACTTTTTTAACCCCTCAAATTTAAGTTCTCTTTGTTCTCCCTGGGCCAAAATAAGGTCTGAAGGGTTCATTTGAGCAAATGCTGCGCCGCTTGAAAACAAGAAGACTTTGACAAGGAATGGCCAAACCGTTAAATTGAGGAGCTTCATTTTTGATAAATAAGACTTATTCCTTGAGGAGATATTTATGGCT
Organism: Pseudomonadota bacterium; assembly: GCA_027488375.1. GTDB lineage: Bacteria > Bdellovibrionota > Bacteriovoracia > Bacteriovoracales > Bacteriovoracaceae > Peredibacter. The sequence continues at coordinate 25,695 of JAIYBW010000007.1, forward strand.
TCTAGAACAGCAATAACTGAAAATCGTCGTAAAGCTAAACACAGAGCAATGGGAGCTAAAAGAAAAGCTGCTGATAGAAACAAAGGAACTACTCCTAAGTTTGCTATCCATGAAGCTGCTGCTCCAAAAGCAAAAGCTGCTAAAGCTAAGTAATTCATAGGTGCCCCTTTGGTGCCTTGAAAACTTTAAGCGATTCAGAAATAAATCTTTGATCAACGGAGACCACTTGTAGGTCTCCGTTTTCATTTAGACAGATATCTAATTTACTTTTCTCTCTAATTTCTTTGCAAAAGTTTATTTTCTTTAAACTGATGATTTCTTCAGGAAGACTATACTCTCGAGTGAAAATATTTTTAATTTCATGAGCAAAATTTGAGTCTGATTCGTAATAAATGTGAATTGGATCAGCTCGTAAATCAATGGCGATAAACAGGACGACGAAGCTAATAGCGAATCTCATGGGCCACTGTTTGATTTCGTTTTGGTAGTGAAAATTGTTTGAGGTCGGGAATAATTTCCCACATTTCATGTCGAATAAGTAGTGAAGCATCTTCATCCTTTACCAAGACGGTCATTCGTCCTTCTGGTTCTAATGAATTCTCTTCTAACATCCCTGACATAAAGATTTGAGATTTACGATTAAGGAGAATTACTTTTTTTCCTTTTTGAAATGGTGTGAGAAGTTCAGCTTTTACATGAATTTCTACCCACCCGGCCGGAATATTGGGGGTCATGACTTTTGTTTCTGGAGAAGAAAAAAGAATGAAAAAAAGAATATTGGTTAAAATGATGGTGATGCCTAATTTGATCCACCAGAATTTATTATTTGTATTTTTTTTCAAGATATTGCCATTTATTTTTAAACTCATGGAGATGCTCCTTTGTTCGATGGTGATAAAGTTTATTCAGCAGGAAAAGACCCATAAAGAGGATGGAGGCCGCTCCTAGGGAAAGGAGGAGGGGAAGTATGATGTCGCCAGCCTCTCTTCTACTTTTAATTCTAAAACTGGATTCGGTGTTTCCCATCTCTTGAGATCGAGCTCCATCGTTAATGAATAGGGATTTAAAAAAAATGAATATTTCCATAAATTTTTCCTTAAGAGGGCTTCTCCCTGATTCCCTCTTTTAAGGGACGTTAAAACTGTTTCAAAGGGGCTTTTCATGAGTTGAACATCCATGGGGCATCCTCGTAGTTTAATTGCTGCCAGAGTGCCAAGGTACTTTGTCAGGAGCGCTTGCTGATACTTTTGAGTGGCTTTTTTCACCTCTCTGGCCTTAAGACTTGCTCCCTGAAATCCAGGAATGATGGCCATTAAATACTGTGCTCGAGAGGCATTCTTGATCATCCAATTGCTTTGACCCATTCGCTTTATAAATTGCTTTGTTTCTCCCTTTGTTTCTTTGACACAAAGGATGAGTTTTGTACGAGTTTCAAGTTGTCTAAAGGAACGTTGGAGCTCAAGCCCGCATAGGGTGAGGAGTCCACTTAGAAGGGTAAGGATAAGCACACAAAAAAGAAGGGCTTCACCTCTCTGATTCATATTTTGCCCATTAATTTTAGTTCAAAATAATGCCAATCCCTTTTTAAAGAAGTTCTCCATCTCACAAGATTTCCAGCTCTGATCACATTTAGCTGGCACTTGGGATAATAGAGAACTTCCTTCTCTTGGGGGGATGTCATTTTTGCTCTTGTCACTATTTCAGTTGATTTAAGCCAGGCCGTTTGGCGGCATACCGTCCCTTGGTAAAAAAGAACGGCTTCATAACATGCCCCTACAATAAAACTTAAGGTGAGAACCCATGAAATTAGATTCATCGGGATGATGTGACTTTAATTTCTTTAGTGACTCTTTCTTTCATCTCTTCAATTCTTTCTTTAACAACTCCTCCAAATTGTTTAACGGCCACAAGGCAACATATTCCAACTAAACTGGAAATAATCACGTATTCCATAATTCCCTGGCCCTTTTGATTCTTTAAAATAGATCTCATTGCAGTCCTCCTGTGTTGGTCATTACTTATAGCTAAGAGCACAGAAAGTGGGGATGAATTGGGGATATAGTTGATTAAAATATTCAGAAATGAAAAAGCTTTGCTCAAAATGAGCTAAGACCTTAAAATAAATGATATGGAAGAAAATAATAAAGTTATCGTTTTTGAGAAAAAAGAAATCATACTCGTTTTGATCTTTGTGGTGATCCTAATCATCACGAGTTTCACAATTGGTATTAGATTAGGCAAAAAACTTTCATTGAGTGAGTCTGGGATTAAACCAGAAGATCAAAAGACAGTTGAATTAAAGTCTGGGGCCGAAGAAGATGCTGAAAAAACTGTTAGTGAAGAATCAAAATTAACTGATGATGAGAAATTAAAAAAATTAATGGATGAGTCCAAAACTCGTCTCTCAGATGAACTTGAAAAATTTTCATCTGAAGATAAGCCAGCAGCGATTCAATCAACTGAAGCTAACTCCACTGTGGCAGATGCTCCAGCAGTTAGTCCTGTTGATGGGAAATATACAATCCAGTTGGGATCATATCCAACGATGGATGAAGCTAAGCAATTTGCTGAAGGTTTTACAGTCAGAGGATACAGCCCGATCATTAACCAAACAACTCTTGAGGGAAAGGGGACATGGTATAGAGTGAGTCTCGGTTTGTTTGGAACAGTAGAAGAAGCTAAAAATTATGTCAAAAAAGAGCAGAGCCTATTCTCTGGTCAAGATTACGTCATCACTGAAATTAAATAATTAGAAAAACCAACCCATCTCAAAGGCCATACTCAGCCAACCAAGGCTGAGAGATCGGTCAGATTTTTTTTCATTGCCGATGGCTTCGCGAGAGACCGAAGCAAGGTTATAAGAAAATTTACCACCGTAGAAGAAATGTGAACTAGAGCGCTTGTGGATACCGTAGTTTGTAGAGAGTCCGTAACCTAGATATTGTTTTTTGATAAAACTCTCATTGAGAACGATGTAGTTACCATAAACCTCAACCATTTCAAAAACATCATCAGAGGAAAAAAAATCGGTTAATAATTTGAATCGGTGACCTATGCCAAGTCCTAATGATGAAATCGTATTTTTTGTATATTGAGGCCGTTGATACTGGGATTCATCATTTGCATTATCACCTGCTTCCGGTGTGATATTTTGAGTAATAGAGTTAAAAAGAGTTTTATGTTGGAAGACCTGAAAACCGTACCACATCTGGTTATAACTTTTTGAACGGTACATGTAGTTAAATTCAACTCCAAGAATGTCGCTAAAGTGTTCATAATCACCAGATACGTGACCGGCCAATCCAAATTTATGAGAATCAGTCCCTGTATATTTTCTTTGGTCTTTTATTCCAAGGTCAGTGTTTAAGTCATAAATCATACTTTCATTTCGGAGGTATTTATCTGACTTCTTAATCAAAATATCTTGTGTGTCAGGATTCTGTTCCTCATCAGAGAGTGTCCAGGGATCAGACGCTTGAGAAAGATTTAAAGTGATCAGTAAAAAGAATAATATTTTCATATTTTACCTTGAGGCCAGGGATTCAAAGTTTTCACCTGGTAAATCTTCAAGACCCATAAAATCTGATAATTCAAGTTTCTTGATGAGATGATCATACTTAACATTTTCAGTGTTGATGTGTGAGTTCACAAGATTATCAATCGCAAGTTTTATGTCAGCATAAGTGGTGCGGCTACCGATGTAATTATCCAAAGCTGAATCATAATTGCTTTGTGCATTCTTGTGTTGGAATTGAGCAATTTCGACTTTTTTCTCTAGGAAGCGAACCGTCTTATAAATAGTTCTAAGTTTAACTTCAAGTTCACGCTTCGTATTGAAATAACCAATTTCGGCAATTCTTTTTGAGAGGTAAGCTTGTTGATTTTGACGAGTATTAAATATTCCGCCCTCGCCAAGGAGAGTCCAGCGCATGTTGATCGAAGCCACGAGTTCGACATTCTTATTATTATCTGTCGTCTCAAAATTCCAAGTCGTTCCATTGGGATCAAAACCAGTTCTGTAGGCCCCTAGATTGACGCCAAACCTGGGCAGGGGAAGGTTATCCTTGATAGTTTTTTCGTACCCACGGCTAGCAATATCATAAGCCACTTTTGCATCTCTATAAGGTTGGCTTTGTTCTTGAGAAAGCCTGAGAGCTTCTTCTAGCGTAGTATTAACAGTTACAAATTTTAATTGCTCATAAGAACGATAGCTTCCCTGGTACTGATCACCTAAGAGATTGGCCATTTTTTCTTCTTCAAGTCCCACTTCATATTGAGATTGTTGATACTCTGTTTGTGATCTCAAAAATTCAGAGCGAGTTTGATAGTACTCTTGAGTCCTGATTTTTTTTAGTAAAAGTTTTTCTCGGGCCAAGCGATGTATAAAGGAGGTTTGTCTTAATTGTTCTTTTTTAATTTTTAAAATTTCTTTAAAACGAATGAGGTTAAAATACTGACTAATAAGCGAAAATTTTAAACGTCGACGGGCCTCTGCCAGTTGCTGATTTTGACGAGTCAAGCTTTGACGCTCATTTTGGTATTGAAGATAATCGCGACCCCAATTGAAGACAGTGTATTCGTCAAAAACAAGGCCCAAGCTACCGTTGGGAGCTTGTTGGGCCCCCATACCAGTTGTACTATCTGTTGATTTATAAAATCGATCAACTCGATGATTTGAGGACTGCAATTCTAATCCAAGATTGGGATACCAAAACTTTTGAAAAACATCAGTTTTAGAGAGCTCAATTTTTTCTTTCTGTTGAGATCGGATTTGCTCAAAAGGGTTGCGGCGAAATCCCTCTTCAATGACAGAGCGCAAATCTAAGCTTCGGCCAAACTTGTCAGGATCTTTCTCCTGATTTTCTAGACCTTTTTCTCGTGCTGTACTCCAACGATTTGATTGAGTCGTCTCTTTACTTTCAGAACTTCCAGAAGCTGTTGGATCCGAATTGATTGAACTTTCAAGGAAAGTAAGATCTTCGTCCTGAGCATAGGAATGAATGCTAAATAAAATAATAGGGAAAAGCAGTTTAAACATGTCCTGAAAGTTTAACATCAAAAAAACTGAGAAGTAAAATCAGATAATCAAAGAGAAATGCCTGGGCAACCTGAGCGAACAATATTTTCTTCCATACTTTCAATATTCAAATTGGTTAAATGCAATTCATTTTTTACTTTGATCAGGCTTGATTGAAGTCGATTTTGGGTAGCTTGATTGGCCTTAGGATTTTTTTTGATGAGATCCTGATTCCTTTGCAGAAGAGCATTGAGCTTTTGTTGGACTCTCACCTTATTATCTCTCTCGTGTAGCATTTCTTTACAGCGTAAACTCATCGCCGGTCGAGTAATGGCATCTTGCATCAGATAGTCATCCTGAGCATAGGAATAAGAAAGTGCCAAAACTATGACAGTAAAGATAAGCTTCATGAATTTAGTTTAGCATGAGGCCTTGTTAACGCAAAGTTGAATTTCGCTCTCAAATGGTTGTCGTAGCTTCGTTTTTTAGTGTATCTTGAGGGGTCAATTATTTTTTAAGGCGCAAAAATGGCTAATGTCGTAATTCTTATTCCGGCCCGCTATGGTTCTTCTCGTTTTCCAGGTAAACCCTTGGCAAAAATAAATGGAATTTCCATGATCGAGAGAGTTTTTACTAATTGTAAGAACTCTGGATTTCAAACTGCTGTTGTCACTGACAATGAAACAATTGAATCCCATGTTAAAAGTTTTGGTGGAACAGTTTTAAGGGTCGATGATGATGTGCCCTCTGGTTCTGAACGAATCGCTCTTGCCTATGATCGTTTTTTAAAAAATCAATCTGTTGATCTTGTGATTAATGTTCAAGGAGATGAGCCTCTGCTTAAAGGTGATGTTTTGAAGGAATTGGCAGAATTTCATCTTAAGTCGACTTTTCCAATTGCGACTCTGATTAGACCAAGAAGTAGTAGGGAAGAGGATTTTAAAAATCCAAATGTCGTGAAGGCTTTATGGACCGAACACTCAGGTAACTGTCTCTATTTTTCTCGTCAATCGATTCCATATGATCGAGATGGAGGCAGAGAGTATGAGTGGTTTCAACATGTGGGTGTCTACAGCTATAAACCGGAAGCTTTACTTCAGTTTGTAAAACTTCCTGCTTCAAAACACGAGGAACTCGAAAGGCTGGAGCAGCTTCGGGCCCTGGATCATGGATTCAATATTGGTGCGATTCAAACATCTCAAAAATTAATCGGAGTAGATGTTCCAGAAGATATTCAAAAAGTAGAAGGAGCTCTCAAGTGAGTAAGAAAAAATATATTTTTATCACCGGTGGTGTGACGAGTTCTTTAGGAAAAGGACTAGCGGCTGCTAGTATTGGGTGTTTGCTTGAAAGAAGAGGCATAAAAATTAATATGCTTAAAATGGATCCTTATATTAATGTGGATCCAGGAACCATGAGCCCCATTCAGCATGGTGAAGTTTATGTGACTGATGATGGTGGAGAGACAGATTTAGATCTTGGACACTATGAGCGTTTTACGACACTCACTCTCAATAGAGAAAATAATTTCACGACGGGTAAAGTTTACTTGCAGGTCATTGAAAATGAACGTGAAGGTAAATACTTAGGAAAAACTGTTCAAGTTGTCCCTCACATCACTGATGAAATAAAAAGACGAATTCATCTTGCTGCTGAAAAATGTGATCTTTTAATTGGTGAGATCGGTGGAACAGTTGGGGACATTGAATCACTTCCTTATATGGAAGCTATTCGCCAATTTGCTTTAGATGTGGGCACAGAGAATGTCCTTTTTATTCATCTTGTTCTTGTTCCTTATGTTGCTGCGGCCGGAGAACTTAAATCCAAGCCGGCCCAACACTCCGTAAAAGAGCTGAGAGGGATTGGTCTTTTTCCGCAGATTATTATTTGCCGGGCCGATCGTGAGATTGATTCATCCATCATTGATAAAATTTCACTTTTTTGTAATGTTCCGAAACAGAATGTTTTTGAGTCTATTGACCTCGACCTTATCTATAAAGTACCTCGCGCCTTTCATACTCAAGGGCTGGACAAAAGAATTACCGAACTGCTTGGAATGTGGGCCGTTGAGGCCAAGATGGATGATATTAATAAAGTTATCTTCAATGCTGAGAATCCACTTAAAACAGTGAATATCGGTGTGGTGGGTAAATACACTGATCTTATAGAATCTTATAAGTCTCTAGATGAGGCCCTTAGGCATGCGGCCATCTCAAATCAGGTCAAGTTAAATCTAACTTATGTTGACGCCGAAGATTTAGAAAAAGGATCTAATACAGATCTTCTCAATCAGGTTGATGGGATACTCGTTCCAGGTGGTTTTGGTTCTCGTGGGACTGAGGGAAAAATTAAGGCCATTCAATTTGCCCGTGAGAATAATAAACCTTTCTTCGGGATTTGCTTAGGCCTGCAATTGGCCATGATTGAGTTTGCTCGTCATGTCGTTGGTATCAAAGATGCGACCTCAATGGAATTTACTGATAAGGGAGCAATGGTTGTTCACTATATGCATGGCCAAAGTAAAGATGGTGCTAAAGGTGCGAGCATGAGGCTTGGGGCCTATGATTGTGAACTTCTTGATGGGTCACTTGCCTTTAAAATTTACGGAAAAAAAATTATTTCTGAGAGGCATCGTCATCGCTTAGAGGTGAATAACGAATACCTTAATCAAATTACAGAAAAAGGGTTGGTTGTTTCTGGACTCAATAAAAAGCTAAATTTAGTAGAAGTTATTGAAATAAAAAACCACCCTTTCTTTATTGCTTGTCAGTACCACCCAGAATTCAAATCAAAACCATTTACTCCACATCCGCTCTTTGCTTCTTTTGTCAAAGCAAGTGGAAAACTTTAAAGGAAAATTATGAAAAAGATGGATTTTTATATTGGCCCTTGTGTGATTGAAAGTGCTGATCTCGCGAAACAAATTGCTGAGACTCTGGTTAAAGACTTAGAGCCCTTTAAAAATGAAATTAATCTTCATTTTAAAGGAAGTTATGACAAGGCAAACCGCTCTTCATTTACTTCTTATAGAGGTCCTGGAATTGATGAGGGTCTTAAGATTTTAGAAAATATTAATAAAGAGTTTGGGCTTCCGACCCTGACAGATTTTCATACTCCGGATCAAGCTGAAGTTGTAGCGAAATCCGTTAGTGTCCTTCAAGTTCCTGCCTTCCTTTGCCGTCAAACGGATATGATTTTTGCAGGTGCTGAAGCTTGTAAAAAATATGATCGTGAATTGAAAGTGAAAAAAGGTCAGTTTCTTTCCCCTGAAGAAACTAAAAACATCGTTGATAAGGCCTCTCACTTTTTACCGAAAGATAAAATTCTTCTTACGGAGCGCGGATCATCTTTTGGATACAATAACCTTGTCGTTGATATGGCTTCATTTCAAATTATGAAATCCTTTGGCGTGAGAACCATCCATGATGCCACTCACTGTGTGCAGCGACCGGGTGGGCTAGGGACCGCTACGGGTGGTAAGCGCGAGCAAATCCTCGTGCTGGCCAGGGCCGCGGTTGCCGCTGGGGCCGATGGAATCTTTATGGAGTGTCACCCGAATCCAGAGAAAGCTCTGTCTGATGCAGCGACGGCCCTTCCTTTAGATCAAGTTAAAACGATTGTTGAAAAACTGTTAAAAATTAGAAGAGCGGTAGCAGAATGAATATTCAAGTCACGGCAAAAAAATTTGAAGCTAAATTAAAGAAGATAAAAGTTCTCGCTTTTGATCTTGATGGTATCCTCACCAGTTCTCATGTTTGGTGGGCGAGTGAGGAGGTTGGATTTAACCGTAGTTTTTGTATCTATGATGGCTATGGGATGAAAGTCCTCATGAAAGCTGGTCTTAAAGTCGGGGTGATTACGGGTGGGAACAGTGTTTCTGTCACCAAACGAGTGGATCAACTAGGACTTGATTTTTGTTATGCTGGTAATGAAGATAAGCGGGCCGCCTTTTTAGATCTGATGAAGCGCTATGAAGTGGAGGCGAGTGAAATCCTTTATATGGGTGATGAACTCTTTGATATTCCCCTGCTTAAAAAAGCCGGGTTTGCCGCCACTGTTCCAAATGCTTGTGATGAAGTGAAAGAAATCGTCGACTATGTGACGGAGAGACAAAGTGGGATGGGCTGCGCAAGGGAAGTCATTGACCTCGTTCGGTATGCTCAAAATATTCATCCAGTTCTTGAGGATTTCTAATGCTTGGTAAAAAACTTTATAAAACATCAATGCTGAATGAGTTTCGACTCGTCATTGTAGGGCTGGTCATTTTTTTCTTTAATGATTTTTATCTTGATACTTTTACCTATGAGAAGTTTCAGGCCGGAGGAAAATTTAAAATCCTCGATGTGATTATGTATCACTATTTTTATCCTTATGAGTTCATTACTTTTTTCAGCCTGATTATTATTCCTGCGTGTTACTACGGACTTTTTAGGGGAGTGAAGTTTTGTGAGAAAGGGTTTATCTTTAATAGAGGTTTACCTTTCCTTAACCGCTCTGTTCAATATGCTGATATAAAGACTTATAAGCTTCTTCATCCTAAGAAAGCTATTTCGATCCATTCAAAAAATGGTGACATCTTTGTGATCGCTGATAACTCGGTTGAAAGAGTGATTGCAATCTTAGACCAACACAATATCCAAGGTGATCTTGCTCAAGATGATTATGTCAAACTCATCTCAAATTATAAGATGTTTATGATGATGGTGATTGGTTTTACGGTCTTTGTTTTTGCAATGAAAAAATTTGGATTATTTCAGTAATTAGTTTTGAAGAAGTTTTAGGGCCATTGAGCTCAATTGACTTGTTTGAGAGAGAACGGCTGTAGCCGCCATGAGTTTACCTTCAGAGCGTAATTTTTCAGATGTTTCATAGGCCATGTCAGCATCAAGAGAGCGAGACATGGCCGCAGACTCGTTCTCTTTGCTCGTTTCAAGGTTGTTGATCGCAGACTGTACTTTATTTTGGTAAGAGCCTAGTTTCGCTCTTTTCTCAGAGAGCATATTAATCGCCTGGTCAATATACTGAAGATTATGTCGAGCTTCATCCGCATTCACAACATTCGAATCAACCAGTCCAAGGCTAAATTCTGTTACTGTAAATTCTGTAGAGTTTACTCTCATTTTTGAATTTGAATCGTTGTTAATGCCGATCATAAAGTCAGATGCTTTACCAGCACGGTCTTGAAGGAGATCGTTGCTCATAAAGCGTGTAGAGCGCGCAATACGCTCAATTTCGCGTCTTGTTTGCATGTACTCGAAGTTAATGTGGGCGCGGTCATCATCAAGAAGGGTGCCGTTAGCAGCTTGGAGAGAAAGTTCTTTTAATCGACCAAGCATTGAACTGATTTCATTCATGGCTCCTTCAGCAGTTTGAAATTGAGAGACTGCATCGTTAGCATTTCTTATCGCTTGATTTTGAGATCTGACATTTGTTTTTTGTTTGTGACCGATAGCAAGTGAAGCAGCATCATCAGCAGCAGAGCGCACGCGAGTACCAGAGGAGATTTTCCCTGATGTATTCTCGATGTTTCTAGTGTGTTCACTCATTGCACGTTGTGCTGCAAGAGCGGACACGTTGGTGTTTATACGCATCAGCCAAACATGATTGTCTTCCTTGAATAAGTTATGCTCGGCCTCCACCTTGAGGACGAACGTCACTAACTCATCGGAATTTCACAACAGTGGTGTAGGAAAAAAATGCCTTTTTTATTTAGTTGAGTGTGCTGTTCAAGAATAAGAAAAATGATTTTTAAGTATTGAGAAATACTTTTTATCAGAGTGAAAGAGTATATTTTTCTAAAATTTCCCAAATCGATCTAGTCTGTTATTTATGGTCTTGAATTGAAATAATTATGAATTTCTTCTCAAGTTTTCAAAACTGCCTTCTTATAATGGTGTTAACACTTTTTTCAGCAAAGTCTGATTATAAAAATAAATAAACACATCCAAGTGATCCTTTAGCTTCAAAGGATCCTTGGTCGTGCACCAAGTTTTTCTGATCAGCCGATTGATATTTGCTCTCATCATGGCACAAGTATGATTGACGATAAAAAGTGGATCAAAGTTCACTTTTTTGAGTTCTCCTTGGCCGACGACACAGCCCCTCTGACTAGGAAACGTCATATGCTTTGCTTGAGGCAAATAACCAGAAATAAATCTCGGGTAGCTTTGATGTTCATCAGATTTAATAAGCACCTCGCTTGAAACTATCGGTACAATTTTTTGAAAGAGTCGTGTGAGACCCTGGTGATGTTCATCTTTTCTTTTTCCGTATTTTTTTACGGCCTGCTTCGCGAGATGTCCGAAGGCGGGAATCTCAGAAACCTCTGCTCCTAAAATAAGACGTCGATCTTCATCTACCGCAATTGAAAC
>JAIYBW010000006.1 GCA_027488375.1 Pseudomonadota bacterium
GCTCACTTGCGGCGAAGGTAGTGCCAGGGGAACTTGGTGTCAGAATAGCAAGATGCACCCTCCATTTTTATAAAAAAAGCCCTCATAAAAGAGGGCTTTTTTATTTTGGGGATGTCTTTTTATTTTTGCCCCTACAATGGTCCGACATTTCAATAGCTTGCACTTTACAACAGCGCTCCTTACAATGGAGTTATGCAAAAAAAAATCATTAAAATTCAACTCTACTCTCTTTTTATCTTAACCACTCTTAATCTCATTTATTTTTATTATCGAGATGCACTTCCTGATAACTACTACGAAATTACCTCCACAAATTCTTCAATTAATTTTTTTACCTATTATCTTTTCACATTATTAGCAAATTTTGGTTATTGGTGTGGAATATGGATCACATTATCCTTTGTAGTTTTTGCCATTCTCAATTCATTTGTTTTGAATAAAAAGACTGATTTCAAAAATCAAATTGTTATATTGGCCCTCTTGCCATTCACCTTTTTTCTAACTTATCTCATTCTTCCTGAGGCCGTTGGGGAAGGTCTTTTCTTTCTTATCAAAGAAAACCTTTCGACACTAAGTATCCTATTTTCAATTTTCCTTTTTGGAGCGAGTTTTTATTATCTTGTGTCGGAAAAACATTTCTTTAAGACTTGCCGCTCACTTTCAAAAACATTCAATGAAATCCTGAACACTTTAAAAGAATTTGATTACGAAAAATTCACAAAAACTGATTGGAAAAAATCATTACAATCTTTATTAGAAAAACCAAAGTTATGGATCCATCAATTTAGATCATCAGAAGCAGTTCAAATTCCTGCGTCTGTACCAAAAAAATTTAAAATGCCTATTGAGCCAGTGATCGAAGAGTCAGAAATTGAAGCAGATGAAGCTATTGAACAAGAGGTCGACGAGGTTGAAGCTTTTGAAGAACTTGAATTCAATGACTCTGAGATTGATGAGGAAGTCACTGAACTAGAAGAAGATGAAATACCTTTTGTTAATGTTAAAACCAAACAAGATGATAAGTTTTTTGAAAGTGAAGAGCTTATTGATTGTATTGCTATAAAAAATCAGCCCCATCAGTTTCATGATCCTGATAATATTTATTTTGAAACAATCGCTCGTGCAATCGAAGAAAAACTTAAAGAGTTTCATATCACGGCCCACATTATAAATGTTCTTAAGGGCCCGGTTGTTGATACCTTTGAACTTGAACTCGGGGCTGGTGTTAAGGTAGCCGGTGTCATTAATCGAACTGATGATCTCTCTCTCGCTTTGAAAGGTGCACCCATCCGTATGGTCTATCCAATGAAAGGGAGAACGACAATCGGTCTCGAAGTTCCTAGAAATCCAAGAGCTCTGATTTATCTTGATGAAGTGCTAAGCTCTCCGTCCTTTAAAAACTCAACTCATCGATTACCAATCGCCATGGGAAGAGATGCTTATGGTGAAGCATCCTTCATTGATCTTGCATCAACACCACACTTTTTAGTTGCTGGTACAACGGGATCAGGTAAATCCGTTTTTGTGAATACACTACTTGTTTCACTTATTATTAAGTTATCACCAAAAAAACTGCGTCTTATACTCATTGACCCTAAACAACTTGAACTTGCTTTATACGCCAGTTTACCGCACTTAGTGATGCCAGTCGTAACAGATCCAGAAATTGCTTCCATATCACTGATGTGGGCGATTGAAGAAATGGAAAGAAGATATTCGATTCTAAAAGATTTTGGAGTTAAGAATATCGAAGGTTTTAACAAAAAAATCCAGATTGCTGGGCCAGAGTTAACTTGTAAAATTAACAAGTATTATCCAGATGCGGAGACTCAAGATTTTGAACTCCCTTACATTGTTATTATTGTAGATGAGTTTGCAGATTTAAAACTTTCAAAATCTGGATCAGCGATTGAGACATCAATTTCAAGACTAGCAGCGAAGGCCAGAGCTTCTGGAATTCATATTGTACTTGCCACTCAACGTCCGTCTACCGATGTCATCACAGGAGTTATTAAGGCGAATTTCCCAACCAGAGTGGCCTTCAGAGTGACGACGAATATGGATTCAAGAGTTATTCTTGATACTATGGGAGCAGAAAAGCTATTAGGGAAAGGGGACATGCTCTATAAACAAGGTATTGAAACCTTGCGTATGCACTCGGCCTACGTAGATGAAGAAGAGATTGATAAATTAGTTCAGAAATTAGCGAGTCTTCCGATTCAATATGACACAGGTGCTATGGAGTTCATCCAAAATAATGGAGTCTCTGATGACGATGTTGAAGGGATAACTACTGATGGCGAGGGTGGTGGTCTAAAAGATGAAAAATACGATGAGGCTGTGCGATGTGTTGCGACTCATCGATTGGCCAGTGCCTCCATGCTTCAGCGCCGCTTAGGTGTGGGTTATAATAGGGCCGCTAACTTAATTGAAGAGATGGAGCGTCATGGCGTGGTTGGACCTGCTCAAGGTTCAAAACCAAGAAAGGTTTTAATCCCGCCACCAAGTGATTCAACGCCTTAATATTCTTGCGATAACTCTGATCGCATGCTATTAACTTCTGACCATTTATTTAACCATCTCCTCTCTTTTTAGAGAGGAGAAATCTAATCACTTTAATTGGTTGGTCCAGCATAGTGCTGGCTAAAAGTGATTCGATAGAACCACCAAGGAGTTCTCATGTCTAAGTTATCAGTCAAGCAATTGCTTGAGGCCGGCGCCCACTTCGGTCACCAAACACACAAGTGGAATCCAAAGATGAAAAAATATGTTTACGGTGAACGTAACGGTATTTACATCATCGATCTTCAACAAACTCTTCCTCTTGCTGAAAAAGCTTATGAGTTTTTGAAGAAAACTTCTCAGTCTGGAAAATCAGTTCTTTTCGTTGGAACAAAAAGACAAGCTTCAGACATGGTTAAGAAAACAGCTGAAAACTGTGGCTCTTATCACGTAACTTCTCGTTGGTTAGGTGGAATGCTTACAAATTACAAAACTATCGCTCTTTCAATTGATAAACTACGTAAAGTAGAAAAAATGAAAGAAAATGGTGATTTCAAACTTCTTACTAAAAAAGAGCAATCTAATATTGAGAAAGAAGTTGAAAAACTTGAGAAGAACCTTGGTGGGATTAAGAATATGAGAAAGCTTCCAGGAGCTATTTTCATCATCGATCCAAACAATGAGCATATTGCTGTAAAAGAAGCAAACGTTCTTGGTATTCCAGTTGTTGCTGTTACAGATACAAACTGTGATCCTACAGGAATCGAGTATGTTGTTCCAGGTAACGACGATGCTCTTAAATCAATCACTCTTTTCTTGGACTACTTCTCAAACGCAATTGTTGAAGGTGGTGCAAAAGCTCGTAAAGATGATGGTTCAGATGCTAACCGTGATCTTGATCTTGAAAGTGAAATCCTTGCTAAATATGAGAAGGATATCGATCTTCAAGGTGAAGAGGAAACTGAAGAATAATTTTGAATTAACTAAGGATTACGACCATGGCCTATACAGCTACTGATGTTAAAAATTTACGTGAATCAACTGGTGCAGGAATGATGGACTGTAAAAAAGCTCTTGATGAGTGTGCTGGTGATTTTCAAAAAGCAGTTGATTACCTTCGTGCAAAAGGTCTAGCTGCAGCCGCTAAGAAGCAATCACGTGTTGCTGCTGAAGGTTTAGTTCAGACTATTGTTAAAGGGAAACTTGCTTCAGTTGTAGAAGTTAACTGTGAAACTGATTTCGTGGCAAAAAATGATGACTTTATTAGCTTTACTAATGCTTGTGCTAATATCGCAGTAGATGCCAACATTAATTCGGTAGAAGCTCTTCTCGCAGCTAAAACACCAAATGGTTTAACTGTTAAAGATAATATCTCTGAATTAACAATCAAGATCGGTGAAAAAATTGATGTTCGTCGTGTTCAAGTTGAAAAACTTGATGGTAACGGCATGATTGGTTCATACGTTCACTCAGGAAAAATTGGTGTTCTTTGTAAAGTTGAGACAGATAAAGATGTAAACAGTAATGAAGCATTTAAGGATCTTGTAAAAGACCTTTGTATGCAAATTGCTGCTGCTAATCCTCAGTTCCTTAATGCCAATGAAATTGATGAAAATTTCAAAGCTAAAGAAGCTGAAATTTATGCTGCTCAATTAAAAGAGCAAGGTAAGCCAGAAGCGATGATTCCAAATATTGTTAAAGGTAAACTTGCGAAGCTTGCTTCTGAAGTTTGTCTTTATGAGCAATCATTTGTTAAAGATCCGGATACAACAATTGGTAAACTAATTGAAGCAACTGCAAAAACAGTTGGTGCCACAATTAAGGTTGCTAAATTCACAAAGTTCAATCTTGGTGAAGGTATCCAGAAAAAAGAAGACAACTTCGCTGAGGAAGTTGCCAAGATGACTGGGCAAAATTAATTTTTTAAATTGTTTCAATGAAGAGGGGACTTTTAAAAGTCCCCTCTTACTATTTAAAGGTGTCGCATGAAATATAATCGTGTTTTGATTAAGCTTTCTGGTGAAGCCCTTGCTGGTGATCAGGGAAATGGTATCTCTGGAGAGATTTTAAATAAAATAAGTTCTGAAATTGCGGCCCTACATAAAACGGGATGCGAGATCGCCATTGTTGTTGGTGGAGGAAATATTCACCGTGGAGTTGCTGGAGCAACATCGGGTATGGATCGCGCCACTTCTGATTATATGGGCATGATGGCAACAGTGATTAATTCGCTTGCTCTCCAAGATGCTCTTGAAAGAA
Organism: Pseudomonadota bacterium; assembly: GCA_027488375.1. GTDB lineage: Bacteria > Bdellovibrionota > Bacteriovoracia > Bacteriovoracales > Bacteriovoracaceae > Peredibacter. Next base: position 4,762 of record JAIYBW010000006.1, read on the forward strand.
AAAATGTCTACACTCGCGTACTCTCTGCGATTGCTATGCAGGAAGTTGCTGAACCTTATATTCGTCGCCGTGCTGTCCGCCACCTTGAGAAAAAACGTGTGGTGATTTTTGCTGCAGGAACGGGGAACCCATATTTTACAACGGATACAACAGCTGCTTTAAGAGCGAATGAGATTCATGCTGATCTCATCATGAAGGCCACAAAAGTAGATGGGATTTATGATAAAGATCCTATGAAATTTAAAGACGCAAAGAAATTCGAAAAGCTTTCTTATATTGAAGTCCTTAACAAAGAAATTAAAGTGATGGACTCTACTGCCATTACTCTTTGCATGGATAATAGTATGGATATCGTTGTTTTTAATATGTTTGAAGAAGGTAATATCGCTAGAGTCGTTAATGGTGAAAACATCGGAACGCTTGTAACTAAAAAAATGTAAGGAGATCATTTTATGATGAAAGAATTAAAACCAATCCTTGATGATCATATGAATAAGGCGATTAAATCGCTGCAAAACCAAATGTCAAAAGTCAGAACTGGCCGTGCAACAGCAGCCGTTCTGGACGGAATTATGGCAGACTATTATGGTACGGCCACTCCAATTAAAAATATGGGGCAGATTTCTACTCCTGAAGCGCGTCTCCTTCAAATTCAACCTTTTGATAAAACTCTCATCCCTGCTATTGAAAAAGCTATCCTTGGTGCCAACATTGGTCTTACTCCAGGAAACGATGGTAATTTTATCAGAATCTCATTTCCTGCTTTAACAGAAGATAAACGTAAAGCTTTTGTAAAAGATGTAAAAAAAATGGGAGAGGACGCAAAGGTTGCGATTAGAAATGTAAGACGTGACCAAAACGACAAAGTGAAAGCTAACGAAAAAGATAAGAAAATTTCTGAAGACGAATCCAAAAAAATCCAAGAAGAAATTCAAAAGATTACAGATAACTTTATTAAAGAAGTTGATAAAATTGTCGAAGCTAAAGAAAAAGAATTAATGACTGTCTAATATGTCTGCAATTAAACATGTCGCTATTATCATGGATGGAAATGGTCGCTGGGCAAAACAGCGCCTGAGACCTCGCATCTGGGGACATGTTCGCGGCTCATCTGTTGTAAGTGATATTGTACAAGCAGCAGATGACAACGGAATTAAATCATTAACTCTTTATGCCTTTTCGACTGAAAATTGGAACCGACCAAAAGATGAGGTTTTCTCCCTCTTTAAACTATTAAAAAAGTTTTTGCAGAAAGAGAAAAATAGAATCATCGCCAATAACATCAGTTTTAAAGTTATTGGGGAAATTCAAAATTTGCCTCAAGAAACGATATCTATGATCAAAGAAGTTGAAGAATTAACAAGTCGTGCGACTGGTTTAAATTTAACATTTGCCTTTGGTTATGGAGGAAGAGCTGAAATCATACAGGCCTTCAATGCCTTTGCATTAAAGTATCCAGGTCAAACATTAAAAGAAAGCCAGTTAAATCAATATTTTTACCGCCCTGAAATTGGTGATGTGGATCTTATGATTCGTACTGGCGGTGAAAAAAGAATTTCAAATTTTCTCCTTTGGCAGATGGCCTACGCTGAACTGTATTTTACAGATACAAAATGGCCTGATTTTACACCAAAAGAATTTAAAAATATTCTTCAAGAAGTCTCTAAAAGAGAGCGTCGTTTTGGGAATATTAATCAGGATTCAGATGTCTAATACAAAGATTCGAATTATTTCAGGTATCGTTTTAATCTTTTTAGTCTTTGGTTGCCTCTATGCAGGAACTATTGCGTCGTTGATCCTTATGGGTCTTATTGGTGTATTTGTCATCGATGAATTGATCGTTAACTTTTATCATCAACGTCGTTTTTCAAAAAGATATCTTCTGTCTCAATCACTCTACACCTTGGGATACTTCTTTTTTAATTTTTATCAAATTAGTAAATCGTCTTTTAATTTTTGGAATTCCCTCGGAATAGTGCTCAATTTGTTGTTAATGCTTTATCTCTTTCTCGTTTATAAAAAATCAGACTTGCTTATCAAAGTTTTTAGGGCCACTTCTTGGATTACTGGCTTTATCATACTTATTCCTCTTATTTCTTTAAGCTCGATAGTTCATATTAAAGATTGGCAATTATTCATCATTGGTCTTTTGATTTTGAATTTTATGGTGGATACCGCGGCTTACTTTACTGGTAAGAAGTTTGGCCGTCATAAATTATGGGAGTCCGTAAGCCCGAAAAAGACAATTGAAGGGGCCATTGGTGGAGTCTTCTTTTCAGTACTTGCCACTTCATTTTATTGGAAAAAATATATTTCAGAAGTGACTCCATTAACTATTTTATTTTTTACACTAGTTGCTTGTAGTTCACAGCTTGGTGATTTAGTTCAATCAAAACTTAAAAGGCAGTTTGAAATCAAAGATAGTTCATCACTCATTCCTGGCCATGGTGGAGTTTACGATAGAGTGGATAGTCTATTATTCGTTGCACCTTTTTATGCCTTTTATTTAATGGCCAATTTTCAATAAGGATTAATCATGCTTCAAGGTATTCTTATATTTGTAATTTTTCTTGGCCCTCTTATCTTCTTTCATGAATTAGGGCATTTCTTTTTTGCAAGATTCTTCGGCGTTAAAGTTGAAGTTTTTTCAATTGGTTTTGGACCTAAAGTTTTTAAGCATGTTAGGAATGGAACTGAATACGCACTGTCAATTATCCCGCTTGGTGGGTATGTAAAAATGTTTGGCGATGATCCGTTTTCAGAAGTTCAACTTACTGAAGAGGAAAAGAAAGTTGCCTTCAACCATAAGTCTAAATGGGCCAGGTTCTGGATTGTATTTGGTGGACCTCTTGCAAATTTGATTTTGGCCTATTTTCTTTATGTTGGTCTTTTGACTGGTGGAGAGAAAGTTCCTGAAACTAAAGTGGGAGTTGTGACTGAGAAGTCTATACTTTATACAAAAGGCTTGAGGACTGGAGATATTTTAACTGGCATCAATGATGAAAAGGTCGTCAGTTTTGATGATTTTAACATCAAAGGTTCTAAGATTGAGACGGTTAAAGTTACTCGTCAAGGTCAAGAACTCCAACTAACTGTAGGTATGGGGCTTGAAGACTTTATTCACGAATTTGTAGGTTTAGTTTCTGTTGTTAAGCGGCCTGTCGTTATCAATAAGAATAATGAAAAGTTTTATATTTCTCTTACTCAAAAACCAATGGTCCCAACAGGTTCATTTGAAGAAATAGCGTCCTCTTTTAAGGGCTCTGCCTATTTGTATAGCTATACAAACGATGGGGATAAGATCATCCTCGATCACGCTAGTGAATCTGTCATTAATGCTACTCCTGGGGTTGATCTCGCTGATTTGCTTTTGAAAATGGAATTTTACCCAATCGACTTGAGTGTAAAAAATGTTGTCATGTCTTCTCCCGCTGATGGGGCAGGAATTAAAAAAGGTGATGTCCTTCTAAAATTAGATAATCAGCCTTTGAAAAGTTTTGAGGAGCTTCGACTTTATCTTCAAAAATTAGATGAAGGAAAGGCTGTTGAGATAACTTTTTTATCTAAGGGTGTTGAAGTTAAAAAGAATGTTATTCCTCAAGTTAAAGAAATTGATAAGAAAAAAACAAAGCTTATCGGACTAGAAAGTGCTGTTGAGTATTTACCACCTAAACTGGTCATCGCAAAATCCGAAAGTTTTGGTGCTTCTTTAATCGGTGCTTTTTCTAGGACTTGGGATGGGATTGTAAAAACTTTTGGTGGTTATAAAAAATTAATCACAAGAGAAGTATCACTTAATAATATTGGTGGTCCACTTGCCATTGGTAAGGTCGCAGCTGATTCATTTAATATCAGTCTATCAATGTTTTTTAGATTGATGGCGATTATTTCAATTAATTTGGGAGTGATTAATTTATTTCCTATCCCAGTTCTTGATGGTGGTCATATTATGTTTCTCGTTTTTGAAACTATTAATAGAGGACCTCTTTCGAGGAGAAAACTAGAGATTGCTCAGAGATTTGGGCTCTCAATTTTATTCCTTTTATTATTTGTGGCCCTCTTTAACGATTTCTCAAGACTATTTTAAATTTGGCTTATTTATATATTGATTCTACTTATGATATTTCGATTGGAGTTCTAGATGAAAATCTGGGATGGAGAGTTCTTGAAACTTTTAGCGGCGTAAAAGCTTCTAGTGTTCTTCAGAAAGAAACTCATAAAATCCTAAAAAATCTAGATTTGGGTCTCAAGGACATTAAAAGTATAGTCACGATTGCTGGTCCTGGTTTTTATACTGGTTTAAGATTGTCTGAAGGTTTTGCAGACGTTTTTTCTTTTAGCGGTCTAAAGCATTACTCATTTTATTCTCATCATATACCTCAATTTTTAGGTCATACTTCGGGTGTATGGTTGACCAAGGCTTACCGTGGAGAATATTTTTTTCATACTTGGAATGAACAGCAGAGAAAAGATGAATTAATTCAATTGAAGGATTTAAAATCTTATTTAGAAAAAATTAAAGACGAAAAGCTTTTCATTCATTCTGAATCTGCTATTGATGACCACATTAAAGACTTTAATTATACTCTCATCTCAACTCGAGATTTGTTGAGCAAAAAACCTGAAATTATTTTTAAAGCCATTTTATCAACTTCCCTGAAAGTAGATTCTTTTTATTTTAGACCTGCTGAAGAAGAGTTTAAGGCCAATCCATGAGCCGAATGACTTTTGTTCCTCGATTTTTGGTATGGATTTATATTGGTTTTGTTTTTATTTATGTTAGAAATTGGTTTCCTGCACTTCAGTTTATTTTCGTTATTTTTTCCCTCTTTGTTTTTTATTTCTTTCGTAGATCATCAATTCCTTATCGTGAAACAATTAAAAATGATGGTGAAATATTTCTTTCACCAGTTCAGGGTGTTGTTAAGTCCATTAGACGGGATACGATGGCGTGGGATGAATTACCTGGGGCCCATGAAGTCCGTATTGCGATAAATTTTTTAGATCAAAAAGGTCTTTATCTTCCTACTGATGGTGAAGTTGGCTATTTAAAGGAAAATAAAGGTATCCCTATAAGTCGTCATGCTACTTCTCAAGAGTTTTATTTACCGCCGGCCGAGATGGCCCATACTGATTTAGTACTAAAATCTAAAAATGAAACAAAGACACTAATGCGATTTATTGATTGTAAATTTGGCTACCGTCCTAGCATCTGGTTGAAATCTGGTGATCGAGGGCGGGGAGCAGCATGTTTTGGCCATTACCCTTTTGGGGGAACTTTGATAATTTATTTACCAAAAGATAGTGATATTTTAGTTTTTGAAAATGAGAGCCTCGTTCCTGGCCAGTCCGTTATCGCAGCTCTTAAAGATTTAAATTGAAGGATATTAAATGTTGATCGAAAACCGTCGTTGGGCTTTTTTTCTCCCTAATACTTTTACTGCTCTTAATATGGCCTGTGGCTTTGCAGCTATCCTTCATGGATTTCAAGGTGATTTTTATAAAGCCTGCATGTTTATTGTTTTAGGAGCTGTTTTTGATAGTGTTGATGGTCGAGTGGCAAGGATGACAAATACTCAATCTGCTTTTGGGGAGCAATTTGATTCCATGAGCGATCTTGTCTCTTTTGGTGTTTCTCCCGCTATTGTTTATTATTTTAGATTTCTTGCAAATTCCGGTAGACCAGGTATGGTCGCAGCCTTCTTTTTTATTCTTTGTGGGGCTTTGAGGCTTGCTCGATTTAATGCCAATATTGATAAGAATAAGTCTGACTACTTTCAAGGTTTACCAATACCAGGTGGAGCGACGGCCGTAATAGCTCTGGTGCTTATCTCTCTTGGTCTTCCTGAAATTGTGGATTACAAACCATTTACTGTTGGTTACCTCATTTTTTACGCTGTTCTTATGATTTCTAATATTCCTTTCCCTAGTTTTAAAAAATCCGAATGGGTGAAGACTAATAAAAAACAAGTTTTAATGGTTATTTTCATGATCCTTGCCACACTCTTCATTTATGAAGAAATCATGATCCCTATCATCATTACTTTTTATGTGGTCGCTTCTTTAATTTATTTTCTAACTCATCGAAAAAAGTTTGAAGGCATTTTTGATTGGCAAGAAGAGCCAGATTCTGTTGAAAAGTGATTCACTACTACAAGCTTCTCTTACAGTACAAAGGTACACGCTATTTAGGTTGGCAAGTTCAGCCTGAATCTGCTGGCGTTACAATTCAGGGAGAGCTTAACAAAGCGCTTGAAATCGTTTCTAAGTGTCCTTCACAAAGTATGGGGGCCGGAAGGACTGATGCTGGAGTTCATGCTCTCGGACAAGTTGCAAAGGTTGGAATTGAGCTTCTTATTGATCCAAAAAATTTAGTCAAGGCCTTAAACGTTCACCTTCCAGACGACATAAGAGTTTTGGAAGCCGAACTCTCAAACTATGAGTTTTTTCCGACTGTGCACGCCCATTCCAAGGAATATCATTATCGTTTTACGGCGCAGAGAGGTTTCAGTGCGTTTCAAAATGAGCTGATAGTGAATCATCCCTTTGAGTTAGATCTCCATAAAATGCGCAAGGCCTGTGAAATCCTAGTTGGTGAGCATGATTTTTGTAATTATTTTTGTGAAGGAACAGACGTTTCAAGCACAGTGAGAAAGATTTTTGAAGCTGAGATTTTAGAAGTTCCCCAGGGAGACTGGGAAATGTTGCCGGCCCACTATGTTTTTAGAGTTGTGGGAAATGGATTTTTAAAGCAAATGGTCAGGCTGTTAATGGGTGCCCTATGGAATGTGGGGCGTGGCAAAATAGAGCTCGATGAGTTTTCTAAATCTTTAACCTCCTTACCTATGAGGCGCCTAGGTCCGGTTGCGCCTCCTCATGGTCTTTATATGGTTCGCGTCAATTACTGATTTTCTCCCTCAATAAATTGACTTTTTTCCCCTTTATGTTAAAAAAAGTCTCTCTAAATTTTTCATTTTTAAAAGCGAGAATTTATGTCTTACACGATTCAAGATGTTAATGGCTGTACTAAGAAATTTATCTTCAACTTCGATAAAGTAGATCTTTCAAAAGAAATCAAAGCTGCTGTATTGGCAAAACAACAAAATTCAAATCTTAAAGGCTTCCGTAAAGGTAAAGCTCCACTTGAGATGGTTCAACAACTTTTTGGGCCACAAATTGAAAATGATGCTCTTTATCGTTTCATTTCAAATGAATATTTTGAAGCTGTTAAAAAAGAAAATATTCGTGCTGTAGGATATCCTCAGTTTGGAAATACAAAATACGAAGCTGGGAAAACGGTTGCTTTTGAAGCTACAGTTGAAGTGATTCCAGATTTCGAATTAAAAGATTACAAGTCTTATACATTTAAAAAAGAATCTGAAGCAGTAACTGATGAAGATTTTGAAACATTAAAGAAAAACTATCTTTCTTCAAAAGCAGAAGTTTCAGAAGTTAAAGATGCTGGCCATAAATTAGCGAAGGGTGATTTTGCTGTTTTCAATTTTGAAGGTGAGAAAGCGGATGGTTCAAAACCTGAAAATATGAAAGCTCAAGAGTACATGCTTGAAATCGGTTCTGGTCAGTTTATTCCTGGTTTTGAGGATGGAATGATTGGCCTTAAAAAAGGTGAAAAGAAAGATATTAAAGTTACTTTCCCTGCTGATTATCACGAAGCAGAACTTCAAAATGCCCCTGTTACTTTCCATGTTGAAGTTTTAGAACTTAAGCAAAAAAACTTTCCTGAATTTACTGATGAACTAGCGAAGCAATTTGGATTTGAATCTGTTGCTGACTTTACGACAAAAAACAAAGAAAGAATGATGACTCAAAAGAAGCGTGAAGTTCAAAGCAAGCTTCAGCAACAAATCCTTGAGAAATTGATTGAGGAAAATAAGTTTGAAGTTCCAAATGCATTAATTGAAGATCAAAAAGAAAGTGTTAAACAAGAGCTTTCTAAAACTCTTAAGCAACAGGGTTTTAATGATCAAATGATTGCTCTATATTTTGAGCGTTGGAATGATGATGTGACTAATAAAGCCAGCTTTCAGGTTCGCTCTGGGTTGATCCTTGATAAGCTCGCTCGTAAATATAATATTGAAGCAACTGAAGCTGATTTAGATGTTAAAATTGAAGAGATGGTTTCTCAGTCTGGTATGAAAAAAGATGAGATTTCTAATTTCTATAAATCTAATGAAAACATTAAGCGCAATCTTATGTACGCTATCCGTGAAGAGAAAACATTCACTGCGCTCGTTAAGGAAATGAAAGTTTCTTAATTCTTTTACCACTTTTAGTGCTCCTCTTTTTAGGGGAGCACTTTTCCCACCATAGTCCGTTAATAAGTTCTCGTCTGCAAATCCCATCCTGATAATAAATAGATGTTATGTTTTTTCTTTGAATCGTCTTGATGATGTTCCCATTTGGTATGAAGTCAAAGCTACTTAGTTTTATTTTGCTTTTTTCTGCTGTATCTAATGTCTGACTAAGAAAAAGAAGTGATGAGAAGATCATGATTTTTTGACTTCGATAGAAGAAATAGGAAATTAAAATGACCCCTAGGTTGACTTCCCACAGAGGGAACGACGAGGTGATCTTGCTTGCAATATAAACACAGGATTGAAGAAATCTCATCAAAATCATTCCCCACTCAAAGGACCAGTCTCCGAAAGGAAGGGCGAGAACACAGAGTAAGGGAAAGAGAAGGGTGAGAATAAAATTCAGAAACGGAGAGATGAAAAGTAATAGAGGTGAAATGAGACTTGATGAGAAATAAAAGATTAACATCTGGGAAAAGAAAAAATGTCGATTTAACCCCTTCTTTTTAAAAATGATTAGACTCAAAAAAAGATAACTAAAACCGAAGCTTAAAGGCGATTGGAAGATCGTGCCTGCTAAAATGTCGATGAGCATAGCGATCATGAAGCCTATTTTTACATTAAAGAGATGTTGACCTATTTTAAGATGGATCATTCTTTTTAAGGCCAGTTGTCCTGGAATAAAAAATGAAAGGCCTGACAATAAAAGCAAAAAACAAAGTTGAAATTTTCGAAAGGGAATAAGTAAAGTTAAGGGGACTAAGATGGCCGATAAGTGAAAGCCTGATGGACTAAAGACATGATTTAAACCCAAATTTTTGTAATCCTCTTTAATCCATTTTGAAACGGGGGCAGAGCGGCCGGTTAAAAAAGATTCCCAAAGCTCTATTAGTTCTTGATCCTCCTGTTTGAGATTTTTCTTCCTGGCCTCAAAAGAGGGAATCTTCATCACTTTTTGAGCATGAAAATACTGTTCAAGTCTAAGTTGAGAGTCCCACTTAATGAAACTCATAAAAATAAAAAAGACGCTAAATATGCTAAGTGTTGAGTTGATGGCCATGTAGGACTCTTTGCAGGCCTTCGGTTAAGAATATTTGATCTTAAGTCTATGTTTTGATTAAGAAATAGAACCAGTGCAGCACGATATCTGCTTGCTCATTCTTACTAAAAAAGATAATTAAGGCCATGGAAGATTTTATCTTAAATAGCTTATCTCCCCAAATAAAGACCTGGTTAGATGAGGATGATCTGACTCGAAATTTTTATTATCAAAAATCACTAAGCTCACAAAAAGTAAAACTCTACATTAAGATCAAAAGCCCACTCATACTAGCAGGTAGTGATTATTTTGTGGCCGTTTTCTCGACTCTGGGGTGCGATTCAAAAGTATTTGATTTCATACGTGGTTGGGATGGTAAATCATTTGGGGCCCAGGAAGTGATCGAAGTTCCGGAAGCAATCTCTTTTGGGATTGCTGTTACTGCAGAAAGACTGGCCCTCAATTTACTTCAGCATGCAAGTTCTATCGCTACTTGGACTCATCAACATGTTCAATTAGCAAAATCGAGAAATATAAAATTACTTGATACAAGAAAAACAACTCCTGGCCTAAGAAGTCTTGAGAAGTATGCTGTAAGAGTTGGTGGTGGATTTAATCATCGTTTGGGGCAAACAGATACCTGGATGATTAAAGACAATCATAAGACCTGTCTCGGTGGAGTGGCTGGCGCCTATGAATTTTTTCAAAAGCAGGGTGCTCTTTATAATAATACCGTGGTTGAAATTCACGATTTAGAAGAACTTAAGCATGCTCAAGATTTAGGTTTAAAGTTTTTTATGTTAGATAATTTTAATCCTGATCAAATTCGAGAAGCCATTAAGTTTAAAAAAGATAAAGATCATTTTGAGGTTTCTGGCGGAGTTAAATTATCTAATCTTACTGATTATTTAATTGATGGGGTTGATGCCATTAGCATGGGCTCACTTATTTACTCGGCTCCACAGGTCGATATCTCGTTGAAGTTTAGGCCTGTATGAAAGATTTTAATACTGACGTTCTCATCATTGGAACTGGTATTGCGGGATTAGCTTCTGCCATAAAGCTTGCAGAGAAAAAAATCAATGTCACGATCGTCACCAGAGAAAAAAAACCTGAGATGACCAATACCTTTTGGGCTCAAGGTGGAATTATCTATAGCCCAAAAGATTTGAATGATCAGGAAGATTTGATGAAAGATATCATCAAAGCTTCCGCCTATACTTCTAATCCTGAAGCCGCAAAAATTTTATGCACCCGTTCGGCAGATATTATTGAAGAAATTCTTATCCATAAATCTCATACTGAATTTGCGAAAGATGCTGAAGGTGAGCTCCTTTTTACAAAAGAGGCTGCTCATTCAAGAGATCGCATTATTTATCAGGGTGATATGACGGGAAAAGCTATTCAGATTTCTCTTCTGAATTATCTTCATGATGAAACTCGTTTTCCTCATGTGAAATTTTTAACTTCACACACAGCGATCGATTTAATCACACCCAATCATCATGGTGTCGCGATCACTCAACGATATGAAGAGAATCAGGTTTTAGGGGCGTATTTTCTTGATCAGCAAGAAAATAGAGTCAGAAAAATTTTGGCCAAGGCGACTATTCTTGCGACTGGTGGTATAGGAGCATTATATTTACACCACTCGAATGCAGAAGGTGCACGTGGGGATGGTCACGCCATGGCCCATCGAGCTGGCGCCTATGTGACGAACATGGAATTCATCCAGTTCCATCCGACAACTTTTTATAATAGATCTTCTCATCGGCGTTTTCTCATCTCTGAAGCTCTTCGAGGTGAGGGAGGTCGTTTAATTAACTCTCGTGGTGAAGCTTTCATGAAAAAATATCATGAGGACGCTGAGCTTGCTCCTCGAGATGTTGTGTCTAGGGCCATTCTTGAAGAGATGATTAAAGAGAAGGAAGATTGTGTTTATCTTGATATCACAAACAAAGATGAAACTTATTTAAAGAATAGATTCCCAACGATCTTTTCATATTGCCTAGAGAATAAAGTGAATATGGCGACTGGGCCCATTCCAGTGGTTCCGGCCGCTCATTATACCTGTGGCGGGGTTAAAACAGACCTTAAAGGTCGAACGAATTTGAAAAGCTTGTATGCCGTAGGCGAAGTGGCCTGTACTGGACTTCATGGAGCTAATCGACTGGCTTCAACTTCACTTCTTGAAGGGCTTACATTTGGTTACATTGCTGCTGAGGATATCCTTAATCAGATTTCGCAATTTCAAAACTACGATTTGAATCTGATAAAGGACTGGACTTCGGGACGTGATGAAGTTGATCTTGCCTTGATTGCCCAAGATCAAATGACCTTAAAGCAAACAATGTGGAACTATGTAGGATTGTCTCGCTCTCAAAATCGACTGGCCCGGGCCCGAGCAATGTTTATTGAGCTTCAAGATGAGATTTCAAAATTTTATAAGCATGCCCATTTACATGATGAGCTCATTGGTCTTCGTAATGGTGTAGAAGTTGCCTTTATGGTGCTGAATGCTTCTCTTCGAAATAAACAGTCTGTAGGATGCTTCTTTCTCAAAGAATAATTACATCGTTGGCTTAAAGTAAGAGTTACCAAGTAAGGCCAGGTTGCGCTTTATAAAATTACGTCTTCGTAAGACAAAGTTTGTTGGACGCTTGGGATTCCATTTTCTTGGATTCGGAAGAATGGCCGCAAATAATTGGGCTTCCCCTTGGGCGAGATTTCGGGCAGATTTCTGAAAGTAGTGTTGAGCAGCAGCTTCTGCACCGTAAATGCCTGGGCCAAGTTCAATAACGTTCAAATAGACTTCTAGGATTCTGCGTTTATCCCAAATGTTTTCGATAAGAACGGTGAAGTAGGCCTCAAGTCCCTTTCTGATAAAAGTCCGCGATGGGTAGAGAAAGACATTTTTGGCCGTTTGTTGGCTGATGGTTGAAGCACCCATTTTAACTTTGCGTCTCTTATTGGCCTCAATGGCCTTAGCGATAGCTTCAAAATCAAATCCTGAATGGGAGAGAAATTTTGGGTCTTCTGAAGCAATAACTGCTTTTCTTAAATGAGGTGAAATCTCTTCTAAGCTCACCCAGTCTTTTTGAATAGAAACCCACTTACCATCTAAGGCATATTCACTGGCCCTGAGGAGGACTAGCGGAGTGATGTAAACGGGAAACCATTTAAGGACGACAACAAAGAGAACACTCGCGATGAGAGAACCGAAAAACGATATGAGAGCGACCTTTTTAAGGCGCGGAAGTATATTTTTTGTTTTAGCGAAACCGTTTCTTATATAACCCATATTAAATTAGTATAAGACAAAGTCTTGATCTGCCTTACCCGGTTAATCTTGCCTGTTGAAGATTCAAAATGTTTGTACCCATGGTGTACCTGAGACTTCCATAGAATTCCACATTTTCTAGGGTTTTTGGTCCTATGTCTGGCATTTTTACATAGGTTGGATAGACATTTTCTTCTCTTTAACCTAGAAAACTACATCTTTTATTGATCACTAAATATGGGAAGATTATGAATCTTGAGCCAAAAAAATTTAATGAAAAATCACTTTATTTCACTTCTCTAGGGTGTTCGAAAAATTTGGTCGACTCTCAGGTTATGCTGGGCCACTTAAAACTGGACGGTTTTACCATCGCTCAAGCGCCCGAGGATGCTGAAGTGATTATTGTTAATACCTGCTCTTTTGTTGAAGCGGCTAAAGTCGAATCAATTGAGACAGTTCTCGATCTTGCTTCCTATAAAGAAGATGGAAAATGCCAGGCGCTTGTTATGTCTGGATGTATGGCCCAGAGATACTCAAACGAACTCGAAGGTGAGATGCCTGAAGTTGATATGTTTATTGGGACAGGTGAGTATCATAAAATAGTTCCACTTCTCAAAGCGATGGAAGAGGGAAAACTTGAGAAAAAATCGTTTGTTGAAATCCCTCGCTATATTCATACTGAATTTGATCCAAGATTAAATACATCACCGTTTTACATGGCCTGGTTAAAAATTTCTGAGGGATGTAATAGAAATTGTACCTTTTGTATTATCCCAACACTCAGAGGGAAGCTGCGCTCTAGAACAATAGATTCCCTTGTAAAGGAAGCTGAGCAATTAGCAGCGACTGGAGTGAGAGAGCTTAATCTTATTTCTCAAGACTTCTCCGACTACGGAGTTGATTTAGAAGGGGGAGGAAAGCAAGAAGGGAAAAATCCAATGATCTATGATCTCCTTTCTCGTCTTGAAAAAGTAGAAGGGATTGATTGGGTTCGAGTTTTTTATTTTTATCCAGATGATCTCACTGAAGATGTCATGGATTTGATGGCAAGCTCAAAAAAAATTACTAAATATTTAGATATGCCAGTTCAGCATTTTGCTGATGGTGTTTTAAAAAGAATGAATCGCCGAGCGACTGAAGAGTTGATTCATCAAAAAATAACAACTTTAAGATCTAAAATTCCAGGAATTGTTCTTAGGACCTCGATCATTGTGGGCTTTCCTGGTGAAACACAAGAGGATTTTGAAGCCCTTCTTAATGGCATCAAAAAGGCTCGCTTTAATCATCTTGGAGTTTTTAAATACTCAGATGAGGAAGGGACTCCAGCAGTGCGCTTGAAAAATAAAGTGCCTCAAGAAGTCATCGATGAAAGATTTGAACAGCTTTATGAAGCTCAAAAAGAAATCGCCAGAGAGCTCAATCAAGAATATCTGGGTAAGGTTATTGAGGTTCTGGTCGAAGGTGCTCATGAAGAGACAGAGCTTCTTCTTCAGGGACGTCATGCTGGCCAAGCGCCAGATATTGATGGCAAAGTGATCATCAATGATGGAATGGCCAAAGCTGGTGAAATCGTTAAGGTCGAAATCACTGATGTTCTTGATTATGATCTTGTAGGCAGAATCATCATCTAGATTTTTATTTTTTCCAGATTTATAATATTTGGATGAAATTAAAAGTTTGGGGATCTCGAGGTTCTATACCTGCCCCTTTTACTCCACTAGAGCTTGAAGCTAAGGTTGAAAAGTACTTGAGTGACTTTTGTCGTTCACCTTTTTACGTTTCTCAAGACACCAAAGCTTTTATAGAGCACGAGAAAATTTCCAAGGGTAAAACTTTTGGCGGTAACACGACATGTGTTGAGCTGATTTCAAAAAATGGATCACTGATCATTGATGGGGGGTCTGGTTTAAGACTCAAAGGTAATGAGCTGATGGCGGGCCCTTGTGGCAAAGGTCAGGGAGAGGTTCATATTTACATGACTCATTTCCATTGGGATCATTTGATGGGCATTCCATTTTTTGTGCCTGTCTTTATTCCTGGAAATCAAATTCATTTTTATAGTGTTGATCCGATGCTAGAAGAAGTGATCAAACTAGCCTTCACTAAGCCCTATTTCCCTGTTCCATTTTCAGCTCTCGCTTCAAAAATTCATTTTCATCAATTGCCAGCAAGAGAAAGTACTCTCATTCAAGGCTTTGAAGTCACTCCGTATAAGCTAGATCACCCTGATGCTTGTTGGGGGGCCAAAATTACTTGTGAAGGTAAAAGCTACGCTCATGTTGTAGATAATGAAGCCAAGAGGGTGAGTCGTAAGGATTTAGCTGAAGATCTTCCTCTTTACCAAGATATAGACCTCATGTATTTTGATGCTCAGTATGGATTTGATGATCTCCTGAAGAAAATTGATTGGGGGCATAGCTCCTCATTTATCGGAATGGATATTGCCTTCAGAGAAAAAATTAAAAAAGTAGTTTTCACTCACCACGACCCTATGGCAAGTGATGAGCAAATTCTGAAACTTGTCCGAAATAATAAAGAGTACTTCAAGATGCAAAAGCCTTCGACCGATCATGATTTTGATTGGTGTTTTGCGTATGACGGGCTTGAAATTGAGATCTAAGTTCTATTGATCTTTAGTGCCTAATTTAATCGTCGTTAATTTAGACTCTAGTTCTTGAATTTCATCTTGAAGTTTATTGTTCTTGGCTTCATGGAGCTTATAGTGAAGAAGTCCATAGGCCTGTTTATCTTTTAAATCTTTAGTCAGAAGTTTAGTTTCCATTTGAGCTAAAGCAAGTTCAATTTCTTTAACCTGTGCTGAAAGTTCTTTAAAACGTAGATCAATTTGATCGTTAAGGTGATGAATAAGGGCTGCGGTTTGTGTCACTACGGCCTGGACAATAACTTCATCCGGAGTTTTATTTTTACGATTGAAAAAACGAGAAAACATAGCTCACCTCACTCTTCCATTTTAAATCTTTCTGGGCCTGAAAGAAATCAGGGCAATATTGGCCCAGTAGTCACCTTCTTGGGATGGAATAAAATCTTGATATTTAAGGGAGTTAACTTGAAAAATCAAATTATTGTACTCAGTTTTTTGTTGAGTTTTAATGCTTTTGCTCAGGTTCAACTTGAACCAACCTGGAAAACAAAAGGTAGGGACCTGATTAGCTCCCTGATAGGTGAGAAGTGGGGTGTTCAATTTTTTGGCCCTATCCCAGTCCCGCCTGAAAAAGAATTAAAACTTCCTGCAATCCCAAAAGAATTGAAGAAAGCGACAGATGTGGAGAGTTATACAAAACTTCAAAAAGATCCCACTGAATATGACCGCCTTCCAGATGAGAGGAAGCGTCAGTATAATCTAAAGTTTCTTCAGGAAATTATTTTTGTAACGAGAAAAATGGATGCAAGTGAGGATGATCTTGCGAGCTGGCTCAATACTTTAGACCAAGGAGGCTCACGCGAGGGAGTTTACCAAGCCTTGGTTCTAGATGAGGTTTATGCGAGCTTAGAAAATAAAGAAGAAAAATCGAATGAACGATTACTCGATTTTACTCTGAAATTTAGCCAAAGGTTTCTCAATCAAACTTTTAAAAAAGAATCTATTTCTAGTCTCAATTTATATTCAATAAAAAGAATAATGACTGAGAAATCGCTAGATCTTCTAGAACATTATGAAGTTAAAAACTTAGATGATCTTAATCAGTGGTATGCTATTTTTTCTTTTGAGCTTGCAAAAGATTATGGCCCTCTCCTTAAAACACCTTTGCGACAAGATCAACGATTTGAATATCACCTTCAGTGGGCTAAAAATATGCCGATTCAACACATAAAATCTGAATTTATTATTAAGTTACATTCTGTCATGAATGGTCTTCAATTGCTTGAGTGAAAAAATGAAAGACTTTGAAATAAGAAGAGACCGGTTTGATTTTTTTGAAACATTTGAAAGCCCAATCCTCAATCTTACTGTAGAGTTGGAGGTTCCAAATTTTTTACCATACTGTAAGAAAGCAGAGATACCAGTATTCCATTTTTTCCTTTTTCATTTAATGAAATCATTAAATGAGCTGGATCATTTTAAATACCGAATTGTAGATGGCGGAGTTATTAAAAATGAAATCCTTCATGGTTCCTATACGGTTCTGAATCAGGATCAATTGTTTAATTATACTTCTTTTCAATATACTGAGAAATTAGAAGATTTTGTAAAAGGGAGTTTAGCGGCCAAGGAAGTTTCTTCAAACTCGACATCATTATTAAATACAGAAGTGAAGAACGACAGAAAAAATTATGTTTTTATCACATCCCTACCTTGGTTTAACTTTACATCAATTCAACATCCAATTCATCGATTTAAATCATCAGATGTTCCATCTATTGCTTGGGGAAAATTTAATGTTCTTAGTCTGACTCAATTAAAATTACCTTTTTCAATTCAGGTTCATCATGGATTCGTTGATGGTTTGCATATTCATCAATTGATGGAAAAAATCGCTGAGTGCATTAGAGAAAGCATGGGCCAATCCTTTTAATTTATTAGTCATAAAAAGGATTTTCAATTTCAAACAAAGATGAAAGTAATCTTTCCACTCCGAGCGCCACTCCTGCACTTGGAGGTAAACCTTTATCCAGACTATTATAAAATTGCTGAGGTTCAGGAAGTTCGTAGCCATAAATTCGCTTTTTGGCAGCTGCTTGGTCCTTGAATCTTTTCTTTTGCTCATCGAGATCGGTTAATTCATTGAAGCAGTTACAAAGCTCGACTCCATTTATGTAGACTTCAAAGCGTTCGCAAACTCTGGTATCAGCTTTCTTTAGAGTCGAGAGCGCACTTAAGGGGGCCGGGAATTCATAGATGAGGAGAAGAGGATATTTTTTTAGGTGAGGCTCAATTTTATTGAGGTAAAGAAGGAAGAAGTAATCATCCCATTCACAATCAATTGATGGGACGGGAACATCGGGATAGTTTTTTGAAAGTGATTTAATTTCATTCTTATCAAGATAATTCAAAATATCGATGCCAAGAAATTCATAAAATAAATCCTGCATCGTTTTGCGAGTCATAGATTGATCAATCAATTTTCTTCTCACTGGCAGTGAGGATTTAAGACAAAAAGCGATGAGGCTTTCAACATCATCCATGATTTTTTCATAGCGGGCATTTTTGCGGTACCACTCTAGCATAATAAATTGTGAGCGATGTATAGGAGAATTTGGTTCATCACGAAAGCAATAGCTAAGACTAAAAATATTATCTAAATGTTCAGAGGGGTCAGATAAAAGTTGTTTTAGACAAAACTCAGGCGAGGTGTGCAAGAAATAAGGTGATTTTTTCCCTTTATTAACAGAGTAAAGTTGAAAAGGATGAATATGGACTTCCATTCCTGGATTTTCTACTGCGGGAGGAGTGAGGACATCCAAAAAACCTTGTTGGGTAAAGAAGTTTCGAATAAGCTGGAGGAGTTCAAACTGATAGCGAAGGCGCATGGATTTTCACCGTATAAAAAATATTTTGCTTCAGCATACTCCCGACTCATCTGAGTGGAAAGGTGCTGTGCTATTTTTATGTAATGAAGATTATGTCTTTTTCATTAAGCGCTCTCAATCAATGCCAACTCATAGCGGACAAATTGCTTTCTTTGGTGGTCATAAACAAAAGGATGAAGTTCATCCCTTTGACGTGGCATCAAGAGAATATCAAGAAGAAACTCAACTTTCAAAAGACACGATTGAGTGTTTGGGGTTTCTCCCTGGTGTCATGACGGCAAGGATGCAACCTATCATTCCTGTTCTGGCAAAATTACAAATTCCAACGGATGAATTCTTAGGTCAAATAAAAAGTAATGGAGAGTGGGATTTAAGTTTTGCTTATCCTTGGAAAGAACTCATGACCGAAGAAGCTTGGCAGTTCGCTTGGCGCCATGGTTACTCAAAGAGTGCTGTGATGTTTCATACTTTAAAAAGCTCTCACTCTGTAAGTTTGGAGCAAAATGTTAAAGACCATCTTTTGTGGGGGGCAACGGCCCAGATGATTTGGAACTTCTTGAAGCTTTACTTTAACAAGTCAGTTAGTCCATACTTCTAGCCTCACTCAGGGGAATTTATGGACAATATTTTATTACTCATCATTGGATTACTGGCAGTTGCTGTTGTTTTATTTTTTGTATTCAGAAAAAAAACACCAATTGCTCCACCAACTTTAGAAACTAAAAAAGAAGAAATTCCTGTCGCTGAAGTTATCGTTCCAAAAGTCTCTTGGTCTGAGCGACTTACCAAAGGTCTTGAAAAATCTCGTTCTGAAGTGTGGGGAAAGATTGGTCAGCTTTTTAGCTCTGCCACTCCTTCACTCGATGAAATTGAAGAGATTCTTTACACTGCGGATATTCCAACGGGTTTAGTTCAGGAACTTCTAGGAAAACTAGAACAAGAAGGAAAAGGTAAATCTCCGGAAGAGATTCAGAAACTTGTCTTTAGTTTTATGAAAAATAAAATGGACTCAATTCAACAATCGATTCATCCTCAAGTTTTTAATTATGACCAGAATCAAAAACAGACTAAGGTTTTTATGATTGTGGGTGTAAATGGTGCCGGAAAGACAACAACGATTGGAAAGCTTGCGACAAAATTAAAGTCTCAAGGCGCCAGAGTTATTGTTGGCGCTTGCGACACTTTCAGGGCCGCAGCTGTTGATCAGCTTCAGGTTTGGTGTGATCGGGCCGGCGTGGATATGGTCAGGGCAAAAGATGGGGCCGATCCTAGTGGGGTAGCTTATGACACAGTCGCCAAAGCTTTCGCAGAGGGTTATGATTATTGCTTAATTGATACGGCCGGAAGACTCCATACAAATCAAAATTTAATGGATGAGCTGGCCAAAACAAAACGTGTCATGAGTAAAATTAATGAAAGTGCCCCTCATGAAGTTTTATTGGTCTTGGATGCGATTACTGGACAAAATGCACTAAAACAGGCGCAAGAATTTAACAAGGCGCTTCAACTCACTGGAATTATATTTACCAAATGCGATGGATCCGCAAAAGCGGGAAGTGCTGTTGGAATTGTTGATCATTTAAAGGTCCCTATTACCTATATTGGTGTTGGGGAGTCAGTTGAGGATTTAGCACTTTTTGATCTAGAGCTTTATCTAAAAACATTAGTGGGTCTAGAGACTCCTTAAGTTCTCGAAAAGACGATAGAAACTCCCTCTCATTCATTGACTTTTATAGGGTCATCACCTACCTTATTTCTATGACTAAATTGAGTCAGGAAATTGAGTACAATGTATTAGGTTGTAAGGTGCGGCTAAGACCGGATCAAACTGATAACCGTCATGCTAAGACCGTGATCGACTTAGTTAATTCTGAAATTCAAGAATTAAAAACAAGTCGTCCGATGCTTCGAGATACAGATCTTGCTGTTTTGGTGGCCCTTAAATTGGCCACGGAAAAATTGCAACTTGAAGATGAGTTTAAAGAAAGCATTCTAAAATTAGAGGGCTCCTTGGAAACGGCTTTGCAGGCATTAAATAGTGAAGTGAACTAAACGTGAGTAAAGAAGTTCTCAGGAATCAGTTGCTTCAGCAACTTAATCTCCTGAATGAAGATCAAATTCAAAGTTTAAGCCTTGCCCTCACTAACCAAATCATCAAGTTTCTCAAACTCAACCCTGATCTCACCAGTCAAATTGGCTCGGCTTACTTGCCACTAAAAGCAGAGATTGCTCTCGTGTATCAAATGCTTTTGCAAGAGATTCCAGTGGCCTTGAGTTTTCCAGTGCTAGAAGGAACTCAGATGCTCTTTGCCATACCGGATGGAATGCCAAGAGGTGGGGTGTGGTTAGATCGCCCTTATCACAAGGTTGTTCCAGACTGGATTTTGGTTCCTGGAATTGCCTTTGATTGGACTGGCGCAAGACTGGGAAGAGGGAAGGGGTACTATGATCGTTACCTTGGGACCTCAGAGGCTTTAAGAATTGGACTGGCCTGGAGTGAACAGATTAAAGAAAAAATTCCTGTGGAAAGTCACGACTGCCACATGGACTTTATAATAACAGAAAAATTTTGTTGGGATGTTTCTCAGCAAATTAAGTTTTAAGGGGATAAATAATGGATCCAGTTATGATGGCAATTGTTGGAGCAGTGGCAGGAGCAGTGATTGCTTTTGTATTGCTGACTATTAAAAATTCTGCCGCTCAAAAATCGAAAGAAGGTGAAGCTCAGGATATTTTGAAAAAAGCTCAAGCTGAAGCTGAAGACTTACGTAAAAAAGCTCAGAATGATGCTAAAAATATTGTTCGTGAAGAGCGCAGTCAGCTTGAAAATGAAATGGAGAAAAAGAAAAAACATCTCACTGATTTTGAGAGAGGTTTAACCAAGAAAGAAGTCGCTTTAGAGCAAAAGACAGAGCAGATTCAAAAAGATCAAGATCGCATTAAGACTAAAGAAACAGATCTTGAAGCAAAAAATCAAAAGCTTGATGTTGAACTGAAAAAGAATACTGAAATTCAAGATGAGCTTGCTAACAAGCTTACTCAAGTTGCAGGACTCACAAAAGAGCAGGCCAAGGCAGAACTTATTGAAGCCATTGAGCAAGAAGCTAAAGTTGATGCGGCCAAAAGAGTAAAGAGAGTTGAAGAAGAGGCCAATGAAGAATCTGAAAAACGCGCCAAGAGAATTGTAGGGATTGCGATCCAGAGATTTGCTGGAGAGTACGTTGCTGAGCAAACGATCTCTTCAGTAGAAATTGCTGATGATGGAGTTAAAGGGAGACTCATTGGACGTGAAGGTCGAAACATCCGCGCTTTCGAGCAGATTTGTGGTGTCGATCTGATTATTGATGACACTCCTGGAATTGTGACAATTTCTTCATTCAACGTTGTTCGTAAAGAAATCTCACGTATGACCATTGAGCGTCTCATAGCTGATGGTCGTATCCATCCTGCTAAGATTGAAGAGTTTTATGAAAAATGTAAGCATGAATTTGAATCTCGCCTGCGTGAGTTAGGTGAGAAAGCTCAGATGGAAATTGGGGTCCACGGGATTCATCCAGAAATTCTTAAACTCATCGGTGCCCTTAACTGGAGAACTTCTTATACTCAAAATCAATACCAGCACGCTCTAGAAACAGCTTTCCTTGCTGGTAATATGGCCGCTGAATTAGGTCTCAACGTGAAGCAGGCCCGTCGTGCAGGTCTTATGCATGATATTGGTAAAGTTTTAGATGCTTCAGCTGAAGGATCTCATGCTGTGATTGGTGCTGATTTCGCTAAAAAATATGGAGAGTCTCCAGATATCGTTCATGCGATTCGTGCTCACCATGATGATGAAAAACCAGAATCAGTTCTTGCTCACCTTGTTGCGGCCGGAGATGCTCTCTCAGGAGCTCGTCCTGGAGCAAGAAAGGCATTAAAAGAGTCTTATGTCTCTCGACTTTCTGATATTGAAAAAATCGTCAATAGCTTTGAAGGTGTTCACCGCTCATATGCGATTTCTGCTGGACGTGAAGTTCGCGTGTTAGTGGAAAATGAAAAAGTTTCTGATGAGCAAACTATTATGCTCTCTCGAGATATTGCTCGCAAAATTGAGCAAGAGATGTCTTATCCAGGAACAATTAAAGTTTCTGTGATTCGTGAGACACGTGCTGTTGGTATTGCTAAGTAATTTTTCAAAGGGGAGGATTCATGGAAAAGTGTGCACTTGTCACTGGATCCTCCTCTGGTCTTGGTTTAGAGATCACTCGCTATCTTGTTGAGTCTGGTTACACTGTTTTTGGTGGATCACGTTCAGGTACGGATTTTGAGCATGAAAATTTTTACGATGTCGAGCTCGATATCACATCCGAAGAATCTGTTGAGGAATTCTTTGAAACAATCAGAGAGTTTTCGCCTCAACTAGATCTTGTCGTAAACAATGCAGGCATTTGTGAAATGTCGTCTGTGGCCGAAACAACTCTCTCTCAATTTGAAGCTCACCTTGCCACAAATACCATTGGCCCTTTTCTCCTCTTTAAACATCTTGAGCCCTTTTTAATTAAAGATACGACTCATATTATTTCAATTCTCTCTACTGCTGCTCACTATGGTTATCCTAATGTGAGTGCTTATAATGCCTCTAAGTTTGGTCAATTAGGATTGTTAGAGAGTCTTAAAAAAGAGTGGAAAGATTACAAGCTTAGATTTACTAATCTTTTTCCAGGGGCCATCAATACGCCTCTTTGGGATAAGATGGGCAGTCGTTTTTCTCGAGAAAAAATGCTTTCTCCTTCAGACTTCATGAATGTTTTTAGTTTTGTTGTAGAAGCTCCCCCTACCTTGCAATTTCCAGAACTCACTTTTTTACATAAAGACGGATTCATTGAATGAGTTTTTTTTCTGTCTCTAAAAGAAAGATCGTCGAGATTATTGTTTTAATTGCTTTCGATGCCCTTTTTTACTTTTTGTGGGGAAGTTGGGACTTTGTCATTCTTTTTTCTTTTGGATTTGTATGGAATTGGGTAGCCGCTCAAGAGAGTGAGGTGAGTTATGGAAATACTCGTCGTTATCGCTTCTCAACCCTAAAGACCGTTTTTAATTTACAAAATTTAGCGTTAAAGCCTTTTCAAAAATTTCCTATCCCTGTGCATATTTTAGTAAAAATTTTACCGGCCGGTATATTTTGGAGTGCTGTGATTCTTTTTAATGAAAGTGATATGCCTTACTGGGCCGTGTTTTTAGGAAGTCTTGCTTTTGAGCTTATGAATCTAGAATCTTTATTTCTTAATTCTCGAGGGCCAAAAGCATGAAGCTCCTGCCAGTGGCCATAGCCATTTTTTTTGAAAATCTTGATGATGAACTAAAACTTTGGGTTCAAGTCCGTGAGGACACGGGACCCTTTCAAGGTCTTTTGGAATTCCCCGGTGGTGGGGTAGAGCCAGATGAAACTCCCTTAGAAGCAGTGGTGAGAGAAGTTGAAGAGGAAGTTGGCATTAAAATCAATCCAGAAGATGGAAAATTCATGGGGATTTATTCAAATCCACTCCAAGAGAAAACGATTTTATTATACGTATTTCTTTTTCCTAAAACACCTCTCTTAGAGTCCAAAGGTCAGTGGTTGTCTTTTACTGAGAACGAACGAAGTCAAATTTACAAAGGGCAAATTCCTGGGCCCAATCATCAAATTATTGATGATCTTTTTTTAGTAAGGTCTAATTATGACAAATAGTATCACCCAGATTGTTGCTCATAGCTTTTTACTGGCCCTCGCCTTTGGAACTCAGCTTTTTTCACCTGTGGTGAGTACGAAGTTAACGGGAGTTGGGTTTTATAAATTAGGAACAAGTATAGTTTTAGGAAGCCTTGTTTTATTTGGTGGAGTTGCTTACTCCATGCAACCACAATTAAGTTCTTTTGGTCTTGGCTGTTATGTTTTTCTAGTGGTCAGTAATATGCTGACTCTTGGTTTGCATAAAGATCATAAAAACTGGGCCATGTGGACTCTTTATATTTTGCAGGTTTTTGTCTTTGTTACATTCATCTTTTCAACTTATCTTCTAACTCCTGCATGGATTATGTTTTTCTTTTTCTCCGCACTTCTTTTGGGGATCAGTAATTTTGCGATGATCCTGGGGCACTATTATTTAGTTGTCCCAAAGTTGAGTGAAGAGCCTCTCATTTATTGCTTATATATTTTTTGGACAGTTATCTTCTTAAGGCTTATTTTTTCGCTGAGTCTTTTTTTTACGGCCGCTCAGCCTTTTTTAGAAGAGGGGACTCACCTTGGTGATGGCTATACTTTTAATTGGCTCTTTATTTCCATGCGCTACCTATGGGGATATATTGCTCCTCTCATTTTGAGTTTTTTTACCTTTAGACTTTGTAAATTACGATCTATACAAAGTGCCACTGGCGTTCTTTACATTGTAGAGTTTTTTGTTATTGTGGGTGAGTTAATCTCAGTTTATCTTATGGCCAAACATGGTTTAGCATTATGATGTCAGTTCAAATAACTTGTTCTCAATGTGGTTCTAGTATTGAAGTTCATCCTGATATGAAGGCCGATAAGGTTCATTGTGAAATCTGTCAGCATGTCCAAGATGTAAAATTTAATGCAGATCACGAGGCCGGTGTTTTAAAAGAATGTCCAGTTTGCTCCCGTCAGGATTTTTATAAGCAAAAAGATTTTAATCGCAAAATTGGCGTGGCCCTTTTTATACTGGCCGCCATTTTGTCGATCTGGACTTATGGTCTAAGTTTAGTGGCGCTGTATCTCGTGGATCTTTTTCTTTTTAGAAAGCTGGCCATGGTAGCAATTTGCTATAAGTGTAAAACCAATTTTAGAAGTTTAACTAACATGTCGGAAATTCGTGACTATGATCATGAGATGAACGATCGGATTGTTTATTCAGATCATGATTTTAAAGGGAAACCTCTATCTCACTGAATTTAAACAGTTATTTGTGTAGTTGGAATTTATTGTGTTTTGGTAATCTTAGCTTATTTGTGCTATAATAGATTACGGATTTTTAATAACTTAACAGGAGTCTCTCTCTATCGAACCCCCGGCGGAATCTTTAAGATTCAATTTTGCTCATCATCCTTATAATTTCATTTTTTCTTTCATTAGGTACCAGGTATGAGTCCTGACCAAGAACTATTGGTTTTATTAGTTTCTCTAAGTCTTTCTGCTTTCTTTTCAGGATCCGAAGCTGCTTTGCTTTCTTTACCTCATGAGAAGGCCAAACAGATTGCTGATGAGCACGGGATTGATACGTGGGCCATGAAGCACTGGCTTCAAAAGCCCAATGATATTCTCACCACGATCTTAGTGGGGAATAACTTTGTTAACATCTTGATCGCTTCTCTTTCAGCTTCTATCTCTCAACGCTATTTTAACAACGATGCCCTGGCCATTAGTGTTGGTGTGACAACGATTGCGATTCTCCTTTTTGGTGAAATTGCTCCAAAAACATTAGGTCGTGGGAGAGCTGAAAAAATAGCTCCTTTCAGTCTTATTGTTTTGATGGGCTTTTATTATGCGCTTTTTCCCGTAGTCAAAGCGTTTATGTTTATCATCAAATTAGTTCTCGGTGAAAACGCGAATGTGAGAAGTCGACTTGTGACTAAAGATGATATTGAAGTCATGGTTGAGATGGCCGAAGAGGAAAAGACGATTGATTCAAAACAAATTGACCTTCTCAACTCTATTCTAGAATTTCCTTCCATTAAAGTTAAAGACATCATGGTTCCGAGAACGAGCATTGAAGGGATTAAAAAAACAAGTTCATTTGATTCTATTATTAATCTTGTGAGGGAAGTGGCCCATAGCCGTTATCCTGTTTATCAAGAGGATCTTGATGAGGTTTTGGGGTTTTTGCACGTAAAAGATCTCGCTTTTGTGAATCCTGATGAGAGAAAAAACTTTGATGTGACAAAATACTTAAAGCCTCCATTTTTTGTCTATGAGCACATGAAAATTCAGGCGGTTTTTGATCATATGAACCGTAAGAAAGTACATCTCGCTCTAGTTAAAGATGAGAATGGTCTCGTGGTTGGGATGTTAACTCTTGAAGACATCATGGAAGAAATTTTTGGAGAAATCCAAGATGAGCATGATGATGAAGAGGATGAAATCCCTGGAGTGAAGAGTGAGGAGGGAGTGCTTGTCCCTTCAACTATTTCACTTCGTGATCTCTACAATGAATACGATATTAAAATCCCCCTAAATGATAACTATTCAACACTGAATGGATTTTTGATGGAGCACTTGGGAAATAATTTTCCTAAGAAAGGTCACATGATTATCTGGGATGGTTTTTCCTTCGAATTAATCCGTGTGAAAAACTATGAAATTAAGGAAGTGAAAATCAAGTCCGTTAATGGAGACCATCTTAGGTCTTCGAACGGGGAAACTGAACTTTCCGGTGATAATAGTAAAGAAGAGCTCCATAAGGCCCTAAGTGCTAAATAGCAGGTGCATTAGACCATAAGAGTCAGGCAACTTGTACCCCATACAAAATAGCTTGAAACAGCTGTAAACTATTTTGGATAGGGGTACAAATGAAAACCATGACCAAAACCATTCTCTTCGCTGTTCTTTTCCTCTCTGCCAGCATCTTAACCTTAAGAACAGTTAGTCAGCATAATGAAAATGTACTCAACGCGAATGAGACTCAGACGAGTCGATTAGAAGTGGATGAAGTTAATCCTGAGGGATTAGACAATATCAAAGCAGCCCTGCTTAACCCGAATAATTTAAATACAGAAAAAATTGATCTTTTGCTTAATGATTTAGTCAGAACAAAAATAGTTCAAGCTCATTATGGCCAAGGACCAGTTCCAACTCTTCCTCTTTCTCCAATCCTTGCTATTTGGAGTGCCTTTGCTCTTTTAAGTATGATGGTGGTGGTGGCGAAGACCAAGAACAGCCATGAAATTTCACCCCTCTTTAAGCAGTCTATGGACTCTTTAGAGTATCCGGTCCTTATGGTTGATTCAGCTCTAAAAATCGTTTGGCAAAATAAAAGAAGTCAAAATCTCAATTATACTTCACAAAGATTAGAGCAGATTTTTGATGAGACCTTAGATGGTTCTGAAGTCATGTTTGAATCTAAAACTTATTCTGTTCTCGTCTCTGAGTTTAATCTCAAGGGAAATCAAAAAAATTATCTTGCTCACCTTATTCCAAGAGCAAAAATCAATTCAAACGAAGTTTCACGGAGCTTTGAATCTGATTCCCCGGCCAATACTATTTAAAAGGCTTAATTTTTACATCGCCTAGAACTTTGGCCCGGCAGGAAAGTCTGATTTCTTTGCCTTTAATTGAGTCTGGTCCATTCTTTTGGCTATACTCCTCACGGATAGCTTCCAGGGTATTTTTTTCAATCACACCAGCTGGCTGGAGATTTTCAGAACCAGAGAGAATTTCTATGCGGCAGGCGCCACAGGAGCCCGCTAAACAGCCATGTGGGAGCTCATGTCCACGATCGTAAAGTGAATCATAAAGAATTTCGGCTTCATTGACGTCAAATACCTTGTCTAGGCCTTCAATTGACACTCTGGGCATAGGATTTCACCTTGTCAAAATCATGAGGGTTTAAGAAACTTCTCAGCGTTAAAAACAAGTCTAACCCAAGTGCTAATTTTGGTCACCAAAATTGGACAAGGAGCTTTAAATGTTAACTCTTGAGAAAATGTATTCTATGGGACACGAGCAAGTGGTTTATTTCCAGGATAAGTCCTGTGGATTAAAGGCCATTATTGCGATTCATGATACGACTTTAGGACCTGCTTTAGGTGGAACTCGTATGTGGCAATATGCAAATGAGGAAGAAGCCCTCATAGATGTTCTTCGTCTTTCAAAAGGGATGACTTATAAAGCTGCTGTTTCTGGTTTAAATCTTGGTGGTGGTAAAGCCGTTATCATCGGTGATCCAAAAAAAGATAAATCAGAAGCTCTTTTCCGTGCATTTGGTCGCTTCATTGAATCCCTCAATGGTCGTTACATCACGGCCGAAGATGTGAACACAAGTGTAGATGATATCGAGCATATTTTTGCTGAAACAAATTACGTGACTGGAGTTGCTCAACAATACGGTGGATCAGGTAACCCTGCTCCTTATACAGCTCTTGGTGTATTCCGTGGAATTGAAGCTTCTGTCACTCAAGCTTATGGCAACAGAAGCCTTAAAGGCAAAACTGTGGCGATTCAAGGTGTGGGATCAGTGGGCTTTGAGCTCGCGAAACTTCTTAACGAAGCTGGGGCGAATCTCGTTTATACAGATGTGAATGAGAAAGGTATTCAGAAAATGAAAGAATCATTTTCGAATGCGAAGTTTGTCACTCCCAATGAAATCTTTGGTGCCGCTTGTGATATCTACGCTCCATGCGCCCTTGGTGCTTCAGTGAATGATGAAACCATCGCTCAAATGAAGTGCAAAATTATTGCAGGGGCAGCTAATAACCAACTTAAAGAAGACCGTCACGGCCTCATCGTGAAAGAGAAAGGCATCATCTACGCTCCAGATTATCTCATCAATGCTGGTGGACTCATGAACGTTTCGATTGAGTTTGAAGGCTGGGCGGATTCTAAATCTCGTCGGATGATCGATACGATTTACGACAAGACTCTTGAAGTTTTCCGTATCTCTAACGAGCAAAATATCCCAGTTAATAAAGCTGCCGATGTCATGGCCGAGAAGAGAATCGAGTCAATCAAAAACATCAAAAATGCATATCTTGGAAAAACTAATTTCAGAATGCCTGGCCAAAAAAATCGCCGAGGATAAATAAAAAAGGCTCCGTAAGGAGCCTTTTTTTATTCAGTGGCTTGAATCATAAGATAGGCACCACCAACAACACCAGAAGTTGAAGTTGAGTTATGAATACCAAAGTACCTATTCATATTCGTCAGAGTCAGATTTCCAGATCTTGAGATCCCGTAAGTTGTCGCAGGAGTGATTGTACTTCCAGTCACAGTAATAGGGGTCGTAGGAGCAGCCGTTCCAGAGTCACTATTAGCGTGATCCTGTAAAGCAATGGTTGTAGTTCCCGATCTAATAGCAGTCGTTTGAAGAGCAACTGTTGGATTAGACCAAGCCCCTGCTTCCCAAAGGAATCTAAAATCTGCAATTGGAGTAGTTGTCGTTGTCGCCTTACGTTGCGAGATCCTGAATGGAATCTCAGCTTTTCGTAAAAATTTTAGTTTTAACCAAAGTCCTGCTTTATATAAATAAACAATCCCTGTGCCTGTTGATTTAAGTCTTAATTCCAGAGTGTCTCCATCATTAAAGTTTGTAGCGTTGCTAGCGAAACTGACCTGTGACATTGTTGGTGTTGTTACTACCGTGGTTGTTTCCGCCCCCGTGATGAGTTGGTTGTTTAATTTATCATGAAGCCCAGCATAACCCATGAGTGTGGAACTAGAGGTTGACATGACTGTTTCAAGAGTCCAAGAACTTCCTGGGGCAATAGCATCGTATTTTGAATCTGTTCTTAGCCAATGTGTATAATTATTTGTCGTTGTCGCTGTGGTCGTCGTTGTTTGACCATATGATGTTGCATTTCTAGATGTTGCTGCACCATTCGTAGTATCCTGTCGGGCATCACTAGTGAGATCTCCAGCAACAAGCGGGAAGTAAAGTTTTGTTTCAATGGCAGCAACTTGTTCAACAATCATTCTGGCTGAGTGCACTTTGACAGTGGAGTTATTCGTCGTCCTGCAAACTTTCACGCGGTAATTATTATTACCAGTAGTTGGTGTCCACGTAACACGGAACCGACGATATAAGATTGTTGTGCTCGAGCTGACTGTGATAATACTATCTAAAACTTCAGTCCCTGCGTTATTTACAAGAGAAATATTACAATTCACCCCAGAGGTGTTATCAACGACGATTTCAAAGTAATAAGTATTACTTTGGGCCAGATAATCTGCTGTGTTTAGGCTCGTTCTCGTTCGAGAAAAAATTAAGCCGGTTGTCGGGGTGGTTGCAGATGCAAGACCTCTATCCGTCATTTCAATCGGTACTTGGATATTGATACCATTAGGATTGAAGTCTACGCTATTTCCTGGCACGCTCACTGGTGTGGCGAGTGTAAATGTTTTTGTTTCTGCTTTTGTGGAAGTTGCCCCGCAGGTTGAAACTCCGGATGAGTCTGTCGTCGTACAGGCCAGAAGTGTATTCGTTGAAGCCGTTCCCGAAAGATTAAAGGTTGGAATTATACCTTCAATCGTATTCGAAAAAGCATCTTTCAACACAATTTGAACCGGACAAATATCTGTATTGTTGGATTTACAATTTGGTCCTCCCACAATTGTTGAAGTGGCCACTGAAGCTGGACCTGGCTGAAAGACAACTGTTCCATCTGTTTTTATAATAGGAGCCGTTATCTCGAGGGTTTTAGTTTCAGCTTTAGTTGATTTCAAAGTACATGTCGAAACACCACTTGAGTTCGTTGGAGAACAGGCCGTGGTTGTATTATTTGACCCATAGGCATTAAATGTTGGTGTTTGATTAATCACTGGATTATTGCCAGAGTCCTTCAGTGTAATTGTAATGGTTGAGGTGGCTGTTCCATCAGCAACCACTGGCCCTGTACCAGTGATGGTCGAGTTTTCTGGAACAGCTGAACCAGATTGGAAGACAACAGTTCCACCAGACATAGAAATAGGTGCTGTAATTGAAAGCGTTTTCGTCTCAGAAGTCGTTGAGGCAAGGGTACACTGTGATAAACCAGCAGTCGTTGTTTGTGAACATGTACCGTATGTATTGTTTGAACCAGAGGCTTCAAATGTTGGGACGATACCTGATATGGTGTTCATGAAAGCATCTTTCAGAGTGATCGTAATCGATGAGGTTGAAGTTCCATCTGGGTTGGTTGGACCCGTACCAGTAATTGAAGAATTGGCGACTGATGCTGGCCCAGCAATAAAGAGAATGGCTCCGCCAGATTTAGAAACAGGAGTTAAGATTTGTGGAATTTTACTTTCTGCTTTGGTTGATTTGAGTGAGCAAGATGAAACCCCACTGGCATCAGTGGCAGTACAGCTACCATAGACGTTCGTTGTTCCTGTATTGGTGGCACTGAAAGTTGGAGTAGATCCCGAAACTACGTTTCCATAAAAATCTTTGATCGTGATAGTGACTGAAGACTGGGCCACACCATCAGCGATAACGTTCGTTGTTCCTGAAATACTCGATTGGGCAGCTGCTGGAGCACCGGCTACAAAGAGAACTGATGATCCAGATTTAAGCACTGGGTTTGTGATTCTTAAAACTTTTGATTCAGCTTTAGTCGATGTCATGTAACAAGTTGAAACACCACCAGCGTCACTCATCGAGCAATCAATGTAAGCGTTTGTCGTTTCTGTATCTGTGGCATCAAAAGTTGGTGTTTGACCTGCCACAGGATTATTACCGGAATCTTTGAGAGTGATCGTTACCGTAGAGGTCGCTGTTCCATCGGCGATTACAAGTGTAGTTCCTGAAATAGATGAATTGGCAGCGACTGGTAAAAGAGATGAGAAGGTGACTGTATTAACACCAGTGACTGCAACAGGAGAAGTTAATTGAAGAGTTTTCACTTCGGCCGTTGTTGAGGCGAGACTACAAGTTGAAAGTCCTGTTGCATCCGTCGCCACACAGGCCCCATAAACGTTGGTATTACCCGTATTGGTCGCATTAAATATAGGAACAATCCCTGAGACAGGGTTTCCGAAAGCATCGTTAAGAGTAATTGAAATAAATGAAACCGAAACACCATCAGCACTGACTGGAGTGGTTCCTGAAATATCTGATTGGGCCGCATCTGGAGAGCCTGCAATGAAGGTGACGGTGCTTCCGGCTTTTGTAATTGGGGTCGCAATTGAAAGTGTTTTTACTTCGGCTACTGTTGATTTGAGCGTACAAGATGAAACCCCCGAGGCATCCGAAATTCCACAGGCCCCATAGGTATTTGTTGAACTTGTATTAGTCGCTGTAAAAGTTGGAGTTGATCCGGCCACAGGGTTATCAAAGGCATCTTTAAGAGTGATGGTCACAGCAGAAGTGGCCACCCCGTTGGCCACAATATTTGATGTCCCACTAATGGTTGAATAAGTGGCAAAAGCAGATCCAGCAGTGAAAGTGACACTTCCACCCGTTTTAGAAACAGGAGTCACTATCGCGAGAGTTTTAATCTCAGCTTTGGTTGATTTTAAGGTACATGTTGAAACACCCGAAGTATCTGAAGGGCTACAGGCTCCATAAGTATTTTTTGTTCCCGTGTCGGTGGCGCTGAAAGTGGGTGTTTGTCCGGCCACTGGATTATTTCCAGAGTCTTTAAGAGTGATTGTAATGGTAGATGTCGCCGATCCATTCGCAATGACTGGTCCAGTACCTGTAATCGAAGAGTTTGCAGCAACTGGGAAACCAGCAGTAAAGACGGCATTTCCACCTGTTTTGGAAACAGGAGTGGCAATTGAAAGAGCTTTTGTTTCTGCCGTCAATGAGGCGAGAGTACAAGTTGAAACACCTGTTGCATTTGAGGCCGTACAAGTTCCATAGATATTGTCATTACCCGTATTGGTTGCCGTGAAAGTTGGTGTCTGACCACTCACAGGGTTACTGAAAGCATCATTAAGAGTGATGGTGATGGTTGATGTGGTCGTACCATCTGCAGCGGTTGGGCCTGTTCCTGTAATCGTTGATGTGGCAGCTACGGCAGTCCCAGCATTAAAGGTCACTGTTCCATCAGCTTTAGTGACGGGAGAAGTAATAGTGAGTGTTTTAATCTCTGCTTTGGTTGACTTCAAGGTACATGTCGAAACACCAGATGTATTGGTCACACCGCAAGCCCCATAGGTATTTCCATTACCAGTATTGGTGGCGCTAAAAGTTGGAGTCTGGCCTGCAATAGGGTTACTAAAAGCATCCTTAATCGTGATGGTGATGGTTGAAGTATCAGTGTTGTTCGCCACAACAGGAGTTGTCCCTGTAATTGTTGAATGGGCAGAAGCAGGAACCCCTGGATTAAAAGTCACTGTACTACCAAGTCTACTTACTGGTGAAGTAATGGAGAGTGTTTTGACTTCGGCCACAGTTGAAGTCAGACTACATGTTGATTCACCGTTGGAGTCAGTGACCGAACACTCACCATAATTATTTGTTGTTCCTGTGTTGGTTGCTGCAAAAGTTGGTGTGAGACCTTGAACAGGATTGTTGGCCGCATCTTTAAGAGTAATGGTGACAGTGGAAGCATCAGTCCCATCAGCAGTGACTGGGCCTGTTCCAGTTATTGATGAATTGGCCACAGATACAGCTCCAACATCAAAGACAACTGTTCCATCTGTCTTATTAATTGGACTTGTAATCGAGAGAGTTTTTGTTTCGGCCATGGTAGAGGCCAGGGTACAATTTGAAACCCCTGATGTGTCCGTAGGAGAACAAGCTCCATAGATGTTGCTACTTCCAGAGTTGGTGGCACTGAAAGTTGGAGTCACAGACATGAGTGGGTTATTGAAAGCGTCGTTGAGTGTAATAATAATTGTGGATGTCGTTGTTCCATCTGCTGTCACTGGACCCGAACCTATAATGGTTGAGTTTGTTGGATCAGCAGCACCAGCTTTGAAAGTGACTGTCGTTCCAGTTTTCGCAACCGGAGTTAGAATTTCAAGAGTTTTAACTTCAGCTTTAGTTGATTTGAGTGAGCAGCTAGATAAGCCTGTCGCTAAGCTAGCACTACAACCTCCATAGATGTTAGTCGAGTCAGTATCAGTGGCACTGAAGGTTGGAGTGGCCCCACTGACAGGGTTATTAAAAGCATCTCGTAAAATAATAGAGACATTTGAAGCAGCAACTCCGTTCGCCGTGATATTTGATGTTCCGCTAATGCTTGAATTCGCGGCTACGATCGCACCGGCCGTGAAGACAACTGTTCCATCAGTTTTTGTAAAAGGAGCTGTGATCGAGAGAGTTTTGGTTTCAGCTTTGGTTGATTTCAGAGTACAGGTTGAAATACCAGAGGTATTTGTTGGAGAACATGCACTATAGGTATTAGCTGTTCCAGTATTGGTAGCACTAAAAGTCGGAGTTTCACCTGAGACAGGATTGTTGTTCGCATCTTTTAAAGTGATAGTCACTGTTGATGATGCCGAACCATCGGCCACGACAGGACCTGAACCCGTAATGGTAGAAGTTGCAGCAACAGCTCCTCCCGGAGTGAAAGTCACTGTACCATCTGCTTTAATAAAAGGAGTGGCGATTGAAAGAGTTTTCACTTCAGCAGTCAGTGAGGCAAGGGTACAAGTTGAAACACCGGAAGTATTAGAGGCAGAGCAGGTTCCATAGGTATTAGTGTTACCAGTATTAGTGGCACTAAATGTTGGAGTCACGCCTGAGACTAAATTATTATTTGTATCTTTGAGAGTAATGGTCACAGTTGAAGTTGCCGAACCGTCGGCCACAACTGGAGTTGTCCCCGTAATCGTTGAGTTGGCCGCAACTGGAGCATCAGCTGTGAAGGTTGTGGTGCCACCCGCTTTCACCACTGGTGTTTCGATTTGTAGGGTCTTTATTTCAGCTTTGAGTGAAGCGAGTGTACAAGTTGATTCACCAGTAGCACTAGAGGCTGAACAAGTTCCGTAAACGTTTGTCGTAGCTGTATCAGTGGCGCTAAATGTAGGAGTTTGTCCGGACACAGGATTGTTGTTGGTATCTTTCAAAGTAATCGTCACAGTCGAAGTGGCCGTACCATCAGCAATCACTGGGGTTGTTCCAGAAATGGATGAAGCTGAAGCTACAGGAGTGCCGGCAGTAAAGGTCACAGATCCACCGGCCTTAACAACTGGTGTTTCGATTTGAAGAGTTTTAATTTCTGCCTTGAGTGAACTTAAAGTACAAGTCGAAATACCACTTGTGTTTGTCGCTGAACAAGTACCATAAGTATTTGTCGTGCCAGTATCGTCCGCACTAAAGGTCGGTGTTTGTCCAGAGACTGGATTGTTGTTGGCATCTTTAAGATTGATGGTAATGGTTGAAGTCGCAGATCCATCGGCCACCACAAGAGTTGTTCCCGTAATGGTTGAGTTAGCGGCTACTGCAGAAGCGGAGGTGAAAACGACAGTTCCCCCAGTTTTGGCAACCGGAGTGAGAAGAGAAAGAGTTTTTGTTTCAGCGGAAGTTGAACTAAGTGTACAGGTCGAAACACCGGTTGCATTTGTTGAAGAACAAGTTCCATAAACGTTTGTTGTTCCTGTATCAGTAGCACTAAATGTTGGTGTTTGACCTGAGACCGGATTATTATTCGCGTCTTTAATCGTAATCGTTACAGTTGAGGTGGCAGAACCATCAGCGATCACAGGTGATGTTCCAGTAATAGTTGAATTTGTGACATCAGGAGTTCCGGCCGTGAAGATGACACTTCCACCGGCTTTAACAACTGGTGTTTCAATTTGAAGAATTTTACTTTCAGCTTTTAGTGAAGCGAGAGTACAAGTCGAAATCCCAGAAGCATTCGATGCTGAACAGGTTCCATAAACGTTAGTTGTTCCCGCGTCAGTCGCACTAAAAGTAGGAGTTTGTCCTGAGACAGGGTTATTATTGCTATCTTTTAAGGTAATCGTAACAGTTGAGGTCGCTGTCCCATTGGCTATGGCCGGAGTCGTTCCTGTTATTGTTGAATTCGCTGCCACTGCCGAAGCTGAATTAAAGACAACTGTTCCATCGCTCTTCGCCACAGGTGTTACGATAGAAAGTGTTTTTGTTTCAGCTGCAGTTGAGCTTAATGTACAAGATGAAACACCACTTGCATTTGAAGCTGAGCAAGTTCCATAGACGTTCGTTGTCCCTGTATCAGTAGCGCTAAATGTAGGTGTTTGAGCAGCAACTGGATTATTATTGGCATCCTTAAGAGTAATGGTCACGGTTGAAGTGGCCGATCCATCGGCGATGACTGGTGATGTCCCAGTAATAGTTGAGTTTGTGGCATCTGGTGAGCCTGCCGAGAATGTGACGGTCGTTCCTATTTTTACAATTGGAGTAAGAAGATTAAGAGTCTTAACTTCAGCAGTTGTTGAAGTCAGAGTACAAGTTGAAACCCCTGAGGCATTAGTTGCAGAACAAGTTCCATAAGTATTACTTGTTCCTGTGTCAGTGGCACTAAATGTTGGAGTCTGCCCAGTCACAGGATTATTGCTTGAGTCTTTAAGCGTGATTGTAATAGTGGATGTGGCCGTTCCATTAGCGAGAACTGGCCCTGTTCCCGTGATGGAAGAATTCGCCGGATCAGCACTGGCCGAAGTGAAAATTACGTTTCCACCAGTTTTAATAATCGGTGTTGCGATAGCAAGAGTTTTAGTTTCTGCTGTTAATGAAGCTAAGGTACACGTCGCAACACCTGAAGCATTTGTAGGTGTACAAGTTCCGTAGTCATTATCATTTCCTGTATTTGTTGCACCAAAAGTAGGATTCACTCCGACGACAGCATTATTCGTTGAGTCTTTTAAAGTAATTGTTATCGTTGATGAGGCCGTACCATTGGCCACAACTGGACTTGTTCCAGTAATGCTTGAGTTGGCCGGATCAGCCACTTGATTAGTAAATACAACAGTTCCATCAGCTTTAGAAACGGGAGTCACAATAGAGAGTGTTTTTGTTTCTGCTGTTAAAGAGGCAAGAGTACATGTTGAAATACCCAGAGAAGAAGTGGCGGAACAAGTCCCGTAGATATTGTCATTCCCATTGTCTGTTGCACTAAAAGTAGGAGTGGCACCAGGCACTGGAACATCAGAAGAATCTTTTAAAATAATAGTGATGCTTGATGTAGCGATACCATTGGCCACAACTGGACTTGATCCATTAATAGATGAGTTGGCCGCACTTGGGACTGGAGCTGTGAAAACAACAGTACCATCATCTTTGGCCACTGGAGATACAATGGAAAGTGTTTTCGTTTCGGCCGTTAATGATTTGAGAGTACAAGTTGAAACACCTGATGCATTGGTCGCAGAACAAGCAGAATAAACGTTTGTTGTACCTGTATTAGTTGCAGCGAAAGTCGGAACAATTCCTGAAACACCAGTATTGTTTATATCTTTAAGAGTGATTGTGATGGTTGAAGTGGCAACTCCGTTGGCCACTACGGGTCCTGTTCCCGTGATACTTGAATTATCGGCAACGACAGAAACCGGATTGAAAACAACAGTCCCATCTGATTTTGAAAATGGAGTGACAAGTGAGAGAGTTTTTGTTTCTGCCGTTCCAGACTTGAGTGTACAGGTTGAAACACCTGTCACTCCGCTAATAGAACATGGGCCATAAACATTATTCGATCCCGAATTAGTGGCGGTGAAAGTTGGAAGAACGGCAGGTGATGGGTTGTTATATAAATCTTTAAGTGTCACAGTGATCGTTGAAGTCGAAATTCCATCGGCAATCACTGGACCAGAACCAGTGATAGCCGAATTAGCAGCAACGGGTGTACCACCCATAAAGATTGCTGTGCCTCCAGTTTTTGAAACGGGAGTGAGTAAGTTGAGCGTTTTAACTTCAGCTTTAGTTGATTTCAAGCTACAGGTTGAGAGTCCTGCCGCGGATGTAGCCGAGCAAGTTCCATAAATATTTGTTGATCCAGTATCTGTCGCGCTAAAAGTTGGTGTTACACCTGCAATTGGATTATTGAAAGTATCTTTGATTGAGATTGAAACAGTTGCACTAGAAGTTCCATTGGCGACAGTTGGTCCACTGGCCGTGATGGATGAAGCTGTCGCATTCGATGACCCTGCTATGAATGTGACAAGAGCTGGAAGAGAACTACCGGGATATTTAACCGCGACTGTTTTCATTTCAGCTTTGGTAGATTTAATTGAACAAGTTGAATCTCCGTTAGCATCAGTACTTGAGCAAGCACTCACAACATTATTCGAACCAGTTATGGCAAGAGTGGGCACGACTCCTGCACTGGCCACACCATTTTGTTTTACGTTGACGGAAACAGTTGAGCTCGCCACACCATCAGCAAGAATATTTGAAGTTGCAGTGAGAGTTGTTACATAAGAATTTGAAGATGCGATAATACTCGACCCATCGTCAGTTTTCACCTGACACGCAGAAAGTATGATTAAGATCAGTAGGGAAACAAAATTCTTCATGTTTTTATGGCCAATATTTTTAGCCCAATTCCTTTCACCATTTTACAGGTTCAAAAAACTATTGAACTCCCTGAAATCTTTGCCCTTTTATCTTAACACTCATCGGTATTTGGAGCTTCGAAACTGAGCAAAATGATGGGACTATTTTGAGAGTGAAATCTGGTTGATAAATGAACAAAAAAACAAGGCTTTATAGCGAGTAACAAGAGGAGTGAATTTTATTGGTTGATAGGTTTTATTTAGGGCCATTTTGGAGGGTAAAAAATTGCCAAAAAAAAGTGGCAGTTTTATTTAATTAAGGGGTTAAACTCAAACCATAGCGATTGAAGATATAGCTCCCAATTTCATTAGTTAAATCTTTTGTAGGAACAGATGAATCAAAAAGAATCACCTCAGCAATTTCTCCGTCAAATTGGCAAAGTTTATAGTCAAATGAAGTCGGAGCGTTCCAGGTCCAGCCCATCGTGGCAGTAGTATCTCGAGTCCATGTCTCAGGAAAATTATATAATAATCCTGGTACACCCCACCCAAGTGATGAAGAGAAAGGAGCAGCATAGGGTTGAGCACCTCCAGCTTGAATTTCGCCTTCATTCACAGAAAAAGATGAATTAATGGTTCGGAAATTAATTCTAAATTGAGTTGATGATGTACCTCCAATCATAAGTTGAGTGACACCCTCGCTAAGTGAGCTTCTATAGGGAGCTCGATAAACAAAAATTCCACCTTTTGGAGAGGTTCTACTAACACCAAGGGAGAAGGATCCAGTTGCTACGCATTCGACGTAGCCTAGGCTCCTGCCATTAAAGCCGGTGGGATTGTAGGAGACACCAGAAGGAGAGGAATGAGTAAAGTGATAGTTTCCAATTTTATCTTGAATCACACTCACAACTTTAGCATTATCTGGACCACTAAGAGTCAACTTCGAAGTATCAGAAAGATCATACCAGTGACTCATTTCTGGAATGGCCACAAAGACTCTTGAGAGATCGAGAGTTCCTAAATAAAGAGTCATTGGAGAATGATTACTAAGATCTTTAATGGTACCACTATTAAGATCAATGAAGGTAGAAGCAGCTATTCCGTCTAAATCCAAAGACGAAGTCGAAGGGCTATAAGAAAATGTTAATTGAGTTGTGCCTGAGCCTGCAGAATAATTAGCATACTGAGTTGCTGAACCAACTGTAAGGGGAATACGAGGCGTACCGGTCACGATCATGGATTCGGAAAAAGTTAAAACAAAATGAAGTGTTGGGTTTGTTCCTCCAGATTGATAGACACCAACCGCCGGTTTTGTGATTGATGTGATCATTGACCCAGTGGTGTCGACTAAAACATTAGGGAAAGTATCAGCTAAAAAGTCTAAATCTGCGTCCACTCCAAATGCGTTCTTGATGGTACTTCCTGAGAACTGTCTAATTGTAATAACGCCCACACCGTCTGTATCTGAAAGTCCAGCCGTTGTGATTTGATAAGAGAAATATAAAGTATCTGACCCTGATCCAGAAGAATAGGTTGCCTGCAATGAGGTGTTACCACCGATGTCTAAATCAAGCTTCGGGGTGCCTGTAACTGTGACAGCATCGGAAAAATGAACAGCGAAACTAATTGTCTGATTATAGAGAAAGGTTCCTGCAAGCGGACCTTCTACTCCTGTGATACTGGGAACAATACTATTGACTTGAACACCTGGAAGAGTAGGAGAAGTAAATGTGAGAGGGGACTGGTTATTTGAAAAAAGATCGATGATAGTTCCTCCATTAAGATCAATAGAAGTTGCAATCGATATTCCATCAGTATCAATCAGCCCAGTTTCGATAGTGTATTTAAATTTAAGCGTATTTGTATCTGAACCTGCAACGTAAGTCGCATAGACGGAGTCACCACCAATATTAAGATTTATTCTTGGCACGCCAGAGACTTTTACAGGTTCATTATATTGAAGGAAAAAATTGAGGTCTTGGTTAAGATTATAAGTCCCGCTATCTGGAGGTGTCACAGAGGAAATCGAAGGGACAACTCCATCAATTTTGAGTAAATTAAAACTTTGAGCACTGAACTGAATATTTGCATTATCATAAAATTGATCCAAGATTGTTCCACCATTGAGATCAATCGATCCAGCTGTAATCGAAATTCCATCTGTGTCTAAATCTGTGCTAGAAACTGTGTATCGAAAATTCATCGTCCTTGTACCTGGGCTCGATATGTAATTGGCATAGACGGTACTTGATCCTATTTGAAGAGGAAGTCGCGGATTGCCTGAGATATGTATTTCATGGTCAAAAGAGATCCGAAAATCGATGACATCTCCTAGTTTGTAATTTCCATCTATAGACTCGATCGTCATAATCCTCGGTGTAATCCCATCGACACGAATGGCGGAAGCATTAGGTGAGCCTAGGTCAAGATTCAACCTAGCTCCACCTCTTGTAATATCTCCTCCATTAAGATCAATTGTTGTGGCTAGAGTTATTCCGTCATAATCAACGTCGTTAAGTGCCACTGTATAGCGAAACACGAGTGCGGTTGTTCCAGAACCCGACACATAGTTGGCGTAGTAGGTGTTTCCTCCCACATCGAGAGTTAATCGAGGTGTTCCTGTTACAATAACACTTCTTTGATAGTTGATGATAAAATCGAGTGAGCTATTAGTTTTATAAACGCCAGCTGATGGCAGTGAGACACTGCTCACTGAGGCCCTTGCATCGACGAGAGTTCCTGATCTTGCTGATTCCCCTGGCCATGTGGTTGAGGTCAGTGGATTTCCAGCAAGGTCTGTGATGGTTCCCATGTCTGGGTCAGAATAATTAAGATTAATTGAAATTCCATCACTGTCATAATCATCATCCGGGACAGTAAATTCAAACACGAGGGAACTCGTAGAGTTGCCTGAAGTGTAAATAGCCTGACGAGATATAGCTCCAACACCAAAAGAGATATAATAACTATGATCAGCAATCACCGCTTCCGAAAAAACAGTATGAAAGGTAATCTTCCCTCCTGCTCTAAAAGTACCTGTACCCGAAACAAGAGATGAAATCGTTGGGGCAATGGAATCCACTTTGACATTTGGAGTTAGTGTTGAGTGATTAAGACCTGCAGCGTCTCCAAAAATATCTCGAATACTTCCCAGATTGAGATCAATAGCACCAATTTCAATCCCATTATGATCTTCTCGAGCGCCAGTCACAGTGTATGAAAAAAGAATGGTGTTCGTTCCTGAACCTGAAACATATGTAGCATAATCACTGCTAGTTCCGATTTGAAGGGGAATACGAACCGAGCTCCCAACAATCACGTCAGTTGAAAAATTAAGTTTAAACCAAAGAATCTGGCCTAATTTATAGTAACCATTTGTTGGTGTATCAATGGATTCCAGAACAGGATCAAGACCATCAACAGTGATTCCAGAAGTATTTACATCACCAGGATCTAAAGTTAGATCTGCATTAACTGTCCCGGACAAATCAGTAATTGTACTGCCATTAAGTGAAATGCTTGTTGCAAGTGTGAGTCCGTCCGTATCAAAGTCTCCAGCTTCAATGGTGTATTGAAATAAAATCGTTGTTCCTGAAACACTGACATAATTGGCATAAACCGTGCCGGATTCTAAAGTAATTTCAAGACTTGGAGGAGGGCCAAAACCCACGAAAACGTCCTGATCATATTCCACATTGAAGTCTATTTTTTTTCCTGTCCTGAGCCCCGAGTTATTCGTTGTTACCGATCGAATATTCGGTCCTAGTCCAGGGGTTGAAACAATTATTTGGGATGTATCCCCAGAGGTAAAATCAAGACTTGCATCTCGGGATCGCTTATCAATAATGGATCCACCGTTGAGATCTATCGCTCCAATTCTTATACCGTCAGAATCTTGATCACCGGGCCTGACAGTGTAGGAGAAAGTCAGCTCTTTTGAATCAGAACCAGAAGTATAACTGGCACACACGTCACCTGAATCAAGAGTGATGGTTAAACAAGGAGTTCCTGAGACGATAACAATACGATTAAAGTTAACTGTAATCGTAATAGCATCTGACTCACGGTAAGTTCCAATTGTTGGTGATTCAACGGTGCGAACGGCCGGGGTCTCTGAAACAAGACCAACGTCGGACTTATACCCACAAGCAGTGAGTAAAATGAATAGTAGAAATACCAGACTAAAGTTCATCGATGTGCTTTTTCTCCTTGGCACAATTGGTATAATTTTACTTCAATTTGATGGTTAATTTTGAGAGGTAAACATTACCGATCTAATATTGAGAATTTGTCAGATTCACTAGGCAAATTTCGCCGTTGTGCGAGTAAGAGCGCCAGATTTTAAAGCTATGTCTAAAATAATTCTATGAAGCGACTTTTGCTTATTTATTTTTTATTAACATTTGGAGGTTGTGCTACTCAGTACATCCTGCCAGGAAATCGTTTTGCGACCCCTGAGACGCAAGGGGGATTTCTTAATAACCAATTTGAGTTTCAACAGACTCCAGGTAATCAACTCACGGCTGATCTCTCTCAAGGATCAGTTGAAGATGGAGTTTTGACTCAACAAATCTCTCGCTCGGGTTTTGCCTACGCCACTTCACTCTTTGATTCCTTTGATTTTTTTTGGACCCACACAGGGGCGAGTCTTTCACTCTTTGGAGCGAAATTTCAGTTTTTAGGTGGATCAAAGTCCAGTAAAGCCACGGGAAATAAAATGGCCTTAAGTCTGGCGACCGGTGGAAATACTCATCAAATTGAAGGCTCAACCCAAGTGGAGTTTGAGTTGAAAGGGTCTGAGGTCCAACTTCTCTATGGTTATAGATTTAGTGAACTCATCTTGCTTTATTCAAACCTTTCATACTCAACTTATAATTTTAAAGGTGAAGTCATTTCGACAGATATTACGATTAATGGTCTAGAGCCTAGTTATG
This sequence comes from Pseudomonadota bacterium, assembly GCA_027488375.1. GTDB lineage: Bacteria > Bdellovibrionota > Bacteriovoracia > Bacteriovoracales > Bacteriovoracaceae > Peredibacter. The sequence continues at coordinate 47,909 of JAIYBW010000006.1, forward strand.
ATACTAAAATCTATGCTCTTTATCAGGGGCTCGAATTTGATCTCTGGTCATTTTTTGGAAAGGTCGAGTGTGGCTATCAACAAATCCAAACCTCTTTTACAAAAGATGAGGCCCATTTTATCTACGGCTATTCTATGGGTTTTGTGTGGTAGTGAAGTCAGATTTGCCGATCTATTGTTCACTCGAGAATTGTCCTAAAATAGAGGTGTGAAAACGCTTCGAAGTCTTCTCACTATTTTCATTTTTATCTTTGCTCTTCCAGTTAGGGCCGAATTAGATTTTGAAGATCACGCATTTCCAGAATTCATCACATCGGCGCGAGCTCTCGCCATGGGGAATGCTTATATCAATAAAGTCGATGATGCCTGGTCAGCTTTTTATAATCCTGCCGGTCTTGGAACAGTTCGAAAACCACAATTTCATCTTGGTAATCTTCACTTAGAAGTGAGCAGTGGTCTTTCTCATGCCATTGGTGAAGGACCAGCTTCGAATATTCCAAGTCAGTTCATGCGCTCCTTTGATCCGGAAGAGTTGAAAGGAATTCTTTCTGAAACAAAAGGTGAGCTGGCCCATGCTCGTGCTAATTTCTTTCCTAATTTTACGATCAGAGGTTTGACTCTTGGTTATCTCGTCTCTCAGAGAAATCGCTCTATCATTGAAGATGATGGCACGGATACTTTTGAACTTTTAGAGCGTCGTGATCATGGTCCAGTGATGAGTTTAAGTGGTTCACTTTTTGGTGGTATCATTAAATTTGGGGCAACTGGAGTCTACCTTATCAGAAGAGATTTAGATTTAGATTTTGGTCCCACTGATCCCGTAACTGTGCCAACCTCCTCCTATCAGTCAGGAAAAAGCTTGCAGATTACGGCCGGAACAAAAGTGACTTTACCTGTTGCCCTTTTACCTTCTTTTTCAGCGGTTCTCAGAAATGCCACGGCCAATGATTGGGAAGATGTGAGTAATAACGGTGGCCCAGATAAAATTAAACAGACTGTTGATTTAGGTTTTTCAATTACGCCTCAGGTGGGAAAAATTTCTAGAGTCCATCTAGAAGCCAACCTGAAAGACGCGAATAATTCTTATGATACAGATATTAAACGTAGACTTGCGGCGGGTATGGAGTTTGATATTCACCGCCGGCTTTTTATTCGGGCCGGCTGGGGTGATGGATGGGGATCTGGGGGCCTCGGGGTTAAAACCCGCACTTTTATCCTAGATTTAACAACTTACGCAATTGATCGCTCCCTTGATGGCTTTCGGGAGGATGAAGACCGTCGTTGGGTTCTAGGACTTTCATCAGGTTTTTAATTCAAACGTTCTTTTCTTTAATTCAATGATTTGCTAAAACCCTTTCATCTTTTAACGAAGGTTCGATTCCTTCCTCTCATGTTTTTTGAGAGACATAAACCCTGAAAGGAGCCTCCATGGCGTCTCACAATCCCTACGCATCTTTTTTAGATAAAGTTGAAAAACCGGCCCGTTATATTGGTGGAGAACATTTCATCATCCGTAAAAATTGGGAAGAGACTCTTTCTCGAGTTGCTTTATGTTTTCCTGATACCTATGAAATTGGGATGAGTCACTTGGGACTCAAAATTCTTTATGAAGAAATCAATCAACATCCAGGTATGCTGGCCGAGCGTTGTTTCGCTCCATGGGTGGATATGGAAAAAGAAATCCGCAGCCGCGGATTGCCTTTAGTAACGCTGGAAAATTTTAAACCACTTAAAGATTTTCATATCGTCGGTTTTTCTCTTCAGTATGAAATGAGTTACAGCAATATCCTCAACATGCTTGATCTTGGTGGCATCTCGATCTGGACGAAAGATAGAAAAGAGGATGAGCCTTTTATCATTTGTGGGGGGCCATGTGCCACTCACCCTGAGCCTCTAGCTCCGTTTATGGATTTCGTGGTGATTGGTGATGGTGAAAAACTTTTTGCTCGCATCACTCATTTTATTGGTGAAGCACGGGCCCAAGGTTTAAAACGTGATGAGATTCTTTTTGAGCTCGCAAAATGGAAAGGAATTTACGTTCCGAAGTTTTATGAGACTTCGATTGATCCCATGACACAAATGGAAGTGGTCACAGGAGTAAGACCAGAGTTTAATGGTGTTATTCCTGATAGAGTTCAGCGCTACTTTGTGGATAACCTCACTAATTATCCATTCCCAACGAAATCTCCTATTCCTCACATGACGGCCATTTTTGATCGCTTCTCTGTGGAGCTCGCTCGCGGCTGTACAGAAGGGTGTCGCTTTTGTCAGGCGGGGATGATTTATCGTCCTGTCCGAGAAAGAAATCCAGAAAATGTCGTACAGATGATGATGGATGGTCTTAAGAATGGTGGATTTGATGAGGCCTCACTCACGTGCTTATCTACTGCTGATTATTCAGCGGTGACTCCACTTGTGATTGAACTTTTAGATAAACTTCATAAAGAAAATGCCACTCTCGGCATATCGTCACTCAGGGCCTATGGTTTAGATAACCGCATCCTTGATAAACTGGCCGAAGTTAAAAATACCTCTCTGACTTTCGCTCCCGAAGCTGGATCACAAAGAATGAGAGATGTGATTAATAAAAATATCTCAGAAGAAGATCTTCTTAAAACGGCAGAAAATGTTTTCTCTCGTGGTTGGACGAAGATGAAGCTTTACTTCATGATTGGTCTTCCAACGGAAGAAGATGAAGATGTTATTGCGATTATGGAGACGGCCGGTAAGGCCCGTGCAAAAGCTCAAGATTGTGGTGTCCGCAATCCGACTGTGACTGTTTCCGTTTCGTCGTTTGTCCCTAAGCCCCACACACCATTTCAGTGGGCGAGTATGATTACTCACCCTGAAATCGTTCGAAAGCAAAATCTTCTCAAGGATTATGCTGAAAAATACCGCCTTAATTTCAGAAAACATTTTTCTAAAATTTCACATCTTGAAGGTATTGTGGCCCGAGGCGATCGTCGTGTGGCACAAATTATTTACAATGCCTGGTCTCAAGGGGCCCGCTTTGATGGTTGGGACGAGACTTTTAACTATGATCTTTGGATTAAATGTGTCGAAGAATCTGGAATTAACACGGAAGCTTTCTTAGGAACTATTCCGATGAATGGAAAGCTTGCTTGGGATCACATTGATGTTGGTCTTACTGATAGATTTTTAGAAATAGAATGGAAGAAGGCGACTCACAATAGACTTTCTCCTCCTTGTGGAAAAGTCTATGGGATGATTGTTCACCATTCAAATCTCGAGAGTTTGGAAAAGACCTTTGATATCGATAAGAAAAAACTCGTTTGTTACCACTGTGGAGTGGCCTGCGATCTCAAAGGGATGGTTGAGGAACGAAGAGATTTTCTCCAAGGCATGAAAGCGATCAAAGATGATCCTTATATTCAGCCTGAAGTGCTCAAAAAAGATATTGTGGAACTGAGAGAGAAAAGAAACCAGGCCGTAGGCTTTAAGTATCGAATCGAATTTTCAAAAATTGGGGCGATTACTTTCATTTCTCACCTCGACCTTCAAAAAGTCATGGCAAGGATTTTTAAGCGCGCCGGATTAGAGACGCTTCACTCAGAGGGCTACAATATTCGACCGCTTCTTTCATTTGGGCCTGCTTTAACATTAGGGATTAGTTCGCTGACTGAATATTTTGATGTTCGGGTTCCGGTGGAGTGGGAAAATTTCGAAGAAATTTTAAAGCAACTTAAACTTCACTCTGAGCCAGGTATTTATTTTAAGAAGATTTCAGTCATTAACAGCAAGACTCCTTCGATTCAAGATGCGGCCAAATCTTTTAAATACTTTGTTCCGGTAAAAAATAGTGATGTGGCCCAAGGAGTGGTGGATCAGCTACGCTCGCAAGATTCCATTTTGATCAAATCATTCTCTAAAAAAGATGAAGTCTTTATTGATAAAGATATTAGACCGATGATTTTAGATCTTCGTGCCGGAGAACTTGATCTTGAAAATGATCTTTTAGACGTGATTGATGAGGTTTCTCCCTGTCGTATGCCAGGAGTTTTTGTCACAACCGCAGTCAAGCAAGGTGCAGGAGTTAGGCCTTCAGAACTGATTGATGTACTTACGACTCAAGGTCTTTTTGTTGAGCGACCGATTAAAATTGGCATTGAATTAAACGATTACTAATTTCAAGGGGTGGTGTAAAAATTACACCACCCTGTCTTTTTAAAAGCCTAAAATCAAAAATCATCTGACAAACTTTCACAGTCCACTTGTCACCTTGTTTCTTCTCTAAGATAAAGAGTGGGTTTGCATCAAACAAAGGATGGAGTCCCATGATGTCTAAAAAAGCACTATTAGCTTTAGTCTTACCTCTTTCTTTTTCTTCGGCATTTGCTCGAGTTCAAGTCATTCCTAAGCCTGAACTTGATCACAAGGCGATGTCTCAAAATAAGTCTCAATATGTCTTAAAAAATGCGAAGGGTACTCTCTTAGAAAAGTCATTTTTAAGCATGACCCCAGAGAATTGGTTTAATCTTTCCCCAATTGATGGAGCAGAAGGGGTGAGAACTGAAGAAACTTATATAAGTTACGGCATGCCTGAATCTGAGGACATTATTGTCGCCGTTATTGATTCTGGGGTGGATGTTAACCATGAAGATCTTCAGGCTAAAATTTGGATAAATAGTGATGAAGTGGCCAATAATGGCCTTGATGATGATAGCAATGGTTATGTTGATGATGTCTTTGGCTGGAATTTTATTGGTGGATCTCAGGGAATGGCGTCGATTGAGGCCGATGAAACTCTCGCTAATAAAATTAGACTGATCAAAGGGAACCCTGAAGCACAAATTGATGCTGATTCTCTCGAAGTGACGAGAGAGCTTGTGCGGATGAAAAAGTTGAAAGTGCAGGTTGAGGATCTTGGGGAAACTCTCTCTTCGGCCCAAGCAAGTTACCTTGCTAAATTAACTAAAGTGGTTGGTGAAAATGTAAATAATGCTAAAAAAGTCGTTGAGAGCTATGAACAACGCTTAATGACTTATAAAGCAGCTGAAAAAGTTTTAAAAGAAGCCGGTGTTGCTGAAATTTCTCTTGATGCTGTTCGTGCCCTCGAAACTTCAAATCCAGAAGTTTTGAAAGCTAAAAATGATATGCTTTCACTCCTATCAAATGGGATTGATCTCAATCGTATCAATAGAGTTCTTGGCTATTATGGTGATCAGTTAAAATATCTTTATAATGAGAATTTTAATCCACGTAAAATCGTTGGAGATAATTACAGTAATCAAACGGAAAAAATCTACGGAAACAATGATGTCATTGGTCCAGACTCATCTCACGGAACTCACGTGGCGGGTATTATTGCAGCCACAAGAGATAATAATCTTGGCATCAAAGGTGTTGCCACAAGTGTAAAAATTATGGCGATTCGAGTTGTTCCAAATGGTGATGAGAGAGACAAAGATGTTGCGAATGGAATCCGTTATGCTGTTGATAATGGCGCTAAAATTATCAATATGAGTTTTGGAAAGGCTTATTCACCATTTAAAAAAGTGGTCGATGAGGCGGTTAAGTATGCTGAGTCGAAGGGTGTACTTTTAGTTCACGCGGCCGGAAACTCTAATCAAAATAATGATACGGAAGCTAATTTTCCAAATCGCTATGCAAAAGCTGATCAAACTGAATTCAATAATTGGCTTGAGATTGGTGCCTCTGGTTTTGAGAAAGGTCTGAATTTACCAGCTGATTTTTCTAACTATGGTAAGAAAAGTGTCGATCTTTTCTCTCCAGGAGTCGATATCCTTTCTACCACTCCAGATAACACTTACGATACTTACTCTGGAACTTCCATGGCCGCTCCAGCGGCGGCGGGAGTTGCGGCCCTGGTCATGAGTTATGAGAAAAATTTAACAGCATCAGATCTAAGATCATTGCTTTTAGATACGTCTCGCCGTTACCCAAAACTGATGGTTAATCTTCCTGGAACTGAAAACCCTGTTCTTTTCAGTTCTTTATCTCGAACTGGAACCATCATCGATGTGTTCGAAGCTGTAAAAGCTATTAAATAGTCATTTCAAGATCTTAGGGCCCCTTAATGGGGCCCTTTTTTATTATACTTAAAACCAATTTTTTTACGTTTTTGAGTCGATAAGACTCTTCAATGGATCGGTTGATCTGGGTCTTATTTATTTTCCTCATGGCATGCGCTGATGTTCCCGTTCGGCTTCCGGCGACTATTTCAACTGAGCTTTATGGAGATGTAGATCACTCTTATAGTGTTGTGAAAACTTTTCCAAAAGATCAGGAGCAGGATTTAGATCAATCTTTTTACCTAGAGCTAAGAAATAAAGAGAGGCAGTTTGTTGATGTTAATTTTGATCAGATCATCGTTAAATCTCCTGCAGAGAGCCTGAATTTTTCTCTACAACGGCTTGGACGAGGTCGTTATGAAATTAAAATTAACCAAGAAAATCTTGAATTTAAAAATTTACGATTCGAAGTTCAAAATAAAGAAATTAAACACTCCCTTAATCGTTTATCGCGTCCTTCAAAAAAACATTCTCAACTTAAAATCATAGCAAACCCTGAATACTCTCTTTTACTAGAGCTGAATCTTAGAGATTTGAAGGGAAATCCTCTTGATCTTAACTACTATCCAGAAGTGATGGTTGAAGGTGAAGCCGTCATGAGTGACATTCGACGGATAAAAAAAGGTACCTGGCACATACAGATGACTTATTCAGAAGGTAACCACATTCTCTATTTTTCAGTTCGGGCCAATGGGGTCAAGCTCGAGCGACTTTTGCGTTTTCAACACGTCGAAAAATAATGCCCTGGGGCCTGTGGGAAGCTAGATTTTCTCCTCGGGCTTCGCTATGATGGGGCGAATCTTGAAAGGAAAATGACTATGCGCACGAATTCTTCTGAAACTAAGGCGACTCAAGTGAAATCAAAATCGAATCCAAAGTATGATCGAAAGCTTGAAATGATGAGTAAGCATAAACTTACCAAAGCTGATCTCACTTGGTTTTTAAAAAATATTTATCTCTCTCGAAAAACGGATGATGCTGAAATTTTGATGAAGAAACAAAACAAAGCTTTCTTTCAAATTTCTGGAGCTGGCCATGAAGGAATTCTTTCAGCCACTGCCAAAGTTTTAAAACCTAAGCATGATTATTTTGTTCCCTATTACCGAGATCGCGCTCTTTGTATTGGGCTTGGTGTGACTCCTTACGAGATGCTTTGTCAGGCCAATGGTAATACGGGAGATACGGCTTCTCATGGTCGTCAAATGCCGGCCCACTGGGGAAATGTAAAACTTAATATTGTTTCGAAGTCTTCTTGCACGGGAACTCAGTTTCTTCAGGCCTGTGGTTTAGCTGAAGCTGGACTCCATCTGAATAAAATGAATCTTAAAGATTCACCGATCTATCATGAGAAAGAAATTGTTTATACTTCTTGTGGTGACGGAACTGTGGCCCAAGGAGAATTCTGGGAAGGTTTAACAACGGCTTGCGTGAATAAACTGCCGGTTCTTTTTATGGTGGAAGATAATGGTTACGCCATTTCAACTCCTGTTTGGATGAATACTCCGGGGGGATCAATTTCAAAAGCCTTAGAGAACTTTCCTGGACTTAAAATATTTGTTTGTGATGGAAACTGCCCTGTGGAATCGTTTGATACGATGGTTGAAGTCGAAAAATACTTAAGAGCAGGTCATGGGCCTGTGCTTGTACATGCTGCTGTGACTCGACCTTATTCTCACTCGCTCTCGGATGATCACTCTTATTACAGAACCAAAGAAGATCTTGCGAATGAAGCGGCGACAGACGTTTTCAATTCTTTTCCAAAGTTCTTAACGGAGACAGGTCTCTTCACAACTGATGAAGTCAAAACGATTTTAGATGAAGTCACTAAAGAAGTTCGTGAAGCCATGACGAAGGCCCTAGAAACGGCTTGGCCTAGTAAATCAACCTACGCAGATCATCTTTATTCACCAGATGTTGATCCTGCTTCATCTCAATTTGAAACTGCTCCTCAATTTTCTGGCAAAGAAGATATTCCTCTGGCTACGGCCATTAACATGACTTTGAAATCAGAGATTAAAAAGAATCCTTTGATGATGGTTTTTGGTGAAGATGTCGCCGATTTTTCAGAAGTTGAAAAATACGATAATCCGGATCTTAAAGGTAAGGGGGGAGTTTTCAAAGTCACTCACGGTGTTCAGAAAGCTGGTAAACCAGGGCAGGTTTTTAATTCACCACTGGCCGAGGCGAATATAATTGGACGTGCAATTGGAATGGCCCTCAGAGGCCTTAAGCCTGTGGTTGAAATTCAATTTTTTGATTATATCTGGACTGCTTACATGCAGTTAAAAAATGAAATGGCGACCACTCGTTACCGCTCAGGTGGTGATTATAAATGCCCTATGGTGGTGAGAGTTCCAATTGGGGGCTATCTACGTGGGGGGGCCATGTATCACTCCCAGTCGGGTGAATCTCTCTTTACTCACAATCCAGGAATTAGAGTTGTTTATCCATCTAACGCTCTTGATGCCATGGGGTTACTCAGAACGGCCATCCGTTGTGATGATCCGGTGATGTTTCTTGAGCATAAGCATCTTTATTATCAAGGCTATAACCGCTCGGCCGATCCGGGTGAAGATTTTATGATTCCTTTTGGAAAGGCCCGTGTTGTGAAGGAAGGAAAGCATGCCACGATTGTGGCCTGGGGTGCTCTCGTTCAAAAATCAGTGGAAGCGGCCAAAGAACTTGAAAAAGAAGGTTACTCTATAGAAATTCTCGATCCGAGAACACTGGCCCCTTTTGATTTTGAAGCTGTGAAAAAGAGTCTTTCTAAAACTCATCGCCTGCTTATTTGTCATGAAGAACATAAAACTTCTGGCTTTGCTGGAGAAATTGCGGCCTGGGTGAATGAGAACTGTTTTGAACTCTTAGATGCGCCCATCTTGAGAGTGGCTTCGGCCGATACTCATGTGGCCTATTGCCCTGATCTTGAAGAAGTGATTCTGCCTCAGACTTCTCACGTGCTTGAGACACTTAAAAAACTCTTAAATTACTAGTCATAAAAAAGCCCTCTTTTCGAGGGCTTTTTTTATCTTAAAATTTAAAACCTTTTAAAAGTTTCTTCCCTTGTTCCTCTAACCCTTTAGTTCCACCTTTCTTTAACTTTTCGATCTCGGTCTTAATTCGACCTTCATTCTTTTTATAAAGATCCGCGACACCATTTAATGAATTGAGATTGCTTTGATTAGATCCTAAGGCACTCATGAGTTCATTTTTAGGTTTATTAATTTTCTCATCAATCAGGCCCTGAATCTTACCTTGAGCTTCAGAAACTTTATTTCCAATCTCACGCTTAAGTCCTGCTCCAATTTCATCACCAAGGTTAGAAGAAATGGCCATGTTCAAGTTTTTAAAACTTCCTGTCGCTGTTCCATCAATATTGATAACGGGAATCGCATTCAGAATATTACTTAACATTTCCTGGGCGATTTTTGTTTTACTCTCAACAATAAACTGCGGTGACTTGAGTTCAGAGACCCAACTCATGTTAAGTTCTTTTTCTTTGAGTTCCGCTTTCATGGTGGTTGAACCAATCGCAGACTTAAAACCAAACTTCATCTTCTCATCATTCACAAACATTTTTTCTGGAACAACGAAGGATCCAACTTTAAGGAGAGCCGTTTGTTTGGGAACATCTTGAGTGAAATCAGCTTTAATCATGGCCTCAACACCCATGACTTTAATTCCAGGGAAGTTTCCTTTCACATCTAACACAATCGGTTTTCCAATAGTTTTAGGAGATGTTGTGACGTTGGTGAGCTCTCCAGAAAGATTACCTGAGTAAGTATTTTCAGTTCCTTTAGAACTGATCGCCGCCCGTTTAAGCCAAAAGAGCGGGTATCCCTTGGTGATAGGGAAGTTATAGCTTTTCCCTTGAGATCTTTTAGGCGGGATGACTTCTTCTTTGTCTTTTTTCTCAGGAAGGTACTGCTCAGCGAGGGCCTGATATTTTCTTGCCTTGGCGATATGCTCAGCAAATTCTCCCGCAAAAAGATGCATGGCCATGTCTTTAAAATCAATTTGAGGAATGGCAAAGCGGTCTTTTAAACTCTCAATATCCTCTTTTACAAGATTTTCGATTTCTGAAGGATATTTAGCAACGGCACTGACTTCAGTTTGTAATTGCTTAGAAGCGGATTGAATTTCATTGTACTGCTTATTTACATCCTTAAGCAGATCACCAAGTTTTTGAGCTCCTTTCGCCTGCTCAAGAAAATTTTTCTCTTTAGAGATTTTTTGAATTTCAGCTTCTATGCCTCTAATCTTTGTCGTATCAGAAAGAGTTTTAATCTTTCCATCCCAGAATTCTTTCTTGGAATTTACATCTGAGAGCATGGACTTGAGTCGAGCTTCACTTTTAAGTTCTTCACGAATAGTTTCAATTTGAGATTGAATGTCTCCCCCTTCAAGAAGGGAAACGACGTCTCCAAGAACATTCTTTCCATATTTATTCTTGATTTGAGAAATGACTTCGAGTTGAATTTCATCAATCTTACTCGGTTTGGCCGGCTCAGGTGGGAGAACTTTTCCAGGTCTTTGACGAGGCTTAGAAATCTGAATGTTATTGATGCTGGCATCTTCCACCACAAATTTCATCCGAAGAAGTGCATCCCAAAGATACTTAAAATGAATATTCTCAATTTCAAGCGTATTGTGAGTCGGCATTTGGGCATCAGTCACCTGAAGTCCATTTAGATCAAAAGAGCCCTTGATGAAACTGGTTCTCACTGAAGCGACATTCACTTCGGCGCCGTTGGCCAGAGTTCCTACATACTCAAAACCCGCTTTGAGATGATGGTCAAAGTAGTAAGAAAAATAGCCAAAGGTGAGCCCTGATAAAATCGCCACGGGAATGATGGCTTCAAATCGGATAGGGCCTTTCTTTTTATTCACTTTAGTTTGTTCTTTATTTTCGCTCATACTTCCACCTTAATTCCACTTGTATTGATCGTACTTGTAGTACCACTGATAAAACTTTGTCGCTTCAATGGCTTTCCAAAGTTTTGTCTCTTTAAATCTCGCCACTACAGTTGCTCTATATTTCACAATAAAAATTCGACTCATGATAAAGACAAAAGGGGAGAGGATGAATGTGATGACAGCAGAACCCATCACAATTGAGTTATTAAAACGAGTGAAGGGGATGAGAGGCATATTATAGAGAGTGGTATAAAAACCTTGAAGGGAAGGAAGCTCGAGCATTTTTGAACCGACCGCATGGAAGGCCGGATCAAGTATGAAGGCCACGAACTTAAAAAAGAAAGCCATTACAAGGGCCGCTCCAATTTGAATTCTAAAAAAGAAAAGGATAAGAAAAATAATAAGACTATGGAGAGATAGTGAAGGGGTCATCCCTAAGATAAAGCCACAGGTCATCCCCATCGCGAGAGAAATTGTCCCCGTGTCCGAGTTAAGTAACTTAATGAAACTGAATAGTTGTTTGAGAATTAATCCCATAGAATCTCCCTTAAAAAACAATGGCTTATTTTAGAGGTGGGGCCCCTTTTAGGCCATAGAATATAATCTTTTCATAGATGACACTACGCAGCTTACTTTTGGCATATACTCCCTTCACTTTGACCAGGAGCTGTACTTGAAAAAACTTATCTTCTCTTTGCTTTGTATGGTGAGCCTTCACTCTGAGGCCCAGGATTTATCCCAAGAGCATGAAAAGATTTGTTCTCGAGCTGACGTGGTTAAACTTATGGGCCCTAAGGGATCCTGCCGCATGCTTATTGTTTCTGAAAATAAAACTGAGACTCAAGGTGTTTGTCAGGGAATTTTCGGCCGCTCAATGCTCTGCCGTGTAACTTACCTGATCTCTGATGAGGCCACTGGAATGCAGCTTATCTGTGGACAGAATTTACAAAAACCAGAAGTCCAGCAAGTCGTTGCGGCGAAAGCCGATATCTACAAAGTTTCTGCGATTGTGACTCAAGAGGATGGAACCCAAACAATAGTTAACGATGAAAATATTAATACGACTTTAGAATCAAATTTAATGACGGTAATACTTTCTAAAAAAGAAGAAGAGTCGAAAGGGCAGATCTTTTTAAATCTAAAAACTGGTCCCGTAGCCTTAACTCAAGTTCAGTGCTTGTAACTTATTTTTGAATTTGAGCTTTCGTCAGGCGCTCCACTTCAAACGGAGCGTTGGTTTTAAACCAATCATTTCCAGCTCCCCGTCCAACTGCTTTTAAAAGATCTGTGGCGATTTTTCCCTCCCTCATAATGCTTTCATCAACATGGATGAGTTTTACTTCACCAGTGATGAGGGAGCCGGATCCAGGAGCTTTTCCGTAGCAAAGCATATCTCTAAAGACGCATTCAAATTGTATGGGAGATTCCTTAAGGCGTCTCGCCTTCACAAGCTGTGAATCGATGGGAGTGAGACCCGCAAATTTAAATTCATCTTCTCCAAATGGAAGTTCCGTGGAAGAGAGATTGACCTTCTCATAATTATCTTCAGTGCAAAAATTTACGACAAACTCTTTTTCGCGCAAAATATTTTTAAGGGTATCTTTAAAATCTCCTGTGGAGGTTCTAATCATAGGACAAAAAGCAATAATCATGGGGCTAGCGGAAACAGCGGTAAAAAATGAAAAAGGGGCGAGATTATTCGAGCCATCGCTGTTGAGAGTCGAAACCACGGCAATAGGGCGAGGGAGAATCGATCCAATCAGGAATTTATAATTATCGGCAAAGGCACCATTTGTTTGATATGTTTTCATAACGAAATCATATAAGAAGTCAGACCATGTTTAAAATACTAATTCTCTTCACTTTCACTTTCCTCTCGCTGAGTCAGGCCATGGCGCGAGTGGATGTTCGATGGTTTACGGTGGCCTCCGTGGTGATTGAGGATGAAGAGACTCAAGTGATGTTTGATCCGATGTTTACTCGGGCCACCATTTGGAATTGGCTTAATCTTTCAAAACTCAAGGCGGATGAACCTTTGGTGGCGTCAGTTTTAAAAGAGCATAAGTTAAATAAGATCAAAGGAATTTTTGCCAGTCATGCTCATTATGATCACTCCGTGGATGCTCCCATTGTGGCGAAGCTCACTGGGGGAGTCTTTTATGTTGACACCAATACCAAGATCATTGCTGAAGCCTATAAAAATCCCAGCATAAAAACTCTAGAGGTTGAAAATCTTAAATCCATTCAAATTGGTAAATTTAAAATCACCGTGATGAAAAGAACTCATGCCCATATCAGGACCTTAGGAATCAATTTTTTGAAAGGTCCTGTGAATAAGGATTTTGATTTTAATTTTTATGACTACCAAATGGGCGATACGTGGTTTTATCTCATTGAGCATCCAGAGGGAAAAATCCTTCTCGATCAGGGCTCAGAACCCTTTTTGACAACGGTTCAAAATTTTACCGATAAAGTGGATGTTGTCATTCAAGGTGTGGCCAACCGGCCCAGTGATGAAGCCACGTCTGAAGGGTATGTGAAACAATTGTCCCCCAAAGTCTTTATTGCGACTCATTTTGATAATTTTATTTTTAGTTTTGATCCGAAGGGGAGTTTTTCTTACTTACCTGGAGTGCGCTTAGATGATGTGGTGGAGCGATTAAAAAAAGATCATCCTGATAAAAAAATTATTGCTCCAGAATACGGGAAGAGGATTCAACTCTTCCCGTAACGATTAATTAAAAATCAAAAGATAATTTTGCTGAACTTCGAGAAACATCCATGATGCGAGAATATTCTGCACCCAGTTTAAGTAAGGCAAGTTGGATATTGGCCCCAAGAGCAAGATAAGATCCAGAATTTGTCACCGAATCTTTCTCTGTTAGGTTATATCCAAGAACATCTCCCGTTGCTTCAAGATCAGTTTCAGCTGAAACACTTCCCACTTTTACGTAGGGAGTAAAAATAAGAATGGATTTACTTAGACCAACCCACATGATGCGAGTTTGTGAGGAGAGATCAACCGTAGAGACCGGATTTGTTTGGTCAAAAGTAAAATCTGATTTGGCCATGTTGTAACCAAAAGCAAGATCAAGAGGAAGACCAAAAAATCTCCCAGCATTCCAGCCAACTTCATAAGAAGTATTTTTTACTGTGATATCAGTTAACTCTTGCTCGGGTAGAAGATTCACTTCAGCGAAGATATCAAAAGGGATATGGACTCGGGCCATAGCTCCGGCGTGGTAGAGATTTTCGACATCACTGGCACTGCCACCAGAACTTTCAACCACATCAGCGAGATCTGGAGTGGCTGTACTACCAGCAAGGACACCTATTTCAACACCCCAAAGTCCATCAGTTTCAGGAGCAGAGACACCTGTATGAGCAAAGTTCGCAGAAAATTCGCGCGCAACGTTTTCAACATCAGATTTTGTAAGGCCACTAAATTGTGGGCCACCGGCGAGAGCGCTCAGAGATAAAAAAGAGAACGCCAGAGGGATAAATTTCTTCATAAGACTTCCTTTGAGATGAAGGTATTTCCCTATTTTCTCTCGGAAGCCTGGCCAGGAAAAGAAAAAAAATAAATTAGTCGGATTAGCCCATCCAGCTTTTCCAGTAATCCTTATTCTCTAGACGAGAGAAATCATCACTCATCTCAAGAGGAAAACGGGTATCAATCATGACGGCAAATTCATCGGTCCATTCTTTTTCATCGGCCTTGGCAAAAGCTTTAGGGTGAGGACCATGATTGATGCCTTGAGGATGATAAGTTATGGCCCCAGCATCGATATTATCCCGAGAAAAGAAATTTCCTTGGTGATAAAAAAGCACTTCATCGTAATCAATATTTGAGTGATAGAAGGGAACTTTTAAAACACCTTCAGAGGTATGCTCAAGAGGGCGGGCCACAAAAGAGCACACCACAAAGTTATGGCACACAAAAGTGGTATGGCCTGATGGGGGAATATGGTACTTATGAGAATTCACCGGGCAGTAGTCATAGATTGAAACTTTCCAAGGATAAAGGGAGCCTTTCCATCCAGCGGCATCAAGAGGATTGAAGGGATAAGTCACGATTGTTTTTTTTCCACGGTACTTAATGGTGACTTTATACTCAGAAAGATTTTGTTCTGAACCAAGGGCCGCTTCAGGAACAAATTTAGCTGTTTGATCATAAAGGGCATTCGGGCCCAAAATTCCACGAGTTGGTTCTTCAAATTCAGATTTCGATTCAACTTTTAAAATTTTACAAGGCTTTGTGAGGTAGGTTTTATACGTCGTTCCTCTCGGAATGATAATGTAGTCACCTTTTACAAAAGGAATATGGCCATAGACGGTTTCGATTTTTCCTTCACCTTCATGAATGAAATACATCTCATCATGATCAGCATTTCGATAGAAACTCTCATAGGCTTTTGAGCGTGTTCCAAGATAAATTTCCACATCATGATTAAAGAGAACTTTAACCATTTGGTTATTTAATTTTGAATCTTCAAAAATAGGGGGAAGGTTTCGAGGTTTTAAATCACCTTCGATATTGCTCCATTTTGTCGGTTGATTTTTTCGGTATAAATGAGAAACACGACCAAAAAATCCTTTGCGACCATGTTCTTCTTCAAAATGCCCAGCTGGAATTTTAACGTGAGCTTGTTTGGTATAGAGGCCTGAAGCCTTAAAGTTTTCCATAAAATTCCTTAGGGTTTCGAATGAGGTGTTCCCACAATATTTTTTAGTTTTCCAATATGTTCAATTTCTAGTTCTAACAAATCACCAGGTTTGATCCATTTATCTAACTCGAGACCACAACCTGTTCCCACTGTTCCTGAACCTAAAAAATCAGTGGCACGAATCCACTCTTCCATGGAAAGATGCTCGATCATTTCTCCCCAGGTATAGTGAGAGTCCCCTGATTGGCCTTTAGACCAAAGCTCTCCATTGACGGCCGCGGTCATGGTGAGGTTCGGTTCTTCATAATTAAACTCATCAAAGGTCACAATGACTGGCCCCATGACCGAGCACCAGTCTTTGCCTTTCGCTGGCCCAAGACGGATACTCATTTCTTTTCTTTGAATATCACGGGCCGATATATCATTGAGAATCGTGAAACCAAAAATATGCTTATGAATATCTTTGGCCTTAACGTTTTTCCCGTCTCGGCCAATCACAACACCGAGTTCAAGTTCATAATCAATTTGTTGAGAGTAATATGGCCATGGGATGATCTCACCATCGCCAATAAAGCCCGTATTTCCACCTTTATAATAAGCAGGAATTTCATACCAAGCAGGTGGAACCGCTTCGTTTCTTTTTTCAAAACCTTTTTTCACATGCTTTTCATGGGCATAGAAATCTCGGTACATGCCAATCTCGTCTAGAGGAACATCCAGCGTAAGATCACTAGCATCCAAAACATGCAAAGCAATGTCGGCATGATTTTTAGTTTTTAAAATGCCTCTTGAGGCAAGGTCTCCCCAGCATTGGAGAGTTTCCTGAAGTTTTGAAATCGAGGCTTCTTGATAAAGTTTTAAAAAGGCGGCCAGGGAATTTGGGGCCAGCATCTCAGCTCTTTTTTCAGGAGCGTAGTAGCCAAATCTTTCAAAGATGGCCTGCCAGGTGAAATTCACATCCACAATTGTTTTGTCATTGTAGAGGATCCCAAGACGTTTTTGAGTTCCGAAGACTGATTGACGTTTGTAGGTGAGGATTTTCATTATTTCATCCCAAATTTTTGTTTGTACTTTGGTATTACATCACTCATAGCTTCATAGAAATGATTCATCTCATCTTTTGTACCAATCGAGATTCGTACATGATCAGGCATAAGATTCGCACGTAGAGGGCGGATGATCACACCATGATTGAGAAGTTCATTAAAGAGAAATAGGCTTGCCTCTTCAGTTCCCGTTTTGATGGTAATAAAGTTTGTCACTGAGGGGATCGGATTAAAACCCTGGGCCTTGAGGTAATCAAAAAGGATCTCATATTGATCACTATTATTTTCCAGTGTGCGCTGAAGATGAGGATAATCCTGAAGAGCACCAAAGGCTCCTTTTTGGGCAATGGAGCTTGGCTCGAAAGGAAGTTTTACTTTATGAAGATTGCCAATCAGGTAATCATGACCAAAACCATACCCACAACGAATGCCAGAAATTCCGTACGCCTTAGAAAAAGTTCGAAGGGTGATCACATTATCGTAACGGTAGTTCATGGAGTCTGGATAATCCCATGTGCCTTGAGCAAATTCAAAGTAAGCTTCATCTAAAATCACGATGGTATGTTCTGGAACATGCTTCATCAGAAAATCAAATTCTTCTTTAGTGATGTAGGTCCCTGTTGGATTATCGGGATTGGCGATATAAACGATTTTCGTATTTTGATTTATTTTTTTCGCCATGGCTTCGACGTCGTATTTATAGTCTGAACGACGAGGCACTTGAATCAGTTTGGCTCCGACTGATTTTGCCAGGATCAAAAAACCAATAAAAGTATTTTCACTCGTCACCACTTCTTCATTGGGTTGAAGAAAAGCGCGCACAATATATCCCATGATACCTTCGGATCCATTTCCAAGAATGATATTTTGAGTTTTAAGGTTATAGAGTTCGGCGAGAGCATTTTTAAGTTGATGAGCGGCCATATCTGGATAGCGATGGACATCCCAAAGAGCATTGGTCATTTCTCGGATGGCAAAAGGAGAGGGGCCCAATGGATTCTCATTACTCGCGAGCTTAGAGATTTTAGTTAATCCCTTTTCTCGAGCAAGTTCATCAATCGGTTTTCCCGCCTGATAGACTTCAAGCTTTTCAATATAGTCAGGAACGAGCCGTTTTTGCATAGTGTCTCAACTTGTTTGGTTCTCACCGAAAGTTACCATAATAAATTGTTTAAGTTAAAGTTTAATGCTCTGCTGCAAAGGAGGATTTTTCCAGTCTCCAAACCATTATGAGATTTCGGTCTCTTGCTTTTAAATAGAAAGACCATTTTTAAGGAGAGAGCTTATGAAAAAACTTCATTTACTACCATGTATTGGTCTACTTTTTCTTGCTTCTTGCTCAACGACTTATAATAAAAGCCACAAAAGCGGAGTACTTGATCTAAGAGTGAGATCTGAGCTTCAGGCCGATATTGAGGTCGATATGACGAAGAAAATTTCTGGGGCTGCGACTCATTCAAAACTTTTTGGAATCTTCGATCTCCAGTCCTCGACTAATTTCGTGGATGGTATTCAATATGGTGCCAATGATTCCACAAATTTTATCTTCTCAGGCGGGATGGTCGAAGAGGCCAAATCAGCAGCAGCCTTTAATGCTATTTTTCCAAATGACGCCGATATTATTGTGACGCCACAGTATCTCATCAAAGTTAAAAAATACTTTTTTGGCGCTTACAGAGAAGTGACGGCTCAAGTCACTGGTTATGCTGGCAAAATTAAAAACATTGCTCAAGCTCCGAAGTAATTGACCCGCTGCAAATAGTTGCTCAAAGGCCTCGCTCTCAGTTAAAGTTGATCACTTTAAAAAGCGAGGTCTTTGATGAAATTACTAGAAGGTAAAAAAGCTCTTATTCTTGGTCTGGCCAATGACCGCTCCATCGCTTGGGGAATTACCAAAGCCTTCAAAGAGCAAGGTGCTTCCATTGCTCTTTCTTATATGAATGAAGCTATTCATAAACGTGTTGAACCTCTTTCTCAGGAAATTGGGGCCGATTTTATTTTTGAAATGGATGTCACAAACGATGCTCACTATCCGGCCATGAAAAAAGTTGTGGAAGAAAAGTGGGGAAAATTTGATATTCTCGTTCACTCTTTGGCCTTTGCGGATAAAGAAGATTTGGCCCGTCCCTTCATTCACACCAGCCGCAAGGGTTTTGCTATGGCCTGTGATATTTCAGCTTTCTCTCTCGTTGGTCTCACAGATTCATTGAGTGATCTTATGAATGATAATGGCTCGATTATTTCCATGACTTATTATGGATCACAGAAAGTCGTGAAAAATTATAATGTGATGGGTGTGGCCAAAGCGGCCCTTGAAGCATCGACTCGTTATCTTGCTTATGACTTAGGTCCTCGTGGAATAAAAGTGAATTGTATTTCGGCTGGCCCTATTAAGACTCTCGCCGCTTCAGGGATCTCTGGTTTCAGAGGGCTTCTTAATCAAGTGGAAGAGATTTCTCCCATGAAGAAAAATGTGACTCCAGAGGATTGTGGAGGAGCTGCTCTCTATCTCGCTTCTTCTTTATCTGGTGGAGTGACTGGACAAGTTCTTTACGTAGACTCAGGTTTAAATATTTTGGGCGGATTTTAGTGGATTATAAGTTCGGTCAATTCACGCCCGAGCATCTGGAAAAAATCCAAGAAGGTGTTGAGCTTTTTAATGAGCAAAAATACTGGGAGTGCCATGAGTCCCTCGAAGATTTATGGATGGAAGATAAGAATGATTCGGCCCGATATATTTATTGGGCCATCATTCAGGTGGCCGCTGCTTGTATTCATTACCGGGACTCTAAAATTATTGGGGCCCAGGGGATGATTAATAAGGCGCGAGAGAAATTTCGTCGCACTCGTGAGCTCCATGTCCTGACACCAATCGTTTTAAAATACCTTGATTGGGCAGAGCTCGAAGCCTTAGTGGCCCAAATTAAAGAAAAAGACGCCAAGCTAGAAGATTTCGAAGAATTGTATAACTTTCGCTTCAAAAATTATCGCTCAATTCCTGAGTAAACTTACTGACAACATTCTTGCATCAAGCATAAGATTCTCCTGAGATTTTCAGAGGAGAATTCATGCTTTGGTTAACGATTGTTGAATGGCTTGCCCGCCTCATTTTAGTTTTTCTATTAGGACTCTCTTTTTGGTCGGTGACGATCATGATTGAGCGCCGAAGATTTTTTAAGGCCCTTCAACTTCCTGGTGAAAATTTAAAATCTAAAATCAGATCGAAAGAAAACATTTTAAATGATCAGCATTTTTTCTCAGATCTTTTTAAAGAGATTGCAAAACTTAAAGGTTCTGAGCAAATTGAAAAAGCTTTTGATTCTCTGATCGTTGAGAAAAAAAAGGAACTTGAGAAAGGTCTTCCTATTCTAGGAACCATGGGCTCAACTACACCTTTTGTAGGACTTCTCGGAACAATCTTAGGAATTATTGTGAGTTTTGGAGAACTTTCTCAAGGAAGTGGAAGTACGAACTCTGTCATGTTCTCACTGGCCGAAGCTCTCATCCTTACGGCCGTGGGACTTGTTGTGGCGATTCCTGCCGTGGTGGCGTTTAATTATTTTAACCGCCAAGTGAAGTCAGTGCTTAGTCAGGCCGCAAGTTTAAAAGATCTTCTTATTGCATATAAGGATTAATCGTGGCGACAAAACTTGATGATCAAGATGATGGCATTAACGATATTAACATTACACCCTTTGTGGATGTGGTTTTAGTTTTACTTGTTATTTTTATGGTCACAGCTCCTGTGATGATCAAAGAAAGTCTCAAGGTCAATCTTCCTAAAACTCTCACCTCTGATATCACCTCGAAGGCCGATTCCATAGGTGTGGCGATCACTAAAGAAGGGCAAGTTCTTCTGAATGGAAAACTTTTTACGGAAGATTCCTTAAAGGCTGAGTTTCAAAAAATTGCTAAAAATTCACCGAACACCAATTTCCTTCTTTCAGCTGATGCGGATTCTCGCCATGGAGACGTGGTGAAGGTGATTGATCTCTTGAAGAAAAATAATCTTAATCGGTTTGCCCTTCAGGTTGAAAAAATTAAGGAAGGCCCTTAGTGCACGAGACTTTGAAACCTTGGCAACTTTCCTTTCTCTATCATGGGATCTTTGTCGCATTCATCTTCTTTTTTATTTGGTTTAAACCCACAACGAATGAAACTTACGAAATTCCCATAGCTCCACCAGCTCCTCAAGAGGTGCAGAATTTAGCGGAAGTAAATAAAGAGCCTAAAGTTGTATTGAAGTCAGTGAATGAACCTGTCCCAACTGAAGCAAAGGCTCGAGAAGTTTTTGGGGCCTCTCGGGAATCCTATACTGATACGAGTCTTGGTGCTGAAGGGATTGAGGCCAAAAAAGGTAATACGTTAGCCAAGGAAGCTGATAAGGAAAAACTTCTGGATTCAGACGCCACAAGTCTTCCAACTCCGACTGAGGAGTATCTTGTCTCAGAAATGCCTGTGGTCGTAAGTGAAGTACGACCGGTCTATCCAGCAGCGGCTAAAGAAAAACAACTTGAAGGGGCCGTGGCCCTAGATGTGTTAATTGATGACCAGGGGCTTGTGAGACAGGTGACTGTTATTGAGGGGCCAGAGATTTTTCGAAGTGGGGCGATTGAGGCGATGAAGAAATTTCGTTTCAAACCGGCCAAAGTTGAAGGGAAAGCGGTGGCGGTAAGAGTTCGCTACACACTTAATTTTAAGTTGGAGTATTAATGTCTTTTTTATTTGGACTACTTTTTATTGTTTCGGCTATGGCCCAAGTTGAGGTGAAGGGAATTCTTATTGAGAAGGGAACCCGTAAGGCCCTTAAAGATGTTTCCATTTTCATTCTCCCCCATAAAGTGAAAGCCGTCTCTGATGAGAAAGGAAATTTTAATTTTTCAAATGTTCCGGCCGGTGAATGTGAAGTGATTGTGAATCTTTCCGGTTATAAAAAATATGAAAAGAAAACGAAGTGTGAAGCCTTAGGAGATTTAAAAATCTACCTTGAGAAAGTTTTCTACACGGGCTTTGAAACAACGGTCACAACGAAAGTGAATAAGCGCGATGATCAGGGGCAAAGCTTAACTCAAGAAGAATTTATTAAGGCCCCAGGTTCATTTGGCGGAGATCCTGTACGAGCGGCCCAGAATCTTCCGGGTGTGGCGGCCAATGGAGCTTCGGCGCAAATTATTGTCCAAGGAGCAAGCCCAGAAGATACGAGCTATCTCATCAATGGTCACAGAGTTCCTATTGTTTTCCACTTTGGTGGTCTCTCCTCAGTTATTGTTCCTGAGGCCGTTGAGCGAGTTGATCTTCTCCCAAGTGGTTATGGCCCCGAGTACTCACGAGCGATTGGTGGGATTATTGGATTAACTACTAAGGCTCCTAAGACTGACCGTTGGCATGGTATGGCCTACGTAGATTTACTCAATACAGGAGGTCTCGTTGAAGGGCCCATTGATGATAAATCTAGTTTTCTTATGGCCGGAAGATATTCTTATATCGGCCAAGTACTTAAGGCCGTAGCAAAAAACAATGAAGACCTCGAGCTTACTGCAGCACCGACTTACTATGATCTGACTTCAATTTATAAAAATAAACTGAATGAGAAAAACGAATTCCGCACTACTTTTGTCGCGAGTAAAGATGAGCTCGAGTTGGTTTTCAATAAACCAGTAGGGAATGATCCTAGTTTGCGTGGAGACTTTTATAATCGAACGGAATTTTTTCGTTTCATCCCGCAACTTGTGACGGAGATTAATTCTAAGCACCGTTTAGATAATTCGGTGGCGATCGGTCGTGATAATATTTTGGTGAATATCACTGGAAATTACCTTGATGTGAATAGTTTTGTGATCACCCAGCGCTCTGAACTCACCTCCCAATGGACACCAACCTATAAAACCTATGTGGGTCTAGATAATCAATGGAATGATTCACGAGTCGGGATTAATCTTCCTGTCTCCACTGAAATTGGTGGCGTTCGCGGACCCTTTTCTGTGGGCGAGGAAAAAAAGTTCACCACCGAGGCAAATCAAACTCTCTTGGGTGCCTATATCCGCCAAGAGATCAAGACCTCGGAAGATTCGAAGTGGACTTATCTTCCTAATTTTCGAGCAGATCACTTTTCAATTAATCAAGAAACTCATCTTCAGCCTCGATTTCAACTTCGTCATCAGTGGGACTCAAGTCTTCTACTCAGAGGGGCTTGGGGAAAATATGTTCAGCCACCGCGCCCTCAAGAAAGTTCAGCGAAATACGGAAATAATGATGTCAGATCTCCCTATGCGTTTCACACCATGGTTGGTTTCACGAAAGATTTTAAAGAGGGAAGCACTCAAGGTTTTGAGGTGACGAATAATTATTTTTATAAAGAGCTTAAAGATCTTGTGAATCCGG
Organism: Pseudomonadota bacterium; assembly: GCA_027488375.1. Classification (GTDB taxonomy): domain Bacteria; phylum Bdellovibrionota; class Bacteriovoracia; order Bacteriovoracales; family Bacteriovoracaceae; genus Peredibacter. The sequence continues at coordinate 70,972 of JAIYBW010000006.1, forward strand.
ATGTTCAAAAAAGATTTGTGAATAATGGTACAGGGACTATTTTAGGTGGAGAGGTTCAGGCCAAATACCGCAAAGACAATTGGTCATCTCAAGTGGTTTACACTTTTCTAAAGAGTGAGCGCCATACGCCAGGTTATGGAACTCGTCCGTCTGAATTTGATCAAACTCATAATCTCAATATCATTGGGGCCTATAATCTTGAGCGCTGGACGTTCTCAGGAAGACTGCGTTTTGTGACTGGAAATCCTTATACACCTGTTATGGGAGCAACTTTTGATGCTGATAATGATGTTTATATTCCGACTCGTGGAAGTATTTATTCTCAGCGCTTTGAAGCCTTTAAACAACTCGATCTCAGAGTCGATCGAAAGTTTATCTATGATACTTGGATTCTGACTGCTTATTTAGATATTCTTAACGTGACGAATTCAGTTAACCCGCAGAGCATTGAGTATTCTTATGATTATACTCAAAATAAAAAAGTTCGCGGGCTTCCTATTTTACCAACGATTGGTGTTAAAGGAGAGTTCTAATGAAGACTCTTAATTTCATATTATTACTTACGGTCCTTCTCTCTTGTGGTGATGATAACTTTAGAAAAGTTGAAAAGCTGAGTGGCTTTAGGGTTTTGGGGATTAAGGCTAGCTCACCTGAAGTTACAGACTCTCTTGTAGGAACATCTGTGACCCTGTCTCTAATCGTATCTGATGTAAATGGTGGAGGGAGAACTGTTTCTGGAATTGTCGAAACTTGTTTTGATCCAGGAGTTGGTTATGGAGCCGAAGTAAGTTGTGATCATGATCCAAATGCCACTACTGGACCTTATTCTATAAATTTTAGTGGCATTGGGCCGGATCAACCTTACTCATTAAATCGTTATACAGGTTTTGTTACTTACCCAGTGGATATTCCAGAAAATTTATTAACAGGCAGAAGTTCCCGAGATCAATTTAATGGAGTCGCTTATTTAACGATTTTTACTTTTAATGTGGATGGCGAGACACTGAAATTTTTTAAAAGGATAATCGTAACTAATCGTACAGGTGCTGAGCTCAATTCAAATCCTACGGCCGGAAATATTCAACTCAATGGCTCTGATATCTTGGCCTTCCCTCAGAGTGGTCAAGAGTTAAGTATTGGATCAAGTGTTCCTCAGACCTACACATATAGGACCGTTGAAAATATTGATGAAACTCGCACTGAAGAATTTCAGGTGGCCTGGTATGTTTCGGAAGGGGAGCTAAGTCTCTCTAAAACCTATATTGATGAAGCTACAGAATATGATGGGAGTGCTCCGACTGGGGACTCTGTTGTTGTGGCCATTGTGCGAGATGATCGTGGTGGTTTAGATTTTAAGATTTTTTCTCCTTAAGGATTTTAAATGCATCATATTTTTAAATCTTTCCCTGTTGCTCTTCGGATGATCTTTAAAGATCCTGTTAATTTGATCTTAGCGATTCTTCCGACACTCATGGCGCTGGCGCTTTATTTTTCTGCGATTACTTATATCTTCTGGAATTCCACAGAAATTTTATCTTTGATTAAAACCTATGTGACCTCTGGTGATCAGGCGACATTGCTGGCCCAGATTTTAACCGTGGTGCTGATTATTCTTATTTTCTTTTTCATGAGTTGGACTTTTGTCTTTGCTGTGGGAATCATAGCCTCTCCCTTTAATGCCCTTTTAAGTTATCGGATTGAGAAAAAGCTTCTTAGTGAAGTGATTGATGAAGATAAGAAAAAAGCATTAGAAAAAGTACGATTAGGTCTCTGGGCCAGTTTGAAAAATGAAGCGAAAAAGGTGCTTCTCATACTCATTATTGGAACCTTGACCTTCTTTCTCAACATTTTCCCCTTGTTTTACCCGGTCAGTCTCTTTCTCATGGCCCTGTTGTTAGCGGTGCAATTCCTTGATTATTCATGGTCTAGGCATGAAATGAGATTTGGCGCCTGTTTGAGAGAGGTCTTTGCTCATTTAATTCCTTATGGTTTTTCAGGATTTCTCTTTCTCTTACTCATTACTGTGCCGATAATAAATGCATTCATCCCAGCATTAGCAACAAGTTACTTTACGGTGTTATGGCTTTATCGACAGAACAAAATTCACTAGTCCCTGCAAAAGAAAATGAAGTCAAAACGATTGTCATTAAGTTGCCTTTTGATTTGCAGGAAAGACTTTTAAGTGTTCCCTTTATTCACCAAATTAAAGAGAAGTATCCGAGTGCTGATCTTCATTTCATCACACCTAAAAAACAAATCGAAGTTTTGAATCTGCTTCCCTTCTCTGCTTACTACCATGAATTTGATGAAGATGAGATTGAGACTGTTTTCGATGTTCACCGTTATACGGCCACAGCGAAAATTTATAATGTGGATCTCTATATTTCTCTTACTAATTCTTTTGTGGATGCCTGCCTAGGACTTGGTCTTCGGGCGAAAAATCGACTTGGCTTTTCTGATGGATGGAAAACGCTTCTTTTTACTCATAAAACTCCACGTCCTCAGGGTCATCACATAAGTGAAGATTTTTTCTATCTTCTCGATGCTTTGAATGGATCCACATCGGATCATCGCTTGAAGGTAATGTCGCGAGAATTAGTTCCGGTCATGGTTGATTGGGAAGCCAATCCCTATATTGCCATCAATTTATCGCCGATTCGTCAGGCGGCGATTGAAGAGGAACTCGCCGAACTCATAGGCTATTTTGAAAATCAAAAAATTGTCCTCTTTTCTTCTGATGATCAAGATAAGGTCCAGCTTCTGATTGAGCCTTTTATGGAGCGCTTGTCTCGAAAAAATAATTACGTTCATTTTATCCATAAAAATTGGATTGAGATGAGTAAGATGCTGGCCTTCTCTCGGGGACTGATCACCTTTAATGGTCCTGTGGCGAATCTTTCGAGTTACTTAGGAAATAAAACGATTATCCTTTTTGATAGTGAGGATCCAAGGCGCTTAGGTCCATTTTCGTTCTTAGGCGATAGTATCATTTTAGATGTGACAGACCCTTCGGTTTCACTTCGGCAAGAGACTTCATCTGCTCTTAAAGAGCGAAAAAAGTTTGATATGTCGGAAGTCTTTTTAAGAGCAAAAAGATTATTTCAACTTTAAGGGCCCGCAAGGGGCCCATAAAATTATTGAAAGCTTTGAAGAATTTCTGTTAAGGAAGCAAGTTTATCTTGGAAAAGTTTCGCCTTCTCCTGAACCTCTGCCCGTACTTCTTCCGGGGCATTATTCATAAAGTTAGCATTATTAAGCTTGGCGTGAACCTTACTATACTCCGCTTGAGTCTTTTCCATGTCCTTCTTGATACGATTAACCTGGTCATTAATATCAATCAAACCTTCAAGAGGAATGAAGATTTCAGTATGTGAAGTGGCAAGCGATGCTGATTTTTTTGGCTTCTCTGCTGACTTGTTGCGGATCGTACCTGATTTCACATTCGCGAGGTCTTTCATAAAATGACGAGATTCAAAAACAAACTTCGCAAGTTTTTTATCATCAGTGAAAAGTCTTACATCAATTTCATCTTTCGGCTTAAGATTCACAGATGATCGGATGTTACGAATTCCAGTTGTCACATCAATAAACTTATTCATCATCTCTTGAACTTCAGCATTTTCTAAAGAGGCATCAAATTCGACATACTCTTGATTGATGAGAAGTGTTTTTTCATTCTCAAGGTAGCCCCAGATCTCCTCAGTGATGAAAGGCACAATCGGGTGAAGAAGAGTCACGATTTTTCTAAAGCAGTACTTGAGCATCGTCGCACGAATGATTTTGGCTTTCTCATCTTGCCCATAGAGAATGTTTTTTGAAAGCTCAATATACCATGAGCAAAATTTTTCATAAACGAATTGATAAATTTCTGAACAGGCATCATCAAAGCGGTAAACGTCCATGGCCTCATTCATAGATTTTGCCACAGTATTAAGTTCGGCCAGGATCCATTTATCATGAAGGTGCCATTCCGATTTTACAGGAAGAGTATCATTGGCCTTATCTAGATAAGGATGAATAAACCTAAAAGCATTCCAGAGTTTATTGACAAAATTTCTGTAGCCTTCAATTCTTTCTGGATCAAGATTAAGATCACGGTTGTAGCCCGAACCTGCGGCCAGAGTAAATCTCATGGCATCAGCGCCATACTGCTTCACCATATCCAGAGGATCAATACCGTTCCCAAGAGATTTGCTCATCTTGCGGCCTTGTTTGTCTCTCACGATGGCGTGGATATAAACGTGCTGAAAAGGAACCTTACCAGTCACTTTCATGCCCATCATCATCATCCGAGCAACCCAGAAGAAGATAATATCAAACCCTGTGATAAGAGTGGCATTCGGATAGAACTCATCAAAGCGCTTTTCTTTCATCGCCTGTTCATCTGGCCATCCAAGAGTTGAAAGTGGCCAAAGCCCTGAAGAAAACCAGGTATCAAGCACATCCGGATCTTGGAAAATATCTTTATCTTTACACTGAATACATTCGTGAGGAGTTTCAATGGAGGCCCACTGATGCTGACAGTGGCGGCAATAATAAACTGGGATTTGATGACCCCACCAAAGTTGGCGAGAGATACACCAGTCTTTTGGATTTCTGAGCCAAGCAAAATAAGTATTCTCCCAGCCTTTAGGGAAGAACGTCATCTCTCCACTCTCAACCGCTTTCACTGCTGCTTCAGACATCGCCGTCGTGTTGAGAAACCATTGTTTAGAAACCATGGGCTCTACAATTTCATCTGAACGCTGGCCGTGTCCCACGGGATGAACGTGATCTTTTTTCTCTACGAGCTCACCCAGCTCAATCAGGATTTCTTCTACTTTCTTACGAGCATCTTTAGGCTTAAGACCTTCGATTTCTGGAGCGTTGGTATTAAATGAGCCATCTTTATTGAGAATATTGATGATAGGGAGACTATTACGTTTACCAATCTCAAAATCGTTAAAGTCATGGCCTGGAGTTACTTTAAGGCAGCCCGTTCCTTTTTCAATGTCCACATGCTCATCACCGATAATAGGAACTTCTCGATTACAAATCGGCACGATGGCGGTTTTACCGATAAGATCTTTAAAGCGCTCATCATTTGGATTCACGGCGACGGCGGTGTCCGCGAAAATTGTTTCCGGTCTTGTTGTGGCAATAATAAGTTCAAGATTTGGATCTTCTTTCACTTTATATTTAAGGTGATAGAAAAAGCCTTTTACTTCTTTGTGTTCCACCTCTGCATCGGAGATCGCTGATTGAAGGATCGGATCCCAGTTTACAATATAGTCTGATTGATAAATGAGTCCTTCATTATAAAGATCCACAAAGAATTTTTTTACAGCCTTATTTGGCACTTCATCTAAGGTGAAGCAAGAGTAGTCCCAATCACAGGAGACACCCATCTTCTTTTGTTGATTGACGATTTCATTGCCGTATTCTTCCTTCCACGCCCAAACGCGTTTCATGAATTCATCACGGCCTAGGTCATGACGATTTTTCTTTTCTTGTTTCCAGATGAGTTTTTCCACCACCGCTTGAGTTGAAATTCCGGCATGATCGGTGCCGGGAATCCATAAGGTTTCAAAACCCTTCATCCGCTTATAGCGGATAAGAGCATCTTGAGTCGTAGCATCGAGGGCATGGCCCATGTGAAGTTTTCCCGTCACATTGGGAGGTGGCATGAGAACAGTAAAGGTTTTATTTTGTTTACCCTTTTTCGGTTTGAAACATTGAGTTTGTAACCACTTGTCGTACCACTTATTTTCAGCACCTTCAGGATTAAAAGTTTTAGGGAGATTGTTTTCGATTTCCATTAGTTCGATCCTTTCAAGAGTTCCATCATCTTATCCACATCTTTTAAATTTACTTTGTGGACAGCTTTAGTTTTTAAATCTTTGAGTTGGGCCTCTCCGGTATTAACTTCATCTTGACCGAGCATGAGAAGAAAATGAGGCTCTTTTTTATCACAATGAGAAAATATTTTTTTCGGCTTAGCTTCACCAAGAAAGACTTCAACTTTGATCTCTTGCTTTCTCATCACTCCGGCCATGCTAAAAGCCGTATTTTCGGCTGTCATATCAAGATAACCAATAAGAAGTGTGACTTCTTGTTTGGCAAACGATGGAAGCAGTTTATGAGTCGTGAGAAAATCCGTCAGAGGAACTTCACCCATCCCAAAACCAATACCTGGAAGTGGTGTTTCTCCAAAAATTCCTAGAAGATTGGCATAGGCCCCTCCTCCTGCAATGGCCCGACGGTTCTCAGGATGCTTATCAAATATTTCAAAGACCACATCGGTGTAATAATCAAGTCCTCTCACAATTGAAGGATCAAACTTAATGTAGTCTTTAAAACCGAGGGCTTCTAGTTGAGAGAAAAGATTCATCAGTGGCTTAAGGGTCCCTTTAAAATCCTCATCTTTTTGAGATCCCGAATAAGTTTCTTCAAAAAAGACTTCAATTTCTTTCATCGTGGAAAGAGAAACATATTTTTCAAAGATTGCCGTTTTATGAGGGTCAGCTGTAATTTCTTGAACTTCAGCAGAGAATTTCTCGGCCGGCATCTTATTTTTTTTATCAATCAGTTTGTAGAGCTTTTTATTTTTTTCTGCATCAAGCTTGATGGGCCCTGAAAAAACGTAGTCCACAAAACGACGGCTGTTGATGAGGATTTCAAAGTGTTCTTGATTCGCACCAAAAGATTGCATGATAGATATCGCGAGCTGAATGATTTCAAGATCACCTAAATTTTCGGGAGCACCAAAAATATCTGCATTGTACTGCCAAAACTCTCTAAGTCTTCCTTTCTGAGGTTTTTCATAGCGCATGAGATTAGGTATGGCATACCATCTGAGTGGTTTAGAAACTTCGCGATGAATTTGCGCCACCATTCTTGCTACGGTTGGAGTCATTTCAGGACGAATCGCCACTTCTCGTTCGCCACGATCTACAAAATTATAAACTTGTTCATTAATCAGTTCTTCACCAGATTTCGCCCGATAAAGGTCAAGTTCTTCCAAGAGTGGACCATCATAAGGTTCATAGGCAAAGAGCTCTGAAACTTGGGACATCTTGGAGAAAATATAATTGCGCAAGCGCATTTGCTCTGGAAAAAAATCCCTCGTTCCACGATAAGGGGTTTTTGAGAGTGCCATAGGGGTCCTTTGGATGGGAAAAATAGCAGAGAAGAGTATACAGAAAAGAGGTCTAAAAAGGTACTTTTAAGCTAAGATTTGGCCTGCGTCATTGAGGCGCTTCAGTCTTTTTTTTGAGTTCGTCGGAGATATCGTCGCTCAAAGTACTCATATCTAAGGGAGTCACTTGATCCATTTGTTGAGAGGCTTCACTTTTTTCTTTTTTTGACTGCTCAGAAAGGGTCGGGGGAAGCGAATCATTTTGCATGCTTTTGATTTCTTCTGGTTTGAGATCAAGCAATTTTTGAGGAATATTAATGAGGACAGTTTTTTCTTTTGCAGCTGCTGTAGAAGCGTAGCGCTTAAAAAGGAGAGAGCGATCATTGAGTCTTTCAAGCAGAGACCATCCCACTTCTTTGGAAAGCTTATTAAAAGCTGTCGCCTCAAGGCTGTCCATTTTATCAATCCATGGAAAAAGATAGTTAAGGTACTTTTGAAAACGTTGGGCCTCAATTCTTTTTTGGCCCTCAAAATTTCCTGGATTAAAACTACTATTCGAAATGAGCCCCATACTTTTTCTATGATAGAGTTCAGAAATAATTGACTGCCAAATCCATTTTGAGAAACTATTTAAATATGCTTTCTTAGACTTAAAATCCTCTTCCAGCCTTGAAATTAAACTAAGATTCATATCAAACTGACGAACTTTGGAAAATTTATATTCCATCGTCCCTTTAATCATCTCCGTTTTCATGAGCATATAGATATGTTCTTTATTTAAGCTTCCAAGATTATCATTGATATCTTTACAAAGACCAATCATGCGAATTTTCTCAGAGGGCTTTTTTATTTCAAGCTTCATCGAATCAAATAAAAGATTAAATTCTAATGGAACTTTATCACTAATAGTCTTTAAATCCTTGTCGAAGGCTAACGCTGAGGAAAGATAAAATAGAGTTATTAAAAAGAATTTAAAGTTCAAGAGGAAGCTCCTCTTCTTTATTGGTTGGAGCCTTTAAGCGATCATCAGTGAGATTGGCCCCACCCTCAACCACAAAAAATTCTCCGCGATAGGGGATAAGAACTCTTCCATCCATGGCCATGATCTGATTAACCGATCCTAAGTCTGAAATCGTTTCGATTTGTGTCGTTTTGAAATCAAGTTTAACAGCTTCAGTTTGTTTATAGTTGAGCTTCTTTAAATGAGTGAGAGTTTTAATAAAATAGATATGCTTTTCGAGACAAACCATGTGACCAAGATCTGAATCCGTTGAGGAATAAAGTGTCGTAAAACCAGCAAGATTAGTCGAAGCTGAAAGTTTAATTTGAAGGATTTTACTACTTCGATTCAAATCATCATAAGGAAATTCTCCAAAGGCGAGATAGTCCTTCTGTTGGCATAATTCGATTCGAGTTCCTGACTGACTCGCCTTATAGAGAATAAGGCTTTTTTGTGTAATGAGATTAAACTGAACAACACCAACGAATCCTTTTTCATTGATATCAGTATAAACTACGGTATCCTGACTCACCATCTCGACTTCAGGGCTGTAAAAAGGGGAGAGACGTGGAGAGAGTTTAATTTGAAATTTTTTCTGCGTTAAAACATTTTGAAGAAAGATCGTTCTTTCGCTTGCATCGTAGTAACTGATCCATTCATCATTTAAATGAAGTCTTGCATTCTTTCCAAATCCAATTTCTTTGGTTTGAGTTTTACCCCAATCAACGACCATAATCTTATGGTTTTTAATGAAGTTCATCTCTTGATGAGCGAAGGGAATAATTTCGATAATAAGACGTTGTTTAGCACGGGAATCTTTGACAAGAAAATCACTGGCAGAAGTTTCAGATATAAAATCGGAACTTCTAAAACTACTGACAAGACCCAAAACTCCTGGTCTTTTTTGAAGGTAAGCAAACTGTCCATCATAAGAAACAAATCGAATAGAATCAGTAGAGTGCTTCGTGAGAAATTTTGGTAAATCCTTCGCCCATAGAGTGAAGGATAAAATAAGTAAATTAATCCAGACCATAAAGTGTCCATAGTCTAAGAGGATGAATACGCTGGTAAGATTTTACTGCAGAGAAAACCAGACTCCAATTGATCAGGCGAGGTGCCTGAAGTGAGTCAAGGGCCGTTCTCGTGACAAAAACAGTCTTATCATTTTCTCTAATCATCCCATCAATAATAAAAGGAAGTGGAGAGCATTGATTGAAAGCTTGATTCTTAAAAAATGAAGGGAGAAGATCCTCAGCGCACCCCACGCCATGGATGATTCCTTTTTTACTCTTTTTAAAGAAAGAATTTATTCCAATAAGGCTATTAAGGCTGCGCCCATTTTGTCTATAATCCCTTGTCAGAAGATAGTGCTGAGAAAATCTCTCATTCGCTATGCTCGTAGGGAAATAATCAATGGCAACTCGATTTTTTATTTTAATATGGTCAATGGTGCGGTCGTTGTAGATGATTTTCATTTTACATTGAGAGATAAAACATTTACTCCGATCATAAATAATATAACAGCCTGACTTAAACTCAAGAAGGATTGGATTATAGTCCTCAGAGTCAACCATTTTACATTTCAATGTTTGATCTGCACCTCTTGTTTTTCTTAGAATGTCGGCCACTGTATATGTGATTGATGCAGACTGATCTCCATAGCTTCCGAAAAATATTTTTTGGCAAACTTCTTTTTCAGCTAAAGCGTCGTCATAACAGGCTTCAAGTTTCCAGCCTTCATCATTGTTAAATCTTTTATTAAATTCAAAAGTGACACCTGTTGAAATTGTTGAACATGGGCCACCAACAGGTTGTACGTTCTCTTTGCTGATATTGAGAAGAATGCGACCCATATTAGTTATAATTTGCTGATCACTAGAAACTGGACAGTCTCGATAATCCGATCTTAGAGACGAATAGTTCAGAGCTGTTGCTAGATTGTCACATTGAGGCATTGGAGTCAGACCCTGGCTTCGCCCTGAAGGATAAAGGCAGAGATCATTTTCTTTGCGCATTTTAGCAAGACATTGCTTCAGTTGATCTTGTGTCAGAGCCTTGGTGCCCATGACTTGCGAGCAAATATCTTCGGCGAAAATTTTATTTTCTGCACCAATAGCTATTTTTGACCAAAAAGAAACATTGAGAAAATCTTGGCAGAAATTTTCCTCATGATCTAATGATTCACAGAGTGTTTCTAAATAATCTTTTTGTGGAGGAGAGAGTTTTTTTTCTAAAATCTTAGTGATCGCCATTCTTTGAGGCAGATCACTTGGCTCACCCTGGCCCGACTTCGCCTCTTTCATGAATTCATGCAATTTACAAAAGTAAGCCGTTTTTGAATTAGTCAGCCATTCTCCAAAATTGCTATGACACTGCTCTTGGCTGGTTGGGTGCTCAAAATTAGCAGAGCTAATAGTTTTGTCGAGGTTTTTAATTTGAAATTGATCAATTAAAGAAGAAGACTCTGGACATTCAGTTGAAACAACACTGTTGATAAAATCTTTCTTCGTCATAAGAGCAGAGTCATACTGCTGATTCTTATTTTGAAAAGTAATCAAAATATTTTTTATTTTTCCCTCAGGTCCTCTCAAAAGGTCGTTAATGAGGGCATGAAAAAATAAACAGCGGTTACCTGAAGCTAGTTTTACGTAAGCCGGTGATGAATGAAGAATAACCGAATTTAAAAAATCAGGATCTAAATCTATTGAAGAAAGACCATTTGTGTTTTGCAGAGTCTTATTGGCCTTGATCAACAGCTCATTTTTTTTGTTGAGCTTTGTATTATCAATTTGAATCAATTTTTCTAAAGAATCTAAAATTCCAGGGTATTCAATAGAGGGAGGAGGATTAAGAGGAGAAGTTTGAGAAAAAGAACTAAACGAAAGGCACAGCCCTAGAAGAGCTGTGCCCCATTTATTATAAAACTGATTTGGCGAGAATAGAGGCAACATCTTCAACTTGTAGTTCCTCAGTTTTCTTAACTGTTCCCTTAGAGGAGTTGAAGTTAATCATACAATATGAGCACGATGTTGCAAGTTTTGGAGCATTGGTTTCACCAATTTGTTCCAATCTATTATGAGCGAGGTGATGGCCTTCAGGGAGTTCATACCACATGTTTCCGCCACCCATACCGCAGCAAAGCGCTTTATCTTTATTTTTTTCCATCTCTTTGAGTTTAATACCAGGGATAGAAGTTAAAATGTCACGAGGAGCATTGTACTGGCCATGGTGGCGCCCAAGATAGCATGGATCATGAAAAGTGAGCTCATCTGCTACTTCTTTGAGGGCCTTTAATTTTCCACTTCTTAGAAGTTCAGAGAGAAGCTCTGTGTGGTGAACTGTTTCAAAGGCACCATCATCAAACTTGGCATATTCTTTACCAATTGTGTGAAGGCAATGAGGACAATGGGTGACCACTTTATCAAAGGTGTATTGTCTCATGTTAGCGATATTTTCAATGGCGATTTCATAGAAAGAATATTCATCACCAAAACGACGGATAGGATCACCATTACATTTTTCTGTTTTCCCCATTACGGCAAATGAAACTCCAGCCTTCTTCAGGAGAGAAACAGTATCACGCACGACTTTTTGGTTAGAGGCATCGTAAGATCCTGCACAACCTACATAGTAGAGGTAATCAACTTTTTTTCCAGCTTCAATCACAGGAACATCAAGTCCCTCTGACCATTTGAAGCGGTCATCTTGAGAAATTCCCCAAGGGTTACCATTGTTTTTAATTTTGTTTGTGGCATCCGCAGCTGCTGGAGGTAAATCACCTAGAGTGAGGGCCTTATAACGTTTAAGATCCATGATCATTTGTACGTGCTCAATATTGGCCGGGCACTCTTCCATACAGGCCCCACAAGTCGTACATGAATCAAGTTCATTTGAGGCATAAATCGGATTATCCCAAAGATTGATATCCTCACCTTTGAGTTTTGCTTCAAGAGGCTGGCCAGCAATCGTATCGCGCATTTTGGTCACAATCAATTTTGGATCAAGCGGTTTTTCTGCCTGATTCGCAGGACAAACTTGTGTACAACGACCGCACTCTACGCAGGCGAGAGTATCAAGGCGCTCCTTCATTGTGAGTTCAGAAATCTTACCGAGTCCGAAAGTCTCTGCATTTTCATTGTTAAAATCCATAGGATTTAACACGGCCCCTCGGCGGTATGGAGTGATTAAAGCATTAAGTGGAAGAGCAATAATATGGAAAAATTTTGAATGAGTCAGAGATGCAATAAAGGCCATGGTGTTAAGCATGTGAAAGAGCCACAGACCTTTATAAAGTCCTGCCCAGCTTGAATCACTTAAGCCGAATGAACCAAAAATTGATCCGAGAGAAAAACCAATTGGAGACCAAACTTGTTCACCAACCGGCATACCTGTTCCAAGTATTCTGATACCTTCGAGTAAATAACCGACAACGACTAAGATCACGAGCATGGCATACATGAACTTTTCTTGATTCGGTTTCGTGGCAGAAAGATATTTTGGATTCTTAATGTAGCGACGGTAATAAGCTAGAGAGATACCCATGAGCACAAAGAGTCCGCCGATATCAGCGATGAAAGAAACTATTTTATAGGCCGTGCCGGTAAAAACCTTGAAAGGCGTGTCGTATTGAATGGCCACAAACTCAGTAGCAATAAAGAGAGTGACAAAACCATAGAATATCATGGAGTGAAACAAACCAACGAATGGGTCACGAGTCACTTTGCCTTGGAAGAAAATAGTTTTTAAAAGGTTTTCTAGATTAAGTTGTTTTGGAAGAATATCTTTTGGATTTTTTCCTTGAGTTACATAAAGAAATTTTTCATAAAGTCCTTTAAGAAAAATTCCAGTTGCAACGGCCAGGGCCAGGTACATTCCTACCTTCATCCACAAAGGGATGTTCCACATGATTTCCCGACTGGCTTCCATTGTCACGTCCATAGTCCTCTCCTTAATCACGCTACGTATCATTTTTTCAAAAAATGACTCTAAGACAATTACCTAAAAATGTTTATAATCAGATTAATATTTTATCTGGTGGATGGCACGATGGATAGTCCTTTCCTCATCACAATTCATGGTCTCATAGCAATACTAACTTGTGTGTTGTTTATTAAATGGGTGGTTCAGTTTGGCTGGCCAAACCATCCGGGACGAATGACCGCTTTTCTGATTGGTCTTTGCGCAACTTTCTACTTTGTAGGTTCTTTCATCGTTGATTTAGGTTATGTTCCGCAAAAAGCTTGGGAACATTGGAGGGCCCTCCCCCTTATCGCTGGGAGCCTTTGTTTACTCCTACAAACGATGATGGCCGGTGGAAATTTTTCTCTCATTCAGCAAAAAATTATTTCTCGAATCCCTGTTATTGGAGCACTTATTTGCAGTACGCTTTTTCCTCAAGTCGCTTTACAACTCAGTATAAGCTTTATTTTATGTGGTGCTCTATTCTTTATCATTTCAGTAAGGAAATCTCGTTATCAAAAAAGAATATACTACAGATTAGTCATTTTTATTTTATTCTATGTTTCTCTCATGGCTTCACAGATCACAGGTTTGTTAGTGTTGGGCCAGATTTTTTTAATCGGTGCTATTTTTACACTTTTTGCCTTTGAGAATTCGTTCGGGGTTTGGGCCCTGACAGATGATTTTAGACAGGATTCAGAAGGAGCTTAAATGCGCTGGGTATTTTTTTTATTTTTTATTTCTAGTTGTGCTCAAGTCACAAGTCTTAATATGCAAAAGCATGAGTTCGGAATTCTACCGACAAAGATCATTTGGTTTCAAATTGCCGGACTAGAAGAAGAACAGCTCGCGATGCTGCGTTTTAATCAAGCGGGAGAAGTGAAAACAGCTTTTGAGGAAAATACCTGTATTGGAAAAACCTGGTCTTATAACTTATATCACTTGCGCCCTGACGCCCAGGCCAGCTTTCTCGCCCAAATGACGGGTAAGAAAAATATAAAAATGAGTTGTGAAGATGCAGAACTGAGACCGATCTGGAGTTATCTCGGCGGAAATGGATATAAAACTGGTCTATTGGAAATTGGTGCAACTCCAAAACAGAGCTTAGCAGGTCTAAAAGCTTGCGGTGATAAAGGAAATCTTTTTACTCATCAATTGTATTATTGGGTAAGAAAAGAAGGAGCTGCCTTTGGTGAAACGTTTAATTATCGAGAATCCATAGAACTCGATAATGATAAAATTTACTATGACCAGACTTGTGATAAAAATCAATGCTTCTCATCTATCACTGACGATTATAAGAGTTTGTACTCTACTTTTAAGACTGCTTCGAAAAAACATCTTTTTATTGTGAGAGACTTTAGCTACTTGGCAGCCCTAGAAAAGAAAGATTTTTTAAAAGCTAAAGGAACTTTGAATGATTTAGGTCATTCGATCGCTGAAGCGTTGAAAGAATCAAAAGCCTCAGTCGATACTCTTGTACTTATTACATCTGGAGATTCTCGATTTATGGACTTACCTGATGAGGGACGTACATGGTCTGAGTTTGAGAAAAATAAAATCCAACCCCAAATGAAGAGATCAAAACTCACGAATCTTGTGATTGCAAACGGTGCTCGTTCAGAAAATTTTTGTGGGCTTTATGAAGATTCTCAGATCATGGAGAGAATCTTAAGCGGCCCAAAGCAACTCGGTCTTGAACTTAAATTTCTCAATCCGTTTAAATAGATCAGTTGCCTAATATATCTGATTTTTGAATCTCGTATTCTTTACGGCAGTAATCACATTTAATTTGAAGATGATCTTTACCTTCAAAAAGATGGTCAATATCTTGAGAGAAAAGTCCTCTTAAATTCAGCACCATTCTTTCTTGAGAACATGGGCAATAGAAAGAAATTTGTCGGGATCCAAGGTAGGTATAGCCATGATCTTCAAAATTTTTAACAATTTTTTCAATATCATCCGTAGCAAGTTTAAAAATATCCTGAAAAAAGAGATCATTTTTCTTAATATATTCTTTTCGGCCAACACTCTCATCAATAACTGTATTCACATTAAGCGGTGGAAGTTTTGTGACCATGATGGATTGATCACTTTGAGTGGCCACCATCACTTCTGAATTAGTTTGATAAGAGTCACACAATACTTTATTGATGACCTCACTGGAGTCGACATCTTTTAACTCCAGCATAGAAGTATAAGGAGATTTATTATTCGTAAATATTTTAGTGATTCTTATTTGACCAGTAATTTTCTCCGGAAATTGATTGAAGTCCTCTGGAAGGAGGAGAGTTCTTGTGTGGCCAGCACTATTTGTTTCAATTTTAAGTCTGAAATAAGGATCTTCTGAATCGATATAAAGCCCTAAACTTTCTCCTGGTTTGAGAAAAAAAATGATCGGTAACAGACCCAAAAATGTTTCTCGGAAATATGAAAAGCCTTGTCCTTTCATGGGATGAAGGAGGACGAGGTCATGAATAATTTTCTGCCCTTCAAAAAAATTGATATTAAAACCATTTTTATGATCAAGAAAACTATATATTCGACTATTGGCCAGCATGAGATACTCCTGATATTTCATTTTATCATAATTGGTACCTTTTTTGTTAATCTTTCTCCATGAAATAGGTACAATCATTCCACTATGATGCATCTGGTTTATTTTTCTCAAAGATCTCAGCTTTTTGAATTTTTTCAAACAATCAAAGGCTCAAAGAAAATCATGGCCCCAAGTCCGGCCAAAGCGGATGGAATTCGAACTGGTTTAAAGGGAACGGGGGATTTTGATGTCGTTACGATCTCAAAATTTACTTCTGATATTCTAAAATCCTTAGACCAGGGGACAAGCGAAATTCCCCTCAAGAGAAAAGCCGAATTACTTTTAATTTTAGGGTTTCTCAAGAATCGACACTTGCCTGAATTAGGTTTTGAACAATTTATTCAGGCGTATAATTTGTTTTCGGATCTAAGAAGTTTTTCTTTATCCTTAGATGCCCTGAGTACTGTGCTAGAGGAGCAATCTCCTGAAATTCAAAAAACAATTCAGCTCTTTTTTAGTCTGATGGAGATTACGGGTCACCTTGATGAGCATGGAGCTTATCATTTTATTGCTGAACAGCTCCGCTGTGCTGAGGAAGTTGATTCTTTACGAAAAAATTATATTTTTTGGGGATTTCAACATTTAAATGGCCAGCAAGTCGATTTACTCAAAGCCTTAAGCATTA
Organism: Pseudomonadota bacterium; assembly: GCA_027488375.1. GTDB lineage: Bacteria > Bdellovibrionota > Bacteriovoracia > Bacteriovoracales > Bacteriovoracaceae > Peredibacter. The sequence goes on from JAIYBW010000006.1 coordinate 87,272, forward strand.
GATACGAAGTTTATATTCCCTTTCCTCTCGAGCTCAAGGATAAGATCAAGCGGACTGACTGGATATCTTGGATAAAAGATTCAAAGACAAAAGAGATCATGTTACCGGCGATTCCTAAAGATCCGAAAGCCGAATGGGTTAAAGTTAACTCAAGAGAAATGGCGAAAACAATCGATAAATGGTCTGAACTCCCTTCACAAATTGTTCTGGGTGTTTCGAAGATGACTCAGTCTTTTTTAGACTACGTTCCTTCAAAGTCAGTTTCTTTTAAAATCCCCTTGATGGTCGTTGAATCAGAGATTTTAATACTCTTTGATGAAATTAAAATGCAAAAAGATTTATTTCAAGAAATCGAACATCTTCATCATTTTTTTCTCCAAAAGAGGCAGAAGCTTATTCAAAATGGGGATCATAAAAATTTAAAAGTACTCAAGGCAATCGAACTTTATCTTTCAGCCTTAAATTTCATTCGAGAACAAACAGATGAAGTGATTCAAGTGAATACTTTTTTCTTAAAACTTCTAAAAGAGGTCGTTCTACTCAATCAGCCGAGAACTTCTTATGTTCCTGTTTCTTCGACTCCAATGACTATCGAGCTTAAGGACATGTCATCTCTAGAAGAAATTCAAAGAGATAAACCTGTTATTTTTTGTTTGGATGAACGATTTGATGAAATTCAAGGCTTAGGTCAAAATTATACAGAATCGATTCAAAAAGCCCTGTCATCTTTAGGGCCTATGAAAAGACCCGAGTTGGAATTGCTTTTTAAACAATGGGAATTTCAAGATATTCTCTCTCAAACACAAGCCACTGTTCTTATGTCAGATACCATTCTTAAGCACAGTCTAGTTTGGAAGAAGATGTTTCATGGGGTCACCTTAGTCGCTAAAGATATATCTTCGGCCCATGAATCTCACGTTATTAAGGATCAGCTTCTTTTAACTGATCTTAAAAAATATGAGGGAAGTTTATCGGCCAGTAAACTACAGACTTACCTCGATTGTCCTCGTAAGTTTTATTATAACTATGTCGAAAAGATTTTTCCGTCTGTTAAACTGGAAAAAGACTTTGATGCTCTCACGATTGGATCAATTTCTCATAAAATTATTGAAGATTTTTATCTTAAGGCGATTGAGCTTGAAAATCTTCCTGAACTCACAAAGAAAATTATGGATGAGTATATCCATTCACAGGGTATTACATTGTCCCAAGAGAAATACTTAAAGCATGGTCTGGTTTTTAATCAGCGGGCCGGAAATGGAATTAAGTTTTTAAAAAAGATAGAAGAAGTCTTAAATAAAAAGATCGACTGGGAAAATGAAAAAGAATTTAAGTTACAAACACCCTATATTTTAAATGGAAAAATAGATTGTATCGCGACTATAAATGATGTGGTTTTTCTTCTTGATTTTAAATCGACAAAATTCTCTGCTTCAACCAATAAACAAATTGAAGGCCTTGAAAGCCTACAGCTTTGGGTTTATGCGCTGGCTGCCGCCCAGGAGATCAAAGATTTTGCTCATAAATCGATTGTGATGGGCTTCATTTCACTTGATAATCCAAGTGAATCAAATTTGCTTTTTTCTGATAGTCATTTATTTGAAGAATTCAAAGCTGCAAAAATTTCTAAAAATCATCTTTTTAAAAATCCATTCCCTGATCTTTATAAAGAGGCCCTAACAAAAATTGACCAAGTTAAAAATTCAATCGTGGAAGACAGAGTCTTTTTGCCTCTTCCAAAAAAACTCGATGTCTGTAAGTTTTGTGAATTAAATAAAATCTGTACAAAAAGTGAGATGAGTCTTGAGTCGATCACCTAATCCAGAACAATTATTGGCGATTAATCACACGGGTGGAGTTCTTCTTAAGGCCGGTGCAGGTTCAGGTAAGACTTTTGTCCTTGTTGAACATATTTATTATTTGTGTGGAACTTGGATTGAGTCTTTCAAAAAGAAGTCTTTTGGTAGTTTTGAGGACCACATTCGTCTTCATTTTTCTCAAGTCGTGATGATGACTTTTACTAAAAAAGCCGCAGGTGAAATGAGTATACGCTTAGCCGAGAAATTTCAACAGCTAGCTCTAGAGAAGAGCGAGGATCAGTCTTATTGGATTATCATTAATGACCATCTTCCTTTACTTTTAGTCACCACTATTGATGGATTTTGTCGCAAGCTTATTACCTCGGGTTATTTCCCTCATCTCTCTAATGAAGCTAAAATTATTTTTAATGCTGAAAGAAAAGATCAGGTTGGAGAATTAATTGATCTTTGGTTTGAGTATAAATCTTCTCAGTTTGATCAAGAATTACTCAATATTGTGATTCGTGAAAAAGAGTCGCTTTTAAAAGCTTTTACGGCAATTTTTAGTGATCCCGGTTTGCGTTTGTCCTGGAGAAAATTTGATCCTCAGATGTCCCATCCTCAACGGTTAGGAGCTGTTCTTAAGCAATCCTTTAAATTAAATGATTTTGATCATTCTCTGAGCAGTATTTCGATTTTAGATTTACCTGAAGAGTCTGAACGTAGTGCATTTGAGAAAGGGATGGCCGAATTTCAAAGCCTCGGCTTGAGTGAAGTACAGTCCGTTGAGCTTTTAGAGAAGTACTACTTCTATCTCAGTTCAAAAACTTTTCAACCTGAGCGTACAGCCGCGAAGAAGTGTGCTCAGTACACCAGGGCCCATGAGGCCCGGGCCGATTTTAAAAAATGGGCCGTTGATTGGTTTAATTCTGTGAAGCCTTATCAAGAACATTATGAAACAAAAATTTTACCTTGGATAAAAATCTGCTTAGATATATTTAATTGGATTGATGATGGACTCGATCCAAATCTAGGTCTCACTTTTGGTGATATTGAGTATCATGTGGCCCTTGGTTTAGAAAATAAGAGTGATCGCGAGAGAATTCAAAAAATATTTCATTATTTTATTGTGGATGAATTTCAAGACACATCGGCCTTGCAGTTTAAAATTATAAGATCTCTTATCAATAATGATTTTAATCATCTTTTTTGTGTCGGGGATGCGAAGCAGGCGATTTATGGATTTCGTGGTGGTGAACTTTCTGTTTTTCAAGATTGTGCAGAACTTGTTCCCAATGTCAGAACCCTGGCCAATAACTATCGCTCATTTCCTGAAATTATCAGATTCAATAATTCACTCTTTAGAACCGTCCTTCCTTTGGGCCAGGATTTTATTGGTCTCGATCCATTTACTGTTCTCCCTGAGGATCAGGCCATACCAGTTGAATTAGATTTTAAGCAGGTTCTAGGTGAAATTGAGCTCCTTAAATTAAAACTTGATCGAGACATTAAAGAAGAAGGTAAGTTTAAAAACGAGCATATTAACCGTTTGGAGGCTTTTGCTATAGCCCAGTCGATCAAAAAAGAAAGAGAGCTTCATCCCCATCAGGTTTGCACCATCCTTTATAGTAAATTGAAGCCTAGTATGGATCTTATCCGCTATCTGATGCAGCATAAGATTGGATTTACTGCCCAATTTAAGATCGATCTACTTGATGACCCTTTGATGGGAATATTTCTGACACTTTTAAAAAGGAAATTTGATTCTAAAGTTGAAGCGAAGGATCGTTTCCCACTTTTTATGATAGAGAATTATTTAAAAATTCTGAATCTCCCATCACAGGTTGATCAACATAAAATTCAAAAATTTGAACAAGATGTTTCTTTCTGGGGACTAGTCCCGGCCTTTCGAAAATTTCTCCACTCTTTGGGAGTTACGAACGAAAATTTCGACATCAACTTTGAAGAAATTGAAACGATGGCAACGATTTATCATCAGGATCCTGAGTCTATTATGTCTCAACTTGCAAAAGGTGATAATGAGAGGATGAGCCTAGAGCTTCGTTGGGGAAAATCTTCGGCGATGGTGCAATTGATGTCGGCCCATGCCTCGAAGGGACTTGAATTTGATACCGTTTATTTAGGTGGTATTTATACCAATGGTAAAGAGAATAGTGATGGAAGTCTTTTTGGGCAATTACCAGCAAGCTTTAAGTGGTATATGGATCTTTCTCAAAGAGATAAGCGTGATTCTCCTTTTTATTTATTTGAAAATGAGCTTTCTCAATATAAAAATTTCTCCGAATCAAAACGACTTTTTTATGTTGCCTGTACGAGAGCGAAAAAGAAGCTGAGTTGGGTTGAACTTGAATTACCTGATGGCAGTTTCAGTATTCCTGGTAATAGTTGGATTGAAGGTCTGAGGGCCTGGTTTAATCACCAAAATATGCTCGAGTGCAAAGAATCTTTAATCATGTCAGAGCTTGATTCTAGTTTGGCCCAAAAGGAATTAAGCTCAAAGTCTCAACCACAGCTGCCTTTATTTTTTCATGACTCTGTAGGTGTTGTCAGTAAAGGTGTTGGAGAGAGTGAGCTCTTTATCTCAGGTGAATTAAGTGTGACAAAGCTTAATTCCTTAATTGATTGTCCTCGAAAATTTTATCTCGAAAATACGCTTAAGCTTAAACCGACCAGTGATCTTGAAATGAGTTTTGATTATCACGCCGATGAAGCCGAGGAACTCGCGACGGTGGTTCGATCTTCCTCTGGTCGAGGCACCCATATTCACGAACAAATTGCTTACGGAATTGAACATAATTTTGTGGTTCCCTTGGAAAGTTTTCAGCAAGAATTTCATCAACCCATAAAATGGGCCCTTGATCTGGCCAAAAATTGCCAGGCCGATTTTGAACTTATTTCTGAGAAGTCTTTAAAATTCAAATTTTTTAATTTCATGATCTCTGGAATACCTGATCTTATTTTACTTTCAAAACTTCAGCAAAATGCTCAGGTTTGGGACTTTAAAACAGGGCGAATTACTCAAGAAAATTTAGCTCATTATTGGATCCAGCTTAAAGTCTATGCCTATGCACTTTATAGTCTAAAGCGAGTTCCCCTTAGCTCAGAAATAGAGCTAAAACTTGTGTTTGTGGACCAAGAAAAGGTGCTTGAGCAAAAAGTCACCTTCAACCAAGTTGAATCTGATCTTTATCCTTTGTGGCAGTCCCAAAACGAACCTTGGAAAATTAAAACTGATCATTGTAGTCAATGTCCTTATGGTGATATTTGCCCTCGTTAAAACAGGAACTTGCACCACACTCACGGCATGTTAGAATTTTATAAGATAGTAAAGTCTAACAAGTGAAGTAAACATGATTAAAAAATTAGTCCTCCTCTTGAGCAGTCTGCTTTTAAGTACGATCGTGCTCGCCAATGAAAAGTCTCTTTATAATTTTTCCTGGCTGGATAAAGACAAAGAAATTTACGTTCTTCAAAATCGACGTTTTAGAAAAGTGGGCACAGTCTATATGGGACTCACTGGTCAAAAAACAATTAGTGGTGCCTTCATTGATTCCTATGGCGGTACGGCCAGAGGTGGTTTTTTCTTCTCAGAGGATTGGGGAATTGAAGGAGTCTTTGGAAAAAGTTCTGGAACAAAAAATGATACGGCCAAAGGTGTGGAGGATCAGCAGTCTAAAGCTTTCTACCGTAAAGTAGATAATTACATGGGAGCGATGCTGATGTGGTCTCCTTTCTATTCAAAGATCAATACTTTCAATCAGGTCTTTTATTATGATTGGATGTTTGGAATTGGGGCCGCCAGTGTGAAATTAATTGATAACCGTGGAGAATTTGAAACTCCTACCACTTCACTCACGACAACGAATAATATCGGTGCCATGTGGAATACTGGTCTAAGAGTTTATATTAGTGATAGCTGGTCCCTACGTATCGATTTTACGGGATTGCATGTGAAGCCAAAAAAAGAAAATGTAAAAGATGGTGCTAATTCGGTAACGACGAGTACCTTGTTTAGCAACTACGACCTCGGTGTAGGTCTCAATTACGCCTTTTAAGAATTTATTTTAAAAAGGAGAACACGGATGTTCTCAAAAATATGTCTGGCACTCTTCATTTCAACTTCGGCTTTTGCTTCTTATGAAGGAGCCGAAAAATTTTATGGGCGTGGAACCATTAATTTAAGTGGTTACCGCCGAACGGTGATTGAGCTCGTTAATGGTGGATATTATTTTTCTGCTGTCCCATGGATGAAAAACTTTCTGGTGAAAAATGACCGGACTCTTGATGCTGATCTAGAGTATGCTTTTGATAAGATGCTTTATCACACAGGTGTGAAACCTTTTGAGTCCTTACCTGTTGAGATACTTTCTCGATCAAGATCAGGAAATATTAGATATATCCTGGCGAAACGATTATTTAAGCAAGGTAATCTTCGTGAAGCTATTGAGCAGCTTGAGCAGGTTTCGGCCGATCACCCGGCCTATCCATTTGTGGCCCATATGAAAGGGACAATTTATGGAGCTCTTAATAATTCTAATGAAGCCGAGGGCCAATTTAAAGATTGTATCAGGGCCTCTGAGCGCCAAATGGGGCGAGTGGATTCCAATCTCCAAAGAGAGCAACTGGCGTTAAATAAGGATTACTGTGTCGCAGGTATCGGCAGAGTTCAGTTTGCCAATAAAAAATACCAAGATGCAGATTTAACTTATCTTGATATTCAAAAGAGTTCCTTTGTGTGGCCGGAGATCCTTTTTGAGGAAGCCTGGACAAGTTATTATGTTAAAAATTATAACCGCACTCTTGGAAAGCTCGTTTCCTATAAGGCACCTGTCTTTGATTTCATTTTTAAGCCAGAGGTTGAAGTTCTTAAGGCGTTAACTTATATGAAGATGTGTCTCTATGATGACGCTAAAAAAACCGCTGATGACTTCTATAAAGATCTTTTTGAAAATTCAAAACAACTTCGAGCGTTTTTAAATTCTCGTGGCAAGGACTATAAGTATTTCTATGGTCTTATGGCAGACAATGAAGAGGGGAAGTCACTTCCTATTGCTCTAGGAGCACCTATTTTAAGATCAATCCAAAAAGATGGGGCGTTTCTTGAAATGAAAGGGTCATTAAGTTCAGCTCTAGCAGAGTACAATAATCTTCGTAAAAAATCAGAAAGTAGTTTTCGTGCAAATCTGATGCAAAATCTCAAACAAGTTCTTGATGATTATCGCACTGTAATTGGTGCTTATGTTCGCTCAGGCATGATCAGTAAATATGGTGAACTTTTTTCTGCTTTTCAGGGCATGAGCTTCATTAAATTAGAAATCCTGGCACAGAAAAAAGAGCGGCTTTATCAAACAGATGCACCGGTCGGAGATAAAAAACGTGGTGATGTGAAATACATTGATCGAAATGATAAGCAGTACTTTTGGACGTTCAATGGTGAGTTTTGGGCCGATGAATTAGGTGATTATGTATTTGCGTTGAGGTCAGAATGTTAAAACCACTTTTTATCACTCTACTCGTTATGAATTTTGCTCTCGCAGAGAAGCTCACAATGGATGCGAGAAGAAAGCAGATATTGGAAATTGTAGATCAAGAGTTATCAGAAGTGACTCGTCTTGCAAAACAAGAAAACTTTGGTTCTCCCGATACACTTTTAAGAGTTTCAGAACTTAATTTAGAAAAAGCAAGACTATGGCGAGAAACAGAAAATGAACAGTTTCTTTCAATTCCTCCTGAGGAAAGAAGAAATTTAAACAAAAAAGATTATTTTAAAAAATCAGCTCAATATTTTGAATCGGCCAATGATGCTGCTGAAGTTGTCGTTAAGCGCTTTCCTCGTTATAAGGCTATAGGCGAAGTCTATTACATCCTGGCCTACAATAATAAGGAACTTGGGAATAACGATCTGGCACGAAAATATTTTGAACTTTCTGCCGGGAAATCTTCTTCTCAATCAAAAATAAAATTGAAATCAAATCTCGCTTTAGCAGATTTTAAATTTAATTCTCATAAGTATGATGAGGCGATTCCTCTTTATGAGTCAGGCTTGAGTAAGATTGATGAACGCTGGTGGACCAAGGATGCTTTTAACCTCGCCTGGTGTTACTACCGTACCAGAAATTATGAAAAAGCTATTTCAATGATGAAAGATGTTCATCGAAAAAGTTCTAATGAAAAATATATCAATATGAAAAATAATGTTGAGCGGGATATTGGCATATTTTTTATTGATGCCGGAAAAATGAATGAAGCCGTTAAGTTTTATAGCTCTCTAGGCATCAATTACACAGAACAATTTGTAAAGATTGCCAATTCGATCACCACTCAAGGTCGATTTTCCCAAGCTGAAGGTCTGCTAGAACAAGCCGCTAAATTTGAGAAAGACAGATCTCGTAAAATAACGATTGGTCTCGCGCAATTAGATCTCTTTGATAAGTACAATAAAGTTGAGCAGCATCTCGAGGTTTCTCAGGCCCTCATGAAGCTTCACCTAGAGAAAGCTTTCGCAGAAGATGAACTGAAAAAATTTACTTATCAAGTGAATAAAAAAGCGGCTGAATTACAAAAAGTGGTAGCAGCACAAACCTATAAAGATGTGCCAAAAGTTCAGAAAGCCAAATCTAACCAGACCATGAGTTATTTTGAACTCGCCTCCCAATTATCGCCGGGTCAAAAAAGCGAGAAAATCTTCTATCAAGCTGAGACAGCTTATGCGGCTGCTGATTATGCTAAGGCCCTTGAGCTTTATCTTAAGTCTTTTGAAAGTGCACAAGCTCAACAAGATAAAAAGCTCATCTCTCAAACCATTGAAGGGATGCTTTCTTCACTCGGACAAGAAAGTTTGAATAAATCAGTGGCAGATAAATTCTATATTCCGGTTTATTCAAAATACTTATCAGTGGATAAGAAATCAGACCGCGCTAATTCGATTTTCGTGAAGCTCTTTAATGCTCAAATGGAAAAAAATGATGTGGCCCTAGCTGAGAAAACCCTTGCTGACTTTGCAGCTAATTTTCCTCAAGATTATAAAACCCAAGAAGGAATGCTCGCTAAGGTCATGGAGCATTACCGCTCAAAAAAAGATTACTCAAAAGTTAAATTTTATGTGGCCGCTATTAATGACGGTCAATTCAAAGTTTCTAAAAAATATGCAGATGCCCTGAGAAGCCTCATGACCAAAATTCAAATTGAGGGTGTTCAGCAATCTCTTGAAAAGGGTGATAAGGATGTTGCTCTCAAAGGGTATCATAAAATTTATGAAAGCTCTGATAGTACTCCGAAGGCTAAAGTAAATGCTGCCTATAACCTCTCGGCCCTTTATTATGAATTAGGTGAAACGACTCAAAGCTATGAATGGGGAGTTACTGCACTTAATGAAATGGAAGCTGCTGATGTCATAAAGTTTGCTGATTCCTATATTACAATTGCTGCAGGATTGTTTTTAAAACAAAAGTTTTCTGAGTCAGCTGATATGTCTCATAAAGTGTTGAGAAAAATCTGTAAGGAAAATTCTTCAAATAAAGTTGTCGCCTTTAAAAATGCTACTTTTATCTCTCTTGCAAATGGGGATGTAGAAAAAGCTCTCGAAATTAAAGAATTAGGGAAAACGTGTCTTATTCCAGATGCTGTTATTACTGAAGTCACTCTCGAGCTCATCAAAGATCTCAGTAAACTAAAAAAATGGGAACAAGTTGAGACTCAAATAGCAGAGCTTGAAAAGAATTCAAAAAATCTTCCCTTTTTAATTCGGCCTTACGAGGATCTTAGAAAAGTGTACGTGAACCTTGGAGATCTTGGGCGCGCCAAAGAAATTGAGCAAAAACAGAATCAATTTTTTGAGCAAGCTCGAACTCAAAAACTTGATATCCCAGTTGAGGCTTTAGATCTCATGGCGAATAGAATGATCGCTGTTTTAGTTGAAAAGAAATCTAAGCTTGATCAAATTCAGCTGCAGTTTCCTGAAAATGACTTCAATAATGCTGTCAAGGCCAAGCTTCAACTACTGGATCAAATGGCGCTTCAGGTTAATCAGGTTCAAAAAATTGGATCAGGTAAAGGAATTGTTGATGCCTATAAAATAGTCATTGAGTCCTATGAAGTGTTTGGGGATTCACTAAAAAAATTCATCCCTGAGGGCAAAGGTCCTGAGTACGTGGAAAGTTTTCAAGCAGCGATGAGTAAGGTTTATCTTCCTATTTTAGATACGGCAAGAAAACAAAGAAGCGAAATAAAAAAATTAGTTGCTGATAATAAAATTCTTTCGACATCTAATTTCTCTGTTCTTTTCTCTTCTCAGGAAGGATTTAAAAGATATTTTGCACCTAAACAGGCGGTCCTTATGGAAAGAGGAGGTAAAAGATGAAAACCTCTTATTTATTCATTCTCTTATTTTTAGTAGCTTGTTCTTCTCAAAAAGGCTCAGAATCTCGTCGAGGTGAAGCCCCTGAGAATGTGAGTAAATCTTCCTTTAAAAAAGAAAAAGTCCTTCTTCCGCAAGAAATTAAAGATTATATCGCTGATCAAACGAAATCGGAGTCTCCTGCTCTTCAAGATGAATCTCTTGATCGCTATTCAAGTGATGAATTAAAAAAACTCGAAGGAACTAAAGACCCCCTGATGGCCATCTCTCTTAGTTGCTCTAAGGGGGACTATGAAGCAGGTTTTTCCTTGGCTTCAAAGAATTATAATCGCTATCAAAAAATTCCCGGTTATTGGACAAGTGTGGCCAACTGTCATTTACTCCAAGGCAACCAGCGCAAGGCCCTTCTTTTTTACAATAAGGCGATTGAGGTTTCCCCAGGCTACATTCCGGCCCTCAATAATATAGGTGTGCTCTATTCAAGACAGGGCGAAGATCAGAAAGCTCTTATAGCTTTCGATAAGGCGAATAAACAATCACGCTTTACCAAGTCGCCTCGTTATAATCTTGCTCGCCTTTATTTAAGATACGGTTTGGCCGAAATGGCCCTTCCTTATTATCAGGGCTTATTGAATGATTCACCCAATGATCTTGATTTGATCAATGCAGTCGCTCACTGTTACTTCATTATGTCAGACTATCAAAAAGCATCAGCTTATTTCTCAAAACTTCCAGCGAAGATGTTAGAGAAAGCAGAATTTGGGCTCAATTACGCCATGACTTTAAAAAAACTAGGTAAATCTAAAGAGGCACTAGCTTTGATTGATAAAATGGAAAAGCCAAAATCAAAAGCTGTGCAGGATTATTACGCTCAGATTTCGACTGTCATAGGAGTTAAGCCATGAAAGCACTCTTTTTATTTATATTATTTGTAACTTCTGCCATGGCGGAGGATAAAAAAAATATCCGTTACGAATATAAAAAATATGAAAAATTCGATTTTGATGAAATTGGTGTTGAGGGCGAGGCTGGATCACCTGGGGATCTTTCGATCTCACCAAGACTTCGAAATGAATTTAGAAATAAGCTTCCAGAAAGAGAAAATTTTAATCGAGAAATGAAGAAGGCCATAGACGGCATTCGTTAGAGGGTAATATGGAAATTCAAAAAGGTTCACAATTCAAGATGTATGAGCTGAAGTCCACTACGGATAGCACCAAAATTAAAAGTGGTGTTTTTCCCAAAGGGCGCTATCTCTTAGGCCGAACTGAAAGCAGTGATCTTGTTATTAACAATGACGCTGTCTCTGCAGTTCATGCTGTTCTTGAAATATTTGACGATCGGGCGGTTATCTATGACATGAATTCCACCAATGGGACTTATGTGAATGATGACAAGATTCTCGTTAAAGAACTTCGACTCGGTGATCATTTTCGATTGGCCGATGTGGAATTTGTTTTCACTCGCTATGATGTGATTAATAGCTTACCCCCGGTTCTAGAATCACTTGAACCTGAAGCAGGGAGTGCTTCTGTCAAATTACCTCCAATGCCAGCAGAGATTGAAACTCCTAAAACTCTGCCTAAAAGTGCTCCGGCCGTCACAAGTAATGTGCCTTCTATTGTTTATCCTTTAGCTTCAGATCCTAAAGCAGAATTCAGTGAATATATTTTCGAAGATAAGCAAGATCTTTATCCTATCTTTAAATATGAAACGGCCAAGCAGGCCGTTGAAGTTATTATTCTCTTCAAAGACCAAGTGTTCAGCGTTGATTATTTACCTGAAGATAAAAGCACTTATTTTATTACAGGACTTTTGAAGGCCAAAGATGAAGTTGAATTTCCTTATCTTGGTAAAACAGAAAAGTTTCCATTCCTTGATATTAATGGAAGCACAACTATTGTTCATACCTTACCAGGCTTTGGTGTTTTTCATTTAAGTGATAAAAAGAAGGATACGGGTCATCAAGGTGCAACGGTTGAACTCAAAGGGCAAGATCTCGTTCGACTTGAGAAAGATCAGCTTCAAATTTTTGTCAGAAATGTTCAGGCCCCTCCAAAAGTTCTGGCAGCTCCCATCCTTAAGCGTGATCCAGATTTTAGGAAATACCTTTTCCTCTTTCTTTTCATGACCGGTCTTTTTTCTGCCGGAATAAGTGTTTATGATGTGCCAGAAGATAAAAAAGATGAAGAATTAGCACCTGAGAGGCTAGCGACGATCCTTTATAAGCAAGAACTCTTTGTTAATAAAAACAAAGCTGTTGAAAAAACAGAAAATGCTCCGAAGATTGCTCAAAAAGCTCCGGAAAAGCCAGCTGTCAAAAAAGAATCGACACCTGAAAAACAACCAGAAGTAAAAAATCCAGATGTGGTCGAGACTAAAGATCAGAGTAAAAAGCCAGATCCTGGTAAAAAAACCGCCACAGAGAAAAAAGTGGTGAAGCAAGGGACTGAGCCCGTGGTGAAGCCAACGAATCAAATCGCAGCTCCTGCTCCGGCCAAATCCCAAGCAAAAACAACAAATACTCAGAGTCCAGCAGCGTTGGCCAATACCAATCTCAAATCTGCCGGAAATGTAGAAGTGTATAAAGCTGCAGATTTCTCTTCCTCCGTTTCATCGGTGGTTGCGAAAGGTGGGTCACTGACAGGCATAAAAACTTCATCTGCTTCTGGAACAACTGGTGAGCTCGCTGGAGCGATGACTGGTGTGAGTACTGGAGTTGGAAGTATAAAAACAGCAGGGATCCAAACCAATCAAGGAAGCCTTGTTGGGGCCACAACAGGTGTCCTAGGCGATTCTAAAGGTGCAGAAGGGCTCTCAGCAAAAAAAGCCATTTACACCGCTGGTATTCCCTCTGAAACTGTGGTTTTAGGCTCTATGGATCCAGATGTTATTCGCAGAATCCTTTTAGATCACTTACCTCAATTTCGCTATTGTTATCAAAAAGAGCTTGAGAGATCAGGGGCCGAGCTATCAGGTGTTATTAAATTAGACTTTACGATTGGAGCCTCTGGTCACGTCTCAGGTGCTGGTGTTGAGAGTGCTTCTGGTCTTCCGGCCGATGTTAAGAAATGTGTCGTTGGTGTTTTACGAGGAATAACATTTCCTGAACCGATGGGTGGCGGAACTGTTGAAGTTAAACAGCCAATGAACTTCTATCCGAAGAAGCTCTAGAAGAGACTTGAGGCGATTTGTTGGATGGCCGTGGATTTACCCATGGAATAGAAATGCAGGCAAGGGACTTTATGATTCATAAGTTCCTTAGCCTGATGAATCGCCCATTCGACTCCCACATTTTTCACTTCATCATCTGAGCGGCATCGCTCGACAGCGTCGATGAGATCTTCAGGCATATCGATATAAAAATTTCGAGGAAGATTAGTCATCTGAGATTTGGCCGTAATCGGTTTTAGTCCCGGAATAATCGGAACATTAATTCCTTCGGCCCGGCAGCGGTCCACAAACTCAAAGAATTTCTTATTATCAAAAAACATTTGAGTCACAATATAGTCGGCCCCATTGTCTATTTTTTGTTTTAAATATTTGAGGTCTGTTTTTAAATTCGGAGCCTCAAAATGTTTTTCAGGATATCCGGCCACTCCAATACAAAATTTTGTGGGAGTAGGGTTTTGAAGTTCATCAGAAAGATAAATTCCTTTATTCATCTGGTTGATTTGTCCCACGAGCTCGTCAGCGTAGCGGTGTCCACCAGATGTTGGCTCAAATGATTTTTGCCCCTTAATACAATCGCCCCTTAAAGCAAGGACATTATCAATTCCTAAAAAGTTGAGATCAATAAGAGCGTACTCTGTTTCTTCTTTGGTAAAGCCTCCGCAAATAATATGAGGCACAGTATCGATATCAAATTTATGCATAAGAGCTGCACAAATAGAAACAGTTCCTGGACGCTTACGGATTGATTTTTGCTCGAGCAATCCATTCGGCATTTTTTTAAAAACATATTCTTCACGATGATAAGTCACATCGATGAATTTTGGCTTAAACTCCATAAGAGGAGAGATATTATCAAAAAGTTTTTGGATACTCTCACCAGTACTCGGGGGAAGTATCTCTAAAGAAAAGAGAGTGCTTTTAGCATTTTTTATGTGATCAATTACTTTGGCCATGTTTACATTAAGTTAGCTGAAAGCCACTTCTCCATCTCTGAAATTGATTTATCTTTTCTCTTAGCATAATCCTCAAGTTGATCTCTGCCAATCTTTCCCACGTTAAAATAACGACTTTCAGGGTGAGAAAAATACCAGCCACTGACTGAAGAGGCCGGTGTCATGGCCATTGATTCAGTTAAGTTTACACCGATATTTTTTTCGACATCTAAAAGTTTAAAGAGCGAGATTTTCTCCAAGTGATCAGGGCAAGCCGCATAACCAGGGGCAGGACGAATGCCTTGGTAAGATTCTTTGACGAGCTCTGATGTTGCAATATCTTCTGTCGGAACATAACCCCAGTACTCTTTACGTACTTTTTGATGAAGTCTTTCAGCAAAAGCCTCGGCCAGGCGATCGGCCAGGGCCTTCACCATGATCACGTTGTAATCATCATGGAGAGCTTCATATTTTTTTGAAAGTTCTTCTAAACCTTGTCCCGTCGTTACACAAAAGGCTCCCATATAATCAGTTTTACCAATTTCTTTAGGAGCAACAAAATCAGCGAGACTTGGATTTGGCGAACTGGCCTCATCCATAACCCTTTGAGTTCTCAACATGTGGAGAGTGGTTTGTATTTTAGTTTCATTTCCAACTTGAAGAACTTTTTGATGTTTACCATGTTTTTCACAAGTCCATTCATGGACCTTATCCTCAACAGCATAAAGATCAATATCATCGCCACGAGAGTTGGCCGGAAAGAGTCCAAAAACAGCTCTCGCCTTTAGAGATTTATTTTTAATAATTTCTTTCAGAAGATTTTGAGCATCTTGAAAAAGTTTTTTGGCTTCAGTTCCATAGGTGGCATCTTCAAAAATGGCCGGATAACTTCCTCGAAGCCTCCAAGTCATAAAAAAAGGTGTCCAATCAATATACTGAGCAAGTTCACTTAAAGGATAATCATCGAGAACTGTCACACCGAGTTTTATCGGTTTCACAAATGTAGCTTGATCCCAATTAACTTGGACTTTATTTTTCCTCGCCTCATCAAGAGTGAGAAAGCGCTCTTGTTTTTGACTGGCCTCATGCTGGGCCCGCATTTTTATGTACTCAGTCTTTTGATCCTCATGGGCCTTTTGTTTAGAATTTGGATTAAGGAGTTTTTCCACTGCAGGAACCGCTCGAGAGGCATCGGCCACGTGGAGAACTGACCCCTCATAATGAGGATCAATTTTGACGGCTGTATGAACTCTTGAAGTCGTCGCTCCACCAATCAGAAGTGGTACTTTAAAATTTAACCTCTGCATCTCTTTGGCCACATGAACCATTTCATCTAAAGAAGGAGTGATGAGTCCAGATAGCCCAATCATATCCACTTGCTGTTTTTGGGCTTCTTGAAGAATTTTCTCACAAGGAACCATCACACCCATATCGATCACTTCATAATTATTACAACCAAGAACAACTCCCACGATATTTTTTCCAATATCATGAACATCACCTTTCACAGTTGCGAGAAGAATTTTTCCATTGTTTTTTGCTGCTTGATTGGCCTTCTCTTTTTCGATGTAAGGCTGAAGATAGGCCACAGCTTTTTTCATCACGCGAGCTGATTTCACCACTTGAGGCAGAAACATTTTCCCTTCACCAAAAAGATCACCCACCACTGTCATCCCGGCCATGAGAGGTCCCTCAATCACTTCCAGAGGGCGATTGACTTTTTTCCGAACTTCCTCAGTGTCTTGCTCAATAAAGTCTACAATCCCTTTTATCAAAGCGTGCTCTAAACGCTTTTCTACAGGAAGTGTTCTCCATTCTTCATCTTTCTTTTCAGTTTTTCCCTGACCTTTAATTTTTGAGGCAAACTCAATCAGGCGCTCAGTTGAATCGGGACGGCGATTAAAGATCACATCTTCAACCAGTGTAAGAAGGTCTTGAGGAATATCAGTGTAAACAGGAAGTGCTCCTGCATTCACAATCCCCATATCAAGCCCTGCTTTAATAGCATGATAAAGGAAAGCCGAGTGCATAGCTTCTCGAACCGTGTTGTTTCCTCTGAAAGAAAAAGAAAGATTGGAAACTCCTCCACTCACTTTAGCAAAAGGAAGATTGGCCTTAATCCACTTTGTGGCTTCAATAAAATCTTTCGCGTAATTATTGTGCTCATCCATCCCGGTGGCGATGGTGAGAATATTCGGATCAAAAATAATATCTTCAGCTTTGAATTTAACTTTTTCTGTTAGAGTTTTGTAAGCACGCTCACAAATTTCGACCCGGCGAGAATAGGAATCGGCCTGACCTTTTTCATCAAAGGCCATCACCACGACAGCTGCTCCATACTTTCTTATAAGTTTTGCTTGCTCAATAAACTTCTGTTCGCCTTCTTTAAGGGAGATAGAATTTACTATCGCTTTACCTTGAACCCGTTTTAACCCTTCTTCGATGACACTCCATTTAGAGGAATCAATCATGACAGGAACCCGAGAGATATCTGGCTCTGAAGCAATGAGATTAAGAAACTGGACCATGGTTTCTTCGGAATTAATCATTCCTTCGTCCATATTGATATCGATAATCTGAGCACCATTTTCAACTTGATCGCGGGCCACTTTAAGAGCATCTTCAAAATTTTTCTCAATGATAAGTTTTTTAAATGCTAATGAACCAGTGAGATTTGTTCTCTCACCAATGTTAATAAAGTTTGAACCTGGAAAAATTTTAAGGGGCTCAAGACCAGAGAGACGCGGAATTTTCTCTAAATGAGGAAGGGCCCTAGGAGCTTTGCCCTCGGACATTTGAGCAATCGCTGCAATATGTTCATTAGTCGTCCCACAACAGCCACCAACTATATTAACCCACTTATTTTTTAAAAATTCTGAAAGGGTGCCGGACATATGGGCCGGAGTTTCATCGTATTGACCAAATTCGTTAGGGAGTCCTGCATTTGGGTAAACAGAAATATGAAAGGGAGATTCTTTTGCGAGGATCTCGATATAAGGCCGCATGAGCTCAGCACCTAGCGCACAGTTAATTCCTATAGAAAGAAGCGGGTAGTGTGAAACTGAATACAAAAAAGCTTCAATCGTTTGGCCCGAGAGAGTTCTTCCCGAGGCATCCGTAATAGTTCCAGAAACCATCACGGGTAATGGCTCTCTTTTTTCTTTTTCAAAATAATCTGCAATCGCAAAGAGCGCTGCTTTACAGTTAAGGGTATCAAAGACCGTTTCCACGAGAAGAATATCCACGCCGCCTTCAACAAGATACTTCGTTTGTTCGTAATAATTTTTAACGAGCTCATCAAAATCCACGGCCCGGAAGCCAGGATTATTTACATCTGGAGATAGAGAAGCCGTTTTAGTTGTTGGGCCAATAGAGCCCGCGACAAAGCGAGGTTTCCCTGGATTTTTTTGAGTAAAGGCATCAGCACATCGACGAGCGAGTTTTGCTGCTTCTAGATTAAGTTCTGGCACGAGGTCTTCCATGTGATAGTCACCCATGGAAATTCGCGTACAGCTAAAAGTATTTGTTTCAATAATATCAGAGCCAGCTTCCAGATATTTGTTGTGGATCTCTTCGATGATTTTCGGATTTGAAAGAACCAGAAGATCGTTATTACCTTTGAGAGAGCCTTGCCAGTCTTGAAAGCGCTTGCCGCGATAATCTTCTTCTTGAAGTTTATATTTTTGAATCATGGTGCCCATGGCCCCATCTAAAATAAGCACGCGCTCTTGGAGTAAGTTTTCAATTTGTGTCACAGCACTTTCCTTCTCAATGTTGAATACACTAGAGTATTATTTATTTACACGAGAAGTCAAGATAAAATCCTGTAATATTAGCTAGTTAATAATTATTTAGAGTTTAACCATCTAAATTGCTTCAGTTTTTATTAATGCCCTGCCGATAAGAGAGGGCCTATGATAAATCGATTAGTTACTATTATTATATTTTTATTTTCTTTCTCGGTTCTGGCCCAGACGGAATGTCATGAAGAAAAGCAAAACCTTTTAAGTGAGTTCATCCCCACAAGTTTTGATAAAGGACGCTCAACTGTTGGTGCTGATGTGGTTGTGCCCATAAAATTAAAAATCCAAGACTTTATCTCATCTCGTCCCGATCTTTTGATTACTGATATTTCGATTGATTCCATGTCCTCTAGAGCTCCATTTTTTATCAGTAAAACACTCATTGACCCGCGAAGTGATGAGCGGAATTTTGAGCTCGCTCAAGAGAGGGCCATATTTGCTGCCAAAGCCTTGGAAGAAATTAAGAATTCCCGCTCTGAACATTCTTCTATCAAAATAACGACGAAAGCTTTTTTGGCCGGCCCTGCTTTTAATCGAATTGATTTAAATACTCGCTTTGTCACCAAGATGACACCTGGATTCGATGAGAAAATGAGAGCCCTTTTTGAAGAGAATAAGGAATTTTACATCAATCAAGCTCTAGTGAAGTCTCCACAAGAATTGATGGATGAAACTAAATTTGTGAATTATTACCAGGCAAAATTTAAAGCCTTTCAAGGGTTTAAATTAAGTATTCTTGGATATATCAAAAGTGATCTTAAATGTTCTGAGGATAAAGCCTCAAAAAATAAAAAAATGATGCCTTCAAAGACGACTAAGCAGTAACCATTAAATAAAATCCAACCGTAAAGAAACTGAAAGCTCCAATGAGATACTTTCCAGGTAGTTTTTTATAATAAACGCATTCAAGAAGTGAGACCCAGACAGGCCCTGTGATGGCAATTGAAGTCAGCATGCCTACATGAGCATGTTTTAAGGCTGCCAAGTAGAGAGTGAGAGAGAGGAAGCAACCGATAAAACTCGCCGACAAAATGACGGTTTTTTCTTTGAGAGCAATTTTAGTCAAATCTTGATAAAGGCGCTGATAGCTTTTTGGATTAATGAGGAGAAATCCAATGAGGGCGCCCAGGCAACGGATCACATTGACTTGAAATGTTTGGAGATCAGGATCATGCTCATAGGCCGTTCTGGTTAAGACAATGCCAAGAGCATCCAAACAAATTCCACTAAATGCCCAGAGAAAACTCTTGAGGTCCCAATGACCAACAGATTTATTTCTTTCTAGCATGAAAATAAAAACACAAACCATCATGCAAAGAAAGGCAACCACATGTTGAGTATGAAAAAATTGGGCCAGAAAAAAGTAGCCATATATACCAAGTATTAAAGGTTGGAAGCTATAAAGAACTAATGAGCGTCCTGCTCCTAATGTAGTAAACGCCTTAAAAATAAAAATATCTCCCAGGCATAGTCCCACAAGGCCACTTAATAAAAGCAAAATAAATGAAGCTGGACTTATGGACACAAATTGTTGCGAGAGCGCCATGGCAATTAAAAATGCAATAAAAGCGGTAAACACTTTAATTTGATTAATCCAAACTGAGGAAAAGCGCTTGGCGTAAATAGAATAAATAAGACTAGCCGAGGAGTAGGCCAAATTTGCGCCAATTGCTAGACCATACACTTCAAATGAATTCAAATCTCTTCCTTTGTTCACTGCCTTCATACTATAATCTCGCTCATGAGTCATGAAGATTGGAAAAAAAAATTAACTCCTGAACAATTTAATGTTTGTCGCATGGGTGGCACTGAAAGCCCTTACTCAGGTAAGTACTATCATCACAAAGAAGAGGGGACCTATATCTGTGTCGCCTGTAAACAGCCGCTTTTTGAGTCTTTAACTAAATTTGAATCTGGCTCAGGATGGCCCAGTTTTTTTGAAGTGATGCAATCTCAGGCCGTGAAACTTAAAGAAGATTTTAGCTATGGCATGCATCGGGTAGAAGTCCTTTGCTCAAATTGTGAGTCTCATCTCGGTCATGTGTTTGATGATGGCCCACGGCCAACAGGTAAAAGGTACTGTATTAATTCCATTGCCCTGGATTTTATTCCTCTGCAAAAGGATCAAAAATGAGTGATGCCTATATTTCGCAAAATAATGAATTTAAAATAGAAGTTAAAACTGAATTTGATTTTGATCAATCAAATCCAATCAACTTTCAATATCTCTTTCGCTACACCATTCTCATTACAAATGAGGGAGAAGTGTCAGCGCAACTTCTCTCAAGGAAGTGGAATATTAAAGATGCTCGGGGAGAAATCAAAATAGTTGAAGGTCCTGGAGTTGTGGGAAATCAGCCTTTATTTGATCCTGGGATGAGTTTTGAGTACTCGAGTTTTTGCCCACTACCAACCATGACTGGAGAGATGTGGGGACATTTTAATATGATCAATAAGTATGGCCAGAGTTTTAAGATCGAGACTCCGGTCTTTAAATTTCATGTGCCTCAGGAATTTATTGATCGGTATTAGCGAGGTCGATAAATCTTTGATCTAAAAGCTTTAAAGCTTCTTTTAAATCAACCATAACCTCATCCTTGGGAATGTGATCAAATTTCTTATCCTTAAGAATGTCATGCATGATCCGTAGTCTTTCCAAAAGATTGAGGATGTCGTGGGAGATGTGCTTTTTATCCATGATGAGCTTCTAGCTGGAATTTTAGATCAATCGGTCCAAATTTCATTTCAACCAAATCAAGGGGCTTAAGAGGACCAACTCCAGAGGGAGTTCCGGTAAAAATCAAGTCTCCATCACAAAGCGGGAAGTATTGATCAATGTAATGAATCATTTCATTGGGCTTCATGATAGCTTGAGTGAGCTGAGATTCCTGACGAGTTTCTCCATTGATTTTGAGAGTGAACAACGTCTCTTCCCAATTTCCAAAGTCTCTCACTCCATAAATGGGAGAGCATAAAGCAGAGTTTTTAAAAACCTTAGAAATCTCCCAGGGATGTCCCTTAGATTTTAATTCTTTTTGCGTTTCTCTTAAGGTGAGGTCGAGACCAAGACCGAGTCCAATAATATTTTTTTTATAAAGCTTAAAGACAACTTCGCACTCATGATGAATGACTCCACGATGCCAGGGAAGTTGAAGTGTCGAGTCATTTTTTAACTCTTTAAAAACGCTTGGAGGTTTAAGAAAGAGTACTGGCTTTTCCGGAGCTGCTTCCTTCATTTCTGCAATATGATCTTTATAATTTTTGCCCAAACAAATGATTTTATCCATGCCACAAAGCATAGTCATGTGCTTTTTGATTGGCAAATTGAAACCCACGGCCCTAAGATGATTTTGATGCTTAAACGTTTAAATTTCTTAAACTTAACTCTTTTTCTCTTCATCTCGTTTGTGGCCCCCTACGTGTCGGCCCAAGGGGTGAGCCTTGCCTTTTCTCAAAATCCTGAAGAATGCACTAAATCATTAGAGAAAGATTTTTTTGATGATTTTTCGCTTGATGAAAAATTCTTTTGTGATGACCAAATATTTCTTTTTTTAACAGTTTCTTTTCCGAACTACCTTGAACTCAAACCACAAAATTCTCCTGATGACCTTTTAAGGCCTCCGCGTTTTTCTTAGATTTTTTGTTTTCAATTACTAAATATTTTTAGGAAAACCTTATGAATTTTAATTCAGTGAAAAAAGACATTCAGTCTTCACTCGTCGTTTTTTTAGTCGCACTCCCTTTATGTCTTGGGATTGCACTGGCCTCAAATGCACCTTTAGCGGCCGGTATTTTTTCAGGCATTATTGGTGGAATTGTGATTGGGATGATGAGTGGCTCACAGATCAGTGTTTCTGGCCCTGCCAATACTCTGACCTTGGTTTTTGCAGCGGGCATGGCGAGTCTTGGTTCACTTGAGGCCATGGCCTTGGCCGTTTTTTTAGCAGGACTTATTCAAGTGTTTTTTAGTTTCCTAAGAGGCGGGGTGATTGGAGATTTTTTTCCAAATGCTGTGATTAAAGGAATGCTCGCAGCGATTGGTATTATTCTCATCTTAAAACAGTTTCCTCATGCTGTTGGTTATGATGTGGATTACATGGGGGACGATGCTTTTTTTGAAAAATCTGGGAACAATACCTTTGGGCAGATCATAAATGCTTTTCAATTCATTCATCCTGGAGCTGTCCTTGTTTCAATCATGAGTTTGGCCATTATGCTAGGTTGGGATAAAGGAGCGATTAAGGGATTTCGTTTTTTTCAAATTATTCCAGGTGCCCTCATGGCGATTCTAGGCGCCGTGATAGTCAATTCTCTATTTAAGTCATTTTTTCCAGCTGTACTGATTGACGGGGAACACCTCGTAAATCTTCCTTTTGAAGGGGGATTTAGAGAATTAGTGGATCAAGTTAAAGCACCCGCCTGGGAAATGCTTAAAAATCCTAAAATCTACCCGATTGCTTTTTCCATTGCCATCATTGGCTCGCTAGAAAGTCTTTTGTCTGTAGATGCAGCTGATAAATTTGATGAGCATGGACGATTTACCAATAAAAATCGTGAGCTACTCGCTCAAGGTGTGGGGAATGCCTTATGTGGACTTGTAGGGGGAATCCCTGTGGCCTCCGTCATTGTTCGATCTTCTGTGAACGTAAATGCTGGGGCCCAATCAAAACTTTCCTCTATTTTTCACGGAGGCTGGATCCTGTTAAGTGTGGTGTTTATCCCTCATCTCTTAAACAAAATTCCTCTGCCTGTTTTGGCCTCCGTTCTTCTACTCGTGGGATATAAATTATCTCGACCGGGACTTTTTATCTCAATGTACCGCAAAGGCTGGAATCAGTTTATTCCCTTTATTGTGACAGTGCTGGCGATACTTTTTAGTAATCTTCTTATTGGAATTAGCATTGGGATGATAATTGGATTTATCTTTGTCATACGTTCTAATATTCATAAATCAATTGTCGAAGTAAACGCAGATAATAGATATCTCATACGTTTTTATAAAGATGTTTCTTTTTTACAGAAAGCGGAGTTACAAAAAATATTTTTAACCATCCCTGAAAATGCCAATGTGGTGATTGATGGTTCACAAGGTGTTTTTGTAGATGATGATATCATTGATGTGATTGAAGAGTTTATCAAACGCGGGCAGACGATGGGGATAACGGTTCAACTAAAAAAATCGTCACTTGCCCTTTGTCCTATTTTTAAAGAGGTTTAACATGGATAGAATTAAGCATTTACTACTAGAAAATAAAGCTTGGGCCCAAAGTCATTTAGATTTAAATCCAAATTACTTTAAAGATATGGCCCGAGACCAAAACCCTGAATACCTTTGGATTGGATGCTCTGACTCAAGAGTCCCAGAGTCTGAGATCACCAATAGTCGTCCTGGTGAAATTTTTGTTCACCGAAATATTGCGAATTTGGTTGTTCATACGGATACAAATTTTTTGAGTGTTTTAAGTTATGCTGTTCACTCACTTAAGGTTCCCCATGTGATTGTCTGTGGACATTATAATTGTGGAGGAGTTCGTGCCGCCTTAGCGCAAAATAGTTTTGGACTCATTGATAACTGGGTAAGAAATATTAAAGATACTTATTTTACTCATAAGTTTGAGATAGATGGTGCGAAGTCAGAAAACGAGCGCGTGAATAAACTCGTCGAATTTAATGTTATGGAACAAGTTAAAAATCTTGCTCATACCTCAATTATTCAGAGGGCGTGGCATGAGCGTCAAGCTCCCCATATTCATGGTTGGGTTTATGACTTGAATCAGGGATTACTCAAAGAACTAGTAACGATGGGGCCTGAGAGTAAATTAGATTCAGTTTATAAATATGATTTTTAATTCCAAGTAGAATTAATCCAGTCTCTCTCATGACTTAATAGAGGATTGAGAGAGAATTTTCCTTCGGGCCCATAAGAAAGAGTTGAATGAATCGCTACAAGATACATCTGACCATTTTCTTGAACATAGATCGGCCCACCAGAATCACCGGAGTATGAGTACATGTCATTGAGTTCAAGAGTTTCCTCTTGAGTCTTTAATGATTTCATCACAGGAGTGATAAGGGTGCGGGCATTGAGTCCTGATCTTGCTCCAAAACCAATTCTTAAAAGACGACCTTTCACTTGTTTTGCTGATTTAGCAATTGGATAAAAGATTGTTGTCTCAGGTAGTTTTGCATTTAATTTAAGACGAGCAATATCGGAGCGGTAATTTGATTTTTCTTTATTATAGCTAGGATGAAGTTCAAAACTTTTTACTGTCCAAGAATCTGCTTTCGGATCATAAGCTGATTGATTAAAAACTTTGATATCGATAATCTCGCCTTCAAGACAATGAGCGGCTGTCAGAACGACATCTTTATCAATCGCCACACCACTGCAAGTAAATTTTCCTTGAGGTCGAGTGACTTCGATGACGAGACTTGCGTTAAAATTACTCCAATCAATTTCTTGCGCAAAAGCATTAATCATAAGGCCCACCATAATCCCTGGTATATATTTCACAATCCCTCCATGGGTTTGTGCTTGTCGCCGACTATTATAGCCATGGGAAAATTTCTGTGTCCAAGGTGCAATTTGATACTCGATAAGAATGATAGGATTTGTTAGATCCTCATCATTAACCTACTGAAAATACAATTGACTCAAAACGAACTAGATCAGGATCTGAAAGCAGGCCCCTTTAGGATTTGAGACGTAATGAATTTCAGCTTGGTGGAGATCAAGAATTTTCTTCGTGATCGCAAGCCCCAACCCTGTACCTTTTCGCTTAGGATCCGTTGAAACTTTCATTTTTCTTTCAAAGAGGGAAGGAAGCTCTTTTGGATCAATTCCTGGGCCCTGATCTTCAAAACGAATGAGAACCTTCGTATTAGACATACTGATTGAAATCGTAATCGTCGAGTTTCTTGGACTAAAATCAATTGAGTTATCTAAAAGATTTAAAAAGGCTGATTTTAAAAGTTCTGGGAGAACATTTTTATCCAAGGCCTGCAGAGCATCGGTAAGCTCCTCTTGAAGATTTAAGCGAATCGTGATGGATTTTTTTGAAGCCTTGGCCCCCACAAGAGAAATCGTTTCATTAAGGATTTCAAGAATATTTTCTTTCTCAAGAGGGATTGATTGAAGTGAATCGATTTGCCCCAAGAGTAAAAAGTCTTCCACCACTTTTATCAGATGATCGACCTCTTTTTTAACTTCCGGAATATTTTGTACGAGCTCATTAGGTTGCCCCAAATAATTGTGAATAATAGTGAGGGGGGTTTTAAGCTGATGAGAAACATTCTGAATAAATTCACTTCTTTCTTTTAAAAGAACTTGAACAACTTCTTCACGATGACGCTTTTTATCATCTCTCCAAAACCAGAAAACAAGGAGGAGATAGATGGCAGCTTCCCAAAAAATTCTCGTTAGATGCTGATGATAGATCGCTTTTTTAATTGAATTTTCTGGAATTGTTGAGAGAAGATACCAGGTTCCAGAACTCTTTGGGAGCGGAAGGCGCGTAAAATTAAAGATATCATTTTTACGAGTAAAACTTCCTTGGAAAACAGTTTTTTTACTCAAGACTTTAAAGGTCTTTTCAGAGATATCTATTTTCTTTTTTGTGTACTCTTCCTCCTCAAGGAGAGGGTAACTAGCAACAGTGAATCCCTTATGATCAACGAGGAATTTTTCTGTGGCGAATGTTGGATCAAATGTTTGACCGACAAAAAGTTGAAATATTTCAGATCCATCTATATTGAGAACAAGTAGTGCTTCGCGATTATTTTGATATTTAATTCTTTTAGAAACTCGAATGGCCGGTCTGATTGGATTTTCTGGAACCCCATTGATAATATTGGCCTCCATCGAAGAAAAATAAAACTCCTCAAATTTAACCTGGCTTAATTCTTTAAAAAAATCTTGCCCTGAGAGGTTATAAAGATTTTTAGACTGCTCATATTTTTTTGAATCTCGATTTTGAACAATTTTAAAAATCTCATTCCCTTCATTGGTCGCAATTCTGAGTTTAAAGTAGTGAGCATGTGTGTTTAAAAAATCAATCAGGTTATTGATATCTTTTTCTTGATTTTTACTGGCGAGGATAATCTGGATTTTCTTTTCAATAAAATTGAGGTCATCTTCAAGGCTATAAAGGAGGCGGTAGACTTCACTGGAGAGTATTTTGTCGGACTGAATAATCTCGAGGGATATCTGTGCTTTTTTTTCTTGAATATTGAAACGAGTTAAAAAGAAGTCAATGATGATGACGCCAATGAGGAGAAGGATTGCAAAGAAGAGTGTTCTATTTTTAGATTTCAAATTATTCATGATTGAAGACATAACCTATACCTACGATTGTTTTAATTAATTTTTTATCCGAGACCGAATCAATTTTTTTTCTTAATTGTTTAACGTAAACATCAACCACATTGGATTCTGGATCAAAGTGCAAATCCCACACATGCTGAGCGATTTGAACTCTTGAGAGTGGTCTTCCAATATTGCGTAAAAAATATTCTAAAAGAGAAAATTCTTTTGTCGTTAATTTAATAACCTGCCCTGATCTTGAAACTTGGCGTTTCACAAGGTCCATTTCTAAATCTGCACATCTTAAATAATGGGAATTGCCTTGATGGCGCCTCATGAGCACTCTCACCCTGGCCGTTAATTCCTCAACATGAAAGGGCTTAGTCATGTAATCATCAGCTCCTGAGTTGAGTCCACTTACCTTGTCATGAATTTCGGCCAGTGTGGTCAACATAAGGATAGGAGTATTAGATTTTTGGGACTTAAAATCTTTGCAAAGCGAGAGCCCATCATCATCTGGGAGCATGAGATCAAGAATCACTAAACCATAGTCATGGAGTGAGAAAAGCTCCCTGGCCCTCACGCCAGAGCTCGCGAGCTCCGGAATGTAACCCAGACTGGAGAGAACCTGAGCTGTATACTGTGCAATTTTAATTTCATCTTCTACAACAAGAATTCTCATGATTTCAGTGCCTTGCGAGATGAAGAAATTTTCATTTCGTTTTCATCTCATTCTCATTTCATGTTCTTATAATGATTAAAAATTTTACTCTCAGGCCCGGACGATGACAAATTCAAATTCTCTTAATTCTCCCTTCCAAAAATTTGCCCTCCAAGATTTAAAAGCTGGAATGGTAGTTTTTCTTATCGCCTTACCGCTCTCTCTTGGAATTTCTCTTGCGAGTGGGGCCCCTTCTACGGCGGGACTGATTTCGGCTGCTTTAGGAGGAATTCTTGGTGCTTACCTGGGAGGATCTTACGTCACGATTAATGGGCCGGCTGCAGGTTTAATTGTTGTGGTCTTGAACGCTATACAAAATTTAGGGGAAGGCGATGCGGCCCTTGGATTTAAGAGAATGCTTGCCTGTGTGATCGTAGTGGGCATTCTTCAGATTCTAAGTGGATTGTTAAGATTTGGAAGATTTGCCGCCCTTTTTCCCCTTTCAGTTGTTCACGGGATGCTCAGTGCAATTGGGCTCATTATCATTATTAAACAATCCCATGTCTTCTTTGGACAAAAAGCTCTAGGCTCGATCATAAATTCAATCATCACGATTCCACAAACAATAGGGAATCTTAATCCAGAATCATCTCTCATTGGACTCATGAGTCTGGTGCTCCTACTGGTTTATCCTTATTTAAAAATTAAAATAACCAAAGTTATCCCTGCACCACTCGTTGTGGTTGTTTTAGGTGTGCTTCTCGCTAAGTATTTTAGCTCGGCTTCTTTAGTGAATATCCCGACTGATATCTCTTCATTCTTTATCACTCCATCTTTTGATATTATTTTTAGCCCAGCTTCTCTCATGGCCATTTTCTCTCTTTATTTTGTCGCCAGCCTTGAATCTATCCTTTCTGCTAGTGCCGTGGATAAACTTGATCCCTTAAATCGTGAGTCTAATTTTGATCGTGAGCTTTGGAGTAAGGGAATTGTTAACATTGGCTGTGGTTTAGTAGGAGGGCTCCCGATTATTGCTGAAATCGTCCGTTCTTCGGCCAGTATCTCTCAAGGTGCAAGATCTCCACTCGCTAATTTTTCCCATGGTTTTTATATTTTAATATTCCTGATACTTTTCCCAGCTGTGTTGAACATGATTCCACTCTCATCACTCGCCGCCATCTTAATCTTAGTGGGGTATCGGCTAGCGCAGCCTAAGCAAGTTTTGCATATGAAAAAACTTGGAACAGGTTCTTTTATAAGTTTTTTAACGACGATTATTTTAACGTTGGTAGAAGATCTCTTGATCGGAATTTTCGCTGGGATGATGATAAAAATAATAGTTTCTCTAGTAAAAGGAGCAACTGTCGCGAGTCTCTTAAAACCCAAGTACCAGCTCACAAATCAGGGAGAGTCTGCCTTACTAGAATTTGAAGGCGCCCTCATTTTCTTCTCGGCTTTAAGTCAAAAAAGTATTCTTGGTAAATTAAGTCAATTCAGACAAATCGAAATCAAAATTGATAATGTTCATTATATTGATGCAACGTCTTTAACGATTTTTATCAATGAAATTCATAAAATGGAAAAACAGGGACTTCATATCTCTTTTAATGTTCCGCCTAAATTTATGACATTATTCATTCATGTAAATAATCATTAGAAAGGTGATGAGGACAACATTTTGGAAAAGTTAACTGAAGATGATTTAAAAATAACGGGACGTTTAGAAATGGATCGCTTCCTAGAAGAGATAGCTCAAGAGCTACCGATTATTCGACCGATCTCAGAATTTATCCATTTAAATCTTTTGCTTCCTTATCAAAACCTCCCTTTTTGGGAAGCCGTCAAAACTGTCAGTAAAAAATTTGAAGCGATGCCTTTTGGCGAGCTTGATCTTTATCGAGAAAAAATAAAGAGTGGATTTTTATCAGAAGAACTCATCAAACAAAAACTTGCACAAATAGCTCCATCTGAGGTTTCAGATATTATAGATCTTCTCCATCATAAGCATATTGAATTCATTCACCATGATCTTCGGAACGGAAAGCTTCATCATCATTGGAACTCTTCATTGGGAGTCAATGTCGCCTCACTCGCTGATAGTATGCTCATTAAATGGATGGGCATGTATATTGATCAGGGTATTGGACTTTGGGAAATGCCAGGGGCCGACGATTATAGTTTTTACGAGACGATTAAAAATCTTTTTCAAGAAAGTCTCGTTAAACCTGCCCCTTTTTCCAGCAAAAATTTTGAATTTCTTTTTGCTGATTCAGCTGAAAATGCCATCAACCGCCATTTAAAATTTCTTTGTCCGGATCCAATGACTCAAGCCGAGTATTTAAGAGAATCTATTTTTACCTTAAGAGGTTGGGCGGGACTTATATATTGCTTGGAGAAAAATCCAACGCTTATTCCTTTTAAAAGGAAAGTAAGTCTCATTGATTTTATGGCGGTTAAACTTATTTTAGAACGGGCCTGGATCATAAACCATAATCCCAAAGCTGAAGCCCCAAACTTTAAAGAACTTCAATTAGATGATTCTAACCCTATTAAAGATGAAAAAATCTTCAGTCTCTTTAGGGCCTGCCAAGAAGCCTTAGAGGAGCAAACTTATAAACACTATTTTCAAAAGTTAAACTTAACTTCAAGAAAAGAAGTCAAAAATCCAAACTATCAGGCCATCTTTTGTATGGATGATAGGGAATGTGCTCTCAGAAGAAATTTAGAAAACTTAAATGAGGGCATAGAAACTTTTGGAACGGCTGGACACTTTGGTATTGAAGGTGTTTTTCAGCACTCAGAAGATGCTTTCCCAAAAAAACAATGCCCGGCCCCTTTGACACCACGATACCTAATTAAGGATAGTGTTTTTAAAAAAGAAAAAAGGCAAGAGCTGACTCATGATTTGATTCAGCCCTCTCATAAATTCTTAGGAGATTTTTTTCAATCGATTACTGGCGGTTTGAAATCAGGATTTCTTTTGGCGATGAATCTCTTTTTCCCATTGGCCTTCAAGAAAACGGAGACAGTGAGAGAAATAAAACTAAATTCTCATTTAAAATTTATTAACAACGGTGAAGGGCCAGGGGCTGATGGACTAAAAGTGGGCTACACTTTTGAGGAAATCGCTGAAT
Source organism: Pseudomonadota bacterium (assembly GCA_027488375.1). Taxonomy (GTDB): domain Bacteria; phylum Bdellovibrionota; class Bacteriovoracia; order Bacteriovoracales; family Bacteriovoracaceae; genus Peredibacter. The sequence continues at coordinate 117,454 of JAIYBW010000006.1, forward strand.
TATTAAATGGGCAACTTCGGCTCATTGGTTTTATTCATCAATTTGCTCCACTCATTTTTGTTTTTGGACACGGCTCAAATAGTGTGAACAACCCTTATTTTGCGACTTATGGTTGTGGCGCCTGTTCAGGAAGACCTGGCTCGGCCAATGCCAGAACATTTGCTTCTATGGCCAATTTACCTGAGGTTAGAGAGATTTTAAGATTAAAATATAATATCAATATTCCTCCTACGACATATTTTGTGGCAGGCTTTCATGATACTTGTCGTGATCTTATCGATCTCTATGAAACTCATCTTCTGCCTGACTCGCTTAAGCCTTCATTTCATAAATTTAAAAAATATCTCTCGCTGGCAGTTTATAAAAATGCCCGAGAGAGATCCCAAATGTTTAAACTTGTGACTTATAGGCCTGTGAGTAAATTAGCTCAGAAAGAAGTCTTGAGAAGATCTTATTCTCTATTTGAAACAAGACCAGAAATGGGCCATACAAATGTCGCTTTTTCAATTGTAGGAAATAGAAGTCTTACTAAAGATGTTGACCTCAATCGACGATCTTTTTTGCAATCCTATGATCGGGAGATTGATCCAGAAGGGGACATTCTCGCAAGTTCTTTAGGTGCGGTGATTCCTGTAACTTCAGGAATTAATCTTGATTATTATTTTTCTCGAGTTGATAATTTACGTTTTGGAGCTGGCTCTAAACTCCCCCAGAATATTGTGGGTAATATTGGTGTGAGCCATGGAACTGAGAGTGATCTCTTATTTGGATTACCTTTTCAGATGATTGATCAGCACACACCTTTAAGGCTTTTTGTTCTGGTTGAACAGTCTCCAGAAATAGCTCTGTCTGCTATTCAGAAAAATCCTTTAGTAAAAGAAATTGTTTATAACAACTGGGTTCATTATGGATGTTGGGATTACAAGACCCATTCGTACTATGTCTTTCGTAAGGGTGAGATGATTAAACTAAATCATTCATTGGAAGAATTATGCTAGAAATTTTTGTTTGGATTTATATTCTCCCTATTCTGTCTTGTCTCGTACTGTGCTTGCCTTATCGTTTTCAAGAAAAGACAGTGACTCGTCTAACTGGAATGAGCCTCCTTATACCGGCGATTTTCACTCTTTCTCTGCTTCTCTATGAAGGGTGGTTAGGAGCGCTACCCCTCGAGCACAATGCTTTATCACTTAATTTATTTGGGCACGTTTTTGATCTCGTGATTTGGATAGATTTCAATACCATCATCATGATGATGCTAACCCATATTTTGGGTTTAATGGTTGTCAAATATGCCCATGGTTATTTGCATTTAGAAAAGGGATACCAGCGTTTTTTTAGCACTATCCTTTTTTTTATTTTCGGGATGTACGTCCTCAGTCTTGCTGGAACACTAGATCTCTTCTTTGCTGGCTGGGAACTCGTTGGTTTTAGTTCCTTTTTCCTTATTGCCTTTTATCGCTCTCACACTCGATCAGTCATGAATGCTTGGCGAGTTTATAATATTTACCGAGTCTGTGATGTCGGAATCCTTATGGGAGCGGTTCTGGGACATGTGCTTTGGCATGAAGCCACTCGATTTTCAGAGATTATTCAAATTTCAAATACAACTTTTCTGAATACGCCAAAACTTTACATCGTGATTATGGGACTGTTTCTTGTGATGGCCTCTGTTGGAAAGTCTGCCCAATTCCCTTTCCATACTTGGCCTTCTAAAGCCATGGAAGGGCCAACGCCATCGAGTGCTATTTTTTATGGTGCACTTTCTATTCATGCAGGAGTTTTTCTCCTCGTGAGAACATTTCCCATTTGGTCCATCTCGACTGAAATAAAGGTATTAGTGATGTTCATTGGAATGATCACTTTTATCTTATCCACTCTTCAGGGAAGAGTTCAGGCCAATATTAAAGGTCAGATTGCCTTCGCTAGTACCGCCCAGATTGGGATCATGTTTGTGGAATTATCCCTTGGATTGACAACATTAGCGATGATCCATCTCTTTCTACATGCTCTCTACAGATGTTTTCAACTTCTTGTTTCTCCTTCGGTTGTGGCCAATTCCCTCACACTTAATAATAAAGTTATGCTTGATCGAATCTCTAAAGGTAAAGAGTGGGAATTAAGATTTCTTCCTAAAAAGTTAAATGCAACTCTCTACACTCTGGCGCTTAATGATTTCTCCATGGATCCCTCGTGGAGAGGCTTTGGTCTTATCCCGTGGAGAAAAGCTTACATGCTCTTGAGAAATATCCTTTCAAAACCGGTTTATGTCATTCCCCTTTTCTTTTTACTGCTCTTGCCAGATTTTGCTCTTCATCGCTGGCCGTGGATTCTTTCTTCCATTTCACTACTCTATAGTATGAGGGCACTTTTCTACCAGACGGATCCTTTTCATTCGATGATTGATCTTTCTATTTCACTTGCGATGGATATGTTGAGTATTGTTTTGATTGATACCCATGCCATCATCGGGATTAAAATTTTCTTACTCTCAGTCATCCCTGCTCAGATTTTAGGCCTTTATATTTGTAGTCACTATAGGCATTTGAGTTTAAGAGAATTTCATGCCATGGGAACCGCTCATCCCTTGCATGGGAATCTATTCCTCGTAAGTTTTATGATTCTAGCAGGTATGCCTATTAGTACGGCTTTTTTTGGAGAAGATATTATTTTAGAGGAATTGATTAATCACTCTCTTTATATGTCTTTTGCTACAACAATAAGCCTGATGATGAATGGCTTAATATGTGTAAGAATTTACACCAGAATATTTATGGGAAGTCGTTCTCTCATTCATGAAGATTAGGATATGAAACCGATTGCTTTTATAGAAACTCCCTTTAAGGAAAAATTTGGTGTTCCTCGCCAATCCCTTCTCATTGAAGAGGCTTGGGGAAAGCTTGAGTTTATTAAAAATGATTTTAATCTAGAGGCTTTTCGTGGCATTGATGAGTTTACCCACCTCTGGCTTATTTTTTCATTTCATAGGGTGATTGAAGAAGGAGTGAAGGCGTTGGTCAGGCCTCCGCGCTTTTCTGGTTCTGAAAAATGGGGTGTCTATGCTACACGATCACCTCATCGCCCCAATCATTTAGGACTCTCAGTTGTAAAATTCAAGAAACTTGAAGTGACTAAAGATAAAGTCATTCTTTGGGTGGATGGGGTTGATCTCGTTTCTGGAACTCCTATTCTAGATATTAAACCTTATATCACTTATTCGGATTCGATTATCGAGGCAAAAAGTGGGGTCTTTCATCAGAGTCCGGAGTTTAAAAAAGTAAGATGGATTCAAGCTCAGGATCTCGATTCAAATATTAAAACACTGATTGAAAAAGTGATTGCTTTAGATCCGCGGCCAAGCTTTGATCAGGACCTGTCATTTGGAGTATCAGTGGCCGGATACAATGTGAGATTTCACGCTGAGGGAGATGAGTTTGTGATCGATTCATGCCTTAAGGAAGATGGATAAATTCGTAAGTCCCATCGGGCTTAAAACTGACTTTCCCTTTCCCTGCAAAACCATCAATATCATTTCCAAATATTGTGAAATCTTCGATCGGTCTGTTTTTGTTGTGATTGGTTTTCCAACCCAATTCTTCAATCAGGTACAGAGAAAAATTGTACTGGGGAAGAAAGGATGGAAGTTTTTTTGTATCCTTTGGCAGCGCTCGATTAAAACTAAAAAAGAAAAGAGGAATTTCAAAAGAGCTTGGGGCAAGAAAGCCATGTCCAAATTTTTGATTTCTTCCGGCCGCTTCACCATGATCAGATAGATAAACCACAAGAGTTTTAGATTTATTTTTGCTTAAAACATCATGTAGTTCTTTCCAGAAATGATCAAATTCCACGACCGAATTATCGTAATCATTAATCCGAGAATCCGTCTGGGAATCCAAAAACTTCTTTGATTCTTGAGTGGATCTTAGTTCCCAAGGGCCATGAGATCCCCGTTGATGGAGCATAATAAAATTCTTATTTTTCTTCGCTAAGAGATCTGAGAGATTGGGAAGTAGGTGGCGATCGATCGCCGCATTCGCATTTTGTGTTGCTGGAGATACTTCTTCAAGGCTTCTAAAATCGTCTAAAGAAGCTGAGCAAATATAAGGCGTAATATAGCGCAGCTGCTGAGAGGATTGGGCCGAAAGAAAATGAGTGGAAAATCCCTGCAGCTTGGCGAGCTTAAACAGGCAGTGCTCTCCTTTCGCCGCTTTGATGACACCAGCCTCTCCATAAGTGACATTCAGAAAAAAAGCCACACTTATATCAGTTGAAACTCCGCTTGAGAGTCCTTTCATGGCGTGAAAATGATCAGAGGATTTTAATTGTTGAAGAAAGGGGGTTGTTGGTCTGTGATAACCAAAGAGTTCCATGTGATCCGGACTTTGGCTCTCGCCTAAAACAACGATAATATTATCCCAGTCAGATTCACTCTTATCTAGCAGTTTAAGTTTTAAGGATTCATTTTCTAGTGTCCCATTCTCAGCTTTTGCAAGTTTAGCTGGTAGAATCCGTCCACTAAAATAACTTAAAGCAAGATAGAGATTCATTCCCGCTAATTCTCGAGTTGATGGCTGGCGACCCCAGGTATTTCCAGTGACTGCAGTCCTGACGGGATTATAAATAAAATAAAGACCAACCATGATCGGTATCCATTTCACTTTATAGTGAGGAGGATATTTTTTGACGGCATAAAAACCAATCATGAGGGGAATCAACGTAAAAAGAAGAGGAATGAAAAGATGAGATAATTCAGCAGAGAGAGTTCCTGCTATTTCATGAAATTCAGCAAAGAGTAAATAAATTTCTGAAGGGAGAATGAGGGTCCCAAAATAGGAAAGGTGACACATCTGAAAAAAATTTAAAATAAGAAAAAAACTTAAAAGTGAAAAACGAATACGAGGATTAGGAGTTAAACTCAAAAGCCCAAAAAATAGAAAGATCAGAAAATATTTTTCTAATGGTAGCCCTATGATCGGAAGTCCCTTAAGCCAGTAAAAGCCATACTGCTGGGCCAGAGTCAGAATAAGAAAGATAACACTGACTAAAAGATGATTTTTAAGTTTTTGAAGCATACTTTATTTTATAGTCGATAGCGCTGAGAGACAATATCTCGATTTCGTTTGAAAAGGTGATTAGTATAGAAAGGATCTTTATGACAAGTCTTACCCACTTTGTGGATAAGTTCAAAATTTAAATTGAGATCTATCTTGAGGCCTCCGAGTCTTACCCGTTGAGAATAGTCCACATCTTCCCAATAAGTATGTAAGGACTCATCCAAGTCTCCCGTATGTTTAAAAATTTCTCGATGAATGAGAAAAGCCGTTCCAGGCACATAAGGTAAGTGACCTGAAGGGAGATTCAGAAACTCTTCTTTTGTTTTTAAGTGATAGAGTTTTGATTCTTCAGGAATAAAAGCTGCGCCCATGGAATCCACCACATCTTTTTTTCTCCGCCATATAAGGGGAGCATACAAACCAGGTGCATCGGGCAATGGGCCCAATTGAAGTAAGGTGATATCGTTAGTCAGAAAATAGAGCCACTCATATTTTTCAAGAACAACTCTCATGGCCTCATTACAGCCACCGGTAAAACCTTTATTTTCTGGCATGATCACATGTTGAAGCTCGGGAAACTCTGATTGAACTTTCTCACGATGCTCTGATAAACTGCCGTTGTGAATAACATAAAGAAGTTCCGAGGGAACAAGAGGCACCACAGATTTTAAGCAGTCGATGGTGATATTTGGATGATTATAAGTCAAAACGGCAACGGCAAAATTCATGAGGTGAGCATAGTTCAGGAAGCTTTTTTAAGCAAGCTCACGGGACAGAGAGTGATCATCCCTGCGGCCGGTCTCGGGACTCGTATGGGATCTCCTGCGGCCAAGGAGCTTCTCCCTCATCCTAATTACCCCATGAGTTTTATGGAAAAAGCTTTGGAGAGAGTTGAGAAGGCGGGAGCTACACCTCTTGTGATTTCTCGAAGTGATAAAGGGGTGCTTAATTCTTGGCTAGAGGCGAGAGAAGTGCCTCATATTCAAATTGAAAAAACTCCGGAATGGGTTCAAACTGTTTGGGCCAGTCGACACTATTGGGGTAAAAAAAATCTCTTACTTTTACCAGATACAGAGTTTTCTCCAGAAAAGATCATGGAAGACATCTTTTCAGATCTTGAAACCACGGAGCTTTCGCTAGGTGTGTTTTCGGTTGAGAATTTATCTCTCTGGGGTGGGATCAAACAAGAGGGCGAGAGATTTTTTATCGCTGAAAAATTATCTGAGATCCAAGCGGGACTGGCCTGGGGACTCATCGGTTTTCAAGCTGATTCGGGAGAGAGCTTTTGGCAGAACTATCTCGCCGCTCAAAAGACTCATGAATGGACTCAAGTTTCTCAAACCGTCTCCCTTCATCAACTAGAAAAATTTGAAGATTTGACCCGGGGTTAGAACCTCGTTTTTAATTCTTTAATCACTCTTTCCAAAAGAGCTTTGCACTGGGCCTCATCAAGGCCATGGAGCATGTGGCTTGGAGGGAGATTTTTTTGAGAAGGTGCTTTAAAAGCTACTAAGCGATTATTAAGATTATTACGAAGTGTTCTTAGTTTTTTATCACTTAGAGTGCTTAGATCTGAATAGTCTTTCATCTTTTATTCCTGAATTTAAAACCAACTTTATTTTTTTCTTCTTTCTGAGGAGCTTGGGGAGCCTTCGGTTTAGCGCGAGGATCGCGGTAAGGTCTTGCGGGTCTTGTATCCTTAACTGATTTTTCCGCGACACCTACAAATGTATCTGTAGGTAGTTTTAGACCAATAAGTTTTTGAATACGTGCGAGAGCATCTCTTTCTGTTTCATCACAGAATGATATCGCGTCCCCATCTTTTCCGGCCCGGGCCGTTCTTCCAATTCGGTGAACATAGCTTTCAGCATCCACGGGAAGATCAAAATTCATCACGTGGGAGACACCTTGAACATCAATTCCTCGGGCCGCAATATCTGTGGCCACAAGAACTTTAATTGTTCCAGATTTAAAATTTTCTAGAGCTGCTTCACGAGCATTTTGAGATTTATTTCCATGAATAGCTGCACATTTAATCTGATGAGCATTCAAGTAATCAACGATTTTATTCGCTCCATGCTTCGTACGGGTGAAAACGAGAGTGAGTTCTACGTTTTCCTCCTGAAGAAGTTTTCTCAGGAGTTGATATTTATGGGCCTTCTGGCAGAAAATAATTTTTTGATTAATTCTTTCAACTGTTGTTGAAGGAGGAGTGACTTCCACGCGAATAGGATTTTTAAGAATCCGGTTAGCGATAGAAACGACTTCTTTTGGCATAGTCGCCGAAAAAAGGAGTGTTTGTTTTTTTTCTGGAAGAACAGCAATTACTTTTTTGATGTCATGAATAAAGCCCATATCAAGCATACGGTCAGCTTCATCAAGAACAAAAATTTCTACCGATGAGAGTTTGCAGTGACCCTGATTCATCAGATCTAAGAGGCGTCCAGGTGTCGCGACTAAAATATCAAGACCATTGCGAAGAGCGCTGACCTGGCTTGCCTGGCCCACACCTCCAAAAATCACCGCATACTTTAGTTTAAGTCCCTCGCCGTATTTATCGAGGCTTTCTTTAATTTGTGAAGCGAGTTCTCGTGTGGGGGCGAGAATCAGGGCCCGAGGCTGGCCCGGTGTGAGACTAAAATCTCTCGGAGATAGACGCTCGAGCATAGGCAGTGTGAAGGCCGCTGTTTTTCCCGTTCCTGTTTGAGCAATTCCTAGGAGGTCTTTGCCTTCAAGCAGTGAAGGAATGGACTCACCTTGGATTGGAGTGGGAGTAGTGTAACCGACTTTTTCAAGATTAGTCAGAATCTGTGGCTTAAGCCTGAGGTCATTAAATTTCAACATAGGCTGCACAATCCTTCTTTTAGGTCTCTTCGTCAAATGGAAACTCAATTCAGTTTTGAGAAATTTCAAGGGATTAGGATGAATTTCATGGAGATATTTGCAAGAGGGGGACTAGAGTCTATCGGTGGATTGACTATTGTAGCTAATTAGCTACAATTAAGGAGTTTCTGGTGCAGGTTCTAATTTATGAAACAAGAGATGGATTTAACCCATTTGAGTATTGGTTAAATTCGATACAGGATCAGCTGATACGAGATAGAGTTCGACTAAGAATTTTACGACTCCAGAATGGAAATTTCGGAGATCATAAGTTTTTATCTCATGGCGTTTGGGAACTCCGCATGACTTTTGGCGGTGGCATAAGAATTTATTATGGATTTTTTGAAGATAATGTTGTGTTGCTTCTTTCTGGAGGCAATAAGAATACACAGAAAAGAGATATTCAAAAAGCTATCTTTTATATGAGTGAGTTTTTAGAGGTAAAGAATGAAAAGAAAATTTAAAACCTGGGAAGAGGTAGTTCATGATCAATTAAAAGACAAACCTGAAGATCAATATAACTACCTTAAAACTGCCTTCGAAGAAAGCTATGACATGCCCAACGTTATCATGAGTGCCATCCGCCAAGTCGCTGAGGTTCGGGGTATATCGCAGCTTGCTCTTGATGCCGAGCTTAATCGGGAAAACCTATACCGCGCACTTTCCGGCAATACTTTTCCTCGGATAGATACTTTTTTTAAGATAATAAATGCCCTGGGTCTTCGCCTTACGGTTGAGCCTAGAGTCAGTTAGTGTTAAAATCGCTTTTATGAAAGTACTTATTTCACGCAAAGATTTGAAAGATACAACGTCTGGGGTACCTAGAATTGTTTTACAAGAGCTAGCGTATTTTAACTCTCATAATCATCAAGGATTCGCTATTGCTGAATCCATCAACAAGGAAATGATTATTGAGGCCGGTGGGACTCCTGTGAAAACCTGGAAGTGGCCTTTCTCTGGAAAGTTTCGCCGTAAGTTTTATCAAAAACAAGTCGATCAATGGATAAAAAAAAATAAGCCAGGTTTGGTGATTGGCCATGGGGATATTCTTCATCAAGATATTCTTTTCATTCATAATTGTGTCCATCTCGCCCATGAACTCATTGAGGGACGACCTTTACCTGATGATCATGATGTCGGTGAAATCCATCGAGAGATTCTAACTCGAGGGACTTTCAAACTCCTTGTTGCAAATTCAGAAATGATGAAAAAAGATCTTGTTCAGAGATTTAACTTAAATCCAGATAAAGTTGTTGTCATGTATCCAGAATTTAATCCCGCTCGTTTTCAGATTGAAAACCATGCGGAATTAAAAAATGAATGGAGAGCAAAGTTTGGATTTAAAGATGATGATTTTGTTGTCGGTATGGTCACATCAGGAAACTTTAAAAAAAGAAATTTAAGCTTACTCATTGAAGCTTTTAAAGAAGTGGCAAAGGTTGAACCGAAGGCCCGACTTTTTATAGCAGGTCGAAATATTGATGACCATTACGTCAAGAGTGCCCCCGAGGGGATCTCGGTCTTTGCTCCTGCGATCATTGATGTGAAAAATTATTACAATCTTTTAGATGTGTTTGTTCTTCCGGCCCATATAGAAGAATTTGGCTTGAGCGTTCTTGAGTCTATGTTTTGCAAGATACCAGTTATTGCGACGAGTTTTGTTGGGGCCAGTGAATTATTAAAAAACGAAAGTCGAGATTTTATTATGCCAAAGGCGAATAAAGAACTCTTGGTCGACATGATCTTAAAATTAAGAGACAAATCTTTATCAAAGAAAATCTCTGATCATAACTACGAAACTTCATTAGCATTTTCCGCTCAGGTCAAAGAGAATACGTTTGGAACGATTCTTAAAAATGCGGGCTTTCATGTCTAGAGCTCAAGAACTCATAAAAGATCTCGGTCTTGCTCCTCATCCGGAAGGTGGTTTTTATAAAGAAACCTATCGTTCTGAAGCTTCAACCGCTATTTTTTACCTTTTAGTTGAGGGAGCTAAATCCAGCTTACATCGAATTAAGTCTGATGAGGTTTGGCACTTCTATGAAGGCCATGAATTAATTATTGTTGAGATTATAGAATCGGGAAAAGTCAGAGAGACTCATCTCTCAAAATCTCATCCTCAACATGTTGTGAAGGCCGGAATCTGGTTTGGTGCCTATTTACCTGATGGATCGGAGTATGCCTTAGTCGGATGTACCGTGGCCCCGGCGTTCCAATATAAAGACTTTGAAATAGGCAAAAAAGAAGAACTGCTTCAGACTTATCCTGAAGCCACTCCATGGATCCTGCGTTTGAATTCCTGATGTAAACTTATCTACGACTTCTTCTTAATTTCTTTCACGTATTTTTTCACAGCAGATTTTGCTGCCGCTTTAGCGATCATTCTTCCAGGTTTTGTTTTGAGAGCGGTGAGAAGAATTTTTAGCTTTGATTTTGTTTTCATTTTTAAGGCCTTTTTCATTAAAGAATATTCTTATTCAAACAATTTTAATTAAGCTCTTTTTTGATTTATTTGAAATATGGTTACGGAGCTTCTGTAAGGTTCTTCCGTTAGACGCCCAATGAAGGGCGCCTTAACAAAGGGATTTTATGGAAGAAATGCTGAGGGTTCTTTCTCTTTGAGTGGATTTAGGGAGGGTCTAGACACCCTCTCACCTCATCATTCAAAAACATTTTAACATGACAAAATCTATGGGCAAAATAAATTTTTTAAATTGTATTTTCAGTTGGTTGACGTGCCTCTACCTGGCACCTTTTTAATATCGATAGAGCAAATCCGTAAAACTTGTCTTCTCTTCATCAAAAAAATGCTTACTCTCAAGAACCCTTGATGAAACAAAAGTAAAGTGAGGGCGGAGAAGTTTTTGATACTGCTCTCGCGTCCGATGAATTGCATATTCATCTTTAAAATCTAATTCAGAAACTTGTCGCCCCAGCTCAATATTGGTGGGCACTGTGAGGTAGAGATATTTAATGCGCTTACTTAAAATCGGAATGATTTCTTTAAGCTCTTTATCATTCAGATACTGAAAGACAGAGGTACAAATGGCGAGATCAAATAAATCATTCTTTTTTCTATCAGTGCGACACCAAGTGAGGATATCTTCCTCATAGAGCTTAAGATCAGTTGAGGCCACAGGCCGAAGTTTGTCGATTTTAGCTTTGTTAAAAGCAAAGGGAGAGGGTTCAATACCTACAGCCCGATGAGGAATAAAAGCCTTAAGCATTTCGCGAAAAAGGTGCCCATAGCCAAAGCCTAGATCAATAATAGTACTCACATCCACATGCTCGACCGCAAGAAAAGATTTGAGATACTGCACGTGGGCCTTGGCATTACCAATACCATCCATGCTCATAGGGTCAGAGTAATTTTTATCCCAGTAGGTTTTATCGAATTTTGTCATGTTGATATGGTAGTTCAGAAGGTGAAGATAAAAAAGGTACGTGACACCTTTTTGCCTTTTTAGGCTACGTCTTGGTTAGAAGCTTCTTGGAAATCTTCTAGATACTTTTGAAGACCAGTTGCAATGTTGTTAGCAGAGACCTCAATCCCATCATTTTCAAGATCATCAATTACGTTACCTAAGATGGCTTTTATGGTGGCTCTTGCCTCTTTTTTTCCATGCTTTGATCTGATGAGTTTGTATAATTGTTCTAGAAATTCATTTGTATTCATGGCCACTCCCTTATTCACTTATCGGTCTCAATCCCTATTAAGTTTAGCCCCTAAATTACCGAATTTATGTGAGTTTATCTCGTTAGTCTTTGAGTGAGTCTATTAACTTACTCATTTGAATCATTTTGAAAATATTTTGGTTCAATTTTGCTTTTTCATATTCAAACTTCGTTTCTCTTATCCATCTCGCGATCATTTCTTCCATATTTAAAATCTCATGATTGAAAAGTTTGGAAGGAAATTAACTAATAGTACCTGATTTAGATAATAACTGTGAGTTGATTTAGAAATTTTAATTCATGATTGAAAATGTAAAAAGGTACGTGACACCTTTTTGTTTAAGCCGCTTTATCTATTGCGGCAGTAATTTTAAGGAGAGTCTCGATATTATAATTGGAACCTGCTGCAACTCTTCTAATTGTTGCAATTGGTAGTTTAGATACTCTAGCGAGCTCATCTTTATTAATCACGGCTAAATAGCCCTGAATGATTTCTTGAAAGGTGGAAAGATCGCCACTTAATATTGCCTCTGAAAGTGCTTTGGCCAAATTTTGTTTGTGTTTAAAAAAGCTTTTTGAATCAATTTTTATTAGTCGACTTTCATCTTTAATTGAAATTGATTTCATAGAATTTATTTTAAATGGTTTCATCTTTATACCTTGTTTAATTGAAGTATCAATTTTTTAGCTTTTGCTATGTCTGATTTTTGAGAACTTTTAGTCCCACCAATGAGGAGAACAATACTTTTATAATTCTCCTTTATTGATATCGAAAAATAAATTCTTAATCCATTTTTCCATCTAAGCTCAGACAATCGACTTGAGATATGTTTTGCATCCCCGAAGTGGCCATGTTCTTTAATCCTTTCTAATCTCGCATGAATGAGTCCTTGAATCTTGAAAGGCTGAACTTGATACCACTCTGCATATTCCTGAGTTCCTAAGATACTAAACATATTTATCCTATCATATATGATATTTTTTTGCGACAGGTTCGAGGTTATTATTTTTTTATGATTTGGAGAATCGTATGAATGTAAATTTAAAGGTTTATTTCAGATAAGAAAAAATAGGTACGTTACACTTTTCAAATCAAGTCTAAAAAAGATGGCCCATCTAGGATGGGCCATCTTCTGTGATTTTCTTCCGTTTGCCGCCCAATGAAGGGCGCCTTTACCGAAGGATTTTATGGAAGAAATGATTAGGGTGCTTACTCTCATCATTCTTTTGTTACAGCTTGCTGTAATGTTAAGAATGAATTGAAGTGGCTTTAGGGTGGTAGTTAGAGCTACCGCCCACCCAATCATTCATCATCATCCTAGCACGTCATTTTTCTAGCACAAAATTGATTTTTTTATATTCAACTTTCGGGAGCTTAGGGAGGCTTTACCTGGCACCTTTTTGAATATAATCAAAAAGGTACGTGACACCTTCCTGGGGAAATTCGTAGAATGGCGGTTATGAAAAAAGTTTTGGTGACGGGTGTGGCGGGCTTCATTGCTGCTAAGACGGCAGAGTTTTTGCTCAATGATAAAGTTGAAGTTGTCGGTATCGACAATATGAATGACTACTACGATGTGAGCCTCAAAAACTATCGCTTGAACTCACTCAAGACTCACCCCAATTTTTCTTTTCATCAAATCGACATTGAAAATAAAGCGGCCCTCCAAAAAATTTTTATAGAAAATAAATTTGATGTGGTTTTTAACCTGGCTGCTCGGGCAGGTGTCCGCTACTCCATGGAAAACCCTGATATCTACATGAGTACTAATGCTCAAGGGACACTCAATCTTCTCGAATGCATGCGGGCCCATCATGTGAAAAAATTTGTGCTGGCCTCAACTTCATCTCTTTATGCTGGCCAGGTTATGCCCTTCAAAGAGGATCTTGCCGTCAATACGCCGATCTCTCCCTATGCAGCCACCAAAAAAGCGGCGGAGGTGATGGCCTACACTTACCACTATCTCTATAAAATTGACGTCTCTGTGGTTCGTTATTTCACCGTTTATGGCCCTGCCGGACGTCCAGATATGTCGCCCTATATCTTCGCTGATAAAATTCTTAAAGGTGAGGAGCTACCCGTTTTTGGTGATGGCACTCAGGCAAGAGATTTCACTTACGTCGATGATATTGCCCACGGGACAATTCTCGCTGCAAAACCTCTAGGGTATGAAATCATCAATTTGGGCGGTGGAAATAATCCTTATTCTCTACTTCAGATGATCGAGCTGATGGAGAAATATTCTGGCAAGAAGGCCAAGCTTAAGCTTCAAGATAAAATCGCCGCCGACATGGATGTGACTTGGGCGGATATTTCGAAGGCGAAAAGTCTTCTAGGTTGGGAACCGAGGGTTGGGTTTGAAGAGGGGATAAAGAGGCTCATGGAATGGCAATCCTCAAAGGCAGACATTTAATATGATTTCAAGCGATATGAAATTATCGATCATCATACCTTTTTACAATGTAGAGGAATGGATAAGTGACTGCTTAAATTCACTAATACCCATTAATGATGAACTAATTGAAATTATTTTAGTTAATGATGGTTCTACTGATAATACAAGGGCCATTGCAGAGACTTATCGTCATCTTTTTTTTAACTTCCTTATCCATGACCAGGCAAATGGAGGATTATCGAGAGGACGTAACGTTGGATTAAAAATTGCAAAGGGTGAGTACGTTTATTTTATTGATAGTGATGATTATCTTATACCCAAAGAGTTTATTCATTTTTTTAATAAAGCATCTGAATTACAGGTTGATATTGCTATTGGTAATGGCATGCATCTGATCGAAAATAGATTAGAAGGAATTTTAAAAAAATCAAAAATAAATAAAAAGATTGGTCTCGTTGATGGCCCCAATTTTTATCTTTTGACTAATTCAAAAAATGAATTTCATATAGGAGTATGGTCTCGTGTTTACAAGAAAAGTTTTCTTAATAAAAACTTACTTGAATTCCTACCAGGCGTAATCCATGAGGATGAGGAATGGGGTCCTAAAGTTTTTAGCTTAGCAGAAAAAGTAGTTTATCTTGATAACTACTTTTATGTTTATAGGCACCGTCTTGGCTCAATTACTAAAAATACAAAACATAAATACATGAACCCTAAATCAATATTTTGCTTCTTTGAAATTATTAATTCATTAAAGTGCTTTCTAATTGAAAAAACGCTTAGTAGTAAACAAAAGAAAGTTGTTCTTCATTCAGTTCATAAGTGTTTAATGGAGATTTTAAAGAGAGAATTTTATTTTAAAAAAAATAAAATTCCAGATGTTAAGCTTACAAAAGATCAAGAAAATCAGCTTAAGATCTTGGTAAGAGAAATGGACTTTACTCTTTTTCAAAGAATATCAATCCATAGAATGATCTTGAAAATTCGCTTGGCTGACTTGTTTAACTAAAGGTACGAGATTATGATTTTTTATTTAATTATAAATTAATAAAAAATTATGTTTATTTTAATTTTTGATAGATAGTTAGATTATTTGGTCACAGATAAAAAAGTCCTGTCGTATGCTCATTGATTACGCCATGCCCTTCAGAGAGGATCTCCCCGTCAATAAGCCGATCTCTCCTTATGCTACCACAAAAAAAGCTCCTTAAGTGGTGGAGTACACTTACCACTATCTCTATAAAATTGACGTCTCTGTGGTTCGCTACTTTACCGTTTATGGCCCCGCCGGACGTCCAGATATGTCGCCCTACATTTTTGCAGATAAAATCCATAAGGATGAAGAACTTCCAGTTTTTGGAGATGGTTCTCAGTCACGCGATTTTACTTATGTTGATGACATTGCCAAGGGAACGATCTTGGCAGCCAAACCTCTAGATTATGAAATCATTAATCTTGGCGGTGGAAATAATCCTTATACTCTAATTCAGATGATCGAGCTGATGGAAAAATTCTCCGGCAAAAAGGCTAAGCTTAAGCTTCAAGATAAAATCGCTGCAGATATGGATGTGACTTGGGCGGATATTTCAAAAGCAAAAAAACGATTAGGCTGGGAGCCGAAAGTTGGGTTTGAAAAAGTGATCAAAAAGTTGATGGAGTGGCATCAACTTTTTAAAATAGAGAAAATAAAGAAGTGATGATATGGGTTAGATTCCAGAACATAGCATTGATCTAAATTGAAATATTTTTTTGCGATCTCTTTAAATTTTTTTTTATAATTTTCTCTCGTTCCAAGTTCCCAATGATGTTGACCTTCAAATGTATGCTTCATAAAAAGAAGTGGGATTCTAATATTAAGATAAAAATTGTTCATTTTTGGAAGCTTGATCATAAAAGATAAACGAAACGCTTTTTCAGGAAGAGAAATGATAAGAATGCTTTGAGTCGCCTGTTTTAGTCGACTCAAAGCGTTTTCAATCTCTTTAAATGGCAAGTGTTCTAGAACCTGGCAGCAAATAATAATATCAAATTTTTTTCCATTAAAGTCTAGTTCGGTTAACGATTGCAAGTGATCAGGTTTAAGATTCTGGTCAATGTCACATGTTTCAACTTCTATTCCCTGAGTTCTTAAAATTCCAGGAACTATGTTATCGCCGATACCGATGACTAATACTTTTTTTAGACCCGACTTTATGACAAGTTCAATTTGATGACGGTAGGACATCCATCTCTCAGGGGTGATATAGTCTAGAAAGTCGTAGTGCTCTTTTGGTACTTGAATTGTGGATAAGGCTTCGTCTTTAATCATTTATTTCCAAAAATTATGTATAGCAACATTGTGAATTTCTTACGCACATAAGTCTATTCCTATCTTTTAAGATTTGATGATTTAAAGCATTTTTTTTAAGAATGGCATCGTTCAATTGGGCTTGGCGTTGTAGCTTTAGTCTGGTACTGATAATAATAAACCTAAATTATTTCAAATTGAAAAAACTTAAACAAAAATTATCCTCTTTCAATTTAGCTCACCCAAAGGCCAAAAAAGTCTTCAGAGGGTTTTCTTATATCTTTTCCGAGAAAATGCTGAAATTCGTTACCGGTTTTTTAGTTCATGCCTATGTTGCCCGTTATCTTGGTCCAGATAAATTTGGCAAGCTTTCTTACATAATCAAGACTGTAAATGTTTTTTATACGTTCAGCTTGTTTGGAGTAGATGAGCTTATCATTAAGCATCTTTTAGATAAGAGATTTAGCCGGGAAGATATTTTAAAAACAGTATTAAGAATTAGACTTAGCATGAGCGTTCTTGGATTTATTATTCTCTCACTTTTCATTTTGCTCTCTCACCCAGAAGGAACAGAATTTAGTCTCATAACTCTCTTTTACGGACTGCAAATTTTTACTCAGGCATTCAATCTATTTGAGCTTGATTTTCATTCACGCTTAACTTTCAGACCACTATTTTGGGCCAATAATATTTCAAATGTTTTTGCATCGTTACTTAGAGTTTTTGGGGTTCTTGTCGAAATGGGGATTCCCTATTTTGTGTGTACGTATCTGGCAGGTGAAGTACTTTTAAAGTCAATTATTCAATGGAGGCTCGGCTTTAAAATTTTTGCGGGTAAATATAATCCAGATTTAGCCAAGGCAATCATTCAATCTAGTTGGCCGCACTTTTTAGCTGCATTTGTTGTACTTGTGGATCAGAGAGTTTCATTTATTTTCATTGAGGAGTTTCCTAAGGGAGATGCACTAGGAAATTATTCAGTTGCAGTTACTTT
The DNA here is from genome assembly GCA_027488375.1 of Pseudomonadota bacterium. Lineage (GTDB taxonomy): Bacteria > Bdellovibrionota > Bacteriovoracia > Bacteriovoracales > Bacteriovoracaceae > Peredibacter. The sequence continues at coordinate 134,743 of JAIYBW010000006.1, forward strand.
GGTTGATCTCTGGATCTTTTTACCCATGGCAGTATGTTCAGCCGTTTTTCCAACGATTGTGACTGCGTTTTCAGATAATAAAAAAGCCTATGAGGAGAGAATTCAGTACCTTGCAGATATTATGGTTTGGTTCGCACTTGGTTTTTGCTTTGGTGTCTTTCTCACAGCAGATGTCATTATTGATGTTCTTTATGGCGGCAAGTATCAAACAGCCCCAGAAATTATCAGATGGTACGCCCTGATAACTATTCCGATGTTTTTTAATTTAGCTCGAGTAAAATGGATGGCTCTGGAAAATCATCTTTTTGATTGGTTAAAGATAAGTGCACTTGCTTTATTTTTAAACCTTTGTTTCCACTACCTTCTTGTACCTTCCTGGGGGGTTAGGGGGGCAATTTGTGGATATTTATTGGCCCAAATACTTTCAAATCTAATCAGTTCAATTTTGTTAGTTTCTGCTAGGAGGGCGAATAGTCTGTTTTTTAAAACATGCTTTTTACCATTCAAGATTTTAAAGCAATTCAATTAGGTTTTGCTGTGCGTGAAATAAACTGTTTGGTAAATTTTTGAGAGACAGAGGTTTCCCCTAAAACTAGAATAGGCTCCATTCAAACAGAGTGGATTTATATGAAGAAAATACTAATTACTGGTGGTGCTGGATTTATTGGGTCGGCCCTTGTTCGCCATTTAATAAAAAATACAAATTACCAAGCTCTTGTTGTTGATAAACTAACCTATGCAGGAAATCTTGAATCATTAAAAGACGTCTCTAGTAGTTCTCGGTATGGATTTTTAAAACTAGATATATGTGATTCATCTATAAAAAAAGTCCTCGATGATTTTCGCCCAAATGCCATTATGCATTTAGCAGCAGAATCTCATGTTGATCGTTCAATTGATGGTCCATCGGAATTTATAAAAACAAATATCCTAGGTACGTTCAACCTGTTAGAAGTAGCTCTTTCTTATTGGAAAGAAAATGGCAAACCAGCAGATTTTAGATTTCAGCACATTTCAACTGATGAAGTTTTTGGCTCTCTAGGAGAATCAGGTCTATTTTCTGAAGCTACTGCTTATGATCCTAGTTCGCCTTATTCGGCTTCAAAAGCCTCTTCAGATCATTTGGTAAGGGCCTGGCACAGAACATATGATCTGCCAGTTCTAATTACGAATTGTTCAAATAATTATGGCCCCTATCATTATCCTGAAAAATTAATTCCTTTAATTATAAATAATGCTCTTCAAGGTAAGCCTCTTCCTGTATATGGCGACGGACTTCAAGTGCGCGATTGGCTTTATGTAGAGGACCACGTACTTGCTTTATGTGCAGTACTTGAAAAAGGAAGAGTGGGTGAAACTTATAATGTTGGTGGAGACTCTGAAAAAACAAATATTCAGGTTGTTCGTTTAATATGTGAAATCTTGGATGAGATCTGTCCTTGCAGCGATAACAAATCATACTCTAAGCAAATTACGCATGTTCAGGATCGTCCAGGACACGATAGAAGATATGCCATTGATTGCACTAAGCTTAAAACGGAATTGGGCTGGAAACAGTTAGAAACATTTGAAACCGGTATAAAAAAGACGGTTGAATGGTTTTTAGCAAACGCTGAATGGGTTGAAGCCGTTTTGAAAAACAAATACTCTGGCGAAAGATTGGGAGCAAAAAAATGAAGGGAATTATTTTAGCTGGAGGAAGCGGGACAAGGCTTTACCCTATCACTCAAGGGATTTCAAAGCAGCTTCTCCCTATTTTTGACAAGCCAATGATTTTCTACCCACTGTCCGTCTTAATGCTTGCAGGGATTAGAGAAATTCTGATCATTACCACACCTGAAGATGAAGCAAGTTTTAAGAGACTACTTGGAAGCGGTAGTCATTTTGGTATTGAATTGAGTTATGCAGTTCAACCAAGTCCTGATGGTTTGGCACAAGCATTTATAATAGGTGAAAAATTTATTGGTAATGATAGCGTGTGCTTAGTTTTAGGGGATAATATTTTTTATGGTCAAGGTTTTACACCTGTTCTTCGTCAAGCAAGTGCGATAACGAATGGTGCAACCGTTTTCGGTTATAAAGTAAAAGATCCTCATCGGTTTGGAGTAGTAGCTTTTGATGAAAAGATGAATGCCATTAGTGTTGAGGAAAAACCTGAAAAGCCTAAGTCAAATTTTGCTGTGACTGGTTTGTATTTTTATGACAATGATGTCATAAAAATTGCAAAGTCTATTCTGCCTTCTGCACGTGGTGAATTGGAAATAACGAGTGTGAACCAAGCTTACTTAGAGAGAGGAGATTTAAAAGTTCAACTCCTAGGCCGTGGCTTTGCTTGGTTAGATACTGGTACTCATGAGAGTTTATTAGAGGCTAGTCTATTTGTGCAAACCATAGAGCATCGGCAAGGCTATAAAATTGCCTGTTTAGAGGAAATTGCATTTAAAAACGGATGGATGGGCATTGATCAAATTCAAGAGAGGGCTCATCTTCTTAGTAAGAATGGGTATGGGGAGTATCTTAAAAGTCTTCTCGCAGAGATTTAAATAATAGATGATAAAAGGCTTAGGTCTATATGAAATGTGTTGTTCTGCAATCGAATTATTTTCCCTGGAGAGGTTACTTCGACCTAATATCAAAAGCAGATGTTTTTGTATTTTATGATGAAGTTAAGTATACCAAAAATGACTGGAGAAATAGGAACCAAGTCTTGTCTGAGAAGGGAGCTCATTGGATAACTATTCCGATTTCATCAGACTCAGTCCATAAGAAAATTAGTGAAGTAACTTTAGACTATGACCTAGACTGGCGAAAGAGCCATCAATCTCTTCTTCAGTTTTGCTATAGGAAGAGTCCGATGTATAAGAATCAATTAAGACCTCTAACTGACCATATACTCTTTGAAAAAAAAACGGATAATCTGTCTGAGCTTAATAAATATATTATTCAACTGATATCAAATGAAGCTGGATTTAATAAGAAGTTTTTAGATTCTGCTGACTTCAATCTTAGTAATGGAAAGGTTAATAGGCTGTTAGGGGTGCTAAAAGAAGTTGGAGCGACAACCTATATTTCAGGTCCTGCTGCAAAGAATTATTTGAATGGACAAGAAGTTGCCTTTTTAGATGCCAATATAGATCTTTGCTACTATGAATATCCAGACTATCAACAATATAGTAGTGATAGACTGGGATATAATAAATATCTCTCTATTTTAGATTTCTTAGCTTTTAAAGATATAAAATCTTTAAAGGACTATTTATGAAGCGTTGTTGCGATTTTTTTATCGCAGAATAAGTAATGATGAAGAAAATAAAAAAAAATCAAACATTGAGATATTTAATCATTAGAAGATTTTTATAAAATAATTTAAACTCTTTCTACTTCATGATGGTTCTACTCAATTTTCGATGTGGAATTATCCTCTTAGATCCTAGAATTTATTTGATATTACTGGGCTTTTATTCAGCATTCGTTTAATGAGCAAATTAAGGCAAGTGTTATGTTTTATTGAATAAAAATTTTTCATTTGTCTGTAAAAATGACTTCTTAGCAAACGCGAGAGATATGAGTTCTACAAGTTTCTTAAAATTTTGTAGAAAGGATTTTAGAGAACGTGCGAGATTTGTATGATTCTCGGATGACCTGCTTCTTTTAAAAAAACGTCTATTTTAAAAGTATTTAAATCTTAACTGATTATAAATTCAACCATATTCGTATAAATTAGTCTTAAAAAAAGTACAATAAGTTTAAAGTGTTAAGGTTTAGAGTGAGCACTGATTATCAGGTGTTTTACCCGTTAGTGTCAAAGACTGTACAATACTAAAAGCTGTTAAAGCACCTAGGAGTCGCTATATGCTTGATATTTTTTTGTGGTACAGCCCACCGGCTTTTATAAAAGTGAATGGTGGAACATTTACATTATCAACAATCGTAGCGTTTGCCCCTATGAATGAAGAGTGACCAACTTCGCTAAATCCACAGATGGTTGAGCCGGGGCTAAGAAAGCAGTTTTCATTAATCTTGCAATCATGGCTAATATTTGACATTGGCCATAAGACAGTTGCTTCCCCTATAGATGCACCTTGAGAAACGCATGAATTCTGCATTATGATAGCGCCGCAATTTATTCGTGCACTTTTCGAAATATAGGCCGTGGGGTGAATTAGAGTAAATAGTTTTAGATTTAATGTCCGTAGCTTTTCAATGAGTTTTAATCTTTCTGATAGGTTTGAGTAGCCGACACCTAGCAAAATTTCAATCTCATTTCCATATTGTTTAACTGCATTGGCCAAGCTTACAATTGGTATGCTTGAAAGTTTATTTGATGTTGAGAAATCGTCGATAAAGCAAAGAGGCTTTATGTCGAGATCTTCTTCTAAAATGTTTTTTAATAATTGGGCAAAAGATTTGCTTCCGTAAATTACTACTTTATTATTTGGGGTTTTTTTGGTTATCACAATTGTCGTCCCTATATTTAATGATTCAGATTTGATCAAAAATTTTTGTCATTCATTTGAAACTTCATTGATCATAAATCAAACACAAAATATTTTTAGGGTTATATTTATAGATGATGGCAGTAAAGTAAAGCCCATCAATAGGGAATTCATAGATTTAATAGTGCGAGAATTTGGTTTTGTTTCTTTTATTTCCCTTGCTAGGAACTTTGGTCAACACACAGCAATACTTGTTGGGATCAAAAAGGCAATTGAAACAAGTGATATTGTTGGTTTTATGAATGTTGATCAGGAGGATCCTCCTAGGGAGCTTCTCAAGTTGATAAAATTAGTCAGTCGAGGTGACTCTGATGCAGCAATATCTCTTCGAACAACAAGGGAGAAATCTTTTTTTCGTGATTTAACATCGATTTTTTTTCATAGTACATTAAATTTTCTAACGGGAGCAAATGTTCCGAAGAACTGTTCGACACTTCGAATTTATAGTTCTGAAGCAGCTTCTAGGATGCTGCATTTTTGGTCATATAATCCATATATTCCTGGAATGGAACAATTGGCAGGATTAAAGATAAATTATATTGAAACTTTGCAAGAACCAAGAAAAATTGGGAGATCTTCATACAGCCTTCTTAAGCGATTTAAATTTGCTTTTAAGATTATTCTTAATTTTTCAGATTTTCCTTTAAGAGTTGTGGTTAGTCTTGGTATATTTTTTTGCTTACTAGGTATAGTACTAGGGGGAAATATAATCTACCAAAAATTATCTGGAGAATACGTAAACCCTGGTTACACCTCAACGATGAGTTTGATAATATTTTTCGGCGGTATGCAAATTTTTACACTTGGAGTGATAGGACTTTATTTAGGCCGAGTTTTTGAAGCTACAAAAATGTATCCGCATTATATTATCAAAGAGGTTAATTAAGGTTATGACAGGGATGCATAAAGAAGATTTTGTAAGTGCAATAAAAACACAAGGCTATTATATATCACACAATGTGCTGAGTTCCGATGATGTAAAGTCTTTAAAAACACAACTCGAGTATGCAATTGAAAATGATAAGAGGCTATACAGTTCGCAAAACTATAAGGATTACGGAATGGTGATGCTCTGTTCTCTTTATGGGGGAGATTTTATTAGCCTTTTTGATAACAAAAAGTTAACCGAGCCATTCGAGTGGATCCTTGGGGAGGGGTGTATTGTCTATGCTTACACCTCTTCTTCGATGCCTCCCAAGGGAAGTAACTATTCTAATCGTATTCATGTCGATTGCCCACGATTGATTACAAATTATATAACCAATATGGGAGCTACGATACTGTTAGATGATTTTACTTTCGAAAATGGGGCAACTCAATTCTTGCCTTATTCTCAAAACCGTCTAGATTCACCTTCCGCTGAAGAGTTTTCAAAAAGTGCTCTAATGGTTGTTGCTCCAGCTGGTAGTGTGTTTTATTTTAATGCTAGACTTTGGCACTCTGGAGGTGAAAACCAGACAGATCGTTGGAGACACGCTTTGACAATTAACATGTGCAGATCTTATATGAAGCAGAGAATTGATATTCCACGAGCAATGATAAATATCCCTACTGAGCAAATAAGTGAAAAAGCTCAACAGAAATTGGGTTTTCATTCTCAACCTCCGACTAGTATGGAGGAATATTACAAACCTTTAAGTGAAAGATCATTTAAGCAAACCGTAGAGTAAGGAAAAATATGAATAACAAGCCATCAAAAAGTAGCGTAATATCTGCAAATATTGAATTACACACGGCTTTAGCTGATGTTTATAACAAAGAAGAGCCTCATTGGAGACCTGAAAATATTGAGAGAGTTACTTCCAAGCTTCAAAAAATAAAAGAAAAAACAAATGGTACTAAATTATTAGATTTGGGGTGTGGTACAGGTTTTATTATTAACATTGCGAAAAATTTAAAATTCACTGAAATCCAAGGTTTTGATATTACTAAAGCAATGACAGACCAGATCGATAGAAACTATCCAGAAGGAATTGTGAATGTCACTTTGAGGGATACCGCAGAAATCGATAGTCCAAGCAATTATTTTGACGTGGCAACAGCATATACATTTCTTAGTCATCTAGATGATATTTCCCCAACATTAAAACAAGCCTATCGATGTTTAAAACCCGGCGGTATGGTTTATTCTGATCTTGATCCTAATGCTGCTTTCTGGGAGAGTTTGAATAAGCTCGACAGCGAGAGAAGTTATGATGAGTATATTGACAGGGAAATAAAGCACACAAAACATATTGATCGCTTATTATTTGAAAAATATAAAATTTCTCCCGAGGTTTACAACATTGCTGAATTTCAAAAGACTCAGAGTCATGGTCTGTCAAAAGGGTATATTGAGAAAGTTTTGACAGAAATAGGATTTAAAAATGTGGTAGTCACATTTGAGTGGTTTGTTGGTCAGGGAATTATTAATAACGATCTATCATTAACCAAAGATGAGAGAGCGTTAAAAATTGATGCAATAGAGACATACTTGAGAAAAATGGAACCACTGAGTAATTGTCTTTTTAAGTATATCTCTTTTACTGCTCAAAAATGATTAGATGCTTTAGCATTTCTTCTGATTTTATTTTTATTAAAAGACTTAAAAGGTTTTCATCGATTCTAGAATTGATGAAATTACGAATTGGACCTCATGGGTGGTCATCCCATACCATAGTGGCAATCTGACAAGTCTTTCGCTTTCTTTTGTGGTGAAATTATCGTTACTGTGAAAAAAGCCAAATTCCTGCCCAGCGGGTGATGTGTGAAGGGGCACATAATGAAATGCTGTTTGAATTTTCTGTTCTTTTAATTTTTCTATCAATTTCGTTCTTGCTTCCAAGTCTTTAAGTTTTATGTAGAACATATGGGCATTATGCTCTGTACAGTGGGGGGGAGTTGGAAGCTCTATCAGTCCTTTGCCGGCTAGAGTACTTAATCCATCAAGATAAAGTTTCCAAGTTTTTAGTCTGTCTTGATTTATATTATCAATTGCTTCAAGTTGACCCCAGAGATATGCCATATTGATTTCACTTGGCAAGTAACTGGACCCAATATCAACCCAGGTATATTTATCAACTTGTCCTCGAAAAAAACGGGATCTGTTAGTGCCTTTTTCCCTTATAATTTCAGCTCTATCATTAAATTGAATAGAATTGATAAGTAAGGCTCCACCTTCCCCACAGTGATAATTTTTAGTCTCATGAAAACTAAATGCCCCGAAATGGCCAATCGAGCCTAATGCTCGCCCCTTGTAGGTTGACATAACTCCTTGAGCAGCATCTTCAATAACATAAAGACAATATTTATTAGCAATTTCAAGAATTGTGTCCATTTCACAGGCGACACCCGCATAATGGACCGGAACAATTGCCCGAGTTTTAGAAGTAATTGCTGATTCAATGAGTTTCTCATCTATATTCATGGTATCAGGCCTAACATCAACAAAGACGATTTTAGCTCCTCTTAAAACAAAGGCATTCGCTGTAGAAACAAAAGTGAACGAAGGCATGATTACCTCGTCGCCAGGCTGAATATCAATAAGGATTGCCGCCATTTCGAGAGCATGGGTGCAAGATGTGGTCATAAGACATTTTTTTACTTGAAATCTATTTTCAATAAAGCGTGAACATTTTTCTGTGTAATTTCCATCACCACAAAACTTTGTTAAGTTACAAATGATCCCAGGATCAAAAAATTTAGTAACTGGCTTATTGAATGGGATATCGGAAAATTGCATTTTTTTTGACCAGAATAATTATTTTTTTTAGCGATGACAAATTAATTTTGAGTTACTTTTATTTTCAACAATCCCAAAGATCTATAATTAGTTGTTTTTTTGTAAAGGAGTGGAGCCACCATTATTGGAAGCATTTCGACATTGCTTATATGTTTTGATTTTACAAGTTGAACTTTAAAATTAATAGGATCATACTTATAGTTTTCTAAGTTATATTTTGCTGAATGATATTGCTGGCTTTTAGCTATTTTTATATCTGATTTACATGAACCAAACCTTGTTTGCTCATTAAATGCGAGCCTGAAAAAACCAGAGAATTCATAAAATCTTATCTTCCTATCCAGTGCCCAGAAGCCTGATTCGCAGTCAAATGTAAAAGATGTATGAGTTTTAAATAAATTATTAGTTTTGATTTGCTCAATTAAAGCATTCTGCATCAGCCCGTCATGAAAAAGATCAAATTGAGTTTGGATATTAGCAAATAAGCAGAATATGACATAGAAAACCAGCAGGATTCTTTTTAAAGTACTGGAATTTACAAGTTTTTTTAGTGCCTCTATAAGAACCAAGGATAGGCTTAATGATGTCAACAGTTGATGTCTGCTATCCCAATCAAAGTTTTTTGGTGGCTTGCCAACAAGAACATAAGAAAAGATTCCTAGCCAGAACAATACGATTCCGAAGTAGATTAGTTTCAAGTCTGGTATCGATTTGCATTCTTTGAAGATTATTCTCTTAACCGAATACATGAAGATAATTGCAAGCATTAGAAAAATTATAAATTTAATCCCTTCATTTCCTCCGGTGTAAGACTCAAAAAACAACTTTGGCAACATGGTAAGTGACCGGTAAAAATTACCAACATCAATTCGGTTGTAATTACTATAAAGACCACTCGGTGGAAAAAAATAAGATTTTAGGACGAAAAAATAAAAGGGAGAAATAAGAATTCGCCAGTTCTTTTTGAGAGAATTGAGGAAAAGTACCTTATCACTTCGGGCGTCATTTAAATAGATAGAACCTAGAAATAGAGGGTAAAAATAAGGAAGAGTAGAGGGAATATTAAAAGAAAATAGAAAAATAAAAGTTATAAGTAGTTCATGGATTATACTTTTTTTCAAATAAAGATTCAAAGTAAGCGCCAAGTAAAGAGAAAAAAAGCATAATGCGTAGGGGAGGCATATCAATGCTATTCTGGCTTGATTAATAGGAATGATCAAAAATAAAAGAGAAATAACAAAGCTGTTATGTCTTTTGAACAGATTTAGTTTTATTAAGCATAAATAAACGCAGAGCCCACTGAAAAGATAAGATAAAAATGTAATTGTCCGATAAATTTTTACGCTGTAAGGGTGTTGAATCAGAAAAGAATGCAAGTATCCCACCCAATCCCAGACGGAGCCTGCCTGATGGAAAGTGTCTAGGATCTCTGCTTGATTATTAAGAATCAAGGTCCAGTCATCCCAGTAAATACTCGGATTTACCAACATAACCCCATAGGATAGTGTGTAAAAGAAGACTAGCAGAGTAATTGCTAAAGAATGTTTGCTGGAAATGGCTTCTGAAAGATTGTTCCAAGCTTTGTTGAATCGTTCTTCGAGAAAAAGCATTAAACTTCCTTTAGCTTTCAAGCGGGGGAGGGGCTTATTGTTGGGGGTTTATAATACCTATATCTAAGGAATTGGTAAACGATTGTCGATTCAAATTTATTTACTAATATTTGATAAATATCGCCTGTTTTTTTGCAAAATCAAAGAATTGACAAGGTGAGGTCTCATAGATGAAAAAAGGTGAATATATCAATTAAACCATAAGTTATGTCATAGAATTACTTAACATTAGATTCTAATAACTGAAAGCGATCTATTTTTTAGGATTTTTTGCCACGCGTATCTACACAGCTGACTTTAATTATTTGAGAACCTATTTTCAGGATGGTAATAATAAATAAAAAATTAAACAAAGGAATCACTTGAAGTCAGTACTAGTCACAGGGGCCGATGGTTTTATAGGGTCGCATTTAGTGGAGCTTCTGATTAAGGAGGGTTATGAGGTTAGAGCCCTAGTTTTATATAATTCTTTTAATGAATGGGGATGGCTTGAAGCTATACCGTGCTTAAATAAAGTAACAATTGTTGCTGGTGACATCAGAGACCCTTTCTTTTGCAAAGAAGTCACTAAAGGTATTGATATTGTTTTTCATTTAGCGGCACTTATTGCAATACCATATTCTTATATTGCGCCACAGAGTTATGTTGATACCAATATTATGGGAACAGTTAATATGGTTAAAGCCGCTATGGAAAATAAGATAAAGCGTTTTATTCATACTTCAACATCTGAAACTTATGGAACCGCGATATATGTCCCAATAGATGAAAAACACCCTATGCAGCCTCAGTCGCCTTATAGCGCCTCAAAAATTGCTGCCGATGCAATGGCAATGAGTTTTTACAATTCATTTGAGTTTCCTGTGTCAGTTGCGCGACCTTTTAACACTTATGGTCCAAGGCAGTCTGCAAGGGCTGTTATTCCTACAATCATTACTCAGATTGCAAGTGGGATGAAGGAAATTAAGCTTGGAGATATTACTCCTACAAGGGATTTTAATTATGTAGAAGATACTTGTCGTGGGTTCCTTGAATTGGCAAAATGTGAAAAAGCTATTGGTAAAACAGTCAATATTGGATCTAATTTTGAAATTTCGATTGGTGACACTTTAAATTTAATAAAAAAAATCATGAACAGTGATGTGAGATTTATTTTGGATGAGCAAAGAATTCGACCAGAGAAGTCAGAGGTGAACAGACTATGGTGTGATAATTCGCTGATACGTTCTTTGACGGGGTTTCGACCAAATTACACTATTGAACAAGGACTTGAGCTTACGGTTGAATGGTTCCTTAAAACTGAAAATTTAAAAAGATACAAAGCAGGCATTTATAATGTTTGAAGAAATAATTACTTTTGTTCGTTCATTGTATGGAGAGGGATATATTCCTCTTCATGAGCCAAAATTCATAGGTAATGAAAAAGCCTATGTTAATGAATGCATTGACTCAACCTTTATATCTAGCGTAGGAAAATTCGTAGATAAGTTTGAGCAAATGATATGTGAACAAACTGGCTCGAAATATGCCGTTGCAACAGTTAATGGAACGGCAGCTCTTCACGTTTGCCTGATCTTGGCAGATGTAAAGGCAAATGATGAAGTGCTTACTCAGGCATTAACGTTTGTGGCTACGGCTAACGCCGTTACTTATGTGGGTGCCCATTGTGTTTTTATTGATTCATGTAGCAATAATTTAGGCTTATGTCCTGACGATTTAAAATCTTTTCTCAAAACTCATGCTGAGATTGGCCATGATGGCTTTTGCTACAATAAAAAAACAAAACGTCGAATTAAGGCGTGTATTCCGATGCATGTTTTTGGTCATCCTGTAAAGCTGGATGAGATTATCGAAATTTGTTCAAATTATAATATTGATGTAATTGAAGATGCTGCTGAGTCGTTAGGTAGCTTATACAAGGGAAAGGCAACAGGTACGATTGCTCCATTGGGTGCTCTGAGTTTTAATGGTAACAAGATTGTTACCAGTGGTGGTGGAGGGGCAATTTTAATTCAAGATGAAAAATTAGCAAAAAAGGCGAAGCATTTAACAACTACTGCAAAGGTTCCTCATCGATGGGAGTTCTTTCATGATGAAATTGCTTTTAACTATAGGTTACCTAATTTAAATGCAGCCCTGCTTTGTGCACAGTTAGAGATGCTCGAGAAGTTTCTGCTTAATAAAAAAGAAACGTCTAATTTATATAAAAAATTCTTTCTTCAAAAAGATATAAAATTTTTGGAATGCTCTGAAGACTCAGAATCAAACTATTGGTTAAATGCAGTAATGTTCAAAAACAATAAAGATCAGCAAGAGTTTTTGCAACTTTCAAATAATTCTGGTGTTATGACTCGTCCAATTTGGAAGCTGATGTCAGATTTACCTGCATTTAAAAATTGTCAAAAAACGGAACTTTTAAATGCAAAAATATTTGAATCAACAGTCGTTAATTTGCCAAGTTCGGTGAGGCTATGAAGAAGTTATATCTAATAGGGGGGGGAGGACATTGTAAATCTTCTATCGACGTTATTGAAAGTATGAATGAATTTCAAATAGTCGGAATCTTTGATGTCCCAGAAAAAATTGGTCAAGAAGTTCTCGGATATAAAATTTTGGATAGCGACCAAAATTTACCTCACTACATTAATGATGATTCCTATTTTCTGATAACAATTGGTCAAATTAAGAGCTCGGACCTTAGGATTAAATTATTTGGAATGCCGTTAAATTTTGCAACGATCATTTCGAAGCGGGCATACGTTTCTTCTTATGCCAAAATTGGTAAAGGAACTATTGTAATGCATGACGTCTTAATAAATGCAGGGGCTGTCATTGGGGAGAACTGTATAATTAACTCGAAAGCCCTTGTTGAGCATGATGCAGTTATTGGGGATCATTGCCATATTTCTACGGGGGCAATTGTAAATGGTGATTGTGTTATAGGTAATAGAACTTTCATCGGAAGTAATTCTGTAGTTAGAAATGGAAAGATTATACCCCCAGAAACTATTTTGAGTTTTGGAGAAAAAATATGAGTAAGGTCATAATTATTGCGGAGGCCGGAGTAAACCATAATGGAGATTTAAGTCTGGCAAAAAAATTAGTTGAAGCAGCTAAAGATGCAGGTGCTGATTATGTAAAGTTTCAGTTTTTCAAAGCCGAAAAACTTGTATCAGTAAATGCAAAAAAAGCTGAGTACCAAAAAAAAACGACTGGAAATGATGAATCTCAGTTTGAAATGATTAAGAAATTAGAGCTTAACGAAGATGATCACAAAATACTGCTAGATTATTGTAAAAATCTGGGGATAGGTTTTTCATCTTCACCATTTGATCTTGAAGGTATTGCTTATCTCGATTCTCTTGATCTCGACTTCTTTAAAGTTCCCTCAGGAGAAATTACAAACTTACCATATTTAAGAGAGCTAACAAATTTTAATCGCCATATAATACTTTCAACAGGTATGGCAAACATGGAAGAGATTGAAGCCGCCTTGAACATACTAAGAGGAAATAAAGTCACAGTACTACATTGCAACACTGAATACCCAACTCCGATGGCAGATGTTAATCTTAATGCGATGAAGACGATAGAAGATGTATTTAAGATTGATGTCGGTTATTCAGATCATACACTAGGCATAGAGGTTCCTGTCGCTGCAGTCGCATTAGGGGCAAAAGTGATAGAGAAACATTTTACTCTTGATAAAAACATGGTTGGTCCTGATCATCAAGCATCTATGGATCCATCTGAACTAAAGAAAATGGTAAAATCTATTCGAAATATTGAAAAGGCATTAGGTAGTGGAGTTAAAGCTCCCTCAGATTCTGAAAAGAAAAATATTATTATTGCTAGGAAGAGTATTGTTGCTTCTCGAAAAATTGAGAGAGGCGAGATCTTTTCATCTGAGAATATAACTTTAAAAAGACCTGGTTCAGGGATCAGCCCAATGAATTGGGATTCCGTCATTGGTCAGGTTGCGAAGAGATCATTTACTGAAGATGAGTTTATAGAGATATGAGAAAAATTTGCATCATTTCAGGAACAAGAGCTGACTATGGCCTTTCATACTGGCTTATGAAAAATTTACAAAGGGATGATCAGTTTGAGTTGCAGATTGTTGTGACTGGCATGCATCTTTCGGCAAAATTTGGAAATACATGGGAGATGTTTGCAAATGATGGATTTATAATTAGTGATAAAGTTTATCTTGGAGAAATGGAAGATAGTAGAGTGTCAATCCTTGACCAAGTATCTATAGGAGTAAAAGAATTTGGAAGAAGTTTTCAAAGGCTGAAGCCTGATTTGATTTTTATAGTTGGAGATCGATATGAAATGTTAGCTCCTTCTCAGGTGGCATTATTTCTCGGGGTCCCTGTTGCTCATATTCATGGCGGAGAAATTACTGAGGGGGCTTTTGACGATATTATACGACATTCAATTACGAAAATGAGCACTTATCATTTCACTTCAACTGAGTTGCATAGGAGAAGGGTTATCCAGATGGGCGAAGAGCCTGAAAGAGTGCTTAACGTTGGAGCCGTTGGTCTTGAAAATATTGTGAATCTTCAGTTTTTATCAAAAGATCAAATCGAGAGAGAATTAAATTTCAAATTTAAAAAGAAAAACTTTCTTGTAACTTATCATCCAGTCACGGCTGCCGATGAAGATGCAATAGATGACATTTTAAAAGTTCTTTCAGGTTATTCAGATTTTGGTCAGGTTTTTACACTGCCCAATAGTGACCCCGGGCATTCCAAAATAGTTAATAGGTTGAAAAACTATGCCAGAGGAAGAGAAAATGTATATCTAACTGAAAATTTGGGGTCATTGAAATATTTAAGTCTCATGAAAATAAGTGACGTCGTAATTGGTAATTCTTCAAGTGGAATCATTGAGGCTCCTTTTCTCGGAGTACCGACACTCAATATCGGGGTTCGACAAAGAGGTAGGCTACATGATTCCTCTGTCGTCGATTGTGTGCCTTCAGAAATTACAGAAAAATTAGAGATGGTACTTAACAAGAAATTTCATAGTAGTTCATTCTATGGTGATGGAGATAGTTCTTCTAAAATTATAAATTACATTAAAAGTCAACAATTTAAAGTTAAAACGAGATTTTATGATCTCTGATTTCCTAATTAAGCCAGGACAGTCAATTCAGCATGCACTTGATCAGCTTGATAAAGTTAAAGGTTTAGGATTGATTGTTATCAACGAGAAAAATGAACTTGTTGGCTCGTTAACGGATGGTGATATTCGAAGAGCAATTATTTCTGGGAGAAAAGTCCATGAAAATATTGATCATATAATAAACAAAAATCCAGTTTTTAGGACACTTCAAACACCAATCAGTGAACTTAAAGAAATTACTTCAGATAAGAGAATAAAAATTATTCCTCTCCTAGAGGATAATAAAGTCGTCGATATATATGTGATTGATGATGAGGATATTAAATCTGTGACCGTAGTTATAATGGCGGGCGGGCTAGGAAGCAGATTGGGTGAACATACCAAAGAATGTCCCAAGCCAATGATTGACATAGGTGGCAAGCCTGTCCTGGAAAGAATTATTCGAAATTTTACTAAAGTTGGTTTTGTAAATTTTTTTATTTCGGTAAATTATAAAGCTGAAATTATTGAGAACTACTTTCAAGATGGAGCAAGATTTAATTGTAATATTTGTTATTTGAGAGAGAATAAAAGATTAGGTACTGCAGGTTCATTAAGTTTGCTACCTGAAAGCGTTAATGGCCCTATAGTTGTCACTAATGGTGATTTGTTGACGATGATGGATTTTAGAAGATTATTAAGTTATCATCGCAGTCATAAATCTCCAATAACATTGTGTACACGTAGGTATGAATTTCAAGTTCCATTCGGAGTTGTTCAAATTGATAATGGACTTGCAATTGGTATTGATGAAAAACCAACTCATTCATTTAACGTTTCGGCTGGCGTTTATGTCATAAATTCTTCGCTTCTGAGTTTTATACCAAAAGATGAATGTTTTGATATGCCCAATTTTTTTGATATACTATTAAAAAATGATATAAAGGCAGATTGTTTTGCAATGATTGAGCATTGGATAGATATTGGTAGGGTTAGTGATTTAGATTATGCCCGATCGATTTATGAGAATTCGAATGATTAATGGAAAGAAGGTTTTGGCAATTATTCCAGCGAGGGCAGGGAGCAAGAGAGTCAAAAATAAAAATCTTAAGATTCTTGGTAATATCCCATTAATTGGTTGGACCCTTAAAGATTTGAATTGTTCAAAGTATATAGATCGTGCATTTGTTTCCACTGATTCAATTGAAATTCAAAAAATAGCAAGTCAATATGGAGTCGACTGTGACCCCCTGAGAGCTCCAAATTTATCTTCAGACACTGCAACGAGTGTGGATGTAGTTTTAGATATAATAGATAATGTAAAGCCTGGTTATGATATCATTGTACTATTGCAGCCGACATCTCCCCTTAGAAAATTAGTTGATATTGATTCTGCAATAGAGCTTTTTATAGAGAAGAACGCCTCTTCTGTCATCTCTGTATGTCCTGCTGAGACACATCCGACTTGGACTTCTCCCTTATATGAAGATATCTCAATGAAATATTTTTATGAACGAATCCAGTTAAAAAGATCGCAAGACCTTGAACTTTACTACCGCCTTAATGGAGCTATTTATATTATTGATTTTAATCAGGTCAAAATGCATAAAAGCTTTTTTACTCCTGAAAACTCATATGCCTATAAAATGAATAAAAATGAGTCGATCGATATTGATGTTGAAGATGATTTCTTTTTAGCTGAAGCCTTAATCAATGCAAGCTCTTTAAAATTGAACATAATAAGCAACTGATTGAGTTGAACCTTTTTTTAGTTTTGGCCGATTTTTTTTATAAACGCAAACCATGGCATGGGATGAACTTTATTTGCAAAAAACCAAGCTGTTATAAAAAAAATAATGTTAGATATAACAAAGCTTAGTGACGCACCTAGTATGCCAATCTTATTTAGTAAAATGTAACAAATGCTCAAATGTATTATTCCTATAATAGGAGTCAATAACATTAGGAGATTGTTCATTTTGTGGTAAAATATGAAATTAAGCATGCCTGAACAACAAGCCTGTATACAATACCCTAGAGCAGTGAGGGCAATAATTATTTCTTGGTGCCGATATTGAATCGGTAGAATGTGATTAATAAAAAAAGATGCAGCAATGGTATTGATAAATGCAATTACAAAAAGAAATATATAATAACGATAAATAGATCGCACTATCAATTCGTTACGAGGATTTGAAGCTGATAGCATTGAGTATAAATGAGGAGCCCAAGACTGGTTATATGAGATACCTACAATGGACGTCACCATACCGGATTGAAAAGCGATGGAATAAATACCGAGTGAATATTTATCAATAATTAAAGGGATGAGGGTTTTATCTATCATCTGAATCATCCATCCCCCAAGCGCATGTGGGACTAAGGGGATAGTAAATTTAGTAATATTTGATAACAAGGTGTAATTAATTTTTTTTTGTAAGTTTAATTCATTCGATAATTTAAAAAAATAATAGAAAGCTAAAAACAAATTCGCAAAAACGGCAGCATAGAGGCGCCACTCCCATCTAGGTAAAAAGTAAACGCCAAATGATGCAATGATAAGCTCAAGACTTGTTCTCGTGATAGAAGTTTTTAAAAAAAAACGGGATTGATTGGATACTCTTAGATAAGAATTAAAACATTGATTTGAAATTGACAATATACAAATGAGTATGACTAGAAGTATATTTTCAAAATGAATACCATAATGTGAATAAATTAATTCTCTAAGAGTAATAGCAAATACTAGAATTATTAATGACGAAATTAAAATAAAGTAAAAAATATTATTGAATAATTTTGAAAAATCATCTTTGCTTAATTTTACATAGTCGATTGTTATCAATGCATTAATGTTTTGACCAAGAAAGATGTTCACTATTAGGATTATGGTATTGCAAATTACGAGCTTAGATAGATCCTCTGGCCGTATGTAAAATGAAAAAATTGCTGGTAACAGGAACAGTAAACTTTTTTCATAAGTGTTTGCAGCTAAATAGATCACTCCTCTCTTAAGAAAATGTTCATTATTATTCTTATTGATCCACTTTCTAGTTAGCATATTGGATGTTCCATTTTGTCGTAATTTATATCACTCCCTGTGTTTCCCTTTGGCGTTTGTCGCGTGGTGTCAAAAAGGGGGTTCGTAATATTTAATTAGAATAAACTTAAAAATTATGAATAAATCATATATTAATAACCCATATTATATATAGTAAAAATCAATTGGAGAAAAATCTGACTATACTAAGCAGTGATTTCCTAAATAATTTAGAGGATGATCCAATTTTTCAGGGGTCTGACATCATCGCGAGTGAAGAGTGGTTTATTCTAAGATTCTATTTTTATTATAAGAATTTAACAAAAGATTCAAAGAAAGTTACACTCAAACAAAAATCAAAATCATTGCCAAGATCTTTTTTTGCATTCTTAATATTCCCCTTGCGAATAATTTTTAGAGAAAGGAACAAAAGACTCATCCTCATAAATAATGCAGAGGTCCTTAACTTAGGAGGTAAACAGCAACAAAGAATATTTTTTGATACTTCACTGGCACAGGATTCTATTCTTTTTGAAAAATTCACCAATTGGCAACGGCCAATATCGATATCTTCATCTATTAGCTTCCTGCCAATTCAAGTATTAGAAATTATTATTCATCGATTTTTTAAACCAACTCTTTCTCAAAAAAATAACATTATAATTATTAATTCGTATCTGAGGCGATTAAGGGGAGATTT
Organism: Pseudomonadota bacterium; assembly: GCA_027488375.1. Taxonomy (GTDB): domain Bacteria; phylum Bdellovibrionota; class Bacteriovoracia; order Bacteriovoracales; family Bacteriovoracaceae; genus Peredibacter. The sequence continues at coordinate 153,422 of JAIYBW010000006.1, forward strand.
TTTAATTAATTCATTCAATCCATCAGCAACGATAATGCGATATAATTTTTATGTTGCTTTTTGGAATTTGTTTTTAATTTGGATGAAGCCAAAAGAGATATTAATAACTGATTATTATAATGTTGCAAATCTCGCTCTTGTCAAAACCTCTAAGAAATTTGGGATTAAAATAATTGAACTACAGCATGGTGTAATATCATCAGGACATCGTGCTTATTTTTTTGCGCCCAAATTATGTCGGAATATCACTCCTGATGAATTGCTTCACTACTTTCCTGTTGTATTTAATCAGCCTGAATATTTTTATATCGATAAAAAGAAACTAAAACGAATTAACCATCCACTATTGAGATGGTTTAGGTTTTCTGACGTAATCCTTGAAGATTACAAAAACCAATTAAGAAGCAACTACAAGAAAATTATATTAATTACACTGCAAGACACTTCAGAAAAAAAAGTTTCAGAATTAATTTTAGAAGTAGCTCATGAACTAAAGGATTACTTTTTTATTCTTTTACCAAGAACGATATACAGTTCAACGACAGTGCTACCAAAAAATGCTGAAGTAAACTGGCGAAATAATTTTTATGAACTTATGCAAATATCTGATATTCATATTACACACTATTCAACCTGTGCTTTGGAAGCTGGGATATTCGGAGTTAAATCAATTTGTATAGATGTAGATGGTTTAGCATCTAAAGTCTTTAAGGAATTGGTAGCTGATTCAAATAACTCCATTTCATTTATTCAAAAAAAAGAGGATTTAATCAGGCAGCTTCTGTGAAATTAATGTAAAAGTTTAACGGGTGTTATTTGATAAAACTAATTATACGTTCCTTATCTTGAAAAATTATTTTTATTGAACTAAATGGGAAAAGGTATGGAGCAGAATACAAAAATTAGTCTTCAATAGAGTTTCTGCTCTGTGCCACATTAATTACTAAATAATAATTTTATTTTTTCAATAGCCAGTCATTTGAATTAGCCAATAAATAAATAGTGTTCTCATTTCTTTTTCAACAGATTATTAGGGGATTGATCTTAATTTGATCCATGGGTTATTCTATAAATTCCGGCACTCTAAAAAACATAATTTAAATCCGTGTTAAAGATTTCCCTCATTTAAGATCGTATTTCCAGGAAGTGAAGGCTATAAGCAAACCGAGCATTATCTCCCAAAGGTTGAACGATATTTGATAACAATCTAGATTAGGATCAAAATAAAAGAAATAAGTTGAGAATATAACTTTTTGCAAACTTAATAAAATCATTGTATCAGCGGGGAAATAAAATAATACTTATCCTAAATTGCAAGTATCCAAGTATCCAAGTATCCAAGTATCTAGAAGTTGTCTCGCGTCTACTTTGGATTAGAAAGAGTTTCCTGATTTTGTAAAAAAATCAGATGAATAAGTGGACACGGCAATAAGACTTTTTGAAAATGATTTGAATTGTTCAAAGTTCATTGAGGACCAAGAATAAGTAAGCATGCTAACTATAAATAAGTAGTGACAATTGAATGTACATTGATCTTTTTCGTAGAAATTTTTTAAAGAAAAGTTGTCGGATTCAATTTATGATAAAATTATTGAAGTTATTAGACACCCACTTATTATAAAGAAGATATCAAATCCTGCGAAACCATCTTTGAATCTTTAAAATTTGATATGGAAAAATAGCTAAATACCTAAACCCATAAATTTCTTTCTATTATACCATTTATTTAATCGCTTTTGCTTAACTCGAAAAATTTAAATCTTAGAGTTTAGGATGTAATTTTTTAAATTGCCTAATAGGCATTTTTGTTCACAAAGCCTTTCCAAAAGGTCATAAAAATAATCCAAATATCAAATGTTATAGACCAATTCTTGATGTAATAAAGGTCACACTCAATTCTCTTTTCAATACTTGTATCACCACACCATCCATTTATTTGTGCCCAGCCAGTAATTCCGGCTTTCATTTTATGGCGTAGCATGTAAGTTGGAATATCTTTTTTAAATTGATTCACATAAACGGGTCTTTTGGGTCTGGGCCCAACAAGGCTCATGTCTCCGAGAATAACATTAAAAAGTTGGGGAAGCTCATCAATAGAAGTCTTACGGATGATCTTACCAATTGTCGTCACTCTTGGATCATCCTTTACAGTCCACGTTTCTTTATTTGTGGAATCAGTTCGCATAGATCGGAATTTCTACATTTTAACACTTTTCTTAACCCTCCCACAAAGATTCCATGATTTAGGGGAATAGTTGGACTCCTTATAAAATTATGAAATGAGATTAGATTAGGCTTGGAGTTTCATAAATGTTGATAACGTGATTTAGAAATTCTATTTTAAAGTGAAGTAGATTGGTCATAATTGCTGAATTACTAGTGCCTATGTTTTGAAATAAATTATAACAAGAGAAATCACGTTTGAATATTTATGTTGATCAGTTTTACAAAAGTATATGATTCTCTGCCGATACAATCTTAGAAATATTTTTGAGTTGAACTGGAGTGAAAAACCACTATATTCTGGATTACGAGAGTGATGCCATTTATTTTGTAAAACTAAGTTTTTAAAGTATTTCTAATCAATTAAATAGAAGATAAAATAAATAATGCCAAGAATTACAATAATTACACCCTGTTTTAATGCTTCAAGATATCTTGAAGCCACTTTTTGTTCTGTAATTGCTCAGACTTTTCAAGATTGGGAATGGATCATAGTAGATGATCTTTCCCAAGATGGTTCATGGCAAATATTAGAATCTTTTAAATTAAAAGATGACCGAATCAGAGTATTTCAAAACTCAGTTAATTCAGGGGCTTCAGTTTCTAGAAATAAGGGGCTAGATGAAGCTATGGGTGAATACATCGCTTTTTTAGATGCTGATGATCTTTGGATGCCTAACAAGCTGGAGAAGCAATTGAATTTCATGGTAGAGAATGAATTAAAGATGACATGTCACTCCTATCAAATGATGAACAATGAGCATTCGACACCCATAAGGCTTCCTCATGTTGTAAGGTTGGAAAATATAAAAGCATACAACCCCTTAGCGACTTCATTTATGATGGTCGAACGTGATTTGATAAATGATTTAAGATTTGATCCATCGGCGAGACGTCGGCAGGATTGGATTTTTTGGTATCACCTTATAGAGAAGCAAGGAAAGTGTGTAAATCTAAGTGATATCTTGGGTATTTATCGAAAAGACTCTGTAAGTTCAATTTCCAAAAACAAAATCAATATGGCATTTATTCAATGGAAACTCTATCGTACTTACTTTAAGCAGGGTTTGTTTGAATCTATCCTCTCATTTGTGAAGTATGCAATTTATGGAATCAAAAAGCATTATTTATAATTTTTTTTAAATTATAAGCTGACTACTGCCCTGCACCCGTAAGAACAGTTTTAATCGTTTTGATGATGACCAGAATATCTAACCATAGGTCTCTGTTCTTTACGTAGAAAAGATCAAACTGCAGTTTTTCTTTTGAATCTTCTTGAGAAAATCCATACCTAAAGGTGACTTGCGCCCAGCCTGTAACTCCAGGTTTCACTAGGTGTCTAAGATTGTAGTAGAGAATATTTGGAGAGAGTTGCTTTTCAATGATCTCTGGTCTCTCAGGACGAGGCCCCACAAGACTCATTTCACCCTTTAGAATATTAATGAGTTGAGGAAGCTCATCCAGTCTAGTCTTTCTTAAAATTCTACCTAGTGGAGTAATCCGTGCATCTCCAGGCTTTGCCCATTGGGCGCCATTTTTTTCTGCATCAACCACCATCGTTCGAAGCTTATAAAGAGTGAAGGGCTTATTGTTGAGTCCCGTTCGGACTTGTTTAAAGAAAATCGGTCGCCCGTGAACGATTAAAAGAATAGGGACAACAAGGATAGCAACTGGGATCAGAAGGATCATGAGTAAAATAGAAACAGATCTATCTATAATGTTTTTTATCACATCATAGCTTCGTGAATCTTGATGGCCACAGTATTCAATGAACCAAGATTCATCGATGGCATTGATAGGGATTTTTCCAGAAACTTGCTCCGCAAATTTAGCAAGATCCATAACTTCAACCCCAGAGCCTAAAAGACTAAATATTTGTTGATACAGCTCACTCTCTTTAGTCATGTTTCGTTCGACGGCAATAAGCTCTACACCTTGTGGAATAAGAACTGGGTGCTCTTCTGAAGTGCAGCTCGCGATAATTTTATAACCTAGGTGGGGCTTTTTATTGATCTCATGCTGAACGAGATCTAGAGTTTCCCTAGAGCCCAAAATAAAAGTATTGCGAAGTCTTTTATCTCCAGCAAAAAAGTGGAAGAAAAATCTTCTCCAAAAATACATGAGGGGAAGTGAGAGAGATGCAATCAAAAGGAGATTCGTTTTAGGCGTAATTCCTTGAAGCTTAAAAGGGACAATATAGATTATCACCACAGATACAAAAACAGAGAGAATCGTTGATCTCAAAATTGAAATCTGAAGGTTCGCTGGATTATAGGTTTTTAGCGTGTAAAGCCCTTCAATGAAGTACATCAAAATCCAAAAAGGAAAGATGAGCGAGAAGAGGTTGTAGTGTTTAGTAAGATAAATGTCAGAGGGATGACCAAAGCGTCTCGAGTAAACAACAATGGTCAAAGAGAGCACGAGAATGAGTGCATCTACCAGGAGAAGAAGTAACGTTTTAGCTCTATTTGACATGCGTCAATTTATACCCATTTCCAAGAAAGGTGTCACGTACCTTTTTGATCTAAAAAAGTGTCTTCTTTTATGTTGGAGTGAGTTAAAAATGAATTTAACGAGTCCTGATTTCAATAAAGGAAATTAGCCATTTTTAGCTGTTCTCTTGCTCCCTAAATTGTCCCTCTTTGAGATAGATGATTTCTAAATATTTACGCATTTGGTCCGTTTTGGGCGCGTAATTGATTTTTACACCTAGGTGGTGTAAAAAGAAAGGAGTGTTGTGATCATTACAAAAGTCTTTATTGTTAAGAAGGCTGAAAAGAACCTACACAAATTGCCATTTTACATATTAGAAAAACTTTATTGTTGGATTGAGCAAGTAGAGCTTTATGGAATTCAAGAGGTGAGGAAAATTCCTGGCCATCATGATGAACCATTGAAAGGTAGTAGAAGAGGACAAAGATCGATAAGACTTAGTAAAAGTTATAGAGCAATTTATCAAGAATATCAGTCGAGTTTAGTTATTGAAATTTTTATAAATGAGGTTCATAAGCATGAATACTAGTAAATATAGCTCTGCAAAAAAAGTTTTGAATACGTTGGGAGTGAGCGAGATTAATTTTGGAAAACTTCTTAAAAATCACCGTCTAGGTGAGGAACTAACTTTGGCGCAAATGTCAAAAGTATTAAAAATTTCAATAAGTCATTTAAGTGATATTGAAAATGAAAGAAAATTTGTAAGTCTTGAACGCGCCAAATATTTTGCAAAAAAATTACATCAAAACGAGAAGTATTTTATTCTTGTTGTCTTAAGAGACCAACTTAAGCGCGCAAACTGTGATTACGAGATCGAGCTTAAGGCAGTTTAAAATGCAAAAAAGGTACCGCCTACCTTTTCGACAAATGAGCGGCACTGAGTGCATAAAGAAAAAAGATCATGCTTGCATTATTCGCATCGAAGGTGACTTCAAATTGACTCGAAACCACAAAGGCTACACCAAAGGGAACTACCAGTGCTCTCGTGAGTCCGCCGGCCCTAAAGGATTCCCAGGCCCAACTTAAAACCCAGCCCAAGAAAATAAAAACGCCAATAAGTCCTGTGCCTGAAGCTATTTCAAGGAAGAGGTTATGCGAGTGAGCGTCGTTGTAATGTTTAGCATCGAGATCATAATCAGTTTTGATGCGTTTGAGTTGGGAGTGAAAGTTCGAAAGTCCCCATCCTAGGACTGGTTTTTCTTGTGTGGCAATCATAGCCGCTTTCCACTGACTTCTGCGGATGACATCCGAAGAGTTATTTTTATTCACTAAAAAGCGTGAATTACTCTCGCCTGAACCAAAAAGATAAATCCCCACAAGTCCCAAGACTCCAAGAACCGCGAGTCCTCCAAGAACGTAGCCGAGCTTCTTGTTAAAAAAATAAAGCACAAACGGTAGCCCACAAAGAAATCCTAAGAGGGCCCCGCGGGTGTAAGTGAGATACATGCCGAGAAAACCGATGATGAAAACAGGAACGGCAATTTTCCAGTTAAACCACTTTCCAAGTTTATCTTTGTGAAGAATGGCCGACAGGAGAGTCAGCAGCATCATGGCCGAGCCGTAACCATATCTCATGGTATCAGTCAGACCTTTGGCGCGGGAATCAGAGCGAATGGAGAAAAAGGAATAGGCCCCTGCAACAATAATGCTTAAAAAGAAAACATTAATGAGGATTGATTTTGCTTTATCTGAAGCAGTCTCTAGCCAGTACCTCAAAACAAAAATTCCCCCGACGCCGTAGATAAAATACTTCAGGCGGCCAAAATTTTTCGATGGTTTTGGGATGAGGTCAAAATTGATGACAAGGCTTAACAGGGCCACCAACGTAAAGGCCAGGAGCCAATAGGCACTCTTTGGTAATTGAAGATTCTTGTCCTTAAATGCCATGTAGGTGAAGTAGATCACCGAGAGAGTAAAAAGAATCTGGTAGGCCGATAGAATTGATACCGAAGTAAAAATTCCCGCTGCAAGAAAGAACAAAGCTGCACTCGTCACCATATTCATTTTATTTGTCATACGAATGAGAATACCAACTCATGGAAAAAGGTGTCACGTACCTTTTTGATGATGAGTGAGATAGGAGGTGAAAAAGGTACGTGACACCTTTATGGCGTTGATTTAAAGCACCTTTAGGCGTATCTTTTCCGTACTTGAAAGGCATGGTTAATACATTTGTATGTACAAAAGGCTTGGAGTCAAGTATGATTCATAAAGAGATATCTGAGTTTGAGTGGGATGAGGGAAATACCCCTAAAATTCAGGAAAGATTTGAAATTTTTGAAGTAGAGCAATTTTTTAGTCAAACCCTCATGATTTTAAAAGATAGCAAGCACTCTAATCTTGAGGATCGTTTTATTGCAATAGGTACAGGCCCTTTAAATAAACCAATGTTTGTCTGCTTTACGATGAGGCAAAATAGAATAAGGGTGATTTCAGCAAGATTTATGCGAAGAAAAGAGGTTGTCGCTTATGAAAAACATAAAAAAGAATTCTAAAAAACGTCATGAAGTCGATCCATTGAAAGGCGATTTAAGCTCAATTTTCAGCGAGAAGGGATGGAAGAGAGTTAAGTTTGAACTCAAGCCTAAGAATAAATCTATTACCATCCGAATGAGTGAGGAAATGCTTGACGCCATAAAAGCGAAAGCAGAGGAAGAAGGACTGGATTATCAAAAATGGATTAGGAGTTCCATTGAGGATGCATTAAATAAGTCTGCTTAGGTGAAAAGGTAAAAAGGTACGCGGTACCTTTTTATAACCGGTTCATCTTTTAACTCTTCATGTTGATCAAATCCTTTTTTTAAGTGTTTATGGTTTTTATTATTGGCAACAATTGTGGATAGGAACGTGCTACAATACCTCCAATCCCGGAGGTCGCTAATGGGAGCCATTGTGTTTGACGATATTCTTTTTGATTCCTGGTTAACAAAAAAATCCGATGAGATCCTTTCTAAAGTTGATCGTGAAAAGATATCTACGGAAGAAATGCTCGTTTTAATTCTTAAGGCCCAGACAAATCACTTTCATCATATGGATGTGGAGTTTAGGCAAGAGTTTAAGAAGATTGATGAGAGGTTTGAGTCTGAATCGAAGCGGATGGACCAACGATTTGAGAAGTTTTCTTTGGACAATGATAAGAGGTTCGATAAAGTCTGGAGTTTTCACAAATGGCAAATGGGAATAATCATCGGCCTTTTTGCAGGCCTCTATTTAAAATTATTCCTGGGGTAGTTAGAAAGGTACGTGAAACCTTTCCTTATTCATTAATAAATCTGACCTTCTGATTTCTTAGCTGAAGATTATGTAAGTCAAATTCATTGAATCGATATTTAGATGTTGTTGAATCCATTTTTTTTATACAAAAGTTTATTAAAACTTGATTGATTTTATAACTTTTTAAAAAATCCAAATATGATGTAGAATTTAATCAATAAATAATAAAAAAATCGAGGTCTAGAATGCCTTATATGTTATCTCCAATGATTGCAGCCGGTGATCCAGGGATGTGGAGCGAGGGGCCTGCCTATGAAAAAGAATCAATTTATTCAATAAGTCCAGGTAAGATGCCGCCAGTTAATTATGATAAACATATAATTAAATCTCACAGTCTGACCCATCTTGAAACTCCTGCTCATACTAATCGAGATGGAAAAAGACTTGATGTTTATTACAAAGAATCACTATCCTACTTTTATGGCGAAGCAGTTGTTTTAAAACTTAAAGGTGATAATTATAAACATATGGGAGGAGACATTTATCATTGGAGTATCCAGACTGAAGAGATTAATTCAGCATTTCAAAGATTGAAAATAAATCAGCTCCCAAAAAGGATTTTAATCACGACAGAAAAATATCCTCTTAATAAGGAGGGGTACCATGATCCTAATTATGTACTCACTTTGTCGCAATCTGCTGCAGACTATTTAGTAAGCAATTCATCTCTTCTTATGTATGGGACATCATGGAAATCTTCTGACTTTAATCCTGGGAAAGCCGAGAGACCAATTCATAATACAATTTTTGCGAGTGCTTTAATTTTGGAGAATCTTAATCTGAAGGATGTCCCAGAAGGTATTTACTTTATGGTTGCATTCCCTTTACCTTTAAAAGATGCGTCAGAATCCCCTGTTGTACCTGTATTGTTCGAGAAAGATGAAATACGTAATTTTATTTAGTATATTATTTTTTTCCAATTTGTGTTGGCCTGTAATTGGGAAAGTATGTGTAGAGGGAATTGGGACCAACAAGGGAATGAAGTACACCATTCCCAACGCAGGTTCAATTTGTTCATCATCTGTTGATTGTTGGGCTCAGTTTCAGTCTCCCGAGGATATAATAGAACTAAAAATTAACGGAAAGACATATCTAAATTTGTTAGATTCGAAAACTTATGTTTCAAATGAATTCTTTATTTTGCCATTCCCTAATCTTGAAAAAGCAACGAGTATCGAATTTATAGCAAGAGATATAAATCAAAATATAAAATTTTTAAATCCATTTTGTGTAAGCTTTGGCAATTATAAAGAAGTCCGAACTAAGAATTTTATTTCTTGGTTTTTTAACACTGGAGCTCAATTATTTAGTGCATACTTCTTATTTCTTGTTTCAGTGTTTTTAAGTCTCTCTTTTTTTATTAAAAAAACTAATTTAGGCTTTTCTCTATTGTCCTACTCCGTAATTTCAATTTTTTATCTGATTAGTTTTAGTGAGTATCCTAGAATATGGTGGGAGCCTGTTCTTTCTACAGGGGCGATCCATTTCCCATTAAGACTTTTGCAAGATTTTGCTCTCGTTTATGTCTTTTTTAATGTGTATCAAAAAATTGATGCTCATAATGTAATTAAAAAAATATCTTATATTTATGGTAGTGTAATCTCTGTCTACGTACTTCTATTACTTATTGGTGTAAGAGATTATGTTTATCATTCAAGAATCATATATATAATGGCCCCTCTCGTTGCTGCTCCAATGACCATAGGGACTTGGTTTGCATTTAAGCTAAATGATTCAATTGAAAGAAGAGTCTTAATCCCTTTGTCGATCTTCCTGTTGTTACTCCAATTAAATGATTTACTAGTCTTTTGGAAAATCTTTAATGGGTATTATTTTGTAAAAATCTATATCCCCTTCATCGTTTCAATGTCACTTTTTATATATTTTAGAAGAATGCACAATGACGTTATGAAGCACCAGCAGTTAAGCGATCGTTATAAAATTTTAAAAAATTTCTTGCATGATGTTCGATCACCTCTATCTGTCCTGAAAATATTTATATCAAAATCCTTTGATATAAAAAGTGAGAGGAAGTTAATTGTGGACTCTGCTCTAGATCGAATTGAGAGTATGGTCACGCAAGTGGATAATCCCTCAAAATCGAGTAGGCTGTTTAAAATCCCATTAATTAGAACACTATATGAAGTCGTTGAACAAAAAAAATTAGAATATCCTGACCTGAAAATTGATTTTTTTTCTTCCAGCGAGGTCTTTATATTCGCGGACAAAACTCAGATACAAAGAATTTTAAGTAATTTAATTAATAATTCTTATGAGTCTTATAATGGTGATATAAAAACTGTTAGTATTAATTTTGATTTTGGGAATTGTGAAGTACGGATTCGTGTTTCTGATTTAGGTAGTGGTATCCCTCCGGCAATCTTAAATCGATTAATGAACGAGGCTTTTACTACAAAAAACTTTGGATCAGGAATCGGTCTTCAATCTGCCCATGAATATATTAAGAATCTTGGAGGAGGTATGGAAATTATCTCCAAAGTTAATCATGGGACAACGGTTGAGATCCGACTACCAACTGTCTTGGGCGAATTAAATAATATGTCACTTGAGATTGAAGAATTAAAACCTCCCATTAATGATTCAAAGCATGTTGATTTAGTTTTAATTGATGATGACAAGTATATTAGACGATCTTGGGAGTTTTACGCCCAAAGTTCCTTGAAAAATATTTTAACTTTTTCAACAATTAATAATTTCATTGAAAGCTCTGATAGTATACCTAGATCCTGTCCTATATATTTAGATTTAAATTTAGGCTCTTTACGGAGCACTGATTATGTAGATGAAATTCTCTCTCTGGGGTTCACAAATATATTCCTCGCAACTGGTGAAAGTTTGGAAGAAGAAATGATCCCAAAAGGCATTAGGGGTGTTTCAGGTAAATTGCCTCCAACTTTATGAATATAGAAAGTAAGAGAGGTGGCTTTGTTTATTTTTTTCTATCTTATTCATTAATAAATCTGACCTTCTGATTTTTGAAATCAACAAGCATCATCTGGACTTTCGTATAACGAGTCATTGGATGTGAATCAAAAATAAGCTTGTGACAATCTTTCGAAGTCGGTTTGAAGTAAGTATCACGAAAACAAACAGGCCCTCTCAGTGTTTCTTCAGCAAGCTTTTTAAGCATTTCTGGTATTTTCTCGTTAATTGAAAGTTTATAATCCCCGAATGGATTTGGAAGGTATTGATTATAAATCAGGACTTCGCCTGAGTTATTTGTAAAGAAAAGACTTCTGTCGGAAGAAAAGATAGAACTTTTCACCTGAGCAGTTTTTTCGCTGAGGATACCAATTTTACTGACAGTCAGATTAAACTCTTGAGCAAATTCGAGCTTCTTTTCAGTCAAATCTAATTTCGAAGAAGTTGCGAGCTTCACATTAAATTTTTTCTTTGGCACCTCTTGGTCATATTGAGGTCCATATATGTGTCTATCCAAGGTATACATGTCATAAGGTTGAACAATGGCTTCGAGCTCAAAGTTTTCCTGAGTTTTTTCAATCTCAAAACCCTTCCAGCCTAATGCAAAGATTTCTTTTAGGGGAGTTGGTTTAAAGTTTTCAAAACCAGTAATGAAGAGTTGGTTGATTTTATTCTGGCACTTAACTTTGCGGGCGATATTCGCTTTTTCTTCTATTGTAAGCTCAAAACATTTTTTTTCATTTTTATAATAACGCTTGAAAACTGAGTTGCTGAGATAAAATGGCGTTTGTGCTTTTCCGATATCAAAGTAAAAGATTTTGAACTTCGCTGGCCCTCTTTTAATAAAGTACTCATTTTCTCTCGTCTTTTTTGAAAGCTGCTGAATCATTTCTGGGGCCACGACAATAGGCTCTGCGATTGCTAGTGAACTCAAAGTAAGCGCCATCAAATATATAAATGTGTGCATAGAAATCTCCAATTTTTTTATATTGATAACACACGCAATTTAAAAGGGCCTTATCGATAAAATCGAATATCTACTTTTTACAATATAAGCCTAGGCCCTTAAAAACACATGTCAAAAAGGTACGTGACACCTTTCCTAATTCAATCCTTTCGCCTCAAAGGTATTTTGGAGCGTATTAATACCAGGTCTAAGGCTCGCGCATTTCTCTTCACATGATTTAATGAGTGCTCCAGTTAAATCATTAGCGATATCAGAGTTCTCATCCAAGTGAAAATGGGTGTTATAAATTAGATCATCGTAATTAGCGAGGGCTGCTTGACCTTTTTTCGCCCTCTTTTCATTGGCCTTATCAAACTCCATTTTACCTTTCCAAAGAAGACTTAGAGTAAAGTCAGAAGTTGCATTCCAGGCACCCTCTAGGTAAGGGTGGTAGAAGGTTTTATTTTTAATATCCTTAGATCTGTTGCTCGAAATGTTTTTCATTTTTTGATACATCTTACGGCGCTCAGCAATTCGGGCCGCAAAGTAATCGGCCATACCTTCAATCACCGGTACTGAGTGAACAGTCTTCATCGTATCAGACATCGCGATGTGGGCAAACTCATGATAAATAATCTCTGGAACCATCGCCGTATCAACAAAATAATATTTATCCATGAACCAGTGATCCATGTGTTTTGTGACTTCAATCAGTCCGTACATGATCGCAATCGGTGCAGCACTTCTAATGGCCAGATCAAGAAGTGAGCTGCTGTTAAGCGTGTTGAACTTCAACATAGCAACGCTTGAAAAAATGAGTCTATTTTGGTTGAAACTTACAATAGGGTCTTTAATAACCTGTAAGCTTTCGTGAATAGGATTGCTTCCATCTGATTCAACAAGATTTCTTGCCTCAATTTTCTTCATTGGGCTGAACCAAATTTCTTTATTCCATTTTTTTTGTTCTTTCGCAAAGCGTGGAGTTTGACCTTCAGGGATAGACCATGCGTTGTTATAGTTTTTCTCTTGCTCTTCGTTTTTAAAGTGACGAGCACTTGAATAAGCATTTGTAATATCTAGACGGATAACGAGTTGAGGAAGTTTGCCAACGAAATCCGATTTAACAGAACTAATCCAGAAATTTCTCGCAATCGTGAGATGGTGATAGACATTGGCCGCTTTCTTCACGAGCTCTTTGTCTTTATGGTCAAACGAAATCGCTTCATCTTCTCTTGCATAGACGATTTTAAAGTGTTCGCCTTCAAATTTATTTGTACAAAAAAGTTTCTCTAACTCTTTAGATACAAATTCATAACCATCTTTTTTGTCCCTTTCAAGGACATCAAATTTTTTGGGACAATAAGTTGAATCCGCAATTGCGCTTAGCGAGATTAAACTTGTTGTAAGGACTAAACTATTCAATAAACGTGGCAGGGTTATCATTTTCCGCTCCATTTTTTCTTGTGTTTAAAATAAGTCCTTCAACAACTCCCAGGGCGATAGTGGCCGTAATATTCCAAGGAGGAGGGAGGAAAATCGAACCAACTCCAGCGACATTAAAACTGAAACCAACTATTTTCTCAAAAGGGCTCGTTGTTGGATTCCAAAGATCATCGTATTTAACAACGTATTCAAGGTCTTCAAATGTAATGTAACCAGTTTCAAAAGCTGCCGTTACAAGATCCTCATATGTGATTTGCAGCCCTACAAATGTTTCCATCATTTGTGTTTCAACCATTTCTTTTCTTAAAAGACGTCTTGCTAGGTTAAATTGGCTTTGAGGATCAAGTTCAATCTGTTCAACATAATTCTCTCTCTCTCCGTTTTCATTAATTGTGCTAAATTCTTGAGAGATAACAGGGCGACCACTTTTAGTATCTGGATCGGCACCCATTCTTTTTGAGGCACGTTGAATAATTTGAGCTAATAAGATGATTTGTGTTTCGTCATACTTCTTAAAGAGGACTTTACGTCTTGTCATCCTTGAGAACCTTCTGATCCTCTCTGATGTGAAACTATCTTCTTCCTCAATGTTACGGACAACATAGTTTGAGTTGATAGGTTTCATTTTGTCTTTAGCATTGAAAATGATTTTGAAATAATCTCTTAACCAGAAATTTCTCTTTGTCACAAAGCTTTTTGTACGAAGATATTCAAGCTTATTGTAAGTCTCGAGGTTGAAAATGTTTTGTCTGTAAGCTTCCTTTAAGAGAAGTTTGAAGTGGCGTTTTTTATCTGATGCTATGTTGTGCTTATTCTTAATTTTATTTTTGATATAAATGAATTCCTGATAAACACAACGGTCAGATTCATCAGGCCATACTGAAAAACCAGAGAATAATTCTGCGACATCGTTTTTTTCTAAAAGTTTTTTTGCTTTTAAGCCAGTTTTAGAACGTCTTTTATTAAGTTTGAGTTCCCCAAATTCTTCTTGATCAGTTGAGAGTCCAATAAGAATGTCATAGAAAATGTCATCAATCGCATTCGTAACTCTAAGCATTTTGAATGTGTCTTGTAGATTTTCTAGTGAAACGTTGATACCAGATTCTTTTAAGTTTTTTGATAATTGAGCGATAAATCTTAATTCACACTGAGCATCTTCTTGATCAAGGTAGTTTTGGATTGTTGAATAAAGGATGTTTTTAATTTTTGTATTTTGATTTTGATCTTGAAATTTTTCTTTGATTCTTTTTTGTTCATTTTTACTAAACGAGCTGATGAAAACTTCTTTAGTGTTCTTTAGTTTTGCAATTGTTTCCATGGGAATTGTGGCCCATGCTGAAGTGATGGAGAGAAAGATGATCAGCATGATGAAGTTTGTGATGCGAAGCATATAAACATGTTCCCTTGTATGTATGGCAGAATTATGGCCTATTTTCAGTCTTCTAAGTGCTTAATATGATGAATTAGGTCGTATTTTTCACGGATGTTTAATTTATAGACAATCTTATGATTCGCTTAAGATTGAGAGCATGTAAAAATTTTATTTTAGTCCTAAGTGCTTGTATTTTATGAATATTTACTGTCGATTCTTTTTGCGTTTCGTCTTAAATGTAAGACTCTGACATTTTTTTTCACTAATTACGCTAACAAATCGCTATTATCCGTCAAAATTGGTCAGTTTTAATAACGGCCCTCAGGGTCATTTAATTTATTTGGAGATACCATGCATTTTAACACGCTCAGAAAAGTGATCAGCTTATCCATTGCTATCGCTATTGCTTCGAACACAGCTCTTGCTGGAAATTTTAGTGGTACAAAAAGTGTATCTTCAAGCACACGTCATTCGGAAGAAATTCAAAGAGTCTTTGATGAGTATCAATACGACATGGATGGTTGGGATGGATCTGATCGTCAATATAAGCAAGAATCTGATCTTCGTTTAGCTCAAGGTTTGCGCTCTCTCCTTGCAGATAAAGTATCTCCACAAGATATCCAAATTGAAATGGAAAATAGAATTCTTTCTCCAGCAAAGAAGAAAGAATATCGTGCACTTTTAAATTCACTTAAAGAGCAAGATTTAACAGAAACTGAGATTGCTCAAAATGCAGTGAAGTTCATGGGTGATGGTAATCAAACAGGTGCTGCATTCAATTCTGGATCAAACATTAATATCAAAAAAATTGCGATTATTGTTGGAGTTGCCATCGTAGCAACTGTAACTGTGATGATGATTATTGAATTAAGAAAGTTAAAGAAAGGCTACTACAACGGAAAAGATGGTGTTGATGGTCAGAATGGTTCAAATGGCACCAATGGTACTGATGGAATTCAAGGAATCCAAGGTATCCAGGGCCCTAAAGGTGATAAAGGCGACAAGGGTGATAAAGGCGACAAGGGTGACAAAGGTGATAAGGGTGACAAAGGTGACCAGGGTGAGCGCGGCCTACAAGGTGAGAAAGGCGATAAGGGTGATAAAGGCGATAAAGGTGACCAAGGTGAGAAAGGCGATAAGGGTGATAAAGGTGATAAAGGCGATAAAGGTGACAAGGGTGATAAAGGTGACCAAGGCGTAAACGGCGATAAAGGTGACAAGGGTGATAAAGGTGATCGCGGTGATAACGGCGATAAAGGTGACAAGGGTGATAAAGGTGATCGCGGAGATAACGGCGATA